>OY970061.1:0-2600650 GCA_963705255.1 uncultured Methanoregulaceae archaeon
TAGTGTAAACCGGCGCGAGCGAGCTTTGGCCCGGGAAATTTTCCGGCTGCCGGAAAATAATCCGCTGAATTGCCGGGCCGGGTTCTGCGGAGGATGGCCGTGATTGCTCCGGTAACGGCTGCGTGCGTGCGGGGCGGGGCCGGGCTTGTGGTGAGTGAGCGGACCTTGGGACCGGATTGGTACCGAGGCCGTCGTCAGGCGCCGGTGCCAGGGCACTGATGACTGGTCGTTAACGGAGGGGGTCATCTGGATAACACTCGGGAGGGTCTATCCGGGCACGTATCGGGCTCCGATTGCCCTCCGGAGATGGTGTTCCGGCGAATTTCGTGCAAAACTGGGGTAATTAAGTACACGGGTTTCCGGGGCAGCGTTTTACTGCGGATTTTGGGCTATCCGGGCGGGATGCGAGGTGATTTCTGTACAATAATAGACAATAACCAGAGGCAAAAGTCCGATCCGGTCGTGGTGCTATAAGGCCAAATGAAAGGAAGGGCCTTTTAGGAGGTCGGGGATCTCCGGCGGGTGCGGCGGGGCGGGGCCGGGTTGGTACGGATTGGGCGGACCCAGGCGTCTCTTTAAATTGCACCGGAAAAATAAGATTTTCTTCACGACTAGTTTACCGCTGTCACAATCAGATTTCTTGATTTTTCGAGAAAAATATATTAAATGTAAGAAAGGTATATTATAGGTATAAAAAAGGTATATGATCAAATTCACTTTCACAGAGTGCACTCTGATGGTTAAAATCACAAAAGTAAACAATCAGTATCGTGTCAACATACCGAAAGAGATCATGCAACAAACGGGATGGGATGAAAACACAGAATTAATATTCATGCCATATATCAAAGATCCAGATGATATCGTAACTTCAGGGACAACAATCTTGATGAAAAAAATACCAGATGGGAAAAAATGAGCGAAAAGAACACTTCACCTGAGACTGAAGAGGAGATCAGAAAAAAAATAATATCTGTCTTACTTGGAAGTGCAAACAAACCAATCAACAGCAAAATAAATTTCCAAAAAGAACTTTTTTTGGTTACTCAATCATTCCCAAAATTCAGTTCACTCTTTAATTTCATGCCTCACAAATTCGGCCCCTATTCAAATTCAGTCTGAATTTACTATTGAGAATTATCCGGAATTTTTTGATTCGGGAAGACCTGGAGTAAAATTAACTCCCGCAGGAGAATGCTATTATCAATTGGTACTAGAACAAATGCAACCCGAAAATCGCACTTCTCTTGAAAGAATAATAAAAAATATCCGCTCTCTTTATGACGATCTTTCTGATAATGAGTTTATGTTCTTAATCTACAAAACTTATGGTTACACTGAAAAGTCGGATGTTTTTAATAAATTAATGAAAAAAAGAAAGAGATTGGCAACCAGTCTCTTACATAAAGGAATAATTACCCATCAACGTTATGAAGAATTGATTGTCGAGGACAATGAAGTTACTGCCTGATTCTTCGTTTTTTATATGTTTTCTAGGCGATTTAAATGAAATTTTAGAGGAGCCGATCAGGTTAAGCTATTTGAACAAATTTTTAGATTCTTTTTCTGTTGAAATTGTACCAAAAGTCTACGATGAAATCAATAAACGAAGCAGCAGTAAACCGATAGAAAATAAAATTATTCGACTTATGAATATCCCCTTAATGGAGAAAAACGATCCAATATTAGGTTATTTACGGCCATTGTTGGGTAAAGGCGAATATGAAGTAATCACATTTTCATTCTTCTATTACAAGAATAACGAAACGAGTTTCTTGTGTGTACTTGATGATGAGGTTGCAAGAAAAATCGTAACAAAATGCATCATCGAGATAAAACCGAATTTAATAGGAACTGTCGGTCTTATCGGATTTTGCTCATCAAACATTCAATTATTTGATCCTGCTGATGCCATAACCTTATTAGAGAAGATAAAAGAAAGTAATTTTAGAATTAATCCGACGATCGTTGACGGAATCATTCAGAAATTAAAAATCTGAGCTGGCCCTAGTATGACAAAAATTGATATCTTGAAGGTTGAAGAACAATCAGATTCTCTCCTAACACCCAAACGGTTCAAAATTGGAGACGATACAATTGAAACTCCATTCAAACCGATAGATTTTAACGATTCTCCAGGAATTAACACGTTAAGAAATATTCATCTGGAACATCTCGAAGAAAATCCTCTCATTGAAAGAAGCAGATTTGTGGGTTTAGAAACATATGAAAATGCCATTAATGACAGTACTGTAGGTTATTTGAAAGAATCTTATCAATATTTAAGAAATATTCCAATTTTTAAAGAAAAAATTTTACTAAACACTATCACTTTCACGTTTAATCCATTTTCTATTGAAAAATCCTGTGATAAATTAAGCAGTTTTTTAAGCATTTATTATGACAGAAGCGACTTTCTATTCATACCCAATGTCAAAATTATGGCGTATGAGGGTAAAAAGAAAATTCAAATAATGAACCCTGAAGAATACATTGACTATGTTGATAGTTCATACGAAAATTTGAGTTTTAAAAACAAAAAACCAATTTTTGTCCCGATCTCTTTGAAACTTGGTGTTTTAAAATGCCAGGACATGTTTAAAACTTTTTTAGACATGGGTTATAGAAAATTTTGGTTCGATTTTGAAGGATCAGGATCGATGCATTATGCCCCAAACATCCGAAGATTTCATGAAATTATTGACAAACCCGGTTTGATTGACGAGGTTATTTTTTATGCCACAAATATCCGGAGAGAAAAAAATCCCCACCCTCCTGATGACTCATGCGGAGCTTCCGATATCCTATCCGCACCACTGGGGGTAGATTTTATTGGTGTAAATAGAAGCCCTAAAAGAGGAGGACCTGGAGGAACACCGCAACCTCCAAATGTATCCGTTGAGCATAGGGCACGATTCTTTGATAGATCCAACTATAATTACGTGAAATACTGCAAGGCTAAAAACAAGAATGAGATTTATTCTGAATATCAAATTACAGATAATTTGATCTGGAATCATCCTAAATTTTTATCAAATTATGCCAATTCATTTGGATTGAATAAAGAATTTGAAATCCAGAGGGATATTGTAAGATCAGAAGAATCAGTGATTCAGTACTTAGGGCAAAAAGAAGCAGTTCAACCCGAAGACTTGAAGCAGTTTGCAAAAATTATTTCGGGAAAATCTAAACCAGAAAATGCGAGTTTAGATGATTGGATGTAATCGTTTTTTTCATTTTTCTTCGTAAAAAAATTAACGAATACTAAAGGGAACCCCCCCATTCACTTTCACTTACCCCATCCTTCACATCTTTAATACCCCACGCCAAACTGTCTCAGCACAAGAATGAAAGACATCATCATCAAAGGTGCCCGCCAGCACAACCTCAAAAATATCAGCGTCACCATCCCCCGCGACAAGCTCGTGGTGATCACCGGGGTCTCCGGCTCCGGCAAGTCGACGCTCGCGTTCGACACGCTCTACGCCGAGGGGCAGCGGCGGTACGTCGAGTCGCTCTCCGCCTACGCCCGCCAGTTCCTCGGGCTGATGCACAAGCCCGACGTGGACTCCATCGAGGGGCTCTCGCCCGCGATCTCCATCGAGCAGAAGACGACCTCGAAGAACCCCCGAAGCACGGTCGGCACGGTCACCGAGATCTACGACTACCTCCGCCTCCTCTTCGCCCGGATCGGGACGCCGTACTGCCCCGAGCACAATATCCCCATCGCCGCCCAGACCCCGGATAAGATCGCCGACCAGATCGCGGTGGAATACCCGGGCCAGGTGACCGTCCTCGCCCCCGTCGTCCGGCAGAAGAAGGGGACGTACCAGCAGCTTCTCAAAGACCTGAACAGGGAAGGCTACGCCCGCGTCCGGGTGAACGGGGAGATCATCCGGACCGACGAGGAGATCAGCCTCGACCGGTACAAAAAGCAGGACATCGAGATCGTCATCGACCGGCTCGACTCATCAGACCGCACCCGGCTCGCCGAGGCAGTCGAGAACGCCCTGAAGAAGTCCGAGGGGCTCGTCCTCGTCGCGGGCGGGGACGGGAAGGAGTCCACCTACTCCTCGCTCATGGCCTGCCCGGTCTGCGGGATGGCCTTCGAGGAGCTCCAGCCGCGGATGTTCTCGTTCAACAGCCCGTTCGGCGCCTGCGAGGAGTGCCACGGCCTCGGGGTCAAGATGGAGTTCGACCCCGACCTGATCATCCCGGACAAGGAGCGGTGCATCGCGGACGGGGCCGTAGCCCCCTACCGCAACCCGATGGACGGGTTCCGGGGCCAGTACCTCGCCACCCTCGCGAGGAACTACGGCTTCTCGGCCCTCACCCCGATTAGGGACCTCACGAAGGAGCAGTACGATGCGCTGATGTACGGCTCCGACCGGCGGATGAAGTTCTCGATGAGCATGAAGGGCGGCGACGCCGAGTGGTCGCACACGGGGGAGTGGGAAGGGCTCCTCCCCCAGACCGCCCGGCTCTACGCCCAGACCCAGTCGGAATGGCGGAAGCGCGAGCTCGAGAGCTACATGCGGGTCTCCGACTGCCCGGCCTGCAAAGGGAAACGGCTCAAGGAGAAGGTGCTCGCCGTCCGGATCGACGGGAGGTCCATCATAGACGTCACCGACCTGGCGGTCGCGGGGAGCGCAGCCCTGTTCCGGAACCTGAAGCTGACCGGGAAGGAGACCGAGATCGCGACCCAGATCATCAAGGAGATCCGCTCGCGCCTCGACTTCCTCGAAAAAGTCGGGCTCGGGTACCTCACGCTCTCCCGGAATGCCGGGACGCTCTCGGGCGGGGAGGCGCAGCGGATCCGGCTCGCCACCCAGATCGGCTCGAACCTGATGGGGGTTTTGTATGTCCTCGACGAGCCCTCCATCGGCCTCCACCAGCGCGACAACCGGAAGCTGATCGAGACCCTCCGGACCCTGAGGGACCTCGGGAACACGGTGCTCGTCGTGGAGCACGACGAGGACATGATCCGCTCCGCCGAGCACGTCATCGACATGGGCCCCGGGGCCGGGATGCACGGCGGCGCCATCGTGGCGGAAGGGAACCCGAAGCAGATCGAGAAGAACAAAAAGTCCCTGACCGGCCAGTATCTCTTAGGCACGAAGAAGATCGACGTCCCGGCAAAGCGCCGTGCCGCGAAGAGGTTCATCACCGTGAAGAAGTGCCGGGAGAACAATCTCAAGGGGATCACCGCGAAGTTCCCCATCGGTCTCCTCACGGTCGTCACCGGTGTCTCGGGCAGCGGGAAGTCCACCCTTGTGTACGAGACCCTCTACAAGGGCATGATGCAGATCATCAACAAGTCCCGGGAGCAGGCCGGGAAGCACGACGCGATCGTCTTCGATGCCGAGATCGACAAGGTGATCGTCATCGACCAGTCCCCGATCGGGAAGACCCCCCGAAGCAACCCGGCGACCTACACGAAAGTCTTCGACGAGATCCGCACCGTCTTTGCCGGGACGAAGGAAGCGAAGATGCGGGGCTACAAGCCGGGCCGGTTCTCCTTCAACCTCCGGGGCGGGCGGTGCGAGGCCTGCGAGGGTGACGGCCTCATCCGGATCGAGATGAACTTCCTCCCCGACGTGTACATCGAGTGCGAGGAGTGCAAGGGGAAGCGGTACAACCGCGAGACCCTTGAGGTGAAGTACAAGGGCAAGTCGATCGCCGACGTCCTTGACATGAGCGTCGAAGAAGCGATGAAGCTCTTCGAGAACATACCCTCCATACGGACGAAGCTCGAGACCCTCTCACGGGTCGGTCTCGACTACATCAAGCTCGGGCAGTCCTCGACGACTCTCTCGGGCGGCGAGGCCCAGCGGATCAAGCTCACCCGCGAGCTCGCGAAGCGGGCGACCGGGAGGACCCTCTATCTCCTGGACGAGCCGACGACCGGGCTCCATTTCGATGATACAAAAAAACTCATCAAGGTGCTCGACGACCTCGTAGAGAAGGGCAACACCGTGATCGTGATCGAGCACAACCTCGACGTCATCAAGTCAGCCGACCACCTCATCGATATCGGCCCGGAGGGCGGGGACGCCGGCGGCGAGATCATCGCAACCGGGACGCCTGAGAAGGTCGCTGCGATGAAGGAGAGCTGATACCGGGCAGTTTTTGAAAGGGATGCTTGCGAGGGAGTGATAAAGTCTTCATAATTTTTTTCAAAGAAATCTGGATTAAAATGAGGTCTCCCCGCCTCAGGGCCTCTCCGAGGCACGGCGGGGCGAGTTCGGTTTCATCTAATGCGAAAATTATTTTTCAACCTTCATTGATCCGCCGCGGGGGCGTCCCGGTGGGGACAGCCGCAGGCTGTGGAGAAAACATAAGTCTTCGACTGCGGCGGCGTTCATCGCAAATCTTCGACTCTGAGGATTTCAACAGAGTTTAAAATATCATCGCATCCCGGTATCTTCCGGTTGCCCCTCTTTCTGCCCGTGCCGGATGGTGAGCAGGAGGATGAATATCCCGATTGCAATTATTGCGTATCCCTGCGGCTCATCTCCGTAAGGGGGAGTTAATACGACCCAGATGCCATCAGCGATCACAAAGAGACCGATAATGCACCCTTCAACCAGCAGACTCGTGACCATGGCAGCGTACCCTTTGTATACTTGGATGCGCTGCGGAATTTAAAATAGAGCATTGGTTGTTCTCCCGGGACAGGATATCTTCTATCAGTTTGTTTCTCTCAGGGCCGGGAACCCGGTCAACCCTTCCGGCCTGCGCCTGAAAAAAAATTCTCCGGAAAACCCGTTACCCTATCCCCATTCCTTATGAGCTTGGACAGAAAGACGCTACTCTGCGAAATGTTCGATACTGCTACCCTCCCCAACGACCCCGGCTGTTATCTTTTTTTTGACAAAGGAGAGACGGTCATCTACGTGGGAAAAGCAAAAAACCTCAGGAAACGGGTGAGCAGTTACTTCCAGAAGAAAGACCATGACGTAAAGACCCGGAGCCTCGTCTCAGGTATCGCCCGAGTCAGCGTCATGGTGACCAACACCGAGACCGAAGCGCTCCTGCTCGAGAACAACCTTATCAAAAAACACCAGCCGAAGTACAACATCGATCTCAAGGATGCCAAACGATATGCCTATATCGAGCTGACAACCGAGCAGTTCCCTCGGATCGGGATTGCACGGCGCACGGCCAAAGGGGAAGCCTCGTATTTTGGTCCGTTCGTTTCTGCGGCGGAGCGTGACGCCCTCATCCGGGTGATCAAACGGGTCTTCCTCCTGCGTTCCTGCAGGAAACTGCCGAAACGCGCCTGTCTCCGGCGCCACATGCACACCTGCAGCGCTCCCTGCATCGGTTCAATCAGCGAGGAAGACTACCGAAAACACGTAGACCGGGCCGCAGCTCTTCTGAAAGGAAAGAGTCATGATCTCCTCGTCTCGCTGCGTGAAGAGATGGCCGGATATGCCGCACAGGGGGATTACGAGAAAGCCCTTGTACTCCGGAACCAGATGACCGCGATCGCGCATCTCGCCGAACGCCAGCATGTCGAAAGGCCAAAGGAGACCGACCAGGACGTTATTGCCTATGCTGTGTCCGATGAAACAGTATACCTGATGGTTTTTTCGGTGGAGAAGGGCCTGCTTGCCGGCAAACAGGAGTTTTCGTTTGCCAACCGGGAAGATTTTTTCGAGGAGTTCCTCGTCCAGGTACTATGCTGAACGGACCCCGCCGTCGGAACTCATCGTCCCGCTGGAAGTGGGTGAAGCCATGGCCGAATACCTTGCCGAACGCAAGGGAAGGGCTGTCCAGGTCTCAGGTACCCGATGATAGGAGAGAAGAAAAAACTCCTCGAACTTGTGGAGAAGAACATCGAGTACTCGTTCCTGAAAAATGAGCTGAAGGTAAAAGACCTGCAGGCAAACCTCGGTCTCCCCGGGGCCCCGGAAGTGATCGAATGCTTCGATATCTCGCACCTCTCCGGTACTGCGATGGTCGGGTCGATGGTCCAGTTCCGCAACGGTGTACCGGACAAGAAGAATTACCGCAGGTTCAGGATAAAGACGGTGGAGGGAATCGATGATTTCGCCTCGATTGCGGAGATTGTCAGACGGAGGTACGACCGTCTCATCAAGGAGGACGCCGAGATGCCGGACCTCATTATTATCGACGGGGGGAAAGGTCAGCTCTCATCTGCCCGGAGTTCTCTCAGGGACCTCGATCTCACCATCCCGGTGATTGCTATTGCAAAACGGGAAGAGGAGATCTTCATGCCCGGAGAGATGCTGCCACGACGGCTGGATGAAAAGGGGATGGCCCTCCGTTACGTCCAGGAGATCCGGAACGAGGCCCACCGCTTCGCCATCGCCTATAACCGTCTCCTGCGGAAAAAAACGGTTGTAAGCGATGGAACGCGATCGAAAAAGTCCGAAAAGAAGTCCGGCGGATAGTATCGGAAGAACGGGAAACAATCTGCGTCCTGACGGTCTCATCAGCCGGCTGAAAAAAGATGTATCACAAAATGCTGACGGGTTGACTGGATACGTGCTGGTATTGCAGAGCCAAAAATTTCAGATATCCTCCGGTTCAGACGTCCTTGTCAACGAGGACCTTCCGGGTGCCGTCAGAGAAATACCCCGTGATAACCACATGGTTTTTCCCGGAATACTGCCCGGTAAATGTCTGGGAGCTGGGGGCCTTCAGCACCGTCACGGTCTCCCGTGATCCGATCGACTGTGTCCGGTTCCTCCCCTGGCTGTCAGTTACGGTAATCTCCATCTCGAGGAGTTTATCCATCCCGGGTCCGCCGACAAAAGCGACCAGGATGTGGAAGTTGTCGGGTTTCGTTACGGTTATTGCCGGATTGTTCTGGCCTGCCAGTTGTGTACATCCGCAGATGCAGGAAACAAGCAACAACGCTGTTACAAAAAGAACCGCATAATATTTTTCCAAACGAACGGATGACCGCAATTTCATATAGTTACCATTTGGTCAGGATTTTTTATTAAAATTGCTGCCTGCATCTCATGGACGAATGATCCCCGGGCGTGTCCCGGATTGAACGGGACGATGACCGGGGGCGATCAACCGAACGGTGAGCATCGAAAGGAAGCATCATCGTGTTTTTTATCCTGCTACAGATGAATCGATGGGATGTTGTAAAAAAGAGAAACTGAATCCTAATAACCCCCGCCCCCGCCGCTCATGCCCATATTCGGTGTTGGTGTCGGTGTCGTGGTCTGGGTGGGTACGATTGCCGGGGCGGGTGGCGGAGGCACGTAACCGGTGATATTTGCAACGTGCCAGAGGTTGTTGTAACCGTTGCCCGTCATATCCCCGGGAATCTTATCCCCGGAGAAATAGTAGAGCGGCATGCCCATGTACAATGACTGGTTCATGCCATCAGTCCGGTTCCCCGTGCTGAAATCGGATGGTTTGAGTAGAGACGGCGCGACAAGCGGGGCTGTGGCGAATGCGGGCCATTTCGCAATGCAGGCTCCTGTACAGGAGGATACCCCGGGAGAGTCCTTGGAAAAGAAGTACAGCGTTCTGCCGGTCCCATCGGTCAGGAACGTTCCCGCGCCCGGCTGCTGGGAGACCATGACGGTATAGTCCGGCTTTGCAACAAACCAGTTCCCGGTAAACCCGTCGCCTTTCATATCGCCGGGCTGCGCATCGGCCGCGTAATAGTAAAGCGGCCATCCCTTATAGCTGGTCTGGGCAGTCCCGTCGCTGCGTGTTATCGACGAGAAATCAGCCCGGGCAAGCGGCGGGGAGACGACAACCTGATTCACCGAGAAGACAGGCCAGATCGCTGCACATGCGCCGGAACAGGCACTCGTCCCGTTTCCGGGAATGTCCCTGGCAAAGAAATAGAGCGTCATGCCTTTTGCATCGGTGAGCACGGTCCCGAGTGACGAACTTGTCACCATGACGGTGTTCGACGACTGCATCTGCCCGGTCGTCATTGCCGGCTGGGCTGTCGGTTGTCCTGTCTGCTGGCTCTGCTGTTGGGCACATCCGGCGATGAGGAGTGCTGCTGCAATAACCAAGATTAAAACGAGATATCCCTGACTTCGCATACGATCACCCTGGTGATGATGAGGACATCCTTTGGCACTCTATTTATGTATTCAGCCAGTTTCTATTTGATGAAACAAGGACTGTAACATCTCCCTCTCTCCATTATCACGAAAATATCGCCCGGTCCTATTCCTGACAGCACGGGGAAGGTACCCGTAGCATGTCCGGAACGGGAGAACCATATGCCGGAACATCTGCTGTCCAATCTTTCCGATCTCCAAATGTACCCTTATCACCAGGTTTATTGCGATCCCCGTAACAGTCTTTCCCCATGGCACTCAGGGAACAGATCCTGGAAGTTATGGGTGGTCCCCACCCGGCGGCTGTTGCAACAGTGGCCGGCAAGCTGCCCGCAGTCCGGTTCATGGTACTGAACGGGTTTCCCGATATGACCCTTGTCGGGGGTACCCTGAAAAGTTCGAAGAAAGTGGCACAGCTCAAAAAGGACCCGAACGCAGCGATTGCGATCTGGTCCGGTAAGGAATTCTCAGATCCTTATGTGGGGATCCAGGCAAAGGGGGACGTCCACGGAGATATCCAGACAAAGAAGAAATACTGGAATCCGATGTTCGAGCAATATTTCAAGACCGTGGACAATCCCGATTTCGTGGTCCTGGTTTTCACTGCGAGAGAGATCGTGTATCATGGCCGGAACATGCTGACCGAAGAGGTCTGGAAGAGATAATTTCCTTTTTTCTGCTGGCGTTTTTGCAGGTAAACCATCTGAATACCTCAGGATATTTTATTTTTCAGGGCCGGCATACCGATACGATACCTATTTTGTACTTCCCGCGAAACCAGTAATCATGGCTTCTTTTGTCCACCGGATAGAAGTTCATTATACAAAAGATCCCCGCCTGAAGACCCGCACGGACCGGATCCGCTCGCTCGGGTTCCAGATCGACGAGTTACATCTCGCGGACGTATATACGATAGAGACCGGTGCACGGGACTTTACCCAGGATGAGCTTTTCAGGATCGGCTCCCAGCTCATCAACCCAGTTGTACAGGAGTTCAGGGTGGACGAAGCGACAAAGCCCCTGTTCGATTACGCTATCGAAGTCGGCTTCCTGCCGGGCGTGACTGACAATGTAGGGAATACGGCAAAACAGACCATCGAGGATTATCTCCCGATGAAATTTTCGGACGGTGAAGCGGTCTATAGTTCCCAGCTCTTTTTTGTCCGGGGGATACTTTCTGCTGAAGCCCTCCGGAGACTGGGGTCGACCCTCGCGAACCCTCTCGTAAACCGTGTGCTCATCAGGACCAGGCAGGAATATGGTGAGAAGGGCATGGACCCGGTCGTGCCGCATGTCCAGCTCCACGAGTTCCTGAATGCTGAACCAGTCGACCTTGAACTTGAGGATGCTGAACTGGCACGGCTCGGAAAAGAGGGAATTATGGATCGCCTGACACAACAACGCCGGGGCCCGCTCGCGCTGGACCTTCCCCAGCTCCATGCGATCCGTGACTATTTCAGGAAGAGCGGGCGAAAACCAACCGATGTGGAGCTCGAATCGCTGGCCCAGACCTGGAGCGAGCACTGCAAGCATACCATCTTCGCCTCCGCAATGGATGACGATGTCCCCAACGGGCTCTACAAAACGTACATCCAGGCGGTTACCAATGAGATCCGGAAGGAAAAAGGGGACAAGGACATATGCGTGACGGTCTTTACCGATAACTCGGGTGCGATAGTCTTCGATGACGAATATCTCGTGACCCACAAGGTCGAGACCCATAATTCCCCCTCTGCTCTCGACCCGTTTGGCGGAGCCCTCACAGGAATTGTCGGGGTGAACCGGGACACAATCGGTTTTGGCCTCGGGGCAAAGCCCTGTATCAATGTCTATGGATACTGCGTAGGCGAGCCGGAGTCCGTCCCGTCCCTCTACCGGGGGAAGAACAGATCAAACCCGATCCTTTCCCCGCGTCAGATCCTTGACGGGGTTGTGAGGGGCGTGGGAACCGGTGGCAACTGCTCCGGCATTCCGACCCCGCAGGGATTCTGCTATTTCAACAACCGGTATACGGGCAAGCCGCTCGTATTTGCCGGGACGGTCGGCGTGATGCCCCTCAGTAAAAACGGAAGAAAACTCTTCGAAAAACGGGCACAGCCCGGCGACCATATCGTGATGGTCGGAGGGCGGGTAGGCAAAGACGGCATCCACGGGGCCACATTCTCTTCCGAGGCGCTCGACCCGGCAAGCCCGGTCACCGCGGTGCAGATCGGCGATCCCATAACCCAGAAAAAATTCAGTGACGTCATCGTAAAAGAGGCCCGGGACCTCGGCCTCTACCGGAGCATAACGGACAACGGTGCGGGGGGCCTTTCCTGTTCGGTTGCCGAGATGGCAAAGGAATGCAACGGTTGCCATGTGCTCCTCGATACGGTGCCCCTCAAATATCCCGGTATGGCTCCCTGGGAGATCTGGATCTCTGAGTCGCAGGAACGGATGACCCTTGCCGTGCCGCCGGAAAACCTCGGTGCGTTCATGGAGCTGATGCAGCGGCGGGAAGTTGAGGCGACCGTGATCGGGGATTTCACGGACTCGGGACGGTGCGTTGTCGAATACCATGGCAAAATTGTGATGGAGATCGAACTTGCATTCCTCCACGACGGACTGCCAAAGAAACACCTGAAGACGACCTATACGCCGAAGACCTACCCCGAGCCGGATACACCCTGTCCCGAGCGCCTCGATGCTACTCTCCTTTCGATGCTCGGGAGAAAGAACATCTGTTCAAAGGAGTTCATCTCCCTCCAGTACGACCATACTGTCCAGGGCGGTCATGTACTCGGTCCGGTCCAAGGCAAAGGACGGGTGCAGTCAGTGGCATCACTGACAAAAGTGATCCCCGGGTCGAAAAAAGGAGTAGGACTTTCCCAAGGGGTTTTTCCGTCGTATTCCGAGATCGACCCGTACCGCATGGCCGGGGCAGGGATCGACACGGCCATACGGGACCTCGTCGCGCTCGGCATCCCTCCGGATGCGATCGCCATCCTCGACAACTTCTGCTGGTGCTCGTCGGATGACCCGGAACGCCTCGGGCAGCTGAAGCGGGCGGCAAAGGGGTGTTATGACTTTGCAAAAGCGTTCGGGACACCCTTCATCTCAGGGAAAGACAGCATGTTCAACGACTTTTCCGGTTTTGATGCGGACGACAACCCGGTCAGGGTCTCCGTGCTGCCGACGCTCCTCATCTCATCCATAGGAATCCACCCGGATATATCGAAAGCAGTCTCCATGGACGCAAAGATCGAAGGTGACCTTGTTTACGTAATCGGCCAGACTTCTGAGGAGCTGGGAGGTTCGGAGTATTTCTCCCATCTCGGAAGTATTGGCAACACCGTCCCGGGACTGGATGCCGGAGCGGCAAAAATCCAGTACGAAAAAGTCGCAGGCGCGATTGGACACGAGCTCATTGCCTCTGCCTTTCCCGTCAGTTACGGCGGACTGGGAGTAGCTCTCGCCAAGGTCGCTATTGCCGGACAGGTCGGGATGAACGTGACGATCCCCACCGGTATGCGCCCGGACTACTTCCTCTTCTCCGAATCGCTTGGCAGGTTCCTTGTTACCATCGCCCCGGACAACAAGAGGGCATTCGAGCGGGTCTTCACCATGGCTGAAGGTGATGCGGTGCTGCTCGGGAGGGTCGGTGGCACCCGGCTGCGGGTGACGGCCCGGAACCTCCTGATTGATGTGGATGTCGCAGAACTTGAAAAGGCGTACAAGTCGCCTTTCAGGGGGTACTGAGAACTATGGCTGCATCACGCAGGAACCTGGAGCGGGCGAGAGCCAGACCTTCAGTCTCCGGAAGGAAAGAGATTCCCGAAAAAGCCCTCATAATGAGCGGGTTCGGGATTAACTCCGAGATGGAAACCAAGGAAGCACTTGCCCGGGCCGGCATGGCATCCGATATCGTCCACATCAATGACCTGATTTCAGGAAGGCGGAAACTGTCGGAATACCGGCTGCTGGTCTTCCCGGGAGGATTTTCCTATGGCGACGATACCGGGGCAGGCAACGCATATGCGAACCGGGTCAGGAACAACCTCAAAGAAGACCTCATGGAGTTCCTGGACGGTGACAACCTTGTGCTCGGCATCTGCAACGGGTTCCAGATCCTTGCAAACCTCGGGCTTGTCCCCGCATTTGACAAAACCTATGCGCGGGATATTGCCCTGATGCCCAACAGGGGAGGGAGGCTGGAATGCCGGTTTGTCATCCTGAAACCGGCAGCTGACAACCTGTGGACCTCCGGTATAGAACGGATCACCTGCCCGGTCGCCCACGGCGAAGGCAATTTCTCGTGTTCGAAAGAGACCCTGCAGAGGATCCGTAAACAGAAGATGATCGCGTTCACGTACTGCCGGGAGGACCTGAGCCCCGCCGACGGGGAATATCCTTTCAATCCGAATGGATCGGTTGAGGACATTGCCGGTATCACCTCATCGGATGGCAAGGTCCTTGGACTTATGCCACACCCTGAACGGGCAATGGAATTTACGAACCTCTATGACTGGCCGCTCCTGAAGGAGAGGATGAAGCGGGAAAGTATACCACTCCCCGCTGAATCCGGAAATATGCAGGTATTCCGGAATGTAGTTGCGTATTTCCAATAACCGCTCGCCGGGAGGCGACGGCAAAACCCCTCAATGATATCTTTTCGATCGCTCCGGTGAGTGCCGGATGATCTTCACGCCCTCTGGATGACAGGTCAGGGACCCGACCCGTGTCGTACATGCCGTGAAACCGCAGTCCCGCCAATCTCTTCAGAAAAGGTAAAAAAGTGTGTCGGGATTACCCATCCATACACTCTGGAGGGTGGACATTTCTGGTGTTTGTTGTGCGGTTGTTTCCGCAACCGGGTTTTTACTTCTTAGTGCTTCTTGTGTTCTGCTGTTCTTATGGCTGTGCTCTTCAATACCCGTGCCCGTGAGCACCGGTATTTGTAAAGTATATTTAACATTTTGTATTATATACTTTCTGATGCTGCCGGGTCTCCCTGAACCTGTGAGGGGGCAGAAGCGATAGCATAAACACCTACTAAATAATTATTCCTACCAACAGACTGGGAGAAACATGGCTAAGGACCAGGACTGCCTGCAGTGCGGAAGATGCTGTGAGAAGTGGGGGTGGGGGCAGAACGGGATCCCCGGGGATCTGGCCCCGTGGATTGCCAACCGCCGTACTGACATCCTGCAGCACGTCTCAGTCCGTTTTGCTGACGGGAGACGGGCGAACGGTACGGAACTATCCGCATCTGATCTGCCCGCTATATCCAAAATCCGTTACTGGGTGGGGCCGGGTGGCAGGATGCTCGATCACTGCCCGTTTTTTTTGAAGGGCGATGACGGGAAGGCCTGGTGCGGGATTCATGATACCAAGCCGGCTGTCTGCGTGGGATTTGCCCCGTGGGCTGATATCTGGCACGATTACGCGCTGGACTGCCCGGCATGCCGGGATACTGCGCCATGACCGGGACGAAGGAAGAATTTTCGTAGAAGTGACAATTCCTCCTTCTATCCGGCATTCCCCGTCTTTTATTACGGCCCGGGCGGGGCACCGGCCGGAAGTTAAAGATGAAGCAGAACACATCTTAGTGCCAATGATTCTCGTGGACTGGCAGCTCCTCGATCGCATTACGAGGGGCCATATCAAGATCGATCCCTACGATGAAAAACTCGTACAGCCGAACTCGGTGGACATCCGGCTTGGCAGCCACTTTGTCTGGTACCGGCCCGGCAACGAAGTCATCGACCCGTACAACCAGATCAGCGTGACAAGTGACGTCGAAGAGGCGCACGCTGACTCTTTTGTCCTGAACCCGGGACAGTTCATCCTCGCCGAAACGCTGGAACGCATTGAACTGCCTGATAACATTGTCGCTACTATCGAAGGCAAATCGAGTATCGCACGCCTTGGCGTCACGCTCCACCAGACCGGCGGCTGGATCGATGCCGGCTTCCGTGGGACGATCACGCTGGAGATGTGCAACGTAAACTCCCGCCCGGTCAGGATCTATGCAGGAATGCCAATCGGGCAGCTTGTCTTTTATACAACCGAGCGTGCACAGAACCCCTATTACAAAAAACACGATGCAAAGTACCTGGACCAGCGTCAGGCAACGCTCTCGCGGTACCACGCGAACCGGAAGCGGGAATGACGTAAAATAATGGGATATTTTAAAAAAATTTTTGATGGGGGTTCCGACCCCATACCCCTTGTGATAGGTGCCGCCGCTTCGAAGAACCTGATGGTTCTTCTTGAATCAGTCCTCTCAGATGCGACGACAGATTCCCCACCGGGCGCCCCCGCGGCGACCTCAATTACCGGAAATCCTAGAGACGGAACTTGCCCCGACGTGCAGCGAAGAACTCTGACGAGTTCTTCTCGAATTCGTGGTTCAGACGAACCACTCATTCCTCGGAGAGGCCCTGAGGCGGGGAGCCCTCCACATTCTGGTTTTTATGTTCTTTCCACCCGTGAAACTCCCATTCATTCCTGCTCCCCCGGCATTCCAGATTACTCACTATATATACCGGAAAAACCCATTTTATACGGATGATCCAACCGGACCGGAGATGAATTAATGCGACTTCTTCTCATTCATTCAGATTACATAGAATACGAAGCAAAAAAGAAGACAAAAATGGCTGAGGAGTGTTCTGTCCCGACGGACAGGATGGAAGATGCACTCACCGTTTTCTGCGCCGTGGAATCGATAGATGAGGAAGATCTCGAAGGCGTGATCCTTCAGGCCGCCGGGGAAATTATTAAGACTGCCGGTCAGGTCAGAACGGATAAGATTCTGTTGTACCCATACGCCCACCTGTCAAGCGACCTTGCTTCACCCGAAACCGCAATCAAGGTTCTTAACGATCTTCAGATGGGACTGGTGGAAGACGGATTCACGGTCAAGCGCGCCCCGTTCGGGTGGTACAAGTCTTTCAAGCTTTCCTGTAAAGGCCACCCGCTCTCTGAACTTTCCAAGACTATCGTGCCCGGCGAGGAAGGGGCGGCGAAGAAAGAGAAAAAGGAAGTTACCCACAACTGGTTCGTCCTGACCCCGGACGGAAAACAGCACGATTACAAGGAGTATCTTGACGATTCCCCGTTCGGCTGCCTGGTGAAAAAGGAGCTGGGTATTGCCGTCCCGGTTGGCGGAGAACCGGCCCATGTCGGGCTGATGCGCAGCAAGGAACTCGTGGATTACGAACCTGCCAGCGATGTGGGATGCCTCCGCTGGATGCCAAAGGGCAAGCTGATCCGTGACCTGCTCGCCGATTATGTGCTCCGCATGGTGCTCGAGTATGGCGGCACGCCGGTCGAGACCCCGGTCATGTACGACCTTGGCGACAGGGCAATCTTCGAGCATGCCGAAAAGTTTGGCGAGCGCCAGTACCGGTTCAAGTCCAACAACCGGAACATGATGCTGCGGTTCGCCGCCTGCTTCGGCATGTTCTCTATCATGCGGGACATGCACATATCTCCCAATAACCTCCCGATGAAGATGTACGAGCTCTCCACCTACTCGTTCCGGCACGAACAGAAGGGGGAGGTCATCGGGCTCAAGCGCCTGCGTGCATTCACGATGCCCGATATGCACTCGCTCTGTACCGACATGCCCGAGGCACTGAAGTGCTTTGAGGAGCAGCTCGCCATGGGTTGGCAGACCGGCCGGGACTTCGAGACCGAACTTGTAGCTGCGTTCCGGTGCACAAAAGACTTTTATGCCCAGCATGAAGCGTGGGTCAAGAAGATCGCGAAGGAGTCCGGCTGCCCGATGCTCATCGAGATCCTCTCTGACAGGGTTCATTACTGGGTGGCGAAGATCGACCTCGCGGCCATTGACGGCCAGCTCCGCCCGATCGAGAACCCGACTGTCCAAATCGATGTCGAGAGTTCGACCCGGTTCAACATCAAGTACCACAAGGAGGATGGCACACCGGTCCACCCGCCGATTCTCCACTGCTCGCCAACGGGCAGTGTCGAGCGTGTCATCTGTGCCATTCTCGAGAACATCTCTACCCGGCAGGTCCCTGCCCTCCCGACATGGCTTTCTCCCGTTCAGGTCCGGGTCGTACCGGTTGCCGAGCGCCACCTGCCGTATGCCGAAGAGGTCTGCAATGCGATCAACGCAGCCCAGATCCGCTGCGATGTCGATGACCGCGAAGAGAGCGTGGGCAAGAAAGTCCGCGAGGCAGGTATGGACTGGGTTCCCTACGTTATCGTTGTCGGGGACGAGGAAGTTGCCAGCAAAAAACTGACCGTAACCATCCGGAAAAAATCACAGCCCAATAAACCGTTCAGGGACCAGATGACTGTCGAGACCCTCGTGACCTCGGTCAAGGTGGACACGGACGGCAAGCCATTCCGCCCGCTCTACACGCCCCGGAAGCTCTCGATGAAGGCCCGGTATATCTGAACTTTTTTTTACTTTTTTTGGCTCTATTGAAATTCTCAAAGAAACAAACAGTCGCTCTTGGGGGCTTCAGCACTTTATGCTTCCGCCCCCGCCGCTCGGGCATCCCCCATGATGCGATAGTCACTCAGAAGGTTGGAGAGAAATTCTCGATAAACGGGGGTCAAGGGGATGCTCCCCTTGGGATGCCTCCCCCTCTGGGGGAGAGAGGGGGTCACTCTCCTAACCGCAGCAGAGTATAAACAAATGATCAGAAAAATAGGGTTTCAACAAAGTCTTTTTTTGGAAGATTTTGATGGATCCCTAATACGGTCCGGAACGGGGGGACCGGGCCTGTAACCGGAGGCAAGAATCGTCATTTCATAGTGACAACACGCAAAACAACTGTCCACGATAGGTACCGGCGACCCTGTTCAGTCATTCTTCACATTATTATTTTTGGCCCGGTATCCTTCCTTTGGCACCAGCATATCGAACCGCGCCCCTTTCCCGTGTTTGCCGGTCTCTTTGATGCTGATCCCGGTCAGGGTCAGGATCTCGCGGATTAAGAACAGACCAAGACCGGTATTTTTTCCCCGGCCTTTGATAAAAATCTCTTCTTTCTCCTTTGCGGTTATACCTATGCCGTCATCCTCATACGTGATCACAAGACCATCTGCCTGCTCCTCACAGGAGTAATGGATTGCCGAGATGGGCCTGCCGTGCCGGAACGAATTATCCATAAGGTTGTAGAAGACCTTGACCAGCAGGGGGTCAGCAAAGACCTCCCTGCCATAACACCCCTTGCAGACGGGGGTAACAACATCCGGGGGGAGCATAGACACGGCATGCCGGATCGTGGCTTCCAGATCCTGCCAGACGGGTTTCTGGATACCGAGGTTCTGGTAGTCCTCAGTAAAGTTGACCTGGTCCCGGATTGAGGTGAGGATCAATTGCTGTTTTGCGCAATACCCAAGAATTTTTTTATCGGACGAATTTGCCTTTATGATCTCTACGTACCCTGAGAGCGCTGCCACCTTGTTGAGAAGGTCATGACGGGTGACATCGACGAAAAGATCCAGTTTTCGCCTCTCCTGGTGCTTGCGTACGGCAAACCGTATCTTATGGGAGAGTTCGAGGAACTGTTCTTCAGGGTCCGGGTGTTTTTTGAGATAATATGCGGCGCCTGCGTTGAATGCCTCGATCACAACATGTTCCGGTCCGCTGCCCGTCAGCATGATGAACGGGGTTGGATCACCTTCTGCTTTCAGTTTTTTCAAAAGATCAAGACCGGTCATCACCGGCATATCGTAATCCGACACAACGGCATCATATTTTTTCGATGACAGGAGATCCAGCGCAGCATGAGCTGACGGGCAGATCTCAACGGAAAAGGAACCGGTCTTTTCGAGATACTCCTTTGCAGTTTCAAGGTGGTCTGTTTCGTCATCGATAAGAAGAACCGAAATCATGAGTCTATCACGGGGCCTTGAAAACCTTCAGGCATTCGAACAATACCAATAATTTCATTTATCTATATTTAATTATTGCGTTATTGTAAAAACTTCAATTTTCAGGTTTTACTTAAAATTTTCCATTTGAAATTGGAATTTCGAACCTGGCAAGGGTTGTAAGCCGCGTCATATAATTTTGTACGCGGGTTGCCGGATGTTATGTCAGATAGAGCTCGATGCCCGCCCTGAGCTCAGAAAATGAGATGGGCTTGGTGAGTACACCCAGTTTTGGATCGCGGACTGTTTTCATCTTCTCTTCGATGTCAGGTGAAGCAGAGAAGATGATGACGGGAATGTCCCTCATGGCATAATCCCCGCGAAGCTTTTCAAGGAACTCCCAGCCATCGATGGGTTCCATCATGATGTCCAGCAGGATGAGTGACGGCGGATCCTTCCTGGTGGCATCGAGGGCATCGGGCCCGTTGGCGATCAGGACCGGTTCATAACCGAGTTTCCGGATGAGAATGTCCATGAGCTCGAGAATCGGCGGGTCATCTTCCACAATAAGAATTTTACGTGTCACTGGAATACCCTGATTTTTTTTGCTTGGGAAGGTGGATGGTAAACGTCCTCCCGAGGTTCACAATCGAATCAACACTGATAAACCCCCCGTGCATCTGGATATATTTTTTTGCGATCGAGAGCGAGAGACCGATACGGTCGTATTTCCGGCTCACATTAGTCGAGTCCGGGAGCTGGAACGGCTCAAAGATCTCGTCAAGCTGCGTGTCGGTGATACCGATTCCGTTGTCCCGGATGGAGAGACGGTGCATGGTTTCATGGGGTGCCGACTGGTACGCTATCCGGATTTTGCGGGGGGGTTTGGAATAGTTGACCGCGTTTGAGAGCATCGAATCGATCACAACGGATATCTTGTTCTCGTCGGCATCGAAGGTCAGATCTGCCGGTACGTCAATAGTCAGGTCTGCTTTCGTCAGGTATCCCCCGGCATCGATAATGGTTTTGATCATCTCAGGTACCGGGAAGACGGAATATTTCAAGGGGATCTTACCGGAATCCAGCACTGAAAGTTCCAGCATCTGGTTGATGATCTGGCGCTCCCTGTCCACGTTCTTGGCACACCTGTCGAGGATGGTCCGGGTCTCATCCGTGACCCCGTAGGTCTTAGGGTCCTGTGTCAGGAGAGAGAGATAGCCCATGATCGGCTGCAGTGGCGTCCGGAGCTCGTGTGCCACCGTGCTGAGGATCCCCCGGCGGCGCTCGTTGTCCTGCTGGATCGTTGCCTTCAGCCGCTCGTATTCCGTGATATCCACCAGGTTTATGAGGACCGCGGGGTTTCCTTTCTGCTTGATCCTGGTAAAGAAGAGCGTGGCAAGCCGTATCTCGCCGTTCTTTGTGACGAACCGTAGTTCGGTCATACCGGGAAGGGGCAGCCGGGAATCCGGCGTATCGGAAAAAAGAGGGAACCTGCTCTGGTCTTCCGGATGGAGGAACTGGAGCAGTTCTTTCCCGGTCAGTTCATCCGGCTCGTAGCCGGTGAATGCCCTGAATGTCGGGTTTGCAAATACGATCTTATTCGCCCTGAGGATGAGAATGCAGGTCGGGGCGTTCTCCGTCACCTGTTTGTACTGGAGATAATTTTCTTCAGCAGCCTGCTCGGCAAGTTTCCGCTGGTTGATATCGATGACCGAGCAGCTGACCAGGTTTCCGGTAATCCGGCTCCATGACAGGTTGACCCAGACAGGTTCCCCGTTTTTTTGTGCAAAGCGTATCTCGAAATTGGTTATATCTTCGTGGGAACCGAGATACTCAAAGAACCTGCGCTGCCCTTCCTTGTCATGGAAGAGCTCGGAAAAGCCCATGCTGGTAATCTCCTTCTCTGAATAGCCGATCAGCCGCGCAAGATTGGAATTGGCAAGCCTGATGGAGAAGGTGTTCTGGTCGAAGAGGACGATGCCCAGAAGGGATGTCTCGAAGATGCTGCGGTAGCGCGATTCGCTGCTGTTCACTTTTTCGGTAAAGTACGCCACGAGGGCAGCGACGCAGACAAAGAGAACTGCCTGCCCGGTGGTGTAGATAAGCCCCCCGGTATCCGGGAAGACATACGCGTAAGCGAGGACCTCGTACACGACTGCGCAGAAACCGGCAAGGTAAAGACCACGTCTCGGGTAGAAATAGGTAGCGTAGAGGATCGGGAAATAGAAGAGCTGGGCATAGATCGTCTCTACATGCCGGGCCAGGGAAAGCGAGGTGATGAAAATGGAGGAGATGGTGAGGGAGGTGATGACTACAAGGCGGACAATATCGGTATGTGATACCTGATACCTCCGCATTTGTACGTACCGATCCATGGCTATAGTCGTAGTTCAGTGTATGAGTTTATAAATCTAGTATTTCCGGTTCCCGCACAAGGGAATGGATCCTGTCTTGACCGGGTTACGAACCCGGATTGAGGTTTTCGGACCCAGCCGGTTTACCGGAACACCCGGCAGGCAGGTTTACACAATGAGGGGCGAGAGTTTTTCAATCACCCGCTCTACCTGCCGGACCGCTGTCCCGATGTAAGCGTCCGGTGAGAGAAGTGCGACAATGTCCGCCCTGGAGCAATAGCGGATTACCTCGGGATCGGCAGAAAGCACATCGGCAAGGGGCCTGCCTTCCGTGAGGGCCTGCATGCTCGCGAGCCGGACCCGCTCGTGGGAGTCCTGCCGGTTCATGCCACGCCGGGTGAGCTCGATCATCACTGACTCGGCCATGTTGATCCCGTGGAGGAAACCGAGGTTCCGGCGGATGGCAGCGCGGTTGATGACAAGTCCTTCGAGCACCACGGCCATAAGGCGCAGGCAGTGATCGGTGAGGATGGAAGCCTCCGGAAAGAGCACCCGTTCGCAGGACGAATTGGTCAGGTCGCGCTCGTCCCACAGGGTGTTGTTCTGAAGCGCCGGTTCGACAGCAGAACGGATGATCCGGGCGAGCCCGCAGACCTGCTCGCTCTTGATCGGGTTGCGCTTGTGCGGCATCGTCGAGGAGCCGACCTGTTTTGCCCCGAAAGCCTCCTCGACTTCGCCGATCTCGGTCCGCTGGAGCGAGCGGATCTCGATGCCGATCTTGTCGAGGGTCGTTGCTATGCCGGCACAGAACATGAAATATTCCGCGTACCGGTCGCGGGAGATGACCTGGTTGGATACGTCCACCGCATTGATCCCGAGGTTCTCCATCATCGTTGCCTGCACGTCTATCCCTTTTGGCCCGAGGGCTGCCTGGGTCCCCACGGCTCCGGTCATCTGCCCGACAACTACCCGGGGGCGCAGCTGTTCGAGGCGCTCGATATGCCGGGCGACCTCGCTTGCCCAGATCGCAAACCGCAGGCCGTAGGTGGTCGGGACGCCGTGCTGCCCGTGGGTCCTGCCGATGCAGACGAGCGTTTTCGTCTCGGCCGACCGCTTCAGCAGCACGCCGAGCAGTCTTCGCAGTTTGGCATCGTACAGGTCGAGGCACTGGCCGAGCTGGAGCCCGGTTGCCGTATCGAGGATATCGTTGGATGTCGCGCCATAGTGCACCCACCTCCCCGATTCACCGGAGACTTCAGAGACGGCCCTGACGATTGCCATCATATCGTGGCTGATCTCGGCTTCGATCTCCTTGGCCCGTTCGAGCGATGCACCGTGGGCTTTTGCATCGATCTCGGCCGCTGCGGCTGCCGGGATCATGCCGTGGGCCGCTTCCGCCTTTGCAAGCGCGACCTCGGCCCTGACAATGCAGGAGAAGCGGCTCCTCTCGCTCCAGACGGCACGCATCTCTTTTGTGCCGTAGCGCTCCTCGATGGGGTGGACTGCCATGGGTAGAAATGGGATGTTGTGGGATATAGTGGTTGGGGGGGGTGACAGGAGTTCATGAGTTTTGTAGCATATCCCCCGCAGAGATTTATCGAGTTAGAAATTTCATAAAAATGTTAGTCACTCACTTGTTATAGCGCCATTCTGAAAAATGGGGTTCTGAGTTCATGCTTGCGATTAATTTTTATTATAAGACTTTATTGAGATCTATCTCAAATCCTGCTGCTTTAAGCTCTTTTGCTAATTTAAATTTCCAAGCTTCTTTTTTATCATAAGGTGTATACAAGATTCCATCGTAATTAGAGGGTAAATCTTCAACATCTTTATTAATAACGCACAAATGTGAACCATTCAATTTTCCGTAAAAATAGCCCAATTCTAAAATTACATTCTGTCGAGCTCGACTTTTTAATTTGATATCATCAATTTTCTTACCTTCATCATCAGGGGAAAGCAATACAATCGCAAAATTTACATTACTATAATCTTTTAATTTTTGGGAAATTGATCTATTTTGATCTGGCTTTTCATGTAAAATAACAGCTTCCAAGCCTAATTTTTCAACAAATCTTGCAACACTTTCTTTTAACCCTTCATCATGACCGTGTACGATAAATATTTTATTGCTACTTTCATTCGACGATAGAATTTCTGATATCTGTAACAAATTATTTGATTGATCCGTTTTCAAATCGGAAACATTATTTAAATTACTTATTGTTCCCTCTTCAATTTCTTTTTGAATTCGAATAAGTATTTGAATACAATCTTTTACATGAATTTTTTTAGGTTCTTCTTTATCTGTCGTGCTTTTGATCTGATTGAATAATTTGGTATATTCGTTTAAGGTTGGGAAAATTTCATTGAATAATATGACGATTTCAGCCCTCCAAACATTAAAATTAGATTGATTAACATACGAAGATTTCGTTCTATTCAAATTGTATCCTTCATCGATTAATCTTACAAATTTTTCTATTAGCAATTTTTTTGTGTATGGCATCGCATTTTCTATTGAAAAAATGGGATGATAATATTATTTGAATCTTATTCAAAATTTTTGTATAATTTTTTTTCAAAAATTTGCGATAGCTCCGCCGCCCTCCGCGGGGCGCCCCCGGCGGCGGATCAAAACCCGGAACTTTTTTTCTTGAAGGTAATACAGCACTATCCCTTAACGCAGGATGTTCAGGAGGTGAAGCGCACGCGGCCGAAGGTCATGTCTGATGCACGAAGAACCATCGGGTTCTTCGCTGAAGCACGGTTCCCCTCGTCCACGTTCCCCTTTGCACATCAACACCTGAAAATCTCCGACGGAGAAAGCACCTTCTCCGGCGTGAACCCGGAGCCGGAAACAGGGGTTCCTATCGTAATCGCTCCCAATACCTTGATCGCAAACCCGATCCTCAAATGAAAAGGGTCCTATTAGCGCAGTTTTACCTTTCCGGCGTAAAATTGAATAAACCGGGGCAGAATTATCCGATTAAAAATCATTTCCGCAGGTGTTTCGTGCGAATTCCGCAGTTTTTCGGGTACCCAAAATTTTTGCCTTCCGGAAAAATCGTTCATTCCTGCCCCTGTTCGGCAAAATACGGCTGATTTCGATAATGGACGGGATGTGTGGGGTCTCATCTCCTACAGGGTGTTTGACGCATATGTTTTCCGTCGGAGACCTTGTATATGCACTTCCTATAGGCAGGACCACCGCCAGTATTTATCCTACATCTCAATAAATATCTTACCAGTAAGCCAATACCTTTATTTTCTTACAAAACAATGAATTTCTTACCATGGAAATTGTTACCCTGTCCTCAAAAGGCCAGATCGTCATTCCCTCAAGAGTCCGGAAAAGATTTTCCTTAAAAGAAGGTGACTCGCTAATGATTGTGGAGGAGAAAGACGGCATCCGGCTCCAGCCGCTGGTCAACCTTTCAGAGCTCTGGGGTGTCGACAAGCTGAAGAATACGGAAACGATGCTCAAAGAGATGCGGAAGGAGTGGGATGATGAGCTCGAAGACAAGGCAGCTCTTTGATACGCACGCGTTCCTCGCTTTTTTCAACCGCGAGGAAGGATCTGAAACCATCAAAAACCTGATGGACGCGATCCAGAACGGTGATAAGGAAGGATATGTGGCAACGATCACGTTAACGGAACTTGCCTATATCTATACCAGAAAAGCCGATGCACCTTCGGCCAGGCTCCGGGTAATGCAGATCCAGCACTCAAAGCTGAACCTCATCCCGCTGACTGCAGAAATTGCGGTGGATGCCGGCACCATAAAACGGCCGGGAATTTCCGTGGCTGATGCGATCATCGCCGCATCAGCCCGGTCCGTTGGTGCCTCGGTTGTTACAAACGATCCGTATTTTTCCGAAATGGGCATAGAGGTTACCGGGTACCCGTGATTTTTCTGGATATAATCCAAAATTATTGAAAAAATCACCCAACAATTACACCACTATATCTCCCCGCCATGCAGTGCTGGATCAGCCCGGATATTTTTCTTCAAAACAATTAGTACGAGATCAGCTCGAGCCCCTCAATCGCTGAAAAATGCCGGTCCCGCGTCACAAGCGGTTCATCATGGCGGAGAGCAATTGCCGCTATCAGCTCGTCAAAGGTCGAGATGTGCCGGCCACTTCCGGAAAGGACTGATGCAATATCAGCATAGATGACCGCAGATTCCGCATCGAATGGAAGAACCGGGAAAAAATGCAGGAATTTTTCCGAGACGTCATACACGTTCTTTTTACCGCTCTTCTTCGCACCATAGAGGAATTCAGCATTGCTGATTGACGTTGTCCTGAGAGTTTTGTGGAGTTTTATTACCTCTTCGGTATCCGGATCTCCTTTCATGAGATCGATGAGGAAACAGGTATCCGCGATAGTCAAAGTGATACCTTCCGGGGTTTGACACGATCAAGCTCGGATTTTGCCGTTATCACCGATTCCGCAATCTTGTTGCGGACCGCGGGATCAATAGTCTGCAAAAAATCACAGACACTTTTTTCCTCACCACCGGTAACCCGGAGTATCACATCGGAATAGCTCTCCCCGGCGCGTTTGTGTGCCTTGAGCGCGTGATACGCGGATTCCTTGATGTTGATGGTCTTGGTCACCATGATAGATTTATTGTGTATACACAGTTATACTTTTTTCGACACACTTCATCTTCACGTCCCTATCCGTTGCCCATAAAGCCCATCAGCACCAACATTCCTGCGATGGACAGCTTCGACGCCTTCTTCCCGTACAGCGAGTACCGTCCGGGCCAGCGCCACATGCTCGACATGGTGGCACAGATCGCAAAAACCGGCGGGATCGCGATGATCGATGCCCCGACCGGCTCCGGGAAGTCGAGTGTCGTTGCCTCGCTCCTTGCCGAGCGGCAGAAACGTAAGATCGTGATCGCGGTCCGGACCGTGAGTCAGCTCTCCACCTTCATACGAGAGCTCGAGCTGGTGAGGAAAAAACAGCCGCAGATCAAGACCGTGTACCTGGTCGGCAAGGGGAGCATGTGCCCCCTTGGAGGCAGCGGCGATGTGTACCGCAAGTGTGAGGGAGTCAAGGCGTTCTCGTCCTCGCTCATGCGGGACCGGGCGGAGAGGGGGGCTCTCAACCCCTCAAAAGACCCGTTCATCCACCAGCAGATCCGGCGGATGGACAAGGAACACCCGCTGCTCTGCCCGTACTACATCAACAGCAAAATGTTCGTGCAGGCCGACACCGTGGGCGTCAAGATGGTGCCGTCCACCGCTCTCCGGGCGAAGGCGGAGCGGGTGATCTCCCACCCGGTCCCCCCGCGGGAACTCTCAGAGTTCTGCGCCGGGATCTGCCCGTACGAGCTGATGATGCACGCTGCCAGGAACACGGATGTGGTTATCCTCAACTACCACCACCTCTTCGACCGGGAGATCCGCGAGCAGCTCTACGCAAACCTCGGGGTGGAACCGCAGGACGTCCTCCTCCTCATCGACGAAGCGCATAACTGTAGTGACGTGATCACCAGCATCGGGAGCGTGACCCTCGAAGAGCGTGACCTCGAACAGGCCTCCCGCGAACTCTCGGGCATGCGGAAAAGGCATAAGGGAGCGGATGCGGTGCAGCACGTCCTGCCCCGGCTCACCGAGTTCATCCGGGGACTCGTGAACTCAGCCGAGGCCGAGGACTGGTTCGACCCCGCCATCTTCGACCGGATGATTGTCAGGGAGTCGCTCTATAAGGAGATGGACGAGATCGTCGACGACCTGATCGGCCTTGCCGAATCGGTCCGGGAGAAGAACCAGAAGGCCGGGGAGTTCCGGGAGACAGCGATCGAGCGGCTCACCGAATTTCTCGTGCGGCTCTCCCAGTCAGCCACCGACCCGGCCTACCTCACGGTCTACCGGAAAGAGGAGAGCGGGATCACGCTTGAAGTGCGCAACATCGACCCGTCGGCCTCGCTCACCGAAGTCTGCAGCTCGCATGCCTGTGCTGTCCTCATCTCGGGTACGCTCTCACCGGTCGAGAGCTTCCGCCGGTATTATTTCGGCGATGCAAAGGTGACCACGCTTGCCCTGCCGAACGCCTTCCCGAGAGAGAACCGGCTCGTGGCCTGTGCGACTGATATCACGACCGCGTTTTCGATGCGGCAGAACAGGGAGAATACCGAAAAGATCACCGGCTATATCCGTGCATTCTCCGCACTCAAGGGAAACCGGGCGATCTACTTCCCGAGCTACCAGATCCTCGAGTCCTTTGCCAGGCTCGCGGTACCCCATATACGGGGCCGTAAGACCTACATCGAACCGCGCGAGGCTGCAAGCGCAGGTACTGCGCTGAACGAGTTTCTCTCCCTGCCTTCACGCGGGGAATCGGGGGTGATGTTCGCAGTCTGCGGCGGGAAATGGAGCGAAGGGCTCGATTACCGTGGCGAGATGCTGAACGGTGCGATGGTGATAGGGCTTCCTCTTGCCCCGTTCAACCGGGTCCGGAAAATGACGATCGAGTACTTCCGGCACAAGTTTGGCGCGGAAGGGGAGTTTCTCTGCTATACCCTGCCCGCAATAAACCGTTCCCTTCAGGCGCTCGGACGCGTGCTGCGAACTCCGGAAGACCGCGGGGTGCTGGTGCTCGGAGAGAAACGATTCCTTGAAAAAAGGGTTAAGGAGGCCCTTCCTTTATGGATACGGGAAGAGATGATCGAGTGCGATGCAGCAAAGTTCAGGGATGTGCTGGCTCAATGGAGATCCTAGAAGGCTCATGCCGGTTCGGGTTGTGGTTTGTGCAGGTGCGGTGGAGCGGAGATACAGTCCACCGGGTCCGTTTCGCTGAGGCAGGGATCCCGGGAACCGTGCCGGAACCTGTCAGGAAATACTGTGCCGGGTTGCCGGTTGACCTTACATCCCTTGCAAGTGTGGCCGTCTGTGATGACAGTACCTACGGGCGTATCTACCAGGCCGTGCGGCAGGTACCCTATGGGAGGACTGCTACCTACGGAGAAATAGCACGGGTCGCCGGTACCGGGCCGAGGGTGGTCGGGCAGGCCATGGCGCGCAACCCCACGCCGCTGATCATCCCATGCCACCGGATCGTTGCGGCTCATGGGATTGGCGGTTTCTCTCCATCAATTGAGATCAAGGAGGCCCTGCTTGCGATGGAGAACAAAAGGCTGCGTAAAATTCTAGTGGGAAAAACCACCAACTAATAACCAGGGGTCTTTTAATCACGAAACAGGATCTGGTTTTCCTGACAGGAGAGACGCATACCGTGAACGTTCTCATGCATCGTGCCGGTACTCTCGGCCTATCGGCAGGGGAAAAACTCTCCCGGGTCTGCAGGAATAAAATCGTAGATTACCTGACCTGCTTTCGGGATGTCCAGATCCCGTCCACGCCCCGCCACTCGCCCATACTGCAGGAACTTTCCCGGGGCAGGGTGACCGGGATCGGTTTCCTGGACGGAGCTGTGGTCAGGAAAGGGAGGGAACACGGCGTGGCGGCACCCGTCAATACCTGTATTGTCAGGCTGGCATACTTTCGCGAATCGCCCGAATCACCCGGTGAACGATGAGATCCGCAGTCATCCTTGTCGGGGGTGAAGCCCGGCGCGCAAACGGGAAGGAGAAGTATTTCTTCGTGTACCAGGGCAGGACATTTATCGAGAGGCTGATCGATTCGCTCAGGGAGGTTGTCGAGGAGATCATACTCGTTGCCCGCGACCCCGAGCAGTGCACGCGGTTCCGCCATCTTGACGGGGTACGCTGCATCACCGATATCCGGACCGGGATCGGTCCGATCGGCGGCCTGCACGCCGGGGCGCTTGCAGCACACGGAGATGTGGTTTTCGTATCAGCCTGCGATATGCCCTGCATCCAGACCTCGGTGGTCACGTACCTCTTCGAAACACTCGGGGAGCACGATGCGGCCATCCCCTGCTGGAACTATGACATGATCGAACCCCTTCATGCGGTGTACCGGAGATCTGTTCTCATGGGATATCTCGAAAGCCATGATTCACTCTCGCTCCGCCCCCTCATCCGCAGTATCAATACAAAATACGTTCCCGTGGAGGAGCTCAAACAGTTTGATCCGGAACTCAGAACCTTCATCAATATCAACAAGGTCGAGGATCTGGAGCGGATTAATTCCGGGATCCCGGAAAAAAATGAGCCTTCAATGGACCCTGAAACGGCCCGCGATCGCGTGGCCGGCAAAACCGGAAGGTGATCAGGACTCCACATACTTATATGCAATAAGATCATCGACTAGTACTGAAGTACATTCGGGACACAGCTGGATGAGTGCAGGGAAGATGGAATGACGCATATGCCCAGCAGCGGTGAAGAGGTAATCCGCCTTTTCATCATCGTTTCTGCGTATTTCGGGGCTGTTGCTTCCACGATCTTTTCCCTGACACACGGAATTTTTGCGGTGTTCCCGTTTCTCTACATCCTCCCCATTATCCTTGCGGTCTATTTTTACCCCAAACGGTCTGTCATCATTACCCTTGGCATCAGCCTGACCTACATCGGTCTCATCTATCTGCTGGGTTTTACCAACCCGTCCCTGATCGCGATTGCCACGGCATGGTTTGCAATCTTCATCACCATCGGGGTCGTATTCTCTTCGTATGCAAACCAGCTCTATGAGGAACGGGAACGGATCCGGAAGATCCTGGACAATTCGCAGGACGGGATCTTCTGTTTCGACGTCCGCACCCAGGCAATCCTGGACATCAACCTGAAATGTGCCGGGTGGTTGAGGTACAAACGGCCGGATCTGGTCGGGAGGCCCCTTGCCATTGTCTGGGCCGACGGTTCTGAACGCGAACGGTTCATTGCCGGAGTGAACTCCGGCGAGCTGGGATCTGAGACCGAAGGTGTTTTCCGGGCAAAAGACGGCACGCTGCTCAGGCTGGTGGTCTCAACCGTTCTCGTTTCAGGCGGGAGGGTGCTCTGTTCTGTCATCGATCTCACCGGCAGCAAGATAGCGGAAGAAGAGATCCGGAAGACCCTTGAGGACCTCGAAGAGCAGGTCAGGGCCCGCACAGCACACCTTGAACGGATAAATGAAGAGCTCCATGCGGAGATCCTCGAGCACCGGATGTTCGAACGCATGATCCTTTCCGAAGAAGGGCTCCCCCTGCGTGACGAGGATGACGAATGATAACTCATCCGGCGCTGAAAAAAAGGCTCTACCAGTCAATGGCAGTCCTTGCCATCCTCGTAACTACCCTGGTTGCAACCGGTTCTACCGTGTACTGTCTTACTCACGGTATCTATGACATTTTCCCGTTTCTCTATTTTATGCCCCTCATCCTTTTCGTCTATTTCTATCCCCAGAGGGGTGTCCTTTTCTCACTTTTCATAAGCACCATCTATCTCCTGCTGGTCTATTCGTTCAGTAATTTTGACCCGTCCCTGCTGGCGGTGTCCACGGCATGGTTCGTGATCTTTATTACCATCGGTGTCGTCACGTCGTCGTTTGCCGAGGAACTCAGGGCCGAGGAGAAGAAATACCGGGGAATCTTTGAGAACTCGCAGGCAGGAATTTTCACGTTCGATCTTGTCACCCTCCGTATCGGGGAGATCAATGCCAAGTGTGCACGGATGCTGAAATACGAGACGGATGAACTGACCGGCAGGGACATCTCCCGGATCCTGCCCGGATCGGCCGGGCGCGATTCTTTTATTGAGAAGATCCGGGAAAATATGCTGTCCGGGGATGTCGAACTCCTCTTCCAGACCCGGGACGGGGAAGTCCGCCAGTTTCTTGTCTCTGCCTCGCTCGGCGAAGGCAGCGCGGTGATATGTTCCGCTATCGACATTACCGACCGGCGGCTTGCCGAGAAGGTTATCCAGAAAGCACGGTACGACCTGGAGCAGCGGGTTACTGAGCGGACCGAAGAGCTCCTGAAAGCCAACAGTATCCTCAAAGCCGAGATCCAGGAGCGCAAACGTTTCGAAAATGCGATCCAGCTCGCCAACCGCAAGCTCAGTACCCTCTCCGCCATCACCCGTCACGATATTCTCAACCAGATCACGGCAATCGTGATGTACCTGTCTCTTGCCGAAGATACGATCACGGATCCCGGCGCGATCGAATACCTCAGGAAGACCGAGTACATCATCCAGCTGATCCAGAAACAGATACGGTTTACCCGCGATTACCAGACTATCGGAGCACGTCCGCCCCGCTGGCAGAGCCTGCATGAGGTGGTCGGGCGTGCCATCCAGAACATTGACCCTGGCCGTGTGAGGGTGGAAAAAGACCTCGGAATTGCAGAGATTTATTCGGACTACCTTTTCGCCAAGGTGTTCGTTAACCTTGTTGATAATTCCCTCCGCCATGGAGGGAACGTCACGGTCTGCAGGTTCCTGTTCCAGGAGACGGGCTCCGGTGCAGAGATTGTGTACGAGGATAACGGCATCGGCATCCCGGCAGGCGCGAAAGAGAAGATCTTCAGACGCGAATATTACCGGAACACCGGGTATGGGCTCTTCCTCGCGCAGGAGATCCTCAGCATCACGGGCATGACCATACGGGAGAGCGGGGAACCGGAAAAAGGTGCCCGTTTCGTGATCCACGTCCCCAAAGAAGTATACCGTCTCGCAAAGGACGGAGATGACGCATGATCCCGTCCATGTGGAAAAATTTCCCCGAAACGGGAGGTCTTGCCCGGGCCGGTGCTCAAATGCTCTTTTTAAGGCCGCTTGCATCCCGAAGGTAATGCCCGAACTCACCCTTCTGGAGGAGGTCACCGGAAAATACCGGGCCGTCTTTGCAGGTCCGGAGCCCCGAAGGATCGATGCAGCAGGACCCGCAGACTCCAACGCCGCATTTCATGTACCGGTGGAGAGAGAATTCTGTTTTGTGGGCAATCCCTTTTTCCGCAACTTTTGCCAGAACTGCCCTCATCATGACCTCGGGACCGCAGACCGCGATCCGGTCGTACGCCCCGAGGTTGAGTTCGTCCATCAAGTCTGTCACAAAACCGTGGTGACCCTGGGAGCCGTCATCGGTTGCGATCAGGACGTCCGTGCACTCGTCCAGCTGGTCGAGGAAGAGAAGCTCGGACTCGGTCCGCGCCCCGAGCAGGAGCGTCATGATGCAATCGGCTCTCGCAAGGGGGAGGAGCGGGGCGGCCCCGACGCCCCCGGCAATTGCAAGAACTCTCTCACCTCTCGAAAACCCGTTCCCAAACGGGCCGCGGATGCCGATCGTGTTCCTGGGTTTGAGCCCGAAAAGGGCGGCCGTGGCATCGCCGACCTTCTGTACGGTGATGCTGTTTGGTGACGACAGGGCCATGGGAATTTCGTCAACACCGGGGACCCAGACCATGACGAACTGCCCCGGTGAGAACGTGAACGTCCTGTCAAGGAAGAACGTGCGTACCTGCAGTGTCTCTTTTTTCACCCGGACAATTGCGACGGTCTCCGGTATTCCTTCATCCATGGGCGCACCCCACGATCTTCCCGGGACTGACCCCGTCCTTTGCATAGAGATCCCCTGCGATTGTCTCAAATACCTTCACATCATCGATCACTGCGCTCCCGATCTCCACGGCACATGCTCCCGCCATCATCATCTCGATGACATTGTCCGCGGTCGAGATCCCGCCGCAGCCGATGACCGGAATTTTCACCGCGTCATACAGCTGGTACACGCACCTGACTGCTATAGGAAAGATCGCTCTTCCGGAAAGGCCTCCGAACCTGTTGCCCAGCACAGGACGGCGCATACCCGTCGAAATCCGCATGGCTTTTACCGTGTTGATCGCCACGATCGCGCTGGCCCCGCCGGCTTCGGCTGCTTTTCCAATCGCAGTGATATCCGTCACGTTCGGGGTGAGTTTTACCCACGTCGGAACGCCGGTCCTGCTCACCGCCCGGGTGCAGGCTTTAACAAGTCCGGGGTCAGAACCGACCGCTGCCCCGTATCCTTCGGCATGGGGACACGAGAGGTTCAGTTCAAAGCCGGCTACTTTCCCGGAGAACCAGCCGGCTACTTCTGCAAATTCCTCCGGGCCCCCGCCAAAAATGCTTGCGATGACCGGCTTTTTTGCAAGCGGGGCGATTTCATCAACAAACTCTTTTGACGGGTTGGGAAGGCCCATTGCATTGAGGACCCCGCCATCCAGTACGACAAGACACGGTCCGGCATGCCCTTCTTTCGGGCGGGGGCCGATTGACTTTGTCACGACGCCACCGGCTCCTGAAAGAAGCATCCGCGAGAGCGATGACCCGGTTGTACCTAACACCCCGGCAGCCAGCAGCAGGTGATTATTGAGGGCAACTCCTCCAACCGTGACCGGGCCTGGCCTGATCGATACCATTCATCAGGAAATGGTCGTTATTTATTATAAAGAGCATCTTTTTTTAGGTGGATAAAATAACCCAGTGTTCGTTCCGGATTCTGTTGCATCTGCGGGACGTTTAAATAGTGAATATTGATGGGTTACGACGATATCATTTCCATTAGGTCTCGTTAACGCAATAGCACCTTCATGAGAAAGAGTTAGATTGGTCAACGCGCGATTCAGATACTTCTTATTCTTGAAGTTATACTTTAGATTGATTCAAAATTTTACGATAAAAAAGAGGTCAAAATGTCAAATCAAGACATTCTCTATGAATTATGGATTAGTAAATACAAGCATTGTGATTCTATAACTCTTGGTCAAATAGAAGACTTTGCAATAGAGAACCGGCCCTCATTGAAATCATGGGATCGAAAAGTTATCCCAACTTTCAGTGGCTTAAATTACGCAGTCTTGAAGTTTATCCTTGAATATTGTTCTCCAGTGAATTGGCCGGATGGATTATGGGACGAATTTCAGCAGGCAGCACATCCAAAAAAAAGTAAATATTTGATATGGCGAAAATACCCAACGCTTACAGTTAATATCAATAATGTAAAAAATACAAGGGTTTTGGAAAAATCATCAAGAACATCGATGATAACGTCAGATGCAACTATTCAAAAAACCGATAGTGTAGTATCTATTAAAGAGACTGACGATTTGCGCAGATTCACTGAATATATAGTAGCCAAAATTGACCTGATCGAATGCTCTGCTGGTACGGGTTGGACCGCACTTCTTTCAACATATCAATGGCCACCGGGTAAAGGGAGTTACGCTTCAGGAATTGAGATTCGGAGGCACTTCCATTTTCTTGTTAATGATGCATCTGAAGCAAAAGGGAAAGGAGCAAAGACATACCGCCAAGGAATATTCAACGCTATTTCCGGATGGGCTGGAATTAAGGATAAATTTGGTGATGAAGATAGCAACCAAATTTTTTCAACTGTTAAATATCTAAAAAGGGTTTCAAGACAAAACGAAATCGATATTAGCCAAATCTTTGATAGGAGAATTTCAACAACATCAAAGATTTACTACTTTAGTGATCCCTTGAACTGGACTATCTACGATTCTCGTGTAGCTTTTGCACTTTGCAACCTCGCCAATCTTTTCAAACACGATGATCTTGCAACATATTCACGTCTTGGTTCTATGATTCAGTTTCCAGTACCGAGAAACGATCAAGAAAGAGAAAATCCTGATATTCCATGGAGTAATCGTTTAGCTGCAGCGTCGTTTGTCCGTGCGAGTTTCATTCTTCGAAACATAACAACAATTTTGAATGCGCGTCGGGTTTCACCACCTCAAATCGGGATCTTTTCATCCAATTCATGGGAATTATATCACGTGGAAATGGTGCTATTCATAATTGGGAAGGATTGTGGAATTATCACGAATAATACGACGAAAAGCGTTGAATAATGTCAACAGCTAACAAGTGAGAATTTTGCTGATTAATTCACCTGATTCGAGGCTTGTATTTATTATTAGCATACCCATATTGGTACCAGATGGCGCGCCTTGCAGTAGTGGGGGTCGGACGTGTCGGGGGCGAGGTTGCGTATCTTGCGGCGTCCCAGGGCATCGCGGACGAACTGGTCCTCTATGACAGCGCACCCGACATGCTGCAGGCGCAGGTGCTCGATATCAGGCACACCGGTATTGATGTCGCGATCGGCACTGACATACAGGAGATACAGACTGCAGACGTCTGTGTTTTTTCCGCGGGACTTCCGAGGACCCCTTCGGTAAAGACCCGTGCTGATCTGCTTGCTGCCAACATACCGGCGACACGGGAATTTGCAGGAATGCTGAAGGGGTTTTCCGGCATCCTCATAACGGTTACCAACCCGATGGACATCAATAATTATTATCTCTGGAAGAAGACCGGCATGCCCCGGGAGCACTGCATCGGCTTTGGCGGCCAGCTCGACAGCGCCCGGTTCGGTATCGCGCTCCGCGAGAGGAAGATCGATGGTCTGCCATTTGTCCTTGGCGAACACGGAGAGCACCAGGTGCCGGCCTTTTCCCGGCTTGACCAGCCGGTTGAAGTTCCGGTCCGGGAAGAGATCCTATCAGGGCTCCGGGGCATCAGCATGGAAGTGATACGGGGCAAGGGAGGCAGCGTCTTCGGCCCGGCATTCCACATTGCCCGCCTCATCCGGATGATCGTGTCAGATACCCGGGAACTGGCAGCATGCTCAGCGGTGCTGGAAGGCGAATATGGCGTGAGCGGTTGTTCCCTCGGCGTCCCGGTCCGGGTCGGCCGCGACGGTATCCTGGCGATCGAGGAATGGGAGCTGGATGCATGGGAATCCGGGAAGATGAACGAAGCCGGTACGTTTGCACGGAATCTCTGTGGACAGGTGGTCTCCTGATGGCTTCGCAGGCACAGTCGCCGGATGCGTGCACCAGCGCCCCCTGCCCACCCGAAGCTTCTGACGGGCTGGTCCTTGCCATCAACCAGGTGGAATACAGCAATGCACCGGGCGGTCCGCTGATCCACATCTTCGGGAGGGATGCAAAAGGAAGGGCAATCCGGGTTGAGGTCACCGGTTTCATGCCGTATTTTTATGTACCGGCCGATCAGGCCGAGACCGTTCCGCTTCCTTCGCAGGCCACGCTCGAGACGGGGACGCTCTACCGCTCGATCAGGGACGAACCGCTCCGCCGTCTCTATACCCAGCGCCCGTCCGATGTCAGGGACGTGCGCGACCGCTACCGGCACTTCGAAGCCGACATCCCGTTTGCCACACGGTTCATGATCGATACCGGCCTGACCGGAGGCGTATCGGTCTCCTCCGCCTCAGTTGACTATCACGATATCCGGCCTGCCGAGGTCGATGCTCCCGCACGCGTCTGCATGGTGGATATCGAATGCGAAGATGAACGCGGTTTTCCTGACCCCCAGCGGGACAAGATCATCTGCATCACCTGCTTCGACTCGTTTGACAATGACTATACCACGTTCCTTCTGTCCGGGGCCGGCCCGTCCCCGGATATCACCGCAAAGGAACGGGAAGGCGGGCTTGCCAACGGATGTTTCCGGAAAGGGACGCACACCATCTGCACGTATGCGGATGAGACCGCCATGCTCCGGGCGTTTGCCGCTTATATCCTCGAACGTGATCCGGATGTCCTCTCCGGCTGGAACTTTGTCGAGTTCGACATGCCATATATCCGGGGAAGGATGGAGAAACTGGGACTGCGGCCGGATTCCCTTGCCCGCATCCCGGGACAGACTGAGCGCAACGCGCTGAGGGGGAGGGCACTCTTCGATCTCCTGACTGCATACAAGAAGATGCACTCCAATCTCAAGGAGTCATACCGGCTCGATGCAGTGGCCATGGATGAGCTGGGCGAGCAGAAGGTCCGTTATACCGGCACGATTTCGGACCTCTGGAAGAAAGAACCGGCACTCCTTGTCGAGTACAACTTCAAGGATGTGGAACTCTGCGTAGCGATAAACAAAAAGGACAATATCATCGAGTTCTACCGGGAGATTGCCCGCTATGTCGGATGCCCGCTGGACAAGACCCTGAACTCCTCAAGTGTCATCGATGTATACGTTCTCAGGAAAGCCTACGGCCGGTATGTCCTGCCCTCCAAAGGGTTTGCAAATGCCGAAGAGTTCGAGGGCGCTACGGTGTTTGAGCCGAGCAAAGGGGTGAGGGAGAACGTGGTCGTGCTCGACCTCAAGTCGCTCTACCCCATGGCCATGATGACGATCAATGCCTCCCCGGAAACCAAAGACAAGGACGGGGAGCTCCGGGCTCCCAACGGGATCCGGTTCCGGAAGCAGCCTGACGGGCTGACCCGGAGCATCATCGCCGATCTCCTGAAAGAGCGCGATGAGAAAAAACGCCTGCGCAATTCCTTTCCCTTCGGATCTCCCCAGTATATCGTCTATGACATGCAGCAGAATGTACTCAAGGTGATCATGAACACCTACTACGGCGTTTCGGGGTATACCCGGTTCCGCCTCTTCGACCGGGAGATCGGGTCAGCGGTTACGTCGGTCGGCAGGGCGATCATCGAACACACCCGGAGCGTGATCGAGGAGCAGGGATACAAGGTCATCTATGGCGATACGGATTCCTGCATGGTGCAGCTCCCGCCGCTTGGACGTGAACAGACGATCGAAGTGGCCCGCACCATAGAAAAACGCCTTAACGGGAGCTATTCTGCCTTTGCGAAGAACGAACTCAACGCCGATACCCATTTCTTCTCCATCAAGTTCGAGAAGATCTATGCACGGTTTTTCCAGGCCGGCAAGAAGAAACGCTACGCGGGCTCCCTTGTCTGGAAAGAGGGAAAAGACGTCAAAGAGACCGATATCGTGGGATTTGAAATAAAACGAAGCGACACCCCGCAGATTACGAAGATAGTGCAGATGAAGGTGATGGAGATGATCCTTGCAGGCGAGGACTACCAGGGGATCAAGAGTTATCTCTCTGACGTGATCAAAAAGTACCGGGCGGGAAAATACTCGCTGGATGAAGTCGGCATTCCCGGCGGGATCGGGAAGTCTCTCGACGATTATGACAACGATGATGCACAGGTCCGGGGCGCGAAGTACGCGAACGAGAACCTCCACACGGAGTTTGGTAAAGGCAGCAAGCCAAAGAGAGTCTACATCAGGACCGTGACGTCAAAATATCCCAAGACGGATGTGCTCTGTTTTGAGTATGCAGACCAGGTCCCGCCGGAATTTGTCGTGGACTGGGAACTGATGCTGGAAAAGACCATCAAGCAGCCAATCTCGAGGATCATCGAGGCACTCGGATGGCAGTGGAACGATGTCGACCCCTCGCGGACAACGCTCGCCCAGTGGGGGTCTCGGGTAGGATCCCGGTTTTTGCAACCTTCTGCTCCTACGTTGTGCCGGAGTACTGCATCCATTATCCTCCCCACCGGTTATTTTTTATCAGGCCCGGTACTGTCACCAATCCCCTGTAATTTATAAAATTCCTATACCCAATCACTTTTTACGTTTGGAACCGGAATAGCTATCGTATTTATCAGATGTTCCGGGATTTGAAATTCACGTCAGAATAGCGCTGGTCGATGGCGGGAATGTTTTTATCGATGCAGAGAAAGGGGAGATACCGATGACGAATGAGAAAGTATTTGTAGACCGGGAGGAGAGCCTGGTCGACCTCTGGCTCTTCATCATCGTCAATACCACGGTTCTTGCATTAATGATCAACATCCTCAGCCTCCATTACGGTAACAACCCGGTCGCCCCCCATCTCCTGTACATCCCGGTTGTGATCGCAGCCTATTGGTACCCTCACCGGGGACTGCTCTTTGCCGGTCTGATCTCTGCAGTCTACCTTGGCATGGTCTGGTTCTTCTCCATGGGATCTCCTGAGTATTTCACAGCGGCATTCATCATCTGTATTGTCCTGATCGGAGTTGCAGCTGTTGTGACCAACCTCTCTTCCCACATGCGCAGGAACGAAGTAAAGTACCGAAGCCTTTTCAACCATTCCGAATCGGGAATCGGGCTGATCGATCTCGCCACGCTGTCGATCCGGGAAGGAAACAAGCGTTTTGCCTCCATCCTCGGGTATGAGCACACCGGACTTGCTCAAATCCCCTTTGCCGATCTCTGGATGGAGCCCGAATCAAAAGACCTCTTTCTCCAGGCACTCAGGAACCATGGCAGCGTTGAGAACCTTGCGACACAATTCCACTCCAAGACGAGAGGTCCGCGCTGGGTCCTCATCTCTGCGGGAATACTGCCTGACAACCAGTTTGTTGTCACCCTCGTCGATATTACCGACCGGAAATCTGCCGAAGAGGCACTGCTGATCAAGGACCATGCCATCAGTTCCTCCATCAACGCCATCGCGATCCTTGACCTTGACCTGAACATCACGTATGTTAATCACTCACTTCTCCGGATGATGGAATACCCCAATGAAACGGAGATCATCAGGAAAAACACCCGGCACCTTATGGCCTCCCGCCAGGTGTTCGAGGAGATCCGGGACCAGTTGCCGGACAAGGGAACCTGGTTTGGGGAAGTCACCCTGCTGAAATACAACGGGAGCCCGTTTCATGTCCAGTTCTATGCCAACCTGGTACGGGATGAGGCGGGAAAGCCGGTCTGCGTGATGTTCTGGTTCATTGACATCACTGACAGGAAACAGATGGAAGTCGCAAAACGCACAGCGCTCGAACAGGTGGAGAAGAACATCGAGCAGTTTGCTATCCTTGGCGATCATATCCGCAACCCGCTCGCGGTGATTGTCGGTCTGTCAAGCCTGGCACCCGGTGATATCACTGACAAGATCATCCTGCAGGCCCGGGAGATCGACCGGATCATCACCCAGCTGGATATGGGCTGGATCGAGTCCGAGAAGGTCCGCGAATTCATCAAGCGTTACTATATGGTAGGTACTGCGGAAGAAGCCGGGACAGCTGAGAGTTCCGGTGCGGCAGCGATCCCTGACAAAAAATAACCGGCCAACCTTGTTACCCGGCCGGTTTAAAAACCCTGCCCCGCGTTTCCGGTCATCGCCCTGTATGGTGCCGGGCCGCCTCGCTCATCCGCTCATTCAGTTTCCTGACCTGGTCCCGAAGGGCAATTGCCCGCTCGAAGTCAAGATTCTCCGCAGCGTCCCGCATCTGCTTTTCGAGTTCGATGACCACGTTCGGGATCTCCTTTCTTGGCACGTGCCGGGTATCCCTGATATCGACTTCTTTTTCCTTGACTGGTTTGACGATGGTCTGCGGGATGATGTTGTGCTCTCTGTTGAAGGCGACCTGCAGGTCCCGGCGGCGCTTCGTCTCGGCGATCGCGCGTTTCATCGAATCGGTCATCGTATCAGCGTACAGCACGACGTTCGCATTCACGTTCCGGGCTGCCCTGCCGATGATCTGGATCAGGCTCCGGGCATCGCGGAGAAACCCTTCCTTGTCGGCATCCAGGATACCGATAAACCCGACTTCGGGGATGTCAAGTCCCTCCCTCAACAGGTTGATCCCTACCAGCACGTCGAATTTCCCGAGACGGAGCTCGCGGATGATCTCGCTGCGCTCGAGGGTCTGGATCTCCGAGTGAAGGTAGCGGGTCCTGATCCCCTGCTCCGCAAGGAACTCAGACAGTTCCTCTGCGAGTTTCTTGGTGAGCGTGGTGATGAGGACGCGGTCTCCCCGCTCAACGGTTGCCCGGACTTCCCGTATCACGTCCCCGGTCTGACCCTCGATAGGACGTACCTCCACACCCGGGTCCACAAGACCTGTCGGGCGGATAATCTGCTCGACGAGCCTCGAGGATTTTTTCAGTTCATAGTCACCCGGGGTTGCGGACACGAAGACAACGTTTCCCATGTACTGCTCAAACTCATGGAACCTCAGGGGGCGGTTGTCGTACGCACTCGGGAGCCGGAAACCGTAATCCACGAGTGCTTTTTTCCGCGAGCGGTCGCCGTTGTACATGCCGTGCAGCTGCGGGATCATCTGGTGGCTCTCATCGATGATCATCAGGAAGTCGTCCGGGAAGTAGTCGAGCAGGCAGTAGGGTTTCTCGCCCGCTTTCCTGCCATCGAAATGCCGGGAATAGTTCTCGATCCCCTTGCAGGAGCCGGTCTCCTCGATCATCTCGATATCGAACCGGGTCCGCTGCTCGAGCCGGTGGGCTTCGATCATGCCGAGCGTGGGAAGTACTTCGTCGAGTTCCTTCCGGATCGATTCTATCGCCGTTCTGCGGGTGCTCTCCGGGGTGACAAAGTGCCGGGCGGGGTAGACATAGAAATACTTCATCTCCTCTTTTTTTGCTCCGGTATTCTTGTCCACCTCCCGGATGCGCTCGATCTCCTCGCCGAAGAGCTCGACCCGGATGATGTCGTTGAAGTAGCCGGGTACGATGTCGATGGTGTCCCCTTTGACCCTGAACCGCCCCGGGGCCAGATCGATATCGTTCCGCTCGAACTGGATATCGAGGAGCCGGCTCAGGATCCCGCTGCGGCCAATCTTCTGGCCGACAGCGAGTTCGAACCCCATGTTCCGGAAATTTTCCGGGTTGCCAAGGCCGTAGATGCAGGAGACCGAGGCGACCACGATCACGTCGCGGCGGTAGGAGAGCGAAGCAGTGGCGGAGAGCCGGAGCATCTCGATCTTGGGATTGATGGCAGAGTCTTTCTCGATGTACTGGTCCTTTGCCGGTATGTAGGACTCCGGCTGGTAGTAATCATAGTAGGAGACGAAGTACTCGACACGGTTGTGGGGGAAAAAGTCGCAGAACTCCTGGTAGAGCTGGGCCGCAAGCGTCTTGTTGTGGGCGAGGACGAGCGTTGGCTTGTCCGCTGCTACGATCACGTTTGCCATGGTGAACGTCTTGCCGGAGCCGGTGACACCAAGAAGAGTCTGGCACTGCTCGCCCGAATTGAGTCCTTCGGTTAACTGCCGTATTGCTTCCGGTTGTGAACCGGCCGGTGCAAACGGGGAGGTGAGCTGGAATCCTGTCACGGTTCTTAGGATCTCGGGTTTTGATATTAAAAGGGATCGGGATATGGCATGAAGGCGAAAGGGAGGGGGCTGCCAGATTGGTGACAAGGAAATGTGCCGGAATTGCAGCGCGGGGATGCCCAATGCGCATTATACTGCAGAATATGTTCTCATCATTATGCACACACGGCATACGGCAGCACGAAAAATAAAAGAGGATTATTTCTTTGAGATAAGTGTGTGTTTATCTTCATCGACTTTGTAGGATTTCGGACGGTCAAGGAGATCAAGCGCGTTGATCTTCATGTCGATAAGCTCGGAATAATTAAACGACTCGTACTCCTTTTCGCCCTTCTCATCCCAGAAAACGACAATCCCGTTCTCCATCTTCTTGCTGCTGACAATATCGTGCATACTGTCAAATCGGGGACGTGAGCACATGAATTTTTCTGCGTCAGAAAAATATGAAAAAGGCTTTGTAGAGATCCTATTTTATCCTGTAATTTGATTATATTCTCCGCTGGTTATGAGGGTGACCCCCTCTCTCCCCCACTGGGGGAGGCAGCGAAAGTCTGACGACCTTCTCGATTTCGTAGTCTGATGACTACTCAATCAGCCCAAGGGGGGTATCCCCTTGAATCTCTGAGAGGTCTTCAGACCTCGAAGAGGAGAAGGGAGGCAAGAGCCGACCTTCGACCCGTCTATTATTCCTCTCCTTATCTCAGTGGTTTTTCATCAACCTTCTGAGGGGCTATCGCAATATGGGGGGCCCCGGCGGCGGGGGGGTGGAGGCATCAGATGCCGCAGCCCCCAAGAGCGTCTGCAATGAAAACCAATGATTTCTGCAGAGCCAAAAAAAGAATTTGGTTTTCCTCTCACATCGGTTTATAGTGACCCCATTTCTCCAGCGCTTCCCTCAGGGCTTGTGCGTTCCTGGCTTTCTCATCGAGCGGTATGCCCTCTTTCCAGGCCTCGATTGCCTGCATGGTAGCCTGTGCCCCGGCCCGTGTCCCTTTCGGGTGACCGTGGATGCCACCGGACACGAGCAGAACCATTTCCGTCCCGTAAATATCGAGCACATCGGGCACAAGACCCGGATGCAGCCCACCGGACGAGACCGGGAACGCAGTTTTGATCGTTCCCCAGTCCTGTTCAAGCAGCATGCCATCCACCGCCTTGATCTTCTTCTCCCGAAGGATATCCGCAAGCGCCATGGACTCCCTCCGCGAGCCGGTCAGTTTTCCTACTGCGGTCCCGGTATGGATTTGCGTGACACCTATCAGCCGCATGAGCTTTGCGAGGAACTGCATGGTTATCCCGTGCTTCCGGTTGCGGTCGAACGTGGCATGCATCGCGCGGTGCGCGTGGATCGCGAGGCCGAGATCGGAACAGTAGTCCCGCATCGTCATGACTCCTGCAGTGCCGGCAACGACGACGTCGATCATCGCGTAGTTCCAGCCGTTCTCGGCAAGCATGTCAGCCCGTTTCTTCATCGTCTCCACATCGGCGGTAATATTGAGGAACGCAGACTTTTTCTCCCCGGTCTCTTTCTCGGCCACATCCCGCAGTTTCGTCATGTGCTTAACCCGGTCGTCGAACTGGTTGAACGAGGTGGAGGTCAGGTTTTCATCGTCTTTGACAAAATCAAAACCGCCCATCCAGGTCTCGTACCCGATCTTTGCGTGCTCCCGTGCCGAGAACCCGATCTTGGGCTTGGGCACCGCGCCGGTGAACGGCCGGTCGGTGATTCCCATCATCTTCCGGATCCCGTCGTTGCCGAAATGAGGGCCTTTGAAGTGTTTTATATAGGCAGGCGGGAGCGAGACATCGATCAGCCTCAGGTTCTTCAGGGCTTTCATGCCAAAGATGTTCCCTGCGATCCCGCTCAGAAGCTGAACGGCATTCCCCTCTTCCCAGAGGGCCAGCGGGTATGCGATCTTTACCACGTTTCCTTCTATGTCAAACGCCGTTGCCTGCAGGGCTTTCATCCGGGGCGGCATGGTAAAGAGGGTGGTCCATGTCCCGGTCGAACTCTCGGACGCGATCCGCCCGGCTGCTTCCCTGCCGCTGATCCCTGCAGCGGGTTCAAAATAAAAGAGGCAGATGAGTTCGTTCTTTTCCGGCTCGTAATTCAGGTTGACAAATTCGTTGTACCAGTCAATTGCCATAGATATTCCTGTACCTTTAAAGGCGATTCCGGGTAAAAAAAGGTGCTCAAGAGATGTTTGCCGCAAGGCCATGGTGGAACGAACCATGTATGATCACCGGGAGACGGACGTGCAGGATACCGTTCAACCTTTCGTCCGGAAACACCACTATTTCTGAAATGGACCCACGCCCCATCCCTGTTCATTCTCGCTATCGGTGATACTGCCCTGTTCATCGATTATGTGCAATGGGCCCGGGTCATGACGGCCTCGCAGCCTTGCGCAACCGATGCCGTCGCGGTTGCCAACCGGCTGACAGCAGGATCCCGACCAGGGAAAAACCGTGCATCTCAGGATCCCGCAAGTTTATGCGGGGGATGGCGGACCGGTTCACGATAAAAATCCCGGCGCACTCATTTTCCGGATTTCCCGAAACGACCACGGAGGGATCCCGAAATCGTTGAAAAAATGCCTGTTCGGGACGAGGGGGACTCTTCCTTCCCGAACGGCTCCGGCTCTGCCATGCCTGCAGATTCTTCCGGAGGGACAGGACCTGCCGGTACATCCGGCATAGCTTCGGGCAGGATTTCAGGATCCTGAATGACTGCAAGTGCCCCGGAACTTGGTATTTTTTGGATTGATCTCCCCGCCGGGGGCTCCGGATGATCCATGATGTCACCGGAAGGTGGCTGAACCGGAACGAATGCAGGCTCTGCCATCACCGTTACCGGAACTTCCTGTCCGGCAGAAGTTGAAGGTCGGGCGGATTCATAACCGACCTCCGGGGGCAGTGTACCCTCCGTGTGATCGATCGGTACTCCCTCATGGCCTGACTCCACGGAAGGTACAGCAACGTCTTCCCCCCCGGTGCGAACATGAGTTTCCGTGGCTGCCGCCATCAGGGTGATCGCTCCAGGATCGGGTGTCACGGGATCTGCAGGGCCGGTTACACCGGATACGATTTCCGGTGCCTGCAGGATGATGCCAGGAGAAGCATTGTCAGGGGCACTCTCTCCAGCGGGCAGATCTCCCGGCCCGGTTGGAGCAGCTGGAACCGGTACCATGACTGGCTCGGGAGGTACCGTTGCTATCGGACGCGGGGCATCATCCATCTCCCGGGAAAGTTCACTGGCAAGACCGCTCTGTTCGGTTATCCGGTTTCCGATCACTGCGATGGAACTCATCAGTTCGTCACGGTTCGGCGCATCGCGATGAGCGAGATCGAGCTCCTTCTGCAGGGTGTCCCTGAGGCTGGCGTCCACATCAAGCGTTGTTTTGAGCGCAAAATATTCGGAAATTTTTTCCGGTCGGATCCCTGCAGCATGGAGCGCACCGCTCTCCTCCCTCGCCGTTTTCCTTCTCGAAAGCACCTTTTCAATAGCCGCGACGAGCTGTTTCGGGTTCACCGGTTTTGAAATGAAGTCATCGATAGTAATCCGGTGAGTTCGGCCTCTTCCGGAGTGATCTTCTTTGCAGAGAACATGAGAACCGGTATGTCCCGGGTTCTGGGGTCTGCCTTGATCCGCTCCAGTGTCTCCCAACCGTTCATGGGTTCCATCATAATATCGAGAATGATCAGGTCCGGTGTCTCCCTGCTCAGGATGTCAAGACACTGCTCTCCACCGAAAGCGGCAAGGGGGCGATAGTATTTTTTCAGGATCAGGACGAGCCCTTCGACAATCAGCCTCGTATCGTCAACGATAAGGATGGTATCGGTCAAAGGTATCCTCCTCCTCGTCCCGGACACACATACCTCTGACGCTTTTATCAGGGAGGGATTTTGTCAGGGACAGAGTATCTCTTCATTTATGAAAACCGGTGAAGGGTCTCTCAATTCTCCAGTATATATTAGGTAAAATGAAATTTAAATGATCTTGTAAATGAATCCGGGTTCCTGAGGTAAAAAACCTTTATAGACCGGGTCAGCGAAGGGGACAGGGTTGAACACGTTCTCCAGACTTGTCAGGGAGGGTCGTCAGCCAGTCAATCTCGTCATTGCTCGACCGGTGGGGCACGGGCACTTTGGCAGGGCAGACAGAACAGAACAGTAAATCCGGATTTTTATACCCGGGTGTACGACACAACTCCGGATGAAAGCCAAAGCCATGGACGCCCGGCAATCCCATCGGCCTTTTGCTTGAACGACCGGATACTTCATGTGATGCAAAGACCAGCTGATATGGAATAATCATGGGCGAGCGCAGACCTGAGGCCCCGGAAAAAGCCACGCGGCCGTCCTGACCGGCCCCCCGTTCTACCTCCCGGAATTCGAGGAGTCGTACCGGTACATTATCGATGAGTATGACATTGGCCCCCGGGACATTGCCATTTTTATTCCCTGTGCGGTCCGGAAACCCTACAGCCAGAGCCCGAGCCACCAGCTGATCCGGATGATCATATCGCAGGTCCTCGAACCGTCACAATACCATATCGTCGTTTTCGGGACATGCGGGATCGTCCCTGCCGAGCTTGAGGAGATGTACCCGTATGCCCATTACAGGTACATGCTCGGGAAATGCCAGGACGAATCGGTGAAGGAGGACTTCCTCAGGATCGAGACCGAACGGGTTGCGGGCTATCTCGAAAAGACCCGGCATACCTATACCTACCGCATCGCGTACTGTATCGGGCTCTTCCGCGAGGCGCTGGTCCGGGGGTCAAGGAAAGCAGGGGTCGATATCGATCTCCTCCTTCCCAGCCGGGACATGATCAACCGGATCATCGAGGAGGAGGAGTGCGCGTTCCAGGAGGGCAACCTCTCCATGGAAGATTACCTGGGGGAGTTCTGCGACGGGCTCATCCGGTTCCGGAATGATCACTATGGGATGGGGAAGTGAGAGGGGGGTCCGGCAGATCAATATTCTGACGCTCTTGGGGATGTCGACATGACAAAGTCATGGAGACAAGAGAAGAACGCATAAGCGTTCTTCGAATTTTCTGCAACCTGGGCACAGCGAAGATGCTCTCGAATCTTCTCGAGCCTGCCATGCCTTTGGCGATGGCAGCATCCCCCGAATTGCGATAGTCACTCAGAAGGTTGGCAGGAAATTCTTGAGAGAATGAGAGGAATAATAGACGGGTCGAAGGTCGGCTCTTGCCTCCCTTCTCCTCTCCGAGGTCTGAAGACCTCTCAGAGATTCAAGGGGATACCCCCCTTGGGCTGATTGAGTGGTCATCAGATCACGAAATCGAGAAGATGCGTTAGCATCTTCGCTGCCCCCCCCTTCGGAGGAGACTGCTCTTCCCGAAGGGAAGAACAGGCTGGAGAATGTCGAAAGTCATCAGACTTGAGACAGGAGAAGACCGTAGGTCTTCGATCGAACTCGTCAGAGTTCTTCGATCTCCGAAGAGGTTCAACAGGACCTCGAGGATAAGAAGAACTCATCAGAGTTCTTCGATGTGAGAGAGAGGGGGTCACCCTCATGACATCTTCAAATGGTTTACAAAAAATGAACCGTGGAAGATTTCCACAGAGCAGAAACCCTCACTCCTCCTCTCCCTCATCCTGCCCGGCCTTCTCCCCGATATCCCGGTCGAGACTCGACGGATCGATGTGCCACTCGCTCCTGCGGAGCAGCCCGTGCAGGGTGCTGGCCTCCCGGATCGTGAGGTTCGCCCTCCCGAGGATCCTGCGGATGAGGACCATCGTGTTCTCCCGCTTGAATGCCGGGTGATGGATGGTGTCGAGATACCGGTCGATGTGGCGGTAGAGGTAACCCATCTCGGCAGGGGAAGCGAGCGCATAGGACGGGAGCGGGAGATCGGCCAGCTCGTAGCAGACGACCCCAACGGCATGAGAGAGGTTGAGGATCGGGTACTTCTCAGTAGTCGGGATGGTGCAGATCATGTCGCTGCGTTTGACCTCCTCGTTGCTGAGCCCCCAGTTCTCGCGTCCGAAGAGAATGGAGATGCGCCCGTCGGTATCCTTGATCCGCCCGCGGAGTTCTTTTGGCGAGTAGAATGGCATCCGCATGGAATGGCAGACCGATTTGCTCACGGTCCCGGTGGTCGCGACCACGATGTTACTCCGGGCGAAGACGTCTTCGACGGTGCAGACCTCTGCATTCCTGAGCACGTCCTGCGCATGACTGGCCCGGGCCTTAGCCTCCTCGCCAAGCGGGCATGGATCGATGAGCACGAGCCGCAGGAACCCGAAATTTTTCATCACGCGTGCGGCAAAGCCCACGTTGCCTTCGTAGATGGGGGCAACGAGCACGATGTCAATGACGGGCATAAAAAAATTACTGGACTGCGTCGACCGTCGCTTTCAGGACGACTGCGCCCTGGTCGTATACTGCATTGCCGACGACAATCGTGTCGGCATACCTGCTCATCTGCGCTGCTTTCTCCGCAGAGTTGATCCCGCCGCCATAGTACAGCACCGACTTGTCAAGGGCCTCGGATACGGCTTTCACAACGGCCGGATCTCCGTAGATACCGCTGTATTCGATATACACAACAGGGAAATGGAAATAGTGATCCGCGACGCTTGCAAAGGCAGCGACCTCCTCAGCTTTGAGACTGCACATTGCCTTGGTCATACGGCCGACTGATGAGTCCGGGTTCAGGACAATATAAGCTTCCGGAACGATGAAGTCCCACGGGATTTTGCCTTTCTGCATCTGCACCCACTCCCGGTGCTTGCCGACGATCCATTGCACATCAGTAGTGTTCATGACGCTCGGGACAAAAACAAAATCGATCCCCTGCATCAGCACGGCATCCGGTCCCGCAGGCTCCATGACGAGCGGAAGGTCATAGGCACCTACCTGTTTCTGGAGTGCGGAGAGGTTCTCCTGCGTGACATTGAGTGTTCCCGAGAGCATCAGGGCATCGGTACCGCTCGCGGCAATAGCATCAATATCCCCGGGCTTCAGCTGCTTGTCAGGATCGAGTTTGGTCACATGCACCCAGTCTTTCCATTTCATCATAATCACAGTACCTCTTGGCGTTCCATCCCCATAAACCGGTATCCTGCCCGGTGATCACACCCAACCTGCACGAGATTGTCTTGAATCAAATGCAGCAGTTCATCGGTTCCGGACAACCAATGGAACACTTTATATGAAAATAACCGTAATCGGGAACATACCCGTACGATATTCATGAAACTTCAGGAAAAAACCAGTCTGATCCTGGTGGTACTGCTCATCCTTGTCATCTCGCTTATCAGCATCTTTGTGTCAGCTATTTCTCTTTCAAGCGACAGCTCACTTGAGCACAAGTATGTCATCCAGGAAACCGGCCAGGTCGCAGGGAACCTGAACACCGAATTCGCATCGCTTTCTGCTATCACATCCGGCTGGGGTCCATGGAATGACACCTACAACTTTGTCATCGGGAACGAACCGGATTATATCCGGACAAACCTCGTCCCGGAAACCTATCACAATCTCAGGCTGGACGTAATCGCCATCACCAACCGGGATGGCGATGTCGTGTACGCCGGTGCCTACGATCAGGCAAACCATCTGATAGTTGCTGTCCCTGAATCGTTCCGGCAGCAGCTGAGTCCCGGAAACCCCCTCATGAATATGACCGATCCTCACCATTCAGTGACCGGGATCCTGGTTGTGGACAAAAATCCCCTTCTTGTTGCATCGCAGCCGGTCATCCACTCGGATTTTTCCGGGACCCCGGATGGTGTCGTGATTGTAGGAAGGTACCTCCATGAAAACGAACTGGCGGGTCTTGGAAGTCCTGCCAGTCCGTCAGTCAGGGTACTCTCTGTCGGCGATCCTGTCATTTCACCCTCATTGTTATCACAGATAAAGGATGATGCAGCAGAGGGCACAGATACCGTCGTCCCGCTGGATTATACTACCGTAGCTGGATACACACCCATCCGGGATATTTACGGGAATGACGCGTTCGTTCTTCAGGTAGTCCAACCCCGCGACATTTACCAGCAGGGAGTTACCATGACCTTCTATTATATTCTCATTGTGCTTGGGTCCGGTCTCCTGTTCGGGATCATCGTCCTTCTCCTCCTCGACCGCCTTGTCCTCTCGCGGGTCAGTTCCCTGAGCCTGCAGGTGTATACAATCGGAAGGGATGAGGACATATCCAGGCGGATGGTTATAGACGGGAATGACGAGTTCACAGGGCTTGCCGTGGAGATCAACCACATGCTGGAGACCCTTGAATCAACGCAGAAAGGGCTCCAGGAGAGCGAAGGCAGGTTCCGGGAGCTTGCGGAACTGCTGCCGCTGATTGTCTTTGAGATGGACACAGCCGGGAACCTCAAGTACGTCAATAAGGCCGGCGTTGAACGATTCGGGATTACCGAGCAAAAAATCCTGAAAGGAATAAATATACGAGATTATTTATCTCCGGACAATATCGAGATGATGCAGCATGGACTTTCTACCGTGATATCCGGAGGCAAATCTCCCGGGGAGATCTACACCTTAAAGCAATTTGACGGCAACCTGATGCGGGCTATTGTGTATACTTCACTCATATACCGTGAAGGCAAGATTACCGGGTTCCGGGGTATTGTTCTTGATATCTCAGAACGGATCAGGCTTGAGGAGGCGCTCACCGAGAGTGAAGAATACCTTCGGGCACTGATAAGGTCAATCCGTGTCGGTATCTTTGTCATCGATACAAAAACCCATAGGGTCATTGATGTAAACCCGGCGGCTCTTGAGATGATGGGCACCGGAAGAGATGCCGTTATCAACCAGCTATGCCACGAGGTAATCTGCCCGGCAGAAGTGGGAAGGTGCCCGATCACCGATCTGAACCAGGCCGTGGATAATGCTGAGCGAACCCTTCTGACACCGGACGGCAGGGAGATCTCGGTCATAAAATACGTTGTTCCGCTGATGCTTCACGGCAAACCCTGCCTGCTCGAAACGTTTATCGACAATACGTACCGGAAACAGATCGAACGGAAGCTCGCAGAGAACGAGGAAAAATACCGCGCGCTTGCCGAGAACTCTGCAGATATCATCTTCTCGCTGGATATGGAGGGCATTTGTACGTATATCTCACCGCAGGTCAATACCTATGGTTTTCTTGAAGATGAGATAACCGGAAAACCGATTCGTAATTTTATCCATCCCGAAGATATCGACCGGGTCGAACAGGACCTTGCCCGTGATCTTGAAAAGGGTGCCCAGTTCCATTCCACGTTCAGGACGCTCGATAAATGGGGAAATGTCAACTGGTTTGATGAAAAAGGTACCCTGCGGCTCGATCAGTCCGGAAAACCCATCGGAATATACGGAGTGCTGCGGGATGTAACCGAACAGAAGCGGGCGAAGGACGCAATCGAGCTTGCCAATAAGAAACTCAACCTGATGAATAATATCACCCGCCATGATATCCTTAACACCATTACCGGGCTCCTGGGTTGTGTGGATATGGCAAATGCCACTACCACACCGGAGGGAAGGGATCAGTTGCTCAGGGACATCAGGGAACTGACCCGGGTGATCCAGTGGCAGATAAGTTTCACGAAAGAATACCAGGAAGTGGGTGTACACCTGCCCCTCTGGCAGAACGTAACGGATGTAATACAGCGAATTCTGGTGAACTTCGAAAAATCAGGGCTCCAGTTTATCATCGATCTTGAAAAAACTGAAATATATGCAGACCCCCTCCTCGAAAAAGTGTTCTATAATCTCGTGGACAATGCAATACGGTACGGTGAAAAAGTCACCACTATAACGTTTTATTTCCAGATCTCGGACAAGGGACTGTCCTTAACGTGTGAAGATGACGGAGCAGGAATACCCTCGGAACAGAAGAGGCAGATCTTTGAACGGGGTGTGGGCAGAAATACCGGCATGGGCCTGTTCCTGACACGGGAGATTCTGGCGATAACCGGAATAACGATTGTGGAGAACGGTGTGTACGGGAAAGGTGCCCGGTTTGAGATCCATATCCCCCGCGGTACGTTCCGGTTTGTCCGTTAGGCTGCCTACATGGGTAAAGATATTACGTGAAATGACAACATCATGGTATAAGGAATGGTATATAAATGGCAGGTGAATCAGTACTCATCGTCGAAGACGATGATATCATTGCACGGGTTGAAGAATGGCGCCTGAAAAATCTTGGGTATGGGGTGTCCGGCAGGGCCAGGACCGGCGCCGAGGCCATGGAACTGGTCGGGAAAAGCAAGCCGGATCTGGTACTGATGGATATCAACCTTAAAGGGGATATCGACGGGATTGAAACTGCAAAACTGATCAAAAAAGGGTTCAATATTCCCGTGATTTATGTCACCTCGCACTCGGATGGCCCCACGCTTGAACGGGCAAAGGCAACCCGCCCGGATGGTTTTATCAACAAACCGTTCGACGATAAGGATCTCCGTGTCGCTATCGAACTCGCCATGAAAAAATAGGATCTTCTCTTTAGAGCTGGATCACAGCAGTCTCCTTTCTTTTCCGGATACTCTTCTGGTAATCGAGAATTTTCTGTTCGGGAATCCCGGACCTGGCAGCGAGTTTTGCGGCATCTGCAGAGAGCAGGGTATCCGCGTCCGTGATATCGGCACGGAAGAGCTTTTCAAGAACGGGCTCGCCCAATCCTCTGACGGCCAGGAGTTCCTTTTTGCCACGTTCCATCTGGGTTTTCGAGATCTTCTTCGGGACCGGTTTACTGAGGTGCCTGCAGACAAGCTCTACGTGGCGCTGGACCGTGCTCACCGACATGCCGGTCAGGTCGCTCAGGGCCCCGGGGGAGTGGACACAGAATGCTTCCGGGTCGATGATCCCTGCGGCGAGATATTTTTTCAGGCTGACGGCAGGGATACCGATCTCCCTGAGCACCTGGCCATGGTATACGGTCTTAGCCCGGGTGAGGAGTTGCTCCGCTTCATTCTCCCCGATCCCCGCTCTCGTGAGTGTTGCGATGTCAACCCTCGCGAGACCGGAGAGTTCGGAGATGCCGGATTCCTTGAGGGCAGAAAGGATTTTTGAATGGCTGCGTCCTTTCCTTGGGATCAGGTTATCGCGCATGAACTTCCGGCACTCTGACCGCTTTCGCAGCCTTTCCAGCACACGCCCTGCTTCATGAACAAGCAGGCTGGCCTGGCCGCTGTCGAGTTCCAGTCTCCTTGCAAGTACCTCAGGTGTGCTATGCGCCAGTTCTGCCACGGAATAGATATGGTGGGACTGGATCTTTTTTGCCAGGGCTTCGTCCATGGACGGGATTTCGGCGAGCGATTCGAGGTTGGACTCGATATGATGACAGAGCGGACAGCCGATCTCCCACGGGCGGCCCCCTTCCGCACAAGCCGGACATACTTGAGATGGTGTTGTTCGCACACTTCGTCGGTCCGGACTGCAAACCCCCACTGGGCCATCGGGAGCCCGATGTTGAACGAGCAGTCCGGGTACCGGGAACACCCGATGAACTGGGTGTTGCCCCGGAGGTGCTTGATAGCCAGGGTTCCTCCGCAGGCGGGACACTTCCCCAGGTTCATCTCTTCTGCCGTCTTCCCCCGTATATCCTCGCCGATCACCTGTTCGTTCGCCTCGAGCTGGTCGAAAGCATGGTGGAGCATCTCCCGGGATTCCCTGACCACGTCTTCCCGGGTCCGTTTGCTCTCCTTGATCTGCTGCATGTGCGCTTCCAGCGTCTGGGTCATGCCTGGCCGGGTGATCGTATCGGCATGCTGCTCGAGCGATTCCGTCACTACCCTGCCGACCAGCGTCGGGCGCAGGGGGTTGCCCTCGACATATTTCCGGGAGACCAGTTTTGCGATCACTTCGTGCCGGGTGCTTTTTGTCCCGAGACCGAGTTCTTCCATCCTCTGGATGAGTTTGCTCTGCGTGTAGCGTGCGGGTGGCTGGGTCTCCTTCTCATCAAGGGTGACTTTCTTCACCGGGAGGTGCTCGCCCGTTTCGAACGCGGGCAGGACCACTTCTTTTGCCTCGCTGAACGGGTACACCCTGTGCCAGCCCGTTTCGAGGAGTTGTCCCCCGGTCGTGGTATATTCCTCGCCGCCTGCAGAGAAGAGGATCTTCAGTGTCTTCCACTGTGCATCGGGCGAGAGCGTCGCGAGGAACCGGCGGAGCACAAGCTCGTAGATCCGGAACCCGTCCTCTCCGAGTGCTTCGCGGGTTGCCCCGCCGGTCGGGTGGATAGGCGGGTGGTCCGTGGAGGACTTCTTACCCCGGGTAGGGACTGCCCTCCGGTGTGTCATCACCCATTCCACGTCTTGCTGGAAGGATGAATTCCGAATGGTCTTCAGGATCTCATCGAGGTCCAGGGAATCCGGGTATACGGTATTGTCGGTCCTCGGGTACGAGATGAAACCGTTCATGTACAGGTCTTCGGCAATCCGCATCGCATTTGCCGCGGATAACCCGAGCCGCGCTGCTGCAACGATATAGGCCGTCGTGTCAAAGGGTGACGGGGCCCGGTCCTGCTTGGTGCCGGTCCTGACATCCGTTACGACGAGCGGGGCCTTTGTCCGGTCCCGGGCAGCAACTGCCGCCGCCTTTTCATGGAACCTGCCTCTGGTGTGCCGGGCCTCAATAGTCTCCGCGGACTTCTCGGTAGTGCAGGACACCTGCCAGTACTTTTCCGGGACGAATGCCTCGATCTCTTTCTCCCGGTCCACAATCATGCCAAGTGTCGGGCTCTGCACCCGTCCCACGGAGAGGATGTTCTGGCCGCCCCTCCGTGCAGCAAGGGAGATGAACCGGGTGAGGGACGCCCCCCACATCAGGTCGATGGACTGCCGCGCCTCCCCGGCTGCGGCAAGGGCAAAATCGAGTTCGGTTGTATGGGAGAATGCATGTTTCAATTCACCGGGAGTGATAGCAGAGAAGCGGGCCCGGTCGATCCCGACGTTCTTGTTGGCTGCCCGGACGAGTTCGTAAGCTTCCTTGCCGATCAGTTCCCCTTCGGTATCGAAGTCGGTGGCGATCGTGACCCGGTCCGCCTGCCTGGCCAGCTTCTGGAGGAGGGAGACGATCTTCTTCTCGGTCGGGATCTTGATGGTCCTGGCATCGATCAGGCTCCGCGGGGTATACTGCTCGCTCCTCCAGTTCTTGTACCCCGGTTCGAAATCGATCTCCACCACGTGCCCCCGGAGCCCGACCGTGGTTGTATCCCCGAAACTGTACGTCGACACCCCGCCGTCCCTGTGTTCGGTGACTTTCTTTCCTTCGCTGAGTATCTGTGCAATGCGGCGTGCTGAAATGTTCTTTTCGGCAACAATGAGGTGCACGGCAGTTACGCCTCCCGGTCCTTGAGCGATTCGGTGAGCAGCCGGTTCAGTTCGCCCGGGTCGGCTTTGCCCCGGGTCTTTTTCATGACCTGCCCCACGAGGAAGTTGAGCGCCCCGCCCTTTCCGGCCCGGTAGTCGTCTATCGCCTTCGGGTTCTCCGCTATCGCTTCCCGGATGGCTGAAGCGATGGCGCCGGTGTCCCCGGCAGTCTTTGCAAGGTTCAGGCGCCCGACGATATCTTCAGGAGTTTCACATGCCTCTTTCCTGAACCGCTGGTCGAGCATGAGCCGCAGGACCTCGACCCCGCTCTTGTCGGTAATCGTGCCCTCCTTCAGGAGAAGGACCAGCATGGTGAAACTCCCGGGGTCGACGGGATCGAAGCTCATGTCCCGGTAATTCAGCTCGCCGATGAGGGTGTCGGCTATCCACGTGGCGGCAAGCGCGGAGAGCCCTTTGGGATCGGCAGCGACCACTTCTTCAAAGAAGTTTGCCAGTCTGAGCTCGCCGGTCAGCGTCCGTGCGTGACTCGGGGAGCAGCCGGTCCTGCACCATGAACCGCTCCCTTCGCGCATCGGGCAGCTCCGGAAGGACAATCCCGTCCACCCATGACCGGACATGGAGCGGTCGGAGGTCGGGTTCCGGGAAGTACCGGTAGTCGTGCTCCAGCTCCTTGCTCCGGGCGGACTGGGTGACGCCCCGCGCTTCGAGGAAGTGCCGGGTCTCCCTCTCTACGTTCTGCCCGCGACGGAGCAGGTTCTTCTGGCGGGTGATCTCGAAAGTAAGCGCCTTTTCAACCCCCTTGTAGGATGTAATGTTCTTGACCTCCACGCGCGCGCTTCCCCGAATCGAGATGTTGGCGTCGACCCGCAGCGAGCCCTCCTTCTCGGAATCAAAGACGCTGAGGTATTCGAGCGTGGCGCGAAGCTTGTTGAGGAACTTCCGCGCCTCCTTCGGCGATCGCAGGTCCGGCTCGCTCACGATCTCGATCAGGGGGATACCGGAACGGTTGTAGTCCACCAGCGAATATTTTCCCCGTTCAGTATTTCCCATGTGCACGAGCCTCCCCGGGTCTTCCTCCACGTGGATGCGCGTGATCCGGATGCGGCGCTCGCCGCCTTCGTCGCTGTCGATCTCAAGGTACCCCCCTTCCGCGAGCGGCTTGTCGTACTGGGTGATCTGGTACGCCTTGTCGAGGTCAGGGTAGAAGTAGTTCTTCCGCGCGAACTCGGATTCGTCGAGCACTGCACAGTTTAAGGCCTTTGCGACCCGCATCGCGAACCCGATTGCCCTCCTGTTGAGGACCGGCATCGCGCCGGGCAGCCCGAGACAGATCGGGCAGACATGGGTATTGGGGCCGTCGGCACGGTAATCGGTCGAGCAGCCGCAGAAGAGTTTGCTCTTCGTATCGAGCTGGCAGTGGACCTCGAGGCCGACGATAACGTCTCCTTCCGCCATATCAGGTCACCGCCTGCTCGTATGCATACGCGACATCGATGACACGCTCGTCGTCAAACTGCCTGCCCATGATCTGGAGACCGACCGGCATCGCCCCGGCCCTGCCGCAGGGGACCGAGATGGAAGGGATGCCGGCAAGGTTTGCCGGCACGGTGAGGATGTCCGCGAGATACATGGAGAGCGGGTCGCTCTTCTCTCCCAGCCGGAAAGCGACCGTGGGCATGGTCGGGCCTGCTATCACGTCCACTTCTGAAAAGATGCGCTCAAAGTCTTTTCTCACGTTCTCGCGGGCGACCTGCGCCTTTGCATAATATTTCCCGTAGTACCCGCTGGACAGGGCAAACGTACCGAGCATGATCCGCCGGCGCACCTCGGTGCCGAACGCGGCGGCCCGCACTTCCTGGTACGCATCGTGCCAGGACTTTTTCGTGTCCGCGGCAGGTCCGTACCGGACGCCATCGAACCGGGCGAGGTTGGAACTCGCCTCGCAGGTACAGGTCACGTAATAGGCGGCCAGCGCGTACTCCATAGAAGGGATGCTGCAGGGAACGGTGGCTGCACCGAGTTCTTCCAGTTTGGCGATGGCGGATCGTACCACGGCCGCTACGGCGGGGTCGACCCCGGCGCCAAAATACTCCTGCGGGATGCCGATCTTCAGGCCCCTGATGTCTGCTCTTGGCGTGTGGGTATAGGGCTTGTCGTGGGAAGTCGAGTCATGCCGGTCGTAGCCTGCGATGACCCCCATCAGAGTCGAGACATCGCTGACGGTCTTGCCCATGGGGCCGATCTGTTCAAGCGAGTTCGCGTACGCGATCAGGCCGTAACGCGAGACCCGGCCGTAACTTGGCTTCAGGCCGACGATACCGCAGAACGCGGCCGGGCAGCGGATCGAGCCCCCGGTATCGGTCCCGAGTGCCATTTGCACCATGCCGCTCGCGATCGCCGCAGCGCTCCCGCCGCTGGAGCCCCCCGGGACGCGGCCGGTATCGCAGGGGTTGAGGGTGGGACCGAACGCCGAGTTCTCGGTTGTTGTCCCCATCCCGAACTCGTCCATGTTGGTCTTGCCCACAATTGCGGCTCCGGAGCTTTTCAGGAGTTCAACAACCCGGGCGTCATAGGGTGGGACATACCCTTTGAGGATCTTTGAAGCGCAGGTGGTCTCAATCCCCCGGGTGGAGATATTGTCTTTGACCGCGACCGCGATACCGGAGAGTTTCCCGTTCCCGTGAGGCGCGTGGTTACATACCGTGAGGAAAGCGTTGTACCGGTCGTCAGGTTCGAACAGGATCGTGCCGGAACTCACTACATCACCCGCGGCGCCCTGATGAACCCCTCTTCCTGTGCCGGTGCATTGCGCAGCACCTCTTCCTGAGAGAGGGATGGCTCGACCTCGTCCTCGCGCATGATATTGTAGAGATCGCGCGTAACCGCCGCATCCCCCTGGACACGGTCGAGGATATCGAAATATTCGAGGATTGCGTTGAACTGGTGAGTAAAGGGGCCCAGTTCGCCCGGGCTGATGCCGACATCGGCCAGCTCCGCGATATGGTGTACGTCTTTTTCAGTGACCATGGTCCACCCTGATGATGTGGCCTATGTAATCTTGCACGGACGATTTATATCCATTTTTACTGGCAAGCTTCTGGAGCACTCTCCATACGCCGCTCCCGTATTGCATCGCTTTCTTCTCTTTCCATGCGAGATCCCGGGAAATGTAGCGTTCTGCGACCGTCCTGAGCGGGATCTTACGCCGGCCGTGCTGCACTTTTTCTTCTGCGGGGATCTGCTGTGCAGCGCGCACCACCCGCAGGTCAAGGTAGGGCATGGAAAGGTACGTGCTGTGGAGGGCGGCGACCGACTGGTCACGCGCCGCCTGCTGCCCGAGGCCGGCAAAGTCCCGGGCCAGGTCGGATTCGAGCGTGGTGGTCTCCAGGTAGCGGGAGTATCCCCCGAAGAGTTCGTCGGCACCCTGCCCCGTGATGATGCGCTCGTGACCGTGTTCCCCGGCCCAGCGTGCGATGAAGTACTGGGTGAGCGCGATGCCGGTATTGACCGGGTCTGTGTCCGGAATTGTCCTGACAACCTCAGGAAGTGCTGCTGCTATTTCTTCCTGGGTTATCGTGACGAACGTGCAGGAGAGCCCGAGCATATCGGCAGCCCGCCGCGCCTGGACGAGGTCGTGGGAGCCCCCGACTCCGACCGCAACGCATTCGCGTTGTGCCAGGAACGCGACGAGCGTCGAGTCCACGCCGCCCGAGAACGCAACCACTCCCTCGTCCGAACGCAGGCTTACCGCGGTGACGATCGCTGCATCCAGGGACATATCAGGAACTTCAGGTTTGATGACTCCCCTCACCTCGCCATTGCAGACCATGGTCCCTTTCCGGCAGTCACCCTGCATGATGCCGAGATGGTCGCGTGCACGGCACCCGTCCCAGGAGAGGAAGAACTCGCCCCCGAACCTGAGGATATCGGACGGGTGGTCCCTGATAATGTGTTCAATTTCGGGAAGGGTGAGGCGGTGCCCGTCGAGTTCGACCCACCCGGCAAGTTCAGGTCTGTTCAGGGGTACATCACACGGTGCTACCATTCACACTCAGTACCCCGGCATTCTCATTAAACATATTGTTCAGGCCCTGCGGCAGGACGTGGAGGTTCCGGCCCAGGTATCTCCGGTGGCGCTGGCCGCAGCGCCCGGAGATACCGTACGGAAAAACGTGGGGTGGAGGCGGGGAGCCCTGATTGAATGCCAGACCCTCGGTTGTATGATATCAATAGCAACGGATGAAATGGTTTCCCAAAACAGAATCAAAGAGTCAAGAAAGAGCTGCAATCTTTTTTTGTAACAAGGTTAAAAAAAAGGTGCAAGCTTTTTTTGTAGTCTCCGGTCAATACTGTAGAGCGCGAGGGCAGCCAGGCCGGCCAACGGCGCTGGACTTAAGACCTCGTCGTGATAATTGGTATAAGGGTTAATGCGAGGGTAGGAAAGCCGGCCAACTCCGCCGGACTTAAGATCCGGTCCTGCAGAGGTTCATGCGTTCAAATCGCATCCCTCGCATCTTTGCCCGGAGATCAGCCGGGTTTACTCTCACCGGGCTTTGGTTCTTCTCCTGCTTTCTTCCCGGCTGCGACCACATTCTTCTGGGGATGTTTCTTCTGGTGAAGCCCCGCACGACGTTCCGCTTCCTGGCGGGCTTTCTGCCTGTCCCGGAACCCGGTGAAGAGGATCCGGACACCATCGATGTCGTCCTTGAGATATGCCGCCTCACGGTATTCGATGAGCATGATCTGTCCGTCCGGGCCGAAGTGGCGCTCTTCACTCGTGCCGGCCATATACCGTTCCCGCTGCTCTTTGGTCGGGGCCGCATACCTGTTCTCGTACCGGAAAACACCCATTGAGATCCCCCGCGTTACATGATGATATCATTACGGCATGATAAACTGCCGGGTGCCCGGTGCCACCTCCCGTGGCGGGATGTTGACCGCTGAGGAAAAGAGTCCGGGGATTGAAATTTCCTTCTGTACAGGTTCATGACGATTTTCCGGTAAACCCGTACGCACCCTGCGGCACCAGGATCTCGAATCGTGCGCCCTTTCCCGGAATACCATTCTCCCTTACCGTAATCCCGGTGATGGAGAGGATCTCCCGGATCAGGAACAGCCCGAGCCCGGTATTCTCCCCGAACCCCCGCTCAAATATCCGGTCCTTGAATTCCGCCGGTATTCCGGTTCCGTCGTCCTCCCAGGTGAGGACGAGCCCGGACACGGTCTCCTCTGCGCTCACCGATATCTTCGTTACATGCTTTCCATGACGGATAGAATTGTCCAGGAGGTTCTCGAAAACTTTCCCCAGCATGGGATCGGCAAATATCTTCAGGCCCTCAGTTCCGGCATCGATGCGGACAGGCCCGGCATGCAGTCTGCCGATCAGGGACGTGATATCCTGCCATTGCGGGGCTGTGCGTCCAAGGTTCTGGTATGAGCGGGTGAACTCGATCTGTTCATTCAGATCGTCTACGATGCTGCGGATCTTGTCAACATACCCCTTGAGTGCGGGGTCGTGGAGATTCTCTTCCAGGAGAATCAGGTAGGTCAGGATAGCAGTGATCTTGTTGCGGGCATCATGCTGGCTGATGGAGTTCAGGAGGGAGAGCTTCCGGTTGACCTGTTCAAGCAGGTACTGTGACCGTTTCTGCTCGGTAATATCATGGGCAATCCCCAGCGTCCCGAGGACCTCATTCTTCTCATTATGGAGCGGTTCGATATATGATACGAACGACCGGCCATGGTATTGGGATTCGAAGGTTGCCTTTTCACCCTGCAATGCGCGCTGGTGAGCCGAAACCGCGGCCTCTCTCTCCGGCTGCCCCTCATAGAATTCGCCGACAGTCAGGCCGACAATCTGGCCTGGTTCCAGACCCCACCTCTTTCAGGCCGGAGCGGCTGAGCTGGTGTACCGGAGATCGCGGTCCGTCGACCAGATCGAGCAGGGCAGCTGTTCCAGGAGAAAGCGGTACCGCCGGGTGATCTCGGTTGCAACCGTTTCTTCCTGTTTCTGCCGGGTGATATCCGTAGCGATATGAACAAACCGGGTCACGGACCCTGTTGCATCACGGACCGGGGTACATACGACAAGGAAGATCTTCCCACCGATCAGTATCTCCCGTTTCTTGGGATGGGTGGTGCCTTCCGCCGTACCCGCTTCCATGGGGCACTCCGGCACCGGAGTATGGGAATCATGAAACAGCTCGTAGCATTTTTTCCCGATGATATCCTTTTCCGGGATATGGAGCAGATCGGCTGTTGCACGGTTCAACGCAAGGATCCGGTGGTGCAGATCCAGAATCATTGAGGGATGGGGTAATGCAGTGATCATCTCCTCCCAGTCCAGGCATGCAGCAGATGCATCTCCTGGCTGCCCCTCGTTTCCCGGTATCTTTCCCACGGTTCTCCCCCCGGACCTTTTTCCGGAACTCCTGTTGTATTTATGGAAAATTGCCTGATACCGTTAAATTTGTTTTTATACGGTCACCGGAAAGACGAAGGAATACGCGGCTTCAGGTTTGCGTGAGAACCGGTACGCTTCTCCGGGCACAGCAATTCCGGACCGCGCGCCTTTCCCGGGATACACTTCACCGTAACCGTCAACCTGGCTATGGAAAGGATCTCCCGCATGGGGAACAGTCCATGCCATTTCCCCCCAATCCCTACTCAAATTCCAGCAGCACCCGGATCTTCCGCTCGATATGGCCGGACATCTGGTACCATCCGTCCTGGCAGCGATCACCGGTCATGGTGCGGATCGCGTCTTCCAGTTCAAGGTCGGAGATGCCATGGTTTTCGTGGTCCAGTACCTCTTCCCAGCAGTCATTCCCGGGTCTGGCAGGGATCCTGCACAGGGACGGCATTGCATCCAGGACCCGGATGAAATAGTAGTTACTGCCGACAAGGGACCGGCGGTCATCTTCCAGTCGTTCAAAGAGGAGTCTCTGCTCTTCTTCGCCGCCTTTCCCCGTCCTCTCCCGGAGCACGACCCAGCAGGATCTTTCCACATTAATGTAGCCCATCGGCCCTGCCTCACAACACCCTTAACCGGAACCCTCTTTATCCCTGCGTTCCGGCCCGCATTTGCTTTTCAGGAAGGAATTTGTCCCTGACTCTCCCTGTCCGGATTTTTCCCGTCTGATACGCTTGGGTTCCGGGTTCCGGAAGATGATTCTTGTTCCGCTGGCAGTGTAATGAGAAAACACCTTCCCGTGAATGGAGGGTAGTCAGTGTCCGGCAGCATATATTTTTGGTCATATGCATTTCCGGCAGGATCGCCAGACCCCGTGTCCCGGCTCAATTACCGGATGCGTCTTTACTACCATCATCCGTATCGATGATCTCCGCAACCCGTCCGACCCGGCCATCGGTGAGCCGGACCTTGATCCCGTGCGGGTGGAACGCGGATCTGGTCAGGATTTCCCTGACGATCCCCCGTGTCCTGTTGCCGCTGCGCTGGTCTGCTTTCTGGATGATCTCTACGGTCAGGCCGGGCCGTACTTCTGCCCGCTGCTGCGACTTCCGGTCTCCGTTCATGGTCGTGAAAAAATGCGGTTATTTCCAATGTTGTCCCGTCTCGGCCGGGGATGATGGTTCCGGGCCCTGCCACAAAAAATCACGGGGGAAGGACGGGGTTGTCGTACGCGCCCATACCCTCTTCGAGATATCCCTGTGCGACTGCCCACCCGTGCTGCTGGCCATGCATCGTGACGCTGATATCCGTCTGGAACTCATTCGACTCCGGCCCGGATATCTTCCAGCTGTTCGTGCCGGTAAGCGCCGATTTGATGATCACGGTTGCATTCGGGTCTGTCTGGTAATCGGCATAGAGTGCTGTGTCGTAGGTGAAACATTCCTGCCCGGGTGAACCCTGAACCGTCCCCATATTCCCGGTGCAGCTCGCGTTCATGAGATCCTGTACCGGGCGGAAGATCGCGCTCTTTTCGACCGGGTCCCTGGTATCGATGATCGTGCCGGATGGTACCTGCGTGGAGACTGATATCGTGAACGGATGAGCGGCACTGGTGCCATCAGGAGGGATGATCGAGGCCGCACCGATCTTCACCAGCGTGGCTTTTCCCGTACCGAAGAGTGTCGTCTTCCAGCTGCCCGGGATCTGCGGGATCTGGTGAGAACTGTACTGTTCCACGATCGGCGAATTACCGGCCCGGTCGTCGGGGACCGGAATAAACAGCGTGACATTGTCCAGCCGCGAATCGGTAGTCAGGGTCAGGGTATAGGAATAGGTGCTGGCAAGCGAGTTCCGGTACGCGGTCTCAACATAGGCGTTATAGGCAGCTGTCGCAGTGAATGCGACAAGGATGACGATGAACAGGCCAAGAGTGATTTTTATTATCTTATCCATACGGTCACACAACCCCCGGCGCATGAACGCGTAGTTCCCCGTTACCGGGTCTCCGTGTCCTGTCCTGCCGGATGAGATGATGAAGTATTGACTGGAGCAGATTGAAAACCTGTCGATGGCGTACCCCATAAAGACCTTCGGATCGGTATCGCCTGGTGCAGGGCTGACCATGCCTTTATGCCTTTTTGAGAAAAGTGAATAGTATGGTTTCCCGGCCGTCCCTTGTCCTGCGGAATGTCTCTGTTCCTGGCGGGAGTACTGCAGACATCACGATAACGGACGGGCATGTCAGCCATACCGGCGCCGCCCTTCCGGCAGAGCGGATCCTGGACTGCACCGGGCTTTTCGTCCTCCCTGCAGCGGTCGATATGCACGTGCACATGCGGGGCGGGCGGCAGTCTGCAAAAGAAGACTGGGGCAGCGGGAGCAGGAGCGCCCTTGCCGGCGGGGTAACGGTCGTCGTGGACCAGCCCAACACCATCCCGCCGCTCACCACGCCGGATGCACTCAGGGCCCGGGTCCTTGAGGCAAAGTCAGGGTCGCTCTGCCATTTCGCGATTAACAGCGGCGTGACCCACGATACGCCGCTCAAAGCCATGTGGAGTGCCGGCGCGATGGCGTTCGGGGAGACTTTTTTTGGACCGTCGAGTTATGGAGACGCGATAACCCCGCAGGAACTCACCAGTGCGCTGGGGGAGATCAACCGCCTCGGTGCCCTCGCAACCATCCACGCGGAAGAGATTGTACCTTCCGCCGATGAAAGCCTCGTCTCCCATGACAGGGCCAGGCCGGCTGCAGGGGAACTGCGGGCCGTCGGGGCTGTCCGCAGCTGCAACACGGCCGGCTGCAGGCTGCATTTCTGCCATATGAGTACAAAATCCGCGGTTGGAGCAGCAACGGGGAGCGTTGAGGTGACTCCGCACCACCTGTTCCTCTCCCTCGAACAGCCCAGTACCCCCACTGCGTTCTGCAAGGTAAACCCCCCGATCAGGACAGAGAAAGAGCGCAGGGATCTCTGGAGCGTGTGGGAGCGGATCGATGTCATCGCCTCTGACCATGCCCCGCATACCCGTTCCGAGAAAGAGCAGCCCTTCGCTGCAGCCCCGTCAGGTATTCCGGGTGTGGAGACCATGGTGCCGCTCCTCATGGCTGAAGTCCTGAACAGGAAGATCAGCCTGCAGGACGTGATCAGGAAGACGTCAGCGAATCCCGCTTCTCTGCTGGGGATCCCCCGGCCGGATTCGCACTAGGAGACCGCGGGGATTTCGCATTGTATCCGAAAGGTGCTGCCCCGATCGATCCTGACAATCTTCACAGTAAATGCGGCTGGACACCGTTCGAAGGGCTGCCCGCGGTCTTCCCCGGCTCGTTGTCATGGGGGGGGTGGTCGTGTACGAGGAAGGGGAATTTTCTCCCGGTAACCCCTTGTGGCTGGCAGGTAACGGGTTTTTTCCACCATAGGCCCTGACGGTGTCCCGTGGGGTACGCCGCGGGATGTCCCTTCCGAAATGCTCAAGATTCCCGGCGCCGATACTATAATGCCGATACAGCGCTCCCATAGGTCCCCGGGTGATCGATTGACAAGCGTCTGGACGTGATCCATGGGACAACCCGGGTGCGCGACAGGCACTGCCCGGCAGAGGGTTTTTTCACAGGTGAAGGACGGCAGCAGCCACTGGTGATCCATGTGCGTTTATGCCGGGCAACATTTCCTCTCTCCACGGAGTACCTATGCCGGATTTCGCAGACGCTCTTTCTGAAGACCGGGATGGTACCCTGATCGCGATCGAAGTCACCGCCGGCGCCGGGAGCGAGGCATTTCCTGCAGGCTACAATGCATGGCGGAAGATGATCGGCTGCCGTGTTTCAGCACCCGCGCTGGAGGGGAGGGCCAACCGTGCCGTCATCGGGCTGGTATCAACAAAACTGGGTATCCCTTCTTCTTCGGTCAGCATCCTGTCGGGTGCGACCTCGTCCCGGAAACGGATCCTCGTGTCCGGCATGAGGAAAGAGGATCTAATCAAACGGCTGAAGAGTTCCCGGATGTAGGTTCTGTTTATTCGAGCCCGGAGCAGACCTGATTTTAAAAATCGAAAACGGGCTCTGGAGAAATGGATGTGAACCAATCGGGTTCACGCTGAAACCATGAATTCGCTAAAATAGTCACATTGGGAGGGCCCCCCGCCTCAGGGCCTCTCCGAGGCACGGCGGGGCAAGGATATTTTTAGTCACTGATCCGCCGCGGGGGCGCCCCGCCGGGGGCGGCGGCGTTTATCATACTTGTGATGAAGAGGTAGCAACCTTATCAAATCTGAATAATATGATTTTCATAAAAAAAGTCAAAAACAACGTCCGGATGCTCTCGTCCGGCGATGACCCCGAACCTATCCTTTAAGTAATTCCAAACAATATATAATTCATACCTATGATCAGGCATTACATCCATCGCATGATACATGGGGGTGCGTTTACTTGTATTCACCGGATACTACCAAGTACCTTATTCACATCAGCCTCGCCGCAGAGGGGGTGGTCGAGAAACCCGACGTAGTCGGTGCCATATTCGGGCAGACTGAAGGGTTACTCGGCGAAGACCTCGACCTGCGGGATCTCCAGCGGACAGGGCGTGTGGGCAGAATCGACGTCCAGATTACGAGCAAGAAGGGCGAGACGAAGGGGGAGATCCTGATCTCCACCTCGCTCGACCGGGCAGAGACGGCTATCCTTGCCGCATCGCTCGAGACGATCGACCGTGTCGGTCCCTGCGTAGCCCACGTGACCGTGGACTCGGTTGAGGACATAAGGGTTTCCAAGCGGAAGAAGATCGTCGAGCGGGCCAAGGAGATCCTGATCGACCGGTTTGATGACGGGACCATAGACAGCGACGAGCTGCTTGACGATGTCCGGCAGACCCTCCGGATAGAGAAGATCGGGTCCATCGGCGAAGAGCGGGCACCGGCCGGCCCGAACGTCCTCGAGTCAGACGCCATCATCATTGTCGAGGGAAGGGCGGATGTCCTGAACCTGCTGAGGTATGGCATCAAGAACGCTGTTGCCGTGGAAGGGACCAACATCCCCAAGAGCGTCGTGGAGCTCTGCGAAAAGAAGACCACGACCGCGTTCTTTGACGGGGACCGGGGTGGCGAGCTGATCCTCCGGGAACTCCTGCAGGTGGCTGATATCGATTTTGTCGCGTTTTCCCCGAAGGGCAAGAGTGTCGAGGACATGACCCGGAAGGAGGTCATCAAGACGCTCCGGAACAAGGTCCCCGTCGAATATGTCCGCGACCAGTACTTCGAGACCTCGGCCGAACTCCCGGGCGATCTCCGGACAACGCGTCCGTCCCTTGAAGATGAGGACGCCCACGAGCGGAAACGGCAGCCTGCAGGGGCCCGTCGCCCGCGTGACACATCGGGCGGCCCGCTGAGCCTCAGGGAACACATCGAAGACGTGAAAGGGCAGAACCTGGCACGTTTTCTCTCCGATGACCTGTCCGTGGTCAAAGAGTTGCGGTCAGACGAGGTGGAAAAAGCCATCGAGACGATCGATACTACGGCGACCGGGCTCGTCGTCGACCGTCCCGTGGACCAGAAATTCCTCGACCGCCTGGTCTGGAAAGGCCTCTCCTATGTTGCGGCAAAGGATTTCAAGGGGATCATCAAGCGCCCCACGGCAATCCGCCTGCTGAAGATGGGGTCGTGACGGCCCCACACAAATTTATTTATGCTGCACCCGTCCATGTTACTGTCTGGATGTGGACGCATGCACAAAGAGGAACTGATCAACCTTCACCAGATGCTCTCTGAGGTCAAGGACTATTTTGAGGAGATCAACCCGGACCTGAAGTTCTCCCAGTACAGTGCACTGAAGATCTCCCCCTCCCAGCAGCACAAGAGCAAGATGGAGCACAAGTATGCCATCTTCGTCCTCGGGACTGAGATTGCCAACGCGATGAAGGACGTGGACTATACGTCCTCGAGCAGGATATCGGCACGGATGAAGGAACTTGCCGACAAGACGCTCAAGGAAATGGATACGGAATAATCTCTTTTTGTCCCTGGCCGGAACACCGTACTTCCGAAAACAGATTTAATACTCCCGAATGGTAGGCCCAATGTCACTTTGCGTACCATCAGGCACGAGGATGCACGGGTTGTGGTTTGGATCAATCAAACGGCTGACTTAACGGGACCGATGTAAAAAATCTCCTGAACGAACTCTATTTTTTTCCGAAACCATAATGTTCCCGTAAAAATTTCCTGACCTTTTCAGACTCCAGATATCTCTCATCAAGCGTGTCAATAATTTTCTCGATTATGTTCACCTGATCTGAGATGAGAGCACTTGTATTATCATCAAGCGTTGCAGTATCCAGCAAAATAGCCTGCAAGGGATTTCTGATCTTGTCATTGAGGATCAACAACTGTTCCATATTGTGCTCAATCTGCTGGAACGCCTCCCTCTTCAATAGTTCGAGCTGCGTTTTACTGGCCCTGGAACTTTCAGCAAAATGCGAGATCACAATACCAAGAGAGACAAAGATGAAAAACCATGCAGTGTGAACTGCGATTATCCTCACAGAAAATGTTCCGAACACGTACACGAGTACGATGTAAACCCAGCCAAGGGCGATCGTGATCAGGATCCCCCTGCGGGGAAAAGCATATGCAGTCAGGAGCACCGGAACAAGGAAAAAATAGGGAAATATGTCATTGATGCCATGGGACAGGTCTGAATACAGCAGTCAGTATTACTCCAAGTGAAGTTGCGATGATGAGATATATCCAGATGGTATTTTCATGGATGAAATTATGGGGCATTTCTCTCTCACCCTGTCTCATGGCTTGACAATCTACCATTCCTGGTTGTCAGAAACATCTCAAATTGTGGAGTAAGACATCCCCAATATGAATGCAGCCGAATGAAATGTCACCCGCAGCCCGGTATGCCGGGCCCTGACAGAGGTCTGCCATGGGCGGCATGAAGCGGCAGGTGATGGTACCTGCGCTTATCTCTAAAATTAAAAAGCGAAACAATATATTATTGTCTATTTGAAATTTTTAATATAGTTGCACTCTTTCCAGATACCGGAAGAACCGGTTCCACATTTATCGGACTTTGTAACTACGAACGGTCGGAGACCGTTTAAAATAGTGAATAAAATGCTCTGGAGAAACGGACATGAACCAATAACGTTCACTCCGGAACCATGAAAATTGTTCAGTTACGAGAGCTCCCCGCCTCAGGGCCTCTCCGAAGAGTCAATCGTCGCGTCAGCGAGGATTGACTGGAGAAGAATCCTCATGGATTCTTCGACTGCTTCATCCTGTACGGATGAAGCAGAGGAAGTTTGGAAAAACTTCCTCTTGCCGAGTCTCGGGAAAGATGAGGCACGGCGGGCAAGGAAGTTGATCCGCCGCGGGGGCGAGTCGAAAATTATCTATCCGAGAATTTTCTTCAGCCAGCCCCGACCATCTGGTCATGGCTGGCTCCCCGTTGAGGGCAGCGCCGAAGGCTGTGGAGAAGTGATAACTTCGAGTTCCGAAGAGGTTCATCGGAACCTAGAGGATGAAAAGAACTCGTCAGAGTTCTTCGAGTGCGGCGGCGTTCATCGCAATGGTAAAAGAGTGACAATCCGCCGTGAGATCTGAATAATACGATTTTCATAGAAAACGCTTCCCGGATTGAGATACGTTCAAATCCAATAAACAACGATTCCCGTTCATGCAGTATTTCACCGATACGGATATGGGACTTGATATCGGGCTCGTCAACCTTGCCGTGGAATCGGCATTCGCAGATCACGGGAGGGGGCTGGTCCAGATGCCCCCCAAGCTCTACATTACGCTCCCCTCCGGTGATTTCCGTACCATGCCGGCATACCTGCCTTCGCTCGGGATCGCCGGGGTAAAGATCGTCAACGTGCACCCGGACAACCCGTCCCGCGACCTCCCGACCGTGATGGCGCTGACGGTGATCCTGGACATCGCGACCGGCCAGCCCGTTGCTGTCATCAACGCGACACGCCTCACGGACATGCGGACCGGTGCAGCGGGAGCGGTGGCCGCCAAGTACCTCGCCCCGAAAAAAGAGATCGTCCTCGGTGTCATCGGCACGGGCAGGCAGGCGGAGGCGCAGGTCGCGGCGATATCCCGGGAGCTGAAGATCCGGACGATCAAGGTCTGGAGCCGCAATCCCGACCATGTGCGGAAGTACGCAGACCGCTTCATGGAATACCCGTGTCTTTCCGTCCCGATCGAGAAGGCGTGCGACTGCGATGTGCTGGTGACCACGACGCCATCGCGGGCCCCGATCGTCAGGAACGAGTGGATCCGTGAAGGAACCCATATCAACGCAATCGGGGCGGACGCCCCCGGGAAAGAGGAGCTCGACCCCGCCATACTCCGGCGGGCACAGGTTTTTGTCGATGATCCTGCGCAGGCGGTACATTCCGGGGAGATCAATGTCCCGATAAGCCAGGGAATGTATCGGGAAGCCGACCTTGCCGGGACGCTCGGCGAAGTGGTGATCGGGAAGAAGAAACGGGCGAGCAAGGATACCATCACCGTCTTCGACTCGACCGGGCTTGCTATCCAGGACCTTGCCATCGCGAAGATCGCCATGCAGCACGGGAGAACGTACCGAGCTGCCGTTCCCGTGAGAGCATTATCCGGAGATCGAGAGGGGGGTTGGGGGTCTACCCCCCCACTGTTTTATTTTTGGGATGGGGGTGACCCCCCCACCCCTCACTCAGTGAGAGGGGTAGCTACCCCCCCTTTGCTGGACATGTGCAGGTTGTGCTTCGCATGGAGTTATCGTCGGAGTAGAGATTTTTCGGCCCGTTATTGGTGGAGGGGGTACCCACCCCTCATGTGCCCGGAGGGGTACCCTACCCCCCTACCATTGGGTCCGGAAGAGGGGGGGGTCCCCTCCCCCACCCCTCCCTCAGCGGGAGGGTAGTAATCAACTAGTGAGTAGGAAATTTCCCATGAAATTAGTGATGGACGTCGCCGCCCCTTGGGGACGCCTCTGCTTCGGTTCAGTGACTTTTCATGGTGGGATACAGGTAAGTGAGTAGCGCAAAACCCGACGAGGCGTTTTGCGCGTAGGGCATCGCTGCGGTCAGATATTTTTTTTAAAGGTAACAATATGTAAGTAAGTTCAAGAAGAGTCACATCAGATCCGTATCTCAGGACAGAGGAATGGATACCCGTGACACCAGCAAAAAGATCTGAATACGAAGTACAATGGGATACTGCCGGCCTCTTCAGGACTGGACAAATTATCACCGATTTGCAGTATGATTCGGTGAAAGAAGAGTATGATATCCGGATGAAGGACTGGGCGGACGATGGTCAGCAGACGGGTGAAGGGATCGTTCATATTTCCGGAGGGAAACGGGATGCAATCAAGAGTTTTCTGGAAGAGAGAAGGTACGTCATAACTCCTGAATACTATCACTACAGTGTTAGGGCACGGGGAAAAAAAGTTGATCCGACGGCCATTTCGCTGAAGATCCAGGAACTGGGCTTAAAGTTTCTCTGGGTTCACGTAGTCGGCGGGACCGGTCCCGACCGGGCGCCGGGAAGATAAGGTCGGGGTGAAGCGGTTCTCATCTCTTCGATATCGACGAGAGCCAGGCACGGGGTCCTTCCGCCCGGGTGCGGCTCTCGAAAATCGCCGGCCTGATGTAATTGATGGTCCACCCGTCCCGGAAGCTCTCCCGTATCTCCCTCTCTGTTATCCTCCTCGGACCGTATCCGCCGGGCTCCAGTTCGCTGAAGCAGAGCATGAAGTATTTCCCGGCCGGGGACAGGATGGCTGCAAGGTTATCCACGAAGACCGGGCGGTCTTCATCGGACAGGGTATGGAAGAGCCCTGAATCGGTGGCGGTATCGAACTTCCGGTTGAGCTTCGAGAGTTCCAGTGTGTTCAGGACAAGAAAATGTACCTGGAGTCCTCTTCCGGCAGCCTTCTCCTTTGCCTTCCGGATCGCCAGGGGGGAGGAGTCGATCCCCCACACTTCATGCCCTTCCCCTGAGAAGAAGAGGGCGTGCTCCCCGGTCCCGCATCCTATGTCCAGGACAGATCCCGTTATCTCTCCCCTCCGGACCAGCTCGACGAACTCCTTCTGGGGCCGGCCGATGTCCCAGGGAGGCGTGCCCCGGTATGCCGAGTCAAAGAAATCCATACTTGACCATAGCTTCTGATATGCTTATCAGTATTTGTTCACGAGGGTGCGACCGCGACAAAGGACTGCCTACATGTGGTAATAGTCCGATTTACGGGGGTTGGGAGATGTCCCACTACTAATCATGGAATTCACGAGGTTTCGAGTGTCAATCGTCGCGTCTTGCGAGGACTGGTTCGAGGAAGTGGAAACCTTAGAGCCGTTTTGGCGTAGGATACGTGTTTCATTCACCAAGAACCAACAGAGCGAAGGTATATTTCGTACTTATAAATTAATTATGGCAATAAAAATGGATATAAATTATTTTGGTGAGTGGTCTCAAAACGTAGTTATTGGATTATTAACAGGACTCATTAGCGGTATATTTGTTGCTCTATTGTTTATTTTTCCAAACAATCCTTCGATGGTAAGCCCGTATCTTCTTGCGTTTACTTTAATGATTGCAGTGTTCCTTGTTGCTAATGTAATAATCCAAAGCTACAGAGAGAAAGTTAACCGTACCAAAGGAGTGAGCACACCCGAAATTATACCCACACCACCTACGAATGAAAACCTTTCCTTACCCATACCTGGCATTACCAAATCAGATATCGAGTCTTTCTGTAAATCAGTAATCGCATGGAAAGTTTCAGCAACTGAGAAAGATGAAATATTCCAGTTGTTCAAAGACAACCCATATTATCTCATGGGATATCTCGCATATATCACAAAGGTCAATATCGATGAAACGAAAGCCCTCCAGAAGAAGATCATAGCTTTCACATTGGTATCATTGATAATAGCTATGGGATCGATGGTGTTTACGGGATATTCCATTAACCCGGTATTTTTTATTCCCGGTCTTGGTGTATATGCAATGGTTTTATTCGGGGTATGGTATGTGTTGAAAAAATCCAAGTGATTTGATTGTTCATAACGACCTGATACACTTTTATCCCTTTCCCCCACTCCGATTTTTCATTGGTTATCGAACACCAATAAAATCTCTCACTCCACCTTCTCCTTCGCGTGTTTCTTCCAGACCTGCTCCCGGTACACGGGCCGCTGTTGTAGGTGCAGAAGGGATCAGCTTGCAGGTGTAGCATAGTGGATGCAGCACCGCTGGACCCGCTCGAGATCGTAGTTGAACTTGTCCAGGAAGTGCATGACGCCGATGAAGAGCGCGTTCCAGTGGAACTCCCTGAGGGCGTCAACATTGCACTAAATTTTTATAGCATCCTAGAAATAATCATTGATCGAGATGCAGATCAAAACGATCATTTTTCTTATTGTCATCATTATCACAGGTTACTTTCTCATCTCTTTTGTATTTGATCCATTCGATCATGTTGCCGATTATGACGCCAAAGCAAGTGTTGCAATCGGTGATGCACTTATCTCCGCAAATCAGTCAAATATGTCCATGTACTGGTTTGATCGGGCATATGCAGATCTCCCAAATGATACGGATATTTTGAAAATAAGAGGGGATGCATACCTTCGCAATGGGCAACTCGATCAGGCCAATCAGGCCTTTAATGAGGTCTTAACCTCCAATAGTACAGACACTGTTGCCCTTCAGAGAACAGGTATGATCCTCACCCGTGAAGGTAACTATAGTGGGGCAGTAACATACTACGATGAGGTCTTAGCACAAAACCCGAACGATGCAAATACGTTAGACCTGAAAGGAGACGCCCTTTTACTCTCCTCAATAGCCCAGCAGCAGGCCATGCAGGATTATACCCAAAATATTTCCAGAGATTTTGGGTCTGGTACGAGTGCCAGTGCCCAATCCTTCGATTCACTTAAGATGATGGATAGCTATCAAGAGGCTGTCCAAAGTTATAATAAAGCGATGGAGATCAATCCTGGCCTCACCATCCCCATTACCGCGAAAATTATGGGTGCAACAATGAATCAAGTAGACGAATATCAGAAGGTCTTGAATGATCTCAATTCATAGAAATATTATCGTGATCCGGGAACAGGAAATATGATATCCTGAATTCGTTTTACTCAGTTGCAGAGAAAACTCCTTTGAATAACTGAGCACCCGTTCAGCCGGTACCTTTCTCCAGAAAGCCTGTTCTGGAGTCTCGCATTCTTCAACAGTTATGAGTGTGACCCCATCTCTCATGTCGAAGAACCCTGATGAGTTCTTCTTATCCTTTGGTCCTGATGAACCTCTTCGAAAATCGGAGAGGTTTCTCAAAACCTCGACGAGGAGAAGGGAGGCGTGAGCCGACCTTCGACGTGATCGAAGAACCTGCCATTCTTCTTCAGCCTGCTCTTCCCTTCAAGAACAGCAGTCTCCCCAGTGGGGGAGGCAGCGAAGATGCTAACGCATCTTCTCGATTTCGTGATCAGATGACCACTCAATCAGCCCAAGGGGAGCATCCCCTTGAATCTCTGAGAGGTCTTCAGACCTCGAAGAGGAGAAGGGAGGCAAGAGCCGACCTTCGACCCCTCTTTTTATCCCCCTTCTTTTCAAAAGATTTTTGCTTCAACGGAATACGCAGTTTTCATGAAACCCTACGGGCATAGGTCTCTGTCAGTCTCCTGACAATCGGACCCCAGAGGAAGAAGCGATCCACTTTGGTTCTGCCTCGTTTCCCAAAGGCTCCTGCGTTCCCTGGTTCGTCCACCATCATGCTGATGCCCCATGCGAGCGATTCAGGGTCGACATCCACTTTGACGCCATTTACAAATGCGTCAATGTTCTCAGATAGTCCGCCGACATTGGATGCGACAACACATTTTTCGGCACTCCATGCCTCCAGAAGCACAAGCCCGAAGGGTTCATTTCTGCTGGGGATGACGACGATATCAGCGGCGTTTAATAACCTGACATACTCAGAATCAGCGATGTACCCGACAAAGGTGACCGGCAGGTCTTGAGCCCGTTCCTGCAGGAACTGCCGCATATCCCCTTCCCCTGCAACCACAACGTTTACATGCCCCCGGTACTGGCAGACTTTCCGTATCGCTTCTATGAGCAGGTCCGGCCCTTTCTGGTAGACAATCCTGCCGATAAACAGGATGAGCGGTGCGTAGGGATGTATTCCATACGATTTCTTCACTTCTCCCGAATCCACCGCTGCCCGGAACTCGCCGGGAACCACGCCGTTTGGAATTACATCGCATTTCTCATCAGGTACATTGTATAACCACATCACCTCTTTTTTCAGGGATGCAGAAACTGCGGTTACTCGTTTGGCAATCAGCCCGCCATACCACTCCTTGCCGGAGATCTCCCGATACTCCCACCAGTCGCCGGACTGGTTGCCATTCCTCCCGTATTCTGTTGAATGGAAGGTGAGGATCGTATTCCGGTCCTGAAGCCGGTGGAGAGCCTGAACCGGATGCCAGTCATGGAAATGGAGAACATCAAAGCGGTGGGGTGTATCATAGAGGTGAAACTGGTCCACCATCAAGGCGCTCATGCTGTCGCAATATTCAATTATGTTTTTTCCGGAGGGCTGGCAATAGTGATAATTGACCCCTTTAATCGTCTGATCGGGAATATTTCCCCGCGTGAAGAAATGCACTTCATGGTTTTGGTTTACCAGTGTTTCTGCGAGATGGGTCGCAGCCCTGGCAAGACCACCCACCCGTTCAGCATACATCGACTCCCAGCAGAAGAACGCTACGTTCAGTGACTCCATACTAGTTCCCTCCGCTCATTGATCACACTGGGCAGTTCCTGCCGGTCAGTGCAGTTCCTGACGCTTCCGGCCAGTTTTTATTGTCCAGCGTATGTTCGATCCAGTGGCGATATCCTTTCGCTTCTGGTGGTACGAAACCGGGTCGGCCGGACTACATGGAGCAGGTCGCAGAACTGGTCGGCACTGTATGCCGCATAGCCCACGGATTATCCCAGTACGACGAGAGTTGATCCCTGAGGGAGATTAAATGTCTCTTCATGCCAATAAAAGACAGAAAAATTGACCGGGAAGATCCGGCTCCACGCCGTACTGTTCCCTTTCAGCGTTATCCGCCCTGTCTCCCCTGGCCCTTTCCTTTAATTCAAAAAAAGTAACTTCTCACTCTCCCTTCTCCTTCGCGTGCTTCTTCCAGACCTGCTCCCGGTATACGGGGCCGCTGTTGTACGTGCAGAAGGGGATCAGTTTGCCGTCGGGCGTCGCATAGTGGATGCAGCACCGCTGGACCCGCTCGATATCATAGTTATACTTGTCCATGAAGTGCATGATGCCGATGAAGAGCGCGTTCCAGTGGAACTCCCTGAGCGCGTCGAAGTTCTGGCCGATCAGGGTCTTGCCGATCATCTTCCAGAACTCCGTGGTATTGCCCTGCTCCCCCTTCTTTACGGAGTCGTGCATGCTCTTGACGCCTTCGAGAAGGGCCTTGTACTTGTTGATGGTCCCGCCCTTCCTGAGCGTCTCGGCCATGTGCTCGATCGACTCGAAGAAGCTGTCTACGTCCACCATCCGGTTGATCGGGACGATCCCGTGCTCCTGGACAAAGACGTAGGTGGCAGCACCGCAGTGCTGGTGGGCGGTGAACCGGACCTGCGGCCGCCCGGTGTAGGCCTCGACCAGGTCGGAGAACGGGAGGACGCAGGGGACCGGGTAGAAATCGTCCTTCCTGAGGACGCCGCCCATCTGCTCCTCGATATCCCCGAGGACATCGGGGATGGTGATCCGGCCTTTCTGGAGGTCGTCATCGCTCGCTGCGCCGGTAAAAGCGATCGGCTGGAAGTTCACACCGCGTACAACCGAGATATGGTCTACGGCAAACTTGATGATATCGCCGAGCTCGTTGTCGTTCCTCCCGCGGATCACTGTCGGCACGAGCACGATCCCGAGCCCCACCTTTTTGAGGTTCTCGATCGCTTTTTCATGGATCCTTAAGTAGGGGTTTGTCTGCAGGGTCACGCCGTCGAAATGGAGGTAGACCGTGTTGAGCCCTGCGTCCTTGAGCTGCTGAGCGAGAGCGGGGTCTTTTGCCAGCTTGACGCCGTTCGTCGCGATCTGCACCTGGGGGAACCCCATTGCTTTTGCTTTTCTGATGATCTCGGGGAGGTCGTCCCGCATGGTGGGCTCGCCACCTGAGAACTGGACGGCCGGGGCAGGGATGGGCTTCTCGTCCCTGAGCACCTGCATCATCCCGACGATCTCGTCAAAGCTTGGCTCGTAGATGAACCCGCAGGCCCGGGCGTTTGCAAAACAGAAGTCGCAGTCCAGGTTGCAGCGGTTGGTGAGATCGATATTTGCCAGCAGGGTCTGGGAGTGGTGGTTGTTGCAGATCCCGCAGGCGGTGGGACAACTTCCCGGCGGCGCCGTATTCTGGGGGTTTGCTATGCCGTTCCCCACGGCATCGTATTCCTGGAAGCGGTGATACATCCGGGCATCCGACCAGTAGAGGTGCCTGAAGTTTCCATGCACCGGGCATGTCCTTTTCAGCCAGATCTTCCCCTCTTCTTCGACAATCTCCGCATCCAGTACGGAATTACATGTAGGGCAAAGACTTCGGGTTCTTTTTATCAGCATTCATGTCCACCAGTTGCAGGTTGTTCATTGATTCCCGTTTGAGTAACCTTAATGTTTCTGTCTGCTCTTTATTACAGGTATCGGAGTGCTACATTATTAGTTTTGAGTTCTTGATAATACCATTGTTTTCCGCCGTCTGGATCATGCTCCCCGCGTATCTCCCCAACCCGGTAGCAGCACTCCTGGGCGGGGGGACCCCGGTGGACCTTGGCAGGAATTATACCGACGGGCGGAGGATATTCGGGGACGGGAAGACATTCCGGGGGCTCGTGGCCGGCATCCTTGCCGGGATCGGTATCGGGCTCGTGCAGATCTGGGCCTGGAGTGCGTACAACCTGGTTTTTCTCCCCGGCCAGACGCTCCTTTCGGTCGTCCTGCTCGCGGTCGGGGCACTCCTCGGCGACCTGGTGAAGAGCTTCTTCAAGCGGAGGTTTAAGAAAGAGCGGGGTTCGAAGTGGCCGGTGGCCGACCAGTACGACCTGGTTGCGGGGGCGTTCGTCCTCCTTCTCATTGCAGACCCGGGGTGGCTCTTCTCACGGGTCACAGTCCCGGCGTTCATCTTCATCCTCATCCTGACGCCCATCCTGCACCGGGCCGTCAACATCATCGGTTATCGGGTCAATGTCAAGGAGGTACCATGGTAGATACGAGGCTTGCAGACATGCTCAAAAAGTACCGGGCAATCGAGTTCGGGGACTTCACCCTTGCATCCGGGGCAAAAAGCACGTTCTATATCGACGTGAAATCGGCAGTCACCAACCCGGACCTGCTCTCAGCCATTGCGCACGAGATCGCCCGCTCCCACACATTCGATGTCGTGGCCGGTGTTGCGGTCGGCGGGATCCCCCTCGCCGTGGCAACGTCTATGGTCGCACAAAAACCCTACGCAATCATACGGGCCGCGGAAAAGAGTCATGGGAAAAAGGAGGTCATCATCGGCACGGTGAAAGACCGGGACGTGCTGCTCGTGGAGGACGTGACCACGTCCGGGGGATCGGCCCTGTACGGCATCAACGCCCTCCGTGCAGCAGGTGCACGGGCAGACCGGGTTGTCACGGTCGTGGATCGGGAGCAGGGTGCCGCACTCCTGCTGGAAGGGCAGGGGGTCCGTATCCTCCCCCTTGTCCGGGTGGGCGAACTGCTCCCCGGGTAAGGAACCAAGAGCAAGGAATTTTTATTCCCAGCGTACACTAGGATGGTATGAAGATTCTCGTTGTTGGCGGGGGCGGGAGGGAACACGCCATAGCCGTTGCTCTTGCCCGCAACACGAAGACCGAAATCTTTTCCGTAATGGCGAACCGCAATCCCGGGATTGACGCCATTGCAAAAAAAGTGCTACTCTGCCGGGAGACCGAGACGTCCCGTATCGTCGCCTTTGCAAAGGAGACCGGTGCCGACTATGCGTTCATCGGGCCCGAGGCGCCCCTCGAGGCGGGGGTTGTCGATTCGCTTGAGGGAGCGGGTATCCCCTCTGTCGGGCCGACACGGGCTGCGGCCCGGCTCGAGACGGACAAGGGGTTCTGCCGGGATCTGATGGCGCAGGAGGCCATTCCCGGCTGTCCGAGATACCGGACGTTCGATTCGGCAGACGAGGCGGCCGGGTTCATCGAGAATCATGACGGCGACCTCGTGGTAAAACCCGTCGGACTCACCGGCGGAAAAGGGGTCCGCATCATGGGGGAGCAGGTGGACCGTGCGGAGGCGATCGCGTATGTCAGGTCCCTCGACGGGAAGGCCGTGATCGAGGAGCGCCTCCTGGGCGAGGAGTTCACCCTGCAGGCCTTCGTCGACGGCACGCACCTGGTACCCATGCCCCTCGTGCAGGACCACAAGCGGGCGTTTGAGGGGGATGTCGGGCCCAACACCGGGGGGATGGGGTCGTATTCCCTGCCGGACCACATGCTGCCCTTCGTGACTCAGGCCGACTACAAAAAAGCCATCGGGATCATGAAGTCCGCCGTCGCGGCCATGGAACGGAAAGGGCAGTCCTACAAGGGCGTCCTCTACGGCCAGTTCATGAACACGGCGCAGGGCCCCAAGGTTATCGAGTTCAACGCACGGTTCGGCGACCCGGAGGCTATGAACGTCCTCTCCCTGCTCACCTCGGACCTTTCAGAGATCGTGTACCGGATCACCGAGGGGACCCTCTCGCCATCCCATGCGGAATTTGCTCCCCAGGCCACGGTGTGCAAGTACCTCGTGCCGGAAGGATATCCCGACTCGCCCCATGCCGGTGATCCGATAACCATGGGGGAACATCCCGATGCCCTCCTCTATTACGCCAATGTGGAAAAAGCGGGAAGCCGCCTCGTCACCCGGACTTCACGGACGCTTGCGTTCGTCGGGATCGGGGATACTCTCGAAGAAGCCGAGCGGGGGGCCGAATCGGCGGCTTCGGCCGTTAGCGGGCGGGTGCGGCACCGCCGGGACATCGGGACCCGGGAATTGCTCGAGCGGCGGACGGCGCACATGAAGGAGCTTCGATGAAGAAGGACTTTATCTCCATCCTCGATGTCAACGAGCAGGAGCTCGGGCAGCTCCTCTCGGAAGCACACGAGCTCAAGCGCCAGAAGATGGCAGGCACCACCCACCTCCTGCTCTGCGGCAAGACCCTCGCCATGATCTTCGAGAAGTCTTCCACCCGGACACACATCTCGTTCGAGGTAGGGATGAACGAGCTGGGCGGCCACGCCCTCTTCCTGAACGCCCGCGACATGCAGATCCGCAGGGGCGAGGAGATCCGTGACACCGCACGGGCGGCGTCGCGGTACGTCTCGGGCATGATGATCCGGGCGTACAGTCACAGCACCATCGAGGAATATGCAAAGCATGCAACGATCCCGGTCATCAACGGGCTCTCCGACATGGAACACCCCTGCCAGCTCCTCGCCGACATCATGACCATGCAGGAGCATTTCGGCTCCACGCAGGACCTGAAAGTCGCCTGGGTCGGGGATGGGAACAATGTCTGCAATTCCCTCATCCTATCGACGGTGCTCACTGGTCTTGATGTCACGGTTGCGACACCGGAAGGCTTTGAGCCTGCCGGGGAGTTCGTAGCGAAGGCCCGTTCGCTCGGCGGGAGGGTGACCCTCGTCCGCGAGCCGGAAGCTGCCGTGAAGGACGCGGAGGTCATCGTCACGGATACGTGGATCTCCATGGGCGACGAGGAAGAGAAGGAAGAGCGGATGAAGATATTCAGAGATTATACCGTTGACACGCCGCTCATGAAGCGCGCCTCACCCGATGCCCGGGTCCTCCACTGCCTGCCCGCCCACCGGGGCGAGGAGATCACCGATGAGGTGATGGAAGGCGGGCAGAGCCTGGTCTGGGACGAAGCCGAGAACCGCCTCCACGCCCAGAAGGCTCTGCTGGTCAGATTGCTCAAGAAATAAGGCGTGCGGACGGAGACCAGCGTCTCGTTTTCAGTGATTGCTGGTTGCCTGACATAAAGGAAATTAGGAGGGAGAACTGGAAAAGATATCATGCCCAAAAATATAATGCAGTTAGATCGAGAGTATTTTTGGGAAGTAGTTGAACGATACCAAGTGCTTTCCCGGTTCCAGATATACGGCCCGGAACACGCCGTGATAGCGTAAAATTTCTGATAGGTTGGAATTATCTCGTGCCGTCCATCCGGGATAATATATCTCGCTGAGTATGAGATATTCCGGATTCAATGTCGTGACATTTACCGCAATTGAATTGGGCGAATTGTGATCGATCTGCGCTGGCTGCACCAAAAGGGGGGTATCATTGCCAAACTCTGATACGGGTATAAGATACACCCGGGGATAGGTGACGTTGAGCCGGTACACAAGGATCGAGTCATTATCATAAACGCATTGAAGTCCCGGGATACCAAGGTCAGTGTCATAGTGTCTGTTCGTGACGATATAACGGACATTCAGGAATCGCAAAATGCCAAAATTTTTAATCAGCGCACCCTGGTTCCACGATTCCGGTCCGGCATCAGGAAGATCCGGTTGCGATTGGATGAAAAATGTCCGGTAATCTTTCAGCCAGGTCGGGGCGTAACCATTGATCAGGAAAAGGTTGTTCCTGTAGGCAATATCCTGATTCAGGAGACCCGTTTCATCGTAAATCCGGAAATAGGGATCCGTCTCATTTTTGATCACGGATATAAAATCCGGGTTTTTGAACACTTCAGAAGGAGGTTTTGTATCGATGAATCGCGTGCCAAATGAAAAGAGATCCAGAATCAGAATAGAGATCAGCACGATTTTTAGGATATTTATCTGCGATTTGACAGGTATATCGTTTTTCAGTGCTGCAGGGGCGATGCAGAATACCGCAACAAATGCAATCCATCCCAAAAAGGCAGGTATGAGATAAATGGTACCTAATGAACGAGTCAATACCGAAACTAAAAGTATAAGCCCAGATGCTGCCGCAACGCACACACAGACTGAGTAATAAATACAATTGCTGAAAAAGGATCCAAACGTTTGTTTCACGGAGATACGTCTGTCAAAAATAGCATCAATTCCAAATCCTGCAATAACTGCCAGTGAAAATGCGAAAACAAATAACATACGTGCCGGGACCCGGAACATGGAGAAACCGGGAATTAAATCATAAAATATCCGGTATAACGGGAAATATGCCCCAAATGAAAATATCAGGGAAAAAAGCGCAAGGAAAGAGAATAAAAATACGTATCGTGTCCGATGAAAAACAAGCGCCAATGCTACCAATAGTAACGGAAGAATTCCAAGATAGCAGCCGAATTCCCAATAACTCACCGGGGGACTTACGAAATTATGGGTTAAAGGTCCCAGTGGATTACCAAAAGCATCCGGAACAATTAGGGTTTCCAGAGCAGAGATCGGCAACGACAGCGCAGTTGAGAACTGATAATCCACACCAACATCCCGGTTTGAAAATTGTGAATATTCCCACGATGGCAGAACCTGGATTGCGGACACAGCCGTACAGAGAAGAACGGATAAAACCACAACAATCGCAAGATGCTTTATTTTGTCTTTAAAGGTAGGTATAGTAGTGAAAAAAAAGGTACGGGCGATGAGGTACACAAAACAAACAAACATAGCGTACAATGCGATCTGGACCATGCCGCTAAGAACCATCAACGCCATTGCAATCCCGGCTCCCAGCCCGTTGAGGATGCGGTTGTGCGTGAAGGACCGTTCATAAAACAATAAGATCAGCGGGAACCATACAAGCGCATCCAGAATAGAAAGATGTCCGGCGTAGACCCGCAATACGATCGTTGCGCTGAACATGAATGCTATCGCCGAAAAGAGAGCGGCATATTTACTCATAGCGAGAGTGCGGGCAAACAAAAACGTAAATGCGCCAATCAGAAAAACATCAACAACAAACCACCAGCCAAAAAGGAAATCGGAATTGAAGATGAGGGATGCCCAGACAAAAGGATAGAACATTTGGGATTGGGGATCACCAATAAACGGCGTACCGGAAAATACAAAGGGATTCCAGAAGGGAATGCCCGTACCGTTCCGGACACTGGTAGCAAAAAAAGATCTCCAGAAAGAACCCAGTGCAGTTACATCATTGCCAACCACATTCCCCGGGGGGTAGATCATCTGGTCATAGTGGATAAAAACTGGTAAAAAGAAAACGCACGTTAAAATAAATAAAAAAAAGAGTTCTTTATTCCGGAGCAGTATCTGGACAATCCGGTTGACGGTGGAATTCATTACATTCGCCTGAATCTGCGGTATTTGCAACAGTTTGTTTTAACCGGGTAAATTGGTATTATGTATTATGTCAGTTTCATGGTAATGATATACCTTCCAACCGGGAAGATGAAACCGGGATAAACCGGACATGGTTACAAAGGGTTTAAAAAATACCTGATATAATGAAGAGACGTATCCGGGACGCAAGGGAATTGTCCCATGTTAACTATCCTCCGGCAAAGAAAATTACATCAGAGTAGTCAGAATATCTCATCCTGAACCGGTCCGGAACGGAAACGAGGTTTAAGGATGTCCTGGGGATCTTTTTCAGCACGGTTGAAGTGGATGAAATATATCCGGAGGGCAACGAAAAACAACCGGTGTTTGGGTCATTTATATCCATCAACGAACATGATGGAAAAATATACCCTTCTATGAACACAGGGCAAAAAATCTTACTTCTCTTCCACGAAGGTTTTCAGCCGGTCGATCAGGTATTTTTCGACCTGCTCCATCACATCCCGTTTTCCCCGGAACGCCAGCAGTTCCCGCTCGTCGCCTTCCATGTTGGCAAACTTGATCTTTTCCTTGCGATCGACGACCTTGACATCGAACTTCTTGGTCACGTCAATGATCATCTTCTGGGGCACCCCGGGAGGGATAACGATATCAAAGAGCTGTTCTTCCTCTGCCATCTTCTTACACCTGACTCATTTACCTATCTTGATCCGCCGGCTCATAATACATGGGCCCCCGCGTACGCCCCCAATCGGGTTTTTGGGCTTCCCGAGCGAGTTCATGCACCGTCCCATGAGCGCCGCGCCCCGGGCAAGCCCGTCGTCTACGAAAACTATGTGGTCGACAGGGTCGTCAAAGAGCTTGCGCCCGGTGATCCCCTCGAGGATATAGTCGGGCTTCCGGCCCGAGATCGCTGCCCTGCCGGTAAACCCGATCGAAGAGTTCCTCAGCACGATATGCTGTTCGACCGCTACATCAATTAACCGGAGTGCCATCTTCGCACAGACACGGTCAACCACTTCATTAAGGGTCGCAAGGTTGTATCTTTTATGGATCTCCGACCCGATTGCGACAAGTTTGTCAAGTTCGCTGCTGTTCACCCCGCAGTCACACCCGATCATTGCGATCCCTGATTCCTTGGCAATCCGTGCATTGACCGGCACCCGGCCGAACCGGTCACGCTCCGGGGTACAATGCAGATATCGATATGCTTATGGCAGCGTTCCACGTACTCGTCCACGACGTTCCGGTTGCCGCCGCGGAAGAGCCCGCCGCTCACGGAATGTTCGCCGAAGATATCGAGTGCTGTCCCCGTCCGCCCGTCCACGAGCCCGGTTCCCCGGACAATTGCGTCAGGTATCGCACCTGCAAGCCCGCAGAAATTCCCGACGGTCTTTGCGAACGGGTTGGGAGCGTCAGGAGGCACATCGCTCGTGATCCGGCCGTCCAGCGTCGTGCCAAAATCGATCGTGACGCAGGGGTTGCGGAAATCGACCGGTGTCCATTTCGCCCCTTCCTTGATCCCTGCCATCGCGAGCTCGCCCTCCATCTCGTTTGCCACCATCTCGACGCCCGTGGAGCCGAGGGGGGGATCACTCCCGCCACGGCGCCGATAAAGACCACCTTGTCGGCAAAGCTGAACGGCTGGAGTTTCTGCGACTGGTTCTCCTTCGACATCGGGGGCGTCATTTTACGGGGGGGCACACCGGCAATGAGGCACCCGTTGGCAAGGGCGATCACAAAGTCACCCACCTGGTCCGGGGACTCCATCTCGGCAACGACGCCGGTGCTCCGGACAACAAAGTCAAGTTCCTTTACGACGTCAAGGTGCGCCTCTTTGTGGCACTGGAGCAACGTATCCCTGACGAGATCGGTTACCGCCTCCCGCGTCAGCTCGGTCCCGTCGAGTGTTGCGCCGAAGATCGTCTCGCCGGGTTTCGGGGGGCGGATGTCCCGGCTCATGCTCACCGTCTTGTTGATGACATAGGACATACCGGTTTCGAGATTTACCCCGGTGAGGATACACTTCGTCGTGGTGTTTCCCATCTCCACTGAAGCCACAATAAAATAGGGTTTGTTCTTGTATTCGGGGATCTGCATCCCGGCGCCATGGATGATGGAAGGCGGAGGAGGGCTTTCAACGATATGCGGTTTGGGTTTTATGAAGCGGGAAAAAAAATTGGCGCACATATACTCCGATTCTTCGTTTTTGTCTCCTTATAATTTTCTATTTGTCCGGAGATGGCACGGGGTGTGAAAACCTTCATCTGATATGACAAGAGAGATGCTCCTTATGAACGATGCGCTGGAGGCCTACCTGTCCGGGCTCTCGTTTTCAGCGCAGGGAAAACACGGGGAGGCCCTCCTCTCGTTTGAGCACTCGCTGGCGCTGGACCCCGGAAACGCAGGTGCGTGGATCGGCAGGGGGCTTGCGCTCGCTTATCTCGGCCAGTACGAGCCGTGCGTCCAGGCATTCGACCGGGCGATCGCCCTGAATGAAAATGACGAGATCACCTGGTACAACCGGGGAATTGCCTTCCATATCCTGAAACATGACGAGGAAGCCATCCTCTCGTTCGACCGCGTGCTCCGGATCGCCCCCTCCCATACCCTTGCATGGGCGGGAAAAGCCCGGTCCTACGCCGCCCTTGAACATTACCGGGAGGCCATCGATGCCTATGACCGGTCGCTGGGCTATGGCACCGACGAGGTGAACTCGTGGACGGGGAAAGCCAACGCATACTTCGAACTGGACCAGTACGGGGAGGCACTCGCCTCGTTTGAGAAGGCGCTGGCCCTCGATGCCGGGCACACCCATTCCCTGAACGGAAGGGCAGCGGTCCTGATGGAACTGGGGAGGATCGACGAATCGATCGGGACCTTTGAGAAGGTGCTGGCCCTCGATCCCGATAATGTCACTGCCCTGGCCGGCAGGGCCCAGGGAATGATCGTCTGCAGACGGTACGATACCGCTCTCGGGGACCTGGAACATGCGATACGGGTCGACGGACAGGACGCCAAGTCCTGGTACCTCCAGGGAGTCGCGCTCGGGTTATCCGGCAGAACGGACGAGGCATTCCACGCGTTTGGCCAGGCCCTCGCATTCAACCCGAATATAGCCCTCGTATGGTACACCCAGGACGATCTCATCCATTTCATCGTCCGGGACCAGGACGAGATCAGGGCTTTCGGGCGCTCGCTGCCCATTGACCCCAACGTGAGTGAGGTCTGGTCGAGCCATGCCTACGGGCTCTCGCGGTCCGGAAGGTATGAAGAGTCCCTGCAGGAATATGAGAAGGAACTTGGCCTTGCCCCCGACTCGACCCTGCTCTGGTACAACAAAGGAGTTTCCCTCGACAGCCTCGGGCGGTACGAGGATGCCCTCCGCGCCTACGAAATGGCGGTCCTGAAAAATCCGGATCTGGCTGCCGCATGGTACAATAAAGCGCTGGTGCATGTGTATCTCGGGGAATACAGCAAGGCGCTCGAGTCCTGTGACCGGGCACTTGCAATCGACCAGAATTCGGCAGCCACCTGGTTCAACAAGGGAATCGTTTTCGGGTTACAGGGGAAGTACGAGATGGCGCTTGCTGCGTTCAACCGGGCGCTTTCGATCGCCCCGAAGATGGCTTCGGCCTGGTTCAACCGCGGGGTAGCATTCCGCAGGCTCGGCCGGCATGCCGAAGCCGCGGAGTCGTACGACCGGGCGATCTCGTTTGACCGCGGTCTCATGACGGCATGGTTCAACAAGTCCTCGGAACTTGTCCGGACGGGAGCGTGGAAAGAAGCCCTGCAGGCCATCGGGATTGCACTCTCCATCCGTCAGAACGATGCAGTGAGCTGGTACGTGAAAGGATTTGCCCATGCCAACCTGAAACAGGGCCGCGAAGCACAAGCGGCCCTGGACAAGGCGCGGGCGATCGATACGAAACTGTACCTTGTCCAGTACCCGTTCGGCGGCGTCCTCTATCTCTCCCGTACCTACCATCCCGTATCCGCCGATGATGCCCGGAGCCGTGCCCCCGGACAGGGCGATGCCCGGTCCTGGTACGAGAAGGGGGTGACCCTCTACCGCGGTTACCATTACGAGGAAGCTGTTGGTGCTGTCGACCGGGCCCTTGCGCTCGATGCCGGGACCGCCCGGTCGTGGGTTCTCAGGGGGCTCGCGCTCCATAAACTCGGGAGGTACGAAGAGTCCCTCGTCTCGCTCGGCCATGCCCTTGCATCCGATCCGGAGAACTACAAGACATGGAATATCCGGGGGCTAGTCCATAAAAAACTCCATGACCTGCCATCCGCGCTTGCGGATTTCGATCATGCACTGGCCCTCAACCCGGGAATTGCCGGCAGCTGGCTGAACCGGGGAGTTATCCTCCTCCAGCTGAACCGTGACCGTGAAGCGGTCGATTCCCTTGAGCGTGCAGTCTCCCTGGGTTCCGGGGACAGGCGGGCCCTCAACGCCCTCGCGTATGCAAAGAAGAGGGTTGCAGCACCTGCGGGCCGGAGCGTGCAGAAAAAGGGATTGCCCGGGTGACTGGTTAAGACCTGAGCAAGACTGGGTGAGGACGGGAAAAATTACTAATTAAACATTATGAGGGTTCCCCGCCTCAGGGCCTCTCCGAGGAGTCAATCGTCGCGCCAGCGAGGATTGACTGGAGAAGAATCCGCAAGGATTCTTCGACTTGCTTCATCCTGTACGGATGAAGCAGAGGAAGTTTGGAAAAACTTCCTCTTGCTGAATCTTGTAAAAGATGAGGCACGGCGGGGCAAGGAAGTTGAACCGCCGCTGGGTTAAGTTGAAAATTCTCTGTCAGAGAATTTTCTTCAGCCCGCCCTGACTATCGGGTCACGGCTGGCATCCCGTTGGGGATAATCCCACGAATGCATACTCCTCGGGAAAGTAATACAGCACTATCCCTGAGCGCAGGGAAGGTCGGGCGACATACCAGCCTGAAGGCTGGTGTGGTGCGCAGAAGATTTCCAGCGGAAATCTTCGAGGGGACAGGCACTGTCCCCTCCGTCATCATTCATGCGTGATATTTTTTTCTAATAAAAATAGTCGGAAGAATTCTCATTCGCCCTGAACCACGGATCACTCAAATCTTCAGGAAAAGAATATTTTTACGAAGAAGAGGGAAAATAATTATTTTTTCCTTGACTTTCTCTTCATCTGCATCTGCCTGACCATACGTCCCTGGATGCCGAAGTAGTTGGAGACGCCTATCGCATGGCACTGGTCTATAGACGCACTGTCGAATGAGACGAGGTCGCTGGAATAGATTGCGTCAGGAGAGCTCCTGCCGAGCACCCGGGCACTCCCCTTGTACAGTTCAAGGTCAACCGTACCGTTTACCCGCTCCTGCGTGGTATCAATAAACGCATTCAGTGCCGTATAAAGCGGTTCGTACACGAGCCCCTTGTAGGCGAGTTCGGACCACGTGTCATCGACCATTCTCTTGAAGGCGAGTTCCTGCCGGGTAAGTACCAGCCCCTCGAGGTCGCGGTGGGCCAGGAGGATGACCGTGGCTGCCGGGTGCTCGTAGTTCTCCCGCGCCTTGAGGCCGAGGATCCGGTCTTCGATCAGGTCATTGCGGCCGATGCCGTGCTTCCCTGCAAGGGCGTTAAGCTTCTGGATCAGGTCGTAGCCCCCGAGTTTCTTCCCGTTCAGCGCCACCGGGACGCCGCCCTGGAAAGTAAGCGTGATCTTCGCCGGTTTATCCGGGGCGTCCTGGGGCGAGGCAGTCCAGAGATAGATCTCTTCGGGGGGGTGGAATGCGGGGTCTTCGAGGCGCCCTCCCTCGATGCTCCGGCTCCAGCAGTTCTCGTCCATGCTCCACGGCTTCTCTTTTTTGACGGGGACGGGGATGTCATGCTGCTGGGCATACTCAATCTCCCAGTCCCGGGTGAGGTTCAGTTCACGTATGGGGGCCACGACTTCGAGCCCGGCGCTGCGGATGATGAAATCGAACCGGAGCTGGTCGTTGCCCTTGCCCGTGCACCCGTGGCCTATGGCCGTTGCTCCTTCCTTCCGGGCGATCTTCACCACTTCTTCTGCTATGAGCGGGCGGGCAAGGGAAGTACCCATGGGGTAGCCCTCGTATGAACCGTTCGCCTTTATCGCCGGGAAGATATGCTCCCTGACAAACCGTTCCCGTACATCGATGGTATAATGGCGGTCGGCCATCTTTCTGCCTTTTCTGGTTGCAACCTCAATCTCTTCGTCCCGCTGGCCGACATGTACGGCAACCGTGACCACGCGATCGTACTCGTAGCGCTCCTTGAGGAGCGGGATGCAGATGGAGGTGTCAAGCCCCCCGGAATATGCAAGAACTATGGTGCCTTTTCCCATGATGGATTCCCCTTCCGGGTGATAATGCTGTACTGGTAGGCTTTCTCAGCATATATGTTGGAGGGCGCAGCAGTGTTCGCTAAAGTAGAGCGTGACCGGCTGAAACCGGAAACAGGAACGAAAAAAAATAGTTGTCCAGGTTTTTGTCCTGAACATTTATTGTAGCGGGTTTACGTGGTGACGGTGATGACTCCCTGCATTAATGGCTGGAATGTTGTTGTGTAGCCGAATGAACCGGCGACGGGGAAGGTAACCGTAAGGGGTGTTCCAAAGGGGATCAAGAGGGCGTTCATGCTGCCAAAGTATTTCCCGGACTGGAATGCGGTTGCCTGAATGCCGTGGGGTTTGAAGGGATCGTTGTTGACAAAGACTACATTGCTGCCGGCCTTGATAGTGACGGAGGTCCCGGGAATGATGGTCCCTGCCTGGCCGAAGGTGATCGTGACGGATGGGACAGGGGTCGGCGCCGGGGTTGGTGTGGCGGTTACATTGGCAGTCATATTAACCGTCATATTAACAACGGGGGCTACCGTTGTCGGGACCGGTGTCGGGGGCACAGTTGTCATGACTGGTGTCATGACCGGTGTGGCAGTGGGGGTTGCTACGGGTGTTGCGGGCTGCGAGGTGCATCCCGCGAGCAGAATCCCGGTGAACAGGATCGCAAGAACAACAAGAAATTTCTTCATGCATCTTTTTTTGTTATTTCGGTATATAAGGATATTCAATTATCCGGCAGAATACTCCCGGCCGGACCGAACTGGCGGCACGGTTCCCGATCCATGATAAAAGGAAAGACCGGTATGGTTCACGCCGGCATTACTTAAGATAATGGCTGATCGGTTCAAGCGTGACTTTCTCCCGCTTGATGGCATCAATGGCAAGCGCCGCCGCCCGCGCTGCCTGGAGCGTGGTGATATACGGGATCTGGTAGTCTACTGCCGCACGCATGATCTGGTAATGGTCCTGCCGGGACTGCCGGTCCTGCGGGGTATTGATGATGAGCCGGATCTCCCCGTGTCGCATCATGTCCAGGACGTTGGGTGACCCCTCCTGGACTTTCCTGACAAGGTTTGATTCGACCCCGGCGTCGTGCAGGTAATCAACCGTGCCCTCCGTACCGTAGAGGGTGAGGTCGAGATCCCGCAGCTGGCGTGCGATCGGTATCGCCTCGTCTTTCTGCTCGATATTCACGGAGATGAAGATATTTCCCTTGAGCGGCAGTTCGTTGTCGGCAGAGATGCAGGCCTTGTAAAAGGCAAGGCCGAAGTCGTAATCGATCCCCATAACTTCTCCGGTGCTCTTCATCTCGGGGCCAAGAACGGTGTCGACTCCCGCAAGCTTGTTGAAGGGGAGCAGCACTTCCTTGACCGCGACGTGGCGGATCTCCCGCTCCTTATACCCGAGGTCCTTCAGTTTTTTCCCGACCATGACCTTTGCTGCAATCTTTGCAACGGGGATCCCCGTTGCCTTGGAGACGAACGGGACCGTCCTGCTGGCACGGGGATTTGCCTCAAGGACGTACACGACACTGTCCTTGACCGCAAGCTGGAGGTTCACGAGACCGATCACCCCCAGTCCCAGTGCTATCTTCCGGGTATATTCCCGTACGGTATCCACGACCGCGGGTGGCAGGGACTGAGTCGGGATCACGCAGGCGGAATCGCCGGAGTGGATCCCGGCCTGCTCGATGTGTTCCATGATACCGCCGATCAGGACCTCTTCGCCGTCGCAGACTGCATCCACGTCAAGCTCGATGGCGTTCTGGAGATAGGAATCGATGAGGACCGGGTGGTTCCTGCTCACCCTGACTGCCTCCTTCATGTAAGTTTCGAGCTCGCGTTCATCGTGGACGATCTCCATCGCCCTGCCACCGAGGACATAGGACGGCCTGACAAGGACCGGATACCCGATCTTTTCTGCCATCGCCCGGGCCTCGCTCTCGGAATAGGCGGAACTGTTCGCTGGGCTGGGAATGTTGAGTTTCGTCAGGAGCATGCTGAACCGGTCCCGGTCCTCTGCGATATCCATGGCATCAGGGCTCGTCCCGAGAATGCGGGTTTTAAGGCCGAGGCGTGCGATCTCGTTCTCGATGGGGACGGCGAGGTTCACGGCATTCTGCCCGCCGAACTGCACCATCACGCCGTAGTAATGGTCTTTCAGGAGGATGTTTGAGACGTCCTCGAGCTGCATGGGTTCGAAGAAGAGGCGGTCGGAGGTATCGAAGTCCGTGGAGACGGTCTCCGGGTTGTTGTTGACGATGTGGACCTCGACACCCTCGTCCCGCAGCGCCTGGACCGCGTGGACCGTGCAGTAATCGAACTCGATTCCCTGGCCGATACGGATCGGGCCGGAGCCGAGAATGAGGACTTTCTGGCTGGTGCTCGGGACAATTTCGCAGACCGGTTCCTGGGTCGAGTAGAAATACGGGGTGCTTGCCGGGAACTCGGCAGCGCAGGTGTCGACCATCTTGTAGGACGGGAGTCCTGCGGCCTGCTCGATCTCCCCGGCAGGTCTCCCGGAGATCTTTGCGATCTCCGCGTTCGAGAACCCGTATTTTTTTGCGGCAAGAATGTCGGCAGGGCCGCACCGGGCCGCAAGGTGCTTTTCAAGGTCAACGATATTTTTGATCTTTTCCAGGAAGAACGGCGTGATCGAGGTGAGCAGCGCTGTCTCTTCGAGAGTGAATCCCAGCCGGAACGCATCGAACAGGCAGTGGAACCGCTCATCGGTCGGGCGGGAGAGGATCATCCGGACCTCGCTTTGGCTCGTGTGGGTCCGCACATCCGTGTCAAGGGAGCGTTTTGCCTTCATGAACGCCTCCTCGAGTGTCCGCCCGATGGCCATCACTTCCCCGGTACTCTTCATGGATGTCGTGAGGGTCCTGTCGGCACCCTTGAACTTGTCGAACGGCCAGCGGGGAACCTTAACCACGATGTAATCGATAGTGGGTTCAAAGGACGCGGGTGTGCACCCGGTCACCGTGTTGGTGATCTCGTCGAGACGCAGGCCGATCGCAATCTTTGCTGCCACTCGGGCAATAGGGTACCCCGTTGCTTTTGAAGCGAGTGCCGAAGACCGCGAGACTCTCGGGTTGACTTCGATCACCCGGTAGTCGCCATCCAGGAATGCGAACTGGACGTTGCAGCCGCCCTGAACGTCCAAAGCCCTGATGATGCGGATCGCCGCGCTGCGCATCATCTGGAACTCGTCGTCGCGCAGGGTGAGGATAGGGGCAACGACAACGCTCTCGCCCGTGTGAATGCCCATCGGGTCAACATTTTCCATACCGCATACGATGATGCAGGTATCGGCGGCATCACGCATCACTTCGAACTCGATCTCTTTCCAGCCCATGACGCTCTCTTCAATGAGCACCTGGTGGATACGGGACCGGGAGAGCCCGAGCTCGATGATCCTGATCAGTTCTTCGCGGGTCTTCCCGATCCCGCCCCCCGCTCCACCGAGGGTATAGGCAGGTCGCACTACGGCCGGGAGGCCGATCTCCCTGATCGCCTCGTCCACCTGGCTGAGAGAATTGATGACCGTGCTCTTCGGCACCGGCTCGCCGATTGCCTCCATGAGGTCGCGGAATTTCTGGCGGTCCTCCCCCTTGTAGATTGCCTCGAGGGGAGTGCCGAGGATCTCGACGCCTTTCAGGGCACCCATTTCGGCGAGTTCCGCGGTGAGGTTAAGGCCGGTCTGACCGCCCATGCCCGAGAGAATGCCATCCGGCCGCTCCTTCTCGATGATCTTGGCGATGAAATCGGCCCGGAGCGGCTCGATGTAGACCTCGTCTGCCATCTCCGGGTCGGTCATGATGGTGGCCGGGTTCGAGTTGACGAGCACGACTTTCACCCCCTCTTCCCGGAGCGCCCGGCACGCCTGGGAGCCGGAGAAGTCGAACTCGGCAGCCTGCCCGATCTGGATGGGCCCCGACCCGATCAGGAGGACTTTCCTGATATCGGTCCTGCGGGGCATTTACGCAATCCTCCTGAAGAGCCCGTCGAAGAAGTGCTCCTCCGTGTCGCGGGGTCCCCCGTGGGCCTCCGGGTGGAACTGGACGGTCGTCAGGCAGAGATCCTCGTTCTCGAACCCTTCCACGGTCCCGTCGTTCACGTTGGTGTAGGTCACGTTCGTCCCTTCGGGAAGGGACTGCGCATCCACGGCAAACCCGTGGTTCTGGGTGGTGATGAAGATCCGCCCGTCTTTGAACCGTACCGGCTGGTTTGCGCCCCGGTGCCCGAACTTGAGCTTGTAGGTATCCCCGCCAAGCGCAAGCGCCGCGACCTGGTTGCCCATGCAGATCCCGAAGACCGGCATCTGCCCAATCAGGTCCTTCATGCAGCGGATAGCATCCGTTGCCTGCTTGGGGTCCCCGGGCCCGTTGCTGACGAACAGGGCATCGGGCCTGCAGGCAAGGACCTGGTCGGCCGTGGCGTTGTACGGGAAGACATGGAGATCCCCGCCCCGCTTCGAGAGGCTGACCAGCATGTTCTTCTTGATCCCGAGGTCGATGACGGCGATCCTTTTCCCGCACCCCTTCACGTGGTAGGGTTCCCGGCAGGAGACCTCGGGGATCGGGACGATGTCGCAGATCGTGGGCGTGCGGCGGGCAAGCTGTACGGCAGAGGCGCCATCGTCACTGCCTACGACGAGTGCGGCCCGCATCGTACCGTGGACGCGGGTCTTGATGGTCAGGGCCCGGGTGTCGACCCCGGTCATGCCGAGAAGGCGGTTCTCTTCAAAAAAGGACCTGATGGAAGGCAGGGCAGCGGGTTTCTCGCAGATCTCTTTGGTTATGCACCCGAGTGCACAGACCTTCGGGTTCTGGAAGTTCTTCGGGTCGACCCCGTAGTTCCCGATGAGCGGGAACGTGAACATCAGGATCTGGCCGAAATAACTCGGGTCGGTGAGCGATTCCATGTAACCGGTCATCTGCGTGTTGAACACGAGCTCGCCGGCGCATTCCTCCTCGACACCGAAACCTTCCCCGACGACAAATTGCCCGTCTTCCAGACCCAGAACTGCCTTCATGATTTCCATATGGTATGTGCGGGAATAGTTATTAACGATAGTGCAATTACCAGCGCCCCGTTTCCATAGGTATGGCCCGCGCTGCATGCTCACGCCGCAGATACCTGAAACAGGCACTGCCGGAACCCGCGTCTGTCTGAAAAGATACGAATAAGAAGATTACGTGCTGATATTCAATGATAACGTCAACCCGGTTGACGGTGAACAGAATTGGAACACAAGGCAGGAAGATTGTAGGGACCGATGTTGCGGAACTGCTGAGGCTCCTCAACAAGGCATTTTCCGATGAATGGCTTGCGTATTACCAATACTGGATCGGCTCCAAAGTCGTCCGCGGGCCGGGCAAGGAGGCCGTTATCGCCGAGCTGACCCTTCACGCAACCGAGGAACTCGCCCACGCGACCCTTCTCACGACAAGGATCATCCAGCTCGGAGGGACCCCGGTCACGAAGCCGCAGGACTGGTACAAACTCACCAACTGTGGGTACGAGGCCCCCGATGACCCGTTCATCGTCAGGGTGCTCGAGCAGAACATCAAGGGGGAGCAGTGCGCCATCAAGACGTACAATGCTTTCATGAAGAAGACAAAGGACAAGGACCCGGTCACGTACAACATGCTCCTCACCATCCTTTCACAGGAGGTGGAGCACGAGGAGGACCTCCAGGCCCTGCTCGAGGATGTCAACGTGATCATGCACTCAAAATAATCTCTCTTTCTTTTTGGGGACGGTGGATACGTCCGGATTCTTTACCCGCATGAAAAAAAATTACCCTGCAAAAAAGGGCGGTATCTCCTTCCGCTTCCTTAACGCATGATAAAAACCGGTTATTTTTAAAGAATACCTCCTGGATGCCCATTTTTATATAGTATCCATCGCAATTTCCTTTTATAAAAACGTGTTCCAGGCAGTGATTTTCCATGACAGGTGAACATGTGAACGGGAAGAACGTAGGAAAAGTCGTGCTCTATGCCCTCAGCACCTGTGGCTGGTGCGAAAAAACCAAGCAGCTCCTCCGGACCACCGGAATCGCGTTTGATTTTATCTATGTTGACCTGCTGGAAGGCGCCGAGCAGGACAATGCGATGGATATCGTCGAGAGATGGAACCCGCACGGTTCGTTTCCCACGCTGGTCATCAACGATCGGAAATCCATTGTCGGTTTCCGGGAGAAGGAGATCAGGGAGGCACTCGGGTTATGATCTTCGAAGGAGTGCTGGAGACCGAAGTGGAGAAATTCTACCAGGCACTGAACCGGGAAGCAGAAGCCGGTGGTTACCACCTGAACCCGGATATCGAGTTCACGAAAAATCTGGTCCGCGGCCTGATGAAGAACGAACAGCGCTACGGTTACCGCTCGTGCCCCTGCCGGCTCGCATCCGGCAAACGTGCTGAAGATCTGGATATCATCTGTCCCTGCTATTACCGGGACCCGGATATCACCGAGTACGGTGCGTGTTATTGTTCCCTGTATGTCAATAATCCAATCAAGGCAGGAGAACAGCTGGTCTTCCCCGTGCCTGAACGCCGCCCCCCCCGCAGCCGGCGCCTCATCGTCGGGACAGCCCGGACTGCCACGGCAACACCGCTGCCGGTGCTCGCGTTTCCTGTGTGGCGCTGCAAAGTCTGCGGCTACCTCTGCGCCCGGGAACAGCCTCCGGACGTATGCCCGATCTGCAAGGTTACGAAAGACCGGTTCGAACGCTTCATCTGAATTACCGGAATTTTCACCCCTTTTTCCCGGGGAGAGCCCCGATGACGAACACTAAATAGTGCCCGGATCAACAGTACCTGGTATGGCAGGAACCGTCCGGGTCGAGATCGTCGGCCTGAAGACCTCTGAATGCTCCCCCTTTCCCTGTGATGAGGACCGCACGTGTGGCCTGTCGGGCTGCTACCACTCGGGAAAACTTGTCGATGCTTTCAGCGAGCTGAAAAAAGTCCTCACGGAAACCTATGGTGACCGCGTCGAAGTGAAACTCACCCTGATTGACGACGGTGCTCCCGGTTACATCCGCATGATCATCGAAAAAGAATACCCCCCCATCCCCATGGTCCTGGTCAACGGTCGGGTGACGAAGATCGGGAGGATCTCCCTGGACCGGATCAAAAAAGAGATCGAGAAGGAACTTTAAACCGGTTTTTCCTTTTTTCGGCTCTGGAGAAAACCTATTTTTCAATAAATCAGCTTATCATTTCAGGTGGTTATGAGGAAGCCTGTTCTTTCCTTCGGGAAGAGCGGTCTCCCCCACTACATCTACAACGAATATCGATGATTTCTCCAAAGTTTTTTTCAATTATGTATCTCTTTGAAACGCGTATAACGGGAAATTTCCGGAATCCACCGTTTTACGAACCAGCAGATATTCCGCTGTGCCTTCCCGGTGATTTACCCAAACAGGGAACCGGCTCGCTCGTGACCCGGGAAAAATACGCCCCCCCGCAGTAAAATGCAGCACCAGTTATATATGGGGGGAGAAATAACCGGTGTAAATCGTTTTCAGAAAACTATCTCCTGATGATCCCGATGTATACAACCCGTTGTGATTCTCACTTCATCCTCTCCGGAAGAAAGGAGGTGCCGGATGCCGGCCCTGTCGGCATATGCCGATTCTGAACCGTTCAACGAGGACCAGACGCTCCTCACGCTCTACGCGCTGGCGGGAGAGGAGAGCGGGGGCTTTGTTACCTTCCGCCCGCACTTCCTCCACCGGATCGGGAAGGCGTTCTTTGACGGTGGTGCTGTCCCTGCCCCCCTCGGGGTCGTCGGTTCAGCCGAAGTCAGGGAGCTCTCGGAGGAGGAGATGGCTAGGGCTGAACGCGAACTCTGGATCCATTACCACCAGCAGAAAGCAGACCACCGGAACGACCGCCTCTTTGCAGCGTTCGCCGGGACCAAGCTCATCGGGGTGGCCCGCTGTGCCCGGCACCCCGACGGGCTCGAAGTGGACGCGGTGTATGTGCTCGACGAATACCGGCGGCAGGGGTTTGCCCGCTCGGTTATGGCACTACTTGTCGGGGAATGCGGGAAGAACGACACCCTCTACATGCACTCGAAACTTGAACTCGTGGACTTTTACGGGAGCCTCGGGTTCCACCCTATCCGCGAGGCCGAGCTCCCGAAGTCCATCCGTGAGCGGTTCAGTTTTGCGCTCGGCAACCTCGGGGGGCTCGATGTCCTGCCGATGAAACGTGATGCAGGGGCAGTCCCTGCAACGGAAAATACCTGAAGGGAGACAGATGGTGGCGGGGTACTGCATTAGGGATGGAAAGAGGGACGCCCGGCGTTCACTGCCACAGGAGAACGGGGGAATACGATGATTCCCGAGATCTTTTATATCGCTCTCGCGCTGCTGTTCCTGGGTTTTGTCGTTCCCCTGATTTTCGCGCAGCACGATCGCCGGGTCATCCGGACGTTCTCCCTCACCTGCACCTTCTGCGCATCAATCCTGCTGGGTTTTGTCGCGCTGGACGTCCTTGCCGGCGGCGGCACCCTTGCATTTGTTGGTTACCAGCCCGTTGCCGGGATCTCCTTCGCGTTCACGGTCGACCGGCTCGCAGCGTTCTTCATCCTGGTTATCGCGCTCGTTTCAGGGTGCGTGGCGATCTACTCGTATGAATATACCGAACACCTCTCCGGAGAGTCGCGGAGGAACCTCCTCTGCGGCTGTACAAACCTCTTCATTCTTGCGATGGTCCTCGTCGTCGCCTCGGCCACGACGCTCTCCTTCCTCCTCTTCTGGGAGCTGATGGCGGGTGCATCGTTCTTCCTTGTCATGTACGAGTACCCGGGAACCCGAGACCCGGAAGGCCGGCATCTTCTATCTCGTGATGACCCAGCTCTCCACGCTCTTCGTCTTCCTCGGCATCATTGCCCTCTACGAGCAGACCGGGTCGTTTGCCATCGCCCCCTTGGGAGCTGCAGCCTCGCCCCTCGTTACGGCGGCTTTCCTCTCCCTCTTTCTGGGGTTCTCCATCAAGGGCGGCATCATCCCGTTCCACAAGTGGCTCCCGTACGCCCATCCCGCAAGCCCGTCGCCGATCTCCGCGCTGATGTCGGGCGTGATGCTGAAGATTGCGGTTTACGGGTTGATCCGGTTCCTCCTCGGTGTCTTCACCCCGGACCTTTGGTGGGGTGTCCTGATCCTCGCTGCAGGCACCGCTTCCGCAGTCCTCGGGGTGATCTACTCCCTGAAGGAGCACGATATCAAAGGGATGCTCGCCTACTCGAGCATCGAGAACATCGGGATCATCTTCATCGGCACCGGGCTCTTTGTGATCTTCACCGAATACCACCTCCCCCAGCTCGCCCTGATCAGCCTCCTCGGTGCGCTCTTCCATTCCCTGAACCATGCGCTGTTCAAGAGCCTCCTCTTCCTCACCTCGGGCTCGGTTATCCACGCCACCCGTACGCGGGACATCGAGCAGATGGGAGGCCTCGCCCACCGGATGCCGTATACCTCGGCCCTGTTCTTCATCGGGGCCCTCGCGATCGCCGCCCTCCCCCCGCTCAACGGGTTTGCAAGCGAGGTCCTCATCTTCATCTCGTTCTTCTCGTCCGTGGCACTTGTCGATCCGTTCTTCAAGGTGCTGCTCTTCATCTGCCTCTCCCTGTTCGCCCTGACGAGCGCACTCTCGGCAGCCTGTTTTGTCAAGGCCTACGGCTCCATCTTCCTCGCCCTCCCCCGCTCCCCGGAAAGTGCCGGAGCCCGGGAAGTGCCTGCGGCGATGATCGCCGGACCCGCGATCCTCGCTGCAGCGTGTGTATTCCTTGGCCTCTTCGCATTCCAGATCTTCTCCCTGTCGGGCTTTCCGGTCCCCATGCCGGACATGCTGCTCGTCGGCCTCCTCCTCCTCGTGATGGCAGCGCTTGCGTACGGGGCCCTGCACTTCGGGGCTTCCCGCGGGGTCAGGATCTCCGAGACATGGGGATGCGGCACCCCCTCGCAGCGGTCGTCCACGGAATACAGCGGTCACGGGTTTTCGGAACCTATTGATGTCATCTTCTCGACCATCTACCGCACCCGGATCAGGAACGAGCGGACATTCTTCGACGGACAAAACTGCATCTTCCGGGAAGGGACCGCGGAGATCCGGCTCATGAAAGTCTTTGAAGAGGTACTTCTACCTGCCTGTGGCGCGGGCCTCCTGCCGGGCCGCGGCTGTGCTTTCAAGGCTCCAGAACGGCTGTCTCGACACGTACCTCCTGTACGTCTTTGTCACGGTCATTGCCATCATCCTCTTCCTCGGGTGGTTTGCATGAACCTGTCGTTCGTCCTGTACCTCGTGGTGAACACGCTCCTTGTGCTCGCGATCTCCCCGCTCTTTGTCAGCCTCATCAAAAAGGTGAAGGCGTGGACGCAGGGGAGGAACGGCCCGTCAGTCTTCCAGACCTACTTCACGCTGGCAAAACTCGCAAAAAAGGAGGTCATTTACTCCCCCCACGCCTCGGCCATCATGCGTGTCACGCCGATCGTGAACATCGCGGCAGTCCTCGTCGCCGCCCTCTTCGTCCCCCTCGTCTTTGTCCCTGAACCGGTGGGGGGCATCGGCAACATCATCCTCCTGCTCTACCTCCTCGCCCTTGCCAAGTTCTTCATGGCCCTCGCCGGGCTCGACGCGGGGAGTTCCTTCGGCGGCATGGGCAGTTCGCGGGAGATGAGCATCTCGGCCATCATCGAACCCACGACCATCATCGTCTTTGCCGCCCTCGTCTTCGTCTTCAGGACACTCAACGTCTTCGACATGTTTGTGGCATCCGCTGCTGCCGGCACGCTTTCGACGCCGACGCTGATCCTGATCGGGATCTCCCTCTTCATCATCCTCATCGTCGAGACTTCCCGTATACCGGTCGACAACCCGGAGACGCACCTGGAACTGACTATGATCCACGAAGGGATGATCCTCGAGCAGTCGGGGCGCAACCTTACCCTGATGGAGCTCTCGTCCGCGGTGAAGCTGACGCTCCTGATGGCGCTCCTCATCAACCTGGTCGTCCCGTACGGGCTTGCGACCAGCGTCACCGCTGCCGGCATCCTTGCAGCAGTGGTCCTCTTCATCATCAAAGGCTCCGTTCTTGCAGGGATCACCGGGCTCTTCGAATCCTCCATGGCCAAGATGCGGTTCTTCCGGCTCCCCAGCCTGTTTGCCATGGCATTCTTCTTCTCCACCCTGATCATCATCATCGAGGTGTTCGCATGATCGACCCGGCCTATATCCAGGGTATCGTCAGGATCCTGTTCGTCATCGTGATCATCACGGCAGCCTATATCATCTCTACCCGCAACCTGCTCTCGGTCGTCTCCGTCTATGCCCTCCAGTCTCTGACGCTCGTCTGCATCGCGCTCGCCCTCTGGTCGCTCGAAGGGACGACCGTCCTCCTTGCCATCGCGGTCCTCACGTTTGTCACCAAGGTACTGGTCATCCCCTACTTCATCGCTGCCATCCAGGAGCGGGTGCGGATCAAGCGGGACATCGAGTTCCATTACCTGAGCCCGACGACCTCGCTCCTCCTCTCGATGGGCCTGATGCTGGTCATTTACATCGCGCTCTCGAGGATCCTGCAGGGGACACCAGCTCGGGAGAGCCTCTTCTTCTTCGGTGCCGTCCTTGGGATCTCCCTGATGCTGATGGGGATGATGGTGACCTTCTCGAGAAAACGTGCCATCACCAAGGTGCTGGGCTACCTTTCCATGGAGAACGGGGTGCTGCTCTTCGGCATGTTCGTCACCGAACTGCCGTTCATCATCGAGTTTTTGATCATCATCGACCTGATCATCCTCGTCCTCCTGACCACCATCCTGACGGTTGGGATCGACTCGACGCTCGAGGACTACCACAAACGGCTGCACCGCTTCCACCTCCTTGAAGAGATGGAGGAGACACCATGATCCTGGAAGCATCTGTCCTCACGGCGGTCTGTGCACTTGTCATGGTAGCCGCAAGCCGCACCCACCGGCAGATGAATGCAGTCTGCATCCTTGAGGGGGTCCTGTTCCTGGTGCTGGCAGGCTTCGTCCTCCTGTCAGGGATCCCGGTATCGTCCTTCATTGTCCGCAGCCAGTATTTCTTCATCGACCACCTCGGCATCTACGAAGTGCTGATCACGGCTGTGGTCTTCACCCTCGCCGCGGTCTATGCCCGGGGGTATGTCGAGGGACTGCTCGAGAGCAGGGAACTCGGGAAAGGGAGCCTCAGGCTCTTCTACGCGGCGTGGGCCCTCCTCCTCCCCATCATCGTCCTTGCGTTCTTCTCGGACAACCTCGCCCTCTTCTGGATCTTTGCCGAGCTGACCACGGTCATCTCCGCCATGCTCGTCGCGATCCTCTATGCCCGGGAGAACATCGACGCTGCCGTCAAGTACATCTTCATTGCATCGGTCTCGATGCTCTTCTCGTTCGTCGGGCTGATCTTCCTCTTCGAGATCTCCCGCACTGCGACGGGGAGCGGCACCCTGAACTGGACTGCCCTGATCCAGCAGGCCCCCTCGTTCCCGGCGGGCATGATGGTAGCCGCGTTCGCCCTCGTCTTTGTCGGGTTTGCCGCAAAGTGCGGTATCTTCCCGTTCCATACCTGGCTCCCGGAAGCCCATGCCAAGGCGCCCTCCGCCGTCAGCGCCGTCCTCTCGGGAGTCCTCCTGAACGTGGGGATGTACGGTATCATCCGCGTCTTTGCCATCGTCCACCAGACCCCGGCCGTCTCCACGGTCGCCCCGCTGATTGCCCTCTTCGGGCTCTTTACCGTCGGCATTGCCGCGGTCTCCATGCTGGGCGAGAAGAACCTCAAGAAACTGGTGGCGTTCTCGAGCGTGGAGAACATGGGCATCCTGCTCCTCGGCATCGCGGTCGCCACACCCCTGGCCATCTTCTGGGTCCTCTTCCACGTCATGGCCCACTCCTTCACAAAAGCCTCCCTCTTCTTCTCGGCAGGGATCCTCCACCGCCAGTACCGGAGCCCGCTCTCGAGCGATGCTGCCGACGAGATCCGGGACGTCTTCCGGCTCCAGCCGCTTGCCGCCTGGGGCATCATCATCGGCGGGCTTGCTATCACCGGCATGCCTCTCTTCCCGATCTTCTTCTCCAAGCTCTTCATCCTGCTCCAGATCGGCACGGTCTCACTCTGGGAGGTACTGATAGTCCTTGTCCTGCTCTTCATCGCGGCCTCGGCACTCGGGTACTACGTGATCACAACTTTTACTCAGGTGTCGTCCCCAGAACATCCGACTGATATCCGGCAGTACCCTACTCCTTCCGGCATGAAGGTGCCCGTCATCGTCCTGCTCTGCATTATCCTCGTCCTCGGGATAGTCTTTACCAATGGGGAAGTGACATTCCTCAATCAGATCGTCGCGGAGCTGAGGTTCTGATGACAACCGACGAGACTCCTGATATCGCAGACGTTCGCCATCTCCTGGGGCCCGGAGGGGCGTCCCTGCAGATAGACCGGGGGTGCAACGGTGAATATTACGTGGCTCCCGGTGAACGCGGGTTCCTGCAGGTTATTACAAACCTCGCTGCCCGCAAGTGCGTCCTGATCGGCCTGTTCTGTGTGGAAGGGTTCTCCGCATCAGCACGGTTCTCGCTCTTCTATGTCTTCGAGAAGAAGACCCGGGTTATCATCCTCATCCGGGACTGCGATGGGAGGACCAGTTCGGTTGCCCGGATCTTCCCTTCCGCCTCCTGGTTCGAGCGCGAGTGCCGGGACGGGTTCGGCGTTGAGTTCGACGGTGCCTTCGATACGAGGAGGCTCTTCCTCCACGAGACCTATCCCGACGGTTTCCACCCGCTGGCCAGGTCGTTCCGGAACGGCCCCCTTGTCACCCGGCAATCCGTTGACCCCGCGGATGAATACCCGTTCAGGAATGTCAGCGGCGAAGGCGTGTACCAGGTACCGGTTGGCCCGGTCCACGCGGGTATCATCGAGCCGGGGCATTTCCGGTTCAGCGTGATCGGCGAGACCATCTTCAACCTCGAGGTCCGCATGTTCTACACGCACCGCGGGATCGAGAAACTCGCGGAGGGGAAGACCCCGCAGGAGTCCGTCAGAGTCGCCGAGGCGGTGAGCGGCGACGAGTCGGTGGCAAACGCGGTGGCATTCTGCCTCGCGGTCGAGAAGATCTCCGGCACTCCTGTACCGGAACGGGCCTGGTACCTCAGGACCATCCTCCTCGAGATGGAGAGGATCTGCTCGCACCTCGGGGACCAGGCCGGCATGCTGGTCGATGTCGCCTTCCCGCTCGGGGCCGCCCAGTTCTCCGTCCTCCGGGAGGACGTCTTCCGCATGAACGCCCGGCTCGACCGGCTCGCGGTTCATGCGGGGGGTGATCGTACCCGGCGGGCTTGCACAGGATGCCAGTAAGGCGGACCTCTCCGCGCTTGCGGCATTCACCCGGCAGTTCCGGAAGCGCTACCGGGTCGGCCTGAAGATCGTCCTCTCCACCACGTCCGTGATCGACCGCTTCGCGACGACCGGTGTGATCAGGAAGCACCTGCTGCGCCCGCTCAATATCACCGGTCCAGCGGCGCGGGCTTCCGGGGGCAGGGTCGACGTACGGGTCAACCACCCGTACGGCATCTATGACCGCTTCGCCCCGGCCATGAAACCGCTCAACGACGGGGACGTCCTCTCGCGGTTCACGGTGAAAGCAGCCGAGATCCTCGACTCGCTCGACCTAGTCGACCGGCTGCTTGCCCAGGTGCCCGAAGGCCCGGTGAAGGGCGACGTGGCGGTCGGCGACGGGTATGCACTGGCACTCGTGGAATCGGCCCGGGGGCAGAATCTCTGCTGGGTGCGGGTCAGGGACGGGCTCATCGACCGGTACAAGGTGAGGACCGCCTCGTTCTGCAACTGGCAGGCTATCGAACACGCGGTGCAGGGGAACATCGTCCCGGATTTCCCCGTCATCAACAAGAGCCTGAACCTGTCCTATGCCGGGACGGACCTGTGAGGTGGAGCGATGGTCAACGCATTCTCCTGTTTTATCAAGAAGAAAGTGACCGAAGAGGGGCCGGCCCGGGACGGGGAGATTGAGATACTGGGCCGGAAGATCCGGCGCTCGGTCGACGCGGTCTTCGGACGGAGCCTTGCCATCCGCGAGCTGGACGCGGGCAGCGACAACGCGGCCGAGATCGAGATTAACAACCTGAACAACCCGTATTACGATGTCGAGCGGTTCGGCATCACCTTTGTCGCATCCCCCCGGCACGCGGACGTGCTGATCATCACGGGCGCCGTGACCCACAACATGGCGATTGCCGCGAAGAAGACCTACGATGCGATGCCTTCCCCGAAATTTGTCGTTGCTGTCGGGGACGATGCCTGTGATGGCGGGATCTATCGGGACACGTATGCCGTGCTTGGCGGGGCGGACCGGCTGCTGCCCGTAGACCTGAAGATCCCGGGTAACCCGCCCACACCCGTGCAGATCCTTGAAGGGCTGCTGGCACTGATGAGGAAGGCGGGAGAGAAAGACCGGGACTGATGCTCCTCCCTTTTGATAGGCAAAGGTCTCCGGGTGTTCCTCTCCTGTGCGGACACCTTCGATCCGGTCCACGCGGACGACGAGGGCTTCCACTGCCAGTACGACATCTCTTCATTCAGCCCGAGCCGGTTCAGCCGTAAAATACATAGGAGATTATGGTAATATATACCTCTCAATCTAAAATATAGTCATCATTCGAAAAATAAATATCCCTCTCAATTCCATACCTGATCGGAAAACAGGAATCACCGGATTTTCTTTCTCAGGGAGATGGAGAATCAGGGAGATAGAGAATCCTGAACCCGGATCTTTCCAGCGTAACCATGACTCAGTGAGGATCACCCATGCCCACACAATCCTGTCAGCAGGACTCAGGAGATAACGATCGTCCAATACCTGCAGGCTCCGGTACCAGAACAACGAATAACCGTACATCCGGTTCCCTGCCATTGGACATGTTACTCTCCCGGTCTCCCGGACGGCCGGTTCATCTTCTGCTGGTAGACGATGAGCCGCTGCTCCTCGAAGTCGGCAAGCTGTTTATCGAGCAGCACTTTCATATGGATGTAACAACTGCTGAATCGGCAGCCGACGCCCTGGAAAAAATCGGCACAAGTACGTTTGATGTAGTCGTCTCCGATTACCAGATGCCGGAGATCGACGGGATTGCGTTCCTGAAGATGATACGGAAGACTGCTCCTTTTCTGCCGTTCATCCTCTTCACCGGGAAGGGCAGGGAAGAAGTCGTCATCGATGCCATCAACCACGGGGCGACCTTCTACATGCAGAAAGGCGGGGAACCGAAGGCGCAATATGCTGAACTTTCGCACAAGATCCGCCGTGCCGTGGACCAGTGCCGCTCCGAGTCCGCGCTTCGTGAAACGAATGACGTGCTGAACGCGATCCTTGCCGCATCGCCGAACGGGATCGCCCTCGTCCGGGAACGTACGCTCCAGTGGGTGAATGATTCCCTCGCCCGGATGCTGGGATATTCGCCCGCAGACCTTGTCGGCATGCACATTTGCCGGCTCTACGAGAATGAAGAGACCTACCGGCAGATAGGAGGCCAGATCGTCAGCGACCTGAAAGAGACCGGCAGATCGAAAGTGACAACACGGTTCCTTCACCGCAGGGGATTTGCTATCGATTGCGAGATCCATATCGCGCCCCTTGACCGGGGTAATCTTCACTTCGGCCACATGATCATGATGACCGATATATCCCGGAAACTGGCTGCGGCGCGGGAACTCAAGAACATCGCGGTCTTCCCCCACCTCGAGCTTACGCCGGTCATCGAACTGAATATCAACGGCCGGATAACCTACTTCAACGATGCAGCAATCGAAGCCATGGTAGAATGCGGAAACGGTGCCCGGCTCGAGTCGTTCATCCCGAAGGATATCCGCGGGATCCTGGCCGATATCGACCGGGCCATCCTTCATTCAGTATACCGTACCGTGAAGGTCGGACTTACCGAATTCCGGGTCCACGTCACTCTGAGTTCGCGGTTCCGGATCGCCAGGATCTCTGCCATTCATACCGGTAAGAGGCCCGAAGAAGACTCTTGAGCCTGATCGCGGGCGGCGGCCCGGTACCCCGGCTGCCAGATCCCATTGAATACCTTCATCAAACCTTCAGGCGATAGGTACGACAGAATGGACCAGCAGAATTTTTTTACCAGTCTCAGGCCATCCCTGCTCGTGGTATTTCTCGGTACGCTTGTCGTGATGACCATTTTTGAGCTGGTCAAGCAGATTCTGGATCCCGGGATCACCGTGTGGGAATCCCACACCCTCACCATCCTGTTCACCAGCTGCCTTGCGATCGTCATAGCCTATTTCACCTTCCAGTCTCTCCATGCAGCGCACCAGACAGCATCGGAAGAGCTTGCGAAGAGGATTGCCGCCGAGAACCTCCTGAGGACGTCTGAAGCCCGGTACCGCTCGTTTGTTGAGTCTGCCGATGAATCGATCTATACGGTCGATCCCGAGGGAAAGTACCTGCTGATGAATACCCATCATCTCGAACGGCAGGGAATTTCTTCCGGGGAATTCCAGGGAAAAACGTATGCCGATCTTCATTCCCGTGAAGAGACCGGGCGGTTTTCGGCCCTTGTTAAAAAAGTGATCAGCACCGGATCTTCCCTTCAGGATGAGTACGGGCGGAAGGGGAGATATTTTCTCCGGCAGCTGAACCCGGTCATCGACCCGGCATCCGGCGAGGTCATTGCCGTAACCGTGATCTCAAGCAACATAACCGAAAGAAAACAGGCAGAGAAGGCGATCCTTGAGGCCAACCGGAAACTCAACCTCATGAACAATGTAACCCGGCACGATATCCTCAACCAGCTCTCCGCCCTTTCCGGGTATCTGGTACTGGGGAAAGAGCAGAATGACATAACAAAATCCCGGGAATTCTTTGAGAAATGTGAACGCGCTGCAGATACCATCCGCTCCCAGATCTCCTTCACAAAGGAATATCAGGATATCGGAGTGCATGCCCCCGAGTGGCAGGACCTGCACGAAACCATCGAGCGTTCACGGGGATTGCTCGTACTTGGCACTATCCAGCTGCAGAATGACTGCGCCGGGTACGAACTCTATGCCGATCCTCTCCTCAAGAAGGTCTTTTACAACCTGGCTGACAACGCCCTCCGGTATGCAGTCCCGTTCACCCGCATCCGTTTTTCATGCGAGCAGCACCGGGGATCTCTCGTAATCATCTGCGAAGACGATGGAGCCGGGATTCCCCCTGAGGAAAAAATCCGGATCTTCCAGAGGGGATACGGGAAAAATACCGGGTACGGGCTCTTTCTCATCAGGGAGATCCTTTCGATCACCGGTCTCACCATATCAGAAACCGGGGAACCGGGGAAAGGTGCACGGTTCGAGATTGTGGTTCCGGAAGGCAGTTACCGGGCAGCAAGTGAAAAATAAACCTGGTCGGCCTGTCAACGGAGGCAGGTCAATCTGAGCAAAATGCTCTGCGGAACCTGCGTATCCATCGCAGTGTTTTTTACTCCCCGGCCCCAAATCTGACCGCGAATGCGGAATTTTTATCTCTTCTACGCGGCGTAAAACCACATCCGTCAGGGAAACGATCCCCCTGCTGAGCTTGTTTCGACAGACTGGATTTACTCTTCACTCCGTCTCCCCTGCGACGATCCTTCTCGTCATGGTGACGATCCACTTCCGGTTCAGGTACAGGTGGATGAATACCAGCACTCCCAGGAGGATACCCGACTGGTCGTGGAGGTCGGACAGGAATGCAGAGGGCAGGACCACGTTGTTCAGCCCCGACAGCTGCAATAACACGGTATATTTGAGGAGCCCGGTCACAAAGCAGACCAGGAACGCAATTCCCATCAGGAGATCAACCGCCCATATGAGAATCTGGGGTTTCATCGCCACTCATCTTTCCCGTTCCATGGTATGGGGCGGGAGATAATGGATGTTTGGAAAGTGGCAGGTCACCAGTTGGGCATGGGGAACCCTTTTGCCATGAACGCTGACCCGATCTCGCGCTTCAGCTGTTGGATCCGGTCTTCGCTGGACCGCGTGGTCATCACCATCTGTTCGATGACCTTCTTTGCCTCGCTGTTGGTGATCTCCTCCCGCACCGGCCCCCGGTAGGTCTTCTCCAGCATGCCGATCAGTTTCCGGTTGACCGATACGCGCTTGGAGAGTTTGGCAAATTCGCAGAACATCTCCTTGTCAACCCCCGCTTTCTTCGCAAGCACGATTGATTCCTCGATCTTCCGCTTCCGCAACAGCACCTGCTCGACCGCAGCATAGAGATCGTTCTGGCCGAACGGCTTCATGACATAGTCCTCGATGCAGATGTTGTACTGCCGTGCCTCGGCAGGCGTGATCGCCATGCCGGTCAGGATCAGGGTGGGAATGGTTTTGGTCCGGGGGTCTTTCTTGATGTGTTCAAGCGTCTTCCACCCGTCCATGGGGGCCATCAGGACATCGAGAAGTATGACCCCGGGGCGCTCTTTTTTCAGGATATCGAGGCACTCCTGCCCGCCCGATGCAATGATGCTGGGGTAGCCTTTCCTGTCGAGGAAGAGCTTGATAAGATAGGAAATATCCGGGTCGTCATCGACGATGAGGATCATCTCTTTTTCCGACCGCCCGGCTTCCTCTCCCGTAAACAGCGTCCTGACTGCGTCCATATAACGGGACATCCGGTTCTGCGGGGGAGCTTCCATGAGCTGATACTGAGTATCCCGATTGACAATAAAAATGTTATTATAATTCCATAGCGCCGCAGGAAACTCTTCCTCACGGGATGGCTATCGCTCCCGCAGTTCCCGCCCGATCCGTTCGGAAATATGCTTCCCGTGCGATCCGTTCCAGTAGAGTTTCCCGCACTGTCCGCACCAGAAGAAGGTGAGTCCGGTCCTGTCCCGGGGGGCATAGTCCGAACCGGCAATCTCCGCTTCGTCCGCGTCGCGCAGGGGAGTGTTGCAGAGCGAGCACCGGCTCAGGTCCAGCCGCCGCCTCGCAAACCCGAGGTCGATCAGTTGTTGCACCTGCTCCATCACGTTCTCGGAGATGATGAAGACGGCCTGCTCTCTCCCGCGCCGGGCGAGTTCTGCGTCCCGTGTGAGGAGGACCCGGTGCTCCTGCCGTGCCATGTCGAGGAGCAGGGTGTCCTCTTTACTGTTCCCGGCGGCAAGCCTGTTTGCGCTCGTGGTGTCATAGCCCATGAACCGGAGGTAGCGGGTCAGGGTGCCCAGCATCCGGTCGGCGATGAACCGGGTCTCCGTGGAGGTATCAGCCGGCATGCCGCACGATCTCGATGGTTTCCCCGCATTTCCTGCACTGCTGCCCTTCGAGCTCCCGGAACCGGCTCGAGAACCCCTGGCGCTCGATGAGGATCTCCCCGCACGACGGGCAGTACGTGTTCTCGTACTCGTGGTGGTACACGTTCCCGAGGTACGGGAAGCGGAGCCCGAGTTCTTTCGCCTTCCGGTAGATCTTCTCGAGTGTGGCGACCGGGGTCGCCCCGCGGTCGGTCATCTTGTAATCCGGGTGGAATGCCGAGAAGTGCATGGGGGTTGCAGGCCCGAGGTGTTCGATCACCCACAGGATCAGGTCCTTCATCTCGTCCATGCCGTCATTGAGGCCGGGGATGACGAGGGTGACGGTCTCGACGTGCATGCCGAGCTCGCGTGCGAGGGCCGCTGAATCGAGCACCGGCTGGAGCCGGGCGCCGCAGACCTTCCGGTAAAAGTCGTCGCTGAACGCCTTGAGATCGACCCGGTACGCCCCGAGCATGGGGGCGAGCTCCCGCAGGACCTCTTCGGTGATGTAGCCGTTCGTCACGTACACGGTGCCAAGTCCCTTCTTTTTTGCCAGCATGCCCATGTCGAGGGGGTACTCGTGCCAGATCGCGGGCTCGTTATAGGTCCACGAGATGCTCCCGCTCCCGCTTTCCCGTGCACGGCTCACCCCTTCTTCCGGGGAGAGGTCGTGGAGCACCGCCCCTTTGAGTTCAGCCCTCGAGATATGCCAGTTCTGGCAGTGCTCGCAGTGGAAGTTGCACCCCACGCTGCCAAGTGAATAGGACAATGTCCCGGGCAGGTAGTGGAACAGGGGTTTCTTCTCGATCGGGTCGACGGCCTCCGCGCTGATCTTCCCGTACGTTGCCGCGTAGAGCGTGCCCTGTTCGTTGATGCGGACCCCGCAAATCCCGTGCTTTCCCTCTTGTATCGTGCAGCGGTGGTTGCAGAGGGAACATTTCACTGTCCTGTTCTCAAGTTTTGCATACTGGAGGGCTTCGTGCATGGGTATCTCCGGATGGAGGATCGTTCTTCCTGAACATGAAGATATGGGTGCTGTGGGGTACTCTTCCGTTTCCGTTGAAAATCGTATTATTCGGATATCACTGGAGGGTGGTTTCTCTTTTATCTTTGCGATGAACGCCGCCGCACTCGAAGAACTCTGACGAGTTCTTCTCATCCTAGAGGTCCTGATGAACCTCTTCGGTGTCGAAGATTGATATCTTCTCACCAGCCTTCGACTGCCCCAACGGGGAGCCACCGTAACCAGATGGTCAGGGGTAGCTGGAGAAAATTCTCTGAAAGAGAATTTTCAACTCGCTCCGCGGCGGTTCAACCTCCTTGCCCCGCCGTGCTCGAAGAATTCTGGCGATTTCTTCTCATCCTCGGGGTTCTGATAAACCCCTTCGGAACTCGAAGTTCCTGCGAACTTCTCACACTTCGCGGTTCTGACGAACCACTCATAAGTCGAAGTTGCACTTCTCCACAGCCCTGCGGGCTGTCCTCGGAGAGGTCCTGAGGCGGGGAGTTCTCGTAACTGAACGATTATCATGGTTTCGGAGTGAATTCGATTGATTCATGTCTGTTTTCGTTGAGAAGAGTCCCTGGCCGAACAGCAGTAAATATCCGAAACCCGCTGATCCGGGCCGCCAGGGAAACGGACGGCAGATGTACCGGAAAAGGCCGCCGTTTACCCGGAAGAAAACCTTTTCCCTGTCCCTGCAAAAATACCAGTATGGTTCGGAAGCGGGAAGGGAGGACCCTATGAGCTGGCAGTACTCCCCCCTTGCGCTTGTCCTTGCGATTTCAGCAGTTCTTCTCGGGTCATTCACGCTCTTTGCATGGAAACGCCGCCATATCCCGGGGATAATCCCGGTTCTTGTTCTCTTCGCTGCCGCAACAGTCTGGCTGGGCACATCCGCGTTCTCGCTGGCGCATACTGATCTCACAACAGCAATCTCGATGGACCGGCTGGCGTATCCTGCAATCGTCACCATCCCCGTTGCGTACCTGCTCTTTGCACTCTGGTATACCGAGCATGACAACCGGCCTTCCCGTCTCTTCCTTGCGCTCCTTTTCGTGATCCCGGTCCTGTCGGTCTGCCTTGTTCTGACGAATGATTTTCACCACCTGTATTATACCGGCTTTTCTGCCATCGGGGGCCCGAGGAATTCTCTTATCTGGACATTCAGCCGCGGCCCGCTCTTCTGGATCACCGCGTCCTACTCGTTTGTCCTTATCCTGACGGCGTTCCTCCTCTTTGTTCTCCGCTACCGGACAGTGGGAACGCTGTTCCGTACCCAGATATACCTTATCCTTGCAGCGGGTTCTGTCCCCTTTCTTGCAACCCTTTTCTATATCTTCGACCTCGGACCCGATCCTGGGTTCGACTGGACCCCGGTTACCTTCGTGATCTCGGGCTTTGCACTCATTGCTGCAACGCTCAACTTCGAGCTCTTTTCCCTGCAGCCCCTGACGCATTCCCTCCTCGTAAAGACGATGAAGGATGGCGTTGTTGCTACAAATGCGGACGGCCGCATAACGCTCATCAACCCTGCCGGAACAGCTCTGCTCGGGGTATCTGAAGACGAGGGGGTGGGCCGGCAACTGGCCAGATGCGTGCCAGGACTGGCACGCTTTGTCGCTCCTGCCGGGACACCGGGAGTGGAGGGGGGCGAGATCACGCTTCCAGCCCGGGGTTCCCCCCGCATCTATGACGTCCAGACCGTTACCATCCCGTCTGAAGGATATCATGAGGGAGGCCATATTCTTACGTTCCGCGACGTGACGGACAGGAAAAATGCCGAGACCGCTTTCCGGAAGGCGAACTCCCAGCTCAACCTCCTCTCCAGCATCATCCGGCACGATGTGAAGAACAAGCTGACCGCCCTCTTCATCTACCTCGACCTCGCTTCAGACCAGGAGGTGGGGAACGGGCAGGGGGAAGACCTCGCAAAAGCACGCGGTTCGGCAGAAGGGATCCTGACCCTTGTCGATTTTACCCAGAAATACCAGGACCTCGGTGTTGCCGCGCCGTCCTGGCAGAACGTCGGGGAGCTCCTGAAGGAAGCAGCGGGCCATCTCGATTGTTCCGGTGTCCGGATCGTTGACGATACCCGGGGGCTTGAACTGCTCGCAGACAAGCTCTTCGAGAGGGTGATCTACAACCTCCTCGACAACGCGCTCAGGTATGCACACGGGATGCAGACATTTTCCGTCAGGTACACCCTGAAGGACGGGGCCCTCGTCCTCTATGCGGAAGATGACGGCCCGGGAGTTCCGGCCGGTGAGAAGAAACGGATCTTTGAGCGGGGGTTCGGGAAAAATACCGGGCTCGGGCTCTTCCTCGTCAGGGAGATCCTCGGGATAACGGGAATAACAATCCGTGAGAGCGGAGAACCGGGGAAGGGGGCGAGGTTCGAAATGACGGTCCCTCCGGGAGCGTTCCGGTTTTCAGGGCAGGACGCGACCGGCGGGGTCCTGCCCGGCTGATGGTAGTACCGCTGCCGGCGTGAAGGGGCTCATTCTTTCGGTAAATGGAGGTCGGATCCTGAGGGCAGTGCTGACTGTCAGGGATTTTCCGGTTCGGTATCTTCGGGAGAAGTATCAGCCTCAAGGACAAACGACCCCCGGTACCCGCATTTCTTGCAGAGGTATACCTGTCCGATGTACCCGCCGGCCACCGGAAAGATCTGGTCGCTTTTACAGGAAGGGCAGTAGAGCATGGTCAACAACTCTATATGAGCACCCGGTACAAAAACTAGTGCAATGAAGAAGGTTGTCATCTCGCTGGGCGGCTCCATCCTGATCCCGTCCCTCGAAAACCATACGATCAGGGAATACGTTCCCGTCCTGAGGAAGATCGCAAAGCACTGCCGCCTCTACGTTGTCGTCGGGGGAGGTGGCGAGGCCCGCAGGTACATCAGCATCACCCGCGAACTCGGGATCGACGAGGGCACATCCGATGAGGTCGGCATCCTCGTTACCCGGCTGAACGCGACCATGCTGATCGCGGCCCTTGGCGAAGACGCGTACCCGAAAGTGGCGGAGAGCCACGCGGAGGCAAAGAAGTTCGGGGAGTCGGGAAAGATCGTGGTGATGGGGGGTATCACTCCCGGCCAGACGACCGATGCGGTGGCAGCGGTCCTCGCCGAACGGGTCGGTGCCGCGGTCTTCATCAACGCGACCTCGGTGGACGGGATCTACACCGCCGACCCGAGGGAGGACCCGGACGCGACCCGGTTTGACGCGATGACACCGAAAAAACTGCTGGAGATCGTGGGCGGCACCGCGCTTGGCGCCGGCTCGAACAACGTGCTGGATGTCGTCGCCGCACGGGTGGTGGAGAGGAGCCGCATCCCGCTCGTGGTCCTTGACGGGCGCGAACCCAGGAACCTCTCGAATGCGGTCCTCAAGGGCAGATACCGGGGTACCGTAGTCTCGGACGGGGAGAAGAACCCGCTGCCTCTGTGAGAAATAATCCTTCGGTTCTTCAAATCAGAAAAAATGAATGTTTTTTCCGCAGGAAAGATATTACCCGCACGAGTGATTTTTTGGAAAAAAGATGAAGGGCAGTGAATCAATATCTATCTCAATAACTTCCCTGCCCCGCCGTGCTCGAAGTTCCTGCGAACTTCTCACACTTCGCGGTTCTGACGAACCACTCATAAGTCGAAGTTGCACTTCTCCACAGCCCTGCGGGCTGTCCTCGGAGAGGCTCTGAGGCGGGGAGCCCTCGCTATATTTTTCGCGTAAATCTTTGATATGCAGAATCCACATCTACCATACCCTTTTTTTATTCCCCCAGCCCATCTATGATGGCGCGGGGTAGTAGGGTAGCCTGGTCCATCCTAGAGCGTTTGGGACGCTTTGACGGCGGTTCGAATCCGCCCTACCCCATCGAGCTATGAAAAAACAGGATGCCGCCCGGATCTATTCGCTCCTTCTGAAGCGCTATCCGGACGCCCGTGAATCCCCGGAGACCGTTGCCCGCGGCTCGCCGTTTGATGTGCTCATCCTGACAATCCTCTCCGCCCAGACGACCGACCGGGCGGTCCTCAGGGTGAAAGGACCGCTCTTTTCGGAATACCCGTCAGCGGCAGAACTGTCAAAGGCAAGGATCGAGGATGTGGAGACGATCATCCACAGCCTCGGCTACTACCACGCGAAAGCAAAAAACATCATCGCGGCTTCGCAGGCTATTCTCCTGAACTTCGGGGGAAACGTCCCGGCAACAATGGAGCAACTCCTGACGATCCCGGGCGTGGGTCGGAAGACCGCCAATATCGTGATGTACCATGCATACGGCAGGAACGCGGGGATCGCGGTCGACACCCACGTCCGCCGATTGGCTCAGCGGATCGGGTTTTCTGAAACCGACAATGTAAGCGTCATCGAGCAGGACCTTATGGTGCTCTTCCCCCGGGACCAGTGGGGGGACCTCACCGATCTCCTCATCGCCCACGGGCGGGCGACCTGCGATGCGAAGAAGCCGAGATGCGGCGAGTGCGTGATCCCGGAGTACTGCCGGTATTACCGGGACCTGAGGCGATAACCTGCACGGCGGTGCCGAGGCGCCCCTCCTTCATCCCCTCCCCTCATGCCAGGCCCGTGAGCGGGAGGATGAAGGCAAAGAGCAGGTAGCCGGCAAAGGCGCAGGCGAATGCGAGCGGGATGGTGATGACCCATGCAATCATCATCTCCCGCACGACACGCCACCGGACCGCATCCTTGCCCCGCGTTGCCCCGACCCCGATGATCGCCCCGTTGATCGCGTGCGTCGAAGAGACGGGGATACCGTACAGCGTCTCCATCACGAGCGTCCCGCTACTGGCAGTAGCGGCACAGAACCCCTGGTACGGACGGATCTTCGTGATCCCCCTTGCCATCTTGTCCACCACCTGCCAGCCGCCAAAACAGGTCCCGAGGTCGATCGCGAGTGCGGCAATGAGGATGACCCAGAGCGGCACGACAAAGCTCTGCGAGTACGCCGGAAGCCACCAGCAGCGCCGTGATCAGCCCCACGGCATTCTGGCCGTCGTTGCCCCCGTGAGCTGCGGCCTGGAGGAGACATGCGAAGACATGGAGCGGCTGGAAGATCCGCTTCATCCGGTTCTGGCGGGAGTGCCGGAAGAGGTGGGAGACGATGATATCGAACGTGAAAGCCGAGACCATGCCGAGTACCGGCGAGATAAAGATGAAGAGTACCTACTACCAGCAGGCCCGACAGCTTCAGGATGCCCGCCACCATCAGGAACGGGATGACCAGTGCACCCCCGCAGATCGCCCCGAGCAGGGCGCCGAGCCGCACGTCCGCACCGAATGATGCGGTCAGTAAAGCGAGGAGAAGGGCGCCGGCTAAGGCGCCGGCCAGTCCATAGAGTATGACATGAATGACGGTTCCCGTGCCCGGGAGGATGATCGCCCCGATCCCCCCGAACGCAACGCCGGCCCCCATCAGGCCGCCGATCATCGCGTTGCTGCTGGAGAGTGGGATTCCGATACGGGTTGCAATGAAGATCAGGAGGATCGCCGATGCCATGCCGACGATGATCGATGTCGGGGTGAGCGCATTCTTTGTGACGATCGTCGTCCCGATCGTGGCTGCAACTGCCGTGGTGAAGATGAACGGGCCCAGCATGTTGCAGATCGCGGTGAGGAAGACCGCTTTTGCGGGCGAGAGCGCCCGGGTGGCGACCACGGTCGCGATGGAGTGCGAGGCGTCGTTGAGCCCGTTGACGAACGCAAGGCCGAGCGCAAGGACGATCCCGAAGAGGATGAGCGGTTCCATGATGGGTACGGGATCCCGGGGATCTCTCCGGGATAATCCCCGGCCGTGATGGCCGGGGCGGTTGTTGTGTAGTTGTCCTCTTTACTCGTAAGGATAAAAAAGGGTGGGATGATAGGATCGTCACCGGGACTTGCTGCTGTTTCATGATGAACAACAGCAGGACTATACAACGATGGTCAATACCCGATTATTACCCGCATGACCGCGAATGCCGCAAACCCGATCAGGGCACTGATGGGGATCGTGAGTATCCATGCCCACATGATCCTCCGTGCCACGCCCCATTTTACCGTGCTGGCACCCATCGTAGTCCCTACACCCATGATGGACGAACAGATCACATGGGTCGTGCTGACCGGAATGCCTGCCGCCGAGGCACTCAGGATGGTCACCGCTCCTGCGGTCTCCGCAGCAAATCCATGGACCGGGCGGAGCCTGGTGATCTTGTAGCCCATGGTCTTGACGATACGCCAGCCCCCGGTAAGGGTGCCGAGCGCGATGACCGTATACGAGAGCAGGATGACCCAGATCGGGACGGGCAGGTGGTTGGGATTGACCGAAGCGCCGAAATAGCCGATGGAAAAGAGGAGCGGGATGATGATCCCGATGGTCTTCTGTGCATCGTTGGTACCGTGGCTGAAACTGTAGGCTGCGGCAGAACAGAGCTGGAGTTTTTTGAAATAGGTCTCGGTCGACTGCTTGTTTGCCCTCTGCGTGAGCCAGAGGACGATTGCCATGAACAGGAACCCGCAGGTGAGGCCAATCATCGGGGACAAGAACATGAACGTGGCGACAAGCACGACGGTATCCCACCGGATCGCCGCGAGCCCGGCGGCAGAAATGCCCGCACCGGCAAGTCCGCCGATAAGGGCGTGGGATGAAGAGGTGGGAAGGCCGGAGAACCAGGTGATGAGGTTCCAGGTGATGGCACCGACCAGAGCTCCGAGGACGATATAGGGAATCACGGCCGCCGCTACAAAGTCCAGGTGAATGATATTGCTGACAGTATTTGCGACGGCAACGCCAAACCCGAACGCTGCGGCAAAATTGAAGAATGCAGCAAAGACAACTGCGTTGCGGGGCGAAAGGACCTTGGTTGAGACGACCGTCGAGATCGAGTTCGCCGAGTCATGGAACCCGTTGGTGAAATCAAAGACCAGCGCGATCCCGATGATGGCAGCGACCAGTCCCCACGTCAGCTTCGATCATGCCAGCCTCTCAGAGATCCCTGCCATCGCGCTCATGAGTGCCGTATGGCGATATCGGAGAGCACGTTCGCGACGTCTTCACAATAGTCGGTGGCGGTCTCGAGGTGCTCGTAAATGTCCTTGAACTTGATGATCGCGATCGCATCGGTCGTCTTGAACAGTTCCGTCACCGCATGGGCAAGCACGTCGTCCGCGAGGTTCTCGAGCCGGTTCACCTCGATACAGCGCTCCTCTACATACCGCGGATCCTTGATCGAACGTATCCCCCTGACCGCACCCTCGATCTCCACCGATGACATATGGATAAGTTTTGCCAGCTCTATCATATGCGAATCGGTGGCATCGATACCATAATAGTACATCTTCTCGGTCGCCCCGTCGATAAAGTCCAGCACTTCGTCGAGGGCCGACGCGAGCCGGGAGATCTCTTCGGGATCGAGGGGGGTGATGAACGTGCGGTTCAGCTGGTTGTAGATATCGTGGGTGATCTGGTCACCCTTGTGCTCCAGCAGCTCGATGGCGTGCCGTTTCTCCTTGACATTGGTAAAATCCTCGGTCAGCGCCACCAGCTGCCACGCCGCTTCCTTCACCACTGCTGCCTGTTTCTCGAATAAGTCAAAAAAGACCTTATCCTGCGGTATCAGCAACTCGCGTAAACCCATAACAAACCCAGAGGTTATCGGTGAATGTCCTTAAAAAATATAGCGAAATATAGTTGACTCTATACTAACGTCATGTAAAGCAGACCACACAGTACCCTTCCCGTGCTCTCCGGTGACCGCACGGAAATCGTAATGATCCGCCGGTCCAGTATCCCCCAGACAGCCCGGCCCGGGCATCTGCCCGGTTAGGGGGAGGAAGGCCAGGTCATGCGTGGCTCATCGAGATATCGTTGAGCGCATGTCCGACATCATTGCACTTCTCCATGACCCTCCCGAACCCCTCGTAAATATCCTTGAGCTTGATAATCATCAGAAGGTCGTTGGTCTTGAAGAGCTCGAGGACGGCCCGGGCCTGGAGTTCGATGGAAAGGTTATAGATGCGGTTGATCTCATCCGCATGCGTCCGCACATCTTCCGGCTTTTTGAGGGTGGAGAGCGAATCGATCGCGTGGCAGATCTCGTCGGTGGAGAGCTTGATGAGGTAGGAAAATTCGCGGAGGGTGTCATTGGACTCCGCGATACCGTAATTGCAGAGCTGGTGGGTGACCCGGTCGATGCGGTCGAGCACGTCGTCCATCACCGGGGCAAGGCGGGAGATCTCTTCCGGTTCGAGGGGAGTGATCAGGGACTCGTTCAGCTGTTCATAGATGTGGCGGGTGATCTCGTCCCCCTGGTGCTCGATCTGCCGGACCTTGTGTGACTTCTCGGTCCCCTGCGGCAGCTCGTGGGTGATCTCGTTGAGGACCTCCGCCCCTTCTGCGATTGCATGGGCCATCTCCTTGAAAAGGGTAAGAAATACCTTGTCCTCCGGGAGGATCAGATCGCGGATACGCATGGTTGTTCAGAGCTACCCTTACTCCGGAAGTATAAAAAAGTGCGTCTGACAACGGATTGTTAGTGAGAATGCAACAGAATGGACCGGGCGGGAATTGAACCCGCGGCCTCTTCCATGCCAAGGAAGCGATCTACCACTGATCTACCGGCCCGCCGCATACTGGCCTTATACTGTTGTGCGGCATTGGTTAAAAGAATTGTTCGTTTCCGCCCGTTCAGGAATCCCGGAGAACCTCCGGTTTTCCGGCGAGCAGCTCCCGCGCCGCGTCCATATCCGGCTGCTGCAGGATCTGCCCGTCCACGATGTACCGCGACAGGAGCGGCGCCGATCCTGCCGGGGGCGGTGCAGCGGCAGGGAGGACCACATGTTCCCCTGACGTCAGTTCGTACACCTGTTTTGCCCCGCTCCGCTTGCCCCGCTTGGCTTTCGGCCGGCCTCCAATCCCGACAATGTCCAAGGCAAAGTCAATGACCGGGGCATTTGCAATCGCCCCGCCGACACCAAAGGCATCGACAATATCCCGGTACGCAGTGACGTCTTCGCGGGTCACCCCGCCGGACAGGAAGATCTTTACGCCGGAGTAGCCGTGGGTGTCGAGCTCCCAGCGGACTTCCTCGATGATCGCGCGCATGTTCCCGCGGCGGGACCTCGGGGTGTCGAGCCGGACTGCCGCCGCCCCGCACTCCGCTGCACGGAGCGATTCCGACTTCTCGTCGCAGTACGTGTCGCAGAGCATGATCCGCGGGACGTCTGCCGGGGCGTTCCGGCCAAAGGACCGCCACGCATCTTCCGGTGTCGGGTAACACATCACGAACGCATGGGGCATCGTCCCGACCACCGGCATCCCTTCCGGTGCGCACGTGTTCGAGACCCCGTCGACGCCCCCGATCCACGCGGCCCGCTCGATCATGGCCGCGATCGCCGGGTGCTGCCTGCGCGAGCCGAACGAGTAGACCGGGCGGTCCCGCGCTGCACGCTTGATGTGGGCCGCTGCGGAAGCGATACCGGAAGCATGGCAGAGGAACCCGAGGATCGCAGTCTCGTACCGGCAGAAGTCACGGTATCTCCCGCTGATGCAGAGCACCGGCTCGTTCCGGTAAAAGACGGCCCCTTCCGGCATCGCATCGACCGTGACCGGCAGCTCTTCGAGAAGTGACAGGACATCGGGCAACCCGCAGAAGACCGCCCACGTGTCGGGCAGGGCCGAGGCAGTCACTTCCATGACCACGGCGGGGTTCAGCCCGTCCCGGCCCAGCGCCTCTTCCGTGCGCACGAAATAGATGTCCGTGCATTCCCCCTTCTTTATCGCCTCATCGCTGACGGTGAGAAACGTGCCCATAAAGAAGATCTTGGCGCTCATCCGCATTTACGCTTGCCCCCGTCAACGGGAAATGCGCTAATTATTAGTGCTCTCTCGCCAACCCTTCACTGAGAAGGGATAGTATGCAGAGAATGTTCACCAGCGGATCTTTTTCTATGGCCGTGTTCCCCGGCGGGGGTACTGATGCTCGGGATCATCGGCGGCACCAGCCTCCTCTTCTCCACGCTCCCGGAACTGGAAAAACAGCGCGTGGACACGCCGTTCGGGAGTTCCGAGATACTCTCCGGCGATATCGTGATGCTGATGCGCCACCAGGACGGGCTCCCGCCCCACCGCATCAACTTCCGGGCAAACCTCGCGGCCCTTGCGATCGCCGGGGTCACCGAGATTGTCGCCTTCGGTTCCTCGGGGTCCCTCAAGCCGAAGATCGTGCCGGGGTCCCTCCTGATCCCCACGGACTACATCAGCGTGACCGATATCCCCTCCATCCACGACCACCGGATCGAGCACGTCCGCCCGGAACTCTCGGAAGACCTGACAAAGGAACTTGCCCGCACCGTCCCTTCAGCCCGCTACGGGGGAGTGTATGTCCAGACACGGGGCCCCCGGATCGAGACCGTTGCCGAGGTGAAGGCGCTGGCATGGATCGCCGATATCGTCGGGATGACGGTCGCCTCGGAGGCGACCCTTGCCTGCGAACTCGGCATGAAATTTGCCGCCCTCTGCACCATCGAGAACTATGCCAACGGGCTGGGGAACGAGGTGCTCACCTACGAGCGCATTGTCAGCACCTCGAGAGAGCACCGTCACAGGACGGAAGAGATCGTGAACACCATCATCAGTAAAATGGGCTGAATGTGATGACAGACTATGAAATGAGCGGGATTTTCGGGAGAAGCCGTTCCCTGCTTATCACGAACGTGGTGGCGGACAACCGCACCGTCGACATCTTTGTGGATGAGAGAGGAACCATCGAGGGGATCGGGGAGGGCGTACGAAAAAATCACAGGGGCGAGGCGGATTTCATCATCGACGGCGACGGGGCGCTCGCGCTCCCGGGCCTGGTCAACACCCACACCCATGCGGCGATGACCCTCCTCCGGGGCTATGCCGACGACATGATCCTGCAGGACTGGCTCTCGCAGAAGATCTGGCCGCTCGAGGCCCACCTTACCGGCAACGATGTGTACTGGGGGACAAAACTTGCCTGTCTCGAGATGATCCGGAGCGGCACGACCGCGTTCAACGACATGTACTTCTTCATGGAGGACGCGGCCCGGGCAGTGGACGAATCAGGTATCAGGGTGGTCCTCTCCTATGGGTTCATCGACCTCTTCAATGCAGAGAAGCGGGAGAACGAGTGCAGGGCGACCGAGAGACTCGCAGCCCACATCCGCTCCCTGCACAACCCCCGGATCAAGACGGCAGTCGGGCCCCACGCGATCTACACGGTCTCCCCTGAGGGGCTGAAGTGGTGCGCGGAGTTTGCACGCGAACAGGAGATCGGCATCCACATCCACCTCTCGGAAACGGAGAAGGAAGTGAACGACTGCATCGTACAGCACGGGAAGCGCCCGGCCGCGCTGCTGGACGATTGCGGCATCCTCACGCCACGGACGGTGGCAGCCCACTGCTGCTGGCTCGACGATGCGGAATGCACCCTCCTTGGCAGGCGCGGCGTTTCCGTGTCGCACAACCCGACAAGCAACATGAAACTCGCCACCAACCGTGCGATGCCGTACCGGGCCCTCTCAGGCGCCGGTGCCAACACCTGCATCGGGACCGATGGTTGCGCCTCGAACAACAACCTCGACATGTTCGAAGAGGTCAAGATCGCGGCACTCCTCCAGAAGTTTTACTGGAACAGCCCGACGCTCCTCCCGGCTCCGGAAGCACTGGCGATGGCAACGGTGAACGGGGCAAAGGCCCTCGGCTTCGGTACCGGGACTCTTGCGGCCGGCGCGCCGGCCGATATCATCCTCGTCACTGCCCGGGCTGCCTGCAACACCCCGCTCCATAACGCGACCTCGAACATCGTCTATTCCTGCAGCGGCGGCTCAGTTGAGACCACCATCTGCAACGGCAGGGTGCTGATGCTCAACCATGAGGTCCCCGGTGAAGAAGAAGTACTCTCCGGCGCTGCGGGGGCAGCCCTCGGGCTGGTGAAGCGGGCGCACTCCGCGTAAGCGGGACGAAGCCACTCTGCAATCCCCCTTACGGTCTCATGCAGATTCCGTTCCCCGGCAAATCCGACATTATTTTACCTTTTTACGATCAACAGGCGTTACTATGTCGCATCATGAAGCGTTTGAACACCACGATCACCACGACCCCTCGAAGACCTGCCGGTTCTGCTCTTCCGCTTATTCCCACGAGGAACACCCGTCAGCGTTTGGCATCTGCGAGAAGTGTGCCTACAAGGTCCTGATCGTGCTCTTCATCGTCATGATCGCCGTCTCGTACGTGGCGTGGTTCGGCGTCTTTTGATCGTTCCGGGGTATATCGAAATTCAATCATAGCGTGTGATTCGACATTTTTCCACGGTTATTAGAGTGATCCCCTCTTTTTATTTCCCTTCTTTTCAAAAGATTTTCGGCGATCACCTGGGGGCTGCCGCGATACGGGGTCTGCCCCGGGGGCGGGGAATCGATCGTCGGATGGCACCGTCCGGAAGATGGACAACAGAGTCATCAACGTCAGATCTCCCGGGGCCGGAATGTTTTCAGGACTCCGGCAGCCGCCCGGCTGCACGAATGGTACTCGGGCGAATGAGATCCCCGGGAAATACCCTGCTGTCCGATGTCCGCAATCAGTTCCATACGGCGCCTCGCACGGACGGTCCTGCCGGTATTTTTTCAGGACCGACAGTTGTGCGCCATCACTCCGCAGGTAAATTGCGGTACCAGCCTTGCGGGTCGGAATGCCCGAATGCCGGCCGGATATAGCTGGTGTACAGGGTAGTAAACACCGTTTTCAAAACGCCGGGCTGCCTGAACAGGTATCCGGGACGCAGGTAGAACCGCAGGTATGCCGTTAAGAGCTTGCGGGAGACCTGCTGCGGGGTCAGCCCGTACGCCTCGTACCGGATGACCGGATTGAGTACCGTGTAGCGATCCCAGTCCTCAGTGGCGAGAAGATCCTTCTCTTTCAGTTCCCGGAAGATCGGGGTTCCCGGGTACGGGGTAAGGATCGTGAACTGGGCATAATCAGGATCGAGGCGGAGGGCAAACCGGATCGTTGCATCCATGTCCTCATGCCTCTCCCCAGGATATCCGAGGATGAAGGAGGCGAGCACGCGGATACCGCAGTCCTTTGCAATCCTGACCGCATCCTCTGCCATGGACAACGTGATCCGCTTGTTCATCAGCTGCAGGGTACGAACGGAACCGGATTCGACACCGTAATAAATTGTCGAGAGACCGGCCTTTTTTAATTCCGTGAGGACATCGTGACTGACTGCGTTCACGCGGGACGATGCGATAAAGGAGACATCAAGTCCCCTCGATCGTATCTCACGGGCGACCATGAGTGCCCGGGAACGGTCAAGCATAAAATTGTCATCAAGGAACTCAATGGTATCCACGTTGTAGGTCGAGGCGAGTTCCTCCACCTCGTCGACCACGTTCCCCGGAGACCGCGCCCTGAACAGCCCGCCCATCAGGTGCGAGGAGGAGCAGTAATTGCAGGCAAACGTGCAGCCGCGGCTGGTGATCATGAACCCGATCGCTGCATCCCTGTTGAAGAGCTGGTATTCATGGAAGGGAACCAGGTGGCGGGCGGGGAACGGTACCGCGTCCAGGTCCTGGATCAATGGCCGTGCCGGTGTGACGATGATCCCTTCTGTATCCCCGTCTTTCCGCCGGTACGCAATTCCCCGGATCGTCTCCGGCCAGCGGGGGTCGGTCATTGAGAATGATCTGACCAGATCAACGACCGTCTCTTCGCCTTCACCGATGACCACGGCATCGAGTTCGCGGCATCCGGTAAGGCTCTCGACCGGGAGGAATGTGACGTGGGGCCCCCCTATGAAAATGAAACACTCCGGCAGCACGTCGCGGATTTTCCTGATGTACCGGAACGCCTTTGAGATCGTCGCGGTCGTTGCGGTCAGGCCTACAAGGTGCGGACGCAACCGCGCTATGATCCCGGCGACCGTATCCGGCGGGGCGTTGAGAAGGTTCGCGTCAACGATCCGGGGAACGAAGCCTGCCTTTTCAACCGCGCCGGCAAGGTACATGAGGTTCAGAGGCGGCGCTTTGAGCCCGAGCCCCCTGGCTGTTGCTGAGGTATCGAGGGGGTTGACAAAGACGACCCGGGTCATGTGTTCTTCCCCGCGGGGAAACGTTCATGTTCCGGTCGTCCAATCCGGCTCCCGAGGTTATCCCATGCACTCTGATTTTTTATGCACCCGGGATCGGGGGCTGCAATATCGCCGGAATATGCCCACGCCCGTGCCCGGCAGCCGCCGCAGATATACTTGTTCGTGCACGAACCGCAGGTACCGGTCAGGAGATCGCGGTTCCGTAACTTTCTGAGTACCTCTGCATCATGCCAGATCTCTAGAAACGGCTGCTGCCGGATATTCCCGACGTTGATCGGCATGAAGACGCACGGCTGGATATCCCCCTGCGGCTCGATGCTGCAGTACAGCCTGCCGGCTCCGCATCCGCCGATAAAATCTGCAAGCATCCGGGTCCTGCCACTCAGTTCAGCGCCAAGATAGAAGTGCCCGACGGGGATGCCCTTACCTTCCTCCTCCTGGATGGCGACCCGGGCAAGTTGCGGGGCGGTGGAGAGCACTTCAGGCATCCGGTTCGGTATATTTTTCGTAAGGATAAATCTGAGGAGATCCTCCCGCTGGCAGGGAGAAATGTCCCGGTCAGCCATCTCCACACCCCGTCCTGTCGGGATAAAATTGAAACAGATGAGGCGGGTCGCCCCCAGGTCCTGCGCGAGCCGGTAGATCTCCGGTACCTGGTCATAATTGTCCTTTGTCACGGTAGTGGCAATGCAGGTATATATCCCTTCTTCCACGCAGTTCCGGATCCCGGCAACGCTCCGTTCGAACGCACCGTCAATCCCCCTCATGGCATCATGGTGTGCTGCATCTTTCCCGTCAATGGAGATCTCAACATAGTCCACGCCGGCATCGTGCAGCTTTTTTGCCACTTCCGGGGTGATCATCGTCCCGTTGCTGGCCAGGGCGACGTAGAGATCATGCTGGTGGGCATACGCGGCGATCTCAAAGAAATCTTTTCTCATGAGCGGTTCACCCCCTGAGAATGCGATGACCACGACACCGGCGCCGGCAAGATCCCGGACCAGGTGTTCTGCCTCGCCGGTATCCAGTTCATCCGGCAGTGCCTGCTGGGCATCCTGGTAGCAGTGTTTGCACTGCAGGTTACACATATGGGTGAAATCCCAGACTACCAGGAACGGTGCGTTGACGATCTGGGGTCTGGTGACTCCGTACCGTGCAATGCCATTCAGCACATTCATGAGCCCCCGTTTGAATACCGGTTCCGCCAGGTCTTTCCTGACATCGCTGCTGCTGACACCAAACAGGTGACTGCCTTTCTGGAGAGTAAATCTGACAATCCCCCCGGCCAGCCTGCATTTCCAGCATAGGGGCATCTCCTTCCCAAGATAGTGGTCGATGGCATTCGACAACCGGTCTCCGCATTCATCATGTGTTGCGACAAACCGGAGGCAGGCACGCGAGACCGGATTTCCAATCCATCGCCCAACCGCTGCCATAGCCGATGTTATATCATCTGACATCGCGACAACACCCTCACGCGTTATTTCGGTGCATTCCGTTTACATAGCTTAACTTCCAAATAGTTGCATACCCAACTATAATATATTAATATTTCCCAGATTATTGATCAGGCAAGCCCTTTACCCGGCAAGGCTTATGGTGTTGGAAAAGATGGATCGGATGCAGGATTACCGGCTTGGCGGACTCGTTTCCTATCTGTTGCGGGCCCAGTCTGCTTTCTACACGCAACGGCTCAGGCCCTACAACATCAGTTACGGGCAGTTCCCGTTCCTGATGGCGCTCTACCGCGAAGATGGCGTGAACCAGGAGACCATTGCAAAGAGGCTGCTCTTCAACAAGGCGACGATTGCCCGTGCGATTGACAAACTTGAGCGGGGGGGGTATGTCTACCGCACCCAGGACGAATACGACGGGCGGGCGAACCGGATCTTCCTGACCCCGAAAGGGAGGGAGATCAGACCCGTTCTCGATCAGCTGTCCCATGAATGGAACTCGATCCTCATCTCCGGGTTTACGGAAATCGAACGTATCCTGCTCAAAGAACTTATGAGAAAGATTGTCTCCAATGTGATGCATGAGATGGACCAGGAGGACATGGCGATTCTTTCGGAACTCATGAAATGAACGAAGATTTTTCCCTGTCCTGTCGCACTGCCTCCCGGCGCAATATCGGCACCCCCTGCCGTCCGATCTTCGGGGATGGTGACGATGCCAGACGGGGATATAGTTGACTGGGCAACTAATTTGATATACCCTTACCGACAGATAGGAGAAAATAATGCAGGCAATTGAAGTATCTCATCTCGTCAAACGATTCGGCTCTCTCACCGCACTCAACGATATCAGTTTCTCGGTGGGTGAGGGAGAGACCTTCGGTTTTCTGGGCCCCAATGGTGCCGGCAAGACCACCACCATCCGTATTCTGACGGGCATCTCGCGTCCGACCTCGGGGACGGCAACCATCTTCGGCCATGACATCGAGCACGACACCATCGCCGCACGGCAGTCCATGGGCATCGTATCCGAGACCTCGAACGTGTACGATGACCTGACCGGGTGGCAGAACATGATGTTTTCAGCAGAACTCTATCACGTGGGAAGGAACGAGCGGGAGAAGAAAGCTGCCGAACTGCTGACGCTCTTTGGGTTATACGATCGGCGCAATGACCTCGCGCATGGTTTTTCGAAGGGGATGAAACGACGGCTGACACTCGCGATGGGGCTGGTCAACAGCCCGCGCCTGCTCTTCCTGGATGAACCAACCTCGGGGCTCGATGTCCAGAGCAACCTCATCATCCGGGACGTGGTCACGGATCTCATCCGCGAGGGCGTCACGGTTTTTCTGACGACCCATAATATCGAGGAGGCAAATGTCATGTGCGACCGGGTGGCGATCATCAATAAGGGTACCATTGCTGCCATCGACGCGCCGGAACGGCTGAAAAAGACGATCCAGAGCGTTCAGTCGATCGAGTTCTCGTTCGACCGCAATTCTGCCGACCAGCTGGACGATCTCCGCAGCCTTCCGATGGTGAACGATGCACGCAAGGCCGGCGACAAGTTCAAGCTCTACACCGAAGACCCGTCGGAAGTTATCGATGCCGTGATGACCTATGCCCGCTCCCGCAATCTCAGGGTGATCAGCATCACGACGCTCGGCCCCAGCCTCGAGGACGTATTCATCCGGTTGACCGGCCTGCAACGGGCAGGGGGTGCAGTCCATGCCATCGATTGATTATGACGGGCTGGCGGAACGTCTTTCCCGGGAGTTGTCTGCCGCATGGGCGATCGCCAGGAAGGACATGCGGACCTATTATATCAAGCCCAACATCATCGTCTCCGGCATCCTCTTCCCGCTCTTCATGTTCCTTGCCTTTGCCATCGGGAAGAACGCCCCGCCCGGCACCCTGATCCCGGGGCTGATCGCGATCACCCTCCTCTTTTCCGCTTCCTCGATCGAGCCGGTATCCATCCCCATCGAGCGGCGGGTCAAGACGTTCGACCGCCTGCTCTCGGCACCGATCTCGCTCCACTCGCTGGTCTTCGGCGAGAGCCTGAGCGGTTTTCTCTACAGTCTGGGGATAGCGTGTCTTCCGCTCGTGTTCGGCATCATCCTGTTCAGCACGCCGGTTGAACACGCACTGGTCCTCGTGATCGCCATGGCACTGACCGCGTTCTGCTTTGCGACACTCGGGACCCTGTTTGCCGCGTACCCTACCGAGAACGTCGGGGAAGTGATGTCGATGCTCAACACGGTCCGGCTGCCGCTCATCTTCATCTCCGGTGTCTTTATCCCGATGTCGGCCATGCCGCAGATCGGCCAGGAGATCGCACTTTTCTCCCCGCTCACCTATGGAAACGACATGATCGAGTACGCGTATACCGGCACCTCGCTCTTTTCGCCGCTGCTGGATATCGTGGCGCTGGTGATCTTCATCCTGGTCTTCCAGTTTGTGGCAAACCGGCTGTACAAGAAGTTCAATGAGTGAGGGGGGTACCAGAACGGTAAAATCAGGGAAGGAATGACAAAAAACGTCAGGGGAAGGCCATGCCGTGAAAACCGGGACGGGTGAGATTGCCATATATGACGAGGGCAATCTTCATGCAGCCCTCCGGTGAGCGGGGCCGGGGGCCCCGGTATGCCACAATTTTTTTATCAGGCGGTCTCGATCTTATCGGCTTCCTGGAGCCCGAGCACTTTTACCGACTCTTCCCGCATCCTGAACTTCTGGATCTTGCCGGAGATGGTGACCGGGAAGTCATCGACGAACATGACGTACCGGGGGATCTTGTAGTGGGCGATCTTCCCCTTGCAGAAGTCTTTCACATCCTGTTCGGTCATGGTCTGCCCCGGTTTCATCTTCACCCATGCGCAGAGCTCCTCGCCGTACTTGATGTCCGGGACACCCACGACGTACACATCCGCGATCTTCTCGTGGTGGTGCAAAAACTCCTCGATCTCCCGCGGGTAGATGTTCTCGCCGCCCCGGATGACCATGTCCTTGAGCCGGCCCACGATCCTGAAGTAGCCCTCCTCGTCCATGGTGGCGAGGTCGCCCGTGTGGTTCCAGTGGTCCTTGTCGAGCGTGGCATGCGTTGCCGAAGGGTTGTTGTAATAGCACTTCATCACGCAATAGCCCCGGGCGCAGATCTCGCCGATCTCGCCGTACGGCACGATCTTGCCGGTCTTGGCGTCGACGATCTTGAGCTCGGTGTGCGGGAATGCCCGGCCCACCGTCGCGACCCGGCGGTCGAGGGGATCTTTCGTCGTCGTCATTGTCACGCCGGGGCTCGTCTCGGTCTGCCCGTACACGATCACGATCTCGCTCATGTGCATCCGGGTGTTGACCTCCTTCATCACCTCGATCGGGCAGGGCGAGCCGGCCATGATGCCGGTCCGGAGGGAGCGGAGGTCGTACTTTGCGAAGTTCGGGTGGGAGAGCTCGGCGATGAACATGGTCGGGACGCCGTGTACCGCGGTGCAGTGCTCCTTCTCGATGGTCTTTAATACCTCCTCGGCATCGAAGGCCGGGGCAGGGAGGACCATCGTGGAGCCGTGGGTGACGCAGGCGAGGTTCGCGAGGACCATGCCGAAGCAGTGATAGAAGGGGACCGGGATGCAGAGCCGGTCCTTCTCGGAGAAGCCCATACCCTCGCTGATGATGAACCCGTTGTTGAGGACATTATGGTGGGTCAGGACGACTCCCTTCGGGAACCCCGTAGTGCCGCTCGTGTACTGGATGTTGATCGGGTCGTCGAACGAGAGGGCCTCGCCCCGTTCGACCAGCTCGTCGGTATTGATCTCGTCCGCCTTTTTCAGGAAGTCTCCCCAGGTGTACATGCCGTTGTAGGGGATGTCCCCGAGAAAGATCGCGTTCTTGAGGAATGGGAACTTCTCGCTCGAGATCCTCCCGGGCTTCGCCTCGTACACTTCCGGGCAGGCCTCGTAGAACATGCCCACGTAATCCGAGGTCTTGAACCGCCCCTGGACGATCAGGGTCGAGATCTCGGACTGCTTCAGCACGTAATCGAGCTCATAGGTGCGGTAGGCGGGGTTGATGTTCACCATGATCGCCCCGATCTTGGAGGTGGCGAACTGGACCACCACCCACTCGGCATGGTTCATGGCCCAGATGCCGACCCGGTCGCCCTTCTCCACGCCAAGGCCCATGAGGGCGCGGGCCACCTGGTTCACCTGGGACAGGAAGTCCCGGTAGGACCACCGGAGGTTCTGGTGCATGGATACGATCGCGTCGGTGTCCGGGTATTTTGCCGCAATACTGTCGACCATCTCGCCGATGGTCATTCCCAGCAGGGGTACTGCTGATGTTCCGCACGTGTAGCTACCCTCGACCATTGCACAACTATTGGGGCCCGGGATATTATATGCATAATGCTTTGTACCGGCTTGTGGTGCACTCGAGTTTCCCCTTCACGGGCAACAATTATGTATGCCGTAATTTTTTTCCATAGGGCATCCCCAGGATGATACCTCCGGCTCCGATGAATCTGGAGGTACGGACCGCAGTGGTGCACCCGTCAGCCATTCTGGTGCGGGAGTCTCGCGTTCCTGAAGTGTCCGGGGTATACGAGTTCCTGATTCCCGTGGCGGGATGCCTGGAGGCAAGGGTCGGAAAGAACAAAACTCTTAAGTTTACGCACTGCGATTTTATTGAGTCGGAACGGGAAAATTTCCCGGTACTGACAGCATGGGGGTTGTGGCCTAGCCCGGTATGGCGACGGGCTCCAGCGGTCTTTGCGTTCTTTCGTGCTCGCAGATGATGAACAATGGGTCTACTGAGTTGACCTTTCCGGCATCAGCCGGAGAGGGCAAGGAGAAACTCGTAAGAGTTTCGAATTGATGCGATGATGACCCGTTGGAGCACTGATGCATGTCGGAGAGACCCGTCGATCGTGAGTTCAAATCTCACCAACCCCACGTTTTCTGACATCTTCTGATCCTACCGTTTACTATCCTGCCGTAAGGGCCCGGGTTTTTATCTTCTTACTCCCGACAGGGATCTGATATACATGACCAGCGAACGCTACAGACGCGGGTGGGAGAAGCTGAAAGAGGTAGACGGCGAGGCCGGCGAGAAGGTGATCGCGAGCCTTCAGGATATTGCACCGGACCTCGGGCGGTTCACGATCGAGTTCCCGTTCGGGGATATTTACACCCGCCCGGACCTGGATCTCCGCTCGCGGGAGATCGCGGTTGTCGCCGCCCTCACGGCGCTCGGCAACGCTGCACCGCAGCTGAAGGTGCATATCCACGGGGCGCTCAACGTAGGGGTCACACGGGACGAATTGGTCGGGATCATCACGATGATGGCCGTCTACGCGGGGTTCCCTGCTGCGCTCAACGGTATGGCAGCGGCAAAAGACGTGTTTGCCGAACGCGACGGGAAAGGGCTGGCCTAGTCCCCCTTTTTCTTCTTCTTCCGGACCTCTTCCAGCCCGTCAAGTGCGGCGGGGAGGCATTCGAGGACGCCGACGAGCCCGGTCAGGTGCAGGTTCATAACGACCGCGCCCACGATCTCGTCCCTGGTCGCCCCGGCCTGCCACGCCATGATGGCGTGCAGCCGCACTCCTTCGGGGTTCCGGATAGCGGTCTGGATTGCGATATTGATGAGCTGTTTTGTCTTGTTATCGAGGCCGCTGAGGGTCCGCTGAACCTCCACGAGGTTGTTGAACCGCTCCTCAAGCTCGGGGCACTCCTTCCGGAACACGTCATAGGAACTCTTCGCCATAGTGCACGCTCGTACTACTTAGGTAATATCTGCATCAGCCCGCGGAATTATATAACCTTGTATCTGGAGGAAGTCACATCAGTGACTTCCGAGACGAGAAGATTCTGACGCAGGAAGAATCTTCGAGTTCGAACAGGTCATCGGCTGATTCTTCAGGCCGGTTCTTCTCCACCTCCCGCAGTCGACGAACATACCCGCACTCGATTCCCTGATGGGATGATCTTATCTCACCGGCTCCTGATGCACATACTCGTAGTCGAAGATTCCTTCGGAATCTTCTCCACTCGTATGTTACTTCGTAACATACTCGTTTTATGATAGATGACAGGCACATACTATTACCATCATACGGAGAGTTCCATGTATTTAGTCGGAGAAGCACTTGTTGGTGATGGCGCGGAACTGGCGCATATCGATCTGCTCATGGGGGACAAGGAAGGCCCGATCGGCACGGCATTCGCGAACGCGATGTCGCAGCTCTCGGCGGGGCACACGCCGCTCCTCGCGGTCGTCCGCCCGAACCTGCTGACCAAGCCGGTGACGCTCGTCATCCCGAAGGTCACGCTCAAGACGATGCCGCAGGTGAACGAGATGTTCGGCCCCGTGCAGGCAGCGGTCGCGAAAGCGGTTGCCGACAGCGTCGAGGAGGGGGCGTTCGCCAGTGCCGATATCGAGCAGCTGGTCATCCTCGTGTCGGCTTTTGTCCACCCGGAGGCAAAGGACTATAATAAGATCTACCGGTTCAACTACGGGGCAACGAAGCTTGCCATCACCCGTGCGATGGAAGCGTTCCCCGACAGGAAGACGCTCATCTACGAGAAGGACCGTGCGGCCCACGCGATCATGGGGTTCAAGGTGCAGCGCCTCTGGGACCCGCCCTACCTGCAGGTCGCCCTCGACCTCGTGGACATGGCAAAGGTGGCAAGTGTCCTGACAGGACTCCCGGAGAACGACCACCTGATCATCGAGGCGGGAACCCCGCTCATCAAGAAGTTCGGCCTCTCCGTCCTCTCCGAGATCCGAAAATACAAGCCCAACGCGTTCATCATCGCGGACCTCAAGATTCTCGATACCGGTAACCTCGAGGCCCGGATGGCGGCGGACGCGACCGCTGACGCCGTGGTCATCTCCGGGCTCGCCCCCACCTCCACGATGGAGAAGGCGATCGCCGAGGCCCGCAAGGTCGGGATCTACTCGATCATCGATATGCTGAACGTCCAGAACCCGGCCAGGGTCATCGAGAAGCTGAAGGTCAAGCCCGACATCGTGGAACTCCACCGTGCGATCGATGTCGAGGAGACTGCCCATGCTTGGGGCGACATCCCGGCGATCAGGAAGGCGGCGGGCGGCAAGCTCCTCGTGGCAACCGCCGGCGGCGTCCGCGTGAACGTGGTTAAGGACGCACTCAAGGCAGGCGCAGACATCCTCGTGGTCGGCCGCGCGATCACCGCGTCGAAGGATGTCGGGCACGCTGCGGACGAGTTCCTGGAGCAGCTGAACCGGGAAGAGATCGACCAGTTCAGGATTATGACGGATTTCTAAATAGGAATTGAAAATTGATATAATTTTTTTCTCTCATTCAAAAATTTTTAATAAAAACTCTTTTGCTAATCGTTTTTGAGTTCGTTCCTCAACAACTCGAAGATCTTTGCCAATTTGAACTGATAAATTTATAATTTTCAGATAGTCTTTCATATTTTTCGAATTTACAACAACAGTTCCTGCATCGATTCCATTTTTTATAAACGATAACATGAAATCTTTTTGATCATTCCGATACCCAAATTTGACACCATTCTTGAAATTTCCATAATACATAGGCGATTCACTTTCTTCAACATCATCTCCACTTTTATCTACGATTTTTTTGTCGATTTTGTCGATTTGTATGATAGAATAATATTGCATAAAAGTACCTAATGAAAGAGTTGTAATATCAATAAATAACTGAGCAATTTCAATTGAATCTTCTACTTTTCCGGATTCTGGTTTTTTATAAAAATGTTCTAAATCAACTCTGATATTGTTAATTTTTTTGAAGATTAAAGACGGAGTTAATCCCATCTTTTGCAAATTATCAATTTTTAAAGGAAAATTTAATTTTTCATATGGAATTCCTAAAGAATAATGAATAATGTCACTTTGACATTCAATGGATCGCTTAACATTCGTTAATGCATTGATAAAGCCGTGATCGTTGGCAAGTTGAAAATCTTGTTTTGCATATTCTAGGAATTCAAGTGGTGAAATTTCAAAATGTTGTGAATCTTCTTCTAGAATTGAACTTCCAGAATCTGGTTCAACAATACAAGAGTTTGCATCAAAATTTATTTCTGAGAATTTCTCTTTTAACGTAAATTGTTGTTTATCTACCATTATCAAAAATTAAACAGAGGTAATATTTTATTCTGCTTATTATCCCTCACTTTAGAAAAATGCAGTGGCCACCCCCCCCTATTCGCAGAGAGTCCCCGGCGACGCCTTGTCGGGTCGCAGTTGGGCAGGGTTTCGGATCCGGGTGTAAGTGCGTAGCGTAAAACCCGGCGAGGCGTTTTGTACGTAGGGCATCGCATCAGACGCACAACAATATCCGACCACAAACCCCATCATCTTTCCAAACTCCATTAATATATTAATGACTCGCGGAAAAAAGCCTGACGGAGCGATCAAGGAAGCAAAAAAATTCGCGGAGCGGATGGGATACTGGTGGCAGGAGAACACGAATCCGGAGCTCGCGTACGATCTCTTTACCTTCAAACCCAAGTCCGCTCTGATCGTGAAGGTCCGGCAGACCCGGTACACGATCAACCCGGACACGATGTACGAAGATCTTCTCCCGGACGATCTCCGCGGGGTCCGGGCACTCCCGTTCCCGGCTTGGCTGCCCCGCGAGATCTGGCTCCGCACCCAGCACGAGCGGGCCTGGCGGAGGTTCCGTGTCATCGATCTTGCTGTCAGCGAGATCGAGTGGTGGGGGCCGGATGGGTACAAGAACCCGCATGCCCGGTGAGGTGCTTCCTCCAGGGATCGCCCCTCCTTTATAAAGAGGGCCATTCCGGACGGTAAGTCTCCCATGGTCCATTCTCCGACGGAGAGTTCCCGGGCCGGATCCGGCACCGGAAATCTCCAGTGGAAGGGGTGCCAACGCCCGGCAAAATTCTTCTTTAAAACCAGTATTTTGGCAAAATCTTCATTTTAAGCGGGAAAAACCGTGCAATTTAGCGGGCTTGTACAGGTCGCGAAAAAAAGACAATTTATACCTTGTCCGGAAACCTGACGGGGCCCGGAGGGTCACTACGGCCGAAAAATAAAGGGGATCCCCGGAGGGCTGAAAAATGACCGGATTTTTCCCGAAAATGCTGAAAACTGCCCACCGGCGTTCCCGGTCCGGCACCGGAGGGTATCCGGGAGGAGGGATACGGTTTTTTTGCCGTTTTCCTCGTCGGCTGAAGTGGTCAAAAACCAGACTCACGGAAGAAACTCTCATTCCTGTCAGGGCCCGCGGGACAAGATTCCCAATCAAGGTAAGTGCGTAGTGTAAAATGTCGAGTCTCTTCAGAGACAAGACAGGAGAAGAACGCATCAGCGTTCTTCGAGTCCCGACAAGGCGTTTTGCGCGTGAGGCGTCACGTCAGGTCATCGGAAAAACGCACCGGAACTCCAGTCAGAAAACCTTAACAAAAATTTCACCTATATTGATTATGAAAATAAACAAAAACTGGGACTGGAGTCAACTGGCCATTGGTTTCTGGTCAGGAGTAGCGGTCATCAGCCTGATCAATATTGCGTTGATTGTCGTACATCACAATCAGTTTCTGTATGACGAATATATTTTTGGAATTTCGATTGCTGCACTAATTGTATATGTGATAGTGAGGAGCAAGTTGGCAAGGCAATAATTCCCCCGGCCTGTATCAGCCGGAGAACAGGATCATCTTTTTCTCGGTAAAAGACTATGGGGAAAATACGAGCAATTCAGGCCGCAAAAGAGATTTAAAAGTGTCGGGATGGACAGCGGTGTATAAAAAACCCGGGGATGGCGTTGCAGGTAAAAGGTTATCAGACAGGGCAAAGGACGTGAAATGACGCTGATTGTAAAGGAAGTTCAGGCAAAAACCATTCTTTCCAAATCGAAGGTCTATCCCTACGTTGTTAATCCATACACCGGTTGCCAGCATGGCTGCTGGTACTGCTATGCACGCTTTATGAAGCGGGTGACCGGGCACCGGGAACCCTGGGGGGAATTCGTTGATGTCAAGATCAATGCCGCAGACTTACTCCGCGTGGAAATAAAAAAGAAGAGACGGGGGAGAGTCTGGGTAAGCGGAGTATGCGATCCGTACCAGCCTCTGGAGGCAAAATACCGGCTGACCCGACAATGCCTGGAAATACTGGCCCTGAATACCTGGCCTGTTATCATTCAGACACGGTCTCCCCTGGTCCTGCGCGATATCGACATCATTAAGGATGCTCAGGATTTTGAGGTCGGTCTTTCCATAACCACGGCGGACGACAGGATCAGGAAATTATTCGAACCCCAGGCACCCCCGATAAACGACAGGATACAGGCCCTTGATGAACTGCACAAAGCCGGTATCAGGACGTATGCCATGATCGCCCCGGTGCTCCCGGGAGCAGAAGGGCTAGCAGAACTCCTGAAAGGAAAGATTGACTATGTATTGACTGACCGGATGAACTATCACTATGCCGACTGGGTATACCGGAAATATGGTATGGAGGATAAGCTCACGGACGATTTCTTTGAGCGGATACGGCAGGAATTTGCCTCCCTGTGAAAACGAATCCTGATCCACTTGTTCGCAGCGTATATGCTCATGAAGATGTCATTCCCGGCCCGCACAGGACCGGTGCTCATCCCGCATTGACGCCAGGCCACGTCCGGCCTTGAATCGTACTGATTATTTCAGCATAAAAAATTTTCATGGACTTTGTTTCTTCATCTAAGATTTTTCAAAAAAATCCGGTAAAAAATTTCAAAAATTTTCTGTAAGGTCCGGCAAAAATATTTCCGGAAAAGCCGGTAAAAAAATTAGACATGATCTGCCAGAAACCCACCTTTCCAATCCCCCAGTCCCTCTCTATCGGAGCAGGGTTCCCCCGTCAGCCACCTTCGGTACCCGGGGTATCGTAACCCCTTTGGGAGACTTGCATCCCCCAGCGATAATCCGGCCCCTCTACGGCCCCGGATTGCCCTTCCGGGGGGTCTATTTCCGGCCCAGGTTGCAAATTTGGGTACATTTTAGCACAAATTTTCAGAAATCCCTGAATCCTTGAGATTCAAGCCAAACGGAGCATTTCGGTGCCGATTGAAAAACGCTAATGTACGCTTTTGGGAGGCGAAACTCAGGGTCCGGAGGGGTATAGCATGGTCGAAGTGAAGGAAACCCCTGTTCTGGAGAGACCGATATGACCGTCAGGGAATATCGGGCTGGAGAAGGCGTAGCCTTCGACTTTCTGGGTTGTTGACCGTCCGCCAGCCCCGGGCCCCTTCAGGAATCCTTGCAAAAAATGACGGGTACTCCCTGCCGTTCAGAGGCAGAAGACCCAGAGGTTCCAGAAATTCACCCACCAGAGCATAGCGACGAGCGCGATGGCTATGATCGTATAATGCAGCAGGTGCGGGAGCGTCCAGAACTTCCTCTTCCATGCAAGGGCAGTACAGATGACGGTCAGCCCGGTGAGAACCGCGCCGATGACCGGCACGGTCAGGACGGCTGTCAGGAGCACAGGTACTGCCTGGTCAAACAGGTAGGAGTGTATCAGGCCCTGGTCGGCAGTGACGGCCGGGAGCAGGACACCGGCAAACACGAGGAGGAGAAGTGCGGCAGCTCCCGCGATCCAGCGTGCGATCCGGGCCTCGTTCGGTACCGGTGGTTCCGGGATCGCATAGGCTCTGCGGAATACAAAGAGCAGCGGCCAGAGCAGGACGGTCGCCAGCAGGATTCCGGCTGCAGTCCTGAGATTTTCCACGAATCCTGCTGTCGCATACCACGGGACGCGGTCATAGACCAGGAACGGCATATTTCCGAGACAGAAATAGTCGACCGTGCCATCCGCTGCAGTGTGGAACACGATATCCCCGCTCGCCGGGCGGACCCCGTCGAGCCGGGAGAATACACCGGGCCGGACTTCGACTGCCTCGGCATGGCCGCTGGTGGAACTCTGGAGCGTACCATTCGGCGTCACCATAATCTCCACCTGCGGGTTCGGGGTCACGGACTTCCCGAACCTGGTATAGGTGTGCCGGTTGCTTTCATAGGTCCCGGCATACTGCTGCAACCGGGAGACATCCGATGGATTGGGTGCGGGTAAGGCTGAGGGCACCTGCGGGTAATAGTGGTTCATGAACTTCGTGAACAGTTCGTCGCGGGCTAGACTTCCTCCCGGACTGTTGTACCAGACAAAGAACCCGGCCTGCGTATCGGGCAGGAGAATGAGAAGGGAGTGGAACGTATCCGTGTCGCCGCCGTGTCCGATCGCCCGCACGCCATTGTACTGCTGCTCGTAAAACCCGAGGCACATCCCGGAGACGCGGGGGTCGTTTGCGAACGCCCGGGCATGCATCAGGCCGGCGGCCTGTACGGAGAGAATCGTTGCATTCCCGTACGTCCCGTTCATGAGGTGGGCGATCATGAATTTCGCCATGTCTGGCGCAGTGGAACTGATCGACCCTGCCGGGCTGGCAACAACGATGGCATCGTGGACGGGAACGTTCGCGCCATTGGCATACAGGTATCCCTCCGTGAGGTTGGATGCAAGGTCAGGCGGGAGATCTTCACGGATACTGGTCTGGTTCATCGAGAGCGGCGTTAATATGTGCGATTGCAGGTACTGGTCGAACGGCATTCCCGAGATATCCTCGACCACCACTGCCGCGAGCACCGTGCCGTAATTGGAGTACGAAGAGACCGTTCCGGGAGGACGGACCCGGGCGGGAATATTCTCGGCGCAGTATTGCCGGAAGGGGATGAGATCGGGAATACTGTCAGCCACGGTGTGCCGTTCATCGTCCTCGAATCCCGCCGTGTGCGTCATGAGGGAGCGCATCGTTACCGGATGTCCCGGATAGGTGTCCGGGATCTTGAAATCCTTCAGGTACGTATTGACATCGGCATCGAGATCGATCTTCCCCTCCCCGTTCAGCTGCATCACTGCGGTCCAGGTGAAGAGTTTTGTGACCGACCCGATGCGGAACGAGGTCGTATTCGCGTAGACCGGCGTCCTGTTTCCGATGTCATTGTAGCCATATCCTTTTGCAAAGACGATCCTGCCATCCTTCACGACTGCAACCGTTGCCCCGGGAATATTGTACTTTGCAAGATTTGCAGGCATGACCTGGTCGAAGAACGCCGCGACCTCGGCCGGATCAGAGGGGCCGTTTCCGGGCGGTGTACCGTTCACGGAGGCCGGGACCTGGACCAGGCCGGATATGCCCGTTCCGTTCGATCCGGAATTCTGGGGAACAGAAAGGGCCGCTCCGGCGCTGACCAGAAAGCAGAGAAGAAGAATAACACCCGGTATTTTCATAGTATGGCATTCGTCTGAGATATAATAACATATTCGGGAGGTTTTACCTGGTACCGGGGTGCCGGTTATCACCCGTACAGGCACCGGCACCCGGTGTATCGTCATCAAATCCGTTCGTCATGACGTTGATTATTTATAATGAACCGATCGATCAACCACTGAGGGAAAAGCAGATCACCGAATTCCCCGAGAAACCGGAGTGAGCAAGAGATGGTACCAAGGAGCGAAATTGCCCGGGCGGCAGGGATCACGACAAACCCGGTCGCTATCGTATGGACTGACAAAAAACCCGAGAAAGCCCTTGAGTTCAGGCAAGGCGTCTGGAGCTGCGTGATGTGGCTGTTTGCGAAGGTTGCCAGAGAGGGGCGGACCGCGGTCTTCAGCCGGGACACGACCACGTGCGCCGGCGGGGCGATGGGGCTCGGGTTCGGGCGGCCGCTTGACCGGCACGCGGCCCGGAGCGAGGAGGGATTCTGCTCGTTCCTCTCGAACGGTATTGAAGGAGCGGTTGACCGGGCCGCCTACGAGGCGGCAATTGCGCAGAGCTTCGATGCCCACCACAAAAAGATGCTCACCGAAGGGGAACGCTTCTTAAAGAGCCCCGCAATTGTCCGGAAATTCCTCGCAAACCTGCCGGTATATGACGCGAAAGAGCGGTATATCGTGATGAAACCCGTCCATGAGGTTGAGGACGGCGAAGATGTGCGGAGCATCGTGTTTGTCGCCAAGGCCGACCAGATCGCCGCCCTTTCGACGCTTGCGAACTACGGGACCGGGAATATCCGGGACGGGGTCATCGTCGCTGCCGGTGCTGCCGGGTGCCAGGCGATGGGCGTATGCACGTATGCCGAGGGAGAGAGCGGTGCGCCCCGCGCCGTAGTAGGCCTCACCGATCTCTCGGCACGGCGGGCAGTCCGCACGACGCTGGGCAAAGATGTCCTCACATTCTCCGTCCCCTACGGCATGTACCGTGAAATGGAACGGAACGTACCGGGGAGTTTCCTTGAACTGGACCTCTGGAAGGAACTTCGGGATTCTGTGTAAAAAGTGAAGGAAGATTTTTTTTTAAAATACCCACCAACCGATCCGGGAATTATTTTTAATTGCCGGATCCAGGCCCGTCTCTTTCCCTGTCCAGATCCGGGGCTGAACCCTACCGACCCCTTTTTAGGTATGCTCTGACCTAGTATAGATTAAAAGCCAGGCAGACTATGATCCTCACCGAAGCCCAGGATATGTTCACCTTATTCTTCGCGATTTATTTTGCCATGATAATAGATCGCTCCCATGAGATGTATAAGCCGTGGGACACCTACAATGCATGGAGAGGAAAGACTCATAATATCAGGCGTTTGCTGGCAGCATGGATTATCTTATTCGCCATACCCCTGGTGCATTTTGCGATCTTATTCACCCTTCTCGGATCCGTCGATGTCCCGTTCGATCTGACGATCGGCGGCATCTCGAATGTTGTTTTGATCGGCTTCAGTTCATTTTTCGAGTTCGGCTATTTCAGAATCTATGAATCTTTTCTGCACCGGTATCCCGCGTCATTCTTCTCCGACGAAGACCTGGCTCAGATAGAGGGTTCAGGCAAAATCCGCCCGGATTTCCGGGCCCATTTTATCCCCGGGGCATTGTATGTCATCCTGTCTACCCTGGCCATGGTAATTGCGATCTATTACTGACGGCGACTGCTTCATCATGACCACCACTATGTATTTGAACATTGTAACCAGCCGATCCGGGAATCTCCGGGGCCACGGTTCTGGAACAGCACCCCCGAACGCTACAGTTAATTAATAAAGACGGAACACAGCTCTAGAAGCGGACATACGCTATAGCGGTCTGGCAAACGGGAACGGTGAAGGCATGGATATCATTGAGACACAGAACCTGACGAAGACCTACGGGAACCTCACCGCTGTCGACCACCTCGACCTGAAGGTCGGGAAGGGGGAGGTATTCGGCCTGCTCGGCCCCAACGGGGCGGGAAAGTCGACGACCCTCATGATGCTGACCACCCTCATCCCGCCGACATCCGGGACGGCGCTCGTGAACGGTTATGACATCCTGCGCCAGCCCGACCAGGTCAGGAAATCCATCGGGATCGTCTTCCAGGACCCGAGTTCGGATGAGACGCTGACCGGGTACGAGAACCTGAAGCTCCACGGGCTCCTCTACGATATGGACGCCGGGCTGCGGGAGGAACGGATCGTGGAGGTACTCGCGCTCGTCGAACTTACGGACAGGAAAGACGACATGGTCAAGAAATATTCCGGAGGGATGCGGAGAAGGCTCGAGCTCGCCCGGGGCCTGATGCACCACCCCGAGATCTTATTCCTGGACGAGCCTACGCTCGGCCTCGACCCCCAGACCCGGGAGCACATCTGGGAATACGTCAGGAGACTGGCGACGGAGAAGAAGATCACCATCATCATCACCACTCACTATATGGACGAGGCCGACCGGCTCTGCGACCGGCTCGCGATCATAGACCGCGGGAAGATCGCGGGTACTCGGTCCCCCGGATGTGCTGAAGAAAGAGCTTGGCGGTGACATCATCCGCATGAGAGCCGGAACCTTCGACATGGAATTGCTCAGGGAGCTGGACTATGTCACAAATGTCAAAACAGATGACGGGGGTATCAGCGTGACTGTCAGGGATGCCAGCCAGTACCTGCAGGACCTCCTGGGCCGCGTAGGCAAGGTGGAAGGTGTCGAGGTCCGCCCGCTGACCCTGGAGGACGTGTTCATCCACTATACCGGCAGGGCGATCCGGGAAGGGGCCCCCGAGGGCGGCTGGGCGGAGAAAGTGATGCGGGCAGGATCGAGAAGATGAGCGATCTGAAAGGGATCTATGCCCTCTGGTACCGCGAATTCAAGGTCTTCCAGCGGGAGAGGTCCCGGATGGTCGCATCCATCGTCAACCCGGTACTCTGGCTCCTGATCATCGGCGGAGGCCTTGGATCCGTCTTATCCTTCGGGGGAGTGGATTACCTGAGTTTCCTGTACCCGGGAATCCTCCTCCAGTCGGTATTGTTCTCGGCGGTCTTTTTCGGCGTGTATATCGTCTGGGATAAAAAAATCGATTTCCTGAAAGAAGTCCTGGTATCCCCGATGTCGAGGACATCCATATTCATCGGCAAGATCCTCGGGGGCTCCACGGATACGCTCCTGCAGTCAGCCATCCTGCTCGTCATCGGCTATGCCTTCACGGTGAGCGGCGTGCTGAAGGGAATCACGTTCTCCCCGCTCTCGGTCATCGTTGCATCGGTTTTTTTGTTCGTAACGACCGTCGGGCTCGTCAGCATCGGTCTTATCATCGGCTCGCAGATGGAGAGCCCCGAAGGGTTCCAGCTCATCAGCAGCTTCCTGATATTCCCGATGTTCTTCCTGTCCGGGGCCCTCTTTCCTATCGAGAACCTGCCTTCCTGGCTCACCCCCTTCGTGCTGGTCAACCCTGCCACCTATTCAGTGGACGGGTTGCGGGGGGTGCTCGTCGGGCTGCACCGGTTCAACCTCGGCCTCGATCTCCTCGTCATAAGCGTATTCTCCCTTGTCATGATCCTCATCGGCACCTATGCATTCAGGAAGATGAAACTGTGAGGGTTTTGCTGTACCTGCGGGTCCTTGGTGCGCTGACGGTTGATCTGAAAATTTTACCGGGATGAACTCATGGTCATCAACCCAATATGCAACAGCACCGCGGCAGGTATCCAGTGTTGATCTTTCCTGCGGGCGAACGGTGAAGGTGAACGTTGCCCGGGGGAATTACCTGATAAGCTTGCGTGGACAACCGGGAGGTATGACTGAAAAATCCGGTATTCTCTACACATTTGCCCTCTTCAAGCAGCGGTACACCCGGGGAACTTCCTGGACCCAGATCCTCCTGAACTTCGGCATCATCACCGCCAACGCCAAACTGTTCGAGGACTTCTTCCTCATCAACTTCGGGCTGACGATCCCTATGGTCATCGGCATATCGATCCCGATCTATGTCATCTTCTGCTACATCCTCGGGCATATCGATGAAAAGAGCGGATTCTGGCAGATCGAGAACGATCTCGGGTACCGGGTGACCCCGTTGTCCGATGAGATGCTCCAGGCCATACGGGAGATCAGGAAGAAACTCGACTGATCCGGCAATCTGCGAAAGACCAGAAGATGTCCGGTATACGTGGTACCATCACGGGGGCAGCCGGTTATCGACTGGACCGGAACCATACAATAGTTCTTAACCGATCCTGATCATTGGGTTCATAGAGAGGAATGCATACCTGCCCACCCGCCAGGTTCTGGGGAATACTTGTCCTGTTCTGCATCATCGTACCGGCCGGGCAGTCAGTCAGTCCACTCTGGACTGTCCCGGCACCAGCGGGAGTGGATTTATCCACGGTTGCTATATCGCACGACGGGTCGACCATTGTCGCGGGAGGGGACCAGCTGATCGCGCTCTCTCCCGACGGGACGAAATTGTGGTCGGGCTGGTCGGGAACCACGCTCGACCTGAGCCAGGACGGCAGGTACATCGTTACGTCCCAGGGCCAGACCGTGCGGCTTTTCACACGGCAGGGGGTCCTGCTGTGGGACCAGCCGCTGGGAGACAGCGTGACCGGTGTTTCCATCTCGCCGGACGCGGCAATAATCGTTGCCGGCGGGGGGAACACCGTGCGGTCCTGGTACAATTCCGGTTCCGGCCTCGGGGAGAATGCGACCGAGACCGTACACGATATCAGGCTCTCCCCGGTAAAAGACCAGGTGATCGTTGCCACGGCGAAGGCGTTGCGGAGCTTCAACCTGAGTTACGTCCCGAACTGGTACGACGACACCTTCAGTCCCGGTATCGTTGAGATATCCGGCGACGGCACCGGTATCGTGATCCCGAACGGCAACCACCTGCGGATGTATCACGGCAGCGGCACCCTGCTCTGGGACCGCTCATTTCCCGGCGGGAATATCATCTCTCTCGCTTACTCATGGGACGGATCGACGATCGTTGCCGGGCGCGACGATGCAACGGTCCTTGTCGTGGACCGGGACGGGAACCTTCTCTGGACAGGAAACGCCGGAGTCTGGGTAACGAGCGTGGGCGTATCAGATGACGGTTCCACCATCGCAACAGGAAGTATCGACAACCAGATCCACGTATTCAACCGGCAGGGCACGCTGCTCGGGACCTCTACAACGCAAAGCCCGATCAAATCCCGTTCGGTTGCCGTGAGCGGAGACGGTTCCCTGATTGTGGCAGTCGATCTTTCAAACGTGTACGGTTTTTCACGGTCCCAGTTTACCCTGCCGGTCGCGCCATCAGCCACGGAAGTTACGGTGAACGTCTCACCCGGGACAGCCCCCGACAACGTGACACCCGCCACCACGATCCCGGTTGCGGGGATAGTACCATCACGCTCCGGGAAAGCATCAGTCACGGCAACCGGAACAACCTCCTCATCAGGATTCCCGTGGATTCTTACCTTCGCATCTCTGGCACTTATCCTGGTGACACGAAAAAAATGAGGTGGACCCTGTGATATTTTTTCTCACCCTGCAAGATAAAAGGGGTAAGGTGCTCCCATAGCCAGATCGCTTGGTCAACGGCAGAGCGTTGCGGTACGAGGGCTTTAAAGATCGCCCACTCCCTGCAAAGATATCCTTAAAAACTCCCCCACAAAACATCTCCCGGGTGAATCTGAATGGACAAGATAACCGTCGGCCCGATGCCGTACATGAGTGTCATGCCCACCCTGCTCGTGGGCGCAAACGTGAAGGGAAAGCCGAACTACATGACCGCCGCATGGGCCACGACAGCCTGCATGGCGCCGCCGATGGTGTGCGTGGCGATCAACCATGCACGCTACACGGCGAAGGGGATCGAGGAGAATAATACCTTCAGCCTGAACGTGCCGTCAGCGAAGCTCGCGGTCGAGACCGACCATTGCGGTCTCGTCTCCGGTGCGCAGGAAGACAAGTCGAAGGTTTTCACATCATTCTATGGTAAACTGAAGACCGCCCCGATGGCCAAGGAGTGTCCGGTCAATATCGAGTGCACCGTATTCATGGCCGTGGACTGCGGCAGCCATACGCTCTACATCGGGGAGATCGCGGAGATCCATCTCGACAGGGCGTGTGCAACGGACGGGAAACCGGATATAACGAAGATCAACCCGATAATCTACGCCCAGTCTGCATATTTCTCGGTGGGGAAAGAGGTTGACAAGGCGTTCTCTGTCGGCAAAAAATATAAGAAAAAGTGAGAACAGTTGTTTTGCCGGAAAAATTATTCTTTTTTAGATCCAGGCCCGCAGTCCTGTCAGGGCTTCTCCAGGTGACGCTGCTCTCCCGTATATCTTCGGACGGACCGGGGCTCCTCTCTCCCGATACCCGATCCCGCTCCCTGGTAGAGAAAACAGAGGCGGGGGTTTTGCGTGCATGCACTCGCATGGGGGGAATTTCCTCCTCATTCCGGAGGAGGGTCGCGGCCCCGGACCGAGAGATTCACCCGGGGCTAAGGAACGGTACCGATCGACCCCTCCCGTTTGCCCCCGTACATACCTTAAATACCCTGAAACATCCATAACCCCTTTGCAGAAGAACGATTGAGGACCGGCTGGGAGAAGAAGAGATGGTGAATACAGGACAGCAGCACAGGATGAAACGATCGGTTGAGCGGCTCTTTACCGGCAGCTGCCACAGACCGCTGACCGGGCTGGAACGCGAGCTTCTCAAACGGGGATTTGTCGAGACGGGAGCAGACCAGGTGGCGGTTGCGATGGAGAACGTCCCCATGGAACTCTATCTTGAGATTGAACTGGAAGGCACCCGCTGCATCCACAGCTACCTGATCGTCTCATTCGAAGAGAAGGAAAAGAAGCGGCGGAAGTTCCGGTGGTAAGTCCGGCAGGCTGCACCTGTTCCCGTATCTGACCGGGAGCAGCTGATGAAGAATGAGCGATGGATCTGATCAAAAAGACCCGGATTCGAAAATCGCCTGCAAGTGCAGTACCGGTGAATAACCGGAAAAGATCGTGCGGAAAAATTCAAAAGTATCCCCGAAATCATCATGAAATTCCAAAAGCACACCAACAAATAAGGGGTTCACATACGATAACCGGTACCTTCATTCCGGGTTATCCTGTCGCATTTTTATAAGATTATGCAGGAATGAAGTGCAAACCCCCTGTGCATGCAGGAAAACACCGACGGTCCGGAAAACGCTTCTGGTATATAAATTTTGTTTACTATTTTTTTATCTGAATAATAAAGAGATCTTCAGATTCTTCAGATAATACAAAATCCCCTTTGAAAAATCAGGTAAATTCCAGAAGATCAAAAGAAAACATCTATATAGTATATTTTTTGACTTTTTATAGGCAGGGTAGTCTTTTAAAATTATCCGGACAGTAGGGAAAAGGCGGAATTTTTTTTATGTATTCTATTCTGTATGTGGACGATGAAGAGCTCCTACTGACCTCAAATAAGTTATTACTGGAAAAAAACGGCGAATTTTCCGTGGATACGGTACAATCGGCCGAGATCGCGCTTCAGCAGATCGCGACAACAGGATATGATGCAGTACTGTCAGACTACCAGATGCCGGGTATGGACGGCATCGAGTTTCTCAAGCAGGTGCGATCGCGGTTCGGCAACCTGCCGTTCGTGTTATTCACCGGAAAAGGGCGGGAAGAGATCGTGATCGAAGCCCTGAACAACGGCGCCGATTTTTACATCCAGAAAGGCCCAGACATCAAAGGGATGATTGCCGAACTCAAACACAAAATCCGTCGTGCAATTGAGAGAAAGCGGTTCGCGGAGAGGATTGTCGAGTCCGAACAGCAGCTGGCTGATATTATCGATTTCCTCCCCGACGCGACCTGCGCGATCGATATCCGCGGAAAGGTGATCGCATGGAACAGGGCAATGGAAACTCTGACCGGGATACCGAAGAGCGGGATGGTCGGAAAAGGGGACTATGCCTATGCCGTGCCATTTTACGGGGAGCCTCGTGCGGTCCTGATGGATCTCGTGCTCAAGGGAGATCCCGGGGCTGAAGCACACTACGGTCACCTGGAAAAAACGGGAGGCAAGATCAATTCCGAGGTATTCATTCCCCGGGCTTTCGGCGGGAAAGGGGCCTACGTATGGGCGACAGCATCCCCGCTGTACGACCGGTCCGGAAACGTCATTGGTGCCATTGAGTCCATCAGGGATGTCACGGAACAGTACCTCATACGGCGTGAGCTGGACACGGCCCGGGAGATGAACCTGGGGTTTGCCAATATCCTTCCCGTGGGCGTGTACGAGATGGACTGCGACTGCAATCTTACCTTTGCCAATGACCGGGCATATGAGTTGTTCGGCCTCATCCGGGAAGATGCCGGCCAGGAGATCTGTATCCTGGATTATATCACCCCGGTCGACCGGAAACGGGCGGCCGGGGACATCCGGAATGCAATGGCGGATCCGAAAAAAAACGGTCAGGAGTACCTGCTCCAGAGAAAAGACGGCAGTACGTTCCCATCCCTCATCTACGGTGCCCCCGTTATCGATTCCCGGTCAAAGAACGTCACCGGCCTCCGGGGGGTCATCATCGACCTGACCCAGCGGAAACGGGAAGCACAGGCACTTCGCGAGAGCGAAGAACGGTTAAAACTTGCGGTCAGAGCCGGGGACCTGGGCATCTGGGACGTGGATATGCGCACTATGACGGTCTACGAGATCCATGAATGGGCCCTGCGTACGCTGGACCATGATCCGGGACTGAAGCCCGTGACGATAAATTCCTGTAAGACCATGGTCCACCCGCTCGACCTGCCCCGGCTGCTCTTTGCATTCTTCCGTCATCTCAAAGGAAGAGTGCCCCTTTTTGAAGGAGAATTCCGGATGCGCCACAACGACGGGACCTGGATATGGGTCATGGCACGCGGAAAGATCATTGAGCGGAATTCCCGTGGGGAACCTGTCCGGATCACGGGGACGATCAATGCAGTCAGCCGGCCCCGGTCACCCGGCAAGAAGAGCTGTTCATAACCCGGGATCTCCATATGGAGCTATCCTTGATCTCCCCGGTTACGGCATCCGGTCGCTTTTCGCATGCCGGGGGTTTCCGGCATATCGCCTCTTCACTTGCCGGCTGACGGATCGTGAAATTGATGTAGACGTGATGAGAGAGTACCTATCATGGACGTTTCCGAAACCGTCCCCTATCCTGTGACGGAGTGAAGCCATAATGCCGGAAGAGATGCCGGACCCTTCCCTCAGTGCCACCCTCCTCTCCCTGCAGAGAGCAGAGATCACCGAGCACCACATCTATGCAAAGATCGCCTCAGTGACAGAAGAGCGGCGCAACCGGGACGTGCTGGAGCGTATCGCATCGGAAGAGATGGACCACTATGCCATCTGGAAGCGCTACACCCGGCAGGACATCCCGCCGGACACGTTCCGTATCTGGTATTATTGCCTGATGGCATGGGTTCTCGGGATCACCTTCACGCTCAAGCTGATGGAGAGCGTAGAGAGGCGTGCCCAGCAGATGAACCCGGCACTCCTGTCTGCAATTCCCGAGATCCCCGGCATGCTCGCCAACGAGGAAGAGCACGAGCGCGAACTCATCGCCCTCATCGACGAGGAACGTCTGCGGTACATGGGCTCGGTCGTACTGGGGCTCAACGATGCCCTGGTGGAATTCACCGGCATGCTCGCCGGGCTGACGTTTGCCCTCCAGAACTCCCGGATCATCGCGGTTGCCGGCCTGATCACCGGTGTTGCGGCAGCCCTTTCCATGGGGTCCTCGGAATATCTCTCCCGGAAATCTGAGGGTGCGGCAACGGATCCGAAAAAAGCGGCGCTGTACACCGGGTTTACCTACATGGTGACCGTAGTCCTGCTCATCCTGCCGTTCCTGGTACTCGAAAACCCCTACACCTCTCTTGTACTCACCCTGCTCGGGGCGGTCGCCGTCATATTCTTCTTCACCTACTACATCTCGGTGGCAAAGGACCTTCCTTTCCGGACCCGGTTTGCCGAGATGCTCGCGATAAGTTTCGGTATTGCGGCGGTCTCCTTTGTCATAGGGCTCGTGATACGGGTGGTCCTGAACGTCAGCGTATGAGGACAGGAACGCATTTTATTCCGTCCCCGTGCGCTCCTGCCGACAGAAGAACAACCACGTTCACCCCCGGATCTCCGGATCTCTGCCCATGAACGCTGATTCATCAGGGACCTGCCGGCAGTCATCACGGTGTCCCCGGACCCCGCTATCGTGAATATCCCTCTGCCGGTCAGAAGGAGCCCGGCGAGGGATGGCCTGCGGCCATATGCATAGCCCGGCTTTCCTGACGTTTTTATATACTTCATAATAAAAAATGAGGTAATTATACCATGTCCTCCCTTAATCTCGTATGGGGGAAAACCCTTATACAGCCATTTCCGGTCTGATCTCCATGCCCCTCCCCCTACCCGCCCGGCCCAGGCTCAACGTCCGGGCCAAGATACTGATTATTTTCCTGGCCCTCTCCCTCATCTCGCTCCTCATTACCGGGTACGTGGCGTTTTTTACCATCAGCAGTGTGGGCAGGTCTGCTGAAACGAGCAGCTTGTCTCTCGGGCAGGAAGCCGTGGACGAGGCCAGCTCGGCCCTCCGGCAATCCGGGCAGGAAAATCTTCTCCAGATCGCAACCGGCGAGGTTGCCGTCACCGATGTCCTGTTCGAGGATACGGATTCTGAAATGGAGATCCTTGCTGCAGGCGCAAAGATCCTCGGGAACAACCCTCCTGTCCGGCCGGAGATACCCTCCTTCGGAAGGAATGAGCCCCCACAGGACCCCGGCATGGCAGTGCTCTTCCTCATCTCCCCGGATTCCCGGATAACCCGCGATTCCGAAGAGTTCAAAACCCTTGCAGGGCTGGACGATCTTCTGTATGCGGTGTACCAGACCGACGAGAACATGTCCAGTATCTACGTAGCCACGGACTCGGGCATCGTCCGCATGTACCCGTGGATCGCCATGCCGGGCCAGATACCGGATTCACGGCAGAGAGCGTGGTTCACCGGGGCTGAGAACACGAGCGATATCTTCTGGACCGGACCCTATGTGGACGCTGCGGGGCACGGCCTTGTGATGACCGCCTCGAAAGCCGTCAGTACCGAAATACGGCACGTGGGTGCTCGGCAGCGATGTAACTGTCAGTGTTGTCAACGCAGAGTTCCTCAACATGACCCTTGGCGGCAAAGGATATGCCGTGCTCATGGACGGCGGGGGAAACATCATCAGCCGCCCCGGGCTCTCGGCCGGGAACGCGTCCTGGGATGAGCCGTTCAGGAACGAGAATGTCTTCTTAAGCCCCGACCCGGCACTTGTTGCGCTGGGGAGGAATATGACGGCCGGTAAGACCGGCGTCGAGATGGTGCGGTTCGGGAATGAGGACAGTTTTGTCGCCTATGCTCCGGTAGGGTTCCGGAACTGGAGTTTTGCCGTATCCATGCCGGTCGCCGAGATCACCGCACCGGTGGAAAAGACCCAGGCGAAGATCATCAGTTCGACCCGGGAGACCGGTGCCCTCATCAACCGCCAGACGGGAGAGGTACTGGATATTTTTGCCGTGCTGTTCCTCGGTACTCCTGGTCATTGTCGTCGTGCTCTCCCTCTACCTTGCCCGTGTCATTACCCGTCCCGTTGAATCGCTGAAGGAAGGTACGCTGGCGCTGGGCAGGGGCGATCTCGATTACCGGGTCAGGATTGAGACCGGGGACGAGTTCGAGGAGCTGGCCGGATCCTTCAACCGCATGGCTGCAGACCTCAAGAAGAATATCGAAGATCTCCGGAGAACGACCGCCGAAAAGGAGCGGTATGTCAAGGAACTCGAGATCGCAAAGGAGATCCAGGAGAGCATCCTTCCCGAATCAACACCGGATATCCCCGGCTTTGAAACGGGAGCGGTGACCATTCCTGCCCTGGAGATCGGTGGAGACCTGTATGATTTCATCCCGCTGGAAGGGAACCGCTGGGGTTTTACCATCGCCGATGTATCCGGCAAAGGCGTGAGTGCAGCGCTCTTCATGGCGATCTCGCGGAACCTCATCCATGCAAGCGGGAGGGCGCTCGCGGACCCGTCGGCAGCCATACGGCAGGCCAACCGGCTGATGTACGAGGACAACAGGTCGAACATGTTCATCACGGTCTTCTACGGAGTGCTCGATCCGCTCCGGATGACCTTTTCCTATGTGAACGCCGGCCATAACCCCCCGCTGCTGGTGCGGGGCGATCCCCCGGTGATAATAAGCCTTGAAGGGAAGGGCATTGCCCTCGGGGTGGTCCCGGACGTGAATATTACCCCCGGTATCCTCACGCTGGAGCGGGGGGACCTTATTGTCATGTATACCGATGGCGTCACTGAAGCCTTCAACGAACAGGACGTGGACTTCGGCGAGGAGAGGCTCATGGCCTTTGTCCGGAGGAACAGGGCACGACCCGTCGGGGAGATTGTCTCAGGACTTCTCGACGAGATACGGCAGTTCTCCGGTAATGCCCCGCAGTCTGACGATATAACTCTGGTCGTACTCAGGGTGCTGTAGAGGGTTGCCCTGCCGGCACTGTCCGGAGTTCTGGAGAATTCTCCCTCCGGGATACAGGGAAGATCAACATACTTTTTTGAAACCGGAGGGATCAACCTGTACGTAGCCGTTCCGTTTTACAAGGTACCCCGGGAACTCCGTATCCCCAGGAGTGCCCCCGGTGTCGTACCCCCCCAGACCGCCCGGATGCATGGGGACACCCTGCCCGATCCCGCGGTCTGAATCCTGCCCTTTCTGACAGGAATCAGGGGGAGAGGGCGGTCTTCAGGATTCCGTGAAAGACCCGGACGCACGATTATACCCGGGGCTGCTGCTGGGTAGCGCAATGGAAGGTGCCGGACCCTTCGACCATTGCGCGGGCGTTGATCCCCACCACCTTCCGGCCTGGGAAGAATTTCTGCACGATCAGCAGGGCAGCAGCATCCTTCGGGTCATCGAAGACCGGCACGATCACGACCGTATTTCCGATATAGAAGTTGGTATAACTCGCCGGGTAGCGCTCATCCCCGTCAGCAACTTTTGCCGGCATCGGCAGTTTCACCACGGTCAGCGGCCTGCCGTCCTGGTCGGTTGACTGCCGGAGGATCTCGTAGTTGTCCTGCAGGGCCGGATAATTGGTATCGGAGATATCGGCCTCATATGCACATACCACGGTCGACGGGCCGACGAACCGGGCGATGTCATCGATGTGCCCATCCGTGTCATCCCCGGCCACACCGTCATTCAGCCAGATGACCTTTTCCACGCCAAGATACTCCCTGAGCCGGTCTTCGATCCCGTCCGCTGAAAGCGCCGGGTTGCGGTTGGGGTTCAGGAGGCATGCCCGTGTTGTCAGCACGGTCCCCCTGCCATTCACGTCAACCGATCCCCCTTCCAGCACGATACCGGGCTCGAAGAGAGGCAGCGAGAGGCGGCGGTTCATGATGCGGGGGATATTCCCGTCCCTGACCTGGTCCTCGTATTTCCCGCCCCACGCATTGAAATCCCAGCGGACCATGGCAGTCCTCTGCAGGGCACGGTTGACAACGAACGTGGGCCCGTAGTCCCGGATCCAGACGTCGGAATATTCACTCGTATGGAGCGTGACCCGCTGGAGGTCCACCCCCAGGTCACGGAGCCTCGCCCTGACTTTGCGGCGGACTACGGCAGTCGGCACGAAAAGGTCCACCTTCTCCGACGGTTGGATTGCGGCGATGAACTCGTAGTATGCCTGCTCGACTGCTGCTATCCGGGGGAACGTATTCCTGTTGTGCGGCCACGAGAGCCAGACCGTTTCATGGGGTTCCCATTCCGCCGGCATATGGAACCCCCGGTTCCGGGGAGTGTCGCCTTTTCGCAGCAGGGGGAAGACCGGGTCTTCACCGGGAAACGGTACACAGATCCTGCCATACGTCTCCGGCCGGCGGTTCCGGAAAAAACCCCACGAGTCGCGGACAGAGGTGTTCATTGCCAGGTCCACCGGGGCTATCAGGGTCTCTTCCGCGGCACCTGCCCGGGCGATGATCTTCCCGAAGGCATCACAGACAAAGGAACCACCGAAAAATCTGATCCCCCCTTCCCTCCCGACCCTGTTCACTGCGGCGATATGAACGCTGTTTGCAATGGCATGGCTCCGCTGGATCAGCTCCCAGGTCTCCCGCCAGTCCCCTTCTGCAGGCTCAACCGGGCCGGGATGGCCGATTGCCGTCGGGTAGAAGAGTATCTCTGCTCCTTCCAGGGCGACGCACCGGGCTGCTTCCGGGAACCACTGGTCATAGCAGATGAGAACCGCGATACGCCCGTAACGGGTCGCAAAAACCCTGTACGTCTCTCCAGGATAGAAGTAGCCCTTCTCAAAAAAACCGGGATCCTGGGGGATATGGACTTTGTGGTAGGGAGGGTGAAGGCTCCCGTCGGCATCGATCACGACTGCGGTGTTGGAGAACCTGCCATCGGGAGATCTTTCGAAGAGCGGCACGATGATGACGACTCCCCGGTCGCGGGCGATCCCGGAAAATACATCTGTGGACTCTCCGGGGACGGTCTCGGCAAAAACCGATGCATCAGTACCGGGATGCTGGGGAAAATAGCGGCTCCTGAAGAGTTCCGGGAGGCAGATTATCTTTGCCCCCGCGTGTGCCGCCTCCCCGACTCTCACCCGTGCTTTTTCCAGCTCAGCCCCGGGGTCATTGCCCACCGCCATCTGAATGAGCCCGATGATAACGTTTCCCGGATCCATAGGCCTCGTGGTATACGCATTTTTTTTCATGGGATATCAGGATATCCATATTTGACGCGGGCCAGCCGGGCAGGACCGGGGGCCGGAACTTCAAAGAACCGGGCGGGCACCGGCTGCCGGGAATCCTTCCATGTCGTATCGGCCCGGAAGACCGGTCACTCCCGGGACCACGACTCTTTTGGGCAGTCTGGAATGATTCAGGCGATACGGGCCCAAAAACAGTCGAATATATATTACTAAATGGGAAATATATTTGACAAAGAGATGCCATGAAGAAGAATACGTTTTATATTTTTACCGGGTGTGTCGCGGTTGCCCTCCTCGCGATATTCTGGTATTCAGTGGAACTTCACCTTCCTTTTGTGCTGGAGATCGCCATCATCATCGGGATCGGGGCCATCTACTTTGCACGGCGCACAGTCACGGATCTCATCGAGGATGAACGGAGCGCCAGGATCACAGAGAAAGCGGCCATGAGGACGATGCAGGTCTTCTGGGTCGTGTTCTGTGCATTTTCCATCGGCGCTGTCATGAATATGCTGTACATCCCCCGGTTCACCAGGCTGCCACTGTCTGAACGCCCGGCGGAGATGCTGCCTCCGGAGATCTTACCTCCCCGGACTATCGGATATATCCAGCTTGGCCTCCTGTGCCTGATGATATTCCTCTACGTCGGATTCAGGTTGTACTACGCCAGAAAATACGGGGATTGGGAGACTGATGAAGAATAAGATCAAGGTTTTCCGGGCAATGCATGATCTCACTCAGGAAGACCTCGCCAAGGCGATCGGTGTTACCCGCCAGACCATCTTGGCAATCGAGAAGGGGAAGTACGTCCCGTCCCTTGACCTTGCCTTCAAAATTGCACGCTACTTCAACGTAACTATCGAAGAAACGTTCACCTATGGAGAAGAAGCCCGGATGACTGATGTCGACTGATCTTTTCATGCGTCCGAAGAACTGCAGAACGGGTGCAGGGCTCAGAATCTCCCCGATTTTTCTTTCGTTCTTCTTTTAACAGCGTTTCATGTATTCCTTTTCTCCCGGTGAGGTCCGGTAACAATACCCTCATTTGAGCAGAATGGTGTCCCCGGTACTTTAGCTGGATGCGTGCGCTGTTCTGCGATCGGGAGCCGGTCATGATGAACCGTGACCTGTCTGAGATTTCATGGTATCGTCATAAAAAGAGAGGATCCCGGTGGCATAGTCGTATCCGGGAATTCGAAAAGTATAAATTACAAAATGTAAAATATGTTTTACATTGGATCGCTTTCATCAGCGCTTCCATCACTGATATTCCAGATTCAGGTGAACGCAATCATGAAAACGCCCAAAATGTACTATGGTGCCCTTGTGGTATTCTGCATAGCAGCACTCGGCGTTGGTATGGCCAGTGCGGGGGGCGGAACACTCGCCATTTACGGTAACACCGGCGTTGAAGCGTATGGACATCCGCTTGACCTGACCAATATAACGGTTCAGCAGCACCTGCTGACTCATCTTGAACAGCAGGGAGTGGACGTACGTGCACTCAGGTACTGCCTTCCGGAATGGTGATACAGCAGCGATACGGACATGGTTTGAAAACTACCGTCAGTCACACCCCTTTAAAATAGCAGGTCCCCTGAACCCGGATACGTCTTCATCCTAGACCGTCACGGTCACAGGGGGCCGGCCCGATCAAACCCCTCAGATGTTTTTGGTGAAGACCTCCGGTTTACCGGTTCGTTGGTATTCCGGGCATCCCGGAATCCGGGCGCCTTAAAAATGAAAAAAACGAACGATTATTATCCAGATGAGAGTGTACCTGACAAAAAGGTATATAGTACAAAATGTAAAATATACATTACAATTTGTGCACGAATCACAGAATTATCCGAAAGAACCTCTTGAAGAAACATAGTAATATCTGAACACCTGTACCAGACAAAGGAGAAATTATGAAAAAACGCATAGGAATTTTCAGCTGCATACTTCTGTTGCTGCTTATTGGTGCGGCAAGTGTAGCCGGCTTAACAAGCACGGGCACAGGCACGGGCACGAGCACAGGCACGAGCACAGCAAGCGCGTCGACAACGACACTTTCACCGGAACAGGCACTTGCCCAGATCTCCGTGACTTCGGTAACGCTCGATCCCCAGGTATTTTATCCCGGTGAATCGGGGACTATCACGGTCCAGGTGACGAACAGCGGAACCCAGTCCGTCGCCCTCAGAAGTGCGTCTATCGTTGATTCCAATATTGTTGTTGTTGGAGACACGAATCCCTATAACACCATGCTCTACCTTGGTCCCGGAAATACCATGACCTATTCGTTCGTAGTAACGGCGACAACCAAGGCGGGAACGTATTTCCCCCTGTTCTCCCTGGCCTCACGGGACGCCGGCAGCATCCGGTACCCTATCCAGGTCGAGGTGGAAGCCAATGATATCCAGGCCGCCATCTCGTTAAAACCGGACAACTTTGCCGTCTCAACGGATAACAACGTCAACCTCAGTATCGTCAATACCCGGGATGGTCCTGTCGGTACCATAGTCGTGACCCCGGAAGCTGACGGTGTTGTGGTCAGCCCGTCACAGGCTTTCGTGAGTTCGTTGGATGCCGGAAGTAACGTGCAAATCCCGTTTAATATCATACCATCCACGGGCACAAATGTCACGTTTCATATCACCTACCAGAACGGCGTCATGAACGAGCACTCGACTGATGTGGTCCTCCCCCTGAACTTTGGAGTGAACAAAGCGGCAGTAGTACCGGTCATCAACGACCTGGCTCTGGTCGACCAGGGAGGCGTCTACCAGCTGACCGGTGACGTGACCAATACGGGTATTACCGATGCGAACGGACTCGTCCTCATGGTCGGTCCGCCTGCCATCCCTCAGGAGCCCTACTCGAACTATGCAGTCGGATCCCTCACATCCAACGACTTCTCGAGTTTTACCCTCACCTTTACCGCAAATGATCTCTCAGATATCCCCATTCTTATCCAGTGGAAAGATGCAAACGGAAATACCCTCAGCACCGCAAAGAACCTCGATCTCAGATCGCTCGTTGCGTACGGCACCGCTGGCACGCGCAGCAGCTCAGGAAGTTCCGGTACGACTGGAGGCTCTGCAGCAGGCGGTTCCGCAGCGGCAGCCGGTGGCGGCGGCCAGTTCCGCGGCGGGGGCGGGGGTATCGGCGGCATCTTCGGTGGCGGAGGCAGGGGTGGCGACCTCGCTGCATTCTATCCCGTGATTGCCGGAGGCATAATCGTCATCATCGCCATCGTCCTGTGGATGAAACGGAAATGGATACTATCAAAACTGAAGAAACAGTGACCGGGTTGGTTATGAGCAAACCTCCTCTCATCCAGCTCATCGACGTCTCAAAGGTGTACCACCTCGAGAGCGGTGATTTTACCGCTCTCGACCATGTCTCGCTTGAGATCAATGACAACGAATTTGTCGCGATCATGGGACCGTCGGGTTCGGGAAAGTCGACGATAATGAACCAGCTCGGGATCCTTGATGTCCCGTCCTCCGGAAAACTCATCATCGACGGCAGGGATGTGGCCGGCATGTCAAGTCTTGAGCGTACCCACATGCGCCGTGATATCATCGGGTATATCTTCCAGAAATTTTACCTGATCCCGCTCCTCTCGGCATACGAGAACGTGGAGTACCCGCTCATCCTCAAATACAAACACCGGGACACGTCCGGTAAGGCCAATGCCATGCTCGAGGCTGTCGGGATAGACAAGGATATGAGTGCCCACCGACCCAACCAGCTCTCCGGCGGACAACAGCAACGGGTTGCCGTTGCGCGGGCTCTCGTCAACGACCCGAAGATCCTTCTCTGCGACGAGCCTACGGGCAACCTCGACAGAAAGACCGGTTTCCAGATCATGGACATCCTCTGCGGGCTGCACAGGGATGGAAAGACAGTCATCATCGTCACCCATGATCCCGTGATTTCAGACTATGCGCACCGGGTCATCCGGCTCGAGGACGGCAGGGTCGTAGAATCATGAGCGACATCTTTTTCGAGCTCTCGGTGAGGAGCGTGAAGTCTGAATTTCCTGCGTTCCCTTCTCGCATCCATCGGCATTGTCATAGGCGTTGTCGCTATTTCTTCCATGGGGATGCTCGGGACGAACATGCAGCTCTCGGTAAAAGACCAGCTCTCGTCAAATGTCAACACGATCATGCTGACGTCCGACGTGGTGAAAGTAAGCACCAACCCGGCCGCCGCCACAGCGGTAAACGGGATCGATACCAGTGAGCTGAATGATATCCAGTCGTCTGCAGGGCAGAACGCAGTCGTCCCGATTCACCGTACGAGTATCCAGTTCAGCGTTGGCGATACGAATGGCAGAGGTTCGATCTATGGACTGAACCCGAACGATATCCCTAAGTTCCTTACCGTGGACCAGGGGTCGAATCTCAAGGGGGGAAATGACGCCCTGGTGGGTGCCACCATCGCCAGTAACTTCAACATAGGGGTCGGGAGCACCATCAAGATCGGGCAGAACTGCGCCACGATATCCCGGCCGGTAGTCCGCGTTGCCGGCATTCTTGCGGCGCGGGGAATCGCGTCAGACAACGTCAATGCGGATAATGCGATCATCGTATCCGATGACTGGTATACGAACCATTTCGACGACAAGGACGTATACGACCAGGTGAACGTCATCCTGCAGAATGTGGATACCATAAACCAGACCGAGGCAACTATTGACAAGAAAGTCAACCGGAATACCGATGTCATCCGCATCAGCGACGCCAGTTCCCGGCTGTCCACCATAACGAGCACGCTGGGCACTATCACGACATTCATCATGGCGATCGGCGGCATATCGCTTGTCGTGGCCGCAGTCAGTATCTTCAACGTGATGATGATGTCGGTGAAGGAACGCGTGCAGGAGATCGGTATCCTGCTCTCGATCGGCACGGAAAAAGGAGAGGTGAGACGGATGTTCCTGTATGAAGCGATCATCCTCGGGCTTATCGGGGCTGTGGTGGGTGGTATATGCAGTTTTGTCATCGGGTATTCTGTTGTGAACGCCATGATAGGCACTACTACGTATTTCTTCCGGCCCGAGAGCCTGATCTATATCCCTTATGGTATGGTCATCGGCGTTGTTGTCTGTGTGGTGTCCGGGCTCTACCCGGCATGGATGGCATCGAACATGGACCCGATCGATGCCCTGAGAAGCGAGTGAAGAAGTATCAGTACACCAATCCTTTTTTGTTCTCAGGACTGAAGCATCCGGGATCGCCCTTGTGCCTTTGAGGATAGCGAACCGATTCTGGCAGCAGCAGTTATCCAGGCAGCACCATGATTTTTGGGATGCTGGTGTAAAATCGCCCTTCCCTCCAGAAAAACTGGTTCAATTACATTGAATATCCGGACTAAATACAAATTTTTTAATATTGTGCACCACAACATTAACGGGTTGGTGCATCAGAACTTCATTACACCTCCCGCATGGTGCGTTCTGGCATCCATCTGGTTATTTTGAGAGGTTATCATGGAACACCTAGAAGATAAAAACAGGAATAATATTTTTCTGAACGACAACACGGCAAACCCCGCCCCGCTCGGCCTGTGCGCCTTCGGCATGACAACACTGCTGCTGAGCCTGCACAATGCCGGCCTCACCGCCCTGACGAGCCCCATTCTTGCCATGGCACTCATCTATGGCGGAGTGGCACAGGTCATCGTCGGGATCATGGAATGGAAAAAGAACAACAGTTTCGGCATGCTGACCTTCGGGAGTTTTGGCTGCTTCTGGATCTCCTTTGCCACCCTCCTCATGCTGCCGGCACTCGGCCTCGCGAAAGCGCCCCAAGCGGTTGAACTGGCAGCGTTCCTTGCAATCTGGGGTATCTTCGCCCTCGGCCTCTTCATCTGCACCCTCGCGATGCACCGCCTCCTCCAGGTAACGCTTGCCGCGGTCGTTCTCCTGGTCGTCCTCCTCGTTGCGGCGGAACTGACCGGGATCGGAGCGGTCCTCGTCCTTGCCGGTATCGTCGGGGTCATCGCCGGCGCACTCGCCCTTTATATGGGGATGGGACAGGTCATCAACGAGATCTTCGGGAGAACCGTTCTCCCGGTCTGATCCCCCTTTTCCCTCGTCTGCCTTTAAAAAAGGCAGAATTAATTATATTCGGATTCAATCAGGGATCATGGACCCTTCGGATGCTATCCTGGATAAAGGGAGTACATCAGAAGGGCAGTCTCCGGTGACCGATGCTCTTCCTTTCCGACGATGAGAAGACCGCGTGGGCTGCCTTCGCCCGCGAGATCTGCGACAGCTGCGCCGCACGACCACAGGAGTACCAGGAGAAGATCCGGCAGAACCTGGTCTCGGCTTTCGATTTTTACATCGGGACCCTCCTTGCCACCCGGGGGGAGGGGAGACGCTGCATGGAATGGCTCGGGGCGGGTGCACTCTGCGAGGAAGAAGGCCTCTTCTCGTCAACGTTTCTCCTGGGATTCCTGCAGCGCCATAACAGGCAGATGACCCGGCCCGCGGTCGCGTTCGAAGATCCCCGCCCGTTCATCCACTTTGCGAATGTCCCGATCATGAAAGAAGCCCGAAGGAACCTCGTCTGCCAGTTCGGGCACTCGCTGCCGTCCTTCGAGAGGCCCGTCCGGTTCATGGACATCGGGTGTGGGGACGGCTCGCTCACCGCGATGGTCCTCACCCGCCTGCTCGAGACGGGAAAGGTCGGGGAATTTGAGGAGATCCTCCTGGTCGATTCCTCGCCCGCGATGATCGAGTGCGCCCGGAAGACCGTGCATGCAGCATTTCCGGATCTTCCCGTCAGCACCGAGAAGGCGAGGATACAGGATTGTTCGGCGTCCATCGGCCACCGGTACGAGATCGCGATGAGTTCCCTTGCGTACCACCACATGCCCATGGAAGACAAAAGGGTCCACCTTGCACGGCTGAAACCCTGGATCGACCATTTCCTCCTCTTTGAGATGGATGCAAATAACGATACCCCCGACCTCCTCTCTCCCGAGCTCGCGCTCTCCGTGTACCAGTCCTATGGCAGGATCATGGACTTCGTGTACGCCCACGATGCCCCGGTCGATGTCGTGACGGACTGCATAGATTCATTCCTGATGACAGAGGTGGTATCCATCCTCACCCAGCGTCGGGGAGCCCGTTCCGATTACCATATGCTGCGTGGCCAGTGGCACGAGCTCTTCAGGACCGTTCTCGGGCCGGAGTTCTCCATCCGCTCGGACTCCGCCTGCTATGCGGACGAATACATGACCCTCTTCACCATGCATTACGGCAGGGAGCGGTAGTCCCGCTCCCGCCTTTCATTTCAGCCCTCTTTCTCGAGATCAAATACCCACCGGCTCACTCCCGGTGCCACGTTCCCGCAGGGTTTATTGTACAGGACACTGAGCCCTTTCTGCCCGAACATCCTGGTCAGCAGAGGGATCTCCCGACGGGTCTTGAATGTATAAAAATGGAGCATCCCCCCTCCGGGGACGAGCGGCAGAAATGTGTCTAGGACCTGATCCATCCCGTAGGGTGTCGGGATGATCACCCGGTCGAACCGGTGGTGCGGCAACAGGGAAAGATCCCGGGCGTCTCCCTGGATGATCCTGCAGTTCCGCCGGACGTGGTTGAGCGCCACGTTCTCGTCGAGCCAGGAGAATGCGTCGGGGCTCTGTTCGACGGCAACCACCGGTGCACCTTTCGCCGCGGCCGGGATGGCAAAAGGGCCGACACCGGCGAACGGCACAAAAACCTGTTCTCCCGGTTCAACCTGGTCGATCACCCGTATCCGTTCGTATGCCATACGGGTATTGAAGAAGACCCTGCTGACATCCAGGCGGTACTCAAACCCGAATTCCCGGTGGAGTGTCACGGTCGTATCCCCGATGAGCGTATCATAGTGCGCTGTCCGCGAATTGCCCGAGACCTTCTCAACCTTGTTGAGAACCGTAGAGATATTTCTTCTCCGGGTGATGACAGCCTCAGCCACTGCGTAACGGAATTCAGCCAGTTCCTCCGGGATTGACAGGACTGCAATATCCCCGATAACCTCAAACCGGTCGGAAAGGTGCTTCAGTCGGTCTTCCGGGATGATGCCCCTCATCTGGTCTCTGAGTCTCATTCTTCAGGATATCCGGTAGATCTTCCCATACCAAAACAATTCCCGAATCGCTATCTCCCCTAATGAGGGTTTCACCCGGCATGGGTGCAGTTCGCGGCTCCCGGGTCTGGAAAAAATTCCGGCATGTATCAAAAACAAATATTAATGCTGCTTCAGTTACCTGTTCTCTTCATCATGATGCGGGTGCGGGGAGTCGAACGGATCCTGCGGGCATATGCCACGGTTGAGGGGGCCGGGGTGAAATTGCACCGGGCGTTCGGGAATTACGAGGTCCCCCAGTTCGATCCCTTCCTGCTGCTGGACGATTTCAGGGCCGGGCGACCGGAAGATTATCTCGCAGGCTTCCCCTGGCACCCTCACCGGGGTATCGAAACGGTCACCTACATGATCGAAGGCACGGTGGAGCACGGTGACAGCATGGGACATTCGGGCAATGTCAACGCAGGGGATGTCCAGTGGATGACGGCAGGATCCGGGATCATCCACCAGGAGATGCCACAACCGGTGAACGGGCGCATGGGAGGGTTCCAGCTCTGGGTGAACCTGCCCGCAGCGAATAAGATGATGGACCCGCGATACCAGGAGATCGGGAAGGCGCAGATACCCGTGGTCTCCCCGACACCGGAGATCACCATTGCCGTTATCTGCGGATCGTGCAACGGTGTGACCGGGCCGGTCCGGGATATTATCGCCGATCCCCAGTACCTCGATGTATCCCTTGCACCGGACACGATCTTCACGCTGCCGGTGAGGGAAGGATACACAGCCTTCGGCTATGTCACCGGAGGAGAAGGGACGTTCGATTCGGAAGAAGGACACCGGGTGGTCAACCGGGACCTGGTCCTGTTTGGCGGCGGGGCTTCGATCTGGGCGAAGTCTTTTGGCAAGGGGGTGCGTTTCCTCTTCGTCTCCGGGAAGCCTATCGGGGAACCGGTTGCCTGGCGGGGCCCGATCGTCATGACTACGCGGGAGGAACTGCGCCAGGCATTCAGGGAATATGAGAACGGGACATTTATCAGAAAGAAAGCCTGAGCTGACGGAAGTGCCCTGATCGGGGGTGCCGGCATGAAAACGCCTGCTCTTTACACAACGGCCGATAACGTTGCATTTCATCTCCGGGAAACACCCTTCCGCCAGATCTTCGAAGTCCCGGAATACCGGTTCAGCGACATCTGGCCCGGCGATCGTGTCCTCGATATCGGTGCGAACGTCGGGGCATTCTGCATCCGTGCAGCCCGCATTTCAGGGCACGTCACGGCTGTCGAACCGGTTACGGCGCGGATACTTGAAGAGAACATCAGGCTGAACAATGTCTCCGTCGCCGTAATTGCAGGGGCACTCGGGGACGGGAGACCGGCCGGGATCGCATGGGACGGGTGCCGTGTAACCAGCCCCACGTACACCCTCCGCTCGCTCACCGGGATGGCCGGGGGGTGCGATTTTCTGAAATGCGACTGCGAAGGAGCCGAGTGGTCGATCGATCCCGCGGACCTCGGAACCGTCAGGAGGATTGAGATGGAACTGCATATCCCCCCGATAAGCGGTCCGCCGGATCCCACGCTCCTCGAGTATATCTCCCGTCATTATGATTTTTCGATCGACCGGGACCCCTGTCATCATGTCCTCGGGGTCATGGGGATACTCCACGCAGAACGGCGGAACTAAAAAAAGGTTTTACGCAAACGTCCCGGTTCCAGCCGGGAAGGAACTGAATCTGTCAACCGTTTTGCCAACCTTCAAGAACCGGCCAGCCAAACACCATGCAGGGAGATCTCATGTGCAGCGATATTTTTGAACAAAGAAATGTCTTCCTCGACCAGATCCTCGCCGAACGCCGTTCGCACCGGGTGTTCAGGCCAGAAGCGCCGTCGGAAGACGGGATACGCCGCATCCTCCATGCCGGGTTACTTGCCCCGTTCGCAGCGGCAGCGGTCGGGGACTCAAAGGATTATTTCCGCCGGTTCTTCGTCATGAGGAACGGATCGCGGAGCATGAAGGCAGTCATCCCCCTTGTCCGGGAGCAGGTCGCCGCCATGGCGCAGGACATTGAACGGAAGATGGAGGACGATCCCGTCCTCCGCGCAAAAGCGGTTACGTTTGTCCAGCGGCTTGCTGCGATCCGGAAGATGGGGCAGTACCCGGTGTCGGGACTGCCCCATGGTATATCGTTGTGGCAGAACGGAAAGGGTTTCCCCCGGTTGACTCCAGTCGCTTGCGCACTGCATGGAGAACATGTGGCTGAAAGCGACTGCCCTCGGGCTCGGGTTCCAGCTCGTCTCGGTAACCTCGCAGATGTCCCCGGACCCGGAATTCTGCCGGGTCCTGGGCATTCCTGCCGGAGAATGGGAGCTGATGGGATGTGCGATCGGCTATCCTGCAGATGATCTCTCCCCTTCCATCAGGCCACCGGTTGAGGATGTAACATGCTGGCTTGAATAACAGGTTTTTGGGTTTGGGAGAAATCATCAGCGTTCGTTGCAGACACTCATGGGTAGTCCCTTCGTCGCAATGGTCCTCATATAATCGGAGACAATATTTCGAAAAGAATGGGAATTAAAAGAGGGTCATTCTCAAACCATTTGAAATTATAGGCAATTTTTTTTGACAGAATTTCCTCTGAAAATCGTAGTATTCAGATATCACCGGTAGTCGTTTCTCTTCATCATCGCGATGAACGCCGCCGCAGTCCAAGATCTTCTGGCGAAAATCTTCTCCACAGCCTTTGGCTGTCCCCGACGGGGAGCCAGCCGTGACCAGATGGTCAGGGCTGGCTGAAGAAAATTCTATTAAGAATTTTCGACTCGCCCCCGCGGCGGTTCAACCACCTTGCCCTGCCGTGCCTCTTCTCTTACGAGATTCGGCAAGTCGAAGAACCTGATGGTTCTTCTCCCGTCTCATTCCTGCGGAATTCGACGCCTCGGAGAGGCCCTGAGGCGGGGAGCGCTCGTAACTGAACGATTTTCACGTTTTGAAGTGAACTCAATCGGTTTATATCTGTATCCATCAAGCCGTTTTTCCGCGTGGTTGTTCCGGTCGGGAATCCCCACCGGTTACCTTTTTTCACGAGAACGCATACCACGCGAGCATACCGATACAGATGAGCGAAAAGATGAGGACCAGGGCAACATTGATGGCTTTTTCCTTCCCTGACATTGACTGCCAGTCGCCCTTCTGTCTCTTTGCGAGGTACCCTATGGCCAGCCCTATCCCGGTCCCGGCAAGGGAACCCAGCGCAATGACATTCAGGATGCTGAACAGGTCCGCACTCATACGTTCACGGTATCCGGGTTGCCTCTCTTCAGATATAAATCCCCGTCAGGCGGGTGTGGACCCGGGCCCGTGTCCCTGAGGCCCGGCACCTGCGTCATAACGGGGCCCGCGGTCGGCGGACCATTCCCAGGGCGATGGCAATGCAGATGGCAAGCAGGGTTCCCGGGATGAACTCTGCCGCCTTGAACGGAATGGGCGGGACCGGGGATACCGGTGCAAGCACAATAGTCAGTGGCTGGTTCTCGCCGGCAACTACCGATACCGCCTGTTCGGTGGTGACAAATCCGTCATGGGAGACCGAGACCGTATGGTTGCCGGGCAGGATACCGGAGAGCGTTGAAGGGGAAGTCCCCGCATCTGCGCCGTCAAGAAGGATCCGGGCACCGGAGGGAGATGCATTCACCGGAAGAAACCCCAGCTCCGGAGCAAGGGTCACGCTGACTTCCGCTGTCTGCCCGCTCCCGACCGTTACCGGGGTTGATACTTTCGTGTACCCGAACTTTGAGACGGTGACGTTATAGGTGCCGGGCTCCACCCCCTCTTTTGTTATGGGTGTACTCCCCAGATACTGCCCGTTGAAGACGACTGAAGCGTTGTCCGGTACGGAAAAGAACTGGACCGAACCCGGTACCGATGGCGTGGTTACTACGACATACGGTTTGAGGAGGGTGACCGATATCGTCCCGTAATCGGCATCGCTCAGGTGGGAAAGGTCATCCGGGCCGTCGACCACCCAGATAGTGTATATCCCTTCGTCAAGGCGTCCCCCGGTATCTGCCGTATTCCATTCGTAGCTCCAGCGGTCGTTGCCGTCAACATCGACAACCGTGAACCCGCCCTGGTCAGCACGCAGGTTGATATTATCGAGTGCTACGCCATTAACCGGCAGGTTGGGACCGGTCAGGAAGAGGTAGACCGACTGGCTGGCGGGCGAATATCCCGAGAGCGGTACGATGTCTCCCAGATAGGTCTGGATACCTGGCGCTGCCGAGACTCCGCTTACAAGGACAAGGCAGGCAACGATGACGAGTGCCGCGTATGCAGCGGTGCGGATGAATCCCATATGCCCTCATCTTGTTATTGCCGACATTTGGTTAAGCCTTTTGGATTCCGTAGATCGTAGCCCCGGACCATAAACCCCGGAGGACAGCGATGAAAAAAGACTGCCGATCTGCACATCTTCAGGCACACGAATCACTTTCTTATTAATACCCTCATGTCTCACCTAACATCAGACACTACCATGCACCAGCCGGATATCAGGAAGGTGGCGCTCTTTATCGCGGTTCTCTCGGGTTTTATAACGCCGTTTGACCTCTCCGCAGTCACCATCGCCCTGCCGTCCATCGGCTCGGAATTCGCTATGGATGCAGTCACCCTTTCCTGGGTGTCGACCGCCTACCTGCTCGCGGCCGGGGTCTTTCTCGTCCCTTTCGGCAGGATCGCTGATATATACGGGCGGAAAAAAGTGTTTGTCGCCGGGCTCCTTCTCTTCATCATCGCATCTGCCTGCATGGTCCTCTCGGTTTCTTCGGTCATGATCATCCTCCTTCGGGTGCTGCAGGGGACAGGTGCGGCGCTGATATTCGGCACGGCCGTCGCGATCCTCACGGAGGTCTCACCGGTTGCCGAACGGGGCCGGGCTCTGGGAATTTATACGACCGCTGTCTATCTCGGGCTCTCCCTGGGGCCATTCCTCGGCGGTTTCCTGGTCCAGCACTTCGGATGGCGGAGCCTCTTCCTCGTCAATGTCCCCATCGGGCTTTTTACGATCGCCCTGATCCTGCTCTACCTGAAAGGGGAGTGGGCAGACTCGCGGGGCGAGACGTTCGATCTTGGCGGCGCCGTCCAGTACCGGCCTTGCCCTGATCTGCATCATGTACGGGTTCTCGCTGCTGCCTGATACCGGGGGTTTTCTCCTCCTCGTGGCGGGTACCGCGATACTGGTATGGTTTGTGGCACGGGAATTGCGGGTCTCCCACCCCCTGATGGATATCGGCCTCTGGACGAAGAACCGGGCCTTCGCCTTCTCCAACCTTGCCGCACTCATCAACTACAGTGCGACTTTTGCCGTCACGTTCTTCCTGAGCCTCTACCTCCAGTATGTCAGGGATATTGATCCCTGGTACGCGGGGACCATCCTCATCATCCAGCCGGTCATGCAGGCCGTCCTCTCTCCCTATGCCGGGCGGCTCTCGGACCGGATCCCTCCCGGGTGGATCGCATCGGTCGGCATGGGGCTGACTGCGGTGGGGCTTGTGGCGCTCGCGTTTCTCGACAATACCACGCCGGTCCCTGTGCTCATGCTCATTCTCGCGGTGATCGGGATCGGGTTCGGCCTTTTTTCATCGCCGAACGTCAATGCCATCATGAGTTCGGTACAGAAAAAATATCTCGGGATCGCGTCGGGGACCCTAGGCACGATGCGTCTCGTGGGCCAGATGCTCTCCATGGGTATTGCGACGATGATCCTGGCAATCTACATCGGCAGGACCCAGATCACCTCTTCCCAGTACGGGCAGCTCCTCTCGGGCATGAAATCCGGCTTTCTGATCTTTTCCGTCCTCTGCCTCGTCGGTATTGCGTTCTCTCTTGTCCGGTGCGCACGTACCGATGAGTCTGAAGCGTGCGTGCGCTGACCCGGCGTCCCTGGTTGTCTCTGCAGATTGTTTCTGGTGCTGTAGTTAAAAAAGGAATTCCCGGAAGGGCTGACTGTTCATTTTTCTGCCCGGGCACTTCATCCCGTTCTGCCGGGGCCCGGAAAAAATCATCTATGCCTTGCGTGTCTCTTTCAGGATCAGGCTGCTCTGGAGATGCCGGTACAGGGCGATGATGACCAGGACATAGGCAAGGGTCCTTATGATAATGAGCGGGATCATCAGCGGCACCTTCAGGCCGGCAAGGGTCGCTGCATGCGAGATACCGAAGAGGCCGAATGCCGCCCCGATATACAGGGGCAGGTTATGCCTGCTCTTTTTGAAACAGAGACATGCAAGGATGACGATGATGATACACAGTACAAGATTGATGAACGTGATGGGGTCCCATTCCAGTGCCATAGACTACACCTGCATGATATTCCACGTAACTTTTCTTTAGGGTAACGATCTGTTCCCGGTATTTTGCCGGGCTTCTCTCTCGAGATTTTTTCGTCGGAAAAAATAATTATTCCAAGCGGGGGGCCGGCAGGGGATACGACACTTCTCGCTAAGGACGAGCCCCTCCCCGGGCTACAGCGACTGCTCCCATGTATGGCCGCAGTCATTGCAGAGGCACACGACGATCGTCTTGTTCTCTACCGTCTTGCAGTCCGTCCACTCCGTATTTTTTGAACTGCACTTCGGACAATTTGACATGGTTTTTGCAATGCGACGCAGTGGTAATATTGTTTACGTACTTGCTCTGATCTCTATGAAAAATTGTACCCCGGGCCGGGCCGGCAGGCCGGAGATCAGGTGCCGATTCCGACACTTTCACCCGGGTTCAGGACCTGCACCTTCAGATCGCTCGTCCGCTCGACCGCTTTTTTGAATGCGTGCGGATCGGCAGCTATCCTGTCCCAGGTGTTGTAATGGATCGGGATCACCAGCTTTGCCCCGATATAATTTGCCGCCATCATCGCTTCCGCACCACCCATCGTGTACCTCCCCCCGATCGGGAGCAGGGCGACATCCGGGTGGTAGAGGTCACCGATCAGCTTCATATCCGAGAAGAGGGCCGTGTCCCCGGCATGATAGACCCTTACGTTGTCCATGCCGATGACGAAGCCGGCTGCCGTCCCCCCGAACACCGGTATCCCCCCCTCGTCGATGGAACCGGAATGGAGTGCAGGTGTCATCGTGAAGGTCACCCCGTCGACCGTGAGGGTCCCGCCGATATTCATGCCCTCCGAGGGGACGCCCCTGCTTTTGAGGAATCTGGCGATCTCGGATATCGCCACGGTCTTCTTTGCGAGCGAGACCGTCTCGCCCATGTGGTCGTTATGCCCGTGAGTGACCGCGACGATATCAGGATTCGTCCCGGCAACACTTCCGCCTTCGATAAACGGGTCGATAAGGACTTTTTTTGTGCCGGAGAGGAGCACACAGGAATGGCCAAGGTACGTAAGCTGCATATATGCAGATCCGGTTACTCTCGGATGAAATTTACCATCTGCACATGCAATGATAAAAACCGGGGGCGGAGTGCCAGTAAAAAGGGACGGACGTTGTATCGGATACCGATCCTTTACGTCACATCGATCAGCTCAGCTTCGGTGATGTCGATGGAGTCGCCAAGACTGTCGGCGGTAGCGCTCCGGGTCATCTGCTCGGAGAGGTCCCGGTCCTCCATCACATCACGGATCCGGTCGATGTACTGGTCAATGGTCGGGTCTTCCTGCTCTTCGATCACGTGCCGGTACTCGCGGAGGGTCGAAGGGCTCACGCCGAGTTCTTCAGAAACCTCCTTCATGGTCTTACCGGACTCGATCAGCTCCTCCATCTTCACCTTGTCAAAGGGCATCCTGAAGTCGAGCTCCCGGAAGAGTTTGAGTCTCACGCGGGCCCGTGCGACCGTCTTGCTCAGCTTCTCGTCCCCCAGCTCGCGGGCAATTTCCGTGTCATTCTTTCCTGCATAGAATGACGTCACGAGCTTTGCGAGCTGGATCGGTTTCAAGGAGGTCTTGAAGATCCCCTGTTCCGTGATCTCTCTCATAACGAGAGCGACCTCGCGTTCGATCGCGTCGCTGTCTCTCAGGGTTCCATGGATATTCTTCATGGGCTCGACGATCTTCGTCTTGCCTGACATGGTACTGAAGAGTTTCAGAAGATGTGCCTTGCGTTTGTCTTCGGTCATTGCATACCCCGTATTGGGATTAGGATATACAATACTTCGTCAACTATTTAATGCTATCTTTATGCGTTGTTTGACCAAAAGACCTTTAAATTGGTGTTTGCCATTCATACATCCGGGTAGGGTTCCGTGCGCAGATCGCCCGGTATTTCCGTGTTTTTGCCGCCCGCCTTATGGTCCCTTGTATGCACGGCCGGGTACAGAGAAGGAGTCTTGGTGGAGGGAGGAGAGTCTTTTTGTCGCCAGTCGTGCAACTCTATAAGAGACGAGTAATTCGTGATCACCATGAGCGATGTCTTTGAGAACGTGATGGAGCTTGCCAGACGCCGCGGGTTCATCTGGCCCACCTCGGAGTGCTACGGGGCGGTGGCCGGCTTCATCGACTACGGCCCCCTCGGTGCGATGATGAAACGGCGTATCGAGAATATCTGGCGGGATTTTTATGTCATCCGGGAGGGCTATTACGAGATCGAGTGCCCGACCATTGCGCAGGAGGCAGTTTTTATCGCCTCCGGCCATGTGGCAGGGTTCGCCGACAAGATGTGCCAGTGCCCGCACTGCAGGGAATACCTCCGGGCGGACCATGTTGCCGAAGGCGGGGGGATACGGAACGCGTCCACGATGAAGAACGAGGAACTCTCCGCGGCACTCGCCACCTGCAGATGTCTGGCCTGCGAAGAGGTGCTCGGCACGGTCGAGGTCTTCCAGTTCAACCTGATGTTCAGGACCATGATCGGCCCGGGCTCGCAGAGGACCGGCTACCTGCGGCCCGAGACGGCCCAGGGGATGTTCGTCGATTTTACCCGGTTGCTCCGGTTCTATCGCGACAAACTCCCGTTCGGCGCTGTCCAGATCGGGAAGTCCTACCGCAACGAGATCTCGCCCCGGCAGGGCATGATCCGTCTCCGGGAGTTCACGCAGGCGGAAGCGGAGATCTTCGTCCACCCCGACGAGAAGGACCACCACCCGTCGTTCCAGCGGTACGCAAACTACAGGATGCCGCTCCTCACCTCGGACCAGCAGCTCGCCTGCAAGGAGGCGGTCTCCCTCTCGATGCGGGAAGCCGTGGACAAGGGGGTGATCGCAAACGAGTACGTGGCGTATTACGTGGCCCTCACCCACGAGCTCGATGATCACGATCGGGATCAAACCGGAGCGGCTCCGCTTCCGGCAGCACCTGCCGGACGAGCTCGCCCATTACGCGAACGACTGCTGGGACGCAGAAATCTTCTCACCGAGGTTCGGCTGGGTCGAGACGGTCGGGATCGCGGACCGCACCGATTACGACCTGAACGCCCACGCGAAGCAGAGCGGAACCCCGATGACGGTCTTCATCCAGTATAAGGAGCCCCGGAAAGTCCCCCGGCGGCGGATCATCCCCAACATGGGGGTGCTCGGGAAGCAGTACCGCACCAAGGCGAAGGCGATCTTTGCCGCCCTCGCGACGGCAACCCCCGACAGCTCGGGAGCCGACGTGGTCGTGGACGGGGAGAAGATCCACATACCGCCCGACCTGTTCGAGGTCCGGGACGAGATCGTAGAAGTCCGTGGTGAAGATATCGTCCCGCACGTGATCGAACCCTCGTACGGGATCGACCGGATGTGCTACGCAGTCCTCGAGCAGGCCTATGACGAGGACACCGCGGATGGCGAGAAACGGATCGTGATGCGGTTCTCGCCGAACGTCGCGCCTGTCCAGGTCGCTGTTTTCCCCCTTATGTCCCGCGACGGTCTCGACACGATTGCCCAGGAGATCGCGGGGAAACTCCAGAAGAAGGGGATCCTTGCGGAATACGACGACAGTGGTGCGATCGGGCGGCGTTACCGGCGGCAGGACGAGATCGGGACACCCTTCGCGATTACCGTCGATTACGATACGAAGGAGAACAACACCGTCACACTCCGGGACCGGGACAGCATGAGACAGGTCCGGGTTTTTATCAATAAGCTGCCGGAGGTCGTCGGGTCGCTTGTTGAGGGGAACCTGACGTTTGGGGAGATAGAGTGAACATAGTAAAATTTTAAAAAATGTTATCGCCACTGAGCAATTCTTTTAGGAGAGAAGGAGAAGTTTTTCAGTTTCATCTGTTTTGTAGCGTGAAAATTTTCCTTATCGTCTGATTTATAACCCGGCATTGATGATACAATAATTATGAGCGTTCCGACGGTTACGGCAACACCGATCAAGGATTTTATCCAGTCTGCGATCATGCAGATCAAAGAATCACTCCCTAACGATGCAAGGATCGATGGAATCATCAATATGAAAATAACTACCATCGTTCAAAGAGGAAAAGGTGGAGGGATCGATCTAAAAGTTTTGGAATGGGGCGCCGATGCCTCGACAAGTCAAACTCAAGAACTTATCATACCGATCAGAATTCTCACCGACACCGGACTTACGCTTGAAAAAGCTATGAAAGCTGAATTTGAATCACGAATAGCGAAAGCAGAGACGGAGAGGAAGTTGGAGGAGCTAAAATCTTCGAACATTGGAAAACCATCTGTCCGTGTAAGCTCCACATCGTCTCGTTAGCGAATTAACGTTTTTTTCCAATATTTTGCAACCTGAAACTTTCTGAGAATAAGATGGGGGCTGATGCCCCCATACCCCCCTTTGCGATGGACGCCGCCGCCCCGAAGGCCGCCCCGCGGCGGCCTCACTTGCCTACAAATCCCCAACCCGTTAATCTGCCCCGCCGTGCCCCGTGAGGGGCCCTGAGGCGGGGAGCCCTCGCAAATCTCAGACATTTTCCCCTGGTCAGGCACAAAGATATTGTTTAAATTCCCAATTCCAATGCCAATTCTTCAAAATCGCGGGATCTCACGTTTTTCCGTTTACCCTTCTTGATCTGGTCCATAAGATCCCTATCGGACAAGACCTCTACGGGACTGAAGGAGAATTAAAAATCATCTTCGGTCAATCCGGCAATGGTAATACAACGGTGAACAATGCCAGGTTTTAGTTCATTGTGCTGCGGGATTGACAGTTCATCGAAAACATCATCTTTCTGCATGATGACATGGCTCCCAGTCTGACGGACAGCAGTCCAGACCCTTTCGGTGAAGGACTTTGACCATTTCCTTTCCGGAGAGAACGGGGAGCTTCATGACTCGACAAGGATCTCCCGGAGATTCGGAAGTGACTTGGCGTGACGGGCGTTGTGGACTTCAAGGTATACTGGAAGAACTTCCCGGATATTTTTCAGCGCCTCCTCCTCAGTCTCTCCCTGGGACATGCATCCCGGGAGACCGGGTACGAAGACTGAGAAACCACCGCCTTCTTCTGGTACCAACTGAACCTTGATCTTCATTATCATGTTCTTCTACCTCCGGCATTATCTTGTTTTTGGATGTTCTTATTCAAAGCACATATCGTACTTGCCCCGCCGTGCCTCGAAGTCCTTACGACCTTCTCACATCTCGTCCCTTTGGGACTCAATAACTCGAAAAACCCGCTGGTTCTTCGAAGAACTCTGTTCTTCTCATCTCTCGAGTCTGATGACTTTCGAGATTCTCCCGTCTCATCCCTCCGGGATTCGAAGAGTCGAAGAACCTTAACGGTTCTTCTTGATTTCGTGGTTCTGATGAATCACTCATAAGTCGAAGTTGCACTTCTCCACAGCCCTGCGGGCTGTCCTCGGAGCGGCCCTGAGGCGGGGGACCCTCACAATCAAAATGAAATAGCTATGATACTATTTTCAAAAATTCTGAACCTTTCCGGATTTTCCGGAATTTTACAATTCTGTTCAGCATTTCGATAAAAAAAATTTTCAGAATAACTAAAAAAATTCCCGAAAAAATTTCCGGATCCTCCCGGGATTTTTAAAAAAAATATTTTTCCGGAATTTTTTGGATTCAAAAAAAAATTCCAAAACTTTTCACAGTAACTTTTTCTGAAAAATATTTGCTCGTAAAAAAAAGTTTCCGTTCGTTCCGAAAAATTTCCAAAACATGGAAAATTTCACCGAAACGGCTGGGGAATAATCCGCTAATCTCTGAGGAGATCCCCGGCTCCCCCATCCATGCCTAAAACCATACCTTTTCTCAATGTGGTAACCAAAATACGCCTTTATCATCGTTATTTCGCCAAAATATCCGTAAATACCCCCGACTTTATTAACGGGCCTTAGAGGCCTTTTCTTTGGCAGATCTCATGAGAAACATACCATAGAAGGCATCAAATGAAAACTCACCCATCTATGGGGGTCGATTTCATTTGCAATTTACCGTTATTTTTACAATCGGAGTTATTATAGAAGACTTTATTGAAAGCGCAAATCCGGGCATTTTACGGGCTTTTCCGACATCGGCTTCCGGGAAACAGAACCCGTAAATGGCCCGGATTCGGCGCGGAAGGGGCTTGGAGAGATGAGCCTCCAAGGATCTGATTTTGGGGAATAATGGTGGGTAAATTGACGGTGGGGAATGGTATACCATTTCGATAGTACCATGCTGCAGTAAATGAATACCGGACTGTTCCGTCCCGGACTTTCTAAAATTTTCAAATTTGAAAATTTTTTTAAATTTTTCCGGATCCTTCCGGAATTTTTTGAAAAATATTTTTCCGGAATTTTTTTTAATTTGTACGGTGCCGGGGCCAAGCCCATCCAAAAAAATTTCCGGCCCGACCCGGCTTCGCAAATCGGATCCCTCCCCCACCCTTCCCTATATTACCCTCCGCAACCAAACCTCTCACCAGCCATATGACCTTCATCAGTCACCCCCTCGTAAAGCCGGACAGCATTGAATCGCGGGAGTACCAGCTCTCGGTCGCGATGCGTGCTTTGGACGGCAACACGATGGTGATCCTGCCGACGGGCCTCGGCAAGACAGCCGTGGCGCTGCTCGTCGCCGCCTCCCGGCTCTATAACGAGGGGGGAAAAGTACTGATGCTTGCCCCGACGAAGCCGCTCGTCGAGCAGCACCTCCGCTATTTCGAACGCTACCTGCTCGCAAAAACTTCTCCCGGCTCGGATGCCTCTCCCTTCGTCATGTTCACCGGCGAATCCCCGCCGGATGAACGGACTGCTGACTGGAACCGGGCGACTGTAATCCTTGCAACCCCGCAGGTTATCAAGAATGATGTCATCGGGGGACGGTACTCGTTAAAAGATGTCTCGCTCCTTGTCGTGGACGAATGCCACCGTGCGGTGGGGAACTATGCCTACGTCTTCCTGGCCCAGCGCTACCTGGCTACTGCTGACAAGCCGCTCCTCCTCGCCATGACCGCTTCGCCGGGAGGGGCACCGGAAAAGATGCAGGAAGTCTGTGCCAACCTCGGGATCACCCGGATCGAGTCCCGGACTGAGAACGATCCCGATGTCCGCCCGTACGTCTTCGAGCGGGACCTCGAGTATATCATGATTGAGCTGCCCCTGAGCTCAGGTCGGCTATCGATGTCATCAACGCACTCATCGAGAACCGGCTTGCCCTTCTTGCATCCCTGCACTTCACCGTGCCGAAACGCGACCGGCTCACGATGAAGGCGCTCAACGCGATCAACGCCCAGATCCAGCAGCGGATCGCGAACCGCGATCCTGCCGCGTATTCCGCGGCCTCGGTCTACGCGGAGTGCATGAAGCTCAAGCATGCCGTCACCCTTGCGGAATCGCAGGGGAGCGAGGTGCTCAAAGGCTACCTTGCAAAACTCATCGCAGAAGGAACGGGCGCCGGTGGCAGCAAGGCAAGCCAGCGTCTGGCACAGGACGTGTCGTTCCGCGAGCTCTTTATAGGCTCCACTGGCTGGACAACGGAGCTGCACCCGAAGCCGGGGATCGCGCTCGGGTTTGTGAAGGAGCAGCTGGAAACGCACCCGGACAGCAGGATCATCATCTTCGCAACCTACCGGGATACGGTCCAGCTCCTCGTGGATTTCCTCGCAAAACACGGGATTGCGAGCGAGCGGTTCGTCGGCCAGGCCACGAAGGATGCGGAGAAGGGGCTCAGCCAGAAGAAGCAGATCGCGGCGCTGGACCGGTTTCGCAGGGGTGAGTTCAGGGTTTTGATTGCAACGTCGGTCGGGGAGGAAGGGCTTGATGTCCCGTCCACGGACCTGGTGATCTTCTACGAGGCGGTGCCCTCGGAGATACGGTCCATCCAGCGCAAAGGCCGGACCGGCAGGTCGGGGGCCGGGAGAGTGGTTGTGCTGGTGACAAAAGGGACCTCGGACGAGGTGTTCCGCCACGTCAGCCAGGCCAAGGAGAAGATGATGCACAAGAGCATGCGCACGATGGGAAGCATGACATCGGCACCGCCAGTGCCCGTCACCGTTGAACAGTCGAGCATCGACGAATTTACCCCCGCGGACCAGCGGATGATCATTATCGATGACCGCGAGACGTCCTCCAAAGTCGTGGAAGTACTCTCGAACCTCGGGGCGTCGATCCGTGTCGAGCGGCTGGCGCACGGGGACTATGCCATCGGGGACCGGATCCTCGTCGAGCGCAAGACCGCCCGGGACTTTGTCGACACGCTCATCAACCGCGACCTCCTCGGGCAGGTCAAAGAGATGGCCGAGGCAGTCACGCGCCCGGTGCTGATCATCGAGGGCGGGGACCTCTACACCCAGCGGGACGTCCACCCGAATGCGATTCGGGGCGTGCTTGCCGCACTCACCGTGGATATGGGGGTATCGTTGCTCTTTACCCGGGACGAGCAGGACACCGCCCAGATGCTCTTCGTGCTCGCGAAGCGCGAGGAGGGCGAGCGGGGGGAGCGCAAGGTCCACCCGCACAAGTCGCACCGCTCCCTGAAGGAGGAGCAGGAGTATATCGTCTCCTCGTTCCCGGAAATTGGTCTTAGAAATGCCCGGCTATTGCTGGCGCATTTCGGTTCGATTCAGGGGATTGTGAATGCTTCCCTGGAGGAGCTGGTTGCGGTGCGGGGGATCGGGGAGAAGACGGCGGGGAAGGTGTACCAGCTGTGCCGGAGGGGGTATAATTGAACTCGCTTTTTAGCTCTTCAGTAAGGCTCAAAAAACTTTGAGGTTCTTTGGGATCCGGCACATCATGCCTCCACTCCCACCACAATTTCATCGGCTGTCATGGGTTTTCTACAGATCCAATATGACAAGAGGAGTACACTTTTCCAGAGATCGCGATGAACGCCGCCGCCCCCGGCGGGGCGCCCCCGTGGCGGATCAATTACTTAGAAGAAAAATGGTAACCCGCCCCGCCGTGTTCGAAGTTCCTGCGAACTTCTCGACCTCCTTCGTCGGTCCTCGGAGAGGCCCTGAGGCGGGGGATCCTCGTAAATGAAATTATAATCCAGTCGCGTTCAGATGCGTGCATTGTGCGAAACCCGGATTCCATTTATGCGTGAGTTATTGCATTCGCAATTGATCTCCATCAAAAAATTTTCAATCCCCCCTCACCTCCTCTTCAAATTTTTTCAGGCGTCTCTTGATATCTGGACTTAAATCCCACGCCGGACAAAAAAAATGTGTCAGTTGTACATCTTTTTGTAGGATAATTATCCGATATCGGCCCACTAACTAACACCCCGCGATCGCGCCTGAAAAATTTTAATCGGGCTTAGGCCACGAAAAACCGGATCACATGTATCCGGTTTAACGATAGCAAAACAGAAAAAATAATTAAATCCTTACAACCGGCACAGGATCTCGAGCGCCTCGGTCCCGGCCTTCACCGCATTCATCAGGGTGAGGACATGGCCGGCGTCCTTCTCGTTCTGGATCCGTTCGCAGAGGGCATGGATCGTCATCGCGAGCTCGTCGGCAAGCACGCCCCCCTCCCCTTCGCAGGTACACGCATCCCCCTCATGGTCCGTGCCGCACGTGCATTCCTGCCGGGGTTCGGCGGGAGGCACCTGCGCCGCAGCAGGAGGAGCCGGTTTTTGTGCAGCCTTTGCCGCCGCTTCGTTCTCTGCGCAGACGACGCAGAACGTCTTTCCCTTGACTTCAAAGAGCGGGCAGCCGCAGGTCTTGCAGGACTTTTCGAGCATCTTGCCTCCCTTGAGGAGGTACTCAGCCATGATCTCGTCTTCTTTTCGTGCGGGCATGGTATCACCGTCTTGTCAATATTTAAACTATATATGTCGGTTCCGCATATTAACTACAGGTACACAGACAGGTGATACCATGCCAAACCCTGAAAAAACCATGGAAAACTGTATCCTGATGCTGCAGCACATCCAGGAGGACAGTTCGATCCCCCGTAATATCCGGCGCGTGGCTGACGAGACCCGGACGCTGCTCACGAACAATTCCAAGGCCATGGGGCTGCGCGCCGCGGAAGCCATCTCAAAGATCGATGAAATTTCCAATGATCCCAATATGCCCATCCATGCGCGGACCCGGATCTGGGAGCTCGTATCGCAGCTGGAGACGATCCCGCTGGACTGATACATCCAGGCTGAACTTTCTTATTTTATCGTGGACCGGGGCATTTTTACCGGGCGAACGCCATCGTTATCCCGATGCGATGGCACCCCCGCCTTTTCAGCCCTCCTCGCTCTGCTTTGCCGGGCAGAAGTTGCAGATGGAGTAAAACACCTCTTTTTCCTTGTCCCGAATCAGGCAGTAGTAGTCTTTTCCCCGCTGTTCGACCCTGAACCCGCCGGGGAACGGCATCCCTGCGGGGTGGCCGGGTTCGTCGAGGACAAACAGGGTAAATGCCGATATCAGGTAATAGAAGAGCCGGTTCTTCGGGTTCCGGAAAAATGGGTTGCGCTCGCCTGCGTCGTCCCAGGAAAAAACACCCTCGGGAAGCATCCCGCAGAACTTCCCGAAGATCTCTCGGTCACGGAGGGGGGAGTCCAGCTTCTTGAAAGCGCCGCTGCGGTGCATGGCGAGGAGGAGGTGATGCTTCCCGAAGAGCTGCTCGCGGAAATACGGCCGGATTGCCTCGCGGTACGGGGAGGGAAGTTTCTGGATCTCGATGTTCAGCCTGCCCCCGATGATCTGGAGGTCAAACAGGGAATACCGGGACAATTCGCGGGCAAGTATCGTGCCGAGGTCGCCTTTCGAGCGGGCTCCCGCGATCCGGTCGGCAACCGAACAGATCTCCCGGTAGACCCCGTCGTCCCGGTCAGCCGGACCGGATGCTGCTCTGCTGGCTTCCATGCACAATCCCGAACCCTGGTTGTAGTGTTGTTCTTTCCTATCCAAAAATGTCGCTGTGCCATTTCAACCGTTGCGGTCCGTCCGGCAGAATGGAAAATTGCGAAGCAGCGGGTTTTTGCTGGCAGATATCCTGTCCTGGCAGCCTTTTTTGCCTTGATATATTTATACATCAAAGAATACCATATGATCCTGACTCATGGACATCATTTCCATCATCCTGATCATCGCCGGCCTCTGCCTGTTCGAGACCATAACAAGCATTGACAATGCCATCATCAATGCCGAAGTGCTCTCGACGATGAGTGAGCGGGCGAAGCGCTGGTTCCTTACCTGGGGGCTGTTGTTTGCGGTTTTTGCGATCCGCGGCCTGCTGCCCTGGCTGATCGTCTGGCTGTCCAACCCCGCACTCGGCCCGGTCGGGTCATTTACCGCCACATTCTCGAGCGACCCGCGGGTACTCTCCGCGATCGAGCAGTCCGCCCCGGTTCTCCAGATAGGCGGCGGGACATTTCTCCTCTTTCTCTTCCTGCACTGGCTCTTCCTGGAGGACAAGAACTTCGGCCTTCGCGGGGAGCGCTTTTTTGCCAGGAACGGGGTCTGGTTCTTCGCCCTCGTCTCGGTCGTCCTCGCGGGCCTTGTCTGGTTCTCGCTCGGGATCAACACCATGGTCGCCTTTGGTGCCGTGATCGGATCGACAGCATTTTTTATTGTCCACGGGTTCCGGCAGAACGCTGAACATGCAGAGGAAAAGATGCTCCGGACCGATATGACCGATATCAGCAAGGTCTTTTACCTTGAGGTCATCGATGCCACGTTCTCCATTGACGGCGTGGTGGGGGCGTTTGCGTTTACCATGGCAGTCCCCCTGATCCTCATCGGGAACGGCCTTGGTGCACTTGTCGTGCGGGAACTCACCCTTCGCAACGTGGATACCATCCGGAAATATCTGTATCTCAAAAACGGGGCCATGTATTCGATCTTCTTCCTCGGGATCATCATGATCCTGGACAGTTCCGGGATGCACATCCCGTTCTGGGTCTCCCCGCTCATCACGTTCGGGGTGGTCGGGTACTTCCTCGTGAAATCCTTAAAGGAGATCCCGAAAGTCCCGCGGTCCAAGAGAAACGCCTGACGGCATTTCTCCGCGAACCTTTCTTCCGATCCCCCTTCCCGGCAATGCATCCGCCGTTTTATGCGCCGGGTCCCTGCTGTACTTTGCCTGTACGGGGACTCCGGGACTCTCCTTTCGGATCTCCTAACCCCGGTTCTCCGGACCATCCGGGGGTTTCGTGGTTCCGGGCCCGCTCTTCAGCCACCCGTTCAGGATAATTCCGTCGATAACCGGATTCCCGTATAAATTACTGATGATTCCATGCATGGGACGGACTGATCCATCCGTGGATTTCATGTGCATGCGGACCGGCCTGACGATCCCGGGGCTGCCCATACTGTCAGCAAGAACCCGTTTCAGGGCCGGGACCTCCTCTCCCGCCATCAGGTCAAAGATCGGTCTTCCCACAAGAACCTCTGAGTCGTATCCAAGGGTGCGGGCGATGGAAGGGCTCTCATTCCGGATTGTCCCGTCACTGTTCAGGATCGCAATGATATCTGAGGTCTCTTCAAGGAACGACCGGAAAAATTCCTCGTTCTGGCGTGACAGTTCTGCCGATCTCTTATTCCCGGTGACATCCGTGATCGATATCGCGTACAATATGACCTCACCCTCCTGGTTGGTTATCGGATAGACCGACGTCTCAAACCAGCTGCCCCTGATCTCATCCTCAAAATGTGACGGGGTTTTTGCGGTCGGGTTCATGTACCAGGCTGCCATCCGGGACGACAAAATCCCCTTCCCGACCAGGTCGGAAACATTGGTGCCGGCAAATTCGCCGACCTGTTTCCCTGCATAGGTTGCGAACGCTTTGTTCACCGCGAGGAACATGCCGTTTAGGTCGATGAGGAAGAGCATGTCGCCGGTTGCGTCGAGCAGCACGCGGGTGATCTCTTCACTGATCCGTATTGCATGTTCCATGGCGTGCTTGTACAGCGCCATCTCGATGGTTGTCCTGAGTTCCATCTCCCGGAACGGCTTGAGGATATAGCCGAACGGTTCGGTGACCTTCGCTTTGGTAAGGATACTGTCATCGCTGTATGCCGTGAGATAGACGACGGGGATCCGGAACTCCCTCTTTATGATCCCGGCCGCTTCAACCCCGTTCATCTTTCCCGCGAGCATGATATCCATGAGGATCAGGTCCGGGTGCATCTCCCCGGCTTTCCGGACCGCCTGCTCACCGGTCATCGCTATCCCACAGACGGAATACCCCATCTCAGTGAGGCTTCTCCGGATATCCATCCCGGTTACTGCTTCATCTTCAACAATGAGGATCTTTGCGTCGCTCACGCGCGATCCCCCCCTGCGGTTTCAACAGGAAATTCGACCCGGAATTCCGTCCCTTCCGTTCCATTCACGGCGAGGGTTCCCTGGACCTGGTCAACAAGGGAGATCACCAGCTGCATGCCCAGCGTTTCAGCGCGGTTCAGCTCGAACCCTGCCGGCAGCCCGATGCCGTTATCCCCAATGATAAGGGAATAATGGTCATCCTGCCGCCGCAGGCGGATGGATATCACGCCCGACCGGTCATCGGGGAACGCATATTTCAGTGAATTCGAGATGAGCTCGTTGATTATCAGGCTGACCGGGATCGCCTTGTGGATCGGGAGAAGGATATTGTCCGCCTGGACATCTATCCGGGCCTTTTCCGGCATGATGCTGTACGATCGGAGGAGGTAATCCCCCATTTTCTTCAGGTAATCGCCAAAATTGATCTCGGCAAGGCTTTTTGACTGGTATAATTTCTCGTGGATGAGCGCAATGGATGTTACCCGGTTCTGGCTCTCCAGGATCGCTTCCCTGCTCCTCGGATCCCTGATCGTCTTTGCCTGCAGGTTCAGGAGGCTTGAGATCACCTGCATATTATTCTTTACCCGGTGGTGGATCTCTTTTAAGAGGATCTCCTTCTCATTCAGCGAAGCTGCGATCTCCTCCTGGAGGGTTTTTCGTTCGGCGATCTCCTCCTGGAGGTTCCGGGTCAGCTCACTGCAGCTCGGTCGTCCGTTCCTGGACTTTCTGTTCCAGCTCGAAGTAGGTCCTCTGCATGGCATCCTCTGCCCGTTTCCGGTCGGTGATATCCAGGAAACTCTCCAGGATATACGGATGTCCCGATACGGTGACCGGGACTACGGTTTTTAACACCGGTATCTTTTTCCCGTCGGCTTTCACCAGAATGCTCTCTACGTTTTCGGCTCTCTTCCTGAGATCAATAACCGGGCACCTGCCTTTTCTTCCATGGCAGATGGAATCTTCGCAGACCGCGCCGATAATTGCGCTCTTTTTTGTGCCGATCAGCCTCACTGCTGCAGGATTGGCATCTACGATCGTGCGGGTGTTCGGATCGATCATCACCAGGCCGGTCTGGACGGAATTGAATATTGTCTTGAGATACCGTTCACTGCCCTGTAATTCTTCTTCGGCTTTTTTCCGGTCAGTAACGTCCTCAAAGGTTTCCAGGGCGCCGATTACCTCCCCCTGTTCATCCCGTACCACAACCGCCGTGAAATGGAGCCAGGTACCGTTCTTTCCGATTTTTGGGAAAAAATCCGTTGCTTCATACGCCCCTTCGATATACCTGGATGAGCTGTACTTGTCCGGGTACCACGCGGGAATGTTATCGATCTCATTCTCCAGCAGCAGGTCTGCAAGGACCGGACGCTTCTGGTCATAGAACGCCTTCCATGCAAGGGTCGTCCCGCGGACGTCCCGGGCTTTTACCCCGGTGTATTTTTCGAGTGCCCTGTTCCAGTACATCACCTCGTGGTTCCGGTTGATCACGAACTGCGGGATGGAAGATCCGTCGATAATCGAGTGGAGCCGCTGCCCGCTGGCCCGGATCGCCTCTTCCATCTGTTTGCGTTCGGTGATGTCCCGGGCGATGGACAGCGACACCTGCCTGCCATGCAGTGCAAACAGGTGCGTGCTGATCTCGACCGGAAACTCTGTCCCGTCTTTCCGCCGGTGAATTGCGTCGAAGGTGGCATGCCCCCGGAGCCTGATTGTCCGGGCTATCGCAGGAATGTTTGGGGCGTGGACGGGCGAGACGATCTCGGAAGGCGATTTTGCGAGCAGTTCCTCCCGAGAATATCCGAGCCGGCTGCAGGCGATGTCATTCACCATGATGTACCGCCCGGGAGAGAAATCCGGCAGCATCTCGTGAAGGAATAGTGCATCGTTCGCATTCTCGAACAGGGCCCGGAACAGCGCCTCGTTCTCTCTCAGTGCATCGGACGGGCCTTCTTCCACGGAACTTCTGCTGCGGGGAAGGGAAGGGCCTGAGGACGAGGTCTGCCTTCCATCCCTGCAGTATGTATCCATTGAAAAACACACCCGATCTGTTGTATAAAATGCTGACTATCAATAGTAGATATATTCCACCTATAAAAACAATGACATTTATTTTCCATCCGGTAAAAAGCGGGGGGAAGGGCGTTGGCATGAATATACCGGCAGGAAGCCGGCCTGTTGTTCATCGCCCGCCATAGGACCTTATGTGCTTCCATGCCCGGTGATAGGGTTCATAGTCCTGATTATCCTCGTCGTATATCCCGGGATCCATCCTCCCGTACCGGATCCTGTCGTCGCCCACGGGACAGACTTTGATGCAGATCCCGCAGGGGGAAATGAAGCGCTTGGACAGCGCTTCGGACCGGGCTGCACAGGTCTTCTTGTCGATGAGGCCGTCCGGGTAGTCCCTGCCGCTGATGGCTTTCACGGGGCAGCTGTTCACGCACCTCATGCACCTGGTACACAACGGTCTCTCCAGGATCGGGTCCTCAGGGAGTTCGGCAGATGTGAATACCGAGGAGAAGCGGACCCTCGGCCCGAGTTGTGGCGTGAGGAGGGTATTGTTCACCCCGAAATTCCCGAGGCCGGCGAGGTACGCGGCATGGCGGTGCGAGAAGAAGGCGACCGGCCTTTCCTTAAGGACGCCAATCGACCCGTACCCGTCCCGCGGGATCCATACCGAGGGGTATCCTTCCGAGGTGAGGAAGGTCGCTATCCGGTACCCGTCCTGGTCGAGCAGGGCATTGACGGTCCGGTAGAGCTCATGGTAATGGATAGAAGGAGTTGTCTCAATTATCGGCAGGCTGACCGGCATCCCGATGACAATGACGGTTTTCACTTCCGGGTAAATTGCCTTCGGTCGGAATTCTTCCGGCACCCACGGCTCGAACAGGGGCACGTCCCAGCGCCCGGCCGAAGCAAAGCCCACCAGCGGGATGTCCAGACCCGTACATTTTTCAAGGATCTGCCGCTTCAGTTCACGGTTCATTGCCTGAGCATGGAACGGGCGGTGATAAATCGGTTTGGGGGATATGCGGCTACGGCCTGATCATCGTTGCGCCCTTTCGTTCTCTTCCGGCACATCCATGGTAAAACACCAGGAGGTGGGGGACAGACATCCCCGGTCCGGGTACCCGGGGACAGCGGCGCCGGTTTTTTCACTCACCGGACACGGTGCAGATGATGGTCCGTTCCCTTCCGGCGTTCACGTCGAGTTCGAGCAGCACGACCTGCTGCCATGTCCCGCACATCAGTCCGTCTTCGGAAAAAGGGAGTGTCAGCGAAGGGCCGATTATTGATGCTTTCACATGCGACCTGCCGTTACCGTCGCCCCACCGGGCGTTGTGGGCATAGTCTGCGTCATCCGGCGCAAGAACGGAGAGTGCACGCCGGAGGTCTGACAGCACTCCCGGTTCGTACTCAATCGTGGTGAGGGCCGCGGTTGAATGCTGGACGAAGAGGTGGACGAGGCCGCTCTTCACACCGCTCTTCCGTATCGCTGTGCTCACATCCCGCGAGATGTCGATGATGTCGCCCTCGCGCGACGAGATAATCTTCAGGCTGGTCCGGTCCATGGGTACACCGTATACCTGTCTCGTGCCTCGCGCTTTAAAACAATTCCTGATGTCGTTCGATTTTGAATTATCAGAGCAGTTTTCATAAATGGAAACGATGTGGTTATCATCTCCAGTCTAATGAGGGTGACCCCCTCTCTCCCCCAGAGGGGGAGGCAACCCAAGGGGAGCACCCCCCTTGACCCCCACCCCCTCTTTGGAAAATTTTTTATTTTCCTTCTGAGTGACTATCCTATTTTGGGGGATGCCCACGCGGCGGGGGCGGAATCTGAAGGGTCCGTCAGGACCCTGAAGATGAGAAGAACTCATCAGAGTTCTTCGAAGCACCATGTGCTGGAGCCCCCAAGAGCGTAGACCTGTGAAATTGAGTAATATCTGGAAAAATAATTAGAACGATAATTCATGAACCAGATCTCCGGCTTGTCTTTTCTTGCTGGTCCTCCCTCTCCCCATATGAAAAGGAAACTATCCGGTCAGTGACCCCAGTTACTGACATCCAAACGATAATCCCTAAGAAAAAAGTTATCCGGCAGGGGTCCCGCTCTCGGCAGGCATCTCGCCGTTCCCCGGATCCGCCGGTACGACGGCGATCCCGACGATCTTGTCATTCTCGTCGAGGCGCATGATCCTGACGCCTTTTGTCCCGCGTCCGATGATCCGGATCTCGCTGACCGGGGTCCGGATGACAACGCCCGACGCGGTCATGACAAAGATCTCGTCGGTCTCGGAGACGGCCCGCGACTCGATGACTACGGCGTCGCGTTCGAGCACCATGGTGCGGACTCCCTGCGTTGCCCGCCCGTGGCCGCGGAAGTCGTCGAACTCGGTCCGCTTCCCGAAGCCGACATCGGAGATGGTGAGGAGGGTGTGGTCGTTATCCACGAGGGTGATCGCGCAGACCGTGTCCTCCTTGACCCGGAACCGCATGCCGATAACCCCTGACGCGTTCCGTCCCACCACCCTGACGCTCTCTTCGTGAAAGCGGAGGCCGTACCCGAAGCGGGTGGAGAGGACCACCTCACGGGTGTTGTCGGTCGTGATGACGTCCACGAGCTGGTCGCCCTCCTTGAGCCGGATTGCGTTCGTGCCGGTAGACCGCGGGTTGGCGAACTCGTCCTGCGGCACCTTGATGACCTGCCCCTTCTTCGTGGCGAAGAGGAGGTACCGGTCCTTTCGGAACTCGCGGATGGGGATGACGGTCGTGATCACCTCGTCCTTCAGGTTGAGGAGGTTGACGATCGGCTTGCCCTTGGCAACGCGGGAACTCTCGGGGATCTGGTAGACCTTGAGCCAGTAGACCCGCCCGATGTTCGTGAAGCAGAGGAGATAGTCCTTCATCTCCGCGGCAAAGACCGAGCTCACGACATCGTCTTCCTTCGTGGTCATCCCGGTGACGCCGTGGCCGCCCCGCTTCTGTTTGCGGTAGGAGTCGAGGTCCATCCGCTTGATGTAGTTGGTCTTCGTGATCGAGACGAGAACGGTCTTGTCCTCGATGAGATCCTCGGTCGAGAGCTCGCTGGTGTCGAGGGCGATCTGGGTCCTCCGCTTGTCGCCGAACTTTGCCGCGATCTCGCCCGTCTCGCGCCGGATCTCGTCCCTGATGTTCGCCTCGCTCGCAAGGATTGTCTCGAGCCGTCTGATCTCGGCCTCGAGCCCCTTCTTCTCATCCGTGATCTTCTGCTGCTCGAGGGCAGCGAGACGGCGGAGCTGCATCTGGAGGATCGCGTTCGCCTGCGGCTCGGTAAGGCCGAACCCGGCAATGAGCGCGAGCCGTGCGTTGTCCACGGTATCGGATCCCCGGATAGCCGCAATGATCTTGTCGATCTTCGCGAGGGCGATGAGCAGCCCGTTCAGGATGTGGACCTTCTCCTGCGCCTTCCTGAGGTCGAACTCGGACCTGCGCCGGATCACCTCGATCCGGTGCTGGACGAAGTGGCCGAGGAGGGCGTGGAGGTTGAGGATCTTCGGCTGGCCGTCTACGATGGCGAGGTTGGATGCCCAGAAACTGGACTCGAGCGCGGTATTCTTGTAGAGGTTGTTCAGGATGACCGGCGACATCGTGCCCTTCCGGGAGCTCGAAGACGACCCGTATGCCCTCCTTGTCGGACTCGTCGCGGATGTCGGAGATACCGTCGATCCGCTTCTCCTTCACCATCTCGGCGATCCCGGTGATCCACTGGGCCTTGTTCACCTGGTACGGGAGCTCGGTGACGATGATCCGGTCGCCCCGGTTCCCGCCATCGTTCTCCTCGATCTCCGCGACCCCGCGGACGACCACGCGGCCCTGGCCGGTGGTATAGATGTTCTTGACGCCCTCGACGCCCATCAGGATGCCGCCGGTCGGGAAGTCCGGGCCCGGCATGATCCGGAGGAGGTCCTCGACCGGGACCTCCGGGTTGTCGAGATAGGCCGAGACCGCCGTGCAGACCTCCCCGAGGTTGTGCGGGGGCATCTTCGTCGCCATGCCGACCGCGATCCCGTCCGTCCCGTTGACGAGCAGGTTCGGGATCTTTGCCGGGAGCACGGTGGGCTCCTGGAGCGACTCGTCGTAGTTCGGGATGAACTTCACGGTGTCCTTGTCGAGATCCTCGAGAAGCGCTTCCGCGTACGGGAAGAGCCGGACCTCGGTGTACCTGCTCGCTGCTGCGGTGTCGCCGTCCACGGAACCGAAGTTGCCCTGCCCCTGGACCAGCATGTGGCGGTACGAGAAGGGCTGGGCCATCTTGACAATCGTGTCGTAGATGGACGCGTCTCCGTGCGGGTGGTACTTACCCATCACGTCCCCGACCACCCTCGCGCTCTTCCTGGTGGGCTTGTCGCTCGTGTTGCCCATGTCCCACATGCCGTACAGCGAACGGCGATGAACGGGTTTGAGGCCGTCGCGGACATCGGGAATGGCACGCTGGATGATGACCGACATCGCGTAGTTGATGAACGAGGTCTTCATCTCGTTCTCGATGCTGATCGGCTCGACCTTGTGGGTCTGAGGGGTCCCGGCGGGGGGTCTTCTCGAATGTCAAGGTTGGTCACCTCTTTTGCGTGGCGTATAATGAAATTTTTCCTGATCTCCACGTCTTTTCCCATCAGGGTCTTGAAGATCTCGTTGGCTTCGTACGCATCCTCGATATTGACCTGCCGGAAGATGCGGTTTCCGGGTCCATGGTCGTGTCCCAGAGCTGCTGGGCGTTCATCTCGCCGAGACCCTTGTAGCGCTGGACGGAGACTCCTTTCTCCCCCATGGAGGCGGAGACCCGTTTCATCTCCTCCTCGGTATAGACCCAGTGCTCCTCTTTGCCCTTTGCAATGCGGAAGAGGGGTGGCTGGGCGATGTACACGTACCCGGCCTCGATGAGCTTGAGCATGTAGCGGTAGAAGAAGGTGAGGAGGAGGGTCCGGATATGGGCGCCGTCCACATCGGCATCGGTCATGATCACGATCTGGTGGTAGCGGGCCCGTTCCGCGTCGAACTTCTCGCCAACGCCGGTCCCGATCGCCGATATGAGCGTCTGGATCTCGGCGTTCTTCAGGATCTGGTGCTCGCCTGCCTTCTCGACGTTGAGGATTTTCCCCCTGAGCGGCAGGATGGCCTGGAACTTCCGGTCCCGGCCCTGCTTGGCGCTGCCACCGGCAGAGTCCCCTTCCACGATATAGATCTCGCTCAGCTTCGGGTCCCGCTCGGAACAGTCGGCGAGTTTCCCGGGGAGGCCGGAACTCTCGAGCGAACTCTTGCGCCGTGCGAGGTCCCGGGCGTTCCGGGCCGCCTCGCGGGCCTTTGCTGCCGAGAGCGCCTTCTCGATGATGATCCTGAGCACGTTCGGGTTCTCATCGAAATACTCGCTGAGCGAAGCGTACACGAGCGAGTCGACAATGCCCTTGACGCTGCTGTTGCCGAGGCGCATCTTGGTCTGCCCGTCGAACTGGGGGTTGGCCATCTTGACGGACACAACGGAGGTGAGCCCTTCCCGCACATCCTCTCCCCTGAGGGTGATCGTCGCATTCTCCTTGATAAGGCCGTTCCGCTTTGCGACCGTGTTGATCGTCCGGGTGATCGCACTCCGGAACCCTTCGAGATGCGTCCCTCCCTCCTTTGTATTGACCGAGTTGACGTACGAGTAGATCTTCTCGTCGTACGCGGTGGTGTATTGCATCGCCACTTCGAGCTCGAGCTTGTTCTCTGAATCCTTTTTGGAGATATCGATCGGGAGCGGGTGGAGGCATTCCGCGCCCTCGTTGAGGTACCTGACGAACTCGGTGAGCCCCCCGGCATAGCAGTAGGTCGCCGTGTCGCCGGAGCGATCATCGGTGATGATGATCGTGAGGCCCGCGTTCAGGAATGCGAGTTCCCGGAGGCGGTGGGCGAGGATATCGTAGTCGAACGTTGTGGTCTCGAAGATGGTCGCGTCCGGGACGAAGTGGATACGGGTACCGGTCATCTTCGGGCCGAACTGCGCGAGGAATGCCCGCCGGTTCTCCTGCTCCGAGGCGACGGGATCGATGGCCGGTGCGGCTGAAAGATCCTGCTGGCCGGGGGAGTGCGTGGTGGCCGGTACTGCGGTGCGGGTGAAGGGTGCAGGTTCCCCGTACCACCGCTGGTACCGGGCCAGCAGTTCACTGAGGGTTTCTTCTCTCTGGGAGAGCGGGGATGTCATCTTTCCCTGCGAAAACCGCATCTCGTAGATATTGCCGTTCCGGTATACATGGGCGGAGAGCCAGTTGGAGAGGGCATTGACCACCGAGACACCGACCCCGTGGAGGCCCCCCGAGACCTGGTAGGTCTCCTTGTCGAATTTCCCGCCTGCGTGCAGCACCGTCAGGACGACCTCGAGGGCGCTCTTGCCGTTCTTCTCCATCCGGTCGACCGGGATGCCCCGCCCGTTGTCCTCGACCATGAGGGAGCCGTCCCGGTTGATGACCACGGAGATCCGGCTGCAGAAGCCGGCGAGCGCTTCGTCGATGGAATTGTCCACGACTTCGTAGACGAGGTGGTGCAGGCCGCGGGTGTCGGTGCTGCCGATATACATAGCCGGGCGCTCGCGGACCGGTGTGAGCCCTTCGAGAACGGTGATGTGCGATGCATCGTACGTTTCAGTCAAAGAAAACCTCCGTTGAAAAACTGAAAAATGAACGGATAATTATCACAATAACTATTGGGTCCCGGATATTATAAAGAATACCGTCTGAAAAATGAGGTCTCTGGTTTAAAAAGGTAACGGCTTATTTGAACTCCCCGAATCCTGCATCGCTGATGCCGAGCTCGCGGTCGACCGCAACGACGAGCCTCCCGAGGGTGAAGCGCACCTCGCGGGCATCTTCTTTGTCCATCGTGCCCGGCTGGTGCCAGACCACTTTCTTGCGGAGCAGGGTCGTGAGCTCTTCCACATCTGTCCCTCTGAACTTCTCCGGCAGTACGAGCCCTTCGACATGGTCCCCCGCACCCGGCCAGGCCTGCTGGGGCGGGAGGGCAAAGTGCATCGCGATCAGCATGATGCTGGTGACAAACCCGTGACCGAACTGGTTCTCCATGGAGAGAGATAGCGACGGGATCAAAAAAAGGTGCCGGTAGGGGAATTAGAGTCGAAAACCCTACTTTGACCGGGACCCGGGTTTTCTCAAATGTCTGAATTCATATTCAGACTCGTCAAGAAACGAATGTTTCTTGTAAGTCGTGTTAACACATCCGATTCCTGAATAAACCATGCGGCGTAATTTTTACGCCGCAGTCTCACATCTTCGATGTGGGACTTTCTCCGTCTCTTTTGAGGCTGCGAATGTCTCATATTGAGATGTGAGACACTGGCATTTGAAAAATGCCAGCTGGTCAAATTGTTGTGTTCAACACTCTGTTCAGAAGAGCCGGATCGCAGCCAGCCAGACCGTCCCTGGGACCGTAACGACAACTATCAGGGAAAAAGAGAATCCTCACTCTTCAAGAGTGATCGTTGTGAGCTTCACCGACTCGACCCCTTTCAGTGCCATCAGACGCTCTGCCAGATTCTTGAGCTGTGTTCCATCACCATGGACGAGGATCACTTCCAGACACCGGTTGTGGGTCACATGCGAATGGAGGGATGCCTTAATGATGGTATTATATTCGTGCTCGATATCCGTGATCGTGGTCAGGAGGTTGCGCTGATCGTGATCATAGACCATCGTGATAACACCTTCCCTTTCCCCCTTGACATCCGACATCCACTTGTAATAGGTTATGTACGTGCGAATCGCATCGCGTATGCCTTCCGAGCGCGAAGAGTATCCACGGTAGTTGAGGATTTCATCAAACCTGTCGAGCAGGTTTTTTGGCAATGAGATACCAATACGGGAGAGGTCGTCATCTATGGTCATGGTAGTATCAGTTATCAGAATATCATTGCTCATAGGTTTTTAAGTTATTGAGAAAAATACGGTAGGAGTTGTACTCAGTACTACTTTTCAGGGGCGTCTTCAGGTTCAAATATAATAACCAATCCTTAATCTTACGTAAACGAGCTACACACATATCTACGACTTCTCGACTCGTCGAAAATCGCGTTAGGATATATCCACTGAAAGTAACACAATAATAAATAATTTACACACCATTTCATACAAAAATAAAAAAGTATAAGAACGTCCAACCCCCCATAGAGAATACAGGGTATATCTGGCTTACCAGTAAAACCCGCACTTTCGACAAGAGCGATAAAACCCGGTAACACTGCCGGGATCACAGGGGAAAATGATCCCGGCAGTATAAGGAGTTGATTTCATGAAAACAGAACTTTATCATGGCGGGAGGAAGACTACCATTGACACCCGGTTTGATGAGTGCCTCTATGCGGCACCGAGACCGGCAAAGGATTCTCCTGAAATTCAAATACAGGGAAAGGATCTCTATGTCCACACGGATCATGAAAAGCAGGTCACATACTATCTTTATCTCTGGTCAACGAGCAGGACAATCAAGAACAAGATCATGCCGCTTTCACCGGCGACAGCAGAACGGTTCCTGAGGGGCAAGGGCCTGACCTGCAACCTGTTCCCGAAAAGCGATGCCATTGCCACGCTCTATAACTGGGGGTACGGTATAGCAGAAGAGTTCTGAAATGTCACTCTATGCACATCCCTATTGCCTCTCTCTTTTTAACAATATCTTTTGTCGGGCGCCAGAGATTTTCGGGGATACTGTATCGGCGGCTTTTGCCAGAATCCCTGGCTGTATAACAACCATGGATATTGTGAGTGATGTAAACACAATAAAAGCGCGATCCTTTCACCTAATGTCCTGCAATGTGTGATGACCGAGATGGTTGATTTTTTTTCACCATTCCGAACGAATCTGTACGCCCATTTTAATGCAAATCTGAAAATAAATCAGACTCGATCATCAAAGAAAACATATTTATCATCAACCGTGCTACTGAAGAGTACAATTGTAATAATCACGGAAGCTCCACGTTCCCTAGGATTTCACCCGCTGTTTTTGTCCGGCCGGTGCGAAATGGAATGGTACCCCCATGATACCTGAATGGATGAAGGAGATCGAAATAGGCGCCTGCCCCTGCTGTACTGTCGGCATCAGTAAAAAGAAGGGTTTTGTCCAGAAAACGATCTCCGACATCTTCAGGTTCTTTGAAGAATGCCTCGTGAATGACAGCATAGCAAAACGCGACGGCCTGCTGCAGAGCCTTGACCCGAGAATAAAACTCATATCGATGGTCATCCTCATCTTTGCCGTGGCAATGACCCGCGACATCCGGCTGCTCGCAATCGTGTATGTGCTGACGCTTGTCTTCGCCTGGACAAGCAGGATAGAACTCGGATTCTTCATCAAGCGCGTCTGGGTGTTCATCCCTATCTTTGCGGGAATCATCATGATTCCGATCCTCTTTAACGTTTTTATGCCCGGTGATGCGCTGCTAACAATTGCAACACTTGGCCCGGGTGTGCACCTTGGCCCGTTTGCGCTGCCGCCAGTCATTACCATCACTTGGCAGGGCGTGATGCTGGCACTACTCTTTGTGTTACGGGTTGCAACCTGCGTGTCTGCGGCCGTGCTTCTCTTCCTCACTACCCCCCGGGATCTCCTCTTCAAATCCCTTCGATCACTCAAAGTGCCAAAGGTCTATGTCCTCACGCTGGACATGTGCTACCGGTATATTTTCCTCTTTACCGAGGTAGTCAGGGATTTTTACACGGCAAAAAAAAGCAGGGCCCTCAAAACCCTGCCTTTGATCGAGGAACAGAAATGGGTGGGAGGCCGCGTCGGCTATACTCTTATAAAATCACTCAGCATGAGCGAGAAGGTGCACGGGGCCATGGTCTCGCGGGGATTCAACGGGGATATCAAGATCATGCACCGGTATTCAATACACCGGCGTGATTACGTGGCATGTGTGAGTGTGGTTGCGCTCAGCATCTTCCTGATGCTTGCGTCCCAGAACCTGATACGGATTTAACGAGGATATACGAGGTACACGATGGAAACAATATTCGATCTGCATGACGTATCCTACACGTACCTGAGACGGTTTGAAGCACTCAAAGGGGTGACCCTGTCATTCCATGCAGGAGAGCAGGTCGCCATCCTTGGAGCGAACGGAAGCGGCAAATCGACTCTTCTCTCGATCTTAAATGCACTGAATTACCCAACATCGGGAGAGTTTTATGCGTTTGGGACCTTGGTGAAGGAAGAGGTATTTGACACGCTTGAAGATAATGAGTTCAATCGTTTTTTCCGCAAAAAGGTGGGTTTTCTGTTCCAGAACCCGGACGTCCAGTTGTTCTCTTCAACGGTCTTTGACGAGATTGCCTTTGGTCCGCTCCAGCTTGATCTGCCTCCTGACGAAGTACAGAAGCGTACGGAAGAGGTTATCGCAATGCTGGGGATCGAAAACCTGAGGACCGGGCGCCGCACATGCTGAGCGGCGGCGAAAAAAAACAGGTCTGTATCGCATCGATCCTCTCGACAAATCCCGACGTCCTGCTCCTTGACGAACCCACCGGGGGTCTCGATCCCCGTAGCAAAGTCTGGCTGATTGATCTCATCCAGGATCTCTCGAAGTGCGGTAAGACCATTATTACGGCCACCCATGACATCGATATCGTTGAACAGATCAGCAACCGTGCAATTGTGGTCGGGGAAGATCATACGATAAAAGTGGATGCTGACTGCGCAAGCGTTATGGGCAACCTGGAGTTACTGATGTCTGCCAACCTCATCCACCGGCACATGCACCGTCACGGCAGACTTCTCCATGAGCACCTTCATGCCGCTCAAACGGAGGAACATGATCATGTGCACGGGTCTCCGGTAGCTGAGTAGTTGATTATACCCCGCCTCTATAGATCATGGTTTTCATGATCCATAATAATGTGAGATCTTGTAGATGATCGTCACCGAGAGACAGAACCCGATAATGGCAATATAGATCCAGTTTCGGTTCTCATGAACCCACCTGGTAATCGATTGAAACCGGGCCAGAAATCTTCCGGTAGACGTTACTGCTGACTGCTTTTTCTTTAACATGGTGTAGCCATTCCGATTGCAGTGATTCCGGGTACCTGATCCGATCATAACCTTTGTAAAAAGGTCCGGACCCATAAGAGACACATAACCCGGTTTTGGGATATATCCTGTTATACCGGGTATGCAAAAAAGAGAGAGTCTTCCAGCATTCAGTCGGTTCTCTTTACAATGGCTTTAGCCAGCAGATATCCCGCACTGCCACAGATGAGAACGCCAACGATCGCCGAGACATAATATCCCGGGGCCTGACTGGGGAGGGTATCATGTCCGCCCGGGAAATCATAATCGGGCAGGGCGGGTGTCCAGAGGCCCGAGAGTTGCTGAAGCCCGGCCGGCACATACCCTACCGCTTGCTGGAGTTCATCGGGTCCCCATTCCCCATATGCAGTTCCGGTTGCAATTAATCCGATGGGCACTATGACGACAAGCACTATCAGTGCAATAACGAGAACTTTAAACGTCCTGTCCAGACTGTTGAAGGCATCCATTACATTCATTGTGTTCACCATCCCTCACGCCGGTACTGTCCCCCGGCTGGAGTCCGTTTTTTTATCATTTCCGGGTTTATAGTCGAAGATGATCTCGGGACTGTTCCGTGCAATATACGCAAACGCCAGGCCGGTGATAATCAACTCTACCCAGCTGAAGAAACCCATATGATCGATCAGCATTGCCGGTATGGTGACATTGAGCCCGTACGGCATGTAAAGGGGAACGCCAGCAGCTGTGTGTTCGAGGATCGGCTGGATGCCCATCTCAAACCCGGCAACACCGGCTGCGACGCTTAACCCGACATATCCGGCGATCGCGGCGGCAGCGATCCTCAGGTTTGAGGCAATCGGGGATTTCCCCGCGATGAGTTTATAGGTGTAGTATCCCACGAACGGGATGACCGTGCCCATATTGAAACAGTTTGCGCCGAACGCTGTAACTCCCCCGTCTCCGAAGAGCAGACACTGAATAAGGAGCGCGACGGATGTTGTTACAACTGCGGCCCAGGGGCCAAGGACGATCGCGACCAGCGCGCTACCGACCGCATGCCCCGAGCTGCCGCCGGGAACAGGTACGTTGAACATCATGATCACAAATGAGAACGCGGTTGCCAGTGCCAGGTACGGGACCTGCCGGGTCCGGAGCGATTTCTGTACCCAGTACCCGGCATACAACCAGATCGGGATCATGATCAGGTACATGATTATGAACGTAATCGGGCCTAAATAACCATCAGGAATGTGCATGATCTCACCAGTAATAACATTATACTTTTTTGTAACACTTGAGAGGTTAATAATGTTGTTATTTGATTACTTAGTTTGATTTTTTTGCAATACATCTTTACAAATTCTTCATTTTTTCAGGGATCATAATTCATTTTCAAATGACCTCTAAAAATGAATTTTAGTTCAGTGCCTGCGCACGACAATGAATGCAACTGCACCGAGACCGATCAATGCGATCAGTGCACCATAGCCGGGCGACTTGGTGGTCGGGACCGGGGTTGGTGCGGCGGTCATTGCAACGGTTGTCGGGACAGCCGTGACGGGTGCTGCAGTTGTCATAACGGCCGTCGGTGCTACCGTCGGGGCAGCGCCTTCGAGGACGTTGAAGAGTGCAGTGCCGGTGGCTGACTGGAGGACGCCTGATGCCTGAACGATGTACTCGTCCGGTTTGAACGTCGATGCGTCAACTGGGAACGAGATCGTGTTCAGGCCATTGGTGCCCTGTGCGACTGCGACCGTGCCGGTTGCGCCGCTGAACTCGCCGCTCTGGCTCTTGTCAGTGGGCTTGAATGATGATGAGTAGACCTGGACGAGGACCTGGTCACCGACTGCGAGGTTGGTGGTTGCAGTGATGGTGAACTTGTCGCCTACGTGCGCATCAGGGATCGGGTTGATCGTGATGGCAGGTACCTCGACGAGGAACTGGAGCTTGGTGTAGGTGTCGTCGACATTAGCGTTGGTAATGCCCTCGACAAGTGCCTCGGCTGCATCGGATCCCTGCAGGCTGCTTCCACCTGCGATCTGGAAGATGCGGGATGCGTTGTAGTTGGTACCCGTGCTTACTGTCGACTGCAGGTTGACAACCCAGACAGGAGTGCCGGACAGTATACCGCTTATGGATCCTCCGGAGGCAGTCTGCGGAACGATATCGAACTTGTTGTTCTGCATCGGGTGCTGGACAACGGCGAAGTACTGGCCTGCCGCGAGACCGGCGGTATCGGCATTCTTGAGCTGGTAGTCGAACGATGCGTCAGCGTTCACGCTCTGGGTGGTGTATAATGCATAGTTCGTACCGATGAGCCAGATTGCAACGCCGGGTGTCGGGTTGCCTTCTGCAGTACCGGTGATGTCTATGGTGTCACCCTGTGCAATTACTGACGAGGATGCGGTTGCAGAGACGAACGGCTTCTTGATGACGATGGAGACCGTGCCGTACGCTTCATTGGCGAGGTTCGTCTGGTCACCTGCTGCTACAGGCTGGCTCTCTGCATAGACTGTGTAGGTCCCTGCATCGAGTTCAAGGCCTGCTGTTCCCCAGTTGAAGGACCAGGTATTGTCGCCCTGGACAGGTGCAGTGTCGAAGTTGGTTGTAACACCGGTAGCGATTGCCGTGTGCGGCTGGGAAAGCATCCCGCCGGTGGTCCCGAGGTTCGGGCCGAAGAGGAGCAGGTAGGTCGTGGCTGACTCGGTGTTGGTACCTGATAACAGGATCTCTTCGCCGAGGTAGTAGCTCTGGTCGCCTGCCGCTACAACGGTAACGGTACCCTTCTGGACAGTCACGGTGACTTCGTCATACTTGTAGTTGTGGCCTGCTGCAGTGGATCCGAAGTCTTGTTCTACACGGATCGTGTAGGACCCCGCGCTGGTCCAGTTGGTCGTGAGGAGCTGGACGGTCCTGGTACCGGAGCTGGAGAGGGTTACGTTCGCATAGCCCTGGCCATTGTTGTCAGGCTGTGTATCCTCTGCGACAGTCTGCTGGGAGTTCTGGTACGTGTACGCGCCAGTGATCGGGTCGCTGACATTGACACCGTTCTGGTTGGCGTCGAAGAACGGGGCCGCACTGTCAACCGCGTTGCTGTCGCCCTGGGTGTCCTTGACCCAGACATTGTAGCTCTGCGAGGGCTTACCCGTGATGGTGACTGAGAATGGCTTGGTCCGGACGACGGTATCCATGTTGGCCTCGATCTTCACCGTGTTGGAGACAAGGGTGACGGTCTGGGTCGCGCTGATGGTCTTCCCGGTGAAGCTTGCTCCACCGTTCAGGTAGTTAGCCTTCATGTTGTTGAGGTCCGACTCTGCGTAGAGCGTGTACGTCCCTGCCGGGTAATAGAACTGGCCGTTACCGGTTACGTTGTTAAGAAGGCCGGTAGCCCATGCACCCATGTTACCGCTGGACGCACCCCATCTGTACGGTGAAGTGGCAACGGGCAACTTGACAAGACTCTCGGCACCGAAAGTAGGAGTTGGGCTAGAGTAGAAAGTCGCGTTGTACAGTGCAGTGAGCGTTGTTCCTGAAGCGGGGATAACGTTGATGGTAATGTATCCTGCAGATTGTGCGGGGACACCTGAAAACGTTTCCGTATAACGGCTTGGGTAGACCCCATACATGTTGGTCCCAATTGTGAACCCGAGGTTCTCTCCCTGGGGGACCGATCCTCCGGTTACATCGACCGACTGGTCGAAGTCCCAGACTCCGAGAGTAAGGGACGGGTCTTGAACGTTGATGACCGGTATTGGACCTGCCCATGCGCTACCCGTGGCCGGGTTCACGAGGTACCAGACACCGGTGTACCCGACGAAGGTAGCCGGTGAAACGGTGAATGACTGGTACTGACCGCTGGCCAGAGTAACCACCTGGCTTGGTGTGGTCGAGCTGATCTGTGCAGCTCGAGGCCCACCAGCCGATCGTGGTATTCAATGTTGTACCTCCGTTACTTGCGGAAGTCAGTGCATTGGTGAGGTTTAGATGTTCTTCCCCAATGAACACTTGTGCACCCTGGTTGATTCCCGTATTCATAATGTAATCAGTAGCCGCTACCGGCAGTACTGCAACGAGAACGAACAACGCAAGTGCAACAAGTGCAATCGTTAATCGCTTAGTCATGTGTTCAATTCCTCCAAATCTTCCGATCTCCTAGAAACAGAAATTAATAAATTTAAAAATTGTAACACTTAATATGTTAAAAATCTTCTCATTTAATATCAATTAAAAAAAATAAAATAAAACGTGTTATCCCACTACCATCTCGCAGGGGGAATTACGTCGAAGAACTGGTAAAAATACCCCCCCAAATGCGAGGACAAAATTTTCCTGCTTTCTGACTGGAACAGGGAGTGTTCTGGTGCAAATATGAATTTTCACCGCATCCCCGTACCGGTCAGCAATGTTGAGATCAATTCATCAATCCTGAATTTTCTTACCAAGTACTACTGATACGCTGCATTTTTCAAAACATTAAAAACCTATCAATAATGATAGTATCATCACTGGTGTTCCCATGACCATGGACGACGACCTCTCCCGGATAGGAATCTCCCTCCCGAAACACCTCCTCGACCGGTTCGACGAAATCCTCAATTACCGGGGGTATTCGTCCCGCTCGGAAGGCATCCGCGACGCGATCCGCACCTACATAACGTATTACAAGTGGATGTCCGATGTGAAGGGGCTGCGGGAAGGGGTCATCACGATGGTCTACGACCACGAGCAGCGGGGGCTCCTCACCAATATCACCGACATCGAGCACGAGTTCCACGCGATCATCAAGGCATCCCTCCACTCTCACGTGTCCCATGACAAGTGCCTGGAAGTGATCCTGGTCCACGGCGACGGGAGCCAGCTCAAGGCCCTCGCAGAGCGGCTGATGTCCATGAAAGGGGTCGAGTCGGTGAAGCTCAACACGATCCAGATCGAGGAATAAGAGAAGAGCACGTTAAAAATGGGGGACAGGGGGTAAGATCCCCTGTCCCTGAATAGCGGACTTCACCCTTTCTGGGCGCGGTCCTTTTTTGGTTTCACGGCTTCTTGTCTTCGATGTGATCGAGGACCCGGTCCCACATGATGAGGAGCCCGGGGATGATCACGTAGGCGAGGAGGCCGGCACCGAGGAATAATCCGGTGAGGACGAGTTCATTGTCCATGATCCTCATCTCCCGGATCAGGCTAACGCCGTCTCGGTGTCCGCCCAAGTCTCGACCTTGGTCCGGATTGCCTCGTCCGAGTACCGAGGAGATGGTCACCCGGTCACGTCCGAACGTGACGAAGTAGACCTCCCCGTTCGGGTCGTGGCACTTCAGGGTCGCCGAGTAGGTCTCCTTTGCCGGGTCCCTCACTGCGGCTCCCGCGTGGGCGGTCGAGATGGTGCCCGTGGCGAGGATCGCGGTAATGCCGGCGTTGAACCCTGCGAGGGTGCTGTACCGGTCGGTCAGGTAGCCGACGGTCTTCGCGTCGCTGTCCTGGTACGCGATCTTCGCGGTGTAGGACTCCTTGGTCTTCTCCACGGGCTGGTGTGTTGCGCCTCCGGATATGTAGGATACACATCCAAAGGGATTCGATACGACTACCGCCTGGACAATCGCGTTGAACGCGGTTGCGTCCGCAATCGGGTTAGCGAGTTTGCGGATGGCGCTTTTTACCGTTGTGCTTGGAACGAAATCTGCCATGTTCGTTACTCCATTCTTGCTTTTTTTCAGAGAAGCTCATCTGAACTTCAATGAGGAGAAGGGTGGCACCGCCACCCTTCGATGTCTGACTGGTTCATCAGAACCAGGAAGATGAGGAGAATCCGTCAGGATTCTTCGGGTTGTCTCGGGGCCCTTTGACATTCAGTATTGGATGTGGAGGTATATCGGATAATCCGGGGGGTGGCAATCCGGGGATGGAATGCGGCTGAACCGGCAATCCACGGCCATTGTCGCTGCGGAATTGGTACCATCAGAAGAAAGAAAAAAGAAAAAAAGTTATTCTGCCGGAATATCCGGCAGGTGCCAGGCCGGGATCAGCCCACCCGGCAGGACTTCGTAATACTTCCACCCGAACGCGCCGGAATATGCCATGAGCATCTTCCGGAACTGTGCGGTTGTCCGCATCCAGCGGAGGGCATCGATCTTCGCTACATAGTTCCGGACGAGCGCTTTTGCGTCCGGGATCGGCTTCTTCGACGAGATCACCTGGATGAGCAGGGTCACGTCATCCCTGAGGGCGATGATGTCGAATGGGATCCGGCAGTGGCTGATCTGTGCCGGGAGGTACTTCCATTCTTCCAGCAGCCGCATGGCCCGGAAGACGATCCTGCTCCCCCTCAGATATGCCTCGCAGCAACCGGAGGGTTCATCTCCCTCGATCCCGTGGAGGATGACCATCGCTTCCGTTGCCGGAGTGTTCTCTTCTACGATACCTTCCTGTTTCGTTGACCGTTTCATCGGTTGGCTTACTGTTCTTCCTTCCAAAACGTCCACCTCGAATTCGGACTCTCGTCCGAGGCGTATCCGGCCCATGGCCGGGAAATTATCCACAACGGATCTTCTCTGCCGGTCCATGCCAGAGATTCCAGATATGATAAATCATGGGAATCCTCCCGGGTCCTGGAGGAATGGCGAGAATATAATCAAACCCCTGCCATTCGGCAGAAGATCTCCTGACCGGGTACTCCTAAGAGTGAATCCCGGTACCAGCGATCCCACAAAATACCGAAATGAGTACACCTGAGTACACCAAGGACTGCGTATACCGGAACCGGTGCAAAGCCCGGGAAGCCCGTGATATCCTCCGCTTCGTGCGGGAAGGAGCCGGGTCCTGTGATTTTCGCCGATGCCGGGGTGCAGAATCTTTGTGGCATTTGTGATTATCTCAAAATAATGATAAAATCGTATATATATTACTAGGATGGTGCGAGTTATGTGGGAGAACCGTGTTTTTGGAGGGATTGCGGATGGGGGAGCGGGCGGGGTGCGGCAGGAATGGGAGTTGAGAATGAGGGGCAATTAATCTCCCCTTATCTGATATCAGTATAATTAAACCGCAACACATAACGTTACAGCCTTTATAAAAATCACATATTATCAATTGTAGTCCTGGAAGCCATGACAGAAGAAAGCGAGCGAGTTACACGGAAGAAGCGCATCGATCCTTTATTGAAAGATGCCGGTTGGCGTATTGAGCTGTACAGGACCGGAATGGATCTTACCAGATACAACCAGTACGCTCTCGAAGAATTTCCTACCGAAAATGGTCCCGCTGACTATGCTCTCTGTGTTGATGGCAAAATCCTCGCAGTTATTGAAGCCAAGAAGGTTTCTCTCGGACCCCAGAATGTCCTGACCCAGGTCCGAACGATATGCTGCCGGGATCTCCGGCAGTCCGTTCAATTACTCCGGATTCCGGGTCCCCTTCATTTATTCGACCAATGGCGAGATCATCTGGTATCACGATCTCCGCAATCCCTTAAACCGATCCCGCCCGGTTGCAAAATTCCATACCCCGGATGCTCTCACTGAACGGCTCCGTGAGAAATTCGAGGTTTCCTGCCAGCGTCTTGCCGACTGGGAAAATGCGCACCCGATGATACGCCCCTACCAGGCCGAAGCGAATGCAGCGATTGAACAGGGTATCCGCGATCGCAAGCGCCAGATGCTGGTTGCAATGGCAACCGGGACCGGCAAGACCTACACAATGGTCAACCAGATTTTCCGGCTGATGGAATCCGGCGTGGCAAAACGGATCCTCTTTCTGGTGGATCGGCGGGCCCTTGCTGCACAGGCAGTCAAGGCGTTCGCGTCCTTTGAAGCGCGGCCGGGGCTGAAGTTCGACCGGACGTATGAAGTCTACAGCCAGCGGTTCTTCCGGGAGGATTTCGAGGAGGATGAGAAGTTTGATCCCAAGGTGCTTCCCTCCTCGTACCTTCTGGAGCCCAAGCCCGGCCATGCGTTTGTTTATATCTGCACCATCCAGCGGATGACCATCAACCTCTTCGGGCGCAACGCGGTTTTTGGCACCAGCGACGAGCCTATCGATGAGGATGCCGAGCAGATGGAGATCCCGATCCATGCCTTCGATCTGATCGTCGCGGACGAATGCCACCGGGGATATACCGCTGCGGAGCAGTCGGTGTGGCGTAAGACGCTGGACCACTTCGACGCGATCAAGATCGGGCTGACGGCAACCCCGGCGGCGCATACAATGGCCTACTTCCGGGAGATCGTATACCGGTACGATTATGCCCGGGCAGTTCGGGAAGGATTCCTGGTCGATTACGATGCAGTTGCGCTGGACTCGAACGTGCGGATGAACGGGATCTTCCTGCAGGCAGGTGAGGAGGTGGGGGTGATTGATGCTTCAACGGGTGCACAGTCGTTTGACAATCTTGAGGATGAACGGCAGTTTGATACTACGGAAGTCGAGCGGACGATCACCTCGCCGGATTCCAACCGGAAGATCCTTGCAGAAATCCGGAAGTACGCAGAAGAGCACGAGCAGCGATTCGGGCGGTTCCCGAAAACCCTGATCTTTGCCGTGAATGACCTGCCCCATACCTCCCACGCGGACCAGCTGGTGGATCTAGCCCGGGATGTGTTCGGGAAAGGGGATTCGTTTGTCCAGAAGATCACCGGCAAGGTTGACCGGCCGCTCCAGCATATCCGCGAATTCCGGAACCGGCCGATGCCGGCAGTTGTGGTGACGGTGGACATGCTCTCGACCGGCGTGGATATTCCGGATCTGGAGTTTATTGTCTTTTTGCGCCCGGTGAAGTCCCGTATCCTCTTTGAGCAGATGCTGGGCAGGGGAACACGGAAGGGTGAGCGATGCCCGGACAAGTCACACTTTGTTGTCTTCGACTGTTTTGGCGGGACGCTGCTGGAATATTTCCGGCAGGCGACCGGTATCACCGCAGAGCCGCCCGAGAAAGAGACCCGCTCGATCGTCCAGCTCATCAGGAATATCTGGGACAACCGGGATCGTGAGTACAATTCGAAAGCGCTGGTACGCAGACTCCAGCGGATCGACAAGGAGATGAGTGGCGAGGCTCGCGATTTGTTCGCCAAGTATGTTCCGCAGGGTGACATGAAGCATTATGCTGCCGGGTTACCGGATGCCCTCCGAAAGGATTTCATGGGTGCGATGACACTCCTGAGAAACCCGGAGTTCCAGGATCTGCTCCTCCACTATCCCCGGCCCACGCGCTCGATGCTGGTTGCGTACGAAAATGTGGATGCGGTCAGTTCACGGTTTATTTTCCGGGATTCAGCAGGAAACGAGTACAAGCCCGAGGATTATCTTTCCGCTTTTTCGGCGTTTGTAAAGGAGAACCCGGAGCATATCGAGGCGATCCGTATCCTGCTGGACCGGCCGAGAGACTGGGGAACGGATGCCCTGTCCGAGCTGCGGCAGAAACTGGCAGCCACACGGTACCGCTTCACGGTCGAGAACCTCCAGATGGCGCATAAGGTCCGGTACAATAAAGCGCTCGTGGATATCATCTCGATGGTGAAGCACGCTGCCCGCGAGGAGGAGCATCTCTATACTGCGGAGGAGCGGATCCAGCGGGTCTTTGACCGGATGGCATTCACTTCCCCGCTGACAGCCGAGCAGCAGCAATGGCTGGATAAAATCCGTGAACATTTAATTGCAAACCTCTCAGTCAGTAAGAACGACTTTGAACTCATCCCCATCTTCTCAAACGAAGGCGGGTGGGGGAAGGCGAACCGGGTGTTCAACGGGGAGTTGCCGGCCCTGATACAGCAGTGGAATGAGGCGATTGCAGCATGAGTGATATTGTCCAGAAGTTATGGGGATTCTGCCATACGCTCCGGCATGACGGGATCGATTACGGGGATTATATCGAGCAGATCACGTATCTCCTCTTCATCAAGATGGCGGACGAGCGGGATGTACAACTTCCCGAAGGCTGCGACTGGAAGACGCTTGTATCCAAGTCCGGGACGGATCTGACGGATCATTACGTTGACGTGCTGCGGAAACTCGGGACCCAGAAGGGGCTGCTCGGCGATATTTTTGCCGGGGCATTGTCCCGGTTCACGAACCCGGTGAACCTGAAGCGCCTTATCGGCCTGATCGATGAGACGGAGTGGACGGAACTCAACATCGATGTGAAAGGGGAGGCGTTCGAGGGGCTGTTAGAGAAGGCGGCAAGCGAAGGGAAGAAGGGGGCAGGGCAGTATTTCACGCCGCGTATCCTGATCCAGTCGATTGTCCGGTGCATGAAGCCCGATCCCCGGAAGAAACCCGATCTGACGATCTGCGATCCCGCATGCGGTACCGGCGGGTTCCTGGTCTGCTCGTACGAGTGGCTGCTGGAGCAGACGAAGGGCGGAGCACTTGACCGTGACGTGGCGCTCCGCGTGAAGAAGGGCACCTACTTCGGGCAGGAGCTGGTTGCCCGCCCGCGAAGGCTTGCCCTGATGAACCTGTTCCTCCATAATGTCGAACCCTCGATCAAGTTCGGCGACTCGATCTACGAGAACCCGGACAGCCGGCGCTTCGATGTCGTGCTGACCAACCCGCCATTCGGGACGAAAGGCGCGAACCAGGCACCGGACCGCGAGGACTTCACCATCTCGACTTCCAACAAACAGCTCAACTTCGTGCAACATGTCATGACGATCCTCAAACCCGGCGGACGGGGAGCGGTTGTGGTACCGGATAACGTGCTCTTTGCCGACCAGGCCGGTGAAGTGTTCAAGGTGCTGACTGAGGACTGCAACTTGCATACGATCCTGAGGCTTCCCAACGGCACCTTCACTCCCTATTCCCCGGGCACGAAGACGAACGTGTTGTTCTTCACCAAGGGCTTCCCCACCGAGACCCTCTGGGTGTACGATGACCGGACGAACGTGCCGGGGATCACGAAAAAGGACCGGCCCCTGACACCGGAGTATTTCGCGGAGTTTGAGAAGGTCTATGGTGCTGACCCGAACGGAGGCTCGAAGCGGAGTTCATCTGATTCGAAAGAGGATCGCTGGCACTCGTTCCATATCTCTGACGTGAAGGAGCGGAACTACAAGATCGATTCGCTGAAGTGGCTCAAGGATGATTCGCTCGATGATGCGGATTCTTTACCGGAGCCGGAGGAGCTCGCGGTCGAGGCGATTGAGGAACTGCGGTTGGCGGTGGATGAGTTACAGCAGGTTTTAGTTCTGCTGGAGAACGGGAACGGGGAATCTGTTTCTGCGGGCGAAGGGAAGAAATGAAGAAAGAAAAAAAAACTTCTCTGCAGGAAGAGACGTTTCCTGAAAATGAAGATATCCCCGAAGGCTGGAGAGAAGGAACCTTTTCAGATTTGATTGGATCTGATGGTGTCTTTATTGATGGTGACTGGGTTGAGAGTAAAGATCAAGATCCTAACGGGGATGTTCGACTAATTCAATTAGCAGATATTGGTGACGGATTTTTTAGAGATAAATCGCACCGCTTTTTAACTAAAGAAAAATCTGCGGAGTTAAATTGCACATTCCTTCAAAAAGGCGATCTGCTCATCAGCCGAATGGGAGATCCATTGGGGAAATGTTGTATTTTTCCCGGGGATGAAAAATTATCGGTCGCTGCTGTGGATATTTGCATTGTTCGTCCGGGAAATTCGGGTACCGACATCAAATGGTTAATGCATCTAATAAATTCACCAAATTTTAGGAATAGAATTGATCTTTTTAGACGAGGGACAACACGAACTCGTATCTCCAGAAAAAATTTAGCTAGAATTCCATTTCCGATCCCATCGCTCGCCGAACAGCAGCGTATTGTTGCCCGTGTCGAAGCCCTCTTGACACAGGTCAACGCCGCCCGCGACCGGCTGAACCGGGTGCCTTTGATCATGAAACGGTTCCGGCAGACGGTGCTGGCCGCTGCGTGTTCCGGTAGGTTGACGGAGGGGTGGAGAGAGGAGAATCCAAAAGACTTCAGCGACCAGATAAATCAAAAAATTCTCCAAAAGATGGATAAGAAGAAGATATTACATAATTTCGAGTGGGAGGAAAATTTTTCTCTACCCTCGGATTGGATTCTAACTTTTATCGAAATTGTTGCAAAAGTAGATACAGGTACTACACCCTCACGAAAAAATCCCGATTATTGGGATAAGGGATCGATTCCTTGGGTTACAAGCGGAGAACTGTATGATCCGTTCGTCGTTAATACTAAAGAGAAAATTAGTGAAATTGCCCTCAAAGAAACAAGACTTAAAATTTTACCAAAGGGGACACTCCTTATCGCATTATACGGTCAGGGTATCACTCGTGGAAAAAGTTCTGAATTATTAATAGAAGCAACGACAAATCAAGCCTGTGGGACGATAAATATTTTTGACGAGTTTTCTCCGATAAAACCTTATTTGAAATTATATCTGCAAAAAAATTATGATGATATCAGAAAATTATCCACGGGGGGAGTTCAACCGAATTTAAATTTGAGTAAAATTAAATCGATGCCAATCCCCCTCCCTCCCCTTACCGAGCAGCACGAGATCGTCCGCCGTGTCGGAGCACTGTTTGAGCGTGCGGATGCGATAGATCGGGAGGTTGCTGCGGCGGGCCGGCGGTGCGAGCGGTTGACGCAGGCGGTGCTGGGGAAGGCGTTTACGGGGAAATTGTGATAGAAGACCAATTTAAAAAATAATTAGAATGAGAGAGATCGTCCGTCACCGCAAAGTTCTTTTCTTTGGATCCAAATAGCCCGATTTTCTCCTTGCCCGGGTTTGATAATTAAAACGTCGACAGGGCCACCTACGGTTTTTATTCTTCCCAAGAATCTCATTGTGTCCCTTGTGACTTTCACTGCGAAAATCGCGAAATCAATCGCATCTTGCAGTGTAAAAAACGCCCATTGCACCGGTGCTTCGGGCAATGGGATATTTGTCCCGTCATTTTGGATTAAAGAAATCTTGGATATTAATCGAGACATTATTTCGATCTCACCATTCCAAGCGGACTCTCCGGATTGTCCTGGTTGAATTACATCATCAATTTTATTTAATGCAACATAAACTCGCCAAATATGGGGAATTTGTTTACCATTTTCGTCAATATATCCGGCGACTTGGAAATACGTATCTGGTATAACGGGTAAGGATCGGAAAAAATCAAGCAGTTGTTTGGGAACCTCCTTAAGATCAGGCTGATTGCCATCGAGTTTTTCATGTATGAAAGATTCGATGTAGCCACTGATTGGTACTCCTTGAATATCTGCTACCCCAAAAGTTGAGATTCCAATATTTCCCGGTGCCAAGAATGTCTTATAGTTCGCATCAGATTGAGGGAACGATAGTTGAACTTGTTGATTGTTCTGTTGTACAAATGTATTCAGAGTTAATCGGCTATCGCTAGCCATGACAATTCCTTCTTGTGTCCATAATGTAATGATAAAAGTCATGTTTTTACCTAAATTTTTGATTTTTTTCTCCGTCGATTACATTTGAGTACGAATTTTTTTATCTAATTGCCCAGAGAACACTAAGGCTGAAACCACCAAACAGTATTAACCAGCCAATGGCATTGCCAGCAAGGATTAACACGCCACCAATGAGAATGCCAGCAGCAGGTCCTGTGCCCGCACTAAGACTGGAAACCATACTCCTTTCACCTCCTTAATTGATCTTTGTATCGACCATTATTTAGTTCTGAATATCTTATTAAGGTAAAAAATCTAAATATGCTAAATGAGCCGATAGGATATGCTGAAATTGCGTGTTCACATTGTACCCATTGGTTTTGAGATCGACCGCGTAATTGAACCTCTGATTAGACTCAGGGCAGATAAAGTCTGGTTGATTGTCGATGATACAATTGAGAAGAGTGATGCGAGTATTCATTATACCAAAGTCAAAGAACGTGTCCATGAATTGAAAATTGATTTTGATGAACGTCGGTGTGATATCCAATCTTTATTCGATCTTCTTAACATTTACAGAATAATTATCGAAGAAGAACAACATAATCAAATCTTCATCAATGTTTCGACAGGAAACAAAATTGAAGCGATTGCCGGCATGATGGCGGCTATGATTTTCAATAATGAGACTGTAGATGCAACGCCATATTATGTTGTCCCGGAAAATTATGAGATTACACCGAAGAAAGGACAACAACTTACGAGCGGATTTAAACATATAATCCAGCTTCCGAATTACAAAATTGAGCGTCCTAAAGAGGTCCTTATATCTGCACTGAAAATAATTCAGGATAATGATTCTGTAAGTAAAAAAATTCTCATCGAAAAATTCATTGCAATGAAATTGATTGTTATCGAAAGCGATCATACGGAAGCTGCAAAACATTCTCAGTTGAATAAAAAATACTTAGAGCCTCTCTCGCAAAAAGGTTTGATTGATATTCAGGGAAAGGGGAAGGCCGCCCGAATTAAAATCACCAATGACGGAAATAATATTTTGAAATTTTTACCAAAATGACAAATTTCCATGAAAAGAGAATCACATAATTAATTTTAATTTTGTCTTGATACTATCCTTCCATCGAATTTTTTGGGAGTCGTTAAAAATTCTATAAATCTCCTTCAAATGCTCCTCACTATAATTTTTCCGTATCGAATCATAATATGAAACCTCGGCTTTCCGGACATTATTTCGCGGAATATAATTCATCATCCCAAGCCAGATGGACTCAGAGACGTATGGAGAAATCATATCAATGAGTGGTTTGGGATCATAATCCAGAAAAGGTTCGATAGAAACGCTGGTTTTGTACCCTTTTTTGAAAGCATATTGTAACGACTTCAATCGTTCTTGAAACAGTGGCGCATTGGGCTCCCAGAATTTCAATAATTGATTATCGGATGAGGTAATGGTGAATCTGAATTGAATCTGCTCTTTATAGTCTGAAAATTCCTTATCAATTTTTTTAATAATTGTCAATCTCGGCTTGGTTGTCACTAATACTTCGTTATCACTTTTTAACAGATTTTCAAGGACGGTAAAACATGCATCCTCATATTCTGACATATCAAAGATATCGTGAGAACTGGGGAACATCACTCTCCCGGAAAATTTTCTGAATTTTGAATTCACAACATCTTCGCGGATGATCATTTTTTTCCAGGTATTATTGGTGGCCCGTCCGAAGCGTTTCGCCATCAGCATGGCATAGCAATACCGGCAGTTATTGTAACAACCCTTAATGCAATTGATATTATGATCAGCCCATTCCTTCGTCCCGGTGGGAATTTTTTCAAGGGAACAATTTGAATTTCTTTCTTTCATCCGAACACTCCGTTTACTAAAACTGATCAAATGTAAATTGTCCGGATTTTGCAGGTATAAATGTCGAATGTCTGGATGTGAAAGAATCCGGTGAGATTGGAATCAATGGGGAGGGCAAATCAACACCCAGTTTTTCCTTACAATACAGCCAGTTTAAAGTATATTTTTGATACGGTGAACCCCAAGCATCGGGTTGTTCAACAGGGAGAAGATAAGAGTTCTGTTCAAGCCATTTCATTGCATTATCCCGTCGGCTACTAATTACTTCAAACCGTCTAATGTCTGAACACATCAAATCCCGGATACCGATCTCATGTTTAATTATGGCCCATAGTATCTTCCACTCCAAGGGTTTTGTCGTACCAGTAAAATCTTTGCAGAGATCGTGATGAAGGATTTTGAAATAATTGTACGCAATAGTATTATCCTGATTAACTTTTTTATTCCTCATTCTTTGGGAGTAATGACTTTTTGTCTCTCTGATTCCGGCCTCATAATTTGAACAAATGATCAGATGATAAAGCTGACTTTTTTTCGGTTTGAATGGGAGAGGAAGAACATATCTAAACCATTTTTGCAGCTTTGCCTGATACAAATTTACAAAATTGTTCTGTCGTTGTAAAATATCATCAGGACGAAGAATTTTTGATCGCCAGTCTGGTGTCACCGAATAAATTATCAGCTTCGGCTATCGAACGTTTTTCAGGATCCGACCAGATTTGTTCGTTATTATGAGTAGGAAAAGCAGCAAATTCATCCCTACCAAGGAAATAATCGGAAGTAAACAGAAATATGATAAATTCGGTTCCTGTCTGGTAGTAATGTTTTATTCGATCTCTAGCGACCTTTTCAATTAGTTCCCATCTTACCATTCTCAATGGATCAAAGAAAAAAATGCTATTCCCTAATTTTATCACTGCAATTTTTTTAAGTGATTCATCCAGATTCAAATTCATTAAAAAAATATTCGTTGGGTTCTGGTCAACCGGACCTTCACAGACTTTGACCGGAATGCCTGGCAATCTTCGAGAGATTACGTTGGTTAAGTGATTATAACAGGTTCCATCTTCTTCAATTAAAACAAGTTTCAGGCTATTTTTCTCATCCAATTTCTTCTTAAGCTCTATCGAGTGTCCTGCCGAACCGAGCAGAGTTTGATCGAGTTCTTTAATGAACACCTCACCGCTACCGGCATTTAATTCGACTATTGCGGTCGGATAACTATGACCACTTTTGTCTCCACCGGAAGTAATTTTCCACCAAAATTCATAATATTGACCGATTATTTCAGATTTTATTGCTGTTCCGGTGATTCCACTAAGACAAATAGCATCTCCGTGGAATTCAAGCATACTTTCTTTTTAATTTTTTAAAAATTTATAAATGTTTATTCGAAGAAAATAGCAAAACACTCACTCAATGACCGGCAACCCATCCACATAACAATACGACTGCGGCGGCACAAACCCCGGCACCGTCTTCCACGGATCGATCGGATCGTCAAATTCCTGCAGGTTCGATATCCCGATCGCATACCCCCGCGTTCGCCCGGCAAAATAGGAGAAGAACTCGCGGACATCGATACCGGCATAATCTTTGACGTTATCCCAGAGATCAACCGGGTGATTTTCGAAAATACCCCCAACTTCAAATGAGGCCACGATTTTTTTCACGGGCGATGAAGAATAGATGTAGATCCGGTTGATCTCACGATTCCTGAAGATCGTCTTCCGGAACTCGTACCTTTTTTCCCCTTCAAGAATGGACTTTACGTATTTTGGCTAAATTGACAGTAATACGTCCATTGATGCCTCCGCGGGCTTTTATGATTCTATATTTGTCATCGGGTATGTTGTTTATGGTCATGGGAACCGTTGACAATTCCCAAAAATCCCCAGCTCCGGACCCGCCAATAAAAAATAATTCCCGCATCCGGATGTGACAATTTAGAAAAATTGCCGGATCGGTTAGTGGCAATTTTAAAAAATTCCCGGATCCGGAGGTGGCAATAAAAAATAATTGCCGGATCGGTTTGCGGCAATTTTGCCGGAAAAATCCGGAAATTCTGCGAAATCTCCGACGGAGCGCCCCTCCCGCGGACCCGCCGATAAAAAATAATTGCCAGGTCCGGAGGTGACAATTTAGAAAAATTGCCAGATCGGTTGGTGGCAATTTTAAAAAATTCCCGGGTCCGGATGTGGCAATAAAAAATAATTGCCAGGTCCGGAGGTGACAATTTAGAAAAAATGTGCATAAAGTCAGCACGAATTTCATGCACATTGCTGAAAATGCTCATAGCATTTTCATGCTTGATTCCCGGATCGGTTCGTGACAAGTGCAATAACCGCAACTTTTTATGAATCTCTTCATTTAAAAGAATGAAGAATCAACATATAGGTATCATGGGAACGATCCGGGACAAGGAACAGGAGATGATTGCGCAGCAGGCCCTTGCACTTCTCGACAAAGAGCACCACCTGGGAAAATACCAGTACCGAACACGGCAGGATATCCATGACCGGGAATCCTGTACTGATTGATACCAATATCCTCGTGTACGCATCCGATGCAATCACCGGGCCAAAATCCCGGATCCCTCACCCAAAATCCCGGATCTCCGGAACACCTCTCCGGGGCCGTCCGGCCGAAAACGCGTACTCCACCTCCCCCCACGCCTTCTCCAGCAGCCCCCGGTAGTAGACCGGATCGAACTTCCCCGCGCCCCACTCCGTATCGACGATGTACCTCCGGGCGTCCCGCACCACGTACCGGATCTTCATGCCCGGCTCGATGCCCGTCCCGCTCCTGCGGTACGCCTCCACCGCCGCCCCCTCCACGCAGCGGTGGGCGTACGTGAGGCGGCTGGTCCGGGGGTTTCGTACTGGTGCCGGGACCGCGGCTGATCCGGGAGATGGCGTGAAAATTCCCGGCTTCCGGGTTCCGCCGAGGGTTCTCCGGCGGATCCGGAAGTTCACGAACTTCCGGGTTCCGCCAAATGTTCTTTGGCAAATCCGGAAGTCATGGACTTCCGGCTTCCAAAACTTTAAGTTCCCCGCTGTCGAGTGTCCACACAAGATGAGGTGATGTCGTATACCGTCAAAACTTATGGAGTACTTCAACAAATCGCCACGGATCGGGACCCTCGGTACCGCCGACAAAGGGGGAAACGTTGATTCCGCCGTCTTCGGCTCGCCCCGGATGGTCGACGAGAAGACGGTCGTCATGGGGCTGGGGAAGAACCGCACGCTCGCAAATCTCCAGCAGAACCCGAACGCCGTGTTCCTGATCATGGAACCGTCGGCAGACTTCATGGACTGGAAGGGGATCCGCGTGTACCTGAAGGCAGAGAGTATCGCAACGATCGGCCCGGTGCTCGATACGTTCAGGCTCCGGATGGCGAAGATTATCGGGGAAGAGGCGGCGAAGATGATCCATGCCACGGTGAGCTTCTCGGTCACGGAAGTCCGGCCGCTCAGCGACATGGGCCAGGGATGGGAGGAGTCGGTGTAGGGATTGTCGTTGCCCCCTCACCCGAAATCCCCGATCTCGGTAACACCCCTCTCCCGCTTCCTGGAAAGCCCCGCCGAGAACGCATACTCCACCTCCCCCCACGCCTTCTCCAGCAGCCCGCGGTAGTACGGCACGTCAAACGTCCCCGCATCCCACTCCGTATCTACGATATACCTGCGGGCGTCCCGCACCACGTACCGGATCTTCATGCCCGGCGCAATGCCCGTCCCGCTCCTGCGGTACGCCTCCACCGCCGCCCCCTCCACGCAGCGGTGGGCGTACGTGAGGTGGCTGATCCGCCGGCTGATGAGCATCTCGCCCGGGTCCGCATCCGGCAGCCGCTCCACCGCGTCCCGGTAGATCTCCCGCACCCTCCCCTCCAGTTCCCGGAGTCCCGCGAGGGTGGGTGCCTTCCCCATCTCCGCGACCATCCCGCGCTGCATGGTGCGGATGTACTCCGGGGTGTCGTGCCGCCGGGCGGCAATCCCCCGTACCTTCACGCTGCCGTCCGCACGCCTCCCGTAATAGCGGTTGTAGGCACCGGAGCCGTCGTTCTGCGGGAGGAAGACGATCCAGTCGAAGTGATCGAGCTCGGTGGACAGGCGGGTCTCCCGGTCCACCCGCTCCTGCAGGGCCGCGACCGGCGACCCCTGCACCCAGAGGCAGTCCACGATCCCGTGCAGCACGGTAAAGCCCATCTCCTCGGCGATCTCTTTTGTCTGCAGCAGGATCTCGCGGGACTGTCCGGTGATCGATTCGTGGACCTCGATCCTCCCGAACTTTGCATTCTTGTAGCCCGTATACCCGAAACAGGTTACAAGCATCCACTTCAGGATGGAATCGATGCCAGCGATCCTGGGATTGGTCTTCTTCAATCGTTTGGTGGTGATACGAAGCTGGAGGAGGGGTGCCAGTGCAGCGGGAAGAAACCCCGGCCGCTCCGGGTGCTCAATTGTTTCCGGCGACAGGTTCGCCCTCACGATGATCGCGGGGTACATGGACGTGAAATCGATCTCCTCCACGTTCTCATAAACCCCCGGGGCCGGCTGGAGCATCATCCCGCCCCGGTCCGCGGCCTGGAGCGAGGCTACGTGCCGGGCCGTCTCGGGGTCGCTCTTCCGGAACGGGACCGCGATCCCCTGCTTTACCGCCTCGCAGACCTCGTAGCTGCTGATGAGGGTGCCCGGGGTGAAGCGGGAGGCGAGGTTCGGGGAGAGCCCGGAGAGCCGTGCGGCCATGAAGACGCCCCCGAGCCCGCCTTCCTGGTACACGAACGACTGCTCTGTATCGATCAGGATGCGCCCGTCCGGGATGAGGGCCGGCACCTTGTGCTCCATCCGCCCGTAACTCCAGTAGGAGCGGGACTCCATCTTCCGGTATCTCCCGTTCCGCGAGAACGGCATCCCGAGGCCGAGTTTCCGTGCCCGCTCCTGCAGTTTCGGCATCCAGCTGTCCGCATCCGGCATGAGGAGGACGTCAGGGTCGGTGGCGGCAACAAGGGAGAAGAGGTCGGCGAGCACCTTCTTTTCCTGCCCGGCCAGCCGCTCGGTCCGTTCGTGGACCAGCTCGATATCCGAGAAGGCGGCGTGTGCCGGGTTGCCGCGGACCCGGATGCTGGCGATATCCAGCTCGTGCCGGAACTCCGGGGAGAAGCGTGAGCTGTCGCCGTTCCCGCACGGGAAGAGCCCGTGCCCGGCCATGAACCGCTGGTCCCGGCGCACGTCAACGTTGAAGAGGTCCACGTTGAACCCTGCCTGCAGCTCGATCGCCTCGGCGACATCGCGGCCCGCGTACACCGAGTTGCCCGGGAGGTCCCCGAAGATGGTGCGGATGGTGCACTCCTCCGCACGATAGCGCTCGCCGAGCGCATCGATCATTCCGGCGTGCTCGTGCGGGTCGCGGAAGTGGACGAGGAAGGGCGGCTCGTAATCGTGGTGCACCTTTGTCACGGTGCCGTCCTTCGACCACAGATCCACGCCGCCGTCCCGGTACGCGGAGTCAAAGATCCACATCGTCCTCCTCCTGATACCTGAGCAGCTCGACGAGTGCCGAGAAGAGCGCGGCTTCAAGCGGGCTGTCGCAGGCCACGAACGCCTCGCTGGAATGCATCGTTGCCAGTCCTGCCAGCTTCTCCCCGCAGGACCGCTCCTCCTTCCGGAGCGCCCGGGCCGAGCGGGCCCAGCGGCCTGAAACAGTCTTTGCCCCCTGCCGCACGCTCTCAAAACTCCTGCCCGTCAGGACACCTCCAGGGTCTGCTGGGCCCGTGGTGGCGGGCCGCCCCTCCGGTGGAACCGTGTATCGCGGGGGCGGGGGTGCTGTCCCATCTCACCGGGCGGCAGGAGTTCGATCAGCCGGTCCGCCTGCCGGGCCAGCGCCGCAAACGAGCGGTCCATGGCAGGGGAGTACAGGATGACCAGCGCCTCGCGTCCCTTATCCCTGAGCGCTGCGGCGGCCGGGGCAAGCAGGCGCTCCCCCCCGTCGAACAGGGTCGGGTCGTGCTCGACGAAGACGACCGTATGGCCGGCCTCGTTCAGGACGGTCAGGAGCTGATCCGCGGTGAACGGCCTGCGGACCTCGAAGTTCGCGGACGTCCGGCCGATGCCGGAGAGGAGCCGCGAGTAGTTGCCGCAAACGAAGAGGAAGAGGAACCGCTGGAGATCAGGATTCCCGTTGAGCGCCGCGAGGACGAACGCCTGCGGTGCTATCACTGCCGTGAATGTGCCCGGGTGGAGGGTGATCCCCCTGCGCAGCTCGATCCGCATGGCACCGGATCACTGCAGGAACTGCACGGATAATGCTGGTGCGCGGGGGGTGAAAGTGCCTCCTGCCGCCAGCCCGCCGCCGGAAACCGGGCCTGGCACGGTGCGTCACTACGTGAGACCCCGGCGCCCCCCCGGCAGTATTATCAGCCAGTCCGTTCCACAAGCCTGAGAGGCACGGAGCCGGACGCATGGTACACCTAGACTGCATGCACGGGATGATCGCAGGGTACGTCGCATCGCCCAAGGGGCAGGAAGCGATGCGGAATTTTCTCTCTTCGCCGGAGGGCCAGAGGGCCATCGATGCCTATCTTGCTACGCCGGCCGGGCAGCGGATGGCCTGCCTCGTCCTCGCCCGGGCACTCGACGGCCTCGACCTCCCGGCAGAGGTCAAGGCGGAGATCCGCAGATCGCTCGACGCAAAAATGGCATGAAGGCCCTAGGGGAACAGACGTGAATCAATCGCGGATGAGGCGGATTCCCTGCTATTCCGGAAAGTCATTTTTTTAAAACGGTCAGGATACCGGAGTCCCGACCCGTTTAACTGCAACGCCGCCTTTCATGACGAAATCAACGTTTTCCGTGACCGTGATATCCTTGAACGGATTCCCCGGCATGGCAACGATGTCGGCAGATCTTCCCGGGGCGAGGACCCCGATATCGTCCCTCTGGAGGAGTTCTGCAGCCATGCCCGTTGCTGCCCGGAGTGCCCTGACAGGAGGTATCCCGTTGGTCACCATCTCGCCAAACTCCCGTGCCCCGTTCGTCCGGTACGAGAAGATACCCAGATCGGTCCCGAATGCGATTTTCACGGAGCTGTTCGCGACAGTCCTTGCACCGTTCAGGAGCTCATCCCGGTATTTCCGCATTTTCATCCGCATATGGGGCGGGGCATTGAGGGCAGCCCAAGAGGCCTCATCATCCGCCATCCGGGCCGGCCGGGTGGCCATGAGCTGCGTGGGGACAATATACACCCCCTTCTCCTCCATGAGGCGGAGGGTTTCTGCGGATACCATACTCCCGTGCTCGACAGACCTCACACCGGCGAGTACCGAACGATGGATCGCTTCGTCTCCAAAGACATGGACCGATACCGGGCGGTTGAAGTCCCGCGCCGCTGCAACGAGGGCATTCATCTCTTCCTGCGTATAGGTTACCTGGGTAGGATCATCCCCGGCTGTCGAGAAACCTCCTGATGCTGCGTATTTCACCCATTCGGCGCCATGTTTGATCTCGTTCCGTACAACCTTCCGGATTTCGTCCGGACCGTCAGCAAGGCAGTTCTCCCAGGGATGGTTTTCCGGGGCGAGGGAGAGCATGGCATTCATGTGGCCCCCGCGGGAGGAGATTATGTGACCCGAATCGATCAGCCGTGGACCGGGAATGATGCCCCGTTCCGAGGCCAGTTTCAGGTCCCGGACCGTGAACCCGTGGAGGTCCATATCCCCGCAGTCCCGCACGGTGGTGAAACCATGCATGAGCAGGGTCTTGAGTGCCTCTGCACCCAGGAGGGCTTTGTATGACGGGGAATAACTCCAGAAACTGCCGATCAGTTCGGGCCTGAGGGTGAGATGGACATGGCAGTCAATAAGACCGGGCATGACCATATGGCCGGGAAGATCGATGATCTCTGCATCGCGTGGTTCCCGGACGGTCTTTCCGATCTCTGCAATGGTCTCACCGAGGACCAGGATCTCCCGCGGCCCGAGCGGTTTTTGTGCAGTCCCGTCCCAGACATTCCCCGCACGGATGACAACGGGGGTCATCGGGATACCTGCCGATCCGGTGTATCCCGGGGATGGACATCGCACAGCTCGCGGAGTGCAGGCGCAAGGACCCGGGTCTTCCCCACGAGCGCTGCGATCAGGATCGTGTCGTAAATCTCGTCCCTGCCGGCACCTTCTTTTGCGGCTGCACGGATGTGCACCTGCATACAGTATTCCGCCCCTGCACTTACAGCTGCTGCCAGTGCAATCAGCTCGGCGGTCTTTGAGGATATATGCTTTGGCCGGCAGACCATCTCATCCGCAATTGAAGAGAGCGCGAAATACCCCGGCCGTTCCCGCAGAACGGGCAGGATAAACGGCATGCTGCCCAGCATCTCCTGAGTGTCGGTAAGGATATCATCGCTCATTCCATCTGCACGGGAAAGGAAGTCGTCCAGTGCCTTCTGGTTCTCTTTTCTCATCAGTCTACTCCGGAATTAGCAGTAATATGTTCCCTCTGTTAGTGCCGGATAGCATAAACCATACGCAATGCAATAGCCGCCCGTGCCGGAGTGGATCTGACCGTGATCTGCCGGTTTGTCCCGGCGGTCTGCAAGGCGTCAGGAGTACCACGTCCCCATGAATATCGTGGACCCCTCCTTCCTGGAAAATGTAATCGTATCCGGGGACCCGCCCACGGGATATACAGGAGGGATAACCTGACGATACGTAACGGGAAGATACGATGAAAAAAGAGTTATCCGGGTTACCCTGACCCCCGTGCTTTGGCGGGTATGCCTGGCCACCGTGGCATGAGATACCCGTCCCTACCTGAACGCATAGGCGTCCATGCCGAGGTCGCCCAGGTCCCAGCTGTGGTGGATGACCGTACCCCGTGCACCCGCCCCGGCAGCACCGAGTGCAGCGAGGATGGGCATGTAGTGGTCCGGGTAGGGGTGGGCACGCCCCGCGTGGGGGGCGAGCGTGCGGTAGCGGAGAAGGCTCTCCCGGTCCCCCCGGCGGACGGCATCTGCCAGCCAGTCGTTGAACTCCATGGCCCACGGTTCGGTGGCAGCGCCGGGACCGAGCGATGCGGTCGGGTCGCCCAGCGGGTGGACTGCGCCGCCGCTGCAGAGGATAAGCACCCCCTCGTCCCTCACGGCCCCGATCGCTTCGCCGAGTGCGAGGTGGGCAGCCGGGTCGAGGCTGCGCTGGATCGAGAGCTGGACAACGGGGACGTCTGCTCCGGGGTACATGAGCCGTACGGGCACCCATGCCCCGTGGTCGAGGCCCCGGGCGGGATCGGTGTCGCAGGGAAGGCCGGCTCTTCTGAGGAGAGTGGCCACCCGCCCGGCAAGGGCGGGGCTGCCGGGTGCCGGGTATCGATCCGGTAGAGCCCGGGCGGGAACCCGTAAAAATCGTGGATCGTGCTGTTCCGCGGGGTGGAGCTGACCGCAGGACGGATCGTGTTCCAGTGCGCGGAGATGCAGAGCACTGCTTTTACGGTCCTGTACTGCCCGCCGAGCTCCACGAGAAACTGCCGTGCGGGGATATCCTCGATGGTGAGCGTGGGCGCACCGTGGGAGACGAAGAGTACCGGTAACTGCATGGTAAGAAGAGGATCCGGCCCGGCGGGTAAAAAGATGCCGGTTCCGGCAACCCCGGCGGGGTTTGACGGTACGACCGGTCCCGATCAGTGCTCGTGGATCGGGACGTCGAAGAAGATGTTCTTGCCGGATGCCTTGAGCGGGATACCGTAGGCCACGCTGCACCCCCTGAGGTGCCCGGATTTGAGTGCTGCGACACCGGCGCTGAACATGACCCGGTTGTCGACATTGTGGATCGCAGCGGTCTTTACGGCCGAACCGACCGCGATCCCGATGTCGGAGATCTTGAAGACGCAGTTCGGGCCCGGGTAGAGCGCCTTCTTTCCCTTCGCCTTCACCAGTGCCTTTGCCATCGCCGAACAGGTATCGTACCCGCAGCCGCCGCAGTTGATGCCGAGGGTCTTCTGCCCCTCGACCCCTATCAGCAGGGTGGCGTCGCTTGCCCTGACCTGTTCGCCATTGGCACGGAAGAAGCCCTTGCCCGGTTCCTCTGCCATGGCTATCATCTTTCCGGCAAGTTTCTCCTGCTCTTTTCCGGTCAGTATCTCGATCTTTACCGAGTCCAGCCCGACCGCTTTCGGGGCCGTCCGCGCAGCGAGCGCCATGAGGGAGGCAACCGTTCTCACCGCTTCAGATTCAGCAGTCATGCAGGGTACTGAGGCACCCGGAGACAAAAAAGTGTGGCCTGAAGGAGATAGTTTGTCCGGGAAAAGCGACGGTACATGGGGAAGAACGCTTCTTTTACGCCCTGCCGTTTCCGGGCGGCCTGCCGGAACCTGCGTGGCCGATCCGGTAATCTCCCGGGGGCACCGTTATCTCGAACCGCGCCCCCGTCCCTTCCGTGCCGGTCTCCTTGATCGAGACGCCGGTGATGGAGAGGATCTCACGGATCAGGAAGAGGCCGAGTCCGGAGTCCCTGCCAAACCCTTTGGTAAAGATATGCTGCTTCTCATCGGCCGGGATCCCCACACCGTCGTCTTCGCAGATGATCACGAGAGCGGAGTCCGACAAGTGGTACGAGAAGGCGATGCGGGTCACCGTTCCCCCGTGCCTGAGGGCATTGTGGATCAGGTTGTAGAATACTTTCCCGATCATGGGGTCGGCAAAGATCTCCAGCCGGTCGAGATCCACGGAGATCTCTGCCGTACCATGGTCCAGGTGCCGGGCAGCCTCCCGGATAACCGTTGCAACCTGGTGCCATACCGGGATCTGCGAACCGATCTCCTGGTAATCCCGGGTGAAGGCAATCTGGTCCTGGATGGCGAGGGAGGTCTTCTCCAGGATCTCCAGATGTTCTGTTACCGGCCCGTCTCCGGCGATATCTTTTATGGCGTCAAGTTCCACCAGCAGGGCGAAGACGCGGTTGGAGATGTCATGCCGGGTGATCTGCGAGAGCAGGGTGAGTTTCCGGTTTGCCATGGCGAGTGCGGCCTCGACCCGCCTCCGCTCGGCAATGTCCCGGTTCAGCTCCTCGTTGACCTCGGACAGCTCGCGTGTCCTCAGCGTGACGCGTTCTTCGAGCGTCCGTGCCAGCACTTCGAGGTGCTCCTGTGCCGTGCGCCGCTCGGCTACCTCTGCTTCGAGGCTCGTGTAACTGGTCTTGATCTCCCAGACCAGAAGGGAGATGATGGCCAGCATCAGGATGAAGACGGCCCGGTCGGGAAGATCCGAAGGATTCACGCGGGCAGACCCCGATATGAGGCTGCCCAGGAGGATTGTCAGGGTGAGGAGCCATGCTGTAAAGAACGGTGCGTACCGGTGCCGGAGCCAGACCGACATGAGGAGAGGGATCAGGTACAGGATCCAGATGACGAACCCGAGGGGGATGAGGACGTCGGCGGATACGATCCCGATGCAGAGACAGAGCATGGACAGCTGGATGAGCCGGTCCTTTTCCTGTGGTGTTTTCCCAAGGTCCACCGGGATGATAGGATCCCTTCCGGATGATGGGGTATATGATGCGTAAAATCATAAGTACCTTGCTTTCTGATCGCTGTGGTGCCGGAATGACAGACGGATCTCTTTCTGACATCGCTTTCATCTACCGGGTACCGGTATTCTCGCCGGAGGACGCGGATGCCGGTATTTTTTTGACCCGGATGAGATTCCGGAGGGTTGCATGCCGTTAATCCCAATTCCCGGGAACTTTGTTCAGCCCCGGTTCCTGACACCGGAAAAATTTCAGGGGATCAGGCGGATCGGTCCGGCATCCGGAATACAACCAGAATAAAATATAATTATATTTATACAATTCCAGGAGGAGGGGAAAAATATTTCCATTACCAGATGATATTTAAAGCTAATGTTCTCCCTCCTCTATGTGGATGACGAGGCCGACCTGCTTCAACTGGGAAAACTGTTCCTCGAAAAAGGGGGGGAATTTTCTGTTGCCACGGAAGATTCTGCGCGGAACGGGCTGCAGAAACTGGCAGAATGCCGGTTCGATGCCGTCATTTCCGATTACCAGATGTCGGGCATGGACGGCATCGGGCTGCTCAAACAGGTGAGGTTACACTACGGCAGCCTTCCCTTCCTCCTCTTTACCGGGAGGGGACGGGAAGAGGTCGTCATCGAGGCGATCAACAACGGCGCCGACTTCTATGTCCAGAAGGGAGGCGACCCCCGCTCCCAGTTCGCTGAACTCCGGTATAAGATCCTGATCGCCATCGAGCGCAGGAGGGCGGTCGATGCACTCCGGATCGAGAACGAGAAGAACCGGGGTCTCATGGACCATGCCAACGATGCCATTTTCATCGCTGATGCAGAGACGGGAATGCTCATCGATGCCAACACGAAAGCCCAGGCCATGCTCGGCAGGTCCCTGGAAGAGATCCGTGCCATGCACCAGAGCGAGCTGCACCCGAAGGATGAGATCGATCTTTATAAGGAGTATTTTGCCGAGCATGCCCAGCGGGGCACCGGTGTGCAGGCAGAGATGGTCGTTGACCGGGAGGGAAACACCATACCCGTGATCGTCAGTTCGACGGCCATGGACCTTGGCGGGAGGCGGTGCCTGATGGGTATTTTCCACGATATCTCGGAGATCCAGCGGGCACAGGATGCGCTGAAGATAGCCAACAAAAAACTGAACCTGCTGGCGGAGATCACCCGCCACGACATCCGGAACAAGCTTACGGTCGTGGGAGGGTATCTCGAACTGGTCAGGGACCGTCCCGCCGAACCTGAATATTCCATGTACCTGAGGAAGATCATCGACACCGTGAACACGATCGGGCAGAACATCGAGTTCACGAGGCTGTACCAGAACCTGGGCGTCACCGCCCCGGGCTGGCAGAACGTCCATGAAGTCTTCTTCCGGGCATGCACCCATCTCGACATCAAGAGGATCTGTGTCCAGTCCGATGCCGACGGTCTTGACATATTTGCCGATCCCCTGCTCGAGCGGGCATTTTATAACCTTGCGGAGAATTCAATCCAGCACGGCGGGGATATCTCGATCATCCGGATCTCGGCGCAGGAAGAGGGTGACGGGGTAACCATCCGGATAGAAGACAACGGTGTCGGCATACCGCCATTTGACAAGGAGAATATATTTTCCAAAGGGTTCGGGAAGAATACCGGACTCGGGCTTTTCCTTGTGCAGGAGATCCTGATCATCACCGGTATCAGCATCCGGGAGACCGGGGAGTACCACCAGGGTGCCCGGTTCGAGCTCCATATCCCCAAGGGTGCATACCGGTTCAACCCGGAAAAAAGCGACCGCTGCCACCTTGCGGTGCGCGGGTTCTACCAGGAAAAAGTCCGCGGCAATTAAAACAGGGACTTCAGCCCGGACAGGAACAGGGGTCTGATGAGCCGGATCATGGCGGGGTTCAGCAGGAGTTTTCCGATGACCGCGCCTGGCCTGTCCATGTCGAAGTACTCTTCTATAATCCGGATGACGGAGGGGTCATTGAGCGCCGTTATGAAGGCGTCAATATCCCCGTCCGACATCCGCTGGCGCATCCCGAAGAGCCGGAACCCGAGTCTCAGTTCCTTTCCGAAGTCAGCCTGCCACTTCTGTTCGTAGCCGGCGAGCGCTGCGTCATCGAACCTCCCGCGTTCGCAGGATTCCGCGGCGACCGCCGCTGCGTGCCGGGCCGAGCGTACACCGGTATAGATCCCGCCCCCGGAGGTAGGTTTTGCAAACCCTGCCGCATCCCCCACAAAGAGCGTGCGGTGTCCGTACGTCCTGGGCATGATCCCAAGGGGAAGGGTGCCGGTGACAAGGTTGGTTGAGCCTGCAGGACCGAAAGTCTTCATCAGGGCCTCAAACCGCTGCGGCACCTGCGTCTTCCCGCACAGCCCCACCCTGATCCGGTTCCCTGCGGTGGGAACGGACCAGCCGAAAAAATCCGGTGATGCATCCGGGTACAGTTCGACCAACCGGGGATCGCACTCGTGGGCTATATCGGCCTGGATGCCGGCAAGAAAGACGGGTGCCCGCTCCATCCCGAAGAGCCGGGCGATGGTGCTGCGGGGGCCGTCGGCAGCGATGAGCAGGTCAGCGCTCTGTTCTTCATGGCCGTTCACGCCCCTCGTCAGGACGGTGCGCCCCCGTACGCCATACACGGCGGTCCTGAGCCGGAACTCTGCACCGGCATCGGCCGCAGCTCCCGCCATCTCCCAGTCGAGGGCACCCCGGTCGACGACCACGGCCCGGGTGGTTCCGGTATCGATGAGGATCTCGCGGCCCCGCCCGGACCGGACCCTGGCCCCGCTCACCCGGTTGAGCACGGACCGTTCCGATACGCGGCACTCGGCAAAGGCGGCATTCGAGAGGAGCCCGGCGCACTGCACGGGATACCCGATCGTCCCGTGCTCTTCGAGGCAGAGGGTCCTGAGGCCCTGCCGGGCACATTCGCACGCCGCGGCACTGCCGGCCGGGCCGGCGCCAACAACGATCACATCATAGGACATATCTCGGGATACATTCCGGATGCAGTTTTCCCATTTTCCCCCGGAAAAAAATCAAAGGATTATCTGTTTTCCCGGTCATCAGGGATCTCGCATGCAGCACTGCCTGCTGCAAAGTCTCCGTCCGAATCGTCCGGGTTATAGAACCCGAGCATGATAGAGAAGAGGCCGAACACCAGCGCGAAGGTCCCGACAACCGAGAGGGCGGGATCGCTCATGAATGCCGGGAAGTACGAGAACAACACTGCAAGGAGAACAAAACCGGAGATGACCATAACGGGGATGAGGACATATTTGCTCTTCGGGTGAGCCAGGGCGAGCGTGATATCGGTAAAACCGTTATAGATGGCGATTGCCGCGATGATCAGGATGAGGAGAATCGCCACGAACGGGGCAAAGATGATGGAGAGCACCCCGACGATGAGCAGCGCTACAGCCATGCCGAACCAGAAGATCGATTCATCGCTTTTTGCTGTGATGGCAAGGAACAGGAACAGGGCTATGCCTATCGCGATCAGGATCCAGAACAGCCCGTAAAATGTTCTCTGAACAATTTCAGGGATAAGAAGGGCCAGAATCCCGAAAATAACCCCTGCAAATCCTCTTAAAAGGCATGATGTCTTTGCATCCAGCATAATTTCCCCTCACGTGACCGTGACCCGCTCACGTCCTACACTCACTTAGTGATACAACTACAAAATCCCATCCTGTCCGTTACCATGTCTTTGGGAATGCCTCTGCGGTGAAGAGTAGTATCTACTGGTCAGGACATAAAAATACCCTGATCACCGTGCCGGTCACGGATCTCACGCGGGAGCCGGGTGATGCGTGCCGCCGGCAGCTTGGCATTTCCCATGATAATGATGACCGTCTCAACAACGTATAAACGAACCGGCGGTGATGTTGTAGTAGGGAATGGATTGCATGACAGGGGTACCCTTGAGCAGGGAGACCTGGCAGGATATTCGTCCTGAAATCCCGGTGATCACCGTGTTCCAGCGCTCTCCCAACACCACCGGCCCCCGGGAGGTCCGCGATGACGCCTTATTCAGGCAGGTCATCGGCAACGAACTCGCCGAGGTGCAAAAAAGCCGGGCCGCGTTCAGGTCCAGTACGGTACACGGTCTTCCCGAAGCGGTGATCCTGTTCTTCTGTCTCCTGGCAAACCTGGCGTTCCTGGTCGGGCGGCATGATTACCTTGCACTGTTTATTGCTGCCAGCTTCTACCTCAACATGTTCTATTTTATCACGCTCCTGATACCGACCAGCCCGGGTGCGGCCGGTCTCCCGAAAGCAGAACTCCGGAGGTTCCTTTCATGGCTGCGGGAGATCGGCCTCAAGGGCGGGACATCGCAGTTCACCCGCCTCTTTATCAACGTGTTTTTTATCAACAGCCGGGCCCTCTCCCTTGGAATCGGCCTGATCTTCTCGGTGGATATCGTATTTACCCTGTCTGCCTACCTTTTCCTCAAAATCCCGGCCGGGATAACGCTCATCGTCGCAGCCCAGTGCACGATCATTGCCGTCTTCTATCTCCTGGTCTGGAAGATGGAGCCGTTCTCCTCCCGGTTTGCAAAAAACGTGGAAAAAATGAAAACACGGCTCTCAAAGGATTATATCCCCCCGTGGGTGATATCGGTCCTCTTCATGATCGGGTTTTTCTTAATAGTGATCCTCTTCCTGACAACGATCATCCTCCTGCCTGGCATCACCGTTGCTACATTTCTTTCGGAGTCTGGACTTGAAGCACTCGGGCACCTGGTCCTGCTCATCGCCATACTGGCAGCCAGCCAGTATTTCATTATCCGGTACTTCCACGGCATAAGCAGCCGCCTGATGGCAGAACGGCTTTTTGAGTACAAGGAAACGGCTCTCCGGGGCCTTATCGAACGGGAGAATAAAAAACAGGAGACCCTTCCCGTTCCGGCAGAAAACCCGTATGAGACCACAACCCTGCTCCTGGAGTCCAAGATTTACCAGGTCAGACGGATCTCATTATTCTGGACCTTCCCGGTGTATATCGTGGACCTTGACTTCTCCGTAATGCTGGACAGCACGACGCTGACTGCGATCCGGGGCTATATCCAGGAAGCCGGACCGTGAAAGCGGCCCCGGCGGATGCACGGACCGGAAAAAGAGGGAGGTTCCCGGATCACGGGGAGGTATTCTGTCTCAGGCAACGGTGCGATCTGTTCCAGGATCGCGCTGTCGGCCGGGGTCACATAAACGAGGTGCTGGCCCACGACAACGAGGCTCCCCACCGGCTTTCCGCGGCCTACCGGGAAAGAATGGTAGAGCTGTACGGCAGCATCCCGGGACTCAGCGCTGTCGAACGACTGGGTCGATACCGTGACGGTGGTACCGGAACTGTCGGAGAGCACGTAGGTCTTCCCCCCGATCGCACCGGGCAGGTTCCAGGTCACGTCCTTTGCACTCAGGACCGTGATCCCCTTTGCCAGGGCCGCCTCTTTGACCGGTTCACCGGAGACCAGGTAATATGGGGATTCTGCCGAGACGAAGATGATCAGTGCACAGGGGATCAGGAACATCGCGACGAGGAATATCGCAAGCCCGATCTCAAGCCGGGTATAGGCAGTCATGGACAACCCCCCTCTGCGGTAGTGGGATACAGGACGCTCATTTTTTTACCTCCGGTACCCGCCGGCTTTCTGCCAGCCGGGTTTTCTGAATTTCAGGAACACGAGGGGAGGTACTGCAAGCAGGAACGTCCCGAAGAGTACGGCTGCGACATAGGCGAGGCCGCTGGTCGCGAAGTAGGACGGGGGCATCAGCCCGACAATGAAGGCGAATACCGTGCCAAAAAGCCCGAGCCCCCCGACGACCCAGACTCCCGCCTTTCCGCCGGGGATCCTGAACGGCCGTGGTCTGTCCGGCTGGCTGTAGCGCAGCTTGATCACGGCGGCAAATACGAGGATGTAGACGATACACAGGAGCTCGACGGTCATTGCCGAGAGTATCCAGTACGCCTGGTTGACTGACGGGAGGAAGACGTAGAGGAGGGAGATGGCCGAACCGATGAGTGCCTGGATGACCAGCACTGCCACCGGGGCGCCGTACCGGTTGGTGCGGTCGAACATCGGCGGCATGTTGCCCTCTTCTGCGACAACCCCAAGCCCTTTGGCAGGACCGATGAGCCAGGCAGCAAGGGAGACGACCCCGCCAAGGGTGATCAGGTCCTGCCATCGGCGCGACGAGCCCGGGCATGTGGGCGGCCGTGAAGAAGTACTGGATCGCCTGCATGACTCCCGACGCAAGGTTGAGCTGGTCGGCGGGGATGACGACCGCGATCGCGAGCGTGGCAAGGACCGTGCAAACGACAATGATAGCAGCGGACAGGGCCATGGCACGGGGGAAGTCCTTCTGGGGATCCCGGGTCTCCAGCGCGTGGAACCCTGCCATCTCCATGCCGGCAAAGAGGAGTATGATAGTGGCAAAGAACGGCAGGGTGGAAACGTTGATGACCGGTATCAGGGCGCCCGGCGAAAAGGGCGGGAGGACGAGGGCTGCGCCGGAACCGAACCACCAGATCCCGAGCAGGATGATCAGGAGCGCGGGGATGATGCTTCCCAGGATGACGCCGATATTGGAAAATTTCGTGGACACGCCTTCCCCGAGGCAGGCGATTGCCGTCGTGCCCCAGAACGCGATCATCATGACGCTGAACATGTACAACGAGCTGGCGGCAAGCGCCGGTGTCAGGGCAAATGCGAGGGTGGACGCGATGAAGGAGAGGACCGTGGGGAACCAGACCAGGTTGTTCGACCACTCGCAGAAGAGTGCGGTAAAACCGCCTTTCTCCCCGAACGCCTGCCTGACCCAGGCATAGACACCGCCGCCTTCCGGCCACCCGGTCGCCAGTTCCGCCCCGGCGAGGGATATGGGGATGAGGAAGAGGACGGCGCCGATGATATACCAGCCGATGCACGACCACCCGTAGATTGCCATGGACGGGAAATTCCTGATACTCAGCACTGCCGCCACGTTGATCATGGCCAGCGCAAAGAGGCCGAGCACTTTTTTCGATGGCAGGGCGGCTGCCCCGTCCGGACCGGTCCCGCTCATTTCTTCTTCTCCCTGATGCAGTACATCATGTATTCTCCGTTGATATTCTCAATGCCGTGCGTATCGTGCCCGAACCCCGGGAAGCGGTTGTCGAAGTCCTGGAGGGATTTCAGGTACTGAAGCACCGGTTCATTCTGTTTCCCGGTCCGCTCCCCCGGTGCAAGGATGGGGATGCCGGGAGGATACGGCACGATTCCCGTTGCCACGATGCGGTTGCCCGCTTTTGCTACCGGGACGTGTTCGACCTCGTTCCTCACGAGCCGGGTAAATGCTTCAGCATAGGTGACCGCGGGCTCGGGCAGGAGCGAGAATGCCTGCTGGAGCAGTTCGCACATGCGGTGCCCTTTTTTGAAGGCATGCATTTCGTCGACAAGCCCCTTGATGGTCATGCCGGCGTACCTCTCCGGGCAACCCCGGGTGAGATCCGGGAACACCTCTTCGAGCGGCACGTTCTCATCGTACAGCCGCTTGAACTCGAAGAGTTCGGTGAGGAGGGTGCCCCACTTTCCCTTGGTGATGCCCATCGAGAAGAGGAAGAGGATACTGTAATCACCGGACTTCTCGTTGATGATCCCCCGCGTGTCGAGAAACCTGACCACGATGGCAGCCGGGATCCCCCACCCTGCCAGCGTCCCGTCGTCATTGACACCGGGCATAAGCACGGTGACCTTGATCGGGTCCAGCATGCAGTAGTTGTCCTCAAGGCCCTCAAACCCGTGCCATCTCTCACCCGGGTGGAGCACCCAGCAGGAGGGGTTGTCCCTGAGTGTCTCAAGCGGTAAAGCGGCAAAGGGGATCTTCTTCTTCGTCTTCGGGTCCCTGACGGTATCCGGCTGCCACATGGTGAACCACCAGTCGGTCCCGGTCTTTCCGGTCCCGAGTTCTTTCCCGATACGTGCCATGGTGCGGCGGAAGCGGATGGCCTCCTCGATGGTCTCGGCGGTCAGCAGCCTGCCCGATGCCCCGTCCATCATCTTCGAGGAGACGTCAAGAGAGGCGATGATGGTGTAGAGCGGGGAGGTGGAGCTGTGCATCATGAACCCTTCATTGAACCGGCTGTGTTCTACCGGCACTCTCCCGTTCCTGACATGGATCATGGATGCCTGGGAGAGGGCCGCGAGCAGTTTGTGGGTGGACTGGGTCGCAAAAACGGTCGGGCCGCGGGCGTCCCGGGCACCGTCGCGCATGGCGAACCGGTTTGTATAGAGTGGGTTGAACCGGGCATAGGCATACCAGGCCTCGTCGAAGTGGATGCTGTCCACGCTCCTGCCGAGGAGTGCCTCCACCTCTTTTGCATGGTAGCACAGCCCGTCATACGTCGAGTTGGTGATGATGGCATGGACCGGTTTTTTGTCCGGGGCGGTCTTCGCAAGCGGGCAGGCCGCGATCTTTTTCCGGATCGCTTCCGGGGTCATCTCCGATTTCGGGATAGGGCCGATGATCCCGTAGCGGTTCCGGGTCGGGATCAGGTAGACCGCTACGGAATGGGTCATGGTCAGGGCATGCTCCGCTGACTTGTGGCAGTTGCGGTCCACCATGACGATGTCGTCTTTTGTCACCCTGCCGAAGAAGACGATCTTGTTTGCGGTCGACGTCCCGTTGGTAACAAAATAGGTCATGTCGGAACCGAACACCTTCGCCGCATACTTTTCTGCCTCGCCGACCGGTCCAGAGTGGTCGAGGAGCGACCCGAGCTCCCCGACCGATATGGAGAGGTCGGAGCGGAAGAGCTGTTCCCCGAAGAATGCATGGAAGAGCCGTCCCGGGGCCGACTTCCTGAAAGCCGTCCCCCCGGCATGGCCGGGCGTGTGCCACGAGTATTCGAAATCCTTCGAGAACCTGACCAGTTCGCCGAAGAACGGGGGGAGGAGGCGCTCCTGGTAGCGTTTTGCAGCGGCGGTGATACGCCCCGCGATGAATTCAGGGGTATCCTCCATGACGTAGATGTATTCACTGATCTCGCGGATCATGTCGACCGTGAGGGATACCGGGGTCTCGCTGGTGGCCTCGGCCATCAGGAAGATCGGGATATCCTCGTTGCGGTCGCGTATCTCGTGGATCAGGTCCTGGGTCTCTTTCTGCTTCTTGGGGGTGCCCCCGCCGAGGTTCCAGTTGATGAGGATACAGTTGACTGCAGGGAGGTTGGAGTAGGCGGCCCGGGCGTCGGCCGGTGAAGCCACGTCTGCGACCCTGATGCCATAGGCCTCGATCCCCTGCACGATCCGTTTGATAGCCCTCCCGTGCGGGGTATCCGTATGGATGGTGTCATCGATGATGGCGACCTGCAGGTTTTCATCCGGGTTCATCGGGTCCTCCCGACAGGTACGGGCCCAAGCTGTATCTCCTTGTGGTACAACATCCTGCGCATAACCAGTGGTAAAGGTCTTAACCTTTATATAATGGTGTACCGCCCGTGAATTACCCGCCGATTCTCATTATCCCGTCAGTTTCGGAATCAAAATCCCGCAACGAGCGATCGCCCGGATACCGGCACGGGAACCCGGTTGTCACGGGATGCAGGAAAAAGGAATAGTACAAATACTTCCTTTGTTTATTCTACACCGGAGATATTTGTATGACCGAAGAAATTCCCAATGCTGAAAAGCTCCTGTCCAATCCGAACCTTTTTCCCTGGTGGCTCCTTCTCGTCTGGGGCATCCTTGCCCTGCTGATCGGGTGCATGTTCCTTGCCACCCCCGGGCTGACCACCGTCCTCTTTATCACGCTCCTCGGGGCGTACTGGCTCGTGAGCGGGCTGTTCGCGCTCGGGAGCCTGGCAGTCGACAGGACAAATGCGGGATGGAAACTGTTCCTTGGGATCATCAACATCCTTGCCGGGATCCTCATCCTCCTGTATCCCCTCTACAGCACGATCTTCGTGCTCTCGTTCTTTGTCATCTTCATCGGGTTCTGGGCCTGCTTCATCGGCGTTGCCCACCTGTACCAGGGGTTCACGACAAAGGATGGAGGCAACGGGGTGCTGGGGGCCATCAGCCTGATCTTCGGGATACTCCTCCTCATCAACCCGTTCATCGTGGCAGCCCTCCTGCCCTTTGTCGCCGGCGGATTTGCCATCATCGCCGGCCTTGCGTCTATCATCGTCTCGTTCACGGCAAAGAAGACGCAGGAAATACCGGCGAAGTAGGCCGGTCATCTGATTTTACTTTTTTTCCGGGGAATCCCGGCGCGGAGCGGAGACCCGGCGCACCCTGCACACGACCTGCCGGGTCGGCCACGGGTTTATGGTATAATGCTATAAAAAAGACTTTGTTGGAACCCTATTTTTCTGATCATTTGCTTATACTCTGCTGAGGTTAGGAGGGTAACCCCCTCTCTCAGGTCGCAGAACTCTGACGAGTTCTTCTCCAGTCTGCTCTTCCCTTCGGGAACAGCAGTCTCCCCGGAGGGGGAGGCAACCCAAGGGGAGCATCCCTTGAATCTCTGAGAGGTCTTCAGACCTCGAAGAGGAGAAGATTTACAAAGTAAATCTTCGACCCCATCGTTACTCATGGTAAAAGCAGACAATTCGAAGAACGCTGATGCGTTCTTCTCTTGTCTCCATGACTCCGTCATGTCGACACCCCCAAGAGCGACTGCATAGTTCTCTGAGGATTTCAACAAAGCCATGAAAAATTAAAATTACATCGGTTTAGCGTCATCCACGCCCGAACCCGAAAAATGCAATGCCGAATATCTTTTCGATGGCATAGAGGACACCAAAGAAGATGGCGGCATACAGCACGAAGTTGATGATAAATCCCGAAGCACCGGCGATGCCTGCTGCCGCCACGATAGCGCTCGAAAGCGCATCGGCGATGATGATGGCACAGAGGATACCGGCAAAAAAGGTCACCCATTTTTTTACTGCTGACATGTCCATACCGGTACATATGCTGCCGGACTATTAAATTTCAGGTACCCTGCAGGATACTATTGCGGTTCCCGGTTTTTTCGGATCCTCTGCCATCGTGCATGGACAGGGTGCCAATCCTGCACATGCCATGTCTTCGTAACGCTGTGGATCTCTGGTCTCCCGGATTTTTTATGACGGATTTATTAAATAAATCGCCATACACTTTGGTATGACTTTTACTATACGCGTTATCTCTCTCATCCTTATCATCGCTGTCCTTACGATCTCCGCGGGATGCACCCAGACACCCCGGAACGTCACCATAATACCGGTCTCACCGACAGCACCCCCCTCACCGACAAAAGAGGATCTGGTTGCATTTGTGAAGGAAGCAGTTGCCTATGCAAAGGCCAACGGAAAAGAGAAAGCACTCGCCGAATTCGACAAACGGAACGGCTCTTTTTTCAGAGGAGAGCTGTATATTTACGCGTATGACTACAACGGGACGACCATCGCGCACCCGGTGAACCCGGAAAAGATCGGCGTGAACCGGCTCAACGAGACAGATGTATACGGCAACCTGTTCATAAAAAACCTCCGTGAAGCAGCCTATAACGGCAGCGGCTTTTCCGAATATTATTACATCAATCCCCTGCACAACAACGCGATCGAGAAGAAACTCGGGTATGTGGAAAAAGTCGATGATTACTGGTGGCTCGGATCCGGTATCTACGCGGGACCCTGACGGGGAACGGTTTCCCTCACGGTGACCGCCGGGACCGAAGTTACCGGAATGATGGTCCGGGTGGCCGGGGGATCCGGACCGCGGGGAACATCCCCCGGATGACCCCAAACTTAAAAAACGCGCTCAGGGTATATTTCATCCGGAGAAAATATCTGTATGGAAGCCAGGAGCGAGCGAAAAGGGGGAGTCCTGATCTTTTTTGTGAGCGGGAGACTTGATGCCTTCGGTGCACAACAGCTGGATTCCTGGGCGCGTGAGGCGCTCAATGACGATGACCGGGAACTCGTGGTCGACCTTTCCGGGTCAACGTATCTCAGCAGCGGCGGGATCCGGGTGTTCAACGGCCTGAAACGCGAGATGAAACGGAGGAACGGGCGGGTAGCCCTCTCTGCTGTCGGGGAGTACCCGAAAAAGGTACTGGACATGGCAGGGTTCACCACGGTCTTTGATCTGTTCCCGACTGCAGCCGAGGCGGTGGCCGATATCGTCAGAAAGCGCAGGAACCCGTCCCTCTTCAACGAGATCTTTTACAAGAACATCGTTGAGAACGGTGCCAGGTTCACCATCGAACCCGGGTGGATGACCGCCCCTCCGGTGCTCCGGGTGGTGGGGGATCTCAACAAAGTGCTGTACGCAAAAATATCGGAGGCCGATATCAGGAAAAAAAAGTTTTCCGAAGTCACGTATTCGCTGGGCCTGGGAGCACTTGGTGCGGATGTGAAGGAAGCGATGCCGCTCATGGGTGAGATGATCACCCTGTACGGATCGATGGTCTGGCTTCCCACGGATGGCAATAATACGCCGGACTTCCTGACCCCCCTCGACGCGGCCAATGCCGATGTTCCGGTCTATACCGGTTACAATATCACCCTCGACGGTCCCTTCAACGAATATTTCACGCTCGACACGACCGACCCCCGCGGCATCAGTATCACGGACATCTACCGTGCGGTCTTTTCCTCTGCGCACGGGCGCGTGGGCAGCTACCACGGCGTCATCGCACTCACCATCTGGGGGGTCCTCACCTCGCTCGCGAGTTCAGGCCTGAAGCGGGCACCGATCATCGGCGCAGGCCCTGAAAGTGGCGAATCCATCATGGCACCGTCCCGGGTCCACGAGTGGATAGCATCCGATGCCGGGCATACCTATGCCGGTGACACGCTCGTCAGTTTCGGGATCGGGATCGACCTGACCGGCGACCTCTCGTTCTTCAGGCCGGAAAGCCTCTCCTCGCTCTACTATGCCAACCCGCTGAATACCGGTGCGGCAAAACAGATGTACCTCCACAACCACGGGGTGGTGTTCAGAAATGTCCCCTATGAGCCGACGCTCGACCTCAACACCCAGGTGAAAAAGATCGTGACCGATGGCGAGTTTGCCGACATGCGTCACCTGCTCGACAGCACCCGCCTGCGGAAGGCCAAGATCGGGGTCTCCTATATTCAGGATATCCTTCAGGAGCAATGATTTCAGGCGGTTTTCCGTTTGACCAGCACGAGGATATTTTTCCCGTTCTCGTGCCGGTACACGATCTCGTCCATGACCTGCCGGATCAGGAAGATGCCCAGCCCGCCGACCTGCCGCTCTTCGATGTCAGCGGTGAGATCCGGCTCGGGGAGCGAGAGCGGGTCGAAGGGGGGTGCCGCATCCTCGATCTGGACCTCGACAATCCCGCGGGTCGCCCGGCAGGTTACCCCGATCTCGCCGCCCTGCTCCCGGTATCCGTGGACGATCACATTGGTTATCGCTTCCTCAACGGCCAGCTGAGTATCGAGGATATCTTCGTTGGCAAAAGAATGGTCGTGCATCAGTTCCTGCAGGGCAGATGAGACAACTGCAATCCCGGAGATCTCTGTCACGACGAGGTGCCTGGGGGATCGTTCCATGGTCTCACACCACCACCCGTATGGCCATCGGGGTGATATCGTCGGACGGGGGAGGGTCTCCGCAGAACGCCTGGATGGATTTTAGGATCTTTGACATGTCATCCTTCACGACCCGTGTGCGTGACCGGAGGATGATATGCGTTTTTATCGCGGGATGGCTGTCAGGGACTTCGGAGAAGAGCCTCCTGCATGTCAGGAGGTATGCCGCCACTACAATCACGCAGATGATCTGAAGATGGACAATCAACGAAGAGAGGATCGTGGCATCCATAGCGTCTCCTATACGCATTGGATCCGGGTCATTTTAATGTTCACGTAACCGCCATTCGGCACTGCCCGGCAACATCCTGCGGACATACCTGCGCTGTACAACCATGGATAGGATTATCTTTTTCAAACGCCGAAATTCAAGAGAATATCCGGTTATCACTATCACCGAGAAGGGGAATTACCGTGGAAATTATACCAGCAATCCGCGATGGCACCACCGTCCTGTCCATCTCCGGGAGAATCGATACCGTGACCGCACCGGTGCTTGAACAGGCCATCAACCGGGAGATAGAGGGCGGACACAGAAAAGTCCTCCTGGACTTTTCCGCGGTCTCCTACATCAGCAGCGGCGGCCTGCGGGTCCTCCTTGCGACCGCAAAGAAGCTCAAGGCCCCGGGTGACAGATTCGGCCTCTGCTGCCTTTCCGCAGAAGTCCTGAAGATCCTCAGACTCGCGGGATTCACCTCAATCTTTTCCATCTACCCTTCAGAGGGAGAAGCACGTGCCGGCTGGTAACGACCAGCTCATCTCCCTTTCGTGGCAGCAGGTGCCCGGGACAGATGGTGCATCAATCTACCCCATCGTCAGGAAAATCGATACCATCTCTTCCAATTCGTACCTGATCGCCACACCCGATGCAATCATCCTGATCGATCCGGGGGGGCTTCCTGAACAGGCAGAACAGCTGGCCTCGGTCATCGGAGAAATCCGGCAGGAACAGGATCGCCCGGTCATTGTCTTCCTCACGCATGCGCATATTGATCACTTTGCCGGCAGCCAGGACGTTCCCGCATTTGCTCACCCGGAGACCGTGATCTTTGCCGCCCATGAGACCGGCGCCGGAATACTTGGTCGCGGGGACTGCGGGTTTACCCAGGCAGACCTGCTCGGCCAGAAGGTCGTACCCATGAAGATCGGGTTCTCCCTCCTGACCGCGGACCGTTCCGGCCGGCCGGGAGTTCCGGTTGACCTCCATCTTGCCAACGGCGCCAGGGTCGCCGTGACCGATGACCGGATCGGGACAGGCGGGGTTGTGCTCCCCCGGGAGCGTATCGTATTCGGGCCCGGCCCCGCCCTTGAGATCCTCCATACCCCCGGTCACAGCCCGGACAGTATCTGCCTGCGGGTGGGCGGACTGCTTTTTATCGGGGATATTCTCTTTGCAGCAAATCCGGGAGTAGCCGGTATGCGCGGATGGGACCAGGCAGCCCTCATCCGCTCTCTTGACGGGATACTGGCACTCCTGTCCGGGGGCTGGGTTTCGTATGTCTGTCCCGGTCATGGCAGGGTAATTCCGCTGGATGACGCCATCCGGGTTCTCTCGGCCGTCAGAACCGATGCCCTTGCCCTCGCAAATATTGCCGAACTCAACCGCGACCGGGCGGTGCAGACTGCGGCCTTTGCCGAAGACTGCATGGAGCAGGTGAACGAGCTCTTTACGGTCATGGCCGGACGCCTTTCCTTTGTCTCGTATGTCATGGAGGAGCTGGGCGAATCTGATGTGGCCGGACGGATGGAGTCCCTGATTAACAGCGATACCATTGATGAGCTCCTGAAAGCTTTTTCAGATTTTGCCGAGGAGCACCACCGGCATAACCGGGTCCCGGTACACCTTGCCCTCAAGGCTGCACAGGTCGTCATGAAACTTGAACGAGCGTTCAGAAAGGATGAGCTTTCACATATCATCGACCCGACCCTGGTCCAGAGAGCCGGCCGGCTGCTCTCAGATTATACGACCATGATGCGGGGGTTCAGCCCGCCAGGCGAGTTGTCAGGATGTGACATCATTGCGCTCGTCGAGGCCCTCGTCACCGGGCTCTCCGTCTCCTCCTGCTCAGATGAGGAAGTTTTCAACTCAGACTGATGATGACGCAGCTTTCATGCAGATCCTCCTGGCACGGATCGGGACACGCCCGCTGCTTGAGGACGTTGCGTTCTCGATGGAACCGATGCAGGGCCCGCTCATGGCCTCCATAGACCGCGATCATTTCACCGATGTCCTTACGTATATTCTCGAAGATCTGGTCGGGACAGGGGCAGACCACATCGCAATAACTGTACAGCGTGATGGCCGGAACAGTGTCCTGACGGTTTCGGGTAAAGCAGGGCTCTTACCCACCGCAGAACAACGGAAAACGTTCAGGTTTTTACGGGGGCTCTGTAACCGGGCCGGAGACTCCCTTGAGTATACAGGCAATAAAGAGATCCAGCAGTTCATGATCACAATCGGATTGATGTGATCCCTCCAAAAACCACCGTGTCTGCCCTGAAGACAATGTTTATCGGCTTGCCGGACCATCACCCGGATAACGGAGGTGCATACCGGCATGCAGGAAACCAGTACTCTGGGGCTGACCCCCCTGCAGGAAGACGGGCTCAAGACCGCTCTTGAAAATACCTGCGAGCTCTGCCATGGGTACTTTCCATCCTCGTCCCTTGAACTTCACCGGATCAGCCGGCGGAATTACCGGGAGATGAACCGCGACGCCTCGACCCGGTTTCTGGTGGTATGCACGGACTGCCATGCCCATATCCATGCACTGCCGGTCCCGGTTGCCCGGCAGCGGAAGATCGTCAGGAACCGTTCTTTCTTCAGCCAGCGGGACCTGAGGAAGATCCTTGGCTATGTCCCGAAACGGTATGAACCTCCCCAATCGGTTGATCCTTCACAGGCATACGAAGAATATTTCGGGAATTGCCCGCAGGGGTCGTACAGGATGGGCGGGTGAGATCCGCAGGCAGGGTGGAGAAACTACTTTCACCCTTCTCTGTCTCTCTCGGAAGATCGTGTTCCCGTATCAGCCTGCACCAAGGGATCCCGGGGATATTTTTGTCCAGGTCTCCCCGCCGGGCAGACAATGTCCCTTCCTGGAAACCCGGTACCGTAACATATAATGAGACAGCCGCACCTCATGTATGGGAAATGACGACCCCGGATCAGCAAACGGATCTCCAGTCGGGAAACTAATCGGGAAAACCATCATGAAAAGATCGCCCCTGCCCGGAGAAACTCCACACCTGCTGGAGTTTGAGAACATCACGGTATTCCAAGGCACCAAAAAAGTCCTCGATAACCTTTCCATCACCGTGAGCGAAGGCGAACATCTGGCGATCCTCGGGCCCAATGGTGCCGGAAAATCCTCGTTCATCAAGACCATCACCCGGGAGTTGTACCCCCTTGCAGACGAGAGGGGAAGTATCTTCAGGGTACGGGGACAGGAGGTCTGGGATGTCTTCGAGCTGAGGTCCTCCCTCGGCATCGTCTCAAACGATCTCCAGTCCGCCTTCACCCGCGAAATAACCGGCGAGGACGTCATCCTCTCCGGGTTTTTCTCCAGTGTCGGTCTCTTCAACCGCACACTCACTCCGGCGATGCACCGGAAAGCCGGGGAAGTCATCGATTTCCTTGAACTCGGGCACCTCATAGACCGCCAGATGACTAGGATGTCATCGGGAGAATGCCGGCGGTTTCTGATCGGAAGGGCCCTTGTTCACGATCCGAAAACCCTTATCCTCGATGAGCCCACAACCAGCCTCGACCTGCACGCCCTCCATACGTTCCGCCAGACACTCAGGAAGATTGCACAGGGCGGGACCGGCATCATCCTCGTCACTCATCAGCTGCATGACATCATCCCCGAGGTCAAGCGGGTCGTGCTGATGAAAGAGGGAAGGTTCATCGGTGACGGGCCGAAACCTGCGATGCTGACTGAAGAAAAGATCGGGGGGCTGTTCCGGGTACCCGTCCGGATCAGGGAGGACTCGGGGTATTATTACACGCTGGGCTACTGATCTTTCAGGTGAGAAACCCGATCGATACAAACCCTCATATCCCTTGAAAGCAAGGTGTCCTGTCTGAGGATGATCGTATGAACCAGGTACCGATAATCCAACCCGGGGAAAAGGCGAAAAACTTCTCGCTGAAAGATCACGAGGACAAGACGTTTGGCCTGTACGAGCATATGGGCCGGAGGGTTCTCCTCTCCTTCCACCCGCTCGCGTGGACTCCTGTCTGCGCCGCCCAGATGAAGTCCCTTGAGGAGAACAGGGAGCGGTTCGACCAGCTCAACACCGATGCGGTTGGTCTCAGTGTGGACTCGATCCCCTGCAAGAAGGCCTGGGCCGGGACGCTCGGCATCGCCCACACCCCGCTTCTCTGCGATTTCTGGCCGCACGGGAACGTTGCCGCCCAGTACGGACTTTTCCGGGAAGCCAACGGCTTTTCCGAGCGGGCAAATGTCATAGTCGACGAACACCTGAATATCGTGTTCGTCAAGGTATACCCCCTCCACATAGTCCCCGATATCATCGAAGTCATCGGGTTCATCGAAAGGCTGGGAAAAAAATAATGATCTTACCCAACCGGGTAGTGTTGTCCCCAGGCAACAGCCCGGGGCGCAACAGTCCTTTTTGCAGATCGAAGTGCTCTTTACCTCCAACGCCACATCTTTTATCCTGTAAGAAGCGATGACGGGAGAAGGATGCCTTGACAGCACCGGTGCAGGAAAAAGAACCCGGTCCGGGGGTGCAGTTCCATCTCATGCCGGAACAGGACCTGTTTCCGGCCCTTGATTCATCTGTGACCGGCCTCTCGACCGGGCAGGCGGCGAGCCCACCGGGAACGTTCCGGCCCGAATGATATATCGCATATCAGGAGAAGGCCGGTCATCCTCCAGTTCCTTGAACATTTCAAGAACCTCCTCGTTATCATCCTCCTCTTTGCCGCCACGATATCCGTATTTGTCGGGGATATCACCGATGCTGCCATTATTTTTATCATCGTTATTGCAAGTGTAACCCTGGACTTTTTCCAGGAATACAAGGCGGAAAATGCGGCGGAACTGCTCAGGCAGAAGATACTCACGAAGGCTTCTGTTGTACGGGACGGGAAACAGGAAGAACTTCCGATCATCGATCTTGTGCCGGGAGATATCGTGCATCTTGCCGCAGGCGATATTGTCCCAGCTGATGCCCGAGTCCTGGCATCACGGACTTTTATGTCAACCAGTCGGCACTGACCGGTGAGCCGTTCCCGGTGGCAAAAAATGCCGGCCTGGCAGATCCCGGCAAGCCTCTCGCTGAGGCAGGCAATTACATCTTTCTCGGAACGTCGGTTGTCAGCGGTACTGCAACAGCCATTATTACCAGGACCGGTGCGTCAACTGAGTTTGGCAAAGTGGCAAAGACCCTCGTGGAGCGCCCGCCGGAGACCGAGTTCGAACGGGGGCTGAAACAGTTCAGCTTCCTGATGTCGCAGTTTGTCTTTTTCCTCGTCATCATCGTCTTTTTTATCAATGCCATGTTCCGGCACGGGGTCCTGGAATCCCTGTTGTTCTCTGTCGCGCTTGCCGTCGGGATGACACCGGAACTGCTTCCCATGATACTCTCCCTCAACCTGTCGAAAGGTGCGCTGGCGATGTCGGAGAAGGGCGCGATCGTTAAGCATCCGGAGTCCATCCAGAATTTCGGGAGCATGGACATCCTCTGCACCGACAAGACCGGGACCCTCACGCAGAACCAGATCGTGATGGTAAGGCACCTCGACATCGATGGAAATGACAGCGAGAATGTCCTGCTCTTCTCCTATGTCAACAGCTACTTCCATTCCGGGCTCAAAAGCCCTCTTGACGATGCCGTTGTCCAGTTCCGGCACATCGATATCGACGACTACCGCAAGATAGACGAGATACCTTTTGACTTCGTCCGCAAGCGGGTCTCCGTCATCGCCTCCCGGAAGTCCGATACGGTCATCGTTTCGAAAGGCGCACCGGAAGAGATCCTGCGCATCTGCTCCTTTGTCGACCGCGAAGGAAAGGTCGAAGTCCTGACCGATGCCGGCAGGGAGAAGATCAATGCAATCTACTCTGCCCAGAGCAAGGAGGGGTTCCGGACGCTGGCAGTCTGCTACCGGACGGTTGCCGCTGACCAGAAGGCTTTTTCAGTAAGCGACGAAAAAGAGATGGTTCTTGTCGGCCTGATCACGTTCATCGACCCTCCCAAGGAAAGTGCGGGAGAATCCGTGCGGTTCCTCGCCCGTTCCGGTGTTGAACTGAAGATTCTTACCGGGGACAACGAACTGGTCACCCGTAAGACCTGCGAACTCATCGGCCTCGAGATCAAGGGGACCCTTACCGGTTCCGAGATCGAGACGATGGACGTCCAGACCCTTTCGCGGGTGGTCGGGAATGTCACGATATTCTCGAGGCTGACACCGGCACAGAAGAACCGGGTCATGAAGGCTCTCAGGCAGAACGGCCATGTCGTCGGGTTCATGGGTGATGGCATCAACGACGCCCCGTCAATCCGGGAAGCGGATGTCGGCATATCTGTTGAGAACGCTGTGGATATAGCCAAAGAATCTGCCGATATCATCCTGGTAAAGAACGACCTCCGTATCCTCAACGACGGGGTGCTTGAAGGCAGGAAGACGTTCGGGAACACGATGAAATATATCCTGATGGGCACGAGTTCCAATTTCGGGAACATGTTTTCTGTCGCAGGTGCTTCCCTGTTTCTGCCCTTCCTCCCGATGCTCCCCGTCCAGATCCTGCTCAACAACCTCCTGTACGATGTCTCCGAGGCAACGATCCCGACCGACAACGTCGATGCATCCTATGCCAGCACGCCAAAGAAATGGGACATCGGGTTCATCAGGAAATTCATCATGATATTCGGCCCGATCAGTTCGGTCTTCGATTTCATCACATTCTTCATCCTCCTGTTTGTTTTCCAGGCCGATGCATCGCTCTTCCAGACTGCCTGGTTCATTGAATCGATCTGCACCCAGACCCTGGTGATCTTTGTCATCAGGACACGGGTCGTCCCGTTCTATGCGAGCAGGCCGAGCAGGGCCCTCCTCGCAAGCACGATACTTATCGTGCTCCTGGCATGCGCTCTGCCCTTCACGGTGATCGGGAGCTTATTCGGTTTTGTCCGGCCACCGCTCATCTTCTTCGGTGTACTGGGAGGCCTGATCATCGGGTACCTGGCCATTGTCGAACTGGTGAAGATCTGGTTCTACCGGCAGTATGTCCCTGTTCCCGATCAGAAGGTACGGAATCCTTCGGGCCCGTGAATTTTTCCGCGTGAACGTTCACCGGTCCGGTACCTTCTGCCGCCCCATGCCCCACTGTCACGATGCAATAGTTGATAAGATCCTGTGGACAGTAATCTTTCGATGGACCGGAAAACTGGTTTAATAATCGTGATCATCCTGATTGTTGCTGCACTGGCCGCCGTTATTATTATTACCGGGCAGAATAGCCTGCAGGGGAATGCGGGTGGACCGACGACACTGCCAGCGGTGGAGGTGCGGTCGTATCAGGGAAAAGACCTCTCATCGATCAATGATTTCCATGAAAATTCCATCAATGGTCCCCAGCACATCAACATCACCGATTACCGCCTGACAGTTACGGGCCTGACAAACACGACACTCATGTATACCTATGCCGACATCCTCGGGAAATATCCCCACTATACCAAGGTGGTCACCCTCCACTGTGTCGAGGGCTGGGACGCCACTATCCTCTGGGAAGGTGTGCAGGTCCGGGACCTTATCCGGGATGCCGGAGTCCGCCCGGGCGCAAATACCATTGTCTTCACGGCACATGACGGGTACACGACCTCTTTTGCGCTCGACTATATCATGAACCGCGATATCATCATGGCCTACCGTATGAACAACGTCACGCTCCCGGCAGAACGGGGCTATCCCTTCGAGCTGGTGGCCGAAGACAAATGGGGATACAAGTGGATCAAGTGGATCGAGAAGGTCGAGCTGACCGATAACCCTGACTACCGCGGTTACTGGGAACAGCGGGGGTACTCGAACTCCGGTGACCTGAATAAAAGTTTTTCCGGTGACTGAATCCTGCAGGAGGGAATGCGGGTGATCCCGCATCCCTCCCATTTTTCCAACCTTATTTCACGATTTTTCCACAAAAATGGGGAGAGGCAGACATGAATCGATAGAGCTCACTCCGGAACCTTGAAAATCGTTCAGTTATGAGGGCTCCCCGCCTCAGGGCCTCTCCGAGGCACGGCGGGGCAAGGAGGTTGAACCGCCGCGGGGGCGCCCCGTCGGGGGCGGCGGCGTTCATCGCAACAATAAAAAGAGGGCTTATCTCCTGTGATATCTGAATAACGCGACCCTCATAGGAAACGCCAGAATAATTTCGCGTACACCGGATTAAGATTCCCGACGGATTTTCACCGGTAAATCCTGACCGCTCGTACTGGCATGGCAAAATCAGATTGATGCAGGTTGCGAACACCTCACCGTTCCTGCCCGTTACACCGCTTGGGAGACCCCGACAAGGGAACGGATCCACTTCTGGGTTTCTGCCGGGGTTCCGGCAGTGTTCACGAGGTAGACAGTCGTCCGGTCCAGGAGGTCCGCGACGTACTTGTTGCGGATGAGCGTTTTTGACGGGTTCCTGACGAGGAGGTGGGGGTTGAAATAATTATTTTCAGCGAAAAATTTCAGCCCGGTCTCGGGGTCGAGTGTCTGGACCACGTTCTCGTCCGACGGGGCCCTCCTGAGGACGATGATGATCTTCAGGGTTGTCATGGGAAGGATCCTCCCTTTCCCTATCACCCAGCGGACATCGGCTACCGCACGGCCATCGGCATCATAGTCCCCTTTCTCGACAAGTCCCCCGAACCCTTTCCAGATGGTCTCGAGATCCTGCTGGATGTAAAAATTTTTTTCCGAGCCGTACACGAGGACATCGGGCCTGTATACCCGCGCGAAGAACCAGTCATCCGAAACGATGCGCGTGCTGGGGTCCCTGAGGAGGCCGTAGGTCTGCGTGGTCTTCCCTGCACCGGGACCGCCGACGATGCAGATGCCTTTTCCGTCGACATCGATGCAGGCGCCGTGGATCGAATAGATGTTGTGTTCGTCCTCGAGGATGTCCCCGGCAAGGCTGAGGGCGAGGGATTTGATCCAGCCGTAATACTTGAAATTCAGGAGGAATGCGGTCTTGGAGGCCGGGTCGTACAGCACGCTGTCCGGCGGGTAAGACGGGTCGCTGAAGATGAAGAGCCTGCCATGGGACCGGACATTTTGCGACATCGAATAAAAGTTATCCTCCCAGGTGTCCTTCAGGATGTGGTCATCGCAGAGGAGCTTGATGCAGCACCCGTAAATCTCCGATTTGATCTCGTACCTGACCTGCGGGAGATACCGCTCCATCAGGCGTCCTTTCTCTTCGATGGATATGGCAGAAACCGTGTACATGGCAGGAAGCCCCCGCAGGCAATGATCGCTTCTTCCCGAAGACCTGCTCTTCCGGATCATGCCGGTCTTGCCGCCGGGAATCCGCGATGGTAGTATGATATCCGTATCTTCTCAGGCCACTTATCACTTCTGTTCGGGGTACTTGTCTCCGGACCTGATGTCCCGGACATCGTGGGAACTGAGGATCGTTACACGTTATTGACCGGTACGGGACAGGTACCTGACCCTGCACCGTGCCAGATATACCAGCCGATGGAGAGCCCGATGAACATTCCGATTACCACGTATATGGCCGCACGGGCCAGGTTCTCTCTCTGCATGACCTGATCTTATTTCAGAACCCCCATAAACGTTCTGTACCTGAACCGGCACGCACTCATGCTTTTTTTAATCCTGTCTCCAATCTGGTACAACGCAACGGGTGCACCGGGCATGAAGCATATTCCCAGATTCTCGACGGATTCGCTTTCCAGAAACTATCCCGAGCCGGAGGAGGTCCCCGCCCCGGGTGCCCGCTGGGTGGTGGTACGGGATATGGGCGTCGTTGTCACGACCAGCCCTGCTCCCACAATCCTGCTGGACCGCTATCCGGCATCTTCAGGAATGGCCGTTAACCGCAGCCAGTACCTTGGGCACCTCGGCAGCACTCCTGTGTATGCGGCGGAAATACCCGGTGCGGCCCCACTTCCCGGAAGTATGGTATATTCCGGTGTACGTGAACTGTCGGGAACCATACCGGACGAAGAACTTGCCCTTGCCGGGATCGCCGTCCAGATCATCGGTTTTGACCGCACGACACGGTTTTGCGGGGTGTGCGGGGAAGGGATGCGGCAGCTCCGGACCGAACGCGCAAAGAGATGCCCTGCATGCGGGCACACCGAATACCCCCGGCTCTCCCCAGCGATCATCGTCCTCGTCAGAAATGCCGATTCCGTCCTCATGGTACAATCAAAACAGGCGCCTGCGGGAAGGCACAGTCTTGTTGCAGGCTTCGTAGAGCCCGGCGAGGATCTCGTGCACGCGGTCCACCGCGAGGTCATGGAAGAGACCGGTATCAGGATAACCAATGTCAGTTATGCCGGAAGCGAACCGTGGCCGTTCCCGAACTCGCTCATGATCGCGTTTGTTGCCGACTATGATGGCGGCGGGATTGAACCTGACGGGACCGAGGTCGTTTCTGCGGGCTGGTTCCGGAGGGACAATCTCCCGTCAGTTCCCCCAAAACTCAGTATCGCCCGGTCACTCATCGACTGGTGGGTGGAGAACGGGACCCGGCCGGACTCCCGCTGAGGGTCCCGTACCGGGCGGCAAATTTTTCTTCACGGATTTATTGTTTTTCTTTGGTGTCTGGGGCCGCCAAGGCACCGGTAACTTCATTTCGACCAGAAATGCTATTATACAGTATATAAAACATTATAAATAGGCAACGATCGTGCCAGTCCTATAGTGTGAGAGATTGTGATGAGCGACCCCCCGTCCGATGAAGACGAAAATACCGTTGATATTTTCGTGCTGAGTAAAGGTGAGAAAGAACCTCTTTTACAAAACGAGATCCTGAAAAAAAAGGGTTACCATATCACCCTTTTTACCGACAGCACCCAGATCCAGGACTCCTTGCGGCATGGAAGGCCCAATCTCCTGATCTGCGATACGGTATCCCTCCCGCAGGAGGCGTATGACGTCTGCAGGCAGATCAAGGCCGATGACCGGCACTGGATGATCCCGGTCCTCGTCGTCACGGCCGCTTCCAGCCTGTCCGACCTTCTGAACGTCCTGGACTGCAACGCAGACAACTTCATCGCGCACCCGTTCGACCCGCCCTACCTTATCTCGCTCATCGAAGGTATGCTCTCCACTCCTGTCGAGCGGACGATGCCGGAGCAGATCAAGACCCAGTTCAGGATCCAGCATGACGACAAGGTCTACGTGGTCACTGCCGACCGCCGCAAACTGCTCGAGTTCCTCCTCTCATCCTTCGAAATTGCCATCAATATTTCCGGCAATCTCTCCCGGGCACGAGAAGAGATAGCGGAGATCACGCGGTCCCTCAGACATTACGAATCGGTAGTCGGAGAACAGGCCCGGGTCATTGAGACCGTAAACGCAGCCCTGCTCAAAAAAGATCAGACCCTCAGGGAACTTGAAGAAAAACTTTCTGACCGGGAACATAACGTCTCACGGTTGTCGGATGCGAATGAGCAGCTCAGCAGGGAACTGGAAGGGAGCAAAGCGCTCCTTGCCACTGCAGAAGAGCGCATCCTGCAGATGGCAAGGGAAAATGATGCAGCCGCTGAAGTTCACCGATCTGAGATCGACGGACTGAACCGCCAGGTCAGTTCCCTTTCTGAAGCACTTGCCTCCACAAAAACGGAGTCTGAGAAAGCCGTCCGGGCCCTCGAAGAGAAGACGACGCAGTGTGAGGCGACCGTACAGGATCTCGATGAGATAACGGCGCACAGGGAACAGGCGGAAAAGTCCCTCCGTGCTCTTACCCTCGAACACGAACAGATGAAAGTCTCCCTTGCTGCAGAGAAGAACCGGGCGCAGGCCGCAGCAGAGGAGGTCAGGGAGGTTCTCCAGGCAAAGACGGATTCCGAACAGGACCTTACCCGGATCATCAACGAACTCAGGGATACCGCAAAAGAGCAGGCTCAAACCCTTGTCCGGAATACCGGGGAACTCGAGTCAGCAAAGAACCAGATCACCGCTCTTGAAAGGGATCTGAACACTATCAGAACGGAGAAGGAAAAAATGGAATCTGCGCTCCGTGACCGTGCAGACAGTATCAGCCAGGAGCTCTGCGACCTCCGGGTAAAATACGGGATGACCGTTGCCCAGTTCGAGGAGAAAGAGCGCCGCATCCCTCCCCTTGAACTGGAACTGAACCAGACCCGGGTGGAACGGGACAGGATCGGCGCCGATCTCCAGGCACTCACGCGGGAACTCGAAGCGGCCCGGGCCGCACTTGCTGAGGAGAAGGAAGCGCACCGCTCAGCGGAGGAGCGTTTAACCTCGATGGTCGGCGAGCGGGATGTCGCGCTCCGGACACTTCGTGCCGCGCATGATGGGTTAAAGACTGACCTCGATTCACATAAAAACGGCCTGGTTCAGGCGAAAGGGGAGATCCAGTCCGCCTCGGAGCTGCGGGAGACCCTTGAATGCAGGCTTGAGGCCGGTGCCACACGGATCCGGGAGCTCGAGTCCGAAGTGCGCACGCTGTCGTCAGACCATGCGCAGGCTGCCCAGCAGGTGCGGACACTATCAGATGAACTGGAGCAGGTCAAAGCAGCACTCGGGAATGAGAGGAGGTTGCACCATGCAACGGACGAAAAACTGGTGGTCGTCAGCCAGGTGCGAGAACAGTTCCTGCATGACCTCCGGAAATCCGCGGAAGAGCTTGCCCTGCTGAAACACGAGCTTGAGGAAGAGCGCACGCTGCGCCAGGCCATGGAAGCGCAGAAATATTCAGCCGAGGTGGAGCAGGAGCAGTTTGCCCGGAACATTTCCCTGACTGAGAACGAGCGATCTGCAGCCGATGAAGAGCGGACTGCATCGATCCGAAACCTGACTTCAGACCTTGAATCAGCCCTTGCGCGGCAGCGGGTGCTGGAAGACCAGGTAACCGGTCTCACGAAAGAGAAGCAGCTCATCGAAGAGAAGGCCTCCGGCCTCTCGGAGGAGATCGACCAGGCGAGAACAGCGCTCGCGGACGAGTGGGAAGACCACATGAACGATCAGGAGCGGCTCGTTGTTGCCACGGAAAAGAAAGTACGGCTCGAAGAGGAGCTGCACCGGGCAGAGGAGCCGGAAGCGGAACAAACAAAAAAACGTGCGGTCATCATCAGGGAACAGGGCCTGCCGGTGGAAGTCAGGGCTGTTTCAAAAGCGCTTTCGCTACCTCTCCCGTCACAGGCCCCCGGGAGTCCGCCGCCACGCATAACCGGCGTCGAAGACCTTTTCGAGGAGGATGAGCCCCAGGAAAAAGAGACAGACCCGCTCCCGGCAGTCACTATCGTCAGCGAGCCGTCCGCAGGCTTTGAAGATGAGAACTTGCCCAAGGATATTCAGGAAGATCCGGGAAGTGCCGAACCGGAGCCTGAAGAGGGCAAATCTCCTGATGGCGAGGTGGAGAGGAGAGAAGAGGAGGCTGGGATAGAAGAGATCTCTGGTACACCTGGTGAAATCCCCGGCCCGGCAAACCAGAGCGGTATAGCGTTCAACCGTGCACAATGGCTGGACCTCCTCAAATGGGCACACCATTCCGGGGCACTCTCGCAGGAGCAGCGCATGCAGATCGTCAGGATGGGACGGCTGATCCAGAAAGGCAGGAAACTGACACGCAGGCAGGACGAGCAGGTCAGGAAGATGATGGTCCTCGTGCAGACGCTCGGCTACCATTTAACCTGACCCCTCTTTGCTGCAGTTGTCCTCCTGGTATCCCCTTTTCCGGCTCGTTTATTACCCGTACATTTACCTGTGCCTTCAGTTTCCCGTTTGGTACAGGCTACGGTAGTCCGGGTCAAAAAAAGGATTGGATTAGGCATGACAGATGGTGCCCCCTGCGGCTGATCCCCGCACTATGGGGAGGTACATAACCGATTTTGGCAGGTGGCCCCTCAGCAAGACGGAGCCATTCCCGACAAGGCAGATACGGTCCGCGATCCGGCGTGAGAGTTCAAGGCCATCCGATCTCTCCATCCAGTTCCCCTGGGACGGAACTGAATAAAGTTTGGCATGACGCCAAAATTTCCCGCCCCCCCGGCCCATCGGAGAATGGGACCTGTTCAAATCCCGCCATGTTTAAAAATGCCGGAGGAGTAGTATTGGTGACTGCCATGCCTCCCCGATCATTCCGTGACCGGTACCGTTCCATCTTCCAGACCAAACCTGTCAGCAAACTGATGGAATGCACCGGCGGGGTGCATGGGCTGAAAAAAGTGCTTTCGCCGTTCGAGCTTACGCTTCTTGGTATCGGGGCGATCATCGGAACGGGCATTTTTGTCATCACCGGTATCGTTGCAGCAGATTATTCCGGGCCGGCCCTGGTGGTCTCGTTCATCATCTCCGGGACCGTATGCGCCTTTGCAGCGCTGAGCTATGCGGAATTTGCCGCGATGGTGCCGGTTGCCGGGAGCGCCTATACGTACGGGTATGCCTCGCTCGGGGAGGTCTGGGCATGGATCATCGGATGGGACCTCATCCTCGAGTACTCGGTGTCGATAGCCGCGGTGGCGGTCGGGTGGTCGGGGTATATGACAAGCCTCCTCGCCGGGGCCGGTATCACTCTTCCCGCCCCGCTTATCAACCCCCCGGGACTGGATGGCGGGATCGTCAACCTCCCGGCAATCCTGATCATCTTCGTCGTTACCGGACTCCTGATCCTCGGAGTGAAGGAGAGCGCCCGGGTCAACACGGTAATCGTGCTGATCAAAATCACGGTCATCCTGCTCTTCCTCTTCCTCGCCTTCTCGCACATCAATCCCGCAAACTGGACCCCGTTCATGCCTTTCGGGTGGTCCGGGGTCCTCACCGGGGCGGCGATCGTTTTTTTTGCTTATATCGGGTTCGACGCGGTCTCGACGGCAGCGGAGGAAGTCAAAGACCCTCAGAAGACTCTCCCTATCGGGATCATCGGATCGCTGGTCGTATCGACCATCCTCTATATCGCCGTCACAACGGTCCTCACCGGGATAGTACCCTACAGTCTTTTCAAAAATACCGCCGCCCCTGTCGCGTTTGCTCTTGGGGAGATCGGCATCTCCTGGGGCTCGGCCCTCGTCTCTGTCGGTGCAATCTGCGGGATCACCTCAGTCCTCATCGTTCTGCTCTTCGGCCAGACACGGATCTTCTTTGCCATGTCGCGGGACGGTCTCCTCCCCGCTGTCTTCCGGGAACTCCACCCGGTGTACCGGACGCCGGTCAAAGTGACGCTGCTTGTCGGGGTCGTGACCGCGATCCTCGCAAGCCTCCTCCCGCTCCAGACAATCGCGGAACTCGTGAATATCGGGACGCTCGCTGCGTTCATCATCGTCTCCCTCGGGGTCATCGTCCTGCGCAGGACGAAGCCGGATCTCGAGCGGCCGTTCCGTTGCCCGTTCGTACCGCTCGTACCCGCGCTCTGCATCGTCTCCTGCAGCGCCCTGATCTTCATGCTCCCGACCGTGACCCACCTGAGGTTCATCATCTGGCTGGCCATCGGGCTCGTCATCTATTTCCTGTACAGCATGCACCACAGCCGGATCAATGATGATACCACAGGACTAGAGTGCTGGGCCCCGCCGGGCAACCATTGACGGCCCGCGTAAAAAGTGATCAGATCCGGCCGGTCTTCTGAAGCCAGAGGCCGGTCCCCCAGTAGGCTGCACCGGCACCAAGGAGTGCAGCAAAGCTCAGTATGACAAACCCGTAATCCCCGGTCACGACTGCGTGTGCCTCCAGAAGCACAACGTTCACGGCGAAATACACGAATACAGCCACAACGACAACAAGCCCGATGATGCCTGCTGTTCCCATGATGATGAGATCATCTGAAGTCAATGTCCCACCCCCCGTCGTGCCTGATGACCGGGATAACGGAGCGCGCTCAAGAACGTCACCGCCCGAGATACTGTGCCAGGATGTCGTCATACAGCCGTTCGACATTCTCACGGGTGCCGGGAATGGCAGGAAACCCGTTGTAGTTCCGTGTGGCACTGATATCTTCAGCAAGCCGGAGGTGGTACTGGCTTACGGAATGGAACCAGCCGTTCTTCTCATAATAGGATGAGAGGTATTCCTGTTCGGTCTGGCCCGGTGTCGGGATCAGGAGGGCCCGTTTTTTGTCCAGTTCCGCAATCTCCATCATGGAAGTGTACCCGGACCGGCAGATGATCGTGCGTGCCCGGTTCATGAGGGACTCCTTCTCTCCGGTAGATGCGTAGCTGATTATGGTACAGTCACCGGACTGCTCACGTTCCCGGGTGTTCCTCGGGCTGCCGAGAAGCACCACCCGTTTTCCCGGGAGATCGTTTATCTGCGGCATGAGGATCTCCTCGAGCCGCTGCCTCTGGGGCTCCGGCCCGGATATCAGCACCAGGTAGTCCAGGTCCGTCGGCAGTTCCCGCCGGTGCATGCCGGTGAGGATACCGGCAAAGTAGGCCCTCCCGATCGTTGCTTCTGTACCGGGGCGGGACAGTTTTCCCGCGAGTGCCGCAGGGCCCGGCGGGCTGTCGGGAACAATGATGTGCCGGAACTTCTCGTGGTGGTAGCCATTTGCTTCGACTGCGAGGAGCTCGACCGGCCAGAAGGCGAGGGGGAGGTGGTAGTGGAGCTGGTGGGTTATGAAGACCGATGGAATCTCCGGAGAATAGACCCCCAAGCGGTTGTCGCTGATGATGAGGTCATAGCGGTCCTTCTCCAGAATCTTTACGAGGTTTTTCCGCTCATCGGAGATCGCCTTCAGCATCAGGGGGAAAGAAGCGAAGAATTTCGGGAGAAAAAACCTGCTCGAACTGTAGGGGACCGGGTAGTCAGGGAACTCGATGACCGCAAGGTCCGGGAACTCATTCTCCAGTACGGCCCGGGCATTCCCGCAGGCCGCGATGGTCACGTCGTGGTTGTGCCGGAGGAGGCTGTGGATGACGGGGATGTCCCGGGTCGCGTGACCCAGGCCCCAGTTCAGAGGCGATACCAGCACGTGCGCCATTCCTGCTCCGATCGATGATCAGAATTCTTCCACAATGGTATTGAATGATTCGTAACGGTTGTTCACCCGCTCACGGACGGGTTCCTTCCGGGTGTCCGGGAATGCCGGTCCGGCTGCCGGATTTGAAAATTCGGCTTTGTCGAAACCCTATTTTTCTAATCATTTGCCTTGTACTCTGCGGTTAGGAGAGTGACCCCCTCTCTCAAGTCGAAGAACCTGTCGGTTCTTCTCCAGCCCGCTCTTCCCAGCGGGAACAGCGGTCTCCCCAGTAGGGGAAGGCAACGCAAGGGGACCATCCCCTTGAATCTCTGAGAGGTCTTCAGACCTCGAAGAGGAGAAGATTTACAAAGTAAATCTTCGACCCCGTTTTTTCGGGTTTTCCATCAACCTTCTGAGGAACTATCCTAATATGGGGGATGCCCTAGCGGCGGGGACTGCCGAAGGCAGTGGAGAAGAATTCGCCAGAATTCTTCGACTGCGGAGGGTCGAAGAACGCTGATGCGTTCTTCTCCAGCCTCACCTCACGTTTCGTGAGGTTCGTCACCCCCAAGAGCGACTGCATGTTTTTCTGAGGATTTCAACAGAGCCAAAAATCCCGTTCTCCGGTTTACGTTACCACCGCTTTTTTGAACCGCCACCATGCCAGCAGGAATGTGATCCCGGTGAAGACCGTGAGCCCGGCAAACGAGACCACGATATCGGCAGTCGTAAACATATAGTGCTTCCCGAGCGCGACAAAGTCCGGGCCGATCGCAAAGTACCGGATGCCGGTGATGAGCAGGGTCATCGGGTTATAAACCGAGATGATTTTCAGGATCTCGGGGAACGCGTCAATAGGGTAGAGGGCGTTGCTGGCAAAGAATATCGGCATGGTCAGGAGAGTGATGACGCCCTGGAGCCCCTCAGGGCTCTCCATCGAGATGGCGATTGCTGCCGAGAGGAAGAGGAACCCGAGGGCGAACATGCCGACGAACGCGAGGATGCCGAGAACCCCCATGACGACTTGGACTGCGGTATACCCGGAGAAAAATGCAGCACCGATCAGGATGCCGAAAACCATGATGATGATGGCCTGGATGAAGGACTTGGTCACTCCGGAGAGCCCGATCCCGAAGATGATGTGGTTCCGGTTCATCGGGCTTGCGAGGATCTCCCGCATGAGCCCCCAGTTCTTGTCAAACAGGATGACAATGCCGCCGAAGAGGCTGGTGAAGAGCGTGGTCATCGCGATGATGCCCGCTCCCATGAAGGTGAGGTAGCCTACCGCGTGCACCCCCGCGGGTACCGGCATCCCTGCCATGAGCCGGTCAAAATTACTTGACATGGCGATCCCGAAGAAGGCCAGCCAGAGCGCCGGCTGCAGGAGGGAGGAGACCAGCAGTGTCTTGAACCGGACAAAGCGGATCATGTCGCGCCAGTAGATGGTGGTAAACCCGTACGGCATCTCACCGCCCCCCGGCCCGCATGAACCTCGGGCGTGCGGGAGCCTGCCCTTCGTCCCGGATCTCTTTTCCGGTATAGAAGACGAAGACGTCGTCCATGGACGGCTTCTTCAGGTTGATGGTGGAGATCTCGATGCCGGCATTGCGGAGGGTGTCGATGATGCCGGGCAGCACTTTCGTCCCGTCCTCGTTCACCATCAGGGTGAACCCCCGCGTCTTGGCCTTGATGTCCCTGACCGGTGGCAAATCCTTCAGGAGTCCAAGGGCGGCCTCGTCGTTGTCCGTCTCGAGGTAGATCAGGTCCTGCCCGAGCGTATTCTTCAGTTCCCAGGATGTCCCCGTGATGATGATCTTCCCGTGGTCGATGATGCTGATCCGGTCCGAGAGCTGGTCTGCCTCGTCCATGTAATGGGTCGTAAGGAAGATGGTGGTCCCTTCCCGGTTGACGCCCTTGATGTACTCCCACATGCGCATCCTGGTCTGCGGGTCGAGACCGATGGTCGGTTCATCGAGGAAGAGGACTTTCGGGCGGGTCATCAGGCCGCGGGCGATCTCGAGCCTGCGTTTCATCCCCCCGCTCAGTCTCTTGGTGAGCTCGTTGCGCTTCGATTCAAGCTGGACCAGTTTCAGGAGTTCGTCAATCCGTTTCCGCCGCTCCCCGGCCGGCATGGTATAGAGCCTCCCATGGAATTCCAGCAGTTCCCAGACAGTCATGTCCCGGTCGAGGGTGATGTCCTGGAAGACGATGCCGATCGATTCCCGGACTTTCTGCGGCTCTTTCGTGACGTCGTACCCGGCGATTGTCGCGCGTCCCTTCTGCAGGGCGAGCAGCGTGATGAGCACGTTGATCGCGGTGCTCTTGCCCGCGCCGTTCGGCCCGAGGAACGAGAAGATCTCCCCCCTCCTTACCGAGAAGCTGATACCGTCGACTGCCCTGAAGTCCCCATAGGCATGTTCGAGGCTCTCGACGCATATGATCGTCCCGTCACTGCCACCTGCCGGGTCTTCTGTTTCCATACCGGGAATATTCCTGAAGAGAATATATGAACGTGGCGATAGCGGCCAGCGGCCCGGAACAAGGCAGGGTCTCGGCAGGGCAGTTGACTGGCAACCAAGTACTGTGCAGGGATTTGCGGTACCAGGGATTCGCGCTCTCCCTTTCCGCAATACAAATGTATAACCAAAAATACGGGAAAGATCTAATGAACGTTATCCACTACCAGTGCTCCGGATAGTGAGAGGTGAACACCATTGAACGATACCCCACTCCTTGATCAGCAGCCCCTCGGGCCCGTCACCTTTGCAGAAAATCCCGAACCCCGCTGCCCCTGCCTCCTGTTGCTGGACACGTCCGGTTCCATGGCAGGGCGTCCCATAGAGGAACTGAATGCCGGGATCCGCGCGTTCTACGAAGAGCTCCAGTCCGATTCCCTTGCGGTCAAACGGGTCGAGGTGGCACTCATCTCCTTTGGCCCCGTCAGGATCATCAGCAACTTCAGCACCGCCGATTTTTTCCTCGATCCGACGCTCGTTGCCGAGGGGGACACGCCGCTCGGCGAAGCAATAACCATGGGGATCGACCTCGTCCGGAAGCGCAAGGAGGAGTACCGCTCAAACGGCATCTCCTTCTACCGCCCGTGGATCTTCCTGATCACGGACGGCTCGCCAACCGACAAGTGGCAGCATGCTGCGTCAATGGTCCGCGAAGGGGAGAACACAAAGTCCTTCGCATTTTTTGCCATCGGAGTCCAGAACGCGGATATGAAGGTGCTCCGGCAGATCTCGGTGAGAGAACCGCTCAGGCTCCAGGGCCTGAAGTTCCGGGAGTTCTTCCAGTGGCTCTCGAACTCCATGAAGTCCGCCTCCCGCAGCAACCCCGGGGACAAAATTCTGCTCGCTCCACCGTCAGGTTGGAGCGAGATATGAGCTGGAAATACACTGCTTCATCCGTGACCGGAAGAACACATCTGGACCGGAACGAACCGGGCCAGGACTACTGCCGTGCCGGCGCAGTCCAGATCTCGGACCGGGAGTTTTTCATCGGTCTCGTAGCAGACGGGGCCGGGAGCACGAGGTGCGGCGGTGAGGGGGCAAGGACTGCCTGCGATACCGCTTATGAGTCCATAATGAAGACGATCAGGGTGGCGGGGGAGATCCACCCCATAACGGACGCGGACGTCAGGGACTGGATCTGCTCTGCCCGGGGGGCAATCGTGGCACAGGCCGCTGCATCGGGAGCACCGGTCCGGGAGTATGCGTGTACCCTGATCGGCAGCGTGATCGGCAACGGGCAGGCGATCTGCTTCCAGATCGGGGACGGGGCCATTGTCATGAAGGAACGCGATGAGTACCAAGTCGTTTTCTGGCCGGACCAGGGGGAATATGCCAATACCACCTTTTTTGTCACGGATGAATCGTTCCTGAAGCACCTGGAGATATCCCGGAAGGATTTTCTGCCGGAAGAGGTCGCGCTGTTCACAGACGGTCTGCAGAACCTCGTCCTCTCGTTCTCGAAAAAGGCTGCCCACGAGGGTTTTTTCCGCCCCCTGTTCGCTGCGGTACGGGCCCATTCGGGAAACCGGCTGCCGGACCTTTCCGCCCAGCTCGATGGGTTCCTGTCCCGCAGCGACGTCAATGAGCGGACCGATGACGATAAAACGCTGGTCCTCGCTGCCCACGTCCCGTGATCCCAATGAAGGAAAAAGGTCGTTCGTTCTTCGATTGCCATGGCAGGAGGATCCTGCCCGGGAAAAAGGTCGGGAGCGGGGGGAGGGCGACGTGTACGATATCGGGCAGGGCCAGCGCTATGTGGCAAAGATCTACCACAAGCCGCTCAGCATGCAGAAGCAGGAGAAACTCCGGCTGATGGTCCAGGGGTGCAACGAGGAACTCGAGGAGATCTCCGCCTGGCCGGTCGACCTTGTCTATGACGGGCCGGACGGGCCGGTCTGCGGTTTTCTGATGCCCAAGGTGACGGATAGCGAGCCGGTCCACACGGTATACGGGCCAACGCACCGGAAACTCATCTTCCCGACCGCTGACTGGAAATTCCTGGTCCGGGCTGCAAAGAACCTCGCGGCCGCGTTCGACGTGATGCACCATTACGGGTACGTGATCGGGGACGTTAATGAAGGAAATATCCTGGTCAGCAACCATGCCTGCGTCACCCTCATCGATTGCGACTCGGTTCAGGTGCGGGCTTCCGCCACCGTCTATTACTGCGAGGTCGGGGTGGCCCAGTTCACCCCGCCGGAGATCCAGAACTCGAAAGATTTCCGTATCGAGCGGTCGAAGAACCATGACAATTTCGGCCTTGCCATCTTGATCTTCCAGCTCCTGTTCATGGGCAGGCACCCGTTTGCCGGAGTCTATTCCGGCAGGGAGGACATGCCGATAGAACGGGCGATCGCAGAGTACCGCTTCGCGTTCGGCCGGGATGCACCAAAAAGGCAGATGTCGCCCCCGCCGAATTCGGTGGGTCTCGCTGTCGTCCCGCCGGAGGTGGCTCGCCTCTTCGAGCAGGCGTTTTGCCAGTCCCACGGGAAGGACCGCCCCTCTGCAGGGGAGTGGTGGACAGCGCTCGACTCGCTGGAACGGAAGCTGAAGCGGTGCAGTGCCGATTCGGGACACGTGCATCTCTCCGGTCTCTCCTCCTGCCCATGGTGCCGGCTCGAGCAGGAGTCCGGGGCGTTCCTCTTCCTGAGCCCGGATGCAGTCTCCAAATTCGACCTGGTTGCCGAATGGAAGAAAGTCACTGCATTTCCGCCGCCCGGTCCGCTCCCGGTCATCTCCCCGGACCAGTCCCATCCCGTTCCGGTCCCCCTGCCCCCGGATCTGGAACGATCGTTTTTCTTCACGAAAGTCCGGCTGGTTACAGGATTGGTGCTCGCGATCTGGTGCGGGCTTGTCCTCGCAAGCAGCATCTCCACAGACTACGGGATCATCGCAGCAGTCGGGGTCGTTGCTGCCGTCCTTCTCCTCTTCCCGGGAAAGGAGGCAGCGGAGAAGAGAAGGCGGCGGACGGTGTTTGAAAGTGCCCGCTACCGCTGGGACCTGATCCGGAAGAAGTGGACCGCGGAGGCGGGCGATGAAGCCTACCGTGTCAAGCTGGCGAAGCTTCAGGGGCTCAAAAATACGTACGCGTCGCTTGAGAGAGAGTATACGGTCGCCCGGGGCTCATTCCAGCACACGGCAAAGGAACGGCAGCTTGCAGCGTATCTCGGGACCTGCTTCATCGACAGCTACAACTTTCTCCGGATCGGTGCAAACCGGAAAGCGGTGCTGAGGTCGTTTGGGATCGAGACCGCGGCAGACATCAACCGGGGGAGCCTCCAGCGCATCACCGAGTTTGGCGATATTCACCGGGACGAACTCCTGTCCTGGCGCACACAGATGGAGGAGCGGTTCAGGTTTGATCCCTCCAAGGGGCTGCGACCCGGCGGACCGTCAGAACCTGATCCACCGATTCCAGCCGAAGATGCGCCCGGTCGAGCGGGAACTTCGGCTCGGGATCGAGTCCCTGAACCAGATCAGGCAGAAGATCCTGCAGAACCGGGCCCGGTACCGGCCTACGGTCGAACGAAGCGCCCGCGAACTTGCTCAGGCGGCCGCAGACCTCGAGGTCTTCACCCTCCTGAAAAAACCGTGAAACCGGGCGACCGGGCCGGAAATTTCCGGGTGAGGGGGTTATCCTAGCCCCGTCCGGAACAGATCGGCCGTTCTCTCCGGTTTCTTCCCGGTCAGCAGGAAGACGGTGAGCGCCCTCGTCCCCCCGCCGGGCACCGGTTTCAGGACAATTGCCGCGGTCTGGTTCCTGACCGATTCAAACCCTGCATCTTCCAGTTGTTTACGCAGGAGGCAGCGGTCGAACCCGGCATGGAAGACACCGGTATTGTCATCATGGAATGCTCCGCCGTCCGGATCAAGGTCCGCAACACAGAGAAGCCCGGAAGGTTTGAGAATCCGGGAAAACTGCCCGAGCAGCGGGCGGATGTCCAGGATGTGGTGGAATGTCATGCTGCTGACAACCAGGTCATACTGCCCCTCGAGCAGATCCCCTCGGTCAGGATCCATGAGCCGGGTCTTCACGTTCTTCAGGCCCAGGCTGGAGATCTTCCTGTCGAGAATTTCCAGCATTCCCTGCGAACTGTCAACCGCAATGACAGAACGGACTTCGGGCTGGAGCTCGAGGGTTAAGAGCCCGGTCCCGCAGCCGAAGTCGAGCACGTCCATATCGGGTCTGATCGCGATCGTCTCGCGGATGGCCCGGGCGACATCCTGTGCCATCTTCACCCGCCCCGGGTTCTCGTCCCAGGTTGCTGCTACGGAGTCGAAGTTGCGCTTCTCCCCGTTCACGGCATTGAAATCCCGTTTTTCGTCGCTCATCTGATCTCAGGTTAGTTAGCGGGCGGCAGCGAATAAATTCATGGGATCTGTGTGCAATGGAGGGATACAACTCTTGTACGGGAGCCCGGATACCATGTGCCGGGAAGAACCGGCGGTTCTTTCCCGCATCTGCATCATGGCCGCCGGCCATCCAGGCGTATCGTTCTGGCAAGAAACCGGTCGCAGGCGATTGTAATGCGGATCCGTGATCCGGAACGTTTCTCGGAACATGGCGTCGTGCTATACCTATTTGACGTGAAGCGACCAAGAATAAAAGAATGGTACCCGAGCCCGTATTCCGCTACAAACAGTGCCTGATCATCAGGAACGATATCAAGATGAGCTGCGGCAAACGGTGCGCCCAGGCCGGCCACGCCTCCATCGGCGCGTATAACGGCGCGGACAAGGCCCTGCAGAAAGCATGGCTCTCTGAAGGGCAGAAGAAAGTGGTGCTCAAGGCAAATGACGAGCGGACACTCTTCGAACTCAAGGTCATCGCAGAACGATCCGGCATCTCCACATCGCTCATCCAGGACGCAGGAATGACCGAGATCCCTCCAGGTACAATCACGGCCCTCGGCCTCGGCCCTGCGAAGAGCGAGGATCTCGACAAAATCACCGGTGCTCTCTCTCTTTTATGAACCAGAGCCCCTACTCCCTTGAACGCGAGCTCGGCATGCGGTACTACGCGAGCGATGCCGAGGGGATCGGCGGGAGACTGCGGTCGGTGCCCGGGGACTTCCGGGTAGAGGAGATCCCCCTGCCGGAGAAAGGGGGGACGAGCGGGCCGTACCTGATCTGCACCCTCACCAAGACCAACTGGGAGCTCCAGCACGCAGTAAAAGAGGTAGCAAAACGGCTGGGTATCAGCCACCGGCGCATCGGCTGGGCGGGTACGAAGGACCGGAACGCCGTGACCAGCCAGCGGATCTCGATCTACAATGTCACGGCTGAGCAGGTTGCAGGTGTACGGCTGAAGGACATTCTCCTTGAACCCCTCGGGAATGCGAACGAGGCTCTGTCGCTCGGTGACCTGCAGGGAAACCGGTTTGACCTCGTGATCCGCGAACCTGATACGCCCGATCCCGGGGAACGTATCCAGGAAATTACGGAAACGGTCAGGGACGGCGTACCCAACTATTACGGCCTCCAGCGCTTCGGCGCCATCCGTCCGGTCACGCACAAGGTAGGGGAATGGATCCTGCGGGGCGACTTTGAGCAGGCCGTGCTGACCTACATCGGGCTTGCCTATCCCGCCGAGACCGACACGGTGAAAGCGATCCGGTCGGAATTTTACCAGAGCCGCGACCCCGCGCCGGCGCTCCGCAGTCTCCCGGTCCAGATGAACTATGAACGTGCCATGCTCCATCACCTGCACGTCCATGCCGGCGATTATAGCGGGGCGCTCCGGGAACTGCCGCCCAAGCTGCTCTCGATGTTCGTCTCCGCGTTCCAGTCGTACCTCTTCAACTGTGCCCTGAGCCTCCGGTTTGACGATGGATACGGGCTCAGCGATCCCGTGCCAGGAGACCGGCTGTTGTTTGCCAACGGGCGGACTGATACCGCTACCACATCAAACCTTGCTGCGGTCTCGTTGCATATCCGGCGGGGACGGTGCAGCATTGCGCTCTTCATGCCCGGCAGAGAAAAGATGGATCCGAAAACAGAAGGCGGGCGCGTGATGGAGGAACTCCTGGCAGGGTATTCGATCACCCCGGAGGACTTCGGACACGCTTCAGCATTCGTGCACACGAAGTTCGAAGGCGCATGGCGGCCGATTGCGCTGAAAACGGAGATCGAATCTGCCCTTGAGGGAAGCAGCGTCCGGCTGAAATTCACCCTGCCCCCCGGCCACTACGCGACAACGGTCTGCCGCGAGTTCATGAAGGCAGACCCGGTCCGGATGATCTGAACGACGTGTGGTCAGCGGCGCGATTCCGCAAGTCTCTTGGCGCCGTCAATGGCATCGTTGAGGTTGCCCAGCTCGTCGACAATATTGAGTTTCACCGCGTCGGCGCCCCGGATCACCCTGCCGTCCTCAATATCTGAGCGTGCGATCACGCGCTGGGTGGTAACATCGGTGATGAACGCTTCGAAGCTTTCGTCAACGATCTGCCTGGCGTATTCCTGCTCGTTAGCAGTCATGGGGCGCGAATCCGAGCCCATGTCTTTCATGTTGCCCGATTCTACCACGCTCGTGTTGTAGCCTTCGTTCTCCATCCAGCGGCTGATATCGGAGAACCTCCAGATCACCCCTACCCCGGCCGTGAACGTATCAGGATCCGCGTAGATCCTGTCCGCATGGGCACTTACATAATACGCAGCTGAAGTTGCCATATCTCCCATCGAGACCACGACCGGTTTTTTCGTCTTTGCGTATTCGAGGTCGCGGATGATCTCCTCAGCAGCTGCAGGTGAACCGCCAGGGCTGTCGACCCGCAGGACGATTGCCTCGGTCATCGGGTCATCAGCTGCCGACCTCAGGTTGTTGCCCACCACCTCACTTCCGATCGAGGTGCCATCATCCACCAGACCGGTGACCATGGTCCCTTCCATCCGGACTACGGTCACGCCACCGGTTCGTTCCGGGTGGGTGAGATACATGGCGGCGATGACAGCTCCCGTTACGACGATGACGAAAACGATGATGACGAAAATCCATTTCATAGCCGGCCGGCGTCCCACGCGAGCAGGACCTGCAGCACGTTGCCAGATATCCATGTCCATGTTATACCCCGGCATAGAGTACATCGAATTCAGAGACGAGGTTGCTCCCGCACATGTAGTATTTTTTCAGGTTGAGCCGGATCATCTCGTCTTCGCTGTTGATGTGCATCCCGCCGACAAGCGATGGCGTGTCGGAACCCCCGACGATGAACGGCAGGTGGATGAGACGGATCTCGTCCACGAGCCGGTCGTGCAGCATATGCCAGTTCAGGGTGGGCCCGCCTTCGATCATCAGCTTCTTCACGCCGAACTTTTCCCTGAGGATCTTCAGGAGCAGAGGGAGCTCGACATGGGTCTTTCCGGCAACGATGACGTGGGCACCTTTCTTCCTGATCGCTCCGACCCGCTCCTGCGGGGCCGCTTCGCAGACCGCGATTGCCGTCGGCGCATCGGGCCCGAGCACGTTGGCATCGAGCGGGATATCGGCCATACTGCACGGGATGACGCGGAGCGGGCTCTTCCCCGGCACCAGCCGGACCGTGAGGAACGAGTTGTCGATCCGGATAGTGTTGGCCCCGACCATGATGGCATCATATTCGGCCCGGGTGGTGTGCAGGAGGGTCTCAGTCTCGGGTGCCATGTATTTCATCAGGATCTTTGAGGATGCTCCTTTCTTGAGCGTGAGCTTGCCGTCCGCAGTAATTTCCGACATCATCAGCACGTGCGGGCGGTCGTGTGTGGTTGTCATTGCCGATCTTCTCGCCTCCTGTATTGGACGGGGAACATAAATAACGTGACGCTAGCGGCCACCGCCCGGCGCAGATCCCCGGTACTCCCGCTGCGCCCGATGAGCAACTATTAATGGTTTATGTACCCATGAATTGAGTTATGAATATTACTGCACTCCGGCCACGGTTTATCAGGAATCTTGAGCCGGTCGCAGACGTCTTTGTCAGGCTCAGGATAACGCCCAACCAGATATCGCTGCTCGCACTCGCGGCCGGTATCGCATGTGCGGTTCTCTTCTGGCAGCGGCAGTTTCTTACGGGGGCTCTCTTCCTCCTGCTCTCCGCCGTCCTGGACCTCGTGGACGGGAGCGTTGCCCGGAAGACCGGTGCCCATACCGATTTCGGGGCTGTCTTTGACTGGATCGTTGACAAGTACGTGGACGCGCTGGCCCTGCTCGGCGTCGGGCTTGCCGGCATCCCGATCGTGAGCGGATTTTTCCCGGTGCCCCCCGCTGCCGACTTTGCCGTCGTCGCATTTGCGATCATCGGCTCCCTGATGAACACCTTCATCAAGCCCGTGGTCTACGCGGAGATCGGGTACCGTGAAAAAGTGGAGGGGAAGATCGACGACCCCCTCGAAGGGATCGGGTTCTTCGGCAGGCCGGAGACACTCCTTGTCCTGATCCTCGGCGGGGCCTTCAACCTGATCTGGGCCTCGGTCATCATCATCGCTGTCTTCACGAACCTGTCCGCACTCCAGCGGATCACGTACCTTTACCGAACGCTTTCCTGACCTCGCCGTAATAGATCTGGTAGAGGTCTTCAGCAAATTTCCCGAGGTTCGGGATGATGGTAAACAGCCCGTAGGCGATCACGATGAGACAGATGAGGGCGAGGAATTCTGCGATGACATTGTGCGCCCAGAAGAAACTCTCGTAACCCAGTTCGCCGTTGCTGGCGATGTCCGGGTAATATGGGAACCATTGTTGCGTGTATGCCATGATGACAAAGACGTTCCTTAACAGGTTCAGGAAATAGATGGTCGGGGCGACGATGAGGAAGGCCAGTATTTTCTGCCGGAACGTCGTTGGCACGGCAGCCGATACCCCGAGCAGGATGGCGATGCTCTGGATGCCGGTGCAGGCGAGGATAATCTCCACGCGGAAACCGTTACGGGAGATGATGTTCCAGTCTGCAAGGTTCACGCTGAAATGGAGGAGGTTGAGCAGCCAGACGATCTGCCCGACGACCGCCCCGATGAGCCAGTCGCCGAGTACAGGAATATATTCGAACGGGGCGTAGATGATGAACGCCACCGCGGCAGCCCGCGACAGGTGCATGACCCGCTCGTCATCGGCCATAAGGTACTGGGCCGTGATGACGAGGAACGGTACCGAGAGTGCCGCTATGACCGGGTACATGAAATTATTCTCGCTGAAATAGAACGGCAGTTCGGCAAAGAGAGACAATACGATAAAAACCCAGCCGATGATGGCCGCATATTTACGGTGGGGACCGGGTATGAGGAACGCAAGAAACCCGATACAGGATATCAGGACCAGATACTCGATCATTATAGGATTTATTCACCCAATACCAAAAAAAGGATTCTGAACGGGCACAGTTCAAGACGGGTTCCGGGACAGGATAACGGCTTTCCGGAGGCGCCGGACTCTCCGGGGAGCCTGACACGCACAAGACGAGGCTTAATCTCCTATGGTCGCGCATACTATACCGATGTTCTGTCCTGAATGTAAAACCATGCTGATGTCATCTGCAGGCCAGCTGAAGTGCCGGAAATGCGGGTATATCCGGAAGATTGAAGGCGCTGACCAGATGAAGCGTAAGGTAAACCGCAGTGAGAATGAGATTGTGATCGTTGAGGAGGAGGGCCAGGAAAAGACCATGCCCACCATCCAGATCAAGTGTCCCAAGTGCGAGAACAATCTTGCTATCTGGTGGCTTCGTCAACTCCGTGCAGCCGATGAAAGCGAAGTCCGCTTCTTCCGCTGCACCGAATGCGGTCACACCTGGCGCCAGTACGACTGAATTTTTTCCCATAACTTTTTGTTTTAAATTGTGCCTGAACGGGATTCATGGTATCAGGATCATACTTCCCATAATTTCAAACGGTCCTTGAAGACCAAAAATGCCGTTAAAACAGGATGCCGTACACACAAAATGACTGCTCCTGTTGTATACTATACGGGTCGGGTTCCCGCTCTTTTCGCCAGCGGAAAAGGGCAACCCTTAATTTGCGCCACTCATCACTCATAATGGTAAATCGGGGTTTTGCATGACCGAAGACTTTGATGTCAGACTTACCGAGAAGCACTACATGCCCGACCCGTCCTACAAGCAGAACAGCTGGGTTGGTGACTATGCAACGGTATACCGGGATTTCCTCCGGGACCCGGAACGGTTCTGGGACACTATTGCACGGGAGCTCCACTGGTTCTCCCCATACCGCAAAGTGAAGGAGTGGAATTACCCGTACGCCCGCTGGTTCACCGGCGGCAAGACCAACATCACCTACAACTGCCTCGACCGCCACATGCAGAACTCACGGCGCAACAAGGTGGCGCTCATCTGGAGAGGCGAGGATGATACCGAGCGGATCTACACCTACCGCCAGCTCTACCGCGAGGTGATGCGGGTTGCCAACGGCCTCAAAAAACTCGGGGTCGGGAAAGGCGACCGGGTCTGCATCTACATGCCGATGGTGCCGGAGCAGATCATATCGATGCTTGCCTGCGCCCGCATCGGGGTCGTCCACAGCGTGGTCTTCGGCGGGTTCGGGGCAGCGGCGCTCAACAGCAGGATCACGGGAGCCGGAGCCAAGGTTGTCATCACGGCCGACGTCACCTTCCGGCGCGGCAAGTCCATCCCGCTCAAGCACATCATCGAGGAGGCGATCATCAACGCCGAGACCGTCGAGCACGTCGTCGTTCTCCGGCGCGAGCAGCACCAGCCGGTCGAGATCCACCGCGAGATGGAGGTCGACTTCTACGACATGATCCGGGCGCCGGGGCTGACTGCGAACCCGAGGTCATGGACGCGGAAGACCCCCTCTTCATCCTGTATACCAGCGGCTCGACCGGGGCTCCGAAAGGGATCGTCCATACGTGCGGGGGGTACATGGTCGGAACCTACTACACCACAAAGAACGTCTTCGACATCAAGGACACCGATGTCTACTGGTGTACCGCGGACCCGGGCTGGATCACCGGGCATTCCTACGTGGTCTACGGCCCGCTTTCCGTGGGTGCGACCATCATCATGACCGAAAGCACTCCCGATTTCCCCGACCCCGGGGTCTACTGGCGGATGGTCGAGGAGTTCGGGGTCACGATCCTCTACACAGCGCCGACAGCGATACGGATGTTCATGAAGCTCGGGGAGGAGTGGCCGGGTAAATACAACCTGAGCACGCTGAGGATCCTCGGATCCGTTGGCGAACCACTCAACCCCGAGGCGTTCGAGTGGTACTACCGCGTCATCGGGAAGGACCGCTGCCCGGTCGTGGACACCTGGTGGCAGACCGAGACCGGCATGCACATGGTGACAACCCTGATCGGGGAACCGATGTACCCGGGGTTTGCGGGCAAGGCAGTCCCCGGCGTGGTCGCCGATGTCGTGGACAAAGACGGGAACTCTGTCCCGCCCGGAACCGGGGGTTTTCTCGTGATCCGGGAACCCTGGCCTTCCATGCTCAGGACCGTATACAAGGACGACGACCGGTACAGGAAGGACTGGACAACGATCCCCGGGTGCTATGCAGTCGGCGACCTTGCGGTCAGGAACAAGGAGGGCTACATCATGGTCCTCGGGCGGGCCGACGACCTGATCGTGGTCGCGGGCCACAACATCGGGACAGCCGAAGTCGAGAGTGCGCTCGTCTCCCACCAGGCTGTCGCAGAGGCTGCGGTCATCGGCAAACCGGATCCTGTGAAGGGAAATGTCATCAAGGCGTTTGTGATCCTCCGGGTCGGGCACATTCCCGGCGAACGGCTGAAAAACGAGTTGCTCTACCACGTGCGGATAACGCTCGGCCCCATCGCCATGCCCTCAGAGATCGAGTTCGTCCAGTCCCTGCCCAAGACCCGCAGCGGCAAGATCATGCGGCGGGTGCTCAAGGCCCAGGAGCTGGGTATGGACCCGGGCGACATCTCGACTCTTGAAGAATAAGGCCGGATCAAGACCCATCTTTTTAAATACTGTTTTGTGGCATTTATAAATATGAAGGTCAGACCAGAGGACTCCCTCAAGATCGAGAACATTGTCGCTTCCGCAAAGGTGACCGATTACCTGGATCTACCCGCGCTCGCATCCAAGATCAAGGACGCCGAATACAACAAGAAGCGGTTTCCGGGGGTCGTGCTCCGGATGCAGGACCCCAAGATTGCGGCTCTTGTTTTCGGGTCGGGCAAAGTGGTGCTCACCGGGGCAAAGAGCATCGACAGCCTGAGCAAGGGGCTCAACATCCTTGGCGGGCTCTTGCGGAAACAGGGCATCGACATCCCCAAGAAACTGGAGTACAAGATCCAGAACATCGTCACCTCGGCCGATCTTGCCACCGCGATAAACCTGAACAAGATCGCGGTTGGCTTCAACCTCGACCGGATCGAATACGAGCCCGAACAGTTTCCGGGTCTCGTTTACCGTCTGGACAACCCGAAAGTTGTGGTGCTCCTCTTCGGGTCCGGCAAACTGATCATCACCGGTGGCAAGGAACCGGACGACGCGAAGAAAGCGGTCGTCAAGATCCTATCAGACCTCCGCAGCCTCGGTCTCCTGTAATTATCGTTCCCGGCAGGTTTACCTCCCGGGGTCCAATTTTATTTTTTATTTAACTATTATGATAATGCATATATTGCCCCGATTCATCATATATAAAACAACCGGCCATTGCCTGACAATAACGGAGCCTATATATCCTCATTTGAATAAATATATACTAGGTAGTTTAAAAAATCTGGATGTGATGCATGAGAACAGAGAACGTAATGTATTTTACTGAAAAGGAAGAGGAGTTTGCAAATCTCCTCATCGAGATCGGAACGAAACGGAATGTTGCAAAGGTGCTGGTATTCCTTGCAAACACATCCGAGGCGACATCACGCGCCATCGAACGCGGGACCGACCTCCGCCAGCCGGAAGTCAGCATTGCGATGCGCTACCTGATCGAGCAGAACTGGATCTCGAGCAGGGAGAGCAAGGCTGAGAGCAAGGGGCGCCCGGTCAAGATCTACGAGCTGGCCAAACCCATCCAGGAGATCATGGACAACATCGAGAAAGAGAAGAAGAAGGAAGCAAACAACCAGCTCGCCCTGGTCCAGAAGTTACGGGACTACATCCGCTGAAGTAACAATCCTGCACTTTTTTTCGCCACCGACGATCACGGTGGTCTTGTCTGCAAAGCCGGTGAAGAGTCCGCTCTCCACAACTCCCGGCACGGAAGCAATTGCCGCTTCGAGCTCAGCGGGCCGTGTGATCTCTGCAAACGTGCAGTCAAGGATAAAATTCCCGTTGTCCGTTATGACCGGGCCGTCTTTTCTGGCCCCCTCGCGGATGACCGGGCGGCACCCGAACCCCCTGAGCTGGGTCATAACCGGGCGGACAGCAAACGGGATCACTTCCACCGGTACCGGGGCACCAAGCCGGGGAACCACTTTCTGTTCGTCAACGATAACGACGAACCGGAATGCGGCAGCCGCCACGCATTTCTCCCGCGTGTGGGCGGCCCCGCGCCCCTTGATCAGGTTCAGGCCGGGGCCGACCTCATCGGCGCCGTCAATTGCGATATCGATGACCGGGTTATCATCGAGCGTGGTCAGCGGGATGGCATATTCACGGGCACGCATGGCGGTCTGGTAGGATGTGGGGACCCCCGATATCTTCAGCCCTTCCCGGACCCGGGACGAGAGCCGCTCGATCATGTAATACACGGTCGAACCGGTCCCAAGCCCGATCACCATGCCGTCTTCCACCATATCCGCGGCATGATAGCCGGCCGCGCTCTTTGCCGCCGTAAGGGCCCTCACTTTCTCATCCATGCAAGTGATACGTATCGGTGCGAGAATAATTAAAACTGGTGATTCCGGGCAGGGCCCGGGCGTCAGGATAAAAAGATCTTCCTGGTGTCCTCGTGGGCCCTGTGAGCCGTGCAGTCGAGGGTGACCGGGGTTATCGAGACGTTGCCTTCCCTGACGGAATGGACATCGGTCCCCTCCCCGGCGTCGGTGAAGAGGGGGCCGTTGATCCAGAAATACGGGCGGCCGCGGGGGTCGAGCCGTTTTTCCACGCCGGTGTGGAAGAGCTTCCGGGCAAGGCGGGTCACCTCGTAACCGCCTCTCACCTTCGAAGGGATGTTCACGTTGATCACGTCCGCATCGGGAGGGAACCCGTGCGCGAGCACGCGATCGACGACGTCGCGTACGATCTTCTTTGCCGCATCGAAACTCTGGCCGTGCGTGCGGGGGTCGTCGAACTTGTCGCCCTGGTCCTCGACCTGAAGCGAGAAGGCGATGCCCTTGACACCCTGGTTCGAGGCTTCCAGTGCCGCCCCGACCGTCCCGGATGTCATGATGGACTCGAACGAGAGGTTCTCTCCGATATTGATCCCGCTCACCACCATCGTCGGGTTGAGTTTGAGCGCGTAAAGCCCGATGATCACGGCGTCGGTCGGCTTGCCGGCCACTGCCCATGCAGGCACCCCGTTCAGCACGACCTGGTTTGCCCGCAGCGGCTCGAAGATTGAGATCGACCTGCCGACTGCGCTCTGCTGGGTGGCCGGGGCGACGACCGTCACGTCCGCGATGGGAACGAGGGCTTCGTACGCCGCCCAGAGCCCGATCGAGCTCACGCCGTCGTCATTGGTCAGCAGGATGGAAGGTCTCATATGCATCGTCTCTGGCTTCTTCTCCACACATAAAGTCGGAGACCTCCCTCTTATTCCTTTCCGGTCTTCTCGCAGGGGGATCCGCACGCATCACCCACAACGACCAGTCCCGTTCATCTATCTGCGGCCGGTCGTGAACGGTACGGAACCCTGCGAGGGTTCACCGATCGGATAGGGTAATTTTCCCAGACAGCATAGGTACGGGGGATGAAGGTCCTGCTTGCCGAATACACCACTGCCCATGACCCCGCCCTGGCCCGCGAGGGCAGGGCAATGCTCGAAGTCCTTACCCGGAGCTTCACGCGCTGCGGCCACGAACCGGTCCCTGTCGGGAGCGGTGACTTTGCATCGGAGATCGAACTCCTCGCCCCTGCCTGCGACATGGGGCTCGTGATCGCCCCGGACGAGATGCTCGCAAAGTATACGATGCTTCTCGAGCAGCACACCTACAACCTCGGCTGCGGGTTCATGACGGCAGCCCTCTGCGCAAACAAGGTGCAGACCGGCAAAGTCCTGCGGAGCCACGGCATCCCGGTCCCCGGCGATGCGGGGAAAGGGAAGCGGGTGATCAAACCGGTGAAAGGCTGCGGCTCGCAGGGAGTCAGGCTGTCGGACGGTGAACCGGGCGAAGGGGAGTTCGCGCAGGAGTACATCGAGGGAGAACACCTCTCGGTCAGCATCGTCTCAAACCGCGTCATCGGGGACGCCTGCCTCTACTTCACGGGAAATCCCGCGGCTGTCCTTGCGGTCAACCGGCAGCTCATCGGGACGGCCGAGGACGGGTCATTCCGGTACCTTGGCGGGGAGACGCCGGTCCACCCGGCCCGCGAAGACGAGATTACCGGCGTGGCCAGAAAGGCGGCGGAGGTGCTCGGCTGCCAGGGGTATTGCGGGATTGATGTCGTGGTCGCCGACAAGGTCTATGTCGTTGACGTGAACCCGCGGATCACGACGAGCCTCGTGGGGATTGCCGCCTGTATGGAGGAGGAGATCGCCGACCTCCTCATCTCAGCCTCGAAAGGCGAAGGGCCGGCTGAGGTCCACCTGAAGGGAAGCGTCCGGTTCGATACGCACGGGAAGGTCACGCAGTGATGATCGGGATCGATGTCGGGGGCGCGAATCTCAAGGTTGTTGACAAAAATGGCGTCCACCTCCACTACTGCCCCCTCTGGGAGGAGGCGCCTGTCACGGACTACCTCCTGCGCTACGTGCAGGGGCCGGCCGATCCCGCGGCTGTCGTGATGAGCGGGGAGCTTGCCGACTGTTTTGAGAACAAGGCGCAGGGGATCTCGTTCATCGTGGGTGCCGTGAAGGCTGCCTTTCCACGGGCGAAGTTCTATGGCACGGACGCCCGGTTCCACGATGGGGCAGCCCCGTTCCTTGCGGCTGCCAACTGGCTTGCCTCCGCGGACTACCTCAGGATACGCCACCCCGGCGCCGTCCTGCTGGACATCGGGAGCACGACGGCCGATATCATCCCCTTCGGGCGGTTCCCGGAACTGCACGACCTCACCGATCTCCTGCGGCTCCAGAAGGGATATCTCCTGTATACCGGCATGCTCCGCACGAACATCGCCACGCTCCTCCGGTCCGTGGATATTGAGGGTGTCTGGACACCGGTCAGCACAGAATATTTCGCCGCGAGCGCCGATGCCCACCTCGTCCTCGGGAATATCACGCCAGGACAATACACCTGCGATTCTCCGGATCACCGGGAGAGGTCCCGGGAAGCATCGCTGCGGAGGCTTGCCAGGGTGGTCTGTGCCGACCTCGATGAGATTGGTGCGGAGGGAGCAGTTGAGATCGCCCGGCAGTTCTGGGATGTCCAGCGGGACCTGGTGTGTGGCCAGGTGAGAAAAGTCGCAAAGGATTCCCGTGCCCGGGAGATTATTGTCGCGGGCATCGGGGCCCCGATTTTTGCCCGCGAACTGGGCGGCGCCGACCTCACGCAGGAACTGGGCCCTGCCGCCGATGCCCTGCCGGCGTTTGCCGTACGGGAGATCGCGGTGAGGGACGGGATATTTTCCGGGATAGGGAATAAAGAAAAAAGAGAATAAGGCTCTGTTGAAATCCTCAGAGAAACATGCAGTCGCTCTTGGGGGCTCCAGCACTTCATGCTTCCGCCCCCGCCGCTCGGGCATCCCCCATATAGGGATAGTTCCTCAGAAGGTTGATGAAAACCCCGAAAAACGGGGGTCAAGGGGATGCTCCCCTTGGGATGCCTCCCCCGCTGGGGGAGAGAGGGGGTTACCCTCATAACCGCAGCAGTGTATAAGCAAATGATCAGAAAAATAGGATTTCAACAAAGCCAAGAATAAGGAAAAAAGCCTATGAACCTGTCGCCCGGCAGCGCAACCGGGGAACCTCCATGAAATCCTGGAAGCTGAGCCTTCTCCTACTCGCCGGCTCCCTTGCGGTCACCGTACTCCTCTGGTACCTGGGCCTGCCGTTCTTCTTCGTCTTCCTCTTCGTCCCGCTTGCGCCCTTTTTCGGCCGCAGGAGGACGGTCAGGACGTGCCCTGTGTGCGGATGGGAAACCACAGGCAGCGAGCGCTTCTGCCCCCGTGATGCGACCCCCCTCCGGGATCCGGGCGGCGAGGGTGGAGAGGGAGAGAAGTGAGAACGGGAGCCTCATCCCGAATACGTCCGCGGTCGGGATATCCCCGAAATTCCGTCCCGCGTAATTCCGCCAGGTTGTGCGATCGACGACAATCCCCAGGGCATCGATCACCCTGGCAGCCCGGCTGGGTGGCATCGTGGTCGAGAGCGTGGAAAAAATATCAACGACCGGTGACCCGATCCGGGTACCGGGATAAAACGGCTCATCGGCATAACAGAGGTTGCAGCATGTCTTACAGGTAAATCTTTTCACGCGGACGGTGACGATGTAATCCTGGTCGTGCTCCATGAGCACAGCAAATTTTTTCCGTCTCGTGTCATAGCCCTGCAGCGGTCCCCCGCACTTCGGGCATCGGGACAATCCGGTGAATTCGATCCCGTCTAACGAGGAGATGGTGGTCTGTACCAGATCTCTGACCATCGGCGGGATGCGGGGAGGTCTCATGGTGCGCACTCAGGGAACCTGACCGTTCTTTCCTTTTTGCCGGCATGCAAACTGGTTTACCGGTCCAGGTTGTCATAGAAAACTCTATTGTTTTGCTTATATACCCCCCTGGTATTCATCAATTTAATGTACGTTTTACGTAACATTAAATACGATCAGGTGGAACCCTGTTTGTTCGAGGACAGAACATGGATTTCAATTACGTACCAAGCACCTGCCCCTATTGCGGCAACGGCTGCGGGATCAACCTTGTCGTCAGGGACGGCACCGTTGCCGGGATCTCACCCTGGCACCGTAACCCGGTCAACGAGGGGAAGGTCTGCATCCGCGGGAACAAGTCGTTCGAGTTTGTCAACAACCCCGCGCGGCTCACCACCCCCCTGATCAGGAAGGACGGGAAGTTTGTCGAGACCAGCTGGGAAGACGCGTATAAGGAGATCGCCTCCGCGTTCAAGGCTATCAAGGGAGACGCAATCGGTGTTGTCGCCTCCGCACGGAACACCAACGAGGACTCTTTTGTCTTGAAGAACTTCGCGGCAAACGTGCTGAAGACCGCCAACATCGACTACTGCGGCCGCCGCTGCAATGCCGACGCGGTCAGGGGACTCGCTGACGCTTTCGGCGCCGGGGCAACCACCAACTCCCTCGCCGACCTGAGCGAGGCAAAGGCAATCCTTGTCGTGGGCAGCGACCCGCTTGCGGAGAACCCGCTTGCCGGCCGCAGGGTGATCATCGCCCAGCAGAACGGCGCAAAGATCATCGTCGCCGACGCCCGCACCACGGCAACGGCAAAGATCGCCGACCTTCACATCGCCTGCAACCCGGGCACCGGTGTCGCATTGGTCAACGGCATCATCAGCGCGATCGTCAGGGCCGGAAAGGAGGACAAGGACTTCATCGCAAAGAAGACGAAGGACTTCGAGAAGTGCAAGGCAGCCGCTGCCTCCGCAACCCCCGACGCGGTCGCCAAGATCTGCGGTATATCCGCTGACGCTGTCACCAGGGCAGCCGAGATCTTTGCAGCAGCCCAGCCCGCGGCAGTCGTCACCTCCGCAGGGGCAGGCTCGGGAGACCTTATCCGGGCAGTTGCAAATCTCCAGCTCGTGACCGGCAATGTCGGCAAGGCCGGTTCCGGTGTCAACCTCCTCCGCGGCAAGAGCAATGCCCAGGGAGCGGCCGATGTCGGTGCCGTCCCCGGAGAGGGCGGCCTGACCGTCCCGGCCATGATCGACGCGGCAGCAGCCGGCAAGATCAAGGCGCTCTACGTGGTCGGCGAGAACATCGCCTCCGCAGGCGCCCATGTCACTGATGCCCTCGGCAAGCTTGACTTCCTTGTTGTCCAGGACCTCTTCATGACCGAGACTGCAGCGAAGGCAAACGTTGTCCTGCCCTCTGCCTCCTTTGCAGAGCGCGACGGCACCGTCACCAACGCCGAGCGCCGTGTCCAGAGAGTGCGAAAGGCAGTCGAGCCGGTCGGGTCTTCCAGGGCAGACTGGCAGATCGTTGCCGAACTCGCCAAAGCGATGGGCCACGAGAAGGAGTTCGCCTTCAAGGACGCAGAGGCGATCTTCAACGAGATTGCAAAGGTAGTCCCTGCCTATGCAGGCATCACCTACGCGAAGCTCGAGCAGCCTGAGGCCGTCCAGTGGCCGGCAGCAGGCGGGGCGTTCGGCACCGCGATCCTGTATGCCGACAAGTTCGCGACCAGGGACGGCAAGGCAGCCTTCGCCGCAGTTGACTTCAAGGCAGGCGAAGCAGTCAGCGCAGAGTTCCCGTTCATGGTCGCCGCCCAGTGGCCCACGGGCACCCTGTCCGTCAACACTGCCTCCATTGTCCGCGAATGGCCAAACCCCGCAGTCTCCATCAACAAGGAGGATGCAAAGGCCCTCGGGATCACGAGCGGCCAACCGGTAAAGGTGACCGGCAAGGGCGGCAGCGCAGTCCTCGAGGCGAAGGTCACCGCAGACATCAAGAAGGGTGTCGTCTCCATGCCGGCAACTTTTGCGGCTGCGGCGGTCAAAGTCGAGAAAGTAACGGAGGGAGCATAACATGGCAAAGAAAGGCGACATGCTCTATGCATGGACCAACGATGCGGAGATCAAGAAGAAGGCCGAGCTCGGTGGCGCGGTCACCGCGCTCTGGAAGCACGCGCTCGAGTCCAAGGCTGTCGACGCGGTGCTCGTCATCTCCCGGGGCAAGGATCTCTACGATGCAAAGCCGACCCTTGTCAAGAACGCGGCCGATCTCGCCAAGACGGCAGGATCGCTCCACTGCGGTACCCTCCTCCTGCCAAAACTGGTGAAGAAGTACCTTGACGGCGCCGAGACCATGAAGATCGGTGTCACCGTCAAGGGCTGCGACGCGATGGCGTTCTACGAACTGGCCAAGCGCAAGCAGATCAACCTCGACAACATCGTCATGATCGGGGTCAACTGCGGTGGCTCGGTCAGCCCGGTCCTCGCCCGGAAGATGATCGCCGACAAGTACGGCGTCGACCCGGACAAGGTCCACAAGGAAGAGATCGACAAGGGCCAGTTCATCATCGAGTACGAGGGCGGCCACAAGGGCATCTCCGTGGACGAGCTCGAAGAGCACGGCTACGGGCGGCGCAGCAACTGCCGCCGCTGCAAGATGAAAGTCCCCCGCCAAGCAGACCTTGCCTGCGGGAACTGGGGTGTCATCGGCGAGAAGGCCGGCAAGGCCACGTTCGTGGAGGTCTGCTCAGAGAAGGGTGCAAACCTCCTCTCCGGCGCAGTAAAATCCGGCGTCCTCGCAACGGAGCCGGCAAATCCGAAGGGTCTCGACATCCGCGGCAAGGTCGAGGGCGCAATGATGAAGCTCGGCGACAAGTGGCGCAAGAAAGATTTCGAGGCACTCGGCGAAGGCAAGGACCGGCTCAAGAAGATCATGGCCGAGACCTCGCGCTGCATCAAGTGCTACTCCTGCATCTCGGCCTGCCCGATCTGCTACTGTGTCGACTGCACCACCAAGAACCCGTCCTACGTCACTCCCGGCGAAGTGCCCCCGAATTTCATGTTCCACCTCATCCGCTTCGCCCACATCGCCCCGTCCTGCGTGAACTGCGGCCAGTGCCAGGAACTCTGCCCGGCGGAGATCCCGAACGCGCTCTTCATGCACGCCCAGCAGGTGGAACTCGAGAAGATGTTTGGCCATACCCCGGGTATCTCGATGGAGCTCCCGATCCTCGCATACGCAGAGGAGAAGGTGGAGCGCGAGCGGCTGCACAACACCGGCAGCGACATGATCTACGAGAACGTCTTCAACCCGCTTCCCAAACACTGAATCAAAATCTTCTTTTTTTGCTCTGGAAAAATCGTTGTCTTTCATTAAGGACGCTCTTGGGGGCTACGTCTTCAGGGTCCAGATGGACCCTTCAGACTTTCGCCCCCGCCACTCGGGCATCCCCAGTATCGCGATAGTTTCTCAGAAGGTTGACGAAAATATCTTGAAACGGGGGTCAAGGGGGGGTGCACCCCTTGGGCTGCCTCCCCATCTGGGGGAGAGAGGGGGCCACACTCATAATGTTGGCGGCTATAAGCGATTTAATCATTAAAAGAGGATCTCCTTCGAAGCTTTTCTTTGCGGATCCATCCTCACCCTGACCCGTTCCGGTTTCAGTTTTCCTTCTTGAAGGATCCCTCGAGCAGCTCCCTGAACTCCGCCAGCTTCAGTCCCGGTTCGCGCCTCATCGGGTGGACGTTGGATCCTTCCATCTCCCCGAGGGCGAATGCGAACCGCGCCCGGATCGTGGGGGGCAGCCCGCTCTCATCGATGGATTCGAACCCGAACGCCCGGTAAAAAGGGACGAGCCCGAGGACCGCGTGCATGTAGAGAAGATCATGGTGGCAGGCCTCGACAAGGGCGGCGACCGCGAGCTTCGCGTACCCGTGCCCCCTCAGGTCCACCGGAGTGAAGACCCCGTCGACCTCGTACCCGTCCGGGTGGCGCCGGCAGCGGGCGACGCTGACAAGGGCGTTGCCGGAGAAGACCCCGAATACCCGGTCGATCGATGGGTCACCTTTCGTCTGGTGGTAGTCCTCCCAGAGTTTTTCGGCGAGCCCAAACTCGTCGCTTTTCAGTTCCCGTGCACCTGCCTCACCCGTCATACTATCCTGAACGCTCCTGAGGGGATATGGATCTCAAACCGCGCACCGCTGCCCGGTACCCCGGTCTCCGTGATGCTGATCCCTGTCACCCCGAGGATCTCCCGGTCGATGAAGAGGCCGAGGCCCGGGTGCTTCTCCGACCCGTACTCGAAGATCGCTTCCTTGTCGGTGTCCGGGATGCCGGGGCCGTTGTCCTCGACAACTAGGTCCAGCCCGTCCCCCGCAAGCCGGTAGGTCACGACAATGTCCGTTGCACCCTTCCCGTGCCTCACTGCGTTGTCGAGGAGGTTGGAAAAGACGTTCTTCAGCAGCCGGTCGGCGTAGACCTCCAGCCGTTCGGTCCAGACCCTGAGCGAGACCGTCCCGGGGTCTGGCCGGGAAACCTCGTTCAGGATGACCTCCTGGACATGGTGCCAGACCGGCTCTTCCACTCCAAGGTCCTGGTAGTATTTCGTCAACTCGAGGCGCCGCCGGATATACCGCACCGGCTCCCACAGCCTGCCTGCGAGGTCCCGGGCCTCGGGGCTCTGGCACCGCTCTTTTCCCGATCTCAGCATCTCCGACAGCCGCCCGGTCACGCCCAGCAGGTCGTTCCTGGTGACGCCCGAGAGGAGGTTGAGCTCCCGGTTGGCCTGCCGGAACGCGTCTTCGGTGCGTTTCCGGTCCGTGATGTCCACAAGCGTCACGATGAATCCCGAGTCCGATACCGCGCCGGCCGAGAGGATGCCCTCGACATGCGTCCCGTCCTTCCTGACCAGCCGGGCCTCGTGGGAATACCGGGCCCCGTTCTTCCGGATCCCGCTGATGAACTCCTCTAGGTTACCGGGGTCGTCCCAGAACGTCCGGAAGGGTTCTCCCGCCATCTCCGCGGCACGGGTGCCGAGGATCTCCGCCCCCCGGAAATTGGCGTCCTCGATGATCGGGACGGGGCCGTCGAGCCGGACTACGAATGAGCCTGCCTCGGAGTGATCGAACAGCCCGCGGTACCGCTCCTCCTGTTCCTTCAGGTTCAGGGAAAGGTACGCCACTACCCAGCCGATGGCAACAAGGACCACGAACCGTGCTGCCGCCGAAATGATGTCGCCCGCTGCCGGGGGCGGGACCAGGCAGACCATGACAACATAGACGAGGCCGATGCAGGAGGCGAACAGAACCCCCCTCCGCGGGAAGCGGTACGATGCGATGATGATGGGGAAATACAGGAGGTGGGGGGCGACGATGGTGACGTGGTAGAGCAGCCCGAAAAGGTTGAAGGTCAGGCTTACTGCCGTGGCAAGGGCCAGGAGAAGAAGCCACGCCCGGTCGTCCCGGAATATCCTTTCCAGTCTCCTTTGCAGTTCCATCGTGATCCCGCTGGTTCGGATCTATGAAAATGCTGCTATTTAAAACCCCGGGGTCGCACACCACCGGAAAAATACGATCATTTCCACCCGAAAAGGGGGATCAGGGGCTTCAGGGGGTCGTAATCCCTGCCCAGCGCCGAGAGCAGGAACGACTGCGAAAATTCCCGCCCCTGGCTATTCTCAAACCGGATCACCACTTTCAGTTCCGTCATCATTCCTCCGAGCGGGTGCCGGTGGGACTCATCCGCCCCGAGGGACGGGAGCTCGAACTCCTTATCCGCCGGCACGAGCGTGACGTGGATCCGGTGCGCAGCTGCGCTTCCCACGTTGGTAAGGATGAGTGTTTTTGCGTCCTCGCTGAGTGCCGCAGTGACCTCCGGAAGAGATGTGGAATCCTGCATGATCAGCAGGGACATCAGGACGGTGATGAAGATCACGAAGACGAAGCCGGCAAGATAGATATTGATAAAAAAGAATACGATGGTGAGGATGGGCCCCAGAACAAGGACGGCCCGCGTAGTTCTGTCCATAGAGACTCTTCTCCGCGTGACTTTTTTTGTTTAACGGTTTGTTGTTTCTGCCCGTACCCGTTCTCCCCGCATCCCGGGCCGGTCCCTGCCTCCTTACAGGTGGTGGAGGCTGCGGAGTTTTGACACAATCTCAGAGGTATGACGGGACGGGTCCCCGCTCTCTTTCCTGCAGGGGGATCCCTGCAATGCCCGGAAAATATGCCGTACTGCCTCGCCGTGGGACGGGCCGTACCCCCCTTCCAGTACCAGGGCAAGCGGCTGCGAGCCTGAATCGAGCAGCAGGGCGGTGAGATGCCCGAGGTCTTCCGGCACAAGGTTCATACCCCCGACCGGGTCGTCCGAGAGGGTATCCTGGCCTGCAGAGACCATCACCAGATCCGGCTTCATACGTTTGAGTAATGGCAGGAAGACTTCAGAAAAGACGCAGGAATAATCAGCACCGCCCGAGCCCGGCAGGAGGGGGGCATTCACCGAAAAACCTTTTCCGGCGCCGGTGCCGGTCTCTCCAAGTGCCCCGGTGTGCGGGAAGAGACCGGACTGGTGGACCGAGCAGTAGAGGACGCGGTCGCTGCCATAGAAAATATCCTGCGTCCCGTTGCCGTGGTGGACGTCCCAGTCGATGATGGCGACACGGTCGACCAGGGTTAAGGCTTTTGCAGCGGCGATCGCAACATTGTTCATGAGGCAGAACCCCATCGCCCATGCCGCGGCAGCATGGTGGCCGGGAGGACGGACGAGGGCAAAACAGCTCGTCCCGTCGAGTGCACGTTCCATCGCGGCGACCGCGGATCCCGCCGCATAGGTTGCCACGTCGTAGGAGTGAGGATTGATATAGGTATTCTGGTCGATGAACCCGGAGATGAAGGTGTTCTGTTCGAGATATCCCCCGGAGTACACGGTGTCCCGGACATAATCGTAATCCGTGTGCTGCAGGCACTGGCCCCTCAGCCATGCGAGGTATCCCGGATCGTGGACGCGTTCGATCTCCCCGCAGGCTGCGGCAACGGGTTCGATCAGCGGGAGGTTCTCCGGCAGGCGCCTGATGATGGAGACCAGGCGGTCATGGCTCTCCACATGGCCCTCCCGGTTGTGCTGTTCAAAGACCGGGCCGCTGATCGCTGAACACTTCATTGATCTTATCAGGGGGATTATCCCGTATATATCTCTCTTTTCCGGCAGGAGACGGGGAGTGCTGAACCGGTGAAATGAATCGTCCGGACATTTCAGCGAAAGACGGGTGGCAACCGTTCCGGTTTTTTCCGGAATTTCCGGCAATGCCGCTTTCCACCGGGGTTGCGCGTCTGACCCGGACCGGAAAAAATTCCGGAGAATACGCGTTTTCCGGCGGTTCTTATACGGTTTTTTCCACGTATGGCAGATTCCGGTGAAAGTCAACGAAATATCATTGACCTGCCCCGCACGGGGTTCGCTTTTTTTCTGCAGTATTGCAGTCCGATCGGCGAACAATTCGAAAATTATTAATAACTACACAAAAAAGTGTTACTTTGGCCTATACGTGATGTTATATAATACGTTGCTGGTATAGGTGGACATTTCAGAGGTGTGTAAAGAATGGCATTTCATCCTCCGGTAGCAATCATCGCAAAAGCGGGTGACTCCGGAAAGTACAAGGTAGGCCTGCCAGCATGGAACATGCTCCTCCGCGGGTTCCTCGCCGGCGCCTTTATCGCCATGGGCGGTGCGCTTGCAACGGTATGCAGTACCAATATTGCTGCGAGTGCAGCGGCGATCAAGGACGTACCCGGCCTGGCATTTGGTGTGTCAAGTGCCGGGTTCGCACAGTTGATCCTGGGAGCCACGTTCCCTGTTGGGCTTATCATCATCGTCCTGACAGGCGCGGAACTCTTCACCGGTGACGCAATGCTCGCCCCGGTGGCGGCGTTCGTGCACAAGGTGAGCTGGGTGCAGGTCATCAACCTGTGGATCTGGGTCTATATCGGTAACTTCATCGGATCTATTGTCTGGGCATATATCATGGCCAACGGGCCGTTCGTCTCATTTGGCATGGATGCCACAACCGGGGCGACCACCGCAACGATCACCGCGTTCGGAACGAGGGCGATAGCGATCGCGGTTGCAAAGACCAGTTATGTGGGAATGATGGGCATGTGGTCTGCGTTCCTCAAGGCAGTGGCCTGTAACTGGCTCGTCAACCTGGCCATCCTGCTCGGCATCTGCGCCGATGACCTGATCGGCAAGTTCTTCGGCATCTGGTTCCCGATCATGGCCTTCGTCTCGAGCGGGTTCGAGCACTCGGTTGCAAACATGTATTTCATCCCTGCCGGCATCCTGACCGCGGGCCTGACGAATACCGCAACCACGGTAAACTGGGTCAACATGTGGACGAGCAACCTTATCGTCGTCACTATCGGTAATATCGTTGGCGGGATGTTCTTTGTCGGTGTACTCTACTGGGTTGCGTTCCGGAAAGAGATCGCAGCACTGAAGTAGATTTACCACAAACACTCTTTTTCATGAAGATCGGAAATGTTGACGTAAAGATCTCGATCCTCGTCATTGTGGTGTTTGTCTTCTTTGCCCTCCTCATCGTCGTAGCATCCTTCTCCAGTCCCGCTGTCCGTTCCCAGCTCTACTGGATGCTTCCCGCGCTTATCCTGCTCCTCGTAATGCCGATGGCGCTCAACTACCTGAGCAGGAAAGAGTATGCGGAGCTCGAACCGGTATACGAACGTGAAGCACGCCCGGTCAGGATACGGATGATCAACGAGTCGATGATCGGGAAGATCGTGAAGATTGAAGGAGTGGTCGAGAGTGTCCGTTTCCAGTTCCTGAACCGACCCCAGTTCATGGTCGCGGACCGGACCGGGGAGATCCCGGTGAAGATGTTCACGAGCCCCCCGGAAGATATCCGCAAGGATGATCTCGTCGAAGTTCTGGGATCCGTCATCCGCAGGTACATGGTTGTCGGCGACCCGGTGGTCAACTGCGTCTCGATCAGGAAACGGGATAAAAATACCCGGTCTGAGGGGAAGTCCTGATCTCCGGTCCGGAAGTTGGTTATGAGCGCGAATATATCCAGAATCCTGATGTTCCGCATCCCCTGCCATGACCCGCACTGACGCCGGCCTGCAGTCCAGGAGTGCCGGGACAAAATTCCTGGAACCTCTGGTCCCTGTCCTGTCATTTGGGGGGACGCTTGCGGGGATCTTCATCTGGAGCCTGGGCTTTCATTTCGGCATCCAGTACGCTGCAATCGGCTCTCTCCTGGGCTCGTGCATCCTCGCGTACCTTGCCTGGATACGGCAGAAAAAAGACATCGTCTCGCTGACAACGCCGATCTATGCATTCATCTTCTTTATCGTGCCGGCAGACTACCTGCCCGGGATCGTGCTCCAGCTCCTCTTTGCTGCAGGTCTCACGATCCTCCTCGTGCGGCTGAAATACCGGTTCGGCGCCTCGGACGAACCGGTTCCGGACGGCACGGTCCTTGCCGGGTCCCTCAGGACCTATGCGGAACGGGTGCAGGGCTCATTTTCTTCCCTGCCGCAGGGAGGTGCAGAGAGTGCGGGAGAAGTGTTCATCCGGTTTGCCCGGGGAGATTACGAGGAGGCTGCCCGGGAAGCAGACCGGGCAATACGGCACCTGGGACCTGCCGGCGAGGCACAGCCTCTGATCCTCGCCTTTTCCGTAGTCAGCGAACAGGCGGCTCACCTGAACCGCTCGCTCCATCCCCCGGAACGCTATCTGAAATTCGGTCCGGAATATTCGTCGCTCCTCGCGAACCCCGACCCCGTCTCCCGGGACGAGGAGCAGGAATACCATACGACCCTGTATAATGCGCTGCTTCTCCTGTACGCGGTGGCGTGGAACCGATCAGGTGCGGATCGCGACCGGCTTCTCGCATGCCAGGATTTTGCCCTGAAATTATTCACGCAGTGATACTGGGCCAGAAGGAAAACCAGAATCCTGTCCGGGGCCTTCCCCGGTAGTACGTTTCTGGGTCCAATACGACATCCTCTTTTGTATTGACTGCGAAAAGACCGGTTCTGGTCCTGCAGCTATAAAATTGGTTTCAGTGGCCAGGGATCTTGATCTTGTTTCCGGCAGGATGCCGAATGGCTTGAGCGGGCATACGCTTTCAGGATATCGGTCCTCGTGAGAAAGCCGACCAGCTGGTCCGGCGACTCTTTTGCCACGACAGGGAGATGATTGATGCCATGCCCTACCATGATCGCGATTGCATCCTCAAGAGTGTCTTCCGGATTGACAACGAACGGGGCCGGAGTCATGACCTGCCGTAAGGCCGGCCCCCCTCCTTCCGCGGTGCGGATAGTGCGTGCATCCCGGTTCGTGATGATCCCTGCAAGACGATTGTCCGCGAGTACCTGGAAAACCGGAATGTCCTGTTGTCGCGGTGAGGTCGAGGACCTTTGCGGGCTCATCTGACAGGGAGAGGGTGATGACTGCCTCCTGCGGGATCATTGCATCCCGGACCAGGATCCGTTCGAGTGTTTCCCGGTCATATTCCCCGCGATGGGCGCCGGACTGCGCTTTTGTCGGCACCTGTTGCCGGAAAATGGTCTTCTCCCCTTTTAACAGGGTTGAGACGGCAACCGCGGCCATAGCTGGTATCAGGATCGTGATGCTCCCGACCATCTCGACGACCATGATCAACACCGCGATGGGGGCATTTGCTACTGCCCCGAAGAGGGAGATCATACCGACAACAACAAACACCGGCACCGATTCCATCGGGACGTACGCCGGGGCAAGCAGGTGCAGGATTATGCCGAGCGCCCCGCCGATTGCTGCACCGATCGTAAGTCCCGGTGCAAAAACGCCCCCGCTCCCCCCCGAGCTGAGGGTAAAGGAGGTCGTCAGGATCTTGACAAACGGCAGCAGCAGGAGCACGGAGAGCGGGACCATGGAATAGATCATGAGCTGGGTAAAACCGTAGCCGGTCCCCATGCCGGCAAGACCGAGCATTTCTGCCTCCGGGGATATGAATGAAAGTGCAATGACGAGTATACCCAGAAGGAGAAAACCTGAGACCGGTTTTACGTACATCGGGAGATTGTAACGTTTGAATACGGCAGTCCACTGGTCGCGGGTCCAGTAAAAGACAAAGATATAGAGAAGACCGAACACCGCACACAGGACCCCGAGCAGGAGGAACAGGGGGATCTGCCAGACATTCCAAGAGAGCGGACCGAGCGCAAAGATAGGGTCATACCCTTCGAAGAACCCGAAGATTGCGTACCCGATAACCGAGGCGAGGAATGCCGGGATGATTGCCTCGGATTCGAAATCCCGGGTATAGAGGACTTCTGCCGCGAGGACTGCTCCTCCCAGGGGCGCCTTGAATATTGTCCCAATCCCTGCACCGATCCCGGTCGTGAGCGCAATTCTCCTCTCGCGGGGGCTGAGGCCGAGGATATCCGCGACAAGGGATCCAAAACCCGCAGAGATCTGGGCAGCCGGCCCTTCCCTTCCCGCACTCCCCCCGGTCGAGATGGTGAGGATTGCCGTGACCGCTTTCAGGACCGGAATCCGTTTGCGTATCCTGCCATCGCTGTGGAATGCCTTGATCGCTGAATCAGTGCCATGGCCTTCTGCCTCCGGTGCGTACTTTGTCACGAGTATGCCAGTCAGCAAACTCCCGAAACAGAGGATGGGAAGCAGGAGCAGGAGGGAATGGGGTTCGGACCACTGGCTGATCGCAGCCACTGTCTGCCCCTCCCGGGGATAGGCATACTGCAGGAGATTCCCCATGAAAAATGCCGTTCCCCATTTGAGCCCTTCATAAAAAAGAAGAGACCCGACACCGGCAATGACACCTACAACTATTGCGATAACGAGGACTCGTTTTGTCGGCGTGATACCAGAGGGGAAAGAGAACATCAGATATTCCGCGGATTTTTTTGCCAGATTCTATGTTATTGATCTCATCGGCCATCAGGTTATCTGGACGGGACAGTTTTCCCTGGCCAGGGCATGCAACGAAGGGAGATCGAACCTTTTCATTCAGAGCGGGAGCTTTCAGAATGGAGAAACTCTGTTGCCCCGGGTTTTGCTGATTAATGGCAGGCTTTAGCCGGCTACCGGTTTTTTCTTCACTGACTGCCACATCCCGATGATGAATGAGATGAGTGCAAGCAGAATGAACCCGAATTGTGAGGCATCGATGAATGAACTTTGAAGAAGGGTGGAGAAGAAAATATTTACTGCGTCGAGAATCGTGTACAGGAAAAGGAAGATCAGGCCTGCGAGGAATTCATTCCTCTTCCACAGTATTGCCAGCACAACGGCAATACACGCAACAACTATTTTGATAATTTCATAGAGAAATATACCCGCATCAAAGATGACGGGTGGCATTATCATTACCTCAGCAGGGTATTGAGCATGGGATTGTATTTAATTATTGAGAGAAACCTCCGGCCGGTTATTTCAGATCCCCTTCATAAACCAGGTTATGAATAGGGGTGGATCTTCCTGAATAAGCGGACCTTGATCTGGTCACTGATCAGGAAGGCCGCCAGTGCATACCCCCAGACAATAAGTGCAAGTGACCATCCGATTGGCGTCATGATGAAGACCCCATAGATCGCGATGAGGGTCGCTCCTACCTGCGTAAGTTCAGCCGTGCCAAAAAGAGCAAGCGAAGGAAACGGGCGCTCCCAGAAATGCTGCTGGCCGGTGCGGGCGAGATAAATGGTCATGTGACCGGCGACTGCAAGCTTGAGGAAGATGAGCGTCTGGATGACCCCGGCATCAAGGTGGAAATATTCCCTTGCCACCCAGAGGAGGATAAAGCTTGAGACAACCCCAAAAATCCCGAGGATAGTTGCGAGAGTCAGGATGCGGTTCATCTGCCAGCGTACGGGCTTTGGTGCGACCGGTGCGTTGTCGAACGCGATCATCATGATCGGGAGGTCGTTCAGGATCGCCAGCACGACCAGCATGAGCGCAGTAATCGGGTAGAAATCCAGAAGGACTATACAGAGGGTCAGGAAGATCAGGACCCTGACCGTCTCGGCGATCCGGTAAACTGCATAATTTTCCATCCGCCGGAATATTTCCCGGCTCCGCTCAATTGCATCGATGATGACCGAGAGCCCGGGTTTTGTTAAGACAATATCCGCAGCAGCCTTTGCCGCATCGGTAGCACCGGCGACCGCTATACCGGCATCAGCCTCACGGAGTGCCGGCGCATCGTTCACGCCATCCCCGGTCATGCCGACAATGTGGTCGCCTTCCTGCAGGATTTTCACGATCTGGAACTTGTTCTCCGGAAATACCTGTGCAAACCCGTCGGCAGCCTCCAGCTGGTGACGGGTCTCTTCCCCGTCACCGGCAATGAATGCGGACTGGGGAAGGATGTTTGTGCCAAGCCCGACCTGCACGGAGATCTCGTGTGCAATGGCGATGTGATCCCCTGTCACCATCTTCACGTTCACGCCGAGTTTTTTTGCTTCAACTATCGTGGCTGCAGAATCCTCGCGGGGTGGATCGAAAAGCCCGATCAGGCCAAGGTAGTGCCATTTCCCGGAGTCATCGGTCTTCGCCACCCCGAGGGCCCGGAACCCTTTCTCTGCAAAACCGGTTACCCACCCGTCCAGTGTTGAGGCAAGAGCCCCGTCATTCCCGGCAAGGGACGCAATTGCCTGCGGAGCTCCCTTTGCCACGTCGAACGATCTTCCCGAACGTTCCCGGATCGAAGCCTTGGACAATTTCGCGACCGGATCGAAGGGGACAAAATCCAGTATTTCAAAACCGGCAGTATCGGGCCGGGTCGTGAGAGTGTCATGCCGTGAAAAAATCGCCATGTCGATGGGATCATTGCTCTCTTTTCTGGAGGCCAGTGCCGCTGCACTAACGACGTCCTGTTCCGAAACCCCGGGAAAGGTCCTGACATCTCCGACGCTGATGGAATTCTGGGTAATGGTCCCGGTTTTGTCGGAACAGAGAATATCCATGCCGGCCATCTCTTCGATGGCGGTGAGCCGGCTGACAATCGCCTCCTTTTTTGCAAGGGCCACGGCCCCGGCGGCAAGTGTCACCGTCATTACCGCGGGAAGTGCTGCGGGAATCGCCGCTACGACCAAGATGAGGGCAAACTGAAGGGTGTCGAGAAAGGACGCGGATCGTAAGAGTGCAACGATCAAAACGATGCTGACCAGAACAATAGCAAGGATGATGAGATAGTTCCCGATCCGCTCGACCGCTGCCTGGAAATGGCTTCGCGGGGGTTTATTCTGGACAAGCCGGGCGGTCTTGCCAAAGTAGGTATTTCCCCCGATGGTCGTGACCCTCGCATCCATCTCGCCCTGGCGTGCGATCGATCCGGAGAATACGGTGTCGCCCGGCTTCTTCTCGACCGGGAGGGATTCGCCGGTCAGGGCCGATTCATCGAGAAGAAGGTATTTCCCGGTACCCAGTATCGCGTCTGCCGGCACGATGTCGCCGAGCCGGATATGGACGATATCCCCGGGCACGAGTTCGCGGGCCGGGATCTCCTGCCATGTCCCGTCCCGGAGAACCCGGGCGTTGGGGGCGAGCCGCTTTTTAAGAAGTTCGATAGCATTCTCCGCTTTCCGTTCCTGGAAAAACCCGACGACCGCGTTGGTCATGAGCAGGAGGAGGATGACGGCAAAGTCCTCCCAGTGTGCAATAACCGCCGAGAGGATAGCGGCAGCCTCGATCATCCACGGGATCGGGCCCCAGAAATAGGACAGGAACTTGAGCAGCGGATGCTTCTTCTCTTCAGGGATATCGTTGAAGCCGTACCGGCTTCGGAGGTCAGCGACCTCGGCACTGGTCAGCCCTGTCCTGGATCCCTGAATAGGTGCGGGTGAATCTGGTGCTCTATCCGGGGGTAGGGTGCCGCTCGCCATAGATAACGATCTCTTGGTATATCTGCCATACTAAACCCACGATTTCATATAATTTTCGATACGTGCAGGATGCATCTTCTCGTGATCCCGGAAGAGCCGGATCCTCCATCCATAATGTTTCAGGATTTGTCTCAAAATCTGAATCTCATGGCAGATCCTATCATATCCCTAATCAATACCCATGGCAGGTAAGACTTATTCTCGCCTCGGGAATTCCGGTGATACCGGGATGATCGGTTAAAGGGCCAGCTCAGTCCGGTAAAAACAACTGGGCTGATCAGCAGTGGAAAAAGAGACCTGAACGGGAGTGTCAGGGCATGACGGTTTGTCTTCAGGGGAAAAAACAGGTGGAGGAATAGATCAAATGCCAGAAGTATGTATAGGATTTGAGGTGCACCAGCCGTTCCGGCTCAACCGGCACTTCTCACCGGATCCGAAGAAGAAGAAAAAAGAATTGTTTGAACTTTACTTTGACGAACTGAACCGGGAAGTGCTGGACCGGGTATCTGAAAAGTGTTACGTACCCGCTACGCAGATCATTCTCGAAAAACTGGACGAGGGGTTCAACTGTGCGTTCTCCCTCTCCGGGACGCTGATCGAGCAACTGGAAAAGTGGCAGCCGGATGTCCTCGCCCTCTTTGACCAGGTTGCCCGTCACCGGAACTGCGAGCTGCTCGGGCAGACCTATTATCACAGCATTGCCGGTTGTTTTGGCGACAAGTCGGAATTTATCGACCAGGCAGGGATGCACGCGGACCTGATGTACGATCTTTTTAAGATCCGCCCCACGGTCTTCGAGAACACCGAGTTCACCTTCAACAACCAGATCGCCACCCACGTAAAAGAGATGGGCTATGCCGGTGTTTTTACCGAGGGTGTGGACCGTATCCTCGGCTGGCGCAGCCCGCACCATATCTATACCTGTAACGAGCTGCCCGTTCTCCTGCGCGACACCCAGCTCTCCGACGATATTGCGTTCCGGTTCGGTAACCAGGGCTGGGACAAGTACCCGCTGACTGCAGACACCTATGCGGACTGGCTTGCCGGTACATCCGGGGAACTCGTCAATATCTTCCTCGATTACGAGACCTTTGGGGAGCACTTCTGGAAAGAGACCGGGATCTTTAACTTCCTCTCCTACCTGCCCGCCGAACTGGAGAAGCGGGGGGTTAAGACCGTCCTCCCTGCAGATGCCCTGCTGCAACATGCGCCGATCGGCACTATCGATGTCTCCACTACCATCTCGTGGGCCGATATCGAGAAGGATGCATCGGCCTGGATGGGCAACGAGCGGCAGCATACGGCCTATTCGGCGGTCCAGAAAGCGGCGGCCTTTGCCAAGGACAAGTCCATCTGGCGGTATCTCCAGACAAGTGACCACTTCTATTACATGGCCTCCAAGTACGGGACCTGCGGCGAGGTGCACAACTACTTCAGCCACCATGAAGCCGAGGATGCGTTCAGGACGTACATGGCAATCCTTGCCGACTTTGAGAAACGCAACATCCGGGTCATGAAGAACCGGAGATCGGCAAAGACGCTCCGGACCCTGGCACCGGAGGAGGCGTTCCATTTCGCCTCGCCCAATGGGTACGTGGGGTATGCAGCGTATAGTCTTGACCAGTTCTGTGACCTGCTCCGGGTGGTGCCGGCCGACTCGATCGCGTACCATCAGGAGCGGGGGGATATTGCGCACTGGATCGAACATACGCTGGACGATCAAAAACTGGCCGCCGGTGTCAGTGGCCATACAGACCGGCAGGAACTTTTGGATGTGATCAATGGGCGGAGGGAGTTGTTATGGAGTCACTTAAGGTAGCGTTCTTCTGCTGGGAGTCGATGTATGCCGAGCGGGTGGGCGGCCTTGCAAATGCGGCTACCAACCTGGCCGAGACCCTGGCTAAGAATCACGAGGTGCATTTCTTCACCCGGGGATGGATTCCGGACCAGACAATCAACAGTGTCTCGTACCATTACTGCCGGCCCCATGGTGGTAATACGGTACAGTACTGCGAGGAGATGAGCAACGGGATGGTGGAACAGTTCCACCAGTCCGACAGGAATGAAAAATTTGATATCCTCCACTTCCATGACTGGCACCCGATCCCGGCGCTCCACCGGCTGCAGGACCGGGACACCATCCTCACGTTCCACTCTACGGAATACGGCAGGAACGGCAACCAGTATGGTGACTGGTGGGAGTACCGGGAGATCTCCGGCAAGGAGTGGTATGGCGGGCTGATTGCCAAGAGGGTGACCGCCGTCTCCACGGTCATGAAAAACGAGGTTATGCAACTCTATAACGTGCCCGACTGGAAGTGCGATGTGGTTCCGAATGGCATCGTGCCGCGCCAGTACCGTGCCTATCTCGATGCAGGTGAGGTGAAACGGGCCTACGGGATCCACCCGTTTGCCCCGCTGATCCTGTTCATTGGCAGGCTGGCCTACCAGAAGGGCCCGGACCTGTTCATCGAAGCGATCCGGAAGGTCTGCCAGCACCGCTGGGATGCAAAGGTGATCGTTGCCGGTGACGGGGGGATGCGACAGTTCCTCCAGGAGCGGGCACGGGACCTGCCGGTGAATTTCGTCGGTTATATTCCGGATTCGGAGTATATCCGCATCCTGAATGCATGCGATCTTGTGGTGATCCCGAGCAGGAACGAGCCGTTCGGTCTTGTGCTTCTTGAAGCTTGGAGCGCAGAGAAACCCGTTGTTGCCTGCGATGTCGGCGGTCTCTCGGAGAACATCGACTCGTTCGTCAACGGCATCAAGGTGCAACCGGATTCTGAATCGCTGGCCTGGGGGATCAGCACCATGATAGAGGATCCCATGAGTGCGCAGGTCCAGGGAAGACGGGGGAGAACAAAGGTGGACAGGCAGTTCCTCTGGGACCCGATCGCGACCCGGATGGCAAATGCCTACACAAAGGTGAGCGGGTAAACCTGGAACCATGCTTTTGAACTGTTTTGGAATACGCACTTTGCGGTGTGGCTCATGTGCTGAATGATGATGGAGGTGGAGGGCTATTACCTGCAGGAGCGCAGGTTTGGCTCTATGAGCCGGGTTGTCCGTCCCGCTGCCCGAAACGGTCACCGAGAAGGGAGTAACTGCGACATTTTAAAAAATGGTGTTCTGGAGATTCAACGGAAAAAACAGAGAAGGAAACTCAAAGCAAAGATCGTAACTGAATGATTCCTTTTTTTTGATGGATATGAGATATGGGCTACCATATCCGGCGTCACCGCGGTTTGTAGAGCATGGTATCTGTAACATCTTCAAGGGTCTCCAGTACTCCGATAACATTACCCACTGAGTCCCTGATAACCGCCGCGGTGAAGTACAGCCATATTCCTTCTTTTCCCAGTTTCGGGAAAAAATCCGTGGCTTCATAAGCACCTTCCACCAGCCGCGATTTGCTGGATTTTTTCCCGTACCACCGGGGGATCTCATCTATTGCATTGTCGATAACCAGGTCAGCCAGGCATGGCCGTTTTTCATCGTAAAACGCTCTCCAGTGCTGGTCGGTCCCGATTACGTCATCCGCTTTAATCCCGGAATATTCTTCGAGGGCCCGGTTCCAGAAGATGATAGCATGATTTTTATCGATCATGAACTGTGGGATGGGAGAACCCTGCAGCACAGCATTCAGCAGGATTTCACGTTCCCGGTATTCGGCCTCGACTCTGCCGGTAATATCCCGGAAGATCCCGAGTGCATTCCAGATGCCCTTGAAGTGGAGGGATGTCAAGGACATCTCCAGATGAATTGCTTTTCCGGAGCTGCCCTGCATATGCAGTTCGCAGGGACATCGGGAGAACGGGCCTCCGTGTGATCTGAAAAAGATCAGGAAATTGGATTTGTCCATGTCGCGGGATTGCTGAAGGGAGAACAGGGAAAAGAAGTTATTCCTCATAACGTTATCAGAATTCATGCCGAACAGTCTCTCTGCCGCCGGATTCCAATACCTGATGATCCCGTTCTGGTCAAGAAGCGCGATGGCGTCGCTGGCCCCGTCCGTGATGCCATGGAACAGTTCCTCGCTCTCTTTGATCTCCTTCTTGGCGAGGACTTTCTCGGTGATGTCATTTCCTACGACAATATACCCGGCACGGGTCCCGTCTTCCCCGGTCAGTTCCCGGGTGTTCCACGAGATATGCCGGGTAAAGCCGCTTTTTGTGCGGATCCGTGTCTCATAATTTTCCAGTGCCTTGTTATTCCGGATTATATCCCTGATCTTCCTTGTGACTTCCTTCCGGTACTCGATATCCGGGTAAAGCCATTTCCACACCTCGTTCCTTCCTATGACCTCGTCCCTGGAATATCCGGTAATCTCCTCCGCCGCCTTGTTCCAGATGACGATATTATTATGGGTATCAAGAAATGTCATCCAGAGTTTTGCGTTGATTATCACGCTCTTCTGGAACTCGGCATACCGGTGAATCTCGTTTTTTGCTTCGGCAATGGCCGTTATGTCATCCCCGATGACAATAAAACCTGCACTCTTACCGTCATCCCCTGCAAGTTCCCGGGTATTCCACGAGATTCTCCTCGTACCTCCGTTCTTTGTACGAATTGTGGTCTCAAAATTCTCAAGGTTTTTTTTGCTCCTGATGCTTTCCACTATCTTCTCAGTGACCCCGCGGCGGTAACCGGCATCCGGATAAATCCATCTCCAGATTGCAGTATTCCCCAGCACTTCCCCGCCGGAATAACCGGATATTTCCTCTGCTGCCCTGTTCCAGATAACGACACGCCTGCCGGTATCAAGAAACATCATCCAGAGCTTCGCGTTCATGATGATGCTCTCGAAGAACCGGGTCAGATCATTATTTTTCTGGGTAGATGCCCATTCCGAAAAAACTCCTTCTGTTTTTTTATCCGGGATGAATTGCTCTTCCATTATTCCCTCCTGGTATCATCTCATTACCAGACCTCTGGACAGCGGATCTGCATTACTGAATGACAAAGTGTTTACCGACCTTACTGTTTATCAACGTTTGGTTTGATCCATGTCCCGCCGTTCTTGACGGCCTTTAGCAGGTGACCGGGTTTTCATTCCGTCAGGAGTCTGGCTACCCTCCATGAAATGAGACAAAAAACCCGGTAAGCCCTCACAATTTCCGGAAGTTGAAATGACCGGGTATCGATGAAATAGTGTGCGGAATACGCAGACGAACTGATTTTTCATTTGTACCGGACAGGCTGCCGGTGACGGTCCATTAGCCTGGAAACTCCCTGCCCTCAGGATCGGCCGCACAGTTCATCATCTCACCGATCGCCTCCGGTTTTTTGTTCTCCCTTGCTCTTGCCCGAGATGAAACCAGCAGGGATCCCCCCGTGGCGTCTCCTCTTTTCCGGTGGGAGTGCCGCCGTTCTGGCGAAATTTACCAGGCTATGTTCTCTTCGAGAATCTGCTGCCGGCGTATCGCCCAGAGGATGATCGACGCGCTGATGAAGGCGAGGAAGAACGCGAACCGGTAGAGAATTGCCTGGGATACCGCCACTCCCTGGGGCGAGACGAGAAGACCGCCGACCAGAAAGAGCAGGGTTACGGCACAGACCGTGGGAATTGCATAGTACCTGCTCGACCAGAAGGACAGGACGAGGGGAATGAAATAGAGCAGCCAGACCGGCTCTCCGAGAGGCGTAATCGTATCGATCAGGTAGACTGCAACGAGTACCAGTACGACGATAATAACAATTCCAAGATCCGATGTAAGAGAACTGAATATCTGTGTTACCGGTGTCTGGTTATGACGTCTGGCTGATGGCATGGAACACTCTGTCTGGAGCGGGAACAGGTATTTCCAGAATATAGTATCGTATTCCGGGAAGTGTTAAAAATCCTTGCGATCTTTCTGGAATATTCGGTCCGGTTTGTGCATCCCGATCTCCCCGCGCAGGACCGGGAGCAGGAATACTGTATGACCCTGTACAATGCGCTCCTCTACCTGTATGCTGCAGCCTGGGACCGCTCCCCGGCCGACCGGGACCGGCTCCTGCACCTGAAGGACTTCGCCCTGAAACTGGCGTCGTGATTCCGGAATATCGCGTAGTTTTTTATTCCTCTGCGTATAGCCGGAAGAAGATTGATGATCCGGTTGAAACCTCCACTCTCACGGCAGGATGAACGCCGCCGCAGTCGAAGATTGATATCTTCTCCACAGCCTGCGGCTGCCCCCAACGGGGAGCCAGCCATGACCAAATGGTCAGGGGCGGCTGGCTGAAGAAAATTCTATTAAGAATTTTCGACTCGCCCCCGCGGCGGATCAGGGACTAAAAATTCTGAAAACCTTTGTGCCCTGCCGTGCCTCTTCTCTTACGAGATTCGGCAAGTCGAAGAACCTGATGGTTCTTCTCCCGTCTCATTCCTGCGGAATTCGACGCCTCGGAGAGGCCCTGAGACGGGGGACACTCCCGAATTTTACACTATTAACCAATTTTCACGAATCTTGAACGGACCCTCTTGGCCCATATTTCCGCACTTGCCGAAAGGGACAGCGCAAATCATTTCCGAAACCTTCTTTTCACCCCAGTCCCACTATCGGTTATGCGTGGGCCGGCCGGGCGCCGCCGTGCGGATACTCTCTGAGGTGTGTGGCATGATCGAGAAGCTGCTGTTGGGGAACCTGAGGTTCCGGGAATCGGATTTCACCACAAATATCGATTATTACCGGGGACTGGCCGGCAGCCAGCACCCGACGACGCTCTGGATCGGGTGCTCGGACTCGCGGCTCCAGACCGGGCACATCACCCAGGCCCGGGCCGGCGAGCTCTTCATCCAGCGGAACATCGGGAACATCGTCCCGATCCATGACTGGAACTTTGCAACCGTGCTGGAATACGCGGTGGTGCACCTGGAGGTGAGCGACGTGGTCGTCTGCGGGCACTCGAACTGCGGGGCGATCCGGGCGCTTGATAAGGAGAGCACGGACGCGTACATCCCCCTCTGGCTGAACAATGCCCGCGAGGCGAAGGAGCGCGTGGACAGGAAGATCAAGCTCCCGGAGACCATTCCGGAGCAGGAGGCGCGGTACCGCCTGATCGAGCAGGAGAACGTGCGCCTCCAGCTGGAGCACCTCTCCACCTACCCGCTCCTGAAGAAGGCAGTGGACGAGAAGCGGGTGGAAGTCCACGGCCTCTACTACGACCTCGCGACCGGCGCGCTGACCCGGGTGACGTGAGGCCGATCCCGGAACGTTCCCCGGGTCCCGGTCCGTCAGCGCCGGATCCCGCCGGCGAACTTCTCCAGCGTCCCCGCAAACGATCCCCCGTCCACATCCTTCTCGATGGTGGACGCGGACGAGACGAACCTCATCCCCTTCTTTTCGAGCGCCTTCCGGACCACGACGATCGCGGTTGCGTCGCCGCGGCCGCCCATCTCCACGAGGACGTGGAACGGCTTCCCGTTCCCGCCCGTGACCGAGGCGAGGTACTCGTTCACGAACGGGGGCACCTTCCCGGCCCAGACCGGGCTCGCGATGACGAGGGTGTCCGTGCCGGAGAGATCGCTCTTCACCGGCCTGATGGCCGATCTCATGCCAAAGAAGGCTTTCAGCGCGTTGCCCGCGATGCCGCTCTCCCGGGCCGGCTCAATCCGGACCAGCTCCGCGTCCAGGAGCTTCGCGAGGGCCGTCGCGACCTTTTCGGTGTGCCCTTTCCATGAGTAGTAGACGATAAGAGTTGCCATGCTCATTTCCCATCTTCCATCGGGAGACAGGGGCAAAAAGGTTCCGGTCTTCGGGCGGCCGCCCCGCCGTCAGCCGGCAAAAAAGTTACGCAGTCCCTGCGCTGTCATAGACCTGGCAGAGGTAGCGCGCCTCGAAGAGGACGATGAAGGGTATGAGGATGAACAGGATGAGGAATCCTACAAACGGGATAGCCATGCAGATGACTTCTACGATGCCGATGATGACGATCATGAGGATGAGGGCGACGATGTAGGAGAGCCAGCCGATCTTCCCGATCGTTGCAAGGATCGCGCCGAAGTTGAAGGCCTCGCCCATGCTGCCCGTCCGGGCGAACCGGATGATCCCGATGGCTTCGAACAGGGCGATGATAAAGGCTACAATATAGAGGATAACGATGCCGATGAGGAACCCGCCGACCGCCGCCATTGCCGCGGCCCGGTTTCCGGAGATCGCCGCCATAACGACCGGTGCAATAGCTATGAAGGCTATGATGATAATCGGGATCGCGTAGATGAGTCCGATAATGAAAAGCTTGATCCCATCGATGAACAGGGTTGCCCAGCCGGTGACCTCCGGGGCCGGTTTTTCCCCGCGGAAGATCTTCAGCTTGTACCCGAGCAGGGGCAGGGCCAGCAGGATCGTCGCGACCAGCAGCAGCACCCATCTCTTCCATTTTCCGACAAGACCTTCCTTTGCATACCCGAAGGCTTCACCTAGCATTTTTCCGTATTCCATGTAAATCACCACTATACAGGATTGTTTTTTGTTCCGGGCCTTAAAAACTGGTCGATTTAATATTTTGCCGGAGGGAAAAAAGGGTTGTGCTGTTTTTTCAGGAAAACCCGGGGGTAAGGTCGTCTGTTATCCGCTTGTTCTTCACGAGGTTGAGCCCGGCGATATAGTCCTCGTAATAGTGGATGCGGGTGCTGACCGGGAACGGGATGCCGATTGTAGAGATGATGGCCTCACCCCGGTCGAGGGTCTGGATCTCGATCTCCATCTTCGAGAGGTCCTGCTTGGCGCTGCCCATGAGGATCTCCCGGTCGCCCCGGTCGCCGAGGCCCATCACCACGAAGGTGTTGATCTGGGCGAGCACCTTCGGGTCCACGTTCTTCGGCTGCTGGGTGATGACGCAGAGGCCGACGCCGAACTTCCGCCCTTCCATCGCGCACTCGCGGAAGATCTGGGTAGAGGAGCCGCCGGCGCTGAGCACCCGTTGCGCCTCCTCGATCGTGATCAGCACCTTCTTCTGCTCCACCGGTTCGGTCTCCGTCCCGAACTCCTCCGCGGACTTCCGGTGGGCCTGCATGATCCTCCGCGTGATCATCGAGAGGACGAAGAGTTCGCTCCGCTCGCCCATCCGGGGGATGTCGATCAGGACGACCTTGTTGTCGTGGAGGTGCCGGAGGATCTCCGTTACGGACGAGCCGGACTCGCGGAAGAACTTCCGGTTGCCGCTCACGATGTTCCGGATCCGGCGCTGGATCACCCCGAGCGTGCCCGGGTGGAATGCTGCCAGCTTCTCCGCAATGGCCGGGAACGGGCCGGCGTACGTGCCCGCCTTCACGGCATCCGGGAGCGTGTCGACGTTCGCCTGCAGGAAGAACGGGATGATCTCTTTGCCCTCAAACTCCTCGAGCGACTCGATTGCGTCCCGCTGGGCCTGCGAGAGGTCGTAGAGGAGGGCAAGGTCGGTCATCCGGAAGTCGTCGTAGTCGAGCCAGAGGCTGGAAAGACCGTACTTCTTCCGGTCCGCCTCGCTGATGGTGAAGACCGCGAGGCCGTCCCTTCCGGCCGTGTAGTGGACGAGCCCGAGCGTCCGCTCCCCGGTGCTCGACTGCCCTCCCCGGACGTACTCGCCGTGCGGGTCGACCATCAGGAGGCCGAACTGCTGCACCTTCATGCAGGAGGCGCAGAAGGTCTTCATGAAGTTGGACTTGCCCATGCCGGTGGTGGCAAAGACGCCCATGTGCTGGGGCAGGACTTTGCTGTGGATCTTGACCGGGACGTCTTTCAAAACCCCCTGCCCGGTCCGCATCACGCCGACCTCGATGTCTCCCATCACTTTCGTCAGGAACGCAAAGTCACCCGCTTCGGGTAGAGTGACCTGCGAGAATTTTGTCGGGACGGTGCGGGGCTTCCGGAATACCCCGTTCCCGTCCACGAACCCGAGCGGGACCGCCTCGACCCCGATGAAGACGTCCTCGCCCAGCCCGTAGAAGTGCTCGGAGAACGGGCGGGTGTCCCACTTCTCGTCCGCGAAGTTGGACTCGTGGATAAGGTCGCTGACCTTGGCATAGAAAGAGTAGCCCTTGGCGGTATCGGTGATCTTCAGGATGTCGCCGACAAAAAGGTTCTCCGCATGCGGGACGATAAACCGGTACGAAAGCACGCTCCGGCCAATGAGCCGGAACTTGGTGGCGTCTGCATTCTCAGTATCGTTCAAATTCATCATGTAAATCTCCAAACAGGTCTTCAAATGTCCGGTGCAGGATCCCCTGCTTCACAAAGCCGGCTCTCAGGTCCTGCTGCATCTGGTCGACAAGCGCATCGGTGATTTCAACCGTGCGGTGGGCGTCGAGGAGCGGGTAGGGGTATCCCGGTATTCTCCCGTCGCCCGCACATGCGGCAAGGGCCTGCATGGTCGCTGCCGCGGTCCGGTCGTCTGTCCCCTTCGGGAGCTCCATCTTCAGCGGCCGGCTCACCCCGGGATGGAGAGAGGCGACAAAGATCTCCCCGTGCCGCCCCTGCCGGTACTCGGTGTGGTCGATCAGGCGGGGGTCGATCCGGGTCCACCACGGGCCGGCAATGCCGTACTCTGCCACAAGCCCGGCAAGCGCGGGAAGGAGCGGGTGTCCCCCGCCCCACGTCGCCCGGGTCCTTTTCGCCACGGCAGCAAGGAGCACCCCGCGTTCTGCTGCCGTGTTCACAATGCCTGCCAGCACCGGCTCGTGGTTCTGGCTTGAGACCCGGAGCGCACCGTCGAGGAGCAGGAGCGAGCCTGCCGGCAGGCTGGCGGCGGTCTGCTGCGCCACCCAGTACTCCAGCGTATCGCGGAGGACTGCCGAGGCCCGCTCGGGGTCGGCATTGTCAAGGCCTTTGTGCGGCAGGTCGCCGAAACACTCCCGGAAGAGCTCGTCGAAGTCCGCATTCCGGTGCCCGGGACCGATCGTGACGAGCGTAAGGGGGGTTGCTGCCCGGCCGGCCCGCTCGTTGCCGGTGAAGGTGGTCCGGGCTGCCCGGATCGCGGCAAGGGTGACGCTCCCGCCGTCCAGCACCGTTGCGTTCGATCCGTCCACGGCGCTCACGGTGCCGGACGGGCCGGGTTCGATGGAGTGGATGCCGTCCCGCCGGATCCCGCTCTTTTCAGCGAACTGCCGCACGATATCGTCCGGCACGTGGGCGGCGATCCTCCGGAGCGCCTTTACCACCGACTCCTTGTACGAGGAACGGTTGTCCATCACGCCACCTCCCTGACCCTGCTCGCGTTGTCCGTGCCCATCTCGACCATCAGCGTGTTCGCGAACTCGCCCTGGATCTCCGCGATGTGGGAGATGAGGAGGATCTGGGGGAAGCGGGACTCCTGCGTCCGGAGGGCGACGAGGAGGTTGTTCCTCCGCTCCTCGTCCTGGCTCCCGAAGATCTCGTCGAAGATCAGGAACGTGCTCTCGTGCACCTGGTGGAGCTCGGCGAGGTAGCGCGAGAGGGCTATTCTTAATGCGACCGCGATGTCGTCCTGCTCGCCCCCGCTGAAGCGGTCGATGGCGTAATCGTTGTCCACGTCCCGGACGAGGAGGTTGAAGTCCTCGTCGAGGAGGACCTGCTCGTACCTCCCGCCGGTGATCTCGCCGATGATCCGGCTCACCTCGCCCTCGAGCCGACTCCGCACGACCTGCATGAGGTAGACCACGTACTCTGCGATGAGCGTCCGGGTCAGTTTCAGGAGCTCGATCTCGTCCCTGAGTTCTGCGGCCTGCTTCTGCAGGGCTTTGATCTCTGCTTCTGTTTTTTTGTATTCCACAATTCCCTTCTCTGCGAAGTGGAGATCCTTGGTTGCTCCTTCGATGGCGACCTCCACGTCGCGGAGTGCCCGGTCGATTTCCTGAACGGCTGCCTCGCATTTCGCAATCTCGTCCGGATTGAATGCCGCTGCCACGATCTCCTCCGCGAGGCGTGCGAGCCCGGTGTCCCGCTCTGCGATCTTTGTCGTGAGATCGGCAAGCTGCTGGCGCATGGTGCCGGCCTCCCCAATCTTCTTCCCGAGCCTCGCTATACCGGAGCTGTACGTTCTGGACTTCCGCGGCCTCCTTCTCGCGGGCAAGGAACTCTGCATCGTTGTAGCCGAGTCTCGCGAGGGAGTCGCAGGTGAGCTGCTGCTGCTCTTTCCGGCTCGCGAGTTTTGACTCAAGGCTGGCAGTTTCCTCCAGGATCACGGGACGCTGCCGGAGTTTTGCGTCAATGGCACGGAGGGAATCAAGCAATGGTCTGAGCGCATCGATCGAGTTCTTCTCTCTGCCGAGTTTCTCCTGCCGTCCGAGATCGGCAGCGGCCTTGTCTGCAAGATCCTGCAGTCTTGCGTTGAACTCCGCGTCGATGTCCCCAAAATGGGCGCCAAGCTTCTGCCGGCAGAGCGGGCAGATCCCATCAGCCCCGGCGCCCGGATCGTCTTCTGGTCGGCTGCGATCTTCTCCCGCTCCTCTTCGTAGCGTGCAAGCCTGGTAGCGAGCGTGCCGCTCTGCCTGTTGATATCTGCAAGCCGGAAACTGACGGCCTGTTCAAGCTGGTCTGGCGCAATCTCTCCTGAACCGAGCCCTGCCCGGACTTTTGTAACGAGTCCGTCCTTCTTCTGCTCGTCTGCATCGAGCGCTTTGATCTGCTCCCGCTGCCGTTCGATTCTCGCGCCCAGGTCCGAGATCTCCCGCTTCGCAAATCCGAGTTCCCCGGTGAGCCTTGCATGCTCGGCCTTCTTTTTCTGGAGCGCGTCAAGGTTTGCCCTGACCGCCGCATAGGACCCTGCCATCTTTTCGATGCGGTGGTATTCTGTCTCCTCTTCCGCGATGAGGTTCAGCAGACCTTCGAGTTTCCTGATGTGGGCTGCCTCCTTCTCCCGCTCGGTGCGGAGCGACTGCTGTTCGCCGGTGAGACGGTTGTAGGTGAGCTTCTTCTCGGTGAGGCGCTTTACGTCCGTGTCGAGCCTTTTCTTCTTTGCCACAAGGAGGTCGCGTTTCTTCGTGTGCTCGTCGAGCGCTGCACGCGATGACAGGATCGCAGTCTCCAGCCGGGCACGTTCTTCTTCGCTCTGCCGGCCGGCCATGACCGAAAGCTCGCCCTCCTTCCTCAGGAGTCCGGCATTTTTTTCCTCGATCTGTTCTTTCAGGATCTCATCACTTTCAGATTTCAGAAAATCAATCCCGAGCGCTTTCTGGAACCACTCCTTCCGCTTCCCCGGCGTGTTCTCGAGAAGGGTGAGGAGGTCCTTCTGGGCGGCATAGATGGTGTTTTTGAAGTCCACCGGCCCCATCCCGATCGTCCGCTTCACCTCCTCTTCCACCTGGCTCACATCATGTGCACGTTCTCTGCCATTATGATAGAATGAAACGGTGTGATCAGCTGGTTTCCCGGGTTTTTTCCTGAACGTACGATGGATTGCGTACCGGTCGCCGCCAATCCGGAAGTCGAGCCGGACATCGCACTTCTCCTTCGGACCGGCAAACGATGACAGGATATAATCACCGGATATGCCCGTTGCCCTGACACCGTACAATGCAAAGAAGATTGCTTCGACCAGGCTTGACTTGCCGGTGCCGTTGTTCCCGAGTATGCCCGTAATCCCGTCCCTGAAATGGATCTCTACATCACGGAACCGCTTGAAATTCCTGAGTTCGAGCCGGTCGAGGATCATGACGGTGCTCCGGGAGGTTGCACTTGGATAATTTGTGTGAATCCGGATGGCTCAGGCGGGATCCATGAACAAAACCTTGTCTGGATATCAATGGGAGGGCTCCCCGCCTCAGGGCCCCTCACGGGGCACGGCGGGGCAAGTACGGAAACAGAGAACCTGATAATTGCCCAGCCGCGACCCGACGAGGCGTCGCGGCGACCCCCGAAGGGGGTGGGGATGCTCACAAATGCCGCAGATGAATCCGGGAACCTCTCTGTTTGGAGCGACCAACCAACCGGGTGGATCATTCAGCGTCCTCCTGGTGTTTTTCCATGGCGGCCTGGATGATTGTACGGCCGTGCGAACTGACAAACTCTTTCTGTTTTACCGAATACTTCTGCTGTTTTTCGACGAACGCAGAAAATTCCTGCAGGTAGTCGATCATCCGGATGTCCTGCTGGAGCGGGACCGGCCGGTCCTCCTCCTCCGACTTCACCCGGATCTTCAGGTCGAGGAGGCGCTCGCGGACACCGACAAGGTCTTTCGTGTCGATCCCCTTCCCGTGCTCCCGCGAGAGCCCGTCGAGCGTCACCTGCGCCATCGCGTACTCCGGCAGGTTTTTGTTTTTTACCCGGGCGATGATCTCCCCCGTGATATCCCCGGGGTGGACGCCTGAACACCTGACTGTCCCGAGGTCCGCCATCGGCGTCTTCGGGAGTTCGAGGTGCCGCACCTCATGCCTGCCCGGGTCCACGAGAAGCCCGCCCTTCTCGTCCGCGATTTCGCCGTAGGTGAGGTACTCCGTGGAGCCCGAGTACCAGCTGTTGTCCGTGATCCGGCACTGGCGGTGGTAGTGGCCGAGCGCGATGTAATCGAAACGGTCGGAGAGGATCGTATTGTCCAGCTCGTGCTCCGCGACTGTGGCTAATCGTTTGTCTTTTATCTGCGTGGCGAGGCCGTGGGTCACAAGGACGTTGTGGTGTTTGCCGGAGAGCTCGATCTCATCGTAGGCTATGCGGTAGTCTTCCGGTCTCAGCATATTGGGGATCAGGTGGAAGAGCGTGTCGCCGAGTTCTGTTTTTTCGTACCGGAATTTGTATGCGGCCGTGATCTGTGATTTGTGGTACGTCAGGACTTCGAACGGCGAGGTCGTGTACCGGGTCTTGACCATGCTGTGGTTGCCGGCGATTATCACCAATGGTATGCCGGCTGCGTGGAGGCGTTCGAGTGCTTCTAAAACTGTTGTATAAGCTTTGGTCTTCGGTTTGACGGTGTCGAAGAGGTCGCCGGCGTGGACGAGGACGTCGGGTTTCTGGGGGATGATGACATCTATCGCTGACAGGAAGTTGTCGTAAATTTGCTTCTCGCGGAGGTTCATGCCGGACTCGGGATCAAGTCTATTGAAGGCAGCGAGGCCGAGGTGGGTGTCGGCGATATGGATGAGTTTCATTTTGGTTATGGAGTATGTGGATTTTTCTTGAATATAAGGGGGAGGGGGAGAGAGTGAAACTAAAATCCCGGGCTTGGATTTTATGGAACCCAGGTCTTTCCGCCTATAGCGGGATTAATATTTTCCGGGTGCTTATATCTCCTTACTATCATGAGCACGAAAGCGAGAATTACGGGAGTTCCCAGGACTCCTGTCGTGGCACCACGCACGAAGACCCGGTCAGTGCCGGACCGTGATGAAGAGGTGCACCTCTCCCCGGTCCAGCGGATGCGGGGAAAGATCTCTCTTTCGGATCCGGAAATGGTCCGCCGTATTATTTTTGATCCGTCCCTGGAGTCGTGACCGATGGTTGCGGGGTCCGGGAGTGACGCGACCATTTTCATTGATGCAAATATTTGCGACCAGGACAATCCGCTACACACGGTGTAGCCAATTTCCTCCGGAGGGATCTCTTCCTTGCAGCAGCCACGGGGGAAGACAAGGAAAAACTGACGGAAGTTCCTGAGGTTCGTGACAGAAAAACCGCACCGGAATTCACGTCTTAATTGTGCACTCAGTGCGTGCACAATCTGTTCGCCGTACCCTGCACGGTTCTCTCCAAGAATTTCACGGCGGATCCGAACACCGATCCGCTCCATCAAGTCCTTACAATCCCCGCTTCCGGACAAACACTCCTAAATCCCAGCCAAAACACACCCGGTCTCCGTGGGCTCTGGTGACGGAAAATGTATGAGAAAAAATGCATGCGGGGATACATGGTCTTTAAAAGAGAACATCACGATCCCGGTGAAATCCGCTGGAGAGCATTCTTGAGATCGAGATAGAGCGGGACGGTTTCACCCGGAGTCCGGATTGCCTGTTTGAATGAGAATTTTTTATAGAACTCAACGGCACTGTGCTTTGAATCCACCGTAATGATACGGCAACCGACATATCGGGAGAGTGTGATGGAGATGGTGAAGATCTTCCTCAGCATACTCCGCCCGACCCCGAACCGCTCATACTCACTGTGCGTTGCCAGCCGTGCAATCTTCAGGGCCGGATACTTCCGGAAATGATAACTCTCTTCGCGGTCACATTCTTCGACAGCCCTTACTTCGATGCTGTCGTTGATGAGGGTGAAGTACCCGACAAGGTTCCCCTTCCAGAAAACCAGCCGCGTCACAGAAATCAGGTTGTTCTGGTTAACGAGTGCGTCATCCTTTAAAAATTCATCAAGTTCCGGTTCAGATGAATGAAACCCGGACAAATCATGATCTGCGTCCAGAAGGATAAATTCAAGTTCTTCAAAAGGGATGGGGGAGAGCATTCTAAAAGCACGCGTCAGTCAAGCCCGGCATGCTCTGCGTCGCGCTTCGCTTCACGCATAAGGTTCAGGCCTTCACGGGTAAATGTCGGATGCTCTGAGTACCTTCTGAAACGCTATTGCATCATCGCCTTCGAGCACAAGCCCGATCTCAATTGGTTTTGCCATAAGCATCTTCTCCTGAATTTTTCGTTGTTTTATTATATGCTCAGGGAATTATATCAAAGCTCTTGTGGAGGAGGTTGTCCGTCAGTACGATTTTGGATGCCTTGATTTCTCAGATCCCCATCTTCCCGGGCAGGTCCCGGGCCCAAGCCGCGATCGCTGCCGGGTCCTTCATAACTTTTGCAAGGCCGACGACGAACCCGGCGACCGGCACCTTCGCGAGGTCATTGCGGTGCTGTTTCACGAACTTCCCCACGTCGCCGACCATCCTCCCCATGTACATCGGCCCCCCGATGACGACCGCGTTGTATCCCGCGAGCGATGCGACCGTCCCCACCTCCGCGACGTCAGCGGTGTGGCCGGCGGCCTGCAGTTCCTTCCCGATCGCCTGCGCAATCTCTGCGGTCGATCCCGGTGCACCCGAAACCACCGACACATTAATAATCCTAATCGTGATTAGTCCTAATCATGATTAGAGAGTTCATCGACCGGGAGGAGGAGCGCCTGCTGCTTGAGCATGAGTGGCAGAGTGCCGGCGGGAGGCTCATCATCCTCTACGGCCGGAGGCGGATCGGAAAGACCCGGCTTATCGATGAATTTATCCGGGACAAGCCTGGCATACTCTATATCGCAGAGGACGCATCCCCGCATATCCAGATAGCCCAGCTCAAGGCCCGGTGTGCGGAGTATTTTGGCGATCCTCTCCTCGCCGGGCTGGATATCAGGACGTGGGAGCAGCTCTTTACCTATCTCGCACAAAAACCGCTCACCAGGAGGACGTACCTTGTGATCGATGAGTTTACGTACCTGATCCGGAACGACCCCTCCATTCTTTCTGCGCTCCAGAAAGCCTGGGACCGGAGTATCACCGGCTCCGACTGGTGCCTTCTCCTCTCCGGGTCGATACTCTCGCTCATGAGTGATCTTGCCCTCTCGTCCACATCCCCGCTCTATGGCCGGAGGACGCGTGACCTGCTGCTCGGGCCGCTCCGGTTCTCCGATGCGAGAAAGTTTTTCCATTTCCCGTTCTCTGACACCCTGAAAGTGTACCTGTCGATCGGAGGTGTGCCGGAGTATCTTCTCAAGGCTGGCGCGTATGAGGATTGCAACTCATTTTACAAAACCGAGTTTTTCAACCGGTACGGGTACTTTTACCACGAACCGTACTTTATCCTCTCGCAGGAGTTCCGGGAGCTCGAGGTGTACCAGTCCGTCCTCCACGCGGTTGCGCTTGGCAACACCGCCCCGACAGCGATCGCCCAGTTCTGCGGTCTCGACACCCGCCATGTGTACCCGTACCTCGAATCCATGATCCGGCTGGGGCTCGTGGAAAAAGAGGTGCCGCTTCTGGGTAATCCACGGCAGGGGATATACCGCATCCGGGACCGGGTCTTTGATTTCTGGTACTGCTATGTGTTCCCTCGCAGGCAGGAGATCGAGACGGGGCATCCCGGTTCCGTACTCCCGGACATCAACCCGTTCTTCGGCAGGCAGTTCGAGGCGTTCGTGCGGGACGAGTACGCCGGGGTCGTTCTGGCGGGATACCGTACCGGCCACTGGTGGTATAAGGAGGACGAGATCGATCTCGTGGCGGTCGACGATAATTCATCTACCGTTATCTTCGGTGAATGCAAATGGGGGGATGTCAGTCTTCAGCAGGCTAAAAAACTCCTCGCCCTCTTAAAAACAAAGTCAAAGCTCGTGCGTGCCGACAATTACCGCCACCGGAAGTACGCGCTGTTCTCTGCCGGGACAATTGAAGGGAAGGCCCGGTTGCGGGACGATGGCTATCTGGTTTTTGACAGCACTGACTTAGAAGGATTCTGATGAATCCTTCACGTCCTCGATATTCTGATGAACATCTCTGACTTCGAAGAGTCCTGACGGACTCTTCCTGTCCTCGATATTCTGATGAACATCTCTGACTTCGAAGGATTCTGATGAATCCTTCACGTCCTCAAATCCTGCTGCACTCGATTTTTCTGAACTCGAAGGATTCTGATAAATCCTTCACGTCCTCGAATTTCGCTGCGCTCGATTCTTCGGATATAGAAGGATTCTGATGAATCCTGAGAATGGTGCGGTCCCGCAGCCGCTCCCCCGTTTCAGATCCCCATCTTCCCGGGCAGGTCCCGGGCCCAGGCCGCGATCGCCGCCCAGTCGCGGAAGTCCCCGACCGGGGATTTTACTTTCTTGGTGATCCAGTTCTGGAACCACGAGAGTTTTTCAGGGTCCAGCCTGCCGGCGAACACGGTCCGGGCAACCGGCTGCAGCGGGGCGAGGGCGTCACGGAGTGCCTTCTCCGAGGCCGCGATCCCTGTCGGGTCCTCTGCACTATTGCGGCCGGTGAATTCCCTCAGCATCCGCGATTTTTATCCGGGTTGTCGTTTGCGTAGAAAAAAAGAGTGAGGTTTACGATTGGACTCTAGAGAAGATCTTCGATCTTCCGGATCAGGACCTCCGCATGGCGGATCGCGGATTCCGCCTCCGTTTCCGAAATGGAACCGGCCGTATCATAGACCGAGCTGTGGCGCTTGCGTCGCATCCGGTCGAAGATGACTGCATCTTGGTTATCCAGAAAGAGCTCAGCGAATTTTACAACGGAGATGTGCTGGTTCGCACCGTCCGGGCGGTACCCTTTGGAAAACATCAGTGCCCGGCCGGCCTGAAGAACTGCGTTATACGCGATGGTGTATGCCCAGTCATGATCCGTAGTGAGGATTGTGCGTGCTGTGCTGAGATCACGGTGGGCCAGTGCAATCGCATCCTTCACTTTTTTTCTTTCGGGACCGAGCCTTTTGATCAGGCCCTCCCGTTCAAGGAGTCGAAGACCTTCGTCTTCTCCTCTCTCATCCCTTCGGGATTCGGGATCTTCAATCATCACAGGCTCCGCTTATCATGATCTTCTCTTCCTGCATTACATTCCTTACGAATGGATCCTTGTCCTTCTTCCGCTTTGTAAATTCCCGGGCGGTCATGAGCGTGTAATTGATCTCCCGGCCGGTGGCACGCTCGCAGGAATGGATGATGGGGATGAGCCGATCCTCCTCCACCGTTCCCACGATGAAGAGGTCGATGTCGCTTTTTTCACCGGCGGTCCCCTTTGCAAACGACCCATAGATGAAGACGCACGTGATCTCCTCACCGGCAATGGCGTCCCTGATGATGCCGGCAACCCCTTCTGTCTTCAGCACGATCTTCTGGAGATCAGGATACAGGAAATGGCCGGTATTGACCGTGTAATACTGCTGGTTTCCTTTCTTCTGACCGGTAATGAGGCCGAAGGATTCGAGGTTTGCGAGCTCCCGGCGCACCGCATTGATATTCTCGGATGTCGTGCGGACGATCTCGCGGATGTAGAATTCGCTCCCCGGGTTGAGCAGGAAGAGCATGAGGAGCTTCACCCGGGTTTTTGATGAGATGAGCGCTTCCAGCATGAATACATAATGTATTCAATTGAGTAAAAAATGTATTCATTGCCCGATTCATGTCCCGGTACTTATGAGCGGTTTTCCCCTTTTTCACGCTCCCATCTTCCCAGGCAGCAATCGCGGCCCAGTCGCGGAAGTTGCCGACCGGGGATTTTACTTTCTTCGTGATCCACTTCTGGAACCACGAGAGTTTTTCCGGGTCCAGCCGGCGGCGAACACGGTCCGGGCAACCGGCTGGAGCGGGGCGAGGGATGCATGGAGTGCCTTCTCCGCGTTTGCCATCGCTGCCGGGTCCTTCGAGACCGCCGCAAGGCCCACGGTGAACGCGGCGACCGGCACCTTCGCCAGACTATCGCGGTGCCGTTTCACGAACTTCCCGACATCCCCGACCCATCCTTCCCATGTACATCGGCCCACCGATGACGACCGCGTGGTAGCCCGCGAGCGATGCGACGGTCGCCACCTCCGCGACATCTGCAGCGTGGCCGGCGGCCTGCAGTTCCTTTCCTATCGCCTGCGCAATCTCAGCGGTCGATCCGTTCTTCGATGCGTAGGCTATGAGGATGTGGGACATGGTTTTTCACTTAATTGAAAATTGTGTGTTGGAGGGGATAAGGGTGGGGGGGTGTTGGAAAATAAATTGTGTTAACGATTCATGTTGAAATCATGTTGAAAAAATGTCGCGAGGTAGTCCTATGACTATGGAAAAACACTGGATAACTCATAACTCAATAATCACTTTCACGCAACTCAAACTGAATAACTAAATTAAGTGACGTATCCAATAGATCCTGAGGTTGGGTATTGAGTCCAAAAGAGATCTTTTTTCAAAATGATCGGGTTCTTATTATAAATGATAGTATTTTCGAAACCAAACTTATCAAACCCGACTCTGTTGATCTGGTTGTGACATCGCCCCCCTATAATGTTGATATCAAATATAATTCGCACGATGATCAGATATCTTACGAAAAATACAAAGAGTTCAGTAAAGACTGGATGACCTGCTGCTACAAGTGGCTCAAAGATGATGGAAGATTCTGTCTGAATATACCTCTCGATAAAAATAAAGGTGGCCAGCAGAGTGTTGGTGCCGATTTAACAACGATTGCAAAAAAGATCGGTTTTAATTATCATTCTACTATCATCTGGAATGAAGGAAATATTTCACGACGGACTGCCTGGGGTTCATGGTTGAGTGCTTCTGCACCCTACGTGATTGCACCCGTTGAATTAATTGTCATTTTGTACAAAAAATACCTGGAAGAAGACAAGCGGTTCTCAAGAATCAGATATTTTACGACAGGATTTTTTGGATTGGACCAATGGGCTCTGGTCTTTTAGCGGAGAGAGTAAAAAGAAAATCGGACACCCTGCACCGTTCCCTGTCGAATTGCCAAAGCGATGTATGAAATTATTCAGTTTCAAAGGAGATACGGTTTTAGATCCTTTCCTCGGAAGTGGAACAACCCTTGTTGCGTCTTACCTCAATGACCGGAAAGGAATTGGAATTGATATCGATCCTCACTATTGTCAGATTGCGCTTGATCGTCTGAAAAAAGAAGGCGGAATGGGACAGACCAGCATCTCACAATACTTCACACAGCCCAAAACAAAACCAAAAAGCAAGAAAACCGGCTTAACCCAAACGGATATTATTTTCCAATATTTCAAAGATCATCCATCACGATCCGTTACCTATGATGATGTCGGAGAATGGATCAAACAAGAGAGTGAAAAAAATTCTGTTATGGAAATCAAAGCTTTTGAAAAAATTATGAGGACTCTGGCAAAAGAAGGAAAAATTACCAAAATTGACAAAGGCCTTTTCAAATACGAATAACCCGAATTGATTGCTACCCGGGCTTGTCTTTTTTCAATTAGGTTTATTTTAGTATAAATATAAACAAAGGTTTCTGACAGAGTATTCATTCCACGAGATGGTGTCAAGCAATGCCCGAACGAACTCAAAATCAGGAGCGCCAAGCATCCGTGAGCAGGGAAGGTGCAAAATTTGAATTATATGTGAAAAATTCCTTGAATGATTCGTTTACCACTCAAAAGCAAAATATCCGAATATTGAATGGAAATGAAGTTTTCAAGGACCCGCATCTCAAAGACCATTTTACAATACCTGTTCGGGGATTCAACAAGAACTGGGGTGATGTGGATCTCGTTGCAAAAGATCTTGACACCAATCATCCTATCGCATTAATTAGTTGTAAATTGAGTCTTCATGGACGGTTTTCTGAAACTCTTTTCTACTCGAAGATATATCGTGATAAAATACCTGATTTGAAAGTAGTTTTCGCAACACCGGATAAAGGAAGGCAGAGCCAACCCGGCATTTGGAAATCCGAATGGGGCACAACTCCAAACCCAACAAAAGATCGTGCTTTTGCGGAAACATTTCTCGATGGGGTTTACATTGATAATGAATATCGGATAAGTGAATGGGGATTAACTGGAGCGACCGTTCTTGGTGGAAAAATTAAGCCATTCGCTCAATTGGCCGGAGATATTGAAAGTTGGAAAATTGTTTGATAATCCATCTACAGACGAACATCTTATCAGTTTTTTAACCATTCTTCGAGTTCAGAATAACAATTTTTATTACCAAAATTTTTCAGAAATTATAATGTCATAGGAAACTCACAGTCAATGCAATGGTAAATTTCGAAAACTGGTTTTTCAAATACAATACTTGGTCGTACAGCAAGCACCGGCTTTTTGATTTATGTAAAAGAAATTTTTATTACCGCTATATTGGGACTGCTCTAAAAGAGTCCACTGATTTCGATACTTATAAATTAAAACGGCTGAAGGACCTTAATTCAAAATATGCGTTAGAAGGACTATTGATCCATGGCGTTATCGAAAATCAGATTGGACAACATTACCTCGGAAGAGATCTGAACGAAGGTGGAGCAAAATCTCAGTTTGTCCAAAGAGTTGAGCAATACCGAAAAACGGCATGCGATATGATAACTGAATTTTTTAATGGACTTCCTAAAGATGATGAATTCTTTGACAGAATTAGAGCCGAAGGCCAGGATAAAATTAGCATGTTTTTTGGTGTTATCTGGCCCCAATTAAAAGATCTCGAATACCTGAAACATGAAGATTTTGACAAATTCAAAATCAACGACGTGGAAGTTACTGTCAAAGTGGATTATGTTAGCAAAACAAAAAATGATATAATTGTACTTACGGACTGGAAGACTGGCCAAGATAATGAAGAATATGAAAGTGATCTGCAGATTGGGACTTATGTACTCTGGGCGATGCAATATTATCAGAAAACGCCAATACAGATTCGAAATGAGCTTGCCTACTTGAAAACTGGCATGATGCGACAGACTGAATTCAACGACGAAGTTTTGGAAACAATTAGAAAAAAGATTGTCGACGATTTCGAGCAGATGAATTTGAATTATGAGATGAACAATTATCCTGCCTCTCCAGAACCTCGTAAATGCATTAGCTGCCAGTTTGGGACTGTTTGCCCGGAATCTAAGATTAAAGATTATTTAAAAGGGTGATTTTGTGGATAAAAAAATGGAAATTTTGATCATATTTGCAAATATTTCTGAGAACAAGACCACAATCTCTTTAGACTCCTTGAGTAATATCCGACTTATTCTGAGTTTATTTCAAGAAGAAATAATCTCTGACGATGAATTCAATCAAGAACTTGAAAATCTTATTGAAGAGGGTTATTTATCGAAATCTAGATCGGAAGAATTCGAAGTTACTCCACGTGGTCTCGACAATAGTCAAATCTATTGGAAGAACCCTTCTAGGCGAATCAGAGTATGATCGATTAACACATTCTATTTTAGATTATACGAATTCCAAAGGAAAGCCTAAATATATTAGAATGCTTGGGGATCGCCTTAATAAACTTCAGCAGGCGAAAGCAAATAAGACGAGAAATGTTGATCCGAATTCCGTCCATCCGCTAGGAATTTTAATAAAAATTCAACACAATATAGAGCAACTTTTCACCAGCGAATTTAATCTCATTGCTGATCATCTAAAAGATAATAAAATCTTTGAGAACGAAAAGAAAAACTTGCAAAACAAACTTTCTCGTCAGTATAACATTCCAATAATTGTTTTGCGATCTGGAAATACTCTTCTTGTAACAGGTCCGATCAGAATTGAATCGATTTCATTTTTCAACACAATTCTATCATCTGTAAAATGTTATCCGACTGAACGAAGGAAAATACCACAATGGAATAATGTAATTTTATATCATTTCGTTGAGAAAGCATTAAGAAAAATTGGGTTTTTACCTTCTGGACAATTTACCTTCACGAATTATTCAAACTGCAAACAGCATGAAGAAAACTCCGGTTATTTAGAATGTGATGCAATAAAATTGAGTTTCATCGACCTCAAGAACGACACGGTTTTTGTTTTCGTCGAATCATATCAGTCAATTCTTCATTCTTTACTTCAATTCATAGCTGTAAATTTAAAAAGTGGAACATCAAGAGATGCGATCATCGATAAGATCAAAAAATTAAAATTGAGAGTAATTCCCTTTGGGAGGAGAATTAATTTTATAGATCTTGCCTGGGATAAAGATTTGAGTCATGAAAAAATCCCAGATAGCATGAAAACATACTGTGAATACTGGGAAGACACACATGGGATTCTAATATCTCAAATAATTCAACCTATTATCATAACTCAAGCCTTCAACCGATCATTATCCTATCCAGCCGAAATGATAAATATCGACAAACTTTCTATTGAACAGGCTTACGGGAATGTTCCAAAACGAAAGCCGAGATATGAGGACCTAGATGAAAGATTTAATAAAATAAAATATCTCTCTAGTTTCAAGTCATATCGTGATGAAAATACAGAAAAATTTTTTAAATTGAATATTATCGAAAACTCTCCTTCTCTAAAAACGTTGATTGATCTAAACGGATTTAAAGGAACGGTTCAGATTTCACCACCATTATTGGAATTTTCAAGAGGGGCGTTTAGTATTGATCCTTTGGATGTCTTTAATCATGAATTTGGACCTGTTTGCGGGAAGAAAAATCTTGTAATCACTCATATCCTTACTCACGTGTCTATTAGTGACAGACAAATTGATATTTTCTGTGACGCAATAAGTCGAGCATTTAATATTTTTAATTTTGGCACAATAAGCAAGAATCCAGGAGCAAAAATAAAAAAATTCGATTCGATAACGAACCTCAATGCTCTTGAAAATAAAGTCCGTGAATTTGAACCGTTAAACAATTCCAATGCAATTGGAATTGCAATAATTCCGGATGACTCGTCATTTTATTACTCGTTAAAAAATATGTTTCCTGTCAAAACTGGTACGAGACTTCAAATTGTTAAAATGTCATCATTCGATAAAATAATTTCATCTAATTTTCCGGGTATGAAGCTTCTCAGCTCTAAATATTTTTATTAAAGCATTGAAAACAAATGAAGCCGTATGGACATTAGCAACATCTGCGGGGTCTCTCGAAAGAAAAATCCTTATTCTTGGGTATTGGTTTCAGTCAAAATCCGTATGAAGGTAAAATCAGTAAATGCGCTACAGTGATGCATGACTCCCACGGAGCAAAAATAACTTGGAAAGTGTTTGCAACCCCCCAACAAAAAAGAACAATCGATGTAATTTGGTTTGATAATTTATTAACAAGAATCCACGATATCGTCGATTCTGAAAAACCATCTCGAATCGTTTGTTATCGAACTGGAGAATTGTTCCCAACGGAAATGGATGCCTTAAAAATTGCAATAAAAAAATGTCAATGGCTTGATTCGATAAAATTATCATTTATTTCAATAATTGATGCATCGAATTGCCGGTTTTTCAAAAGAAATGATAGAAAGTTGAATCTACCGGCGGGATATGGAATAATAATTAATGACAAAGAAGCTTTTCTCTCCACATCAAATTATGATAGTCGTGGGTTGCGGCAGGGAACTGTGATGCCAGTTCGAATAAAAAATGAACTTGGTGATGATCTGATAACAAATATCCTCATGGAATACCATGACCTGACCTACCTAAACTGGCAAACTCCATTTACTACTGCAAAACATCCACTGGTTGTAACAATTGCAAATCGCTTTGCGGAACTCACGAGAGAAGGAGTGCCCACGGAGAACACATTTTATTTGGATTTATGACGGTCACAGTAATTTCAGACGAAATAATATCAGCCTTGTCAACTCTGGCACCCTCAATAGATCCAGCAAAAGCAAAATTGGAGATAGATCCAATTTCAATCGAATTCTCAAATTTTTTCAGCTGAACCTCTTGGATTAATCGTAATTGAATTTATCCAAGAAACCGTGAAAGATGGAAACTATTCATTTTTAATTCCAAATAAGTGTCCGGATAGAAAAGAGTTCGATAGAATAATTTATTCATTGTACTCCCAAAAGAGACATGAAAAATTATCTTACTTGCTGGATATTTACCATTTTTTCTGGATTAAACACCCGGATATAGAAACAAGTGCATTATTCGATTCTCTAAAAAAAATCGAGGAATCGAGAACAATAATTTCGAAAAAAACTATTCTCAAAATTTGTTCAGAATGCTCATCAGATTCTCGCGATAATCCATGTTGTAAATCGACAGATCGAAATCTCCTTGAAATTACGGATTGTTCATTACATGAAAATGTTGGGGCAGTTATCCGTTTCAACCAACATATGGAGATTTATGTAAAAAACCAATTGAACAAATCAGGCATAAAAACAGTTGGTTGGGAAAAGGAACGATATGGAAAAGAAATCTGCACAAGTGTAACATATCATTGTGACGGTGAACCAATTGAGATGGATACAATCGGTATCTCAACACCTCTTGCAGTATTATTAATCGAAGTAAAGACAGCGAAGAATACTTCCATGAATGAAATTAGAAAGACGGAAAATAAGTTTGAATCGATAATTTCCAAGATCAATAAGATCTCTAATCGAACAATCCCCTTTTTAAAAATTTTTGTTACGAGCGGCGAATTCGATCCGAATCTACCAATAAAAGCATACCAGAGAAAAAATTGGGATTTTATTGACAGATCAAAGGTTACGAAAATAAACGAAGAGTTTGAGAAAATTAAAAAATCACTTTAATTATTTGAGTTTGACACAGGTTACATTAAAAATTAATTTTATTGATCATTAAATGTCGTAGACGCCTGAATCGGGGACAGAGAACTCGGCGTTTGCACCGTTATAAAATGAGATATCTTCGTCTTTGAGAATTTTGAAAAATGGATCTTCCTCAAGAATTTCTTCCGAAGCAATCAACCATCCCTTATTCACGGCTTCATATGCTAATAGCCAATGATCATCATATAACTGTTCTTTAACTAAGAACTTCATCCAAATATTCTCGTTTAAATCATCTTTTATTAATCCGATATTTCTCATGTCCAACGCAATTAGGGCTACTATAGGATTGTCATTTTTCGAAAGAATTTCTGAAACATCATTTTCCATTACAAAATTCATTTCTTTTGCCAACCACAATGCCCAAGCGATTTCAAAATCATTTGAATATTTGCTATGGAACCGGATCAATTCAGAAATCGTCTCTCCAATTCTATCGATTTTTCCTTCATAATTAATATCTTTGAGACGCAACAAAATTTCTACAACGTTTGGAATGCACGAGCTTTGAACTTGCATCGATTTCAACAACAACGATTCAAATAATGGAATATTATCATCAAATATTTTTTTATTTCTAACGCGTATAATCCCATATTTTAAAACAAAATCGTCAGGAAATAATGCACAATACTCATTCACTCGACTGAAATAATTTATGAGATCCGTTTTTTGAGTTTTAATATTATTCGAAGAATTCTCAGGAATCCTAAAATTAAATTGTCGAATACCGGGTACCCATATGGGTTCCAATATGTGTGGGACTTCGCATATTTTTATTTTACTGGGGTTCACCTCTAATTCAAAATTTTTTAAAATTTTTTGTAATTTGGTGAGAGCTTCTTCGGCTACATATAAATCTTGAAAAAAAAGGAAATAATCGTCAATAATCCGAATTCCTTTTAATGGTTCATTCAATTGTTTTTCTAATTCAATATCTACTGCAGTAGCAATTATCTCCGCTACTATCACAGAAGAATCCGGTCCGATTGGAATCCCAATTGTCTGTCCGTCTCTAGTTCCTCTCAAACATCTATCAAGATCATTTCCAAAAAGAGATCGATTATTACGTTCACGTTTAGCAATTGCTTTGCCATGAAGTGCCCAAGCTATACTATGAGTATAGATTGTATCATAATACCTCGAAATATCCGCCCTCAACATATGTCTAAATTGGGTGGATCTTAAAGCAATTTCTTGCTCAAAATTTACCTTATCTTTAACAACATCGAAAGAACGTTTTTGTTTATCTCTAATAATTGGAAAACAAGGTCTTGATATTGAGATAGGAGACTTTTTTACATGATCCTTTATTTTATCCCAATTTTTTTCAATATAATAACAAAGCATCAATTGATAAAATGGGTTTGGAATTGTCAAATTTCGTCGAAGATTTTTAACTCTGGGAACTGAAAATAAACAACTTTTGGATCCTGGTATATTTTTTTTTGATTTTTTAGTCCATTGTTTAATAGATCTCTCTAATTCGCTCAAAGGTAACAAATTCATTTTTTCTGCAAGATCATTGGTTTGAAAAGGAGGTGGAACTTCAACGGGGAAATACCCCCAATTAATAAGATCCTTTGCTGTGAGCATTAATGAGTATTCAAATCAAGCAAGGAAAATACTATCTTTTTTTATTTTGCTTTCAGTAATCAAACAGAGACCCATGTTGCTGTGATCCTCAAATCCCCGGAGAAATTATTCCCCTTTCCCTTCAATAATCGCGATAACTTTCTTTCCGGTATCAGTTATCCGGTAATATCGGCCCGTGTGTTCATCCGGTGTCAGGCATTCAACGAGGCCCTTTTCGGTAAGTTCAATCATGACTCTGCTGATCGTAGAGCGGTCCATAACCAGTTGTTTGGCGAGATTCGTTGGCGAGTTGGGTTTATGAAGAGCTTTAAGCACCAGTCTCCTGGTCTTCCCTCTACCGACAAAACTCACAAGGTCAAACATTTAATGAAAAATGGGGTGATTATTGTGATGAATTTGCGTAGTGATGATGTTGTACTGATGTGGTAAATTTTATCGCCTTCCCCGGCCAATACCTACTCCGGTGCCTGGTGAACATAAATCGAATAAATGTGGATGTGAAAATATCCCGGAGCGGTCACCCCCGGCTGTAAACTTTGTTCCGACCTGGAACATTGTCGCTCCGCAGGTGCTTCACCAGACACCGCATCGGGGAGATTCTTCGTCAAGGATCTCCCCAATTTTAGAGTAATTCGAAGAACTCCTACGAGTTCTTCTCATCCTCTCATAACCTCATGGCTATGAGAGTGCTCCCAAATAACCCCGGTACGGCCCCGGATTCCCTGTTTTTCCGGAGACAGAGACAGTAATTCCGGAAAATGAGACAGTAATTCATGCATTTCCGGTCATTTTTACACCTGAAACCATGAGACGCTATTTGGGTGCATTTGGACACGAAAAAGAGGGTGGATCGGGTTTCAGCCCGTCTTTGCATATTTTCTGGAATGGAAGAGGCTTCCTGATGATTATGGGGGGTGTCGCGATTTTACGTCGGAGAAGGGATACCTTAAGAGTACTATCCCCCCGGCAGAGCCCCCTCCGGCGATCACCGGCGCAGGAGTGCCCTGCCACTCTCAACCGCGATGGCAAAAACACATGAGCCAATGTGAGTCCGGTCCCCACAACAGGCCGGGCAAAAAATGGAAAATAATCGGAAGATGTAAAATACGTTTTTGTTATTCAGCCTGGACTGCAACGAATGTTGCCGATGAATGGGATTTTGGGACTGGCATACCATCCTCAATAAGCCCGCGGATATGCATCTCGATCGCTTCATGCATCCGCTCTTCCGTTTCCTCGCGGGTTTTTCCGGTTGCAATACAACCAGGAAGATCCGGAGAGTATGCCGAAAAATTCTTTCCGGCTTTTTCAATTACAATCAGGAACCTGTGCATTGTATGATCATTCCTTGAATTTCTGAAGAATTGAGCATAGCGAAATTCGAAGACGAGAAGAGTTCATAAGAACTCTTCGAAGGTTCTTGCTTAGAGATACTGTTCATCGTACCGGGGGCAAGATCATCTGAAAAGTGTCCGGCAATGGTGACCCGTCCGGATTTTTCCTTATGCTTGTACTGACGATGACTTCCCTTCGATGCAACACTATACCATCCATCATCCTCGATTAATTTGATCATCTCGCGGACTTTCAGGATGGATCCTCCGGGTGGTTGTTGATCAGTCTTTGTTGTTGTTGCTCATTAGGTTTTTCTGCCAGTTTCTTTAAAAAGAGATTTGGCTGGTTTGCAATCGTCCATTGTGCCCTGCGGTCACCCCCGGCTTTCAACATATGTTCCGATCCGGAACAGTGTCGCTCATCAGGGACTTCGCCAGACACCAGGACGTTGGGGGATTTTTCGTCGGAGATCCCCCGCCTTTTCAGGGTACTCTCCTGTCCCTTGCGGGAAGCAAGAGTAGTTAGAAGAATCTGATGATTCCTCTCACAATCAAACTCCAACGATAAGATGGGAGAAGCCAGGCCGACCTTCAACTTCGGAGAATTCCGATGCGATACGGGGAAGTGATGAAAACGGGGAGTTGACAGCTGCCTGCTATTTCTCCCCGCTGATCATCCGTACCGTTGCTTCCTTTGTCAGCAGGGTCATCTGGTGAATTGCAATCGCGTTCAGTTTTTCCAGGCGCTCAGGCTGGGACAGTTTGTCGCTGATGAAATGTGCGTTGAGGTTCTCGAGATTCGATAAACACACGAGTTGTGAAATGTCCGCATAATCCCGGATATTTCCTTTCTTCCCCGGGTTCCTTTCCCTCCACTCCTTTGCGTTCATGCCGAACAACGACATATTCAGGACATCGGCTTCGGAAGCATAGATCGCATTGATCTGCGGTTTTGTCAGCAGGGGAGGGATAAGGTTCTCCTGCACGGCATCAGTATGGATCCGGTAATTTATTTTTGCAAGGTTCCGGCGGATGTCCCATCCAAGACTTTTCCGCTCCTCTTCCTTGAGACGCTGGAACTCCTTGATGAGGTAAAGCTTGAACTCGACCGAGATCCATGATGCGAATTCAAACGCAATGTCCTTGTGGGCGAATGTCCCACCATACCGCCCGGGTTTTGCAACAATTCCCCGGGCCCGGGTCTTTTCAACCCACTGGCGGGCAGTCAGGATAAAACTGTGCAGGCCGGCCTGTTTTCTAATCCCATCGAATTCGATGGGATTAAAATCCGGGTTATTGAGCTGTTCCCAGATCCCAAGGAATTCGATGGTATTCCGGTTCCGGAGCCAGTTCTGGATCAGGTAATCGGTCCTTTCCGGATCCTTGTACCGGGCAATATCCGTGATGCAGATAAAATCCTCGTTGCCCTCAACAACAACAGTTACCTCTCGTTCAAGAACATTGATCTTTTTCATGATTCTCCCCCGGTCCCCATTCACCAACATGCCGTTATCGTATGAATAATGCCTTTTTATCTCAGGATAAAAAGGGGCTGTGCGGGGCGTGAAACTGGAGCGGGCGAGTGAGTGCAACCGGCACTGGTTCGTAGTTCGGGGAGGTCCTGATGGTGCGGTTTGTTCCCATGGTTGATTGTATCCCCGCCCAATACTACCTCGGTGCCTGGTGAAAATAATCCGGATACATGTGGATGTGAAAAAAACCCGGAGCGGTCACCCCCGGCTGTAAACTTTGTTCCGATCCGGAACCGTGTCGCTCATCAGGGACTTCGCCAGACACCAGGACGTTGGGGGATTTTTCGTCGGAGATCCCCCACCTTTTCAGGGTACTCTCCTGTCCCTTGCGGGAAGCAAGAGTAGTTAGAAGAATCTGATGATTCTTCTCATCCTCTCATAACCTAACGGCCATGAGAGTACCCCCAAAATAACCCCTCGAAGAATCTGGTCCAGATTCGGTCGAAGACCTGATGGTCTCCTCCTGCTTCTGGTCTTATGACCCTCATCATTCTCAAGCCCCCTTCCTGATGGAACGGGGCACTCTACGGGCTCCGATTCCCTGTTTTTCCGGAAACAGGGGAAGTAATTCCGGAAAATGAGACAGTAATTCATGTATTTCCGGTCATTTTTACTCCTGAAACCATGAGGCGCCATTTGGGTGTATTTGGACGATGAAAAAGGAGGGGGACGGGTTTTGGCCTTTCTTTGCATATTTTCGGGAACAGAACGCGTTTAAAGGCTTGTACCAAAGGCTCTCCTTCCTCTGGCCCCGCCCCCACCCCCTTCAGCCCGGGGCGGCCTGAGATACTCCATCCAAACAGCTCCAAACAGGCCGGTTTTTCTCCTCGCAAAACCTCCCGTTTCCCCATCAGAGGTTAAATCAGGATTTCCCGGAAAACCCTGGCTGAAAATCCCTGAAACAGGCCGGTCGGATATTCAATAACGAAGCAATCCAGGGTCATTCTGGACCCGGATGAGCATCTGAAGATGTGTATCCCCCTGAGCCCGCTTTATACCATTACACAATAATAGTAATCTCATGCCCATGCCCCCCGACACCGCCCCCACCGGCCACGCCAGCCCGGGAAAACTATATTCTCTTGCGGGAATAATGATGGTACAATGAATGAAATCCAGTACGTGTATGACGCTGGTGGCCACAAGAAAAGCGTCATAGTTCCCGTTGAACTCTGGGAGCGGACACTTCAGGTGCAGAACCCCAGGATTGCACCCTGCAACCCACAGGAGTATTACGGGATATACCGTAACAGGATCAAAAACCCACAGGAAGTAGCGCGAGCCCTCCGGAGCGAGTGGAACCGCGGATGACCTCGTATCTTATCGATACCAATATTCTCATCTATTATCTTGCAGGAGCAATTCCCGATGAGGAGAGACCGGTTATCGATCGGATTCTCCGGGAATCTTTTAACATATCGATCATCACCCGGATCGAACTTCTCGGCTGGAAAGAACATACTCCCGAAGGGCTTGCCAAAGCACGGAGTCTTCTTGATTGTGCCCGGTGCCTGCCTCTGGCTGATACCCTTGCGGAGAAAACGATTGAACTTCGCACAATGGTAAACATCTCGCTTCCCGATGCAGTTATTGCCGCTTCGGCTTTGTCACTGGATGCAACGCTCGTTACCCGGAACGAGCGGGATTTTGATCAGGTGCCTGATCTGGAAATTTACAATCCGTTTCATAAGACATCCTGAGTGCAACCCCCAATCCAACGCATCGTGATCGCCGGCGGTTGCCAAACGCCACGCGATCGCCCGGTGTTTGCTGCCCCTTCGCAAGTACAAAGTTAAGGCCCATGCCCCCCGCCACACCGGCCCCCCGTCCGGTCCCGCGACATCGACGATCCATGCAACATCCGGGGCCGTTCCGCGGATGCCGGCGTCAAGCCCTTTCAGGTCCGAGTAATCGAACATGAACCGGTAGAATTCCGCGATCATGTCGGGACGGGTGATCCCGTCGCCCGTATGTGTGGTAATGCCCGCGTTGTCATCGGCTCCCGCTCACGAGCAGCCATTTCCAGAGCGGAATGCAGGTAATTTCCCCGTCCTTTGCCTCGTAATCCTTTGTCAGGACCAGGAGCTCCTTTATTTTCCCCTCAAAATCTTTGGCAAATTCCCGCAGGCCTTCATATTCACGGTCGGGAATGGTATCGCTGTAACAGACATTGATTGCGGTTAGCCTGTTGTCATTTGACGTGACGACAAAATCCACTTCACGGGCCCCCTTCCAGTAATACGGCGTCAGGCCGGACCGCATCAGTTCCACAAAGACGAGGTTCTCGGAGAGTTTTCCCTCGTCTTCGGAGAACCGGAACGAGACCGCGTTGCGGAGCCCGGTGTCGATGCAGTAGATCTTTTTGTTCTGTCGTGCCTGGGCCGGCAGCGAGTACGCGAATGCCTGCACCTCAAAGAGGATCCTGGCTATGCCGGCAAAGTGGATATAGTCCCTGACCGTGTCGATATCGGTCCCCAGCATCTCATTAAGGCGGCGGTACCAGTACGGGGAGGCGATGTTCGTGAAGAGATAGTAAAGGAGAGCGGCGAGAGCTTTCTGGTTCCGTACCACGTTCGTCCGGACAATATCCCGGTACACGATACTGTCGTAGTATGCCCTGAGATAATCCTGCTTCGTGCGTTCATCCCGCTGGAGTACGACAACGGGAAAACCGCCCTCATGGAGATATTGCCGGAGGTGTGTCGTGATCTCGTATTTTTGTGCCGCACGCGTGGCGGCATCTTTTGGCGGGACGATGTCATGGAACCGGAGGTACTCGGCAAAATCCAGCGGGAAGACCGGGACGGAGAGGTACCGGCCCGAGAGCAGGGTGGAGACCTGAGAGTCGAGGAGGTACGAGGAGGAGCCGGACAGGATGATTTTGCAGTGTTTGCGGTCGTAGAGCGATCTGACCTCCCGCTCCCAGTTTTCCACGGCCTGGACCTCGTCAAAGACAAGGTAGATGGTGCCTTTGGCTGCAATCTCCCTGCGGTACGTGTCGACGGCTTCGGAAAGCGCGTTCTTCCGGCCCGCGACCTCCGGCTCGTCGCAGTTGACAAAGAGGATGTTTTTGGCCGGCACTTTGTTCGTGGTGATGAGGAGCCGGATGGTCTGGTAGAGCAGGGTGGTCTTTCCCGAGCGGCGGACCCCGCTGAGCACGATGATCTCCCCCGTTTTGAGGTACCGCCGGATCGTTGCGAGGTACTTCTGCCGCTCCCTGCCGGTATCGAACGGCTGGCCGCTCCACCAGGGGTTCTGGCCTGCGAGGATCTCGAAGAGCGTTGTCACAGTAATGTGTAGGGTTATACCCCTCCATAAATGTTTGGTTGTGATGGGTTATAACCCTACATTTTCCGTTGATTGTGATGGGTTGTAACCTGACACGTTTTACCATGACAAATCCAGGTTCCAGCACTCTTCCAGGATCGGATCGCCCCAGGCATTATTCTCCCGCGTCTCCGTGATCTGGAATCCTTTCCCCGCATAAAGATGCCGGGCAGCCATGAGGGTACTGAACGTCCAGAGAAACACCCGCCCGTACCTCTTCTCTTTACAGAATTCGACTGCCATATCGAGGAGTGTATGTCCTGCACCCAGACCTCTCACCCCGGGTTCCAGGAAAAAAAACCGCAGTTGTGCTGTCGCCCCGTCCCCATGGGCAATAGCAACGCACCCCGACGGGACCCCGTTATGTTCAAGAATATACATGCAGTTCCGGGTGTGGTCAAACTGGTTTACAAAATCATGTACTCCACCGGTGAGGTAAGCCTTCCATATTTCAGAGGTGAACCCGTATTCCGATGCATACAATACCAGCTGGCGGGATATGACAAAGTCCACGTCGCTCTCCCGGAACGATCTGATGGTGATATCCGGGTCGCCCGGCGGGCTGTCGTTGTACGGTGTTCATAGCTTTATGGATCCTGGCATATTCACCAGGGTCCGTCAAAAGTCATCAGGCGTTGCACCCGATAACCGTTTCCCTTTTCAAATAGTGGCTTTCCGGTTTTCCTCCGGCCCGCGGGCCCGGTATCTGCCCTTCATCTGTCCAGCCATCCGGATCCGCCAGGAGATCTTCTGCCGTTCCCGGTGGATGCGGTCCTTAAAACCGGATCAGCAGTAGCAACCAAGTTGCCATCGGGCGTATCCGTTACCCGGGTTAGGCATCAGAAAAGCCCTGGCAGGTCACCTTCTGTACGGCATGTACCGGAGGAAAAATACCGTATAAGAGGATCAAGGCGACAAGAAAATAGAAAACGTAATTCCTTTTTTCATCGGCATGTTGTCTCCCCCCATCCATCCGTCACAAGAAGAGGGGTCATTTCGGGTACTCGACTCCGGGGTACGTCACCACCGGTGGGTGAACGGGAGGCGTGACGATGGTGACTCCCGGGGGGAATTGTATCGTAAACAGGGAATCATTGAGATCCGGATTCACGGTAATGTTCCGATAATCGATCGATTCCGAATTCGTATCGTTATCATAAAATACCTGCATTTTCACCGGATTCGATGTCGAAACATCCACCCAGATTAAAGCGTCCGAGAATGCATATATGCTGTTATACTTCACAGCAAATTCGCCGGGACTTCTCGGCCGCATCTCCAGTATACAAAACGTTTTTCCATCCTTATTCTCGCAGGATTTTGTGATTATCTCTGAATCACCGGCAATTTTGTCGGTCATCTTCCAGTAATCACCATCAGCCCAGGAGGTCCCGTTTATCCAGTCCTGCTGATCGATGGCCATCTCCATTACCTGGTTTGCTGCAGGCAGGTAATGGAACGTCTGGTTTTCCCGGATAATTATTATCGTTCCTGCACCGTATTTCGGGGATTTCTGGAATTCAATCCGTAATTTGTCGGGATATTTCATGCTGATGGTAAAGACATCCGTCTCGTTTTCTATCCCTGCATACGTTCTTGTTACCTCGGCCGTATAACTCCTGATGGTATGAGCGTGCCGGAAGAAATCCGCTGCAATATTTTTTCCCGTATCGGAATTGACAGGATTCTCCATGCACCCTGAGAAACAAGATGCGATTAAAAGTATTAAAAAAAATAAAAATATTTTCTCATCCATCAATCGAGCTCCTTTTCTGGTATTAAGCGACTCCGGATCCGCATTCGTGGGTTGTGACGATTCGTCCGCTGCTCCCACCTAGGGTAACACTAATATTCGGGCCCGGAGTGGGGCTGCTCTTGTTATGATATAATTTTCAGATTCGTGAATACATGTGTGAACATCAGATTTGTTAAACCCGTGTTGGTGTTGTTGCAACCGGTGGAACCGGTGTGGATTCTTCGTCAATCAACTGATTTCCGGATCGATTCATGGACATTGTTGATGTCTGATTTGTTACATTCGTGTCGGAGTTGTTCCAATTTGTGGAAACGATGGTGATATCGGGCGTAGTTTGATCCAGTTTCTCCATTGATATACCATCAGAGGACGGGTTTTTCATTGCATCCACAACCAGAGGGAATGACTCCGGATCGAATGGTGTGACAGCATAGTAGATCCAGACCGGTTTTATCGAGGGGCTCTTATCCTCCGAATTCCATGCATCGGACAGCTGGTATCCGAGCGTAATGCCCGCGATCTTTGTGCCTTCCGGGAGCGGACCCTGCAATTGCCGCATAGTGTTATGGTTCTGGAGCTTTTCATAGCCCTGTTCTGCCGATATGACCGGCACTTCGCCATTGTATTTGTAGCTCGGCCAGGCCTTCACAATGGTGTCGATCTCCCCGTTCTCTCCAAGACCAAGATTGATCGTTGAACCAATGACCGGCGATCCATTGAGAATCTGGATATACCTTACCTGGGTCATCCAGGGGTAATTCTCTTCGGTAGTCTTCGTTGTCAAATTGTACTTTGCTTGGTATCGTGGTACGGCATCGATCAGCTGTGCATCCTTTGGCAATCCACCGTATTTCAGAAGTGCTTTTTCTGCAAGAGCCGGGGCCTGTGCAGCAGAAGGAATACTGTTCTTCGGGCTCATGACAATCTTGTCATTACCCTCCTGAACGAGTTCGATGGATGTGATGGTATAGTTCGGGGCGGTGGCGGGAGCTTCTGGAAACGCTGTCGCAAGAGTAAGTGTTCCGGTTGTCCCCTGGATTTCCGGTATTCCCTTGGTATCATCAAATTTTACCTGACCCGGGGATCCTGTAAAGGAATGAATTCCCAATTCAGCGGCTCCAATGATCGCAACGCTGCATGCAATTACAATGCCGATAATTATCCAACGTTTATCAAATGCGGCCATGTCCATCACGTCCTCCATTCTGCTACGTAAATTGTGTTGTCATCGATCAGTTCACTGCCGGCAACCGTTCCCTGCCCGGGCAGATGGTCATTGTTCAACTGGTCTTGGGTATCGAATATGACCCGGGTAAGTGTATTATCGCCCGCTAATACAGTCTGAGTGGCTCGCTGCCATGAATATGCTATTGTGTAGTCATTGTCAATGCAATTCTGTAAAAACCTTGATGGGAGATTTGCATTGGCATTCTTAATAGATCCAAACCCGAGGATCCCGTGGGAGAATTTTAGTGCTCCTCCCCACTGGTTATCGAGCAGGGACCAGCAGGTATCCAGCACAACCCACTTGTTGGCAGAAATCAGGCTGGTTCCCCATTTTTTATAGACCTCTGCCGAAGTGAGGGATCCTGTTGGCCAGTTGCTGTACTGGACAATCCCGACCTGGTTTGCATAGTCACCATGACCAAAATGATAGTGGAGATCTGCATCATTGAGTGCTCCGCCATTCGTAGCAAAGTCCGTGTCATCGACATTGGCATTCGTCTCATAAAACCGCTGTGTCCACCCTTGGCCTGTCAGCCAGTTATACACATAAGCGTGGCTGTTGGTTCCATAGGGATAGAGACTTGTCAGGGTATTATAATTCTCGACGTTGGTCATCGAGAATTGGTATGCTGACGCGGGCATTGCGATTGCGCACAATGTCACAAGTGCCAGCAATATAATACTGGTATTCCTTTCGAGCATTTTCGTCCATCTCCTTTTGCAGTTACGCTTCGCTCGAAGGCACGGGAAAACCTTCATAGGAACGGAAGATAATGATCACATGCCTACGGGCGGGACCGGGTTCAGCCGCAATTTGACCTGAGGCGGACCCGTCCTTTCTTTTCGGGACAACCCCCGGCTGTCCGCAATGAGCGATTTATAATTTGTGCATTTATTCTTTCTAACGCATTCATCTACAGGTCGAAGTGCTGAAAAACAAATGAAAAATTACGGAGCGAAAAAATGCAAATAGAATTACCAGAATCAGGCTGAATTTTGCGATCGCCGGCGGTTGCCAAACGGTTGGCGATCGCCCGGAGTTTGCTGCCCCCTCGCAAGTACAAGGCTAAGGCCTTCCGCTCCGGCACCGGCCCCGGGCTTGGCACGCGAATCACCGGCGCCCGGCACCCCCCGGGCCACGATACTGCCCCCGGCCCCGTCCGGCACTACACTCTGTGGCATTCCCCGCCAACCCCGCACTCCGGCCACCCCCCACCGCCCGCGAACGAAGGGGGTGGGCATCCCTCCCTCAGGCAGGAGCCAGGCCCCGACCGCCCCTGCAAGAACAGGCCAGGCATCCCGGCTCCAGCACTAACCCGAATATCCAAAAAGAGTGAATACTCGGTTAACCAAAATTTATTTACCTAACCGCCCAGCCCTAGCCTCAGAAAATTCAACCGGCCCGACCGCTCACGCTCAAAATTTTTCAAATCCGACAGGTCATCAGACCTGGAGAAGGAGAAGAAACCTTCAGGTTTCTTCGGACACGACCCCCACTACCCACACTCAAAATTTTTCAAACGCCTCTCGATCGCGATTGCGAGCGTGAAAAATCTCCATGGGAAACAAAGGTCGTTCAGACGTGAATGGTCTCCGGATTTGTGGGACGATCGCATTTGAAAAAAATAAATTGCGATCTGGATCGCGTTCAAAATTTTTTCATCGCGATCATGATCGCGATCGATCAAAGTTAAACAGATCCTAGACAACGGGGCGAGCGACCCCAGCTGGTACCAGTTCCTTGGTGGTACTACCCCCTTCCGGAATGCCCCCTGTATATTAGTGCAGATCCGGACTCATGCAAAATACCCGTGATGGGTATCTTACCCGGCCGGAGCACCTGACCTGTCACGGGTTGTTTACCCATCACAGGTTACATGACCCGCATCGCCTAGCCCCTCCCGAAGAGTCTTCATCGTATGTCAATCGCAATCCGGCTCACATTCCCGGCAACCGGGTCGAGATCGAACCGGACGAATATCTCCGTCGAATTCACACGCTGGTATCCGTAGAGCGCCGGGGGATACGCAACGGTCTCGTTCTTCCGGAGCGGCCGCTCCTGACCGGAAATGCCAATGAGGCCCCCGCCGGATCTGAGAAATTCCCTGACACAAATGTCATCAAGTGCGATTTTCACCAGCCTTGTACGATCGGCACCGGGATAATTCACCGGGATTGCGGTATAATCCGCAGATTTGGGATTGTCAGGATTGCTGATTGTGTAGGTTTCAGGAGGAGCCGGCAATTCTTTAACCGATCCCGGTTTCGCAGGAATCTGTGTCAGTATTGGTGGACAGGAAGAGCTGGCAGCAGGGATACCGGGTGTGGGTGGTACCGGGGAGGTCTGGATCACGGTGGGCGTTATGAGGATATCCGGACCGGTAGGTGACGGGGTGGTTCCAGCCGGTGTTGTCGAATGAACTGTGTTGTTTGCACATCCGGTGATACCAACGATAAAAAAAAGGAAGATAATGGGAAGGAATACCTGCCGCAAATCTGTTCACCCCTAATTTGCTGTATCCAGCCTGACAACACTTGGATTTGTAAGTATTTCTACATTCAGCTGGGTCAGAGGAGCGGACGGGAAAATATAGCGTTTCAGAACGATGGGCTCCGTCTGGCCGCTCGACTGGTATACCATATTGGTAAACAGGGTATCACCGGGCACATCATTATCGCTGGTGATATTCTTTCCTTCGAGTGCCATGCTTTCTTCCAGACTCGTGCTTGAGGGTGATGACATCCAGGTCGTAGTCAGGCTCGTCGAACTCCCGGCTGTGGTATCATAGGTCGTGATGTACCATGCCTGCGTGGAGGAACTCCACTGCATCTGTCCTCTGATCGTATGGCCGGTGGAGACCGTTATTCGCGTGCTGTGGAAACTGTTTGTCCCTCTTACTGCCCAGCTGGCGATATCCCAATAATATCCGGTATCGATGTTATTCCATTCCAGTACCGGCTGGATGATCGCACGGTATGCCGGATAATCTTCGATCGAGTTAAAGAGGAATATCGTCTTTGCAGCGGATCCGGTACCCGACCTAGAAACAGGAGATGCAGGGACATTCCAGTAACCATCAAACAAGGTAAGCGGCAGGGAAGTTGTTGTACGGTCGTAGGCGTATTCGATCCAACCATAGAATGGAGTGGTCAGAGGAACGACACTTGACGTTGAGACTTGATCTACCAGGGATTGTCCTTTGGCATCTGAATTCGTAAAGGCATCTTCATTAATCACAGTACAGATAACTTGGTTTTCGTAAATGACAAATGTCTTTTTCCCATTATCCGTGATGAATGCACCCGAAGGCACTTCAAAGACGTGAGACGCAGGGGAAGGGCCTTTCGGTGTGTTGATTATGCCGGAAGCTTTGTCATTCACTTCGAAAATCTGTTTTCCTTTCTTATCGAAAACGCGTGTGATACCATCGTTCGAATGGTGAATAACAGCACCTGAAGGGACAGAGAATTTACCATCGCCCTGATGGGTGATAACGGAAGATTCCCTGTCATCATTTGTCAAAAGGAATTCGCCGTTCATGACACCGGGCGTTTTTGAATAATCAAACTGAAGTGATGGAATGGGAATTTTTTCCAGTTCAGCCAGCTTCCCGGGTTCTGGGATGGAAGACCCGTCAGCGCTCACCAGCGGTACCATCGCCATCGCTGCCAGCAGCAGTGCCAGCAGGACGACGCTCCATGTGCGTAGTTGCATTTCTTATACCTCCTTTCATACGCTACGCTCGCAAGGCACGGGAAAACCTTCATAGGATCGGAAGATAATGATCTCATGCCTACGGGCGGGACCGGGTCCAACGAAGTTCGTCGCTTGGTGGACCCGTCCTTTCTTTTCGGGACAACCCCCGGCTGTCCACGTATGAGCGATTTATATTTCGTATATTTATTCTTTCTAGCCCATTCATCTACCGGTCAGGTTACAAAAAAACAAATGAAAAATTACTGAACGACAAAACGCAAATAGAATTATCTGAATTTGTTCAATTCTTGCGTTCGCCGGCTGATCCCAAACGGTTGGCGATCGCCCGGAGTTTGCTGCCCCCCCTTGCAAGTACAAGGCTGAGGCCCGTCCGACCCGGCACCGCCACCGGGCTGTATGTGTCCGTTCTTCGAACCACCAGAAAAAAGTTGATTAAATGTTTGATTCACAGGATTTTGGATTTCTCATGTTCAATTATAACGGCAATTTCTTTCTTCAACACCGGGATCTTGTGCTCAATGATATCCCAGAGGATCTCCAGGTCAACACCGAAATACCCGTGGATCAGGGTATCCCGGAATCCGGCAACAGATTTCCAGTCTGTAGCAGGAAACTGTGACTTCAGATCATCGCTTAAGTTCTTGACGGCTTCGCCGATGACCTCGAAATTGCGAACAACCGCATCGACCCGCATCCGATCGTTTTTAAACTCCCCGAATGTCAGGTCACCAACATACGACAGGATATTCCCGACAACCTCCGAAATATCATTGAGATAGAGCAGCTGGGACCTATGCATAGACAACGTCCTGCAGGATGGGATCGCGGATGAGGGGTTTGAGGGCAGCATCCGTCACCAGATCAACTTTCCGTTTGAAGAGGTCTTCGAGATAGAATTTTGTTCCCATAAAATTATCAAAGGTTTTTTTGCCATTCTGGAATGTGACGAGGATATCCACATCGCTGTCCATCCGCTCCTCTCCGCGTGCGAACGAGCCGAAGATGCCGATCTTCGCGACACCGAACCGGGCCTTCAGTTCCGGTTCATGCTGTCGGAGGAGTGCGAGTACGTCCATACAATTCCTGTATGTGAGTGGTTGGTCTGTTCTTATTATTAATGCATTGACGATGCAGAGATTTTTATTCATGGAGTTTTCCAATTTCTTCAGCCCCCGGTTCATTAGCCACGCGATCACCGGCTCGTGCCAAATGGCCGTGCATTCACCGGCCCTGGCTGCCCCTTGCAAGAACCGGCCCAGGCCCCGTTTGCCCCATCATCGGCTCCCGGCCCCGCCACGCGATCTCCGGCCCGGCACCCACCCGGCCACTACTCTCAGTGGCATTCCCCACCTCCCCCGCACTCCGGCCACCCCCCGCCGCCCGCGAACAAAGGGGGTGGGCATGTATCAGCACGAGCCATGGCCCCGCCGGTTCAGAATTCTGCCAGGGCTCCCCCCTTGACATTGACCACACCCTTATTGTACTGGAATCACCAAACACCATACTAAGAACGTGAACGCATGCCCGAACTCGTCACACCGCTCAGGCAAAAAAGTCCTGTCATAAAAAAACTGGAAGCAGCAGCCCCGGCTATCCGCTCGCAGTTCGGAGTAACCAGGATCGGCATCTTCGGCTCGTTCGCCCGCGGCGAGCAGACCCGGAAGAGCGATGTGGACGTGCTCGTGGATTTTGCCGAAGGGTATGCAACCCTGAAAAACTTTGTCGGGCTTGCCGATCGCCTTGAAGCGCTCTTCAGGCGGAAAGTGGATCTCATCACGGTCGAGGGGGTTGACAAGTATATCCGCCCGGGAGTCGAGGCTGAGGTGATCTGGGTTGAAGGATGACACGGTCTACCTCCGCCACATCCTTGACGAGATCCTTTTCCTGAAACGGATATCGCACGACCGGACTCTTGACGAGCTCATCAATGATGACTATTTTGCTCATGCGGTCCGGAGCGCGATCGAAGTAATCGGGGAAGCAGCAAAAAACGTACCCGACCGGATCAAAAAAGAAAGCCCGGAAATACCGTGGCGGGAGATGGCAGCACTTCGCAACCGGATCATTCACGGCTATTTCAGGATCGATTATTCCATTGTCTGGAATGTGATCGTCCAGGATCTCCCGGAGATTGAACCAAAAATTTCTGCACTTCTCCAGAGACTGGATGGCAGATCCGGATAACCGGGATGTGCTTCCGGAATGAATACAACATGTATTCAATTGAGTAAAAATGTATTCACCGGCAGGTCCGGGAAAGAGGAGGGAAGATGCCAGAGAAATTTCATACCGAACTGAACCGGTTGAAAGAGGACATGCTGGACCTGGCCCGCTTTTCCAGGAATATGCTGTGCGACTCACTCAAAGCCCTGACAACGGAAGATATCGAAGCAGCAAAGGAGGTCGCATCCCGTAAACGACATATCCAGGAGACGATGATCGAGCTCGAGGAACGGACATACCAGCTGATTGCCCTCTACCAGCCGATGGCAAAGGATATGCGGGAGATCGCCTGCATGCTCAAGATCATCTCTTCGGCAGAACGGATCGGGAGATACGGCAAGGATATTGCAAACATGGTCAAGCGTGTCAAGGGCCAGCCCGAGTTTGTCCAGCCGCTCCCGATCGTCCATATGGCCGGGCTGGTTGAAGCGATGATCAATGATGCCATCCGTGCGTTTGAAACCGAGAGCACCGGGCCCATCAAGGATTTCTCGACGCGCGACGATACCGTTGACTCGTTGTGGCATTCGATCCTCCGGGAGACGCTCACCTTCATGATGGAGAACCCGAAGACGATCACCCGGGGGACCTATTATGTCATGGTCGCACGGTATCTCGAACGGTCGGGCGACCATGCCTGCAAGATGGCAGAGAACGTCAATTACCTGGTGACCGGGGAACGGATCGAGATCAGATAATCCTTTACGTGCTTTGAAACCCGCTGGGAACCTCGTGCAGCCTGCATCGCAGACTTCAGTTTCTGCTCCAGCACTTCGCGGGGCGGGAGATCGGTAAGGTATTCAGAGACATGAATCCCGGATTTGTCGAGTTGCAGGAGACGGATCTGTTTCTGGTCCGCACCAGCACAAAGGATCAATCCAAGAGGTTGTTCCTCGCACGCTTCTTTCTCGTTCTGCTCAAGCAACCGGAGGTACAGTTCCATCTGTCCCTTGTATGCCCCATGATTAACAGTAGGATCGGGGTCCTCGATTCCAACATAGACTTCTTTTATCCGTGCAAGAACAATTCGCTCAGCGCAGCTGATTTTTGGATCATGCCGGGCTCCAGGAGCACAAGGCTCCAGAGTTGTAAAAAGAATGGAATTGTCCAGTAGGTTGCCCTGGTTTTTTCTTTCCAGGAGAGTATATTCCGCGTGATCACCATCGCGCGCCGCGATATGCCGCTTCAGTAGTACCGTCCGCTTTGTAAACAACCGCTCCTACTAATGGAGCCTCTTTGCCGTCCCGACGAGGCTCGTGCTCCGTATCTTTCATGGCGGAGATTGCCATCTCCATCAGGGGATTTTTCACAAATCCACCTCCGTCATATTTTCGAATTGAAATGGTGCATCAATTCCCCTTCCTCCGCATGATTATTATACCGGCACATGCCCCTCCAATAATGGCGAGCCAGATTGAAATCGGCGTGGTTTGAGGGGTTGCCAACTTCTCATAAGAAATGACCTGAGTTCTTTCAGGTTCGGAATTCGTTGCATTACCCTCCCTGTTGAAGTAGTAAACATGCTTCAGAGATGTGGCGGCGAGATAGTTCCCCTCTCCTGATAGCTTCAGCCCTGTCATCCATTCGGGACTTGAATACTGCCAGAGTGGTTTTCCGGTGCTGTTAAATAAAACGATTTTGTCGGAAATCCCTGCACCAGTAAATTGACCATCGCTTGAGAGGGAAATACTGGTAATCCATTCGTTATTCGTATGAGTCAGGGGATTGATATTCTCATAACGCCACTCAGGCAATCCGGTCCGGTTGAATACGCTAAGATAGTATTGTGAACCTGCGGCAGCATGGTTTCCATCTGATGAGACAGAAACTGATTTAAATTGAGGTCCGCTGGTAAAATTCCATTGAGTCCGACCATCCCGGGAAAATACGAACAGTGTATGGTCGTCAATCACCGCATCAAGTTCTCCATCGTTTGAAACCCCGATTCCCGCAACAGCAGTTTCTACGGGGGATGTGAACAAGACAGTGCCATCATTGTCAATAACAGAAATCTTTCCCGGTATGCCCCGGTATCCTGCTACCACGCACGTGGACCCGTCTCCCGATACACTCATTAAACCGACCGGTTCTGAAAGATTGACCTTCGCTACGACAATTCCCTCTTTATTAATGATGGAAAGATCATTGTCCCACGAAGCGTACACATAATTTCCATCATCCGATGTCGCGATCGCCCGTAAAGTTCCATCGGGTATGAATTTCCAGATGATCGATCCGTTCCGATCGAATCGTATGATACTGCTCACGCTCTGCGGAGGACTCGGGGAGTCATAATAATATGCAGCCGTGACAAGACTTCCGTCGTTGGTGATTTTGACGTACCCGACAGGCTTTCCTGGCACCTGGTATGTCCAGAGGATGGCTCCACTGTTGTCATAAAGCCTGACAATTCCCATGTCGGATCCTGCCACAACATAGTGCCCGTCATCAGAACACGAAGCTTAAAACACCTCCAAAGCCCAAGGAGTCTGACCAGATCGGTAGCGGAGACGTCGTTGAATTCGATCCATTACGATAGATAGTAATGTTCCTCTTGAGAGATAACTCCCAGTACGGGTAGTAGTCCAGCTGCCCTCCTACCGGAGGATTGGTGTCGATGGGGAATGGACCTGCTTCGTATCCGGAAGTTGTTCGCAGTATAGTCACTGAACTTGGGATTGACTCCCCATCTCCCGGAACCTCAAGAGAAAACTCTGAATCACGAATAGAGTACCCCTTTGAAATTCCGTCGATGTATACTTCAGCTCCGTCTTCAGGCCAGTGTATGACATATCTTCGGGTCGAAGAATTTGACTGAGAATCGGGCTGCCGGATCTGGATCAGCTGAGGGTATACATCCTGGAATCCTCCGGACGGTGAGGAGGCGGGGAGGGTATCGGAGAAAACGGTGGTATTTCCAATAACAATGGAGTACTGATGTTCTTTAGATAAGATCCGGTCGTTTGCAGCAACAGTGAGAGCATTTTTTTCAATATTGCCTACAAAAATGTCATCGATATACACGCAGTACCTCTCCGTTCACCGGCCAGTGGATGATATAGTATCCCGTTACATTGGCGGAAGAACTGGAAATTCCTGATTGTGTATTTGTTCCCATTGCCCCCGAAATAAGTATACCGAACAAAAAAGAAATGAAAAATACCAGAATCCAGAATTTTGTTTTTTTCATTTGCTACTCCTTTATTTTTTATTGTAATATGTTTTTACAAAAAAAGTTGAATGCCTATAGGCGATAAATGAAGCTCGCCGATGGCTGGAAATCTTCCCAATAAACATTGTTCGATGCTGAGTCTGAGTAATATACTTTTTGTACACCATTCCGTGAATCAAAACCATAACACGCTCTTGCGTGACCACTTGGCTTTGTCGGATTTATGTGTCCCGGGAGAGTAACGGTTTTCAAGGGGTACCCAAATCCAATACTATTGGAAATTTCATAATAATACGGATTTCTTGACTGACGACCCCACGGACCAACGCCAATTCCTCCATTTAAATAGTCAGAATAATACTGGAATTCAGCATCTGCTGAGGGTGCCCCGGCATAGCCACTGAGATTAACCACTCCCATCTTTGTTGCTATCTGATTTGGAGTCTTTCCCTGTGAGATGATTCCTTTTATCCGGTAATATTCTGTCATTGACCAGGCAGCGAAAATCATGCACCAGTCTCTTGCTCCCTGATACTGGACCAGCTGAGGGCTTAGAACTCCATAGTTTGAGGAGGCAGCAAACCCTGACAAAATTGTGGTTTTTAACGATTCGGAGTTTTCATTTGAGGTTCCAAGATTGATGCTGATTTTCTGTGCGTTCATTTTTTCAGCAATTTTCAGGGCTGTAATTTTGTCAGTTACTTTGTTTATCCGGTCATTTTCTTTGTTCCAGAGCCCAATCCCCGATTGAGTATTTGCCTGAGGGATTGTGTCATAGTAGGAAAATTCTCTCTCCTTGCCTTGGGGAATTTCCTGATAATCTTTGAATATCGCATCAATCACAATTTTTTTGTTTTCCTTAGTTTGTGGATTCGTCAGTTCCGCCAGTAGTGCAAGATACGGACTATCGTAGCAGATCAATTTTGTAGACTGAATGGTGTATCCCGTGAAATTTGTCTTCACAATTTCATTTGCCTTCATCACAAGACCGGGAACATCAATTTCCTGTGGCGAACTCGTCCCGACATATTTTATCGGCGAGCCAAGGACTTTACTTGCTGCAACCCTGATCTTTCCGATTTTCTCACCATTTTTCTCGATCCAGAATTGGTAGAAAATTCTCTCTCCATTTAAGTCATAAATGGTGAGTGGTTCCGGATTGAGATTTGCACCATCCCAATTGATAGAATCCCCCATAGTTTTCAGGGTGATTGTCTCGGCAAGCGATTCTGTCGCAAAATTCGTCGCAGTCTCAACTGAGATGTAATTTGCTGAAATCGATTCTTTTGAGACTGGCGGATTTATTACGGCCGAAGAAAGTGGGTCAGCCACTACAGCATTTTTGTTATATGTATCCGCACTCACTATCGGTACCATCGCCATCGCTGCCAGCAGAAGTGCCAGCAGGACGACGCCAAATTTCAGTATTTTCATTTTCACTTCCTCCTTTTTTCGATACGCTCCGCTCGGAAGGCACGGGATAAAATTTCATTTGGGAGAGGGAATTGTCACGCGCCTACGGGCGGGACCGGGTCTAACGAAGTTCGTCGCTTGGTGGACCCGTCCTTTCTTTTCGGGACAACCCCCGGCTGTCCACGTATGAGCGATTTATATTTCGTATATTTATTCTTTCTAGCCCAATCATCTACCGATCAGGTTACAAAAAAACAAATGAAAAATTACTGAACGACAAAACGCAAATAGAATTACCAGAATCTGCTGAATTCCTGCGATCACCGGCTCGTGCCAAACAGCCGTGCATGAACCGGCATCCGGCTGCCTCCTGCGAGTACCCCCGGGCCCCCGACACCCGGCAACTCAAAAGGATGATAACCAGAATAAAAAAACCTATTGCCTGACGCAGAAGTGCCCGATGACGAGACTGTGCTTCGTATAGAGTTCGCAGGCCGGACAATAGCAGTTCAGCTCTTTCGGTGACGGGGCCGATGTTGTTCCGCGTGCGCAGAAGAGTGCGTCGGGCTGATATCGCTCAAGGGAATTATGTTTGTAGGTCGGGCATGCCCTGCAGGTATTCCTGCAGATCTGCCGGTTCTCTTCCGTATCCTCCACAATAGTCGTGTCGGTTTTCATCATAATGAGTGGATAGTGCGATGATGGATAATAGGCTTCTTGTAGATCGTTCCGGTTTTTACGGGAAAAAATCCTGGCCGCTCATTATCCTTCCGCCCTCCGGCTCCTGCCGAACGCTCCGCTCTCCGGAGACCGGATGCCTCACCTCCCTGTTGCAAAATCATCCCCGCAGATCTCGCACCCCCGCAGGAGCACCTGGTCTTTCTTGCTGTTGTACCGGTAGATCGTCACCCCCTTGCATCCGAGCGACCGGGCGAGCAGGAAGATCCTGCTGATCTCATCCGCATCGGCATGTTCGGGTAAATTAACGGTCTTCGAGACAGCATTGTCGACATGCTTCTGGAAGACCGCCTGCATCCGGATGTGGTGATCCGCCGAGATCTCGGGGGCGGTCTTGTAGAGCTCCTTCACGACCTCGGGAACCGGCGAGGAAGCAAGGGTGCCTGTCCGGTTTACCTGTGCAAGGATATCCGTACCGCTGCTAAGGGACTGGAGGTATTTCTTCAGGAGGGGATGGAAGAGGGGCAGCACCCAGGTGCCCATCCGCCGGGTGCTGGCAAGGGAGAAGAGCGGCTCTATCCCGCTGCTGGTATCGGCGATGAGGTGGAGCGAGCCCGTAGGTGCGATGGTCGTCACGGTGGCGTTGCGCATCGGGTTGGTGTAAATGCTCTTCTCAATCGCAGGAAACGAGCCCTTCTCCTCCCCCAGTTCCCGGGAGGTCTCCTGTGCCTCGCGGGCGATGAGCGCCATCGTGCGGTCGGCAAAGGCGAGCGCCTCTTTCGATTCGTACGGGATCTCCATGAGGATGAAGGCATCGGCAAGCCCCATGATGCCGAGTCCGATCTTCCGGGTGAGGAGGGTCCTCTCCCGGATCTCGGGCACAGGGAATTTGTTCACATCGATAACGGCGTCGAGGAACTTCACTCCCTGGCGGGTAACCGTCCGCAGGAGGTCCTCGTCCAGGTTCCCGCGGGCGATGCAGCGGGAGAGGTTGATGCTCCCGAGGTTGCAGCTCTCGAACGGGAAGAGCGGCTGCTCCCCGCAGGGGTTCGTTGCGTCCATGGTCCCGAGGCCCGGCACGGTATTCTTTTCGTTGATGACGTCGAGGAAGAGGACCCCGGGATCTCCGGTCTGCCACGCCGCAGAGCAGAGCGCATTCCAGAGTTCGCGGGCATCGATGCTCTTTTTCACCGAACCGTCCCGGGGATTGATGAGATCGTACTGCAGGCCGCGCTCGAGGCATGCGAAAAAATGTGCATCGAATCCGACGGAGATGTTGAAGTTGTCCAGTCCGCCCTGGTTCTTGGCATTGATAAATGCCAGGATATCCGGGTGGGAACTGTTGAGCACCGCCATATTTGCCCCCCTCCGTTTCCCCCCCTGTTTGATGGCATTCGTTGCCTCGTCAAAGACGCGGATGAACGGGAGCGGGCCGCTTGCGACACCCGATGTCGAAGCTACCGGATCGCCGGCGGGACGGATACGGCCGAACGAGAACCCGGTACCTCCGCCGCTCTGGTGGATCTGTGCCATGGTAGCAAGGGTGGAAAAAATTCCCTGGAGGGAGTCTTCCACAGGTAACACAAAACAGGCAGAGAGCTGGCCGCCGGCTGTTCCGGCATTCATCAGGGTAGGGGAGTTGGGTATGAACAGCAGTTCTTCCATGATATGAAGGAAATCCTTCGATCCAGGAGTATCGATTGCATCTGCCACACGGCGGAAAAGTTCGTCGGGAGTTTCGTCCGGAAGAAGGTACCGGTATTCAAGGAGTGCTTCTGCGACAGGGGTCAGATCCATAAAGCCACTAGGTGCCCGTGTTAACGTAATGGCATATATAGTATTGGTTCATGGTAAGCGCTATCTTCTTGCCTTGCGAAATTCCCGGAAAAATCTTTCCACAAAACTTTTTCCGGAACATTTTCTGCGAATTCAAAAAAAAAAAAACGGCCCATCGCTTATCCTCCACACCGGCCAGCCGGGGCGCCACCGTCGCGGCACACGGCTGCACCCCCTGCGAGTACAGGCCGGGCCCCCGGCTAAAAAAAGAATTTACGTATTCAGGGGCGACTCGTTCATGCCAAGGAAATTGAGTGCATTCTCCCCGTACTCGACAGGTGCATACTGGGATCTGACATGCGGGAGCCCCTTGAACCGCACGAGCCATGATCCATTGATCTGCCCGGCCATCCGGCACCGGAGCTGATACAGCCGGAACGGACAAGAGGAACTGCCTCGTCCGTCAGCCTTATGCTCCGGCGAACAGCATTGGATAGAAGATGTGGATAGAAGATGGCTGATAAAAAGTATGAATCATTGATGATTGAGAATATCGTTGCATCCGGCGTGATCGCCGAGTCCATAGATCTCGCTGAGTTCTCAAAAAATGTCGGGAACTGCGAACTCAACAAGAAACGGTTTCCCGGTGCGGTATACCGGATCCCGGATCCCAGGATCGCGTGCCTGGTCTTCTCGTCGGGCAAGATAGTCCTCACCGGCATCCGCAACCACCAGGCGCTTGCTGACGGACTTGCCATTCTCGTCAGCTCGTTAAAAAAGGCGGGTATTGAACCTCTCAAAGAGCCCAGAGTTGCGATCACCAATATGGTCTGTTCATACAATCTCGGGAGATACATCAATATCAACAAGTTGAGCGTCACGCTCAATCTCGAAAATATCGAGTACGAACCCGAACAGTTTCCCGGGCTGGTATACCGGATCAAAGATCCCAAGATCGTCGTCCTTATCTTCTCTTCGGGAAAGATCATTCTCACGGGTGGCAAGAACCTGAAAGACATCAAGAAGGGGCTTGATATCCTCGAAGAGAAGCTCGCGAGCGTCCTGTAAAAGAGGACATATTTTTTGGCTTTGTCGATGCGGCAAAGACTGCATGGCAGTATGCCGGCAGCGGTTGCTGTAGTGCGGGCAGGATCCACGCCTCGCACGTGCACGACGCCGTCTGTTTCCTGTATAACCTGCGGGAGTCACGCGATGTACCCTGCCGCAGGAAACGCCATGAATCACGATACTCAAATCAGAACCGTTCATAAAAACCATTAACCATTCAGCGCACGTGTAAGAAAATGGTGATACTCCTGGAAAGACAGCCCGTGAAGTCCCGTATCCTGCGCTCCGTGGGATATGATGCCACCACAAAAATCCTGGAGATCGAATTCCAGACAGGACTTGTGTACCAGTATTCGGGCGTCCCTCCGAAAGTCTACAAGGATCTTATGAGCTCCGATGCGATTGGAAAATACTTTTCCGAGAAGATCCGAAACGGTTCCACACAAAACCGGTGGTCAGATAACTATCATTCCCAAAAGGACCCGCATGACAGCCTTGGCCAGCCCCCGTCCGGCGCGTCGCATGAGTTGAGCCCCGCTCCTCCCCCGCCGGCCAGCCGGGGCTCCAGCCTGCCCGGTGCACGGGACATCCCCGGCATCGATTCCCATCTCACGGGTACCCGGGAAGAATGTGGCGGTGGGCCGGTCCGGCATTCTAATCGATCCTCTGAATCCTCCCGTCAACCGTCACGTTCACCGGTTGCGGCAACGACCCCACATAGGTAACAAGTGAATCGACATCGACCGGCCCGTAGGTCGTGTTCGTTCCTTCCTCAAACGTCGTGTACCCGTCACCGCCCATGGCAAGGTACCCGACCGTGGAAACGGTGTAGCTCGCATTTGCGTCCAGCGGGACACCGTGTATCGTTACCGCAGTCACCTTGCTGCCTGCAGGTTTTGCTGCATCATAGGTATACACAAGTCCCGAGACGACGAGATTGCTCGGGGGGAGCGGTTGCTGCCACTGCTGTTCAAGGGCCTGCCGGATCTGAATACCTGACAGGGTCATTGACAGGACCGTCCCGGCCAGGCTGGGCAGCATACAGGTCGTTCCAGGTAATAGTTCCCCGTGACAGGTCTGAAAAAATGTCGGCGGAAGTATCAAATCCCACGTCTGTATTCATCGCGGCCCGCTCCCCGTCCGCAACCAGATCTCCCATCGCCGATTCCCCGGCACGGTCCTGGTCCCGGGTAATATTCAGGGCGGCAACGCCGATCGTCCGGTTCTCGACCGGAGCAACGGCATTCTGGGCCGCTGCAAGGAGCGCAGCGGCAGCGGGATCCGGGCTGGTGACGGGAGGCTGGTCCGCATATGCCGGGATAATCCGTGCGGATTTCCCCACGATCTCCCCGCTCGCCCTGTCGATGGTGAGATCGACATCTGCATACCCCCTGCTGTACATGTACGCCTGCGTGACGAGCACGGGTTTTCCGCCGGCATTGGCCAGGTAGGCGTTGGTAAACTCATGGGTATGGGCGGACAGCACGACGTCGACAGCCGGGTCGAGCCGGGGAATAATTGCGGTCACCCGCCCGCTCACGTTTCCGTTCGCCCGCGTGGGGCCGTCATAAGGAGTCTGGTTCCCGCCTTCGTGAAGCAGGACAATGATCGCATGCACACCCTGTTTCTGAATCTCCGGAATATACCGGTTTATGGAATCGGCTTCGTCGAGAAAGGTCACCCCTTCGACATTGGCAGCGTTCGTGAGCTGGGGGGTGGTCATCGTATCTGCACCGATGAACGCAATCGTCACCCCGCTGACATTTCGCAGGGTATAGGGCGGGAGGACGGGAGTGTTGTTGGCTGTCCAGACCACATTTGCGCAGACATAGCCGATTCTCGTGCCGGGTACGGATCGACGAGGTGGGTGATATTCGTCGCCCCATCCCCCCCGTTTATCTTTCTCATCAGTTCCGGTATCCCGTTATTGAACTCCTGGTTGCCCAGCGTTGCAACCATATTACAGGAGACATTCGGGGAGTTCGATCCGACGGTACAGTACTGGTTTGCAAAGCTGTTGAAGAACAGCATCGTCGGCTCGTCAAGGAGCAGCCCGGATACGGGAGGCGATGACCCGACCACATCCCCGGGCAGGGCGATGATGGTGCCATCTGCATTCCCGGACGCCATCGCCGATTTGAGGTAGGAGGCCAGTACCGGGGCACCCCCGACGGGGCGGTTGTTCAGGGTCTGCCCCGGGGGCATGTGCCCGTGGAAATCGTTTACCGCGAGAATTTTTACATGGACGGTCGCGTTGGTATGCGGTGCCTGGGCAGGCCCGGAAAGATACCCTGAAAGGAAAATCGGTGCCAGTATGAGAACACAGAGAACGCAGAACCCCAGGAGAATCTGTAGCTTGATCGGGATCCTGTCCCACCGGAAGTCGGGTGCCATGATACTGAATCTTTTGTATGCGATCATTTAATTGTTGAGTTTCCCGGTGAACAGACGGGGGGATACTGTCTGTGGATCCTCTGGATGTTCGTAGTGTCCGACCAGCTGCCGAATTCCCTGCAGAAAAGCCGTATGCGCTCTGTCCCATCGAGGGAACTCAGGCGGGATCTTCCTTGTGCGCTACCGGGCCCGGTCATCGTGTACCCGGCGATTCTTCCCGCCATCAACCGGGCTTTTCGTGCTGCCTCCTCCTCCCCGTACGGCTTAACTGGCAGTGCGACAGGACTCCCCTTCATCCTGCGATCGCATGCGTCGACCCTCACCCTTCCCGCACTCTGCCTGAGCCCCGCCCAGCTCGTACCACGCCTGCCCGGGTGGCCCCGCGGCCCGTTTTTTCCAATGCGTGCACCTGAAAAAATCCCGGCCCTCGGGAACCCGTGATTTTCCGGATCGTTGTTGTTTTCAGGATGCGTAAAAAAAGTGCCGCCTAATACCCGCTCTTCACCGTCGGGGTCTCATTGATGTCGAGGTACCGGCCCCCGTCCCGGGTATACTGTGGCCAGGTCACCGTCATCCCGCCATTCGGGTCCCCTGTCTTTGCGAACCGGGTCCAGAGATCCACGAGGTTGTCCCCCACCGACGGATCCGATTTGATCCCGGGCAGGCTGAACAACAGGAGGGTCTCGCTGCCATGGAATGCCCCGTTGGGCTGCCCGGGCAGGACATAGGAGTACCGGTAGAGGTACGAGCTCCGGTTCAGGTCTGCCATCGATCCGGCCGCAAACTTCGCGGAGTCGGAAAAGTCGTAGCGAGTCATGATCTGGGCCAGGCGGAGCTGGACCTCCTGCGTTGAATTGGCAGGATACTTTGCAAGAACCGCATCCGCATCCTTCCCGAACTGGTTCCGGATAAATGTCACGTACTCCGGAACGGTCATGTTCGCGTTCGCGGAGAGCGTGGTCCCGTCGTTGGCGTTCGTCCCGATCATCAGGGGGACCGGGTTCTCGCGGTGGAGACCGAACAGGGCGTCCACGGAGTCAGGAAGGATCCACCCGTCGATAGTCGGCTCGAAATGGAGGGTGTGGGTGAGATTCCATGAGGTTGACGGCCATGGCATTGCATTGATCAGATCCCCGACACTCCTGTTTCGCATCTGTGCAATCGCATCCGGGCCCGGATACCCGAGGCTCGTCGCGTACGCTTCTCCAATCTGTTCGGCGTCGGCTTTTGAATGGACGTTGTCGATCGTCGGCCCGTTCGCCCAGAAGGGGCCGCTCTCGACAATTGCCTGCCGGTAGAGCCCCCTGCTCTGCGGGCTGACAAGATGGATGAGGACGCTCTCCCCTCCAGCCGACTGCCCGAAGATAGTCACCCGTGACGGGTCGCCGCCGAACGCCCCGATGTTCCGCTGGACCCACTGCAGGGCCGCAACCTGGTCGAGGATACCGTAATTGCCCGAGCTGTTGTGCGGGGACTCGTTGTCCAGCTGGGGATGGGCAAGGAAGCCGAGAGCGCCCATGCGGTAATTGGTCGTAACGACGATAACCCCTTTCTCTGCAAGGGTGGTCCCGTTATAGACCGCCATCGTGCCAAACGGAGTGACCTGCCCAAATGCCCCGCCATAGAAGAAGACCATGACCGGCAGCCTGTCACCAGGACCCCGTGCGGGAGTCCAGACATTGAGGTACAGGCAGTCCTCGCTCATGTTGGGAACGTAGGATCCGGTGACCGGCTGGGGGCAGGTCGCTGAATACTCCCTCGTCTCCTTCACACCTTCCCATGGCGTAATGGGTGCGGGCGGTCTCCACCGCAGGTTGCCGGTCGGGGGAGCCGCGAACGGGATGCCGAGGTAGACCCGGAGCCCGTTCTGCTGTATTCCCGAAACCGAGCCGGCGTCAGTCTTCACAATGCCGGATTCGTTCACAACACCGGATGCCGGTTCCTTCTGGGCACACCCGGCAAGGAAAGAAAAACCGATGAGGACCAGGCAGATTACCAGAACACAACTTGTCAGCTTGTACGTTTGCATACGATTGCATCCTTTCCTGTTTTCAGAATGGAAGAGCCGGGTGTTCGAAGGAGGGAGGGCGGTTTTTCCGGATCCCGCTGCACCTTCTCATCCAAAAATAACCAGAGACGTTTTTGTGAATATTCCATTGGAATACCTTTAACGCTATGTATCTGCCGGTATCCGATAACCCGTCCCTTCGCCTGCCCTCTCCACAATCGATCGCGTTCGAAGAATCCTGATGGATTCTTCTCGAGCTCTTACTCCCCCAGGGGAGTAATCGCACGCCCAAACGCCCCCCGCTCACCGGCCCACGACTGCACCGCCATGCGGGACCCGGGCGGACCGCTGAGCCGGGAAAATGCGATCCGGGAGGCCTCTGCCACGATCCGGAGCCTGTCCGAACGCGAATTTTTAATCAACGTACGTGAATTCCGGATACGCTGCAGGTTCTTTTCCCCGGATGAAGATCCCGGCATGGTACAGGACCTGTCGAGGAATTGCCAAATGGCGGGATCCCTTCGTAATCATGCCAGCGGGAGAGGAACTCCTGCCTCGGGATCACCCCGCGGGTTCCGAGCATGGCCGGGTCCTCGAAGTATACGTTGCTGCTGTCAAGCCCGATCACCACCATGTAGTGCCCATCCTCCCAGGTATCGTTCCATGAGATGTTTACTCCGCCGGGATCCCGCCATGCCTGGCATGTGATGATCACCGGGACGCTATCGGCCAACGACAGCTCCAGATCGCTCAGCGTGAGGTTTGTCCGCAGTTCAGCCTCCAGGCCGTGAGCCCGGGCAACCCGGACGATGGACTCCGGGGGAGTACCACTCGCTTCGCTGGTGTTCAGTTCCTGCATGAGCACGCCCTCCCGCAGATCGATTCCCCAGTAACTGAAGACGGCCTGGAGGGATGCAGCCCCGCAGGAATATGACTGGCTCTGCCGGACATCCGGGACCTGGCTTAAGAGACCGGGGACCGTTGCCGATCCTGGTACGGTCTGGTTGGGCATGACCTGCGGGGGAGCGGAATTCTGCACGCAACCGGTTGAAACGATGATCCCCGCGAGGAGGACAAGGGACAGGATGAGCAGAGGGAGAGACCTGTGCATGGCAACACCGTGATTCAGAGTGGATTGTCCCGGAACCATTTATGGTTTTATGTGTCTGTCGAAAAGAGAAGGGGCTCTCGATTGGTGTGATCTCCCTGATCTGTCCGGTTTTTTCCGCACGGAAAATCCACCAAGCCGGTCCCGGCATCAGCCCGCCTTTCCCAGTTCTCCCGGGGATCCCGGTAACAAGCGTATTAACAGAACAAGGCAGTAGTTATACCGGAATACCTGCGGGTTGACGGAAAGGACACAATCTCATGACGGTCGCATTGCACATCCAGAACCTGACACGGCGCTTCAACGACCTGGTCGCCGTCGACGATATATCATTTGACATCAATCGGGGAGAGATCTTCGGCCTGCTGGGGCCCAATGGCGCCGGGAAGACGACCACCCTCTCGATGCTCGCCACCATGCTCACCCCCACGTCCGGTTCGGCGACGGTCAATGGCATCGATATCGGGCAGGACCCGGACGGGGTCAGGAAAGCCATCGGCATCGTCTTCCAGGACCAGAGCCTTGACGAGGAACTGACGGCCTGGGAGAACATGGATTTCCATGGCCGGCTCTACCGGATCCCGGCAGAGACCAGGAAAGAACGGATCACGGAGCTCCTCCTGCTGGTGGAACTCAACGACCGCAGGGACGACATCGTCAAGACGTTCTCCGGCGGGATGAGGAGGCGCCTTGAGATCGCCCGCGGCCTTCTCCACCACCCCTCGGTCCTCTTCCTCGACGAACCGACGCTCGGCCTCGATCCCCAGACCCGCAATCACCTCTGGAACTACATCGATGCGCTCGCCAGGGAGAAAGGGATCACGATTATCCTCACCACGCATTACATGGAGGAAGCGGACCGGTTGTGCAACCGGGTCGCCATCATCGATCACGGCAGGATCATCGCCATCGACACGCCGGAAAATCTCAAGGACGGCCTCGGGGGGGACCTGGTGACCATCCGGTCACCGGAGCCGGCTGCCGCGGCCGAAGCCCTCAAAGAACCCTGGGTCGTCCGGGTGGAAACCCATAACGATGAGGTGACCGTCAGCCTGAAGAATGCCGACCAGTTCGTCAGCACCATCGTCACCCTCCTGAACAAGCGGCAGGTCCCCATCACATCGATCGCGATCCACAAGCCGACACTCGAGGATGTCTTCCTCTCCTTCACCGGGAAGACCATCCGGGAACAGGAAGCGGACCACAAGGAGACCATGCGCACCTACCAGCGGATGATGAGGCACTGACCATGGACATCATCTATACCATCTGGCTCCGGAACATGAAGCGCTACATCCGCTCAAAAAGCCGTATCATCGGCAGCATCAGCATGCCGCTCTTCTTCCTGCTCTTCCTCGGCTTCGGCATGAACTCCGTAGTACAGCTTCCCGGGCTCGGCGGCAATTATATCGTCTTCCTGATGCCGGGCATGGTCGCGATGAGCGTCATGTTCACCTCAGTCTTCTCCGGCATCCAGGTCATCTGGGACAAGCAGTTCGGATTTTTAAAGGAGACCCTCGTCGCACCGGTCTCGCGGCTGGAGATCATGCTGGGCCAGACCGCCGGCGGGGCGACGACGGCTGTCCTCCAGGGATTCATGATCCTCGTCATCTCCCTCTTCATCGGCCTCCATGTCTCGAGCGTGGCCGGTTTCCTTGTCGCACTCCTGTTCATGGTACTGATCGGCATCTCGTTCACGGCTTTTGGTATCGCCATCGCGTCAAGGATGGAGGACATGACCGGTTTCCAGCTGATCATGAACTTTGTCATCTTCCCGATATTCGGCCTGTCCGGGGCCCTCTTCCCCATCAGCTCGCTGCCCCCGTGGATAACGCCGGTCATCCTCATCGATCCCCTGACCTATGGCGTGGAAGGGATCCGGTATGGCCTGACCGGGGTATCCCAGATCAACCCCGGGGTCTGCCTCGCGGTGATCGGTGGTTTTGCCCTGGCAATGACGGCAGCCGGGGCGTACCTCTTCAGGAAGATCAGGATATAACCGGGAGAGCGATGGATCCGGGGACCCCCGGAACTGCCCCTCCCCCCACTTACCCCAGCCCATTCCGGTGATCGATCGCCCGCCCATGAGTGTCTATTAGCATCAATCATCGGAACCCGCCCGGTGCTGGCTCCAACCGGACGGGCAGCCACCAGCGGCCACGGATTCACCGCCGACCGGTGGCCAGCTCCCCGCAGGGAGGGTCCTGTTCAGTCACCCATCGTGATCGATCGCGTTGACAGGACTTCGTAGATCTTCAGTTCCGTCGGGGCCGCGTGCCATGGTGCGGTCTTTGCAAAAAATTCCTGCATGTGGAGCCGGGCGAGATGGTAATCGAGGTGGCGCCGGCTCTCCCACTCTTCGAGAAAATGCACTATCCCGGGAGAGGACGCATCAACAACCAGTTCGTACCGGGTGCAGCCTTCCTCGCTGCGGACCATTGGTATGATCTTCTGTACTTCCCTGATATACTCTCCGCGCCGTTCCGGCACAAGGGTACATCGTGCATCAACAAGTATCATACATCTCCATCTCTCCGGGCGGTTATCGCAGGGATATCCGGCCCTCTTTTCGTTTTCTTTGGACACTCTCTGATCACGTCTCCCCCTCATTTAACCCTTGCTACCGTCCCCTTCAGATCAGACGGGGGAGAAAGGCCCCGTCGGGGGCCGCCAGGGAGAACAACCCGGCGGGGCGCCACCGCCGGCCGGATCCGGTAAGCATGGGAGTTGGTATACCGATGATATGCCCGATTCTTCCTGATCTTCTCTTTGTCGAAGAACGCATCCGTATTCTTCTCCGGCCTGCTATCCGTCGGGCAGTGGCCGTTCCCGGGAGTCGTTCTATCCTTTGACGGGTAGCGTAAGAATTATCTGCAATGGGATCCAGAGCAACCGCACATGGGAGAGATCATCGATGATCCCCGCTCCGGGAACGAAGCTGATGTCTTTTCCGACCGCCACGATGCGGGAAGACGGCTGGGAGCGTTGATAAAAACACTTCCCGCCATCCGCAACCCGCTGGTCCTCGCAATCCCGGCAGGGGGCGTGCCGATCGGTAAGGAAGTCGCCGCGGCGCTTGGCGCACCGCTCTCGCTTGCGATCGTGAGAAAGATCCGGATCCCCGGCAGCACTGAATCAGGATTCGGGGCGGTGACCTGGGACGGTCAGGTACTGATCAACGAACGGCTGCGTGCTGCCCTCGGCCTTTCGGCGCCTGAAGTCGATGAGGCGATCGCTGCCACGCAGAAAAATGTTCGGGAGCGGGTTGCCCGGTTTACCGGGGGGAGGACGGTTCCGGCACCTGCGGGAAAGACAGTCATCCTGACCGATGACGGTCTTGCATCGGGGTTCACGATGCTCGCCGCGGTAAAGAGCATCCGGCTCCAGGAACCTGCCCGCATCCTTGTCGCCGTTCCCACGGCATCCGCGTCCTCCGCCGAGATGGTCTCCCGGCAGGTGGATCGCCTGGTCTGCCTGAACATCCGGAGCGGCCGCATGTTTGCGGTTGCCGAGGCATACGAAGAGTGGTATGACCTGGATGACCGGGAAGTTCTTGCAGAACTGGCAGGTATTCCATGAACCGGGTACTCGCCGGATGGTACCGGCAGGGGGGTCTCCGGAAATGAACGTCCTGTACGGGAACATTCCGGCCGAGCTTGCCGGGCTGGACCGCTGGGTTGTATGGCAGTACGAAGAGCGGAACGGTACCGATGACCAAGCCGCCGTATGTCCCGGTACCGGGGAAGAAACGTCACGCCCTTGTCAATGTCCGCTCAACATGGGGCACGTTCGAGCAGGCAAAAAATACCCTTGAATCCGGTGGTTTTGACGGGATCGGGTTTGTTCTCGGGGAAGGAATATTCGGTATCGATTTCGATCATGCAGACGATGCTATGGTACAGGAAGCACTGTCCCTTGGTTCCTATACCGAGTGGAGCCCGTCCGGTCACGGGGTGCACGTGATCGGGCGTTCCCGGTTCGTGCTGAAAGGCAGGAAGAAAGGATCCGTTGAACTCTACATGAAGGGACGGTACTTTACGGTCACCGGCTCGCTCGTATCCGGTTCCCCTGCCACCCTCCGGGAAATTCCCCCCGGTCAGATGACTGACTTCTTCCGGCGGCATTTTGAGGACGTGCCGGCCCCGGCCGGAACGATGATACCGGCTGAAGGGGTCTGGGGAGGGGTGATCCGGATTGGATGGTTCTCTCCCCCGGTCGGACACGTGACAGTTTTTTTACCCCGCTCATCATAGCTGCGGAGCGGATGAACCGGACCGCGGCCACTCCGCGGTACATGGATCCATACAGGACCTTGCAGGGCTGACGGGACATGACCTGCCCGGTGCACACCCGGAGCGATCCCTCTAGAGACTGATGCGTTTGGCATATGCAATTATCCGGACGTTTCCGGGAACCAGGCAGTGCGACCTCCGGACCAATACTCAACATTAAATCCTCTGAAACGAATCTTGGATCAATGGAGTATCAGTCACACCCGATCGAGCGGCAGAAGAAACTGGCGGTCCTGATTGACGCGGACAACGCCCAGGCAAGCATCATCAAGAACCTGCTGGACGAGGTTGCCAAGTACGGCGTGGCGTCTGTGAAGAGGATCTACGGCAACTGGACCACGTCCCAGCTCCTGCCCTGGAAAGATGTCCTCCTCTCGAACTCCATCATCCCGATCCAGCAGTTCAGCTACACGACGAAGAAGAACGCCACGGACAGCGCGCTCATCATCGACGCGATGGACCTGCTCCACGCGGGAACCCTGGACGGCTTCTGCCTGGTATCGAGCGACAGCGACTTCACCCGCCTCGCCTCGCGAATCCGGGAGTCCGGCCTGATGGTCTACGGGTTCGGGGAGAAGAAGACCCCCAAGGCATTCGTGGACGCGTGCGACAAGTTCATCTACACGGAGATCCTGCGGCCCACGGAACCGGCCGGGACCGCCGCCCCCGTGTACCAGGATGTCTCCGTATTCAAAGACATGAAGAAAGACCAGGGGTTCCTGAAACTGCTCATGAACAGTGTTGAGGATTCATCGGACGAGGACGGCTGGGCCGAACTGGGGCTGGTCGGGCAGAACATCCAGAAGAAGAGCCCGGAATTTGACTCGCGGAACTATGGGTTTAAGAAACTCTTCGACCTCATCCGGTCCCTGGACCTGTTCGAGATCGACGAACGGCAGTCGAAGGACCAGGTCGGAAAGATCATCTATATCCGGGGACGGCTGAAAAAACCGAGGAAATAACCCGGGATGTACCTCTTTTCAAATCTAAATCTTTTCTCAAAAGATTATTCCATTGAAAAATTATGCTTTCGTATTTTTTTACAATCAAACCACTAATAAGTTAAATCGCATAAATATTGATTAAAGTCAATGAATTTTATTGAATTTTAATTCTTTTCATGATTTCTTTAATTTCGTTTATAATTTGACTATTTTTTTCATCCGGAGATAATTTTTCAATATATGTATCAACAATTTTGTGTAAGTTACACTTTTCTTCCGCTGAAGCCCATTCTTGAATGTAAGAAATCGCCTTAAGATCCCATTTCACCTGTTCAGGATTATTACCAGATGCATTCATCTGACCTATTAATGAGGCTACTTTTTCAGCAAAAATTGAGATTAGCTAGCGAGTTTACCAACTCATCGGTATTGTTTACCAACTTATCGGTATTGTTTACCAACTTATCGGTATTGTTTACCAACTTATCGGTATTGTTTACCAACTTATCGGTATTGTTTACCAACTTATCGGTATTGTAAGAAATCAAAAGGGCATCAGCTGCTATTACCGTTCCAATAGTACCGATGACAATTGACATTTTGTCAATTTGTGTAAGTGAAGTATTGAAAAAAACGTAGTCAATCAATAAAGCAGCAAATGCGAAAAGTAAAAGGAGGATGCCAACAATGAGCGGAACCTTCCAAAATTTTGATAATCGCTCAACTTCCGTCGTTTTCATATTTTTGTATGTGTCAGGGTAACATTATAAAATATTGAATTTAGTGTTCTGTAGAACACACATGAACAGATTGAGTTCACCTCGGAACTTGAAAATCGTCCAGTTATGAGGGTTCCCCGCCTCAGGGCCTCTTCGAGGCACGGCGGGGTAATGGGTTGAACCGCCGCGGGGGCGCCCCGTCGGGGGCGGCGGCGTTCATCGCAATGATAAAAGAGGGTTTATCTCCTGTGCTTTTGTGGCCCGCGTCCCTAATAGTCACCCATTCCCGGTGGCATCCCGCCCATCCCGCCCGGTGGCATACCCCCGGCAGGCCCTGCTGCCTTTGACGATGCGATGACATCGTCGATGCGGAGGATCATGACCGCAACCTCGGCAGCGCTCATGATCGCCTGCGTCTTCACCCGCAGGGGTTCGACGACGCCCGCCTTGAGCATGTCGACCGGTTTCCCCTCGTAGACATCGAGCCCGAACGTCCTGTGGCCGGCTTCATGCGCAGCCCGGATCGCCACGATCATATCGATGGGATCGAGCCCGGCATTCTCGGCAATGGAACGCGGGATGATCTCGAGCGCCGACGCAAACGCCTCGATCGCGAGCTGGTTACGCCCCCCGACAGTTGACGCATGGCTCCGCAGCTGGAGCGAGAGCTCGGTCTCGGGGGCCCCGCCCCCGGCGACAATTTTTGTATCCTTGACGACATCGCTGACTACCATCAGCGCGTCATGCATGCCGCGTTCGAGTTCGTCGATCACGTGCTCTGAACCGCCCCGGATGATGATCGAGACCGCCTTGGGGTTTTTGCATCCCGAGACATAGATCATCTCCTGGCCGGAGAGCTTCTTCTCCTCCACGTGGCCGGCAGTCCCGAGATCACCGGCGGTGATGGCGTCGATGCTGTTGACAACCGCTGCACCGGTGGCCCGCGCAAGGTTCTCGATATCGCTCTTCTTGACCCTGCGGGCGGCAAAGATGCCGGCTTTTGCGAGGTAGTGCTGGGCAGTGTCGTCGATACCCTTCTGGCAGAACACGACGGTTGCACCGCTGGCTGCGATCTTGTCTGCCATGGTGTGGACCATCTGCTCGTCCTCGTCGACGAATGCCTGCACCTGGTCGGGGCGGGAGATGTTGATCTTCGCGTTGACCTCCGTCTTTTTGTACTCGAGCGCCGCGTTGAGGAGGAGGACTTTTGCATTCTTCACGACCCGGGGCATCCCCGGGTGTGCCCGTTCCTTGTCGATGACCATGCCTTCGATAATCTCGGTATCCTCCACTTTTCCACCGACTTTCTTCTGCACGTTCACGTGCCCGATATCCACCGTCCCGTCAGGATCGGCCACCATCATGACCGCACGGACGACAATACCGCAGAGCAGGCCCTTGTACGCCTCTGCACCCTTGCCGCTGATCGCCGTCTCCGCAACGTGGGTCAGCATGGCACCGTCGGTCGGTTTCACGCTGATGGCAATAGCCGAAAGGATCTCCAGTGCTTTTGCCGCGGCCTGCTGGTATCCTTCGGCAATAACCGTCGGGTGGACCTTCCGGCTGAGCAGGCTTTCCGCTTTCGTCAGGAGTTCTCCTGCAATGACGACTGCCGAGGTGGTCCCGTCGCCGACTTCGTCGTCCTGGGTCTTGGCGATCTCGACCATCATCTTGGCTGCCGGGTGCTCGATGTCCATCTGCTTGAGGATGGTGGCGCCGTCATTGGTGATGACGATATCGCCCATCCCGTCGATGAGCATCTTGTCCATGCCTTTTGGCCCGAGGGTCGAACGGACTGCGTTTGCCACCGCCTTCGCAGCGGCAATGTTGCTGTTCTGGGCTTCCTGCCCGCGGTTCCGTGTCGTTCCCTGCCTCAGAATTATAATAGGCTGTCCGCCCAGTTGTTGTGACATTTCATTCCCTTTTTTATTCCTGTTGTTCATATCCCGGCAAAGCCGTTCATACGTCTTGTCCCGCCTGCATCGCGGGCCGGGGTCCGGGTACTCCGGATCCATGAACGGGCCTTGTACCGTGCATCAACCGCCGGAGATTACGCCCTCCGGGGACCGTGCCCGGTTCGTGAAAACGCCAATCAGCCCGGCCGGGCTGATCCGGGAGCATTTCATCACCATGTCGTGATGGGCTACCATTGCTTCGTGGCATCATATGTCTATCTATGGTGGAGGAGGATCTCCGGCCACCGGGGCAACGGGTCGTGGACCGGCCCGGACTCCGGGAACGATCCACCGGATTTCCGGTCTGCCCGAAGGAAGGGCAGTCATTAATATCCCGGAAAGAAGAGGAGGATCCTGTATGTATGAGTACCTGCGATCTGAAATGGGGCTCGATTACGGCCTCGGGTCTCCTCGAGCTTCTGATCGGAATTGCAGCGTTTCTCTTCCCCCGCCATGCCATCGGCCTCATCGTCACGTTCACCGTAGTCGTCATCCTTGTCCTCGCCGGCACTCTCATTGCCGAGGGGTTGTTCATGGAGGGCAGAGGAATGTCGAAGTGGGTGGTTGCCGGCATCGGCGTGGTGGGGATTCTCCTCGCTCTTGTTGCCCTGATGTACCCGCAATGGATCGTCGTGACCGCCGGTGTCCTCATCGGTATCTGTCTCATTGTCTTCGGCTGCCTGATGATCCTTGCCGCGGCCACCATCATATTCGATTTCTTTGTCAGGAACATTGTTGCGTTCTCTTCGTTCTTTGCCGTCATGCTCGGGGCCTATTTTGTGGTTGTACCGGAGAACAGCCTGTACATCTTCACCTTGACTGTCGGGACGTTTCTTATCCTCTACGGGGTTGTCCGGATGGTGTACGGTATCCGCCTGAGAGAATGGCAGAAGACCTGCCCGGCATCGTATCGCCAGCAGAGGTAATGTTCTGGTTCAGGAGAAATTATCAGATACCACAGGATTTTTCTCCTGTGCATCCTCATTCGTTCGCATTTTTACCGGTTGAAACCCGGTATCCGCCTTTCGGGACCCGCATCTCGAACCGTGCACCCCGGCCCGGTTCACCGGTTTCGCAGATGGTGATCCCGGTCATGGAAAGAATTTCCCGGGCCAGGAAAAGGCCAAGGCCGGTATTTTTGCCGTATCCCTGCCGGAATATCTCCTCTTTCTCCTGTGCCGGAATACCGTTCCCGTCATCCTCCCACAGGATGGTCAGCCCGTCAGGAGATTCGCGGGCCGAGACCCGGATCGTTGTTGCATCTTTCCCGTGCCGCAGCGTATTGTCGAGGAGATTGAAAAAGATCTTCTCAAGGATCGGATCTGCATACACCTTAAGGCCGTCGACATCTGCCTGCAGGGTTACTTCACGGGGGACGCGGGAGCGGGGGAGGACCCGGGTGAGATCCTGCCACCGGGGTTCGGTGGAGTCCGAGATCCTGGTAGATCCTGGTAAACTCGATATGCTCGCCGATCGACCGTGTATTGGATTCCAGGATTCCAATTATCTCCTTCATCTTTGGATCGAGCGGCTCCTGTTGTACCAGCTCGAGGTAACCTGAAATTACCATCACCTTGTTGAGGATATCGTGGCGGGTGATGCTGTTCAGGAGATTGAGTTGCCTGTTTGCAGCCCGCAGCGCCTCCTCGGTCCTCTTCCGCCCGGAAATATCGCGGGCCACCACCTGGATAGCCGGTCTTCCCTGGAACATCGTGCTGGTCGCGATTACTTCCACGTCGACCGCTGTCCCGTCAAGGCAGCGGAACCGTTCCTCGACCAGGGGGACCGCTGTTCCCGGGGATGCCGACATCGTCCTGATCCGTTCGCTCACAAGAGTGAAAAATGCCGGATCAACAAAATCAAGGGTAGCCCGTCCGACCATCTCCGCAGGGCTCTTTGCTTTCACCAGTCTTGCGGCGGCATCGTTGGCAAAAACGACCGATCGTTCCTGGTGAATGACGACCGCATCAAAGGATTGCGTGATAAGCCGGCGGTACCGCTCCTCGCTCTCCCGCAGTTCTTCTTCAGCACGTTTCCTGTCGGTGATATCGCGCATCTGGACGATCCGTTGCGGTTTTCCCTGCCACACTATGGAAGTGGATGACGTCTCACCAGAGAACCGTGTCCCGTCTTTTTTGTAGCCGACAACATCGATCGTGCCTTTGCTTCCATTCTTATTCCAGCAGGAGATCGCATCGCAGGATTCTGCGGTCAGCATGAATTCAAACCCGTTCCGGCCTATGATCTCTTCGGGCCGGTATCCGAACAATTCGGCAAACCGCCTGTTGCAGTCACTGATGACGCCCCTGTCGTGGATCATTATTCCTTCCAGGGCGCCATCGGACAGGGTCCGGAACCTCCTCTCGCTCTCCCGGAGCCGTTCCTCCATCTCGTACCGGGCTGTCACGTCCCTGACCGAGATGATATTGGCCGGCTCTCCCCTGTACGCGATCCTGTTCCCGATGATCTCGACATACAATTTTCTTCCCCGTGCAGTGATCGCAGAGTAGGTCCGGGTGGTGCCGCTCCGGCCCGGGCTGATGGCAAAAAAATCGCACCGGGCAGCATCCAGTGAATCCGGTGCAACAGTTTCAAATACGGTCGACGGGAGGCGACCAGACGAGTCGTCGACTTCGAGCATATCGAGGCACGCATGATTTGCGGTGAGGATCCGCCCTTCGAGATCGGTGATGAGGATCCCGTCCAGTGACGATTCCGCAAGGATCTGGTACCGCTCCTCGCTCTCCCGCAGTGAATCTTCCATCTGTTTTCTACGGGTAATGTCGCGGGCGAATGCGAAACTGTAATCTTTGCCATCCTTTGAGACATGATTGGCCATTATTTCCACATCGACGATTGTTCCGTCCTTGTGCCGGTGCCGTGTCATGAAAATGTTCGTTTTTCTCTCTTTGAGGATCATCCTGGATCTTGCCAGCATTTCCGGAGTAAAATCCGGGTCGAGGTCAAAGACCGTCATGGCAAGGAACTCGTCCCGCGAGTACCCGGTATTCCGGCAGGCCGAATCGTTCACGTACAGGATCTTTCCTTCAGAATCCAGCCAGAAGACCTGGTCGGAGGCCCAGTCCACCGAGGCCTTGAGGAGCCTGAGCTGGGATTCGTTGTCCCTCAGCTCTTTTATCGCCTTCCTTCGCTCGACCGCTTTTCTGATCTTATGGGCAAGTTCGGCGAACTGAGCGCTGGGATCACCGCCCTTCTGGAGATAGAAATCGGCCCCGTTGTCGATCGCTTCGATCACGATCTCCTCGCGTCCCTTTCCCGTGAAGAGAATGAACGGGATGTCCCCGAACCGCGACCGGACTTCTTTTAAGAATGCTATACCGTCCATCTCTGCCATCTGGTAATCGGACACGACGGCATCGTATGACGTGTTCTGCATTTTTTCCAGCGCATCGGGTGCTGAATTCGTGGTTCCGATCGTAAAATCTCCGCTCTCTTCAAGATAGGTCCTGCACAGATCCAGAAGCAGTTCTTCGTCATCTACGTAAAGGACGGAATACATCGAACACATCGGGAATATCCTGCTTTAGAGAGGTGGGGATTGATAGTTGAATAACTATTCGAAAAAAACTGATTTCCCTGTCTCCCTTACCAATAATCCCCCGAAACGCTCGTTGCCCGTCCCGGTTTCCCCCCTCGCAAACCGGTTACTCTCCGTGAGCAGCCTTATCCCGGCCTCCAACCAGGGCGGGGACCCCACTCCCGGCACGCCCCGGAGCCCCCGGACGTTCCCTTTCCTTATTTATGATCGGAGATCCATTGATCGTTGTTAGAGGAAAAGGGATGGCTGATCAGGAGACCGTTCCCTGCCAGGTGTGCCGGGAACAGAAGAGACGGAACGAAGTCGTGCCCGCGGGATCGATCCCCGAATCGATCGCCGGCGTAATCCGGAGGGAATATCCCGCGTGGTCGCGGGAAGGCTACATCTGCGGCACCGACCTGAACCGCTTCAGGGCGCAATATATCAGGGAGATCCTGGAGAGGGAGAAAGACGAGCTCTCCTCGCTGGAAGAGACGATCGAACGGAGCATGAAAGACCACGAGCTCACGGCAAAAAATGTCAATATCGAATTTGACCGGCAGCTGAGTTTCGGGGACCGTGTCTCCGACCGGCTCGCCGATTTCGCCGGGAGCTGGACATTCATCACCATATTCACTGGTGTCTTTCTCGTATGGATTGCGATAAACACCATCGTCCTCGTGTTGAGGCCGTTCGACCCGTACCCGTTCATCCTCCTCAACCTCGTCCTCTCGGCCCTTGCTGCCATCCAGGCCCCCGTCATCATCATGAGCCAGAACCGGCAGGAGGAACGGGACCGGATGAATGCCGAGCACGATTACGAGGTGAACCTCAATGCCGAGATGGAGATCCACCAGCTGCACAAAAAGATCGATCACCTCCTCATCAACCAGGGGGAGCGGCTCCTGGAGATCCAGAGGATCCAGGTGGAGCTGATGGAAGACCTGGCCAGAAGGACCGGGTAAGGCCGGAGGTATCTTCACCGGATCTCCGGTCAGAATGGACATCTCCTGTCCTCCCGCCCGGATACGGCTGTCTCTGATCCTGCCCTGTACCGGATGCCGAAACGGAGAACGGTGTCCCGGGCAGGGGGGCCCGGGCTGACCCCCGCTGTTTCCCCCGTCGTTGGGACGAGAGAACTACCCTCTTCATCGGATGGCAGACCGGTGCACGGAGGCCCGGTCATGCATCGCCTCTTCCTTCACGCGGGGGAAACCGCAACCACCCTTCGTTCATTCCTCTCACTCATATGAACGAATTTTTATGCGATGACCTGCAATCCCTACTGGAGTGAGAAATGAGAAAAACGTCCGATCTGGTAGATGAGATGCTTGCCGAAGCAAAAAAAGCCTGGCTTGTCGCAATTGCTGTCGGGTTTGAAAGCGAGACAAAATTTGTATTCAGTTCGCAAAAACACCCGCTTGAAGAACTGAATCAGTTCGTAAAGGAAGGGGGATCCCCCATAGGACTGCTGCGGTTCGATAAAGAGGATTCAACAGTCCAGGGGTCATACCGCCCGTTCGAGGAATATGCGGGTGAGGAATGGGTAACGAAATATCTTGCCGGCCTCCTGGAGAATACCGGGGAGATCATCGGGTTAAGCCGGCAGAAACAAAGTATCCCTGAGGCTTCCTGATACCCATCCTCAACCTCTGCAATGGTTTCTGGATACGTTTTCAGGATTTTTTTCCTGCAGTCTCCCGTCCGGCGCCCCGCCGGAATTATGGTCGGAAGGGGTGCATTTTTCCCGGCAGGGCGGCGGGTCGATTAGAAATTTTTTGGCGGGAGCATTTTTCCGGATCAGAGCGGCCACCTGCATTCCCGCCCGCTCTTTTTCAGGGCCCTGCAGCGGTTGAAGTAGGTCTCGCCCCAGATCCACGGCTGGTAGGTGCAGCACATCTCGGGTTTCATCTGGTGGATCCCGCAGAGGTACCGCTCTTTTGCCACGCGGCGCAGGAACGGGCAGACCGTGACGTACTCCCCCGTGTCGGGGTTGCGCATCTCGACAGCGACAACATTCCCGAGGTCTTCTGCCCGGAGCCCGGCACAGTTGACCGGGGTGCCCGTCTCCATGAACGCGACGAACCAGCGCAGGATATCCGTCCGTCCCTGCTCCATCCAGACGTACACGTTCGGGTACTGTCGGCGTAATACCGGGGCCGAAGATCCGGCAGCAGAGCCCGCACTGCTCGCAGGGCCCGTCTTCCGTTATCTGGTCATCCATGGGTTCCCATCCACTATTCATCCGGCATCTGGATAATGGTTTGCCGGTACGCCGCCCGAAGAACGCTTCCACCTCATTCCCGGTCTCTTCTCCTCCGCGGGCCCGGCGATCCAGTCGAAGAACGCTTCCGCTTCATTCCCGGTCTCTTCTCCTCCGCGGGCCCGGCGATCCAGTCGAAGAACGCTTCCGCTTCATTCCCGGTCTCTTCTCCTCCGCGGGCCCGGTGATCCAGTCGAAGAACGCTTCCGCTTCATTCCCGGTCTCTTCTCCTCCGCGGGCCCGGTGATCCAGTCGAAGAACGCTTTTGCCTCATTCCCGGTCTCTTCTCCTCCGCGGGCCCGGTGATCCAGTCGAAGAACGCTTCCACCTCATTCCCGGTCTCTTCTCCTCCGCGGGCCCGGCGATCCAGTCGAAGAACGCTTCCGCTTCATTCCCGGTCTCTTCTCCTCCGCGGGCCCGGTGATCCAGTCGAAGAACGCTTTTGCCTCATTCCCGGTCTCTCCTCCTCCGCGGGCCCGGCGATCCAGTCGAAGAACGCTTCCGCGTTCTTCTCCGGCTCTCACTCCCCTTCGGGGAGTGATTCGCCAATGCAAGAATTTATACGGTATCGGAAACGCAATCTGGATCAGGACATCGGTGAAGGACCATGCTCTACAGGAAGATGAACAAGGCAGCACCGGGACTCTCCATCCTCGGGTTCGGGTGCATGAGGCTACCTACGACGGAGGACGGGAAGATTGACGAGGAGCAGGCAACCGGGATGCTCCGCTACGCGATCGATCATGGCGTGAATTATGTCGATACCGCGTATCCCTACCACAACGGCGAGAGCGAACCGTTCGTCGGGCGTGCGCTCGGCGGCGGGTACCGCGAGAAGGTGCACCTCGCGACCAAGCTCCCGAGCTGGCTGGTCAGGTCCCGGGAAGACATGGACCGGTATCTCGATGAGCAGCTCGCCCGGCTCAAGACCCGGACCATCGATTTTTACCTCGTGCACGGGCTCAACCGCCCGTTCTGGGAGAACCTCTCGGCGCTCGGGGTCACGGACTTCCTTAACGATGCGATCGCCGACGGGCGGATCCGCCATGCCGGGTTCTCGTTCCACGACAACACGGCGCTCTTCAAGGAGATCGTAGACGGGTACGACTGGACGTTTGCCCAGATTCAGTACAATTTCATGGACGAGCACTACCAGGCGGGGACGGAGGGGCTGGAATACGCGGCGAAGAGAGGGCTCGGCATCGTGGTGATGGAGCCGATCCGGGGCGGCCTGCTGGCACGGAACCTCTCGGGTATCAGAGAGATCTGGCAGAAGGCGAATATCCGGCGCACGCCCGCAGAATGGGCGCTCCGCTGGGTCTGGAACCACCCGGAAGTGACCGTCGTCCTCTCCGGCATGTCGGCACCGGAGCAGGTCCGGCAGAATGTCGCCCTCGCCGAATGCGGCTTTGCGGGTTCGCTGAGCAGAGCGGAGCTCTCCCTGTTCGGGAAGGTCAGAAAAGAGCTGGAGAAACGGATCCTGATCCCCTGCACCGGGTGCAAGTACTGCGTGCCCTGCCCGCACGGTGTGAGCATCCCGGAGTGCTTCGAGATGTTCAACCGCGGGCACATCTACGAGGATGAGGAACAGACAAAGCAGTACTATTCGATGTTCCTCGGCGGTTTCTTCGACGGCACCCCCCATTTCGCTTCGCTCTGCCAGGAGTGCGGGGAATGCGAGGAGAAATGCCCCCAGAGCCTCCCGATCCGCGAGAACCTCAAAAAAGTAGGGGAGTATTTCGGGAAATGATATGCGGTTTTGATCCGACTGCCCGTTCGTCCGGAGGGGGTCGCCGATAAAGTCCTTTATGGTGCCGGAGCCGCACCGGAATTCGTTGCCGGACCGAGTGCGGTCGTTGTATCGTGCCTGTGTCCGATTTTTGATACCGGGCGCTTTCGGGACGCTGTATCTGTCCGGGAATACGGGCGATATGATTTTAATGATATAAAGGCTATCCATCAACAGGGACATTATCTGACAATCGATGGAGGGTTTTTATTATGGTTACAGTTCTGGTCATTGACGATTCGTCATTTCAGCGGAAAATTCTTGACGGCATCCTGACTGAAAGCGGATACAAGGTCATTCATTCCGAAAACGGAAAAGACGGAATCGAACGGGTGGAAAAGGAACAGCCGGATCTCATCATCACGGACCTTCTCATGCCGGTACATGACGGTTACTGGGTACTTGAACAGTTGAATGCCAGGGGATGCACCACGCCCGTTATTATCGTTACTTCTGATATCCAGAAGACTACCGAGAAGCGGTGCAGGGATCTTGGTGTCGCGGCATTCATGAATAAACCGGTTGAAAAGAACCAGGTGATCTCGACGGTCAAGGACGCGCTCAAGAGGTCGTGATTCGGATGGATATCGATAAGGAATCGCTTGACGCAATAACGGAAATCATCAACATCGGCGTAGGGCGATCGGCATCCCTCCTGAATCAGATGACCAATTCCAATATCCGGCTCAGGGTTCCGAAAATTTTCGTGATCCGGTTCAAAGACCTTGCGGATACGAACGCAAGTCTCTTTGGCGGGGAAGTGCTGTCAACGGTCATGCTGGAGTTCCAGGGAAATTTTTCCGGAGTGACCGCAATCCTGTTCCCTCCCGAGAGTGCGGCCGCCCTCGTGACGCTCCTTTCCGGTGAGAATGACCCCGTGGCTGAGATGGACGCGATCCGGGTGGAAACCCTCAAGGAAGTGGGGAACATCATCATCAACTCAGTCATGGGCTCGATATCAAATGTGCTTTCACAGCACCTCTCCTTTACCCTTCCGGTATATTACGAGGGAAAACTCTCATCGATTACCGCGACCCGTCATACGATTGAGGATGACGATTATGTCATCGTTGCCCACACCCAGTTCCTGATAGAATCGAGGAACATTGAAGGGAAAATTCTTCTGCTGCTCGAGGTAGGGTCTCTGGAGCATCTTGTTGAGAGCATCCAGGGAGCGTACATTTAGAGGATTTTTCATGAGAGGTCCGGCAATAAGCGCTGAATGTCTCCCCCTGTTTGATCAGCTTCCGTTCGGGCTCATCCTTCTGCGAAAAGATTTATCGATCCGTTTCTGGAACCGGTTCCTTGAGGAATGGACCGGCATAAAAAAAGAGGATATCGAAGGAAAAAACCTTATTGAGCAGTATCCCGAGCTCAATCAGGCATCGGTCATCGCGCGGTTTCCCGAGGTGTTCGATGGGGGGTCGCCGGTCTTTTTATCTTCCCAGTTTCACCCCCACCTCATCCCGTCTTCGCTCCCTGACGGCACCCAGCGGGTCCAGAAAGGATCCGTTATACCTGTCTGTTTCGAAAACGAGATACATGCAATTCTGGTTATTGAAGATGTCACGGATCTTTTCAGGCAGGTTACCGCGTACCGGAAGATGCGGGATATAGCCAAGCAGGAACTCGCGGACCGGAAGGAAGCAGAGGAAGCTCTCAGGATAGCAAATACCAAGCTGAGCCTCTTTTCTGATATAACGCTCCTTGACATCAAGAACCAGCTTGCCATATCCATGGGTTTCGTCTCTCTCATCGACAAGGTTCGCGACAATCAGGTCGCGATCAGTTCGACTACCTCACGGATCAAGGATCAGCTGGCAAATATTGAAAAATCCATTGAGCTGATGCGGGAATATGAGAAGCTGGGAATGCAGCCGCCCCGCTGGTATGCGATGGAGGAGGTGCTCATGCATTCCTCTCTGCTCGCACAGTTTTTCAAAACGGACGCAGATCCGTCGATTGCAGGTCTGGAGATCTTCAGCGCCCCGCTTTTCGAACATGTCCTCGCCAATCTCCTGGAGAATGCGCAGGAGCACGGGAAGACCGTCACCCGGCTGAAGATCTCGTTCCGGATCGATCATGAATCCGGGATTCTTTCTCTGGAGGATGACGGGAACGGTGTGCCCGGTGACCGGAAAAAAGCCATCTTCATGAAAGGATATGGGAAAAAGACAAGACTCGGGCTCTATGTTTCACGCGAGATCCTTGCCATGACCGGCATCACGATAGAAGAGACGGGAGAGGAAGGAAAAGGGGCCAGGTTCGAGATCAGGATACCGGAGGGAGGATACCGGTTCGCTCCCGCTTCCACGTGCAAAACCCGGATGGAGTGATCCCCGCGTCATGTCCATCCGGTGACGCGGAGACAATCAGGATTATTCTGGAGAGATCCCCGGGGTTCAACGGTTTGGGCCGGTCATCGCCAGGGCTGCGGCCGTTCTATGCCACCTGTCTGCTAACATAGCTTCAACATGTCAGCCATCATCGATAGTACGTACGTAGTTGGTTGAATGAGTGGTTTTCATAAGAAAAATAATGAAGCAGCAGTGGATCTGAATGCAGTGAACCCCGATGGCACTCCCGTAGCACGCGTGCGGCTGCCCAAGAAATGGAACAGAGAGCAGTTCGCCCTTGCCGAGACGATGCTGGGGGCAAACCATATCCGGGTCCAGTGCATGGACGGGGTCACCCGCATGGGGAGGATCAAGGGAAAGATCAAGAAACGGGCCTGGATAAGGGAAGGCGACACCGTGCTCGTCATACCTTGGAGTTTCCAGGACGAAAAGTGCGATATTATTTACCGGTACCTCAAACCGCAGACAGACTGGCTGCGGAAAAACCGGTACCTCTAACGGGTATTTTTTTGTGCGTCGAGTCCGTCAGGACGAGACGGGGAGAAGAACGAAGTTCTTCGACTACCGAGCTGTAAGCTGGCCTGGAGAGGATCTGAGGTCTTCGGCATTTCGAGTTCATCAGAACGAGACGAGGAGAAGACCGCAGGTCTTCGACTGCCGGAATCCGGGCAGATCCCATCGGTCCCCCAACCCCGGTTGTGTTTAAAAAAACATTGTCAAATATTCGGAATGCTCCCCCCCTGGACCTGGAAGGAATTGAACATATCCTCTGCAGTGTTGAAATACTCCTCATATTGATCCACCTCTCCGGAATAAGGTTTGTGTGCATGGAAGATCAGGACAAACGCTGTGTTGTTGATGATCGTATATGCCCGCAGAACCCTGATATCGGTGGTATCCGTTGTCAGGTGATAGCCGAGCCGGTCGGCCAGCTGGCCTGACAACTCGACCCTTGCATAGGGAGCCGTGACTTCGATGGGATAATTGGTTGCGATCCATGCGACGTCCTTGGTATAGTACTGATCGAGTTTCGTTGTGGAGGGAGTGGGATCGACTTCTACGTGCATCTCTGTTCTCACGTTCACGCAGCGTGCTTCAATGCACCGGGTGATCCCCGGGGAATAAAACTCCACGACATCAATTTTTGACTCAAACCCCGGTGGTGAGGCAGGATCCGATGGGTTTGCCACGGGTGCATCGTTCATCTGCCAGTCAGACGGATAATTGATACTGAAACTATAGACCGGATTTGTATACGTGAGATACGAAGTCGCCGGTTGCGGGGAAGGAACTGCCTGCCCCGGTGAGGTTCCCGCCGCGACCGTTGCGGTATATACGGGGATCGTTGTCTGGGTTTCTGTTGTCGCGGGCTCCGCAGGGGTTGCAGGTGTCAGTACCGGTGTGGTTTGAGCCGGGGCGGCATTCTGTGCAGGACCGCCCTGCTGCATGCACGCCGCCGTTAATAACAGGGCACACAGAATCGCGATGAGGGTGACTATCATTCTGTTTGAGAGATGGGATGACAATTCCATAGTATTCTGTCATTATGCTGACACGTATAAAAATTGGCTCTTCTCTGTTTCGCGGGGGTAAATCCATGCTATCCAATAAAGAAAACGGGTTTCTTCTCATGTTCGTGTAATCATACATCAATTGAATATCCCCAGAATTGGGTTCAGAATTGCCTATAGGACATTATTCGCGAGATGCGATACCATCATATCCACGGGTTTGGAGGCTGATCCTCCATCAATTCAACGTTGATTTAAGAGGAGTTACCAACACAGAACAGCGATGAGCCGAAAGATGAGATAAGTTGTGGATGGAATACTATCAGAGTACCCAAAAATGCCCGCCCGGCACGATATCGCCGTCAGCCTCTTTCATTCTGCGGTCCCGGTCGCCGATTTCCACGCTACATTCTCTCCTTTGCCCTGGTGCCGGGTATCTAGTGATTTCCGATTCCTCCTTTCTTGAGGAGATAATACCCCGAGCAGAGAACGAAGATGATCGCGGCAGTCCCGAACATATTCAACGGGTTCGCGGTGCCGGCATCCAGCAGGATGACTCCCCGGGCAACTGCGATGATCGCAATTTCTATCACGATCTCGACATGGATCACCTTTTCGTTGATGTAGGCCGATATCGTTGCCAGGAGCTCCACACCTATCAGGACCAGAAGGAAATACCCGAAAATATCCAACAGTTCATGATTCTGAAGAAGAAACGGGGTGTTTACAAAAAGGGCTACATATAAAATGTACGCGAGTTCGCCTATCGAGAATGCGACAATGATCGCGAAGAGGACGATGAGGATGAGATACACGATCTTCTCGTATTTTTTCAGAATATCGGTAAGGTCCATAGTAGCATTTGATCAAACCATTGATTTATAGGCTCTGAAAAAAACTCCGGCTCATGCAGTGTTCCTGTGGACCCCCGGAACGGCCCATCGCAGACAGGAGACGCCACAACGACGGAGCCGGTGACTCCCGTGCTGCCGTCGCGTTCCTCCCTTCCGCCCCTTCCTGCAATCCCTGCTTTTGGACCTACATTCATTGTTCCTGTTGCCGGAAAGAGGCGGTAATCCAGGTTTTTTCCTGCAGGAACGGAATTTTCGTATCCGGTCCGGGGCCCGAAACGGACTGACAGCGTGATTCACACGGATCGAAAGGCTGCTAACAACCATTCCGCGGAGCCGCGGGGAGCTCTGCCGCGTGATCGGTGAAAAAAGAAGGAGAGTTACTGTTTCTTATTCCCGGACAGGACCGCTGCCCCGCAGATCCCGATCGCCACCAGGGCGGCAAACCCGGTGAGCCCGGCCTTTGTTGTCGGCGGGACGGTTGTCGGGGTGACCGTTGTCGGGACGTTTGCCGGGTTGACGGTCGCCCCCGGTGCGGCAGGCTGGAGAAGAGCGTTCACCTCTACGGTCTGGCCGGGAGCCACGGAGACCTGCAGGGAATACGGCTGGTAACCGGAAGTAATCACGGTGATCGTGTGCCGGGTGTTTGCAAGGACATTGGAAAACTGCGTGCTCCCGATGCTGTCCCGTACCCCGACGTTCGCGTCACACTGTGCGCCGTCAAGGCATACCGTGCCGCCGCCCGGGGTTACAAAGACCTGGATGTTGCCGGTCGGGTTGATGAGCGGCTGGAGGACCGCATTCACTTCATTGACCTGATCCGGTTGGTACGTAGACCTCGGTGGTGAACGGCTGATAACCGTTTTCCGCAACGGTGATCGTGTGGTAGCCATTCGCTGACACGCCGCTGTACTGGTAACTTCCCGTGCCGGACGCCGTTCCCACGCCGGCCTGGCACTGGCCGCTGTCAAGGCAGATCGTCCCCCCGCCCGGGGTGATGTAGACCTGGAGACTGCCGGTCGCAGGCTGGGGCTTCTGGAGGACTGCATTGACTACGGTGGTCTCCTGCGCGATCACCATAACGTTCTCGTAATCGGTCTGGTACCCGGGTGAAGAGATGGTGAGCGAGTGGTAGGTACCATCGGAAAGCCAGTCGAAGGTCGCCGGGGTCGTCTGGCAGTTTCCGCCGTCAACACACGCGGTGGCGCCGGAGGGGGTCGAGTAGAGCTGGATGCTGCCCGTTGTGACCGGAACCGGCTGCAGGTAGGCATTGACCACATCGGTTGCCTGTGCAGTCACCAGGACGTTCTCCGTGTACGTCTGGTACCCGTTCAGGTAGATGGTGACGGTGTGATAGGTGTTCGAGGTCAGCCCGTCGAAAGTCGCCGGGGTATACTGGCAGTTTCCGCCATCCACGCATGCGTAAGCGCTCGTGGGTGTGGAGTATACCTGGATGCCGCCGGGCGGTGCGAGTGCGGCCGCCGGTACGGTTATAAGGCTTATGAGGATCAGTGCGGCGAGCGCCGCAAAAAATATATGACGTTGCTGGATTGTCATAATGCAAATGTGGTGAGAGAACGGGGATAAGGGTTTTGGAGCCTGATGGGACCGTTACGGTCTCTTTGGTGAAGAGCAGGCAGAATACGACCCGATAGAATTTCTCCTGAGGGGTATCCGGGATAATGGTTCCATCTGCCTTTTTCAGGGCCTGGAGAACCAGAGATGAACCGATCGGGTTCACCCCGGAACTATGAAAATCGTTCAGGTACGAGAGCTCCCCGCCTCAGGCCCTCTCCAAGGAGGCATCGTCGCTTCAGCGAGGATTGGCTGGAGAAGAATCCGCAAGGATTCTTCGACTTGCTTCATCCTGTACAGATGAAACAGAGGAAGTTTGGAAAAACTTCCTCTGGTGGAATCTCGTGAAAGATGAGGCACGGCAGGGCAGGGAGGTTGAACCGCAGGGAAATGGAGACGGGCCCGGAGTTCACCGGCAGGTGGTATCGATGGATATCACGGCAACCGCGGTGACAGCCTCTCCTTCCTGGTCGAATATGGGGTACAGCTTCCGGAGGAACGATTTGCCGTTGCGGGTATACGTATCTTCAAAGGCCTCACGGGTTTCGATGACCTGCCTGAGGTGATCGGTGAAGATCCGGGTCTCCTCGGGGGTGTGGAACTCACTGTAGTGCCGCATCTTGTATGCGTCCCCGTTGACGGCGATACGGCGCTTGTGGTGCGTGTTCATGAACAGGTACCGCCCTTCCGGGTCGACCGTGTAAATGGAATCCTGGGTAGCTTCCACAAGGATGCTGTAGTTCTCGTCCGCGAACCGCAGCGCTTCTTCTATCTTTTTCCGGCCTGTCGCTTCGGCCGATATGACGGTGACGGCAAACACCCGCTCGAGCGTCTCGTTCCGGACCGGGCTCAGCCGCCTGATAAACCAGCGGCCTTCCCGCTTGTACTCGTCCTGCACGGACTTGCCGGACTCGATGCTCTCCTTAACCGATCGCGCAAACCTCTCCGTCTCTGCCTTCGTATGGAAGTCCGCATAGTCGCGCCCTTCGTAGTTGCCATCCGTTATCCCGAGACGGCGCTGATGGTAGGCGTTCATGAAGAGATACCGGCAGTTCTTGTCCACCAAGTAGATGGAGTCGTCGATTGCTTCGACGATGGTCCGGTGGTTGATCTCGGAGCGGATGAGCGCGTCCTCCACGCGCTTGCGCCTCACGGCCTGATGCACCATGTTGCGGAGTTCGGCGTACTGGGTGACCGGGTCTCCGCTCTTCTGGAGATAGAAGTCGGCCCCGGTGTTCAGCGCTTTGATGACGATCTCTTCCCGGCTCTTGCCGGTAAAGATGATGAACGGCTTGTCGATCGCGCGTTTCATGAACTCTGTAAGGAACTCTATCCCGTCCATGCCACGCATCTGGTAATCGGAGACGACCGCATCGTACTTCCGTTCCTTGAGCAGGACAAGGGCTTCCTCGGCGGATGCCGCGGTATCGACAAGAAGGTCTCCATCTTTTTCAAGAAAAAGGCGGGCGATCTCGAGCAGATCCGGCTGATCGTCAACGAGAAGGATCTTTATCATGGCGGTCTTATCCTGACCCGGTTCCGGGAGTTGTCCGGTCGGGAACCGGGTGCTGTCTGAACCCATCAGGCCGACGGATTTTAATTCTATCCGGACAGCTTAATTCCGGCTTGCTATACACACCCAAATTATTTAATCCTATTATATTGTGGCCCGGCTCAGGAACAGGTCTGACCAGGATCCCGGAGCAAGGTTCGCCGTGAGATATGAGCAGGTGTGTTTATACCTGACGGTACCCTAATGACTTCTCTGATGAGGGATCCGATCGAAATTACGCCGCCTGGCCAGAAGCTCTTTGTTGTTTTTATCGCTACCTTTGCCACCATGTCGGTGTATGAATCCGTCAGCCCGTTTGTTATTACAACCGTCCCGGACTGGCGGTCCAATCTCCTGACGATCGTATTTACGAGTGTTGTGGCCGTCATCATCGCCTTCTTTCCCCTCAGCTCATTCCACAGGCAGTACGAACGGTCTCTTGCCGAGATGGAAAAACGCACGGCCCTTGAGCGCGAGTTACGGCAGAACGAGATCAAGTTCCGGGAGATGTTCAATCATGCCAATGACGCAGTACTCATCCATGAGATCTCCCCCGCCGGGCCCGGGCGGTTCATCGAAGTCAACGACCAGGCGTGCCGCATGCTGGGGTATACCCGTGAAGAGCTGCTCCGGTTGCGTGTTCAGGATATCGATGCTCCCGAACAGCAGGAGAATGTGTCCGCCATCAAGGAGAAACTCTTCAGGGAGAAGAACCTCATCTTCCGCGCCGAGCACCTGACCAAAGACCGTCGCAGGATCCCGGTGGAGGTGAGCAACCGGCTGATCGAACTCGACGGGCAGACCGTCGTCATGTCCATTGTGCGGGACATTGCCGAATGCAGGTCGGCAGAGGAGGCACTCCGGGAGAGCGAGATAAAATTCCGCGGGATCTTCGATGCTGCAAACGACGGCATCCAGTTCCACGATGTCCTGGAGGACGGGAGTCCCGGGCAGTTTATCGACGTGAACGATGTCGCCTGCAGGATGGTCGGGTATACCCGCAACGAGATGCTCACCATGAGCCCGCTCGAGATTACCACCGGCTACCACAACCGCCCGCTTCCGGAGATCCTCCGTGAACTCAGCCAGGGACATGCCACCTTCGAGACCGAGCACCGGAGGAAAGACGGGACCACCGTACCGGTCGAGATCAATGCGCACACCATCCTTTACCAGGGTAAGAAGCGGGTGATCTCCATTGTCCGCGACATCACCGAGAGGAAACGGACTCAGGACGCGCTGCTCCTCTCCAACCGGAAGCTCAACCTCCTCTCGAGCATCACCCGCCACGATATCCGCAACCAGATCACCGCGCTCCAGGCCTACATCGAGTTGTCGAAGGAGTCCGTGACCGATCCGGTCGAGCTCGCCCGCATCGGCCATGAGTTCCGGATCGCGGAGAAGATCCGTTCCCAGATCGAATTCACCGCCGATTACGAAAACCTCGGGGTGACGTCCCCGGTCTGGCAGGAGATCTGCGGGATTGTCACTACTGCCGTGGCGGCGCTCCCGATGGGCGGCGTACGCCTCGACATCAGGCAGGACGGGCTCGAAGTGTTCGGGGATCCTCTTCTGGAAAAGGTATTTTATAACCTGATCGACAATGCCCTGCGATATGGCGGGGAGCGGCTGACAACCCTCCGGATCGCATCGCGGGAAAACGATGGCGGGCTTGTCATATCCTTCCACGACGACGGCATGGGGATCCCCGATGCCGACAAGGACCTCCTCTTTACCAAGGGGTTCGGAAAGAACACCGGCCTCGGCCTCTTCCTCTCCCGGGAGATCCTGTCCATTACCGGCATAACGATCACCGAGAACGGCGTGCCCGGCACAGGGGCCCGTTTCGAGATCACGGTGCCGAAAGGCGCCTACCGGTTTTCAGGAAAAACGGACGCCTGATCCGGAAGTGCACGGCTTCCGGGCCTTACGTACTCTCGCCGTTCTCCCGGTACCGTTTTCCGGCAATTTTTTTCAGTTCGAACAGGGAGTCCGCCTCTTCGGCCGAAAGGATCCCTTTTTCCACGGCAAGGTCGCGGACGGCACGCCGTTTTTCCATGGACTCGCGGGCGATCTCTGCAGCCCGCAGGTAGCCGATCTCCGGGGTGAGCAGGGTGGCCAGGATAGGATTCGCACCGGCGTCGGCCCTCATCCGGCCCTCGTGCGCAACGATCCCGTCGATGCATCGACGGGAAAAAACCGGAAGATAATTGGTGAAGAGGGAGAGGGACTCCAGGATATTGTGCACCATGACCGGCGTCATGACATTCAGCTCAAACTGGCCTGCCTGGGCTGCGAGCGCGACCGTAGTGTCATGCCCTATCACCTCGAAGGCAAGCATGTCCACGCATTCCGCCATCACGGGGTTCACCTTCCCCGGCATGATCGACGAGCCGGGCTGCACTGCGGGGAGGGTGATCTCGTCGAGGCCGGCTGTCGGCCCCGAGCTCATCAGCCTGAGGTCGTTTGCTATCCGGATCAGTTCCAGTGCGAGTCCCCTCAGGGCGCCCGAGAAGGCGGCCATCTGGGACCGGCTCTGCAGGGCCTCGAAGCTGTTCCGTGCCGGCGTGAGTTCAAGCAACGTGAGGAGCGAGAGGGTCCGGATCACGGTAGCCCGGAACTGCGGATGGGCTCCCTCGCCGGTGCCGGTCGCGGTACCCCCGATTGCAACCTCGAGGAGGTCGTCCCTCCTCTCCCGGATCAACCCCCGGCCCGGCGAATGGCAGCGGCATAGGCGTGAAATTCGTCCCCGAGGGTGACCGGGAGGGCGTCCATCAGATGGGTTCTTCCGGTCTTCGGGAGGAAGGCAAACTCGTCACCTTTCCGGGCAAGCGCCGCAGAAAGGCGGTCCAGCTCGCTGATGAGCCGGTCGGCATCGGTGATGATGGCAAGGTGGGAAGCGGTCGGGAACGTATCATTGGTCGACTGCGCCAGGTTGACATGGTCGTTGGGACTGATGTATTCGTAATCGCCTTTCCGGTGGCCGAGGATCTCGAGCGCACGGTTGGCGATCACCTCGTTCACGTTCATGTTGAAGGAAGTACCTGCCCCGGCCTGGTAGATGTCGACCGGGAACTGGTCGGCAAATCTGCCGGACATCAGTTCTTCCGAGGCGTGAACGATTGCCTCACCCCGCTCCCGGTCAAGGATGCCGAGTTCCATGTTTGCGAGCGCTGCCGCCTTCTTGATGACCGCGTAGGCCCGGACCAGTTCCGGGCGTTCGCGCCTCCCGCTGACCGGGAAGTTCTCCGCAGCCCTCAGGGTCTGGATGCCGTAATACACCCCGGAGGGTACATCGCGGGTACCGAGTGAATCGCGTTCCTGCCTCATCGTTCTCTCACACAACCTTCTCCAGCCTGTCCTGTTCCTGAACATATCCCCGGAACCCAGATAAGGGTTGGTACGGGAGAGATCGCAGCAACGGCCTCCGGTACCGGCTGTTTTTCATGATCAGGTGCATGCTGACCGTCGGCAAAATCCCCGGCCGTAAGCGGACAGATACCGATCTCCCGTTCTCCCCGGATCCAAAAGAGGCCCGGGTCCATAACCACCGGGTATGAGATAATCAAATGCCGGGAAAATAGCCGCCGCCATTCTTTGTAAAGCGCGTCAGTCTGCTTTCTCATACCGGGGCAATGACAGGGTGAAAGCAGTGCCGGCACCCGGTTCGCTCGTGACCGTGATATCCCCGTTGAGCAGTTCTGCCATCTTTTTTGCAACCGGCAGGCTGATCCCGACGAACCCGAACTTTTCCAGGAGCTTGGACTCATCCGTGACAAAGAATGGCTTGAAGAGATCCGGTATGACCTCCTGCGGGATGACTGCCCTCCTGTTTCTGATGGTGAAATGGTGATATTTTTCATTATCGTGCTGGGTGATCTCGATGTGTGCAGGTCCTGCGGAATAGCGGATCACGCTGAAGACCAGGCTCTGGACGATCAGGTAAAAATATTCGCTGTCCGTGACTATCTTCAGATCTTCGGGAATCTCGACGTCAATCGCGATATCGCTGGAGCATTTGAGCACGGAGATATAGGCATTGAGAAGATCCTTTGGCGAGGTCTGGCGGTACTGGGGTTTGAACCGGGGCAGCATCTGTTCCGGGCCGTACCCCATGTCACTCAGTTTGATGATATGCCCGATCATCTCACGCATCTTATCGGCATTTTCCGAACACTTTTTCAGGAGGGAGCAGGCTTCTGCATTCAGGCCGTACGCATCCGGATCGTCGAGGATCATGTGCAGGTACCCCATGACCGGCTGGAGGGGGGTGCGCAGTTCGTGGGCGGTAAGGATAAAAAATTCCCGTTTCCGGGTCAGCTCGTGCCGGAGGTCCTCTTCAATCTTGCGCAGCTCGGTGATATCGAGCAGGGAATAGATCCTCCGCAGCGTTCCGGGGATCATGTCCAGGATCACGTAGATATTCCTTATACTGCCCCCGCGGTCCTTGAGCCGGAACTCGTAATGCCGGGGCAGGGTACCCGCGTTCTTCCGGACCAGATCGTGGAACTCCATCACCATCCCGAGGTCGTCCCTGACAATGAAGGGCAACAGGGTGAACACCTCGCAGAGTTCCTCTCTGGGGTAGCCGACCAGTTTCTCAAATTCGGAGTTGACAAGGAAGATGGTCAGGTCGTCATCCACGATAGCCATGGCGGTGCCCGAGCTCTCGAAGATAGCACGGTACAGGGTCTCGGACTGGATCAGGCTCTCTTCTGTGCGTCTCCGGTCCTCCTCGATATCTAGGGTCGAGCCAATGGTATCCAGCACCCGTTTCTCCTGCTCGTTGAGATCCACGTACGAGAAGCTCCTGAGCGCCGCTTCCTCGGTCTCGTAGAAGATGAAGATCCGGTTGAAACCCGCGAGGAAGAGGATCTCCTGGACCCGGGGATTCAGGCAGGCTATCTTCAGCGTCCCCTGCTTTTTTTTCATCTTCCGCAGGCAGACAAGCATCACGCGGAGACCCGAACTGCTGATATACTGTACACCCGCGAGGTTGAGTATAATCTGGAGGCTGCCGGAGTCGACGAGCTGCCTCAGCACAGCATCCAGTTCGGCGGACGTGTTGGAGTCCAGCCTCCCCAACAGGTACACGACGTCAGCAGTGTCTGCTTTTTTCTGGCAGATCTCCAGGACCGCGGGCATTACCGGTTAATTCATTTGAGGTACTACATAACCGTTAGGAAAAAGATCGGGAACGGAACGGTACCCGTACTGATCCCGCGGATCACCGACCTTTCCGGCGGCAGTTGTAGCGATAAACCGGCCATCCCGGCCCTCACCTCCCGTCCGGATAATCCACTGGACGGCAGTTGCCGGTAGTGCAACGAGATTCGGTTGCAACTGTCGTACCCCTTTTTTCCTGCAGGAAACCACAGGTCGTTCCCATCATTCTATACGCCATGAGCGCGTATAGTAATAAAATCATACGCGGTTCTGGCACCAGTGCCAGCCGGATGAAGGACACCTTTGTTCCTCTCTTCTGCAAAACCCTTCGTGTGGAGAGTACCTGATGCCCGAAAAGAGCGGCACCGTGTGAAAAACGAGAACGATACGTCAATGACATTACATTTCGAAAAACCTGAAATTCCGGGTACGAGGAGCGGGTATGTGATCCGGTTCTCCTGCCCGCTGTGCGCTGCCGAGAATGTTATCATCAACAAAACCCCGCGGGATCATTTCAAGGAATCCCGGATTGCACCGTGTACGCAGTGCAGGAAACGGTTTACCGTGGTAACCCCTCACCTGAACCAGAGACCGGGATACTCCCCGCTCCCCCCCTATGCCGGAGGTAAGGCACCGCGATAAATTCCCGGCCTTTCGGACACCAACGGGATGCGTTCCCCGGTTTCATCATTTCCGGTGTACGACTTCCCCCCCGTGGGTTGTAAGGGGTTACCGTACTTGTGATCCAGGCCTGATATTTCAGCTCTTCCCATGATGCCTGTTCGTACCCGGCAGCTCCGTCCGTGCCGGATTAACCCTCTCCTTCTGGTGCTAAGCATTGATTTATCTGCAGGCAGCGGGAGTATAGACTATGTCACCGCGACACGGACCCAGACCGGATCCCCGCAATCCGCAGTCCCATCTCGGGTCAAATCCCAGCCAGGACAAGGAGCGTCATGAGGAAGAGGACCGGCACCACCCCATGGATCACCTGCATCCCCACCCGGCCCATCACCCGCAGGCCAAACCGGCCCTCCAGCCCCGGCATAACGCACATTCCCATCCCCATGGCGATGAGTTGCCGGCCCATACCAATCCCCCCGGACCCATCAAGCCCTCCAAGAAGGTGACCAGGACCGGGAAATCCTGATGCCGGGATCTCCTGCCATGGGCCGCATTCTGCATGGCTGCAGGATGAAATTTTTCCCGGTTTTCAATGTGCAAAAAAGAAGTATCCGACAACACCGTTGCGGAAATAAGAGAAAGGGTTACCCATGTTACGACCAGAAGATGTTGAAACGATCCTGACAACACACGATCTCTCGGTGTTTCTCAGGGATTTGGTGCGGAAAGAAGATCGCGATCTGAAAATTGATATTGACTATGAATCCGGTGAATTGTTCATCGATTGCCCGGGCTTTTCCTATGGTCTCTCCGTGACCGCCGATCCCTTCGGTGTCTGGGTGATCAGCGAGATGATCTCGCAGGACAATGACGGGGTTTTTACCCAGAGCGGGAACCTCCACAGGACTGAGAGGACCATGACCGTGCTCAGGGCCGTTGCCAGCTGGATTGTGGATATCGAAGAGAGTGCGCGAAAGGGTTGAAGACAGTATCCGTTTTTCAGGAAAGGCTGGCGGGTTCCGGAGGGAACCCTCCTTTCAAAGGAAAGGAGATCCGATAAGTACCTGCCCGTGAGGGCTGTTTCTGCAGGGGCGTCCCGGGGGATCGTGAATTATCTCCGTGGCGGGTTATGAGGCGGGACGGGTCGTTTTTCTATTCATCTTTCCTGCGATCTTACGCAATACCCGGCCAGAAGAACCAGACAAGGCATACACCCGCGAGTGCAGCACAGGTCCGGAACCACCACTTCGTCCAGACCGGGCGAGCTTCCATGAAATCATAGCTGCGCGAATTCCGCTCGCCTCTTTCCAGCAGCCATTCCAGCCAGGTCACGGCAGGGTCCTGCAGGGAATACGCCGGCCGCTGTCCGCCGGGCCGGTCGCGGGGAACATCAGAGCAGACCCCGGGCCTCATCAATAAGTTCTATCGTGTAGCGGTGGGGATAATCGCATTTCCTGAAAGGAGATGTTCCCATGATATAGAACCCGAAACGGGGTTCGCGGATACGGTTGGTATAGAGAAAATTCAGCATGGCGCTGATCGATTGGGAGGATTTTCTTGACAGGTTAAGAAACAGGGCAATTTCGCGTGACGTTACCGCAGCCCGGGTAATTTTCTTCCGGAGCAGATAGCTACAGATAAGGTGGGCGCACTGGTACCGCCGCGTCGAATCTGTCCGCATATGTCCCATGTCTGTCTCCTTTTTTTATTGCTGATGCCTCATTTGGTTCTTCTGCGGATATAGCTGCGTATTGTGGGCAATTTTTGAAAATTGCCACCAACTGATCTGACAATTATTTTTTATTGCCGCAGCCGGAACTGGTAATTGAGCATGAAAATGCTATGAGCATTTTCAGCAACGTGCATGAAAGTCATGCTGACTTCATGCCCGTATTTTAAAATTCCCACCAACCGATCCGGGAATTATTTTTTATTGTCACTTCCGGACCCGGGACAAGAACAGGCAGCAGGGTTTCAGAACCCGGAGCATCGCGACAATCCAATAGGCGAAGGCGACACATCAGGCTGCAGCGGTTCGACGTCCCTTCCGGCATGAGTCGCATGCGCAAATATTCCGATTCCGGAAAAGATCGTTATCCGTATGTGGCGGCTCAGATGAAGGCGGCCCGAAAAAAGATTACCGTACCTATTGGGATCATTTTTTTGAGGTTAAAGAGAATCACGTTGATGTTGATTTTCCTGAATTGGACCAGTATTTTCCAGTTAAGAGATTTTCTCCGATGAGGATCCATCTTCGCCTGACAGGGCATGCACTGCCTCAGGAACCGAGGGAACTAGCTGGAAGATCTGGTTAAATCCGGTGATCCTCAGGATCCTGTCGGTAAACCCGTTCGTGCTCTCCACGAGAATGAGGCGGGTTCCGTGTGTCCGGAGTCCGCGGTTGAATTCGAGCAGCCCCCGGAGCGCGCTGCTGTTGATATATTCCACGTGAAGCAGGTCGAGGACAACCGGCATATCCGGAAAGTCGTGGCAGGCCACTTCCAGTTTCTGGGCATCATTCGAATCCATCCCGCCGGTTATGGCCAGGATCAGCACGCCACTGACAACATTGGTTGAAATCTCCATATCATTCCCCCGATTGCTCCGGATATCCGTCATGTGTCGCCAGGCCAGACCCTGCTGCCTGAGGGAACGTATACGATCCGTTCTTCGTTTCCCCCTTGATGTTTCGATACCCGGGATCGCTCCCTGGTGTCGTGCGTTCGCTTTTCAGCCCGGATCTGCTCTGTCGTGTACCAGACTTGAATAAGATATCATATAAAGGCTGTGGAGAATCCCTCAAAACCCGGAAACAGCGATTCCAGGTCAATGATATCACGATGTACGTGCTCCGGGAGTATCTCTCAGTCTCCGGGAAGGGAAGCAGGCAGGGAAGACGATCCCCATGGCAGTACTGCCCGTCATGGGGCATGCTGTCGCCGGATCGATCGGTACGGTAACGATCTTCTCTTTTCCGTTCCCTCTGGTTTTTTCGTAACGGGAGGTCCTGCAAACATTGTTACAGTTTCAAAAACTTGGACATATCTTTATCAACAGGATTCTCCATAAGGGTATCCGGTAGCTGTCCCTTGAACTTCATACTCTCTGAAAGTTCCGAGCTGCCACAGATCGATTTGGAGGCATGAACATGAGTAAAGTAGTAGCAGGCATATTGTTGCTTTTAACTGGACTTGCTCTGGTAGCTGGCGGGTATACGAGTCTCGGTACGCTCTATGCAACCGGTATCAGTCTTATAATTGCGGGTATCTTGATCATTATCCTGGCAATTAAGATGGCCATGGCAATGAAATGTGAAACAAAAACCCCAGCCAAGTAATCTTTTTTTAGCGAATCCGCGCCACGCACCAGTGCTGGTGCAAACAACAAAAGACAACGCACCGGAACCCAGAAATTAACGATGTACGTCCCGGCCGGCGAACCTTTGATTATTCAAAACCAATTGCGATCATACGTGCGTCCACTTTCACCCTGCCTTCAGCTCAGTTTCATCCACTCATTCAAACGAATACTGACCGATGGATTGCCTTTACACTTCATGCCTGGTATCTTGTCATCGATGTCAACACGAATGGACGTATATGGGGTCACGGCTCGCCAGTCTGGAACGATCACGGAAGCCGGTCCACGTCCAGTGTCCTCGATGTCACAACCGGGTAAAGATGGATGTAAAGAATGCTGCATGACTAAAAATCTTTTAGGGTTACCCGACTAAAAAAGGACGCTGTTAGGTTTAGGCTCCTTTTTCTGAAAGACGTACTCATCATATGTCGAAATTCCCATTGCAATCAGACTGAACACCATTGCCCGTCTCTCCGCTTCGCCCGTCTGTTCTCAACTCCCTGCCAGTACAGCCGGGATGATGCCGGTCCAATGTCCGGCCGGACTGCCGGGAGATGTCATGAGGGGTAGGAACCCTTCCCCCCAATCCATACCGCCCCTCCCGGCCCGTTCACGCGTTCTCGGCCGGGACAAAACTGTTCCCGGCGTGCGTCAGAACGGTCCGGGGCAGCTCGATGCCCAGCGCCTCTTTGAGGACCTCCTCGACATTCTCCACCGTCACGAACGTGAGTTCGCCCCGCACATCTTCGGGCACGTCTTCGAGGTCCCGCTCGTTCTCTTTGGGCAGGATCACCTTCCTGATCCCCGCCCGGTGTGCGGCAAGGACCTTCTCCTTGATCCCCCCGACCGGCAGGTACCGCACCGCTCAGGGTGATCTCCCCGGTCATGGCAAGGTGCGGGTCTGCGGTCTTCCCGGTGATCAGGGATGCCAGCGCCGAGAAGAGCGTGACACCCGCCGATGGGCCGTCCTTGGGAGTTGCACCCGAAGGTACATGGATGTGGATGTCGCTCGTTGTGAAGTTGAACCCGCTCTGCGTGTTTGCGAGCCGGGAGCGGATGAGGGAGAGCGATATCGTAGCCGACTCCTTCATCACGTCCCCGAGCTGGCCGGTGAGGGTGAGCTTGCCGGTACCGGGCATGAACGTCCCTTCGATGAAGAGGATCTCCCCGCCGACCGGGGTCCACGCGAGACCGGTGATTATCCCGGGGACCGGCTCCTTCCGCGCCACTTCCTGCCGGATCACCTCCTTTCCCAGGATCCCGTCGAGCATACCCGTCGTCACCACGAACGGGAGTGCGGCCTTCCCCGAGACGATCTTCTCGGATACGTGCCGTGCCGTCTTCGCGAGCTGTTTCTTGAGCCAGCGGACACCTGCCTCCCGGGTATATTTTTCGATGATCACCTTCAGGGCCTCGTCCTCAATCCGGAGCTTATCCGGATCGAGGCCGTGCTCTTTTAAGACCTCCGGGATCAGGTGGTCTTTGGCAATCGCGAACTTCTCGTTCTTCGTGTAGCCCGAGATCTCGATCAGTTCCATCCGATCGAGGAGCGGGGCCGGGATCGTAGCAAGTGAGTTTGCGGTCGCGATGAACAGCACGTCCGAAAGATCGTAGGGGACTTCCAGGTAGTGGTCCGAGAAGGTGCTGTTCTGCTCCGGGTCGAGGACCTCGAGCAGGGCGCTCGCCGGGTCTCCCGCGTACGACATAGCCAGTTTGTCGATCTCGTCGAGGATGAAGACGGGGTTCTTCGTCCCGGCTTTTTGTATTCCCTGGATAATCCTCCCTGGCAGGGCCCCGACGTAGGTCCTGCGGTGCCCCCGGATCTCGGCCTCGTCCCTGACGCCCCCGAGGCTGACCCTGACGTACCTGCGCCCGAGTGCCTCGGCAATGCTCTTGCCAAGGCTCGTCTTGCCCGTGCCGGGCGGGCCGGCGAAGAGGAGGATCGAGCCCTGTTTCTCCTGCTTCAGTTTCATGACCGCGAGGTGCTGGATTATCCGTTCCTTGACCTTCTCGAGGCCGTTGTGGTGGCTCTCGAGCACGCTGCGGGCCTGTCCGATATCGATGACCTTCTTCTCTTCCGTAACCCACGGAAGGTCGAGCAGGAGGTCGAGGTAGTTCCGGATCACGGAACTTTCATGGTTGTGGGGGCCCCCGTTCTCGAGTTTCCGCACCTCAGCCAACGCCTTTTTGCGCACGTCATCCGGCATCGCTGAGTTCTCGACCCGCTCCCGGTAGCCCCCGTCACCGCCCTCTCCTTCACCCTCGTTCAGCTCCTCCTGGATCGCCCTGAGCTGCTCCCGCAGCATCGCTTCCCGGTTCGACTTGTTCACCTTGTCGGAGACTTTCTTTGCCATCTCGATCCGGATGCTGATATTCTCCCGTGTCCTGATGAGGAGCTCAAGGAACGTGATATTCCGTTGCCGGACCGAGACGATCTCGAGGAGCGCCTGCTTCTCGGCGAGGTGGACCGGCAGGAAGGGCATGACGAACCCCATGATCTGGTCGACAGAGTCCATACGGTCGATCGGCCGGGTGAACTGTTCGGAACCCGTGAAGCGGCTGCCGATCTCGTGGATGGTGAGTTTTATGTCCGCGAGGATGCGGGCCTGGAGGTCTTCCTCGAGATCCTGGACATCCGGGACCGGCGTATACGCGGCATAGAACCTCCCGTCCTTCTCCGACAGGGAGACTGCCAGAACCCTCTGCACGACCTGCGCACAGACCAGGTACCCGTCGTCGGTGGGCTGCACGTGCGAGATCCCGAACAGGTTGCCGGTCCTGTAGAGCGACTCGGCGGTCACTTCCGAGGGCCTCGTACCGCTCTTCACCGTGAGGCCGACTGCATGTGCAGCCTCGGCGTGCTCCATTGCGGCCAGCAGGAGCTCTCCGGTTGCCCGGTCGACCTGAATTTTTGTCCGGCTCTCCGGGTAGACAACGACTTCAAAGAGTGGTATGACAAGTTTTTTCTCTGTATCATCAGTTTTTTCTGTTTGCATGGTTGCCTCATTCATTTAGTTCGAATTTACCTAACTAAAGTCCAGGACAAAAAAATTACCTGACTTTCTGCAGGATCCCGATCAGGAGACCCATCTCGTGTTCATCCAGTGAATCCATCATTCGTTCAATCACCCTGCGCAGGGCAGCCTGTTCGGCGTGTGCAATCTTCTGCCCTTTCTCGGTCAGGCGAATGTACAGGATCCTCCCGTCATCGGGACAGCGTTCCCGGTACACGCACTCCATCCGAACAAACCGGTTGATCATCTCGGTGATCGTGGGTTTTGAGTTCCGGGTGATCTCAGCAAGCCTGCTGAAGGTGACTTCCCCCTCTTCATCGATGGTCTTCAGATAAGCGATCTGCCTCACCGTCATATCCGATAATCCGCATTCGGAGAAGATAGTACAGGAGCATTCGTTCCTGATCCTGAGCAGGTTTTCAACCACTTCGAACAGATCCTCCTCACGTGCCACCATACTCCGATCCTTTGTTAGTTAGGTTTTGCCTAATTATAAAAGTAATGATCCGGGAATCCCGGCTCTGACGCGGTCCCAGGAGTGGTTGCCGGTATGAAACGCCCCCTGCTGGAGTGGAGGAGAATTTCTTTTCCTTATCAGGTCCCATACGAAAGGAACGTGAGGACGATGCTGGCAAATGCATCGGGATACTGGTACATCACGCCATGTCCGCCACCCCGCATCCTGACGACCCATGACTGGGGCACTTTTCCGGCTATGATAAGTGAGTTGCCGGGAGGAGTAAGGAGATCCTGGTCGCCCGTTATCAGCAGGAGCGGCTGCTCCATATCCGGGAGCCGGGAGTAAGAACCGTTCCATGTCATCATCGCCGTGTACTGGCGTCTGACATTCTCTGCAGGGCTCATCGATGTGACGTTCGGGAAGTATTTTGAAGGGTCAGGGTTTTCTTTCAGCCATACCGGGGGGAACATCTCCTTAAAGAGCCTTTCACCCCGCTCTCTGTCGGTACCCGTGGTGTTCTGGATGGACTCCAGATCCTGCGGCGCGGGTGAGAGTGCTTCCTTTCCCCCGGGGTCTCCGGCATACAGAATGAGTTTATCCACTTTTTCCGGATAATCGAGCGTTAATTCCTGTGCGATATTCGTACCCATGGAGAAACCCATGACATCCGCTTTTTCGATCTTCAGCGCATCCATGAGACCAGCGGTGTCATCAGCAAAAAGCCGGATGGAATATTCTTTGTCCGAGGATGTCGTATGGCCCATTCCCCGGTTATCGAAGATGATGACCCGATACTGTTCTGCGAGCTGGTTCACCACGCGGGGGTCCCAGAGATCCATGGTCCCTGAATAGCCCATGATCAGGACAAGAGGTTCGCCGGATCCGACTTCCTTGTAGGCGATGGTGATGTCACCAACGGGTACCGTTTTCATTTCAGCCCTGGTTATGTCTGCTTGTGGCGATGCATGTGTGCATCCGGCACCAGCGAGGAAAAGCGCACATATAAGCACAACCTGCACACTCATGACCATGGTCTTTGGAATCATGAACTCTCTGATGAACCCTTTTGATGGGATCGTTTAAAAGAATACTGAGAGGTCATCAGGGTGGAGCGCGGCAGTTGAAGATCTCCGATCTTCTCCACCTCTCCTTACGGTTCGGCAGTCATAGATCTCCGATCTTCCTGGCTTCGCCTTACGGTTCGGGCATTCCCACAAAGCGCTGGCGTTTCGCGGTTGAACAATTCCGGAACGGACGGAGGCCGGTTCGGGAGAGAAGTGGAGGACCGGAGTCTGGACAGGGTGTGGATCTATCCAGGGTATCCCGCGCCATTCTGGTTTCAGGCATCCGCTGCCCGCCAGTGCCGGAAACCGGGCCCCCGTTTCCGTCATCCCGCGATGATCTTGTTTCTGCCCGGTGAACCGGTGCAGGAAATGAATGCGGGTGGCATGCCGGAGTGGTACCCGCGACCATGACTATTTATATCTCTACCAGATTATACAGTCAGATTGCTCTATGCCCCCCATGTATCGCGTTCTCTATGTCGATGACGAGCCCGCCCTGCTCGATATTACCAAACGGTTCCTGGAGAAGACCGGGCTTTTTTCTGTCGACTGCGTACTCTCGGGGAGCGAAGCCCTCGGCCGGATCGCTGCCGGGCACTATGACGCAGTAGTCGCGGATTACCAGATGCCGGGGATGAACGGGATCACCCTGTTAAAGAAGGTGCGTGAAACCGATACGTCGCTCCCCTTTATCCTGTTTACCGGAAAGGGCAGGGAGGAGATAGTCATCGAAGCGATCAACAGCGGCGTGGATTTCTATGTCCAGAAAGGCGGCGGAGCCGAAGCACAGTACGCTGACCTCTCGAATAAAATAAAAATTGCAATCGATCGCCAGAACGCCGTCAATGTGCTGAGGGACTCCGAGCAACGCCTCTCGGATATCATCAACTTTCTGCCGGACAGCACGTTTGTCATCAACCGGTCAGGACAGGTAATCGCCTGGAATCGTGCCATCGAAGAGATGACCGGCATCGCTGCAGGAGAGATGCTGGGGAAGGGGGAGTACCAGTACGCGATCCCGTTCTATGGCATCCGGCGGAAGATCCTTATCGACCTGATCTTCGAACCTGATGAGATCATTGCGAAAGATTATGCGCATATCATCCACGAAAAGGATATGCTCATTGCCGATACCGTGCTTTCCCGCCCGAAAGGGCGGACGGTCACGCTCATGGGCAAGGCAGGTCCGCTGTACAACCGGCAGGGCGAAATTGTAGGGGCGATCGAGTCCATCCGCGATATATCGGAACTGAAGAATGCCGAAAAAGAAATTCGCGCGGCCAACGAGCAGATCTCCGCGGCTGAGGAGGAACTGCGGGGCCAATATGAAGAACTGGCAGTGAGCGAACGGCGGATCCGCGAAAGTGAGTCGCGGCTCAAGTATATGCTCGGTTTCTACGAGATGGCCCGGCAGCCGGAGAAAGAACTCCTCGATTACGCAGTCGAGGGAGCGGGTTCGATTACCGGAAGCCCGCTGGGATATCTTGCATTTCTCAATGACGAAGAGAGCGAGCTTACGATGTACGCATGGTCACAGACTTCCATGCGGGAATGCTCCATGCGGGAGAAGCCGATCATCTACCCGGTAGAGAAGACGGGCCTCTGGGGGGAGGCGGTCCGGCAGCGCCGTCCCGTGATCACGAACGATTACCAGTCCCCCAATCCCCTGAAAAAAGGTTACCCTGAAGGGCACCCGCACATCATCCGGCACATGAACGTTCCGGTTATGGATCGTGATCGTATCGTGATCGTTGCCGGGGTGGCGAACAAACCATCCGATTATGAGGAGACTGATGTCAGGGAACTCACCATCCTGATGCAGGGTCTCTGGCAGGTCCTGAAGAGAAGGAGGGCAGAAGAAGAACTCCGCGCAGCCAATGAGCAGATCTCCGCATCCGATGAAGAGCTCCGGGGACAGTACCGGGAACTGACCACCGCCCAGGCAGAACTGCAGAAACGTCAGCAGCAGCTGGAAGAAATTACCGGTACCTTTCCCGGGGTAGTCTTCCAGTTCTATGCACGGCCGGACGGGACGATGGGAATGTATTATGTCAGCGATCGTTCGCAGGAAGTACTGGGTATCAGCAGCAATGCCGCTGAATTTTTCGGGAGGTTTACCGGGCAGGTCGATCCCCGTGATCGTGAAGCGTTCCTCAACTCTGTTAACGAGGCAGTCAGGCTGCAATCCCCGTGGAATTTTGAAGGCCGGTTTGCCAAACCTTCCGGCGGGAATATCTGGTTCCACGGAATATCCCGGCCGTTCGTCCGGGGGACGGAGATCGTATTCAGCGGGGTCCTGCTGGACATCACCGAACGCAGGCGGGACGAGGAACAGAGCCGGGAGAGCAGGGAACGCTTCCGGAGAATTTTTGAGGATAGCCCCCTTGGCATAGCGATCGTTTCAGCCGATTTCAGGTTCAGGATGGTAAACCGGCAGTTCTGCGAGATGCTGATGTACAGTGAGGCTGAACTGCTGGACAAATCCTTTCCTGAGATTACGCACCCTGACTATATCGTGCCCGATATTGCGGAAGTCAGAAAGATCTATTCGGGAGAGAGGGAGATGTACAGGACAGAAAAGAGGTACGTGAAAAAAGACGGCTCCTTCCTCTGGGCTTCCCTGACGGCCTCGGCGGTGAAGGATGATGCCGGCACGGTCCTGTACACGATCGCCCTGATCGAAGACATCACCGAGCGCAAGCAGGCGGAAGAGACCATCGTGCGTGTGAACAAAAAACTCAATATCCTCAACGATCTTACAAGGAGGGACCTGACCAGCCAGATCTTTATCCTGAAAAGTTACCTTGAACTTGTGATCGAATCGGCAGCCGGGCAGGATCAGATTCTCAGGCAGCTGCAAAAAATTGAACAGATCATCCGGTCGATCAACGATATTACGGAATTTACCCGGGATTACCAGAATATGGGGGAAAGTCCCCCGAAATGGCAGAATGTCAAGCTGGCGTTGTTGTTCGGGATCTCCCATGTATCTCTTGCCGGAATCCGCCACAGCATTGAGACGGAAAACCTCGAAGTTTTTGCCGATCCGCTGCTCGAAAAGGCGTTCCAGGGCATCTTTGAGAACACCATCGCGCACGGGGGCCTTGTCAGCATTATTCAGGTCAGGTACAGGGAGACACCGGACGGGGTTGCCATCATCTATGAAGACGATGGGGCCGGCATCCCGCAGGAGATGAAAGAGCGGATCTTTTCACGCGATGAGAGTATCCATGCTTCCATAAGGGGACTCTTCTTTGTGCGGGAGATCCTCGACCTCACCGGCATCACCATCAGGGAGACGGGAGAGCCGGGCAAGGGTGCCCGGTTCGAGATCACCGTGCCGAAGGGGATGTACCGGTTTACCGGCACCCGATAATTTTTTTTATCGAAATACCCTTGTGATCATCCCGATCCCTGAAGGTATCCGGGCAGCGATCATGATGCTCCTCAGATCCAGAACCACTTAAGGCTGAGTGGTGCCGGGTGCACACAGGAACAGCGGGGAGGGACGAACGGGGCTCCGGCTTTTCGTCCGGCGTGCCTGGACCCCGATCAATAACCTTATTATTGTTCTTCTCCGATTCCCATCCAACAGGAGAATGAAATACATGAAAGTAATCGGATTGAATGCAAGCCCCAAGGGAAAAGAGAGCAATACCCTCAGGCTCGTGAATGCCGTACTGGCAGGAGCGAAGGCTGAGGGAGCAGAAACCGAACTCGTGGATCTCTATTCATTACGCATTGAGTACTGCACTGCCTGCGGCACCTGCTATGCAACCGGGGAGTGCACCCTCCTCGACGATTTCACGGATCTCTTTGACCGGATGATGAATGCCGAAGGGATTGTACTGGGTGCTCCCAACTATATCGATTCCGTGCCTGCCCCGATGAAAGCGCTCTTCGACCGTATGGCGGATGCGATCCACTGCCAGATGCTGACAGGAAAGTTCGGGTGTTCGGTCTGCACGGCCGGGGGAAGCGGCGAGACCGAAGTTGTCGGGTACATGAACAAGGTGCTCACTACGCTCGGCGCAAACGTCGTTGGAGGCATTGGAGTAGCGATCGGCAGGGATCCTGCAGCACTTGGAAAGGCTGAAAAGGAAGCCCGCGAGATGGGGAAGAACCTGGCCCGCTCAATCAGGGGTGAACTTTCCTATCCCGAACAGGACGAGGTCCACCGGCAGAAGAGGGAGTACTTCTGCCAGCTCGTGAAGTACAACAAGGAACGGTTCGCCCACGAATACGACTGGTATGTCGAGATGGGCTGGATGAAATGATCCGGGTGACGGGATATGAAGAGCATAACCGCAGAAAAACTCCGGCTTGACTACGAACCCGTGGCAATTCTCTGGAGCAATACAAAACCCGAAGGAGCGTTGCAGATAAAACCGCACGGGCAGACCTGCATCATGCCGTTCTTCGCGCAGGTCGCAACGAAGGGAAAGACTGCCGTGTTCGACCGGGAGACCTACGGCTGCCCCGGTGCCCGTGCAGGACTTGGTTTTGGCAACGGCTACTACGATGCCTTCGGCGGCGCTGGTCTTGAATTCATGTCTGCATTCTTTGTGAAAGGTGCAGAGAGCAGCAGGAACCCGGAGGCCTACTGCGCGACCGTGCAGCACATTCCCGAGCGGGAGCGGGCGAAGTTCCTGCACGGAGAGCGCCTCCACCGGAATACGGAGAAGGCGAAGCGGTTCATGACCGCCGACCTGCCGATCACGGATATTGCCGAGAAGTACGTGATCTTCACCCCCCTGAGCAGGGTGAAACCCGGCGAGCGCCCGGTCGTCGTGGTGTTTGTTGCCGACCCGCTGCAGATCACCGGGCTCGTCACGCTGGTCGGGGCGGTCCGCGAGGGCACCGATCCCGTGCGGGTCCCGCCCATGGCGGCCTGCCAGCAGATCGGGGCATTCGTGTACGACGAAGCAACGAAGGAGCACCCCCGGGCAGTGCTCGGGTACACGGACCTTGCAGCACGGGCAAATGTGGGCAAGACCATCCCGGGGAAGATGTTCACGTTTGCCGTGCCGTTCCCGCTCTTCGAGGAGATGGAAGAGGAGGCAAAAGACGGTGTGTTCGACGGCCCGATCTGGAAAGGGCTTGCGGCGGAGCAGTGAGGTGTGGTGATCATGACAAAAACAGATTTCAGGGTGATCGGGGCACGGCTGAAGGCAGCGTTCAGGCTTTCGACACGCCCTCTCGCAGTGTACGGATCGGAGGTCCTGCCGGCGGGTATCCCCCCGATGGCCGGGGTGAACCGGTGTTTTGCTGTCGCCCTGTACCGGATGGCAACAGGGAACGAAGTATCAGCGATCTATGTAAGTGCCGACACCAGCGAGGGCTGCTGCCTTGGCGGGCTCTATCACGTGGGGTATATTCCGGTGCCCGATGATATCAAATATTTTGTATCGACCGGCAGGAACGATGTCCGCGGCGGGGCGGCGGAATACCTGAAGGCAGGTCCGGAACTGGTCGAACGCTGCACGGTGGCGGCGGGACCGATCCGTCCCCCGGGAAAATACCTTGTCGTGCAGGCCTGCGAGGCCCTGCCGGATGCCGGGCCTGCCGTCAGGTCCCTCTGCTGCTTCGGCACAGGCGAGCAGATCCGGAACATGGCGGCACTCATCCACTTTGACCGGGACGACCCGTTCTCACCTGTCATCGTCCCCTGGGGATCTTCCTGTTCGACCTATATCACGTTCCCGGCAGGCCTTGCTGACAACACGCCGCGGGACACCGCATTCATGGGCCCGCAGGACCCGACGCAGAATCATTCCCTTCCCCCGGAGATGATGGCGCTGGGTATTCCCGCAGAGATGGCCGCCCGGATGGTAAACAACCTGGACGCCTCATTTATTGTCCGGAGACCCCAGGTAGCATTTCCCAATCACGAGAGGTTGTTGAACCGGTAGGTAACCGGGTACGGTAACGTAGAAAATACCACTTACAAAACGATATTCCTGAAAATCGATGGGGATGAGGGGTGGTTCCTGCCCTCACCCGTGCTTATCGCCCGTGGGCACCGCCACCCCCGAAGCCTCCGCCCCCACCAAAGCCGCCTCCGCCTCCGAACCCCCCGCCACGATAGCCACCGGAACCGCCGCGGACCGGCGGGGTGAAGAAGAGGAGGGGAGTAAATGCATACCCTATTCCCAGTGCACCTGCAGGGACTCCGGTCTCGGCGATATTGATGTTGAGCGATGCCATGGCACTCTCAACCTTGTCACCAACCCCCAAGGCGGTCCCGTATACCAGCCATTCTCCCCACATGGAGAGATCCTCCGGGGCATATTTCCGCATGTGCGCGAGGTCCGAGAGGAAGTGGGCGAATGCGTCCCATTCGAGCTTCTCCTTGTGTTTGTCACCTTTCCAGTTGCCGAACAGGGTCGACGGCATCGCGATCGCGATCACTTCCTGGACGATGACGATTCCCCATAATACCGTGGCCGGGATGAGGATGTAGGACTGCATGGGTTCCAGGAATGCAAATATCAGTGTGACAGCAAGCACGGTGATGCTGGCGAGCAGGAGCGGAACGATATGATCCCGTCCATCTACGATATACTGGAGGGCAAGGGAGGGATCTGCCCTCCTGGTCACATCGGTCAGCATCCTCTGGTAGCGGAGTGCTTTCTCTTCGGATGCGATGTTGGTCGTCGCTTCGTTTGCAAGCTTCTCAATGTGGCCTGAATCGAGGATGCCGTTCTCCGCTATCTGTCCAAGTACGTTGAGCACTCTTTGCTCGTACGGGTCATCCGAGGCTGTTTTGAGGATGCGGATCTCGAAATCCTTGGCTGCTCCTTCCTGCTTCGTGGTTATCGTGATGAACTTTCGCCGGTGGAGATCGAGAAGGGTAGCATAATACCCGGTCTCATCGAAATCCAGTGCATCGTCCTTGAACAGCAGGTTGACCTGCCAGGGTTTGAGCGCCGGGTTCGGGTTGGTGCTCAGGTAGGCGGGTACGGTAAACTTCTTTTCCACGCCGTACCAGCGGTAGATCACGAGGAACAGGAGGGGGACGAGGATGACGGCTGCCTTTGCCAGGTAATTCAGCAGGTACGAGAGCGTGTAGACTGCATCATACCAGAAACTTCCTGAGGTGGTGCTTCCTGCGAGACCGGTAACCTGAGTCCTGAAGCCCGGGATCTGGCTGAATGCCGTTGATCCGCCCAGCATCTCGACGGCAATATTCTCATCTGCCGCTGCGTCACCGCTGAAGGTATACGTGTTCCCTGACAGGACCGTGCCCAGCGTCGGCGGATAGGAAAATACCTGCTGGATGCCGTCTGCAGGGACCGTGATCGTAATGTCGTGGTACGGGATGTGGGACTGCCCGGCGAACTTCAGGTTGAGATGGGTCGTGCTCCCGTCGTACTCGATCGGAGGGTACAGGACGTAGGTATATGCCACCGTGTATTGCCCTGCAGCGAAGGAGCCGGGACTGAAGATCCCCGCTTCGTCGTCCTGGGCAGACCGGCCAATAGTTGATGTGTAAGCGCCAGCTGAGGAGTCTCCATACACCCTCACATTGCCTGAATCGTCTTTGGCATACGCAATCGTTCCTTGCGGGGGTGTTGCATTAACGATCTCGACCGATGGCTGGGCCGGTGTGGTAAAAAGGAGCGGCTCCTCCCACGAACGGTACAGCATGTGATATTCACCGGAGGTTTTCACGTCATAGGTATAGTGCTCGGTGAGCGTCCCGTTGTCGTACAGGGTCGCCGCATACGAACTGACGGTGAGATCGCCTTCAAAAAGCGGGGGAAGTACGATACTGAGCACGATGCCGATGACACCGATGATCAGACATACGCTGACAAGTACCGACAGTTGTTTTATTTCGCCCATGCCAATTACCCTTCAGAACTCAATTTTCGGGGGGGTTGCAACCGCTTCCTCAAATTGCAGGTACTCGAGTTTTCCAAGACCTGTCAGGTGCCCGATGAATTTTGACGGGATGGTATCCATCATCGTATTGAACTCCTGCGAGATGTTGTTGTAGGTGTACCGCTGACGGGCTATCTCCTCTTCAATACCCTTGACAGAGTCCATCAGACTGATGACGGTCGTGTTGGTCTTCAGGTCGGGATAATTCTCCGCAACTGCCAGAAGGCGCCCGAAGATCGACCGGGAATCAGACCTCCATCTTGTTCAGGTCGCCGGGGGAAGCGGTTGCCACGCTTGCCCGCATCGCGGTTACCTGTTCAAACGTCTCTTTTTCGAACTTCGCATAGCTCTTTACCGCCCCAAGCAGCTGGTCTATCATGTCCAGCCGTTTTTTCATGGCCACACGAATCTGGCCAAGGGTTGCTTCAGAGGAATTCTTCAGGCTGTAGAAACGGTTGTAGATTCCCACGGCCCAGAAGAACAATCCGATGATGACAAGGACGATGACGCCCAGTACAATCCAGCCAATGATATCTCCCAGCATTTTTCTCAGAGTAGTGATGATCGCGCCACTACATAAGACATAAGGCCTCTGAAAGTGTGAGGGAGGCGGGGAACAATGAAAAAGAAAAACCGTTCATAGAAACGCGGGGGGGGGGGTTTCGATGAACGTTGCCGGTAGCTCAACTGTTCACAATACCACGGCAGCCCGACAGGATCTCCCGCGTTCTTACCCGTACTCTCCCCGGCACTGACGGGAACAGCACACCATAAAAGAACGGCTTTGGACAGATCATCGGAATTCGTCGTACACGCTCTTGGGGGCTACGGCATTGTGTGCCTCCGTCCCCAACGGGGCGCCCCAGCGGCGGATCAGTGACTGAAAAATCTCGCAGCACCGGCGTGCCCCGGGGAGGCCCTGAGGCGGGGGAACCCTCGCAAATTTGACTATCTTGACGATTTTCATGGTTCCGGAGTGAACCTATCGGCTCATGTCCGGTTCTCCAGAGCCGGAAGAACCGTCTTACTGGATCCTTTTCAGCCGGATGTAGTACAGCGGGGGGACGAAAATATACACCGCCAGCCCGTAGGGGAAGGAAAAAAATGCCAGGACAAGTCCGATGCAGGACAACACAGGGATGATGAGCGTTACTTCGCTTCCCCGTCTGATGATAAACGATGAAAGCGAAGGATCCACGAGACGGTGGTTGTCAGTGGCATATCGCCACTGGAGATGAAAGAGCAGTCCGGTGAGAAGGAGGTGTGTTTCGAGTACTCCTGCCGCCAGGGGATTTGCGGGAAAGACACCAGCGATTGAGCTGCTGAACGGAATGAAGGCAATAAACATCAGGATGATAATATTGAGCCAGAGCAGGGTCCGGTCAATAGAGCGTATGTGGTGGAACTGTGTGTGATGTGAGACCCAGAATGTTGCGAGGATAAGAAAAGAAATGACGTACAGAATAATATCCGGAACCGACTGGACGAGAATTTGGGAGACGGGCCTGCCCGCCAGCGTTTCAACAGCAAAAGGATAGCCGGCCCCGAGAACGAGGAGCGTCATGCCGAACGCGAAGATCCCGTCCGTGAGGGACTCGATCCTTCCCTTTCCAAAACCGATGTTCACTTCAGTTTTATTTTCCGCTCTCTCCATCGAAGTCCCTCAGGTATTGACAAGCCGGTTCCTGCCTGCCGGCTCCGGATTTATCCGGTCGTGTCCATGTCTTCTTCTCATGGTACCTCGTCACGTTCCTCTATCTAGTTTTCGAAAGAGCCGGTCACCGGGTCCAGGAGATGTGGGAGAAGGACGGAAAACTTCGCTAAATTTACATGATTTCTCTCTCCAGTGATATTCGGTTCTGTATAAACCTCTTTACTCATTTCCTATGAAAAGAGAATGCTTTCAGATATGATTGACGGGGGTTGAGATCCCCATACCCCCGGCTGCGATGGATGCCGCCGTCCCCGGCGGGGCGCCCCAGCGGCGGATCAGTTACCTCCCGCACATTTGTCAAATTATTACTGCCCCGCCGTGCCTCTGAGAGGCCCTGAGGCGGGGATCCTCATAAATTCAATTTATATTCAATTTTCATAGTTTCAGCGAGAATTTCATCAGTTCATATCTGTTTTCTGCAAAAGCTGGATTTTTCATCTTTTTCTCATCACGGATGCACGGAAAATAATTTCCTGTTTTTCCCTTCATAGGAGGTACATTCTTCCCCCCAGGAATCCGCCATCCCCAAAAATTCACCGCCTCTCCGCCAGCAGGTATACTGCCCTGTGCGGGCCAGACTTACCGCTGACGTCAATGGTCTTGAGTTCCCGGATTGTGAAATACGGGGAGACAAGTTCCCATATCTCGGACTCTGAGGAGAAATAGAGCGTTGTCCCGATCCGGGTCGTCCGGTATTTCCCGGTGCCGCCGAACTGGGGGTCGTCCTCGCTGAAACAGACGGAAAAGTACGCTGCCCCCCGGTTCAGGATTTTCTGGACATTCTTGATATAGGTCTCCCGGTCTTCCGGGAAGATATGGTGCAGGAATTCCCAGTCATAGGCAAAGTCGAACGTGCCGCTCACTTCCTGCAGCCCGCCAAGGAGATCAGCGACAATAAACCTGCACCGGACTCCCCGTTTTTCTGCATGTTCTCTGGCGATGGTTATCGCTGTCGGAGAACTGTCGACACCGGTCACCTCAAACCCAAGGCCTGCCAGGTAGATCGCATAGTTGCCGGCACCGCACCCGAGATCGGCAGTCCTGCAGGGCCGGACTTTCCCTTCCTGCACAAGTCTGACAAGCGCATCCGGCGGGGTCTCATTATTCCACGGGAGATTATCCAGCGGGATCGTCCGGTAAATCCTGTCGATATCGGCATATTTCATGCATGCCACCCTGATGGAGTACTCAACCGGGGTGAGGGTTCAATCTTTCCCCGGTTCTCCAAGATAGGGAATCTTCATTTACACGGTTCATCTGGATTAAAGACTGACCTAGTTTTGGCAAAAGGATGGATACTCATCCGGAGGCACTCCTTCATGCAGGAGTCCTGAAACATTCTAGTACCAAAAGATCCAATTTGTAAACTACATTTTACCTGTTCAGGAAGATGCCCGGATGATCCCGGGGGACAGTCCGTTCTCATGGAAAAAAACGAAATCGCGGTCAATGGCACAGGACCCGTCAGAAAAGGCATAGACTACAAGTGGATCGTGCTTTCGATCACCACTATCGAGATGTTCATGGTATCGGTGAATGGGAGCATCACCCTCATCTCGCTGCCCGCGATCTTCAATGGCATCAATATCGACCCGCTCACCTCGTTCCAGTACCTGATCTGGGTGCTGATGGGCTACAACCTCGTCACCGCGACCCTGCTCCTCAGTTGCGGCCGGCTCTCGGACATGTACGGGAGGGTGAAGTTCTACAATATCGGATTTGCCATCTTCACCCTGGGATCCATACTCCTTTTTCTCACGCCGGACAAGGGTGACGCAGGTGCCATTGAGCTGATCGCGTTCCGCCTCGTGCAGGCCGTGGGTGCATCCTTCACCTTCTCCAACAGCGCGGCAATCCTCACCGATGCATTCCCCCCAGACGAACGGGGCAAGGCGCTGGGGCTGAACACGATGGCATTCCTCTCGGGCCAGTTCGTAGGTCTCATCCTCGGCGGCATCCTCGCGTTCTATAACTGGCGGTACGTCTTCCTCGTCAGCGTGCCGGTCGGCATTCTCGGCACGGTATGGGCGTACCTGAAACTGAAGGAGACCCCGCTGCCGAAAAAGGCCCGGAAGATCGATATCTGGGGCAACGTCACCTTTGTCGGCGGGCTGACGATCCTTCTTGTCGGCATCACATATGCGCTCCTCCCGTACGGGAATGACCCGATGGGATGGGGCAACCCGTGGGTGATCGCATCGCTCGCCAGCGGCGTCATCCTCCTGATCGCATTCCCGATCATCGAAAACAGGGTCGAGGACCCGATGTTCCGGCTGAGTCTGTTCAGGATCCGGGTATTCTCCCTTGCCAACACTGCCGGGTTCCTGAGCGCACTGGCCCGGGGCGGCATGATGTTCCTCCTGATCATGCTGCTGCAGGGCATCTGGCTGCCGCTCCACGGGTACAGCTACGAATCGACACCGTTCTGGGCCGGGATATTCATGCTGCCGCTCACCGCCGGGTTTGTGATCATGGGACCCCTCTCAGGCTGGCTCTCGGACAAATACGGTTCACGGTTGTTCGCCACTTCCGGTCTGCTCCTCATTGCCCTCTCGTTCCTGATGCTGGCCTCGCTGCCCTATGATTTCGATTACCCGGTCTTTGCCCTTGCCCTCATGATCATGGGTCTCGGCAATGGCATGTTCGGCACACCGAATATCGCAGCGATCATGAACTCCGTGCCCCCGGAGGAGCGCGGTGTCGCATCGGGCATGAGGTCGATGCTCCAGAACAGCGGGATGGTCATCTCCATGGCCCTGTTCTTCACCATCGTCATTGTCAGCCTGACTCACCTGTTCCCCCCTGAGCTCGCGACATCACTGACCAGTGCCGGGGCCCGGGCCTGATCGTCCCCATGAGCGCAATTCCGCCGACGGGGGCGTTGTTTGCCGCGTTTCTGGGATATAATCCTGTCAACGCGATCCTGGCAACATTGCCCCCGGCAGTCGTTGCCGCGATCAGCCCGGCGACCCTGAAGGTCCTGACCGGCATCACCTGGTTTCCGACAACGCTTGCGCATGGCTTCATGCCGTCGCTCAGGATCTCCTTCTACATTGGTGCCCTGCTCTCGATCATCGCCGCGGTATTGGCCTCATTGACCGGGTCACGGTTCGTCCACGAGATCCATGGAATGCAGGGTGAGAAACCCGAACCCGTGGCTGAGCCCGTTATGGATATTGTTGAATAATATTCCGTCAGTTTGATCGGGGGTCCTGAAACTTCTGCTCTCAGATTCACGCTGAAAAATGCCTTTTGATTGGGACTCCGGCATACCTGTTTCTGCAGGTCTCCCAAACCCCCCAGAATTTTTCTGTACCCTCCGGCGGAACCGGACCAGATTTACCGTCACGTCAACGCTGTGCGCCGCTCTTTCATCCAGTCGTGAGAGAAGACCTCTGCCTCGCCGCTTACGATCCCCCCGGCAATCTTCCCGGAGACGAATTCTGCTGAGTCCGGCGGGTACGGGCCGGTCGGTTCCCGTTCATCTTCGGGCACCGGGACCGCCCGGATAGTATTCTTCTCGAAACCGGTAAGGGTAATGTACGGGTAAACGACGCTGACAACGATATTGTCAGCCTGCAGTTCCTCCCGGGCGGCAAGACTGATGCCGGCCAGTGCCCGCTTGGAGGATGAATACGGGCTCATGCCCGGCAGATTCATCAGTGCGGTCCCGGAACTGATGTTGAGGATCGTCCCCCCGCCCTGTGCCCTCATGATCGGGATCACCTGCTGCATGGCGACGAGCGGCCCGATGACATTCAGGTCATAAATGTACCGGAACGTGGGGATTTCTGTCTTTTCAACCGGGGCATCATACCCCTGCCCCGCATTATTGACCAGGATGTCGATCCTGCCAAAATATTCCATCGCCCTGCTGATCATCTTCCGGATCTGCGGAATCTTTGTCATGTCGGCAGGAAAGGCGCGGGAACCAGGAAGTGTGCCGGATAGTTCCTCAAGTATCCCCCTGGATCGCGAGACAAGGCCGACCCTGACGCCATTTTCTGCAAGGAGCTGTGCGGTCGCACGGCCTATCCCGGAAGAAGCGCCGGTGACGATCGCGGTTTTCCCCCGTAACACTGAAAAATCCTCATGCATGGATCAATAACCACCTCATCCCTTTACAGGATTTGAGCGAGTATGTGTGCCGGGAAGTAATAGAGTTTTCACCATGTTTCAAAAACCGATCGATATCCGCCCATCCCGGGCATCATCTGAATTCTAATCGGTCGTCCGTAGTGCCGGGATCAGGGTTGCAGGGCCCGGTCTTGACAGGCCTGCAGGACCGGGCGACGGGATGTCCCCTCCGGTACATGTCCCGGATTGTACGGTTTGGGAGAAAAGATACTAGTGAGAGTACATATGGGCAGCCGGATTTATGTCACCAGCGATGGAACATGACCGTTTTTCGTCACAGATTATCCGGAAAAATGGATACCCTGATAGGTTATTTCAATGAAAATCCCGGAAGAAATGGTATTGTATTTCAGGGTGCGTTCCTCTGATGCTGTTCCTAAATCCCTTTCACCAGGTTCCGCCTCTGGATCACCTTAGCACACCCAATGAACACCAGGATCACGAGCACGAGAACCAGGGAATCGACCCATGGCGGGTAGACCGCGTCGCCGTTCAGGCTTGCGTGGAAGAGGTCAACGAGGTACGTGAGCGGGGAGAGGGAGGTGAGGATCGATTCCCAGCCGGCCAGCTGGCTGAGCGGGATGAAGATGCCCGAGACGAAGATGAGCGGGAGCCGGACGAGGCTCGAGAGCATCATGATATTCGACGGGTTGTCCGTTGTCGGTGAGGCGAGCAGAGTTCCGAGCGCTGCAAACGTGATCGACCCGAGCACGAGCGAGAGGGCGAGGAGCCCGATATGGGCGAGGGGGAGCCGGAGGAGCACCGCAGAGACCACGAAGACGATTGCCGTGATGCCAACGCCGAAGATCGCACCGGCCATCAGGTCGCCGATGATGATGCTCTCGAGGATCACGGGGAGGGAGACGAGACGCTCGTAGGTCTTCTCCCGCTTCTCCCACGGAGTGATCAGGGGGCCGACCGAGGACGCGGTAAAGAAGAGCATCATCCCGAGGAACCCCGGGAAGAAGAGAACGATGTCGAGGTTCCGGCCTATGAAGAACGTGAAGAACATGATGAGGGGGAAGAGCAGGCCGAAGACCACCACCGGCCCCTTGAAGTAATAGATCCGCATGTTCTTCTCGGTGACGACAGCGATGCTGCGGAGAAAGACATTCCAGTCCATCTTACACGTCTCCGGTGAGCCGGACAAACGCCTCTTCGAGCGTAGGGTTCGAGGTCGCGATGGAGACGATGGTCAGGTGGTCCCGCTCCGCTGCAGAAGCAAGGTATTTCACGGCCCGGTCCGGGTCGTCCGTGAAGACCCGCCACTTGTCCCCCCATGGCTCCGCCCGGGTAATCCCCGGGGCAGAAAACAGCCCGGGTCCCACCGGCTGGTCGAACGAGATCTCGACGTACCGGGAAGTGTCGAAGGTCTTCTTGAGTTTCTCCGGGCTGCCGGTCGCCACGATCTTCCCCTTGTTGATGATGCTGATCATCGAGCAGAGCGCGTTGGCCTCCTCGATGTTGTGCGTGGTGAGGAGGATCGTGCTGCCCTGCTCGCTCATGTGCCGGACCGTATCGATCACGAGCCGGCGGCTGTACACGTCCAGCCCCGTGGTTGGTTCATCGAGGATCAGGACCGGCGGCGAGTGGACGATGGCACACGCGATGCTGATCCGCTGGCGCATACCTTTCGAGAATGTCCGGACGATATCGTTTCTCCGTTCCTCAAGCCCGAGCCGTGCGAGGATCTCCCCGGCACGGCGTTCGCGGCTCGCCCGGTCCATGCCAAAAAATTTTGCGGTGACGAGGATGTTCTGTTCCGCGGTGAGATCGCTGTACACCGTGCCGTTCTCGGGGATGACACCCATCTTCAGCTTGGCGGTGAGCGGGTCTTTGTCCACATCCGTCCCAAGGACCTGCACCGTTCCGGTGTCCGGTATCAGCACGCCGGTGATCATCCGGATTGTCGTGGTCTTCCCGGCACCGTTCGGGCCGAGGAACCCGAAGATGCCGCCTTCCGGGATAGTGATACTGACATTGTCAACGGCGGTTACGGGCCCGAACGACTTGCGGAGATTTTTCGCTTCTATTGCGTCCATACGTGGTGTTCCGGAAGCAAGATTGCAGAGCAAAACCATATGAGGGTATCTATTATCATGCCCCACGGAACAACCATAGAAGGTCTGTGCAGGGTATCCGGGATTGATCGCTTCGGATGCATGGAGATGATGGGTACGGAACGGAGAGCCGGAACGCAGTATTTATATTCGTGCCGGGAAAACGCCCCGTATCCTCGCTGATGCGACGATTAATTCCCGGCCGTCAGGGCACCCCCTATCGCGATAGCCCTCAGGTGGTTGGCGAAAATCTTTTGAAAAGAAGGGGAATAAAAAGAGGAGGTCATCCTCATAACCACCTGAAATTATACGCCAATGTATTGGAAAATAGGATCTCTCCAGAGATCTGATCTCTTCAGTATAGAGGTCACGGTCCCCCGCCCCCCCTTTAAGGGAGGCCCTGGCTTAAGAGGAGGGTCCTCGCTATGGTCTGTCATTCAAAGTAATTCAGGATCAAAAAATTGAGGGGAACTGAGATCCATCTCGCGCTCAAGGGTCGCGAGAAAACCGGCGAGGAACTCATGCCTCTCCCTGGCAATATCCCGAGCTGTTTCCGTGTGTATGAGGTCCTTTAATTTCAGCAGTTTGTCATGGAAATGTTCCACGGCGTCATTGACCGTCCCCCCGTGCTCTGCCGCCCGCATGAACGTCCGGCCTATTCCAACCGCGCCCATGGCATCCAGCTTGTCCGCATCGGCAAGTATCCGGGCTTCAGGAGTACCCGGCGTTTCCTTCGACCGAAAACGGTGGGTGCGGATTGCGTGGGTAATCGGGGGGATAAGATCTTCATTGTACCCGATGGATCGAAGGAACCGCTCCGCAATTTGCGCTCCTTCAGCTTCATGGGGAGTCCCTTTCTCCTTTTCGACCGGACGCCCGATATCATGGAGAAGTGCAGCAGGGAGCAGGATCCCCATGTCCGCATGTTCGTGGACCCCGATCGTCTCACAGAGGCGGGTGACCCGTTCAACATGGTCGAGACCATGCGAACCGCCCTGACCAAGAACGCTTTTTACATACTCGTGGATCTTTTCTGTCTTCTCATTCATGCAGCCCGGATCTCCGGTCAGATCTTCGGCTGGCCGGTATAAATCCTCCTGCATTTAGCCTGCCCGTAGCTGCACCTGCAGTATCTTTCATATGAAACCGGCTCACGGAAGCTAGTCACGGAAAACTGTGGCTCCCGGAATGCCGGAAATTGCGCCGGTGTCCCGCCGTCACTCAGATTGCCCGGGCCAGACCGTCCGGCATTTGGCTCTGTCCGTCTTGAGCGCCGGAAGGCGGCAGGCCCTGTTCCGGATTTTACAACCGTTACAAATATCCGGGAATATCATTTCGTATTTGTCAGAGTTCATCAGGATGCATTTTGAAAGGAAGGAAAACGCATTTATTCTGGCCGAGCATGAGTGGAAAGCGTGGATAGTATGGATGAAGAGAAGACAAGTCCGAATACCGCGATCGTCCTTTCTTACATAGGCGGGGCGCTGATCCTGGTCGCGGGGATCATTACGCTCGGTGTTGGAACGACGTTCATGTACGGGATGATGGGCAGGATGATGTACGGGTACGGAACGGGTCCCATCGGCCCGCTGATGGCGGGCATGGGGATACTCGGGATCATCTTTGGGGCAATTGTGATCATCGGGACCTATATGATTGGATCCAGCCCTGTACCCTCGCACACGAGCTGGGGGATCATTATCCTCCTGTTCTCTGCCATGAGTTTTATCAGCGGGGGAGGATTTTATATCGGAGGGGTGCTCGGAATTATCGGGGGTATCCTTGCCATAATCTGGAAACCTGCAACCGTGAACGAATCCCCGAAAATCCCGGATAATTCTCTGACATGAAACTGGCAGGAGTGAGGCGGATCGGAATGGAACTGATACGGCTGTACGCCAGTCACGCCCGAGGCCCTGCCCGGTGTCCCGGGAACGGTAAAAAAGGCGTCTTGCATTGACGGAAGACGAAACAATGACAGAACCTGCTTCAGCGATCATGCTGGAATTTGCCCGGATGACCGGGCTTGACCCGACCGGCGAGCACCCGAAACGGTATCTCTGGACAGATGCGTTTGCGGTCTGCAATTTTCTCTCGTTGTACCGAGAGACTGATAACCCGGAATGGATGGACCGTGCCCTGCGTCTCATCCATCAGGTACATCATCTCCTCGGAAAACACCGCGGCGATGACCTGCGGACAGGCTGGATCAGCGGTCTTTCATCTGGGGGAGGAGAGATCCACCCGACAATCGGGGGCCTGCGGATTGGCAAGAGGCTGAAGGAACGGAACTTTCACGAACCTTATGACGAACGGCTTGAGTGGGACCAGGACGGGCAGTACTTCCACTACCTGACCCGGTGGATGCATGCCCTTGCCTGCACCAGCCGGGTGAGCGGGGACCCGAAGTACTTGCGGTGGGCGGTTGAACTCGCAGGTTCAGCGCATGCCCGCTTCACGTACTCCCCGGTATCCGGTGGGAAAAAGAGGATGTACTGGAAGATGAGCATCGATCTTTCACGGCCGCTTGTTCCCTCCATGGGACAGCACGATCCCCTTGACGGGTATGTCACTTACCGCGAGCTCCAGACAGCATCATCCGGGTGTCCGGGGCAGGATCAACCGACATTGCTCGCCTTCGAGATCGCTGAGATGGCGGACATCTGCCGGGGGACCTACCTGCCTACCGATGACCCGCTTGGAACCGGCGGGCTCATGATCGATGCTGCCCGGATCGGACAGATCATCATCGGGAATGGCTGCACCTTAGAAAATCTGCTCCTTTCCGTACTGGATGCAGCCATCCCTGGCATTGAGGCGTTTGAAAAAAGCCGCACTGTTCACCAGCCTGCCGGGTACATGCTTGCATTCCGCGAATTGGGCCTCTCGATCGGGCTGAAAGGAGCAGCGATGCTCGCTGGACTGATACGGGAAAACCCGGGGAATTTTGCTGCTGCTGGGGTAGTAGAGCAGAAAGTTGACAGGCTTGCAGGGTATCTTCCGCTTGCAGGTACGATCGAAAGGTTCTGGATGGACGAGAGAAACCAGGAACCTCCTGCCTGGACGGAACACCGTGAGATCAACCTGGTGATGCTGGCCACGAGCCTGCTTCCCGATGAATTTCTCCGGATTTAGGACGGGAAAAAATCCATGGACGAGTCCGGCATAATTCCCGTTTTCCGTGTTGTCATGATGACGGGCTGAATATACCGTCTTCACGAAGATACGTATGCCTGGGGCACGTTTCGTGAATATCCTGCACTCGATCGCTGCCCGTTACCGGAACGGGTCAGGGATCCACATCTGGATACAGGAACGAAAGCTGAACGCCGGGAATAACAACAGTAAAAAAGTTAGAACCGGGGTTTCCGGTGTTTCGGGAGGCAGTCACGGCAGTATACCGGCCTGCCCTCTGTCGGCTTGAAGGGAACTTCGCACTCCTTTCCGCAGTCCGAACAGGTAGTTTTCGTCATTTCGCGGGGTCCAAAGTCCCTGGGCCCCCTGTTTCCACCAAAATTATTTGATCCGTACATAGTTTTTCTCAAACAGTTTTAAAAAACTGTGCAGCATTATCTGTGGGCAGAGTATAATAATTGCCGGGTCGTGCAGCCGTACACCATGAAAAAGAGGGTATCAGAGATACCGGTTTTTCCGCAGCCAGTCCGCCTGCGGAGGCAGGTACCGGTACAGGATGTCGCATTTCTCGTCCTGGAAACTCCACGGGACGACGATGAGGATGTCGCCTTCCCGGATCCACGACCGTTTCTTGATCTTGCCTTTAATCCTGCCCATCCGTTCAACCCCGTCCTGGCATCGGACCCGGATATGGTTTGCTCCCAGCATCAGTCCGGCGCAGGCAAACTGTTCGCGGTTCTTCTTCTTTGGCAGGCGTACACGGACAACCGGTGCCCCGTCGGCGTCAAATTCTGTAGCATCTTCTGAGCCAGGTTTTTTTGCGAAGTTGCTAATTAAATACAACCCCCGAGATGTACACCAATGGTGCCCGGAACGATGAAAGTATGTATTGGGCAAAAACGTTTTCATCTCCGGCAGCAGAGTCTCGATCGAACATGTTACCCTGCAGCAGCTCTGACTGAAAGATCGGAAACTTGTGGAAGGTACCGGCTTAACCTGATGGGACTGACGGCAAGGGGTAACTATCCAGATTTGGTATATCCATGATCCTTTTTACGATCCTTGCATTCTTCTGTCTTATATCAGCATTCATCACCTGTGGTCTTGGTTTTTTTGTTTTCTCGAAAAATCCTTCAAAATCGGTCAACCGTCTCTTCCTTGCAGTCATGCTGGCAACCTGGTACTGGGCAGTCGGAGAATTCCTTATCTGGGAGTCATCGGGATATGGTGATGTCCGGTTCTGGCTGAAGGCGAGCTCGTTCTGGCCATTCGTCATGGCTCTGACCGTTCATTTCATCCTCACGTGCACCGAACACCCGCTATCGAAACCGGAGAACGGCAGTATTCTTTTTGTTATCCTGTATCTGCCTTCAACGGTAATTTCCCTGATCGGGCTGTTCACCGATGCGGCTTACACCGTGGTAAACCAACCGGGAATTGGCTATGTCTACCTCCCCCTCCGGGACAGTCTGGCCTACCGGATCGAAGCCATGTATATTCTTCTCATCATGGTCTTTGGTGCGTACCTGTGCATTTCAGCCTGGCAGCGGGGTGGCCCGCTAAAAATCCGCAGGCAGAACCGGCTCCTGGGTGTCGGCATCGTAACTGTTATTGTCTTTGGCGCTGTGTCCGGGTTGATCCTCCCGGCATACGGCATACCTTTCCCGAATCTCGTTTTCATCGGAATTGTTTTATTCTCCCTGATTATCACGTATGCCATCGTGAGGTACGGGCTTTTTACGTTAAGTGCGGAGACGGCTGTCCCGGATATCCTCAAGACCATGCCGGACGGTCTTGTCCTTGCTGACATGGACGGTCGGATCATTACGGTTAATGCATCGGCAGCAAGAATCTTCCGGGCAGGGGAGAAGTCCCTTGCCGGCCGTCCGCTCGAAACCCTCCTTCCCCAGCCGGTCCATGCCTCGATCAGGTCCGCGATCCGGGACCGGGAAACGTTTCTTGACCTTGAAGCGGTTCTTGACCGGACGGAAAATACCGTGGTCAGCATGGCGGGTTCACTCATAAGGGACCCCGAAGGAGAACCTGCAGGTTTTATCTTGATCATCCGGGATATCACCAGCCGGAAGGCATCCGAACGGGCGCTTCGGGTAGCCAATGAAAAGATATCCCTTTTGACCCAGCTCACCCGCCACGATATCCTCAACCTTATCACGGCCCTTGCCAGTTTCCTGACCCTCCTGCAGGAGACAAACGCCGGCAAGGAAGGTGAAAAGTATGTCACTTCCTGCATGGAAGTAGTGCAGAAGATCGACCGTCACCTCGAGTTCTCCCGGGAATACCAGAATATCGGTTCGCACCAGCCCGTCTGGCAGCCGGTTGCGCAGATGATAGCCCGTGCTGTCTCTGACCTCGCTCATGAAGGGACCACCATTCTGATGCAGGTAGAACCGGTGGAAATCTATGCAGATCCGCTCTCGGTCAAGGTCTTCTATAACCTGCTGGAGAACGCTCTCCGCCATGGGGACACTATTACGCAGATACGGGTCTCATCAGAAAAGCGGCCAGATGGGGAACTTGTCCTCATGTTCGAAGATAACGGTGCCGGTGTCCGTGATGAGGATAAGGACCGGATCTTCCAGTACGGTTTCGGGAAACATACCGGCCTTGGTCTGGCCCTTTCTCGGGATATCCTTGCGGTTACGGGAATTTCGATCAACGAGAACGGAATGTGGGGACACGGAGCACGGTTTGAGATCCATGTCCCACCGGCCGGGTGGAGAACTACCTGATCCCGTCATTTCCTAATCATCTCCCTTCGCATTTTCTTCCACAGGATGTTGATTCCCCTCAATTATCCTGTTCTGCCGCTCATCGGAAGAGCGTACCCGGGCACGGTTACTTAATTCATGATATACTATACTACTATGGTGATCCTATGTCAAAACGGGCAGTTGACATGGTTTTTCAGGCTACATATACCCTTACTGATCTCCGGGTCCTCCTCCGGGAAACAGCACCCCGTCATGAATTCAGTCCCGACCAGACGGCCGAAATACAGCGTCTTCTGGAAAATCTTGAGCGCCAGGTGGCCTCTCTGAAACAGGAGATGCTGAGATGAGATGCGGGATGGGGATCGAAGCCCGCCAGGTCAACGAGCTCTTCATCAATATCGACCCGATCCAGGCCGGGGGAAGCTCACAGCCGATGCAATGAAGGCGGTCATCGCGTACGGGGATGGCTACTCGGTCTGCGACAACTGCCGCAAGCCCAACCGTCTCGATTATATCAGCAAGCCCCCGATCGCCGCTTTCCACAAGGACCTCGCGGACTGGCTCAATATGGACGCTGTCAGGACCGTGCCCGGGGCCCGGCGCGGGTTCCAGGCGGTAGCCCAGACGTATGTGGGTAAAGGTGATCCTGTCCTGCTCACTTCCCTCTCCCATTATACCGAGTTCCTCGCTGTGGAAGAGTCAGGAGGTATCGCCCGGGAGATACCGGCTGATGAGCAGAAAATGATAACGGCCGACGCAGCCGCGGAGAAGATCGAAGACATCAGGAGGGAGACCGGCAAAGTTCCCGTTCTCGCCTTCATCGACCACGTGGACTACCAGTACGGCAACATGCACGACATCCGGGCGATTGCGAAGGTAACACAACAGTATGATATTCCGATCCTGTACAACGGTGCCTATACGGTTGGTATCCTGCCTGTCGATGGGAAAACCATCGGTGTTGACTTTGTTGTGGGGTCCGGGCACAAGAGCATGGCGGCACCGGCCCCGTCCGGGGTGCTGGCAGCGACCGCGGAGCGGGCAGCAGAAGTCTTCCGGACCACGTCAATTGTCGGGGACGTGACCAATCGGAAATTCGGGATCAAGGAGCCCGAGATGCTGGGCTGCACACTGATGGGGGCGACACTTGTCGGCATGATGGCCTCGTTCCCCCACGTAAAAGAACGGGTAAAGCATTTCGACCGCGAACTGGAGAACAACCGGCGGGTGGTCGATGCGCTCCTCTCCATCGGGGGGACGCAGCTCCTCTCGGAATACCCGCGAAAACACACCATGACCCGGGTCGACACTACCGGATCTTTCGATACTGTCGCAGAAACGCACAAAAAACGCGGATATTATCTCTCATCTGCCCTCGAGGAAAAGGGGATCACCGGTGTCATCCCCGGCGCGACAAAAGTCTGGAAGTTCAACACGTACGGCACGACCCGGGTGCAGGCCGGGTATCTCGCGGATGCCTTCACCGCAATCGCGCGGGAGAACGGGCTATCAGTAAAGGAATAATTACTCTTTTAACCGGATATTTTTCAGGAATGTCCGATAGTGTCTTAAGATTTCATCCTTTGGTATTGGGTATCGCATTTGAATTTCAGATAAAAATAGTAGAGATAATGGCTTTGGAGAAATCATCGGTATTCGTTATAGACGCTCTTGGGGGAGCCTGCTGTTTCCGATGGGAAGGGCTGGAGAAGAACCGGCAGGTTCTTCGATCTCCGAAGAGGTCCATTAGGACCTTGAGGATAAGAAGAACTCGTCAGAGTTCTTCGTTTAAGTCGAAGGTCGGCTCACGCCTCCCTTCTTCTCGTCGAGGTTTTGAGAAACTTCTCCGATTTCCGAAGAGGTTCTTCAGGACCACGAGGATAAGGAGAACTCATCAGAGTTCTTCGACATGAGAGAGGGGGTCTCCTCATGAATACCTGAATTATACGTAATTTATTTGAAAATAGGATTTCTCCAGAGTCAAGATATTTTCATCTTATGATGATGAGCTCAGATCCCGTGACATACGATTTTTTTAAAAAGGTTTTCCGGATAGGTCCGGAAGATTAGGTCTACCTGCAGCTTTCGCCATGCTGGGAGAGGTCAAGGCCGACATACTCCTCCTCCTCACTCACACGGAGTCCTATCGTCCGGTCTATACCGATTGCCAGGATGTAGGTCACGACAAATGCGTAGACGGTGACAACCACAGCACCGATCACGTTTGCGGTGAACTGGTGGACATTCCCTTCAAGAAGACCGGAATAACTGCAGACCGCTGTGGTTGCAAAGATCCCGGCGCAGACCGTGCCGAAGAAACCGCCCACTCCGTGCACTGCCCATGCATCGAGACTTTCATCCATCCCGCTCTTGATCCGCCAGAGCATCGCCTTGTAACAAAGAATACCGGCAATTGCCCCGATCAGGATCGCTGTAAGAGGGGTTACGTATCCGGCCATTGGAGTGATGGTACCCAGCCCGGCAACAGCCCCGGTCACCATCCCCAGTGAACTCGGCTTGCCGTTGATCCAGCTCACTACCATCCACGAAAGCGCGCCTGCCGCCGCCGCTGTATTTGTAACGACAATTGCATTGACTGCCATCCCGTTCGCTGCAAGGGCGCTGCCGCCGTTGAACCCGAACCAGCCGAACCACAGCAGCCCCGCCCCAAGGAGGGTCATCGGGATGTTATGGGGTTCCATGGAGTACTGGCCGTATCCTGCACGTTTCCCGATCACGAGTGCGAGGGCAAGTGCAGCGAAACCGGCACTGATATGAACGACCATGCCCCCGGCAAAATCGATGGCCCCGAGCGAAGCAAGCCATCCGCCGCCCCAGACCCAGTGGGCGATCGGGTCATAGACGAAGGTTGTCCAGAGGAGTGTAAAGATGATAAAGGAACTCAGTCTCACACGTTCCGCGAGACCTGACGTAACAATTGCAACAGTAACTGCAGCAAAAGTCAGCTGGAAGATCATGTAGAGCAATGGCGGGTACCCTGCATTCCCTGTGGTCATCCCCACTCCGTTCAGTCCGAGATTCCCGAGGTTCCCGATGATGCCACCTGCATCCTGACCGAATGCGAAGGTGTACCCGATCAGGATCCACTGGATGCTCACAAGCGCAAACGCGATGAACGAGAGACTGATCATCGATATGAAATTCTTTTTCCGTACAAGGCCGCCGTAGAAAAATCCTACGCCCGGTGTCATCAGCATCACAAGCGCAGTCGCTGTGATAAGCCAAGCTATGGTTGAACTGCCATCCGCTACCATGTGTCTTCCCTCTTCCCGTTCAGTATGCTGATTCCTGCACCTCTCGTCACCACACGGAGAAGATGCGGGTAAAACATTTCTACAATTCCCGGAATTTTTGTACGACGGGATACTACATAAAATGGAAGGAAAGTGTGTTCTTTAGTACTTGAATTTTTCATTTTTCAAGAAATAGACATCCAACCAATCATCCGGCTGATCGGGAAGCATATACCTTCAGGTAATTTCATAACCTGTGGTGCCCTACGGTTCGATTATCCGGACTGGATGACATACCCGCTCTTTATGGAGTAATGATGCTGCAATGCTGGAAAAAATTGACCTGACGAAGACTGTGAGCGATAAAGAGTTCAATGAGGCTCTTCCCAAACTGAAAGCGCGACTGTCAGTTCTCCAGCGGACGCTTCGCGACAGGAAAATCCCGACGATTATCATTATTGACGGGTGGAATACCGCGGGAATTACCATGTCGACTCACTCAATTATCCAGTCACTCGACCCTCGCGGGTTCACCCTTCATGCCACAGGGAGGCCTACTGAAGAAGAGAAGGAGCGTCCGTTTATGTGGAGTTTCTGGATACAGACACCCGCCCGGGGCCGTATCGCGCTCTTCGCGCGGAGCTGGTACAGCAGGGCGATAACAACAGAGATGCAGAAATCCGGCTGGAAAAAATCCCTGGAAGGCAAATCTGGTCCCATAAATAATTTTGAACGGACTCTGGCTGATAACGGCGCAGTCATCATCAAGTTCTTCCTGCACATCGACAAGGCGGAGCAGAAACGGCGACTGGAGGAGAGGGAACGCAACCCTCTCACGGCCTGGCTTGTTACCCCGCTTACCTGGAACATCCACTATCATTATGAAGACTCGCTCCCGTATATCGACCAGTTCCTTGAGAAAACAGATACGCCATATGCTCCCTGGCACGTAATCGAAGCCACTGATCGGAACTATGTGATCCTGAAAGTTTACTCGATACTGGTAAAAACCCTTGAAAAACGGACCGAATCCGTAAACGACTCCAAGTCGAAGAAAGAGAGACTGAGGGAACCCGTCCTCCCGAAAAAGAACCCGGTAAAGCGGATATGTGTTCCTGAAAATACCTGTACCAAAGAGGAATGCCAGCAGACGCTCAGCAATCTCCAGATCGAGATGCTCGAATTGCACTACCTCATTTTCAAACGGAAGATCCCGCTCATCATCATGTATGAAGGTCTGGGATGCAGCAGGAAAAGGCGGAAATATCACGCGGATTGCCCGCTACATGAACCCGCTGGGCTATGATGTGATCCCCATTGCAGCACCGGACGAGACCGAGAAGGACCACCATTATCTCTGGAGATTCGTCCGGCACTATCCCCGAGCGGGGCATGTCGCCATCTATGACCGCAGCTGGTACGGGCGGGTGCTTGTCGAACGGGTCGAAGGTTTCTGCTCAACTGCCGAATGGCAGCAGGCCTACCACGAAATCAACGACATGGAAGCCGATTACGTACATTCCAGCGGGGGGGGCATCGTCAAGTTCTGGCTGGAGATCAGCAAGGAAGAGCAGCTCAGGCGCTTCCAGCAGCGGGCAAACGATCCTGAAAAGATCCACAAAATTACTGAAGAAGACTGGAGGAACCGGGAGAAGTGGGACCTGTACGATGAAGCCATTGACGAGATGCTGGCACGGACGAACACGGAGATCGCCCCATGGACGGTCATCGAGTCCGATGACAAATGGTATGCCCGGGTCAAGGCATTGACAACCGTCATCGACTGCGTGAAAAATCTTCTCTGAATATCCGCCGGTCAAAAACCCTGGTGGAGTCCGTACTTTCCTGCATTCAGGATCACTTCCCGGAATTCCCCAGAAGTGATAATGGCGACGGAGGGACGCATCCGGAAAAATTCCGCCCACCCCTGTTGTGTGCCAGGCGGGGCTCTTTACCCAAACGGGGGCCGGAACTTGCGATAACCGGAAGGAGCCCGGTCCTGCAGAACCCTCTCCTGTCGCCGATGCGGTCGACCCTGTATTCAGGAGGGCAGACTGTGCAGCTTCTCAGCAGCGCGAATGCACGGTCAGCCCGCTCTTCGAATTCGCCGGATTCATAAAGGCAAGATATCCCGGTTTTTCCATGTCGTTCACTGCAATCCGCTGCCGGAACAGGATAAACAAAATCGTAGAGCATTTCCGGTCAGGGTAGGGGTTTATGCTATCCTGTCGGTGTGATCACGCCGTTCTGTGCTTTTACGAACCGTACAGACTCACAGGTTTGTTCGGTAATCCTGTCAACCTTCATGGCCTGCTCGCACTCCAGGATCTCTTCTAATATGGCAGCTGTCGCCGGCATCCGGGGGACTGCACGGCAGGCAAGATCACCCGGGTGGGGATCAAAAGTCCCGATCCTGCGGGCAAGCCCGATCGTCTCTTCCTTGTCATAGGTAATAAGGGGACGGAGGACCGGTACGGCGACCGCCTGGGAGATCACGGACAGGTTGGCAAGGGTCTGGGATGCGACCTGCCCGAGGTTCTCTCCGGTGACTATTGCCCGGGCCCCTTCCTTCTGCATCATGTATGCCGCGACCCGGTGCATGAACCGTTTGCAGATTACACAGCGGTAGCGTGCGGGAGTCCGGAGCCGCTGCATCTCGTCAAAGAGCGGTTCGCTGTCGGCAATTATCATCGAAAGTTCGTAACCGGGACACCAGAGGGAGAGTCTGCGGTGGTTCTCGGTTGCAGCAGGGGTGACGTCACAACCCGCCCACCGCCCGGCATCAAGGTACAGGTGGGTGATCTCGCACCCCCTTTTCATCGCAAGCCACGAGGCGACCGGGGAGTCAATACCCGCAGACAGGAGTACCAGGACCCGGCCCTGCGTACCCAATGGCAGCCCCCCGGGGGCTTTGATCCGGGAATCATAAACCAGCCCGCCAACATCACGGACTTCCACAAAGATCTCATACTCCGGGCAGTTCAGGTCGACCCTGAGGCCGGGGACCCGGTCATAGATAGCAGAACCGATCAGGGTTCCCAGTTCCTGGCTGGTCAGCCCCGTTTTCAGCTGGCGTTTGGCCCTGACGGCAAAACTCATGCCAGCTGACAACTGTTTAGAAGCGAGTGTTACTGCCGCAGCAGTGAGGTCTTCAGGACTGCTGCCTGTCCGGGTGCAGATGCTGACATCGACGACCCCGAATACGCGTGCAACGATCCCTGCAATTTTTTCCGGCTGGTCACCGAAGATGAGTATGCGGCCGCGGGGGGTCTCGTAATGGGCAGAGAGCCCGTGGGCGGAAAGTGCATGACGAATGTTGCGGAGGAGCATGCCGATAAAGTGGTATTTGACCGGTTCGCTTTTGAGGAACAGCTCCCCATACCTCACCATAACCGGGTTTTTTACGCCCCCCGCGCCGCAATTATCAGCTGCTGCCATGTTCTCTGTAGTATATAAAAGTCAAGGGAGATAACCATTGGCGGCAGTCCCGGTCGGAGGAAACCGGGACAGGTTCTTCCGGGTTCTTATTCCACAGTATAGTGCAGACAACGGCTTTGTAAAAATCATCGATATTCGTTGTGGACGCTCATAGGGGAGACTGCTCTTTCCCGAAGGGAAGAGCAGGCTGGAGAAGAACCCGGTGGGTTCTTCGTTTAGATCGAAGGTCGGCTCACGCCTCCCTTCTTCTCATCGAGGTTTTGAGAAACCTTTCCGATTTCCGAAGAGGTTCTTCAGGACCTTGAGGATAAGAAGAACTCATCAGAGTTCTTCAACCTGAGAGAGACGATCACTCTCATAAACGGTGAATATGAGCGAATCACACGATAAAATAGGATTTCTCCAGAGCCCAGACAACAAAATCCTTTAATCACGAGAGGGAATAGTGTACTGAAATGGCGAAAAAGGCGAGCAAAAAAACCGAAGAGGAACCGCTCAGGTTATTCTATATCTTTTACAACCAGGAGCGCTGGGACAACTGGCTGAAAACACTTCAGGAATCAAGTTTCGAGATCGACCCGAAGAGCGAGGAACTCCCGGAGGGGTTCCGGGTGCTGGACAGTTTCTCTGTTGATATCACCCTTGAGGTTCTGAAGATCATCAGACTCTACCAGAACAAGCGCTTCGGCCGGGAAGAGACTCTGGACAAGCTCTCTCAGGTGGAAGCGATTGTCATGTCGGACCGCGCCGGAAGGCGATCTTGAAGAGATCGTCGAGATCCTCCAGCTCCCGAAGCTCGCGCTCTTTGCCGGGAGCCGGAAGGTACCTTGAGGGAGGTTTCGACAAGGATATCAAGACCCTCGTGAAAAAGGGACGGGATCAGATAGGAAAAGATATGGAAGCCGCACTTGAATCGGCAGCAAGCATCGGAGCAAGTGTTATTGACGGTGCAGCCTGCTGCGGGAAGTACGTGAAGGATGACCTCGAGAACCCGACGCTCTTTGACGAGTGGCTCATCGAATGCGAGCGCATGAGCGAGGCAATGACCTCCCTGAAGAACTTCGATGAGTCGACGGGAGAAGACGATTGATTGCTGACCGGGCACGGTTCCGTCACGCAAAAAAACTTGAACGCCTCGCCGGCTATCGTCTTCCCGAGCTTGCGTTCTCGGGAAACATGCTTGAGACCCTCTGCTCGCGGCTCAATTACGATGCGCTTGACTTCGCGGTGAGGGAGCAGATCCTTGCTTTTTTCAATGATTTCCTGCGCTGCGACTGCAGGGAATCCCCGCTCTGCGGCTGTCCCGAGAAAAAATTTGCCCGGAAGGTGATCGAGCTCCGCGAGAACGGGCTGGATCACCGGCAGATCGCGGCGTTTCTGCTGGATGAATATGGTATCGAAGTATTTCCTGCAGATATCCTTTCGTTTCTTGAAGAGTCCGTGCATGTGCTTGAGGCCATCTCAGATGTGGCCCGGCTGCAGGGCATGGACGGGCTGGCGAAAAAGACCGATGATACCATTCGCCTGATCGAACGGTAATGGGTCCCCCTGGCGAACGCAGGACATTTTCTCCACACACAACTCACCGGTTTTCCGCTGTCCAGGGTTATTTTTGCATGGCACCGGGGACAACCTCCTCACCGCATGCCGGGATCGCTGGAGAGACAAAAGGCGGCTTCCCATGTACGTCCATGCATGACTGCACGGTGGCAGGTCCTCGTGTACTGGTATTCCATAATCGCACAACGGCAATTCGTTGACAGTAAGAGCGTCCGGAAAGGGTGTGAAAGTGAAGGCACCAGATCCCCAGGCCTCGCTAAGAGTATATATTGTCCCATCCGGTGCCGCAGGATTATCACGGTGAATTCACTCCTTTTTCCTCCCGCCCCCAGTCCCTTGTGAGGATTGCTCATCCCCCTTCAACGTTCAGCTCGATCCGGTTTTTGAGCGCCCGGGCATGCAGGGCGTGATCAGTTTTCCGGTCATCACATGGAGAGATCTTTTGCCATCTTCAGGATCAGTTTCACAGGTAGCGATGAAGTCGGCATAGTTGGTAAGCGCGGTGACAAGCAGATCCGGCAGGGTATCGATGAGTGTTCTCTCCGGCTTTCGGCCCTTTTTGACAGAGAAACTTTTTTTGCTATCCTTGTTGCTGTGCCATATATGAAAAATGGAAATACCAGACAATGATAGTTTCAAGATCCCGCGGGCCTGTCTCGCACGCGTTACCGTCTCACGAAAAAAAAATGTGCCTGTAAACTTCTCATGGTTGTTTCCGTCCCGTTTCCATTTACTGGATTATCTGAACGAAAAGATGTCGGATCTTGTTTTCCCGGCCGGGAGATCCCTACCGACAGTTCCTTACACGACCCGCGAATTTGCATGACTAGCGGAAGTGCCGTTTATAATAATCCACGAGCGCCTTGTCCGCGATCTGGCGGGTCTCGGCATCGACCCGGATAAAAAAGTATTCCTCGTCCTGGACACGCACAAAAACCCCTTCACCGGACTTTTTTATCTCCAGCCAGCAGAGCGTCGTATCCTGAATTTTCGGGAACTGTATCCGGATGAATTCATTCATGTTATGAAAAATTTCCGGCGGAAGGTATTTTCGTATGACTTCGTCGACGATCATCCTGCGGTAACCGTCCGTTGTCGGGTCCTTCAGGTTCGAATACTCGGCTTCTATCCCGGCGATCTCGTTTCTCATGCCCTTTTTGTTCTCCTTTATGCCGATGATGAGGTTCCCTCCTTCGGTATTGAGGAAACCCGCAAGGGTTTTGGCAACGATGAATTTGGACGTATCCCTGCCGAACTTGTGTACTTCCCGAGACTCACTGGCTGAGATATCCGCTTTTGTAAAAGATTTGCTCCAGAGCGTGCTCGTCTTGTATTCAACGAGCTCGTTCTCGCCTTCCGTGACGAGACGGTGAAACTCTTCACTCCCCGGGGAACCGTTATTTTCCGGCAGTCCGTCACGGGCGATGCCTGGGGATCGAATCGTTTTACCCTGTTTTTCATCGTCAGTGAGGATCGTCCGGAAACGCGAGTACGCCTTCGCAAAATCCTCATTATCCGGTTCAAGTTTCACCGCCTCCCGGTATTCATGGAAAGCATCAACGAGCAGGCCTTTGATGACAAAAGCATCTGCCAGTTTTTTGTGGACTTCTGCATCTTCCGGATCGAGTCGCAGGGCAGCCCGGTATTCCGATATCGCTTCGTCGGCAAAATTGGAGATAAAATAGATATCTGCCAGTTTCCAGTGAAATGAGGGATTTTTCGGGTAGATGCGCAGTGCTTCGCGGTAATTTTCCACAGCCTCGTTCAGCAATCCCTTCTCAAAAAAGATCTGGCCGAGGATACTGTACGGGTGTGCGCGGGACAGCGTAAATGCATCATCGTTCCGGGCTGATGGTTCAAGGCCGGCAAAAATTTCGGCGCACTGCCGGAAGAATTCCTGTGTTTCGGAAAATGACCGTTTTTTCTGGAAGATGGAGAGGATCTGTTCCGAGAAATGGTACAACATTCCTGGTTCCCTCCGGATTGCCTCGTACAGAATCGGTACTGCCTCACAAAACCGGTCCTGTTCCATCAGGACGAGCGCCAGCCAGTACCTTGAATTGCCATCGAGCGGATTTTTTTTGATCGCACAGGAAAATTCTTCGATTGCCTCGGCATGCAGTTTTTTTCCAAGCAGGGAACGCCCAAGGTAATGATGAATGCCGGTGGTTTCCGGGTCCAGATCGAAGACTTCCCTGAACTTCTGGATTGCCTCATCGGTCCTCCCTGTTCTGGAGACAGAGGAGCCCTTCGTCAAATCTGGATTGAATGGTATCCGGCATTGTGTAATCCTCTCAGGCAATCCTCTACTCCCGGACCCGCGGGCCGACCGGAAAACGTGCGTTCGAATCAGTTACAGGGTAAATTCCTGTCAGGTGCGCATGCAACCCGTTCTCCTGACATTTCATTACGATGCCAATCTATTAGAAATGTATCGGCAGAAGCGCCGGAGAAGAATAAAGGACAGGTACGCCCGTTACGAGCCGGGATCAGGAAAAAAATTCCGGGAGCCGTAGAACGGGGAGCTCTCTTACCTGAATGACTTTCATGGTTCCTGGATGAATTCTTATTCATGTCTGGTTCTCCAGAGCCACAAGAACATCAGCTCCCGGAGAAAATGAAGTGCCTGAATTTGCACGTGGTGCTTCCGCGCCCGGAACCTCACATCCACAGTCCCAGCAGCCGGAACGCGATCCCGCCAAGCCCGATAGCCAGTACGATCTCGGTGAAGGAGATCGCAAGCGACCGTTTCCACCCGAACTCCGAGGCGAGCACGAAGATGACTGATATGCAGGGGATATAGAGCATCGAGACGAGTGCGATAACGATGAGCTGGACCGGGGTGAGGAAGGCCGCGAAGTTGGTCGAACCGAAGAGCACTGCGAGAGTGAGGATGGTGAGTTCCTTTCTCACAATGCCGAAGATGAGGGTGATCCCGACAATTACGGGAAGGCCGAGCCAGAAGACTGTGACGGGAGCGAGGAGATTGTTGACCGGGTTGAGCAGGCCGACCGCGTAGAAGACCTGGATCGCGGCGCTCCCGATGATGTATGCGGGAAATACAAACCAGATAAGCGACTTTGTCCGCGCCCATGTCTGCTTTACGACGACAGAGGCTGAAGGGACATGGTAGTCCGGCATTTCCATGATCAGCCCGACCGACTCGCCCGGCACCACTTTGAAGGCGATCCTCCCGACAAGGATTATCAGGAGGATATCAAACGCATAGAGCGCGAGCGCCCACCAGATGCTGACGAATTTACCGACGAGTCCGAGAATGACAACCGTCCGGGCCGTACAGGGAATGAGGGTGACCAGAAACGCAGCGAGCAGTTTCTGCTTGGGCGATTCCATGATCCTGCAGGAGAGGCAGGCCGGGACGTTACACCCGTAGCCCAGGATGAGGGGAATGACCGCTTTGCCGTGCAGTCCCAGCTTGTGCATGCCCCTGTCGAGCATCACGGCGATCCGGGTGAGGTAGCCGGAGTCCTCCATCACCGCGAGGAGGAGGTAGAACGGCAAGACGTACGGAATGACCAGCGTGACTCCCGCGACAAATCCCGAGAACGCGCCGTTCCAGAGGATGCCGGCGACCGGGCCGGTGATGACCGGTTCATACGGCTCGACCTGCGAGAGGATTGTCTGGATGAAGTCGGAAATACGGGCACCAACGACAAAGGTCCATACGAGCAACCCCCCTATAACGAGAAAGACTGCGAGATATCCGAGAAATGGGTGGAGGGCGACACGGTCGAGCCGGTCGGTCAGGGACTTTTTCTGCGGCCTCTCCGACACCGGGTGCATCATGATAACGTCTGCAGCGATCCGGTCGGCGACCTGGTACCGCTCCGCGCTCATCACTACGCAGACCGATTCGCCGTGCATTGCCTCAATCTCCCCGGCGAGCTGTTCAGCCGTCCCGACGATGGCCGGGGCCTGCTCCTTCACGATCTTCACCATTGAGGGGTCGCGTTCGAGGAGCTTGATGGCGGTAAACCGTACGGGGTAGGGGATGGTCAGCTGCCCCAGCAGGGGGACGAGTTTTTCTATCCGTTCCTCGATCTCCTTCCCGTACCGGAGGACAGGGGGTGCCGGGCGGCGCTGCGCGAGATCGAGGATCGCATCGGTCAGCGTGGCGATCCCCTTGCCCTTGATCGCGACGGTCGGGACGACCGGGACGCCCAGGAGTTCGGCGAGTTTCTCAGCGTCAATGGTGATCCCCTTCCTCTCCGCGAGGTCGATCTGGTTGACCGAGATGAGGAGCGGCGGGGCGAGTTCGAGGAGCTGGATGGTAAAAAAGAGATTCCGCTCCAGTGCCGAAGCATCGATGACGTTGACGACAGCATCCGGCCGCTCGAGGGCGATGAAGTCGCGGGAGACGAGTTCCTCCATCGAGTAGGTTGAGAAGGAGTAGATGCCGGGAAGGTCGATGATCCGGATCCGGTGCCCTTTGTACTGGAGGAGGTCTTCCGCACGCTCGACTGTCTTCCCCGGCCAGTTTCCGATGATCTGGTCGACCCCGGTGAGCTGGTTGAAGGTCACGCTCTTTCCGACGTTTGCGTTGCCTGCGAGCGCTACAGTATATTCGGCGTCTTTTATTTTGGTCTCGCCTTTTGGTGGGCAGGCCTTGCACTCCCCGCATCCGCTCATGATTGCCCAGCCCGCGGAGCATCGACAAAGATGTTCTCGGCGATGGCATGGTCAATGGCAAGCTTTGTCCGCCGGACGAACACCTCAACCGGCCCGTTCATGGGGGCTTTCCGCGTCACGGATACCGTAGTCCCAAGTGTAAGCCCGAGATCGGAGAGGCGCTGGACGATCCTGCAGTCCCCGCGGATGAATGCGATCTTTCCCTTGTCCTCGGGGCCGAGGTCCGTGATCGGAATGATCTTCCGCTCCCGTGCTGCCAGGGTCTCTCCCGTTTCTGCTTCGGTCCTGCACTCGGCACAGTTCGTGATACCTTTGTCGCACGGGCCGATCGGGCTCCCGTGCGGGCAGCGCGAAGGCGCGTCCAGCATCTTACAGAGGGCACATTCGGTCTCTTCTGAGATGGTGTGCTCCATCTTGCAGGCCTCGTCGTGCACCTTCTCCCGGTTGATCTTGAGGACATCGGTCAGGAATACCTCGAGGAGGCGGTGGCGGCGCTTAATCCTCTCCGCAATCGTCCTGCCCGCTTCCGTCAGGGTTGCACCCTGGTACGGCTCGTACTGGATGAGCCCTTTCTTCTCAAGATTGTGGAGGGACTCGGTAACGCTTGCGGGAGCAACATCGAGACATTTTGCAATCGCCGTCGTCTTCGCTGAACCGTCCATCTTCTGAAGATCGTAGATCGACTCGAGGTATTCTTCCGTGTGTTCCTGCGCCATCGTACCAGATATTTAGGATGTCCTAAATAAATAAAGATTCAGGTTAAGCTAAAAATCAGGATCGCTGTGTGCCACAATTCTGCCAATCCTTCAACAAAGGAACAGAACCGGCGCCCGTACAAAAGGGGATTCCCAATTGGTCCATACCGATACACCTGCGCCCGATCCGCGACCCCTTTTTCTCCGGCCCTTCAGCACAATCCGGTTATCCATTCTTCGATCCAATCGGAAGGAATATAGAATCCGGAAAATGAACATATTCTGATCTTTGTGAGATTCACAAAAATACCATAAAATAATCTGGGAATGGATTATGCTTTCATTAAAAATCAGATGGGATACCCGTTCTAGGATCGCGGCGGTTATCCTTTTTTTTATGGCCATAGCCCTCCTTCTCCGTCTCATTCCCGCGTTGTTTATCAAGGATGCAGGTTTTTTGTATACCTATGACACGGACGGATGGTACACCCTGCGCCAGATCGAGGTGATGGTGCACCATTTCCCGCAGTACAACTGGTTTGACCCTATGACTGCGTACCCCACCGGGAAATTTATCGACTGGGGGCCGCTGTATCCCCTTATCGCTGCACTTTTCTGCCTGATCGGCGGGGCGACATCCCAGGCTGCGATCGTTTCAGCGGCCGGCTGGGTCTCCCCGATCATGGCCATGCTCATGGTCCCGGTTGTGTACTACGTGGGAAAGACGATCTGGGACTGGCGGGCCGGGATCGTTGCTGCCGGCCTTGTTGCAGTGATATCCTACCACTATTTCTTCCTCTCGTCCTACGGCCTGATCGGGCACCACATCGCCGAAGCTCTCTTCAGCACGATATTTTTGCTGGTATATCTTTCCTCTCTCGCGTATACACGAAAATACGGACTGGACAGAAAAGATCTCCGCACATTTTATGTTCCGGTACTGCTTGCTCTCGGAGGAGGCGTTATCTATTTTTGCGCACTGCTTGCTTCGCAGACGGTTATCCTGCTATTGTTCGTTGTGGGCATCTTTACCTTTATCCAGAGCATTCTTGATCACTGTACCGGCCGGTCTTCCCTTGACCTTCTGATCCTGAATGGAATCTCCCTTTTGGTATCGGCAGCGCTCCTGCTCCTTTTTGGATTCAAACAGACCGGTTTCTCGATCACCCAGTATTCCCCTGGCCTTGTGTATGTGCATCTTGCCGTTCTCGCCGAGACCGGGCTGCTCGTGGGTATCTCTTCGATATTTATGGGGAAGAGGTACTCCTATTTATTCAGCATCGGCGCACTATGCGCAGCGGGGATTGCCGTGATCGAACTATATCCCCCCTTCCAGTATCTGAGTGCTCAGGGACTTGGACTCATATTTGGATCCATGCAGTATTCAGTGGGCGTTGTGGAAACACAGCCCCTCACCCTGCCGCTGGCGTGGGACTATTTCGGGCTTGCCCTTCTCCTTACCGTTGGCGGGTTCCTGGTGCTGGGATATTCTGTCCTGAAAAAACCGAAGGCCGAATGGATCTTTCTTTTGATCTGGTCAATCGTGATGCTCCTGTTGACCGTCAAGTTCCAGAGATTTGATTACTACAGCACCGTCAATATCGTGCTTTTGAGTGCCATCTGCATCACGGAGCCCTTCCGCTGGCAGGATGCCGGCGTGAAAGCAAAAATCTCTTCCCTAGTATCCCGGATTGTCCCGGCTCCTTCAGCTGCTTCAGGAGTGGAAGGCCCTCAGGGAAGACCGTCGGGTGCTCCTGAACGTTCGGGGAAGAAAAAGAGGACCCCCCGTTCCCGGGATGACCGGGATGCCAGGGGGACGCTTAAGGTCCTGTGCCTGGCACTGGTCCTTCTCCTTACCGTGGTTCTTGTGGGTGTTTCCGTGTACAAGGATCTCGATCAGGGGCTCCACACGCCGGATCATGAACTGTCTCCCGACTGGATCGAATCGCTCAGATGGCTTGGAAATGCCACGCCTGCCACGGGAGTCGATTATTTTGGCGAGTACCCGTCTTCCGGGTATAGGTATCCCAACAGCTGGTACGGGATCCTGGCATCATGGGATTCCGGCCACTGGATCACGTTCTTTGCGCACCGGATCCCGATCACCAATCCGTTCCAGGACAACCTTGCCGGCAGCAACGGTGCTGACGCTTTCTTCCTTGAGCAGAACGAGCCACAGGCTGATGCGATCCTGGAAGGCCTCGGTGGGCGGTACGTTATCGTCGACTCGACCCTCGCGGTAGACAAATTCACGAACCTTATCCCCTGGGCGAGCGATTCGACCGATATTTCGCCCTACATCTCGTGGTTCATGCTCCCGGAGCCTGGCAACACCAAAAATCTGGACAAGGTCCACCGGTTCAACGACGGGTATTTCCAGACGGTGGTCTCCCGTCTCTACAACTTTGACGGATCCATGACCATGCCAGTGAATGCGGAGTATATCCCGTACGTCATCCGGCAGGTACCAGCGGCAGGGGAATCCGCAGGGGATGTAAACGGGTACGCAAGAGTGATCTCGGGTGATGTGCCGGTCGATATCTCTTCGGGGACCGGGAACCTCACGCTCATACCGGAGGGGCAGGTGCTTTCTTCATCGGCCTATGCCGGCCTCTATTCCAGTCTCCCGTACGAGCCGGTCGCGACCGTTCCGGCCCTGAAACATTACCGGCTCGTCCACGAATCACCGGACAATGCGTCTGTCGCGGCATTTCCCGAGTCGGATACCGTCATGCTCCCCGATATAAAATCGGTCAAGGTTTTTGAGTATGTCAAGGGGGCACAGATAACCGGTGACGGGATCATTGAGGTCCACGTCATCACCAACACGGGACGGACCTTTGTCTACCGCCAGGCGAGCGAGAACGGTATGTTTACCGTGCCGTATTCTACGTCGGGTTCATCCTGCGAGGTCAGGGTGACAGGGCCATACCATATCCTTGGGACAGACCGCTACATCAACGTGACCGAGGAAGACGTGATGCAGGGCAACCGGATTTCCTGAAGGATCTCTTTCGGGACTGTACAAGCTTGTCAATCAACAGAAAAAATTCAATAATACCCATATTTCTTATGCGCTTGTTCTATCGTAAGTATATCCTCTACAATAACCAGTTTTTCAACGTCATCGATGGTATAAAACGCGGTATAACGGTGAGAGATATGCAGGCGGTAGATGATTACGCCGCCTCTTAAAACCAGTTTTTCTTTATCCCCGTGGCGTCCCGGATATGGATCATTTTCAAGACGTTTCAGGGCATTTTTGATTATTCTGCGTGTCTTATCCGGTAGACAATTAACATCCTCTGATATTTCATACCAGAGTTTAAGTTCAAAGGTCAATCCTTAATCTCCGAAAGAGATACGTAATCTCCTTTTTTCCTCTGACTCCACCTCTTTACATCTTCCTCAAGACGCCGTTTTTTGCGCTCCTCTATCATATCCGCAAGGAGCTCAGAATACGTCTGACCAGCCGAACGCATCTCTGCAAGATCCTTCCATATTGGTTCGGATACCGGGATCCGCTTTACTGCTGACATGATCATATTGTAAGTATGGCACACATGAAAAATATTATCACCATTTATCCGCTCCTGCAACCTCTTCCCGGAAAATCTCCCGGGCGGTCAGGACTCTCACGATAAAAGCACCAACTGATGGAGAAGGACAATTAAAATTGCAGGCAGAGCCGTTTCAGTTCAGAAGAATGCAGGCCTTTATAGTGTTGTACCCCGGCTAGTGAGCCGGTCCTGTTTTTGCAATCACCGATTGGTAATACTCTTCGCACTCTGCCGCGATGCAATCCCAGTTGTATGCTGCCACAGTTGTGATACAGGCCTCGCGCATCTCCGCATGGTGCCCGAGCGCCCTGCGGATCTTTTCCGCGAGATTCTCCGCTGAAATGGACGAGAGGAACCCGTTTTTCTCCGTGATGAGATCCCGGACGGCGTTTGCCGGGTGATCGATTGTCACTACGGGCAGTCCGCACGCGAGCGCTTCGAGCGCGGTTATCCCGAATCCCTCGCGGGTTGACGGGAGCACGAAGACTTTTGAAGACTTGAAAAACCCGATGAGATCGCTATGATCTTCACAGAATCCTTTCAAGATAATATGATCTTCCAGCCCCGGTTTCCGGATCAGCGACTGTATCCAATCGCGTTCCGGCCCGTCGCCGATAATGAGAACCTTAAGATCAGGAAAATGCGGGACAAGCAGCGCCGTGGCCTCGATGAGGAGGTCCACGTGTTTCTCCCGGATCAGCCTGCCGGGAAAGATGAGATCGGATCTCTTTTCGGATGAACGGGCCGCGGCGATCTCTGCGAGGTCAATCCCGTTGGGGATGACGACAGGACGCAATCCGGGAGACAGGCGCCGGAGTCGTCCCGCGGTTGTCTCCGATACCGCGATGGTATCGGGCGTTATCCGGGAAACGAACCGCTCGGTGATCTTTCCGAACACTCCTTGGTATCCCAGGTACTCGTACCAGTAGTCGTCCCAGACCTCGTGCCAGGTGATGACAAGCGGTGTTCTTTTGATGATGGCAAGGAATTTTGCCGAGAGGCAGGAGAAAAAAGGAAACTGCTGGCAGTCGATGATATCGAACCGGTACCTTCCTAAGTGCGGGATGAGCCGGAGGCCGAAATTACATGCTTCTCCCACGGTCCTTTTTCCCCCGGCATAGAGGGGACGTGACGGGCAGACCCCATGCAGGATCACCCCGTCGCGGATCAGGATATCTTCCCCCTCCCAGTATTTCATGCCGAAGAGGTGGACCTCGTGGCCCCTTTTTGAAAGCCGCACCGCCAGCTCCCGGACCCGTTTCTCCACCCCACCTTTCACGTACGGGTAGATGACATCATAGACAAACGCGATCTTCATCCGATCCGTTTCAGGCATGGCCGTTGTTCTCGTTCAGGAGCATCATGCTCTGGAAGATGGCAAAGAGGAAGACCTGGATGCCGCTCACGATCAGGACCAGTGACACGATCGCTGTGGAGATCTCCGAGAGGAATCCGAACCCGACGGAGACCCACTGGATCAGGATATTGAGGCCGAGGATTACGCCACCCAGAATAAGGATGATGCCAAGGACGAGGAATTTTTCCAGGCTGCTGTACTGCATGACGAGCGTGATGATGCCTGCTTTCCTCTCATACCCATGGATGACCGAATAGGACTTCATCAGAAATGCGGTAAGGAGCACCTGGACACCGCCCATAATCAGGATGGCGCCGACGATGAACGTGTGGAGGTGCGAGGACTCGACATTCCCTTCAAGGGCAAAGAAGGCCATCAGGAGGAGCCCGACCAGCGAGAACAACAGCCCCGGTATGGCAAGGAACGGAAGGGGCTTCATGAGAAGCACGAACCGGATGTGCCGCCATCCGTCGGCAAAACTGTGTAACTTGGATGGTGCTGCCCGTGGATAATAACTGACCGGGACTTCTTCGATATGCAGCCCCTCTTTTGAAGCCATCACGAGCATCTCGGATGCAAATTCCATCCCGCCGGTCTTCAGGTCGAGTTGCTCGAGCGCATCGCGGGTGATTGCCCGAAAACCGCTGTGAGTGTCCGTGAAACAGGTATGGAAGATGTGGTTGATCATCCACGTGAGGAGCGGGTTGCCGATGTACCGGTGCAGGGGGGACATCGAGCCCGGGTGGATGGTACCCGGAACCGGGACCCGATGACGAAGTCCGCACCGCTGTTTAACGGTTCCAGGAGGAAGGGAATCTCGGAAAAATCATAGGTATCGTCGGCATCGCCCATGACGATGATGCGGCCCTGCGCGTGCCGGAACGCGCTCAGGTAGGCGTTGCCGTACCCGCCCTTTTCCGGCGTGATAACCCGCGCACCCAGCGACTGCGCGATCTCCGGTGTCCGGTCGGCCGAGGAGTCGGCAATGATGATCTCGCCGCTTAGGTTTTTGCTGCGGAAGACGGCCTGGATTTTTTTTATGCATTCGCTAATGGTACGTTCTTCATCAAGCGTGGGGAGGATTACCGAGACTTCGACCGGGGATCCGCTGAGTGGGGAGGGTTCCATTGGTTGTCCTGTATTGGATTGGAGGATGTATGAAAATAATGGATGTTACATTGAATAAAATCATTGGGGAACCAGTTATTTCATCCAAGAAGAACTTCAAACCCATTCTCGCTCGCGAATCCAGCCACCAGATACTCACACGTTTTCCCTTAATTATACAATATTTTTCATCGCGTACCGGCCACCAACGGCAAAATGAAAGAGCATGGTCACTCCCCGATCAAGTATTGCGAGTGAGAGCGCAGCCGAAACAGGCATCCCCAATCCGACAAGAACTGCCGTCATCCCCCCTTCGACAAGTCCCAGGCCGGAGAGCGTGATCGGGATGATGGAGAGCGCGCTGATCAGGGGCAGAATCAGGAATAATTCCGGGAGCGGGAGTGAATAGCCCAGCCCCAACGCTATCAGGACAACGCGAAGAGCCTGGAAAACCCATGCCAGAACGGTGAGAAGAATGCCTTTGACAAAGACATTCCTCTCATTCCGGAATTCGGAGATTGCGGTCTGGACCTGTGCCGTAAAAGCCTGAATTCCAAAGTACGGAATTTTCTGGGTCCATGAAAATATCCTCTCATTCTGCCAGAAGAGGATGATGGCACCCACAAAGACCACAACAAGAACGATGAGGGAGACCACGGGAAGTACCGATGCAAAATGTGAGGAATATACCACGACTGCAGCGATGCCCAGAGTGGTCAGGACTATGATATCGATGAACCGGTCTATTATCACCGAGACGGTACCCTTGTGGAGATCCATCCGGTCTCTCACCAGAACTGCACGGGTGAGATCGCCGATCCGCCCCGGAGTGAAATCAGAATAGAGAACTCCTCCGGCAAATGCCTGGTACGCTTCCCCTAACGGGAGGTACCCCCTCATATGCGCAACGATGATCTTCCAGCGGATGGTGAGTATGAGAAATGCAAGAGCATAGACCAGGATTGCGGCGATCACAAAAACCGGGTTGATGGATCTTATGGAACTGATTACTGCAGACGGAGATACAAACAAGAGCAACAGGATTATGAGAATCAGTCCAATGGTCAGGCGCAGAAAAAACTTCACCGGGAGACGAGCCATTCCATAGTTGACTGAGAAGTAATCCTTTTTAATACCAGTGCACGGGATCGAAAAACTGGAGCCCCCTCATTTTGAGAGGGTATTGATAAAGACACGGTAGAGGGGTACGAAAATCTCCGGAACCCGTGAAATTACATAAAAAATCATCCATTCCGGAGGAATACCGGTCCGTTATTCTGAACCAGACCGATCCAAGGGAGGTTCTCACGCAGTGGAGAATGAATAAATTACCGCGTTTCCATTGTCGTACAGCCTGTTGCACTCAGACTCGATCATTGAGGACTCGGTCTCGTCAAGAGGTTGTTTTTCTTTCATCCAGTCTTCCCCAAATTCCAGATATTCTTTCATCCGTGGGAGAATGACCAGATAGTGCTGCTCTGAAGCGGTACCCACCGCCTGAGGATACCCGGCCTCCCGGACGAACGAAAAATACGTCTGGACTGTGAGAGGGAAATCTGCCAAGATGATGGCTTGTGCAGGATAGCCAACGTACACATCGCTTTCGATTTCCCCTTTGGCCTTATTGGCATCCAGCCATACAATACCAGAGATTTCCGTGGGATCGTGATTAATGACCAGGCTCCGGTTGTCGTACAACGGGTGGCCGGGTTCAAAGGGCTGCCCGAAAAAGACCACCGCCGGAAATGTCGTTACGATACTTGTGAGAACCAAAGCTGTGAGTAAGACGGACAGGAGTACCTTGGAATGAATACATTGTGCGACTCTGCTGAGTCCGCATGCTGCGACGATGACAAGCGGGATATAGAGAAATTCCATCAGCCTGAGGGGATCCACAAATGACACGAGGCCGCTCATCGAAAGGACAAGTGCTGACGATAATACCGCCACCCATGCAAGAACAAAGAGACGATCCTTTTCCAGAAAATAATACAGCCCGATCAGTGCGAGAACAGCTATGCAGATCCCGTTGAACAACATAGGTATGGGGTAGGAGAGGAAGAATGTGGACTTCCCAATGACAAAATTAATTACAAGAATGCATCCTATCACCGAGCCGATGATCATAACCGCGTAAATAATTTTTTTCCTGATCAGAATACGCTGTGCGAGTGTCTGCAACGCAAGGATCTTTTCGGGGATCAGCACCGGTATGAGATAAAGGATAATCACGCTGATCAGGAGGAGGGGTATACCATAATCCGAATGAAAAAGGGAATTTGTCAACCCGCTGAATTCAGAAAACTCATACTCCAGTCTCCCTATCCACCACGCTATGATCGCAAGGATTGTTGTCGTTGTAATGAAACCTGCAATCAGACTTGCCCTGCGCACCCACTCTCTCCTGCACATTAGGTAAAGGAACACAAGAGAGATGACGATCCAGACACCAAGGAAGATCAGTGCTGAAAGATGATGGGTAAGTACCATGCCGATGATCAGCAGGAGGGAGACTGCAAGAAATCCGGGTTTTTGATCCCTTATTGACCGGAACGATATATAGAGGGCGAGGATGAAGAGTGCAATACCGAGAGTTTCCCGTACTCCCTGTGTTGTCCAGTGCAGGTAGGGTGTTCCTGAAAGGAGGAGTAATCCTGCAAAAAATGCAGTCTCCTCAGATGAGATCTCCTTTACCCACCGGTACACCACAACAATCGCAATGATGGAAAGGGGAGGGATACAATATTTGAGAAGGGTCAGGGGGTACATCCCGGCAAAAAGGGAAAGCGAGGCGACGATGACATGGAGGACGGGGAGCTGGGCCGGGTAGAAGGATGGTGAAACCGACTGGTACGCCAGGATCCTGAGGATCATCCCGTATTCAAACCAGGGATCTCCCCATGGCAGATAGTCGAACCTCAGGGAGAGGATCAGTGAGGTGAACAACCCTATTGCAATGAGGCTGAAGAGTTTGTGTCGTGAATTACAGGCAAGGAGGACTGCGACACCTAAAAGAATGATGGCCGGGAGAAGCGCAACTACAGTTATACGAGAGGTATAGAGAAAGAGACCGGCTCCGAGTATGGATGCTACCAGTGCGACGATCCTGGTTCGTTCATCAGAAAAAAAAACTGACAGGAGGTCTTCACCGGAAGGAACTGGCATTTCAGGGCACTCCTTTTTGGGATATTCCGCGGGAATGCCGGTGGTTTTTGGTACTGAAAATACCTCCCGCATGATTACCGTAAATCCTCTGATCGGCAGGATTCCCTTTACCAGATAGCATTCCACCGATGGTCGTTTCATCTGTTTCAAGGGTCTCGGTTTTTAGACGGCAGATCATGGAGCATCTCATTGTCATGAGGATTGAGACAGGGTGTTATTTGTTACAAAAACTGGCACCGTGGCATTGATCTGGAGATGGAGGTTGCGGTAGCTGGCGTTTATCCGGTCCTGTCCTGATATTTCCTGTCCGGGAACGGTTTCATTGAAGAGCAGGAACTCCATCCGGTAAAATCCGGCAGCGGGTGCAGAAAACTCAAGCGGAAGAACCGACGTCTGATTGTGATCTAGGATCACTGAGTAGGATTCCAGGGGTGTGAAACCTGATGATGCAATAGGTGTCGTCTCGTTTACCGGTACCAGGTATACTTCGACAGTATAGTTTATCGTCCGGTATTCATGGTTTCCGATACCGGTATACAGTAGTTGCAGGATACCGGGGCTTATCATTTCCGGATATGCATCTGCAGTCCTCTTTCCTCCCAAGATAAAAAATTCCGTATATTTGTCTCCTGCTGTTGGCAGCGAGATCACAAGAACTGTGGATGCGATGACCATGAGAATGGCAAAAACACCTATTCCAAAAATAATCCGGTTACCGGTAGACTGATTTGTTAACATGCAGTCTTTTGAGATGCGGCGTAGAATTTCCGGTGCCGGAATGGTATATCGTGATTCAGGTGGGATCGCAGCGCGGCGATACGTTGCAATAAAAACCATTGAGACGATAAAAACCGTAAGAGAGACAAGTACCGAATCCAGCCGGATCCCCCACGAGATAAAGTTCAAAAGGAGGGCAATTAAAGGAGTCACTACAAGGCTTGCGCCGATTGAGAGAACTAGCCGTTCAATCGTGCCGATATCCACCGAATCAGGGAATAATGCAGCCATCAATACATAACCGGGGATAAAAAGAATCATTGGAATGGCGAGGATAAGCCGCAGGAATGTCAGGCTGACAATCGGTAGAATAACCGAAAGAATGCACAACGCGGTCCAGAACAGAACGATTTTCAAATCGCCGGAAATGATTGAGCTGCTATTTCCGGATGATATTTTTCTCCCCTGTTCAGGTTCTGGAGGTTCCATGCGGTTTTTCCCAATCAGGAGCGGTTATCCTTCTAACTCCACTCATTGCCGTCAGTAATAATGTTATGGCGGACAATGAAAAAAGAACAGAGACCTGCGATACGCCAAAGGGTGTATAGGTTAATAAAAATCCGGTAAATGCTGCTATGCAAATGCTCAGGCCGATGCTAAGAGCAATGCGTTCGAGAGAATCAAACTCTTTTTTTTCCGGGAACAGCGCAGAAATGAAAACATAACCTGGGACAAAAAGAATAAGAGGTAATCCAAGAATGACACGCAGGAGTGTCTCATTGAGAGGGGGCAAGAGGGTAACTGAAACAGCTAAAAGGATGTAACATACAACAAGCAGAAGATCGTAAACTCTGGTTATTGGGATTATATCCTTTTTTGAGAGAGTATTATTCACAAATAGTTCCCCATTCGCATAGTTATTTCTGAATTGACAGTATTTATATTACTATACGATAACATCAGTATAGATTGCCATGGAGCCAAAAGATCGTACCATCGTGTATGGACTTATCGCCGCGTGCATCGCAGGCATTTTGATTGTGGGGTTATTGCTCATTTTTGTTGGTGGTACGACTTTCTCCGGCCAGGGCTTCAGTGAAGTATTTTTTTTGAATAGCGAAAAATTGCCGGTGGTAATTGAAACGGGAACACCTCTGAACTTCTCTTTTATGGTAGCTTCTCATTATAACGAGAAAATGGATTACAAATATGATATAATTGCAGGGAATACGATTATTCAGAGCGGGGCATTTTCGCTTCCGAATGATAGTCTATCACAAAAAGATCGATACAATCAGACTATCTCAATTACAGTTTTAACCTTAAATCCAACATTAATCAAGATAGCCAACTCTTCGAGATCTGAGACAAAACAAACCTATAATGGGGGATTAGGTCTTCTTCTTTCACAGAACGGAAATGGAGCCCAGGTGGTATCAGATCCTTCTCACCTCTATTATCCAATTCAGTTGTCCGTCGGAAATGAGCCTGCAACTCTTATTTTCACTCCTAACAACACGCAGACCTATCAAACAACAACAACAAGCAGGACCAATGTCGGAGATTTACAAAATGTCGGCCGAAATGCGGCAACCGTAAACATTGAAGGTTTTCAGATTTCAGATACGGGATACGATATATCCCGCGCCATATGGACAATCCAGAATGATCATGGAATTATTAATGCTACGTCAATAACGGTTACAGATAGTTATCGGTACGAGTATGAAAAAATCGCTGTAGAAATGGAAGCATATCCGGCAAATAATCCCGATACAGTTACAAAATATGAAATTGACTTCTGGGTTATCATCAGTGGGAAACCATTAGTGGTCAATGACCATTAAATATATACATTTTATCAGGAGGGTACTTTATATAAGTACATAATAATAATGTGCAAGAGTCTCTGTTTCTAAAGTAGTAACTAATTTATGCCCTTTTCAAGAACACCGAACATGCGCTTGAGGGTGAAAGCGAGCGACAATGGAAATTGGTACAAAGGAGTCGTATTCTATGAACCGGGGATACGAAGTCCACGAGACATCGGGGAGACGTATAGCATATCTGAAAGGATCGTGATACGATGAGCGAAATCTCATCGTCAGGATAAAGAGAACGGGTTACAACCGAAAAAGACCGGGCCAGACGATCACCCCCAGCCACATAACTATCGTTGGAACAGCGAATTATCCAGCTCAAAGAGAAATATCCCGCATGGGGAGGTGTCGTCAACGCCAAATTTTAAAAGGGTTGCTGTCGAAATTTAGTATATCCATTCTCAATATTGGGTTCAATATGATTAGCCTGAAAAAAGTACTGAAAATTGATGAAACAGTCTGTCTTCTACTTATTCTATGCTATGGATTTTTTTCCAATATTTATATAATGAGCCGATACGGGGGATTAGTCGCTGATACCGATGTCTCTTATTTTACAAAAGTGATCCAGGATTTTCAGGTTCACGGGGGAGTTGGAGAATTAATTCGATATAGTAATGGACTTGGATTTCAAATCCTTGCAACAGAAATTTCTGATATTACGGGCTTAACTATCCCCCAGGTTCAACTATTGCCATTCGGATTTTTTTATCTTATTATCGCATATGTGCTATTTCGGGAATTTACTGACAGCAAATATACAGCTCTCATCGGGGCAGCCATACTTTCGGTCCTTCCGGATTTATTATTTTTTACGGCACGGGGAACGTATGAACGGTATACTGTTTTTTTATTTTTACTGGCAATCTTTATTTTGGTACGGTATTCAAAGAATCTCCTCTCGTTTCAAAAATCCGCTAAATACCTTGCTATTCTCTACTTTTCACTATTTACAATAGTATTAATTAATCAATGGTTTTTTATCCTCATTCTGCTGGCAATAATAGCGACAATTATTTTGGGATTAATCCAGTCATTCGTTTTTAAAATGGATGCGGAGACCCTATATGAAAATGTTATTTCCCATAATCCCTATCATACCCTTATCCTATCTTTTGGTTCAATACGGGTCATTTTCGAATAGTATGTTCATGGGGGTCATATCAATCTGGTTGGGAAAATTTTTTACATTCATTTCTCCATCACGAGTGCTTCCCTTGCTCGGACTGGCAATAATGTTGGTTTTGATACTTTATACCGTTCATCGGAGGGGTAGTCTGTCTATTGTACGATATCGTATCACTACTCAACCTGATAATCTCAAAAAAAATGAATTTGCCGGTGGGCGACTACATTTTGTAGTTTTGGTGTTATTTCTGATATGGATAACGTTCGTGTATTTTTTTATTGCACCATCAAATACGTCATTTCATTCACCAACAATATACTTCCTATTAACAGGAATTTATTGGATTATATTACCGATTTCCATTATTGTGGGCTTGATTGTTGTTAAGCGATACGCTATCGATAAACATAGTGAGTATGCACACAAAAATTTGGGGATCTTGTTTCTTATATCCTTCTTTGGATTATTGGGTTTGAGTATTTTTATTGACCGGGTATCCATTCAGGAATTGGAGATAATCTTGAACTGCGCGTATTTCCATATTTATTAGTATTTTTAGCATATGGTGCAGCGTGCGCCTTATCGGAAATTTCAAAGACGATTACTAAAGCACCTTGGAAAAAATTATTTGTCGTTTTGATAATTGTCACATTCCTCATTTTTTCAATAAGTTCCCTTTTAAAGGCAACAAATGATCCATCCGTTTCAGATTTTAAAATTTATTATTCTCCTGAAGAAAAAAGCGGAATCGACTGGATTGAAATAAACAGTCCCCAAAATTCAATTTGGTTCGGAGAGGATAGATTTTCTACAGCATTCACATTCGATTCTTCCGATTATGTATCTAAAAATGTTCGTTTAACTCAAGAAAATACTGCGGATGTCTTCATGGTTACATCTGATTATTTGAACGAACCGGCGAATTTTGACTCTAACAATAAAGTTTATGATAATTCAAAAATTATGATTTTCAGAAAGATTTGAGTTTATAAAGTATCAAGATCTGAAAGCAGACGATAAAGTCTCCATCCCGGTAAACAAACAGGACTCATTTTGCAAAAATTTGTTATTCACTGATAAATCACAAACATTGCATATAAAAACGATAAGCTAATACAAATAAAATTCACATTAATGTACTTAAGGAAATATTCTATGATCCTTGCCGCAATTCCCGCATATAATGAAGAGGTTGCGATCGGAAGCGTGATTCTGCGGACAAAAAAATATGCAGATAAAGTAATTGTCATTGATGATGGGAGCACAGATGCTACATCAACAGTTGCTAAAATGGCCGGTGCTGATGTCGTTCACCATGACAAGAATCTTGGAAAAGGGGCGGCCCTTAAAAGTGCATTCCGGGCAGCAAAAGAACTCGATGCGGATATTTTCGTATGCCTTGATGCTGACGGGCAACACAATCCCGATGAAATTCCCCGATTATTGGACGCGATCAAAAACGGGGATGCCGATATGGTTATCGGTTCGCGTTTCTTAAAGGATAAAAATTCAGTTCCGGTTTATCGCAGGATCGGTCAGCAGGTATTAAATATTCTGACAAATTCCATCTCTCATACAAAAGTTACTGATTCACAGAGTGGTTTCCGGGCCTTCTCGAAAAAAGCGATTAATTCTCTTTCATGTAACGAAATGGGAATCGGCATAGAATCCCAGTTACAGCGAACTGCAGATGATTTAAATCTTAAAATTGCTGAGGTCCCTATATCATGCAGATATGATGTGCAACACGGTTCAAAACTGAATCCGTTCAATCACGGATTCCGTGTCATAAATACAATTCTTAGGATTGTTGAGGAACGCCGACCCCTGCTCTTTTTTGGGTTACCTGGATTTATCCTTATATGTATTGGGTTATTTTTTGGATTGGACGTGGTGAGAACGTATACAGCAACACACGTTTTTGCGATAGGAACCTCATTAATTGTAATTCTTCTCTTAATGGTAGGGATAATATCAATTTTTAATGGCATTATGCTCCACGCAATTAGTAAGATTATAAAAAAAGAACAATAATATATCGGGGTGTGACTTATACGATAGCGATTATTCTCGGTACTCGTCCGGAAATTATCAAAATGTCCCCAATAATCCGGGAATGTGAATGCCAGGATATTGCTCATTTTATCCTTCACACCGGACAGCATTATTCCTATGAGATGGACAAAATTTTTTTTGAAGATCTGGATCTTCCTCAACCAAAATTTAATCTGGATATAGGTTCCGGTAGTCATGCCAACCAGACCGGGAGAATGATGCGGGGGATAGAAAAAGTTTTACAGAACAATAAACCGGACATTGTACTTGTTCAGGGAGACACCAATACGGTCCTTGCCGGTGCATTAACCGCTTCTAAAATGAACATAAAAGTTGGTCACGTGGAAGCGGGTCTTCGGAGTTTTGATCGGTCAATGCCTGAAGAGATTAACAGGATTCTGACTGATCATATATCAGATCTTCTTTTTGCGCCAACAAAGGAATCGCAAAAAAATTTATTTCAAGAAGGAATTGATAGGAAAAAAATCCATGTTACAGGGAACACTATTGTTGATGCAGTCTCTCAAAACAAGAAAATTGCTGATGATAAGGGGGATATCCTAAAACAAATGGACTTGTCTTCAAACGATTACTTCCTCGTAACTGCCCATCGTGCGGAAAATGTCGATGTTAAAGAACGGTTACAGGGAATTATCGGCGGTCTCCAACGTATTCATGCAGAATTTTTCATTCCTGTAATTTTTCCCATTCATCCAAGAACTAAAAAAATGATCGAGAAATTTCATATTTCGGTTGATGGAATTCGAGTGGTTGATCCCCTTGGATACCTCGATTTTCTTCAGTTAGAGGCAAATTCAAAACTTATACTGACGGATTCCGGTGGGGTACAGGAAGAGTCCTGTATTTTGGGGGTACCTTGTGTAACCTTAAGGAAGAATACAGAGCGACCTGAAACAATTGCCGTTGGATCAAACATGCTCGTTGGAAGTAATTCTGATAATATTGTTAAAGGCGTACATTTAATGATAAAGAATAAAAAGAAGTGGAAAAATCCATTTGGTAATGGAACAGCTGGAGTAAAAACTATTAACATATGTAAGGAAATCCATCCAATTATTGGTAGCTAACATGGGGAGTTGTCATGGATATATATAAAATATTAGTTACTGGCGGTACCGGATTTATTGGCACAAATCTTGTCAATGAATTACAATCGCGTGGACACGATGTTCATGCAATTGATCTCCTGAATACGGAACGCAATAACTACACACGAGCAGATGTCCGGAATTTCCGTCAGGTCGAACGGGTTTTTGAAAAATATTCATTTGATTGTGTATATCACCTTGCTGCGGAATACGGCCGATGGAATGGGGAGGATTATTACGAGAATCTCTGGCATACCAATTGTATCGGCACAAAAAATTTGATCCGGCTTCAGGAAAAACTGAAGTTTAAAATGATCTTTTTTTCCAGTGCTGAGGTATATGGGGATTTTGAAGGGAAAATGTCAGAGAATGTAATGGTCGATAATCCCATCAAGGACACCTACCAGATGAATGATTATGCCATCACGAAATGGGCGGGCGAACTCATGTGCATGAACTCGGCAACGATGTTTGGCACGGAGACTGTAAGGGTTCGCCCGGTGAATTGTTACGGCCCTCACGAGCACTATACACCGTATCGGGGCTTCATCCCTAAATTTATTTATCACGCACTGTTCAACAGACCTTACACGGTATTCAAAGGTCATAAACGCATTATTGATTATGTCGAAGATTCCTGCCGGACCTGGGCAAATATCATGGATAATTTTATTCCGGGCGAGGTGTACAATGTCGGGGGGAGACCGGAATGGGAGATGGACATAAAGGATTATTCAGATCGTATCCTGAATGCTACTGGCAGGGATGATTCCCTCGTAACCTATGAAGAGGCTGAGCCTTTTACAACAAAAGCCAAACACATGGACTTTTCAAAAGCAATCCGGGATCTCAAGCACAATCCTGTTGTCCGACCGGAAGAAGGAATCAGCAGAACAGTTACATGGATGAAAAAATACTATCACATCGGTGAATAATATGGAAGACTTTTCAGAATTTTACCAGGATTCGACAATTCTTGTTACCGGCGGGGCAGGAGCGATCGGGGGAAATCTCTGCAGGAAACTTTCCCCGCTGGGAATAAAAAAAATTATTATTCTTGATAATCTCTCCTCCTCTTATGAATGGAATATTCCAGAGGCACCGGGCATCATGTTTGTCCGGGGGGATATTCTTAACGATGCTATTCTAAAACGAGTCTTCAAAGAAAAGCCCGATTATGTGTTCCATCTCGCCGCTCATTTCGCCAACCAGAATTCTGTTGATAATCCGGAGAAGGATCTCATGATCAATGGCCTGGGGATTCTCAAAGTATTACAATATGCGCAATTAACCGGCGTCAAACGGTTCGTATATTCATCATCGGGTTGTGGGGTCTATGGGCTTGAGTCCAAGATGCCGTTTGAGGAGCACGATGTCTCAATTCATCTCCACACGCCGTATCAGGTCACAAAACTTCTCGGGGAACTCTACACCAATTATTTCCATAACCTCTATGGCCTTCCAATTGTCAATGCACGGTTCTTCAACTCATATGGACCCGGAGAGGTGCCCGGAAAATACCGCAACGTGATTCCCAACTTCTTCTACTGGGCGATGAAGGGTCAGCCCCTTCCCATCACGGGGAATGGGACTGAAACACGGGACTGGACCTATGTCGGGGATATCGTAAACGGACTTCTTGCCATGGGAGTTAAGGAGAAGGCAATTGGAGAAGCGTTTAATCTTGGTGCAAGTAAAGAACAGCGTGTCATCGATATGGCAAACATTGTGAACAGGCTTACAGGTAACGAGAGAGGTATCGTGTTCAGGGATCGCCGTGACTGGGATGTGAAGACGCGGCTGCTTTCTTGTATTACCAAAGCTGAGAACCGTGCTTGGGTATAAACCGCACATGAAATTTGAAGATGGATTAAAAGAAACCCACAATTGGTTTGTCGAGAACTGGGATAACATCAGTAAGAGTGCGGAGTTTTAACACAAAATTATGAACATTCTCGTCGTCCAGGAATCCAACTGGCTCACCCGCAACCCACATCAGCAGCACCATCTCATGGAGCGTCTCGCAGCCAGGGGGCATTCCATCAGGGTAATCGATTATGATATCGACTGGAAGAAAAGTAGTACCCAAAATGGACTTTCAAGCCCGAGGACCGTGTACCAGAATGTACACAAGATCCTCCCTGATATTTCCATTGGAGTAATTCGTCCTCAATCCATCAGGTTTCCCGTCCTTGAATATCCCGGACTCCTGATTACTCACCGCCAGGAAATCATACGGCAGATAGGTGAGTTCAAACCCGATATTATTATTGGATTCGGGATCCTGAATGCCTGGATAGCGGCGCGGCTGGCACGGCATCATTCCATTCCATTCATCTATTACTGGATCGATGCACTTGACACCCTGATTCCTGAAAAGTTATTCCAGATACTAGGTCGCTCCCTCGAAAAACAAACCCTCCGAAATTCTTCGAAGGTCATTGCCATTAACGAAACACTCAAGGATTATGCTATCAATCTTGGGGGAAATCCTGAAAACACTACACTCATAGGTGCCGGTATCGATCTTGACCGGTTCAATCCGACTATCGATGGATCCGCAATCAGATCTGCCTACGGTATCGGGCATGATGATATCGTGCTTTTCTTTATGGGCTGGCTCTACCATTTTTCGGGCTTAAAAGAGGTCGCACTTGAGATCGCCCGTTCACGCGATCATTATCGCCACCTTAAGGTCCTCATTGTCGGGGAGGGGGATGCCTTTTCTGATCTTGAGCGCATACGGGATGAGAATCAGCTGAGTGATTCTCTTATCCTTACCGGCAAACAACCTTATGAGAAAATTCCTGAATTTATCGCTGCAAGTGATATTTGCATTTTACCCGCAGACCCCGGAGAGAAGATCATGCAGGATATTGTCCCCATCAAGATGTATGAATATATGGCTGTAGGAAAACCGGTTATCAGCACAAGGTTACCGGGAATTTTGCGGGAATTTGGAGAGGGAAACGGGGTTCTTTACGCGGATTCCCCGGAAAATGTTCCCGAAACTGCATATATTATTGCCACGAATGGATCAATGAAAAATCATGGGAATTCTGCCAGAATATATGTCCAAAATTTTGACTGGAATACCATCACTGATACATTTGAAACCTTAATAAAAGAGGTGGATAACAAGTGAAAGATTACCGGGCATACATAACAAAGATCTCGCATCTCCGTGATGATATTACAAATAGTCTCGAATTCATAAAATGGAAGGATTCCATCCGCAATGATTCTACGGTCTTCATCAAACCCAATTTTACGTACCCCTTCTATAAAGAAGGTATCACTACTAATCCCTTCGTCCTGAAAGAGATCCTGGCAATCCTCAAAGACCGGGCGGGGCGGGTTATTGTCGGGGAATCTGATGGGGGCAACCATTCCTTCTCTGCCGATACAGCATTCAAAGGTCACGGGATGTCCGGGATCTGCAAAGAGACTGGTGCGGAACTTGTCAACCTGTCAACGCTTCCTTCGAAATACATAGAGGATAGTATCCGTGGAAAGAGGGTTAAAGTCCAGGTGCCGGATCTTCTTGTTGACGAAATTGACTGTTTTATTTCGGTTCCCGTTCTCAAAGTGCACGTGATGACGACAGTCACCCTGAGTATGAAGAACCTGTGGGGTCTGTTATCCTGATACCATGCGATGTCTGCATCATAAATATTTGAGCCGGAAACTGACGCTGCTCACCAGGATACTTGATCCAAAAATTGCTATCATCGACGGCACCTATGCCCTTGACGGGCATGGGCCGATGTATGGTGAAGCGGTAAAAACAGATCTCCTGATGGCGGCAAACAACCCGGTCGTTGGCGATGCGTTTGGCTCAGCGATTATGGGGATCCCGGTTTCACTGGTTGAACATATCATGATCGCAGAAAAAGAGGGGTTGGGGGCAACAAATCTTGATGCTGTCCACTTCAATGAAGACTGGAAAAAATACCAGATGCACTTTCAGGTTAATAAAACAATAATCGACCAGCTTTCTACGATCCTTTTCAACAGCGAGTGCATGGCAAAACTGGTGATGGATTCACCGGTAAAACCAATTATTTATGGGGTTGCTACAAAATTGAGAAATAGAGATGAACAGCGGGTAAATGATCAACTGAAACGAGGGCATGAATGAAAATATTGCAGGTGATACCATTTTTCTCACCTGAATTCGGCGGATCAGTAGCGGTTCTCTATACATTATCAAAGGAACTTGCAAAGCAGAACCACGATGTGACGATTATCACCACTGATTTCGGTTTTGATTTGCAGTACGCTGACACGATCCGAAGTGAAGGCGTTACGGTGATCCCTTTTCACTGCATTGCAAATTGGGGCTTCTTTTTATATTCCCCCTCCATGAAGATCTGGCTTGATCAAAATTTGAAGGGGTTTGACATAATCCACCTCCATAATTTTCGGTCATATCAGAATATCGTGATTCATACATCCGCGATGAAGTATGGGATTCCCTATATTATACAGGCTCACGGCTCGGTACTCCCTTTTTTTGAAAAGCAAAACCTGAAAAAACTGTACGATTTTGTGTGGGGGCATAAAATCCTGACAGATGCAATAAAATTAATTGCCGTATCAAAAGTTGAGAGCGCACAATACAAAAAAATGGGAGTACCCGGAAACAAAAATCGAAATTATTCCGAACGGGATTGATGTATCTGAATATACGTCTCTTCCAGAACGGGGAGTGTTTCGAAAAAAACATGGCATTGCATCAGGTGAAAAGATTATCCTCTACTTGGGAAGATTGCATAAACGGAAGGGGATACATTTCCTGATAAACGGTTTTTCATTTTTTTTAAATCAATATCGAAAGGGAATTCTTGTAATTGCAGGTCCGGATGATGGATTTCGAAATATTCTGGTCCGGCAGGTAAAAAATTTAAAAATCGATAATAATGTAATCTTTACCGGTCCTCTCTCCATGGATGAAAAACGGGAAGCATTCGTCGATGCTGATGTATTGGTATATCCGGGGGTATTAGAGATATTTGGACTGGTGCCATTTGAAGCGATAATGTGCGGGACGCCGGTTATTGTGACAGATGATTGTGGGGGTGGGGAGATCATTGAAGACGCTGATTGCGGATATTTAGTAAAATACGGAGATGCCAACCAATTAAAAGACCAGATAAACAGATTATTCGATACTTCCCAGGAGTCCTCCAATTTTATAATGAACGGTCAGGAATATATACATAAAAATTTAAATTGGGCTAATTTAATAGGAAAATTTGAATCTCTTTATTACAAGTGTATCTAAACATTACAAATTCCACATCAAAGGAGAAACGTGAATGGATCCACAAATACCAAAAATTTCAATTGTAACACCATCGCTTAATCAATCGCAATATTTAGAGACAACAATACAATCGGTCGTCAATCAAAATTATCCCAATTTGGAATATATAATAATGGATGGAGGTTCGACGGATGGGAGTGTAGATATTATAAAAAAATATACAAATTTTATAACATATTGGGAAAATAATCCCGATAAAGGTCAAGCCGATGCGATATTTCGCGGCTTTGAAAAATCAACCGGGGAAATTATCGCTTGGATTAACTCTGATGATTATTATCTGGAAGGAGCATTTGCCTGTGTAGAGGATTTCTTTGCACACCATCCGGAAATCCAATGGGTTATTGGAGATGGAATGTTCGTTGATGAAAACAATAAGAAATTGCTTGACTGTTATTGTCCAACGATTGATCACGATCGATTATTATATTTTGGTATGACGTTTCTTCAACCTACCCTGTTTATCAGAAGAGAGTTTTTTTTTACATCTGGGGGTTTTGACCGGGAATTAAAATTTTCTTTTGATTATGATCTGGTATTACGATTATCGATACGCAGTCCGCCAGGAAAAATTAATTCAATGCTGACAGCGTTTCGTCTTCATAAAACAAGTAAAACGAATACTATACCTGAAATTAATACTTTGGAGGACAAATATTTAAAAAAGAAATATCGGAAAGATCATTCGAAACATATAGAATTCAATTATAGGCGATTTTTATATGGATTGGAACTTTTAATTCATAGATTAAAAACTTGCGGAGTTATACCCTATATTTCATTTAAATTTTTCATAAATTCGAGTAAACGTTGAAACATATCATCTATTTCAATTCTATAGTAAATTTTAGATCACATCAATTCTCTCTTCGGTAATGATTGATGTGTTTATCCAAAATTTTGCAGATCCGTTCATTGCCGATAGTAATTTTTACAAATCCTCCTCATAACAGCGAAAAGTCTTAAGATCGCCCTCTATTTTTTCGTCACTTCCGAACCGATAAATTTGTTATTAGCCTGTTGATTTTTATGATCTTGGATAATTCGGATATAAATCTACCGTACGTCTTCATGGCATGAGCCATTTTTTGTACTTTGATACATATATGCGCCTCTAACGCAGGTACTTTTATTCAATCTGAACAAGACTCCTGATGGCGCTAAATTTATCATTTGATCGGCAATACTACTCATCACCTCCATTGCCAAACACAACTTTTACATAAGTTTCTCTCGTATTAATGATAGTAAAGACATGAAAAATTTAGGAGTTCATATTAGCCATAATAGCATAGCTTCATTTTGTATTGAAATCGTAAATGTGATTACAGCAGTAAAATCCCCTCTCTATATAAAAAAAATCCCTTTATCTAAAAAAATTAAATCTCTCTCAGCGAGTATCATTTTGTGCATGTCACATCGGTATATTAATACAAAAACTGGTGAAGCGGATTGAAAATCGCTTTCATTACTCATGCAACTAGTTTTGGCGGCGCAGCATTAAGTTCATCGAAAACAATTCAATTTCTTCTCGATAAAGGATTATTACAACCAGAAGAATGTTTGCTAATTCAACCAAAACACCGAGATCCTTCTGATGAAAAAAATGATGTATATTTTAATTTGAAAAAAAAATTATACTTTTATGAGTTTAAACTTCCGTTCAGTCCGGTCTTTAAAGGTGCCACATCGGATTATATCATTCGATTATTCAATATCTATAAAGGAATTATTTCGATTTTTTCCTTTTTATTTTTTTATAATAAAATTCTTAAGCGAGAAAAGATTACTGTAGTGCATTTGAATTCACTTGTATTGTGGCCAATTTTATTGGTTCTTCCCAAATCGATGAAAAAGATAATTCATATTCGAGAAGTTCCGAATGATTCAATAGAGGCAAAGATAGCAATTTTTGTTATTACGCGCCATGCCACAAAAATAATTTCGATTGATCCGATATCAAATATTTCATTCTTTAAAAGTGGTAAATCTGTTGTAATTTCAAATCCATATACAATGACCAAGTCGCGTCAAATTAGACAAATAAAAAAATCAATTAAATTGGAATTTGGCATTCCTCCGGAATCTTTTATAGTATCGATATTTGGACTGATAGGCGAACAAAAAGGATTCGATTTTTTTTTAAAAATTATAAAATCGTCCATTCAAATACAAAATCTGATTTTTTTAATAGTAGGTAAACCTTCAGGAAGATATGGAGAAAAATGTGTTCAGTTATTAAACGAATATCCGAATGTAAAATACATGGGAGAATTTACAGATACTAGTAAATTTTATGCAATAACCGATGTAGTTATTCGGTGTGAGGATTATCTGCCGTTAGGGCGAACCGTTTGGGAAGGAATTTTTGCCGGTGGATTAGCTCTTGTTCCTGTAAACAAAAATGATGACGCCTCGGTAATTCAGGGTTATATTGGAAAATATATCTATCTTTATCAGGCCTTAAATATTGACAGTTGTATCGAAACCCTTAATGATATTATTAAAAAGTATCCTGATACTGTTTTAGACTCCGGGTATCCAGTTACAGATAATATTGCAACTAGTGCGGAACAATTCTTCAAAGAAATAAATTTATAGAAATTATTTATATGATTATTTGTTAATTATTCTTTTTGAATTGCATTGATAGATTTACCTACAAACCGGAAAATAACTCCTATTGCTTTATATATTTTTGAATTTTCATATGAGGGAAAATCCTCGAATTTTCTTTTGGGTAATTTCATTATTCTCTCAAATTCTTCTTCGGCAATTCCAAATTTTTTAATGACATATTCGTTATCTTGGCTTTGCATCTCTTGTGGATAGGGTTCGTTTTCCAATTCATCAATCGCTTTGGATCTGGAAATTTCTCCCGAACAGATTAAACTTGACAGATGTGTCCTTCTTTTATCATATCCAAATTTATTTGGCAAAATATATCCCTGATAAAATCGGGTATAGATTGATTCATAGTGTTTACCCCCATAATATTTCCAACCCAATTCCTTCTCAAGGAGATTCATCGCTTCTTTCTTGGAATAATTCAGGTAATTCAAAATATTGATTGTTTTATGGGTAATCAGATAACGCTTTAGGGTGAAATAATCCATATGGGGGAATGTTGTAAGGGGGAGATGGCCATATCTCTTATGGATGCTTGTAATATACTTCCAATCCAGATGACCCTGGGACCAGGTCTTGGGAGATGGGATTCTGTCCTGATGTTGCACCCGTAAATAATATATTTTATCCTTTTCTCATGTGCAATATCGTGTAAAATCGCATTAATTGCATGATCGCTGGGGATTTCAGAGTCAGGCGTCGAAGCATATAAAAAAGACAGTTGCAGGTCTTTAAACTCTTCCCAATCGATCACATGGGTATAGAGATCGATATTGAGTTTCCTTAAAAACAATTCAATGTTTTTTACAGCAAGTTCCGAATCCCATCCATTATCGAGATGAACCGCAAGGGGGCGCAAGCCTAATTCTTTCACTTTGTATGCAACAAAGGAACTGTCAATACCCCCGCTAACCCCAATAATACAATCATATTCTTTTCCTGTGCCGGATTTTTTAATTTCATTAACGATATGATTTAATTTTTCTTTTCCCTCTTCGCCATCAAAAACAAATCTCTTTACTGATTCATCATACTGATGACAATGATTACACATACCGTTTCCATCAAACTGTATTTCAGGATCCGTTGTATCCATTACACAACGACTGCATATCTGATATTTTTCTCTCATGTGCATCATCTGAGATTTTGTATTCAATGTAATCCGCCGGACTTTAGCTCTTCGTCATTTGGGAAATTAATTAATACTGCTTGGTGTTTGCCATAATATACAAACATACTCCCCGCGGCAACGGCAGAAGCTCCTCCATCAAGGACCGCCTTACCAAAATCCCTCACGGTTCCAGCTCCCCCGCATGCAACGACAGGAATTGATACGGAATCGGATACGGATTTGATGAGGGGGATATCGTAGCCGTTCCTGGTTCCATCATGGTCGATGGAATTCAGAAAAATTTCTCCTGCTCCCAGCCTTTCTGCCTCCTGCGCCCATGTGACTGGATCCCAACTGGTTTTCATTTTGCCGCCGTACGTATAAGTCTGGTAATTACCAAAAAAATTCTTTTTTACATCGATAGAAACAACAATGCTCTGGCTCCCAAACAGATCAGCAAGTTCATGGATGAATGACAGGTTTTCAACAGCGTAGGAGTTTATGATAACTTTCTCAACACCCCGGTTAAAAATATCTTCTGCGTGTTTCACAGATTTTATGCCTCCGCCATATCCAAGGGGCATGAAGCACTCACTTGCGATATCGGAGATATAGTCCAGTCGGGGGGATCTCTTTTCTGTCGATGCGGTAATATCAAGAAAAACCAATTCATGGACTTCTTTGTCATTGAAAATTTTAACTGCGTTTATGGGATCTCCAATATACTTCGGAGTGGTAAAGTTGATGGTTTTTACTAATCCCTGCCCTTTTAACAACAAGCAGGGAATTACCCTGTACGAATCAAAGTGAGTCCTCTCGAAGCGCTATTATCTGTTGTTACAGAAGTTCACTAATAGTCTCATCCCATATTTATGACTTTTTTCCGGATGAAATTGTACTCCGATGATGTTATCTTTTGCAAGTGAAGATACAAAATCATATCCGTAGTGAGATGTTGATAATACATCTTCGCTGCGATTGCATACAACATGGAATGAGTGCACAAAATAATACATGGCATTGATATCTGTGTCTTTGAATAGAAAATGCGATTTTTTGATATCCAGGTTGTCCCATCCCATGTGCGGTATTTTGAGAGAAGAGTTTTTATCCATATTAAATTTGATCGTTTTTGCATCTACCCAACCCAATCCTTGCTGTGTCCCTTCTTCACTTGTTTTGGTAAACAACTGCATGCCAAGGCAAATGCCAAGGATAGGGGTTTTATCCCTGATAACTTTTTTATTAAGAATATCTATTAAATTGAGTTCCCGTAACTTTTGCATTCCATGATTGAATGAACCGACACCGGGCAGGATTAAATTTTCAGCGGATTCGATGTCTCCGATATCAGATGATATTTTTGAAGAAACCCGAATTTTTTTAAGCATGTTGGCCAATGAACCAAGATTTCCCATGCCGTAATCGACGATGATCGACATTTATAATTCCATCAAATTGAGTATCATTTTTACATGTCCATTAATGTAAATTATTTACTCAGTGGTGCTATTCTGGTATGTTAAAGATGGACCGCCATCTATAGGGAGATATTAATAAATTACGAGTTTTTCTTAATAAATTGAATATTCGGGAATTGTAACGATAGGTCTCATTTGGGGTAAAATATTTATTTGTCCGTTCTATGCTCTGAAAAATATCACAGGATGCACAAGGAATATCTGATCGCGGCTTAACATGACCAAGTAACATTTTTTGGGCATAATCAATTTTTTCAGAATTTACACACGAAATAAATCCTTCGAATGCATTTCCTCCAAATTCACTCCATACATTCCAGCAACATCCCGTTACTCTGCCATTCCAACTAATCCGAGGACTGGACCATAAAGATAAACAGGTTGGTCTGACAAAATTAATTCCTGTAATTTTTTCATATTCTTCACGTGTTACTGCTGGCCATCCGGTTTCAGACATCACAAATTCTTTGTTTATTATTGGAGAATAGTTAGAATTCCAATTCATTTTGGGATAAAATTCCATATTTAAATTTCGAGCCATCTTTCTTGCCCGTGGGAGTTCGTGCTCATTATGGCCAAATACTATGAATTGCCATTTTAATTTCGGGAATTTTGAATGATATTGATCTTTATAATAATTAATTGACTTAATATTATTGATAACTTTTTCAAAATTTCCTCCCACTCTATACAATTGATATGTCTCTTGAGTTGCTCCATCTATTGAACATGTGATAAAATTAAATCGATATTTTACGAGACTTTCGAGCATTTCAGGTTTGGCGGTGTTTAAATTTACACCGGTATTGCAGGAGATTGCAATTTTCTTTTCATAAGCATATTTGATCAAAGAGATTAAATCGGGATTTAAAAAAAGTTCTCCGAAATTATCGAATTCAACGGTCTGAATTTGAGGATTTGCATCAATAAGATTTTTAAAATTTCTAAATTTTAGATAACCCCGGCCAACATTAAATTCATATCCCATTTTTGTTGCAGGACATTCCTTACATCTAAGTTGGCAAATTGAACATGCATCGATATTAATATGACTGGGTTTTATTCTCATTTTTTACCTTATGTTCAATAATCTCTTTCCGGATGCAAATGTATTTCCGTAATAGTACCATTCGCTGCCGATGATACAAAATCTTATCCATCGTGAGATATTGATGTAGTATCCTGAATTCATTTCACTCAGTTGCATCTACCCGGCCTCATCTTACTGAGTTCCGTCTTCATTTGTTTGTGAACATCTTCATTCTAAGCCAAATGCTCATGATTATGGGGTTTATCCTTGACAACCTTTTTATTAAGAATAACTATTAAATTGAGTTCCCTCAACTTTTGCATTCCATGATCGAATGAACCGATGCCGGGCAGGATTAAATTTTCAGCGGATTCGATGTCTCCGATGTCGGATGATATTTTTGCATAAACCCGAATTTTTTTGGCCAATGAACCAAGATTTCCCACACCGTAATCAATGATAATTATCGAGCAGCGTCCTAGATATTATGATTTTTTATTATTTTTTAATATATTTACTAAATCTTTAACAAAAGATTGTAAATTCTTTTCCGAATTATATTTTTTATCCCAATTTTCGTAGCTCTTTTTTTTCTTGTCTTGTATTAAGGTACGATCATCCAATAAAATGCAAATTGCGTCCGCAATTTCTCCAGGTTCAGGATTCTCACTTAATAATATGCCATTATCGTTAGTAACAATTTCCGGATTCCCTCCAACACCCGTTGCGATCACAGGAATGCTACAACTTTGTGCTTCCATAATGGAAACAGGGGTTCCTTCTGATGAACTAACATTGATAAAAACTTCAATTTTATTATTCTGATAAAATGATATAACGCCTCCTTTTGGTAAAAATCCTAAAAAAGTAAATTTTACATTTTGCGGTAACTGTATCCCTGCCATATGTTCCAATTCTGACCTTAATGGGCCATCCCCAATATGTACCCATTCAAAAATCTGGTCTTTACGGTTTTTTCCAAGTTCTGCAAGACCTCTAATCAGCAATTCAATTCGTTTTACAGAAACCAAATACGAGCATGATACCAATCGGAAAACGTTATCTTCCGATGGAATTGTTAAACTTTTCTGTTCTGACACTCCTAATCGAGATGTAGTGAATATCGCATCAAAATCGGGATATTTTAATGAGAGGTATGATTTGCCACTTTCTGAAGCCAAAAAGATTTTATCGATACCGGAAAAAATTTCTGGTCTGAAGGGAATAAATGGCGGATCATAAATTTCTTCGTATAAATCAGCCCTGTGTGCTCTTGAAACAATCTTAATACTGGGATATTTCCTTTTTGCTAGACAAATCCCCATTGTTATTTCATCCAACCAATATGTATAAAAAATTGTTTTTGTCAAATCAATATTGTTGTTCTCAATGTATTTTATTGCCCAGATTTTGGTTCGTAAGGCGACTCCGAAATAGTCTATTATTCTGATAATTGAACGAATTTGCTTTTTTTTAATTTCATTATAAAAATCTAAAAAAGTAAAAACCAAAAGAAAGTTTTTGATTTTGGATTTGGCTGCCCTGGAAGGTTTCAACAATTTTCCTAAAGTAGTCTCTATCAAAATACCGTTGGGGAGTTCTGTTTCCTCCCTCCCTACATATTTGGGAATAATGACAACAGAACCGAATGAAGATTTAAGGTAAGAAAGTTCGGGCTCAATAAACGTATCTTCTGCAGCTGATGATCTATAAGGATATGATCCGGTAAATAATAGAACCTTGAAGTTTGAACCAATCATAAATTTCTAATTAAATAGTTTTACTGTTGTTCAATAATATTGTTATGTCCAAAGTTTGGCTACGGAGCCTGATCGTAAACAAAGTTTGCGTAAGTATCAGAAACCGATGAGTCTCTTGAAGTTTATGTTGCTGAAACTTTTTCTTGTATTTCTTATGGATTAAATTTGGATTGGCCATATGGACCAATTTTAAATAATCTGGCGAAAACAATTGCAACTTATATAGATATCACTCATAATCTAAAATGATAAAAAATGCGTTTAATCGATTTAATAATAATGCCATTTTTCAATTTACTACCTGAGAAATTGGCAAATCCATTCAGAGGATTATTTAGACAATTACGGTGCATATATAGAAATTGTTTTATTAATAAAGACTTTAAGCAATATTATCAGAAGGGTGTTTATGAGTTTAAATTCAATAATGGTTTATTATTATTAGGTTATCGTCCTGACTTCCAAGAAGGTTTTGGAACTGAATTAAATGGTTATTTTGCACATGCTACTTTGAAGACAGGAGACATTGTTGTAGATGCAGGAGCATATCTCGGTTCTTTCGCAATCTATGCAAGTAAAATTGTTGGAGATGAAGGTAAAATAATCGCGTTTGAACCAGATCCTGAAAATTATAGGAAATTGCAACAAAATATTAAATTAAATGGCGTAAAAAATATAATACTTATCAATAAGGGGTTATCTAGCGAAAATACTGAACTATATTTTTATGCAAAAGGAACGACAGCTTCAGCAATTGTGCAGTTATCGGAAAAAAATATCTCTTTCAATCAGAATATAATAAAAATTTCTGTTGTTCGATTAGATGATGAGTTAGATCAATTAAATATAAAAAATATCGATTTCATTAAAATGGATATTGAAGGGGTCTGAAATTGAAGCTCTTATTGGGTGCAAAAATTTGTTACTTAATAATTCAGTAAATTTAGCAATTGCAAGTTACCACATTATCAATGGAACTCAAACTTATATCTGTGCTGAAAAGATACTAAAAAATTTTGGTTATAATGTAAAAACTGATTTTCCGGAACACTTAACAACATATGGCTGGAAAAAATGAGGGTGACTTAATAGACTCTTCCTGGACAATACGATATATTTCATTAGAGCATCATAAAAATCCGTGTGTCGGTAATTGTATCGGAATCCTTTTTTCAGGTCTTGTGAGAATTTCTTTGGATTAACTCCGTCAATTTTTTATCAATCGTCTATTAGCAAAGACTAGAATACAGATACCCTTAAAATAGGCCTTGCCATTGGAGAATCGTTTATTTTGATTTTTTTGAAATCTCGTTTAAAATTTCTGGAATTGTTCGATATGGGGGAGCGGGGTGATACTTGCGTTTAAAAATATCTGGATTATACGAGCCATCCGCTTCAATCCAATCGATCCTTTTTTCCAGATTACCAATATCACCTAAGAGATACTTTGGATTTTCTGCAAATGCCTCTGATATCCCAACAAAACCAACCACGAAAGTGTAATCGCATGCATTTCGTGCCTCAAGCAATGACGCCGAAGCGCAACCGACTATACCAATATAATCACAGGCGATGTCTCTGATTAGTTTATCTACCCCCATTATGGTTACTGCGATGCCCTTTTCTTTAAGATAGATCTGTAATTTCTCTACTTCCGATCCACATTTCTTCGGATGCGGTCTGATATGTGCCTCTTTTGCTCCACTCTCTGACATGACAATTTGTAGATCGCGATAAAGGAGTTTCTGTTGGTTGATTGTCCCTTCATATCCGCTCAGGCAAACAAGCACTTTATCAGGTTTTTGTTGTGTTAAACTACATCGACAGCTACCAGCGAAGGGGTATTGAGCTAGATAAACACGAACATTGTTTTTACAGAACGATCTAAAAAAAAGTGCTTGTATCTTTTGAAATACGATAAAGGAATCAAGTTCATTCGTGTCAAAGTAAGTAAGATGCTCATATCTGCGTGGGGGGAATGTTTTGTGAACAAGAATTGCCGGAATAATGTACCGGTTCATAATATATCTTGGATATCTTGAGAACCTGTTTAAAGCGAATAATATACCTTTTTTTATGAATTGCGACTTTGAAGAACTTCTTATAAACTTTGAAGCTACTCTTCGTATTGGATTATCTTTGATAGTGACTACTTTTGAGGTCTCATTTTGTTTATAATTCCCTGGAGTTGCTATACTCATAATCAGATCGGATGCCGATTCCCCTCTAAAAATACCTTCGATAATAACGGGGTAATTTGCAAGTGGAAAACCACATGCAAGTAGACCCACGCAAACGCATTCATGAGGCAGGATACAATCAATCAGATACCTCTCGTAAATTTCATCTGTTGATCCAATAAGGAGCAGGTCGAACTTTTGGTTACGGAGATAATTTAATTTCGTTCTCATAAAAAAATGCACTTTAAGGATATTAAGAATATTTTGATTTTCAGTTGAGTTACTAATAAACATGGGAACAATCAGATAATCGATAATTGTTCCATCTTCTCTCCAATGCTCAAGTTGTTCGGTAAAATCATCCTTAAGATAATAATTGGTTGTCAAAATGAAAATATCGAATGTTTCACTCAGGTCAGCAATGAGTGGAGTTATTGCCGCATGAAATAGATACGGGCTCCTGTAAGCGATAAGGAGTTTTTTTTTCATTAATCAACTCTTTTAACTATCTTTTATTGGGGTCGCTATATCTGATAATTCATGGGGCGGTTGATTTCAGCAATATTATAGTTATGTCTGATAAGAATTTAGTGAGATTCTGGTCATGTTACGATGTCGACTGAGATATCCACAATTGGTATATGCTAAGACTTGAATGCCTAACCTCATTAAAATATAGTATAACATTTTAAGGAGAGGGGGTATAGGACTTCGAGCAGGATTTTCTGATACATTCGGGAGAGATTCATGGTTACTCGATCTCCATTCCGGGTCTGTCCGTTTCCTAATGAGTTTTATTAGAACTCAGTTTTTCGGTCAGGTGATTGCGTAAGTCCCATATCAAGATTATCCAAGATAGAACTAATCTCTTTTTTTGTTATCAGCCTCGCATTTTCCGATGAGAATGAATCAACCTTTGCAGGCTGGAAACCTGATGGCACCGCATCTGAAGGTGAATAATCGGTATACGGTATATTTTTAGGCAGTACAATATACATCTCATCATTTTCATAAGCACAAGTTGTTTCGTCTAATGTCATAAGTGTCTCATCAATCTTCTCACCACATCTCAATCCAACGACTGAAATTGGGATATCCTCAGGTTCAAAGCCATAACGTTGAGCTAAATTTGCCCGCATCACTTCTGCAAGGTCCAGAATGTGCATAGCCGGCATCTTCAAGATAAAGATTTCATTTCCACAAGAAAGCAATCCTGCTGTAAGGATGAGATGAGTCGCAGAAGGAATATCCATAAAGAACCGTCTCATATCCGAGTGAGTAACGGTTATCGGACCTCCTTTTTGGATCTGTTTTACGAATAATGGTATAACAGATCCCCGCGAATTAAGTACATTTCCAAAACGTACACATGAAAATACGGTCTTTTTTATATACCCTCGATAACTGTTTGCAGAGATAGTAAGCCGTTCTGCAAGAAGCTTTGTTGCACCCATCACATTCGCAGGATTTACTGCCTTATCCGTACTTATAGTGATTACTTTCCGGACTCCTTGGGCGAAAGCGGCATCCAGAACATTTTGTGTTCCGACTACATTTGTCTTAACAGCATCAAAAGGATTGAACTCACAGAGAGGAACATGTTTGAGTGCTGCAGCATGGAAGACGATGTCCACACCTTCCATCGCCATCGTAAGTCTTTCCTTGTCCCGGATATCTCCGATAAATGAACGGATCTTATCAGAAGCTGAGATCCTGTTCGAGATCAAAAAGACCGCTTTCGTTATTATCAAAGATCCGGACACTATTAGGTTCATATTTAAGAATTTCCCTGACCAAATAACTGCCTATCGATCCAACACCACCGGTAATCAAAACCGTTTTTCCGCCGTAATAACTTTTCAGATCCATTCAGTTTCCTCCATAATATTCTGAAATAACCTGAACTACTTTTTCTGCATCTTCAACCGGCATGCCAGGATAAATTGGCAGGCTTACGATATCGTTTGCCACTCTCTCCGTGACAGGAAGCGATACCTGGTATCCTAGTTCATGGTGATAGTAGTGGGTGAGATGAACCGGCAGGAAATAGATTTTGGTCATGATCTCTTGTTCCGTCAGGAACTGCATCAATCCATCCCGGTCAGAAGCCCGGACTGAGAATAACTGATGCACATGTTTGTAGCCATTCGGTGTATTCATTGGTGATACAACGGATTTATTCTTCTGGAGCAGAGAAGTATACCCATCTGCAATGCGTGTCCTCATCTCGATTATCGCTTTAACCTTTCGTAATTGTGCAAGCCCCAGAGCTGCAGAAATATTCGAGAGTCTGAAATTGTACCCCAGCGTGACGTAGTCCATGCATTCCGATGATGTAAAGTAATCCGAGGTCTCCAGACCTCCCATGAGAGCGTACCAATTTTACCTTCTCATAGAGATCTCTTGAGTTTGTAACCAAGGCACCCCCTTCCCCTGTGGTAATCACTTTATTCTGGCAGAAACTAAGCATCGCAGAGTCGCCATAGGATCCTACCCGTTTACCCTCAATAGAAGCGCCAAAAGCCTCTGCTGCATCCTCAATGAGAACAAGATTGTGATCATCTGCAATTTCCCTTAATTCCCTGATCCTGCAGGGGCAGCCCCCATAATGAATTGGTATGATCGCTTTCGTCTTCGGGGTAATGTTCTCAATCACGCTTTCCGGACTTAGTCCAAGGGTGCTCTCTTCGATATCTGCAAATACAGGTTTAGCCCCAACGAACTTCGGGGCATTTGCCGTCGCAATGAATGTAAAAGAAGGCACAATCACTTCATCTCCGCTACAAATGCCATGTGCGATAAGCCCGGCATGGAGCGCCGAGGTGCCGGAGTTGAATGTGAGGCAATATTTTGTCCCGATATAATCTGCGAGTTCATTCTCGAACTGCGTCACATTCGAACCAACAGCCCAATTCATGCCGGAACGTATTGCTCTGTCGACGGCATCGATGTCGTCCTGATCCCAGTACATTTTGAATAGAGGGATATTCCATGTCATCCAGATTACTCCTGAAGCCGTATGTCAATAATCTCATCATCGGTCAACGCTCGCACAACTTTTGCAGGTACGCCAAACGCAAGGACATTATCCGGGATATTGACATTTACAAAGCTCGAATGCCCCGATGATCGAACCTTCCCCTACCGTTACTCCCGGCATGATGACCGAATGTGTACCAATGCGGCAACCTTTCTTTAACCGGACTTCGCCACGTTTATTATCAATTGTTGAAACAGAATAAATTGAGCAATGTGATCCTATCTGAACAAATTCTTCAAATATCACTCCGTTCTGTGCGTTGATATAGGTGAAAGCACCGATATCAGTTTTATATCCAAGTATGAACTTATCGGTATGCCTTACCATCCATTGGTACCGTGTGGGCTCTCCGTCTTTTATCTCGGGAGGGGTCCAATCGTGAAAACGCATAGTCAAAAACACTTCTGTCCGGGTGAGTCGGTTAAAATAAATTTGAGGTAGAAAAAAAACATGAGTTCGTTGTTTCCATTCATTTCATCCCCATCATTTCGATATTTTGTTAGTGATTATCTAAAGTATTAATTCTTCCCCAATAAATTGGTTATCTCCCAAAAATACGAGAATATTAGGATATGAACCATCCCTTGTTTATCGCAATATTCCACTATTTACTTCAGTTCGAAGGAGACTTAATACTATTCAAGTTAAAACTGCATCTCAATCTCTCTTAATTTTCATTTTCTTGCCGCAATGAAATACCACGGCATCAACAATGGACCAGATATCTGCAATTTATGACCGCTCTCTAATTTTTCAGTATATGTTCCCATTATATTTTTATTTGGCTTGGGTAAATCTATGTCAATTTCATAAGATTTAACTTGAGGATCAACATATCCCATGCTTTTTAGATATTTCATTACAATCGGTAGTGAATATATATTTGAGAAATAATTTCGGTGTGGTTCTAAAGAGTCATCATATTCAGTTACTTCAACCGTACATGAGGCTTGACCATCGTAGAATAGCGAGGTAATTGCAATCCATCGTGGTGCAAGTTTTGTCATTACATCAATCGGAGACCTGAATTCTGGAAGCCAGCTTAGTGTTTGAAAAGATATTACTCCATGAAAGTTGCCAATATATTTGGCATTGAGATCGTAAATATCTCCAACTTCTAATCGACAATTTTTAATTCCGTTGTTTTGGAAAAAGTTATTCCCTTTTTTAACGAAGTCGGGGTTAATATCTACTCCCAGAAAGGTTGAGTGGGGGTATCTTTTTGACATATAATAGATGTTTGCGCCCATTCCAGAACATAAATCGAGTATCGTTAAGCGACTATCACTATTTATAAACCCAAGTTTTTCAAGCCAATTGCAGACAGAGACCGTACTTCTATATGGCTCTCTGAATTGTCTTTCATGATAATCGGCTCTCACCTTACCCTTATCGATCCATTCATCTTTTCGCTGTTTTATTTTCATTCCAATCCACCATCGATAATGCAGAAAATTCTTAATTTTTTGGATTTCGATTAAATTTAATTAAAAGGTCTTCGTCAATATCTATTTTTGAAAGAATCTCACTAATCTTTATTGATGCCATACCGTTTCCATAAGGATTTCTGCACAATCTTGCTTTTTTCCGAAATTTATCATCGTGAATGGCTTTATAAATGCAATCTCTAATTTTTTCTCGGTTATATTCTGTATCAATGACATTATCCGCTCGCTCCCTCCCCCTCTGGCGTGTGCCGATATTCACGACCGGAAGACCAAATGACGGTGCTTCGATAAGTGCACTGCTTGAATTTCCGATTAGGACGCTCACTTGTTGCAATAGACTAAGATAATCCTCGTGAGGGATGCTTGAAAAGATTTTTAGATAGGGCAGATGTTCGTATTCTCTGATCACTTCAATCATTCTTCTCCCTCCGGCATCCGCATTTGGATAAATCATAATTGTCTGGTATTGTAATGAAACAACAGCCTCTAAGGTTTCCCGGATCTGTACTGAAGCGTTATCCACTTCAAGTGTTACCGGGTGCTGAACAATGAGAAGAACCGGTTTTGAGAAATCAATCTCATATTTTTGTTCAAGTTCATCATGGGATAATAATCGTTCATGCAGGATCTGATCTAACCCGGGAGCACCGACAACAAAAATCCGGAAGGTATCTTCTCCCATCCTGTGTATTCGTTTTGCACTTTCGTCTGTAGCTGGGAAATGGATGTGTGCAAGTTTTGTTATCGCATTCCTGGTATAATCATCAACCGTAGAAGTGACTTCACCTCCATGGATGTGAGCAACAGGGATACTCATATAAACTCCGACAATCGCTCCGGCAAGCATCTCACCCCGGTCTCCAAGGACGAGAATAATATCTGGGTGAAGAGAATGCATTACAGGTACAAGTTCTTGAATAAATTTTCCAATAAAAATTGCCATCGATTCTTTTGTATCATCTTCATACTGAACATCAACGATATGATAACTGAATCCATCTTTTTTTATTTCATCAATTGTATTTCCGAATTCATCCATCAGGTGCATACCGGTCACAACTATGTCAAGAGACAGATCCGGATGATTATGAATGCTACGTAACACTGAGCGCATCAGACCATAATCTGCCCGCGTACCACTGATATAGAGTATCTTACGCATCATTCAATCATATCCCAGTGGATTACTTTGTCTTTTGGAATTTTTATTCTTGCTTTCTTATGTAAGATTGATTCATAATATCTCGGTTCAATTCCGGTTCCTGGCCTTTTTATTGCAAGATTGCTCTCTTTCAGTATTTCCCCTGCTTTTATATCACATTTGGCAACGACACTCCTCCGTGAAACCTTTTTTAGTGCTTCCTCTTCTTTATTCGGCCCCTTGATCCCATTTCCCAAAGCAATTTCCACATCCCGTATCGCTTTTACCATCGCTCGTAATTCATGAGGCTCAAGAGAGGCTTCGTGGTCCGGACCCGGGAGTGTTCTATCCAGCGTGAAATGTTTTTCTAGGACACAAGCACCCATGGCTACGGCTGCAATAGGAATGGTGATACCTTCCGTATGATCTGAATAGCCAACCGGTGCCTGAAATGCACAGCGCATTGTTTCCATCACATGCAGGTTTACGGAATTGATGGATGCTGGATAACTTGTTGTGCAATGAAGAAAGATAATATTTTCAGATCCCCATTTTTTCAGATAATGAAGCGCATCTTCGACCTCTCCAAGTGTGGCCATCCCTGTAGACAAAATAATCGTTTTCTTTTTTTCTGCTATTTTTTTAAGAAGGGAAAAATTCGTAATTTCACCGGATGAAATTTTATATGCTGGTACATTAATCCTATTAAGGAGATCGACACTTCTCTCATCAAATGGCGTCGATAAAAAAATTATTTTCCGTTTTTTCGCGTACTCTGCAAGTCCTAAAAAAACTTCATCAGAAAGCTCTAATTTTTTAATCATATCGTATTGGGTTTCATTTGAATTAATCGTATTTTTTTGATATCCGGCTTTTTCGGCAGTGCACGTAACAACGTTATCCGCATGAAACGTCTGAAACTTTACCGCGTCCGCCCCTGCCTCTGAAGTGACATCAATAAGCCTCTTTGCAAGGTTAACATCCCCGTTATGATTGACTCCGGCCTCAGGAATAATGAATACCGGTTCGCCGCATCCGATTAATCGGTCACCGACTTTTATTTTTTTATCATGGGGATTCATATCTATAACGTCCAGCCCCCGTCAACAATGATATTTTGTCCGGTAATATATCGGGATTGGTCACTCAGTAAAAATGACAGAACGCCAGTAATGTCATTCGATCGGGCCATTCGTTTCCCCAAAAAAACCTTTGATGAATATTCTTTTATAAATGATTCGGGCTGGCGATCTTCAATTCCCCCGGGAGAGATCGCATTCACGCGGATATTGTACTTACCGAGATACGAAGCGAGATATTTTGTAAAATTAATAATTCCACCTTTAATTACAGCATATTCTACGGGCATTGTCTTTGACGTTCCATCATATATTTCAAATCTTGGCGCTGTGAAACCATATATCGAGGCCATATTAATGATATTCCCGGAGTTCTGGGCCATCATCTCCCGGGCAACCCATTTGGTAATATTGAAATAGCCCCCCATATGCATACACACATTTTCACAAAAATCGTCATAGGTTACTTCCTCAAAGATTCTGCCATAATTCCTATTCCGTGGATACGCATTATTGACTAAGGCGGAAATTGTTCCGTATTCCGCTTTGCAATAATCAATTAATTCCTGAATTTCCGTACTATTCGTGATATCGCAATGCTTGTATCTGATATTTGCGTTCCCTGTTGTTTCTGCAATCTCCTTCGCAGTTTTTGTACCGATCTCCTCATTAATATCTGCAATTACAACAGAGTACCCAGTATCTGCACATACTTGGGAAAATGCCCTCCCCAACAATCCTGAACCACCGGTGATTATTACGACATTTTCCTTTACAATATCCATGTGAAATCACTTCCTTATGTTAAGCGTTTGAATCCTTCGTGTGCGACCGGGCCTTTAAGAAGGGAATTGATCTCTCCATTTTCGATCCCATGCTGGATTATACCAAATACTTCTTCAACATTTGAGAGGTAATCTTCAACATGCTGATTTGAGTGACTGTAAGACACATAGACGCTCTTTGATGCAAGATATCCTCTCTTTAGCATCTCTTGCGTGAAGAGGGTATGCAATACCTGACTGTTGTCAGACATAAATTTGAATGTAGTAAGAGGAGGAATTCCCATGACTTCGAGAGGTAATGAATATTCTTTCGAAAGATTTTCCCATCCACGACTGATCTGTTTGCCGATCTCTATCAGATGTTCAGGGACTTTTTTATTGCTACATTTATTAATTGTTGCGATTGACGCGACAAGACCAATGCTCTCTGTCCAATAGGTACTGCTGATGAAGCTTTCCTGTGCACTTCCCATCACCTCTTTTTTTCCGATTATTGCTGCCATGGAATATCCATTGCTCATCGCTTTTCCGTAAACAGCAATATCCGGAGTTACCTTATAGAGCGCGTGTATCCCCCCGACATTCATTCGCCAACCGGACGTAACCTCGTCAAAAATCAATACCGCTCCGATATCATCCGCAATCCTGCGTACACCGTTTAGAAATCCGTGTGCGGGTTCGTGATGCCGGAGAGGCTCCATCACAATCACACCAACATCGTTTTTCTCCACAATCCTCTCAAGCTCATTCAGGTTATTATAATTGAATGGTAGAGCGGTTCCTTTCAAGCCACGTGGTACCCCTTTCGGTTCAAGTCCTGGTAGTAATTGCCCATCAAGATTTTTATTGTCCGCTAAATTGGCGGCGAGATACCAGTCGTGCCAACCATGATATCCACAAAACGCGACAATATCCTTATCTGTGTGTGCACGACCGATTCGAACCGCAACAGCCATCGCCTCTCCACCGGTCTTAGCATATCGGACCATGTCTGCCCAAGGATGCAATTTCAGGAGTAATTCCGCAAGATCAACTTCTTCAGGACAGTTCAGGGTTGATATCGACCCCGCGTCCACGGCTCTATGAACCGCCGTATTAACATCATTATCCGCATATCCAAGGATGCAGGCACCAACACCCATGATTGACATATCGATATATTTTTTTCCGTCGAGATCCCAGATCTCAACACCTTTTGCTTTTGAATAATATGACGGCCAGCCATCGGGTAAAAACATCTCCGATCGTTTTGACAAGAGCTGTGTTCCTCCGGGAATGATTTTTTTAGCTTTTTCCCACAAGGAAATTCCGGCATTTGTAGTTTTTTTCATAGCAACCCTTTCAATTTTGCATCCATCAATGCTTCAGCACAAATAAAATCACTCAAATCATCTATTTCAATTAGTTTGTACTTCTGAATGATATAAGCAAGTGTAAATTCTTGGTAAAAGGATCTCCTCTCCCTAAATGTCTCGATCCATGATACATACACAGATCCATCAAAGAAAAATACTTCTTCTAATTCCTGTCTTCGTAAGATATTGAAATTGGAACTGCCATTATATTTTCTTATAAAACCCCCGGGATTAATAATTACATTGAATTCAGGGTGCCCCGATTCAAGTTTCGCGACACTAACAATAGCTTTTGCCTTGGGAGTATCAACCAATTTTTTAATGCAGGTGTCAATATCGATAACATCTCTCAATGGAGATGTGGGTTCCAGAAGGATGATTAATGAATACTGCTCGTTTTCTTTCTCCAAAAAGTCAAGTGCATGTATTATCACATCTGCTGTTGCCGACGTATCCAAAGCTAATTCTTTTGGGCGCAGGAATGGGACATCAGCACCATACGCCCGGGAAATATGGGCAATCTCTTCATCGTCGGTACTGACGATTATTTTATCAATATATTTGCTTTTTTTTGCCTCTTCAATAGTCCATGCTATCAAAGGTTTTCCCAAGAGGGGTCTGATATTTTTTTTGTGAAGACCTTTTGATCCACTGCGGGCAGGTATTAGAGCAAGAATTTTTGGTTTCAAGAAATACCTCTCTTCGTTAGGGCCATTGCATCAACAAAATCTGCGACACGTTCACTCAATTTTCATCAAACCCGTAACAGTATTGATGAATAACGTATTCTAATTAGATTGAATTCTCGATAGGTTTAATATTTTCCCGAGGTTCGGAATTGGACCTGTTCAACAATATTCATGGCTGTTTGGTCAGGTCCTTTTATGATGATAAAACAAAACTTCTTTTGGAATAGAACCAAATACCAATCAGGATAGAAGTTCATGAAAATTCAAAAGGACTGAAGAAGATCCCGGAATATGTTAGAGATGTTGTTCATGAAAGAAAACTTAATTAAAATTTATGGCCTTTCACTATTGCGAATGGGTTGCAATCGCGTATGTGTTGACCTGTTTTTGAGAGTTCATGATACGAACATCCCCCAGTCATTCAGTTTCAGGAAATACGCCAATCCGACGCAGTTATCCATTAAAAACCTTTTCAAGATACAACAGATTGTCGGGATTAATCCCATCTCTCCGCGGAGTTAATGCTGATATGAACATTATTATCTTATACCAAACAGTTAAAACAACAAATTTTCTGATGATGCCATGTCTGAACTGAAATTATTACTTATCGGAGCCGGTCAGATTGGAAGTCGACATCTCCAATCCTTGGCAAAACTTCGGCCTAGTTCAGATATTTACGTGATCGATCCTTCAAATATTGCACTAAAATTAGCAGAAGAACGGTATAATGAAGTAATCAATACTAGTTTAACTCCTCATAATCATACAACCTGTTTTTCAACGGACTATGAAAACGTTCCAGCAGAAATAGATGTCGCAATTATTGCTACGACCTCAAATCATCGACTTGAAGCCATCAGATCCCTTTTAAGGAAAAGACATCCAAAAAATATTATTTTGGAAAAAATTGCATTCCAAAATCCTCGTGATTTTATTGTTGCAGAGAATATGTTTGAAACGGCAAAATGTTCTGCATGGGTAAATTGCCCCAGAAGATTCTGGGCGGGGTATCAACAGATCAGGGAGGAATTCAAAATATCTCCTGCACAGCAAAATTTGATGATAGTAACCGGTTCGAAATGGGGGTTGTGTTGTAATAGCATCCACTTTTTGGATTTGTATTCGTTTATTACCGATAACTCAGATCTGAAATTATATTCTGATCAGTTGGATAATAATATTCTCCCCGCGCAAAGGAATGGTTTTATTGAATTGTCCGGAATAGTGCACGGTCACGACTCAAGGGGCGGACAGATACTGATCAAAGATTATGAATACGGGAATCTGCCTTTAATTGCATATTTTGAAAATGAAAATATCCGGTGTTATGTGGCTGAAAATCAAGGAATGGTCCACCTTTCCAAATCCGTCAACGACTGGATTTGGGAGAAGATACCATTGCAACCTCTTCTCCAGAGCGAACTTACGCATCTGTACATCAATCAAATTTTAGAGAGTGGTTCCTGTAATCTTCCCACATTTAGAGATTCCTGGAAGATCCATACCCCCCTTTTGGAAGCATTAATTGCCCATATACAAAAGGTTACCAATACGGAGATTTCTGCATGTCCGATCACGTAACTGAAGATACAATTTTGTTAGTTGGTGCCGGGCCGATTGCCGTTGAATATGCAAAAGTCCTTACCGCACTTCATGTGCCGTATATTGTCGTAGGTCGGGGATCAGACCTCGGCAGAAACATTCCTGAAAAAAACCGGGATTAAACCTATTGAAGGGGGATTGAAAAAATTTGTTGAAAATTCAGATGTGATCCCGAAGACTGCAATAATTGCGGTGGGAATTGATAGACTTTCTGCCTGTACCTTGATGCTTATCCAACATGATACAAAACAAATTTTGGTTGAAAAACCCGGGGGGCTGCTAACAAAAGAACTAGAATCTGTAAGAAAACTGGCGAAAAAATATGGATCACAGGTTTTCGTTGCGTATAACCGACGTTTTTTCGCTTCCACACTTAAAGCAAAAGAAATAATTCAGGAAGATGGGGGAGTAACCTCCTTTAATTTTGAATTCACAGAATGGAGTCATGAGATTCGATCTCTTTCCAAACCTAGAGAGATCAAAGAACGATGGTTCATCGCAAATTCAAGCCATGTGGCTGATTTGGCATTTTTTTTGGGGGGGGGACCTAAACATCTCAAATGTTTTACCTCCGGGCAAATGGATTGGCACCATTCAGCATCTGTTTTTTCCGGTGCTGGTGTCTCTGAGAACGGTTCCTTATTCTCATACCAAGCGAACTGGGATGCCCCTGGAAGATGGGGGGTTGAGATTCTTACCCGGAATCACCGTTTGATACTCCGTCCACTTGAACAGCTTCATCTGCAAAAAAAGGGATCCACACTGATAGAAAAAGTTGAGATTGATGATGCGTTGGATATTACATTCAAACCCGGCTTTTACAAACAGGTTAAAGCGTTTTTAAAAAATGAGACAACCGCCATGATGCCACTTGAAAAACAACTAATGATGTTAACATTATACAACAAAATGGGGGGATACTAAAAATGATGAGAGATCCATTTGAATCCCCAGTTTTTTCAAAACCGGAACAATGCCAATCATATGAAACGTTATTCTCATGTCGACATATTTTCAAAGCATCTGAATTCTGATCGCAGACATCAACTAATGATAATGATGAATCCAGCTCGTTAAGAGACCTGCACATAGCGGCGATTTATTCGGCCAATGCGACTTTCATCATTTCCTCCCTAAATTAACTTGTACCAACGCCTACCAGCCCACAGGATTCGTTTTAATGAGTTGAATAACCACATTTTAAGCAAGCCTTTTCGTATATATGGTAACCATTCGGGATTTGTTTCTTTGACCCATTTCTTAAACTCTTTCCAGTCTAATTCTCCCAATTTATATAATTCGTAAACACTATCAGTTACAATTTCAATTGACCAAGGACTTGAAGGTTGGAAATACTTAATGATCCCTTTGGCATGCATAGTCCAAGTCCGGACTTCCTCTTCACGGCTCATTTCCACGTCTATTTCCACCCACTTTACTTTGCGTGACCAGGGAGTTGGTTTCCTCATGGTCTGGTGATAGTGAAAGGTATCTGTTACTTTACCTTCTTTGAATCCTGCTTTGTGAACAATATCGGCAAAAACAAAATCTTCCTGCCGATAAACATAATCATCATCAATTCTTTTTAAATTGTTCTCAAACGCTTGTTTACGCCCCATCTGACTTCCTGCCCAAGGACGGTTTCTATAATCGCCTTCGTATTCCACTAATATTGTATGTCGCATAGGACAGCCAAACCAGTCGTAATCCACCTGATGCTTGTGCATCGCATCAAACCATCCCTTTGGAAGATACGCATCAGAATGCACGTAAATGAACCAATCCGTTTCAACCGTTTCTATTAACTTGCGAATGCTGTATCCCAAGGATATATATTTTCGATGGTCAAGGACTTGGACTCGGGGGAACCTCTGGGCTATTGCTATCGAGTCATCAATGCAGCCTCCATCACCGATCAATAGTGTGTGAATAGGGATTTCCCGGTAAAATGAGAATAAATTTGCTTCCCACAGTTCATTCGTGTGAATTACGGGGATAATTACGTCAATGCCCCTTTCGGGATGCTCCAGATAACGATCAACAAATGGTTGTTCAGTATAATACTCCCGAAAAATTGAGTTCTCCTGCTCATTCATAATCATGTTTTCCTTTTATGTTGTTCCAAAGCTTCGTATACTAGATTCCGCACCATTTCATGAAAAGTGACTGATGGGTTCCATCCGGTTTGTTCCCGCAATTTTTCTGCGTTTCCTATAAGACCCGGCATTTGTCGCGTGAGAATATCTTCTCTTTCTTCAACATAATTTTTCCAATCCAGTCCCAATTCGTGGAATGTAATCTCAATAAATTCTTTGACGGTGTGGGGTTGTCCTGTTGCAATGATAAAGTCATCCGGATTGGGAAGGGCCAATATTTGTTTCATCGCCATCACGTAATCAGGAGCATACCCCCAATCGGCAACGGCAGTCAGATCTCCCACAACTAATTTTTCCTGCTCTGATCTGCTTATTCGGACAGCGGAATGGATAATTTTTGCGGATAGGTAATTCTCACTCCGGTATCGTGATTCATGATTATAGAGGATTCCAACTGCAACAAATAGACCGAATTTTTCACGATAAAATCGCGATAAAAAAAGTCCCGCGGCCTTGGTAATTCCGTAGATTGTTACCGGGTTTGCCGGGGTGGCTTCATCCTGCGGTTCACGGAAAGGATTTCCAAAAATATGTGAAGATCCTGCATAAAAAATTCGTGTGTGGGGGGAAAAGAGCCGGATTGCTTCGAGGAAATTCAGAAGGGATTGGGTATTGACCGCATAACTTTGCTGCCACAAGTTCCTGGTTTCACAAACTACGTCCTCGGAAGAATTATGATAGGCCGCAAGATGATAAACCTCGTCTGGTTGGAAAAAACGGATTAGTGAAGAAACCTCTTGTGCATCACAAATATTTATCGTATTTATCGGCAGGCGATCCTGATTCGTACGAATGCCGGATCTGCCAAGACCTATAATCTGATAATTATTCTTCTCGAGAAGCTGGTACAGCAGAGTTCCATCCTGCCCGTTACTTCCGATTATAATCGCGTTTCTGATTTTAACCCACCTTCAGAGAAATCATCGGATAACCGTAGGAATCTCCCTTTAAATCAGAGTGAAATACGGCATAGGTACAATGAAACGACCCCCGGCTCGCAGATACTCCTTTTCTCGGATCATAAATTCTTCAATAAAATGCCATGGAAGGACCAGAAAATAATCGGGATTCGCAGCGCGAGCAGCTTCTTCAGAAACGATGGGGATATGTGTGCCTACAGTAACCTTGCCCCATTTATCAGGATTGCGTTCCGCTGCTGCGGTAATCAGCGTATTATCCAGACCAAAATACTGGAGTAGTGTATTTCCTTTTGTGGATGCCCCATACACATATATTTTTTTACCTTGTTGTACTTGGTCTCGTATGAAACTGACAATATCATCTTTGATACGTTCAACGCGTTCGGCAAATTCAATGTACCGTTGTGGATTATCCAGCCCCATCTCGATCTCGGTTTGTCTGAATGCCTCAACTCGATCACTTGCCAGCTTGCGATAGGTTGCATCTCCAAAAGCATCTTTATTGGCATGAATATTACGGATATATACCCTGATACTGCCACCATTGACATCGTTCACTTCCATATCCACTACCTCCATATCGTAAAGATGCAATAAATATTCAAGAGACTGCAACGAATAATACTCAAGGTGTTCGTGACAGATGTTCCCGACTTCATTTGTCTTGAGCATCAGGGGGAGATAACTCATCTGGATAATCCAAATACCATCCGGGTGCATCACTGCCTTTACCGATTCTACAAATTTCCTTGGCTCTTCCAGATCATAGAACATCGCAATGCTGGTGACAATCTTGGGTCGGACCTTTTTAAGGCCGGCATCTGCCAGGTAGTTATCGTCTGTAAAAAAATCTACGACAAGTTTGTCGGCAATTTTTACCGAGTATTTCGCCAGATTCTTGGCGGGATCAAAACCAATCTTGAATAAACCCTCAGTTTTATATGCCTTCAACAGCGTGCCATCATTGCATCCAATATCCAGGACTGCGTCCCCTTTGTGGACATGTATCAGTTCTTCAGATTTGTTGGCAATTTCAGCTAAAGCTTCACACATGGTCCTGTTTGTACCGGAGCAATACCAGTAATTCTGATACATTGCCTCTGCAGGTACCGTATGTTTGAGTTGGAGGAGCCGGCATCTCTCACATAAAACAAGTTCCAGCGGTGCTAGGACGCCATCGGGTTTACCGGGTTCGGGAAAATCGGAGACATAGTGCTCTCCTAATGAAAGGATTGGTTTGAGAGAGCTATCACATACCCGACAGGTTTTTCGTTTTTTCATTTGAATCATCTAAAAAATTTTAGTTTAATTAATCTTTATCTAAGTCTATAAGATTCATTCTCTCATTATTTTTGTGCAATGACTTTCATTACACTTCCACGCTTGGTCTTATTTGCCATTATGGGAGTTATAGTGCGATCCAGCCAGCAAACCGGTGGAACCAGAAATGGCAAGCATAGAAATCTCAACAAATTCTGGCGTTGTTTAGTGATTGACCATGGATATATTGTGGTAAAAGTTGGTTTTATGAAATAATCAAGGATATCACTGATTGTAAAATCTAACGATGAGTAAATCACGTTTTTTACCTTAAAGCCGTTTTGTTCCAATGCGTTACCCAGTGATTTTGGCGACCAGTGGAGGGGGTGTTCAAAACCAAAAATCACCGTATGTTTTTCGCGTACTATGTGATGTATAAGTCCATCAATATTGTGAGTCTCTATGAATAATAGTGAGCCAGGTTTTGCAATACGGCTCAGTTCTGCTAAAAATGGCTTGGGATTCGTAATATGTTCGATAACATCACGCATATAGATAACATCGAACATTTCATTTTCAAAATGAATATTGAAGAGATCCTTATTATAAATTGTATTCCCTAATGATTTCCGTGCAATCTGACAATTTTTTTCGTTCAACTCCACCCCATATACCTGATATCCACGCTCTTTAGCTTTCGTCAGGAAATTGCCTTTTGCGCATCCGATTTCCAGAATTTTTCCGCGTTTACCTTTCCCGTGTTGATCGATTATGTCCAGATTTTCGAAATTAATTTTATCGTCAAGAACAGTAGAGGAAGAAACTGTGTCGAACTTGGTCTCATTATAAATGGCATTCACATTGCTGTTGTAAAAAGCATAGGTGGCAGCCTGATTCAGATGCGGATTCATATATACCATCGAGCAGTTTGAGCATTTGACATAATGAAACCCATCCTTTTCGAACATCGCGATGGTTTGTTCTGAATCACAGACCGGGCAGGGAGTATATTCTGAAAACTGAGATTTTATTGACCGTGTTTCATTATCAAAAAGGAGATCGTGCTGCTCACGGAGTGCAGTATTCCAACGGATTTGCCAGTTCAAAATTTTAGTCTCCATTTGTGCTATCGACTTGAATATTTTACGATAAGTCTTCTAAATATTAATCTCTCTGGATTTGCCATCAAATCAAACCTGTTTATATGGGCGATAATGAATCAACTATAACTTCTTAAAAAATCCGGCGTATATTATACGATAAAATATCTTAAAAAAATCCAATTTTATGTCACTCATGATTATCCCCTATTAGTTATTAGAGGTACCATTAAAAACATGCTTAAATAAGATCAGACCATTTTAATTCATCGTCAAATTTCAAATTATGTTTCACGGTTCGACCAATTACGTAATTTACTTCATTGGGTGAGATTCCTGTTCCGGGTCTTTTATAATCTAAATCCCCAATGCTAATTTTTTCACCTTTTTTCATTGGTCGGCTAATGACAATACATCTACGAAATTTTTTTCTTTTCTCAATCTCCAACTTGGTTAGCGACCGGGTTGAATTACCAAGCGCATCAAAGACGTTTTTCCCGTCCCTCACAATAATCTGAAGTTCTGATGGATCGCAAGAAATTGCGTGATCCCAGCCGTCTAAATTTTTGTCGAGGGTAAAATGTTTTTCAATAATACAGGCTCCAAGAGCGATTGCGGCCAAAGGAATTGCCGTTCCAAGAGAATGGTCGCTGAATCCAACAGGTACATCAAATGTTCTACGTAGCATCGTTATATTCCGGAGATTGATTGTTTCATAAGCAGGGGGGTATATTGAGATACAATGAAGAAGGGCAATAGATCCTGCACCTCCTTTTTTCAGTACATAAATAGCTTGTTCAATCTCACCAATGGTTGCCATCCCGGTTGAAAGAATAACCGGTTTATGTTTACTGGCAACATACTTGAGAAGGGGAATATGATTCACATCCATTGAAGAAATTTTAAACGCCGGTACGTCAATATCATTCAAGAGATCGACTTCCTCTCCTGAAAAGCTACTCGAAATGAAAGTGATGCCTTTTTTATCACAATATTTTTTTACCTCATAGTGCTGCTGAACGGTAAGCTGATATTTTTCAACCATTTCTTCGAGGGAGCCAAAATGTTTCTTTTTATCTGCGTAATTTGTATTGCGCTGGTATTCTGCATGGGAAATGAGGGATGATTTTGACCATGATTGAAATTTTACTGCATCCGCTCCACATCGTTTTGCGCTAACAATTAATTTTTTACACAATTCCATGTCGCCATTGTGATTGGATCCGATCTCTGCAATAATATACGGTGGTTCACCGGGTCCGATAAGCTTACCATTAAGATTTAATTTTTCCATATCTCCTCCAGGTCAGGATGAGCAACGCATACCCACCATATATGGTTTGATGGCAATTGGTTTAACTTCCGAACGTATTCTTGAAATTTTTTGGGTGATTGTTTGATGGAATTATAAAATGATTCGACATTATTTTGTGCCGTTTCAAATAAAACACGTTTTGAATCAGGAATTTCAGGAATGTTGTTCAAAATGCAATGATAATGATATAGCACGCGTTCCGTCGAAAGGATGATTATTTCCGGGGTGAATGGAGGTATAACGCGAGCAGTATTAAGGGACCACTGTCTGTATAACATTCTTTCCTTCGGATCAAAGCACATCCGTGCTCCCTGTAACCAAGACCCGCGTGGCGAGAAACCAATCAAGAAGAACGCAGTCCTTAGGAAATGGTAAACAATTGCAAAGCACACTAGATGAATAAGTTGTATTAGATAGACCAAAAATGTTGAACTGCGGTATGAGGGATGAAATATCAATCTGTGGGGGCATTTTAAATGAAATATTCATATCTGTACCGCTCTCATCAATAATTTTCATGGCACACCCATATACATCATAGTGTTTCATTGAAGAACGTGAAACTGATACGCGTGACGGGGCAAGGATATCATCACTATCAACAAAAACAATGCTATTATAGTGCTCAATCATTTGCTCTATGGCTCGCTGGCGGAGAGTGATATTTGACTCATTGGTTTCACGTTCTATGCAGGTAATCGGAAAATCATCGGAGAAAAATTTTGCAATTTCTCTTTTGCGAATCCGATCAAGTCCAATCCAGAGATCAAACTTTGTATCGGTTTGGGTTGACAAAGATTTAAAAAAATCGGGAAGAAATTCTGTTCCCTCTGGATACACTGTTGTAAAAAGAGCTATTCTATTACGTGGCATTAATATTCAGTCATCCTTTTGCGCATTAAAATCTCTGCCAGTCTCCAGTCATCCTCTGTATCGATATCAATGGCATGATCCCACGGTATTTCCCATCCCGTTCTATGAGGGCAATAGAAGGTTTTTTCACGCCGAAGTGTATCCGGTTTTATCCACCAGATCGCACCAGTTGGACAAAAAAGTTCAGGGAGATCCTGACTTCTTTTTTTCAACTGCTCCTCAAAAATGGGGGAGACTATGTTGTTCTTATTTTTTGTCATCGCCCACCAAGGGTTTAGCCAATTATATCTAGTTAGAGAGATCTGCGATTCAGTTTTTGATCTAATAAATTGGGAAAAACTATTCATAATATCCATAGAATCTCGTAATGGACAAATGGGCATTAATTGCGCGATAGAATCAAATTTTTTGTGGGTAGGGTCTAATGATTCAAGCATATCCAACGTGACTAGGGAGACGGGACTATAATCATCAGCAAGAGTTGATTTTCTGATATAAGGTATTTCTGCACCGTATTCTCCAGAAATTTCGGCAATTTCCTGGCTGTCAGTGCTGACAATGATATGAGAAAACAGGTTACTTTTTTTTGCTGCCTCAATGGTATATGCAATAATTGGTTTCCCACAGAATTGCCGGATATTTTTTTTAGGTATGCGTTTGGATCCCCCTCGAGCGGGAATAACCGCAATAGCATCCATTTTTATGATTTTCCTCCTTATTTCCATTGGAAATTATGTATTATTAATTATGAAGGTTGTTTAAATTTACTTCTGATATTCTTTAAGACATACTTTGCCATATGAGGATGATCCTCCCCATATATTATCCTTAACCCACTCTCCCCTTTCAATTCTCCATACACGTTTATCTCTAAAAGTATCTGCTATCTGGTCAAATTCTTCTTCATTCATATCAACATATTTTAACCAGCGCTCAAGATCTCGGCGGGGTTTTATATGATCGTATTTTCGAACCATCTCTATTCCCTGCTCACGGGTCATAATACCTAAACGAATATCTTTTGTTGCATGATCCGATCCTCGACCATATCCAAATTTAACGAATTTCATATAGTCATGGATACCATTCTCATGCATATCATCTAAATTCGAGATTAAACGATATGTTCGTTCAAAAGGTTGTTGTGCTGCTCTCCATCCATAAAGATCCATTGAAAGTTTCGCATTTTTATTACCATCCCATGGAACATAATTTCCTAGATAAATACCACGGATTCCTACAGTATCAATTTCTTCATCCGTCGGATATTGACCCCACAATAAATCTTTTTCAGTTAGCCCCTCTTTTAATTCAGGTCGCCCCATACGTTCAAGCCCTTCATCTGTAAAATCGAACCAATCGTATCCATGTAAAAAATGTTCCACGCGTGTTTTCGCTGTGAATTCTGGGAAATCATTAAACGAGAACATCCCACATAAATCCAGCCAAGTATGTTCACCCCAAAGAATCAACGGGACTTTGTATCGAACTGCCATTTGAATTGGAATTGTTGAAATACCACAATGATTTTGCCAGTTCATATCCCCCTGAAGTTTGAATCCAAGGCGATTCATTTTTATTAAAATATTTATGCTCGGTTTAAAGATAATGTGATCGCAACCGAAAACCTCACTCATTCGTTGAAGATTGTATTCTGCCTCAGGGAGGTAATTATTTCCATGATAAGTAATCAAAAGAGGATTGAGCCCTAGTTCTTCGATCGCAAAATGAGTCTGGAAATAACTGTCTTTTCCCCCACTTACAGGAATGATAATATCGTAGTTACTATGAGATCTATATGAATTAACAATCTTTTTTAATTTTTCTAACCTCTCACCCCAATTAATATACTTCTGCTGATCATGGACTCTGCACCCTGAACAAACACCATTTTCATCAAAGGTTAGTGGTGTTGCGGCCATTGCGGGATATACACATTTTGTACAATATGTCACGCTCAAAATTTCCACCTTACTATAAACGAATGTTAATACCTGCCCTGGCTAACGCTCGTTTTCCCCCGCGATCCGCCAAGTCTTTGAAATGCCAGATATTTGCTGCGGCAACAGCTGAAGCACCTGCATGAATCCCCTCCTCATAATCCTCATAACATCCCACACCGCTGCAAGCAATAACAGGGATTGAGGTAGCAGAGCATACATCTTCAATTAACTTTATATCATATCCTCGACCAGTTCCATCCCGATCAATACTTTGTAACAATATTTCACCTGCCCCACATCTTTCTGCTTCTTTTGCCCATTGTTCTGGATTTACTCCAGTCGGGGTACGACCGCCATCAATAAACACTTCGGTTGAGTTATTATCTCGTAATACATCAATACTGATAACGATGGCTTGACTACCGAATGTTTCAGCGGCTTTTGTAATTAGTTTAGGATTGCGAAATGCTTCTGAGTTGATAGTAATTTTATCTGCTCCATGTAAAAATTTTTCTCGCATATCTTCAATGGATCGGATGCGTCCTCCATAGGTAAGGGGCATAAAACACGTCTTACTGACACAGTCAAGAATGCTTACTGGGTCGTCTAAATTCTTTATTTTCAAATCATCACGACGTAAATCGTATTGATCGTGTCTACTTATGTCCAAATAAATCAATTCATCAACGTTCCATTCATTAAATCTCTTTACTTCATAAATAGGATTGCCAATAATTTGATGAATTTTAAATATCTCACTTCGAACTAGTAAACCATTTTGTAATAATAATATTGGTATTAACCTTTTTTTTAACATTTTCTCACCATCAATAATCAAGAAAATTGTTTAGGACTGTAAGGCCGGTTTTTTGACTTTTCTCCGGGTGAAATTGGGTTGCAAAAATATTATCCATTTCTATACTTGCAACAAATTCCCCGCCATAATTACAAGTTGCATTTATTATAGACCGGTTTTCGGGTTGAAAGATATAACTGTGAATAAAATAAACAACCTCTGTATTTTTCATTCCCTTGTATAATTGGGCATTGGGTTTAATCTGGATATCATCCCATCCTATGTGGGGAATTTTGATCGAAGTATCTGTTGATTTCATCTTTTCAACTGTACCTGGAATCCAGTTTAAGCCATCATAAACCCCGTTTTCCGTTCCTTTTGTCGCTAATAGTTGCATCCCTAGGCAAATACCGAGAAAAGGTACTTTGTTTGTTAATACTTCTCTTTTTAAAATATCAATCCATCCGATTTTCTTTAAATTATTCATACCGTCCGCAAATGCCCCGACACCGGGTAATACAATCTTTTCAGCACTAATCAATTCCTCAGGATTTGAGACAATTTTTACCGGAGATCCTAATGCTTCAAATGCATTTGCAACAGAGCGAATATTTCCCATATTATAATTGATTATATTGACAGTCATATGTCACACTAGTGTTTTTATTTAAGTGAATTAAAGGATTCCTCTTAGGGATATTTATTTTACTAAAAAATAAGAAATTGTATTGAGTTATTATGGTATTAAAAGAAAACGATATTCGCCCAAATCAGTTTGTTGAAGGTCAGCAGAAATATATAATATCAGATCGAGAAAGATTGTTAAAGTTTAAAAAAAATTTCATCTATGTTCCATGTCCTGCATGTGAATCAGATCAATATTTTTCATTATTCGAGAAAAATGGAATAAATTATGTTTCATGCTCGAAATGTGAAACATTTTATATAAATCCCCGCCCCACCCCAGAAATTCTTGAATTTTGCTATGCAAACTCTGAAGTTTATGCATATTGGAATAAATATATATTCCCCCATTCAGAAAAATCCCGTCGCGAACAAATATTTCGTCCTAGAGCCAAAAAAATTGCAGAACTCTGTACTAATTTAGGAATTTCTAAAGGAACGTTAGTAGAAGTAGGGGCGGGATTTGGAATTTTTTGTGAGGAAATTAAGCGCCTTGGAATTTTTGATAGGGTTATTGCAGTTGAACCGACGTCTGATCTTGCCAAAACATGTCAAGAAAAGGGAATCGAAATCATCAATAATCCAATCGAAAAAGTAAATTTTGAAAATCAATCTATTGACGTTATAGTCAGTTATGAAGTGATAGAACATTTATTCTCTCCACAAAATTTTATAAAAAAATGTGCAGAATTTTTAAAACCTGGAGGGATATTGGTGTTAACCTGCCCCAATGGGAAAGGATTCGAAATATTAGCGTTACAGGAAAAAGCAGATACAATTGATCATGAACATTTGAATTATTTCAATACCTCATCAATTGCTATACTTGTCGAACATCTGGGTTTTGAGATTATTGAACTATCAACCCCCGGTGTATTAGATGCTGACATCGTTCGTAATAAAATTATGAATGGAACCCTTGATATATCATCAGATCATTTTTTACAATTCATTTTTACTGAGAATTGGGAAAAAATAGGACAAAACTTTCAATTTTTTTTATCAAATAATAAAATGTCAACACACATGATGATAATTGCAAGAAAATTAATTAAAACAATTTAAATCCTTTTAAAATTCTAGGTAGAAATGTATCTTTATTCCACTATGATTTTTATCAATAATGTTGATATGATATGTATACATCATGTATGTAAGAATTTGTAAAACAATTTTTTCGTTAGATTAGTCGAGTGTATTTTCATGAAGAAGGTGTTATTAGTCATTAATAATGATGCATTCGGCCGTCAGATTAAACGATGGGCTCTACTATTAAAAAAACAGGGGGGATGGGAACCTATAATTTTTGTCACCCATGATTTTATTACCCCTGAAATGATGAACCCGCATTTAGAAGAATGTCGAATTAATGGAATAACCATTTTATCTTTTAATATACCTTCATCAGACTATCAATCAACGTCAATAAAACAATCAGAATCCTCATATTTTACTATTTTTCCAAAATTGAAGGGATTATTAAGACAAATACCCGTTCTTTGTTTGATCCATCGAAAAATTTATCGGTATCTTTATTTTTTTACTAATACTATAAATTTAAAAAATGATTCGATAAAAAAGATATGGTTTATTAAAAATCAACTCCATCAAAATCAAATTGATGCATTGGTGATTCCCGAAAGTGGGCCCGCATATGAGGCTCCTCTTTTTATTCACTCTGCCCATCTTCAAGGTATTCCGGTAATTACTGTTCCGACTGAAAAATTTGCAGCCTTTGATTATGCTGAATATTATTTAACCGAACCAACTTTAAATTTAAACAGTTTTTTAAACAAACTTGTCGGTCTACTTTTTCCTCGTTGGGTAATATCCCATAAAGGACATAAGATGCTGCGTGTTCGACCTGAATTACTAATCGCATTTGAATATTTAAAGATAAGTCCACCATACCCTTGGAAAATGATCGGCAATTCTGAGGATATTGTTGCAGTGGATAGCAAGGCCACTTACGATTTCTATCTAACTGAGGGTGTTTCACCATCACAGATGCAAATAATCGGAACATCAGAACATGATTTGATGACAGAAATAATTCGGGATAGTGAGAAGAGAAGACGAGATCTGTACATTTCTTTGGGACTTCCAACCGATCGACCTCTTATATTATCCGCATTAATCGCGAATCATTATTTATCTGGCCGTCCCCAATGCGATTTTAAAAAATATTCTGATATGATTCAGTTTTGGGTGCAATCTCTCGCTGCCGTTAAAGATTATAATATTGTTATTAGTTTGCATCCATCCCATAAAATTGATGAAATAAGATATATAGAACAATGGGGAGTTAAAATTTGTCAGCAGGATATTACCTCATTAATACCTCTTTGTGACATTTTTGTCGCCCTTTCATCAACAATTCCTTGGGCGATTGCTTGTAGCAAGCCAGTTGTAGTATATGATCCTTATCGTTACAATTTTGACTCAACTATGTACAAAAATGTACCAGGAGTACTATATGTAAAAGAACAGCATGAGTTTATAGAAATACTGCGGCGTTTAACCGAGGATCCAGAATATTATAATGAAGTTGCTTTAAAACAGGCTGAATATGCTGAACAATGGGGACGATTGGACGGTAAAGCGGGAGAGCGTCTGGTTCAATTATTTGATCAAATAACTAAAAAACAAGATACACCGTGAATACCAATCTTAATCATAATCTTCATTAAATGGTATAGTGTCTCCGTTCGGAAGATGCCAGACATAGGGGACAATTATCGAATGGAAATGATTAAAGAAATTATCTGCTAATTCTCCTTTCATATTCAAATCTTTAGCCGTACCTTCAACATAAAAACTTCCGATCTCTATCGCAGGCATAAGATGGTGAATTCCCTTTTCATCGCGTATACTAAACCAGATTGAATATACTTGTGGTATTAATGGAATTTTCTTGAATATACAGGATATTACCCCATGATTCTCAATATAATCCGGACGTGCACCATCAAATAGCATGTTGGCTCCAAACAGAATTCCTGATAGTCCAGACATATTAGTGATAACAATCCAAAAATAAGGTTTGGGAATTCTTTTTAAAGCACGAAAATGAATTTCAATATGCAAATCTTCGAAGGGCTTAAAAGTTGTCGTTATTTGACCCTCTTTGTTCTTAAAAAGTGCTTTTTCAATAACAATATCTGTATATCTTGAATCATTCTTCGAAGAAAAAAGGTCAGAATTTTTATTAATAGTATTCATATAATACGTCACGATTTGTCTCGCATTTCCATCAGCAACAATACATCCATCATTTAATAATATTGCCCGAGAACAAAGATTTTTTATTGCGCCCATATTATGGCTGACAAATAATACTGTTCTTCCTTCTTTTGCGATAGATCCCATTTTTCCTAGGCATTTTTTCTGGAACTGAATATCTCCAACTGCGAGCACCTCATCTACGATAAGTATTTCCGGTTCCAGATGCGCCGCTACTGCAAACGCAAGCCGGACATACATCCCGCTCGATAACCGCTTTACGGGCGTATCTATGAACTTGTCAATCTCGGCAAACTTGACAATCTCATCAAATTTTTGTTCGATTTCCCTCTTGTGCATTCCCAGGATTGCGCCGTTCAGAAAAATATTCTCCCTGCCGGTAAGTTCCGGGTGAAAACCGGTTCCAACCTCAAGCAGGCTTGAAACCCGGCCCTTGATTTTAATGGTGCCGCTCGTTGGTGCAGTGACCCGCGATATAATCTTAAGCAGGGTTGACTTACCAGCGCCATTGCGACCAATGATACCAACAACTTCCCCCTGCCGGACATCAAATGAAATGTCCTTTAATGCACAAAACCTGTCGTTAGTTTTATTCAACTGCTCCCGGTTTACTGTACCTATCCTGGCGTTGGGATCTTCGGTTCCCCGGAATTTTGCCCATCCGCTTTGTAAATCCTGATATAATGTACCATGGCTGATTGTGCCGAGGCGATATTCCTTGGAGAGGTTTTCTACACGAATCACGACATCGCTCATAGTATCAAATCTCTGCATTAAATTGTATCCATAAAAGTTTTTTCTACATGGCTGAACAGCATTATTCCAATGATTAATATCAGAATGGTCATACCGAAACTAACTCCTAACATCCATGGTTGTATCGCTCCGGAACCAAGAAATGCGTAACGGAACGTTTCGATAACAGCAGTCATTGGATTAAGAGCGAACAACCACTGCCATTTTACCGGAATCTGAGATAGTGGATAGACAATGGGCGTTGCATACATCCAAAGTTGAACTCCGAATCCCAATGCCAATACCAGGTCCCGATATTTGGTAGTCATACTGGAGATCAGTATCCCTATGCCGAGTCCGAGTGCTGCCATCTGTACCAGCAATAGTGGCAGAAGTAAAATCCATACATTTGGCTGAATATTTGATCCATTCAGATAGTAATAGAGAATGAAAACCAAAAATAAACCAAACTGAATTGCAAATGCTATAAGATTTGATATTACTATTGCAACGGGTACAACAAGCCGTGGAAAATATACCTTGCCAAATATGGCCGCATTGGTGATGAATGTATTAGAGGTCTGTGTCATGCAACTGGCAAAATACGTCCAGGCAACCGTACCTGCCATATAAAATAAAAATGGGGGTAAACCATCGGTTGAAATATGAGCAATGTTGCTGAAGATCACGGTAAATACTATCGTCGAAAGCAATGGTTGTAAAAAAAACCATAACGGTCCAAGAACGGTTTGCTTATAATACGCAACAAAATCCCGCCTTACAAAAAGGATAATCAAATCCCGGTATCGCCATAGTCCTGATAAATCAATGTCAAACCATCCGCTACGAGAACGAATTTCCATGGTCCAGTTTGGATCGTCGTTAGTTGATTTCATCCGTTTTCCTCTATTCCCCTCACAAGAAGTTACATTAGTCGCTCGGTTTCATTATTGATCGTGTAATCATATCATACTTCATAGCCGAGAACCCCTCATTCAAAAGAGCCCGAGGGTACATCGAGAATGGCGCCTTCAGGAAATTGGCCATAGCATCACGAAGTGTCTGATATCCTTCCTGCCGTCCGCTTAGGGTGTATTTCTTGCCGAGTCCACGGACGCGGACGGCGGGGTGATCGGGTGACATGGAAAGGTTCCTTAGAGAAAATACATCGTTCAGGTACTATTTGTATTCGGGATAATTGAATCAAACGGTTGTGAGAAGTCAGATCAAATTGGATATACATTCAAAATAGTGTATAATCTATTAATTAGTGCGGGGGAGTATATTCCCCAGAATGCCGAATTTTCATTGAGATAAATTCGTCGAATTTATCCAGCACATATTTCATCATCTCATCCGTCAATTTCGGGGACACTCCAATCCAGAACAGGTTATCCATCACGAGATCGGTGTTCACAAGAGCACCGGGTGCCCGGTACTTCATATCTGCATACGCCGGCTGCTTGAGAAGATTCCCTCCAAAGAGCATCCGGGTAGCGATCCTGTGCTCTTCCAGATATCTGACAATCCCGTCACGATTGAACGGGGCATCCTCCCTCACCATAATGGGAAACCCAAACCAGCTGGGATCCGAGTGCGGTGTTGCATGGGGAAGGATCAAATACTTCTCGTATCTTTTCAGTCCCTGAGACAGGACTTTGAAATTCTCTCTTCTTCTCTCAATAAAATCTGGCAATTTCCTGAGCTGCTCGACACCGATTGCAGCCTGCATATCGGTAACCTTGAGATTGTACCCGATATGGGAATAGATGTACTTGTGATCGTATCCCTTAGGGAGATCTCCCAGCTGCCAGTCAAAGCGTTTCCCGCAGGAATTATCGCAGCCGGGATCGCACCAGCAGTCCCGGCCCCAGTCGCGGAACGAGGCGATTATTTTCCTGAGCGAGGGATCGTCTGTGCATACGGCACCCCCTTCCCCCATGGTGATATGGTGTGCCGGATAGAAACTGAAAGTAGAGATGTGTCCGAAAGTCCCGGTGAATTTTCCCTTGTACCGGGAGCCGAGGGCATCGCAATTGTCTTCGATGAACCAGAGATCATATTTTTGCACCATGTCCATGATGGTGTCCAGATCCGCGGGATTCCCCAGCGTATGCGGGACCATGATCGCTTTTGTCTTGTCAGAAATTGCACCTTCGATGAGATCGGCCTGGATATTATACGTTCCCGGGTCCACATCCAGAAAGACCGGGACCAGATTATTCTGGAGGATGGGGTTGAGTGTCGTGGGGAAACCGCAGGCCGTTGTAATGACTTCATCGCCGGGTTTCAATCTCTTTTCACCAAGCTTGGGGGAGGTGAGCGCAGAGGCGGCAAGAAGATTTGCGGAAGAGCCGGAATTTGTCAGGAGGCAATAGTTCACACCGAGAAATGCAGCCAGATCTTTTTCAAACCGATCTGCATAGCGTCCGGTGGTGAGCCAGAAATCGAGAGACGCGTCAACAAGGCTGATAAGTTCTTTCTCATCGTAGACCCGGCCGGCATAAGGTACGGGGGACGTTCCGGGTATAAAAACTTCGGCTCTCTTTTTCAGGATATGATATTCTTTCACCTTTTCAAAAATTTCTTTCCGCAGTTTTTCAGGGTCCATAGGTCAGTCACAACTCCTTGTTGGCGATTGGTTTAATCCTGCAGGATGCGGCGTATGCATCTTTTCGGATTGCATCGGGATCTATTCCGGGGAGTATTTTCTGGTAATATCTGATCAAATCTTTCAACGCTGATTTCATTGGGGTGAATGCCAGTCCCGGGATTTCTTCGCTCAATCGTCTGTTACTCCCGCTATATTCATAGTTCAACCCTTCATTCTCAACGATAATTTCAGACGTGAAATCTGAAATGGAATTAATGAGTTCCGAGATAGAAACAAGATCTATTGGATCGGGCGGGGTGATATTATATGAAGAATATTTGGGTTTATGGGTCAGGAAATAGTCGAGAATTTTCAAAAAATCTTCGATGAAAAGCCAGCTGAAGTATACGTTCTGTCGTATGGTGATTGGCATAGAGAGAAGGTTTTTCAGGATCGCATTTGATATGAACTTGAATTCATAATCCTCGTATTTCCCGAATATCCCAAATAACCGGAGGCAATACATATTTTCTGTTTGTCCGATGTATTTTGAGATAAGATATTTGGAAAAACCATGTTCTTCTGTAGGAATCCGGCTCCCGAATTCCCCTTCCGGTATCTTCCGGATATTCCGGCATTTATGGTATTCCCCCCCGGATCCCATATGAATCAGGGTCTGGAACCGATCCTGGTTTTCTGCGAGATTGAAAAACATTCGCATATTCTTTTCAATTACCTCCCCGCATCCCGGTGTCTTTCTGGTTCCTCCGAAATTCGCGCAATGAATTACGCAGTCGATTTCATTTCGTAAGAAAAACGTTCGCACATCCTTCTGGGAAAAAAGGTTCAGATCTTTATGGGGCGGGGTAAGCAGGATATAATTATCCTTCAAATATTCGACAATGTTTTTTCCGATAAATCCGGTGGATCCGGTAATGAAAACCGTTTTCTTATCATTTTTCATCCGACATCACCCGATAACGTCGATTTAGTCCCCTCACCCGGATAACGACTGACCGATCGGACGCTCAATCTCCTTTCCGGGGCACCATCTGGTTCCAGAGGATGGTCCGTCTGATTGCCGTATCCAGGTCAAGGGTAATTTTTAATCCAAGTTTCTTTTCAGCTAACCCGATATCCGGTACGAATTTTGAACTTCTTAATAATGTATCGCGGGATAATCCGGTAACAATCTGTGGGGATTTTGGAAATTGCCCGGAAATTTTCTGAGCAAGTTCCTGCAGGGTTACTGCTTCCGGACTCCCCACATTGTAATTCGCCCCGACAGAGCCCCGAACGAGTATGTTCAGCAGCCACCAGGCCATATCGCTGGGATACATATAACTGCGGACCGTCTGTCCGTCCCCGAGGATACGTATCGGCCCGCCAAGCAGACCATCCCGGATAAAATTATTGATCGCCCATGGTCGATCCAGGTACTGGTATGGCCCGATGAAAGCGAAAGGTCGTGCATTGACGAGGGGCAGTCTTTGCTGGTTCCGGTACACTGAACATATCGTCTCTGCCATCCTTTTGGACTCCGGATATGAAGCATTGAAAGCGCTGCAGTCGAGGCTCCCGATAAAGGTCTCGGGAATTCCCGGTATCTCCCAGGGCTGGGCTCCATATACCTGGCCGGAGCTGATGTTCAAAATCTTTTTCACATCCGGGAGTCTGGCCGCATATTCAAGCACAGCACGTGTCCCGTTCACAATGACATCGATAGTCCTGAGCGGATCAGACGCATGGGTACGGCTGTCAGGATTGGCAGCGGCATGGATGATCCACGATATATTGCTGGGAATGTCCGTGAGATTCCGGATGTCCCGTTCGATCAAATCCACATCCCGGCGTGATGCGATGTGGGGAACTCTGTCTTTAAAACTATGTGCTCTGCTCGATAACAGGGTAATATGGGTATTAAAATCAAAATTATCATTCAGATACATGATTATTTCCGATAGCCAAGTCCCCATGAAACCCGTCCCGCCGGTTATCAGAATACGCTCATTTCTCAGGGGCTCCAGAAGGGATGCCTGGCCTGCAGTGACCCGTTTACAATCTTCCTGGACAATCTCTTTCGGTGTCAGGCTCATGGTTTCTTCCCACCCCTTTTCGCAGAGAGCTCCGAAGCAACTTCAATGATCATGTCCTCCTGGCCTGCCACTACCTGGCGGCGACCGAGTTCAAAAAAAACATCCCGTGGATCGACATTATATTCCTTTGAAATTCTCTCTACCGGTTTGGAAAATGCAGAAAATACCCCGGAAAGCCCACTGATAATACTTAAAGAACGAATTCTTGGGATCTCTTTCATCAGATCCGTTTCAGCAATCTCCGATGCATCGAGGATTTTATAAAGATCAATTCCCGTGGAATATCCAAGTTTTTCCAAAACCGCGACCACTGCTTCTATCTGGGCATTCCCGGCACCGGCACCAAACCCCCGTGCAGAACCATCGATGATCGTCGCTCCGGCCTGGGCAGCAGCGATTGAATTTGCGATTGCCAGTCCCAGATTATTATGGGCGTGAAAGCCGACAGGTATATTTAGACTGCTTACAAGCAGCGAGATGCGTTCGCTGACCTCATCGGGCACATAAGCACCCGCCGAGTCAAATAGTATGACCCCTTCTGCGCCATACGATTCCATCTTTTGTGCTTCTTCAACCAGCGTCTCTTTTGATGCCATGTGGCTCATCATGAGAACCCCGTAGACCTCTTTTCCCCGGTCCCGTACGAAGTTGATATGACGCTGGGTGAGATCAGCTTCTGTGCAATGGGCAGCGACTCTGACTACATCCACTCCCAAGTCAAGAGCCCTTTTCAGATCTTTGTTGATAGTTGCAAATCCCGGGATAACATGGATGGCAAGTTTGGACCGGGTCAGATTTTTCTTTGCTTCCCGCAGCATCGCTTCATCGTCGATTGCGCTTTCACCAACCTGCAACGAAGATGCACCAATACCATTTCCGTGACCTACCTCGACGGCAGGTATTCCCGCTGCATTTGCTGCGGATGCATATACGGCGATCTGGTGAGCGGTCATTTTATGGCTTATAGCGTGATTGCCATCTCTCAATGTTACATCGTGAATTAAAATTTTAGACATGAAAATTCCTCCGGATATTAACTCCCCGGAACCGTTAACGTTTTTCTGGCATATCGTTCGGCCATCGCAATTGCTGCACAGTTGATGATATCCATATTTCCTGCATATTTTGGCAGATAATCTCCTAATCCCTGCACTTTTACCATGATTACAATGCGGTTGGACTCAATTAAGGGAGAAACGAGTAACGTATACCCCGGTACATATTCCTGGATCCTGGAAACCATGGTATCGACTTCTGCCTTGAGACGTTTCATGTCCGGCTTTTCAACTTTGGCAAAAATCGTGGTCTGCATATCAACACATGGCTGAGCAGGGTTTAATATAAGGATTGCCTTTGTGTCGTTACAACCGGAAAATTTTTTTATTCCCTTTTCTGTAGTCTCAACATATTCATCCAGATTCATCCTTGTTGCCGGCCCGGCGCTCCGCGAAGCGATGCTTGAGACCACCTCAATATATCTGACATTCTCCTGGGTTTTTCCTATCACGTGGGCAAGGGGGATGGATGCCTGGCCCCCGCAGGTAACCATATTTACATTGTCAAACCGGAGGCAATTTTCAATATTGATCGCGGGAATACACATCTCCCCAATACCGGATGGCGTCATATCGATGACCGTTTTATTCATCTTTTTCAGAACAGCCCAGTGTTTCTTATGATCGAGAGCGGAAGTTGCATCGAAGACCAGATCACACGAATCAGGATTTCGTTCTATCGCCTCGATACTGAGATCCGAAGTTTTGACTCCCATACTGTTGGCCTTATTCATTCCGGGGGAGTTTAAATGGCGCCCGATAAATAATGTACATTCAATAACCTGGGAGCGCATGGTTTTGACCAGTAAATCGGTCCCGATATTGCCGCTGCCAAGAATTGCAACTTTCAGTTTTTTCATCTTTCCACCAAAAAGGGTCGTTCCGTTCTCCTCGCGCCGGCGAAAATCAAAGTATTTTATCTCTCACGGAATTTTCCAGATATTCTTCTCTCGGTAAAAAAGGAAACATATCATCGTAAGGCATTGAGATCATACTTCCGTCTTCAAGGATCTTCGAGGTCACTCTCGGGATCAACACCTGATCTGCCGGACTGATAACCTCACACATCATCGGCCCGGATTCGGCGAATATCCGTTTTATCTGCAGGTTCAGATCCCCGGACTGCGACAGTTTCAGGTATTTCATTCCATATGCCATTGCGATTTTCTCCAGATCCGGGAAGCTGACACCGCTCTTTTTATCTGTACCGATATAACGCCCTCCCTGGAAATTGTCCTGGGTCAACCGGATGAGAAGATATCCATTATTATTCAAAACGATTAATTTTATTGGAAGTGAATTATACACAATTGTCTGAAGTTCCTGAATATTCATCTGGAGAGATCCATCACCGGTTATGCAGTACACGTTTTTTCCCGGATTTGCAGCGGCCACCCCAATCGCTGCCGGCATGTAGCCCATCGTTGAGAGCCCTCCGGTGATAATGTGGCGCTGACCGTATTTTACCTGGAATGCCTGCGCATATGCATGGAAACAGGACCCGGTATCGACCAGAAACAGGGCGTCTTCAGGAGCGTTCCGGGAGAGCATCGTGTAGAAATGATAGGAATTTATCCCGCCGGTTTTATTGCCATACTCGGGTAAGTCCACGGGGTATTTATTTTTCCAGTTCTGTGTCTGGGAGATCCAGGGTACATTATCGAATTGAAAATCTGACAGTTCCCTGTTCAGTTCAATGAAAAATGCCTTTGCGTCTGCCTGAATTGCGATGTCAGGAATAATTGAGGGTTTTGAAAGTTCTTTCTCATCGATGTCCACGATTATTTTTTTTGCGTATTGTGCAAAGTTCTCGTACTGATAACTGACAAGACCAATTGCCAGTCTGCAACCGACACTTAAAAAAAGGTCTGAATTCTGGATGGTGAAATTACTGGCCCGGTCTCCATAGGTTCCGGGTCTCCCCACAAACAGGGGATGGTTGTGATCTATCAGGTCCATTCCCAGACGGGATGTCATAACAGGAATTTTTACAGTATCTGCGAACTGGTGAAATTCCTCTATTGCACCTGCGAGCCGGACTCCCGCACCTGCAAGAAGGCATGGCCTGCGACTGTTTCTGATACTGTCAGCAACCAACCGGATCTGTTTCCGGAGATCTGATTTTCGAGGGTCCTGAGGTGCCGGGGGAATATATCCTTCAAAGTCGTCGGGGTCGAATGAAGCCCCCTGGATATCAATGGGGCATTCAATCCAGACCGGCCCGACACGGGGGGATTTTGCAAGATAAATGCATTTTTCGATCTCATATTTTACCCGGGATACATCGTCCAGCATTACGGCATATTTAGTGACATTTTGAAAAATCGGCAAGGTATTGAAACCCTGAAGGGCAAATTGGCGGGGCCCCTGAATTTTTGCCTGGGATACTTTCGACTGACCGGAGACGATAATGCAGGGGGAACTATCAACATATGCCCCGACAACACCCGTGAGAGTATTGAGTGCCCCGGGGCCGGCAGTCACGTATGCAACCCCGAGTTTTCCCGTTGCCCTCCCATATGCTTCTGCAGCCATTACCGCTGCCTGTTCATGATGGCAGCATATGAATTTCTGATTTTTGTGCTGCAGCAGTGCATCGGTGAGATGCATTATCATTCCCCCGGCAATTAAAAAAACACATTCTCCGCCGGCATCGTATAATTTTGAAGTGATGTAATCAGCGACGCGAATTTTCATTGGCCACACCTGATACTTTATACAAAATTGGGTAATCATCAGGTATAAACATATACTCCCTCCTATCCCGCTCACAGATTCGTAAACTTTTGAGGATCACACCACCATTTCCTGGAATAGAGTAATCATATACGTAGAGATCTCACGGCATTTTTGCGATTTTCCAGAAAATGCGGGTGGTTGGATTCAATCTCCAAACCCGATTTCCTCACGAACGATATACAAAGGCCGTTTTTTTGATTCATCATATATCCTGGATATATACTCCCCCATTACACCCAATATCAGGAATAACATGCCGAATAAGAATGAGATCACAAAGATGATCGTTGCAATCCCGGGTACTTCACGGCCATAGATCAGATACAACGCTATTTCGATAAAAAGAAGGAGAAAAGATAACGCGGATATGACAAATCCCAGGACCGTTGCTATTTTCAGCGGGATATCAGAAAAAGAAAAAATCCCGTTTAATGCCAGTTTAAATATTGTGATAAAATCCGCTTTCGATTCACCGGCAAATCTGGGCGGACGTTCAAACGGGATACCCGTCTGTTTAAAACCCGTCCATGCTATTATCCCCCGTAACAAACGGTTTGTTTCTCCGATCCGGTTTACCGCTCGTAAGACTTTTTTATCGATGAGTCTGAAATCACTCGCATTCTCGGGCATCGTATTATTCGTCAGTCTGCTAAAAATTTTATAGAATAGTTGCGAAGAGATACGCCTCCCGACAGATATCCCGACCCGCTCCTGTACGATCGCGTATACGATCTCAAAACCCTCTTCCCATTTTTTGATAAGTTCGGGAATTAATTCCGGAATATCCTGCAGATCTGCGCACATTATCACCGCCGCATCCCCCCGGGCATACTGCAAACCGGCAGTTACACCCCCATCACACCCGAAATTACGGGAGAGCTGGATAATTTTGAATCTGGGATCTTCCGCATGGATATGAACTAATTTTTCAAAGGAGGAATCCCAGGACCCGTTTTCTACGATTATGACTTCAAAATCATAATTGCTGCAATTATTCATGACGTTCTGGAGCCGGCGTTTGAGCTCATCCAGCACTTCTTCTTCATTGTACGCCGGAATAACGATACTGATTAATTTTTTCATAGAATTATCGCACCTGCATCCTGAAAAAATCCCGGTACCACTCGATCGTTTCTTTCAGCCCTTCTTCATATGCATATCCGGGTGACCAGTTCAACATTTTTCTGGCTTTCTGTGCAGAAAGGTACTGATCTTTTATTTCATTCGTCGCCTGGTTCAATACCACCGGTTTCAGGGGACTCTTCATGATCCTCAGGATATCATTGACAATTTCGATGACCGACTTGGGCGATTCGGTACTGAAGTTAAATGCCTCTCCCAGCAACCGTTTATCATCCATCTTTTCTGCCAGATGAAGATAGGATTCTACCCCGTCCCTGATGTAGAAGTAATCCCGCAAAAACGTACCATCACTGCGGATCACCGGATTTTCATTATAAAATACCGAACGGATGGTTCCCGGGACAATCCTGTTGTAATTGAGATCCCCGCCACCGTAAAAATTGCCGCATCGCGTCACACAGACCGGAAGGTTATAGGTCTCAAAGTAGCACCGGCACAAGAGATCGGCACAACTTTTCGAAACATCGTAGGGATGACGTCCTTCAAGAGGGGTACTCTCGTCATAGGGTAAATTTTTCTGATCCCCGTAGGCTTTATCACTGGATGCAACGACAATTCTCCGGACTGTCGGAACATTACGGCAAGCTTCAAGAATATTCCAGGTTCCCTCGATATTGGATTTGAATGTGGAGACGGGCCCGCGGTTTGCCGTAGTCACGATGGTCTGGGCGCCCAGGTGGAAAACCGTCTCGATCTCATATTCATTGAGCGCACGTTCAATAAGGGCATAATCCTCGATCTCGCCCCGGACCGTCGTGATCCTGTTTATCGTCCCGGAAAGGTACAGGTGCGACTGAGGCGTCGTATCCCTGATGAGACCTGTGACCTGTGCCCTCCTCTCAGCAAGTGCCTGGGACATCCAGGAACCAAGCAGGCCGGTACAGCCGGTAACAAAAACCGGCCGGTTTCTCCAGAAATGTTCATTTTTCATACCTAGTCCCCTTCGGCAATAAGATCAGCACTTTTTTTCGGTAATCTGTCTGAAACTGAAATATTTTTGTCCAGCATAACTAATTAAGGTAATTAATGGCAGAATTGCAAGTTGCGCGATCTTGGGATTGAAGGTGAAAATGGAGACGCTGATATATAATGTCACCATGTTGGCAAGCAGGACAAAAAGGTATACAAAATTAAATTTTGCAAATTCAAGAATCTTGAACTGTTTTGATTTGAACACCCAGAATTTGTTCCAGAGAAAACTATGGGTTACCCCGATGATATGCGACAGGATAAGCGCAAGGAGATAATAGAAATAATCCGAAAGGATGAAAAATGCGCCGTAACCGACAATAGTATTCAGGATCCCGACGCAGGCAAATTTTGGGAACTGATCGAGCAGGGAATGCTTTCTTAAATACTCCCGGATCTGTTCGGATTTCACTACCTGGTACTCCGTTTAGGTATAGTGCGTGGAGAATGGAGATTAATCATCCCATACTCTCCATGGGGCATCCGGGGTTTGCCACAGGGAGTTGAGAAGTTCCAGTTCCCGGTAGGTGTCGCAGCACTGCCAGAACCCTTCATGGGGGAACATCATGAGTTCATTATCTGCCGCCAATTGTTCTATGGGTTCCTTCTCGAGTATACAGGTGTCATGGTCATCCAGGTAGGAAAAGAAATCCTTCCTGAAAACGAAGAAACCCCCGCTGACAAAACCACCCATCGTTTGTGGCTTCTCACTGAATTGTTTTACACAGTGGGAATCAGTACACAGTTCGCCAAACCGGGACACCGGGTGTATTCCGGTGACAGTCCCGATCTTTCCATGGGACCGGTGAAATGCAAAAAGTTTGCTGATATCGATATTCGCCACAGCATCGCCGTACGTCAGCATGAATGTATCGTCATCGATATATTTTTCAATCTTTTTAACCCGTGCGCCGGTCTGTGATCTTTCACCGGTTTCAGCAAGGGTGACATTCCAGTCGCGCTCTGTGTGGTCGTTATGGAGCGTAATATTACAGCGGTCCCCCAGGTTTACCGTAAAATCGCTGTTCATGACCTCATAATTCAAAAAATAGTCCTTGATCATGGCGCCTTTATACCCCAGGCAGATGATAAAATCTTTAAATCCGTAATAACTGTAAATTTTCATTATATGCCATAATATCGGTCTATTGCCAATCTGGACCATCGGTTTTGGCCGGTATTCCGTCTCTTCACGGAGCCGTGTCCCCAGACCCCCCGCCAAGATTACTACTTTCATGAGAAATCCGTGTATAATTAAGAATTTGAGATATTTAAATCGAATCTGTTTTAATTGTCGTGATGTTAGTCTGGATAAACCGGCGTGGAGTGTCAAGCTTGAAAAAAGTCGGTCAGATTTTTTCGATTTTTTTTGAATATGTCCTGACCGCTCCTCAAGACAGGATAACCGGAGGCCTTTACGGGCTTAGTCAGGATACGGTCCCGGGCAGTTCGAAAAATAGAGTGGGGAGGGACTTACGATCCCCACGCCAAATCCGGCCCCGAACCAGCCCCCGATTCCCCGGTTCCCGATCCCGTCTTCCGGTTCCACAGGAAGCGATGTCCACGCCCATGAAAAAATAGTGTTTTACTTGCGTTTTTTCCCGGACAAATTGTTTTCCTGCGTTTTTGACCCTGCAAAATAGCGGCCCTGCAGCAGCCCCGGAAAACGGGAGGTATTTCGGATCGGTTTCCGGGACGATCGGCCACGGAAAGGGCCGTGGAGTCCGTTTTTTGAAAAATGCCGGAAAACACGTTATAATCGGGTATTTTTACGAACATGGTGATTACATCTGTTTTCACGGGGGGGCACCGGTGGGAACATCTTCCAAGGAAGTATTCGTGAACGGTGCCCGACCGGAGGGATGCCTGTCACGATATTTCCCGAGGGCATCGTTGTTCTTTAACATAACAGGACAATTTCAGCCGATTTACTCTTTGTGGAATTGGTGCCGGGTAGTATAAGATCGGTCAGATCTCCCCTATAATAAAAAATCACAATACAAAATTTTATCTACTTTTTTGTATTATGATAGTATACAACATGCGATGACAGTCAGGGACGCTCTTTTACAGCAGAAACGCGAACTGGATCTCCGCAGTCGGGAGCCGTATATAGAACGAACCGCAGAAATCCGCGAGGGAAACAGTCGGCTCGTCAGAATTGTAATTGGTCCGCGCCGGGCAGGCAAATCATTTTTCATAACCCGGCACCTCATGGCTCAGGGCCCGTTCGGCTATGTAAATTTCGACGATGAAGAACTCAATAATGCAGACAAAATCCCTGACATCCTTACCGCAGTAGCTGAACTCTATACCGGATCAAAAACGCTCCTGCTCGATGAGATACAGAATATACAGGGATGGGAACTCTTGGCGAACCGTCTCGCACGGCAGGGTTACACGCTGTATATAACCGGGAGCAATGCCCATCTGCTCAGTAAAGAACTCGCGACACACCTTACCGGGCGGCACACGGTAACAACCATTTTTCCCTTCTCGTTTGCTGAATTCCTCAGGACAAAACGGGGAGAATTTACTGAAAGCGAATACCGTTCACACCTTGCAGAATATTCTGTCACCGGGGGATTTCCCGAGCTCCTGACAACAATGATCGATAAAAAAGAATACCTCCTCCGGCTTTTCGATGCAGTTGTATACAAGGATATCATACGGCGCTACCGGGTCCGGTCCCCGCAGGGATTGGGGGATCTCGCCCAGTATCTCTGTTCCAACGTGGCGGGAGAATATTCTGTCCACCGACTCTCCCGGGTGACAGGATGCAAAAGTGACCAGACCGTACGGAAATACCTTGATTACCTTGAAGAGGCGTTCCTCTTTTTTTCCGTCCCAAGATTCTCGTTCAAGGTAAAGGAACAGGTACTCTCAAACAGGAAGATCTATTGCATCGATAACGGGTTTGTCGTTGCCAAAGGATTCCGGTTTTCCCATAATCACGGAAACCTCATGGAAAACCTTGTAGCAATTGCACTCCACGAGCTCGAACTTCCCGGCAACCTGAACCTGTACTACTGGAAGAATGCACAGCAACAAGAAGTCGATTTTGTTCTCCATAAAAGCGGGAAAGTGGTCGTACTGATCCAAGTCTGTACCGATCTGGAGGATGAAAAGACACGACGCCGTGAAGTCAATGCGCTCCTGACTGCAGGCCGGGATCTTGCCTGCAAAAAACGCATCATCCTCACCATGGATGAAGAGAGGACGAAGACTGAAGAATGGTTCGGTATTAAGGGAGATATCCAGTACATCCCTCTCTGGAAATGGTTGCAGCGGCCGGGAATATAATGCATGCAGAATGCAGCAGTAGAATCTGATCTGCATATAAAGTGGCTGCAGAAATACTGGCAGGGTTCTCAGGAAAATTCGCAAAACGGCAGTGATACAGAGAGATGAACAACTTGCACGCCCTGGAACCGCTCTCCGGAATTTCCGGCACCGGATACTGTGCCGGAGATAACACTGGTTACCGCGACCCATGCAACGTGGTTTTCGATAAGAGTACGGTCATCATCGGTGATTCGACCATCATGCAGAGCTTTCGTGAGCGAACGAGTGGCGTACTCAGGTTTGATGTGGTGAAACCCGACGGTTTCAGGAGGGGATGAACTAGAACTCCTTTCGCTGAACACATTAAATTCAGTCTTAGGGGTTATCTTAAAACTTCTCAGGGAATTAGGATTCTGAACACTTTGAGAAAAGATTTGACCCTTAGAGCCGGATGCGAGGGATGGGATTCGAACCCAAGAACTCCTACGAGACTAGGCCCTCAACCTAGCGCCTTTGACCTGGCTTGGCTACCCTCGCTCTGTGCCATATCAAAGAGGTTGTCTATCTAATAAAATCTTATGTAAGTTGATGCGGGATACGGAAACAAGATCCGGAACAATGCTGGAACGATCTGTGGGATGCAGAATATCTGAACGAATACGAGCCTGCATCCCCGTTTATCTGGGCAGAATAAAAAACGCGTGAATTCACCGGCACTGGTGCAGCATGGGGAACATAGATGTATATTTATAAGCGTCATACCCAGTGGTGAGTATGTGGTCAGATATCATCCACGAATTTGCCGACTCGCCCTCGCAGAATCGCGTGGTGAGGTTCCTCCTGGAGAACGGGTTTGGGGTAACGGAAGACGGGCGGATCAGCTGCAACGGGATCGAAGTGCCGGCAACTGCCGTAGCCAAGGTGATCGGTTCCGACCGGAGGGTCGTGGACTCCACCGCGCGGCGCATCCTTGAGCGCCCGATGCTGCGGGACATCTTTCTCAACATGCGGGCAACGCCGGACCTGAGCAGGGTCGCAGAATCGCTGGGGTTCTTTGTCATCACGGTCCTGCCGAAGAATGCCAGTGAGCGGGGCATCGTTGGTGCGGCAGTCAGGGTGCTGTCCGAGCACTCCGTTGCAATCCGCCAGATCTTCGTTACCGACCCCCAGTTTTCCGAAGAGCCGAAACTGGTCATCATCATAGAGGAGGCTCCCCCGGCAGGCGTGGTCGAACAGATCCGGGCGCTGCCTCAGGTAAAACAGGTCATTATCTGAAAAAATTCATACCGGTTCAGAACCGGTTCTCTTTTCAGCTGCACAGCAGCTCGACTTCGAGGGAAAGACGGTACATCCGCTTTCGGGCTTTCCGTGGAAGCGTAAACGCGGAGGCCAGGCAGACTCTCAATACTCTCCTGTTTCCGGCCGGCAATCAGGTTATCGGAGTGTGTTACAATCTTCTGCTCGGTCGTCACCGGCATGCAGTCCCGGGGAGAGAGCCCAAGCAGCGTACACTCGTCGGCGGTGAGGCCGGCGCCGGTATGGCACTCGACAATCCGGGCGACTGCCTCGGGAAACCCCTGTTCGCGGAGGAGGTCCGCACCTGCCTGGGCGTGCAGGATAGAATGGGTCCTGCTCCGTCCGATATCATGGAGCATCGCACCTTCTTCCACAAGACCGGCATCCACCTCAGGGTTGTGCCCGGCATATCCGCATGCGCACTCCCGTACAGCCCTGCAGTGGGCTATGACTTTCGGGCTGCACCCTGCCCCGTGCAGAAGATCTTCGTACCTTTTCTGCTTCCGGTCAGGCATGGCCGAGTGACTTTTTTATCGCTTCTATCCTGAGCTTGAGGGATTTTAAGAGCATCTCGTTGTCGAAATGCCCCAGCGGCTGGTCGCAGTCGGGGCAGCGGAAATCGCTGTTCATTGCGAGGGGGAACGTGAAGATGAGGTGACACTCTTTGCAGATGTAGAAGTCGTTCTCCTCTTCGAACCGTTCCCTCCGGGAGAGTTTCTCAAGGACGAGCCCCATGTCCTCCCGGATCGCATCATAGATCCGGTCGGTCCGGAGCTGCCAGAGATAGGTGAGCCAGCCGGTCTCATTGTTCTTGATCCGGTGGTACTCGGCGAGCCGCTTTTCATAGAGGGTATAGAGCGTGTGCCGTACCGAGTTTAAGTTGATACCCGTACTTGCTGCGAGATCTTCGTCGCTGTGTTCCCCCTCTTTTGGGAAGCGTTCGAGAAGATTGAGCCCTTCATCGCCGACAAGGCGGTGGAGGTACGCACGTATTGCCGGATCGTTCAGCGTTTCTTCGGTTGGATCCATCAGCGCATATATTGTCGGACGGTAGTAATATGCTTATCCAGCACCGACAGCGCTTCCGTGCGGGTGGCACCGCTGCCGTACACGCTGACAACTGCCTGCCCTTCCTCAAATCGGGTTCCGGGCCACGGGATGTCGGCAACGAGGCCCTTCAGCTGTGCAAGGTCGGCGTTGACGGTCAGGTCCCGCTCTGCGAAGAGGATCCTTCGGGCAGCCACCTGGTTCGGGGGTGGTACGGAGTCCGGGAGTCTTCCCGCACAGGCATCTGCATGGAGCTGGAACAGGTTGCACCCGCACGCCATCTCGACCGTATCGACCGTCCCCTGGAAGCGCGGGTTCACCTCAATTGCCCATGCCTCCCCGTCACCGGCCACGAAATCGATCCCGATGGTCCCGCTGCAGCCGCTCGCTGCTGCGATCCGTTCGGCAGCTGCGACCATGCGTGCATGGAGCGGGTGGCCGAACGGTGTTACCGAACCGCAGAAACCGAATACCGACTCTCCCCTGCCCTGGAGGAACTGCTCGTTCGTGGCAACGGCCCGCGCGCCGACACCGTCCGTGATACAGCAGACACTCGCGGGCACGCCCCTGGCCAGTTCCTGGCGGATGGAGGGGACATCAGGGTAGAGCGATTCCCAGGCACGCAGCTCTTCTGCGTTCTGAACAACTGCATTCCGCCACCCGCCGGCTCCTCTCCGGGGCTTGACCATGGCGGGAAACTCCCCGGCCCCCATGAGCCGGGGGACCGGGACGTCCAGCTGCTCAAAAAAATGCTGGGTATCCAGCTTGTCGAGAAACCGTGCGATCTTCTCCCGGGGGGTCCCGCAGAGCGGGATCGTCACCGGCAGGTCTTCTGCCCCGGACGTTGTGACGAACAGGTCAAATGCATGGCGCCGTGCCATCCGGTCGATCGCCCCGGGAAGGTCTTCGAGGGCCTCGAACTTCTCCCGGTCCCGGGTGCACCACCCCAGGTCCTGGTCGCAGAAGTGATCGACGGCACACACTTCATACCCTGCACGATATGCCGACTGTGCGACGTGGCGTGTCGCAAAGCCGGCGACCAGGACCCTCCCCTTCACCGTTCCTCCGTCTGCTTTCCGGCTTTTGACGGCACGATGCGGATCTGCGCCCCGGGAAACTCGTTCCGCAGTTCCTCCCCGGAGAAGAGGTGGTCGAGGAAGAGCGCCAGGCTCGAGATCTCGGAATGGGGCTGGGCAGTGACGGCCACATTGTAGTCGGCAAGGCCGTAAATCTCGCCGGGCACTTTCTCTGCCCCGACAATGACGAGTATCTTTTCATGCGGCCGTATCCCGCTGACAACGTCCGGCAGGTTCAGGCCGTACATCGTCAGGTGGACGACCGTTCCCCCGGAGGCCTTCCACTCCTTTATGCAGGAGCGCCACTTCACGTTATCCTCGCAGAAGAAGTCCCCGCCCCAGCGCTCCACAACGTCCGCGATGCTCCGGACAACCCCCTTGTCGGATGCAGCAAGGTACATCCCCGCCGCGCCCAGCGCCCGCCCGGTCAGGCCGACATGGGTGGTGACGCGCTGGTCGCGTTCGGGACGGTGGCCGATCCGGAGAATAACAACCTCGCGTGCCGGCATGTCAGGTCTTCCTCTGCTTTACCACGCCGTTTTCGATGGTGAACGGGAGACTGTCATCATATTTTGCCTGGTTCCGGATGAGGGACTCGCCGAACGTCAGCACCCGTACCTGTTCCCCGTCCCGCTCGATGAGGCAGGAGCGGTCAAGGCGTACCAGGGAGGCTTCGACTGATGACCGGCCAAGCCCGCTCTTGTCGACAAGCATCTCCACGCTGGCCGGTGATGCCGGGGGGATCAGGTGGTAGACCAGCCAGTCCGCATCCTCTTCTTTCACCTGTATTCATTCCATGCGGAGGTGAATAAGGGTTGTTGTCCCGGGCTGCACAGGGGTGCGGTCTTCAGCGATTTTTTTATCCTCCGCAACCAATACGTGGCAATGAGTACTGACCGTTCGGTAGTCCCGTATCCCACGCTGGTTGCCACAGCCGACAAACTCCTCGATGACTGCGAGGACGATGTGGTCTGCCTCTCGATACGGATAGGCTCTCTTGATGCGGACCTGCAGAGCGAACTGCTGGTCTCCGACCTGCTCAACGCGTACCAGGCATTCTATCACTCCTTCCGGACTGCCCCGGATGATCTTCTCAGGGAGCGCCTTGAACTGGAGCCTGCGTCCGCGCTTGTCCACGGCCTGAAGATCGCCGAGATCGATCTCCTCGAACTCTTCTTTCTCGTCCGGGACAACGAGCCAATCGTCGCTATCAGTGACGGGGAAAAGGTTGTTGCTGAATATACCGGCCGGAATGCCTATGCAAACGCGATGAAGTTCGTTGAAAACCCGCAGTGAACAGACTGAGTGAACAGACCGGAAATCTTTTGCATACGGCTCCGGAAAAAATGTATCCGGAAGAAAGCCGGTGCCACACCCGGGTACATTTTTTTATTCCCTATTCTTCTTTGGTTCCCGGTTACTGTTATGCGATCGAATGATGACTCGTCCGAACTTTCGTAAACATTTGCGGGTTCAGGTAGTCATATATATTTTTGTATATAATACATTAAGAATACAATATCTGGCCCGCGCGAATCCTGCGGCAGTTGTTGAAGGCTGGTGTCTCGTATGGCCAGGACGAGTGGTTGAATGATTGGAGTGAGCTTTATAGACGTGAAAGAGGAGAAAATTGCTGTAGCTGCCGGGCCGGCATGCATTCCGCCCGGCAGGATGCCGGGAAATTTCATCGACAAACTTTGGTGCACGGACGGATCGTCTCTACCCGGAGATACCGCATGACCCGGGGGCGCATACCGGTTCGCGCCCTCGGGTTCGCGGAGCCGATCGCGGAGAAGCGGGGACTGGTCCAGCATTACGTGCGCGAGCCCGGAGCGATCTGTAATTTTGAGATCCTGAGCCCGGGCATCGTGACAAAGGTGGCACTCAGGTGCGTCCGCAGGCTCGGCTGTTCGATACGGGAGATCGAACGGGACCTCGGGGCGGAGATCGCGGAGATCCGGATCATCGCGTCTTCGCGGGAGATCTCCCGCGAGCTCTGGCTCTGCTCGCCCCGGTACGCGTACCGCTTCTTCCGGGTCCTGGATGACGAGCTCGTCGAGCTCGATCGGGACGGCTCTCCGCTGCCGGTAACGATAGCCGGTGCCGGGCTGCCGGGTCCTGGCCCGGTACCACCCTCCGGCCCCCAGCCCGGAGCTGATCAGCCTGACACGGGGAAAAAAACCGGAACCGTTCCTTAGTCCGGTTCCAATCCACCGGGCACGGACAAAAAATCCGGAATCAGTTCTCAACCCGGTGCCGAGCAACGGGACAATGATAAAAAATCCGGAACCCTCTCTGAACTCGGTCCTGGCAATCCGATCACGGGCACGCCGGCCGCTTCCGGACCGGTGCCCGGCGCCATGACGCCAGCACCCGGCCCTGCGTCCGGTACCGGGCCGGTTACCCCCACCAATCCACCGGATGGTCAGACGCCCGGCAGGGACTAACCCGGCGGGGTCACGCGCTTCGCGGGCGTCCGGGTCACTTCCCACGCCGCTCTTTTCGATCTGCTCTTTCTGCCTGGACTACGAAATGACGCAGGATCTCCTTGGAGATTATACTAATTACTAATTAGCAGAAATAGTGAAATCTTCTCATTGGCAGTTAGTGACCGCCGGTAATGCAGGATGTCCGGTTTGCCCGGGGCTCCTGGGGGGCGGCAAGGTTCTTCGACGAGCAGATCCCTACCCGGACATGGGGGGCAAGACTACCGCCCATTCGAAGAACCCCTCCGGGGTTCTTCTCGTAGTTCACCCCTTCAGGGTTCACTATTTTCAAATCTGGCTCCTTTTCGAAAACGGGGGCTAATTTGCGGGAATTCACCCGGGCCGGGATCTTCAGGAGTTCCGGAAAAGTGCGTAATTCCGGGAAAATGGATGTAAATTCAAAATAATTCGCTCGTTACGGCCACAGTTTGTTGAAAATCACATCTGAATCCCAAAGTGCGCTAACAGAAGCAATTGGCTGATAAAACCCTTTTTTTCCAGGGTACAGCAGGCAGATCGAAGGAAACCCCTGTTTTTACGGATCCGATCTTCCGTCGGAAATTGTTATTTCTCCGTTGTAGAATCTGATGACGCTCCTCCTTTAGGTGAGATGATCGGTCGGATGTTGGAGTTGAGTATAACCCCTGACGTTCTGAGATCATTGATCTATTGGATTTATAGAGAATATTTTCTGCACTTTCACACCGTGGATCAGCAGGTTTATTGTGTGACGCAATGAAGGGGAAATCAATCAATAAAATTCAAGTGAGAACGATAAAATTCTTCGATAAAACCCAGTGTTGACTATGTATTATGCTCATTCAACAAAAAATCCGGATAAATCTGACTGGCAGCTCCTCCGCGATCATCTGACCAATGTTGCAACAATCTCGGGAGAGTTCGCTTATGATTTCAACGCCGGTGAATTGGCATATACGAGCGGACTCCTTCATGATCTCGGGAAATATTCCCTGGAATTCCAGAGGCGTCTTGAAGATCCCTGCATTCGGGCAGATCACTCGACAGCCGGTGCCCTGGAAGCCGGTAAATCCTACCATCAATCCTATGGCCGCGTCCTCTCGTACGTTATCGTCGGCCACCACGGCGGGCTCCTGAATTTCGGCAGCGTTGAGAGCGGGCTCGAAGAACGGTTGCGGAGGACCAGCATCCCGGATTATTCTCAGCTACAGAGACGAGATCGCTTTGCGTGATCAGAATTTATTCCAGCTCGCACTGAAACCGCTCCCCAAAAAATCCGGGTTTTGTCTCTCTTTTTTCACACGATTACTATACTCATGCCTCGTGGATGCGGACTCGCTCGACACGGAAAGATTCGTGGCTCCGGAAAAATTTTCCGTACGCGGGACATTCGACTCGTTCGAAAAACTCCGGGAAAAGTTCGATGCAGTCATGCAGGAAAAAAATTCCCGGGCAACCGATTCCCTCATCAACCGGGAGCGAAAAAATATTTTCGACCAGTGTGTCGCGGCCGGCTCGCAACAGCCTGGATTTTTTTCCCTGACCGTTCCAACGGGCGGGGGCAAGACTCTCTCCTCCATGGCCTTCGCGCTCGAACACCTGAAGAAAAACAATCTGAAGCGGATCTTTTATATCATCCCCTACACGAGCATTATCGAGCAGAATGCCAAGGTTTTCCGGGATGTCTTCGGGAACCCGAATGTGCTGGAGCATCATAGTAATTTTGATCCCACGAGCTTGAAAGACGACAATGATCCCGTTTGCGAATCGCTCAAGCTCGCTACCGAGAACTGGGACATGCCGATTGTGGTCACGACTAATGTCCAGTTCTTCGAGTCGCTCTTCTCTAACAAACGATCCCGGTGCCGGAAACTGCATAACCTTGCCAGGAGCGTGATCATTCTTGACGAGGCCCAGATGCTCCCGACCGGGTACTTTCTCCCCTGCCTCGCTGCGTTGTCGGAACTTGTCCGGAATTATGGTGCAACGGTCGTCATCTGTACCGCTACCCAGCCGAAACTTGGCGCACTGCTGGACGAGAGCCTCAGGCCACGGGAGATCATCGATTCACCGGATAAATTGTATGAATCCTTCAAGCGGGTACGGGTGACTGATCTGAAATCTCTCAGCGATTCAGACCTTTCATCGAGGTTGAAAGAGCTTCCCCGTGTCCTGTGCATCGTGAATACCCGGAATCACGCAAAGAAATTGTACGATCTCCTCCAGCCCTCCGGGTCCTGCTATCATCTCAGTGCGCGGATGTGTCCCATCCATCGCAGAAAGATGATTGTGGAGATCAAAGATCTGCTCAAAGAAGGCAAGGACTGCCGGGTAATTTCAACGCAGTTGATCGAAGCCGGGGTTGATATCGATTTCCCGGTTGTGTATCGGATAATGAGCGGAATCGATTCGATCGCTCAGGCTGCCGGGAGGTGCAACCGTGAGGGTAAATTACAAGATCTTGGTGAGGTCTTTGTCTTCAAGTCCGAGGAGAAATACGCTAGGGCAACCGCATGGCAGAACCGTATCGCCGAAATTGGCGAAATGGCGATGAGTTCGTCGCCAGACTCACTTTCGCTCGAAACAATAGCAGATTATTTCGGGCGATTATACCACTATGAAGATCTCGATATCGAGAAGATCCTTCCCAGAATCGAAGAGCGAAACCGGGAACTTGCATTTCCTTTTGAAGATATTGCCACGGATTTTCAGTTTATTGATGAGGGTACTAAAGACGTAATAATTCCATTCGACGCTAATGCAAAATTAAAGATTGAAAAACTTCGCAATTCCGATTCCCCATGGAAGACAGCCCGGGAACTTCAGGGATATTCAGTCAGTATATATCCCAATGAATTCGGGGAGATGGTGAAGATGAATGCGGTCGAGATGATTGCCGACCGGTTTTTCATATTAAAATCCTGTGAGGATTATTCCGATGAAACGGGACTGAAGAACCGGTACAATGTCGGTTATGATGGATCGTTATTGATGACTTAGAAGGAGGTGGTGGATATTGGATTTGGAATCAAACTGAAAGTCTGGGGCGATTATGCCTGCTTCACACGCCCCGAGATGAAGGTCGAGCGGGTGAGCTATGACGTGATGACGCCTTCAGCTGCAAGAGGAATTCTCGAAGCAATCTACTGGAAGCCTGCGATTACATGGGAGATTGACCGGATTCACGTAATGAACGAGATCAAGTTCGATAATATCCGGCGGAACGAAGTGCTCGGAAAAATATCGTCAAAGACTGTCAGCAATGCAATGCAGGGAAAAGAGATTTCGTTATTCATTAATGCAAATGATAAAAATGTCCGGGATCAGCGAGCTTCGGTTATCCTCCGAGATGTTTTGTATTATATTGAAGCTCATTTCAACATGACCGGAAAAGCAGGTCCCGACGATACCGTTGAAAAACATTACAATGTAGCCCTCAGAAGAATGCGAAAAGGCCAATGCTTTCATAATCCGTATTTTGGGTGTAGAGAATTTCCGGTCGCATTTGAATTGGTTGAGGGAGAAATTCCAAAGTCTCAATTTTATGGAAAAACCGGAGAAACAAAAGACCTTGGGATGATGCTTTGGGATATGGACTTTTCGAAAGTAAAAGAGGATTTTTCGAATATAAATGAAATCAAGGCCGTTTTTTTCCATGCGTCTATGGTAGATGGCGTGATGGACGTGCAGAAGTGCCTCAAGGAGGGATCATTCTCATGATCATCCAATCGCTGGTGAGATATTATGATTACCTCATTGGGGAAGGAGTGAAAATTCCCCGTTTAGGCTACAGTCCCGCAGGGGTTTCATTTGTATTAGTTATATCGCCAGATGGAAAATTAACGAATCTCATCGATCTTCGCCACGATGAAAAGAAAAAGCGATCAAGACAATTTGAGGTTCCATACCAAAAAGATCACACAAACAAGGTGGAGCCACATTTCATTTGCGACAATGCAAAATATGTTTTTGGCGTAGAAAAAGTGAAAGAGGATACCTTAAAAAAACTCAATGCCAAACCGGAAGATGTAAAATTTCTTGAAAAAATACCTGACGCCGCCATAGTCGTTACCTCCAGATCACAAAAGTGTTTTGAAGAATTCCGTTCTTTCCATCATTCTTTGCTTGACAGCGCAGACGATTCGAAGATCAAAATATTTTTGCATTTTCTTGATTCATGGAAACCATTGGAATTCCTCAGCAACCGGAAAATTGCCGAATACAAGGATGATATATTTTCCAGCGGTAATTTTGTGTTCCAGGTTGATGGGATCTGTCTCCACAAATCTCCTATTGTCATGAAATTCTGGGAGGCGTACTATTTGGCGCATATAGCCTCCGGTAAAACTACTGATGCACAATGTCTCGTGACCGGACAAAAAGGTGCAGTTTCACGATTGCACAAAAAGATACGAGGAGTTGCCAATTCACAATCCGCCGGAGCACCGTTAGTAAGTTTCAACAATGATGCCTTTTGCTCCTATGGTCAAGATCAAAGTTTCAATGCACCTGTCAGCGAAGTTGCAATGTTCAAGTATACGACAGTCCTGAATTATCTCCTTGAATACAATAGTAAAAACAAAATTCAGATTGGCGATGTCACTACAGTATTCTGGGCTGAGACATCAGCCCCCTATCAAGACCTTACGAATATACTTCTAAATTCTATTGGGAAGCAGCAAGAAAAAGAGAAGGTTGAAACATCAGAAATTGTGAAGGTCAGGGATCTGTCCACCCAGCAATTAATTGGTGACATACTTGATAAGCTAAGGAAAGGCCAAAAATTGCAGCAAATAGATATCGGCACCAATCCGGATAAAAATTTTTACATCCTCGGATTAACTTCAAACAACGGACGACTTGCCGTCCGATACTGGTATCAGGACAGTTATGGGAATTTTATAACCAATCTTGCACGACATCATCTCGATTTGGAAATTTCACGCGGAAAATATGGTCCGGATTACATTTCCATTCCGAGATTACTTAGTGCTACATTACCGAGAAAAAGAAATAAAAAATTGACCCAAAAATCATCGAAAAAAGAAACAAAGATTATCAGTGATTCAAAACCAGCCAAATTTTCTCCGCTGATTTCTAGCCTATTAATTAATGCAATTTTGAAAAATCGCCCGTATCCGCAACAAATGTTCAGTGCAATGATAAACCGGGCAAAAACCGGGAGTATTGAAGATTATGTCCAACTTGATTACGTTCACACAGGCTTCATGAAAGCATACCTCATTCGATTAGCACGAGCTGGATTATCCAATTTCAAAGAGGAGGAAATTACTATGAGTTTAAACAAAGCAAGTCCGAGCGTCCCATATCATCTGGGAAGATTATTCGCTGTCCTGGAATTAGCACAGCGGTCAGCACATAACCAACCTGAAAACCCGAATGCGGGAATTAAGAGAACGATTCGGGACAGTTATTTTGCCGGTGCATCGCAAACTCCGACAGTCTGTGTTTCCGATCATTCTGAAGCTTCATCAGCATCATTTGTCTAAACTGAAATCCGATAAGCCCGGACTAGGGATTTATTATTCAAAATTGGTTGCAGAAATTCTCGAGTCTGTGGATAAAATCCCCGCATATCTTAGTCCGGAAGAACAAGGCATGTTCATGCTTGGATATTATCATCAAAGCATTTACCGGAAAGGTGAAGAGAACGACAGAACTGAAAAGGAGGATGACCATGAGTGAACCCATAAAAAACCGTTATGAATTTGTATTGTTGTTCGATGTTGAAAATGGAAACCCAAACGGGGATCCGGATATGGGAAACATGCCGAGGATTGATCCCCAAACAGGCTTTGGTATTGTGACCGATGTTGCCCTGAAGCGGAAAATCCGAGATTATGTCGATCTCGTTAAGTCAGGTCAAAAGGGCTACGATATTTATGTAAAATCCGGCATCGTCCTTAACGATCAACATAAAAAAGCCTATGATTTCATCAAAAAACCTGTATCGAAGAATCCCAGCACAGAAGACGAAATGAAATTGATCTCATTCATGTGCCAGAATTTCTTCGACATCCGTGCCTTTGGAGCGGTGATGACCCTTGATGTCAACTGCGGCCAGGTCCGGGACCGGTCCAGCTCACGTTCGCCCGGAGCCAGAATCGTATCTTCCAGCAGGAAGTCACCATCACCCGGCAGGCCGTGGCAAACGCCAAGGATGCCGAGAAGGGCCAGACGATGGGGAAGAAACAGATCGTTCCCTACGGCCTGTACCGTGCCGAAGGCTACATCTCTGCACACCTCGCAAAGAAAGTCACCGGATTCTCAGAAGACGATCTCGCCCTGCTCTGGGAGAGCCTGGTCAACATGTTCGAGCACGACCATTCCGCGGCACGGGGAAAACTCTCCGCACGGAAACTGATCGTCTTCAAGCACGAGAGCGAACTCGGCTGCTGCCAATCGCACGTCCTGTTCGACAAAGTCAAAGTCGAGCGGCTACCTGGTGAACTGCCACCACGATCATTCAGTGATTACAAAGTCACCGTCGCCAAAGACGTGCCAAAAGGAGTCGAGGTCATCGAGAAGTTATGAGCGGGAGACGATACACGGACGACGAGCTTCTCCTGCTGTCGGGGATCCAGCACTTCCGGTTCTGCCGGCGGCAGTGGGCGCTTATTCATGTCGAACAGCAATGGGGCGAGAATCTCCGGACACAGGAAGGGCACTTCGTGCATGAGCGGGTCGACGATCCGTTCTTCAGTGAGAGCCGGGGGGATGTCGTCATCTCGCGGGCGTTCCCTATCGTCTCGTATTCGCTCGGGCTCACCGGTATCGCTGACATGATCGAGTACACCCGCTCCGATTCCGGTATTCCACTGTCCGGGCATGAAGGGCTGTGGCGGATGAAGCCGGTCGAGTACAAGCGGGGCAAGCCGAAGGTCGACGAACGCGACGAGGTCCAGCTCTGCGCACAGGTCATGTGCCTCGAAGAGATGTTCGGCATCGGGATCGATTCCGCGGATTTCTATTATAACGAAATCCGTCGGAGGCTGCCGCTGAAGATCACCGACAAGCTTAGGAATCTCGTCGCCTCGCTCGCTGAAGAGATGCACGAAATTTTCCGGAAGGGGATCACGCCTTCGGCCGAGAAGTCGATCCACTGTTCACAGTGTTCACTCGTCGATGTTTGCGTCCCGAAACTGACGAAGAAACGCGTCTCTGTCCGGAGTTATATCGGGCGGCATGTAGGGGAAGCCTGCCTTATGGACGGGAAATCCTGAGTCATTGATCCCTTCGGGAGATGGCGGGAGATTGCGATATCATGAGAAAACTGCTGAACACCCTGTACGTCACAACCCCCGAGTCTTTCCTGCACCGGGACGGGGAGAACGTCATCATCAAAGTCGGCACCGAGGAGAGGTTCCGCATTCCCATCCACAATCTCGAAGGGATCGTCTGTTTTGGATACATGGGCGCAAGCCCTGCCCTGATGCGCCTCTGCTCCGACAACAATGTCGGGCTCTCGTTCCTCACACCACACGGGAAATTTCTCGGCCGGGTCTGCGGGAGGGTCAGGGGCAACGTCCTGCTCCGGAGAACCCAGTACCGAATCGCCGATGATGCCCGGGTCTCTCTCGCGATATCGAAGAATTTCATCGCAGCAAAGATCGTCAACTGCCGGACAATCCTCGGGAGAGGCCTCCGGGATCACGGTGATGTGGTCCACTGTGATCGAATCCGGTCTGCCGATGCCCTGCTGATCGAAAATCTCCGAAAGATCGAGGACTGCCCGGATGCGGACTCGCTCCGGGGTATAGAAGGGAACTGCGCGAAGTTCTACTTCGACATATTCGATGAGCTGATCCTGAAACAGAAGAACAATTTCTTCCTCACCGACAGGAATCGCCGGCCACCCCGCGACAACATGAACGCATTGCTCTCGTTCTTCTACACGCTCCTCGCCCATGACGTCGAGTCAGCGCTCGAGACCGTGGGGCTCGATCCATACGTCGGATTCTTCCACACGGACCGGCCGGGAAGGGCGGGCCTCGCGCTTGACATGATGGAAGAGCTCCGGCCGTTCATTGCCGACCGGCTTGCGCTCAATCTCGTGAACCTGCAACAGATCTGCGGGGACGATTTTCTCAAAAAAGAAGGTGGTGGAATCATCCTGACTGAGAAGGGGCGGAAAGACGTGCTTGCCGCATGGCAGAAGAGGAAGCAGGAGGAGATCGTGCATCCATATCTCAACGAAAAGATCCAGATCGGGCTTATCCCGTACGCTCAGGCGATGCTGATGGCCCGGTTCCTGCGCGGGGATATTGACGGGTATCCGCCGTTCTTCATGAATTAGGTGATTGCTGTGATGGTCCTGGTTACGTATGATGTGAACACAGAAACGCCGGAGGGCGGAGACGGCTCCGGCAGGTTGCAAAGGAATGCGAAAATTTCGGTCAGCGTGTACAGAATTCCGTCTTCGAATGTCTCGTCGACCCGGTCCAGTTCGCAAAACTCCAGCACGCGCTGAAAGGGATCATGGATAAAGAGAAAGACAGCATCCGGTTCTATTATCTCGGCGACAACTGGCAGAATCGTGTCGAACACTGTGGAAGCGGGAAGGGATACGATCCGGAAGGTTTATTGATCACGTGATCGCGAACCGAAAGCTCCCATCGCCTTCCCAAGAGGTTCGCGGGGAAAGTGAAGAACATGTATTTCAATATTCTTCGGTCTTTCCCAATCTCGAAGAGATTTTATTGCAGAACCTTCGGGGATTTGATCTTTCCCGTTCCGCTCAGATTTTCCTGCGATTGAGGTTTGATGAATGGGTAGCCTTTAATTTTTGGTGAGCGATGATCTAAACATTTGCAGTCACGCCCCTCGCGGGCGTGTGGATTGAAATGTCTTCATCGATGTCTGCATGTATATGGATGGGAACGTCACGCCCCTCGCGGGCGTGTGGATTGAAATAAGTTCTTCGGCAGTCATGATGGGGACGTCACAAGTCACGCCCCTCGCGGGCGTGTGGATTGAAATACGCTTCTCCCCATCGGTGTGACCCCGACCCCGACGTCACGCCCCTCGCGGGCGTGTGGATTGAAATCCGAGGGGATCGCAAGGTTCCATCCAGTCAACCGTCACGCCCCTCGCGGGCGTGTGGATTGAAATTGGTCAAGACGGATTAATAAATCGTGGTCAGTGAGTCACGCCCCTCGCGGGCGTGTGGATTGAAATCCAAACCAATTACCGTAATTTGAACCTCCAAAAAGTCACGCCCCTCGCGGGCGTGTGGATTGAAATTCGTGCGCAGATCATAATTTGTCTGACCCATTAAGTCACGCCCCTCGCGGGCGTGTGGATTGAAATCTGGCTTCCGATGTCACGGGGGGCAGCTCGTCAAGTCACGCCCCTCGCGGGCGTGTGGATTGAAATTCATCCAATTATTATCTTCAGACACCGATCATTGGTCACGCCCCTCGCGGGCGTGTGGATTGAAATAATGCTGGTCAAGCGAACGGGACCAGACGGTGTGTCACGCCCCTCGCGGGCGTGTGGATTGAAATCGATCCTTGTAACTGCGATCATATGGCTCTATGTCACGCCCCTCGCGGGCGTGTGGATTGAAATCACAGTGGCCATATCCGATCACATCGTGGCTCTGGGTCACGCCCCTCGCGGGCGTGTGGATTGAAATGTTTACCGGGCATATTGACTCGTTTAGTGTGCCGTGTCACGCCCCTCGCGGGCGTGTGGATTGAAATTCTTTTACATCCCGCCGAGATGCACGATGCGGAGCGGTCACGCCCCTCGCGGGCGTGTGGATTGAAATTTGATGATCTTGATATATTCCGGGTTTAGTTCGGTCACGCCCCTCGCGGGCGTGTGGATTGAAATTTCCCCCACCTCCAGCGTGACCGTGCCGGAAGTGGTCACGCCCCTCGCGGGCGTGTGGATTGAAATCTTTCGCTACGGCTTTAGTAACGACTTTATTGAGTCACGCCCCTCGCGGGCGTGTGGATTGAAATCGATCCTTGTAACTGCGATCATATGGCTCTATGAGTCACGCCCCTCGCGGGCGTGTGGATTGAAATGGCAGAGCCGGTCAAGACCATGGATGAGATCAGTCACGCCCCTCGCGGGCGTGTGGATTGAAATTCATCCAATTATTATCTTCAGACACCGATCATTGACGTCACGCCCCTCGCGGGCGTGTGGATTGAAATAGGCTTCTTTGTTTCAGGGGCCTTGACAGGTTCCGTCACGCCCCTCGCGGGCGTGTGGATTGAAATCCTGAGCTCAGCCATCATTTCCTGCCGGATCTGGGTCACGCCCCTCGCGGGCGTGTGGATTGAAATGGCGAGCTCGGGTCTCTTGTCGGGTCTGTGGTCGTCACGCCCCTCGCGGGCGTGTGGATTGAAATTTATACCCGGACACGTTCGTCCGATACCAGGAGGTCACGCCCCTCGCGGGCGTGTGGATTGAAATAAAATGGGGAAGGGGAAGAAATAAATGCCCTCATGTCACGCCCCTCGCGGGCGTGTGGATTGAAATTTGCTATCAAACGGTTTATGCCGGCACGAATGCAGTCACGCCCCTCGCGGGCGTGTGGATTGAAATATCCTAGTCGTTGAAATCGAAACCAAGACCGTAGTCACGCCCCTCGCGGGCGTGTGGATTGAAATTCGCCCCTGCAATAACCAATCATCAACAGAACTGTCACGCCCCTCGCGGGCGTGTGGATTGAAATTATATCTATAAAGAACTCCTGCCGATGTATGTCCGTCACGCCCCTCGCGGGCGTGTGGATTGAAATATGAAATCCTCCACATTTTTTCACGATCTAGTTGAACATCTACCGGCCTTTCGCGACCCCCCTCATATTGCATCTTTTTAATGCAGAAAAAGACACATAGTACATTTGGTCCAAAAAGGAGTAATAGGATATGCCAAAGAACACCACTCCACTTACCGAGAAAGTTCTCGTCTCCATCGATACAAAACAGGCGTTGATGTCCATCAGGGAGCCGGGGGAACGGTACGGGGATGTAATCGAACGGGTGCTTCAGGACCGGAAGCGTCATGACTTCCTCGCACACCTGGATAAGATCGCAGAGGAAGGGGAATTCGTCCCGCTCAACAGCGATCCCGAATACGCGGCACTGAAAAAAGAGAGGCGTCGTGAGAGTAAACATCGACAAGCGGGCGCTGCAGTACGTTAACCGCCTGCCGGAGAAGGATCGCAGGATCGTCAAACAGCATCTGATGGAACTTGAAGATCCCTATACTGCCCCGGATGTGGAGCTGTTACAGAACGGTCACTGCCGGATGCATATCGCTCATTCCTATACTGCGTTCTTCGATGTCCTGCCCGGGGGCATTGTCAACATTCTCGAAGTTATGACAATCGAGGAAGCGCATAAGCGGTACAAGCGGTTCGGGGGGTAATCGACCCTTTCGAGGTCCGCGAGACAGAGCCAATAAAGTTCCCCACACACGTGGGGATGAACCACTGTCTGTCTCGGCCCGGATGAATACCGGCGCGAACTCCCTACACACACTGGGATGAATTATTTCACTGCAATCCTCCAGGCGAAACATCCGCGGGAATAGGGATTGATCCCGGGGAAGAAATGCGGGGGATGAGAATTACAACCGCTTATACTTTTTATGGGCCTGCTCAATAGTCAGGATCTCGTTGACGTAGACGGTTTTACCCTCGATCTCATAATATACCGTGAAAGTGTGGCCGATATGAAGACGATAAATTTTGACACCCTCCTGGAGATTCAGCAGTTCTTTGTCCCCGCCCTTTCCGGGGTACGGATCGGTTTCAAAAATCTTGAGATGTGCCTTGATGATCCTTCTGCTTTTAACGTCAAGAGATAGAAAAAATTCACGGGCATCGGTATCGATGCAAACAGAAAAACTCACGCTTCTAACTCCGAGAGCGAGACGTACTTATTTCGCTTTCTGATTCGCTTGGTCTCCTCGATCAGCAGGTTCTCTGAGTTTTTCCGGATAAGTTCATTGATGACATCGTCATATGTCTGCCCGGGTTTCCTGAGCTGGTGAACTGTCTCCCATGTGCTTGGGCAAACGGGTATTCGCTTTGTTGCGCATTCCTGTGCAGTCATGACAAGATTGTTAGTATTGTAAATATTTACTGTTTCTGTGCCGGACACTGTCACCGGTGTGGCCACACCTGCTGACCGGGGATTCCCATGTTAAGAACCCGCCGGATAGCATTTTCATCAAAACCAATTGATCCATTTCCTCCGAAAGCGGTGCCACTCACTAATAATCATCTCGTATCGCACTCACCGGATCCTTTCCTTACCGGTCCCCGGCACTGATCAGCTGCTCGTCCACCACCGCGTGGACAAGGGGCGGGAGGTCTCCCCAGCGGACCGTCGTCCCGCCCATGATGGCGAGGACGCCCCCGACCTCCCCCGGATCGAGCAGGTCCAGGACCGTGCGGTCGTCGGACCGGATCCGGTTGCAGACCGCGGTGGCCCATGCGTCGGCAAGGGCAACATCGTGCGAAAAGATGGTCACGGCGTCGGCAATGCCGAACGAGATGGAAGGGCCTACCGTTGCCGAAGAGGTGCAGATGCCGAGGATCCGGTCCTGTGGCGGGACAACGAACGCGACCCGGTTGGAGAGTGCAGCCTCGCCCGCGTGGACCCCGACCCTCACCGGGCGGTCGCTCACGAGGGCGATGTCGCCGCCGTTGTCAATAACCCCGAACGGTGCCCCTGCGGCCTGCATAGCCTCGACGCCCGCCCATGCGATCGCCCCGGCAACGGCAGCCATCGGCCCCACTCCCGCCCTGCGGGCCGCACCTGCCATGCGGACGATGATCCGCTCGTCCGAATCCGGCGTGTAGGGATCGAAGGTGGCTGCAAAAAAAGGGTCGCGGGCGATATGCCGTTCGAGCGCCTGCCGCGCCCCGAGGATGCCCTCCTTTGCCGCGGCGATGTGGGCCGGGTCATCGGCGAGGATCGTGGCTATGGTCTCCCGGAAGCGGAACGGCTCCCGGATCATAGCGGCAGGGAGAGCGCCCGGTGCGGGCACGCGTCCACGCACTTGCCGCAGAGGATACACCGCTCCTCGGCAAGGACCATCTTCCAGTCCGGGTCGAACGAGAAGACTTCCCGGGGGCAGACACTGATACAGGCACCGCAGTCCACGCACTCGCTCTCGTTCTTGTTGATGCCGTGCTCGAGGATGCGGACCTGGGCGCCAAGACTGGTCATGGAGTCCCGGACCAGCCTGCACTGGTCGTCCGGCACATCGATCAGTGCCTCTCCCTCGGACGAATCGATCACCGCACGCTCGACATTGATCAGGACACCGGTATCGCGGACTACCTGCGCGATGATCGGCTTCCTCCCCTTTCCCCGCGAGAAGTTGACGAGGAGTTTCATTTCAGCCACCTCCCGCCGAGCAGTTTCCCGAGGTCCATTGCCGTCAGGAGGGCCACCACCCGGTGCTGCGGGTCGACCACCGGTAACGCGCTGATATTGTTCTGTTCCAGTTTCCTGATGGCAATATCCACCGATTCATCCGGGGTCGTCGTGATCACCTTGGTCTTCATGATATCCTTCACAAGATGTGCCTTGCCGGGGTTTGCCACGGCCTTGGAGACATCGAATGTCGTGACGATCCCGACCAGGGCCTGGTCGCCGTTCACCACCGGCAGGTGGTTGGTCTCTCCCCTGAGGAGTTTCTTTGCCGCAGTCCTGATCTCCTCGGTCTCCCCGATGGTGATCACGCTCTTGTCCATGATGTCCAGCACCCTCGGTCCCTTGGCGGACTGGTGCATCGGCCGTGCCACCTTTGCCGGGTCGATCATTCTCGTCGGCAGCGAGAGCTGCATGGTGCCTTTCTCCACCCACTTCTTCAGCTCGAGCGCGACCTGACGGGCCCTGCGGAAACTCGAGAGCGAGGAGGTCCGCACCTCCTCGCCATTGAGCTCCACGGTCCCGCTGCGGAGCTCCGCGTAGGTGACCTTCCTCATGACCGGGCGGTTCCGGCTCGGGACCCCGTAATCGAGGATATCGACGCTGATATCCTCATCGCCGACCGCGGTGGCACGGACAACGTCGATGTCGAGCACCGGGAGCGGCACACCGAGGCCGACATAGAGCGTCACCCCGTAGCCTGTCATGGTCGCGGCCCTCAGGAAGTCCTGGGACATCCGCTTGAGGTCGCCGGTGACCATCAGGGTGCCGAACCCCGCCGGGGAGTGCTGGGTGCCCTCCCCCACGACCATCCCCGGGGCCCCGCACAGGAAGATCGGGACGCCGCCGCCGATCAGCCTGAGCTTCGGGTCGTTCGAGAGCGGGTTTAAGAGGCCGGCACCCGAGTAGGTGATATTGGTGCACCCGGGAAGAAGGGTTCCCATGTAGGGTACTGAGCGTCCGATCCGTCGTATTCGTTGCCGCATTGTAGCGCTGGTAGGCATTGCGCGGGTTGCACATGATCGCCTGGTTGAGGTTCTCCAGTACCGAGCTCCGTTGTGATCGTCCGCCTCGGGTAGCAGTCCGTCCCCCGTGAACTCGCGCGCAGTTCCACCGATTTCCCGGCAACAAGATCCTCTAACACGTGGGCCCCTCCGTACTCTTCCTCCAGGGTATCGGACTGCTGGGTTGCGCCGATGTAGGTATCCACCGCTGCCAGCCCGCCATAGGCCTCGACGTTGTTGAGCCAGATCCGCTCCATCCGTATCGGGGGTTCGGCATGCCCGAAGTTGATGAACGCGCCCGAGGAGCACATAGCCCCGAACGTACCGGTCGTGACAACGTCGACTTCCTTCAGTGCGCCCTCTTCCCCGAGTTCGGCAACGATCGCGGGCATCTCCTCCGCAGTCACCACGCGTGCGCTCCCGTCCCGGATGCGTTCATTGATCTGGCTGATGGACTTCTGCATGTTTTGGGATATGTTTTCATGAATATTAAAAGTAATTGCTATTACCTCAAGTAATAAATGCTATTTAATCCCCGGCGTCCATGATCCTGTATGCATGTTCGTACCTTCATCGAGGGGATGGAACGGCTTGCCCCCCCGGAACTCGCGGAGGAGTTCGATGCCGGGAAGATCGGCCTGGTTGTTGAGGGAATGACGGAGATCGCAAACGTCTTCTGCGCACTGGACGCGACACCGTTCGTAGTGAAACAGGCGGTTGCCGGCGAAGCTGATATGCTGGTGGTCCACCATACCCCCCTCTGGACGCCGGTCACGGCCATGACCGGGCGGACGGCCCTCCTGATGCGCGACCTCCTCTCATCCGGCATGAACCTCTATGTCATGCACACCAACTTTGACCGGGCAGACGGTGGCGTCAACGACGCACTTGCCGGACTGCTCTCCCTTGGTGATTGTATTCCTATGTCCCTTGGAAAAGTCGGCAGCTGCACCATCCCCCTCCGGGAGATCTCCCGCAGGCTCGGGGGAAACCTCCGGGTCTGGGGAAAGATCCCGGAGATCAGAAAACTTGCCATCGTCGCGGGAAGCGGGTTTGACTTATCGCTGCTGGAAGAGGCAGCAGATCTCAGTGCCGATGCTTTCCTATCGGCGGAGATGAAGCACTCGGTGGCGCGGTCGGCCCCGCTCCCCTGCATCGAAGCCAGCCATTACGCGCTCGAAGCCCCGGCCATGCGACAGCTTGCGCTCCGGCAGGGCTGGGATTATATTGACGATCCCCCGCTCTTCCAGACCGTCCCATGAGCGGGGTCTGGCAGCACCTTTCCGAAAGAAAGGTGCTCGATTCCGCCATGCGGGAGGAGATCGAAGCGGTATTCGGCAGCCGCGGGAAGAAGGCACTGGCGGCGATCGATGGAGCAAAGATCAAAAAGTACCTTGATTTTTTTGTTGTCGAAGGAAAGACTGCCCGCTACATCGTAGACGAGGACTTCTGCACGTGCGGGGACTTCATGTACCGGGGCAGGACCTGCTGGCACCTGCTCGCTGTCAGGATAGCGGAGATCACCGGCACTTTCGAAACCGTAGATAGCTGGTACCAGGACCAGCTGAAAAATACCTGCGAGCCTGCGAGCAAAACCTAGATTAGCGTTCGGCATCAACAGTACAGACGATACGTGTTACTTATGCTCGAAGAGGAATACCAGCTCGACTATTTCAAGACCCAGGGGCTGACACGGAAGATCTGCAAAAGCTGCGGTTCGGCGTTCTGGACCCGCGACAGCTCGCGCGAGATCTGCGGGGACGCCCCCTGCGAGCCCTATACCTTCATCGGCAACCCGGTCTTTGCGCCCCACACCCTCGACAGTATGCGCGAGGCATACCTCTCCTTTTTTGAGAAGCAGGGGCATACCCGGGTGGAACGGTACCCCGTGGTGGCACGCTGGAGGGACGACATTTACCTCACGATCGCGTCCATCGCGGACTTCCAGCCGTTCGTGACCGGCGGCATCGTCCCCCCGCCGGCCAACCCGCTGACCATCTCCCAGCCCTGCATCCGGCTCAACGACCTCGACTCGGTCGGCAGGTCCGGGAGGCACCTGACCACGTTCGAGATGATGGCGCACCACGCCTTCAACACTCCCACGGAAGAGATCTACTGGAAAGACCGGACCGTCGAACTCTGCGACCAGTTCATCGCGTCCGTCGGCGGGGATATCAACCGGGTGACCTACAAGGAGCACCCGTGGATCGGCGGCGGGAACGCCGGGCCGAGCGTGGAAGTGCTGATCGGCGGGCTCGAGGTGGCGACCCTCGTCTTCATGAGCCTCGGGCGGCAGAAGACCAAGGACCCGGGCTACGAGCTGAACGGCGAGATGTACTACCCGATGAAACTCAGGATCGTGGACACCGGCTACGGCCTCGAGCGGTTCGTCTGGGCATCCAAAGGCTCTCCCACGATCTACGACGCCGTATTCCCCGAGATGGTCAGCAGGGTGATGAGCTCGGCCGGGCTCAGCCACATGCTCGACAACAAGGACTATACCAAGATCCTTGCCCTCAACGCGAAGTTCGCCGGGCTCATGGACATCTCCGGCACCAACCTCTTCAACCTGCGCAAGAAAGTAGCGGCTGCAATCGAAGTCTCCCCGGAAAAACTCGACAAGATGATCACCCCCATCGAGAAGGTGTACGCCGTCGTCGACCACACCCGCTGCCTTGCCTATATGCTCGGGGACTGCATCGTGCCCTCGAACGTCAGGGAAGGCTACCTCGCCCGGCTGGTCATCCGCCGGACCCTGCGCATGATGGCCGAGCTCAAGATTGAAGAGCCCCTTGCCGATCTCATCGAGCAGCAGACCAGGATCATCGGCACCCGGAAGTTCGAGCAGGACCTCGGCGTAGTCCGCGAGATCGTCGACCGGGAGACAGAGAAGTACGCGTCCACCCTCGAGCGCGGCACCAGGATCGTCCAGAAAGTCGCAAAGACCTACAAGGCAAAGAGCCAGCGGGTCCCCTTAAGCGAGATCATCACGCTCTACGACTCCCACGGGATCCAGCCGGAGATGATCAAGGATATCGCCGCCAAGGAGGGGGCCGTGGTCGACCTCCCGGACAACTTCTACTCCATGGTCGCGGACATGCACTCCGGGTCGAAGAAGGAAGCCGAAGAGGACCGGACCGGGAAGTATGCCGAGCGGGTACAGGGCCTCCCGCCGACCAGGAAACTCTATTATGAGGAGCCTTCGGAGATCGAGTTCGAGGCCGTCGTGCTCGACTTTTTCGACGGCTATGCGGTGCTCGACCAGACCCTCTTCTACCCGGAAGGAGGGGGCCAGCCGGCAGATACCGGGACGCTCGTTTCCGCGGAGAGCATGGTCCGGGCCGACGGGGTCGTCAAGGTCGGCGAGGTCATCCTCCACCACGTGGGCGGGGGCGTCCTCCAGCGCGGCGACCGGGTGAAGGGGATGGTGGACGAGGAACGGCGCTGGTCGCTGATGCGGCACCACACGGCTACCCACATCCTCCTCCATGCTGCAAAGGAAGTGCTCGGCGCCCATATCCACCAGGCCGGGGCCCAGAAAGGGAGCGAGTCCTCCCGCGTGGACCTCCGCCACTTCAAGCACATCACGGCCGACGAACTCCGCCGGATCGAGATCGCGGCAAACCGGATGATCATGGCAGGCCAGCCGGTGGAGATCACGGTCGAGGACCGGACGAAAGCCGAACAGAAATACGGGTTCTCCCTCTACCAGGGAGGAGTGCCCCCGGGCAGGACCATCCGTATCGTGAAAGTTGCCGGGGACGTAGAGGCGTGCGCAGGCACCCACTGCCGGAACACCGGTGAGGTCGGCGTCATCAAGATCATCCGGGTCGAGCACATCCAGGACGGTATCGAACGCATCGAGTTTGCGGCCGGCGTTGCCGCCATCTATTATATGCAGCACCTCGAGCAGATCGTTGCATTGGCCGCAGACACCCTCTCCGTGCAGTTCGAGAACCTGCCGCCAACGGTATCTAGGTTCTTCTCGGAATGGAAAGACCAGAGGAAGGAGATCGAGCGGATGAGCGCAAAACTGGTCGAGCTGGAGATGCAGTCACTGGTTGCCGAACCGGTCGGCGGCGTATCGGTCGTGGTCAGACGGATCGACCTCCCGCAGAAAGAGCTCTCGGCCATTGCCACCTCCGTTGCGGAAAAAGGCGGCGTGGCACTCCTCGCCGGTGCCGGGGAGACGGTCCGGGTGGTCCTCGCATCGGGAGACCCCCGGGTGAATGCCGGGGAGATCATCAGCCAGGTCTGCAGCCTGCTCGGGGGAAAAGGCGGGGGGAAGGCAGCGATGGCCCAGGGTGGCGGGCCGGATGCGAACCAGCTGGACCTCGCACTGAAAGTCGGACGCGAACGCATCCTTGCGGCACTGCATGGCTGACCCTGTCCTCGTCCTCGAACCCGGCGACGAACGGGCTCAGAAGATCGCAAAAGCGATGTCCAGCCAGACCGCCGGGGAGATCCTCCGGCTGCTCGGGGAGGGCCAGAAGAGCCTGACCGACCTTGCCGAACGGCTGGCCCTCCCGATGAACACGGTGAAATACCATGTCGGGAACCTGCTCGATGCCGGGCTGATCTCGGTCGCCGATACCAGGTACAGCGTAAAAGGGCGGGAAGTGAAGATCTATACCCTCACCAACCGGCTCCTCATTGTCGCCCCCCGTCAGTCCGATGTCCGCTCGCTGCTGCTGAAATATGCGTCACTGTTCGGTATTGTCGCCGTTGCCTCTCTCACGGTCGCTGTCATCCTGCCCCTGCTTGAAGAAAACGTGAACGCCCCCGTCATTGCGCCCGCAGCTGCCGGAGTGATGCGGGAGACACCTGCGGTGGCATTGAAAGCGGGCTGGGGGGGGACTGCCGCCCCGGCTGCCACTGCTGCGATCGATCCGGCACTCGCCTTCTTCCTTGGCGGGGTTCTTGTTATCCTTGTACTGCTCTGCTACGAAGCGTGGCTCTGGAAGAGACGGGGATGAATGGCAAAGCCTTTCATGACATACCTGAAGGCAGGGCGGGATATATTTTTTAAGCGGGATAAAAAATCCTGTCAGGTACATTTTTATAAATCTCCCGGGAAATCGTTGGAACACTATTCTAACGCTCTTGGGGGCGACGAACCTCACGGAACGTGAGGTGAGGCGGGAGAAGAACGCGAAGCGTTCTTCGACTATCTCGAATCCGCAGTCGAAGAATTCTGACGAATTCGGCGAAGCCTGCGGGCTTCTTCTGTCTCAAGTCTGATGACTCTCGACATTCTCCAATTAATCCTCGCTGTGTGACGAAGGAACACGAGAAGAGAGCCATAAGGCTCTCTTCGCTGATGCGACGATTAATTCCCCGCCGCTGGGGCATCCCCCATAATGTGATAATCACTCAGAAGGCAAGCGAGAAATTCCCAAAGGAAGGGAGGAATAATTGACGGGTCGAAGATTTACTTCGTAAATCTTCTCCTCTTCGAGGTCTGAAGACCTCTCGGAGATTCAAGGGGACGCGCCCCTTGGGCTGCCTCCCCCTCTGGGGGAGAGAGGGGGTCACCCTCACATACATTCCAGAATCTTTTTCCAGTCTGGTCCTTACCCGGAATCCCGCTTTAGAAAATACATTTGCGTTATTTTCCGCGTCTCGCCATGACAGCCAGAAGCAGGCCTGCTACGGTAACAGCACCGATGACCGGTAAAGGAGAGAGCGGGGACTTGGTCTCCGTAGGCCACGGGGTCGGGACCGTAATGGTGGTCATGGTTTTCTGCACCGGTGCAACGGTCGTCGGCACAGCGGTTATCACCGCCGTTGCAGGTGCTGCGACCGTGAAGGTAGCCCTCCCGATATATCCGTTTGCATCCGAGAAATCCACCTCATATTCTCCTGCCGACGTGACGATCACGTTCTGGCTGAACGTTCCCGCACCGGTCCGCATGTCACTGGTGGTCCCGATCCACTGTGGCCCGAACATCCGCCCGTTCGGGCCGGTGACTTCAATCTCAACGCCTGCAGAGCCTTCTTTTGCTACAGAGCCCGCGATCGTAAGTGCGTTATCAAGGTTCTGGGTCAGGGCCGATGTCACCGTGAGATCCCCGGAGCGGTCGATCACCTGGACAAACTGGAGGGTCACCGAATCGGACCGGGCGGTCAATGACCCGGGGACCTGTGCTTCGACCTTGTAATTTCCCCCGGGCAGGCCGGTAGTATCGAAAATCGCAGTCTGGTTTTTCTGGTCACCCTGGCTGGTTACGGTCTGGCTACTGACTTCGGTTGCGGTATACTGCGTCTGGTACAGGACAACAGTAAATGCGGTTCCAGCCGGGAAGTCCCCGCCAAGAGTACACTGGAGCGGAACACCGGTCTGGACCTTGGGGGGGCAGGTGAGGTAGACCCCGTAGGCCGATACTGTTCCCACGATGCACATCAGGAACAGTGCGATGAATATGAACCGTTTCATACCTACAGGTTCGAATGGCTGAAATTAAAATGATATCCCTTGGACTCAAGCGTGAGGATGCAGGAGAACATACCTGCAGGTTATGGGAACAGCCAGCGGACTCCCGGAACATAATCAAAAACTGAAAGACCGGAAAAGAACGGTACAGGCAGGAAAGGTGCGGCCGCGGATCAGATCATGCCGATGAAATTTTTCAGGATGCGGAGACCCGCGGCCCCGCTTTTTTCCGGGTGAAACTGGACACCGTACGCATTGCCGTTCCCGACCGATGAAGCGAACCGGCAGATATAGTCCGTGGACGTGAGCGTATACTCCGGCAGGGTATCCGCATGGTAGGAATGAACGAAGTACACGTATTCTTCTTTCCCGAGACCGGCAAAGAGCGGGCAGTCGTCCTTCGCGAGGGTGAGCGAGTTCCAGCCCATGTGGGGTACCTTGAACCCCGGCACGCGGGGGAACCTTCTGACGCCCCCGGGAATGAGCCCGAGCCCCGCGTGGAGCCCGTGTTCCTCGCTCGTCTCCATGAGCATCTGCATGCCAAGGCAGATGCCGAGGAGCGGCACGTCGCGTGCGGCGTTCACCACGGTCGTTTTCAGTTCCCCGAGCTGTTCCATCCCTTCATGGAATGCCCCGACCCCGGGGAGAACGAGGCCTTCAGCAGCAGCGATCTCTTCTGCACTGCCGGTTATGACCGCATCCGCCCCGGCTTTTTCAAGCCCCCGGATAACGCTGCGGAGGTTTCCAAGACCGTAATCAACAATGGCTATCTTCGTCATCCTCACGTTCCTCCCGGATCCGCCACCGCCCCTCCGGGACCCATGCCGGCGGGAGTCCCCGGGCCCGCTGCCATTCCGACAGCCGGCGGGGCCGGTCCTCCCGGAGGTCCGGGTATTCCTCTGCGATCATATGGATCAATGCCATATCGCTTGACGGGCACATGAAACAACCGATCCGGCCGGGGCGGCGCCCGTACGGGATGTTCCAGGGTGCCGAATCCGGCACCTTGTTCAGGAGCGCCAGGTGCCCCTCCGGAATGAGGGGAACCCCGAAACGCTCTCCGTAGATCCGGTTGATACGCGCCACGTCGGCGGGAAATGCGGGGCGTGCATCTCCCCGGGGGGTCAACGGCACCTCGCGGGTCCCTGCGCCGCAGGAGCACCTGCGGGCCAGTACCCGGAGAATGGCAGGTATCGCACCAGCGCAGAAGGATCCTGCCAGGATATGGGGGGGCATCTCTCTAATCATACGTCATGCGGGGTTAAAAAGGGAAGGGGGACGCCGCAGGCTCCCGGACTCCTGACGGCAGGTCAGGTGCGTTGCTGATGCGGGAGTATTGATATATACCATTCTTTCCCACTTTACTGGGACGCATGATCGACACATGGCTTGTTGCCGCACTCTGCTTCTCTCTCCTGACATTCGGAGCGCTCTTCCGGGTGAACCGCGCCAGGACATGGTACGACGGACTTGTAGCGGCAGTCGTTGCCATCACCCTTGCAGCAGGGGCAGGACTCTTCCTGAGTATCACGCTGGGAAACCTCCTTGTCCTTGACGGGACCATCATCGCAGCGCTGACGGCCTACATCATCGTCATTGCGCTCGCAAAATTCCCGGGAGGCGATCGGGAATGAATCCGGCAGCCGACATTCTCATATGGGTTCTCCTGGTCGCCGGGGTGGGTTTTGCAGCCCTCGGGTTCACCGCCCTTCTGATATTTCCTGATATCCGAAGCCGGATGTATACCGCGGTAAGGGCAACCATCATCAGTGCCGGAGCGTCTGCAACCGCCATTATTGTTTTCGGGCTGAATGCCCTGCTCGGGGGCGGCGGTTACCAGTACCTTACGCTCATCCTGCACACCCTGGTTCTGTTCTGTGTCATCGTAACTGCCAGTCTGGTCATCTCCGGGATAATTCTTGAAAAGACCCGTTCCCCGGAATTCTGTACGGCATCCGCCCGCACAGCTCCTGCGGAAACGGATGAAAAAGATACATCCTGAAAAAAATTCTGATATCGTCTGTCCTGCTGAATTTCACGGGAGGAAGAAATTCACGTGAAAAAAGGGCGCCCGGAAGGTCTCCCCCCGGCCGGAATTACTCTTCGGCGGGCGGGGCCTCTTCCGGCTCCATGAAACAGAGCACCCCGGATATCCCCAGGATGATAACCGCGGGCAGATAGAGGAAGAGCAGGTTGAGCGTCCCTGCGAGCGGGACGGACAGGGTGATGAAAATCGCCGAAAAGAGGAGCATCCACCCGGCAAACCGCGTCTCTTTGTTCGCGATTGCGACCCCCATCAGCCCGAGACTTGAGAAGAGTGCGGTCTGGACCCCGGAGAGGGTCACGTCATGCGATGGTGCAGAAAGTATGACAAAGAGTGCGGTCAGGATCCCAAGGACACTCCCGGTGACCCCCAGTATGAACTGTCTTTTCATGTTTTTTAAAAAGGTGCGGGTGAGGATAAATGTTGCCCTCCGGAAAAATGCGGCCCGCTCACTGCCTGCAAACGACTGGTATGCCCGGAACACCTTCAGAATGCGCGTTTTTTTCCAAACGGACGGTCATTTTTGAAATTGCAAATCCTTTGATTTGTTGAGTTTTTTGAAAACCGGGCAAAATTGTAACAATTGCGCATTTTCTGATGTATTACTTTGATAATCAGTTTTTTCCTAATATCGCGCCAGTTTTCTTTGGTAAAAGTGGTGGTTTAGTGCAATTCTATGCCTCAAAATGCCATTGCGACCAAAATATTTATTAATTGATAGATTAAGAGAAAATATAACCCTTTCCGGTAGGAGGTGGAAACCACATGGCAGCAGCAAAGAAGGCGGCAAAGAAGCCGGAAGCAAAGAAGCCCGCAAAGAAGGCGGCAGCAAAGAAGAAATAATCTTTGCAGTTATTTTACACATTTTTTCGCAGCGATTTTTTTCCGGATCTCCAAGAACGGATTCCGGAATGGCTCTTGAAACCCGGCAGATACGCAGTTTTTTCAACAACCGGCGCGTGACGACCAGAACCGGCACGCTACCGGATTAAACCGCCCGGGACCTGGCACCCCACCATGAATTTTCCGGCAATAAAAAAATCCCTGGTTAACCAACCAGCACCGGATAATCGGTATATCCTCTCTCCTCACCTTCATAGAACGTTGCAGCATCCTCCTGGTTCAGGGATGCGTGCCTCCGGAACCGCTCGGGAAGATCCGGGTTGGCGAGGAACGGGACGCCAAACGCGATGAGGTCGGCTCCACCCTCCTCTATTGCCGCTGTTGCACTCTGCCCGTCATATCCCCCGTTGAGCATGAGAGCTCCGCCGAATTTCGCCCGGATGACGGAAGCCAGCCGGTTACCGGCTGCCGGGACCGGCGTCCTGCCCCCGAGAGACTCTACCAGGTGGACGTACCCGATACCAATCCTGCCCAGCCCCTCAACAAGGCAGGAGAAGGTCTCCCGGGGATTTGAATCCGCCATGCCATGGACCAGGAAATGCGGCGAGATCCGGTACCCGACCCGTTTCCCGCCCCAGACACGGGCAACTGCCCCGGCGACCTCGAGCGGGAGGCGTGCCCGGTTCTCTATGCTGCCGCCATAGGTGTCGGTCCGCCGGTTCGAACCGTCCCGCAGGAACTGGTCCAGCAGGTAGCCGTTGGCCCCGTGAACCTCGACGCCATCGAAACCCGCAGCCTTCGCATTCACCGCCCCGTCCCGGAACTGGCCGATGATGGAGGGGATCTCGTCGATCCCGAGTGCACGGGGGACCGGGATCATCTTCTTGGCACCGGACGGCGTGTGGATCTCCTCGCCGACGGGGAGCGCTGAAGGAGCCAATGGGAGTGCGCCGCCAAGGAAATCCGGGTGCGACATCCGCCCCACGTGCCAGAGCTGGAGAAAGATCTTCCCACCGGCTCCGTGTACGGCTGCGGTCACTTCCTTCCAGCCGGCGACCTGCCCCTGCGAGTAGATCCCGGGAGTCCGCTGAAAACCGACACCCATGGGGCTCACCTGGGACCCCTCGGTTATGATGAGCCCTGCCGATGCCCTCTGCCGGTAATAGGTGACCGAGAGCGGGCCGGGAACATTGCCTTCGAGTGCGCGGCAGCGGGTCATGGGCGCCATGACCATGCGGTTCGGGAGCGTCAGATCGCCAAGAACATACGGAGAGAACAGGCTCATCATTGCTCCTTTGTGTCGGGAAACGGGTTGCTCCCGACCTTCTCCGGGCAACCCGGGAATGGCTCCGGTCTCCTGCAGGCCTGAGACTGCGCGGACGGGGTTTTCCCTGTTCCCTTGGAAACGATATCACCTCTGGTATGTGGCAATAGCCTGACCCCCGTACTGCACCATGTGGCCTTCCATGGCCTTCATGAGGACATCCAGGTTTGAGCCCGGCGGGATCTCCAGTTTTTTGTCAAGCCCGTACACGTTGAAATAGTACGTGTGGACTTCCCCGGGTGGCGGACATGGACCGGTATACCCGATCTCTCCGAACTCGTGCTGCCCCTGGACTGCGTCAAACGGGCGGGTGACCACGACCTCTCTGGGAATATTCTCCGGAATAATGTCCCGTGCCGCGATATTCCAGATGATCCAGTGGGTGTACATCCTGTCAGGACCGATGCCGTCCTGCAGGATGATCGCAAGGTACTCCGAATGGATCCGGTCGATATGGATCTCCGGTGAGATGTTCTCCCCGTCGCAGGTATATCGTTCCGGGAACATCTGGTAATCGAAACCGGTACTGACAAGCAAATTTTCTGTCTGCTCCTCCGCCATGTATGCCACGACCTGTAAGATTCCTGTCTCTGTGGATGGAGGTGTTGGTATATCCATGGTGAGAGATAGTCCCATTCCCTGTTTTCAAAAAATGAAAGATAGTATCAGGACCGGATAGTGCAGGGAGGCATATCCGGGAGAGACCCGGGTTCTGTGAATGTCTCCGGGAATCAATCGTACTTCCGGAACAGCGCCGGGTTCTGCCTCCGGATCCACCAGCGCCGGATCAGGAGGATGGCAACCGCGATGAGGATGATAACCGCGATGGCGATCGCGAGGGTCATCAGCGGAAAACCCTCTTCCGGCAGCGGTGCCGGGGCAGGGAGCGGTGATGTGGCTGCCGGGTGAATGAGATCCGCTCCCGTTATGACCGGCGTTGCAGGTACGGGAACCGTGGTTACAGCCGGGGATACCATTCCACTCGTTACGGCAGCGTTCGGGGTGTCTCCTGTCGCGTTCAGCCTGCCTGCAATCGCAAAGTAGCAGAAGCCGGGAGTGGTTGCACCATAGTAGTTCAGGTCTCCTGCGGTGTGATCCAGCCGGGTCGGGAGCTCCTGCCACCCGTTGTCATGATTCCGGAGCATGACGACATCACCCGGAGCGAGCCCGTGCCCGGCAAGCCACGCACTGCTGACCGTGAACTGGATATCCGCGTGGTCAACCGAGGATTCCGGGTTGACCCAGTTGAGATCGATGCGCTGGTATCCGGCAACCTCACGCCCGCTGATCTGTAAGGCCGGGCCGGGAGTTACCTGCTGGACCATGAGCTCTGACTCACCGATATTTATGGACGGGTACAGGGTGACTGACTGCACGCTCACGGTATTCCCGGATGACGGGGGAGCAAACCCGAAGGTGACCGGGCTTCCCGCCGACGCTGCCTTGCCATAGGCGGTCTGCACCCCTCCCGAGGGGGAACTGCCCGAGTCCATGGGCGAGGGCGTCGGTGGAGGGACCACCCTAACGCTGAACGAAGCACTGGTTCCCGGAACGGTGTTTCCCAGCGTATCCATACCGACAAGGCTGACCTGGTAGGTACCAAGGGTCGTCAGGGTGGTGAACTCGGACCCGAACTCGAAGAGCGAGTTATACCGCGTCGTGCTCCCGGGCGTGAAGTACCGGGAGAGATTGACGTCATGGGACGCGGTGAGGACCGTTCCGCCGCTTGAATTCGTAATGGTATAGGCGATCTGGGAGGTCCGGTTGCTGATCGAGTAACCAGTAGGGTGCCGAAGTTGTCGTCACGGCCGATGCGATCGGCTTCGTGACTCCGAAGACGATGAACTCCTGCCCCTGGGTGATGGTAACGCCACCGGACAGGTCCGTGTAGACCGTCTTTTGCGCGGTATCGTTCGGGTCATAGAGGTTCTCGTAGCTCGAAGGGGGGATAGAGCGGACCTCGACCCGGGTGAGGGCGAGCCGGTTCGCGCCGGTAAAGGGTGTGATCGCAGACGCAATGTTCCGGGAGGTTCCGCTCGTGTCTACGTATTTTAAAAAGGGTTCCCCGTTGCTGTAATAGAGGAATGTCGTATTCGGCGAATCCTGAAGGTTGTACTTCAGGATCGGGGCCAGTTCGACCGAGTAGGTCTGTACTGGCGGAATTGATGTTGTACAGGAACATCGTGTTATTGGCGACGGCAATGGTATCGAGAACCGTCCCGCTGAGGTCGTTCACCACCTCGATCCCGTTGTTGGGGTACGCCCGGAAAACGAAATTGGACCAGTTCGACCCGCCATCCGAGAAATAGCCGGGGAATGCGTCGAAATACGTCCGGAGGTTGTGCTGGATGGCATAGCTGATGCGGGCATTCTTGTTGTCGGGCGGGCGGTTCGTGCCGAGCGCGGTATTGGTGATCCCGAACGTGATGTTCTCGGTGATGTTCTCGCCGTTGAGCGTTCCGGAAAGGCCGGTCACGAGAATCGTGTAATCCCCGGCGGTCAGGTTCTGGAGGGTTGTCCCGGAACTGTCCTTGTAGGTCGTGTTGTAGGTCTGGGTGACTCCTCCGAGGACAAGCCCTGCATAATACCGGTCCGTCACCACGACTTTGTTGTTGGGATCGGTGAAGCCGCTCCCGTCCGGGTTGATCACGATATCGGGGACATACCCCCCGCCCACCGTAACGCCGTTGACGAAGGAGAAGTCGAGGCAGCTCCGGTTCGTGGTTCCGCTCACCGGATCGACATGGCTCTGGATCTGGCGCAGGGGAAGGCCGGTGCAGACGGTCCCGGTGCAGGAGGCTGCAGGGAACAGCCGGATCATCACGTCGCCGGGGGTCGCGAGCGGGGAGTTCGGGAAGATACCATAGACATAGAAGTCCCGCATCTCGGCAAAGCTCGTCTCGTTCACGCTCGGCTGGGTGATGGCGAGATCATTTGCTGCGTGAACTGACGGGATCAGGAAAAAGATGATGAAAACCAGAAAAAACCCGGTGGACGCCTTCACAGAAATCCGGTTGAGATAGAGAGTGATATATTTTGTGAAATGCACTTCCCTCTCGGAACCGGGCTGAGGCGATTCCCGATCGCGGTACGTGCCTTCACGATACGCGGGCAGCACCTGTTCCGGTACGGTTGGGGGGGCTGTCTTCGCCCGATAACCTGCTGCTGATGTTTCACCGTGCCTTCACAAGCGAACCGGCGACACTCCCCGCTCACGATTCAGAACCCGGGCTTTCACCAGCCCGGTTCAGGACAGGGAGGGTACGATCAGGAAATTCCGGAATACCCGTCAGGATTTTAACCGACATGGATTCCGGTGCTGTACATCGTGTAAGGTATCCGGTCGCGGCCCGGGAACCATTGCGGTGGAGCCGGACCCTCTCTGATGGGCAGAACAGGAGATAAGGATTTCAGGGAAAAGCACGTAATCCGGCCCGGTTGTCCCTGACACGGTCCCTCCATGTACTAACGCGGGCGTCCGGGGGAGATTGCAAACTCTTTTCACCCTGCACCCGGATTGTGATATATGCATCCGCCCCCTCCCCTCCCGTCTCTTCCCCGTCGCTCGCCCGGGATCTTTTTTCTTGCCGTTCTCCTCGTCTCCCTCGTGCTCGCCACCACCCTGGCACTTCCGGTCTCCGCGCAGGTCACCGGCGGGGGATCGCTCCTCGCGAATGAAGAGCTGACCTCCCGGTACTTCGATGCAATCCGGGACAACCCGGCAGAACTCCGGGCGTTTTTTGCGGATATGCCAAAGGGCGGCGACCTCCACACCCACATCAACGGGGCGGTTTACACGGAGACCCTCATCGATCTCGCCGCTGCCCAGGGTCTCTGCGTCGTTCCCTCCGACGGCACGGTCTTCCCGCCTCCCTGCAGCGGAAGCGGGACGGTGCCGGTCCGGGAGGCGTACCGGAACGCGACACTCTACCAGAACCTGATCGACTCCTGGTCGCTCCGCGGCTATACTCCGGTCACCATGTCGGCCTACGACAGGTTTTTCCTCGTGGTCTTCCCTAAGATCGGCCTCATAACGAGGAACGCGAGCCCGGTCCTGAGTGCCGACAGGTCGGAAGCCGCGGTGCAGAACATCCAGTATATGGAGACCATACTCCAGGTCCGCGATGAGACCGGCCGCGCAAACGCGCTCGCATCCTCTCTCGGCTATGACAGCAATCTCAGCCGGTTCCGGGAGAACCTCCTGGCAGCGGGTCTCGGGAATATCGCACAGAATGCAACGCTGGCGCTTGCGGATCTCTCCCGCTCCTCGGACGAGGCCCTCCGGTGCGGAACCGCAGGAGCGGATCCCGGCTGCAACGTCACGGTCCGGTACCTGTACCAGGCGTCACGCACCCTGCCCAAGGAGAACGTGTTTGCGCAGCTCCTCCTCGGGTTCGAGGTGGTGAACCGCTCCCCGCTTGCCGTGGGCGTCAATATTGTCGGGGCAGAGGACGATTATACCGCCCGCACCGATTACTCCCTCCACATGGAGATGGTGGGGTACCTCAGGTCCGTCTATCCCGCCGTGAACGTCACCCTCCATGCGGGCGAACTCGCCCCCGGGCTCGTACCGCCCCGGGATCTCCGGTCCCATATCCGGGAAGCGGTCGTAACCGCAGGGGCGCAGAGGATCGGGCACGCGGTCGACATCGCCTCCGAGGAAAGGTCATCGGATACGATCCGGCTGATGGCGAGCAGGCATATCGCGGTCGAGGTCCTGCTGGTCAGCAATGCGGAACTGCTCGGGGTAGAGGGAGGAGCACACCCCTTCCCGCTCTATATCGAGAACGGTGTCCCCGTCGTGCTTGCCACGGATGACGAGGGCATCGAGCGGACCGATCTTACGGAGCAGTTCGTGATTGCGGCCGGGAGCTGACCCGGAGGTGACCTACCGCGACCTGAAGCAGTGCGTGAGAAATAGCCTGGAATATTCATTCCTGCGCGGCGGGAGCCTCTGGGCCGGGACCGGGGAGTATTCGCGGACTGTTTCCCCCTGTTCCGGAGACGTTCCCGGTTCATCCGACCCGTCGGCGGGATGCAGCGCGTACCTCGGGAGCAATGAAAAAGCCCGGATGCAATGGCAGCTTGAGCGAAATCTTGCGGACTTTGAGGAGCAAATCGCATCGAACCCTCCGGTACCTACGCAGGCCGGCATGGGCCGGCAGTCATGGCTCCTCCCGGCCATGTACTACCAGGGATCTTTCCACCCGTTCTCTCTCGTGTAGGAGTCTTCAGTCCGGGCCTGAACCTCAACGCCTTTTAGGTAAGAGAACGCTCCCGGTATCGTTTCAAAAAGTGTTTCAAATTTTGGTTTTCAGGTAACTGCCTATAAACCCCATCTTCACATGCTTTTGTGGAGATTCAAAATGTCCGCTACAAACAGTCAAGCAACCTGTATCGCAATCAGGACACTACGGCCGGAACAATTCCACCAGACCGCGGGAGACTTCCTCTCACAGGCCTTCCCGGACAAGGCAGGCACCGGGATGCCGGGCCGGGTTGGCGACCGGTTCCGGTCGGCCGGGATCGATATCAGCCCTGAGGAATCCAGCGAACTCGATATCTTCGATGAGTTCCTGGCGAGCCATGTGCAGCCGAACCGGATCTGCGATGTCCAGTGCATGCTGCTCTGGAGCGAATGGGTCCGGACCTTCCGGCGCCGGGCGCCCGGGTTCCCGAACCTGATCCGGGAGAACGAGTTCCGCAGTGTCATCACGGACACGTTCGGCATCGAGATCGCGGATGACGGATTCCGGGGTAAAGTGTACCCCGGCATCCGGTTCGTCCCGTGACTGCGTTCTCTGACTGCCGGTCCTGTGCCGTGCCTGTCGAGAGAAAGAGATGAATCCTTTTTAGCAAACAGTTGGACCGGACTAGGTAACAGATAGTTATGTGACACCCCTGGGTCTGGGGGTCAAGTGGGTTGCAAAGGTCACTATGGTCGGGGGTCTGGGGGGGGTCGGATGGGTACATTCCATCCGGCACGAAACGAGGGTGACCGGGATGATGCCGTCGTAATTTTCCGCTTTTTCCGGCACGGCTTAGGCTGCGAAAATACAAATGTACCTGCCCGACCCCCCTCTGCTGCATCCGGTTTTTGGGCAAAATTGAACATATTTTACACCGTTGTACTGAGAGAATCATGGGCTTGTGGGTGGGAAGGGGTCGGGTGGGGACAAATGGAATCTGCGCCGGGATCGTTGTCCTGGAGCAGTGGTTTGCACGCAAAAATGACCCGAAGACTAGCTTTGCCGAACTGAATTATCCATTCCATAACAGTATAAAAAATCAGGATTATATGATCGCGTAATATTTTCTGTCCCTCATAAATCCAATTTAATTTTACATTTTGTGAGGGGCAGAGATTTTTGAATGGATTAAATAAATAAACATACATAATTAGACACTACAAAATGTCGATCAGTAAATTATGAATTCTATTGAAGGGGAAACGGAATTTGATTTCATAAAAATGGTAAGTGACGCTCAAAAGGAATGCAATGATATTAAAAATAAACTGGAAGAAAAAATTAATTCAAAAAATAAACTGGAAATTTTATCAAGGATTTCTCTACTGACACAAACCCGCCCAAATGGAACTTCATACTCAGAATATTATGGCACTCTTTCTGACACAGCCTGTATGCCTTTTATTGTTGGATTATCTCTAAAAAAAGAAACAATTTGTGGACTAGAACCCTCTTTTGAAGATATTGAAGATATTTTGAATTTATTGGATTCATATTTTAATAAATATGGACTTTCATTGCACCCCATTTCAAAAAATTCAGATAACAGAGAGGATATAATATACTCAGCAAGGATTCATGGATTAATCGGACAAATAAATCCAGAGAAATATCCGTTTCAGATATTAGAATTACTAAGAAAAACATTTGGACATTTGGATGATTATTTCAAAAAGAAGTATGGATTTACTGTAAATGATGCAATTTTTTTTGGACAATTGATCGAAGATCATTATGTCAATAATGTGAATCAAAGGAAGAGAGGTGTTCAAAAAGAAGAATTAAAAGAGGAAGAAAAGAGTCGGATATTTTATTCAAAAATACGAGAAATAATCGAAATATCTCCTGAAAAATTTTGCGAGGACAACCACATAGAAGATCCTGAAACATTTGGAAAATATTTATCCACACTCTCTTGCAATTTTGGTGAAGGAAATGAAAAATACGATTCTCCTTTAGATGATAACCTCATTTTTAATAAACCGTTGATACACAATAAAGGAAAATACTACTCATTTATTCCATTAGATTTGATCCAAAAATTACCTTCTATTTTTGAAGATTTATTATATAAAGAAAAAATTGCAAATTCTAAAAATTGGCAGAGATACAAGGAAACCAAGTCAAAATATACTGAAACCAAAGTTCATGAAGGCATTTCAAAAATTTTTCCCGAAAGAGATATTTTTAGAAATTTGTTTTATAAATACAACGGAACTCCGTTTGAAGTTGATCATATTATCCAATATTGTAACAACGTAATCGTTATCGAATCAAAATCCGGAAATTTTTCACTTTCCGCAAAAAGAGGCGGATTGGAAAGAATAAAAACAGACCTAAAACGTTTAGTCTGTGATGCACATTCTCAAGCTTTACGAGTAAAAGATTTTATAATATCTAGAAAAAGTGCAGAATTTAAAGATTCTAGTAAAAATGTGGTTTTAAAGATCGAATATAAGGAAAACGATACTAATTTTATTTTGATCAATGTTACCTTGGAGCCTCTTCATAGTTTTTCGAGCAATTTAAAACGTTTAGAAAATTTGGGGATATTTTCAAAATATGATTATCCTTGGTCTGTTAGTCTTTTTGAATTGGAAATTATAACAAAATTTTTGAATTCTCCAGCAATTTTTATTCACTATATAGAAAGACGGTTGAAAGCACAAGAACAGAATAACTTTTCGACATATGATGAGTTGAGCTTTTTAGGCCTGTATTTAGAGAAAGGGAATTTTGATTTCTCTACAAAAAATGGTAAAAAACTTGACATGATCTCGCTTAATCCCGAGTTCTTAGCAGATTTTGACAATCATTATCTCCTAGGAAAAGAAGCTCCTCAACTAAAAATTGAAAAAGAAATTAGAACAATCATAACCGAACTGGAGAAATTGAGACCAGATAACTTTACAAAAATAACAAATGTCCTATTAGATTTGAATCATGAAAGTAGGACGAATTTCATAATGTGTCTAAAAAAAGTTATATCAGATACACAAATTGACGGCAGACGTCATGATTTTAGTTTTGTTGTCGAACCAAAAAAGATTGGGATCACCGTTTTCTCTCAAGTTGGAAGAGAAAATTTGTTAAACCATCTCGCCTCATTTTGCGAATTGAAAAAATATCAGATTAAATCTGATTCTTGGATAGGATTAGGAATTGATATTTTAGACTCTGATTACTTTGTTAATGAATATTATTTCGATGATGAAAAATGGAGAAAAGAGCCAAGGAAAGAGAAATTGCTAAAGTGGGTTTATGATAACAAAATACTCCGACCAAATCCCGACTTTATTTTAAAATAACGCGACGTCTAGACCATCAAACTTCAAATCAGAAAAAGAATGCGCCGACCGGGACTCGAACCCGGGTTTAGGCGTTGGCAACGCCTAGTGATAACCACTACACTATCGGCGCAGTGTGCTCTACAATGTGGGAATTCAAACAATTTAAGTATATCGAAGGGAAGGACGGCGCTGGATGGGTTCCCGTTCCCTTCCTGCAGACCCGGTGCCACAAGCATTATCTTTTCCACCCCTCTATTAAATGATAACCGAGCCGGTTTTTTATGTCCGCAATCAAGACAAATGCTGTTTACAAGGATGGCACACTGGTACTGGATGCTCCGATAAACCTGCCGGATCAAACCCGTGTGGAAGTCGTGATCCGGAAAAAATTTTCAGCATTCGTCAAAAAATTCGGGGAACCGGAGGCAAAGGCTGATGCCGATCGCCTCCTGGCGAAGAACCGGAGAAGAATCAGGAATGGCTGATATCTCCTCCTGCGTCGTGGACACATCGGTGATCATCAAGGCACTCTTCTCACCTTCCCGGCGGCATGCGGGAACTACGTATTCCCGTGAGATGAAGACGCACAAAACCTGTGTCAACCTGCTTTCCGTACTCGATGAACGGGGAACGGAGTTCTTCCTCCCCCGTTGCGGCATCATCGAAATTGCCGCGGTATCGGGCAGGCTTGCAGATCCCCATGGTGCAGAAGAGATCTGTAATGAGATCGAATCCAGTTATACGATCGTCCCTGAGGAACAGATAATAACAACCGCGAAAATCATCGCGTTGTCTGAAGGATGTCCGGGATTCGACACCTATTTTATTGCCCTTGCGGAACAGGAATCCCTCCCGCTTTTCACTGACGACCTGGGAATGCATCGGGTCTGCGAAAGGAGGAATGTATCCTCACGGCTGGTGCGCGAAATGGATCCGGAAATATTTCTTTCCTGAATTCTGTAATTGCCCGGTAGTCTCTTTTAAGAAACCCGCAAACCAATGCCGCGTTGGCGCGATTCAGAAGAAGCTCAAGAATGATATTGGTATCGACCAGGTACATCAGATACGCAACCGGGAAATGGTATGCTGGAGATCAACGGAAGTCGTTGTTTCTGCAAGGTAGGAGAGCCCGCCTGCCCAATCGAGCTTGAGCGAGCGCCTGCGGCCGGATTTTGCCCGCTCTGCAAGATGCATAACATACTCGATGACCTCTTCCTGGAGTTCCGGGGGCAACTGCCGGACTATCGGCCCGAGTGAATCGATGGACTGCATACAATACCCTTCCTTGGAACCGGATATCCTGTTTCTTCCTGTTATTGATAGTCCTGTCGGGGTGATAAAAATATCTTCGGATCCAGCCCACAACTGTCAATCCGCTTCAATTCCAACATCTTAAAGTAACGCAATCGCCCTACCTTATACCAGATGATCCCTCTCTTCGTGGATTGTTCCGGCAGGCGCATCGTGATCTTCGGAGGGGGGGAGGTGGCCGCACGGAAGGCCGCCTACTTTGCCGGCAAAGCTGACGTGATCGTGGTGAGCCGCTCCTTCTCGGAGAAGTTCGACGGGATGCAGGTGACACGGCACACCCTCGACATCGGCACGGTCCCCGACGAATGGCTTGCGAATTTCATCCACGGCGCATTCCTGGTCATCGCGGCCTTGTCCGGGACCGGACAGAACAACCGGATTGGGGGGCTGTGCAGGAGCAGGGGGATCCTGTTCAACAACGCGGACGGGGAGCCCGGGGACGTGATCCTCCCGGCGGTCAGCGGCGGCAGCGAATATAGCATCGCGATCAGCACGGACGGGAAGAGCCCGGCGGTGGCCCGCTTCCTCAGGGAGCAGATCGACCGGGGGTTCCCGGCCCTGGATGCGATGGTCCGGCTGCAGGAGCGGCTGCGGCAGGAACTGAAAACAACCGAACCCGACCAGGCGAAGCGTAACGCCATCCTCAGGGAAGTGCTGGACGACCACGCCGTCTGGGAGTCCCTGAAGACAGATCCCGCCCGGGCGTGGGAGACGGTCAGCGGGAGGTACCTCCATGGCTGACCCGGCAGTCCCGCTCGCGATCGCCGGGGTCAGCCATCACACGGCCAACGTGATGACCCTCGAAGGGTTCCGGTTTGCGGACGAAGCTGAGTTCCTTGCCGCTGCACGCGAACGCTTCCGCGGCGTCATTCTGCTCCAGACCTGCAACCGGGTGGAGGTGATCGTGGAAGGCGGCCGGGAAGCCCTCGGGGAGTTCCTTCTTTGCCTCGGGCGGAAGGAGTTCTTCATCCACGACGGCAGCGGTGCCCTCCGCCACCTCTTCGCCCTCGCGTCCGGCATAGACTCGATGATTGTCGGCGAGGACCAGATCATCGGGCAGCTCCGGACCGCGCTTACGAATGCGCAGGAAGCCGGCACGGCGAGCAGCCTCCTCGAGACCTGTCTCAACAAGGCGATCCATGTCGGCATCGAGGTGCGGAGGCGGACGCTCATCAACCGGGGGGCAGTCTCGGTCGGGTCCGCCGCCGTCCAGCTCGCCGAGGCGGAGATCGGCACGCTTGCCGGCCGGCACATCCTCGTCGTCGGCAGCGGGGAGATGGGTCTCCTCGTGGCACAGGCGCTTGCGGCCAAGCACCTGACCGCCATGTACGTCGCCAACCGCACGTACGGGCGGGCGGTCATCCTTGCAAACAAGATCGGCGGGAAAGCCGTGCGGTTTGCCGAACTCTACCATTACATCACCCTCTCTGACGTGGTGATCTCCTGCACCTCCGCCCCCCACCCGGTCATCCACCGGAAGGAACTCGCCTGCGCCATGAAGGACCGCTGCTGGCCCACCGAGGGCCACCCGCGCCCCCTGATCCTCGTCGACATCGCCCAGCCCCGGGACGTCGAGGACGGGGCAGGGACCGTGGACGGCGTGCGCCTCTTCACCATCGACGACCTCCGCACGGTCAACGAGCAGGCCATGGGCACCCGCAGGGCCGAGGCGGAGCGGGCGCACGGGTTCGTGGAGGCGGAGCTCGCAATCTTCCTGCGCCACCTCAACCGGAAGACCGCCGACGACCTCCTCGCCACGCTCCACACGTGGGCGGAGACCGTACGGGTGCGGGAGCGTGAACGGGCGATCGCCCGGATGGGCACGGTCGACGCAAAGACCGCCGGGATCGTTGACGACCTCACCCGGGTGCTCACCAAGAAACTCCTTACGGATGTGACCTTTGCCATCCGCTCGTGTGCCGAGGAAGGCGACCTTGCAGCTGCCGAGGCGCTGGTGAAGGCTATAACGCAGGGCGACCGGATCGAAGGGGCCGGTAAGCTGGAGTGAGCTAAGGCATAATGCCGCTCCGGTTCCTTCTCCAGTCAATTGGGAAATTTCCTGTCCGGATTCGATTTTTGTTGTTTAGATTTGGTGAGGGGATGAGTTCACAAAATGATGTGATGAACGCCGCCGCCCCCGGCGGGGCGCAGTCGAAGAACTCTGATGAGTTCTTCTCCAGCCAATCTTTGCTGAAGCAACTATTGTCTCCCCGTGGCGGATCAGTGACGAATAAATTCTGAAAACCTTCCTGCCCCGCCGTGCCTCGGAGAGGCCCTGAGGCGGGGAACCCTCGCTCCTATGAATTTTCCGATCCGGCCTCCACGGTCGAAGAACTCTGATGAGTTCTTCTCCTCCTCGAGGTTCTGACGAACCTCTTCGGATTCTAAAAAAAGATCTCCTCCCTCGGCAGCCGCCATTTCGGGTGCTGGGTGTCGGCCGCGTACCCGATCGCGCACAGGACCACCGGCACGTACTCTTCCGGCAGGAAGAGGACTTCGGCAAAGCCGGCCGGTTCGAAACCCCCCATCGGGCAGGAGTCGAGCCCGAGCGATTTTGCGCCGTTCACCGCGTTTGCAAGCGCGATATGGACCTGCTCGCGGGCAAAACCGAGCCGCTGTTCCGGGCTCATGGACCCGATATAGCCCCGTATCATGGCTTCATGCCGCCGGATATCGTCCTCCGGCATCCCGGTCAGGTCCATGACCTCGAGCACCTTGTCGGCAAGCCGTTCCAGTTCGGTATTGGCGCAGAAGACCAGCAGGTGCGAGCAGGTGGTGATCTGCGGCTGGTCATGCGCGAACGGGCGCAGCAGTGCCTTGATCTTGGCCCCGGTGACGACCTTGACCTTCCAGGGCTGCAGGTTGAACGCCGACGGTGAGTAGCGGATGAGGTCAAGGAGCGCAAACAGTTTCGGTTCCTCCACCATCCTGCCATCGAACTCCTTGGTGGCGTACCGCTGCATCAGGATATCTTTGAACTCCATTCCCGTCCTCTCATGATCTCTCTGATCCTACCTGACCTGTTGGGGTTACCAGATAAAAAATGGTGGCAGGCCTACGGGATCTTCGCGTACGCTTTCTGTGCAAGTGCTGTTACGGTTGCCACGTCTGCCCCGGGGCCGGTCACGCTGATCACTTCAAAGGTGGTCCCGCGGGAGAAGACGACCTCCGCGATATCGTCTTTCGCGAGCGTCTCGACATCATGGTTCTCCGGCCCGGAGACAAGCGGGTTCGCATTGGTGGGCTTTACCAGGACCGGGGCACTCGCTCTGCCGTAAAATCCTGTGCCCTGTCCTCCCGGGACACCGGTACCGATCTCCGTATAATTCAGGTCAGTGTCGGACTGGTCCTGGGTATCAACCATTTTCACAATATCAGGCATGGTACCCCCGGGATACACAGCGATGGACTGGACGATCACGGTCTGCCTGCCTCCGGCAGGGGGGGTGCTGGACCAGCGCACGACATACCCCCCCTGCCAGCCGAGTTGCCGTGCCAGTGTCCCGACCTCAGAACTGTTTTTTGCCCTGCTCTCGACCAGGGTAAACCCCGGGGCGAGATCCGCCGGGGTCAGGGCGAGGTCTGCGAGGACCGGTCCTGCAGCGGGAGAGACCGTGGCGGTGACCGGAACCGGGGCCGGTGTACTGTGGGTACAACCAGCGGCCAGGAGAAGAGAAAAGACAAGAAATACGAGGATCAGGGAGCGCGAAACAACCATGGTACAGTATCGATGTGACCGGCACAAAAAGGTGTTTGTTTGTGCCGGACCGGGCATTCAGCACCTGTCCGCACGCGGATTATTGCTGCCCGGCTTCAGGACCTTTGATGCAGTAGTAGGCTTTCCTGAAGCCCAGCCCCAGAAAGACCGGGCAGGCAGGGCAGGCGCAGCCCTTCTTCTCAAAGGTGCACTCAGGGGATTTGCCGGTCAGGCAGAACAGGAGTCCATCGCCGGCCCGCATGCACTCGTTGTAGGTGGGGCACGGCTCGCACAGGCACTTTCCCCTGTTCTCTTCGGTCATTTTTTTCAGGTCTCCGGTCATCCCATACCCCCATGCCCGTCCCGCCGGGGCCGGACAGGATCTGTACGTAAATTATCGGACGCTCCCAGATAATACTAGTGCCGCCCCCGGTGCGGGGGACGGGAAAAAGTACGGCAAAAAGAATAAGAGGGTGGTCTTAAAATTATATTCCATGCCTGCGCCACTTGTCGGAAGAAAGTTCGGTGTCAATATCGTCCCGGTCCCGGACCGTGCCTCCTGCCAGAAGATCCGGGTGCTCGGGATCTCGGGGTCGAGCCGCCAGCAGCCGGCGATGAGCAAGTCCGAACGCCTCCTCAAGGCGGCACTTGAGACATGCAGCAGCTACGGGTGCCAGACCTCGTTCCTGCGCTTAAAGGACCTCAGGATTTATGACTGCGAAGGGAACTATTCAGAAAACCCTTCGTACTGCACCTATCCCTGCCAGAGCTCGCTTAAGTACCGATGACGACCAGATGCAGGCCGTGTACGATGCCGTCCTGTCCTCCGACATCCTCTTCCTCGCGACCCCGATCCGCTGGAACAACCACTCGGCGCTCGTCCAGAAGTTCGTTGAGCGGATGAACTCCATCGAGAACCAGTACTCGTGGTTCGGGAACCGGATGATCCGGGACAAGGTGGCCGGCCTCATCATCATCGGGCACGTGGACGGGATCCAGCACGTGGCGGGAAACCTCCTCAACTTCTTCTCGTGGCTCGGGTTCCATATCCCGGAGATTGCGATCGCCTCATGGGTGGGGGAGAATGACGAGGACACGACCAAGGACTGGGCCCTGATCGAGAACAACCGGTACACCCGGGAAGACCTGCAGAACCTGGTGGCGAGTTCCATCCGCCTTGCCTGCGCCCTCCGGAGCCACGTAGCGGAAGAGACGGCCGCGTAGTTCACGGGTCGCAACGGGCCTCATGTACGCCGCCCGCCTGCCGGAGAAGATCGACTGGACTGGCGACAGACCGTTGCAGTCCATGAGCAGAGATGTTTTTCCGGCCCTGACATTCACCGTCCCGCGGGACAGCGATACTGTAATCATAAATACGATGGATCTTCAAACTGTACTTACCAGAAAGGAAGCAGGAGTGGCATCAGAGCATGTTTCCCCAGAGACGGATGAGGAGGGCACGGTCACGGAATATCCAGCCGCTCCTGCGCGAGATCACCCTGACAAAAGATGATCTCGTGGCCCCGCTTTTTGTCGATGAGACGATCGCGGCCCCACGACTTATCGATTCGATGCCGGGACAGTCCCGGTACCCGGTCAGCGGTATCGGGAGTGCGGCGCAGGAGTTGTGGAAGAAAGGGATCCGGGCGGTACTGCTGTTCGGGGTCCCGGAGAAGAAAGACCCGGAAGGGCGGTCCGCGTACGAACCGGAAGGGGTAGTCCAGCAGGCTGTCCGGCGGGTGAAGGCAGAGGTCCCGGGCATGGTCGTCATCACCGACGTCTGTGCCTGCGAGTACACCGATCACGGGCACTGCGGGATCGTCGGGGAGACCCGCTACGGCCTCGACCTGCTCAACGACCCGTCGCTCGAACTCATGAACCGGATCGCCCTCAGCCACGCAGAGGCAGGTGCCGACATCGTGGCCCCGTCGTGCATGCTCGACGGCATGGTCGGGTCGATCCGCACGGCGCTCGACACCGCAGGGTTCGGGGAGGTCCTGATAATGTCCTATTCGACAAAGTTCGCATCGGCCCTGTACGGCCCGTTCCGGGAGGCGGCCGACTCCGGGTTCGCGTTTGGCGACCGCACCAGCTACCAGATCAGCCCGGCGAACGGCCGCGAGGCGTTCCTCGAGTCCCGGATGGACGCAGAGGAGGGGGCCGACATCCTGATGGTGAAACCCGCGGGGTTCTACCTCGACGTGCTCTCGGAAGTCGCGACCCTCGGCCTGCCGGTTGCCGCGTACCAGGTGAGCGGCGAATACTCGATGATCAAGGGCGCCGCAGCGAACGGGTGGCTGAATGAGAGGGAGACGGTACTCGAGAGCCTGACCTGCATCAAGCGGGCGGGTGCCGACCTGATCATCACGTACTTTGCAGGCGAGGCCGCCGGGTGGCTCGATGAATAAGGAGAGCAGCAGCGAGCTCTTCGGGCTTGCAAAGACCCTGATGCCCGGCGGCGTCAGCAGCCCGGTGAGGGCGATCAAACCCTACCCGTTCTATACAGCAAGGGCCGAAGGTTCCCGCCTGACTGTTGTCGACGGTTACCAGCTCATCGACTGCTGCATGGCCTACGGCCCGCTCATTCTCGGGCATGCACACCCGCTCGTGAAGAATGCCATCGCGGCCCGGCTCGGGGACGGCTGGCTCTACGGCACGCCCTCGCCACTCGAACCCGAATTTGCCGGCATGATCACCGCCGACCACCCGGGCATGGAGATGGTGCGGTTCGTCTCGAGCGGTTCGGAAGCGACCATGGCGGCAATCCGGCTCGCCCGCGGCTTTACCGGAAAGAAGGATATCGTCAAGATCGAAGGCGGGTTCCACGGGGCCCACGACGGGGTGCTGGTCAAAGCCGGTTCAGGTGCCACGACCATGGGGGTCCCCGACTCGGCCGGCGTCCTTGCCGACCTCGTCGCCCATACCCTGCAGGTGCCGTACAATGACCCCGGGATGCTGGAATCCGTCCTTTCCGCTCATGACGATGTTGCAGCGTTCATCCTCGAACCCGTCCTCGGAAACATCGGCCCCGTCCTGCCGGAGGACCACTACCTCCGGGAGGTCCGGGAGATCACGAAGGCCCACGACGTGCTCCTCATCTTCGACGAAGTCATCACCGGTTACCGGGTCGGGATCGGCGGAGCCCAGGTGAAGTACGGGGTCAGGCCGGACCTCACCACGCTCGGCAAGATCATCGGCGGGGGGCTGCCGATCGGTGCCTTTGGCGGGAGGCGGGAGATCATGGAACTGGTGGCGCCGCAGGGACCGGTCTACCAGGCAGGGACGTTCTCGGGGAACCCGCTCTCGCTGACCGCGGGCATCGCCACCCTGCGCTACCTCCACAGCCACTCGTCCCTGTACGACAGCCTCGACCGGAAGACCCGGGCCCTCGGGGAGTCGCTCGGCGAGGGAGGGAGCGGATCCTTTGTCCGGCTCGGCTCGATGTTCAAGTATTTCTTCCGGGCTGAACCCCCTCAAAACTACCGGGAAGTGAAGGAATGCGACACCGCGGCATTCGGCATGTTCTGGAAACGGATGCTGGACGACGGCATCTTCCTGCCGCCCTCCCAGTTCGAGACCAACTTCCTCTCGGCAGCGCACAGCGATCAGGACCTTGCAACCCTCGCACGGGCGTACACACAATGCCGGTAAAGATCGGGACCCGGGGCAGCAAGCTTGCCCTCGTCCAGACAGAGACGGTCATGAAAAAACTGACCGCGCTCGGCATCGAATCGGAAAAAGTGATCGTCAGCACTCAGGGGGATACCTCCACCCAGGTGCCCCTCCACGAGATCGGCGGGCAGGGGGTTTTTGTCCGGGCCCTTGACGACGCGATCCTTGCCGGGGAGATCGACTGCGCAGTCCACAGCATGAAAGACATCCCCGCCTTCCGCCCGAGCGGGCTGGTCACAGCGGCCGTGCTCAAGCGCGACTCCGCGGCCGATTTTCTCGCCCACCGGGGCGCGATCTCATCCGTGAAGATTGTCGGCACCTCGAGCACCCGCAGGCGCGCCCAGCTCCTCCGCCATGACCCGGATATTGTCACCAAGGACCTCCGCGGGAACGTGGACACCCGGATCCGGAAGATGAGCGCCGGCGAGTACGACGCCATCGTCCTTGCCGAGGGCGGGCTGACCCGGCTCGGGATCCGGATCCAGGGCGAGCGGTTTCCCCCGGAAAAATTCGTCCCGTCGCCCAACCAGGGGACCATTGCGGTCGTGAGCCGGGCCGACCCCTCCTTAATGGAGGTCCTGTCGGCACTCGACCACCCGCAGACCCGGACGGATGTCGCTATCGAACGGGCGGTCATGGAGCAGCTGGGCGGGGGATGTTTCACGCCGCTCGGCATCTACTGCCGGGCAGGGCACCTCATAGCAGAGGTTCTCTCGCTGGACGGGCAGCGGACGGAACGGATCGAGACGGATATCAAAACCATCGAACAGGCCCGTGAGCAGGGGCGGCAGCTGCGGACGAGGGCACAGGACCTGATCGACGAGGCATACAAAAAACTGGGGGTTCATGCATGAATGGTAAAGTGTACCTTGTCGGGTCCGGCCCGGGCGGCGAAGGGCTCCTCACCCGGCGCGGGCGGCACGTGATCGACATGGCCGATGTCGTGCTCTTCGACCAGCTGCCCGGGGAAGAGATCCTCGCCTCGCTCCCGGCCCGGGCCGAGAAGATCGACTGCGGCAAGTACGGCGGCAGCCACACGCTCGAGCAGGACGAGATCGAGGCCCTGCTGGTGGACCGGGCACGGAAGGGAAAGGTTGTGGTCAGGCTCAAGGGCGGCGACCCGTTCCTCTTCGGCCGCGGCGGGGAGGAGATGGAGACGGTCCGCGCCGCCGGGATCCCGGTCGAGATGGTGCCGGGCATATCGAGCGCCCTCGCCGTCCCGGCATCGGTCGGCATCCCGCTCACCCACCGGAGATATGCCTCGCAGGTGACTATCCTGACCGGCAACGAGGACCCTGCCAAACCCGGGCCGGCTCTCGACTGGAGACTGCTGGCGGAGAGCCGGGGGACCATCGTCATCCTCATGGGCGTTGCGAACCTTCCGAAGATTGCCGAAGCGCTGCTGAAGAACCACAAGCCGGCGGAGACCCCGGTCGCCATCATCGAGCGGGGCCTGAGGAGGGACCGGAGAGTAACAACGGGAACCCTTGCGGCCATCGCGGAGACAGCACAAGAAGCCGGTGTCAGGCCCCCGGCGGTGATTGTGATCGGCGACGTCGTGAACCTGTACGACCCGGGCCTGCCGGACCTGATCCCTTACGAGGGTTGAGATGAAAGATATGCTTGATATCGTTGCGAAATTTGAGAAGATCCTGTACGGGACGCTCATCCTCATGCTGATGGCCGTCCTTGTCTTTGCCGTAGTGCAGCTCGCGTGGACCCTGATCACCTCGCTGACCAACTTTTCTCCCGGGCTGCCCGAGAGCTACGGACTGGCGAATGTCCTGGGGGCCTTCCTCCTGGTGCTGATCGGTATCGAACTGCTGGACACCATGATGGAGTATTTCCGGGAGAATGCCATCCATGTTGAGATCGTCGTGCTCCTTGCGATCATCGCGATCGCCCGGAAGGTCATCCTCCTCGACCCGGCGGCCACGACCGGCTTCGAGCTGATCGGGATCGGCGTCGTGATCCTCGGGCTCGCGGGGGCCTATTACCTGATCAAGAAAGCCGGGTTTACGATCGGAAAGGGCGGGATCGGGAAGCAGGAAAAGCGTGAGTAACAGGATGACAATTTCCTTTTTGATGAATTTTTTCCATTCCCGGACTAATTCAGAAAACTCCAATCCGGCAACTAACAGTCGCAGCCAGATCAAGACTGAAGCCCGCCCCCGTCCTTTCACACGGACCAGCACGGAAAACTTCAACCGGACCCCGCTCAAAATGTTTTCCACCGCCATCCGGATTGCGATCGAACATCGTTTCCCGATCAATCAAACCATGGTTAAAAATTTTCAACCGAGCTTTGATTGAACAATTTTCAGCAGACCCTGCTTGAAAAATATTCATCAGCCCTCTCATTGGAAAATATCACTCACCTCCTCCTCCTCCCCAGCCCGGGCTCACGGCGATATGCGATGAGAAAAATATCTCGATCAGGCCCCTAAAACAGGGGGTTCTTTTCGTTTCAGCCTGCCGGGGGTCGATCCGGGGCTGAAATCGGCCGCTGGAACGCTGCTAAATACGTCCTCAATTCTCCGACGTGGAAATAAGAAAAATCCGGGAATTATTCCCCCATTTTCGCGAATTATTGCCTCTCCGGGATCTGTGCCAGCAGTACAGGAAGAAAGTCTCCGACGGAGAAGTGCAAATTGGAGAGAGCTGGTCCTCAAGGTCCCGGATAATATCTCCCATGGTTCCCGACATCAACCTACCCACTGCCAGAAAACCACCCTCAGGCAATGCTCTCCAGAGTAGAACCCCTGTACTCAGGCGGCAGCCCGGACCTGCAATCCTGCCGAAAAATAACTGCCTGGAATGACCCCTTTTTGCCAAACGGAGCCCGATTCGAAAGGTCGGATTTTTGATAGTCGCGTTTTTTTGCGAATTACAACACATCGTTTTCAAGATACGTCCGTTTCGTCGTCCTTTCGTCTGTTTGAGGGGTATTTCAGCCTCTAAAAAACGTCTAATTGTTGCCTTTTGTGTACCAGGGAACCGGAATCCTGGAGATCAGGTCGCGAAATGAAATGGCAGGGGGTGGGAAGATCTCCACGATCTTGCCGTCGTCTCCTGGAGGAGTGACGAGGTAACGATAAACCTTGCCGAGCTGAAGAAGCGTGTGAGGTGGGTGACCCGCTGGCCTCCGTCTCCAAAAATTTTTCAAAATCCCTGGACCCGCATTGAAAGTATTTGAGAGTCCCATACCAGTCTTCAAAAATTTTCCGGACTCTTCAATCATTCATCAAGATTTTTTCCGCTCTGAAAAATTTCTCTAAAACAAATTATTTCCGAAAATTTTCCCGGCTCAAAAAAAAATTCCCGCCGCCAACCTGTCAGATCCCCCGGACGACGTACCGGGAGCCGGGGCCCGCTCCCGCCACACCTGCCCGGGCGGCATCACCCGCCGGCCTCTCCCCAGGAGACCCGTCGGGCAGAGGCATTTAAGAATATTCATCATATCAGAAGGAAAATACTCCCCACTCATGCCCCCGTCTGTACTGTCTGGCGGGGTAACACCGGGGCGGAGTGTGATACCATGTATACGCTCGACATCAGAACCCTTTTTGTGACGCTCTTTCTCGTCAATGTCGTCCTCACGCTGATGCTCTTTGTCTTCTGGAGGTCCCAGAAGACTCATGACGGGTTCAGGACATGGATGCTCTCCCTGCTGGTCACCACCTGCGGGTATTTTCTGTACCTGATCAGTGGGTCCCTGGCTGTTCAGCTCTACTCAACGGTGGCAAATCTTTTGATCGTGCTGTCGGTCATGATGCGGCTTGACAGCACCAGGAGATATTTCCGGTCAAGAGCGCTCCCCCGGATCATGTACGCCACCCTGATACCGGCCGCCCTCCTCTTACTCTGGTTTACGTACCGTGTCGATTCGGTTGTCATGCGTGGCGTGATCATCGGGCTGCTCATCGTTCCCTCGTTCCTCGCGACCTCCTTCATCGCGGTACGGGCCAGGGAACCGGAGACGCGGTTGCTCAGGTACAGCTTCGCTTCAGCCCTCATGGTCACGGCCCTCCTCTGGACCGCGATAACCGTCATCGCGATCGTCACCCCCGGGGACCACTCGCTCCTGGGCCCGGATCCCATAAACCCGATCTTCTTTATCGTCACGATCCTGATGGATATCGTCTCCACGGGATCCTTCCTGATGCTCAATATGGCCCGCTCCCAGACCGAGCTCCGGAAGAGCGAGGAGGGGTACCGGAACCTTGCGGACAACCTCCCCGATTATATCCTCGTACACGACGGGGAGTCCATCCGGTACGCCAACCCGGGCAGCGGCCCGGCTCACGGGATCGTCCGGAGAAACCCTTGCGGGAAGATCGATCTCTTCGTTCATGACCGCTGCGAGTGCTGAGGCTTTCCGGGCGTTCACCAGTGCAATCCGCAACGGGGAATCCCCCTCACCGCTCGGTGGGATCGATATCCGGCTCGGGGACGGCACTATCAGGCACTGCCTGATCAAGACCGTCCGGATCGAAGATGTGGGGATGCCGGCATTCTTGTCCGTGATCACCGATATCACCGAGCGGAAGGCAGCAGAGGATGCACTCTCCCGGTTGAATAAGAAGCTCACGATCCTCTCATCGATAACCCGGCACGACATCAAGAACCAGCTCATGGCCCTCTCGACCTATCTCGAGCTCTCGGGAGAAAGTCTCGGCAACGTTCCCGCCGCATCGGGGTATCTCAGAACGGGGATGGAGATTGCCCGGACGATGGGGCAGCAGATCGATTTCACCAAAGTCTATGAGGATATGGGAACGACAGCCCCTGCCTGGCAGAACATCAGTGCAAGTGTCCGGCGGGCAGTTGCCGCCCTGCCCATGCGGGATGTACGGGTGGAGGTCGACCGGTCGGATCTTGAAATTTATGCCGATCCCCTGTTCGAAAAGATCTTTTATAATCTGATCGACAATGCCCTGAAATACGGCGGCGGGGCAATGACGACCATCCGCATATCCTCAAATGAAACGGGCGGGGGACTCGTGGTTGCCTGCGAGGACGACGGGGTCGGCATTCCGGGCGGGGACAAGCAGCACCTCTTCGAGCGGGGCTACGGGAAACATACCGGCCTCGGCCTCTTCCTCTCCCGCGAGATCCTCTCGATCACCGCTATCGCCATCGCCGAGACCGGTGAGCCGGGAAGAGGGGCCCGCTTCGAGATCCTGGTGCCGAAGGACCACTACCGGGTGATACCGGATACGGGTAAATAATGCGCCGGGTTCCCGGGCAGGGGAACGAACCACGCTTCTTCTGGTGCACATTTTGCAATGAACCTGCCCGGCCCCCGGCCACGCCGGCCCCGATCCTATCCCAGAAACTTCCGGATGTTTGCTGCCTGCAGGATCATTGGCTGGAGATCGTTGTTCCGGTTATCGTGAAGCGCCTGGAGAATTGAATTCGTGACCAGCCGGTGCACATCATGTACCTCATCTCCGCAGATCCGTTCTGCTGCTTTCTTCATGGACGATGAAAGGAACGGCGAGTCCGGATTCATGTACCGGATCGCATCGAGAAGATCCCGGTCAAAATTCACGTACACTTCACGCACGAACGCAAGGTCATCACGGTCAAGCGCTGACAATCCCAGAATCTCGGGGGGAACACCGATCGAGTACATGGCAGCAGTAAAGGTGATCGCCCGGGGCAGCGTGACACCGCCGGTACTCCGGGTATAGCCGAACAGGCCGATGTGGAGTTTGCGCTTGCGCCGGCCCGGTATATGGGCTGCAACCCGGTTGACGATGTCCGTGAGCGGGAGGAGTTCGTTGATGTAGGCCTGCGTGTATTTCCCGATGATCTCACAGCACCGTTTTTCATCAATGGCCGCCGGTGCGACAACCTCGCGCTGTTCAAGCTGCCTGACTGCAGTCCGCACCGCATCCAGCGGATAGTCATACTTGAATGCGGACTGGATGGTGAAGGTATGTGCCGAAGGATACTCGGCGCTGACCCGGTCTACGGTATCCGGCCGGAGGTTGCCCCTGAACGGTGCAGACCCGACCCCGATGATCGGGAAGACCGGGGTGCCAGTCCGCTCCTGCAGGGCGTTCAGGTTAAAGAGAGTGATCTTGTTGAGCAGGACTGCGCTGACAAGCCCGTAGTTCATGGCCGGATCCGAGCGGGCAAGAAAGACCCGCTGGTAGGGGAGCTGCTTGTCGAGCAGGTACCGCCGTACCGTTGTGTGGGCACCGAGCATGCTCTTCTGGTCTTCGAATAACGGGATCACGTTGATATGCCGGGGTCCAAACGTCCCGATCCAGTCGGCGATGGTGGTATCCCTTCCGCCGAGCCGTTTGTACTGCTTGCCGATCACAAAATCCGCGTAATACTGGTAGATGTTGTCGATGGCGGTATGGGAATCGGTCATCGGCAGGATGACTTCAAAGATAGGCGCAATATCTTCCTTATAGAAGAGTTTTGCACTGTCGAAAGAGCGGGGGATGCTTTCCAGAGTCTCGAGCAGGATCTTTGCCTCGGCCTTCTCCACCTGCGGGTTTGGCACACGGAGGGTAAGGAAGATATCCTGTCCCAGTTTTTTTTCTGAAAAGAACGGGAAATAGGTGGTCAGGAGTTTCTTGACAACGAAGTTGTCCACTTCCTTTCCTTCGCAGTCCCACATCTGCTCCCGGCAGTTGAGGTGCGAGTAGACATAATATGCCTCCCTGACCTCATCCTCGCCACCGAGCTCGGACGATTCTGCAAAAAAAGGCACGTGGACGTTGTCCGGGTGCTGGGTGCTCATGCATTTGGGGATCCTGGGCAACTCATCCATGGGATTCACCGGCGCCGTGCTTTCCGGTCGGACGTCTATAACCTGTTATCGTCAACCATATTTATTTTTGAGGTTGACAAACTCCGGAATTCACAACCCGGGCCGGCACCTGCTCTCCTCACCGGCTCTTGCCAAACGCCCCACTCTCACCGGCCAACGGCTGCACCATCGCGCAAGAACCGGCCCGGCATCAGGGCCACTGGCAGATTCACCCTATGAGCTGCAATCCCATCCTGGTATAATCGCTCACTTCCGCGCTTCTTCGCTCTTAAGGATCTGTCGGATCTCGGTTTTCAGGTCAGGCAGTTTGTTTGTAGCGTTATCCCAGAGGATCGTATATTTGATCCCGAAATAGACATGGGTGAGGACGTCGCGGAACCCGGCAATCTTTTTCCAGTCCGTATTGGGATACCGCTCCTTGAGATCGTCCGGGAGTTTTTCATCGCTTCCCCAATAACCTGAAAATTCCTGATAACGGCATCCCGGCGTCGGCGGTCATGAGAAAATTCTTCGAATGAGATCCCGCTTGTATCCTCTTCGATATTGCCGATTGATTCGAGGATATCGTCAAGGTACTGGAGCACGGTCCTACGTATAGACGACCTCACTGAGGATGTAGGGTTTAAGCCGTTTCTTGATTGCACCTTTCATGATGAGATCGACATTGCGCCCGAACAGGTCTTCGAGATAGAACTTGCAATCCATATAGTTTATCGAAAGTCTCCTCTCCTTCCCGGAACGTTACGAGAACGTCAACGTCACTTTCCGGCCGCGCCTCTCCCCGTATAAATGAACCAAAGATGCCAATTGTTGCAATCCCGAACCGTTTCTTCAGTTCCGGTTCGTGCTGACGGAGGAGTTTAAGAACATCCATAAATTTTCTGTACGTGAGAGTTTGTGTGTTTCTGATATTAATGCATTGACGGTTTTGGGCTTTATCCCGAAGCTAATTCTTATCCCCCGATGGCTATAGCATGAGGAGAGCCCACTCATACCATAACGGCCAGCCTCTGCCCGGAATTTTTCAACCAGACCTTGCAGGAAAAATTTTAACCGATCCCCAGACCCCGGCCTGAAAAAGACGCGAATGAAAGTCTCCTGGATTGTATGAACGGCTGCTGAAAATGCCTGGCTTTTCAGACCATTGTAACCGGTCATGCGGTGGAAAAGCGGGTCTGGTCAGGGCGGATGATCGCCAGCCCCCCACCGTTTCCGGATCCCCTGCGCCGCCAGGTACCCGGTCGAGAACGCGACCTGCAGGTTGTAGCCTCCGGTATCCCCGTCGATGTCCAGCACTTCGCCGGCAAAAAACAGCCCGGGCACGATGGTCGATTCCATGGTCTTCTGGTTAACGCCCTCCAGCGCAACGCCGCCGCGGGTGGCCATCGCGACGGAATATTCTCCGAGCGCGGCAACCGTCAGCGGGAATTCCGTGCAGTTCGTGACTAGTTTCGATCGCTGCGCTGCCGGGAAGTGGGAGCATTTGAGGTCATCCGGGATGCCGGACAAGACCAGCAGTTTTTTGTTGAGGCGCTCCGGGATCGGGTACGCGGCAAGGATGGTCCGGACCTGCCAGCCGGGGTTCTCCTGCACGCGCTTAGCAAGGTCAGCGGCAAACTCCTCGCGTCTCATGGCGCCCACAAACGAGAGCCGGATACCATCCCCTGCCCGGATATCCCGCGATGCATCCAGGATGCCAGGGCCGGAAAGGCCAAGGTGCGTGAAGAGGAGATCCCCGGAATAATCCGCAACTTTCTTCCCGTCCCTCCAGACCGAGAACGGAAGGGACTCAAACGAGATGCCGGAGAGCGCTGCAAACGGGAAGTTGCCGATCTTCAGCGGGGCGAGTGCCGGTGCGGTCTCCGTCAGCGGCTGGCCAAGTGCTGCAGCGAAGCGGTACCCGTCACCGGTCGAGCCGGTCAGCGGATAGGACCTACCGCCGGTGGTAATGACGACTGCGCCGGCACGGTATAAGGTTGTGCCGGTCTGTACGATAAACCCCTCCTGGTCCTGCACTATCTCCTCAACCTGCTCCGCACACCTCAGTTCCACGCCCCGCTTCCCGCATTCCCGTACGAGGATCGAGAGGACGTCCGCCGAGGCGCGGGTCTCCGGGAACACTTTCCCGTCCTCACCGGCCGCCATCCCAAGGCCGCGCTCAGAAAAGAAACGGACGAGGTCGTCGTTGGTAAAACCATGGAGGGCCGGCTTGAGGAACCTGCCGTTCTTCCCGTAGTGCGATAGAAATTCAGCAACCGTGCCGGTATGAGTGATGTTGCACTGCCCCGACCCGGTGAGCAGGAGCTTGGCGCCCGGCATCGCATTTTTTTCCAGGAGCACGACCCGGCGGCCCGGCACGGCAGCATGGACTGCACAGAAGAGCCCGGCCGGCCCGCCCCCGATCACCACGGCATCGGACTGTTCGATCGCGATCACTTCCCGGATACCGTAGGTTGCCCGGGTTTAGATAGATCGTCCCAGGGCCCGGCGCCGGGGAATCGCCTCACTATCCGGCAGGATTCATGAGGGCGACCCCCTCTCTCAGGTCGCAGAACTCTGACGAGTTCTTCTCCAGTCTGCTCTTCCCTTCGGGAACAGCAGTCTCCCTAGAGGGGGGAGGCATCCCAAAGGGAGCGCCCCCTTGACCCCCTCCTATTATTCATCCAGTTCTCTGAAAATTTCTCACTAACCTTCTGAGTGATTATCGCGCTGTGGGGGATGCCACAGCGGCGGGGAATTAACCGTCGCATCAGCGAGGGTTAATTGGAGAAGAATTCATCAGAATTCTTCGACTGCGAAGGCGACAGCATTCGAAGAACCCTCCGGGTTCTTCTCAAGCCTGTTCTTCCCTTCGGGAACAGCAGTCTCCCCCAAGAGCGTCTTTTTTTATCTCTTCAAAGCAGGAAAAACAAAAAAAACCGAAAACTAAAAAACCAATTTATGCGTGATGGCTTTTTGCTCGCTTGCGCAGGGCCTCGGCATAGTGGTGGCGGAGTTCTGCGGTCTCCTCTGCAGTAAAATCTTTCTTTTTTGTGGCGTGGAGGTGCTTTTCCATCTGTTTTACGATATGCTCGGCCTCGTGGTAATCCTCGACCTCGAGATACGCGGGTGCCCTGGCAACCTCATGCGCATGCCCGCAGAGCGGACAGAGTTTCCAGCGCTGGAAACGGTCCACGTAGGAGAACGTCCTGCATCCCGGGCAGCGGATGATGAGGTACATGGTAATCAGGTGATGGGTGCTATCCTCATAAAAATATATCGGCGGACGGTTAAAACGTTTCACCGGATTTCTCCCGGTTATATGACGGATGCCCCAAAAACCCGGAGCATACAAGGCCCTGTCTTCGTGCAGGGTATACCGTGGCTACCGGTCACACTGGTGATGCCAGCCCCCGGCGGATTTTTTCGGCATTTTCGGCAACAGCCGCGCCACAATGGCAGCAAGGATGAAGAAACAGATGGTAACAAGGACAATTGACCCGCCCGGGGCGAGGTTATACATGAATGACAGCTGTAACCCGGCAAAGACCGAGAAGACCGCGGTACCGCAGGCAGCGAGTACGGTCCGCTTGAACGGCATCTTCAGTTGTATCATCGCAGATGCCGGGATTACGATCAGGCTTGACACCAGGAGAACACCCACCAGCCGCATCGCAACGACCACGGTCAGACCGGTCAGTATGGTGAAGACAAGTTCCAGTGCCGGCACCGGCAGTCCTGAAACTCTGGCGAACTCCGCATCGACCGTGATCCCTACCCATTCCTTCCAGAACAACAATAAAATACCGATGACTATCACCCCGAGACCTGCCGCAAGGTAGATATCTGTCTGGTTTATACCGAGGATTGTCCCGAAAAGAAAGGAGAGGACGTCGACGGCCACATTCTGCGTGATGCTTACGAGGATGATCCCGATTGCGAGCCCTGCTGCAAACAGGATCGCGATTGCTGCATCCGAGGCCACCCGTAATTTACCGAGCGCGTGGATACCCAGTGCCCCGAGCACCACCCCGGCAACGGCCGTGTATAACGGGTAAATTCCCGTGAATAACCCGAAGGCGATCCCGCCAAAGGCTACATGGCTCAGCCCGTCTGCGATGAGTGAGAGTCTCCGGAGGACGAGGAACACCCCGAGGCTCGAACAGGTGACTGCGACGATCAGCCCCCCTGTCAGGGCGCGGACTCCGAACTGGTAGGCTAAAAATTCAAGGACCATGGTCTGATCTCAGGTGCTTCTGCCTGCCTCTATCATCAGGTTCCACAGGCCTTCCGCGTTGAGGTTCGCAGCGGGGCCGTCGTAGATCACCTTCCGTTGCAGGAATATGACCCGTTCGACATGCGCTGCCAGGTCAGGCAGGTCGTGCAGGATCATCAGGACGGTGATCCGGTGCGCTTTGTTCAGGTGAGTGACCAGTTTATAGAACTCCTGCTTGCTCTGGGCATCGACACCGTTCGTGGGTTCGTCGAGGGCGATGATATGGGGCCTGCCGACAAGTGCGCGGGCGATCAGGGTTCTCTGCTGCTGGCCGCCGGAAAGGTCTGAAAACAACTCGTGCTGCACATTTTCAAGACCCGCTTCTGCGATTGCATTGCCGACAGCCCTCTTACTGTCGGAATTCATGCGCCTGAACAGTCCTACCTGGCCGAACGTTCCCATCTCGACGACTTCCCGGGCAGTAACCGGAAATTGTTCCTGCCTGATGACCGGGTTCTGGGGGACATAGCCGATGCAGGGCCTGCAGGGGGTCATGCCCTCGCATTCATCGATATGGCAGGTGAATGCAACGGTTCCCTTGTCGGGCTTCAGGAGGCCGACCATGATCTTCATGAGGGTGGATTTCCCCGAGCCGTTCGGCCCGGCAATTCCCACGAGCTCTTCCTGCCGGATCGAGAGTGATACATCTTCGAGGACGGTGTTTGCCCCGTACGCAAACCAGACATTGTCCAGGGTGAGACAGACCTGCTCACCTTCATGGGTCACTGGCATACCATCGCTTTTTTCATTTCCTGCAGGTTGTTCTCCATGATCGCCACGTAATCGGTATCCTCCGGCGTCAGGGGGCCCGAAGGGAGTACCTCCATTGTGGTGAACGCATACAAGGGAAGATTGAGTTCGGCAGATACGGATTTACTCAGGTCTTCAGCTTCATCCGGTTCCGCGAGGACTCCTCTTGCATTGTGTGCCTTTGCCTCACTGACGATGGCCGCCATCTGCTGAATGGATGGTTCCGCGTCGGGACTCATCCCGGCAATGGAGATCGGTGTCAGGTTGTACGCCGCCGCAGTATAGTCAAGGAAGGCGTGCGAGCTCAGGAACGTCCTGGTGGTGCAGTTCGAAAACCCTGCCTTGTAGTCGGAGTCGAGCTGTTTCAGCCGTTTTTCAAATGCTGCAGCATTATTCTGGTAATCGGTCGCATTTTCCGGGTCTGCTTCTGATAGTTGTTGGGCTACGTAGGGTACATAATACTCTGCCAGCTGCGGCGATAACCAGAGATGCGGGTCCTGGGTCAGGTTCGGGAAGTCCGCGTACCGGCTCTTCATCTGGTCATAGACAGGTCCCGGGATGGCATCGGCGAAGGTCACGAGTTGTATATCAGGGTTTGTCGAATCTGCAAGGGTTGCTGCCCAGGGTTCGAGGAACGGACCGTCATAGAAGAAGATCTTCCCGTTTTTCAGAGCTACTGCATCGTCCGGTGTCGGCTCATAATCATGGGGATCGGCGCCGGGCGGGAGTATCTGGGTGATGGTGATATGATCCCCGCCAACGGGTGCGACGAGGAGCGTGAACGGGCGGAACGAGGTGATTACCGGTAATCCGTTTCCTGAACCGGTAGCCTGGGCTGATCCTGGGACGCCGGTAGTGGATTGACCGCCGGGCGCATTCTTTGCGGGAGTGGCACCCGGTTGAATAGATCCCTGCGAGCTGCTCGTGCAGCCGGTTGCTGCAGCGAGCACAAGAATGATTACCAGGGCCGCGATCGGCAGAATCGATTTATATTGTCTTTGTACCATCCGGACCACAATCCATCGCTTGACACCCGTCTCTTTTCTGCAAATCTGCTTCGCCGGGTGTCCATATAAAAGTTGTGAGAATTTTGGACAGTTCCCAAATTTTTCTTTCATGTTCTTTCCGGGCCGGCCAAAAACGCATCCGAAGGAATTTTTCAGAATGCCCACCTGCGGCTGCCCGGAGAGAGCGGGTGCAATCGATACCGCCGGAACAAAGGTTCAGGTTCCCGGCCTTATTACCTGAGGCAGCCGTCATCATGCGTTATATCCCCGCAGACACCCTGGTTCGGATGTCCCATGGCCCTGCACATCCGGTCTATGGCATCCTTCGAGACGAAACTCTCGAACCTCGAGACCTCACGGCAGGCCTGTTCATGCGAAAGACCAAAATGCGTCAGCGCCAGCGCGAGAATCCTGTGTCTTTTGATCAGGAATTCTGCCGTGATCTTTCCTTTCTCCGAGAGCGATACCCCGTAATACGGTGTGTAAACCAGAAGCCCCTCACCGGCAAGTTCGACAATGGTTTTTGTAATGGTTGAAGGGTCCACGCCAAAACCGGCGGCCAGGTCATTCGTCTTCACAGGACTGTTCTTCCCGTTCATGAATTTGATATATTCGACTTTCTTTGGCGAAAGTTCAAGCCCGGTATCCCCGCTCATGGGTACAATGTTCATGGGTAAACCAAAAAATGTTTGTAATCAGTCCAAAAATATCCGGGGATCAGATTTGCTTGAATGCCGTGATAATGAATTCACTTCGTGCCCGGGCATCGCGCAGGTCAGGTATCTCCGGTTGGAGTAAAAAAGGCAGAGGCACGGATGCGCTGAGTGGGAAGAAAAGGCTTTGGAGAAATCATAGGTTTTCATCTTAGACGCTCTGAGGGCTACGGCATCTGATCCCTCCCCGCTGCTTAGGCATCCCCCATAGAGAGATAGTCCCTTAAAAGGTTAGTGAAAATCCTGCCGAAAATGGGGTCGCAGATTTACTTTGTAAATCTTCTCCTCTTCGAGGTCTGAAGACCTCTCAGAGATTCAAGGGGATGCTCCCCCTGCGTTGCCCCCCTTCTGGGGGCAGACTGATGTTCCCGAAGGGAAATCGCGGAAGGTTGTCTCTCTTTTACCATTGCGATGAACGCCGCCGCCCCCGACGGGGCGCCCCCGCGGCGGTTTTTATACGGTTATATTTGAAAAAACGAATGGTAAAATTCACTTTCATTCTGCGTAATACAGATTATTAAATACAGGGATTAAGAATAGTCCATTGAGATATGGATTTGTCGATAAAAGACCGTAAAAAATTATGGAGCGCGGCTTCCGGAATATGTTCCTATCATCATAATGGCGAAAATTGTGAAAAAAAACTATTTGCAGCGAATGGAATGGTTGATACCAACCTAGGTGAAGAGTGCCATATTGTCGGTGAAAGACCCGGCGCTGCAAGATATCTAGAAAATTTTGCTGAAAAAGAGACTTCCGACAATGCAATTGTCCTATGCAAAATACATCATAAAATTGTTGATGATAATCCCGATGAATATACGGTGGACGTCCTTAAAAGAATGAAAGAGGAGCATGAACGCACAATCTCCGAAAGATTAGCAAATCGAGAAATTGTACCATTTATATTAAATGATTGTCAGATCTTGCTTAAAGTTGATAAAGCGGAAGAAGATGTAATAGGATTAGATGTTCAGAGACCCGCAATACTTTCGAATGTTGGTGTAAGGGTCCAAGTAGGTGAAGCCAAGACCGCAATTGGAATGAAGGTTTCAGGAGGACTTACTGTAACAATGGGTTATTGTGAAAATTGTAAAAGATATTTTAGTAAATCCTTTTCAGGTCAACAAGATACGCAAATTAAAGAATGCCCTTCCTGTCATCGACCTGTATAAAACCTTCCTGCCCCGCCGTGCCTCGGAGAGGCCCTGAGGCGGGGGCCTCCCCTATCAGAATTTTCATAATTTTTTGTGGAATTATCCATCTTTTTCGTTTCAACCGAACATGGTGAAGAAACTGGATCGTCCCAGCCGGTACAAGTGGACCTCCACGCTCAATCCGAAACCGCTATATCGGGCGATCATTCATAGAGATGTGACTATGGAACACATACAGGTCATGGGTGTGCAGGGACTGCCGCTCATCCATGCGGGCGATAACATTGCAGCAATGATCTGCGAACGCGTGCCGGTGCGGGACAACGATATCCTCTGCATCGCATCGACCATCTATTCCAAGGCCCGGGGGTACACAAAACTGCTCTCCGCCATCACCCCTTCAGAGCGGGCCGTGCGGCTGGGGAACCTGAACGGCGAGGACCCGCGTTTTGTCCAGGCCGTGCTGGACGCGTCCACGGACGTCATCATGGAGCACCCCTTCATCCTCTCCGAACTCGCGTTCGGGCATGTCGGCGTGAGAGCCGGAGTGGACCAGTCCAATATCGAGGACGGCATGGTCATCTTCCTCCCTCCGGACCCCATGAAATCGGCAGACGAAGTACGGGCTGAAATCCGTTCGATCGCCAATGCGGATACCGGCGTGATCATCACCGATACCTGCGGGAGGTCATTCCGCCGCGGCCAGACCGGCAACGCCATCGGGTGGAGCGGTTTTCCGGCAATCCGGGACTTCCGTGGCGACACAGACCTGTTCGGGCACGTGCTCAAGATCACCGAGGAGGCGGTCGTGGACGAGATCGCCGGGTTCGCCAACTTCGTGATGGGGGAGAGCAACAATGGTGTCCCCGCAGTCGTCTTCCGCAACTGCCCGAAGTGGACCGGTCACGACAGCCTGTATTTTACGAACAACGAGGATATCACAAAACGCGTGCTGAAAAAAGAGTGGGGTCAGTAGACGATATTCAGGATGAGGATGAAGATGCCGAACGCCGCGGCGACGGCCATGACGGTAATGGGGCTGATATGGACAGCCCGCCGGTCCTCGCTCTCATAGTAGTTGACGAGACCTGCTGAGGAGAGTAATCTCCCGCCTTGCTTCTTTGCCATGCAAATATATTTCATTTCTCGATATATAAAGGAGAGTTACGCCGTATGAAAAAGACGCAGCAGCAGGTGTCCGGACTGGCACTGGTCGGGGAGGATCTCTTACCCTCGCGGGTGGATATTTTTATCGAGGACGGGACCATCACGGCGGTCGAGGAGAACCGGAACGTCCCGGAAGTCTGGGTCTGCCCGGCATTTTTCAATGCCCATACGCACCTTGGCGATACCATCGCCATGGACTGTGGTGCCGGGGGAGATCTTGCCGCGCTGGTCACACCGCCCGACGGGCTGAAGCACCGGTTGCTGGCGGCCGCCACGCGGGACGATCTCGTTGCCGGGATGCGGTCCAGTATCCGCGGGATGATTGCCGGGGGGACCGCCGGGTGTGCGGATTTCCGGGAAGGCGGCACCGGGGGGGTTGCGGCCCTGCGCGAATCCGTCCGGGGGCTCCCGTTCCGGACCTGTATTTTCGGGCGCGGCGGCGGGGAGACGGTTGCCGAGGGGCTGGGGATCAGCAGCGCCAGGGATGTACCCGACACGGAACATCTCGTGGCAGAAGCACGCCGGGCCGGGAAGAAAGTGGCGTTCCATGCAGGTGAACGGGACAAGGACGATGTGGACCTGGCGCTCTCGTTCGACCCGGACCTCATCATCCATGCGACCCATGCGACGAAAGGCCAGCTCCGGCAGTGCGCTGAAAGAGGGATCCCTGTCGTTGTCTGTCCCCGCTCCAACTGGACGCTCAGGGTTGCATCCTCATGCCGGCACCCCCCGCTTGCCCTGATGGAGGAACTCGGCTGCAGGATCTATCTCGGTACCGACAACGTGATGTTCGTAGCCCCGGATATGCCGTCCGAACTGTCGTTTGCCTCAACGGTCTACGGTCTGGAGCCGTCTTGCCTGCTCCGGGCTGCGATCCGTGGTTCCGAGATGACCGGCTCACCGTTTTTTATCCGGGCAGGGGCGAGGGCGAACCTCGTAGTCATCGATCCCACGCGGTCGTCCCTCCGCTTCTCGCGCGATCCGCTCGCTTCACTGGTGAAACGGGTGGATTTTGCCGTTTTCGGCAATAACGTTTTTAATTCGTAAATCCAATAAAAGAGGCATGTTTGTTTTTGGTGATACCGGTGTTTACTAATATCCTAGTCGCACTGGACGGCTCGGAGGCAGGCCAGCGCGCATTTACCCGTGCCACAGAGTCTGCAAAGGCCGGGAACGCACAGATCCATGCCGCATATGTTGTGGAGACCGGCCTCTTCGCATCCCTCCCCACGGACAATACCGTGGAACTGATGTACAATGTCCTCCAGAAAGAGGGCGAATCCGTCCTGGCGAACGCAAAAGCCGAAACAAAGGATGACGGCCTGGCACTCACCACGCACCTGAAATTCGGTCATGCCGGCAATGAGGTCGTGACCCTTGCAGAAAAGATAAAGGCCGACCTTATCGTGGTCGGCTCCCACGGCAAGAGCCAGACCGACCGGTTGCTCATCGGGAGTGCCAGCATGTTTGTCGTCACCCACAGCAAGGTTTCGACCCTGGTGGTGAGATCATAACAGACATGATTGTAAGGAACTACATGACATCCGACGTGGTCCACGTCGAGATCCCGGGGAACCGCGACGATGTCCTGAAGATACTCAAGCGGACGGGGATCTCCGGTGTCCCGGTCATCAAGAACAGGAAGATCGTCGGGATCATCACGAGGAAAGATCTGCTCCGCAAACCCGAGGAGACCCAGCTCGGCCTGCTGATGACGGCAAAGCCGGTCGTCATCGAACCTGATATGGAGATCCGGGAAGCAGCACGCCTCCTGGTCACCCGCCGCATCCGGCGCCTTCCCGTCGTAGAAGACGGGATCCTCATCGGCCTCCTCTCGGTTGCCGATGTCATCCATGCCCTCGCCCAGCTCAAGGTCAAGGACGAGATCAAGGAGAACTATACCAGCAGGACCTTTGCGCTCTGGGAAGAGACCCCCCTCCCGGTGGTCGGGCGCGTCATGGAGATCTCAGGCGTGGATGCCATCCCGATTCTCGACGCAGAGAACAGGCTGCAGGGCATGATATCCGAGCGCGACCTGATCAGGAACTCGTCCATCGAGGACTCGGTCGGGGTGAGCGATTTCTCGAACGGCACTGACGACGATGAATGGACCTGGGAGAGCATCCGGGACAACCATACCATCAGCTTCGGCATCTCCAAGGTGCAGCTCCCCAACCGCCCGGTCAAACTCGCGATGGTCAGGAACGTCGTATCCGTGCCGGCGAATGCCGAAGTGAGCGAGTGCGCCCTCAAGATGCGCAGATCAAGGGTCGACCAGCTGCCCGGTCGTGAACGGCGACAAGAAGCTTGTCGGCATGTTGTATGACCGGGAGCTCATCCGGGCATTCTGCCGAGAAGATCCGGAATAACAACCTTTAAATTTCCCGATATCATCTAATACTTTAAGCGCTTTTAATAATTTCTGGCGTTCATTTGTTTTTACGGTGTTACTATGCCTGAACAGTTACAGGAGTCCATGAAGGGGACAACAACCATCGGCATCGTCTTTGCCGGAGGAGTAATCCTCGCAACCGAGAAGAGGGCGACCATGGGCTACATGATCGCCAGCAAGAAGGCGAAAAAGGTATACCGGGTCGCAGACCGGATCGGCATGACAACCGCTGGCGGTGTCGGCGATGCCCAGCAGCTCGCACGCATCCTGACCGTAGAATGCAGCCTCTACCAGATCCGCAGGTCCCGCCCGATCACGGTCGGCGCGACGGCCACGCTGCTCTCGAATTACCTCAACCAGAACCGCTACTTCCCGTATTACGTCCAGCTCCTCGTCGGCGGTATCGATGAGAACGGTCCGAGCGTCTACTCGGTCGATGCGATGGGCGGGGCCACGAAGGAAGAAGAGATCGTAGCCACCGGTTCCGGTTCTCCCATGGCATACGGTGTGCTCGAGGACCGGTTCCGCCCCGGCATGACCGAGGACGAAGCCATCGACCTCGCCATCCGCGGGCTGAAGTCCGCCATGAAACGGGATGCAGGGTCCGGGGAAGGGATCCATGTCGTAGTGATAACAAAAGAGAAGTATCAGGAGCTCGGCGAGGATGACCTCAAGAAGTATCTGGCGAAAACTCCTGCATAACTTTTTTTAGGACGACTTTTTTATGCAAATTGAAGAACGACTCAAAGAGCTCAAAGACAAGATCAACGATAAGGTGCCCCGCGGCATCACGGTAACCCAGGTCGAGTTCGAAGGACCCGAGCTCGTGATCTATACTGACGACCCGAAACGGTTTGCCGATGAGGCGGACTTAATCAAGATCCTGGCCCGCGACCTGCGCAAGCGGATCGTGGTACGGCCGACGATCCTCGAGGACCCGGAAAAGGCGTACAATGATATCAGGTCTGTCGTGCCGGAGACAGCCGGGATCACCGATATTTTTTTCGATGCCGATACCGGGGAAGTCCTCATCGAGGCGGAAAAACCCGGCGTGGTCATCGGCAAGAACGGCAGCACGCTCCGGGAGATAACCAAGCATATCGGGTGGACCCCCAAGGTGGTCCGCACTCCCCCTATCGAGAGCACCACGGTCAAGCAGGTGAGGCAGTACCTCCGTTCTGTCAATGAAGATCGCAAACAGTTCCTGCGCACCATCGGCCGCAGGATCCACCGCGACATCCCCGGGAAGGAAGAGACCGGGACCAAGAAGGACCAGTGGGCACGGGTCACCATGCTGGGCTGCTGCCGGGAAGTCGGCCGCGCAGCGTTCCTCCTCTCGACCCCGGACAGCAAGGTGCTGATCGATTGCGGGGAGAAACCCGACAATTCCAACGGGACCCCGTACCTGTATGTCCCTGAAATTCACCCGCTCGCCCAGCTGGATGCGGTCGTCCTCACGCATGCCCACCTCGATCACTGTGCGCTCATTCCCCTCCTGTACAAATACGGCTACGAGGGCCCGGTCTACGCAACCCCCCCCACGCGCGACCTCTCGGCGATGCTCCAGCTCGATTACCTCGATGTCATCCACAAGGAAGACCGGAAAGTTCCCTACTCCTCGAACGAGGTCAAGACCTACATCCGCCACTCCATCACGCTCAATTACGGCAGCGTGACCGATATTGCGCCGGACATCAAGCTCACGTTCCACAATGCCGGCCACATCCTCGGCTCGGCGATCGCCCATTTCCATCTCGGCGACGGCCTGTACAACATCGCGTTCACCGGCGATTTCAACTACAGCAAGAGCCGGCTCTTCAACCCGGCCATCAACCAGTTCCCCCGTCTCGAGGCGCTCTTCATGGAAAGTACCTACGGCGGGTCCAACGACTTCCAGCAGGCGCGATCGGATGCCGAGGCCCGGCTCTACGAGACCATCAATGCGGTCCTCCAGCGGGGCGGCAAGGTGATCGTTCCTGCCTTCTCAGTCGGGCGTTCCCAGGAAGTCATGCTGGCCCTCGAAGAGGGAATGCGCCTTGACAAGATCCCGAAGGTGAAGATCTACCTTGACGGCATGATCCGCGAGGCGACCGCCATCCACACGACCTACCCGGAATACCTGAATACCGAGCTCCGCAACCTGATCTTCCGCGAGGGCATGAACCCGTTCCTTGCCGAGTGCTTCCAGCAGGTGGACAGCCAGGAGCTCCGCGAGAAAGTGATGGCGGGCGAACCCTGCGTCATCATCTCGACGAGCGGTATGCTCAACGGCGGGCCGGTCATGGAGTACCTGCTGACGCTCGCCCAGGACGAGAAGAATGCGCTCGTCTTCGTCGGCTACCAAGCCGACGGTACCCTGGGGCGCCGGATCCAGAAAGGCTGGCGGGAGGTGCCTCTCGGGCGGAAGGGGACCATCACCATCAACCTCGAGATCGTCACGGTAGACGGGTTCTCCGGCCATTCCGACCGGCGCCAGCTGATGAACTATGTCGGGCAGGTCCAGCCGCGCCCGGAGAAGATATTCTGCATCCATGGCGACGAGAACAATACCATCGACCTTGCCAGTTCGATCTACAAGCGCTACCATATCGAGACCCACTCCCCCATGAACCTCGAGACCTACCGCATGGTTTGAACCGATGAGAACCGAGGTCACGCTCTTTTTCGGGATATTTACCGTGATGGCGTTGTCCAATGCCATTGTCCCGGTCCTCCCCTCATTTTCAAATACATCGTCGTGGCAGGGTGCGATCTACTCCGCGTACTTCCTCGGCGCCGTCCTCAGCACGCTGCCGTCCGGGATCCTCTCGGACCGGTTCGGGCGGGTCCGGATGATGCGGGCCGGGTTCTTACTCACGATCGCGAGCGGCTTCCTCCTCTCGGTCACGACTGCCGAAGTGCCGGCCCTCGCGGCCCGGCTCATCGAAGGGATCGGGGCCGGGCTCTTTGTTGTCCCGGCGCTGTCCGTGGTCAATGCCGGGGAGGACCACAAGAAGATGAGCGGCTACTTCATGGCCCTGCTCAACGGGGGCCTCGTCATCGGCCTCGTCGGCCCCGGGCTCCTCGCCACCGCGACCGGCCAGCCGGCCGCCGGGATCATCCTCTTCACCCTGCTCGCGCTCGTCCCGGCCGGCGCGAGCCTCTTCCTCCGGGAACCGCCGGCAGCTCCCGCCACCCACGGGGATCTCCCGGCTTTCATCGCCCTCGTGAAGGAGTACCGCTGGATCTGGTACTCGTCCATCGTCCTGATCGGGATCACCGGGGTCGTTACGTCCCTGTACCCGAAGTTCAGCGGGGCACCGCCCGACCTCCTCGGCCTCTGGATCGCGGGCATGAGCATCGCGACCATCCTCGCGGTCCTCGCCGTCTCCCGGTTCCGCTTCGATGAGATCCTCGCGATCCGGGTCTCCGCCATCCTGATGATGGGCGGCGTCGCTATCTCGTTCATCTCCCCGGCCGGGTTCCTCGTGCTCGGGGTCGTGGCCGGAATCGTCATGATCGCCCAGATGGCATTCCTCGCACGCGTCCGCGAGCACCAGGGGACCGCGATGGGCCTCTTCACCACCGCCAGCTACCTCGGGATGGCGGTGCTGCCGTTTATCGCCGGGGTTGTTGCTGATATGGCCGGGTTTTTTGTGGCGTTTTCTGTCACTGCTATTATGGCGGCAACGGTGGTGGCGGTGGTGAGGGGGTAGTTCTGTTTTGAAATTCATGCCAGGTACCTGGAGTACCCGAACCTCACCGGGACGTCCGAATCTTGTGCATGAGTCCCCGTGCGATGCCGGGAGCGCCATGCTCGTATGTTCATGAAGAGAATTTAATACGCGACCGTACAAAGATCTCATCTGAACCGCCAGAAAAAAATGCCCGGGAGGAAGAGAACAATGATCCTGCAATATATTGAAAAAGCCCTTGCCCATGCGCGGTACGAGATCATCAAGGATGATGAACCCTATTACGGGGAAATCCGGGAACTCGCCGGCGTCTATGCGACCGGGAAGACCCTTGAAGAATGCCGGGCTAACCTGGTGGAAGTGATCGATGGCTGGATCGTCGTCCGGCTGCGGCGGGGACTTCCCATTCCCCCGATAGACAATTGCACGATCGAGGAAGTCGTAAGGCTTGATCAGAGTGCCCGGGCATAAACTTATTCCGGTCTCGTGGACGGATCTCGTCCGCAGGCTGAAGTTTTTTGGTTTTGACGGTCCTTTCCAGGGAGGGAAACACCCGTTACATCCCGTTATCGATGCGTTCGGATTTCACGTCGGATAAAAGAGAGTTTTCCAGCCAGATTCCATAAGTATATCTCCCCATCCCACAGGTCCTTTGGCGTTTGAGGGTGCTATAGCCCTCGGATTCGTGTTTCTCTGGAGATGAATGTAGATCCGTGATGATCTGCCGGACCCCCTCTTCATGCAAATCCACCAGGAGTTTCGTGCTAAACAAGGGGTTATCGGATCCCAATCCGGGCACGATACGGGGCCCGTTTCCCGGAAATGTCCAAACGGAGCCCTATACAAGCCCGGATACGGAAGGTTGTAACCTCCGGAAAAGTGGGTTCCGGAGGAGCTGTTTCAAACGTTGGTTGGAGAGATTCCGGTTGAATATTTCTGGAGGTCCGATGCAGAAATTTTTTGCCGGTCCGTGAAAATAATTTCCGGAAATTTTCTGGGAAGATTTTTGAAAAATTTAAAAAAAAATTTCTTAAAAAAAATTCTGAAAAAGATTCTGAAATTTTTTTTATACGTTTCAAAAAATTTTTAAAAATGTTTTCTACGAAATTGTCCGATCCGAAACCATAATGGAGATACAGGAACAACAACGTGTATCATGACTGCACAGGCCGCATCCCGGTCGCCGAAAGATCACCCGGCAAAGAAGGCGGGAAGATCCAAAACGAAAGGAGAGGATCGGAAAGACGGCCTTTATGCAGTAGCGGAGCATTCCCTCTCCGGATTTCTTGACAGCGAGCCTGATATCTATACGGTAGCAGACATCAAAGTGCGGTACCGATGAAAGCGAAGATCGTCCTGATCCATTTTCCCTTCACGGACCTGAGCACTCTCAAACTGCGGCCGGCGCTTGTTATTTACGAAAGCGATCAGGATGTTGTTGCGGCATTTATCTCTTCCAGAGTCCCGATGCACATGGCCGACTCTGATCTTCTCATACCGGCCGATGATCCTTCGTTCCCCGGTACAGGTCTCAAGAGGACGTCAGTAATAAAATTCGATAAAGTCGCAACCGTTTCAAAGGATCTCATTGAAGGAGAGATCGGGGCGATTGATGATCGCCTTGCCGATCAGTGCAATGCGATCATGAGCCGGGTTTTTGTCCTCTGATGTGGAGATGTTCTCCTCCGCCGATCTGCAAGTTGCAAAATATACCGGACCCGGTCAGCCCCTGCAAGATAAAACTGATAATCAATACATTCATCTGCGATCAAGGGGAATTTCGTCATAATATGCAGACCAAGGCACTCATACTGGTTCTCATCCTTGCCCTCCTGTTCATTCCTGTCGTCCACGGCGAGGACGCCAACGACTGGTACACGTACGGACAGAATGCCCTCACGGTCGGGAACTATACCCTCGCTCTCACGGATTTCAATAACGCTCTTTCCGTCAGCGCGAACTTTGCATCCGCAATGTCCGGCGAGGCAGTTGCCCTGAACGGGCTGGGAAATTATACCGGTGCAATCCCGTGGGCAGAAGAGGCGCTGACCTACCGGCCGTCTGACCCGATTGCGCTGAATGCGCGGGCCTTTGCCCTCTACAAACTCGGGCGGTATAATGACTCAGTCGCCGCATACAATACGCTGCTTGCCGTCCAGAACAACAACAAGGACGCCTATTGCAACCAGGGGTATGCCTATACATTTATGAACCAGTCTGACAATGCGATCTCCTCGTTCAAGCAGTGCCTGGTACTGGACCCCGCCAACGTCGAAATCTGGAACCAGGTGGGCCTTGCCTATATGAGTCTCGGCGCGTACGATCAGGCACTTGCAGAATTCAACCAGGCGACAAGCCTGACAATAAAGAATGCCACGTACTGGAACAACAAGGGGCTTGCTTACAAAGCCCTCGGCAAGCCGGCGGACGCGCTGACATGTTTCCAGACAGCACTGGGGATCGACCCGAACTTTGCCGATGCGCAGAACAACGCGCAGTCCGTGACGGGCATGCTGCAGAATTTCAACATTACCGGCACCATCACCCCGGTACCCACCATCAGCCGTATCGGGACGTTGTATACGACCGCAGCACCCACGCCGCAACCAACCACGGCCATCACTGCGGCACCGTCCGCCGGAATCACCACTCAGATCCCTGCAACTGCCACCCCCGTCCCAACGAGAACAACCTACACGCCGCTCACGCCACTTCCGGCGCTCGGCGCTCTGGCGGCGGCCGGCGGGATTATGCTTGCGCTGAAGAGAAGGTAATTTTTTGCGTGCAGTAATTCCCGGCTTTTTTCCGTTAGAAAATTTCCGTTTTATTTTTCTCTCTGCAGAAAACCTGTCAGTGTCCATTTTTTGTAAACCACTTGAAAAGGCTATGAGGGTGACCCCCTCTCTCCCCCAGAGGGGGAGGCAGCCCAAGGGGCGCATCCCCTTGACCCCCATCTATTATTCCTCCCGTTTCTGAGAATTTCTCGCTAACCTTCTGAGTGACTATCCTATCATGGGGGATGCCCAAGCGGCGGGGGCGGAGGCAACGATTGCCGTAGCCCCCAAGAGCGTGAGAGGCCCTGAGGCGGGGGAACCTCACAGATATTGATTATTCTTACGATTTTCAGGGTTCCGGTGTGAACATAATTGGTTCATGACTGTTTCAAGAACCAATTTTTTTTATTGTGCACAGTTACCGGGCTTCCCCAACGGGGCTGAAACTTTCGGGTTGTGAAAATCAGTCCTCTTTCCCGGCATATGCGCGCATAACGCCCTGGTAGACGGCCGATGCCTTCTCGAGCGATTCGATCGTAACCCGCTCGTTCGTCGCGTGGAGCGTGGAGATCTCGCCGGGCCCATATTCAATGACGCGGAACCCGGCACGCCGCAGGTGCCGGGCATCGCTTGCTGCCCACTGGAAGATGGGAAAGACCGGGCCGCCAAAGACCCGTTCCACTTCATTGCAGGTAATGGTAACAAGCGGGCTTCCGGGTTCTGTTACCGATGGCTCATGGGTCTCCAGCGATGAGATCTTCCCGTTCGGGGCATGGTCGGCAATCCCTGCAACGACCTCCGGGATCGAACATCCCCACGGGATCCTCATCTCGAGCTCAAGGCTGCAGTGCTGCGCGACCACGTTGGATTTTTCACCGCCGCTGATGGTCCCCGGGTTGAAGGTCAGTTTTTTCAGGATATCGCTCACACCCGCGATCCTGAACTCATCCCCGAGCACCTCCGATGACCGTGTGATGATCCCTTTGAGCTCGTCGCTGACCGGGTATTCCCGTTCGTGCAACACTTTCACATAGTCGAGAAGAGCGACGGCTTCCATGATTGCGCTCACGCCGACCGCGGGATAGAGCGACCCGTGGGCCGGCGTCCCCTGGAATTGTATATCCATCCGGCAGAGCCCTTTCTGCCCGATACACGGGTAGCGGGCCGGTGCCGTTTCCGCGATCAGGCAGTCGCACGGGCTGATCCATCTCCTGGCAAGGAGGAGCTGTATGCCATGCTCCCCGCCGGTCTCCTCATCGCAGACAAAGACGAGCGCAGCGGGAACTTCGGCACCGGTATCTGCAATGGCTTTGCATGCGGCAAGGATCGCTGCACAACCGCCTTTCATGTCCGTAGCGCCACGGCCCCAGACGACCCCGTCCTCTATTGTCCCGGAGAACGGAGCATGAGTCCAGCCCTCGTCCAATGCCGGCACGACGTCCACATGACCGCAGAACATAAGACGGTCGCCCGGTTTCCGGGACACGAGGTTGCACATGCCGCCCGTATCTTCCGACACGTCTGACCGTATGCCAAGACCCTCAAGGAACACGCGGATATACTCGATGATCCCGTCTGTCCGCCCGGGTGGGTTCTCGCTCCTGATTGCGACGAGGTCCGAACAGATCCGGCTGACATGCATGACGGCGGCTCCGGTCTCCTTACCGCGAACAATAGGTCCTGAAAAGCGCGGCGAGCGAGGCGTCTTCGTACAGGCTTTTTAAGAACTCAGGCTCAAAAAATTCGTCGATGATAGCGTAAAAAAAGTCTGCAGGGATCGGGTTCCTGCTGTCCGGGTCGAGAACGATCCGGAAACTCCGGTAGGACGCCGGGTCTTCGGTATCATAGATCATCTGCCAGAGCGATGGGAGCGACGTGAATTTCTCCGGGTGGTTTTCGCGGAGCCAGTTGACAAAGCCCGGGAACCTGGCCCGGTCGCCTTTCTTCTCTTCGTCAATCCTCCAGCGCAGGTACTCGCCGCCCATGATATTTTTTGGGGAGGCAAAGTTATAGGAATAGATCCCTGCAGTATAATCGATATGGGCGAGGGCATCGATGAAATAGAAATAGAGGACCTTGTCGAACCCGGCCGTATCCTGGAGGATCAGGGACTTTTCATACAGGTAATCGAGGACCGTCAGATATTCGTTCTCATCCTTCATATCCACAGGTTCGTTATGGCATTGTAAATATATTGTCGTTTCAGTGAATGACGGACGCTCTTGGGGGCACGCGAGCGTGCCCCCGCCGCTGTGGCATCCCCATGGAGCGATAGTGCCGTATTACCGGAAAGATTGAATGGGATTTCACCTTTAGTCTTGTAATGTTACGGGCAAGGCAAGCAGGGACAGAATTTATGGTCTGCTGATATTGTTTCCATCGCAATGAGCCCCGTCCCCCATCGGGGGACTGGCGGCGCAAGAGGGGGGCGACTACACAAATATAATTTTTTGGAGCCGCTTTTTCTAAAACTATTTTGCACGAACAGCCTTCACCGGTAAAACGGCACCCGGTCTGCCACGGCCTTCCGGAACAGCGCTTCAAGTTCCGCGCCATGTTTTCCCCGGATATCGATGTGGTTGTCCGTACGCATGAGGCAGGGCTTGAGTTTTCCATCGGAAGTAACCCTGAGTCTGGTGCAGTATGCGCAGAACTCGGTATTGTGGACCGGGCGCACGACCTCGACCTCGGCCCCGTCAAGACAGTATTTTTTCCGGTGGTGCATACGGCGGGTCACAATCTGTTTTGATCGCGATGCGAGGGAGCGTTCAACGCCGTTCAGGTCCCCATGGTGATCGCACTCGTTGAAGTTCATCAGTTCGATCAGCTGGAGGATAAGGTTCCGGTTGCCGCGGACGAAGGCGAGGAAATCATCGACCTCCTGGTCGTTGATGCCTTCGAGCAGGACCATGTTGATCTTCACGGGGGTCAGTCCCGCCTTGAGGGCAGCAGTTATCCCGTTGAAGACATCGGACAGCCGGTCAATACCGGTGATCTTCTTGTAGGTGTCCGGGTTCAGGCTGTCAAGACTGACGTTCACCCGCCTGAGGCCCGCATCTTTGAGGTCCTGTGCCAGACCCGAAAGGAGCGTGCCGTTCGTGGTCAGGGAAGATTCCATGCCCGGTGGCACGGACCGGATTATCTCCAGGAGATCGGGGCGGAGGAGTGGTTCGCCGCCGGTGAACTTGACGCTGCGGATCGCGAATTTTGCGGCGACCCGCAGGATCTCGGCAATTTCCGGAGCAGACAACTGGTCTTTTGATCCTTTTTCACCCTCGCGGTGACAGTAGATGCAGGAGAGGTTGCACTGCTTGGTGAGGCTGATCCGGATATTGGTCACCGGGCGGTCGTAGGAATCCTTGAGAACCATTTTGTACTGTTCATCCTGTGAAATTTTTTGCGACTATGTAAAGTTCAGTGCTTCCTTTCCGGGTCGATCGGGTAATGCAGGTCTTGACAGAATAAAAGTGTTCCTTGGTCATGGCATAGAGCTCGGGAAAGTCCGTTCCCTGGAAAGACTTGACGACAAAATTTCCTCCCTGTTTCAGGACCCTGCAGGCGAAGTTGAGGGCCTGTTCGTCGAGTTCGATGATCCGTGCCTGGTCGTAACTTTTATGCCCGGAGAGCCTGGGTGCCGCATCGCAGAGGACGACATTGACCACCCCGAGCAGGGACCGCACTTTTTCCAGCACCTCGGGGTCATTCAGGTCGCCCTCGATCGTCTCGACCCCTTCAAGGGCGGCAATCGGGTTGAGATCGATGCCCACGACCCGGGCCTGCGTCAGCGTACGCTCTACCTGGAGCCAGCTCCCCGGGGCAGCCCCGAGGTCGACGATATTGTCATCCGCCCGGATCACGGAAAATTTCTGCTGGATCTCCGTCAGCTTGTATGCGGCCCGGGAGCGGTACCCCTCGTGTTTCGCCCGCAGGTAGGTCTTGTCATAACCCCATTGTGAACCCATTATCCGGATCGTTCCCCTCAAATTCCGGGTAAAACCCAAAACGCTATAATTAAAGTATGACGATATACTGTATAAGAGATTGTGTTAAGGGGTAAGCGATGTTAAAAGCAACGATCGACACAGACATATTCAGGGAAGCTATCGAAGCGATCTCGGCTCTCATCCCTGAGTGCCGGCTGCATACGGATGAGGCCGGCATCTCCACGCGGGCGGTCGATACCGCCAATGTGGCGATGATCGGACTGACTCTCAAGAAGGAAGCATTCGATTCGTACAAGGCAACGAAGAGCCAGCTCGGTATTGACCTGATGAAGATGAAGAACATCTTCGGCATGTCCGGAAAGGGCGACCTCATCAGCATCGAGATGGCTGACAATGCCCAGAAGATGTCGGTCTCGGTGCACGGCTACCACTATTCGATCACGCTCCTCGACACCAATACCATCCGGAAAGACCCGAACCCTCCCACCATCAACCTGCCGGGCAAGATCGTGATCAAAGGCGAAGACCTGAACAATGCGATGAAGGCCGCGGCAGTGATCTCCGACAAGATCGCGCTCGGGATCAACCCGAAGGACCAGACCTTCTACCTTGTGGCCGAAGGGGATACCGACCACATCCGGCGGGAATTCTCCAAGGACGAGCTCGTATCGCTCACCCCGGTTGAAGCCCGTTCGCTCTTCTCCCTCGATTACCTGAAAGACATGGGGAAGGTCATGAGCAAGGCGGCGGAAGTCGAGATTTACCTGGGCGTCGACCACCCGGTCAGGTTCTCGTTCGATATTGCGGGTGGCAACGGGCATGTCGAGTACCTCCTCGCACCCCGGATAGAGGCTGACTGATGGACTACAGCCCATCGGCAAAGGAACTTTCCCATTTCCCCTTTTTAAAAAAAGCCCAGGACCATGTCAAGAACTCTTTCCCTCCGATCGATGTGCTGTTGGCCGGAAAGAAAGGGGCGTTCCTGACCGACCTTGCCGTGAAGCGAATCAATCAGGCCCTCTCCTCAAAAAAGACCATCGTTGCGCATTTCCAGAACCATGACGATGACGAGATTGCAGGGTATGTTCTTTCCCGGATCCTTGTCTCCTGCATCAACGACAAACAGCTGTTCGACCGCCTCACCCGGTACGAAGCTGAGCGTGCCTACTATTTTCTCAATTCCGAGACCGGATCTGAGAGCGAGAGGGGCTGGAACGAGAACACGGTTCTCGATGAAGACAATAACAGCCGGATACTCGCTTACCTGGCACGGGAGTTCCGGATCGACATAACAAAGGACCGGATGCCCCTTGCAGATTATGTTGAGATAGTATCCCCGCTCCACGAGGCCCGGTTCAAACTGGTAAACCGCCGGGTGGAGAACGGGCAGGTGGAGATCCGGAAGGAGGAACTGCTCGAACTGCTCCGCGAAAGGATCCGTGTCATCCTCCGGCGGGATCTTCCCTATAAAGTCCCGAAGAAGATCTGTGAACAGCTCGGGCCGGTCGCGGAACACATAAAGAAAAAGTACCAGGAGCAGATGCTCCGCCAGTTCGGCACGATTGAGGAGAGCGCGTTCCCCCCCTGCATGCAGGCCCTCATGGCAGCCCTCACGTCCGGGACAAACCTGACCCATGCCGGCAGGTTCTCCCTGACGACCTTCCTGCATACGATCGGCATGGATGTCAGCGGCATCGCCCGGCTCTACGCCCGCTCACCGGACTTCGACCTGGAGAAGACCATGTACCAGGTGGAACACATTACCGGGCGGGGCGGTTCCGGCACCGAATATACCGCGCCCGCCTGCGCCGCGATGCGTACCACCGGGCTCTGTGTCCACCGGGACCCCCTCTGCGAACGGGTTGCCCACCCCCTGAGTTATTACACGGTGAAGAAGAAGGATCAGAAAGTGAAAGGGAAGAAGGGCGACGAGAAGAAGGAAGAAAAGCAGGAAGAGAAAACGCCGACATCGTCCACGTGATCCTTCTTCAGGTCAGGAGATTTCAATTATTCTGCTGCAATCCCGAAAAAACATTTGGATATGGTTTATGGGGGTTGAGACCCCCATTCCCCCTTCGCGATGAACGCCGCCGCCCCCGGCGGGGCGCCCCCGCGGCGGGTTGATTGCCTGTTTTCTAAAATATGATCGGTAATTTGCCCCGCCGTGCCCCGTAAGGGGCCCTGAGGCGGGAGTCCTCACATAGTTTCAGATTTAAGATAGTAGTCGCTACCGTTTCGGATAATTCAAAAATAGACGGGTGGAACTTATCCCCCCCGGAAAAATTATGAAGTCGTATCAGGTAATCTTCTCGTTGACCAGGTATCCTGCGCCGGAGAGGAAGACGATGAAGATGACGATTGCCGCAAGGTAGGCAAAACTTGCGACCTGTTCAAGGGGTAGCGCCAGGACAAGGGCGAATGCCATGGGCAGAACGGCAAGCAGTACGATCAGCAGGATAAAAGCGATCACGCCGATGATCACGTCAAGAAGTCGCGCGTCCATTCATAGCATTTTCGACACGGGAGAATATAGGTTTATCCAATATGCAGAGGACGACCTCCCGTTAACCTCATGACCCCCGGCTCCAAACCATCTGCTTATGGAACGAACCGGAGCTGTTGCACTTCTCGCACGGTATGTCCATGATAAAAATCTCACCCGGCACTGCCTTGCCACCGGTGCCGTGATGAAGAAAGCCGCGGAATTCCTGTCGGAAGACGCTGTGACATGGGAAACGATCGGGATCCTCCACGATATCGACTTTGAGCTCGTCGGCGGCGACATGGGCCGCCACGGTACTGAAGGAGCCGGGATCCTGGTCCGTGAGGGTATCGACAGAGAACTGGCGGAAATCATACAACGCCACAACCACTTCATCTATCGCGGGACGTACGAACGCCCCGTCGAGATCGTGCTGCAGGCAGCGGACAGCGTCTCCGGGCTGGTGTTTGCGTGCGCTCTCGTAAAAGGCGGGAAGATCTCCGACGTCACCCCGAAGACCGTAGGAAAAAAGATGAAAGATAAAGGGTTTGCGGCCGGGTGCGACCGGGACCGGATCGGGCTCATCCGGGCAGTGATGGATCCCGTAGTCTTCTACGAGCTGGCAATACAGGGGCTCAGGGAGATCCGTTCAGAACTTGACCTTACGTAAAACCAACCGGGAGGTTTAATTGCCCACCCGGTAACCTCTGGAATGGTATGAACAACCCGGCACAGGAACGAAACGACGTCATGGACCGGCTGGCACAAGCAGTTGCCCTGCTTGAAGGGTCACTGGACCGCCGCCTCATCCCTGAACACGGTCTCCCGCTCGGGTACGCCATCAGGGGTGCGCGGGACAGCCACGGTGTTGCGGCCGTGCAGGGGGGGATCGTGGCCGGAGAGACAAAACCCCGTGCCGCAGGCCCCTGCGGGTTCGGCATGGATGACGGGATCGCGGGAATTATCCTGACTGCAATGAAGTTCGACCCGCTGATGCGGAGTGCAGCGTCGGTCCAGTTCACCGGGCGGGCGCGTGCGGTGCTGGAGGATGACCTGTTCCTCGAATGCGTTACCGGTGATCCCAGACAGGTATCTGAGGGAATCAGCACGATGGACTGGGGTGTCGCCTCCTGCTGCAGGGATGGCGTACCGGACGTGATATTCAGGCCGGGTGCGGGGGGAAACGTATCCCGAATCCTTCTTTTCGGCGAGGATCCGGTCGGCGTTGCAAACAATATCATTATCTGCTCAAACCGCATTTAAAATATAGAATTCTTGAGGAATTGTACATGGGAATCAAGCCGTCATATATCAAAACGCTCGGTAACGAACTTGTGGCGAAACAGCGCGACAAATTCTCGAATAACTTCGAAGAGAACAAGCAGCAGCTCGGTACTTCCGCAGTCATCGGGAGCAAGCGTGTCCGGAACCGCGTCGCCGGATACATTACAAGAAAAATAAATACCAAAAGACGCTCATAACCCTATTCATGTTTGAAGGCGTCCTTCCGGCAATCATTACCCCTTTTAAAAGAAACCCTTCCATGAGCCTTGACATCCAGGGCCTTGACCGCAACATTGGGTTTCTCCTCTCCCGTGGCATCCACGGGATTGTTCCCTGCGGATCGACTGGTGAATCTGCGACTCTTACCTTTGAAGAGCACGAAAAGGTCATTGAGCTCACGGTCGGGAAGGTCAACGGAAAGATCCCGGTGCTCGCCGGTACCGGTTCCAACAACACTGCCGAGGCAGTGCGACTGACGAAGGCCGCGAAGGACATCGGTGCGGACGGGGTGCTCGTCATCAGTCCGTACTACAACAAGCCGAACCGGGCAGGTCTCATCAAGCACTACACGAAACTTGCGGACCTTGACATCCCGGTGGTCGTGTACAACGTTCCGGGGAGGACCGGCCAGAACCTTGAGCCGGATCTCATCGCAGAACTGGCGCAGCACCCCAACATCGTCGGTGTCAAGGAAGCGAGCGGCAATATCGGGCAGATCTCGCGGATCCTCGAAGAGACGCAGGATGAGGATTTTGCGGTCATATCCGGTGACGACAATATCACGCTGCCGATAATTGCGCTCGGCGGATCCGGTGTCATCTCGGTTGCGGCCAACGTCGATCCTGCACGGATGGTCGCGATGTACGAGGCCATGAAATGCGGCGACTACCAGAAGGCGCTGGTGCTCCACTATGCCCTCTCCCCCCTGTTCCGCTCCATGTTCATCGATACCAACCCGATCCCGGTGAAGAAGGCGGTGGAACTGATCGGCCTAGCAGGCGGCCCGGTGCGTCTCCCGCTCGACGAACTTGATGAGAAAAAGACCGAGCAGCTGAAGAAGGTTCTCGCCACCGTCCCTGCAAAGGCGGCGGCAAAGGCAAAGCCGGCTGCGAAGAGACCGGTGAAGAGAGCAGCGCCAAAAGCAAAACCCGCCCAGAAACGCACCCGGTGAGCGGCTTATGGCAAGAGTCGTCGTGTGCGGCGCCTTCGGGCGCATGGGCCAGACCATCGGCCGGATGGTCAACGAGTCGAAGGACCTCGAGCTCGTCGGGGGTATCAACCTGAAGCCCGGATCGTTCTTCGGGGTGGAGATCGTTGAGGCGAAGGACGCCGAGGCGCTCCTGAAGAGGACGAAGGCCGAGGTGCTGATCGACTTCACGGTCGCCAGCGCCGCTGTCGGGAACGTGAAGATGGCGGCCCGCAACAACTGTGCCCTCATTGTCGGCACCACCGGTATCACCGCGGAGCAGCGGGCCGAGATGGAGAAGGCAATCCAAGGTCATGTCCCGGCGGTCATCTCCAGCAACTTCTCGATTGGCGTCAATATCTTCTTGAAGCTGGTACGGGAATCGGCAAAGCTCCTCAGGGACTATGACATCGAGGTGATCGAAGCCCACCACCGGAACAAGAAGGACGCCCCGAGCGGCACGGCAAAGACGATCCTGCAGATCCTCGACGAGGAAGCCGGCCAGCGCAAAAAGATGTACGGCCGGGAAGGGATGACCGAACGGCAGAACGAGATCGGCGTCCACGTGATCCGCGGTGGGGATATTGTCGGGGACCACAAGGTCATGTTCTCGAAGAACTTCGAGACTATCGAACTTTCGCACCGGGCCTATGACCGGTCGGTCTTTGCCAGCGGTGCCCTTACCGCGGCACGCTGGGTTGTCGGGAAGAGACCCGGTATCTATGGCATGAGCGATGTGCTCGGGTTGAGGAAATAATCGCCCCTTTTTAAAAATGCCGATTGAATAATTTGCATAAATTCCGGTTTTGTTGAAACCTTTTTCTGATCATTTGCTTATACTATTCTGCTGCGGTTAGGAGTGTGACCCCCTCTCTCAAATCGAAGAACACTCCGGGTTCGATCGAAGACCTGCGGTCTTCTCCTGTCTCAAGTCTGATGACTTTCGACATTCTCCAGCCTACTCTTCCCTTCGGGAACAGCAGTCTCCCCAGAGGGGGAGGCAACGCAAGGGGAGCGTCCCCTTGACCCCCCTTTTTTCGGCAGGATTTTCACTAACCTTCTGAGGGACTATCTCTATATGGGGGCTGCCCAAGCGGCGGGGGCGGAAGCATGAAGTGCTGGAGCCCCCAAGAGCGACTTCTAGTTTCCTTGAGGATTTCAGCATTTTTGCCTGAACTCCATTTCCGGTTATTCTGTATCGCGATCGTTCCGCGGTTAAGTCAGATTACCTACCATGTTATTTCGCTTTTTGATTCTCGTAATCTCTGCTTACGCTGCCGAAAAACACAGTTCGGTTTTGTATATGCCATATCGAAACCTATTTTTTGTCTTTTGAGAAACATATACGATGGAGTGAATGAGTTGGTAGCGGTCGTTGACAACGATAAGTGTACCGGATGTGAAACCTGCGTGAGCGAATGTCCCGCATCGGCAATCGCCCTCGATAATGACAAGGCAAAAGTTGACAAGGAGATGTGCGTTGACTGCCAGACCTGTGTCGATATCTGCCCCTCTGAAGCCATAACCGTGGAGTGAATGAATTGGTAGCTGTTGTTGACACCGATAAGTGTACCGGATGCGAGACCTGCGTGAGCGAATGTCCCGCATCGGCAATCGCCATGGAGAATGACAAGGCGAAAGTGGACAAGGACATGTGCGTCGACTGCCAGACCTGTGTCGACGCCTGTCCGTCAGAAGCAATCCATATGGAATAAGGCTGGAATACCTCCGGCACTCTTTTTGATGTAATTCAGTCCTGACTCACTTTTCGGGAATCCGTGATAGGAAGCAGTGCGTCCCGCATGATAATTATAAAAAACAACGTTTTTATCATCATAAGTGAAATGGGATTTTACAACCCGCCATCATTTCAAACGGGGAAGAACACACTAGACAGGACCTGACACCTATGATCAATGTTGGAGTGCTCGGTGCAACGGGCGCGGTTGGTCAGCGATTTGTTGAACTTTTAGCGGATCACCCCTGGTTCAAACTTACAACGCTTGCCGCTTCCGGACGCAGTGCGGGAAAACCTTACGGGAAGATCGTCAAATGGCGCCTTGATACGCCGTTTCCTGAGACCATCGGAAAACTCAAAGTCGTCCCGACTTCGCCCAAGGCCATGAAGGGTGTCGACCTTGTCTTCTCCGCCCTTCCCGCAGAGATTGCAACGGATGTCGAGACCGAGTTTGCCGACGCGGGCATCGGGGTCTGCAGCAACGCAAGTTCCCACAGGATGGAACCGGCCATTCCCCTCGTGGTACCGGAAGTGAACCCGGAACACCTCGGCCTCATCGACGTCCAGCGCGATGCCGGCAGGGATGGGTTCATCGTTACCAACCCGAACTGTTCCACCATCGTGATGGTGGCAGCCCTCGCACCCCTCCGCACATTCAGGTTTACGGACGTCCGGGTCGCGACCATGCAGGCTATATCCGGGGCAGGGTTTGAAGGAGTTGCGGCGATGGCCATCTGCGACAACGTCATCCCGTACATCGGCAAGGAAGAAGAGAAGATGGAGACCGAGGCGCTCAAGATCATGGGGACCCTGAAGGGGAAGAAGGTGACCAACGCGCCATTCAAAGTCAGCGCCAGTTGCCACCGCGTACCGGTGATCGACGGACATACCATGGCCGTCTGGGTGGATATCAAGGAACCCGTGGAAAAACTCAAAAAAGCGTTCCAGAACTATAAACCGCCGATCAGGGGGCTCCCGACACAACCGGCGGAATCCGTGCATTTCTTCGATGAAGAACCCGACCGGCCCAGCCACGCCTCGACCGGATGCGGGGGAAAGGAATGACGGTCTCGGTGGGCCGGCTCCGTGAAGGTGTCCGGTTCGTGGCGATGGGGCATAACACCATCCGCGGCGCCGCCGGGGCAAGTGTACTGAACGCAGAACTGATCACAAAGAAGAAGTATCTCTAAAAAAGGGATGGGAACCTATGCAGCAGCTGAAAGAGAACACAGTATTCGTCGGAAATAAACCGGTCATGAACTACGTCCTTGCCGTAGTCACTCAGTTCAACAATGGTGCAGACGAGGTGGCGATCAAGGCACGGGGCAAGGCAATATCCCGTGCTGTCGATACCGCAGAGATCGCCCTGAACCGCTTCCTTGATGGAGTAACAAAGAAGGAGATCGTGACGTCGACCGAGATCATAGATACCGACTCCGGAAAGACCAATGTCTCGTCGATTGAGATAGTCCTTGCCAACAACAAATGATTTTTTTCACGGTCATCTGATATCTTCAGGGATTCCTGAATGACCTGCTGGGGTGATCATGTCCCTCGATCCGGGAACATACCCAAAACAATTTAAATTGAATTCACGAATTTATTATGCCATGCGAGCCCGTGCGGTCGCGCTTCTTATCCTGATATCTGTCTGCATAGTGGCTCCTGCTTTTGCGGCAAATGAAGACCGGTACAGTTACATTACGGTTGAAGATGTCCAGATCCAGCTGGATAACGGGACCGCTCTGATTCACGTGAACTATACGGTCGATGAAGGGACCCGTTTCATATTCTTCTTATTCGGTAAACAGGATCTCAAGAACAAACTGCTCAAGATCCTCAATTATGATGACGCCCAGATGATACGTATCGACCTGAATAGTGCTGAATTTTCGGTGAACAATGCGTCGTTCTCATATGGAAACGGGATTTACTGGTATCCGTCGCATGATTTCAACGTGGTCATCCCCACCCTTACCGTCAAATCACCCCAGGTGACAAGAAATCTCACCATGGTGAATCAGTTCCCCGGTGGAATGGGATATTTTGCCCATGAAGGGATACCCCTGAATGTCTCGGGATTGAAATAAGATCTTTTAGAATCTTACCTCCATGGCGATCGTGGAACTTTTTCTTAACCGGCTACTGTCTTAACCGGATACAGGCGCGCAGGGGGTGTTACCGGGAGAATTTCCGGGAGCGTCGGATATATTCCGTGGCTGTTGTGTCGTGCACAACGGAGTTTTGTGCATGCCGGGTGGCGGGTTACAGGGATCCCTGAACAAAACCCGATATTCAGATCGCGGGAAAAAACAGAGCCGGTGAGGAGAATTACATGACTTCGATGATCTCCTGGTTGTGGAGCTCTGCCATTTTCCTGTTGACAAGAAACTGGATGGCAACGCCGGCTATCGCAGAGATGATACCTGCGATGGTGGCGTAGAGAATATTTTTTGAGGCTGCATCGGCGGACAACGGGAAGTCCTGAACACCGTAGGATATGATGATATAGACGCTTGCGGCATAGAGGATGAGTCCGATGGCAGTAACAAAGAACGGAAATACGATGACCTTGCCAAGATTTTCCCGCTCGTTTACATACACATCATAAATAACGCCGACCGACGTGATAAGTCCGGCAACGATGAGCCACTCCACGGAACCGTACACGAATGTCATCAGGTACAGGACAAGCCCGAGGCTTGCGTCCGATGAGTAATAGATCAGGACATTACCGAACCCGAAAGTAAGTCCGATAATGACGAGGATGACGGTAGCGGCATAGGTTACGAACGAAAAACGGCCGCGCGAGAGCGACAGCCTGAGCGCATCCATGACGCCGTGAAACAGTTCATCAAAGCCGAACCCTTTGTAGAGCAGATAGCACCCGATCACTCCTACTACGATAATGGTGGCGGCACCCGGGGCACCGAGCAGGTACGCGCTTGCATACAGGAGCATTGCGAGACCGACGGGGATAAAGACCATACGGGAGATCTTGGGGTCATCGAAGAATTTTTTCAGGATGTAGTACGTCCCCTCGAGGTTGGGCATCTGGTTGACGATCACCCTGCGGATACTTGATACCGGAATTTTCGACTGGATGATCGGGATGACGTACTCGTCCTCGGCACCATCGGTTACAAGGACGCAGCTGGTGGCGTGCGTCTCGGCAATCACCTTTTCGAGCGACGTGGCAATCCGCCGGTCCCCTTCTATCATGTGCAGGTGATCCCCGGCAACCACCGCAATGGCCGTCTCTTCACCTTTCGCAGTGAGGTCGTCATAAATCTTGATAGCAGAAAAGATCGCATTAACGTCAGAGTCCTCGGGATCGGCCAGAGCCAGCGTATTGGCCGCTTTCAGGCATGCCGCGCGGCCGATGCACGGACTATCGACCTTTGCCTTCCATCCGATATCATCGTCGCGATCGACACTCAGGACCAACGTCCGCCCCTGCGTCATTATATCAATAAATCGCCGTAAATCTATTAAATTATTGCTGACTGCGTAAAAAAGAAAAATATACGATCAGATGAGTTTTGAGCGCTGGAGGAGCAGTATATCGTCGGTGGTAAGTTTTTCTCCTGCCCGGAAATTCTTGAACAGGCTCTCCGCCTCCTTCCTGACTGCCTTCTGCTCTTTGGTGACTTTGACCTTTTTCGTCTTCTTGCGGAGCCCGGATATTACCTTGTCATAATCGCGGAGCTCTTTCTGGCAGGAAATGAAGAACTTGTGCTCTGAGTCGGCCGATTCCTGTGCCTCTACGAAACTCTTGTGGGCTGAATCCGCAGCTTCACGGGACTTGTCAGCCTTGCGGTAGGACTCGACCATGAGATCGTGGTGCTTCTGGGCGAGCTCTGCGACCTCGGTCACTTTTGCGTGGAGGTCGGACGCCTGCTTGCGTAAGTCACGGGCTTCGGAAACCTTGGTGCGCATCTCCTTGTTCTGTTCGAGCTCTGCTTCCTGTTCCCGCACCTGACCTTTCATCTGCTTGATCTTCTCGATCAGCTCGCGTTCTTTGTCAGTAGTGAAGACTTCGGTCTGCTGCCGGTACTCCATATACTCGATCTGCTTCTGGAGTTCCTTGATCCCGCGGTTTTTCAGGGTCCCGTGTTCTTTCTTGAACGATTCGATCTCTTCAAAAAGGACGTTTGCCCTGTCGTTGAAATTGTTGCGCTGCCCTTTGATATCAAGGACGTCCTGGTTGTATTTGTCCCGGAGATCCTTGTTCTTCTGCGCCTCTTCCACAAATTCCCGGGTCTGGTTGTTGAGTGTGTTGCGCTCGCGGGCAGATTTGCTCGCTGCAGCATTCAGTTCGTTGCGGCGGTTTTTGTGTTCTTCAGACTCGGCAAGAATTTTCTTTCTTTTTTCCATAAGGTCATTCAACATGCGTTACCACTCCCCATCACATTCCCCTTTTCTGGAAGGCACGAGCTTTTTTTATGTGAGGCATAGGTGACCAAAAGAGCAAAATGTTCGGACTCTCCTGATACTCTCATTTGACAACTCTGCATGCAGGATGCAGGGCGAAAAACATCAGAAAAGCTAATCAGCGCAGAATTCAGGCAAGACTCCGGTACGAAGTCTTTGTTCAACACTCTGTTCATGATGTTCAACTCCCGATACCGGGTGCAACCGTCCACAGGGTCACACCCCCATCCTCCCAGTGAAGGATTGGTCGAATGTACTATATTTTAAAGGAGCGGAGGATTATTAAGTGTTTCGCCGGTTATCAGGGGTAAATATTCCCGAATTGAAAATTTTTAGAAAAACGAACAAGCTGACAAAAAGGATGTTGGTCGTTGGATACACCAACAATTCCTGAATTACTGTGGGGGATGGAATGTTTCCCTTCGATTTTTAGGTTAGTATTTTTGTGCGTGGCGTGACGATTAACCGACCCATTCGAGGACGCCGCCACCGCTGGGCTGGTCACGGCCGCCTCTCTTGGCTACCGGCATCTCGACTGCCTTGGGGTTTGAGCGTTTGTTCTCGATGTCTTCGATCATGGTCTTGTAGGACTGGCGGGTACCGAGGATCTGCGCGCTCTTGACACCGGTCATGATGGCAAGCACACGGATTTTTCCCTCCATGTCGCTGCGGACGCGGGCACCCCAGATGACATCTGCATGGGGGTCGAGTTCGTACGTAAGCGAGGTCGCGACTTCTTCTGCATCCTGCAGGGTAAGGTCAGTCCCGCCGGTAATATGGATCAGGCTGCCGGTTGCGCCACGGTAGTCGATGTCGAGCATCGGGTTGGAAAGGCATTCGCGGACAACGCTCTCGGCTTTGTTCTGCTGCTTGCTCTCACCGACGAGCATGACGGCAACCCCGCCCTTGGACATGATTGCACGGACATCGGCATAGTCGATGTTGATAAGCGAAGGCTCGGTGATCGTTTCAGAGATACCCTTGACGGTTTCACCGATGAGCTGGTCCATGACCGAGAACGCCTGGCCCAGCGGGAGGTTCGGGACGAAGTTCTTCAGCCGGTTGTTATCAAGGACGATGACTGAGTCGGCTGCCGAGGCGAGGGCCTCAAGACCTTCCTCTGCGCGGATCAGGCGTGCTTTCTCGACCTGGAACGGGTAGCTGACCATCCCGACAACGATGGCGCCCTGTTCTTTTGCAACCTGGGCAACCACGGGTGCGGAACCGGTACCGGTACCTCCTCCCATACCTGCTGTGATAAAGACAAGATCTGCGGATTCAAGAATTGCCTCAAGCGTGGGGCGTGCCATCTCGGCTGCACGTTTACCGACGTCCGGGTACCCGCCGGCACCGAGACCTTTGGTCAGGGATTTGCCGATAAGTACACGTTTGTCGGCCTGGATCATGTCCAGGTGCTGCTTGTCCGTGTTGATCGCGATTGTCTCTGCACCGGAAACGCCCATGTGGTGGATGCGGTTTACCGTGTTGTTTCCCGCACCCCCGCACCCGATGATGACAATTCTCGGTTGTCCGACAAAGTCATCTTCCATTGCGTTCGTACTGCCGGGCTTGTTCAACTCTTTTTCAAGTTCGGCATTTTTTAAAGCGTCGTTGATAATGCTCTGCATGTTTACCCTCTCAAACCTTGAATGAAACCTGGTCGCTTTCCTTCAGGACACGGCTGGCGCGTTTTTCAACAAGTTCACGTACCGCTGCTCTCACCGCTTCCGAAACATTGGGATACTCGCCTGAGTCCACCATCTGCTGGAGCAGGTTGATCTGCTGTTCGGGCAAGCGTAGCGTGATTCTTTGCATCATCGTATCTCACATTTCTGACATATGTCTGGCTTTTGTCGTTCATATGTCAGACAAAGAGAATCCTTGTGTCTGACTTAACCAGATGAATCAAAGTAGCACATTACTCTATATAAATCTTTTTCTTTGCTTGCAGATCAGGGTTCACAATGCATTTAAGACTGGTAATCCAAATATTCTGGAAAAAGAGCGATATATCATGGCTGTTGACTTTCCAGTAAAGGCAATACATGGGGGGACCGGAAAGCGGCAGCGTGAAAAAACCCGGAAAAACGTGCTGGATTTCAGCGCGAGCACAAATCCGTTCCCGCCAAACGTCAACTGGGAGCCGGATCTCCATCTGCTTGAGTATTACCCGGACGATTATTATGCCGAGCTCAAAGAACGGATCGGCACCATTTTTCATCGGGATATAGAGGAAATCTGTGTCGGCAACGGCTCGATTGAACTGATCCGGGTATTTTGCTCCGTAGTTTTCAGAAACAGGATCGGCAGGAACCGGTTTTACCTTCAGTCTCCGACATTTGGCGAATATGAATTATCCGCACGTCTTTCGGGTGCAACTCCCGCTGTCATACCTTCTGATGCCGGAGTGTATTTTTTATGCAATCCCAACAATCCTACCGGATTATTGATGAAGAAGGAAAAAACACAGGCCCTGCTGGATGAAGTGAAACGTCACAAAGGCATGCTTTTCTGCGATGAGGCATTTATCGAACTTTCCGATCCCGGCCAGAGTGTGGCGGACATCTCTGACCCCGCCCTCTTTGTTCTGCGTTCGCTTACCAAGAGTTTCGCAGTACCGGGTATCCGGTTCGGTTACGGTTTTGGGGAACCGGCACTCATCGAAAAAATCGAAACGGCGCGGTCTCCCTGGAGCGTGAATGCTTTTGCGGAGTCATATGCCCTGGAAGCACTCGGGCACATGGACGAACTGGAAGGATCACGGTCAGCGATCGAACGGGAACGTCACTGGCTCAGTTCAGCAGTCACAGCACTTGGCCTCCGCAGCCATCCTTCTTCTGCCAATTACATCCTTGTTGAATGCGGGCAGGATGCATCATCCCTGTGCAATGAACTTATCCGGAAGGATATCCTTGTCCGGGACTGCACATCGTTCGGGTTGCCAACATCCATCCGGATCGCCGTCCGCACCCACGAAGAGAATATCCAACTTATCGAGGCGCTTGCAGCATGCGTGCGCTGATCATGGCCGGGGGCGGGGAGCCGGCTCAACCTCGGGGAAAAACCGCTTATTACCCTGTGCGGCCGGCCAATGATTGAATACATCACTGATGCGTTCACGGCTGCCGGTTTTGAACCGGTTGTTGCTGCATCCATGAAAACACCCATGACCGTGAACTGGTGCAGGGCAAGGGGCATTGCAATTTGTAAAGCTGAAGGCAAAGGATATGTGGAGGATATGGTGGAATCTGTGCTTGGCCTGGAGGAACAGGGACCACTTTTTATCTGTGTTTCGGATATCCCCTGTATAACTCCGGATATCATCCGGTTCATCTTCGCGTCCTATCAGTCAACCGGTAAAGACGCCTTGTCAACCTGGATCCCTGCAAAACTGGTAAAATCCTGCCGTGGGGGGATGCCGTACCGGGAGACTGTCGATGGCATTGACGCCTGCCCGGCGGGAGTTAATGTCCTTCGCGGGGACCGGATCGGCGAAGTTCAGGAAGAGTGCTCTCTCCTCATTGACGAACTCCGACTTGCGGTCAATGTCAATACTCGGGCAGATCTTGCACAGGCCGAAAAGATTTTAAAAATACATTCTTCGTTCTGATGGGGGCACATGGACTGGAAATATGCTGCCAATATCTTCCAATTCATGGCATTCAGCAAAAAATACGCATAATCCTGCCTTTTTCAGGAAATGCATATTAAGGGGCATCGCCTAAGATCTTGTACTATGGCGGAGTCGCAGGAGATCGAGCTGCAGGGTCATATCATTGATTCCGGTATCATGACCCAGCTCTTTGACCGGGTCATGGACATGGGAGGAAATTTCGAGATCCTCGTGTTCGAAGTGGGTAAGAAAAAGACCGACCCGAGTTATGCCCGCCTGCGCATTGCTGCATCGAACAAGGAGAAATTGCGCGCAATCCTTTCCGAGCTCCACCGGCTCGGTGCCCGTCCGCTCGAAGTGAAAGATGTTCACCTTGTCCCGGCAGAAGCGGATCGCGTTGTGCCAAAAGGGTTTTACACGACCACCAACCACCCGACCCAGGTGAAGTGCGGCGGTGAATGGGTTGCGGTCGAAGCGATCGAGATGGATTTCCTTATTGTGGTTGATCCCGTAAAAAAGCGTGCAGTGTCCAAACCTCTCGGGAAGATCCGGAAGGGTGACCTGGTCGTCGTGGGGGAACAGGGTGTGAGCGTGAGTTACCCCGAACGGCCCCGCGAGCAGAGCGCGTTCGAGTTCATGCACGGGACTGTTTCGCCGGAACGCCCGAGTGAGACCCTCATCGCAAAGATCGCACGCGAGATCCTCGAAGTGCGGAGAAACGGTGGGAAAATAGCCCTTGTGGGGGGTCCTGCAATCATCCATACCGGGGCAGACAGGGCCCTTGCCGAGATTATCCGCAAGGGTTACATTGACGTACTCTTTGCCGGCAACGCCCTTCCGACCCATGACATCGAGTACAACCTTTACGGTACTTCCCTTGGCATGGATATCTCGACGGGCAAACCGGTGATGGGGGGCCATAAGCACCACCTCTACGCGATAAGCGAGATCATGCGTGCCGGATCGATCAGGATTGCGGTGGAAAAGGGTGTGATCAAAAGCGGGATCATGTATGAGTGCGTCAGGAACAATGTACCGTTTGTCCTCGCCGGCTCCATCCGTGACGATGGGCCGCTGCCGGATGTTATTTCGGATGTGATGATTGCGCAGGACGCCATGCGGGAGCATATCCGGGGCTGCAGCATGGTACTGATGATCGCGACGCTCCTGCACTCTATAGCCGTAGGTAACTGCCTGCCTTCAAATGTGAAGACCGTCTGTGTGGATATCAACCCCGCGCACCTGACCAAGCTGATGGACCGGGTACCACCCAGGCGATCGGCATCGTCTCGGATGCGGGCACATTCCTCCCCCTGCTCGCCCGGCAGCTCGACTCCAGAGCGGCGGGAAGAAGTGAGAAATTTCATTTTTTTATTTTGTTCCGTGTACGTGAACGTACAGGGGTAGTCAAAGAATAAAAAATGAAAACGATGAATTACGAGTGCTCCCCGCCTCAGGGCCCTCAACGGGCACGGCGGGGCAGGGAGGTTTTTCAGTCACAAATCTGTAATGAGGAGCCGGTCGTCGCACCAGTGAGGGACGATTAATTCCCCGCCGTTCGGGCATCCCCTCATGGCGATATTCTCTCATAAGGTATACGGGACACCATCGGAAAATTCCCTAGCGGGTAATACCGAGGAATCGCTCAGCGCAGGGGTGGGTCAAGGGAGGGGACAGGCACTGTCCCCTCCCTGATTGCTTACTCTACCGTGTCAGAGGCATGCAGTATGGTCTCTCTTCTGCCAGCACGTATTCCCACTCTTTCCTGCATCCGCAATCGATGTCCAGTAACGCCCCGATTAAATCGCGGTCCGCATTCAGTGAATAGTCGCGTACTCCTTTGACAATATCGTAATCACATCTTCCGCAGTTGTGCGGTCCGCGTTTCTGGCCACCCCCCAGCGGATCGCAGGTGATATGGACCGGTGCATCCTTGAGGATCTTCAGAACGCTCCAGAGATACGGCGGGCGGTAAGCACCTCTCTTCCAGTAAAATTCCAGTTCGGTGTTACGCTGGACGGTACACGGATTCATCGAGATCAGGTCCGCATGGCCGGAAACATCCTGGATCGAGGTTTGCATATCTGCCATCGCCTCACCTTCCGTCAGGAAGAGCGGTTTGAACAGCAGGTATGCTTTCACGCCGGCTCCCGCTGCATGGGCACGGTGGGCAGCGTCCGCGAAATCTGCAAAACGGAAACCCTTGTTGATGCTTTTTTCCCGGATGAGGTCATTGCTGGTCTCAAGGCCCATGGCACAGTACAGCGGGATTTCCCAGCTCCCGTCATCGATGCCCCCGATGAATTGTTCAAGTGTTTGCCGGGTGACATACTCCGGGCGTGTCTCCGCGATAACCAGTTTTCCCCGGAATGCAGCGGCAATGTCCGTAAGAAATGCAGGCGGAACTTCATCCGGATCAAAAAAACTTCCCGAGGTGAAAATTTTTACCATGCGGTAATCTTCGGATTTGTACTGGTCAATAATCCAGGCAAGTTGTCCCCGGAGTCGATCAAGTAGTGTATCGCACGACAGGCCGCTGTACCTTTCGTGCCGGTAGCTGCACATCCGGCAGGCAGACCATGCACAACCGCCGCTCTTGAATATCACGGTGAGGCAGTCAAGCAGATCGTTTTCGTATCGCTCCTGTCCCCGCCACGATGCGAGCGGTTTTTCCCCTGTGTAAGAAATCATTAACATCCTATTAGTTGATCTGATATAGATGAAAAAGATCGTCCTGCTGGTGATGGGACTTCTCTTTCTGTCCGGGTATGCAGCAGCCTACGAAGTGAATATCGATACACCGGTTACGCTTACCCTCGGTGAACCTCTCGTTGTCACGGGGACAACCACTTTTGGTATAGGAACGCCGTTCGATGTCGTGCTCTATTATCAGCTGAACACCGCGACAGAGGTCAAACGAAAGGCCGTGTATGTCCAGTCCGACAAGACCTTCACAGCGGTTTTCGATACAACCGACCTTAAGGCAGGAACCTACAAAGTTGAAGTTCCGGCGAACGGACTGGGAGACTCGGTAACCATGCGCCAGATCCAGCTGGTTGACCGTTCTGATGATCTTGACCTTGCCTCTCCGGCAACCCAGAACTTTACAGGAAACCTGTATGTAGCGGGAACGATCAGGGGCGAAATAAATTCCGGAGTCCAGATCGTGGTCACCGGCCCGGACAACCAGGTACTCTATGGCCCTCAGTATGTGAATACGAATAATAAAGGCGATTTTTCCACCGACGTTCCCATACCGGAACCTGGAGAATACGATGTGAGTTTTACGGATTCTAGGGGCTTTATCAGTACCCGTACCCTCTCGGTAATCGCCCAACAGTCCCAAACCGGAACGTCCGTGGAGACAGCATCACCGAATTCCTTGGGAGCTTCTGTACAGGCCGGGACTGTCAGCCGGACGACTCCTGTTGAAACCCAGAAATCATCGGAAGTTGCAGTTTTTAGTGCAATGGGAGCGGGTGCTGCGACGTTCTTATTCTGTGCCCGCCGGAAAAAATAGTTCCTGTCCAGACCTTGAAACTTTCACATTCCCCTGTACCTGCTCTGAACCTTCCCCTCCCTCAACCGGTGCGGGCCTCCTCCTTTTCATACCCGCCGTCTCATGGCCAGCCTTATATCGGAAAGAATACATCGGAAGTGCCAGGGAACCCCTTTCTCTCCGGAGGCGTCACCGGAGGAGATGCAAAGTTCACGTACAGGTACAACAATAGTTTCCCGATCGCCAGGAAATGATTTTATGGGCTCTGTAGAAATCATTGAGAGTAGCTTGACGCTCCAGGGGCTTCGCCCCGCCGCTGGGGCGCCCCAGTTGCGATAGTGCCGTATTACCTGTTTATAAAAAATGCAAAGAAATTTTGAACAGGTAATACCGAGGCATCACGTGCGCCCCCGCCCCCAACGGGGGCAGGGATGGCGCAAGGGGGGCGATCCTATCTCACGAAATAGGTTTTCTACAGAGGAATTTTATGCATTCTTGAAATTGTTCCGCTGGATAAAATGCGATCAGATGGGGTGCTTAACCTTTATCTATTTTCGAATCGTGTTTATTAAGATAAGATAGGGGTGGTCAGTACATCTTTATCTCAAAGAGCCGGGGTAGTCTAGTCCGGGAAGGCGGTAGCCTTGAAAGCTACTGGTGCCCTGCACCTCAAGAGTTCAAATCTCTTCCCCGGCGTCAGAAGCACAACCGGAAATTCTTTTCACGGAACGTACTAAAAACAGATTTGGCTGCCGTGAATACATTGCCGGGTCTTTGCCGCCGATCCGTTCCCTATCATCGTTTTTATGTGATTGAAACTCACACATTAATGACAGGCAGAAGAGAGGATCTTTTTATGTGTGTTGCAGTTCCCGCGGAAGTAATCGAAATAAGAGAGGGAAATATCGGCCTTGTGGACTATGGCGATCTCCGGCAGGAAGTAAGGCTCGAACTCGTTGATGTGAAAGTCGGTGAGTTTGTGCTCGTCCACGTCGGGTTTGCGATCCAGCGGCTCTCCCGCGAAGAGGGACTTGAGACCCGTGAGCTGTTCAAACAGGTCTACGCCGCAATGGAGAGTTGATGCACGAGTACTCCATTGCGTATGACCTTTATGCAACTGCACGGTCTGCCGCATACGAGCATCACGCGGTAAAAATAAAAAAAATCAGTGTGGAAGTCGGCAGGATGGCGATGGTGAACCCGGAACAGGTCGTGTACCTTTTTGACATCATCAAGGAAGATGATCCTCTCTTTCAAAATGCTGTCCTCGAATGCCATGAGACATCCCCGGAGACCAGATGCGCGTGCGGGTATACCGGGGACGAGATTTACCTGTGCCCGAAATGCGGGGCTCTTCCGGAACTGGTGAAGGGCAGGGAGATCGTAGTCACCAATGTGGAGATTGAGGTGGAAGATTAGATGAAAGTCAACATGATGCATGGCGCCGGCGGTGAAGTGATGGGGGAACTGCTCCAGACCCTCACCAGATTCCGGCATAACAACGCCGGCGGTATCGGGCTGGAGGCCATGGATGACGGTGCGGTCATCCCCTTCAATGGGGAGAACCTCGTATTTACCACGGATTCCCACATTGTACGGCCGATCTTTTTCCCGGGCGGGGATATCGGCCGGATCTCGGTCTGTGGCACCGTCAACGATCTCGCAATGATGGGTGGCAGGCCCATTGCCCTGTCATGCGGCATGATCATCGAGGAAGGTTTCGATATCGACGATCTTGCACGGATCATTGCCTCCATGGATGAAGCTCTCGGCGAGGCGGGTGCAAACCTTGTCACCGGTGATACGAAAGTCATGGAGAGAGGTGCACTCGACGGGATTGCTATCAATACCTCGGGAATCGGGATAGCCAAAAAGATCGTGCGGGACAACGGGCTCGTGCCCGGGGATGTGGTGATCGTTTCCGGCACCCTTGGGGATCACGGCCTTGCCATCATGGCACACCGCGAAGGGTTCGACCTTGGTGAACAGATACAATCAGATGTAGCCCCCCTCTGGAAAATGATAGAAAAGGTGCTCGATGCCGGGACCATTCATGCCATGAAAGACCCGACCCGTGGCGGGTTTGCCAGCGCAATCAATGAGATGGCCCGGAAAAGCGGCGTGTGCGTCCGGGTGCAGGAAGAGTATATACCTATCCGAAAAAATGTGAAAAGTGCTGCGGGAATGCTGGGCATCGACCCTCTTGAAGTTGCCAACGAAGGCAAAGTAGTGATGGGTGTCCCGGCGTCCGAAGCAGATGCTATCCTTTCAGCTCTCCGTTCACACCCCTATGGAAAGGACGCGATAATTGTCGGGAACGTCACCAGAGGAGCCCATGTTATCATGGAAACAAAAATCGGCGGCGAACGGTTTATTGAGCCTCCGATGGGTGATCCGGTCCCCCGCGTCTGCTGAAAATTTTCAAAAATTTTTTATGCAGAATCATCCATCCTCCATATCTGCAGTTTTGCAGATTTGATTGCGCGCGGACTGGATTCCCGCACGCAATTCTTTCGGGTGCCGTGTACTTACGGTTTTTTTGATCGATCGATAGAGTTCCCTCCTGTCGAGCGGTATGCTTCCCGTGGTACGTGGATAATAAATCGCGCACCTTTCCCCGGCACACCCGTCTCCCTTACTGTCAGATTGGTTATCGCGAGAATCTCCCGTGACAGGAAGAGGCCAAACCCGGTATGTTTAAAATACTCCCGCCGGAAAATATGTTCCTTCTCTTCATGGGGGATCCCGATCCCGTCATCTTCAACGATGAGATCGAGACTGTCGGTGTATTCTTCTGACCTGATTATGATCTCTGTCACATGCTCCCCGTGGCGGATTGAATTGTCGATGAGATTGTAAAATACTTTCTCCAGAAGGGGATCGGCATATATCTCAACAGGAGGTATCGTGACATTGACAAGAACCAAATGGATGTCGATGCTTGCCAGTGCAAGTGATACCGTCTCACCGACATTATGCCACTGGGGTGAATGCACGCCGATATTCTGGTAATCACGGGTGAACAGGATCTGGCTCCGGATCGCATTCGCTGCCTGTTCCTCCTTGAGCAGATAGTTGATCATGCGGGGATCCGTGGTATCCTGTTTTGAGAGCTCGAGAAACCCGAGGAGTGCAGTCAGCTGGTTGAGGATATCGTGGCGTGTAACGTTATTGAGCAGGTTGAGTTTCTTATTGGCCTGGGTCAGTGCTTCCTGCGATAATTTATTGTCAGTAATATCAACAACCGTGCAGATGACGCCGGGTTCACCGGTTTCTGCGGCGGAGACAAGTGCCCATCGCATACTCCCGTCCCAGGCACGGAACCTTACTTCGATATCACCGACCCTCCGCATGTCGCGGATCTTGGTGATGAAACATTCCCGTTCTTCCCGGTCCGGAATAAGGTCAGGGAGGGACCTCTGCATGAGTTCATCGCAATCGTACCGGATCATATTGGCAAATTTCCGGTTGGCATCCATGATCCTGAGGGTCTGCCGGTCATAGCTGAATACTCCGGCCTGGGAATTGTAATACGCCCCGCAGCTCTTCTCCCCTTCTTTCCGGTATACCTGCGAATACGTGGAGATAAGGACCCCAAGCGAGACGAAGATATAGAACCAGACCGTGGCAACCGTATACAACTGACTGTCCGGCAACCCGATGATAAAGACCAGCGCGATATACAACCAGCCTACCAGAACCGTCCCGTAGATACTCAGCTTCGGGCGTGAAAACGCGATAAGGACAATGGGGATAAGGTAAAAGTACGGGAATACATCGTAAATTCCCTTCTGGATACTGAAATAGGTGATCACTCCTGCAGCAATGATACTCCCGATGATACAGATATCATACAGGATCTGCCTTTTCCGGGTGATAGGCCGCATCGTCATGGTTCACGGAGAAACCTGTTAAGGGGAAAAAACGTTGAGTGCTTACACTCATATTCTTCGATGATAAATATATTAACTCTGATTTGGATCCGAAAAAAATGTGCGGGCTCTTTTTTCAGGCAATATATTTCATCAAAAGTTCCATGGCTGCGAGTTCCTGTCTTCCGCCGCATTTCCTTACGATCCCCGCGTGATAGTCGATCAGTTTTTTCAGATCCGGATCCCGGTTTTTCCTGTACCGTGTTGCATATACCGCCATGTCAATAATACTGTTGAACCCCCGGTTCACCGGGCAGGCAAAGACCTCTTCAATAATCTCCTTTTCGAGGGTGAGCCCGACCACCAGTGCCTCGTTTGTCTTTCGTTCGACCGATGCAGTGAATGCTGCCCAGGCGTCAGCTCCGGCAAGCCGCTGCATTTTTTTCCCGCCAACGGGCTCTTCAACGAACGATTCGCGGGAAAGGTCATCGAATGCAGTTTTGACATAGAGTACCGGATCATGGATCAGATTCGCCACGATCCAGCCATCCCTCACAATGTTATCGGCAGTGTGGCTCCCGATAAAGAGCACAAGACGTGCTTCCCCTTCGCGGAAGTGGATGCCTATAGGGGCAGCGTTAAACCCGGTAGTCGCAATGACCTCATTGATACCCTCAGTCAATAGTCCCATGACCAGCCCTCCCCGAGCGCGATAAAGAGGGATGCGATCAGGATGTCGGCGATGGAACCCGGATTGATATCCCGTGAAATGCACTCGCCGTCGAGATCCTCTGCCGAACGTTTCCCGTCGAGCACATCGCGCGCACTGTTCATGATCTCCTGCGCCACTCCGGCGCCGTGCTTCTTGATGATGAAGGTGTCAGGTTCTGTTGCGAGGAGCGTGAGGAACGTCCGGACAATTGCCTGCCTGCCTGGGCCGGTCTCCCTGAGGATGTCCGCACCCCGCCGGGACAGGCGAAATCCGGTCACCCACTCGCGGGCCACCATATCGCTTGCCGCAGAGTGCTGCATGATGTCAAGGAGTGTCATCCCGCGGTCACGTATCAGGGTCAGCGTATGCGGGTCATTGACATCAAGTTCATCCGCTGCGTTCATCCTCACCGATGTCATGGCAAAGGCCTTGTAGAATGCTACGGCATCCGAGGTATCGGTCTTTTCTATGGCTTTCTGCGCACCGGGAATGTCTTTTCCGTAAATAAGCGGGATGAGAAGGATAAATGCCCCAAAGTGGGTATTTCCCCCCAGATGGCAGTTGGTATCACGGACTGCATGTTTGATGATCTCCCCGATCCTCCCGGTACCCGGTTCGGCTTCTTCAAAGGCAGAGCGGGCAAAGATGGTGGATGCCAGGAAATGTTCGAGCCGGGTATCAGGATAGTCGTGGCAACGGTCAACGTTTCCCGGCTTCGGGTAGGCGCAGACCTCAAGCATCATTGCAAGTTGCGCCCGTTCAGCGGCTGGTATCTGCAGGCACGTCATGGAAAACACGGCTCATTATCGTATCTGAAAGCTCGCGTTTGAGGCGCATATACTCTTTCTTTGTAAGTCCCGCCTGCCTGAGGGTCATATCCCGGAACATGCACGGCGATGACGTCTTGCAGCACCAGGAAAGGCTGCCAAAACAGGTCTGCTTGCCGTCTTCGAGAGGGGTCCCCTTTACGGCACCGGTCTTCATCGCTATATAGTCTTCCTTGGGCACGCCGATGCGAGAAAGTGTCGGGATCAGCGGGCACTCTTTCACCGGCATGCAACAGAACGTGAGGGAACGGATATCTCCCCCGCGACAGAGCTGCTTTGGCGCATTGTACCATCCTTCTTCGTCCGCGTACCGGGTAATAGCAGCATCGAGCCCGGCAAGAGTCCGCATGTCCGCATGCCGCGCGAGAGAAACGATATCAGCGCCATGGGAGAGCATGTCTTTCATGCGATCGAAGGTGTTGATGGAATTGTTGGCGATCAGCATCAGGGGGCAGCTGTTCCTGATCTGCCGGAGCTTTGCCGTGCCGAAGTCCATGAGGTCCACGTGAAGAATATCTGCTCCCGCCTCCCAGAGTTTCCCGGCCAACAGCCGGTCGTCGTCTGAAACACCGGCCCTGATCTTCACCGATACCGTAACACCGGTCCCTTTGAGAGCACGGACAACGGCAAGGAGCTTTTCCACGTTCCTGAGATAATATTCCCCGGACCCGGCGTCAACCATGGCCGGCTGGCGGCAGTGGGCATCGATCTCGTAGACGACCGTATCCCCGAGCACCCTCACCAGGTCGCAAAATGAGTCGGGGGTACTCCCACGAAGGTTGATCCCGGTGATCACGCCGGATCCTTCCAGTTTCCGGATCTGGTTCGTAAGTTCGGTTACCGGATCATCATAGAGGAATTCTTTATGGTCGCCTGCAGAAGCGATGGTCTCTGCGGCATTCATGGTCTGTTCATCAATGGAATATCCGCCGATAAAAGCGAGGCCGATGTGGCTTGCACGTTCGAGCACGTATGCTGCATCGACGATTCCTGCCATCGATGCAACCGCCACGGGAGTCCTGACAACCCGGTCATTGATGAGCAGCCCGAAGCGCTCAAACGCATCCATCATAAGTTCATATCTATTGAAGGTGATGGGACAAATTACTTTGGGTATGATCCGGCACATGCACGCGATTCAATCCCGTCGCGAACGAAAGTGAGCACGGGATTGCATTGAGGAGGGGCATATGCCGGATCAGGAGAAGACCGTGAGCGAAGCGCACGGTCTTCGACATGCAAGTACCTATTAATCCCCGTTCGCGAACGAAAGTGAGCACGGGATTGCATTGAGGAGGGGCATATGCCGGATCAGGAGAAGACCGTGAGCGAAGCGCACGGTCTTCGACATGCAGGAATCCAATCAAGACAGATCAACTTCGTGGCAAGCCACGTGGTTTTTGAATCACTCTCAGAGTTTCTCGACACAATATCCATCCCTGGTCCGGCCCAGGACGACCCCCTCCCGCGCATCCTCAACGGTTATCCCTCTGTTGTTCCTGAAGTGTTCTATAACGGTCGCCCAAGGTATCAGGAACGCCTCATTAGCTTTTCCCGGCCCATGCCGGAATTCGATCGCAAGGTACCCTGTCCGCCCGGTCTTCGAGAGGAAATCCGATATTGTGTCCACCTGGTGGACATTATTCTTATCGGCATGAAAATGCTGGGAAAAGTAGAGCTTCTTATCCATAATGGATTTACATTCAATAGAAAGGTAATAGGAAGGATTGAGGGAGTCCACCAGCACGTCCACGTACTGGCTGGTGAACTTATGCTGCTTGAGCCGGTAGGCAAATCCCTGAATATGGTGTGTTTTGAAATACCGGTTCAGGCAGTGGACGATCTCCCGTTCGAAATCACTCATTGATTACTGGTGCGACGTCATCCGAAAAAAACCATTTGGTAAGAATTTTTAATCTGTCCGGTAATACTATTTGTTATATGAGTACAAAGGGAATGTTACTCGTAGGGCACGGGAGCACGATGCCCTACAACCAGGAGCTCGTCGAGAAGACTGCATCTTTCATCAGGGCGCAGAATACGGAGTTTATTGTCAAATGTGGTTTTATGAACATGAATAAACCGTCGATCAAGGAGTCACTCACTGAATTCCGGCTCGAACCGATCGATGTGCTCGTGGTAGTACCCCTCTTCCTTGCAAAAGGAGTCCATATAGAAAAAGACATTCCCGGTGAGATCGGATTGCCCGAAGGGACAAAGAAAGGGAGCTTTGTGTTGAACGGCAGAACGATACCGCTCGTGTACGCAGACCCGATCGGGAGCGATCCCCTGCTTGCCGATCTCATGATCAAGAACGCGACAAAAGCGCTCGCACTCCTCTGACGTATTTTATGCGCATCCTTGTACTGGACACAATCCACGGCGGAAAGCAGATAAGCCGGGCTTTTGCAGCCCGCGGAGACGCGGTGGACCTTGTGGACGTGTACCGTGGAGAAACGGCAGTGGATGAAAAGACTGCCCTTTCAAGGACCTATGACCTTATCGTTGCTCCAGTCCATCTCGACCCCGATCACCCGCTCCTGAAACATGCAACTGTGCCGGTGATCAACCACCATGAGGCGGTCCGCCAGCTGCTGGGTGACGATATCCCCAGGCCCATGATAGAGATTACCGGTGCCCGGGGAAAGACGACAACCGCCCATGCCCTGGCATCCCTGCTTCCGGGTAAAGGAATCCTGCATACGTCGAACGGGACATTCAGGTTCCCGGAAAAAACCTGGATCTCCCGGTCCAGTATTACGCCCGGTTCGGTACTCGAAGTCGTCCGGTTGGCCAAGGAGATCCATGGGTGGCTGGTTGTGGAAGAATCCCTTGGTGTCAGCGGAGCAGGAACCCTTGCCATCATCACATCAGATGAGGATTATTCTTTTGCAAGCGGGAAGAGATCAGCCGTCAAGGCCAAGCTGGCGTCAACAAAACACTGCCGGCACCTTCTTCTTGCGGAAAATATCCGGGCCGGTTATCAGGATGGTATTGTGCATCTTGAGGACATTGCATCCTGTGATGGAATTGAATGCACCCTCACATTCGATGGCAAAACCCGGCGGTTCAGTTCACCGCTTCTCGCGCTGCCGGCATATAATGAACCAATACTGCTTGCCGCAGCGGCAGCACTGATGCTTGGACAGGACCCGTCCCCGCTCTCATCGTTCGCCTCTCTGGCCGGGCGGATGTCAGTCTCCTACGAGCAGGGCCTGCTGGTGGTGGATAACGCCAACAGCGGAACAAATGTTGTGACCACCCTTGATGCAGCCCGTTATGCACGGAGCACCTCGGGCAGTGAAGATATGACTCTTGTCATCGGGCAGCAGGAAGGCGACGGTGCGGTATGCGAAGGTTTTGCCCAGGACCAGATTCTTGCGGCTGTAGAGGCAATCCGCGCTCAAAGGCTTATCTGGGTCGGAAGGCTCCCGAAGCCGGGCACGGATGAATACAAACGTCTCGCCCCGCTGATAACTGCGCACGCTCAGACGCTTGACGAAGGGTATTCCCTTGCCAGGAAAAAGACCGTGCGGGGATCCATAGTCCTCTCTGTCAAGATGTGGAGATAAGTGATACGGATGAAGTATATGCACCCCCGCCCGAGTTCCATTGTCGCAGCACTGTATACTGCCCGCGATCTCAATGTCGACGTTGCGATCCTGCACGGTCCTTCCGGCTGTTCATTCAAACATGCCCGGCTGCTCGAGGAGGACGGGATGCGGGTTCTGACCACTTCGCTGGCTGACAACGAGTTCATCTTCGGCGGGCAGAAATCCCTCGAGGATGTGCTGCGGTATGCCGAGGATACATTCTCACCCAGCCGGATGGCGGTGGTAGGCACGTGTGTTGCCATGATTATCGGCGAGGATCTCCAGTCCGCAATTGACGGGGCCGGTATCACGACTCCCACCATAGCAGTTGATATTCACGCAGGGTACCTGGAGAATATTGCCGGTGTACTTTCAACGCTTGAAGCAGCCGAACGGGCCGGATGGATATCAGGTGATGAACTTGCCAGGCAGCGTTTCCTGATGGAGAAGGCCAATGAGGTCGAGCGGGTGCGGGGAGCTGCATCGCAACCCTATATCGAAGCGTCCCGGGGGGATCTCAAACATATCGCTGCACGGGAGCTCATCAGACTGGCCCGGGGAGGGGCAAAAGGGATTGCCATCCTGAACGCGAAAAAGGAGACGGCATATATGTTTGCCGACGAACTGATCGCACTCCACGATGTGTGCCCGGATGCCGACATCACGTACCTGGCAAATCTCGAACAACGCGGGCTGCCGAAGACCCGTGGTGACGCAGCGCGGATTGCGGAGGAGCTGGAACAGCGCGGCGTAAAATCCGAGTATATCGGGGCACTCGATGAGTATGGTGCCAATGGCGACGCCCTGGGAAAGCGGATGCGGGAGATCGACCCTGCGTTTGCCCTTATTGCCGGTGTGCCCCATGCAATCCCTCCTGAATACACTGCCGGAATTGAGTGTTTCTCCATCACGAACGGGCCACGGCAGGTCGCACCTCTCCGGAATATCGGGCACCGCCACGTCATGGTCGAGATCGACCTGCACCCGAAGACTCTCGGAGTGCGGGAGATTATCGGGAGCGAGTTCGGGGCTGTCCTGCGGAGCATTGGATGAAAGTTCTCCTCATCACCGGGGACCGGTCCGGCAGTGGCAAGACCAGCATCACGCTTGCCCTCGCAGCTCTCCTTTCGAAAAGCAACACGGTCCAGACCTTCAAGGTAGGGATGGATTATATCGATCCTTCGTATCTTGCGGCAGTATCGCACCGTCCCTGCCGGAACCTTGACAGTTACACCCTTGACCGGCACCAGATACAGGATATTTTCCGGTTCGGGTGCCGGGGTGCGGACATCGCACTGGTGGAAGGTGTTCGCGGGCTCTATGAAGGTGCCGATGCACTGACCGATACCGGCAGTACCGCGGCAATAGCCAAGGAACTTGACCTGCCGGTAGTTCTTGTCGTGTCGGCGCAGAGCATTACCCGGAGTGCTGCAGCGATCGTCAAAGGGTTCCAGGAGTTCGACCCGGCCATCCGGATCGCGGGGGTCATCCTCAATAATATCAAAGGCGGCTCGCACAGGACAAAAGCGGTCACAGCCATTGAGCACTATTGCAATGTACCAGTTGTCGGGGCGATACCCCGTATGGAAGAGATGCAGCTTGCGATGCGCCACCTTGGCCTTGTGCCGTACCGCGAAGGTTCCAGGCACGGGGATTTCGATGCACGCATAGCCACGATCACTGCCATGATCGGCCAGTATGTCGATCTTGAACGACTCCGGTCGCTGATGAAAGACGTGGTATTTCCGGAAAAACCGGCAACCCTTTTCGACAGCATCCCGGCACCGGAAGTCAGGATAGGTATCGCGATCGATGAGGCATTCAACTTTTACTACGCGGACCTGTTTGATCTTCTCAGGACCTTTGGCGCTGAAACGGTCCCGTTCAGTCCTGTCCACGACAGGTTACCTGAAGCGGACGGCTATATCCTCGGCGGGGGATATCCGGAACTTTTTACCGGCGAGCTGGAGGCCAACGACAGGATGCGTGAATCAGTCCGGGAAACCTCCCGGAACGGTGTCCCTGTCTATGCCGAATGCGGCGGGCTGATGTATCTTACCGGGCGCATGACCCTGAAAAAAGGATGGCAGGGACTGGAGAAGGACCTTACTTCAGAGATGTGCGGGGTGTTCTCCGGCGAGACCCGGATGCCTGCGCGGAGGGTGGTAAGTTATGTCGAAGGGACAAGCGATGCTGATTCCCCGATGGGCAGTGCGCAGTTCCGGGGGCACGAGTTCCATTATTCCGAGGTTATTCTCGAAAAAGGAACCCGCTTTTCCTACACCCTGTCAAGAGGGATCGGTATCAGGGATAACTATGACGGTGCTGTCGTAAACAACACGCTCGGCAGTTATACGCACCTGCACCCGGTTGCAAGTGCCGGGATGTTCCGGCACTTCGTGGATCTCTGCCGGAAAGAGAGATAGTTTTTTTTTCAACACTCTGTTCCTTTTTTTAATTTTTTTTCCAAGACAATCCCATCGAATCAGAAAAAAACCTGAGAAGATACGAGTCCTCCCCGCCTCAGGGCCCCTCGCGGGGCACGGCGGGGCAAGGAGTTTCCCGAGATTTTAGTTCCTGATCCGCCGCGGGGGCGCCCCGCCGGGGGCGGCGGCGTCTATCATAATGGGGGTATGGGGGTCTCAACCCCCATCATCGGATTTCATCCTCATGATCTTTACGATCTGCTTCTCCGATATTTTCTCTTCGAAATCCGAAAAGCAATTTCCTCCCTGCACCACTCCCGGACAAAAGAAAAAACTACAAAACCCCCTACACCCCATCAACAGCTATGATCATCTACTATGATGGGAAATACCTGCCGGACGACCAGGCAAAAGTTTCGGTGTTTGATCACGGGTTCCTCTATGGTGATGGCGTTTTCGAAGGGATCCGGGCTTATAACGGAAGGATATTCCGGTTAAAGGAGCACATTGACCGGCTCTATGATTCCGCCCAGACCATTGATCTCCACCCGCCCATCTCCAAGGAGGAGCTGACTGAAGCCATCTGCGAGACCCTGCGCAGGAATAACCTTAAAGATGCCTATATCCGCCCGATCATAACCCGGGGCGTCGGGGACCTCGGGCTCGACCCGCGGAAGTGCCCGAAAGCGTCGGTCATTGTCATTGCCGTGACCTGGGGGGCGATGTACGGGGACCTGTACGAGAAGGGCCTCAGGGCCGTCACGGTCTCCATCCGCCGGAATCCCGCAGAATCCATGCCGCCGAATGTCAAGAGCCTCAATTATCTCAACAACATCCTCGCGAAGATCGAGGCAAACTACAAAGGAGGGGACGAGGCGATATTCTTCGATACGAACGGGTATATATCCGAAGGTTCCGGCGACAACCTGTACATTGTCAAGAACGGGGAGATCGTCACCCCGCCCACGCTCAATAACCTCCGTGGTATTACCCGCATGGTACTGCTGGAGATCGCAAGGTCCCTGGGAATCACGGTCAAAGAACAGAACATCGGTTACTTTGACCTGTATACCGCGGATGAGATGATCTGTACCGGAACCGCCGCTGAAGTCGCCCCGATCACCTGGGTCGATGGGCGCACGATCGGCTCCGGTAAGCCCGGCCCGGTGACCCGTCAGCTGATGGCAGCGTTCAAGGCAGTCACGGAAAAAGAAGGGTATCCCATTAATAAGAAATAATTTTTTCCGGAATTCCGTTCAGTTCAGCAGGTAATGTGCTCGTACTTGATCCAGTTATTGAATACGTAATTCGTAATAATGCCGGTTTTTCTTACACGTTCCTGATGGTCCGCGTTATGTTCGTGCTTTTCACGCATTGAACTTTTTTACCGCTCTCAGGAATTCCTGGAGGGAGCTTATGTGGTTACTTGTATTTCCATAACCTATTTATGACGTTACGTGAAACTACATAGAGCAACGTGTGCTGCTATAGTGTAGACCGGCCAATCATGCGGGCCTTTCACGCCCGCGACTGGGGTTCAAATCCCCATAGCAGCATCCCGGTTTTAAGGATACATTCCGTCCAACGGCCCGATTGAATCAAAATTTAAAAGAATAATCATTCGTACTCGCCACGCACCAGGACAACGGTGATCGTCCCTTCGCTCCCGGCAGAGAGTGCTTTTTGTATCAGCTCTTCGCAGGCTGCTTCGAGATTATTGCCGTTCTCCATAACGATATCCTGGATGGTATCTCTCTTCACATAATCGTACAAGCCGTCCGAGCTCAGTAACAGGAACGAGTCGCGTATGTTCAGCTCGGTAAAATCATCGTCCTTCAGGACCCGCGGTTCGCCGAGTGCATGGGAGACCATTTTTGAAAGCTGGGGGTTTTGTCCCGTCTGCTCCCGCGAATGACTGTCCCGCCCTCTGGTTTCAGGGAAAGCATGGTCCCGTGGGGTTGTAATTCCATCTGAATTGATAATGTAGATACTGCCGTCACCGATATCGAGGGCCGTGCAGTCCAGGTTGTCATCAACCAGGCATGCAACGATCTGCGTACCCATGCCTGATCTCTCACGGGACTGTTCGGATTTCTGGCGGATCTCCCTGTCTGCATCATGGACCGCATTCTCCAGGGTCGTTCTCGGGGATCCATCTATTTTGCGGACTGCACGTATCAGCGACGAAATTGCAATATCACTTGCAATCCTTCCTGCAGGATGACCGGCAAGACCATCTGCGACTGCAAACACGGAGAAGTTGCCGATTCTCTCAGCGCAAAATGAGTCCTCGTTCGTGTCCTGGATCCCTCTTTCCGATAGTGCGATGAAACGGACCGGGGCCATACCATCCGGGTGTCACGCGGTAAAATAATCCTTTTGTTGTTGCCAAAAACCGGAGGGAACCAATACCTTTTGGAATTCGTATATAATTTTTGGGTGATAATCAGGAAAATATTCCACAAGGATAGCGCGGAGTAGCATTATTAAGGATACCGGGTTCGTCCGGAATATCAGGATCCGGCAGTTGGGTCTGTAAGCGCCTTCGCAATGCCTCAAATGGCAGAAAAAAGATTTAGTGAGTCGCAGTCGTCGTAGCGGTAGTATTTACCGTTGTTGTTACCGGGATAGGAATTTTTGTCAGGGTTGGCGTAGGAGTCGGAGTTGGTGACGGTTTGAGATTTGCCTGGATATCGACGGTCCCTTCCGGCGTATTGGTTGATTTCTGCAGTACCAGGCTGCCATCCTTATAAAGTTCCACCAGAAGGCTGTCGGCCGAACCGTCCGATTTCTGGATGTTGGCAATGACCGTTCCCACACTCGTGGATATCTGGTACACCTGGTCGCCGGTGCCGCCGACCTCGGTCAGGCTTCCGGGCGTTCCCACCGATCCCGCGAAATTATGGGGATACACGACCCGGACCCAGACCCCGGTACTAGGAATTATGACCTGCGGCGTTGATGAAGGGATCGGGGTTACCACAGCAGATACTGTTGTCGGGACCGGGGATGGTGTGGGTGTTGCAACCGTTGTGGCCACCGTAACGGGCAATGGTGTCGGGGTAACGGCAGGAGTTGGGGTGTTTCCGCCAGCGAGCGGGTGTACAAACAGGAAAACGCCGGCAACTACGGCAATAATGATGATGGCAAGGACCCCTGCCACAAGGTATCTTGAACGCTTCCGGCCCGGCGATGGTACCGGGAGATGCGGAGGTGGTGAGGTTGGAGCCCCGGGCGCAGTGACCGGAACTTCAGGCGAATCTCCGGTCGAAATGACCGGCCATTTTATGTCAGAGATAGAAGTTTCCGGCTGCGTGACCTCCGGAATGTGTCCGGCCTGTGGAATCGGATGGTGTTTCGGGATGATGGGTGCAGGTTCCGTACGGGGGACGGAATCTTCGATGAGGGGTTCGATTGAATGAATTACCTGTTCGATAGGCCTTTCTTTTTTATCGGCAGCTGCGCCGAAAACCGGGGGGAGCGGGACCTGGACCTGCGGAACAACCGGCGCCGGAGCCACTTCCTGGGGTATAACCTGGGGAGGGACCGGAACTGGGGCCGTTTCAGCAGCGGGAGTTCCCAGATCTGACTCCTGTACGACGGGTGTCCCGCAGCGGTTACAGAAAGCGGATTCCGGGGGTACCCGGTTACCGCAACGGTTGCAGAAGGAGCCCGTTGGCAGCGACGTCGTCTCAATGGGTTTTGGCATGGCAGGTACCGAGTCAACAATCTTTTTCATCGGCCGGGAGATCTCAATCTTCTTTTTTGGTGCCTGGATTGTCGGTGCCCCGCCAACTTCCGATCTTGGCGGGACGGGCTCTTCATGTTCCGGTACCTGTTGTGGCTCTACGGACGACGGGGTATCCTGCTGTACCGGATGCTGAAATACCGGTGACAGGTGTTGCTTAAGAATCCCGATCCATTCATCGCACTCCCTCTTTCGTTCCCCGCCGCTGGTTTTTGTGAACGTCAGGATCATCTGGCGGGTCGCGCCACTGCTGGTGATGAGCGAGAGTGTGATGGTCGGGTCACGGATAGCATTCTCACCTTCTTCCACATTTCTGAGCGTTGCAAGCAGGATCTCCTGGGGCGGGATCAGGTGTTTTTTGCTGTCCACAAGAATGAGACGTCTGTTGGTGAGTATGGCCTCAAATGATACGGATTTGACCTTGACGTTCTGCGCATTCAAAAGGATTGATTCGTCATGATACAGATCAGGATATGCCATGCAACCACTCTCTCGAATATAATTACGTCACCCGGATACAATAAGTGTTTGTGAAAGTCCGGGCCATGGCTTGAGTCCGCTTCAGAGAATTTCACGCCCGTTCATAGAGGGCCGGAGGATATCCGGTACCCTGACCGATCCATCATCCTGCTGGTAATTCTCCAGGATTGCACGGAGTACCCGCGATGTTGCGACAGCAGTCGAATTGAGGGTGTGGACGTGCCGCTTTGATTCAAAATCGCTCTTGTCCCGCACCCTGATATTGAGGCGCACAGCCTGGTACGTGGTGCAGTTGCTGCAGGAGACCACTTCCCGGTAGGCCCCTTCACGCGGCATCCATACCTCAATGTCATATTTCTTCGCGGCAACCGTACCGATGTCGCCGGTACAGATGTTCACGACCCGGTAGGGGAGGCCGAGACTCCGGAATATCTCTTCGGCATTCGCCAGCAGTTCCTCATGGATCTGCCACGAATCTTCCGGATTGCAGTACACGAACTGTTCGACTTTGGTGAACTGGTGGACCCTGAAAAGTCCTTTCGTGTCAAGACCGTGCGCCCCGATCTCACGCCGGAAACACGGGGAGATGCCGGCAAGCTTCAGAGGAAGATCTTTCTCTTCAAAGATCTCGTCCTGGTACATCGCACCGATTGGGTGTTCGCTGGTAGCGATCAGGTAGGCATCGTCGCCGTCGATCTTGTACATGACCTTCTCGAAATCCCCGAGATCTGTCACACCTTCGTAGGATGTGCGGTTGATCATGTAAGGAGGGATAACCGGGGTAAATCCTTTCTGTACAAGCAGGTCGATTGCGTAGCGCTGGAGGGCCATATCGAGAAGGACAAGGCTCCCTTTCAGGAAATAAAACCCTGCCCCGCTTGTCTTTGCAGCCCGCTCGAAATCGGCCCAGCCCTGTTCGGCAGCCAGCTGGCCATGGTTTTTGATCTCGAAACTGAACGTTCCCGGGGTCCCGTTCCTCCGGATCTCAACATTTTCGGTATCGTCTTTTCCTACGGGAACACTTTCATGTAACATATTGGGGAGGCGCATCAGGTACGAGCGGATTGCCACCCGGATCTCTTCCTGTTCGGTATCATAGTCCCTGATCTTCCGGGGCAGCTCGGCTGCTTCAGCCAGGAGGGCCGTTACCTCCCGGCCGGCTTTTTTGCCGGCGTTGATATCCCGTGCGATGGTATTCCTCCGCTGGCGGAGTCTGTCAGCCTCGACCTTGAGTTCACGGGACCGGGCATCCTTTGCAAGCAGGTCATCGACCCATGCTATCTTTTCGGGATCATTTCGTTTCCTGAGATCTGCTTTTACGCTAGCGGGGCTGGCCCGCACGAACCTGATATCAAGCATGGATAATTCTCCTGTCCTGCTCTCCTGTTCAATAGTATATGCACTCCATCATAATTAATCGCCTTCTCCGGAATGTCCGGGGCTGGATTTTCTGGTACTATGAGAGGACAGACAACAAGGAAAAAGAGATGGCGATGGGTCCGTTGACACGACATGCAGCGCTGATGGAACTGCTTTTCAATACCATCCTGCGTTTGCACTTCCGACCCAGGTATGAAATAAACGTTCCTTGCCGTGGGGAAGATCACCACTCGACAGCGGTAATTCTGCGGATGATCTCTGCTGCAAATTCCTTTGAGGCTGCCGGGCCGTTCGCCGTGATGATCCTGCCGTCAGTAACCACGGACTTGTTCACGAGGACGGCACCACCGATCTTCATCTCCCGGAATGATAACGGGTTTTCATAATACGTGGCTTTTTTCCCTTTCAGGATCCCGGCCCGTGCAAGTACTACCGGGGCGAGGCAGATCGCAGCCACCACCTTTCCTTTCGGAGGGAAATATTTTGTAATCTCCCTCAGGAGATCATCTTCCCACAGGTGAACCTGGGAGCCGGATCCGCCAACGATAAGGAGAGCTTCGTATTGTTTCGGATCAACCTCTTCAAAAGATAACGTAGCCGTTGCCCGTGCACCAAGCATGCCAACACAGGATCCCCGACGGGTCGAAGCGATCTCGTATTCTATCCCGGCCTGCGTGAGTGCAGCCACAGGCTCGGCCAGCTCCTCATCCCTGAATTTCTCGGGAGCGATGGCGATCAGGATCTTCATGATCAACGGGAGATCTTTTGTTCATATAACTGTATTGGCTTTTCGCTTTGGTGTGAAAAATCATGGAATGTTTTTGCGGAACCGTTCATTGTCCCCCGGGAAACCGTTTTTATTGCGGTCGCACAAACCGGAGGGCCTGCTGATGGTGAAACGCCGGAAGAAAGAGAAGAATGCGACAAGAATTTTTTTGGGTTTTTACTCATTTTATGACAAAATTTAACCCGGAAATCCAAACAAGGCGCGGTGGTACGAAATTATTATAAACGTCCGATGTCTATCCCTATGCAGGACGTCATCATTGGTGACTTTCTTCAACTGCCATTCAGATCGAGTGGATCGAATGGGGGGATGACCGGCACAATGAACTGAAAAAACACTATAAGAAAGGGCATACCATGGATTTTTTATCGAAGTTTTATTTTAATTACAGCAAGCTCATCAAGACCATCAAGATCTACCTGCTGCTTGCCGGACCAGGCCTCATTGTCATGATCGCCGACAACGATGCCGGTGGGATCACCACGTACGCCGCAACCGGCGCAAAGTACGGGTACGGCCTCATCTGGTTCCTCGTCCTGCTCGGGCCGGTTGCATATTTTGTACAGGAAATGACGGTACGGCTGGGGGCCGTCACCAAGCATGGGCACGCAGAGGCGATCTTCAGCGCGTTCGGCTCGTTCTGGGGATGGTTCTCGCTCCTTGACCTCACCGTTGTCAACTGGCTCACGATGGTCACCGAGTTCATCGGCATGACTGCGGCGCTCAGCATCTTCGGTGTTCCACCCGCCATCACGGTAGGCATAGTCATCCTCGTGATGTTTGGCATCGTTTTGTCTGGGAGGTACTGGACGTGGGAGAAGATCACCATGGCCTTCTGTCTTGTCAATCTCATCTACATACCGGCGGCGATACTCGTCCACCCTTCGGTCCCCGATATCCTCCGGAACGGGATCGTCCCCAACTTCCCGGGAGGGTTCAATGGCGAACTCTTCTTCCTGCTGATGGCAAACATCGGGACTACGATCGCGCCCTGGATGATCTTCTTCCAGCAGAGCGCGGTCGTTGACAAGCAGATGAAGGAGAAGGACATTCCGTGGGGGAAATTCGACACGGTTGTCGGTGCAATCTTTACCGTTCTCGTCGCGGTATTCATTATCATCGTGACCGGGACCCTGCTCTACGGTATGAACATCGAGAGTGCCGCCCAGGCCGCCCAGGTCATGATGGGAATGCACCCGTGGGTGGGGACGCTCATCGCCATCGGTCTCTTCGATGCCGGGTTTCTGGGAGCAATCTGCATTGCGCTCACCAACTCGTGGGCATTCGGGGAAGTCTTCGGATGGGCGCACTCGCTGAACTACAAAGTCAGAGAGGCGCTCTGGTTCTACGTCTTCTACTTCATCGGCCTTGTCACCGCAGGGGCGGTCGTGCTCATTCCGGGAGCACCGCTGGTGCTGATCACGCTCTTCGTTCAGGTGATCGCAGTGACCCTCCTGCCGGCTGCGCTGGTATTTTTGATCATCCTCCTGAACAACGAGGAGATCATGGGGAAATACAAAAATACCCGCTTCGACAATATAGCGAACATAACAATCGTCGTGTGCATCATCGTCGTGTCTTCACTGTACGGTATCAGCACGCTGTTCCCGAATTTGTTCGGGTAAGGAGGGATTTAGAGAATGGAATCAATCGAAAGAGTATTCGGGGAACGGATCGGAAGTATCATCAGTGAATCGACGGGGAAGATCCGCAGCATTAACCAGAAATATGCAACGCCGAAGATCAAACTGACGGGAGGGGCAAAATTTGCGCTCCTCTTCCTCAGGTTCTACCTTATCTTCCTGGTTGTCCTGCTCGCGTACAAGTTCTGGACGATCGTTCACGGGAGTGCATGATGGCGCAGCAGGATAGCGCGAACAGCTCCGCGATGGCAGGAGACCTCGTGATCCTCCTCTCCGATATCCTGAATGTCCCTGTCCTGCGTTCCGGGAAAAAAATCGGTTTGCTCACCGATCTGGTGATCGCAGAGACCGCGAAGATCCCTGAAGTGCGGTCCCTGTACGTCTCCCGGTCGTTCGGCAACCCGAGCCTTCTCATCCCGTGGGAGAATGTCCACACCCTCACCGGGAGAGGGATCGAGGTCATCATCAGCGACCTCAAGCCCTATGAGGCGGAACCAGCCGAGGATGTCATCCTCCTCCGCGACTACGTACTCGACAAGAAGGTCATCGATCTCGAGGAGAACGAGGTGGAGGTGGTGTACGACATCCGGCTCGTCCTCCGGAACAAGAAACTCTATGTCACCGATGTCGATACCGGGAAGGCAGCCCGTCTCCGCAGGCTCGGGTTCGGGTTCCTCGCGAAAGTTCTCTATTCCTCTGTTGATCCCGAGGCAGAGCAGATGATCCCCTGGACATGCATCCAGCCGCTCCCGACCAACATCGGCCGGTTCAAGGGCAACGTCAAGCTGAATGTCCTAAAAGAGAATCTTTCGGAGATCCATCCCGTCGATCTCGCAGACATCCTCGAAGAGGTGGACCACGACCAGCGGGTCATGCTCTTCTCAACCCTCGATCACGAGCACGCGAGCGATACTCTCGAGGAGATCGAGCCGAAGGTGCAGCGCGAGATCATCTCCTCGCTGTCAACGGAGAAGGTCGTCCAGCTCATCAACGATATGACCCCCGGTCAGGCGGCTGACATCCTCTCCGGCCTGCCGTCGGCGGAGGCCCATGTCATCCTTGACGCCATGAACGCTGAGAGCGCACGGAAGGTCCAGGCTATCATCAACCGGCAGGAAGAGAAGGTCATCCACTATACCACCCAGAAGATCCTGAAATTCCCTCCGGACACGACCGTCGAGTATGTCCAGAATGACTACCCTCGCCATGCCCGGGACAAAGATGTTATCATGTACATCTACGTTGTCGACGAGAACGATCGCCTGATCGGCGTCATCGATTTAAAGGAGCTCCTGCAGGCCGATGACAAGGCATTCCTCCGGGACGTCATGGTCGAGAACGTGATCAGCCTCCCGACCGGGAGCACTCTCAAGGAAGGTGCACAGGAATTTGCGCGGTACGGGTTCCGTGCCCTGCCGGTTGTCGACGAGGAGAACCGTCTCGTTGGTGTAATCCCGTACCGGGACGTCATGAACCTGACCCATCACTTTGTCGAGTGAGAGGTCATCAGACCTCGAAGTGGAGAAGATTTCCGAAGGAAATCTTCGACCAGCGAGAGGTCATCACAAGTCGAAGGTCGGCTGACGCCTCCCTTCTCCTCGTCGAGGTCTGACGACCTCTCCGAACTCGAAGAACGCTGATGCGTTCCATCGAAGAACCCTTCGGTTTCTTCTCCTGTCTCAAGTCTGATGACTTTCGACATTCTCCAGCCAGCCCTGCCCTTCGGGAACGGCATACTACGGCAAGTCGAAGAATGCTAATGCATTCTTCTCCATCCAGCCCTGCCCTGCGGGCACGGCAGGCTCCCCAAAGCAATAGTCTATCTGCCCGAAAATCTTACAGCTGGGACAGGAGATACAGGACATGAAAATTGCAACCGGCGGAAAGGGGGGTGTTGGCAAGACGTTCATAGCAGGCAGTCTTGCGGCATACTTTGCCGGTTCCAGGCGCCGGGTCATCGCAATTGATGCCGATGCGTCTCCCAGACCTCGCGCTTACCCTTGGCCTGTCCGCTGATGAGGCCTCCCGTATTCTGCCGATAGCGGAGAACAAGGACCTGATCCAGCTGAAGACCGGCACCGGTTACTCCGGTGTATTCCGGCTCACATTCACGGTCGATGATATCATCGGCAGGTATGCAGTCCCGACACCGGCCGGAGTGAATCTTCTTGTCATGGGCACCGTAAAATCCATGGGAGGGGGGTGCACCTGCCCGGCCCATTCTGTAGTAAAGGCACTGATGCGCCATCTTGTGGTCGAGCGTGACGAGATTGTCATACTTGATATGGAAGCCGGGATCGAACACCTCGGCCGGGGTACTGCAGAGCATGTCGATATCCTCCTTGTTGTCAGCGACGCAAATAAAAGATCACTGGATGTTGCAGCAACGATCTGCCGGCTTGCGAAGGAATCGGATATTCCCCGCATAGGCCTCGTGGGAAACAGAGTCTCCGATCCCCGCCATGAGACCGCGATCCGGGATTTTGCCGGAAAGTACAGACCTCCCTGTTATTGCACTCATCCCTTTTGACCAGGTAATCGCAGAGCGCCGGTATCTCCGGTGAACCAATTGAACCATCGTCTTCTGTAGCACTTCAGGCAATCGGGGATCTCGCGCGAAATCTGGAGGGAAATTTCAATGAATGACCTATCCCGATATCCGGCTTTGCAGGGAGGAGACTGATGCAGACGATCGTCACCATGGGCCGCGGGGGGACCGGAAAGACCACGTTCGTGGCCCTGATGGCGAAGTACCTGACGGAGCAGGGATCGGTCCCGCTGCTCCTTGTCGATGCCGATCCCGACCAGAACCTTGCGGAGATGGTAGGGGTAGATCTTGAAACTTCCGGAAAAAAGACCATAGCTGAACTGCTGACCGAGACATTCATCGCACGGGGTGGCACGACAATCGGCATTCCCCCGTCACGAAGGATCGAAAACCAGATCTGGGAGCAGGGACTCTATGAAGGAAAAAACTTTGATCTCATCTCGGTCGGCACCAAGTGGGTCGAGGGATGCTATTGCCTGCCGGATGCTGCACTCAAGAATGCCCTTGCCGCGATCACACGCCAGTACCGCTACATCCTCATCGATTCCCCCGGGGGGCTCGAGCACCTCAACCGCAAGATTGCACGCGATGTTGATATCATATTTGACGTGATGGGGCCGTCCAGTAAGTCCTTTGCCCATGTACGGCGGGCTCACCGGGTCATCCAGGAAGTAGGGATAACCTTCAGGAGGTTCTACGTCGTCGGGGGGTACGGGTTCCCGGCGGAACTCGCCTCACGGGCTTCGGAAGAGACGGGGCTGCCTTTTATCGGGAAGATTGCCGAGGACCCTGGCCTTGCCCGGCAGGTGCTGCTCGGGAAATCGCTGATGGATATGCCGGAGGATTCTCCTGCGTACCGCTCGGTGGCGGGGATTATGGAAAAAGTGCTCGCGGGAGGATAGGATTTTTCAGGAAAACACGGAAAGGCTGTCGGGAGAATTGTGGGCCTCTTTTACTTTAGGGGATTTGGTCCTCTCCCACTATCGATCTTTGTCAGGGGCTTGAACACTGCTATGAAAATTTTGCAAAAATCTTTTCCGGAAATTTTTTCAACATTTTCTGAACATTTTCTCCCAAAAATTGTGTGATACTCCCCTGCTTCGCAGAACCGACCATCGCATCAGCGAGGTCGATTGGAGAAGTCATCAGGCTTCGACTTGGAATCGTCGCGACGCCTCATCGGATCGCGTTAAGGCAAGATCCTTAGCGAGATCTTATCAAGGTAAGTGCGTAGCGCAAAACACGAGAGGGATCGGTCGTCGCACAAGCGAGGACCGATTTGAGAAGCCATCAGGGCTTCGAACGTTTTGCGCGTAAGGCATCGCTCATCCAATCGCACGTTCAACCTCCGGAAAATGCTCACCGCAATAACGGTGCTTCTTCACGTTCACTAGGCCTTCGTCCCAGACCACGGGGCAGCCACCGTTTCTCAAAGGAAACTAGCTCTAAACAGGCCGGTTTTTCTCCAAGGAAAATTGCCTGTTGAACGATCGGGCTCTGAACAAAGGTTATTCCGGAGACTCACTTCAAAAACTGCCGAAACAGGCCGGTCGAACCGGTTCCGGAAGTGGCGGTCCGGGCCTGCTACGGGCCCGGATGGGTCAAGACGAGGGTGCAGGTCTCTCATACTGGTCATGCATCACATTCCATCGCCAGCAGACCGGGGCAGCGATCAGACCTGGGTTACGCCTATCCAGGGATAGGTCGCCCCGGAAAACAAACTGCCCGCAAAATGCCCCGTTTTGCAAATGGAACCCGATTTGAAAAACCGATTTTTCGATAGTCGCATTTTTTGGCGAATTACAGCACACCGGTTTTGCAATATGCCCGTAGGGCCGTCATTTCGCCCGGTTGAGGGTCATTTCAGCCTCTGAAAAACGTCTAATTGTTGCCTTTTGGATGAGCGAGTGCTGCCCGATGGGTAGCAGGAGCTTGAAAAGAAGGCTGGAGGTCTTCTTCGAACGATGATTGAAACGATGATTTTCCCTGCTGGAGGCCACCCGGGGAAATGGCAGGGGGGGATCCGGGGCCCGAAATCTGCAAGGCTACGCTGGGAATTCTTCGATATCATGAGTCCCCGTAGGGGCTGAATGAGGAGAAGACGAATCTTCGAGACTGCTGAATGAAGAGAAGGAACTACAGGCTCGCCGATGGGATCTTCGATATCGTGAAGCCCGAAGGGCTGAACGAGGAGAAGGAGACGCGGGTTTTTCCCGTGTCTCCTTCGATAACCTTATCTGACTCATCCCTCAATGTATAAATGAATCTGCCGTGGTGAATCATTTGAGCAGGAAAGGAGTCAACGTCCAGATAAAGGAATTACATTCCGATCTTGCACACTTCCGGGATCTCAGTATCACCATCGGGGCCATTTCCCGCGAGAAATGGGATGAACCGATGGGCCCGACCCCGTTTCCCTCTCTCACCACCCTCCGCCCCTGGGACCAGATCCTGCTCCGGAAGTACAAACCTTTCTATCTCCCGTTCTGCGACCTCTGCTGTCTCTGCACGTATGGCAAGTGCGATCTCACCGGCACAAAACGCGGGGCATGCGGTATCTCCATGCCGTCCCAGCAGTCCCGGATGGTCCTGATCGCTGCCTGTATCGGGGCCGCAACCCACGTAAGCCATTCACGCGACATCCTCTCCCATGTCATCGAATACTACGGCCGGGACTGTCCGATCAACGTCGGCGACACCGGTGTGGAAGTCGAAGCGCCGGTCGTCCGGCTCGTCTGCGGGATCAAGCCCGAGACACTGGGAGACCTTGAACCGGTGCTGGACTATTGTGAGAACCAGGTCACCCAGCTCCTGGCCGTCACCCACACCGGGCAGGAAGGAAACAACCTTGACTTTGAATCCAAAGTCCTCCATGCCGGCATGATCGACCAGCTCGGCATGGAAGTAGCCGACATTGCCCAGATCTCGGCACTCGGTTTCCCGAAGGCTGATCCGGAGGCCGGTCTTGCAGAACTCGGCATGGGGACCGTTGACATCAGAAAACCGGTGATCCTCGTCATCGGGCACAATGTTACGCCGGCGACCGGGATCATCGATTACCTGAAAACCAACGACCTCACATCGGACGTGGAAGTGACTGGCATCTGCTGCACTGCGATCGACGTAACGCGGTACTCCCCGAAGGCAAAGATCATCGGGCCGATTTCATGGCAGCTGAGATATATCCGGAGCGGAGTTCCTGATGTCATCGTAATTGACGAACAGTGTGTCCGAACGGACACGCTGACTGAATCCGCACATATCCGGGCCGCCCTGATAGCAACCAGTGAGAAGAACTGTCTCGGGCTTCCCGACCGCACAAACGATCCCCTTGATGACATTGTTGCCGGATTCGTGAGCGGTGAAGTACCGGGCGCTCTCATCCTCGATCCGGAAAAAGTCGGCGAGATTGCCGTGAAGACTGCCCGCGCAATCGCACCGCGGCGCAAAAAACAGAAGTCCCTTCCCTCACGGGAGACCCTCGTGGAAATGGCAAAGAAATGCACCCTGTGCATGCTCTGCCGGAGGGCCTGTCCCAACGACCTGCCGGTTGCGCAGGCCGTGAAGGCAGCGGCCGGGGGCAATCTGTCCCTCCTGGACGAGCTGTACGATGACTGTCTCGGGTGCGGAAGGTGCGAGCCTGCCTGCACGCAGAAGATACCGGTACACAGCCTGATTGTGGCCGCTGCAGAACAGAAGACCCTGAAAGAGACCTACTGCATCCGGACCGGGAGGGGCGCAATCCGGGATGTCGAGATCCGCAAGGTCGGCGGTCCTATCGTTCTTGGCGAAATTCCCGGCGTGGTTGCATTTGTCGGGTGCGCCAACTACCCGAAAGGTTCCCGGGAAGTTGCGGAGATGTGCATGGAATTTGCAAAACGCCGGTACATTGTCTGCACATCCGGTTGTTCCGCAATGTCGGCGGGAATGTACCGGGACGAGGAAGGAAAGACTGCGTACGAGCGGTATTCCGGATCGTTCGAGGCCGGAGGGATCGTAAACGTAGGTTCGTGCGTTGCAAACGCCCATATTGCCGGTGCGGCTATCAAGATCGCGAGCATCTTTGCAAAACGCCCGCTGCGGGGGAATTACGAAGAGATCGCCGATTACGTCCACAACCGTGTCGGGGCTGTCGGGGTTGCCTGGGGTGCCATGTCGCAGAAAGCAGCGGCGATCGCTGCAGGGTTCTGGCGGCTGGGAATTCCCGTGGTCGTCGGGCCCCATGGTACGAAGTACCGCCGCATGCTCCTTGGGCGTGCAGACAAGGAATCCGACTGGTACGTGTACGATGCCCGCAGCGGGAAGAAGGTGTATGGCGGCCCGGTACCCGAACACCTCTTCTTTGCCGCCGAGACCAAGGAAGAGGCGATGGTGATGATCGCAAAACTGACCATGCGCCCGAATGACACCAGCAGGGGGCGGGCCAACAAGCTGGCCAACTACGTCGACCTCCACAAGCGTCTTGTCGGCGGCATCCCGCCTGACATCTCCCTGTATGTCCGGACACCGGCCGATATCCCCCTTACCATGAAAGATGAGGTACTGAACCACCTCCACCGGCACGGATGGAAGGAGCACACGATCCCCGACCCGACGCTCCTTCCCCGTATGATCCATACAAGGAAGGAGTGATAACGATGCCGATGAACGAATCCTGGCAGACCGCAGAGATCCCCGGACCGAAAAAGGCATCTCTTATCATCAAGCCCGATATCGCAGACGCAATAATCCGGCGGGCAAAACGCCCAATCATGATTGTGGGTCACGGGATCATCGAATATGAAGTCGAAGGAAAAAAACTGATCGACTGCCTCATCCAGCTTGCACGAAAAGCGAAGATGCCCGTTGTCGTCACTGCCAGTACGAGCAGGGAGTTCACTGCACGCGGGTTTGAACCTGCGGCCCTCATGCCTGCTGTGGATATCGCCAACCGTCTCACGGACCCGGAATGGAAAGGGTTTGACGGGAGAGAGACCTATGACCTTGCAATTTTTGTCGGGCTTCCCTATTCCATGGAATGGACGATCCTCTCCGGCCTGAAACACTTTGCTCCCGGTGTAAAGACCATGACCCTTGACTGCGTTTACCAGCCGAATGCGAGCTGGTCATTCCCGAACAGTACCGATAAAAGACTGGGCCGCAAACCTCAAAGGGATCGTGGCAAACCTCGGTGACTGACCGGAGAACAGATCATGTTTGAAACGATCCCTGTTGAAGTGGGCCTGATCCATGAAGGTGAGCGTGTCAGGAAAAATGATCTGCAGGTCGAGCTGGGCGGCCCGTCGGAGAAAGAGAAGTTCGAGATAGTCCGGGTACGCCAGCCGGAAGAGATCGAGGATGGCGCAATCCGTATCATCGGCCCCGATATCAGCGGGATGGAAGAAGGTAAGCACTACCCGATCGGTATCCTCGTCGAGATTGCCGGAAAAAAGGTCGAGCCCGACCTGGAAGGCGTGGTTGAACGCAGGATCCACGAATACGCTAACTATATCGAAGGGTTCATGCACCTCAACCAGCGGTACGATATCTGGATCCGGCTCTCGAAAAAATCCTTTAAGAAAGGACTTGACTCGTTCCGGTTTATCGGGCAGGTCATGCACGAGCTCTTCAGGAACGAGCTTCCCATCATCGAAAAAATCCAGATCAGCTTCATCACGGACCCGGAGAAGATCAAACCACTCTACGAGGAAGCACTCAGGACCTACGAAGCCCGGGACGCCCGTGCACGGGGACTCTCGGATCAGGACGTGGACACTTTTTATGGGTGTGCACTCTGCCAGTCGTTTGCCCCGACTCATGTCTGTGTCATCACCCCCCAGCGGTACGCGAACTGCGGGGCAATCAGCTGGTTCGACGGGAGGGCTGCTGCCGGCATTGACCCGAAAGGGCCGATCTATGCCATCGAGAAAGGAGAATGCCTGGACCCGGACAAAGGCGAATATACCGGTGTCAATGAGAGTGCCCGGAAGCGGTCGATGGGAGAAGTGAGCCGGGTCTATCTCTACTCGGCGTTCGGGTACCCGCATACATCCTGCGGGTGTTTTGAAGGGATCGCTTTTTACATCCCGGAGGTCGACGGTTTTGGCATCGTCCTCCGCGGTTTTGGCGCGCTGACGGTAAACGGGCTTGCGTTCTCAACGATGGCGGACTCCACGGCCGGGGGGCGGCAGGTCGAGGGTTTCCACGGTATTTCGATAGAGTATATGCGATCAAAAAAGTTCATGCACGCAGACGGCGGTTACGACCGCGTGGTCTGGATGCCGCACGAGACCCGCGAACGGCTCAAAGAGTTCATTCCCGAAGAGGTGTATGAGGCCATTGCCACGGAGAAAGATGTGGCAACCGTCGCAGAACTGAAGATATTCCTGCAGGAACACTACCACCCGGTCGTACAACGATGGGTTGCCGTCCCGGAACCTGAGAGCGGCCCTGTCCGCCAGATGACGGTCATTTCCGGAGCGGACATTCCCCTTGCTTTTGGGGGTTTCAGGATCATCCTCAAGAATGCCAGGATCACCGCAGAGAGCGTAATCATCCAGCCGATCAGGCCGCCACATCCATCTGGAGGCGAGCACAGTGCCGAAAAAAAATACTAGACCTGCCCTTGATGCAGAGCAGCTCCTCTCACTTGCCCCTCAGCTCCGGGACCTGCTGAAAGGCGTGCACCAGGTGGAACTGAAAAATTTTTCCATGGAGATCGGGAATCTTGAACTCTTCATCCCCACCTCAGGTTCTGCATCCCCGGCCAACCCTGTCCATTCCGCCGGCCTGTACATACCGGAAAAACCCTCCGAACTGATCCGGGAGTCCTATGCTCCGGCCAGTTTTGAATTTCCCGGCAGGATCCGTGAAGTGACCCTCGGCGCGACACGGTCCGGGGGAGGGACCCGGGGGAGGTCAATTACCATCGGGGGCGCACAGGCACCTGCCTATTCTGATCGTATCCACCTCCCGGTCCACCCGCCGGCGATCTCACTTGATGTCTTTGACATGAACGTCTCCCTGCCAAAGGTCCTGCGCGAGAATATCTCGGAGGTCATGGAAGACCCCGCTGAATGGGCACGTATGAACGTCAAAAAGTACGGCGCCGACGTGGTGACTATTCACCTCATGAGTACGGATCCCCTGTTCCGCGATGCGTCCCCCCGTTCGGCAGCAAAGACCGTAGAGGAAGTGCTCCAGGCCGTTGACGTGCCTGTCATCGTCGGGGGTTGCGGTGACCCGAAAAAAGATGCCGAGGTCTTTCTGGAGGTAGCCGAGATGGCTGCTGGCGAGCGCCTCCTCCTCAACTCGGTGACGCTCGACATGGTGGAATCAAAGACACTGGACCGGGTCGCCACTGCAGCACGGGACCACGGGCATCTCCTCCTTGCATTCACGGGCCTTGACCTGAACAATGCCAAGGAACTCAACCGCCGCCTGTACGAGTATATTCCTCCCGAACAGATTGTCATGGACCTGACGACCGTGGCGCTGGGCTACGGCCTCGAGTACTCGTTCACTATTCATGAACGTGCGCGGTATGCCGCACTTATGGGAGATCCGGAACTGGCACACCCGGTGATATCGGCCGCGACCAATGCATGGGCGGCACGGGAAGCCTGGATGAAGATGCCGCCGGTGTACGGGCCACGGGAACTGAGGGGGCCGGTCTGGGAAACGATCAATGCCCTGACCCTGCTGCTGGCGGGGACCGACCTGTTCATGATGATGCACCCCGCAGCAGTACCTGACGCTCAGGGATGTTATTCACCGTCTGGGCACTCCGGGGACCGGGCATGCCGAACAGATAGCCGGCTGGGCCGGGGTGCGGCTATGAACGTGACGGATCCTGCCCCGGAAAAGAAGCAGAGAAAGGGGATCAAGGAGATCAGCCCGATCGACGTCTACAAGCTCCTCCCGAAGACAAACTGCGGGGAATGCGGGGAAGCCAACTGCATGGCTTTTGCCACCCGGCTTGTCAATGGCGAACTGGTCCTTTCCGACTGCCCGCCCCTCCATTCTGTTGAGTATCACGGAGCTTTCGGGGAACTTTCCCGTCTCCTGGCACCCCCGGTCCGTACGGTCACCCTGGGTACCGGTGACCATAGCATCAGCATCGGCGGGAAATATGTGCTCCAGCGCCATGATTTCACGTACCATAACCCTGCACCGATCGCCATCGATGTCAACGATCTCATGCCCGAGGCGGAACTTCTCGAGCGGGTCAGGCAGATCGAAGCCTTCTCCTACAATTACATAGGCAGGACACTGGTACTGAACGCGATTGCCATCCGTTCGGTCTCCGGGGATCCCGTGATTTTCGGGGCTGCAGTAAAAAAAGTGGCTGCAGCCAGTCACCTGCCGTTCATACTCTGCTCGCTCGATCCAGCAGTGATGGAGGCCGGCCTCCGGGAGGCTGGGAACCGCCGCCCGCTCATCTACGCTGCCACTGACAAGAACTGGAAACTGATGGCTGATCTGGCCCTTGCTCACCATGCTCCCCTTGCGGTCTTTGCGCCGGGCGATCTCGGTCTCCTCCGGACGCTCGCCAGAACCCTCATGGCCTGTGGTGTCCATGACCTGGTCCTTGACCCCGGAACATTTACCGAAGACGGGCTGTCCGACACCATCGCGAATTTTACTACAATCAGGGCAGCTGCCACAAAAAATTTTGATGAGCTGTTCGGCTTTCCGATCCTTGGCGTCCCGCTCACGGTCTGGACCGGTGAAGAGCTCTCAGAGGACGTGCTCAAATGGCGTGAGGCGACCACCGCGTCCATGCTCCTCTCCCGGTATGCGGACCTGCTCATCATGCACAGCCTTGACGGATGGGTCCTCCTCCCCCAGCTGATCTGGCGTTTCAGCCTTTACACGGATCCGCGGAAGCCGGTCTCGGTCGAAGCGGGTGTGAAGACGTTCGGCAGGCCCGACCATACCTCGCCGGTCCTGATCACGACGAATTATGCGCTTACGTATTTCACCGTCGAATCCGATATCAAGGCCGCCAACCTGGACTGTTATCTCATTGTCGCGGATACCGGGGGGCTCAGTGTCGAGAGTGCCGTTGCAGGGAGGTATTTTACTGCAGATTCAGTTGCGAATGCCCTGAAGACCAACAATATAGCGGCTCTCGTCAGCCACAATACTCTCATCATACCCGGTCTTGCAGCCCGGCTGAGCGGGGAGACGGAAGAATCGACCGGCTGGAGGATCCTTGTCGGCCCCAAGGACTCGTCGGGGATCTCCCAGTTCCTCAGGGACCACTGGCCTCCTGCAGAGTAGCATGAATTTTCGCGGCAAAAAAGATGTCTGCATCCGGTTCTGCATCCGGGACCTGCCAGTACGGCTGACGACAATTCAAGGTAGGGCAATCCAATGGCTGAAATGTACAGCGTCGTTTTCCACCCCATGAGCAGGATCGTATCTGTACCTTCTGGTTCGACGGTCCTCGAAGCCATCCGGAACGCTGAGATCCAGTTCGAGAGTATCTGCGGCGGAAAAGGAGAATGCAACAAGTGCAAAGTCATTCTCCTGCAGGGCTCGTGTGATGCCGGCTCGCCGGAGAGTACCCGGGGCCTGACTGCTGATGAGATAGCCCGGAACTACTGTCGGGCCTGCCGGACTCATATCACCGGAAACTGCGAGTTTATCATCCCGGTGGAGAGCCGGATCGATGCCCCAAAAATACTCCAGAACCATGCTGAAATCACTACCTGGCTGTATCCCCTGGTAACAAAACACCGGCTTGCAGCGCCCGGGAATCATCACCATCCGCACGGGTCCCGTTCCCTGAGACTCGAAGGGTATTCCGGCACCCGCCCTCACATGACCCGCGAACAGATGGGCCGGCTGACAGCTGCGGAGGGCGGGCAGGTCACGGTTGCTGTCACCCGGTCGAACGGGTACCCGGAAGTTCTGGGAATCGAGGCGGGAGACACCACGGCGGAGAACTACGGTATCGCCCTTGACCTCGGGACTACAACCGTTGTCGGGGTGCTTGTTGATTGTGCGACCGGCCGGACCTGCAGCCAGTCCTCTTCCCTGAACCGGCAGATAACCTATGGCGAGGAGTTGCTCACCCGGATCGCTTTTGCAAAAAAACCCGGCGGGAAAGAAAAACTCCGGGCTGCGGCCGTTGAGAGTATCAATGCGGTCATCGGACAGCTCCTCTCGTCTGCCGGGGTGAGCGGGGATTCTGTCTATGACCTCTGCATAGGCAGCAATACGGTTATGAACTACCTCCTCTTTGGCCGCGATACAGCAATCCTTGAGATTGCGAATGCTGATATCTCCCGGAGCCCTTTCCTTGCCCGGGCACTGGACCTCGGGCTTCTGGCAAATCCACAGGCGTACGTGTACTGTCTTCCCAACGTCAGCCGGTTTGTTGGTGGGGATGCCGTGGGAGATGTCATTGCATCGGGGATGCACCTGTCTCCCGACCTCTCCCTGATGATAGACCTTGGTACAAACGGCGAAGTTGTTCTCGGCAACAGGGACTGGCTGGCTTCTGTCTCATGTGCATCCGGGCCTGCTTTCGAAGGTGCCGGGATCACCTCGGGTATGCGGGCGATGCGGGGAGCGATCGATCATATCGGTATCGACCCCGCCACGTTCAGGGTTTCATGGACAACGATCGGAAATGAGCTTCCCCGGGGGATCTGCGGATCGGGAATCATCGATGCAGCGGCTGCGATGGTGACCTCGGGTATCGTGGATTTCACCGGCAGGCTTGTGGAGGAGAAGCCCGGCGTGCGCCGTGGTAAGGAAGGTCTCGAATATGTCCTCGTTCCCTGCAAGGAGACAGCAACCGGCCGGGATATCGTGATCACGAAGCAGGACCTTGCCTACCTTATGGACTCAAAAGCCGCAGCATGCGGGGCGATCGGGGTCCTCTTAAAAAAATACCGTATCCCGGTGAGGAGTGTCCGCAATGTGTACTTTGCCGGGGCATTCGGTGCCTATGCAGATCGGAACAAAATTGTGACCTTCGGGATAACCCCCGATTTTCCCGATGCAGAATTCCATGCTATCGGGAATGGTTCCCTCACGGGTGCACGTGCCGCCCTGCTGTCCGGGAAAAAACGGCAGGAAGCGCTGGATGTTGCGAAGAAGATGGTGTATATCGACCTGCTGGTAGATGCGGATTTTATTGAGGAGTACGCGTCGGCGATCTACATTCCCGGCAAACCTGAATATTTCCCCCGCTGACGGTCATTCGAAGAGCCAGCCGAGGTCCTGGAGCTCTTCAATCTGCGCCAGCTGGACGTTGATATCGGTTTTTTTTGGGATCTCCAGTTTTGCGACGATCTTGTTCGAACCGCCGAACGTATCCAGCGTCGCGCCAAGTGCGACGAGGTCCCGGAGGATCTCGTCCTGCATCTTCTTGCGGTCCCCTTCACCCAGTTCCGCTATGAGCTGGAACTCCGGGTGCTTCAGTATTGCCGTCTTGTTGATGGTGACACCGCTCTGGCTTTCGAGAACGGCATCGAATGCCTCGCGCCGCATCCGCTGGTTCTCCATGTGGGAATAGATGCGGTACCCGCTCTTGATGGAAGAGGCGATCCCGTCGATCTTGGCAACCACCTGCTCCACGATGGTCTCGAGCTGGTCCTGCGCATGGGTGATGGCAAAGAGGTGGAAGTCATCAGAATAGATCCACTGGATCTCGGTCGTGTTCGCCTTTTTGTAGATCTGTTCGGTGATGACCCAGTCCCCCCGCCGGAGCGTGAATCCCAGGATCCGGAAGTCCGGTCTCTTTTTTGCGATCACCGGGTAGACCTGGAGATCATCGATAAGGGATACGTCCTTGTCCCGGTATTCGGTGATGACGAGTTCGAAATAGCGGGTCTTCGGGTGAGGGGGTTTGAGGATAACACTGTCGTAGACCTTCCATTTGTATTCCATGACCTGCTGGATCTCGATCTCATCCCCGATATCGATAAGGTACGAATGGCCGATGTGGTGCCTGTCAACCTTCTGGTATTCATGATACACCACATCGGTCATGGTTTGTCTCGTTAATGCCGTTGTTTCGTAAAAGAACCCTTACGATGATAAATTTCCGGGAAAATTTTCCTTTTCGGGGCTGCTTAATATCTATTTTCCTATGCATTTATTTGAGTTCTTTGGTCTGGGTTTCCTCCGTTGGCCGGTATACATGAACCGGAGTGGCTGGCAGGTCCTGCCACACCTGTCAACAAGCTGTATCTTGTCGAACGTGTAAACATGACCGGCAGGACTGATACACCGGTGCGGGTAAATCCTGATGCATGGGATGAAGAATATTCCCGGAAGGGCAGGCTCTTCGGTGGTTCCGTGTTCACCTTACCGGGTCTCCTCCCGGGCCCGGACGTGCTCGAACTCGGGTGTGGCGATGGCAAGACCCTGTCGGCAATGGTACACCGGGACTGGAAGGTGACCACCCTGGATTTCTCCTCCCGGGCAGTTATCCTTGCCCGGGATGCAGCCGGATTATCGGCGAATCTTGTCATCGGGGACGCCCGGGCTATACCGTTCAGGCAGGAAACTTTCGACGCAGTCTTTGCTCACCACATCTTCGGGCATATGACACAGGGTGACCGTGAAGAGATCTCCCGTGAGATATTCCGGGTCATCAGGCCGGGCGGGAATCTCTATTTCAACGATTTCTCTACCCGTGATTTCAGGTTCGGGAAAGGGTCTGAAACGGAACCAGGAACGTTCAGGCGGGGAAACGGGATCTGCACGCATTATTTTACCCCCGGTGAAGTGGCCGATCTTTTTTCCCGCCTTGCCGTGGTTTCCGTGGACTACCGGGACTGGAATATGCGTATACGCGGAAGGGACCTGCCGCGATCCGAGGTGACCGCAGTGTTCAGGAAATGTTGAATCCCGAAGTGGTGAGGCAGGAGAAGAACCCGAAGAATTCAAATAAATTCTTCGGCTCTTCGAGGTTCTGATGAACCTCTCAGAACCCGGAGGGTTCTTCGATTTGCCGAATCCCGCTGGACCCTATGAATGATTCGGAGGAAGTATCGGAGGGGGTTCTTCGATTTGCCGGATATGACATGCCGAACCCCGGAGGGGTGAGGCAGGAGAAGAACTCGAAGAATTCAAATAAATTCTTCGGCTCTTCGAGGTTCTGATGAACCTCTCAGAACCCGGAGGGTTCTTCGACTTGCCGAGGTTCAGCGCCGGGATACCCACAGGACTGCGTAACAGGCAAGTGCGATCAGCGCAGGCGCCCCGTCAAAACCGGGGAGGGGCTTGTCCCGGTTGCCGTGGTCCCGGGAATATACCCGAGAATGGCCGATACCTGAACAGTGCTTCCCGTTGTGACATTGACGGTCTTTGTGACCGGTTCGAAATTATCTTTCTCGAACCGGAATGTATGTATGCCGGCCGGGATCTCGTCCAGTGTTACAGGTGCATCACCGGCATAGGAGCCATCGATATACACCTGAACTCCAGAGGGTGACGATATCACCCTGGCTGCACCGGTAGCTGGCTGTGTGGATGCAGAAGCTGACTTTGTGGGATCAATTACCGTGTGTGAAAAAGCAGGAAGTACATCAACGTTGGTGAATTGCCGGGAGTATGCGTCCGGGAAGGTCACGGTTATCGTTGCCGGAGAAAAGTCGGCGGTGATGACACTGCTGAGTGCGGAATTCTTCAGGGCGATCTCTGCCTTTTTGAAGTTCATAGAAGCGGTTCGGTATTCAGTGCCTTCAGGAACATCGCCGGTATCCGCAAATTTGCTCATGAGGAGAGTTGCAGCTGACTTGTTCATGGAAATGATCTCCGGGGGATCGGAACTGCTGGCAAGTCCTTTTTTGAGCTCGTCCTCCAGAATGGATTGCGGGATGGCATTCTCAAGGATCCCTTCCAGTGTGAAGCGGAAGATTGCCGTGGCATCCCCGTTTTTGCTGATGGTGATATCAAGCGAGTTGGCAGTGAATGCCTGGACCGGCACAGCAACAAGAAATGCAGTACAGAATACGAGCAGCATGGAACAAAGGAAACGTGATGATTCCAGCGACAAGATTATTTCCCCTCCAGGGAACCGGGAATTGTGATGTGCTGTATCCGGATCTGTTGTTATTGCCGATAAGCGTATCATCGCCAGCCCGGAACCCCGTATTTGATCATCTGACCCGGTTTTACCGGCACGATTTTTTCGCTCAAATTAATTAATATAGCGTTGAGGCGCATATTTCAGGCAGCTATGATAGACTCGGTCATAACAGTCCTTCTTCATCTTGACCAGAACATGACAGCAGTTGTCCATCAATATGGCATGTGGACGTATCTTATCCTGTTCTGTATCATCTTCTTCGAAACCGGGTTTGTCATCATGCCATTTCTTCCCGGGGACTCGATCCTGTTCGTCGCGGGGGCTGCAGCGGCGAGTGGTATTCTCGATCTCCAGTGGCTGCTTATTGCAATTGTCCTTGGTGCGGTCCTCGGCGACACCGTGAACTACTGGATCGGAAATTACATCGGGCTCCACGTATTTCTCGAACGGTTTCCGAACCTTGTCAAAAAGGAATACGTTGACCGGACCTATGGGTTTTACGAAAAATATGGCGGTACTACCATCTTTGTGGCACGGTTCTTTCCCATTATCCGGACGTTTGCACCCTTTCTTGCCGGGGTCGGGTCCATGCAGTACCGGCGGTTCCTGTTCTATAATGTCCTGGGAGGAACCGCATGGACCTTCTTTGTCGTCCTTGCCGGTTATTACCTTGGTGCATTTTCCATCGTGAAAGAAAACATGAGCCTCCTGATTATCGCCGTTCTTGTCGTGACGGCTGCTACGGTTATTGTTATTGCAGCCGGTATCCTGTCTGCCTACCTCCGGAAGGAACCTGCAGTTCAGGAAAAAAACCAATAACCTTTCGGGCGTTGCTGAAAAAATAATTACGTTTGTTTTTCCACTCTCTGCCGGCTACTATTTTTGAAATGTTTCCAGGACGGTTTCCGATCGCGGCTGCAAGGCTGATGGAACGTAACGAAAGGAATTTTCCAGGCATTATTCTTTGTCCGCCCGGTAAATGAAAGAAATACCGGCTCTGGAGAACCGGACATGAACCTATAACGTTCACCCCGGAACCATGAAAATCGTAGTATTCAGATATCACGGAAGGTGGTTCCTCTTTTACGATTGCGATGAACGCCGCCGCACTCGAAGAACTCTGACGAGTTCTTCTCATCCTAGAGGTCCTGATGAACCTCTTCGGTGTCGAAGATTGATCTCTTCTCCACAGTTATCGGCATCCCCAACGGGGAGCCAGCCGTGACCTGATGAACAGGGCCGGCTGGAGAAAATTCTCCGCAAGAGAATTTTCAACTCGCCCCGCAGTGGGATCAACCTCCTTGCCCCGCCGTGCCTCATCTTTCACAAGATTCGGCAAGAGGAAGTTTTTCAGACTTCCTCTGCTTCATCCGTACAGGATGAAGCAAGTCGAAGAATCCTTGCGGATTCTTCTCCAGTCGATCCTCGCTGACGCGACGATTGACTCCCCGGAGAGGCCCTGAGGCGGGGAGTTCTCGTACCTGAACGATTTTTAGGGGAATTCCCAGTATATCCTGTGATTCGCTTACATTTTTCAACGATTATGAGGGTGATCCCCTCACTCATGTCGAAGAACTCTGATGAGTTCTTCTCCAGCCTGCTCTTCCCTTCGGGAATCTGAAAGGTTCATCAGAACCTTGAAGGAGAGAAGAATTCGAAAGAATTCTTCGAACAGCAGTCTTCCCCAAGAGCGTCTGGAATGAAAGCCATGATTTCTGCAGAGCCAAAAAAAGATTACTTTTTCTGCCGGACAACAAGTCCCCTGTTATCAATTTTTGTGGCTATCGCGATCTTCAGTCCCAGAGGGCGGATGAGTTTTTCAACTGCCTTTTTGTCCAGTTCTGTCACGACAGCGATGGAAGGGCCGACAGAGCTCATGCCGATAAATTCCAGTCTCTTTTCCCGGAGCATGCTCATGTAATGATAGATCTCAAAACTGTGGTGCTCCACTTCCGCACGTTTTGACCCACGGAACTCAATCTCCCAGATCACGTCCCCCGCCTTCCTGACGTCCCCCTTCTCGAGTGCAGGGATGAGGTCCATCAGGAAAAGGTACGCCTTGAGTTCCCGGTCACGGTAATCGAGGGTTCTGGCCTTGTTCATCAGGAGGTCGAATTCCTGGGTGCCGGCAGAGGAGATGTCCGTGGGCGGGATGATGATATAGACATTCATGCCTTCAGCAAAGGGGTGGTGGTACACAAGCGAGAGCTCGTCTCCCATCACGGCCATTCCGCCATACGTGCTCACCGCGGGGCCGACCCCGGTCTCAAATCCGAATGCGATGTTACCATCGGCAGTCTCCTCGACATAGTTGTGCCCGATAAGGTGCCGCAACTGGGTGTTTGCCAGGGGCGAGCCGACCGCCTGGTTCAGGGCAGTTGCGACCGCAATCATGACCGTGCTGGTGGAGCCAAGGCCCACATGCTTGTGCTCGTGGTCCGTGACTTTGATCCGGAACCCGCCCTTGTACCCCGTGACGTTCCGGAAGACCTCGACAAAGTTCCGGACGATGGGTGCCCGGTTGTAATCGATGACCACCTCCTTTTTCGTGCAGCTGACTTCGGCGGAACAGTAGCACTGTATCGCAAACCCGATTCCTCCCCCTCCCGGGTGGTCCGGAGCAAACCGGTTCATGTCCAGCACGGTCAGGTGGATTCGCGCCGGGGCCTGCACAAAAACCGTTCCTTTCACGGGTTTCAGTAAGTATCTTTTTTTCTCGAGGCCAAGCGTCTTGAGGTTTTTCCCCGGTAGGAACCCCTTGAACTCGTATTCCACGAGGTCGAGGTCGCCGCCGCGTATCTTCATGATCGCCATAGAGAACAAATCCTGTTAGGTGCGGTCACGGGAAAATGGTTCCGTTTAATCCGTGCGCAGCGTTCCGGAACCAGATGCACCTCCGCGGTCTCCATGACCAGAATACTTCCGCGAACCTCATTCTCATTTTTTATCTTCCTTTAGATGTGAATCAGGCAGGATTCAATTCTTTACGGATCTGAAAATCGGCAAAAAATAAAAATGCCCGTAGTCTTATTTCTGCCTGTCATGAACAAAGAAAATGTCTGGCTTCATTTGTAAAATGACCTGGTAAAATTGACTATCGATGCACGCGGGCATTGAAATATCGCAATCCTCCGAAAAGCCAGCCAAACCATGCCTTGTAAATTTTATATATCTTGACGGGAGATGGATGACTATGACATTCAGACTGGCGAATATGTATGCAATTCTGCTGTTTTTCCTGCTGGTATCAGTCAGTTATGCAAGTGCGGCGCCGTCAATTCCTACGATCTCCCAGGGAAATACGATCTTCATCGGGGAGCAGGGACTGGATATTACGAGGGCATTAGGAGGTTCAACACAGATCGGGTGGTGGGCATCCGCCGCTGACATCGCCACCAGTTCTCCGAACCAGGTCGTCCCGATCAGCAGTCCGACCAGTTTTTATGTGGATCCCACATCATTCGGATCGTATACCGGTGGCTGGTACCGTCTGGATAGTACCTCGAAGGCAGCAGGACCTGCATTCACGGTTGCGGATCCCAACCTTGCCGTAAAGGTGAGGGATACCACGGCTTCGATCGATGCAACCAACAGCTGGGTACCACGGGGAGATCTGGTCCAGTTTGAGATAGACACCAACCTGATCGCAATTTCCCAGCGGTCCGTCTCGCCAACCATGCAGCTGTATGTTCAGGCTCCCAATGGTGCCCAGTATAGTGCTCTGGTTAATGGAGGTACTACGACTCCGATAGACAATATTCAGGTCACAACGAGTCCTTTCTTGACGGGTTCGATATGGGATACCGGTAATTCTCTCTATCCTTCCGGTACATATACGGTCTGGGTAGAATGCGATGTCAACGGCATGAAGGACAACTACGGCGTGGCTGGAAAGACCATCAGCAGCCAGGTCACCGTTCTGGATCAGGATCAGAACCCCCGGATTGCAAACAGCGCATATATAACAAATCCCACCACTCAGATCACGATTTTGCCCGCTCAGATAACCACAACAATTCCACCTGCAACCGAACCGATCACCCAGCCTTCAGTTTCCCGGACTGCTATCCCGCAACCGACTACTCTTCCGGCTACCGTAAGCACGCTCACTCCGCAGACTTCCGTAATACCCTCAATAACGGAACAACCAACCCTGCCTCAGCCGACACGGAGTCCGGGGTTCGGCTTCGTTGTCGCCGTCGGTGCGGCGATCATCTGTTTTGCGGTATATTCACGGAAAAAATAATTTTTCCGGAGAAACAGGCATAAACCAATCGGGATTACTCCGCTACCATAACCCAAAAAATCTTAATGATCATTATTTGGCAATATCACGGTCAAAGAAGATGTTTTTTCCTGTAGCCGAGAGGGGAACAGCATACGCGACCGTGCATTCCTTATCGAAGAGGCCGAGGTCGAGCGCTGCGGCACCGCCGGAATACATGATCCGGTTATCAACATTATGGATCTGGGCGGTTTTTACCGCAGAACCGATCGCTATCCCAAGATCGGCCATCCTTACTGCACAGTTCGGGCCCGAGAAGAATGTGCCCTGCTCTTTTAGCGTGGCGTACGCTTCTGCCATATCGGCGCATGTCAGGAAACCGCACGCCCCGCAGTTGATGCCGGCGGTCAGGTTTCCTTTTCCTCCGATGAGGACACACCCGTCGCATGCGGCAAAATTTTTTGAGTCGCGCAGGAAGAAACCGATGTTTTTTGCCTCGCCCAGTTCAGCGAGACGTTTTGCAACAGCCTTGATCTCCTTTCCGGTCAGCACTCTGCACAGGATGGTGTCCACCCCTCTGCCTTTCGGGGCGGTCCTGGCGGCAAGCACCATCAGCTCTGCGACAGTGGCAACGGCATTCTTTTCAGTACCTCATAAAGGAGTATGTGCGATGACGACAGGATAAAAGGTGCGTAACTGCACCCGGTCGCGGGAAACGATGTTCCGGAATTATTAAAAAAGCTCAGGACTGGTCGGCACCGGCGACCTCTTCCTCAGTCGGGGGTGTCGTCCAGACCTTCCAGCAGAAATAGATGATCGAGGCTACAATCAGCACGATGAGGAGTACCGCACTCCAGATATCTTCTGCAAAGAGCAGGTTTACCGGGATATTCATCCCCATGCGGTCATTCACAAAACCGATGCCCAGCGCAATGATAAAAAAGAGGATGAACCCGACGACACACCCGAGGAGAATTGCCGCCGCAACGCGCAACGGGCTGGGTTTTATGGCATTTTCTGTCATGTAATGACAGTTTTCCATCCCGAAATAAAAACCAATCGGTTGGGTGATACGTCCCTGCGGGAAAGAGAAAAGGGCGCATCATTCTGTGCCGGGAGAGACCCGGAAGGCGACACCGTCGAACTGTGCGATGGTCCGCTCACCTTCGTAGACCATGACCCGGAATGTTGAGCACCGCCCGTTATCAGCGACCCGTTGTGCAATGGCGACAAGGTCGCCGGTCGCCGGAGCGATGTACTGGATGTGCACCGAGACGGCTACACGGCCGGTCCCTGCGCAGTTTGCGGCGATCCCGAATGCCTGGTCAGCCAGGGCAAAGATTGCACCGCCGTGGGCAACCCCATGGGGATTTTTCTTTTGCCTGCAGTTCATAATGACGCGTGCGTACCCGTCATCCGCCTCCGTAATTTCCATCCCCAGGAGCTGCGCGAACTCGCTCTCGTTAAATGCGGTTATCCGGTCAGCGATGGCAGCGGGATCGTGAGCGGGATGGGGATTCGGTATCATGGTGCGCACCGGAGAAATTCTTTCATGATCCGGGAAGCTCATTTGTATTTTTTCTGCGAGTACGAATATTTCTGGGTCTCTCCGCCATCGGCAACGATATACATCCACTCGTACAAGGATTTCACGGTCCCGAATTTTTTGTAGCGCCGCATGGAGAACCCGACTTTGAGCCTGCCATCAAAACGGATAGACCCCTGGTCTTTCATCCGCATGGCGATCTCGAGGTCATCACCGGCATCGATGCAGCGGTACCTGCCGGCTTTTTCGAATGCCTCCTTGCGGAACGCGGTATTGCACCCGAGCGTATAATAAAACGTCCTGCTGTAATAGCCGATCCGGGAGAACGTGTTCGCAAGCAGGAGGGAGAACCGGTTGCCGAAGCTCTCCTCGATGGGGTAGATCGGGCCATAGACCTGGACAACCGAGGGGTTTGAAAAATTCTCGCCAATCCGTTGTATCCAGTAGGGCGGAAGGATGCAGTCCGCATCGGTGGTGGCAATGATATCCCCTTTTCCAACGCGAGCTCCGTCGTTGCGGGCGCCGCCCACCTTTCTGCTGGTCTGGATGAAGACCCTGTCAGCGTATTTTTCTGCGATCTCGCACGTCCTGTCCTTTGAACCGCCGTCGACGACAATGATCTCGTACCCGTTGCGGGGGACAGTCTGGTGGCAGAGAGAGACAAGACACTGCGCGATATTCTCCTCTTCATTAAAAGTCGGGATGATAACCGATATCATTCGGGTAAAAACTCCTGTAGAAATGTGTGTTTTTCTGATGATAAGCGTGATGCAGAAAACCGGTTCAGGGCTTTTTATCCTGTTCAACAAAATCGAAGACAGAGCGGATGACCCCGTCCATGTTCAGGTACTCAAACTGGGCGAAGCGGCCGAGAAGCGGGATGCCGGACCGCGAGCAGAACTCCCGGATAGTGGCGATGTTCTTCTGGTACGCGAGGTCATAGACAACGTACGCGAACGGCTGGCGTTCCACGGAAGTGAAGACGATCTTCTCCGGGGTGCAGACCTGCATCGATGTGAGCATGGCCGTCACTTCCCGGACAAGTTCATCATCCGGAAGACTGGCGATTTCGTCGCCCGGCTGGCAGGTGATCTCGGCGAGAACGGAACTGTAGCCCTCAGGGGCCGCGTGCCGGCTGAAGTTTGACGGGAACGAGACCCGGTTGGTCTTCCCGAGGTTTTTGTCCGGGATATACATCCAGGAAATCCCCGGGATTGTGCCTCTGATGCCGATATTGACGCAGATGAGTGCGTTGTATACCAGTGCCCGGCAGGCATCGGCGACCGGTGCCGGGAGATCCTCAAGGCAGGGCAGCAGGTTCTGGACTGGTATCGTGCAGATGACCCGGTCAGCTTTGACCGTCTCCTTACCATTGCTGATAAGCCAGGCGTTGCCGGCCTTTCTGACTGAGGTCACCAAGAACCCGGTGCGGACAAATTTTTCTACCGGCCGTGCGATTGCCCGGACGAGAGCTTCGATCCCGCCGTCCAGCGGGTACGAGAAGACGGCCTGGTGCGTGTAGCCCTCGGTATCAATCCCGATTGCGGACCTGATGATGTCTTCAACCGGTGGGCGGGGAATCCGTCCGTCCACCCAGTGGAGTGACATCCTTTCCGTGGGATATTTCCAGATCTTCTCGTTGTAGGGCACCATGTAGCACTCAGCGATACCCTGGCCGAAGGTGTAATGGATCCATTCCCGGAAATTTTCCGGCTTCTTTGCCTCCCCTTTCTCAACGGCAATCAGGTTCCGGACAAAGCCGTTGATGCAGGCAAACCGGTCCCCCGGTGGCAGCTCGTGCAGCCCGTTTTCGAACGGGTACTTGACATGCCGCCCTTTGTAGAAGATCTTCGTGTTCCGGTGGTTCCGCTGCTCGTTCCCTTCGATCATACGGCGCATGAACGCGAGGACTTCGGCGTCTCTCGAGAAGATGATATGGGATCCGCCAGTATCGAACGTGAACCCGTCCTTCGTTCTCGATCGGCAGAGTCCGCCATATTCCGGCTCCGCTTCAAGGACGATGATCTCCTCCCCTTTTTCGTGCAGGAGCCGGGCAAGCGTCAGGCCGGAGAGGCCACCCCCGAGAATTGCTGTCGTCACTGCACATACGTGCGTCGTTTGGGCATATATGATTGAGCGTACCAGGGTCGGACTGTCTGTGGCATGGGTGCAGATCCGGGCATCGGTATCCGATTCTGGAAAGTTCCGGACCCGGAGAACGGTCCGGGAACATTACGGTCTTTTTATACAGCAGCCTTCTATACCGGAAATAAAACGATACTGTTATGTCAGAACATGGCAGAGTTTTTTGATTCCCGGAGGGTAGATCAAAACGGATCTCGTTGTTCAGTTCATTCTTGCAATCCTGCCCATTCTCCTGATCTTTATCGGACTCGTTTTCCTGAAGCAGTCGGGAACACTCATGGGCATTCTCGGCTGGCTGCTGACCGTCATCCTGGCGATCCTGTTCTTCCAGACCTCGCCGGACATCGCGCTGTATGCATCCTGGAGCGGCGTACTCTCATCGTTTGGCATATCGCTGATGGTACTTTTTACTATCCTGCAGGTGACCATGATGGATGTGACCGGCGCGATTGCCCGGATCACCACGTACATCAAGTCAATCGCGGCCGAGCGGTATGAACAGATCATGATCCTGAACGTAGGGTTCGGGTCGTTCCTGGTCTCGATCGGTGCAACGCCGGTCACGATGCTGCCGCCAATCATGCTCGCACTCGGGTTCTCCCCTCTAGCTGCGGTTGCCCTGCCCTGTCTCGGGTACGACCCGCTCACCTCCTTCTCGCTCCTCGCAGTCCCGATCACGATCCCAGCCTCGGTCTTCAACTTCGACCCCAAGCTCCTCGGCTGCACGATCGCCCTCTTCCTGCCAGTCATCTCGACCGGTATTGCGCTGGGCATGCTCTGGGTCGCGGACGGGTTCGAAGGCGTAAAGAAAGGATTCTCCACGGCACTGGTTGCGGGCCTGACACTCGGTTTCTCTGCAATCGTCTTTGTCAATCTCCTCCCGGGGTCTGCCATAGGACTCGTCGGTGTCTTCTCGGGTCTTGTAACGATTGCGGTCCTCTTCCTCCTGAGGGCCATCCGGGGAAAGCCGATCGATACAGCCACTCCTGCCGACACTTCTGCAACGGATACCGGCATGCCGCTCTGGAGGGCAGCCTTCCCCTGGATATTACTCGTAACGTTTGCAATCATCATCAGCATCCCCGTCATCCAGACCGGCCTCTACACCTTCCTCGGGCCGATCCAGAAGATCCCCGTCGTGGCCAATAAATTCGTTGACCTGAAGCTCCTGAACCAGGCCTACTTCTGGGTGCTCGTCAGCACCATCATCGCCGCACCGCTCCTTGTCCGGGGCGGCAAAGAGGCAAAGCATATCCTCACCCTCTGGGTAAAGCGTGCCTGGAGCCCGACCCTTGCCGCGATGGTCTTCTTTGCGATCGCCTATGTCATGGACTGGTCCGGCCAGTCGGTGATCAACGGGGCCGTGACTTTTGCCCCCGGGGCGAATGCCTTCAACATGAACGTGGTGATCGGGCTGTCGCTTGCCCTCGCCTTCGGCATTGCGTTCCCGCTGTTCAGCCCGACACTGGGCCTCTTTGGAGCCTTCGTCTCCGGAAGCGAGTCGTCCTCAAACGTCATGTTCTACGGCATCCTCAAGAAGTCAACCGATGTCCTGAACCTTAACTTTATCCAGGTCTATGCCGCGCACGCGGTTGCCGGTGGTATTGCTTCGGGAGTGGCCGTGGCGAAGATCATCAACGCGGCAGCGGTCGTAGACAAGCTGGGTATTGAAGGGGAAGTGGTCCGCAAGGTTGCACCGGTTGCGATCGTGCTGACGATCCTGACCGGCGTGATGCTCGTTGTGATGCTGGTCCTCTGATCCCTTTTTCGGTGCATCCTGCAAACACTATCCACCAATTCTGCTTTTTTTAATGGCATTTCAGTACCGTCTTTGGATAGCGTGGTCCGGCCGCCGGAGAGGATCGATCCGGATCCTGCCGGAAAAATTACCAACACCTCATGGTTTGACAAATGTCAATTTCCGGATGGGCACCCGTGCCCTTTGATGGACGAGTCTTTTTATTATTCGTGGATCAATCTCCTTTCAAGGTACCGGCATGCCCAGGATCTGCCCGCACTGCGGGAAGGAATCAGACGAGGAGTCTCCGCGGTTCTGCAGCGGATGCGGTGCCCGGATGGACGGGAGCACCCCGCCGGGTACCGGGATACTTCACCCCATCCCGGGATCAGAAGAACCCGCTGATCGCGGGAGTCTGCTCATCCGTGCTTCCCGGTCTCGGGCAGGTATACAACGGTGAGACCGCAAAAGGGGTTGTCGTCTTTCTCCTCGCCCTCGCGGGACTGGCCTTCTTCCTGATCCCCGGCCTCATCGCGTGGTTCTACGGGATGTACAATGCGTATTCCGTGGCGGGAAAGATGAACACCGGGGAGATCGCGTTCCGCGAGACCAGGACGCTTCACATGGTCTTGTTCATCGTCTTCGCCCTCGTCGTGATCGCTGTCGCGCTCCTGATACTCATCACGATGGTGATAGCGCCCCTGATGAACCAGTTTGGTTCGCTCGATACCGGTGATTACCGTACACTGCTCGATACCAACGGATTGGTATGATCGGATGGACCGGTTGATCGGAAGTTACTGAAAATCAGAGTATACAGGAGAGATGCACTGCCCTCATGCCGGATTGATCCGGGAACGTTTATGATATGCGATGCATCGGCAGCTTCCCGAATGTAAAAAACCAGGCCATCGGGGAGGGCGGAGAATTTAAAATCAGACAGGCAGACCTGTCATGGTCTTCTGAATATCTCGTCTGGATAGAACCGGCACGGTGAAGTTATGCAGTCGTACGGTTACTCCACCTCTCCTTCAATCGTTACGGTCTTCTCTTCGACCGGAATCGTGACCCCGGCCCTTGCAAGCGCCTTATCCACAACGTACCGCACTCCACTGCAGCAGGGTACTTCCCTATGGAGGGGCGTGATCGACTGGATCGTGCGCTGAACAAAATCTCCGCGAGTTTTTTAATATAACCTTCAATGTCCGAATCGAGTTTTTGACAGAAGATGATCAGGTCCTGCTCTGCAGGAACTCCGCGTGAAACCCGGGGTAGGCGAACGGGACGCAGTCCGCGGAGGTGAGGATGTCTGCGTTGTCGAAGTACGGGGCCGCGGGGTTCAGGAGCGCGAGCTGGACCGGCCACTGCCGGAGTTCGGATGCGGTCGTCCCGCCCATCTCGGTGAGTCCGTCAGCGCTCACCCGGAAGACCCTCCAGGTGCCGTACCGGAGCGGAGCCGGATCTCGCGGGAGATGACGGCTTCCTGCGAGACCGACCGCGGCTGGAGAATTTCACGCCGGAATTCTGTTGTAATCTTCGGCAGTTGCGCAAGGATCCGTGCCGCAAATTTCACGCGGACGATTTTTTATCACAACTGGTGCAAACACCACACCGACGGTAAATGCTACTTCTCGTTACCGGTGCTGTATCAGGTATACGACCAATACAAGTAATGCTGAAACTACCAGAAAAGCGATAAAGATCAGAATGCTTCGCAGCCATATCTGGCGGTTGGTGAGCAATCCTCCGGCCGCCGGTTCCAGTTCAAGTCGGAATTGCGATAAATCGAGCTCTGCAAAATGCTGTAAATCGTACCGGAACGCGTTAGCGGATTGATAGCGCTCGTCTGAATTGCGGCGTATCGACTTGAGCACCACGGCCTCTATGCCCGGTGGAATTGATGGCTGGAACATGCGTGGCGAGGCAGGAATTGCCGTGAGGTGCTGGTTCATGACAGAAAGGGCATTATCCCCGTGAAATGGGAGGGTGCCCGTAAACATTTCATAGACAATCATTCCCAGTGCGTACACATCAGTACGGGAATCCCCGCGTTTTCCCTGGATCTGTTCAGGTGCCATATAATCCGGTGTTCCAAAGGTATTTGATGCCCACCGCCACGTTACACGCCTGGAACCTTCAAGCAATGCGCTCCCAAAGTCGAGGATGTGAATTTTACCATCAGGTCCGACAACAACATTTTCTGGTTTCAGGTCACGATGATAAACCCCGTGAGCATGAAGATAATCTATTGTATCAGCGAGCTGGTCTGCAAGAGAGAGAACTTCGTTGAGGGGTAAAGGTGCATTTTCGCTTATATAGGTGCGGAGTGATGTGCCTTCGATATATTCCAGGACAAGGACGACGCAGTCAGTTCCTTCCTTAAAGGTGATCGCTTTTGGGATTGCGGGATGGTTTAACTTCTGCCCGATAGAAACCTCCCGACGAAAACGCTCATACGTTGCCAGATCGCCAAGCAGGGATGCCTCAGGAAATTTAAGTATTACCAGCTTACCATCGGGAGCGCTTGCCTTGTAGATCTGGCTGAATCCTCCTTGGGCGAGTAATCCTATTATTTTATAATCGCAGACCACGTCGCCAGTTTTATACATTACGGTACCTCACTTCCCCGTTGCAGAGATTAATCCATGGAGTCTGGGGAAACCAAAGCAGATAATTCTATCAGAAATTATTTTTATTCCTTTATTATCTTAGGTAACGATGCTGGTACATGATATAGTATGAGTTACTGTCTTCCCAGGATTCTCTTCCAGGAAAACCGCGGTGCAGCTTGGGGGCCTATCGTTTCTATCCGAAACATAATGGCGGTTATATTATCCGGTGCTCCACCCCTTAACGCAAACCGGACCAGTTTTTCACACGCTGAACTGATATCATTTTCCTGTATTGTGACCAGAATTTCCTCCTCGGTGAGTTCTGACCACAATCCGTCACTGCAGAGGAGATAGATGTCACCGGGTAGCGGTCGTTCGCGTATTATATCTGCATTCATGAATGGCTCGCCGCCAACAGAACGGGTAAGCTGGTGGCGCCCCGGATGCTGAGACGCCTGTTCTGTGGAGATCAAGTGCAGGGTAAGCAGATCATTTGCCATCGTATGATCCCGGGTCAATAACCCGATGCGGCCATCTCTCACCCGGTAAAGCCGGCAGTCCCCTACATGGCCAATGGTTAACGAATCCTGATCTAATGCGACAACCGTTAATGTTGTCTGCATTTTATGGAATAATTCAGGATCCAGTTGAGCCTTGCTGAATACGTTCTGGTTTGCCTGCTGCAAAGCACGGCCAACCAGACGGTCCGCCTCCCCACCCTGCCATGTATGAAATTCATCTTTAACAGATTTCAGGGCCATTCTGCTGGCAATGGCTCCGCCGCGGTGCCCGCCGAGCCCATCGGCAACTGCGAAGAGATACCGCGAGGTCGACTCAGTCTCTGTTTTTACTTCGACCGAATGGGCGACCCAATGGGCATCCTCGTTCTGCGATCGCATCAAACCCTGGTGGGTGATCGCCCGCCACTTCACAATCACTCCGACCAGGTTTGGCGTCTTCTCTTTCAGTTGCGTCATGGAATTTTCTTTCATTAATGACCACACGTTCCTGTCAACAATTAAAAGTGAGAGGGCCCGGATCCGGGCGCTTTTTCATCACTTGCTCACCTCTGGCATTTTTGTTTCATGTTTATCTCTATCAAGGGGGTCAATCTTCTGCCATTACTCTTTATCCAATCCATTTGCCTGGGGCACATTCGTGGTCAGTACCGGGAGACCCTCTTTCTTCGAGTTATGAATGAACCAGGTCTGACCCGGCCACCAGCCAGACGGCAACCATTGCGAGCGCAATAATTGCATCGTTTGCTGTGTTTCCCCCGGCACTGATACCGAGCCAGATAACTGCCCCGAACATAACAAAATTCGCCAGGAAACCCAGTAAGGGGACCAGCTTGTGTTTCAGGATACTGGAATCAGGACGGTGGAAGAACGCCCACAGGGCAATCAGATTGGTCAAGCCATAGAGAAGGAAGGTGCCTGTGTTGGATGCCAGCGTGATCTGGGTCAGGTTATCCACATTCAGTACCCTGTACGCGCCGAGTGCGGCAGATACCGCCACGAGAATCCAAATGCCATAGTGCGGTGTGTCGTACTTTCCATGCAGAACGCCCAGCAGGGTGGGTACCTCTTTTTCCTTGCCCATAGCATAGGTGATGCGGACGCCGGTGTTCAGGCAGGCAAGGGTAGTACCAATCAGTGCCAGCACTACCGTCGCAGCAAATATAATCACAAGAATGAACCCGGTACCACCGAGCATCTGGTCACCGATAACCCGCATCATATCCCCGATGGGAGCCCCGGATGCCGCAACTGCCCCCCAGCCCGAAACTGCAGCTCCTGTTGAATCGGTGCCAGTCAATTGAGGGCCGACAAAATAAATGGCAGCGAAGTATTCGAATAAATAGGCAAACGCGCCCTGGATGATAAGAGAGAGAAGGATTGCTCGTTTGATATCCTTCTTTGGCTGGAGCGCTTCGGAACCTAAGGAGGTCACCGACTCGAAGCCCACCAGTAACAGAATTGCGATGGTCGATTGGAAGAGCAGGTTGGTGAAGTTGTGCGGAATAAGAATGGAAGAAGCGGTTTGTACATACGCCAGTTCCGGATGTGCGTGCCGGTACAGGATGGCCAGGATCGAAAAGGCAATGAGTGCCGCCAGCTGGATTGCATTAATAACTATCGCGGTCATGGTCGAACCGGTTATCCCGCGATACGCGATATAGCCGTTCAGGACCGCAAACAGGATGGCTACGAGAATCTGCTGCCACACTGCTAGGGTGATGCCAAACAAGCCGAAGATGTAGACGATCAGAATGGCCGAGAAGGCCACCATGATCCCCGGATAAATCCAATAATAGAGATGCGATATCCAGCCCACCAAAAATTTGGCAATACGCGCCCATTTACGGTGCCCGGCCTTTTCTTTTTCAAGAAATGAGGCTTCGGCATAATAATAGGTAGAGCCGGAACCGGCTTTGGGATATATATTCGCCAGCTCGGCATAGGAAATTGCTGTTAGGAATGCCAGGATGAGCGCGGCCAACAGGCCGGTCCACATCTCGCCTGCAGTTGTTACACCACCGTTCGTCTGCGCTGCCTGTATCTGGAAGGTGGTCCAGAGAAAGGCTCCCGGAGCAATAAGCGCCATGGCATTCACCAGAAGCGAGGTCAGGTTCAGCGTGCGTTTCATTGTTCCTGTGGTCTGGCCCCGGTCGTCTGGTTATTACTTTGTGCTTGATCCATCAATCAAATCCTCCTTAACCAAATCATGAACGTGTACATGGAAGGATATTTCCTTCTATATATTATAAATATTCCTATTTAATCAAAATAAAAACACAAAGCATACCGAATTAATGATACTGCTAGTAAAAATCAGCTTGATAATTGTGTGAACATTTCAAATTTCCTGATAAAAACTTAAGAACATACTAGGGAGAAGAAAATTCTGGAGTACTGAAAAAGGAAGGATAGTCCTTTGTTGAAGATTCCTTCATCCAAATTTCATCTCCAAGTTTCATCAGTACGCACTTTGGCCATCATCTCAACCGGCAGGATAAATATTTTTCCATCACCGAACTTTCCTGTCCTGCCGGTGGCACGGATGATCGAGATGATTGTATCGACATCCTGGTCATTTACGACCATCATAAGCATGATCTTGGGCAAGGTATCAACTTCAACCATTTCTCCCCGGTATTCAAGTGTAATACCTTTTTGTTCTCCTCTGCCAGTTATCTCAAGAATGCTCATGGCAACAAAACCCTTCTCCTCAAGGGCTTTTTTTATCGTATCGAGTTTGTCAGGCCGTATAATTGCATGAACCATTTTCATAAACTTTTCACCTCTCTCTTTGTCAAGATTGTTTGCTATTTGCATTTGATGCATTTTTGTTATCGGAATGAATAGCATAAGAACCATTCTTAAACTATACCAATAATATCTGTATATTCTGATATTGTAATTAGAAATATTTATATTATATAGAAGGAAACATCCTTCTAATGCAACAAGAAATCCGATTATATATCGAAAAACTTAGCAAAGAAAATTTTGATAATTTAATTTATCTTCGTACAAAATTTATTGGATCAGAGACTTGGCATCTTGACATTACAGTAATAAATAGACTGAAAGAGGATGCATTTTCAAAAAATCCTAAATACGAAGCGTATTTAGGGAAAATTGGAGTGGATTGGGTGGCTTATGTAATAATTACAATGTCTTATTCGACTTTTATGGCATTGCCCAGCATTTTTGTAAATGAAATATTTGTTTTAGATAAGTTTAGGGGTCTTGGAATTGGGCGGGCAATGTTTGAATTTTGCCTAAGAAAAGCAAAAAAAAGAGGTTGCGGAAAAATTGAGATACCAGTTCGTAACCGAAATAAAAAAGCAAAAAGTTTTTTTGAATTTAACGGAGCTGTTCCGAATGATATGACCTATTATCAGATGGATCCCTTTGACAAAATAATAGGAAAACCTTCGGGAAAGATGACGTATGCGGATTTCATCAGAAAGAAAAGAACAAATAAACTTTTCCGAGTATATTTCAGTTAGATGACAATCGTTCAGCATTTTACATAACTCAAAAAAATTCGGTTTCAAAATTTGCAAATCGCACAAAATGAAGTTGTCATATATATTGCGGATTCAAGTCTGTTGTAAAATATATGAATGAATCATTTGTGTAGCAAGAACATAATGGTGAATTTACCTGCAATCTCCGAGAAATGCAAACACAACAAAACTCAGCCATATGCTGTGTATATAATCCTACAAAATTTACTTTCTGTAAGGTGGGGATGATTCATAAAACATGTGCAAAATTGTACCGATTAACGCATATGCATCTTCTTTTCATCAGCCAGATCCGTGTGAGGTACCCATCCATTGATGTCACAAGTACGCCCCCGTACGGTTTCGGCCCTGGTCTCGACATGAAACCCGTATTCATACCCGATCGGTCGCCCATTAGCGTCCCACCTCCGGCCACCTGTGATCCGCGGGGATCGGACCGAATTTGTCCCCCGTTTTGGCGAATTTGTCCTCCAGATACCCACGGAGAGGTCAAACGGAGCCCTGCAAGGCCTTGTTTTCGGTCTGATATATATTGTTCTGTGATGTATCCTTGCGGTTATATGATATATTTTCAAAATGTCAGCATTCAGGTTCGCATGCGCCGGCCCGCCGCTGCATAGCCAAAATAAAAAAATTACTTCCCGCTTGTCACCGTCTTTGACCCGCGGAGGATCCCGATCGTCCCGGTCCGGACGAACTCCTTGATCCCGTACTGGCGCAGCAGTTTCTCTAGTGCATCGATCTTATCCTTGTCCCCTATCACTTGGAGGATCAAGGTCTTTGTCCCGACATCGACAATGGATGCCCGGAAGATGGAGGCGATCTGCATGATCTCGGCCCGGGATGTCCCGAGTTCTGCCGTTACCTTGATGAGCGCCAGCTCCCGCTCCACCCGCTCGCTGTCCGTCAGGTCGGAGACCTTGATCACGTCGATGAGCTTGTTGAGCTGCTTCATCACCTGCTCGATCTTTTCGTCGTCACCGATGACCACGATGGTGATCCGGCTCATGTCCGGTTCCTCGCACGGCCCGACCGCAAGGCTCTCGATATTGAACCCGCGCCGGGAGAAGAGCCCGGTGACCCGGGAGAGCACACCGGCCCGGTTCTCGACAAGGATGGATAAGGTATGCGGTTTCATGATCGGGGGTGCCCTCCTATCATCTCGTTGATCGCAGCACCGGCCGGGACCATCGGGAAGACATTCTCTTCGCGCTCGATCCTGAAGTCCATCACAAACGGCCCGTCACAGTCAAGGGAGACCTGCAGTGCCGGGAGTACCTCGTCCGGAGATTCGACCCTTGTCCCTTCGATACCGTAGGCGTTGGCGATCTTCACGAAGTCGACCGGCGGGAGCTCGGTGAACGAATACCGGTGGTCATAGAAGAGCTCCTGCCACTGCCGGACCATGCCAAGGTACATGTTGTTCAGGATGAGGACCTTCACTGGGATCCTGTTGGATGCAATGGTACCAAACTCTTGGATATTCATCTGGATACTGCCATCGCCGGCAATATCAAAGACCGGTACATCCGGGCGGGCAAAATGCGCCCCCATCGCGGCAGGGAGCCCGTAGCCCATGGTGCCAAGACCTCCCGAGGTTATCCAGGTGCGGGGGTTGTGGAAACAGAAGTGCTGTGCAGTCCACATCTGGTTCTGCCCGACTTCAGAGACGATCACGGCCTTGTCCCGGACAAGGTCGCTCAGTGTCCTGATAATATACTGCGGGTGCAGTGCCCCGTTCTCCGGGCATTTGAGCGGGTGGTGCTGTTTCCAGTGCTTAATCTTTTTCAACCAGATCTCGTGGGCATCACGCTTCTTTATAAGCGACAGCAGGTCTTTTAATACCGCTTTGACATCGCCGACAATAGGTACATCGATGCGCTTGTTCTTGCCGATCTCGGCCGGGTCGATATCGATATGGATGATCTTCGCATGGGGAGCGAAGGTCTCGATCTTCCCGGTCACCCGGTCGTCGAACCGTGCCCCGATCGCGATCATGAGATCGCATTCCGTCACCGCGAAATTTGCATATTCTGTACCGTGCATCCCCAGCATGCCGAGATTGAGCGGGTGATGGCAGGGAATGCACCCGATCCCCATCAGCGTTGTCGTGACCGGAATGGATGCAAGCGTAGCAAATTCCACCAGTTCGGGCGAGGCATTGGACGAGATGATGCCCCCGCCGGCATAGATGAGCGGGCGCTCTGCATGCCCGAGCAGATCAAGAGCTTTTTCTATCTGGCGCTTGTGGCCCTTGTAGGTGGGATTGTAGCCGCGGAGAGTGACTTTCTCCGGTAACTTCACATCGTCGGACAGACCGGTACTCACGTCCTTTGGGATATCGATCAGGACCGGTCCCTGCCTGCCGGTCCCTGCGATATAGAACGCTTCTTGGACAACCCGGCTGAGCTCACCGGCATTCTTCACGAGGTAGTTGTGCTTCGTGACCGGCATCGTGATGCCCGTGATGTCCGATTCCTGGAAGGCGTCATTGCCCAGGAGGTTGGTCGGGACCTGCCCGGTCAGCGCTACGACAGGGATCGAGTCCATGTAGGCCGTGGCGATCCCGGTAACAAGGTTACATGCACCGGGCCCGGAGGTGGCGAGGCATACGCCTACACGACCGCTTGCCCTCGCATAGCCATCCGCGGCATGCGCTGCAGCCTGTTCGTGCCGTACAAGGATGTGCCGCAATGACGAGTCGTAGAGTTCATCATAGATCGGCAGCACCACTCCGCCCGGATAACCGAAGATGATCTCGGTTCCCTCGCGCTGGAGTGATTCTACGAGGATTTTTGCCCCGGTTTTCATGTCCTGTCCCTCAATAGTCTGTTCATGCCGGCGATCATCGCCTCGACACTTGCCATGATGATGTCGGTGCGGGCGCCGCGTGAAGTAATTATCTTCCCGTCTTTACTTAATCTTACTGTCACTTCGACAAGGGCGTCGGTGCCGCCCTGGATTGCGTCAACGTGGTATCCTCCAGCCGGATGTCGGCAACGTCGCCAACGCACTTGCGCAGGACTTCCATTGCCGCATCCACGGGCCCATCACCCGTTGCAGCCCCGGTCATCTCCACACCGTTCACGACCAGCGTGACGGAAGCAGTCGGGATCATGTGGCTGCCTGAAGTAGCAGTGAACTGGCGCATCTTGATGACCGGTTTGCACTCAATCGCAAGCACGGCATCGGCAACCGCCATCAGGTCCGCATCGGTAACCCGTTTTCCGTCATCGCCAAGCTGCTTGATCCTTTTGACAATCTCTTTGATCTGGTTCTGGTCCGCCTTGTAGTTCATTTCGTTAAGGGCAGCCTCGACCGATGCGGAACCGGAATGTTTTCCGAGTACGATCCGTCGCTTGCGGCCCACCATTTCGGGCTTTACCGATTCATAGGTGGACGGTTCGCGGATCACGCCGTGGGCATGGATGCCGCTTTCATGGGTGAAGGCCATCTCGCCCACGATTGCCTTGTTCACCGCGAGCGGGACACCTGTATGCCGGGAGACGAGACTTGAGAGCGGGTAGATCAGCTCCTTCCGGATCCGGGTAGGGTAACCATAGAGCACTTCAAGCGCCATCACAACTTCCTCGAACGGTGTATTGCCTGCCCGCTCGCCAAGGCCGTTGACGGTCACATGGGCGCAGGAGGCACCGCACTTCAGGGCGGCCATGGTATTGGTCACAGCAAAGCCGAGGTCGTCGTGACAGTGGATCGAGAGCGGGGCAATCCTTGCCAGCGGAGGGATAAATTCCGCCACCTTCTCCGGGGTCAGCAGCCCGACCGTATCGCAGAAGCAGAGCCGGTCGGCCCCGCGCTCCACGCCCGACGAAAAGATTGAGTAGAGGAACTGCTGGTCTGCCCTGGACGCGTCCTCACCGGAAAGTTCAACAATGAGCCCGCGGTCTTTTGCATACTCCACGGCATCCATCGCCATTGCGACGACCTCACCGCGGGTCTTGCGCATCTTCTTGGCGATGTGCAGGTCGCTGACCGGGACGACGAGGTGGATCGAGTCCGCACCGCAGTCCGCAGCATAATCGATGTCCCCGTGCAGAGCCCGGACAAACGTGCAGATCTCCGATTTAAGCCCGGCATTGGCGATCCGCCGGATTGCTTCACGCTCCCCGTCGGATGCAGCTGCAGAACCGGCCTCGATGACGTCGACACCAATGTCGGAGAGCCTCGTTGCGATCTCAAATTTCTGGTCCGGGTTCAACGAGACACCGGGAGTCTGTTCCCCGTCCCGTAACGTGGTATCTAAAAAGCGCAGGTTTTCAACGAATAAAACACTCACTCATGGCAGATCACCATGAATATTCGTTGGAATGGAGAATATAAAAAGATTCGGGCAGTTTTTTCCGGCCGCTTCCATGCCGGTTTTATCAAATGGCGCTGGTTCCGGGGAATCTGGTTGGTAATAAAAAATTGTGGAAATCTCCCTCATGCGCCACCGGTATTAACAACTGACGGGGCGTTTAAAGTGAAGGATCAGTAACTCCCGGCAACACTCATTGCGCCACCATACCCGCGAGAGATCCCGATGCGGGGAGCTCCAGTAAAAGAATTTCATGGTTCCGGAACAAACCTCTGGTTCATGCCTGGCTTTCTGAAATTTTATTTTGACCGGGTCATAAAAATATTATTTTTTCACGTCCCACAATTTAAGAGAATGCACAGATATCTGGTTCATATCAGAGAGCCGGCACGGGCCGGTCTGTACCTGGAGGAGCCTCTGCCATGGACTTAACGATCCTTTTCACCGAAAATCCATGGCCTGCCGCATGGTTACAAAAGATTTTCCGGTTGCCCGCCGCAAGTCTCATCCGCATAATCTCAGGGGCGATCGCCTGACCCGCGGGCGCCCGCCGTCCCGGGCACTGGAGTACACCGGTGCAATCACGAAGGACCGCGGGCTGGTCCAGCGCTGCCTCCGCGGTCCCGAATCGGTCTGCGATCTCACCATCTATGTCAAGGGCCGGTACGTTGCGCACGTCCGGATCAAATGCGTGCGCCGGCTCCGTGGAACGGTGCGGGAGATCGAACGCGAGCGTGCACAGGAAGTTGCCGTGCTTCGGTTCATTGTATCATCGCGGGAGATCTCCCGCGAGATCTGGCTCTGCTCGCCTCGGTACGCATGGCGGTTCTTCCGGGATCTGGATGAAGGCATTGTCGAGATCGGCAGGGATGGCGCACCGCTGCTGATGACAAGCCCCGGCAATTAGCGGAAAATAATCTCCGGAGAAATTAGTTACCGGAGAGATTTTAACGGGAACCCCATGTTATAATGGGCGAAGGACAGAGTGATAAAACCGGGTGAATGGCATCATCCCTCCTGGCACCTCTCCCCCTTTACCATTCACTGTCGGAGAACAGATCCCCCGGACCATCGATCCCGGGGGATCCCTCTCATTTCCAAATCGGGCTCCTTTTGACAAACGGGGGTTATTTCAGGCGATTTCATCCGGTTCCGAATTTGGCCGGGCACCGAAAAAGTACCTATTTCGGCGAAAGTGGATGCAGATTCATATTTTTCTACCAGTTATGAGCCCGGTTTTAAAATCTAACGCCGGACATTAAAAGTGCGCAAATAGCACTATTTGGTGACAGAATCGCCTTTTCTCCCTGCAGGGGTAAAGGAAACGAAAGAAAACCCTGTTTTCCGGGATCTGTCTTACGTCGGAGATCTGGATATTTCCGATGGAGAAACGGGAGTGTCTGGCAAGAAAACATGATTAGTTTTAATGATCACACAACACTTTCGCACTTTGAAGCATCAGGTTTATCGTGGGTTGAGATTAAAGCCGTATCGATGAAAAAACGAATGATCTTCTGGATATAAAAAAATTGAGAATAACATGTATTACGCACACTCAACAAAAAACCCGGACAAATCGGACGGCAGTTGCTCAAAGTTCATCTGACAAATGTCGCGAAGAGGTCAGCAGACTTCGCGAACAAATTCAATGGAGGCGGACTTGCATGTGCCGGGGTCCTGCTTCACGATCTCAGGAAATATCCCAGCGATTTTTAGAGACGACTCGAAGGTTCAGGTATTCATGTAGATCATGGCACAGCCGGTGCGCAGGAGGCTGCAAAATTATATCTGGCCGTCTCGTCCCGTGCGGGTGTGCCCCCTACCCGATAACCAATCCCTGAACCAAGAGACTATATTTTACCGGTCCAAACTATCCGGCAGAAACCGGGATATGCATATGCCACTCTCCAGAAAACCCGATCCGTCATCCGCCCCCGCGTCCTGCGAGGAGATTGCCTGGCAGTGCCGGAAGCTGAATGTGGCAGCGACCCGTGGCGAGCTCGGCGAGCAGATAGCACGCCTCGTCCTGCAGCACCCGCCGGTCGAGATCCAGCGGATGAAGCGGAACTTTGCCACAAAGATCAAGGACCTCGCACCGGACTACCGCGACCTGCTGACAGGGAAGATCACCGAACACCTGCTCGGGACCTTCCAGCGGATACGGCTCATGCACCAGCAGGGGAGTTTCAGGGCCATGCAGGAACCGGTCGATGACAACCAGAGGAAGTACTGGGAGATGGTGGCGGAACAGTGCCGGGACGAGGACGGTGGAGATGCCCCGGCAATCCGGTTCCTGAAGTACCTTCTTGCCGGCTTCTGCATGCTGGTACTGGACGAGCCCGGCCACCCGCCCGGCACGCCGTTTCCGGGCGGCGACATGGTCGAGTTCACGGACGGCGTCTACCACTGCCCGGTCCGGGAGAAAGCAAACGATGTAGACGCAGCCCTCTGCACGTTCTGCCCTGCCTGCCAGACTCCGGAGATCGGCTATCTCCGGCCTCCGACGAACCCAAGCGAGCACCGGAAACAGGAGTTTATCGAACACTGCCACCGGTTCCACAACTTCAACGGGTAGTAGTCCGTGGTATAATTCTCAATACTTCTATAGAGACACATTTCCTGCCATTATCAGGAAAAAAACGTGAAAATGGCGGAGAATTTATTTTATACCGTGTCCATGAATAGTATTGGAACGTAAGGGGTAAACCCTGTTTCGGGTGTTTTCACCGGGGTAAAATGATGAACACTACGCAGCTGCTTGCTGATAACCCTTCCCTTTATATCAACCGTGAACTGAGCTGGATACGGTTCAACCGGCACGTGCTTGACGAGGCCCGGGATGAAAGCCACCCTTTACTGGAACGTGTGAAGTTTCTCGCTATATTCGCAAACAATCTCGATGAATATTTCATGATCCGTGTCTCTGGTCTCCAGCGCCAGCTGGCAAAAGGTGTCCTGAAATCCCCCCCGGACGGGATGACTCCTTCACAACAACTGGATGCCATCCGGCAGATGCTCATTCCCGAACTTGAGGCCCAGTATGCTACCTGGCATACCGAGATCCTGCCCAGGCTCGATGCTACCGGCATCCATATCCACATGTATGCCGATCTTTCGGACGTGCAGAAAGCGTCCATGCACACCTTCTTTGTCAATGAGGTCTTTCCTGTCCTGACTCCTCTTGCCTTCGACAGCTCCCACCCGTTTCCCTTCATCTCCAACCTCTCCCTCAACCTCGCAATCGTCATCCGCGATACGGCAAAAAAAGAGTATTTCGCCAGGGTCAAGGTCCCGACCAACCTGTTCTCCCGGCTGGTCCGGATTCCTGATGCTGACACCGGCATACGTACCAAGGATACCGACGTCCACCTGATCTACATAGAGGAGATTATTGCGGCCCATCTCGACATGCTCTTTCCCGGGCTTGATGTTGTCGCCGCCTTCCCGTTCAGGATCACCCGGGACGCGGATCTCGAAATCGAGGTGGACGAGGCCTCTGATCTCCTGACCACGGTTGAGGAGATCATGGAACAGCGTGCAAGGGGTAAACCTGTCCGTATAGAAATGGAATGTTCCATGCACGAGAATATCTGCCATATGCTCGAGAAGAAACTGGGGGTTCTGCCCGATATGATCTACCGAGTCGACCACCCTGTCGGTATGGCAGATCTGATGGAGCTCCTTGCCCTGGATCGCGCCGACCTGAAAGATATCCCCTTCCCCCCTTCAGTACCTGATGAGATTGGCGAGGGGAAAGATATCTTCGCGGCAATCCGCCAGCACGACGTCCTGCTCTATCATCCCTATGACAGCTTCACACCTGTCGTAAACCTCCTCAGGCAGGCAGCCCATGACCCGGATGTTCTTGCCATCAAGATCACCCTTTACCGTGTGGGTTCCAACTCGCCGATTGTCAATGCCCTCATGGAAGCACGTGAGAACGGGAAGGCAGTCGCTGCGTTGATCGAACTCAAGGCACGGTTTGACGAGGAGAACAATATCGGCTGGGCCCGTGCGCTTGAACATGAAGGGGTACATGTCGTCTACGGTGTTGTCGGCCTCAAGGTTCATGCCAAACTCTGCATGATTGTCCGGAGAGAGAAAGACGGGATCCGCAGGTACGTGCACCTCGGCACCGGCAATTACAATGCCACGACCTCCCGCATCTATACGGATTTCGGGTTTCTGACTGCGGACCGGGCCATTGGCGAAGATGTCGCCAATCTCTTCAATTTCCTTACCGGCTATGCGCGGATTGAGAAATACCAGAAATTGCTTGTGGCACCAATAAGTTTGCGGAACGGGGTCGTCGATCGCATTAACCGGGAGGTTGAACGGCATCGCGAACATGGGGACGGTCATCTCATCTTCAAGATGAATGCACTTGTCGACCCGCTCTGCATTGTTGCATTGTACAGGGCATCCCAGGCTGGCGTGAAGGTGGAGTTGCAGGTGCGTGGGATCTGCTGTCTCCGCCCGGATATCCCTGGATTCAGCGAGAATATCACGGTTAGTGCGATTGTCGGCAGGTTCCTTGAACATGCACGGATCTATTATTTCCATAATGGAGGAAATGAAGAGATATTCCTTGGAAGTGCCGATCTGATGCCGCGTAACCTTGACCGCCGCGTCGAAGTCCTCTTCCCGGTGGAAAACCCGGTAATCCGGGATGCCATCGTGACTACGATCCTGCCGGCACAATTCCATGATACCGTCAAGACTCCGGTATCTGCAGGCTGACGGAACCTATAACCGCGCCTTTCCCGCACCGGGTACAGTTCCGCTGAATGTCCAGTCATGGCTGGTGGATCACCAGGGATCATGGTATGACAGGCATACCTGAACTGGTCCCCCCCAAGACCGGGCTCTGCTGGTTCGGTATACGGAGTCTCCCCCCGCTCCTCGAAGCCTTTGAAAAGGAGATCGAAGGGGTAAAAGCTTCCGAGGATATCGAGTATATCCACCGCATGCGAGTCGCTTCCCGCCGCCTCCGGGCCGCCCTGCCCCTCTTCCGGCGCTGTTTTCCGCAGAAGCAATATGCCCGCTGGATGCACGAGATCGCTGGTATTACCCAGGCACTCGGCATGGCCCGGGACATGGATGTGCAGATCGCATTTCTGCTCAGGTTCCGGAAAAAGCGTTCTGCTTCTCTAGGTGTCCGGAACCATACAGGACCCGGTACCGCAAACCCGATGGAACCGGCAATCGCATACCTCCTGAAAGATCTCAGGAGGAAGCGGCGAGAGCTCCAGGTCCGCATCCTCTCAGCCCTTGAGGCGCTGCAGAAGAGCGGAGTCGTCGGCGAAATTCGTACGACATGTTTTTCGCAGATCGCTGCCGCAGGCGGACGCCCGTGCAATCCCTTGCCTATGGAGTACCGACCGTGGCGGCCCACCGTATCGTGTCGCGCCTTGAAGCCATGCGATCCTATGAGCCCTGGGTAACGCATCCCGACGCGGTAGCAGAACACCACGCAATGCGGATAGCGGCAAAAAAACTCCGGTATACAATGGAGGTGTACGGGCCCGTATACCGCCTCGGCCTGAAAAAACCCCACGCGCGGGTGAAGAGGGTGCAGGAGATCCTCGGGGATCTCCATGACTGCGATGTCTGGATCGACCATGTCACCCGGCTGCTCTTACGGGAGCGGAGCCGCATGAGGTCAGAGAAAAAAGAGAAGCGCCCGGACACCGCAACGCTTGCAAGTCTGCGTATTTTCCTGCACAACCGCGAACGGGAACGGATCCTGGTGCACCGCCATTTTGTACGCTACTGGCAGACCCTCACCAGGGTAAAGATATGGAACGATCTCCGGCAGACTCTCACGAAGGGGCGGAGGAAGCGGTTCATCCCTGTACAGGAATTCCGGGAACTGGAGGTCCATATGGCGTGTGAAGCTTTCGCGGCGGCCTATCCTGACTGGCTTGCACACCACCGGACCGTGACCCGGCTCGCGATCATGCTCTTTGACAGCCTGCAGTCCCTGCACCGGATGTCCCGGCACGACCGTGCTCTTCTCGAAAGTGCCGCCCTGCTCCATGACATTGGCTGGGTCGGTGGCCAGAAGCGGCATAATGCCCGTACCGCCCGCATGATCTTCGCTGAAGAATCACTGCCGCTCGATATATCCGACCGCATCGTGGTCGGCCTTGTCGCCGGCGCCCACCGCGGTCAGGTCCGCACCGGATCCCACCCCCTCTTCGCCCTGCTCGGCCCCGAACACCAGAAGAGAGTACTTCAGACTCGCAGCAATCCTCCGTGTTGCGGACGGTCTTGACTTCCTCCATACGGGGTCAGTCCAGGAGATACACTGCATCATCGGCACCGGAGAAATTACGTGCGATGTCATATCTGCCGTTGATGTCATGTCTGAAAAAGAGCGGGCGCGCTCGAAGTCCGGACTCTTTGTCAGCATGTTTGAACGGGAACTGGTGATCCGGTGACGGATGAGGGCATCGGCCCTGACGGGCGGGTCGTCACGTTCATCGACATGGGGACCAACTCGATCCGGGTGCTGGTCGTCCGCCTCAATCCGAACCATTCCTATACGATCCTGACACGGCAGAAACAGCAGGTGCGGCTGGGTGAAGGGGAGTTCGAGGACGATGAGATCCTGCCGGAGGCGATGGAACGCGCCGTAATGGTGGCAAAAAAATTCTCGGACCTGGCACGGACCTTCCATTCCGACGAATTCGTTGCCGTCGCCACCTCTGCCACCCGCGAGGCATCGAACCAGAACGAGCTGTTGCACAGGATACGTCAGGAGGCGCAGCTCGACGTCCGCGTCATCTCCGGCCGTGAGGAAGCGCGGCTGATCTATCTCGGGGTTGCGAGCGGTATCCATCTCGGGGACCGTACGGCCCTGTTCATCGATATCGGCGGGGGCAGTACCGAGATCGCGATCGGGGGGTCGAAGGACTACCAGTACCTCGACAGTTTCAGGCTCGGGGCGATCCGGCTCACGAACCACTGTTTCCCGGCAGGGGAGGCCGGCCCGGTAACTCCGGAGGAGTACCAGAAACTCCGGCAGCATATCCAGAATGCCATCATCCATTCGGTGCGCGAGATACGGAAGTATGGACCGGACTGTGTTGTTGGCAGTTCCGGTACCATCATGAACCTTGCCGAGATTGCGGCCAAAGCCCTGCACCCGTCAGAAGGGAGTCCTGACCAGATCCTGACCTACCGGGATCTCAAAAAAGTCATCGATCTCCTCTGCTCACTTCCCCTTGAACAGCGCAGGAAGGTGCCGGGAATCAACCCGGAGCGGGCCGATATCATCATCGCGGGAGCTGCCATTCTCGAGACCCTGATGAAGGAACTATCCCTCGATTCGGTCATCACGACCAACCGCGGACTGCAGGATGGTCTCCTCGCCGATTATCTTTCGCGGCTGGATGACTTCCCTCTGCTGGGAGAGCTCACCCCGCGGCAACGGAGCGTGCTCCAGCTGGGGAGGTCGTGCGGGATCAATGAAGTGCACGCCCGTACTGTCACAAGCCTCGTGCTCTCGCTTTTCGATTCGGCCAAGGATCTCCGGCTCCACACCTTCGGGGATACGGAACGCGAACTGCTGGAATATGCGACCTTCCTCCACGACATCGGGTCGTTCATCTCGTACACCAACCACCACGCGCATTCCTATTACATCATAAAAAATTCCGAGCTTCTCGGTTTTGACCAGAAGGAAGTGACGTTCATGGCAAACCTTGCCCGTTTCCACCGGAAAAAAACACCCCGAAAAAAAGATCCCGGCATTTCCGAGCTCGACTCCCGGGAACGGGACGCCCTCATGATCCTTGCCACGTTCATCCGGCTCGGGGAAAGCCTTGACCGGAGCCATGCCGCGCTGATCCAGCACGTGCGATTTTCCCGTGCGGACAGGGAGTCAGTATGGCTCGAAGTCCTCGGGAGGGGAGACTGTCAGCTGGAGATCTGGGGGATAGAGGCCGAGAAGAGAGGGTTTGAAAAGACATTCGGCAGGAAACTCATCATCCAAGTCCTGAGTGCTGATGACTCCTATTAAGAGACAGGACACAGTACCACCGTTTTTTATAAGTTTTTTATAATATATGCACCGGTATCTGGTACATCCTGTCCCGCCGGGATCCGGATGGCTGCATAAGCAATTATATGATTTGTCCCGTAAGTTCAGGAGGTCGGTTTTTCTGATCACGTACAAACAGGCAGTGATATCAGAAGGAGGGGTCTCCATCCGAAGAAAAAATGAGAACAGGTCTCCCCGGTTATTTCGGGAGAGCAGCAAGGATCATGTCTTTTACACCCGGCGGGAGGTTGATCCCGTCGAGAATAACCGGGACAACGCTCATGAGCGCTTTCTGTCCTTCCTGCGTTGCTGCAAAACTTTTCAGCATATCTGTACCTTGAGGGGATGCGAGAAACTTCTTTGCTGCGTCCTGTCCATCAGGGCTGGCAAGGAAGCTTCCGATCGCCCCGCCCATTCCACCTAGACTTCCAAAATCCATGTCTGGTCACTTCACGTTATTGCTTATACCCGTTGATCACGGATTAATTTAAACATAACCTCCCGATCGTTCCGATACTCACTTGCATGCCGAACTGGGTGAATGCTGAAAATTGTTACCCTGAACATGAAAACGAACGCGTATTCCCGCCAACTCTGCCCGAAGTTCGCCGTCCAGGGGGCGGGTTCATGCCGCCGCCCCTATCCCGAAAGTTTTCTCTGGGTATGCCAGGTTATATTCCGTCGCGTGGTTCGATCTCTTTACGGCGCAGTTTTCCGGGAGTCCGTCAGGATCTAACATCGGCCCGGGATCCTCACGGATCCTCGAGCTTCTTGAGAGCCTGCACGAGCTTCCCGACAGACTCCTGCGCGTCGCCGTAGAGCATCCGCGTATTGTCCCGGTAGAACAGGTCGTTCTCGATCCCGGCGAAGCCCTTCCCCTGGCCGCGCTTGAGGACGATGACGTTCTTCGCCTGATCTACATCGAGGATTGGCATGCCGAAGAGCGGGCTGCCCTGACGGTGCGCCGCCGGGTTGACGACGTCGTTGGCCCCAATGACGAGGACGAGATCGGTGCCCGGGAACTCCGGGTTCACCTCGTCCCGGTCGAAAAGATGGTCGTAGGAGACTCCTGCCTCGGCGAGCAGGACGTTCATGTGCCCGGGCATCCGCCCGGCAACCGGGTGGATCGCGAACTTCACCCGGATGTCCTTGCTCTCGAGCAGGTCGGTCAGCTCCTTGACTTTCTGCTGGGCCTGGGCGACCGCCATGCCGTAACCGGGAGCAATGATCACTTTGTTCGCGTAGGCGAGCATGACCGCGACGTCGTCGGCCTCGATCGACTTCATACTGCCTTGGATCTGCATCCATTTCTCCTCCGTCGCGCCGAACGCGCCGAAGAAGACATTCGGGAGCGAGCGGTTCATCGCCCGCGCCATATTGAGCGTGAGCAGCGAACCCGCGGCGCCGACAATGATGCCCGCGACGACCATCGCATAGTTTGGGGTAGCAAACGAAAACCCGTCGAGTGCGACGGCGAGCCCGGTGAAAGCATTGTACATCGAGATCACGACGGGCATGTCCGCCCCGCCGATCGGAAGCGTCATCAGGAGCCCGAACCCGAGCGAGAGGACGAAGAACAGCGGGAGATACATGGCGACGGTGAGCGGGATCCACGACGGCTGAAAGAGGACGAGCACACCGGACACTATGGCGAGGGCCAGGATTGCCATGTTGACGGGCTGCTGACCCGGGAAGGTGATCGGCCGCGGCCGCATCCAGCCCTGGAGCTTCAGGAACGCGATGAGGCTCCCTGCAAACGAAACGGCTCCGATGAGGCCGCCAACGACAGCGAGAGAACCGGTTGTGGCGGTGGTGGTGCCGAGGAGTGCAACAGCCGAGATCCCGGCCGCCGCGCCGCCGCCCATGCCATTGTAGAGCGCGACCATCTGGGGCATGCCCGTCATTGCGACGCGCTTCGCCACGATATAGCCGAAGCCCCCGCCGATGACAATCGCGATAGCCATCAGGGTAAAGTTGGTGAGGCCCGGGGTAAGGAACGTGACGAGGGTCGCGATCAGCATTGCGGCGCCTGCCCAGACGATCCCGCTCCGGGCAGTGAGCGGGTGGCTCATCCTCTGCAGGCCCACGATGAAGAAGAAGATCGTCGCAATATAAATCGGGTCGATCATCCAGGAGAGGTCCACCATCTCAGGCCCCCTTGCCGGGCTTCTTCCCGCTGCGGTCGAACATCTGGAGGATCCGCTCCGTGACTACGTAGCCGCCGATGACGTTCGCCGCGCCGAGGATGACCGCGACAAAGCCGATAGCCTGCTCCAGGGGCGTTGCAGCGAGACCGAGCGCGACCATTGCTCCGACCAGCACGATCCCGTGGATAAAATTCGAGCCGCTCATCAGTGGCGTGTGGAGGATGACGGGGACCCGGCTGATGACTACGTAGCCGGTGAACGCGGCCAGCATCGCGATGTAGACCGCGGTCCAGAGTGTGGTCATGCCACTCATGGCTTCACTCCGCTCAGCAGTTCGCGTGTCGGCTTATGAAGCACCTCGCCCGCGTGGACCAGGAGGCTCGCGGCAAGGATCTCGTCGGTGAACTCCTCCGTGATCGCTCCTTCCTTGTCGAGGAGGAGTGCAAGGAACGACTGGAGGTTCTTTGCGTACATCTGGCTCGCGTGGAACGGTACCCGAGACGGCAGGTTCTGCGGGCCCAAGATCGTGATGCCGTGCACATGGACGGTCTTCCCTGCCTGAGTCAGCTCGCAGTTGCCACCCGATTCGGCGGCCAGATCGACGATGACGGCACCCGGCCTCATCGTCGCGACAGTCTCCCTGGTAATAAGGAGGGGGGCCTTCCGGCCGGGGATGGCCGCTGTCGTGATGACGATGTCGGCCCTCGCGACGGCGGCGGAGACCATCTGCTGCTCCTTCTCCTTCTCCTCGGGTGTGAGCTCGCGGGCGTAGCCACCCTGGCTTTCTGCATCGATCTCGAGCTCGAGGAACTTCGCTCCAAGGCTCCTGACCTGCTCCCCCGCGGCGCGCCGGACGTCGTAGGCCTCGACGATGGCACCGAGCCGCTTTGCCGTGGCGATCGCCATGAGGCCGGCAACACCCGCACCCAGGATGAGCACGGTTGCCGGTCGTATCGTGCCCGCGGCCGTCGTCAGCATCGGGAGGAACTTCGGGCAGTTCCCGGCGCCCAGGATGGCTGCCGTGTACCCGGCAGCCGTTGCCTGGGAACTGAGTGCATCCATGCTCTGGGCGCGGGTGATCCGCGGGACGAGTTCAAGGGCAAAGGCGGTGATCCTCCGGTCGCGCATCCGGGCGACGGCTTCAAGGTTGTTCGTCGCGTTCATGAACCCGATGACGATCGTACCCCCGGCGAGCTGATCGACCTCGGCGACGGTCGGGGGCTGGACACGCAGCATGATCCGGGCGCCGTCCAGCAGGTCTGTCCGGCTGGTTACGATCTTCGCACCGGCAGCCGTGAAGAGTTCGTCAGGGTAGTACGCGCCTGTTCCCGCGTCATGCTCGACCCGGACCTCGAGACCTGACTTCGTGAGATTCTGGACAACCTCCGGTACCTGTCGCCACGCGCTGTTCCCCCAGGGCCAGCTCTTTTGGAACGGCGACCACGACCGGCATTGCGGTCGGGCCTTTCGGACCTGTCGGGATTGTACCCTTTTCATCCTGTGCGGCGATGGGGGTACTCACAATTCCCACCTCGCTTGATCGGTTTTTTCGATACGGGACAACCTTTTCACTCCATGGATAATCTGCAATGTATCGTACCAGTTGAACCTAGACCCTTTTTATTTTACGCACGCGTACGGCTACACCGCGGCGGGACCGGGCCATCTCCTCCGTCGGGAGGGCAGCACGACCGGTAGCAACGGCCCGCGCGCCCGTGACCAGCACTTCGTCACCGACCCGTATGCCCGGGTCAGCCCGGGTGACGCCCGGGACGAGTACGTCCCCTTCCGGGATGAAGTCGTCAATGTATACCCGGTATCCTTCCGGGATGAGGTCCCACCCGTCAAAGGTGGGGCGGAGCAGGCCTGTGCCGGTGTCGATAGAGAAGAGCTGGGTCAAGCCCCTGCTGTAGAACAATTCCGGGAAATGCCCCCTGAGGGATATCCCTCTCGTATCAATGTCGCAGTTAAACTGGTACAAAACCATGCCGTGCAGCCGGTCATCCTTGATCCTGTGTTCTCCCGCAAGTGCTGAATCGAGAGCATTGAGAGCCTTCGCACCGGTAAGGTGTTCAGTACCCGGAATATTCAAGGGTTATCCCACACGCAACGGCGGCTGCCCTCACGACCGCGAGCGCCCCGCCGTCGAGATGGGCAATGATGCGCCGGTTATGGTGACGTTCGAAGTACCGGGCGAGGATACCGGCGATTACTGCCCGTTCTTCCGCGTCCCAGTAACCGGTGACCGGAACATCGTAATGCCCCGCCGGGTAGACACATTCCAGTTCCCGCGGCACGAGCCCGAGCGGGGAGGTGACGATCAGCTCGTGGGCACGGCCCCCGACAGCCTGCTGGAATTTCCGGTGGCTCTGCGAAAGGGAATAGGGTTTTTTTGCCGAACAGGGGAGGAGAACTGCGACATCCGTCTTCGGGGGGATGTACCGGGTCAGTACCCGTTCCGCAAACCGGCGGACTTCGGCCCGCTGGATGGACTCTCCCGAGTTGGCCCGCATGACCCCGCTGCGAGCGATGGGGAGGTGCTGCTCCATGAACGGGTAGTGATTATCGAGATGGCGCAGAATGGCGACCTGATTGGCATCGAGCCGGCAGCGGGACTCGACAAGGTCCCTCAACATTCCGGCCTCGATAAACCGGGCTGCGAGAGCGACTTCCCTGCAGAGGGCCTCGCGATTGTGTTCCCGGAGATCACCGTTCCGGCACCCGGCACACGAACAGGTCCCGCTTTTCTGCATACCGGCAGGGAATTCACCTTCGGGAATACAGAAGAGATCCTGTGCGGATCTCAGGTCAACCGCCCGGTAGTCGAACAGGTCAAACCCCGAATAACAGAGGGTGGCCACGTTTGACGGGAGCGCAGCGGCCGGGGCATACCATGCCGTGTCGGCAGGTGTCTTCTCCTTGAGCCCGACAAGCCAGTCGACATAACTCCGGGGGTTGGCAAATGCGATATGCCAGCCTGCGACCATGACACAGTCGCCGCTCTGCGCCCGGTTGTCAAGGAAGGGGTGGACCTGCACTGGCTGTCCTGATCCAAGCGGAGGATACGCCTGAACAAGGTGTGCCGGGGCACAGAGCGGGAGGTTTGTCCCCGAAAGGGAACGAAGGGCCGGGAACAGGTCCTCACAGTCGGCTGCAGCAGGAAGAGGTTGTCTGGCCCCGTCCAGTTCAAGGGTGGCGGTACGGGCGAGCCCGTCCCGTTTCCGGATGTTATACCGCATTATACAGCACCTCGATCTCTCCCAGTTCCTTACGGACTACGGGTTCCCATCTCGCGCTGCAGGAGACTGCAATCCTGCTGCCGGGATGGGTTGAGCAGAGCAAACGAACCCCTTGGCATCCCTGGCGAACCATCGGTTCATCCCATTCCGGGACCTCGCTTGGCCCGATCGGGAATGTCTCCCCGAGCTCGCGGGGGTAGGGGCCGAACGGGGGACGGAAGAGCAGGGTATCTTTGAACCCTTCAATCTCATTGCCGTCGAACGAGACCAGGACGGTGTCTTCAAGTCTCAGGCGGGAAAGCATCTGCTGGTAGTGCAGCACTTCGGTTCTCGCGCAACTCTCGTCGCCCCGGTAGAAGAACCGGCGCTTGGTGACCCGGTCGTGCAGTTCAAGGGACGGCACATGCCCGAGCAGGGCCCGGTAACCGGAGAGCAGCTGCGGGTGACCGCGGCAGCGCTCGTCCACCAGCTCCCAGAGCGTGCCGTCAACGATGGCCTGCCGGATCCGGGAGATCTCGGCGAGGGTCACGTACAGGTTATGGAGTGCGAGCAGGCGTTCCCGGTCCGGGGCGGTGCGGAGCTTTTCGGCAGTATACGTACGACATACTGAACAGGCGCAGGGGAGATCGGCCAGTTCGTCCAGCCGGAAGCTCCCGTGAACGGTCAGGTACCGCCCGGCTTTCGCGTAAATGGCATAGGCCGCCGAATCGAACAGGTCGCAACCCATCGCGGTGGCAAGCGCGAACATCGACGGGTGGCCGGCGCCAAACAGGTGGGTGCAGGCAGCCGGGGAGAGGGTTCGTTTGGCTGCCATGACCACGCTGACAAGGTCGCGGTAGCGGTACGATTCCATGAGCGGGACCACGGCCCCGATCGGGCAGAACCAAAACCCCATGCCGGACACATCCCGCCCCGCCTGTTCCCGAAGGTCTTCAAAGATACCGCCCTGTACCGGTCCGGCGATCGGGGCATCCCTGCCGAAGACCTCCCGTGCCTCGGCCAGCCGCCGCAGGGTAACTGCCAGTTCCTGTTCCGCTGTCTCCCGGTCGGAGGCCGGCGATGTGGGAATATCGAGCGGCACCCAGATGTCGCTTCCGATATCCCGCTGGAATGCCAGGGTCCCGGTGCTGGTGATGGAAACCTGCCCGTAGACCGAGAGCTGGAACGAACCGGAATCGGTCATGATCACGCCGTCGAACCCAAGGACCTTATGCAACCCCTCGGTCAGGGCACGTTCGCGGAACTGCCTGCTCTGGGAGATGATGTAGGCGTTGGTGATGATCGCCTCAACGCCCATCTCCTGAATCTCATGCGGGGTTACCAGCTGGAGGTGGGGGTTGATCACCGGGAGGAGCGCAGGAGTCCTGACCGTCTTTTTCCCTATTGTCAGTTTCCCGCAGCGCCCTCCGATATCGCTGTACAGGCTTTCAAATGCAATTGCCATGCCGCACCGTAGTGTCCCTTTCTATGTGCTGTGTTCAGGTTAAACGGTTGCGCCTTCAGATATGCTCGGTAAAGATCTGGCCTTCGAACGTGAGCACTTCGACATGCGGGGATTTCCAGCAGCCGGTGGAGAGTCCTGCTTTCGTACAGGTATGATCGAGGAATGTTTTTGCGTCCCAGGAGTATTCAGTTGCTACCTGAGGGAGCAGGAGGTCGCTCGTACCCATGCCCCGGATGATAAGCCCGTGTTTTCCCACGACCACCCGGCCCGGACGCTGCTCCGGCGTTCCTTCGAGGCATTCCGGGACGCTCAGGATGGTCACTTCAATCCGTATCCCCGGCAGTTCTTCTTTCCGCACCGGTGGGAAGCGGGGGTCTTCGAGCGCAGCTGCCGCCCCGGCATGTTCGATGGCATCACCCAGCGGCATCACCGGGTAGGGGAGCCCGATGCAGCCGCGGAGACAGCTATTCTCGGTCAGGGTGACGAACACTCCTCGTTTTTCACCAAAGACCGGTGCGGAATCCCGTGCCGGTCTGGGTTTTTTTGCAACTGCATGTTCAACAGCACCGCGTGCCAGACGCAGTGCAGCCATCCCCTCGTCACTGGATAACATGGCCATTACCCTTTGCCTGTCACTGTCTATAGTGCACCTTGTTTAACAATCTATCGAACCCGTACATCCGGCTCATCCCCCCCCCCCGCACCAGCGCTGGCCTTATCTTCTTACCGAACCCATGATTACAGGAGAGGGAGAGAGCGGCCGACGGTGACTTGCAGAGTCGCTGAGGAAAGTCCTCCCACCCACCGGTCACGCAGCCGTACGCAAGTACGGGTGGCGAGAGTCACGGCAATGGCACAGAAACGACACGGCCTGTTTTCAGTGATGATGCGGAGAAAGCCCCCAAGGCATGAAGCAGGGTTCCCCTGCGAGTAACCCGTTGAGCGCTCACAGACAGGAATCGGTGAAACGGCGAACCCCTGCGGGTGCAAGCCAGAACAGGACTATGGATCGTCCGGTATCCGTCCGGGTATGGCGCATAGCTGAATGCCGCTGGAACAGAAGGAGGCTTACTCCTCCCACTCGTTTACCCGAATGCTCTTGTACAGCCTTTCGGATCTTTCTTGAAACATGCGTAAACGAACGCTTTCCCCTAGGTCTGCTATTCTCACCGTGGTGATTGGTGGTAACAGGACACTCTCACGTTCAGGAAGCTACATCTATTCGCGGATCATCAGGTACCGGATAACTGCAGGAAGATTCCCATGAAACCGTCAGTATATTTACCCGATGGCAGGGTCCGGGCACTCGCCCTTGTGGCGGGTATCGCCTTCCTCCTGATCGTGCCATCAACCGCCCTGGATCTCTCCCCGGGTTCACCCCAGACATCACTTCCGACGATATCCCAGGGGGATCCCGTGTATATCCATGGGATTGCCACCGGGCACCCGTCCAACGGGCTTCAGATCTGGCTGATAGGTACGAACTACGTAAAAATTGACAATGTCATGGTGAATGACGACAATACTTACACGTACGAACTGAAATCTGCGGACACCCGGAACCTGGCTTCCGGCCAGTATGTTATGCTCATCCAGCACCCGATGATGAACGGGCAGTTCGATATAACCTACGATCCGGCAACCGGTAAGGTGATCAACCGGCAGACCGGGATCGCAATCTTCCAGCTCACCGGGGCCGGAAGCCTCCAGAGCCCCTATTCAGCCGCTGCCCTCATGCAGGCCATAAACAGCCAGAATGTTGACGATACATTTGCATCGGTCACCTTCAGTATCGGGAACCCCAGCACGTTTATCAACCCTGTCGGAGAACACATGACCGGCGACCAGTTCACGATTGGCGGTTCCACGAATCTCGCCGCAGGTGACAACCTCCTGGTTCAGGTCACTTCGTCCTCGTTCTACCCGACAAAAAAAACCCGGCCGTCCGGTGTCAGCGGAGCTTCCGGCATGGTCACGGTGATCCAGGGATCGGAGGGGTATAATCAGTGGTCGTTCAAGGTGAATACTACCGGCTGGACTCCGGATGAATACCTTGTGCAGGTCTCGGGTATAACCGTGGCTGTCACCGGGTCGGCAACATTCAACCTCCTTCCTCAGATACCGGTAGCCAATGTCTCTGTCACTCCTGCAGTCCCTGCAACACCGATAACAGTGACCACAATCCCGGCTGTTGTGAATCTCACGACCGCGAACTATCCCCCCGCGACAAAAAAGGCACCCGTTTCCGCTTTGGCCTGCATCGGTGCATGTGCAGGTGCGGCAATCGTTCTGCGGATGAAAAAGAGATAAATCCCGTCTTTTACCAGCCCAAGAACAAGGTCTTGGTCCGGGAATACTGCTCGAGCGCGTGGCTTCCGTTCTCCCTGCCAATGCCGCTTTCGCTCACGCCCCCGAACGGAATCTCCGGGGGAACCGTGAGGTGGCGGTTGACCCAGATGATCCCGGCATGCACATTGTCAAATACTTTCCGGACGGTATGGATATTGGCAGTCCAGACTGAGGCCCCGAGGCCGAACCGGGTGGTATTGGCTTCCTGAATAGCGGCGTCGAGGTCCGGTACCGTCATGACCGGCAGGACCGGGCCGAATACTTCCTCCGTCAGCAGCCGTGAACGCCCGGAGACATCAGAAACCAGGGTCGGGCGGTAAAAAAATCCCGCTTCATACGCTTTTCCCGTGAGTGGGCAGCCACCGGAAAGGACGGTGCCGTCATTATTCTCATGGGTTTCTTCAACCAGCCGGGCGATGCGTTCCCGCTGGACCGCACTGTTCAGGGGCCCCATCTCCGTTTTCGGGCCAAGGCCGTTTCCGACATTCAATGCATCGATGCGAGATTTCAGTTTCCGGAGAAACGTCCCGGCAACCTTTTCGTGGACGTACAGGCGCTTGACTGCAGTACAGGTTTGCCCGGCGTTGTAGAATCTGCCCCTGATCGCTCCTTCTACTGCCTTGTCAATATGGGCATCGTCCATAACGATCATGGGATCCGAACCCCCCAGTTCGAGTGTCAGCTCTTTTGGGTGGGCCGCGGCGAGTGCCCGTATCTTCCCACCGGTCTCGCTGTTGCCGGTAAACGAGATCTTCCGCACAAGCGGGTGCCGGACGAGGGCTTCCCCGACCGTCTCTCCCCTCCCGGTAACGACGTTGAGTACTCCCGGCGGAAGACCGCTTTCCTCAAGGATCCCTGCCAGGGTGAGGTTTGCGAGGGGGGTTGACGATGCCGGTTTGAGCACGAGGGTATTTCCGGCAAGCAGGGCAGGCCCCACTTTCCAGCCCATGATTATCACCGGCATATTCCAGGGGATGATGGCCCCGCAGACACCGAGTGGTTCCCGGGTGACGAGGCAGTCCCCCGCCGGGCCAAGACGGGACAGCTCTCCGGTCTGGTGGGCAGATATACCTGCATAGAATTCAAGGATGCCGGCAAACCCCCGCACTTCATCGATCGATTCTTTCAGCGGTTTTCCCTGTTCGGTTGTAAGGAGACGGGCGACATCGCGGTGCCGCTCGCGCACGATCCCTGCGGCACGGAAGAGGATCATCCCCCGTTCCCTGGCGGTTTTCTGCTTCCAGCCGGCAAATGCTGCCTCTGCTGCCTCAACCGCCCGGTTCACGTCTTCGGAAGACCCGGAGGGAACCCGGTCGACCAGTTCACCGGTCGCCGGATTTATTACTTCTATCGATGTCCCGTCAAGCGAGCCCGTTCCAGTTCCGCCAATCCTCATCTGCATATGTCCGTCACCCTTTCCCACCTGTATTTTCATATTGACCTGAACGTTAAAAAACATACAATAGCACTATTCCGGAACGGTTTCCCGGGCCATTCCTCCGGTATTGCCGTCGTGGAATCATTCCTTACGCAAAGCTATTTCTTGGCAGACTCTGATGTCTGCCTGAGAAGCGATGCCAGATAATCCTGAGGAGTCCCCGGCAATACCCGGGCCGTTGCCACTGATACCGGCTGTCCCGGCAGAACAATCTCCACCGGAATTACTTCCTGAAGCTTCAGATCTTACTTGGGAGAAGTCCGTTGAGAAATCTGCAAAACCCGTTGCCGTGATGTTCTATTCCCCCAGCTGCGCGTTCTGTCGCCAGATAGAACCGTATTTCAGGAATTATGCTGCCGAATACCGCGACACCGTTGTCTTTATCCGCCTGAACGTCATGACCAGCCCGTGGACTGCCGAACGGTACGGCGTGCGAAGCACCCCCACGTTCAAGTTCTTCTGTGACGGCAAGCCCGTGCAGGAGATGGTCGGCGCCGTTTATCCGGCGCTTCTGAAAAAGATGGTGGATGAAGTGCTGGTGCATGGCAAGGAATGCGCGAAGAGATCAACATCCATCGATTACGAGATCACCGGATATGGATGAATGCGTTCAGGGTGGCGGGCATCCCGGATGCATTTCAGCAGTGGCCTGAATCCGTCCGGGAGAAGACGGGGGAAGAACGTATCCGGGCGCAACCGATGATGAAGGTATCCACTGTACCTGTCCGCAATGTCCTTTGTACACCCTGCCTGCAAAAGGAAAATGGCGAACTCTTCTTTGTATCTCCGGTAAAACCGGCCTTGTCTTTCGGAGGACCGGGGATGTTCCTGCGGGAATTGCCCGGTTGCGAAGGACTCTGGATGATGTACCACGATCTCTGTCAGAAAGGAAGTGAGGCAGCCCGCGGTACGAGATGGGGGTCTTGCTGACCTTTTTCAATCGAGGTTCCGGCTGCAGCCGCACAGTATTGCCGCTTCTGACACGGCTTTTGCAACGGCCTGCGTCACACCCTTGTCAAGGATGTTGGGAAGGATCCGGTCATGGCGGGGTTTTTGTACATACTCCGCAATTGCATGCGCTGCTGCGATCTTCATCTCATCCGTGATACGGGTCGCGCGGGCATCGAGGGCACCGCGGAAGATCCCCGGGAAAGCGAGAACGTTGTTGATCTGGTTGGGGAAATCGCTTCTCCCGGTCCCTACGACGACAGCCCCTGCGTGCCTGGCAGCGTCCGGCCAGATTTCAGGGACCGGATTTGCCATGGCGAATACGATGGCATCCCTGTTCATCGACCTGACCATCTCTTCAGAGAGGACGTCCGGGGCAGAGACGCCGATAAAAACGTCTGCGCCTCTCACCGCGTCAGCGAGAGACCCGCAGAGTGCCGGCTTGTTGGTCTCTTCGGCAATGATAAACTTGTACTTGTTCTTGTAGAGTCCTTCACGTCCCCGGAAGATGGTCCCCTTGGTGTCGCAGACAATGATCTCATTGACCGTTGTACAGACGTCCGGGTTATACCCGATGCATTTCAGCAGCCGGGTGATTGCAAAACCTGCTGCTCCGGCACCACAGATCACGATATTCAGGTCAGGGTATTTTTTGCCGGTGACTTTGCAGGCATTCAGAAGTGCTGCGAGAACAACAACCGCAGTTCCGTGCTGGTCGTCGTGCATAACCGGTATCCCGATGTCCTGAAGCGCGTCCTCGACCTCAAAACATTTCGGGGCTGCAATATCCTCTAGGTTGATGCCCCCGAAGACTGGTGCAATATTTTTTACCTGGTCAGTAAAATCGGTCTCATAGCTCTCGAAACAGATCGGGAATGCATCGACACCGGCAAACTCCTTGAAAAGGATCGCTTTTCCCTCCATGACCGGGATCGCTGCGTATCCCCCGATGTTCCCAAGACCGAGAACGGCAGAGCCGTCGGTGACTATCGCAATGGTATTCGCTTTAAGCGTATACTTATAGGCGAGGTTCCTGTCTTTTATGATCTCACGGCACACTTCGGCAACGCCCGGCGTATACGCCCGGGAAAGGTCGGCCTTATCCCTCAACGGTACTTTCGGTCGGATCTCAAGTTTCCCGTGGTGCTTTGCATGCAGGGCAAGCGCTTCGGCGTAGATCTCGTCACTTCCTGGTGAAAACTGCAACCGGATCCTTCCTGTACGAGAAAATGTCGGGACAGGTAAAGAAGTTAGTGGTAGGACAGGAGTAATGCCAAAGGGCAATGGTCCCGGCACTGTACCAATGTCTGCGATTATCTGCCGGGTCGTTAAGAAGATTATAAGGCAAGGATGAACAACTATATACGTTAAGGTATAACTTAGTCAATCGGCCTGCTGAAAACTCAGGTACTCTACTATTACGGATGTATCTGTCATGAAGTCAAAAGATATTGCAATTGTCGGGATCCTGCTTGCCGTCGGTGCGATTGTCAGCTGCGTCTACGCATCCCTTTATGTCAACCAGATCCTCTGAAGATTCAGAAGTTTAAAAAGGGGACAGATACGGTTCCGGAAGTTTTTAAAACAAGACGCCCCGGCCGGGACTTGAACCCGGGTCAAAAGCTCCGCAGGCTTCTAGGATGTCCACTACCCCACCGGGACGCAATTACTGCCTGCCTTACTTTAAACGTTTTCATCGCTTAAATAATTGACCATAAAAGAATTATTTTCATGGTTTTGATCCATTGCCGGGAACATTACGTTAAAAAAATTGGTCCAATCTGGTTTAATCTTTTGACATATGCCTGAGTCTCGCACTCGGTGGTAGAGAGATCGACACTCTCGTTGAGATTCTGTGAGGGTTTAACCCAGAAACCGACGGTGGGCGTCACGTTGAATCCCTTCATTTCAATCAGCAGTTGGCCGGGAGTATTTATCTGGATCGTCTTGTTCAGGTTTTGGTCATACTTGGTGCCAAACCCGTCCTGGGTATAAATTTCACCGGTTGTTGCGTTTCTGACCGTGACCTCAAAATAGGAATACGGCGCGTAATACGAGTATGGAATCGTGCTTCCTGCTTGATTGTTGTATTGTGATTGTGATATCTTCGTGCCGGTAACATTGAAAGGATTGGTGAGAGTGTAGTTGATATACATGGGCGGATTCTTGAGATCAAAACTCTTTGCGATCGTCTTGACTTGAAAGGTCATGTTAAAGCTATCCTTGTAGATCAGGCAGACTTGGTCTTCAGGAACCGGGGTAAAAACCGGCTGCGTCTGGTACAGGGTGGGAGTGCTGGTCTGGGTCGGGTAAACTGTTGCCTGGGCAACTAACGCCGGTGTCGTCATTCCCGGGTTTGCCTGACCCGCATTACTATTTGTGGTGCCGGAAGAGGACCCTCCTTCACCTCCTGTCACGGTCTCTGCTGGAGGAACTACATCCTTTGGCGGCGCCACGCATCCGGAAAACAGCGCAATGGATAGCATGAGGATTGCAAAAGCCACGGGCAGGAATTTTATGTTCATCATCCACAGTACAGGTTTTCATGGATATTAAGTATTTCAAAAAATGCGATCAGAGTCGTCTTTGATGGTTATTTCTCGATCATGAATTATAGGGTCGAGTAATGACTTGATGCTGGTAAAAATTGAGTGGTACGCCGGTTTTGCAGGATATATGATTACCTGAAACACCAATCCGGGTCCTGCCGATAAAATTGAGATACCGGTCATTTATCCGTATGACCCTGTTATCGCTATCGAGTACAGAATACGATCATGGACCTATCCGGACATCGAGTCCAGAAGAACCCGCAATAATAATAAAAAACCAAATTAATAATAATACGACATCGTTATATCAGTTCATTCAATAAAAAATAATTATGTCATGTCGACAAATAAACAATCATACCTTCAGAGCACTGAGTAATATCAACATCTTACGGAGAAATTGCTGATGGCAGACATAAAAAAATGCGCATTTCTTTTATTGATCCTATGTATAGGATTGATTGCCCCGGTTACGGCCGGAACGAAATATATGGCAGGGAGTCCGGAACTGTCTGCTTATATCTCGGGGACAAATCAATTTGAAGCGGGAGACACGGTTCAGCTGGCTATCGTAATTCAGAACACCGGTCTCAACGAATTTAAATTTGTTGATTCAGGAATTGTTGACCGCACTGACCTCCCGAACACGGCAAAATTTCTTACTGCTGCCATCCAGCCGAGCTATGCGCCTATTATAATAAAATCTGATGCGCAGATGCTGGGAGATCTTGACGGAGGCAGCACCGTCAATGCGGTCTTCTCAACAAAAATCAATTCTGATGCTGCTGCCGGCATTTACAATATCCCCCTGTGGCTGAATTATACATATCTGTATACAGCAGACCAATACGGTGAAGATACCATCAGGTATACCTATAAAACCGAAAACGTGACGGTAAATGTCCCGATCAACATAACACCGGATGTCTCTGTCGCTGTACTTTCAGCAACACCCGAAGACCTGAATGTCGGCACTGAAGGTTACATCAATATGACGATCAAAAATACCGGTTATGAGGATGGAAGCAAATCAATTGTCAGGATTCTTCAGAACGGTCAGAGCCCTATTGTACCGGTTGACAGCAGTGTCTACATCGGGGATTTTCCCGCAGGAAGCGTTGTCAACTGCACGTACAAGGTGGCAGTCACCAGCGATGCACAGAAACAAACGTATCCTGTCGATGTTGTGGTAGTCTACCAGAATACCGAGGGCGACTATGTTACTTCCCGGAGCGATACCTTTGGTATACCGGTCGGAGGCAAAGTTGATTTTGATGTCATCTCCCCGCCGTCTGTGCTCAATCCCGGAGAGAAAAATGCCATAACGGTTGGATTTAAAAACACCGGTGATGCCACGGTCTACAGTGCCCAGGCCCTTATCAGCGCTGTAGATCCATTTACCAGCGATGATGATATTGCCTTCCTTGGAGACCTGAGTCCTGGTCAATCGGCAACTGCTTCATATATTGTCAGTGTCGACCGTACAGCCAACATCAAAGAGTACGGACTGGACTCACAGATTCAATACCGTGACGCGCTGGACAATGCCTATACATCAGATACTATGAAAGTCACGGTAGATGTAACTCGACCGGCGGGGGTTAACGCTATAGTTTCAAATCCCATCTATCTGGTCATAATTATCGCGGCGATAATCGGGATCGTTTATTTGGTAAACAGATACCGGAAGAAAAATAAATAATCCGCGAATGAGGGGTTTTACAATCCACATTCTTGTTATATCCTCTGAAAAACTTCCCGGGAAAGAGTAATTAGGTGAGCACTTCAACTCTCTTGGTAAAATTCCGAACCTTTTTCGGTAATGTAACAGAGTACATGAGATCGGGTAAAGGATAAATCCAGATCCTAAATTTTTTTATTTTACGACGATATTTTCGAAAAAAATTTTGTAACCAAAATGGAAAGAGAAAAAGTTTCAATGAATCACGGTATAGCTTTTCGCGTTATGGAATCTGTATACAAGTCTATCGCTTTGTGGGAGTCGCAACAGCGGTGGGGTCAACCGAAGGCTGTAAAGAAGATTTCCATGGGAAAATCTCTGGCTGCGGAGCCTTTGTTCGAAGAATCCTGCGGGTTCTTTTCGTGTCTCCACTCTTCGTGATTCAACATGCCGCAGCCCCCAGGAGCGTGAGAATTACTGATAGGAGTGCTGTTTACAAAAGATTTTATGTAAAAATCAGGAACTAAAATAGCACTTTATCCTACCCGTTTACTTCGATCATTTTGAGTAAAGCCATCATACTTTATCCTATCGTATCAACGGAACTCTTTATCGGAGCCGAAACATCGGGTGAAAAGTCAGAATATATATATACCGTCGTGATTAACCATTAATCCAAACAAAACAGAGTTAAATCAAGTAATTTTTAATTAATACCAACGGGGTGATAACATGGATATCACGGAAGGTTTTCTTCTTCTTCACGGAGGTATTTCCCGGACTGCGGTCTCTCTCTGTTTGCAGAGAAGGAATTTACCGGTTGGACCGTCGGTTGGTGAGAGCAGCGACAGGCTGTCCCTCCCCGCGGTGGCAGGGGCCTTCATTTTTCTTCTCTCGTCACTCAGGATGTGCTCCGTGACGGGAAGGTGCTCCTATCAGACCGGGACCGGGTTTGGTGCGGACATTTCTGGTCTCAGTATCGGTACTTATTCTCAGTGCTATCGCTCTCGATGGAAGCACTATCCGGATCAAGACACCCATTCTGGCCGGCGATGATGCATGACCATCCCGCGTATTCTCATTGCCGGGACTCATAGCGGGTGCGGAAAGACGACTGTCGCAAGCGGGATCATGGCAGCTCTTGTTGCCCGCGGGCTGACGGTTCAGCCGTTCAAGGTCGGCCCTGACTTTATCGACCCCTCGCACCATACTTCCATCTGCGGCCGGTCTTCAAGAAACGTGGACCCTTTTATGATGGGCGAAGACGGGTGCGCCAGTACATTCTCGCGGGCAACGGCAGACGCTGATATTGCGGTCATCGAAGGCGTCATGGGAATGTTTGACGGGGTCGACGGATCGGATCTTTCAAGCACTGCGCATGTCGCACGGATCCTCCATGCACCTGTCATCCTTGTCGTAGATGCCAAAGGAATGTCGCGGAGTGTCCATGCTCTGGTGAAAGGATTCCGTGAATATGATCCATCCCTGGACATTGCAGGGATAATCGTGAACAGGATCGGGAGCCCGCGTCACCGGGATATGATAGGATCTTTCCTGCAGGTACCGGTATTCGGATGGATCCCGAAGAGGGAGGATATCACCGTCGGGAGCCGTCATCTCGGCCTCGTCATGGCCCATGAGTCCGGAGTACTGAATGAAACAGGCCGTCTCATCGAAGAGTTTTGCAACCTGGACGCGATCACTGCTGCTGCCGGAACTGCCCCCCCCCTTGTCTCAGTTTCCCGCAAGGAACACGGGGAACCGATCCGTGCCCGTATCGGTGTGGCTATAGACTCTGCATTCTGTTTTTATTACCAGGACAATTTCGATCGCCTCCTGACCATGGGTGCAGATCTTGTATTTTTCAGCCCGTTGTCGGACCGGCTTCCCGATGTCGATGGGGTGTATCTTGGCGGCGGGTATCCGGAACTCCACCTCAGGTCTCTGGAAACATGCAGGTGCAGGGACGACATCAGGTGCCTGGTGGATAAGGGGATGCCGCTCTATGCAGAATGTGGCGGGCTCATGTATCTCACCCGCGAGATCACAGCAGAAAAAACGTACCGGATGGCAGGTGTACTTCCGGCAGTCTCGGAAATGACCGGCCGTATCCAGGCGCTGGGGTATGTCAAAGGCGAAGCAATCGGGAACTGTTCATTTATCTCCGGAAAACAGGAAATTCTCGGCCATGAATTCCATTACTCGCGGATCGTTCCGGATACTGATGCTCGATATGCCTTCAGTCTTTCCCGCGGAAAGGGAATAGCCGGCGGGCAGGACGGGCTCATCGCACACAATGCCCTTGGCTCATATACCCATTCATATTTCTCTCCTGCCTTTGCGAAAGACTTCATCGGTGCTGCTGCCAGGTTCTCCAGCGAATAAACCTGATAGCTGTTGCCTGTCAGACAGGATTTTCACTTTCCTGTCCATGAGATAAATGACAGAATCGCCGCCGCAGAGGGAGCGATGAGAGCCCCTTACTGATTGCGAATAATTTTTTTTTTGACTTTTTCATTCAGTACCTAATCCGGCTGGTTGTTTTTTCGGCCCGGACAAACGTTGTAAAACCGGAAATAAATATGTACTCAACAAGAACCGGACCACGAGGTTCTGTAAAAAAATTTGGTGATTATGCTGTTCCTGCACTGTCATAGAGCAGGGCCAGGTAGCGGGAATAGAAGAGAACCAGGAATGGCAAGATGATGAGCAGGATGACGATCCCGACTTTCGGGATGAGCATACAGATGCCTTCGATAATTCCCAGGATAATGACCATGATGATCAGTGCGATGATGTAGGGAACCCACCCGATCTTGCCAATATGGGCGAAGATTGCATCGAAGTTGAACGCTTCCCCGAAACTGCCGGTGCGGGCAAAACGGACATACGCAGTCGCTGTGATCAGGCCGATTACGACTGCCACAATGACGAGGAGGATCGCGATGGCTCCAGCACCTGCCAGGCCGGTCATCATGGCAGATGTATTCCCGGTCATCATGGCCGATGCCATGACCGTCCCCAGTGCAAGGAATTCCAGGATGAGGATCGGTATGGCATAGATTAGCGCCACGACAAACAATTTGACCCCGTCGATAAATAACCCTCCCCAGTCCCCGAGTTCCGGCGAAGGGGCAGCACCCTTGAAGATCCGCATCATGTATCCCAGAATGAACGGGAAGATAATACAGCTGATGATCAGCAGGATCCACTTCACCCACTTTCCAACGAGACCCTCCTTGGCATACGCAAAAGAGTCACCTACCATTTTTCCGTAATCCATACAATTCACCACAGTAATTATTCTGAACCATCCGTGACTTTCCATGCCACAAACGATTTAAAGAACTGACAACTTCGCAAAATATAAATTTATCGCAAAATTTGCGTCTGAATCGAAAAATATTGATAAAATTCAGTGCCTGAAGTACCGGACGCCCGTAAAAACCATTGCCATGTGGAGACGGTTCGCTGCTTCGATCACTTCCTTGTCGCGGATGGAGCCGCCCGGCTGGACGAGGGCAGTTGCCCCTGCTGCAGCCGCAACTTCAAGGGTATCCGGGAACGGGAGGAACGCATCTGAGGCTACGGAAGATCCTTTCAGCGAGGCACATGCCTTCGCAATGGCAATCTTTGCGGAATCCACCCTGCTCATCTGGCCGGCGCCGATTCCCAGGGTGCGGTTCCGGTCCGCAAAGATGATAGTATTGCTTTTTGTGTGCCTGCACACTTTCCAGGCCAGCTGAAGAGCCTTCATCTCATCGGCGGACGGGTCACGATCAGTAATAACCTGCCAGTGCTCCTGGTACAGGGGGAGTCCGCTGGGTCAGGACCCCACCGTCAATGGTCCGGATTTCATCAGATTCGGATCTTTGGGGAAGGGGGAGCACCCGCATGGTCTCTTTCTTTTTCATGACTTCAAGGGAATCATGAGAGAACGAAGGGGCAACAATGACTTCGACATACGTTTTGCAGATCTCTTCTGCTGTCTTCCGGGTTATTTCCCGGTTCAGGCAGGCAACCGAGCCATACGCCGAGACCGGATCAACTTCCCGTGCCGTAAGATACGCATCAAGAATATCCGGGCTGGTCGCAACACCGCAGGGGTTATTGTGCTTGACAATAACGGCGGCCGGCTCGTCAAATTCGCGGAGGAGTGCCGCACCGGCATTGACATCCAGGTAATTATTGTAGGACATCTGTTTTCCCTGAAGGGGTTCCGTCCCCGCGATCCCCCGGCTGCCATACACTGCTGCCAGCTGATGGGGGTTCTCGCCGTACCGCAATGCACGGCCGTGACTGAACTGGACGGTAAATGTCTCCGGGAACGGGGAGTCAAGCCTGTACAGGTAATTACTGATCGCTGCGTCATAGGCCGCTGTCCGTGCAAATGCTTTCTTCGCAAGCCGGAAACGCTCTTCAGCAGAAATGCCATCACTCCGTATAGCATGGATAATTTCCGGGTAGTCCTCAGGATCAACGACGACAGCGACATCCTTGTAATTTTTTGCTGCTGCCCTGATCATGGCAGGGCCGCCGACATCGATATACTCGATCATTGATTCGAGGTTCAGCTCTTTCTGCAACATTGCCTCGAAAGGATACAGGTTCACGACCAGCAGGTCGATACGACTAATGCCATGTTTTGCCATGACCGCATCATCTATCTGCCTGCGGCCGAGAAGTCCCCCGTGGACCTTGGGGTGAAGTGTCTTGACCCGACCGTCCATCATCTCGGGAAAACCGGTGTAACTTGACACTTCCGTAAATTTCACCCCGGCTCCGGCAAGGGCCTTTCCCGTGCCCCCGGAACTCATGATATTGTACTTCAGTTCGGCCAGCACCTGCGCAAACTCAATAATACCCTTCTTGTCCCAGACTGAGAGCAATGCCCACTTCATGGTCTAGTGTATGCTGGACAGGAAAGAAAAAGGTATGGAGATACAATCCCCGTATGCTGATTATTGTCCAAAAGGAAATTTTCACCGGAAATTTTTTAAATTAAATTACTATTCAACTGCAATTAAAGCGCTTGCCATGCTCGGTTGTTTAATCATAAGATTAATTCAGCCCTGTTCTCCAAAACAACCTCATTTCATCGAATCCTGAACGGAGAAGATGTCAATATTTATATAGAACTACAATACAATAGTTATTTGAACATCGAACGGGATGTACTATGGACGATGCAGAACGCAAGTCAGAACAGGACGAAGAGCAGGAATTTCCTTCACCGGAAACCCTGCTCCCCGAATCCCCCTCTAGTGCACAGGAACTGGAGAAGCAGAAAAAAGCTCTGAGTGATCTGAATGATCAGTTCCTGAGACTTGCTGCTGATTTTGAAAATTTTAAAAAACGTACTGCACGTGAACGGGAATCGGTTGCGGCTCTCGCGAACGAACGGTTCGCAGTCGATCTCCTCGAGGTTCTTGACAATTTTGAACGGGCTCTCAGGGCGGACGACCTGCACCTGCGTGAAGGCGTCACGCAGATCCGGCAACTCCTCGCGGAACAGCTGGGGCGTCACGGCATCACACCCATAGAATCACTGAAAAGACCATTCAATCCCGCGGAACATGAAGCGATAGTTCACGTCCCCTCGGATGAGACCGAAGGGACAGTTATCGATGAAATATCCCGCGGGTACCGGATGAATGACAAAGTGATCAGGTACGCAAAAGTGGCTGTATCAAAAGGAAATCAGAGAGATCAGGAGGCATAAATTATGGCAAAAGAGAAAGTTCTGGGTATCGATCTGGGAACAACCTTTTCCTGTATGTCGATCATGGAAGCGGGAAAACCCATCGTTATCCCGAACTCCGAAGGCGGGCGGACGACGGCATCGGTCGTTGCATTCACCAAAGAAGGCGAACGCCTTGTCGGCAGTCTTGCAAAGCGGCAGGCCGTGACCAACCCCCAGCGAACCATCCAGTCCATCAAGCGGAAGATGGGAACAGGAGAAAAAATCAATATTGACGGTAAAGGATATACCCCGCAGGAAATCTCCGCAATGATCCTGCAGAAGCTGAAGATCGATGCCGAGGCGTACCTTGGCGAGAAGATCGCAAAAGCGGTCATCACGGTGCCGGCATATTTCAATGATGCCCAGCGCCAGGCAACCAAGGACGCCGGAAAGATAGCCGGACTTGAGGTACTGCGTATTATCAACGAACCTACGGCAAGTGCACTCGCGTACGGCATCGACAAAGAGCATGATGTAACGGTGCTGGTGTACGATCTCGGGGGCGGGACATTTGACGTCTCCATCCTGACCCTTGGCGATGGCGTTTTTGAGGTCAAGTCAACGGCAGGAAACAACCATCTCGGCGGTGACGACTTCGATAAAAGGATAACCGACTACCTTATTGAGGAGTTCCGGAAGAAAGAAGGTGTCGATCTGAAGAATGACCCCTATGCCATGCAGCGCCTCCGGGATGCTTCGGAAAATGCCAAGATCGAGCTCTCGCAGCGACAGTCGACCAACGTCAACCTGCCGTACATCACTACTGATGCCAGCGGCCCGAAGTTCCTCAACATCGACCTCACCCGGGCAAAACTCGAGCAGCTCATCGGCGATCTCGTCGAATCCACGGTCGGACCGGTGCAGCAGGCGCTCAGCGACGCAAAACTAGAACCCAAGGACATCGACCATGTCCTCCTTGTCGGGGGGTCGACGCGGGTACCGCTCGTGCAGGATACCGTAAAGAAGCTCCTCGGCAAAGAACCGGACAAGGGTCTCAACCCCGACGAGTGTGTTGCACTCGGTGCCGGTATCCAGGGAGCGGTCCTGACCGGGGAGACCAAGGATATCGTCCTCCTGGACGTTACGCCCCTCACGCTCGGTATCGAGACCCTCGGGGGTATTGCAACAAAACTGATCGAACGCAATACCACGATCCCGACGCGTAAAAGCCAGATATTCTCGACCGCCGCTGACGGCCAGACAAGCGTCGAGATCCACGTGGTGCAGGGCGAACGTGCACTTGCGAAAGACAACTTCACGCTGGGGAAATTCCAGCTGACCGGCATCCCTCCTGCCCCCCGCGGCATACCCCAGATCGAGGTCACGTTCGATATCGACTCAAACGGTATCATCCACGTCTCGGCAAAAGATCTGGGCAGCGGCAACCAGCAGGCAATATCGATCAAGGGTGACAAGAAGCTGTCCGAAGAAGACATCAAGAAGATGATGGATGCCGCAAAGCAGTTTGAGGCGGATGACAAGCAGAAGCGCGAAGAGATCGAGCTGCGCAACCAGGCGGACACCGCGGTTTTCACAGCCGAGAAGATGCTGAAAGAGAGCGGTGAAAAACTCGAACCCGCCGACAAGCAGAAAGTCGAGGAAGCCGTCGCCGGAGTCAAAAAGGCGCTCGAGGACAACAATCTTGACGGGATAAAAAAATCGATGGAGGCCCTCACCGAAGCAGTATATATGGTGACGACCAAGATATACCAGAAAGTGCAGGCAGAACAGGCCGCACAGCAGCAGGGCGGTACCGGTGCTGAAGCAGCACCGGAGAAAGATAAAGACGGCGATGACAACGTTGTCAATGCCGATTATAAGGTAAAAGAAGAGTGAGCCATCAATGGGTGCGGGAAACTACTATGACATCCTCGGCGTAGCCCGGAATGCCGATGAGAAGGAGATCAAGAAAGCATACCGCAACCTCGCCAGAAAATATCATCCGGATATCTGCAAGGAGCCGGGAGCAGAAGAGAAGTTCAAGGAGATCAACGAAGCCTACAGCGTCCTTTCCGATGAGCAGAAAAAGGCCCAGTATGACAACATGGGCCACGAGACATATACCAATGCATCGAAAGGATCGTACACGGGCGGCGGAGGATTCAGCGGCGGAGGCGGGTTCTCTGCCGACTTCTCCGGTTTCGGGGACATCTTCGACTTCTTTGGCGGGGGGCAGCGGCGGTCGGGGCCGCAGCCCGGGTCAGACCTTCTCATGCGCATCCAGATCCGGCTTGAGGATGCCGTATCGGGGATTGATCGCGACATTGAGGTGATGCATACCGAACCCTGTCCTGCCTGCAGCGGGTCCGGGAGCGAGACAAAACGCCTCAATACCTGCCCGCGCTGCGGAGGGACCGGACAGATGCGACAGGTATCGCACTCGTCATTTGGCCAGTTCGTCCATATGACTCCCTGTGTCCAGTGCGGGGGGAAGGGCAAAATTCCCGAGAAGACGTGCAGGGAATGCCACGGGTCTGGCCATACCCGCGTGAAGCGGAAGGTCTCGGTTCACATCCCGGCAGGTATCGACAGCGGTATGCGGCTCCGCATGGAAGGATACGGTGAGGCAGGCGATTACGGGGCTGCCAACGGCGACCTGTTCATTGAAGTGCATGTCCAGCCCCACAACCGCTTCTCCCGCAGCGGCGACAATCTCGAGACCCTGATCGAGATCAGCCCGGCTCAGGCCGTACCTGGTACATCGGTTGACCTGGAAACGATCGACAACCGGCACATCGACCTGAAGGTGCCGGCCGGTATCCAGTTCAATACGGCACTGAAGATCGCCGGTGAAGGGGTGAAACGCCGGGGGAAGCACGGGGACCTTCTCGTCCGCGTCCGGATCATCACCCCGAAACCGGTCAGTGGTGAGCAGAAGGAGCTCTACCAGAAACTTGTTGAACTGGAAGGCAGCAGTTCCGGTTCCGGCGGGTTCTTCTCCGGCATCATGGGCGGGAAGAAGAAAGGGAAGAAATAAATTTTTTCACCGGTATGCGGAATCTTCTGCGCAGGTATTTGAGGATTTACCTCAAATGAACTGGGGATGAAGCTGCTCTTCGAGCTGTCCGGAGAAAACCCGACCCTGCCATTTGCCGAGCTGGAATGTATCGGAACGATCCTTGACCAGCGGTTGCAGGTTGCGGTTGCGGACTGCCCGGCCCCGGAGACCGCCCGCCGGCTAGCCATGACCCATGCAGTGCTGGAATATCTTGGCGAATGTGAACCTGATCCTGCTGCTTTCAGAAACCTGCTCGGTGAGCTTGCTATCGTGACGGAGAAGCCTTTTGCCGGGCGGGTAAAAAAAGTCCATGGCAGCAGCAACGAGCCCCATCCCTCTTCCCAGAGAGAATTTGAAGAGATCATCGGCACTATGATTTCAGGCCCGGTCTCGCTGAGCAACCCCGAAGTCGTTTACCGGGCAATACTATCCGGAGACCGATGTTATTTTGGCAGGGTGCTCTTCACCACCGGCCGCGGCGCTTATGACACGAGGAACCCGGGAAGACGGAATTTTTTCCATCCCGGCGTGATGATGCCGAGGATGGCCCGCACCTTGGTCAACATCGCCTGTGCTCACGCAGGTGACGTTCTTCTCGATCCATTCTGTGGTACCGGCGGGATCCTCATCGAGGGCGGCATACTCGGGATGAACGCAATTGGCAGCGATTTTGACCCGGTGATGATACTCGGGAGCAGGCGGAATGTTGATACTGCTGCTCTCATGCTTGCGGATGCAGCCAGCCTGCCGTTCAGGGACCATTCCGTTGATGCCCTAGTCACCGATTTTCCCTACGGCCAATCGGTCTGTATCAGGAAGAGCGATTCCATGGACCGGCTCTATGCCGATGCCCTCGATGAGATCCAGCGTGTGCTGAAAAAAAAGCGACGGGCGGTTGTCGTCACGCACCGGGATATTTCCGCCATTGCATCCGGCAGGATGACTGTACTGCAGCAGCATGACCAGCGGGTTCACAAGAGCCTGACCCGGCGTATCCTGGTACTGGGCCATGCAGATTCCCCATGATCATCCCCTGAACAGTTTAGCGGGATATACAAAAACCGATCCTGCCTTCCAGCATTCCTTTTTTGAAGAATTCTTTATGAGGATTTCACACCACATATGATCCGGTAACTATGGATCCACATCGGTTGGCAGGGACTTCGATACTGGCAGTTTTTCTTCTTCACGCGTTCTGTATGCCGGTCTCGGCATATTCCAGTGACGCATCAGCATGGTTCACGCAGGGAAATACGTTGTTGCAGTCTGGAAATTATTCGGCGGCCGTTTCGGCGTACGATCATGCGATCTCCCTTGAACCCGGGTATTATGAGGCGTGGAATGCAAAGGCAGATGCATTAAACCGCGCTGCTTATTCTGATGACAGCTTTAACCAGACGGTTCTCACCGGCGCACTTGCTGCATCGAACACAAGCCTCAGTATCGATCCGGTGTACACCCAGGGCTGGATTAACCGTGGCCAGATCCTGTATAATATCGGGCTGTTCTATGAAAACCAGGTCCATGATATCAATACCTCAGATGGATACTATAACGACGAACTCCTTGCGTATAACAGAGCGATCGAGATCGATCCGAACAATGCAGAGGCATGGTTTAATAAAGGATTTGCCCTGGGGGGTATGGAGAGGTATGACGAGGCAATTGCAGCATTCGATAAAGTCCAGAGCATTAATCCGGAATATCCCCGTATCGCATATTATCGGTACTATGGCAGAACAGCTCCGTGATGCGGCAACACCGTTCTATATCAGATATGCATTCGCCATCATTGCGGTCATCGTTGTTGCTGGCGGTGCCGTGCTATGGTTTGTTGCAGTGAGAGAGAAGTCCTGATACTGCCATTCTTTTACCCGGATTTCCGGGCCTTCAGGCTGTGCAGATCTCTTCGGACGTGTATACTCCGGCTCCGGTGAGAAAAAGACAGGGGGTTCTTACAGCCTTCCATCAGCGGGCCCGTTCATAGCAGATCTTGGCTTCATCGTGTTTCCCGATCCTGTCGAGGATATCGCCGACATCGTTCCAGATCTCCTTGCGCCCGGGCTCGATCTCGAGCGCCCGCTTGAATGCGCTCAGGGACTCCTGGTACCTCCCGAGTTCCTGCAGGGCGCGTCCTTTGTGGATCCATGCGTCGACAAATTCCGGCTGGAGGTTGATCATGGCGTCGAACGCTTCAACCGCATCTGCGCAGCGTCCTGATGCGACAAGAGCACTCCCCTTGGTGAAGTATGCAATCGAGAACGACGGGTCTATGGACAGGGCGCGGTCGTAGGACCCGATTGCTGCCTCATAGTTCTGCTGCGAAGAGAGCACCATCCCGTGCCGTGTCCAGGCGATGGCATTTTCCGGGTCCAGTACCAGGCCACGGTCATATGCTGACTGCGCCTCCCGGTACTTGCCAAGGTCGTAGAACGCATTCCCTTTCCCGATCCATGCCTCGGCAAGATTCTCGTCCTGGTCGAGGGCCTTGTCGAATGCTTCTATTGCGTCCCGGTACATCCCCAGTTCCGCGAGGGACACTCCCTTGTGCGCAAATACCCCGGGCCGGTGATCGATCTCAAGCGCATGATCATACGACTGGATCGCCTCCCGGTACTGTTCAAGGGCTGCATAGGCGAGTCCGCGGTATTCAAAGACAACTGACCGCTGCGGCAGGATCTCAAGGGCATGGTTGTATGCCGTGATTGCCGCATCGTGACTGCCCTGTTCGGACAACACCCTGCCCTTCGCAAAAAATGCCTGCCAGCAGGACGGGTTGATGTCAACGGCCCGGTCGAACGCCGCGATGGCTGCAACAGGGTTGTCAAGCGCAGCTGAGAGCCCTCCCTTTTTCGTAAATCGCGCCTGCAAACCCGGGATTGAGAGACAGGGCCTGGTCAAAGGAGGCGATGGCGTCCTTGTGGCGGCCCGTGCTGACCAGCGCACGTCCCCGTTCATACAGCGCTTCAGCATATTCCGGCTGGATACCAAGCGCCGCATTGAACGAGGTGATGGCCTCGGGGTACCTGCCAAGGCGTGCGAGGGCAACTCCCTTCTTCTCGTAGGCTTCCGCGTACCGGTTATTGATGAGAAGCGCACGGTCGAGTGCTTCAATGGCGGCATCAAACTGCTCGCGCCGGAGCAGTGCGAGGCCCTTGTAATAGAATGCCTCGGGGTACTCGGGCTGGAGAGCGATCGCTTTTTCAAACGAATCGATCGCTTCCTGGTAACGGGTGACCTGAATGAGGGCGATCCCCCGGAACAGGTACGGCGCTGGAGCTGATGCGTTGATGCCGAGGGCATGGTCATAATCTTCAAGCGCCTGTTCGTACAGCCCGAGACTGGCCCGGGAGATCCCCCGGTAGAGGTAAGCATCCGGATATCCCTCTCTCAGGGACAAAGCCCGGTCATACGCCACGACGGCCTCGTTGTTCATAGAGAGCATGGCCAGAGCCCTGCCCTTCTGGAACAAGGCCTCTGCACAGTCGGGGCGCTGGGCGAGCAGCGTCTCGAGACTTTTGATTGCTTCATGGTATTTTCCCAGCCTGAGGAATGAGACCCCGAGGAAATAGCTGGCGCGTACATCCCTGGGATCGATTCCAAGAGCCTTCTGGAAGAAGGTGACGGCGTCCTGGTCCCGCCCCAGTGAAGAGAGTGCAATCCCTTTTCCTGTCCAGATATGCCCGGAATTGGGACGTATCTTGAGGGCCTGGTCAAAAACGGCCATTGCTTCGTCAAACCGCTCGAGCCTGGTAAGAGCTGCGCCTTTGTTATACAAGGCTTCCACAAATTTAGGCTGGATCGCAAGGGCATTGTCATACGAGATGACTGCTTCCTTATACATGTTCAGTTCAAAGAGTGCCCGCCCTTTGTCATAGTAGGCTGATACGTAATCCGGGCGGATCCCGAGGGCCCTGTTGAACGCTTCGATGGCATCCTCAAACCCGGACAGGGAGAAGAGCGCATTTCCTTTGAGATACCATGCCTCTGCATTTGCGGGGTCGATCTCGAGCGTCCTGGCATAGGACTCGATCGCATCATGGTATTTTCCGATCTCCGCAAGGACGCTGCCCCGGTGCAGCCAGGCATCAACGGAACCGGGATTGGACCGGATCACCGCATCAAAGGCCTCGATGGCATCCGTATGCCGTCCTGTAGCCGACAGGGAAAGTCCTTTGTGATACGACGCCTGCCAGTTACCGGCATCCAGGTCAAGATTCTTGTTGAAAGCGACAACTGCTTCGTCATCCCGGCCGAGGCTTGCAAGGGCAAGACCCTTATGGTAATAGACATCGGCGTAGTTTCTCTCGATACTCAGGGCTTTGTCAAAGGTCTTGACTGCTTCGCGGTACATGCCGAGCGAATTGAGCACACGGCCCTTGTCAAAGAATGCCTCGGTGCAGGAAGGGTCGATCTCCAGCGCCCGGTCAAAGACTTTCACCGCGTCTTCGAACTTCTCCATCCCTGCAAGGGCCACCCCTTTTGCGTGAAGGGAAGGTACATGCAGCGGCTGAAGTGCCAGTGCCTGGTTGTAGGCATCGACGGCTTCCGCGGGCCGTTCAAGCGCATCGTACGATCGGGCACGGGAATAGAGGGCATCGAAATACCCGGGCCTGATCTCCACCGCATGATCGAAGGCGGCAACCCCCTCTTCATAACGGTTGAGACCGGCAAGGGCAACACCCAGCTCATACCAGACTTCTTCATTCTCCGGCGTCAGGGTGAGGAGGTTCCGGAAGGATCCGACGGCCTCTTCATATCTGCCAAGAGCCGCGAGCGCTGCAGCAGTATGATACATGGCATCGTGGTTGCCCGGATCGATCTCCTGGGCGGTAGTCAGTGTCTCAATCGCCTCACCGAATTTCTTCTGATGGAACAAGGCCAGTCCTTTCTCGTACCATGCTGCAGCGTGACGGGGGGAAAGTCCGATGACCCGGTCGAAGGATCCGGTTGCGTCTTCGTACCTGCCTTGTGCACAGAGCACCCGCCCCCGTTCAAGGAAAGCATCCGGGTTATCGGGCTGCATGGCGAGGACGCGGTCGAATGCGGATAGTGCACCTTCCGGATTACCGGTCTGCGCCAGAGCACGTCCTCTTTCGTACCAGATATCCGGGTTTTCCGGGCTGAACGTAAGAGCTGCATCAAAGGCGGCACCGGCGTCGGCATACCTGCCGAGGTTCATAAGGGAGAGCCCGCGGTAATACAGCGGTTCATACCGGTCCTGCAGGGCGATTGCCGATTCCCCGAGGGCCTCCTCGGCCTCTTCGAGGCGCCCGAGGTGGGTAAGGGCCATGCCTTTCTCGAACAGGACTTCACCGTCGCCCGGGTCTTTCCCGAGAGCGATATCGAGGATCAGTATAGCGTCTTCAAACCGGTTGAGCCTGCCCAGGGCTCTTCCCTCGGAAAGGATGATCTCATTATTGTGCGGGTCTGCTTTCCGGGCCTTGCCAAAGGCTTCAGCAGCGTCCTCATCCTTTCCGAGATGTTCGGATGCCACGCCGCGGTGGAACCATGCAGCAGAGTTGTCCGGAACACGGGAAAGGATGCCGTCAAACGCGGGCACGGATTCCTCATACCGCCCGAGCTCTTCAAGGCAGATACCCCTGTTGTAGTAACCGTCAGCAAATTCAGGATCGATGGCAAGCGAACGGTCAAACGAAGCGAGTGCCTCTTCATGCCTCCCGAGTGCCGCATATGCCAGACCCTGTGCGAAATGGCTGTCCCGCTGCCCGCCATCCACTGCAATCGCCCGGGAAAACCCGGCGACAGCCTCGGGATAATTCCCCTGTTCAGAGAGTACCCGCCCTTTCTGGTACAGGGCATCATAGGATTGGGGGTTGACTGCGATCGCCTGATCAAAAGCGGTGACCGCTTCGGCAAAATTTTTCAGGCTGGCATAGGAAAGCCCCAGGTAATACCAGGCATCAAATAACCCCGCGTCCAGGTCAAGTGCCTGGACAAAGATGCCGGCTGCATCTTCAAACCGCTTCTGCATGAAGAGTGCGAGCCCCTTCTGGTAGAGGGCAGGCACGTCCGATGCATCGATCGAGAGTGCCATATCGAACGCGGCAACGGCGTCTTTGTGCTTTGAAAGCCGTCCGAGGGCGAGGCCCTTGTCATAAAAAGCCGGCGCAAAATGCGGGTCAATAGCGGTCACATTCTCAAATGCCTGGATGGCTTCCTGGTCCCTGCCGAGGCGGGCAAGTACGACACCCTTGTCGTACCAGGCATGGGTATATTTGCGGTTGATGGCAATCGCCCGGTCATAGGATGCGACCGCCTCATCGTAACGGCCAAGTTCCGTGAGCGCAATGGCCCGGTCATACCAGCCATTGGCATTCTGGGGCTTGAGATCGAGGGCTTTTACCAGTGAGTCGAGCGCTGGCCCGAACTGGCCAAGGGAGAGAAGGGCACTTCCTTTATTGAGCCATGCACCCGCGCAGCGCCCGTCACCGGAAAGGACCTGATCAAAGCAGGATATGGCATCGCTGTACCTGGCAAGGTCAAGATATGATCTGCCTTTCCGGTACCACGCTGTTGGGTTGTCCGGTGAAAGCGCGATTGCCCGGTCGAAATCCCCGAGAGACGTTTCGAACCTCCCGAGTTCGTACAGCACCGTTCCCTTGAGTACCCAGACGTCAGCGAGGTTATTCTCGCTGTTCAGCGATGCCTCCAGTGCGCCGAGAGCTTCGTCGAACCTGAGGAGTTTTGCAAGCGCCCGTCCTTTCTGGTACAGGACCGCGGCATTATCCGGTGTCAGTTCCAGTATCTTGTCAAATGCCCTCACGGCATTCTCATACTTTCCGAGGGCGGAATAAGCAAGGCCTGTCTGGAAGACCGCATCGATGATTGAGGGGTCATGGGTTAGGGCCTGTTTGTAGGACCGGATTGCTTTTTCATATTTCCCCTGTTCCTGCAGTGCCAGTCCCTTGTGGAAATGGGCCTGGGCATGTTCCGGCAGGCATTCAAGCGTATAGTCGAACGATGCAATGGCCTCGGGATATTTCCTGAGACGGAAGAGTGCGGTCCCTTTTAAAAAGGCGGCATCATAGAGGGTGGAATCCGCAGCGAGTGCGATGTCGCTCGCGATCACGGCGTCCTGGTCATTACCAAGTTCATACAACGCTTCTGCTTTTCCAAACGACGCTACGGCATTCCGGGGGCTGATACCTGCCGATTTATCGAACGCGGCAACAGCGTCGGAAAATTTGCCGAGCCGGGAGAGAGCTTCCCCTTTCTCCAGCCAGACCGACGCGTCATCAGGCCGGAGATCGAGTGAGGAATTGAATGATTCCAGCGCTTCCTCGTGCCGCCCCAGTTCCGTGAGGACGTGTCCCCGGTGATAATAAAGCCCTGCGATTCCCGGACCCAGGGTGAGCGCATGGTCAAAAGCGGATACCGCCTCGTCATTCCGGTTAAGAATGGCGTAGGTGAGCCCTTTGCGGTACGCTGCGTCCTGAAAGCCCGGGTCAAGTTCCAGGGCCCGGTCAAATGCGGGAAGTGCATCATCATACTTCCTGAGCGTGCTCAGCTCGCAGGCTTTGTTGTACCAGGCAGGGGCACAGGTACCATCGAGATTTATGGCAGTCTCGAACGAGGACAGGGCGTCCTGGTGAAGTTCCTGCCGGGAAAGCCCTATCCCCTTGTAGTACCATCCGGAAGCGTTCTTCCCGTCGGCCCTGATGAGTTTGTCGAAAGCAGAGACGGCATCTGCCCACATCTCAAGACGGATATATGCTTTTCCACGGAAGGTGAGGGCAAACGGGTTCCGGGGTTTGCGTTTTAAGGATTTGCCGAGAGACTCGACTGCCTCCTTGTACCGGTTCAGCCGGTAGAGCGAATACCCTTTGCAGGCGAGGAGATCGGGACTGGAATTGTCCTCCTCGAGAGCACGATCAAGAGCGATGACCGCATCCTCATACCGGGACAGTCTTGCAAGCGCCATTCCCCGCCCGCGGTGCGCCCGTCCATTTTCCGGGCCCAGCACGAGGGAACTGTCGAATGCAGTGACCGCGTCATGGTACCGCCCGGCCCGGAAGAGCGCTTCGCCTTTCGCGAGCAGGGCTCTGAGGTCCTGCGGATCCCTTGCCAGCGCCGTATCGAGGGACGAGATCGCCTCTTCAAACCGGGCAAGGGCAGAGAGCGTGTACCCCTTTTCCGCGTACACACGACCTGAATCGAGGCCCAGTGCGATACACCGGTTGAAGGTCTCAAGGGCATCTTCCGGTCTGCCGAGCCGGGTGAGGGCAAGACCTTTTTCATAGAGGGTCTCTGCCGTATCCGGCCTGACTGAGAGGTACCCGTCAAAAGCGGCGACTGCACTCTCATATTTTTCCAGCGCGAACAGTGCCCTGCCTTTCGCCAGCCATGCCTCGGCATTTGCAGGATTGATCTCCAGTGCCCGGGTGAAGACCTCGACCGCGTCCTCATGCAGGTGCAGGAGTACCTGGGCAAACCCTTTGTAGGAATATGCCCGTTCGCAGTCCGGGGCTATGCGGTTGACCCGGGAGTATGCCGGGATCGCTTCCTTATACTGGCCGAGGTGGTCATATGCCCGTGCCAGTCCGTAAAGGGAGGGGATGTCCTTGGGGTGGGACGCAAGCACCCGTCCGAAAGCCTCCACTGCTTCCCGGTACCTGCCAAGTGCTGAAAGGGCCCTGCCATTCTCCCGGGACGCGTCGGTGAAATCCGGCATCAGGCGGGTTGCTTCCTCGAATACACCGGCAGATTCTGCATATCTTTTAAGGTGGAAGAGCGCAATCCCCTTGTAGTAAAAAGCCTCGCCGAACTCGGGTGCAATTTTCAGGGCCTGGTCAAATGCAGATATTGCCTCTTCGTCGTTTCCGAGGCTGATCTGGGCGCGCCCCTGGTAAAACCAGGTATGGGGATTGGCGGCATCCAGTTCCAGGGCGCTGGCGTATGACCTGACGGCTTCCTGGAACCGCTCGACGGCAAAAAGGCAGAACCCCCGGATAAGCCACGCATTGGCGATCTTCGGGTTTGAGTCGAGGGTCCTTGTCAGGATCTCGATGGCCTCGCTGAACCTCCCCAGTTCGGCAAAGGCAAGCCCCTGGTGATAGAGGGAGTCCTTGTTCCCGGGGTCGATCTCGTACGCCCGGGTGAAGGCAGCCGCAGCTTCGTTCTGCCGCCCGAGAGAGGCCAGCGCGAGCCCTTTCTGGTAGAGGGAATCCGCCTTCCGGGGTTCGAGTTTGGACGCGGTATCGAACGCGGCGATGGCCTGCTCATACTTCTCCATGCGCGACAGCGCAAGCCCTTTCTGGTGAAAAACCGCAGCATCTTCCGGAGAGATCTCGAGGGCAATATTATACGACAGGACCGCTTCCTCCAGCATCCCTGTCTCAGCAAGCGCTATCCCCTTGTGGAAGAAGGCCGGGGCAGAATTCGGGATGATTTCGAGCACCCGGTCAAACGATCCGATGGCATCGGGGTAGCGCTCCAGCCGGATCAGTGCAACCCCGCGATCGTAGTACGCCTTTGCCATTGCCGGATCAAGTTCGATCGCCCGGTCAAATGCAGCCAGCGCCTCGGAGAAACGTTCCAGGTCTGCAAGGACGACGCCCTTGCTGTACCATCCTTCCGCGTAATCCGGTTTTATGCCGACAGCAGTCTCGCTTGAAGCCAGCGATTCCTCGTACCGCCCGAGATCGCGCAGTGCACGGGACTTGCAGAACGCCGCTTCGGCGTTTCCGGTATCTGATTCCAGAACCTGGTCAAATGCATAGACCGAGTCCTGGTACAGGCCCAGCGAATACAACACCAGTCCCCGCTGGTAATGGGCAGGGGTATATTTCGGGGAGAGAGCCAGGCAACGGTCAAACGATGCAACAGCCTCCTCCTGCCGCTCCAGTTTCACGAGCGTGAGGCCCAGGTAATAATGTGCCATCGCACGCCCGGGATCGCCGTTTACGACGAACCCGAACGCAGCTGCAGCATCGTCGAACTGCCGGAGGCTGAAAAGGGCGAGGCCCTTGGAGAAATGTGCGTCCAGGGAATTTGTATCGACCTCCAAAGCCTGGTTATAGGACTCCAGCGCTCCGGAAAAATCCTGCAGTTCCGCAAGTGACCGGGCCTTGTAATAATATGCGTGGAAATTTCCCGGGTTCTCGGCGATGGTCCGGTCGAAATCGGAGATTGCGTCGCGGAACCTCCCCAGGTTGAAGAACGCGATGCCCTTCCGGAGGCGGGCATCCGTGTATTTCGGCTTCAGCTGCAGGGTCTTGTCAAAGGCAAAGACCGCATCGCTGTGCCGTTCGAGGGCCGCATACGACTTGCCCTTATGGTAAAAGGCAAGGGCATTCTCGGGATCATAGATGAGTGCCTTATCGAATGCCCCGAGAGCTTCTTCATGGCGCCCGAGTTTCTCGAGCGCTATCCCGCGGTTAAAATACCCCGGGGCATTGCTGGTGTCTTTGGCCAGGTTCGTGTCGAACGCACGGATTGCATCATCGTATTTCCCGATCTTCAGGAGTGCAAGGCCAAGGGAATAACTGGCTTCTGTGTACGAAGATTCAATCTCAAGCGCACGGTTCAGCGCACCTACTGCCTCGGTGTATTTGCCGCTGTCGATCAGGGATTTTCCCTTGAAATACCACGCAGGCGCAAACGCGGGCAGGATTGCAATGGTCTTGTCAAAGGAGAGGATGGCGTCGCGGTGGTCGCCGAGCCGTGCAAGGGCAAGGCCTTTATGGTACTGTGCTTCCCCGTTTGCGGGATCGATCTCGAGCAGGATCTCAAATACGTGGATTGCCCCTTCCGTGCGGTTGACTTTTTCGAGAGCCAGTCCCTTGTAATAAAAGGCCTCGATACTCCGCTGGTTTAAGGATATAGCGTTGTCGAATGCTTCTATTGCGTCCTGGTAACGCCCGAAATCAAAATACGCCTTCCCGATCCTGATCCAGCCGGTCTCCTGGTCCGGATCGATGTTGAGTGATTTGGTATAGGCGGCGATCGCCTCTTCGGTCCTGCCGAGCTGGCTGAGTGCGTCTCCTTTCCGCATCCAGACATCAGGGAGCGCAGGATTGATATCGAGGGCCCGGGTATAGGCGGGAACGGCGTCCTGGATCTTGCCGAGGTCGAACAATGCATCCGCCTTCCTGACCCACGCCACGGCAAGGTTCACGTTGATCTCCAGGGCCTTGTTGAAGGCCTGGATCGATTCCTGTTTTTTCGAGAGACTGAGAAGGGCATTCCCTTTCTGCATCCAGGTGTCGATGAGGGTGGGGTTGAGCGAGAGGATGCGGTCGTCCATCTCGATCGTCTCTGCAAAACGGCCGAGGATGAAAAGGGAACTGGCCCGGTAGATCATCGCTTCGATGAGGGAGGGGCTGGCCTTGAGGCTCAGATCGAAGAACCGGATGGCTTCTTCGTGACGCGACAGGGCAGCAAGAGCGATCCCCCGGTACATATGGGCATCTGATAACGAGGGGTCGATAGCCGTCGCACGTTCGAGTGCCACGATGGCTTCGTCGTACTGTTTTGCCTGGAGGTGGGCCAGTCCCATGTAATAATACGACGACGGGTTGTCCGCTTCAAGGGCAAGAGCGCTCGAGAATGACCTGACTGCCTCATCATACCGCTCCTGCTGGATGAGCGAGATGCCCCGGTAATGGTATGCCTGGGCATTCGAAGGTTCCAGAGAGAGGGAACTGTCAAAGGCTTTGATGGCATCCTCATACCGCTCACGTCCGGCATAGGCGATGCCGAGATAATACAAACCCGAAGCATTGTCAGGTTCAAGCGAGAGGGCTGTCTCAAATGCCGTGATGGCATCATCGTACCGTTCCCGCTGGGCAAGGGCAACGCCTTTCTGGTACAGGATCTTTGGATCGTCCGGAGAAATTTCGAGCGCCTGGTCATACGATACGACCGCTTCGAGCGGTTTACCGAGCCGGGCAAGCGCATTGCCCCGCTCGAAAAATGCCCGTGCACATTTCCGGTTGATCTCCAGTGCCCGGTCAAATGACCGTATTGCCTCGTCATAACGCCCGAGTTCTGAAAAGGCCAAGCCTTTATAGCACCAGGCCCAGACATCGCGGGGGTTGTTCTCGAGCGCCGCACCGAGTACGGAGACTGCATCATCGAACCGGTTCATGGAGAAGAGTGCAATGCCTTTCCGGACAGCGGCCTCGTTCAGGTCCGGGCTCAGCCCGAGCGCCCGGTCAAAGGCCCCGATCGCATCATCGAAGTGGCCCATGTAGGCAAGGGCGATACCTTTGTGGAGCCAGCCATCGGTCAGTGCCGGGTTCTGCTCAAGCGCTTCATCGAGGGCAGCCACGCACTCCTGGTACCGCATCAGGTGAAACAGGGCCAGGGCTTTCTCGAACAGAGCACCGGTATTCTGGGGGGAGATGGCAAGGACGGCGTCAAAAGCAGGTACGGCTTCGGCATACCGGTTGAGATGCGCCAGCGTCGTACCCCGATTGTACAGCGCAAGGATACTCGCGGGATCGATCTCAATTGCCTGGTCAAAGGATGCAATCGCTTCGTCGAACCTCCCGAGCTGGACGAATGCGAGCCCGCGGTGATAATATGCGTTGGTATGGTTCGGGTTGATCGTCACGGCCTGCCCGAAGGCTTCAAGTGCGGGTTCAAACCGTCCGAGCTTGACAAGGGCGAGCCCCTTGTCGTAGTGTGCCTGCGCATAGGAGGGATTTATCCTGATACTTCCGTCAAATGCCTCGATGGCCTCGTCGTACCTGCCGATTTTTGCCAGCTGGAGTCCTTTCTGGTGGAAAGCCCGTTCATTTCCCGGGTCGAATGCGATGGTCCGCTCGAACTCCTGGACGGCATCGTCATTTCTCCCCAGTTTTGCGAGGGCGAAACCCTTATGGTAGAGGGCGTCCGAAAACCCGGGGTTGATTTGCAGGGCCCGGTCGTAGGCCGCGATGGCCTCGCTGAACCGCCCGAGACTTGCATAGGAGACACCCTCCTGGTACGCAGCAGGGGCGCACCCGGAATCATGACTGAGAGCGGATTCAAACGACTCAATGGCCTCCTTGTGCCTCCCGAGGCGGGTGAGGGCGACCCCCCGGTAATACCAGGAACCCGCGTGGTCGTCACCGAGTGCCAGTCTCCGGCCCAGTGACTCCAGCGCGTCTTCGTACCGGCTCAGGCTGACCGAGGCGACTCCCCTCCGGAACCATGCTTCCGCGTTGTCCGGTTCGAGGGCAAGGGTCCGGTCGAAGTCCTGCACGGATTCCTGGAACTTTTTCAGGCGGTAAAAGGCGAGGCCCCGCTGGTAGTGGGCCGGGGCATTGGCCGGGCCGGCCTCGATTGCTTTGCCGAATGCCACAACTGCATCCTGATACCGGTTGAGGCTGGTCAGCGCAAGTCCCTGGTAATACCAGGCATCCGCCAGTGACGGGTTCAGCGTGGCGGCCTGCTGCAGTGCGGTCACTGCTTCTTCATATTTCCCGATCTTGAAGAGGGAGATCCCCTTGATTGCCCAGATATCGGCATGGAGCGGTTCCTGCTGGAGGAAGTTATCCGCAGATCTTGCCGCAGCTTCGTTCCGGCCCTGCCGTGCAAGGATGAAACAGCGGTAATACCAGACCCAGACATCGGTAGGGTCGATATCGTAGGCCCGGTCGAATGAGGCCAGGGCATCGTCATTCCTGCCGAGCTCATACTGGGAAATTCCCTTGTTGTAATAGGCCCGTGAATAATCGGGGACAAGTTCTATTGCCTTGTTGTACGCGACGATCGCTTCATTATGCCGCCCCAGGTCGGCGAGTGCGATCCCCTTGTTATAATAGACCTTGGCGTGCCGGGGATCGACCATGAGCGCATGGTCGTAGGCAGTGATGGCATCCCTGAACCGCCCGAGCTCGTAAAATGCGATACCCTTGAGGATCCAGGCTTCGGCATTGTCGTATTGTATGGAGAGCAGGCGGTCGCAGGCCTCGAGAGCTTCCTCGTTCCTGCCGAGCTGGGTGAGGGTCGCCGCTTTGTTGTACCAGGCATTCGGGTCTGCGGGTTCGATTGCAACAACCTGGTCGTAGGCTTTTATTGCTTCTTCAAGTTTTCCCAGGTCGTAGAGTGCAATACCCTTGAAATAATGGGCCTTTGCCAGGTTGGGATAGAGCGCAAGGCTCCGGTCGAACATGACAATAGCTTCCTGGTACCGGCCGATGTCATAGAGTTCAATGCCCTGCCGCAACAGTGCTTCCGCATCACTCTTGTTCATGAATCAGGTTACCTCGTTGGTGGAATGCCGGGTATATTTCTGGATTTTTCCGCTTCTCTCTGCCTGCTGCCGTTATTTTCACTCAGGTATAAGGTTACTTATAAGCGGCATATACCCTTTCCGGTACATATATATGTACACCAGCGATTTATCAATCCTGTTTTTATGCTCATGCTGGAGGAGGACGGGTGGTCAGGCATCCTGGAGTTCCCGGATGACGGCAGAAAGCCGTTCCACACCGGTACGGATCTTATCGGGCGTTGCATTGGAGAAATTGACCCGGAGCGTGTTCTGTCCGCCCCCGTCCACGTAAAACGGGATGCCCGGGAGGACGGCGACCTGCTGCCGGAGAGCGCATTCAAAGACATCCATGGAGAAGATCCCGTCCGGGAGCGTAAGCCAGACAAACATCCCCCCGGATGGCCGGGTATAGGTCACAGACTCCGGCAGCATCTCCTCAAACATCCGGATCATGAGATCGCACTGGCTCTTGTATGCGGCACTGATTGCCTGTACCCGTGCATCGATCTCCCCGCGGCACAGGTACTCGAACGCAATCCTCTGGGACAGGTAATTGGAATGGAGGTCGGACGCCTGTTTTGCCACAACGATCTGCTCCATGACCTCGGGAGGCGCGACCACCCACCCCATCCGCAGGCCGGGGGCAAGGATCTTGGAGAATGACCCGGTGATGATCGTCTGGTCAGGCAGGAACTCCCGGACCGACGGGCTCGATCTTCCTGAAAAATTCAGTTCGCCATACGCGTCGTCCTCGACAAAGAGCGTCCCGCTCCCTTCGAGTATCCCGGCGATCTCGCGGCGCCGTTCATCGGAATAGGTTATGCCGGACGGGTTCTGCGAATTCGGCACGCCGTAGAATAACTTCAGGGGGTACCTGCCTGCCACATCGGCAAGCATGACGGGGTCCGGCCCGTCTTCCCGGAGGATGACCGGGTGAAAGCAGGGTTCGTAGAGGGAAAACGCCTGGATGGCCCCAAGGTATCCGGGGCGTTCGATCGCCACGTGGTCCCCGGCATCGATGAGCACTTTGCCTATCAGGTCGAGGCACTGCTGCGACCCGTTGGTGATGAGGATCTCGTCCGGGGAGACGGAGAGTCCCAGCCGTTTTTTGTACCGCTCGGCAATGAACTGCCGGAGCGGGAGGTATCCTTCGGTGGTGGAGTACTGGAGTGCCGACCTTCCGTCCTCTGCGAGCACGATGGAAGCTGCTTTCGCAATCCCCTCGACATCGATGAGTGCCGGGTTGGGAAGCCCCCCGGCAAAGGAGATGATCTCGGGGTTCTCGGTCACCTTGAGAATTTCGCGGATGAACGACTTGGGAGTCCGCGCCATCCGCTGTGCGAAGGTGTAACTTTGTTTCTGCCGGTCTGATTTTTGTGTGCCGGAGGTTCCGGACTGAGCTGACGGGTGAGTGTTCATAAATCACCTGCAAAAACCTGCATAAACTGAGATAAATTAGGTTGTATATGCCTTTAAAGCATCAGGAGCCCCGGAGCACCGGTTTTATGTGAACTGCTGGTGCAGGGAAATGATCATAACCGGGATCTGGCCGGAAAAATACCGGTACCGAAAAAGGCTGGACCCGGTGCATAAGCCGCTGGTAGTGTATGCTCTGGATATCATTCTGGTGCAAACTCATACTCGCTAAATTATTTTCTGGTCCAATCCGGTACGCGTCAAGAATATTTTTGGCTCGATCACGTACGAGGCAAAAAATTTCCGGCCCGATCTGAGTTGCGCCAAAAATATTTTTGGGCCGATCTGAGTTGAGGCAAATTTTTTTTTGGCGCGACCGGGGCATGTCAGACAACTAGCTTTCAGACGTGAACGATCATTTTTAGGAGGGGGTCCCAAATATTTTTTTGGCTCATACCGAGTTGAGGCAAAAAAACTTTTGACGCGATCTGAGTTGAGCCGGAAATTTTTTTGGCGTGATCGGGCATGAGGCCAAAATATTTTTGGACCAATCACAATCGCGCCGGAAATTCTTTTGAGGCAATCAGACATAGTTCACTTTCACCCTCCCCATGGCCTGCCTTATTATCCCAAATCCTGCCACTATGGATCATGGAAGCACTTACACGACAGATGGTCCAGCCAGTACCCTATGACTACCAGAAGATCCAGAGAATCCGCGAGAGGATCAAGGAAGTCTTCGGGCGCGAAAGTATCATGAATGACGAGCTGCTGTTAAAACGGTATAACATAACTCCCGATGGCGACCTGATCATGATCGTGCGGTAATCTCCAAACAATTGCATGGAAAGAAGGTTACCGCTTCTTCGGCTGCTCCCGGGATTTATTTGATGCAATGAAAAGAACCGCGAAGAATAACCAGACCTATACCTGACTCTCTACATCTATGCACCGTCCGGACCGGGGGTCTGAAGAGGATAGAGTCATCCGGGAAAATTCAAGATTAAAATTAGATTTATAAACTAAAAATCCGGGAGAAGATATCCATATGGACTATTTTTAGAGTCTTCATATTGTTGTCTGCTAAAAATTCGTTGGTTAAATTGTTGCCCAAGTACTGAGCCAGAGACAATATATTGTTTAGTAAACAGACCATCGCTACCATAGAGATATGTGACTTCAGTAACAGTAATTCCTCCAATTATAAAGTTTGAAGATTTTGATTGTCGATTTAGTTCTACGCATCCTGCTGAAAAGGTTGTTATAACCAATAATAGTATAAGGAGTAAAACAGTAATTCGACGAGTTTTAAATATTTTTTCCGACACAAGTTTAAATATAATTTATCTAGTGATAAATTTTTTGAAATAATAGTATAATCTTTGATGTGGATAAAATTATTCGGAAGAATCCGACATGGAGATTATGTTAAAAAATATCCCATTTTTTGACCATTTCTTCGATCCTTATGAGACGTTCATCTCTGTCCTCATTGATTTTTATATTTTTAAGTTGTTCTTTAAAAGAAAAATATATAGTCAAGTAGGCGATGGAGACTCCTATAAACGCAATCCCGTTGGAGGTTGGATTTAATGCTAGCGGGCATACGTATGCGATAATAGCGAGTATAAAGAATGCAATTGTCCCTATAAACCCTATTCTAGCCCACAATCGTATAAATTCTTTTGAGTGGGTATAGTTTGACGTCATAAGTGATCGAATCAACAAATTAAAAGAATAATCTTTCGGAACTCCCTCGCAATGAACCATAAGCAGAATGCCCCGACCGAGATTTCTATTTTCAAAGATATAATGAATCGGACAACGAATTAAGGATATTTTGACAAAATAACCCAAAAGATTTGAACTTTTCAATTCAAGCCTGTGGCGAGATTCGAACTCGCGACTTCCTCCTTACCAAGGAGGCACACTACCGGGCTGTGTCACACAGGCATCTTCACACGAAGCAGCCGTTCGCAGTGGTCCTCTCAAAGAAGGCGTTCCACGGTTGAGCCACTGGTTCGGGTTGCCTAACTACGTTGTGAGTAATCCCTATAAAACATTGCGGAGAAGCATTGCCGGAAACCTGTACCATCCCCCGTCGCCGGCGAATTGCACAGGAGACCGGAGAGAGGTATCAGAGCGCCTGGAGCTGCCCGATACTTCTGACAACCCCTTCAAACGTAGCCACTTCGATAACCGGGACGATACCTGAGTTCCTGACCGCTCTCATGACAGCGGAGAAATCGATGGTGCCGTCCCCGACCGCAGAATGCGAATCTTCCCTCCCGTAATTGTCATGGAGGTGGTAATGGGATGCCGGGTGCGTGAGAAACCTGTCAAGGCATTTCATCTGGTTGGCATGGCCGACATCGAGCGCAAAGGCTGCCGCTCCGATGAGCGGGAGTTCTTCGGGTGTTTTCAGCAGGAAATAGTCCCAGTTCCCCATGTTCTCGATGAAGAACCGGACCGAATGTTCGTCCGAAAGGGCGGTGAGGTCCGCAAGCGAACGGTGCAGCTGCTCCTCCGCCTTCCCCCGCTCCTCTGCCCACGCGAAATAGCCGGGGTGGATGACCAGGCCCGCGTTCACGTCCGCGGCGATACGGAAACACTGCTCCATGACCTCCACCGAAGCCCGGCGGATCGGTTCGAGGACGCTCGCGATATTGGTTCCCCGGCAGGGCGTATGGAGGGAGAAGTGCCCGTCAAAGGAGAGAAGGGGTTCGGCGGTTTCCAGGAAATGGGGGTCGTCGTCCATGATCTCGATCCTGTCCGTGATGGCAGCCAGTTTTTCGAGCGCTTCCGGGAGCGGGAGGCTGTGCAGGCAGAAGGTGGAGACCCCGAACATACCTGAGTGGTCGGGGTTCCCGGTTCTTAAACATGTGCCCGGCAGGATGAAGAATTATGGAAAAAAATAAGGTATTGGCTCTGTAGAAATCCTTTCATTGTTCATTTTTTCCAAACTGTTTGGTGAGATTGGGAGGGTAACCCCCTCTTTCCCCCAGAGGGGGGAGGCAGCTCATGGGGCGTACCCCTTGACTCCCTTTTTATTTTCCACCCGTTTTCAGTGAATTTCTCGCTAACCTTCTGAGTGGCTATCACTGTATGGGGGGTGCCCCAGCGGCGGGGGCGGAGGCATCATATGCCGAAGCCCCCAAGAGCGTTAACCGGATTTTCTGATGATTTCCCCAAAGCCGAATTACTTTTTCAGCCGCACTTCCATCTGCGGGAACGGGATCTCGATCCCTTCTGCTGCAAACCGCTCGGCAATCCGGGAATTGATGGCGTCCCTGACCTCGTCGGGCAGGTTGTACTTCTTCGCCCAGACATAGAGGATGAATTTCAGGCCGGAGTCGCCGAACTCCGTAAAGAATGTCGTGGGTTCCGGGTCGTCCAGCAGGTAATCCGTTGCCCTGGCGGTGGTGCGGGCAATCTCCAGCAGGATCTCCTTCACTTTCGCCGGGTCGGTCCCATACGCGACCGTGACCGGGATCGTCATCTTGAGCTTCTGGTCGGGCTCGGAATAGTTCACGATACTGTTGGACGTGATCTTGTTGTTGGGAATGGTGACTACCTGGTAGTCCAGGGTCCTGAGCCGGGTGCTCCGGGGCCCGACCGCGAGGACATCCCCGTAATACTGGTCCACCTTGATCCGGTCCCCGACCTTGAAAGGCTTGTCGACCGTGATGATCGCCCCGCCAAAGAAGTTGGAGATGATGTCCTGCGCCGCCAGCGCGACCGCCAGGCCCGCGATACCGGCACCGGCAAGGAAGGGGGTTATGTCGACATTGAATACCTTGAGGATGGCCATGAGGGCCCCGAACCAGACGAGCCATTTTACGATAAGTTCGAGAAGTTCGATGAGACGGTCATCCCAGTCGCTCTCTGACTGCCTGGCAAACTCATGGCCGTAGATAACGATGATGTCGTGGAGGAACGAGGAGATGATCCAGGCACCGATCACGACATAGAATGCGGTGATGAAGCGGGGATCGAGGATCCACTGCAGGCTGCCAGGAAGAATACCGAAATGGCTGACCGCAAAATGGAGCGCAACTGCGATGATGCCGATCTGGACCGGTGTCCCGATAGCCGCGATGATGATATCGTCCAGCTTGGTCTCGGTCTGTTCGGCTTTTGCTTCCAGCCAGCGGACCGCCAGCCGCGCAATCAGAGCGAAGAGTATGCCGAAAACAACCGTTACTACCGCGTAGACGTAATTCAGATCCAAAATTCCCAAATCCATACACGTACTCTTATGTCATTTCGGAGTAAATAGCTTTGAGCGTACATGGCGACAGGAAAGGAGATTGCTGATTTACTGCACGAGATGGTGGACCGGGATATGGCATTCATGCATATCTGCGGCACCCACGAGGCTGCAATTGCACGGAGCGGCCTGAGGAGCCTCCTGCCGGACCGGCTCAGGATCGTTATGGGGCCCGGGTGCCCGGTCTGTATCACCCCGCAGGGCGAGATCGATGCAGCGCTCGATCTCGTTGAAAAAGACTGCATCATCGCGACTTACGGCGACCTGCTCCGGGTCCCGGGCTCGAAAGGGTCCATGGAGTCATGCGGCGGCGACATCCGTGTCGTCCAGGGTGTCCACAAGGCGGTCGGGATTGCAGAGAAGACCGACAGGGAAGTGGTCTTCATCTCGGTAGGCTTCGAGACCACGGCCCCGACGGTTGCCGCAACCATCCTTGCCCGCCCACCGGAGAATTTTTCCATCCTCTCCTGCCACCGCGTTGTCCCGCCTGCCATGAAATGGCTGCTTGAACAGGGCGAGGCGAAGCTGAACGGGTTCATGCTCCCCGGCCATGTCTGCACGATCATGGGATACGAAGAATATGAGCAGTTCCCGGTCCCTCAGGTGGTCGCAGGATTTGAACCCGACGACATCCTCCTCGGCCTCCTGATGCTGGTCCGTCAGGTGAAGGAGGGGACGCACCGGGTGGACAATGCCTATCCGCGGGCAGTCAGCCGCGAAGGAAATGTCAAGGCCAAAAAGGTCATGTACGAAGTCTTCGAGCCGTTCGATGTCGAGTGGCGGGGTTTCCCGGTTATCCCCGGCTCGGGCCTGCGACTCAAAAAGGAGTTCGAGCAGTACGACGCCCAGAAAAAGTTCGGCATCGTGTTCCGGCAGATCAGCAAGCATTCGGCCTGCATCTGCGACAAGGTCCTGAGGGGGATCGCCCAGCCGTCCGACTGTAAACTGTTCGCGAAGGTCTGCAGCCCGAGGACCCCGGTCGGGCCGTGCATGGTCAGCCACGAAGGGGCCTGCAAGATCTGGCACCAGTACCAGCTCAAGAAGCCCTGATCCGACAGACCGTTCCTCCCTGCCGGGGAATATACGGGCACGGGCGGGATTACATACAAGAGATAGGATATTTCCCTCAGATGTCCGGTGCCTGCGGTATTCAAAACGAATCGTGTACTCAATCTCCCAAACGTGTACTCACGAGGTGTCCCGGAAATTTTCAGTCATGGGCTCTGGTATGGAGGTTCATACCATGTTTTCCCAAAAGGATAAATATCGCGATATTCTATAGTCCGATCCTGAGACCATGTCGCCACTGGAGATGAAACGCTGGAAAAAACCCGCAAATTCACCACGGGCCGCGAGCCTGCCACACGGATGGGGAAAAGGAATCTTCTCCGGCATCCTCATGGCTATTGTTCTGGCTGTTGTTCTGGCACTTGTCTGCTGTCCTGCCTTCGCCCTGCCCGCACCGGCACCCGGAGGGGGTCCGGACAGTTCAACCAGGGGATACCGGTATACTGGCCGTACCATGTCCTGTTCATATCGACGGGACTCATCCTTCTCGTTGCCGGTTTTCTCATCGCGAGGTTTCACAAAACCAGGAACTGGTACAAAACTCATGTGATCCTTGAAGTAACCGGCGGTGCCTGCATGATTGCCGGTCTGGTTATCGGGATCTCCATGGTCGCTCTTTCCGGTTTTCCGCACCTTAAGAATATCCATGAGATCCTAGGCGTGGCAATTGGAACCCTCGTAATTATCACGTTACTTATCGGCTATTGTATAAAACGCGTAACCATATCAAAAAAGGTAGTCCGGATGAGCCATCGCTGGCTGGGACGGATCCTGATTGTCCTCATTGGTATCAATATCATTCTTGGTCTCGTATTCCTGGCCGCAATCATTGGCCGGTAGGTCTCCCGGTATTTTTTACCCTGCTTCCTGTCGCCCGCGGGTTGCATGAGAGAAAAATTTCCCGTTCTGCCCGTCCCCGTGTGCCGGTAACTATGCAACAACCGGGACCAATCCACGAAGTCCCGCCGGTATGCGCGAACCCTTCAACCAGTCCGGTAAAAAAATTATGGAGTTTTGGCTTTGCTGAATTTTTTCAGAAGGAGGACAATCACGAGAATTCCGACAATAAGCCAGACAATCATGAGAAGTACGGTGAGTATGGCTCCGAAGAACATGAACCCGGTGAGCATTCCTCCTTTGCCATGCGCCGCCCCGGCGCCACCCCTTGTTCCCGGATACGCTCCCCGCATTCCCATGCCATTCCCGTATCCACGCATCATATTCCCGTGACCCCACAGGTTGCCGGTGGCCGTTGCATTCTGATAGTACGCCATATGAGGTGTTCCGTTACCCCAGCCACCGGGGACTGCTGCCTGAGGGTCAGCTGCGGCGACCGTGCCGGCTATCCCGAAGGTAAGAATTACGATCATGATGCTGATGATGATGCCGCGTTTCATTCTATTGTCATACTGTTTCATGGTTTATGCTCCTGTACCTGAATGCTGAATTCACCTGAATTCCATGGTGATGTCATGATACCCTGTCCTCCCTGCCGAACCGGCACCCGGGCAGATCCTGCTTTAGCTCTACTGCCGGGCGGGTGAGGCAGTTGTTTATGCGCCCGACGGGATACCCAGCGCAGTGCGGAGTCTGTTGCTCCGTGACCCTCAGGTTTTGTGCTGCTTCGGTGAGGTTCCCGGAGAGGGCCTGTGTTGCATTCCCGACGCCGATCGCAGCTGAGAGCTGTTGCGCAGTCGCTTCCAGCTGTTGTGTCACTTGGGTAAGATTCCCGGAGAGGCCCTGAGTTGTATTCCCAACTTCCAACGCATCTGAGAGCCTGCTGCGCAGTCGTTCCCAGCTTCGAGGCTGCGGAAGCGAGATCCAACTGGACGCCCTGGCCATTGCCCAGGGTGCTGTTCTGATCCTGCACGGAATACGATCCTGTCTGGAATCCCGGCTGCTGGATTGGGGCCGGTGTTTCCGGCTCTGTTCCCGGGACGGACGGTGTTGCAGTCCCGGCCGGTTGTCCCGAGGAATTGCCGGCATTCTGGACACATCCTGCTGCGATGATCCCCACGAAGAGAACCAGCGAGCACAGAAGTACGATGAGACAGGTCTTTTTCATGACACCTTTCTCTTGTGAACATTTCCAATGTCGTGAACCACTCCGGTGGTTCGTCAGACATCAAGTAAGTTATTACCTACATATTGTTATATATACTTAACTTTGATTGGCCGATTTATTGCAATAAAAGGAAATTGAGCATAATTTTTTGCTGTTATTCCGGTTCAGACAGATAACCGGAAAGGCGAACTATTCGCCAGAACCGCATTTACCTCCGCTGAACCAGAGGCGATAAATGATACGGGAGACACCCGGGCAGATGCCTATTTATTGGAATTACGAGAATGAATTACTATGAACGTTCAGGACCTGAAAACTCCACAGGTTAAAGGGACAATTTTTGGGCTGATCATCGCGATCATGCTGACCGTGTTTAAGATACCTCTTGGTTTCGCCATCGTCGTAGGCATAATTTTCGGATATGTGGCGTTTTCTGTCCTGAATGAAAAGACAAAAAAGAAATGAATTCCATCCTGGCTGCTGTACAAGACGAAGATAAAATACTAAGTATCGCCTGAAGTTATTCGGAGCTGTCCCGGATTAATATTCTATAATACCCATTTCTGCGTCTAGGCCAAGGCTTGATGGTACCGGGTCCGGGAATGTTACGTTGTTTGCGGTAGCGACAACGCCAAACGAAAGGAAATTGGGATCAGGTGCCCAGTAAAGGGTACCTGAACTATTGTAATCTTCCAACAATACGGTTCGGGTTGAGTTGTACGACGACTGGCTGTTTTCCAGGTATTCAGCGGAGCGTGTAATTCTTCCGGTAGTTCTGATAATCGGCGACCGGTTTCTCACATCGGGAAGGCCTGATCCGACGATTGTTCCACCCTCCCGAGTATTTATATGGGAAGGAGAGAGATTAAGTAAGGTAAAAGTTGCCTCGGTAGGGTAGTGGACATCCTAGAAGCCTCCGGAGCTTTTGACCCGGGTTCGAGTCCCGGCCGAGGCGCTTTTCTTTTCACATCCATATCTCCCCTCTTAAGATACGATGACAACGGTACCGATGAGGATTACGCGCTGTCATCGATAAGACGGATGAGGTTTTCGCGCCCCTTTCTTACCTTCTGGATGATCCCCCGCTGCTGGAGATCGTTGAGCGTGGAACTCACGGTGGATTTTGGCAAGCCCAGGACTTTTGTGATCTCTGACTGGAACTCTTTTCCGCCGTTTGTCCTGAGCAGCTGGACGATCCGCTCTTCGAGAGATAGCAGATCGGCGTCAGACAAGCGGGATGTCCGGTCCCCGGGATCGTCCGTTGGTCCATTTGGCCCCGGCTGCTGTCTTCTCTTCCGGTATACCATGAAGCCGGATACAACGATCAGTATGGCGATGAGCCCCAGAACAACCGGCAGGGCCGGAAATGCCGGTCTTTCCAACACGATTCGCGGTTCTCCGGCTCCGAAAGAGCGAAGGCCGTACCAGATGAGCCCATCGCCCACCTGCTGGTCAGGGACCGGATCTGCAGCCGTTACCGTATAGCCGCGAGGGTAGCTGACGACCAGGGTGCTGTCCTTTGCCAGGTACAGCCCGCCGGGAAAGGCATCGCCGGCGGAAAGGCCGCCATCAGATACGGCAAAATTCGTCCAGGAAAACGAGTAGGTGACAACCCCGAACTTTCCGGTAGGGGACGTCTGGACTACGGCATCACCGGAAAAATTGTCCACCGCCATCTGCCGGGAGGTGCCGGCGGCTGCCTGCGCAGCGGACCGCTGCATCAGGTCCTCCATCTGGGGGAGGTAAACGGAATTCAGGTCGCGGGAGTAGTTTTCAAAATTAACCATGTCGTCGTCAGTGGCGAGGGGGGTGCGGTACTCTACCGTCCAGAGCGCCGAGCCGTCTTCCCGGAGGGCGATCGTGTAGGTGGTGGTGAACTCCGTGGCAGGTGCCGCCCATACCGCCGGAATGGTGCAGAGCAGCAGGACTGCAATGGCCAGTACCCGGTAACAGGTCAGTTTATCCATGGAGCACCGTGTTGTTGATCATTATCGTATCCCGTATAAAAAATATGTAACCGGTCATTGTAGACCGGTTGCTGATCTGAACCGTGGACTACCTGTTGCGGAACCGGGTATCCCAGTTACCATTCCGGTTGTCATTTCCGCTGCCATTCCGGTAGCTGTTGTTATTATCGATCCGGTCGCCTGTTCCATTGCCATTCCTGTTTTCCTGGATGACGGGCCGGCGCTGGTCCTGCGAAGACTGGTTCGTTTCCCGGGGGAGCTGTTCAGTCCTGTTCCACGTCTGCCCGGTCTGTTCCCGGCTCTGGTACCCGGCCGCCGGGACAATCCTGTTCACGGTTGGGCCGGGTTTACGTTCCATATACATCGGTGTTGTCAAAGTCTGCGCCCTGGCCTGTGTGCCGGAACTCAGGTGTTCCGCTCGTAACCATATCCTGTTGTCCGCATCCTGGACGCGTTCGAACCGTGTCTGGGTCATCTGCTCAAGTTTCATCTCCAGTTCCCGGCTGTTGTTGTATGCCCTTGCCAGGCCCGGGTCACCGGAGTGCGTGGACAGAAGACTATCCAGGACAACCTGATGCCTGATGATCATGTCCTGCGCGTGCATGAAACCGGTATCATTGGGCGACGGCACAGGTATGGTCGTGTTGAACGTGGGCATTGAAGAGCTCTCATTGAACAGTCCGAGAGTACTTTCTGTCTGGTTCAGGTTCTGCCAGTACTGATCCAGTGCCCGGTCTGCGGCATCGGTTCTGTTGGCTGCCAGCGCTCCCTCCAGTTCAGCAAGGCGGAGGTCTGTCTGGTTAATCTCCTTTTCCAGCCTCTCGCTCTGGTTGAAGGTGAAGGAATCGTCGAGATTTTCAAATGCTATCTTGAGCCCGTACAGGGAGTTGTCAGCGCCGATTGATCCGTTGTATGGCTGTATGCCGTCCACGAGCTGCATTCCCTGGGTGCCGGTGGTATTGTCTGCCGCAGCGGTCCCGATGGTGCAGAGCAGTCCGAGCGCCACCAGTCCCAGCAGCACGCCAATCCTGGTATTCATGGTTTTTTCCCTCCAATTCCGGCCTGTGCCGTTGACTGAAGGTTCCCTTCCCAATGTCTTAAGGGTCGTTACGGTTCCGGAAAATTCCGGTCGTCCGAGCGGATTTTATTCATCGCGCAATCGTTCCGGATGGTTCAGTTGGCAAATCGGAGGGGTTCCCGGCGGGGAAAAATTCCGGTGTTTTTCCGGGAAGAATACGGAACGGACCGGTTCCGGATCGGCCAAACACGCAGGAGCGGGATGCATGTATTTTGCAGAGCCGGAAAATAGTGAAATAAATTACAATTTCTTATAACACCGGCTTCTGTTTCAGGGCAGCCACCAGAAGCCTTACACCGGCCTCGATGTCCCGGGTATCCAGGACCTCGACCGGGGAATGAATGTAGCGCGACGGGATGCTGACCGTCGTGCTCGGGATGCCCCCCTTGGTCAGGTGGATCGCCGTTGCATCGGTCGTGCCCCCGCTCCCGACTTCCATCTGGACCGGGATGCTGTTTGCATCTGCCGCGTCCTTGAGCCACTTGACAACCTTTCGGCTGGCGATCAGGCCGCGCCCGCTGCTGTCGACAATGGTTATTACCGGGCCCTTGCCCATCTCCACCGGTGCGTCCTTCATATCGATGCCCGGGTGGTCGCCCGGTATCGTGACATCGGTTGCGATCGCGCAGTCCGGGTCAAGGGTATAGGCACTCGTGCGGGCCCCTTTCAGCCCTACTTCCTCCTGGACGGTGAAGACCCCGTAGATCGTGAGCGGGGAGTCCACTTCCTGCAGGGTCTTGATCAGCATGGCGACCCCGGCCCGGTTGTCGAAGGCCTTCCCGGTCACCCGGTCGTGCGCCAGCTCGGCGAATTCCCGGTCCACGGTAACCGGCGTGCCCACGTCGATCCCGAGGACTTCGGCCTCCTGCCGGTTCGCAGCCCCGATATCGATGAACATGTCGTCGATCTTCACGCCTTTCTTGCGTTCCTCCTCGTCCATCATGTGGGGGGGCTTTCCGCCGATGACGCCGAAGCACGGGCCTTTTGTCCCATGGAGGATGACCCGCTGGTTGTAGAGGGTCGGGCCATACCATCCCCCGAGCGCGACGAACCGGATGAACCCCTTGTCATCGATATATTTGACCATCAGCCCGATCTCGTCCATGTGGGCTGCAAGCATGACGCTGAACTTGCTGCCGCGCCTGATGGCGATGAGGTTGCCGAGCGGATCCTCGCGGATCTCGTCCACATGCCCCCGGAGTTCCTTCCTGATGATCGCAAACACGCTGCCTTCACTGCCCGAGACGCCGTGGGCATTGGATAATTTCCGTAAGAGTTCTTTGACCATATCAACCACCTATTACACTCCGAATCCTATCAAGGGCCCGGTCCAGGTTCTCCCGGGACGTTGCGTAGCTCAGCCTCGCGTACTCCGGAGCATTCACGCCAAATGCAGATCCTGGCACGACGATTACCCCGCTTTCGATGATCTTCTGGGCGACTTCCGGTTTCATGGGTACAAAAGCATAAAATGCACCTTCGGGGATCGGGAATCCCAGCCCCATGCCGGAGAGCCCTCTCCAGATGATATCCCTGCGTGCCCGGTACTCATCGCGCATCACGTTTACCATGTGCTGGTCGCCTTCGTAGGCGGCAACCGCGGCGTACTGCGAGATCGAGGTAGCGCAGGCCTGGCAGTACTGGTGCACCTTGATGCACTGGCCGACGATCTCGTCGGGCGCTGCCAGATACCCGAGCCGCCACCCGGTCATGGCATAGGTCTTGCTCGTCGCATTGATGGTGACGACATTGTCGCCGAACCTTCCGGCACTCCAGTGTTCCCCGCCATAGATGAAGTGCTCGTACACCTCATCGGAGACAACGGTCACATCCTTGTCAGCGGCATATTCGACCAGTGCCCTGATCGACTCTTTGCTCTCGACGGCCCCGGTCGGGTTTCCCGGCGAGTTCAGGACAAGCAGGCGGGCACCGTCCATCAGCCCCTTTGCCTGCTCGACATCGATATGGAGGTCTCGTGTAAGCGGGACGCTGACCGCCCTGCCGCCGGCAAGGGTCGCAAGGGCGTTGTACCAGACAAAACCCGGGTCGGGGCAGAGCACCCGGTCGCCCACGCTCACGAGCGCCTGCATGACAATATGGAGCGCCTCGCTTGCGCCGGCGGTAATAATGACCTGGTCGGGGTCGTAGACCAGCCCGTTTTCCTTGCGGAATTTTTTGCAGACTGCGGTACGGAGTTCCGGTATCCCGTTGTTGCTGGTATACCCGGTCTTCCCCTCCCGGATTGCTGCAATGGCCGCGTCCTTGATGTGCTGGGGGGTGTCAAAGTCCGGCTGCCCGAGCCCGAGGTTGATCGAGCCGGGACCTGCCGCTTCAAATATCTTCCGGATGCCGGATATTTCGATACCGGCTACCCGTTCGGAAAATTTCACTGGCATGGGGGATCCTGTTCTCACTCGATATTCGTGTGTCGGTTCTTGAGGGCGGTCTCATCGGTCTTGGTAATCTCCATCAGGCGGGAGATCACGGCATCGCCGAAGATCATGGAGGCGGTCTCGAAGAGCGTCCCCAGCGGGGCAAACGACTTGTGGTCCCCCATCATCTGCCGGATCTCGAACTCGACCGTATCGTCTTTCACCTCGTCGCGCTGGTGCTCGATGATGACGGTGCATGTCGAGATCTTCCCGATGCGGGAGTCCGCGTTTGACGTGATCAGGCAGATATGGGCCCCCACCTCCTTTGCAGTCTCCGCGATATCGGCCACGGTCTTGGTCCGCCCGGAACCGGAAAAGACCACCATCAGGTCCCCGGGGCTGATTGCCGGGGTGATGGTCTCTCCCACCACGTAGGCCTGCAACCCGAGGTGCATGAGCCGCATGGCAAAGGCTTTTGCCACGAGGCCCGACCGTCCGGCCCCGATCGCGTAGACCCTCTTCGCTTTCAGCAGCTCGTTCAGGAACTTCTCCACGTCTTCGTCGGATATCGTATTGGCAATTGTCCGGATCTTCGATGCCATCAACAGCATCATTTCCTGTACCCTGTGGCTCTCCATGCTTCTCTCACAAAAGATGCATCCACATAGTAGATGAGAATTTCGCATATTCCTGACGGATGCAGAAAAAAGTACTTTTGCGAATCACTATCAACCGGTTCCGGCAGGAGAAGGATCTTAAAGGATCATCCACAAAATTGTAGAACGTGAAAGCGCCGCTGGTAAAATGGGCCGGGGGGAAACGGCAGATCCTGGATCAGCTGAGCGCAAACCTGCCGGGACACTGGGATACGTACTTCGAGCCGTTTGTTGGTGGCGGGGCGCTCATGGTAAACCTCCAGAACAGCGGAAGGATCTCACGTGCTGTCATATCCGATCTCAATGCTGAGCTGATCAACCTGTACCGTGTCGTAAAATCTCGTCCGCACCGGCTCATCGGAGAGCTCTCCAGCGAGCGGCTCCGGAATGATGAAGACTCGTTCCGGCAGTTGAAAGAGGAGTTCAACGGGCTTGCAGGCTCCCGGAACAATCCAGTCAGGCGGGCGGCACTTTTCATCTATCTGAACAAGCACGGGTACAACGGCCTCTGGCGGGTCAACCGGAAGGGGAAGTTCAATGTCCCGTTCGGTCGGCATACCAGGAAAAGTCTCCCTTCGGAGTCCTCAATCCTGAAATTCCATGCCATGCTGCGGAATGTTGCCGTCCTGAATGCCGATTTTGAGAAAGCGGTCAGGAGTGCGAAAAAAGGGGATTTCATCTATTTCGATCCCCCGTATCATCCGCTCTCGAAGACCGCTGGTTTCACCGGTTACAACCCGGACGGGTTCAGGTTCCGGGACCAGGAACGGCTGGCACGGGTATTCGGGAAACTTACCGACAACGGTGTCCAGCTGATGCTGAGCAATTCAAAAGTTCCCGAGATCGAAGAATTATACCAGGACTTTCACGTACGGACGGTTGCTGCAAAACGGTTCATCAACTGCAATGGTGAGCGGCGGAACGGTGCATACGAGATCATCGTGACGAATTACGATACGGCCGATTGAAAATATACGCTCTTTTCAGGAAATGTTTTAATTAATTCTCTGCTTTCAGGAAAATTAATCCGAACCGCGAATCCGAATGTTCCGGCACTAAAAGAGATCTGTTAAAAATTTTCAATATTATATGCAAGCGGCATATTTCCATTATGATATTTTTCCCACCCTGCTTTGCAGGGAGTCGGCGCGAGGCATCGGAGTTTTGAGAAACTCCTCGTGTCTCATCTCTTCGAGATTCGACAAGTCAAAGATTGACATCTTCTCCAATCGGCCCTCGTTGATGCGACGGCCGATTCTCACCGGGTCGCACCTGGGCAAGGTTCCTGATCAAGGTAAATGAGTGGCGCAAAACCCGACAGGTATCAGTCGTCGCATCTGCGAGGATTGATTCGAGAAGGTTAACCTTCGAGTCATTTTGCGCGTCGGGCATCGTACCGTAAGCAGATAATGGAAAAAACTCGGTTGAATTTTTCCATCAATGTCTGTTCAAAAGAATTTCATCGGGAACAGTAAAAGATCTCTAATACCATTTCTGGAGTTGCTGTCGGACCCCGTTTATCCCTTCTTTCCCGGCTCGTACCGTTCGATCTTCCCGCAGGCAACCAGTTTCCCGTTTTCCAGGACCGACACGGCGCCATGACCGCCACAGATGAGGCAGCGCCTGCCGGATTTCGCAAGTTCCTGATCAGTTTCCAGGGCGAGCCCGAGCAGGGTCTTCCGTTCCTGTTTTGCCCGTTCGCTGTCGACGTTCACTGAGGTGACAAGGAACGCCGCAAGAGAGCTGTAGTCTGCCCGCTCCTTCGTGAGACTCCCGAAATTGATGACGCTGTCGGCAGCAAACAGCAGGCCATACAGCCGTGAATACAGGAAGACCTGCCCGCAGGTGTGGCCGCCGAGCCCGTCCAGCACCTCGAGGTCGAGGTCCCCGATTTGGACGGTGCCTATGACCGGAAAAATTCCCCGGGTCGTACCGGACGGACGGGAAAAGCAGGTGATGGCAGGAGGAGTCCGGAACCGGGAGAACTGGTTGATCATCCGGGTATAAAATGCTTCGAGCACCGAATCTTCGCTCCGGGATCCATACGCACGGTTGTTTCGCCGGATAATCTCAAGGGTGTCCTCATGCATCAGCACCGGGACAGAAAAATATCCGGATGCCCCGCAATGGTCTGCATCGGCATGAGTCACAACGATCCGCGAGAGCTTTTTCATCTCTCCCGCGTCATAGCGCGATAGCATTGCGAGGACGTCATTATGATAAATCCCATACCCGGTGTCGATCATCACCATCTCATCCGGCGTCCGGATGAGGAATATGCTGCCCCCGCACGGGACCTGGAAACAGAACAGCGTGGTCCTGTCCGTGATGCAGAACTGCTGGACGTCGGCATAAAACCCGTTACCGGTCGTTGCGTTCATCGTCCTGCCGGTGGCGAGCACGCTCTCGAATACCTGGTGGGGATCGCAGACCGCGGGCCATCAGGTCCTGCGCGATATGGTTGGTATCGGCAAGGAATGAGAGGATGAATGCCTCCTCGGATTCGCCGATAAGGTCGCGGACCTCCTGGGCATACCGGACGTAAAAGACCGTATCGTCAAGGTGTTTTCCGGTCTTGTCATACTCGATGATCTCAAGCCGGTACCGGGACTTCAGCTGGTCGAGAAGCTGGTGTACGACAGCACTCTGTTCAAGGTTGAGGCTGACGGTGAGACGGTCAGGGTACCGGCCCCGGTCATCAAAATCAATACAGGCAATGTTTGCCCCGGCCGATGTCGTATAACTGAGAAATTCATACAGCGCCCCCGGCTGGTGCGGGAGGTACACACAGAACTTCAGGAAGTCCAGCGGCTTCAGCGAGGTCTGCAGGTAGCCGATATCGGCAAGGTCGCGGGTTATCCGGCTATAGGACTCCGCATCAGCGGTCACTTCATAAAATACCGTCCCGGGATCGATACGCCGGTCGAACTGGATGCGGTTGATATTCCCGTCGTATTTTTTGATTATCTCTGCAGCCCGGTGAAGCGAACCCGGTTCATCCGGCATATGCGCAATGAAAGAAAATTTCTCCATAAGCTCCCGGTTGTGGGATCAGCATTGTCCCTTGACGTCGATATACCTATGGTCTTTTTTAAATCCAAAAAAAAGAAAAAATCAGCGCTTGGACCGGCGCACCGATACTGCAATTGCCAGTGCAGCAGCGATCAGGACACCGAGCACAGGAACCAGCACCGGGAGAGGAACGGGAGACGCGCTCTTGACCAGGGCCGGGGAGACCGTAACGGTCTCCCCTGCTTTGACCGTGACCTGTATCGAGTACGGCAGGTATCCTGAGGCATTGAGACCGACCGTGTGATCACCCGCAGGGATATTCTCAAGGTTTATTGGTGTCTGCCCCTTCATGATAGAGTCCACGGAGACCGAGGCCCCGGCAGGAGTTGAAGTAACGGCGATCGTGCCGGTCACCGGACCGGTTACCGGGGGCGTTGCAGGTACCAGCGGCGTGGGGGCAGCGGTCACGTTCGATGCCGGGGCCTGCGGAGATACGACCTGCAGGGTAGTCCGGTACGTGGCGGCTGTGGTCGGACTGTCGAGGGTGACCGTGTAAGAGCCCGGCTGCATATCGATATGGAAGCCCTGGTTGAAGTATCCGGTAGCACTCACCGGAGTGTAGAATGTATGCAAGACCTGTCCACTGCCGTCGGTTATCTGCAGCCTGACACTCTCGACATTATTTCTTGCGGTCCCCACGAACTGGACATAGTCCCCGGTTTCAGGCGTTGCCGGGGTCACCGAGAAGTAGAAATCGGGTTTATCCATCATGACTGATATTGTTGAGGAGTCTGCAGGATTTGAAAGGTCCACCGCAGTTATATAATACCGTGCTGTCTGCAACAGTTCCATTCCATTCACCATGGACGTATCCCAGTCATATTGCCACGACCCGTCCGGGTTGGATATGGCCGGGTTTCCCGTGCCCGGAGTACCTTTCAGGTCCATGAGCGGGACTCCCTCGGCCGGCAACCCGGGACCGGTAATTTTCAAAAACGTGACATTCCCGACGGTGTTTTGCCCATCGAAAATGACCATGTTTCCGATATATATCCCGCCAGCGCCACGATAGGTAATTGAGACAGAACCCCCATCAGCAGATACCGCTTGGACGATGCATACTGCTGCGACGAGCAGTACCAGAACCGGGATCTTCCTGTTCGTATGGATTACACCCATTTTTAACCTCTCGATGTACAGGATATCATTTAAAAAGAATATATAATTTTGTTATTGAAGGGCATTTTTTAAAAACAAGCCAGTATCCTGACCCTTCTCCGGTATCCCGTGACGAAACTATATCTAGGTTACCGGGCAACCCATGATCAGAGGGAACCTGAAAATGCCCGACGTGGAATTGGCCAAAAAACAGGGTGAAGACCTGTTGAAAACACGAGTTTTTACAGTACGGCAGTCATTCTCCTACGAAGAGACGGCATACCACCTTCCGATCTCGTATGCGCTGACGGGGGTTCCGGTTCATGACCGGAAAGCCGCGCTCGACGTTTATTCCCGGACCGGCAGCAACCCCCTCGTTGCATCGGAGAGCATCCTGGCTGATATGACCGCGGTCGCGGGAAAGGAACCCGCCCCCTATACCGGTTTTATCAGCGACACCGTCATCCGCAAGCTTGGGTATTCCCTCGTTGACGGGAGCATCCTCGGTCTTGCCCTTGTCGTCGGGACCCCGCGGAATGCCGGTATGGCAGCAGCGGTCTGCCGCGAACTGCAGGAAAAATACATGCTCACCTTCCTTGCCGGCAAGGTCATCCCGGCCCTGTCCGGTGCCGGTGTCAGGCTCGGCCTCGAATACCGCCTCATTCCCCTCGGGTCAACACCGTTTTACGGTGTGCATTTCGTGGATATCATCGCCCGGGTGGCGATGATGTTCGGGGGCGTCCCGCCGGGTGATACCCACCGGCTCCTGACCTATGCTGCCGAACGTGCCCGGGCGATCGTCATCGTCTTCCCCGGCCTGACCGATGAAGAGATCGCCCTTGTCGACGGCATGCGGGTGCTCGGGTTCCCCATCCTGACTCCCGGGGGTTACCAGGGGGGTTCCTGGATACAGGCAGGCCCGGAGGATATTGTCCGGAAGGGGATGGAAGAGAGAGGGATCCGGGTCAATGTCACCGCAATCCCGATCCCCATGGGCTGTTCCCCGGCTTTTGAGGGGAAGAGCATCCGCAAGGAAGAGATGTACGTGGAATTCGGCGGGGGCAGGTCTCCTGCTTTTGAGCTGCTCAGGATGCGCATGCCAGAGGAGATCAGGGACGGGCAGGTGACGGTCATCGGCCCTGAGATCGGGACCATGAAGGAAGGATCTGCAAACCCCCTTGGCATCATCATCGAGGTTGCCGGCAGGACCATGAAAAAAGATTACGAGCCGGTGCTGGAGAGGAGGATCCACAACTTCGTCAACTATGGGGAGGGGTCGTGGCACGTGGCCCAGCGGGACATCATCTGGGTGAGGATCTCGAAGGAGGCCGTTGCAAAAGGCGTCAGGATCGAGCATATCGGAAAGCTGCTGGCCAGCAAATTCCGGATGGATTTTCCCCAGCTGCTCGACGCGGTCTCGGTCACGCTGATCACGGATGAGAAAAAAGTCCTTGCCGCAAAGAAAGAGGCCGAGGAGGTATATGACGAACGCGATGCCCGCATCAAGGGGATGCGGGACCAGGACGTTGATACCTACTACTCCTGCACCCTGTGCCAGACCTTTGCCCCCAACCATGTCTGCGTCATCACGCCGGAACGCCCGGCTCTCTGCGGCGCGATCAGCTGGCTCGACGGGAAAATAGCCTTCGAGATGTCGCCGGCCGGGGCGAACCAGCCGGTCGAAAAAGGAGCGGCCCTGAACGTCCAGAACGGCGAATTCGAAGGGGTGAACCGCTTTATCAAGAAAGCCAGCCACGGGGAGATCGAACGGTGTTCGCTCTACAGTGTCATGGAATACCCGATGACCTGCTGCGGCTGTTTCGAGGCCATTGCCCTGATGCTGCCGGAAGTGAACGGGATCATGGTAGTGAACCGGGAGTTCAAGGGAATGACACCCTCGGGCATGACCTTCTCCACGCTTGCCGGGACGATCGGCGGCGGTGCCCAGACACCGGGGTTTGCCGGTATCTCGAAAAATTACATCCTCTCGGACCGGTTCCTCCAGGGAGAGGGGGGGATCGAGCGGCTGGTATGGATGCCCTCCCAGCTCAAAGAGGAACTCAAGGACCGGCTCATGAATAAAATCGCAGAGAAAGGGCTTGTCGGCCTCTTCGAGAAGATCGCGGACGAGACGATGGCCGCGACAATCGAGGATCTCGCGGCATTTCTCGAGAAGGTGCAGCACCCGGCTCTCGGTATGAAACCGCTGGTGTGAGACCATGAGCTTCGACCTGAATTTCGGCTGGACCTCGACCATCGGGGAAGTCGTACTCGGCGCAACGAAGGCTGATGGCGGGACACGGAGACTCTCGTACCGGATCGGCGGCGGAAAAACACTCCCCTTCCTGGAGAGCCGGGCAGACTCCCCCTCTCCCCTCATCGCCCTCGAGATCTGCGACTACCTCCCGTTCTGGTCGCCGATCGTGAAGAATTACTGCGGGGACCTGGTCAACAGTGTCGGCGAGTGGGCAAAAGCGGCCGACGCTTCCTATGGTGCCGACCTCATCCGGCTGTACCTGACCAGCACCCGGCAGCGAAACTTCTCGGATATCGCAACGCTTGGAAAAACGGTCGAAGACGTCCTGTCGGCATCCAGCCTCCCGCTCGTGATCGAAGGGAGCAACGAGCCGAAGATCGACAGCGAGGTCTTCCAGACGTGCGGCGAGGTGGCGCAGGGGGAGCGCCTCCTTCTCGGCACCGCGGAAGCAGGGAAGTACCGGAGCGTAGCTGCAGCCGCCCTTGCCTACAACCACTCCATCATCGCCCAGTCGCCAATAGACATCAACCTGGCAAAGCAGCTCAATATCCTCCTGAAGGAGATCGGAGTCCAGCGGGACTACATCGTGATCGACCCGTACACCGGCGCCCTCGGCTACGGGTTCGAGTATTCCTATTCGGCAATGGAGCGGATCCGGTTCTCCGCCCTCAAGGGGGATGCCGATCTCGCTATGCCGATGATCTGCTCCGCGATCGATTCGCTCACCATCAAGGAGGTGCGGGAAGCCGAACCCGGACTCCAGGACGAGATGGCGACCCGGTGGGAGTTTTACACCGGTATCGCGGCAGCGGCGGCCGGCGCTGAGATCGTCTGCGTACGCCACCCTGGCACCATCCCCCTTCTCCGGAAGGCATTCACCGACATGAAAAAATCTGCAGGCCCCGCGGAGATGCAATAATGGCACTCAAGGCACTGGACATCTATAAGCTCCTCCCGAAGAAGAACTGCAAGGAGTGCGGCGACCCGACCTGCCTCACCTTTGCCATGAAACTTGCCGGCGGGAAGGCAGACGTTGACCTCTGCCCGTACCTGAGCGAGGAGGCAAAATCCGTTCTCGGGGCGAGCACCCGGCCGCCCATACGGCTCGTGAGGGTCGGGGTCGGCGAGCGGTTCTTCAAGGTGGGGGAAGAGACGGTTCTGTACCGGCACGAGAAGACCTTCTACCACCCTCCCGGTATCGTCTTCCGGGTCCGCGATACGCAGGCGGCTCCGGAGATCGCTGCAGTCACCCGCCGGGTGCGGGACGAGACCTTCACCCGCGTGGGTGCCGATCTCCGCTTCAGCGGCATCGCCATCGAGAATACCAGCGGGTCGGCAGAAACGTTCGCAAAGGCGGTTGCGGCTGTCGAGGCGGAACAGGCCCACCTCCCTCCCGTGCTCATTGCGAAGGATCCTGCAGCGCTCAAGGCAGGCCTCGTCCACTGCGGCTCCTACCGTCCGCTCCTCCACGCGGCGAATAAGGAAAATTTCCGGGAGATGTGTGCACTTGCGAAGCAGTACGGGTGCCCGCTGGTCATCCGGGCTGCAACGCCCGAAGGACTCGTCCAGCTGGTGAAAGACTGCACAGCAGAAGGAGTGCAGGACCTCATGCTCGATCCCGCACCGGAGACGCTCGGGGCGTTCATCACCCGCTCCACGCTGATACGTCAGCTCGCGATCACGCGTTCGGTCCCCGAGCTCGGGTATCCTGTTTTTCTCGATTCCACCCTGACCGGGCAGCAGGACGCAGCAATCGCACTGGGCATCGTCAAATATGCCTCGGTCATCGTGACCGACCCCCTCGCACCAGGCCCGGCGAAGGCCGCCCTCACCCTCCGGCAGAACATCTACACCGATCCCCAGAAGCCGATCCAGATGAACCCGGGGCTGTACCGGGTCGGGACCCCGGACAAGGACGCGCCGGTCCTGATGACGGTGAACTTCTCGCTCACCTTCTTCACGCTTCAGGGGTACCTCGAGTCTACCCGGATCCCCTGCTTCATGCTGATCGTCGATACCGAGGGAATGTCGGTCCTGACCGCGGTCGCGGCAGGAAAACTGAACGAGTTCCTGGTCCGGGACGCGATCAGGAAGTTCGGGGTGGAGAGCGAGGTTTCCCACCGGAAGCTGATCATTCCCGGGTATGCCTCGCCGCTTTCAGGGCAGATCGAGGAGGCGACCGGCTGGAAGGTGCTCGTCGGCCCCCGCGACGCCGCCGAGATCGGGGAGTTCCTCCACGAGGAGTGGAAGAAGCAGGCCGGGACGCAATGATTTTCTGGATCCCAGCCCGAAAAGACCACCTCTCCCTCATCCATTCCGCGGTGTCCGGGATCGTCCGGAGGGTGCGGAAGGAGGGGAAAGGGCAGGGAATAATTGCTCAACAAAGAATCCTGATGGATTCGTCTCGTCTTTGTGGTCCTGATGGATCACGAAAGACACCGCAGGCTATTTGACCCTTATATCCCAATCTCTGTTAAGGAACTACCAGCATGCGTACCGTTACCTTCCTTCCCAGTTATCGCAAGATCGAAGTGGAACCGGGGACAACCATCCTCGATGCAGCCCAGCGGGCAGGGCTGAACATAAACGTAGTCTGTGGCGGGCAGGGCAAATGCGGCAAATGCGTTGTGTTCATCCAGTCGGGAAAAGTTGAATTCGACCGCCAGAAATACGGGCGGTTCTTTTCCGAGGCCGAACTCCAGAAAGGAGCCTGTCTCGCATGCGAGGGGTCCGTCCAGGGAGACATCCATATTGTCATTCCCGAGACAACGCTGATCCAGGAGCAGAAGATCCTTGTTGAAGGCGTCGAGAACCGGATCGATTTCCACCCGTCCGTGAAAAAATATTATGTCGAGCTCCAGCCCCCGAGCCTTGCCGACCCGTCACCGGACCTGTCACGGCTCCTCTGGGGCATCCAGAAGAGTGGCGGGCCGGTGGCAGAGAAGATGTACGCACCGCTCGAGGTGCTCCGCGAGATCCCCGGGATCCTGCGCCACAGTGAATGGAAAGTGACCGGCACCATCGGCCTCGTGCCCGGCGGCTACCGCCTCCTCGACCTCCAGGAGAACGATACCTCCTCGCGGGTCTTCGGGGCAGCCGTAGACCTCGGCTCCACGACCGTCGTCGTGTATCTCTGGGACCTCGTCACGGGAAAGGTTGTCAGTGTTGCATCGAACTATAACAAGCAGATCAGCTGCGGCGAGGACATCCTTGCCCGGGTGAACTTCGCACGAAAGAACGGCCTTGCGAAACTCCAGTCACTTGCGGCGGAGAGCATCAACCAGGCGCTCACCACTGCATCCAACACCGCCGGGATCGACCGCGAGGACATCTACGAAGTGGTTGTTGCAGGAAACACGGTCATGACGCATATGCTGCTCGGCATCGACCCGGCCTACATGATAGCCGAACCCTATGTCCCGGTCGTCAGGCGGGCCCTCTCGGTGGCTGCGGGCAGGATCGGCATCACCTGCAACCCGAACGGCGGGCTCTTTGTCTTCCCGGCCGTCAGTGACTTCATCGGGGGCGACATCATATCCGATATCCTGGCCTGCGGCATGAACGAACGGGAGGAGATCTCGCTCCTGATCGATATCGGCACCAACTTCGAGGTCGTGCTCGGCAACAGGGAATGGATGTTCTCCTGCGCCGGTGCCGCCGGGCCTGCTCTCGAAGGCGGCGAAGTCCTCTTCGGCATGAGGGCAAATCCGGGTGCGATCGAGAAGCTCACGATCGACCCTGCGACCCTCGACCCCACGTACTCCACCATCAACGGTATCAGACCGCGGGGGATCTGCGGATCGGGCCTGATCGACCTGCTCGCCGAACTGCTGGCAGCCTGCGTGATTGACAGGACAGGGCGCATCAATACCGAGATCAGCAACCCGCGTATCCGGAAGACCGCCCATTTCCCGGAGTTTGTGATCGCATGGGCGGATGAGACCGAGATCAACAAGGAGATCGTCATTACGGAGAACGATATCAAGAACCTGATCATGAGCAAAGCCTCGGTCCACGCGGCCTGCGTGACCCTGATGAAGGAAGCCGGCGTCTCCCGTCGCGAGATATCCACCATCTATTTTGCCGGGGCTTTTGGGAATTACCTTGACAAGAAGAATGCCACCACCATCGGCCTGATCCCCGAGATTGATCCCGACCAGATCAGGAACATCGGGAACGGTGCCGTGGCCGGTGCCAATATCGCGCTCATCAACCGGCGGACGAGAAAGATTCTGGACGAAATCGCTTACAAGATCGCGTATATCGAGCTGAACGCGGAGAGCTCGTTCATGGACGAGTACACCTCGAGCTCGTTCCTCCCGCACACCGATCTCTCGCTCTTCCCGATGGTGCAGAAGATGCTGGACGAGTGCCGTATCCGGAAGGCCTGAACAGCATGGCAAAGATGATTGCATCCCCCCATTCACTTGCCACCGGCGTAGGCGCGCTCCCCCATACCGATCCGGTCGAAGCGTGTGACGATGTGCTTGCCGTCTTCCCGGAGTTCCCGTACATACCCACCCTCCCGGACCGGGGCCAGCTGGAGAGCATCGTCTTCAACGACTCCGAGCAGCTACCGGGACGGGTTATCCGGGAAGACCGGCTCCTCTTCGACAGCACCCGGGATCAGACTGCAGCAATGGAATCCGTGTACATGGACTATGTCGAAGGCAATTATGCCGCGTACGGCCTTCACCGGGAATATGCCTCTGCTTTCATCGAGATGATGTCCCGCCGGTTGCCGGCCGTTCAGGCGCTCAAGTGCCAGGTGACCGGACCGGTCACGTTCGGGATGCAGGTCGTTGACGCGAACAAGCGGCCCATCTACTACGATACCCAGCTCGCCGACGTCCTGTCCAAGATGATCGCCCTCAAGGCCCGCTGGTGCGAGGAGGAGATGAAGAAGAAGACCGGCGTGTCCGGGACCCTTGTCGTCCTGAACGAACCGTACCTTGCATCGCTCGGCTCTTCGGTCGTGCCGGTAGACCGCGAGAGCGTCAGGACCGGCTGGGAGGACATCGCGGCACTTGTCGAAGGCGGGCTCGGCGTCCACTGCTGCTCGAACACGGACTGGGAGTTTGTACTTGGCCTCAACCCATCCGTTGTCTCGCTCGATGCCTATGCCACGGCCAGGGAGTTCCTCCTGTACACGGAAGCCGTCATCTCCTACATGGAACGCGGGGGAGTTGTTGCCTGGGGGATCGTACCCGCGGATTACCGGATCTTTACTACGGAGACCGTGGACTCGCTGTATGAGCGCTACCTCGCAATACGATCGCAGCTCACGGCCCGGATGCCGGAAGATCTCTTCGATGCCCAGTCGCTCATAACCCCGAGCTGCGGTATCCGGTTTGCCGATCGCAGCGGGTCCCGTGCAATCATGGGAGCAGCAGCCGGGATATCCCGGCGTATCAGGGCAGAAAACCGTGACCTGCCATAATGGGATCACCATGCCTCAAAAGCCATTCACCATTGCCATCTCCGGGAAAGGCGGCACCGGAAAGACGACCATCAGTTCGCTCCTCGTCCGCTCCTTCATCGAACTGGGGGAGGCACCGGTCCTTGCCGTGGACGCGGACCCGAATGCCAACCTCCACGAGGCCCTCGGCGTCACCGTCCGCGAGACGCTCGGGAGCATGCGGGAGGAGGCGTTCACCCGCACCATTCCCCCGGGCATGAACCGGCACGACTATGTGAAATACCGTTTCCGGCAGGCCCTTGTCGAAGCCGAAGGGTTCGACCTGGCTGCCATGGGAAGGCCTGAAGGGAGCGGGTGCTACTGTTTTGCCAATGATCTGCTCTCGGAATGCATGCTGAATCTTGAACGGGACTATCACTTCATTGTCATTGATACCGAAGCAGGCATGGAGCACATCAGCCGGGGGACTATCGGGAAACCGGATATGCTCCTTATCGTGAGCGACCCCGGGGCCCGCGGGCTCCGCACGATCTCACGTATCCGGGAGATCGCGACCCAGCTGGGCCTTGAGAATGGGAAGATCCATATCGTATTCAACCGGTACAAATCCGGCACAGCCCCGGTCGACATCGGGGACGAGTCGCCAATAGCGATTGTCCCGGACGATCCTGCGGTCGAGAGCGCCGACCTTGCAGCTTCCCCGGTGTCGCTGATCCCGGCCGGAAGTCCTGCCCGGATCGCGGTGCGGGCACTTGCCGAGAAGATACGGGCGATGGCACGGGAAAAGGGCGGCAGGTAATGATGGGTTTGAATTGGGAAATTTCTCATAAAAATTATTTCATAGGTTCTTGAGATAGTGCGATAATCTATACTGATGGGGCTTATTCCTTTATACCCCTAATTAGGATGAACGCCGCCGCCCCCGGCGGGGCGCCCCCGCGGCGGATCGATTACCTGAAAAATTCTAAAACACGTCCCTGCCCCGCCGTGCCTCGGAGAGGCCCTGAGGCGGGGAACCCTCACAATTTTTCCTATCTTTACTATTTTTATAGTTCTGGCGTGAACTGAATTTGTTCAGATCCATTTCTTGCTTCGGTATTTATCAATCAAAAAAATATCCAAAAAGATAAACTCCCTACAAAAATACGGCCGCTGCAATGGTGGTCGTCCAGAGGCCGTTCTTGTCCCCCTCGGCCGACTGGCAGATATGCTTGGTCTTGATGATCTTGCCGCTCGCCTTGTAGATCTGTTCCCGCTCCTGCCATGCGAGGCTGACATCGAACTCGATCCCGAGGGTCGTTGCCAGCATGGTGGCGGCCAGGTCCTCGGCATATTCCCCGGTCTTCTGCTGGGTCTCGCCGAATGCATGGTGTTCCGACAGATAACCATATTCTTCCGAGTCGCTGGGAAGGGCAAGCCCGATGGCAGACGAGACGAGACGGTTCGGCTCATTGGTCTCGTTCCTTGCCATGACACAGAACGTCATGGCCCCCGGGGCCAGTTTTTTCAGTCCCATCGACCGGGTGATCTGTCTGCATTTCGGCGGGAAGATACTCGAGACATAGACGAGGTTGCACTTCTCTATGCCCGCTTTCCGCAGTGCCAGTTCGAATGACGCCAGACGATCTTTATGGACACCTACACCCTTGGTGAAAAAGATCTTTGTCGGAACATACATATTTTGTAGTTTATCTGTCCCGCTTTTTAAGTTTTTTATTAAACGGATTATTTTTTAAAAATATCCGATTAGCTTTGGCAGAAAATACCGGATCGCGCTGAAATTCAGGTTTCGGATCAGGAAGAACACATCCGGATTACAGGACAGGTTCCGAGAGGCTCCTGACGATGGAACGGAGTTCTTCCATGCCGTCGATGATAAAGTCGGCCCCGGCATACTCCCGGGTGGCAGAGAACCGGTCACCGTACCGGGCATAGACGGTCCTGATCCCAAGGTGCCGGCAGGGTTCGAGGTCCCTCCTCGGGCTGTCCCCGACAAACAACGAATCCGCGGTACCGGCCCTCAGCATCTCGAGCGCAGAGAGGAACGGTTGTTGTGCAGGTTTCCTGACCTGTACCATATCATACGTGACCATCCCCGCAAAGAACCGGATGAGACCCGTTTTTTCCAGGCGAAGCACAGCGTCCCGGGAGTGTGCATCGGTAACGATGCCCATGGCGAGTCCCTGTTCCCGGATCTGCTGCAGGGCGTCTGCAACCCCGGGATACGGGATGATATTCCTGAGTTTTTCCCGCTCATAGCAATGACAGGCTTTCGTGAAGCTGCCATCGGTCGCCAGCCCGCGTTCTGCCATGAACTGCCGGATATTTTCATGGGACTCGAAGCCGTGGGCGGGGGAGAGGAAATACGAGAAGAGTTCGTCCCCGTCATCGTATCCCAGCTGCTCCACAACTGCCTGACACGCAGAGATCTGCGCACCAACGAGGTCAAAGAGCGTGTTGTCCATGTCGAACAAAACCGTAGTGACAGGTTTTTGAAGAATTTCCCGGTCCCGCAAATCACGAATCACGCAGTACTATTATCCCTGATTCACTAAAATTAAATCGCTTGCGGTAAATTATGGAAGTAAAACCGGTCTTCTTTTCAATCTGCCCGTTACATTGATCGAAATACCCGCAGAAACGCATGGCGGGGCTCACTGATGATGCCGGTCAGGGACTCTCTCTCGTATTTTCCTTCCCGGCAGAGTTGATGGCATCGGTCATTATCCCATCGCTCACAGGCCGGTACTTTGCAGGGCGCTCAGGCAGGATTGAAACTATTCGTGTTCCTCGTCAATTCGTCCATCGAACTGCGAAAAGCGCACCACAGGAATACCATCGTAATCATTCTTTTCCCCGTTTCTGTCAGTAATATGGGTCATGGCAAAGGTTTTTGCCGGAAGTTCTTTTTCCGGCTGGATTGCATATGAATATAAATGGCAACAGGTAACCGGTACGTACTACCGGAGTATTTTCATCCGGCACATCGGGGGAATTGGTATTACCGAAGCGGTCATGGAGCCTGTCATCGCAATTCTGACCGGGGCAGTTCTGATAGCTGCCGGTATCGTCTCCTCCTCAGCGGTGCCACAATGGGCAGGGATCATTCTGAGTGTCGCCGGTGTTGCAACCGTACTTATCGGGATGATCATGCTGTTCGCCCTTGCACAGCAGGGAAAAAAATAACCGGACATGCATCCACGTCCGGTGCAGCCGGAACAGGTGAACTCCGCCCGGACGACCTTTCCTGGCAGCGACGGGAAGAACGTTCGATACCCGGCAACAGACCCGGGGCCATGACCGTGTCCCGCTGATGTACGAAAACAGCCGGCCGGGATTGTCATCTCCGGTACAAAATCAAACATTTTACCTCCCGGCTGGACATACAGAATACCTGAGGGCTGTCTTCCATGGACGATATCTTTCTCGTAGAGATCCGCCTCGCCCGGACGAAATGGCGGGTTTCTGAGATGAGCTTCGGGATTGCAGATTCGTTCCATGTGAAGCAGCATATGGAGCGGCACCCGCACATCACCCTTTTCGGCCCCCTTGTACTGAAAAACGGATACGGCTCCCGGACGCTGCTCGCAGCGGTCGGACGCGTAGCGCGGCAATCTCCCCCAGTCCCGTACCTGATCGACGGCTTTGAACAACGGGAGGGCATGCACGGGAGTGTCATCGCATTCCCGGTACTGCCCTCGGATTCCCTCAGGTACCTCACCTCCCGGATCGCGGAAGAGTTGTCCGTTATCTCGGTCAGCCAGAACGCGTGGGACGAGCACCCGGAGAAAAAATGGTTCCATGTCACGATAGCCAACCGGCTCACGCAGAAAAAAGCCTCGGAAATTTTTACCGCCCTAACGTCACCGGTTCCCGCCGCGGGGCCCCGGCATATCCCTCCCCGGGGAATCGGCCCGGGGATCCTGTCTGCCCTGAGCCGCATCGTACCTTTCAGGAAACAACCGGTGGCTTTCCTTCCACCGCTCATCGACGATGCCGGCCTCAGGATCACCGTTATGAAGGGTCAGCAGATCCTGGCCGAATACGACCTCGTCCGGAGACGCTGGATCATGAACGCGGAGCTCAAAGACATACGGTCGTGGCAGGAGACGATATCATGGTACCGGCGTCAGGCCGGTTTTGAAGTGGTACGCCCGGCGGGGCCTTCCGGGGAAGAGATCTTTGTGATCGCGGACCTCCACTTTGGCCATGCCAACATCATCCGGTACTGTTCCCGCCCGTTCCTTTTTTCCGATGTAAGAGTCATGGACGAAGTCCTCACCCGGAACTGGAACTGCACGGTGGGTCCCGGAAACCAGGTATATGTCCTCGGAGACCTCCGGTACGGCAGCCAGGCCCCGCCCGCCCGCCAGTACCTGAAGAACCTCCAGGGCTCCGTCACGTTCATCCGGGGGAACCATGACAGCCGGGAACTCGGGGCCGTTCCGAGTGCGGTTCTTGAGTACGACGGGTTCAGGTTCCTGCTCGTCCACGACCCGGCAGATGCAACCGACGGTTTTGACGGCTGGGTTATCCACGGCCACCACCACAACAACGATCTCCGCTCGTTCCCATTCGTGAACATTGCCGGGCGGCGGATCAATGTAAGTGCAGAAGTGACCGGGTACGTCCCGGTGGCCCTGGGGGAACTCTGCGCCATCATCCGGAGCAGGCTGGCGACCGGAAGTAACGAACCGATCCTCCTCCGCTATCCCTGCGTCCGGTAGCTGTCGGGAGGTTGTACGGGCAAAACAGGAAATATCATAACCTTTTTACCTGTCGGACGTGAACTTCCACGAAGGGAGAAAGACGAGATGCTGTTCGAACGGGTTGTTTCTGAAGGGCTCGCCCACAATTCCTATCTTGTCGCATCTGCCGGAAGAGCTGCAGTGATCGACCCGCGACGCGACGTGGACATCTATGCTGAAACTGCCGCCCGCCATGAACTGGCCATCACCCACATCTTCGAGACGCACCGGAACGAGGATTACGTGAGCGGTTCGCTCGAACTCCAGGACCGGTGCGGGGCAGAGATCTATCACGGTCACCGGACGGCTTTCGCATTTGGAAACTCCGTGCATGAGAATGACACATTTACGCTCGGTTCGCTCGAGCTTGGAGTCCTGGAGACCCCCGGGCATACCGAGGAGAGTATCTCGCTGGTCCTGCGGGACCGTGAAGTCTCCGACCGCCCCTTTATGGTCTTCTGCGGGGACACCCTCTTTGCCGGCGAGATCGGGCGGACGGACTTCTACGGGCCGGAGAGAAAGCCGAGATGGCTGCAAAGATCCATGACAGCATCCGGAACAAGATCCTCCCGCTCGGCGATGGCGTGATCGTCTGCCCGGCCCATGGTGCCGGGTCCGTCTGCGGCGGCGAGATAGCGGACCACCCGTTCACAACGGCAGGCTACGAGCGAGTCACCAATCCCCGGCTGGCTCTTGACCGCGAGACCTTCATCAGGAACCGGGAAGCCGAATCCCCTTACCTCCCACCCTATTTCCGGCAGATGGAGATGCAAAACCTCAACGGAGCACCGCTCCTCCACCGGGTCCCGGACCTGCGCCCGCTCTCCATCACAGAAGTGAACCAGTTCCGGAAATCCGGCTGCCAGATCCTCGATATCCGTTCGCCCACCAGTTTCGGGGCAGGCCACATCCCGGGCAGCATCTCGGTCTGGCGGGACGGGATCCCCGCGTTCATGGGCTGGTTCTTCGATTATAACCGCCCGGTCGTCATCGTCGACGATTTCAACCTCGCGCTGGAGAGGGTCATCCCCCATCTTGTCCGGCTCGGGTACGACACTATCGCCGGGTATCTGGCCGGCGGTTTCCCGGCATGGTCCAAAGCGGGGCAGGAGATCGCGACCGTCCCGACCTGCTCGGTCGGACAGATCAGGGACCGTCTTGAGACAACGACCCCGTTCCTCCTCGACGTGCGGGACATCAGGAACCGGAATGCCGTCGGCCATATCCGCGGGAGCCGCCATATCTATATCGGTGAACTTCCCGGGCGCCTCGATGAAGTTCCCCGGGACGAACCCGTCTTCGTTTACTGCGATGCCGGTTTCAAAGGGAGCCTGGCTGCCAGTATCCTCTCCCTCCACCATTACCATAACGTCACCAACGTGCTCGGGGGCATGAGCGGGTGGAAGCAGGCCGGTTTCAGGATCGAACACTGACGTTTTTGGGCACCAGCGCCAATTGAAAAGATTTATCGTCTCCTGTTGGGAATCCGGTTGGTGATTGTCTATGGATATCATCAAGATCCCACGGATGGACAAAGCTGAATACGACCGGCTGATCGAGAAGGGCTACATCTGCCGGATCGCGTTCCAGGGCGAAAAATATCCCTATATTGCCCCGTTCCTCTATGTGTTCGATGGATCATTCCTCTACTTCCTTTCGACGAAATACGGCAAGAAGATCGAATATTTCCGGAAAAGTCCCTACGTCTCGGTCGAGATCGAGAAGTATACGCGTGACCTCTCGTCGTACACGTTCGTCACATTCCAGGGCTATCTCGAAGAAGTTCATGATTCCATCGAGAAGAAGATCATCAGGGAAAAATTCGTAGACCTGGTCGTTGACCGGAACCTCTCCTGCAATATCCTTGCCGCGCTCGGCCATTCTCCGGACGACCCGCCCGTGGCGATCGCCGAAGAGGAGCGTTCCCTTGTCTGGAAACTTGTCGGGGTAAAAGACCTCGTGGCCCTGAAAAATCTCTGAAAAGATCATTCCTTCCGTTCTTTTCTCCCCACCAGGAGTTTCCGGAGCATCTCCTCAGGGTCGGTGACCGGTATCGAACACTGTTGTCCTGAACAGATGTACGCAGTTGCCTTACCATCAGCCATGACAAGATCGCGGGTAAACGGTGCAGCATCTGAAACTGCCGTACCGCTCTCCCCGGACGGGAGGCAGAGGACAGTCACCGACGGCAGGTAATTCGCATGCAGTACGGTAATCATGTTCTGCATATCGCCGGAACCGGGCCTCCCGACAAGAACGATCTCCTGCGACGGCCCTGTTGCGAGATCAAGTCCGCAGAGGAAGAATGCATGTGCAGATGGCGACCGGGCCACGCCATTGATGAAACTGCCGGAGAGGTCAGAAGCCATTTTCTCGTAACCAGCGTCTCCGGTAAGCCGTGAGAGTCTCAGAAGGTTTGAGAACGCGATGGAGTTGCAGGACGGGTATGCCCCGTCGTGGATCTCCTTCCCGCGTACAATCAGCGGCTCCGGGCTCTCCGAAGCCGTAAAGAATCCACCCTTCTCTTTGTCCCAGAAACGGGTGACCAGCGTCCGGTTCAGCTCAATGGCGGAGGAAAGGAACCGGATGTCAAACGTGGTTTCGTACAGTTCAATGAGCGCAAAGATGACCGATGCATAATCGCCGGCAAATCCCGGTATCCCTGCATCACCGGAGAAATAGCGGTGGAAGAGACCGCCCTGTGAGTCATGCATGCGCGACAGGACGAACTCCATCGCATCACGTGCCGTATCCAGGTACCGGGGTTCGTCAAAAGCCCTTGATGCCTGTGCAAGGGCTGCGATGACGAGCCCGTTCCAGTCGGCAAGGATCTTCCCGTCCCGGGACGGGCGGGGGCGGTTCAGCCGGACAGAGAAGAGCTGTTGCTGGATCGACTTCAGCCTGGCCTCCAGCTCCGGTTCCCTGAGCCCGAGGGAGGCTGCCACCGTACCCAGCGGCACCACCCGGGAGAGGATATTCATCCCTTTCCCGTGTTCCGGGCTCTGGAAATTCCCTTCTTTCGTAGCACCATAGATGAGGGAAGCAATCAGGGCATCCTCCGGTCCCAGCGCCTGGTCCATCTCCGCGACCGTCCAGAGATAAAACCTTCCCTCGCCGCCGGGACTGTCCGCGTCCTCCCCGAAATAAAACGCACCTTCCGGCGATGACAGGTCGCGCAGGACATAGGCGATGGTCGCTTCCGCTGTCTGGCGGTATGACTGCCGGCGGGTGGCCTGGTATGCCTCCGTGTATGCCATGATAAGGAGCGCCTGGTCGTAGAGCATCTTCTCAAAATGGGGCACGTTCCACTTTGCATCTGTCGAGTACCCGGTGGAACCCGCCGCCGAGCTGGTCGCAGATCCCCCCGCCCTGCATCGCGTCGAGGGTCTTCTCAGCCATGGAACGCGCATCCGGGTTACCGGTCCGGGCCCGGTCCCTGAGCAGGAAGAGGAGCGTGTGCGGGGAGGGAAATTTCGGGGCTCTTCCAAAGCCACCGTTCTCTAGGTCGAACTGGATCTCGAGTTCCCCGAACCCCTCTTCGGGAAGTGAGGCGATCGGGACGCTGCCGCCCGTCCCCGGGTCCTGAGGCTGGAGCGCCGACGTGATCGTCTCCGCCGACCGCAGAAGATCTTCCCGCTGGTTCTGCCACACGGACGTGATACGAGGCAGGAGGTCGACGAGGCCGCCCATGGAGAAACGGCGTTCCTTCGGGATGTAGGTCGCGGCAAAGAACGGTTTTTTGTCCGGAGTCATGACAATGGTGAGCGGCCACCCGCCCTGCCCGGTCAGCATCTGGCAGACGGCCATGTACACGCTGTCGATATCCGGGCGTTCCTCCCGGTCCACCTTGATGCAGATGAACGATTCGTTGAGGAGGGAGGCAACGAACGGGTCCTCGAACGACTCGTGCGCCATGACGTGGCACCAGTGGCAGGTCGAGTACCCGATGGAAAGGAAGACCGGCTTCTGTTCTGCAGCTGCCCGGGCAAATGCCTCGTCCCCCCAGGGATACCAGTCGACCGGGTTCTCTGCATGCTGGAGGAGGTACGGGCTCTTCGCGTCTGCCAGGTGGTTGTGCTGTCCGGAGCGTGAACCCTTACCGGTATCTTCCCGTGCAGGATCCCGTTGCATACCTGCTCATGGGCAGCGCGGGATAATGAGCTTATCAGAAGGAGCATTATGATGAGTTTTTCCCGGAGACATCCTCCAGCGACACCTCCCCTTATGTGCCGGAGAAGTCAACCGGAGGTATATCCAACCCATGATCCCAATCGACTTTCTGACGGTTGTACTGACTGGCATCCTCGTCATCTTCGTATCGAAAGCGCTCGATCTCCTCTGGGCCCGCATGATCACGGTACGGGGGATGTACCTGCTCGTAAGGGCGCCGGGGATCGTTATCCACGAATGTTCCCATATCCTCGGCTGCCTTCTCACCGGGGCAAAAGTGAAGAATATTGTACTGCTTTCAAAAGAGGGCGGTTCAGTCACCTACTCGCCATCTCCCGTCCCGTATCTCGGGGACGTGGTCATCAACACCGCCCCGCTCTTCTGCATTCCTCTCGTCCTGTACGGCTGCACCTGGATCTTCTCTTCGTATCTCGGGTGCAGTATCCCGGCACTCCCGCCCGTGATCGGTTCTGCGGGTGCGGTGAGCCTCATGGCGTCACAGATAGCCGGCATGTTCGCAGCAAACCTGCTGGATCATTTCAATCCATGGTTCCTCGTCTACCTCTACCTGACCGTGAGCCTCGTTCTCTCGCTTGCCCCGAGCAGGCAGGACATGAAGAACGCAGCTTTCGGGATTGCAATCATCGTCGCAGCAGGCGCGCTCGTCTTCTGGAGCAACTCTATGCCGGCAGTCAACATCCTCGATACGATCACGGGCGTTATCGGGATAAGCTTCGGGCTTGCGCTCGGGTTCGGCGTTATCGCCCTGGTGATTTCATTACCTCTCCTGATTATCTGCGCCTTCCGGTAATGATAAGGGGATCGCACACCTGACCCCATCTCCATCACTCTTAATTTCTCCGGCGCTCCACCTTTCTCGTACCCATGGTACCTGAACCACAGGAGCAGGACGAAAAACTCACGCCGGTCATGCGGCAGTACCGGGAGCTCAAGGCACAATACCCGGACACCGTGCTCCTCTTCCGGATAGGGGACTTCTACGAGACCTTCGAGGCTGACGCGGAGCTCATCTCGCGGGAGCTGGAGATCGTGCTCACCTCGCGGTCGAAGAGCGGGGACAACCGCGTTCCCCTCGCAGGTGTCCCGTACCACGCGGTGGACGGTTACATCGCGAAACTTATCGGCAAAGGCTACAAGGTGGCGGTCTGCGACCAGGTCGAAGACCCGAAGACCGCGAAGGGGATCGTGAAACGCGGGATCACCCGGGTCATCACCCCTGGCACCGTGATCGACTCTTCGATGGTCCCCTCGTCAGCGGCATCCTACCTCATGGCCCTCTGCCCGGACAAGAAGCGCAGCGAGTGGGGCATCGCTCTGCTCGACATCTCTACCGGGGAATTTTTTGTCACGGTTACCGGGCATGACAGCAGTTTCCAGAACGTGATCTCCGAGATCGCCCGGTACCGCCCGGCGGAATGCATCGTCCCGGCGGGGGTGAGCGGTGAACTGAGGCAGCGCATAGCGGACCAGGGCGTGGTCGTCACCCCGTTCCGGGACGAAGTCTTCGGGAACGATACCGCATTCCGCACCCTCACCGCCCACTTCCGCGTCGCATCGCTCGGCGGGTACGGGTGCGGGGAGAACGAAGCGGCGACCGGTGCAGCCGGTGCGGCCCTCGCGTATGCAAAAGAGACGCAATATTCGGAGCTCGGCCATATCAGCAGCCTTAGCCTGCGCACCTCCTCGCAGAGCATGATGCTCGACGCGATCACCCTGCGCAACCTCGAAGTCAGGGAGAGCATCCGCGGCGGTGCCCGGGGGGCAACCCTCCTCTCCTCCCTCGACCTGACCAAAACCCCGATGGGGAGCCGGCTCCTGAACCGGCACCTCACTCGCCCGCTGACGGATACCGGGGAGATCAACAGGCGGCTGGATGCCGTGGAATTCCTCGCCGCCCACACGGTGCTCCGCCTCGAGCTCCGCTCACAGCTCGCACGCTGCGCGGATATCGAGCGGATCGCGGCCCGGATAGCCTACGGGAACGCCGGGCCGCGCGATCTCCTTGCACTTGCCGGTTCGCTCTCGGCACTGCCGGAGCTGAAGAGGACGGCGGGTGACGCCGGGGGCGACACCATCCCGGACGTGATCCGGACGGCAATTGCGGACATCCGGGATCTCCCGGAGACCATCGATCTCATACGGAAGGCCATCGGAGACGACCCCCCGGCAGTCGCCCGGAACGGCGGGGTGATCCGTACCGGGTACTCCACTGAACTCGACGGGATACGCGGGGTGCTGCACTCGGGGAAGGGATGGATCGCCGCGCTCCAGGAGAAAGAGCGGGAGCGGACCGGCATCAGGTCCCTCAAGATCGGGTACAACCGGATCTTCGGGTACTACATCGATGTGACGAAACCGAACCTGCACCTCGTCCCGCCCCACTACGAGCGGAGGCAGACGACCGCAACCGGTGAGCGGTATACCCTTCCCGAACTGAAGGAGAAGGAGTCGGTCATCACGAGCGCGGACGAACGGGTGCTTGCGCTCGAACGCGATCTCTATACCGGGCTTATCGCTCTCCTCCGGAACATAATCCCCGATCTCCAGGCAACGGCACGGGGGATCGCGGTGCTGGACGTTTCCGCAAGCCTCGCGGAAGCGGCAAAGACCCGGGATTTCGTACGCCCGCAGCTGAACGACGGGGATGCCATCGTTATCCGCGACGGGAGGCACCCGGTGGTGGAGCAGGGAGTCAGAGGGGGGTTCGTGCCCAACGACACCGAGCTCTCCGGGAGCAGGACCCAGATCATGATCATCACCGGCGCAAACATGGCGGGGAAATCCACGTACATGCGTGCGACCGCACTCATCTGCATCATGGCACAGGCAGGCAGTTTTGTCCCCGCACGGCACGCGGCCATCGGGGTCATTGACCGGATCTTCACCCGGGTCGGGGCATTCGACGACCTCGCAAGCGGGCAGAGCACATTCTTCGTCGAGATGCTCGAACTGGCAAACATCCTCAACAATGTGACACCCAGGAGCCTTGTCATCCTGGATGAGATCGGGAGGGGGACGAGCACCGCGGACGGGTCTTCGATTGCAAGGGCCGTACTTGAGTTCCTTCACGGGAAAACCCGGCCGGGCCAAAGACGCTCTTTGCCACGCACTTCCACGAGCTGGTCGCCATGGAAGATACCCTCAGGCGGGTGAAAAACTACCACTTCGCGGTGCAGGAGACGAACAACGAGGTGATCTTCCTCCGCAGACTCATCCCGGGAGCGACCGACAAGAGCTATGGTATCCACGTGGCCCGGCTCGCCGGTATCCCGAAGAAGGTGACCGAACGGGCAGAAGCCCTCCTCAGCGAGAGCATGAACCGGGCCGTTCCTGCCGGCACCCGGCCTCAGCGGTATACCCAGATCCTGCTCGCCGATGACAGTGGGACGGATAAGATCCCTGCCCCCAACCCGGTTCTCGAAGAGCTCGCCAGGATAAAACCGGACGAGATGACGCCCCTGCAGGCCCTTGCAAAGATCGCAGAACTGCAGCGGTCGCTTGACAACAGCGGAGGCACACCATGAGCAGCCCCCCGATCCGTATCCTGGATCCTGCCACCGTCAACCAGATCGCGGCCGGTGAAGTGGTGGAACGTCCTGCGTCCGTAGTGAAGGAGCTGGTGGAGAACGCGATCGATTCGGGCGCCCGGTCGATCAGGATCGAGCTCGCATCCAACGGCGCATTGAACAGCATCAGGGTAACCGATGACGGGAGCGGGATGTCGGATGAGGATGCCCTGCTCGCATTCACCCCGCACGCGACGAGCAAGATCGCGACGATCGATGACCTTCACCATATCCGCACGCTCGGCTTCCGGGGCGAGGCACTGGCAAGTATCGCTGCCGTCTCGCGCGTGACCCTCGTGACCAGAACGGATGACGGGGCTGCCGGGACAAAGATCGTTATCGAGGGCGGAGAGATACAAGAGCATGCTGTCACCGGTGCACCGGCAGGCACCAGCGTGCTCGTCGGGGATCTCTTCTTCAACACCCCGGCACGGAAAAAGTTCCAGAAGAGCAGAAATACCGAGCTCGCCCATATCCACGCGATCATGGAAGGGATCTGCCTCGCTCACCCGGACATATCGTTCCGGCTCTTCCATAACCGCAACGAACAGCTGGTGACCGACAGCACGCCGGATATCCTTGACACGATTGCGCGCATCTACGGGGGCGATGCTGCCCGCGGACTGGTTCCCGTCAGTTTCTCACTGCCATTTATGACCGTCTCCGGTTATATCTCGCCCCCGTCACGCTCGCGCAAGGACAGTGCCCGGATGCTTGTCGCCATCAACCAGCGCTACATCTCTTCACCCCTCATCAACAACGCGATCCGGGAAGGCTACGGGACCCTGCTGCCGAAGGACCGGCTCCCGGTCACCTTCCTCAGGCTTGAGATCGATACCGGACTGGTAGACGTGAACGTACACCCGACGAAGAAGCTGGTGCGGCTCACCCGGGAGAAGGAGATCGGCGACGCGATCAAAGAAGCGGTGAGAACGGCCCTGCTGACCCATGATCTCATTCCTGCAGCAGAGGCCCCGCCGTTCGTGGGTCAATCACTCACGGCTGGACCAGCGGATCTCCCCGCCCCGGTTTATCACTATGCCGGTTCAGCCCCATCTGGTGTGAGCGAGACAAGTCACCCGGGTACTTCGGCAACCGACCGGCAACTCCGGCAGACCGAGCTTGTCGCTGGCATCTCCCCCGTCATCCCGCTCCTTCCGGCAATGGAGGTTATCGGTGAATTTGGCGGCATCTACATCCTCGTGCGGATAGCTGGTGATGAACTCATCGTGATCGACCAGCATGCAGCCCACGAACGGATCCTGTACGAGCAGGTGACTGCCAGGCTCGTGGGCGAGCGCCGTTCGCAGGAGCTCATCGAACCGGTCGTCCTCTACCCGACGCACAGGGATGCTGCGATCATCCGCGACCTGCTCGCAGAACTCGCGCAGGAAGGGTTTGTTCTCGAGGACTTCGGCAGGGACTCCTTTCTTGTCCGTGCCGTCCCGGTCGTGCTCGGGCGGCTTGAGGAGACCGGGGTTATCGACGATATCATCAGCGATCTGGTGACCGGCGACCCGGCCCGGTCTGTCAGCAACCGCGAACGGATCACCCGCATCATCGCCTGCCGCGGCGCGATCAAGGCGGGCACGGTCTGCACGCAGGAGCAGTGCCAGCGCATAGTGAACCAGCTCCGGCTCACGAAAAACCCGTTCACCTGCCCGCATGGCCGCCCGACCATGATACGGTTTACCCGGGAAGATCTCGACGCGATGTTTAAACGAACCTGATGGTTCGTTATAAACTCCTCCGGATGTTCAAACGAACCTGATGGTTCATCAGCTGTTTTTCATTTTGGTTATGATGAACGCCGCCGCCCCCGGCGGGGCGCTCCCGCGGCGGGCCAATTACCTAAAATTCCAAAAAAAGTTCTTGCTCCGCCGTGCCCCAGAGGGGCCCTGAGGCGGGGAACCCTCCCGAATATCGGTCCTTTCATCAATTTCGTTTAACTTCAAACGCAGTTTGTCCGATTCACGAATAGAAGTGGAATAAAAAACTCATTTTGTTACTACCTGAACTGTTATGACACCGACAGTGAAAACATAAGCACGAACATGCACCGTGCCTCCACAAATACTCCGGTTACCGGTTGTCGGACAAGACCAGATTCGGTTGAATCCCCGCATGCCGGGAATGAGAGTACTATCCCCAGTATCCCGGAGTTCCAGCGCATCGTCCTCTCGCACTATGAGCAGTACGGCCGTACGATGCCATGGCGGAGCACCCCCGATCCGTACGCTGTTTTTGTTTCAGAGATCATGCTCCAGCAGACGCAGGTCGAACGGGTCATGGAGAAGTTCCCGGCACTCATCTCCGCCTGTCCTGACTTCGCCTCCCTTGCCGCTGCATCGATCCCGGACGTGCTTGCCGCCTGGCAGGGACTGGGGTATAACCGGCGGGCCCTGGCACTTCGGGCCTGTGCGGAAATTGTCACGAGCCGGTATGGGGGTGTCCTTCCGGCCGATCCCGGCATTCTATCCGGCTTCCCCGGTATCGGCCACGCAACCGCCTCGTCCATCTGCGCGTTCGCATTCAACATGCCGGTCGTCTTCATCGAGACCAATATCCGGCGGGTCTTCATCCATTATTTCTTTCCGGGAGACGGCGTGGTCAGCGACAGCGAGATCCTTCCCCTCGTCGAACAGGCCCTTTACCGGGAGAACCCCCGTGTCTGGTACTGGGCGCTGATGGACCTCGGCACATCCCTTAAAAAGAGCGTGCCCAACCCGAACCGCCGCAGCAGGCACTATGCCCGGCAGTCCGCATTCGAGGGGTCGGACCGGCAGGTCCGGGGGATGGTGCTCAGGCTGCTGCTCGCCAGGGGGGAGATGGCCCGGGACGAGATTGCCGGGAACTGTTCCGCTGATAAAGAGCGGGTCCTGAAGGTCCTCGCCGGGCTCGAACGGGAAGGGTTCATCCGGAGAACTGGAGAGATACTGGCCCTTTCCAGCGGAACCTGACCTTATCCATCGGAACGGGTTGAAGCGGCTATGCCCGCTTGAACGCTTCCTTTTTCCAGGCAGGCGGCCCGGCTCCAGCGGGTACCAACCAAGATTTGATATGAGGGTATCCACCATACATCGATCAGCAGAACGGGTGACGAGGACATGACGGACACCGGTCAGATCCCCGACGAGGTAAAATGGCGCATCGCAGCGGACTTTGCCGCACGGCTCCCGGCACTCTACGAGCAGGCGTTCCGGAGCGTGGTCGGTGAACGCTACGACGAGATCGAGCAGGAAGTCTGGATGGAACTTTCGCGCACCGCGTTTACCATCGCCCACAACCTCGCTCTGCCGGTTGGTAACGCCCGGGAACTCGCGGATTCCCTGCGGGTCGTCATGAACATCCTGTTCGGGCCGGAGTTCAGGGGCGAGACGCTGGAAGTCTCGAAGGACGGGGCAGTCATCCTCGTGAAGCGGTGCCCCTTCCTCTCCCAGGAATACGATTCCGGCAGCAGCGGCGAACAGGTATTCCACCGCTGCATGGCATTCGTCCTGATGAGCACCCCCGGCCTGAACAAAAAATATTCAGCCCGGTACGTGCGCACGATGTGCACGGGTGACCGCCAGTGCGAGATCAAGATAGCGGAGGGAGAACCGGACGCAGCAGGTGCGAAGAAAAAGGGATAAGGGAGCAGAGGGGGGCCGGTTATTTCAGGTAATACCCGACGACCACCAGAACCAATCCAAGGTAGAACATGAGACTGAAATACTGGGAAATCCCCGGAAAAACGGTATCAAAGTTTTTCAAATACGGTATAAACAGCATGATCAGACCAACGATAAATACCACGATACTCATTTGCGTTTTTGTTGCCTTGTCCATGGAAACAAACCTTCTTTCATGAATTATCAGGTTCCGGACTAAAAAAGGTGCGCTGCCGCCCTGCAGTCCGGTACGGCACCGGGGTCAGAAATTCCCGATGAAGAGCGAGTAAAGGGCAGCGGACGGTTCGGGCGGGGACTCAATAGTCTTTACAAGGATCTTCTCCTCGGGATACCCGAGGTTCTCGCAGAGGGCGACCTGGATGGGGGGGGAAAGTGCTGCAAGCCGGGAATAGAGCTCCCTGACATTGAACTTCGGGTCGGCAAGGAGAAAGACTATCTTTCCCCGCTTCACCTCGTCCACGGTCTCGGCCATGCCTTTCTCGTGACCCCTTCCATGGGCGACGACGACAGAGACGCGCGAGAGGGGGATATGGAGCCGGGCGGACGCGACCTGGAGGGACGAGATGCCCGGGATTACCTCCCCGGAGAGGTACCCGAGCCCGGCGAGCATGGGGTCCCCGGTCGAAAGGAGGACAGCGTCGGTATGGAGTTTGCCGAGGTTCTTGTAATCATCGATCGACCTGATCATGCACCCCTCGGGCAGGTATGCCCGGGCGAGCCCGATTGCCCGCTCGGAGCCGAATACCGTCCGCGCCCTCCTGAGTTCCTTGATCGCCTGCTCGGTGAGCATCCCCGGGCCGCAACCGACACCGATAATCTTCATGGACTCTCCCCGATAACCGTACCGTTCCGGTCCACCAGTATGACCCTGACATCGGGACGGAGCCGCCGGAAGTCCGTAAGGGTCTTTTCAACGATCGCTGCAAAGCCCGGGGTTGCCGAGAGTTCCTCCACGGTCGCTGCACCGGTCCCGTCAAGGATCCCGGGACTGATATACCGGAGGATGAGGGCCGGGAGGCCGCAGAGGACGACCTTTCCGCGTGACGCCGCAAGCGCCTCGCCGATCTTCCCGCCAATGAGGATCACGTCCCGGTCCGGGAAGAGGAGGCGTGCATAGCGCAGCCCGACCCGCCCGGTGGTCAGCACGGGACGGTCTGCTGCTGCAACCCGTTCGGCCATTGACTCGGTCAAATGGTCGTCCCAGGGTTCGACGAGCCCGGTGGTCCCGAGAACCGAGATCCCGCCTTCCACGCCGACACGCGGGTTCAGTGTCTGCTGCCCGACCTCCCGCCCTTCCGGAATATGAAGGGTCACCCGGACTCCGGGAAGCCCGGTGATATCGAGTGCTTCCCGGATCGAAGAGTGCAGGCATTCGAGCGCCGGCGGGCTCACGGCGGGGGCCCCCTTTTTGTACCGGGGGGTATCCCGCGAGAACCTGCCGACCCCCTCGCCGAATACGAGATGGACCCCGTGGGAATACGGGACTGCTTCGGCAACGAATTCTATCCCTGCAGTAACATCCGAAGGGTAATCCCCGCCGAATTTCCTGCCGGATGCCCGCCCGCCGTTTGCGTCTACCGGAACTTCGAGAACAAGACCGCACGGGATCCGGACCGGGACTGATTTCACGTCCCCCGACAGGGAAAGAACCGCGGCCTTGGACACGGCAGCAGCGGTCGTGCCGGTCGTAAAACCCCGTACCAGCACGGTGCCGGACGAGGTCAGGACGGCGAGGCCCTGTTTCACCAGCGTCAGCTTGTCGGGTGACCGGCACTTCCCCACCCATGCCTCCGGGTATTCAAAGCCGCTGACCGGGTCCAGCATCTCCGTTACCCTCGATGAAGATGGTGATGCACTCGTTGATCGCTGCGACGGCAACCGGCGTGCCCCCCCGCGTCCCCTCGGTAGAGATGGACGGGATATCGATAGTGCGGAGGAGTTCCTTGGACTCGGCCGCGTTGACAAAACCTACCGGAGTACCTATGACCACCGCCGGCCTGACGCCTTCCCGGATCATCGCGCAGAGCGTGATGAGGGCCGAAGGCGCATTGCCGATGACGACAATCGAACCTTCCAGCTGTTCACGGAGAGCGATAACCCCGGCCGAGCTCCGGGTGATTCCCCGTTCCGACGCGATCTCTGCCCCGGAGTCCAGGGCGCAGAGTACGGGGCAGGCGTGCCCCTTCTTCTGGATGCCCGCCTGGACCATCCGGATATCGGTGATGATCGGTGCACTGCGCCGGAGTGCCCCGAGCGCTGCAGGGACCGGGTCGTACCGGAACCGCATCAGCTCCGCCATGCCGAAATCGCCCACTGCCACGGAACACCGCTGCTTCACGCGGTCCTCGTCAGTCGTATTGCCGATAACTCCCCGTGCAAGAGTACGTGACTTTTTTGAGATCTCGTACGCTTCCTTCGTCTCTGCGCCGGGATCAATATACGTATTTGCGGTGGTATCCCCGTGGCGTGATAATTCCTTTGACATTCTCTCCCATCCTCCAGATCCTGCTCTCGCTCCCCCCGATGATGACGGTGCTGTGCATATCAACGGTCTCCTCACACTCCTCTATCTCCCCGAGGGTGGTGACGATGGTCTTCTCGCCGTCCCGGAGCGCATTTTTGACGATCGCTACGGGCGTCGCGGGAGCGAGGTATTTCCGGGCATGACTGACCGCGAGTGCGAAGTTGTGCGGCCGCCCCGGCTCTTCGGGTTATAGAGCACTACCGGGATGCCGACGGAAAAGACCGCGTCGAGCCTCTGCTCGATCACCTCCAGCGGCGTGAGGAGGTCCGACAGGCTGATAACGGCAAAATCCCCCGAGAGCGGAGACCCGACCCGGGACGCTGCGGCATTCGCCGCCGTCACCCCGGGAATGACCTCGACATCGACTGCCGCACCGCTGTTCTCAAGCACCTCGAGCACGATGCTCGCCATGCCATAGACCCCGGCATCGCCCCCGGAGACGATGGCAACAGCATGGGAGCGGGCGAGATCAATGGCCTGCTGTGCCCGTTCCACCTCCCTGCCCATCGAGCTCCGGATCACGTTCTTGCCTGCCAGCAGCGGCCCGAGCGGCTCCAGGTACAAGGCATTGCCGATCACGTACTCGGCGGCGGCAATCGCCTTGAGGGCCCTCATGGTCATATATTCCCGCCGTCCCGGGCCAAGCCCGACGATGGTGAGGCCGCCCCGGGGTTCTTCAGCGTGCGATGGCAACCGTAACTCTCCCGTATACGTTCTTTCCCATGACGAGTTCCTTCTTCCGTGCAACGGCCAGTGCGCAGGGTTCGGCCACACCCTGCAGCCCGATCCGCGTGGCCCGGGATTTCGAGACCCCCCGCTGTGCGTTTATTGTTTCATCGTCAAGGAATATTAAATTGCCAGAGAGGGCCGAGATCCCTTCCGCAAGACCCGTCTCGCCCAGCTTCTTTTCCGTGGTGGCAAAGACAAGCACCTCGGTTTTGGATATCCCCGAATCCGAAAGGGCTGCCCGGACCGCGTCCACCACTTCCCCGGACGTTATGCCTTTCCGGCACCCGATGCCCACCGTGTATTCGCCTTTCCTCAGAAGGACAGACACACCGGGAGCGGCGATGACAATCCCGGGCCCGCCGACGGCATGGACCGGGACGTCGACATCCAGCAGGGCCGCGTTCACCGCCCGGGTCGAGTCCCGGTTGAGGACGGAGAACCCGCCCCGCTCCGCGATCCCTTCGACAGAATCGCGCCCGGTCGCCTCGGTAGCCGTTGTGATCACCGGGCAGAGCCCGAGCCCGGACAATTCCCTTGCAAGGCTGTTCGCGCCGTGGTGGCCCCCCAGCAAAGGTACCGCATACCGCATATCCGGGCTGACGATGACAATGGCCGGGTCGTTCCACTTGTCCGTGAGGAGCGGGGCGATCCTGCGCACGACGATTCCCATGGACATGACCGCAACGATCCGCCTGGCCTCCGGGAACAGTTCAGGAAAAATCTCCGGGGTATAGTCCCGCACTTCCGCGCCGAGGAATACACCGATCCGTTCTGCTTCCTTCCGGAATCGGGGGAGTGCGATGACCACGGTGTCAGTCATGAGTAGAGGTGAGAGCGGGTATACCCAGATTCTGTTCCCCGGACCGCCCGCCCCACGATGAGGAGTGCGGAACGGGTGATGCCGGCGTCCCGTGCTTTCTGTGCAATATCGGCAACCGTTCCGCTGATGATCGTCTGGTCGGGCCAGGATGCATGGTAGACGACGACTGCCGGCGTGTCGCGGGGGCAGCTCAGTTTTTTCGTGATCTCCGAGAAATGTCCGCTGCCGAGGAAGAACGCCATCGTGGCCGGGGACTGCGAGAGGGCGGCGATGGAGTCCGTTTCGAGAGTCTTTCCTGCAGGGCGCGTGATGATCAGCGTATCCGAGACGCCTTTTGGCGTGAACTCAGTACCGAGCGCCGCAGCAGCGGCAAAGACCGAGGAGACCCCCGGGACGATCCTGACCGCCAGGCCCCTGCGTTCCAGTTCCGCGATCTGCTCGACGATCGAACCGTACAGGGCAGGGTCGCCGGAGTGGAGCCGCACAACGGTCTTTCCCTGCATCGCCCGCTCCGCCATGAGGGAGACGATGGCATCGAGCTGCATGCCCCAGCTGTCCACCTTTTCCGCTGCCGGGCTTGCAGCGACAAGGGCCGGGTTAACGAGGGAACCCGCGTAGACAAGAAGATCGGCCCTGTCAAGCAGTGTCCTGCCCCGGACCGTGATGAGTTCGGGGTCGCCCGGGCCTGCCCCTACGAACCAGATGACCGGTTTATCGTCATTTCCGGGCATACATCACGCTCATGTAATCGCTTTCCGCCGGGAGTTCCTCGTTCCGGTAGACCTTCATGTCCGGGAAATACATCCGTTCCACGAGCACGAAATCGCGGTAGCCCTCGGCCCGGAGCCCGGCCGCCATCTCCTGCGGCCTGCGCACTTTCAGTACAACCCTCGACCCGCCTTCGGTACCGTCAGAGACGGAGAACCCGGCGTTGACCGGGACCCCGGCAGCAGCGGCAAACGCCGTGATCGAGCTGATGCCCGGTTCGGTCCTGAAGCCTATACCTGGGTGCTTTTCCGCGATCACGGCGCAGAGGCGCGAGAAGGTGGAGAAGAAGTTCGGGTCCCCGAGGATGCCGAATACGGCGAGGCCCGACGAGGCCACCGGCGCGATCTTCTCCGCATTCTCCTCGAGGCACGTCCGTATCCGCCCTTCATCCTCCGTCATCGGGAACTTGAGGAGGACGACCTCCCGGTACGGGGCTACGAGCTCGGCGGCGATCCTGCCGGGTACGAAGACGGCGTCCGCCTCCTTCAGGAGACGCACGGCCCGCAACGTCAGGAGCTCGGGGTTTCCCGGCCCGAGACCGAGGCCTACGAGCATGCAGCACCCCGGGCGATGATCACGTACACGGGATCGATGGGCCGGAACATGATGCTGCCTCCAATTCCGTGCGAGCGGGCGACCTGCAGCTGGACAACTTCGGTAAATATTCCCAGTTCCTGCAGTTTCGACACCGCTTCCGCGAGCGTGCTCACGAGGACGGCGTTGATGACAATCGTCCCCCTCACCTTTTTTGCGAGCAGCGGAAGGACCCCGGCGAGCTGTTTCGTGCCACCGACAAATGCACAGTCATACACCGTGTCCCGTGCAAGAAACTCCGTGGCACCGGTGCAGAAAAATTCGATATTTTTTACCCCGGCTCGTTCCGCTGTATCCCGTGCCGTGGCCACCGCTTCCGGCCGCAGGTCAAGGGAATAAACTTTCCCAGCACGTTGTGCGAGCGCAACCGAGACCTTGCCGGTCCCGCACCCGATCTCGAGGACTATCTCCCTGCCGCTCAGGCCCAGCTTGAAGAGAGCGACGGCCATGACCTCGTCCTGGGTCGGGCCAGCCGGCAAGCTTCGGTTCGGACATCTTCTCAAATTTTGTTGCGTTAAGGTATTAATGCTTGTTTTACAGGAGCATTCTCTTTATCTCTTTTAATTCGTGATTTGCCGCAATACCAAAAAAATAATTGATATCAGGAGTGTTACATCCCTGAATTTTTTAGTCTAGACTGGATAACCTAAAGATCCGAGAAGGTTTGATGCTAAAATACTCATTTCAAACAGTGAAATGATAACAAAAATTATCGCAAGATAAAAAGTATCATTGCAAGATTATTAAAAACATCTGTGGCAAAATAACTGAAAAATTGAGCACCAATCCCCATAAAAGGGCCATGTATTGAAAAAAGAGGATATATCAATCGATTTAAATGTTTTAAAAAGATCGTTATACTTTCTTAAAATAGATTGAAGGATAATTCCTGCAAATCATTACGTCGTGAAAATTCGTATTTCCTCAAATTTTTTCCACAAAGTCCCGTCAATCTAATAGAACCCTGGAATGATACTCTACCCATAAAAAAGTCTGGATTCACCTCGCTTCCAAATATCTGTTAACTTAGCTAAGGGGTCTGGATGGCAGTCCTTTTACATTAAATTTTGTAAGGTGAGTCCGTTTTACGTCCTTCTGAAGTGATATGGAACTCATTATAGTCATCTTTGAGGTTTTTCGGTGTAAAAATGATATCATTATTAGTACACACGATAAGTTTATCCCCTTCATAGGTAATCAGACATCCGAGAATCGTTTCCGGAGGACAGGTACCCGATAACCTCTGGAGGTCTTGTCTTGTCATTTTATTTGCGGGATTGCCACCTACTTGCCTATATATTAAATGAAATACTTTGTTCAGATTTTCAACTGATAGCCCTGATGCTCCTGGAGTCATGCATAGTTCTACTCCGTTTTTATTATAAAAATGTTTTTAATAATTGTTCTGTTAACCTGTCAGGAGGCTAGAAAATTTTTGACATATTGAAAGAATCAATTACCCAATCTCAGACGCGATAGCATCGCCATTTCCTTTCTTTCTATTTATCAGCGAAATCACTCATTTTTATATCATTCATCTGCATCCATTGTGATATTGAGGATTCATCGGGGATTATTTTTCGTATATCTACGTCTGCAGCAGCAGATTGGAGGTCTTTTAAAATTTTTTCTTTCACACTAGATGGTGATTTTTGTTGTTTTTTGAACCCTTCATCATCATTATTAATCGCGCAAACAGCACGATTGAATTCATATATCAGACCACCTCTTTCCTTCCATGGACCCCGAATTTCGATTGCTTGGGTAAGCTGAGTTTCGGCTTCTTTCCATTGCGGTACTCGTGAATCTTTTAATGCAAAACCTAATTGTCCACGAGTGGTATGATAAGCGTTTTTCGTATCGGCTGCAATAAGTGCACGGAAAATGGGGATTGTCCGCTCCATGGCAGGTTTATCATCATCATCCCGCCAGTTATCCCTTCGTGTCTTTTGAGCCTTGTAGTAAATCGTCTCCCTTATTGAATTAGACGCTTCAGAGATAGCCTCTATAAGCTCATTAAGTTCAACATCCTTAAGTCCAGGTGGTGGATTGAGAACGCGATCTACTAAATGCAATGCATCAGTATCTTTCTTACTTTGATCTTCTTTTTTGCTCAAATCTTCCACCTGCTTCTCAATCTTTTGTCGTGAAGCTTCCGATTGTTCCAGCTCACCCGCAAAATAGACCCGCGTCCACAGGTAACCGATGAGAAAACCATCGACAGAAAAGAAAATAAAAATTGCAATTATAAACGCACTACTACCTGAAAATCCACCCAACGCCGGTGCGATCCCTGTTGCATATTTTTCAAGTGTTGAGGGAATATTTGTTAGTTGAGTCAGGCCAACACCTACAAGGATTTTGGTCAACCAATCGGAGATTTGTTCCAGATTTGTGTTATCTTGGAACCGAACAATACCCTGTGAATCTTTAGTATTATCTGAGCCAGACGCCGAACGCGATTCTTGGAGTGCCCGGGGGATCCCAAACAGGAACCCGAGCAATCCCCCACACATGAAAATACCGCCGGCTAAGAGCCATCCTGCGCCAATAACCGATAAGCCTTGGTTGATCGATGAAGACTGAAATGCGAAAAGTATGATAATCAATAGACCGATGAAGAAAAAAGATACGAGACCACGGATGGCCCAATGAGTTCTACTCATTTCTTTTGGGGGGTTTACCCCCTCTTTCTGAGGAGTCATATTATATCAAATACCGAATAAGATCATTCAATATATATTATTTTTGATAAGTATGTAAAAATTTTTTTCACCAACTCAAATATTCTTCACTATCGCTCTCCAGTTTGTTTTCAACGTAATATTTTTCCTGACCTTGTTTTTAACAAAAATATTTCACGCTCACTTAGAACTATAGTTTATCTCCACAATCAGGAGCATCGTGATACGTGGAAAATGCTTGGCAGCGGGCAGCGTACCGGCCCATATATCATACGGTTCGAATTCGTCTGACTTCTCTAACGATTGACCATAACCTGATTATGCTTCCCTGTGGTGCATTGAGAAAAATCCGGAATCTGATAGGGTGAAGGATCCGGAGATTCTCGATACATTGCCTGTACCCTGCCGCAGTCCGGGAAGTGTACCTCCCGTGGCAGATGATGCCGAAAAAACGGAGTGGACTGGAGAGATGATGAAAAACAGAGACGATATAAAAAAATTTCCTATCCTGCGCTGGTCCGGACAAATGTCGCGTTCCGGTTGTACCCCTGCTCGAGGAAGAGCGTGGTGGTCAGCTGGCGGACGGTGCCATCCGGACCAGTCCCGAACACGACCCTGCCATCGTAATCCGGTCCCCACTGGGGGCAGCTCGCGGCGAAGGTGTTCCCGTCCCAGGGCGACAGGAAGAGGGTCTGCGGGTTCTTCCCGAATGTCAGGGTCAGGTTCCCGTCCTTTTCTGCAACTGTCGCCTTGCCGTAAAGGTCATCCGTGTACGACCCGGTATATCGTGTAAGGGGGAGCGGCGGGGCCGCGTCCGCCGGGCGGACGGGCTTCGGGGCAAGGAGTGCAGCATTGGTCTCCTGGAACTGTTTCAGGGACAGGGCAGTGATATCCGTAGTATCGATGCCGAAATACTGCTGGTAAAACGAGAGCGCAAGGGCATCGGGAAGGCTCGGCCCGGCCTCGTTTGCCAGAACCACGATGCCCATGTTCTCGCTCGGGACGAACAGGATCATCGCATGGTTGCCGAGGGTCTCGCCGTTGTGCCAGTAAAAGGGCGGCGACCCGTTCATCTCCTCGTAGAACCAGCCCTGGCAGTAATACATCTTCGGAAAGGTCATCACGTTCGCGGCGGGGGTCCTCGGGGTGTGCATGTAGGCCATGTTCTCCGGGCTGATGATCTCTCTCCCTTCAAAGGTCCCGTTGCCCAGCTGGAAGATCGTCCAGGTCGCCATATCCTTCACATCGGCATTGATGCCGCCGGCCGGTCCGAATTCATAGGCAAAATTGTTCAGCTCCCAGCCGGGATCCGTGACGATCGGCCCGGTCGTGTTGCCAGGCAGGACGCCGACCGTGTGGAGAGATACGTGGTCGGGCGAGGACCGGAATGCCGCGTAACTCGTGGAAGCGCTGGTCATATCCAGCGGCGTAAAGATGCGGGACTGCAGGTCCTCCTCCCAGCTCTTCCCGCTGGTGTTCTCGATCGCCGCTCCCGTCACCACAAAGGGTACGTTCTGGTACATGAACTGGCTCCGGAAGCTGGATACCGGCACAGCATAGCGGAGGGCATGGATCATCTCGCTCCGGTTGTACCCGACCGTGGCGAGGTCCATCCCCCAGTGGTCGGCAAGGCCGCTCCTCTGTGCGAGGGAATCGGTGATGGTGAACTCTTGTGTCACCCACGGGTCGTCCATCCGGAAATCCGGGACGTACCGGACCACCGGATCGTTCCAGTTCATCCTCCCGCTGTCCACTTCCATCGCGGCGAGGGCGGCCGTGAATGCTTTCGACGTGGAACCGATCTGGAAGACCGTGTCCGGTGTGACGGGGTCGGTTCCCCCGGCGGTCTTCACGCCGTACCCTTTTGCAAAGATAATTTTGCCGCCTTTCACGATCGCGACAGCCATACCCGGGACGTTCCATTCCTGCCTCGCGTTCTCCGCGTACGTGTCGAAGTGTGCGATCGTAGTATTGAGTTCCGCAGCGGTCGGCGAACGGGGTGCCTGTTGTGCCGGAGGAGGAGACGCTGATATACCTGTCCCGGGAGCCGGGGCTGTCGTGCATCCGGCAAAGCATATTCCGACAGCAAGGATTATGCCGAGGATAACGATGAGAAGAGATCTCTTCATACCCTTTTAAACGGTGTTTTTTATCCTAAACGTTTCGAATCGTAACGGGAATCCCCACCATCTCTTTGGATACAATAGGCGATGTCCGGACCGGACCGGCTGTCGGCCCTGCGGACTGCGGATATCACGATCCATTGCATAAAATCCATCGGTGTGTTCAGATGCGAACGGAACTGCAGAAAACCAGGGCACCCGGATGGAATTTGCGCAGGAAGGCAACAGTATGCTGAACTCCATCGAAAGCAGCTGCCCTGATGGGGGTTTTCCCATGGAAATATTCTACCCGACAGGGCAAATTAATTATAAATAGCATCGTGCAGTAATGCATGAAGCAATGAAGACTATCACCCTCCGCGATGAAACGTATCACTCGCTGCTCGTCCTCAAGGAAGGCGATGACAGTTTTTCCGATGTCATCGACCGCCTCATCAGCAGGAAGAACCGCGACATCCGGGAGTATGCCGGGGCGCTCCGTGACTCAAACGTACTGGATGAACTGCATGCGTTCACAAAAAAGATGCGCAGTTCCGGCAGGGCGAGAATGTGATCATCCTCGACACCTCGTTTCTGATCGATTACTTCCGGGACGAGAATCTTTCCCGTTTTATCCCTCAGGGTGAGAAGGCTTCGGTGACGGTGATATCCTACTACGAGATCATGGCAGGTATCCAGCGGATGAAATCCCCCAGAGAGGAGAAGTTTTTCCGGCACTTTTTTTCCGAGGTGGAGATTCTGGATTTTGATCTTACGGCTGCAGAGATTGCCAGTGGCATCGGTGCCCGGATGGCAAGAGCGGGGAACAGGGTGAACGCATTCGATATCCTGATCACCGGCATAGCGCTCGCACATCATGCGGGAGCCATCGTCACCGCAGATACGGACTTTCATGAGATTGCGAAGTATGCGGGGATCGAAATACGGAATTATAACCGGGCAACCATGAACAAATAATTCCCCATCATCTACTCAACAACACTGCAGTCAGCAGTACGACCCCTCCACCCGATCCCCCGCGTCGCTGCGAACTCCCTGCGTGAGCGTACCCGATTGCCGGCAGCGAAAAATATCATATAACCGTGCGGGTATATTCTCAATCAGAATAAATCAGAGCAATATTTAACTGATCATATCTTATCTTTTCTCAACACAATGTTGCCATATCTCTTCACCAATTTCATGAGCCGCACGCAGCCGGTTGAGCGCGAGCGGCAGACGGGTGTGAGACTGACCTGGATACCGGAAGATGGCGGGGCGGGATCATGAGCCGGGGACCGCCGCCCGAAAAAGCGATCCGTCTCGCATTGCCGATCGCCAAAGCCCGGGGATTCATCACCTTCTGCCGGAGGGAACGCGGCAGCATCTGCGACTTCATCATCCTCTGCCCCGGTCTGACCGCGGTCGTGCGCCTGGGGCGGACGAAGAGGCTTCACGGCTCGCTTGCCGACATGGAGTTCCAGTTTGCCGGGGCTGCTGCCGGCCTCCGGACGGTTCCACCCGACCCCGCCCGCTCCTGCGAGATCTGGGCCTGCGATTATTATGACAATATCCGGTTCTTCCGCGTCGAACGTACCGGCCTCACCGAGATGGGTATCAACGGGAAGCCTCTCGACGGTACAGGGGCCACGGAAGTAGCCCCTCCGAAAGTTCCCGTCGGAGGTGTGGGATCTGCCTGACCTCTCCGTCGGAGAAAACCCCATTTTTGGGATGGTCGGAAATAAGCCCGCAAAATGCCCCGTTTCCCTGTTTCATATGTTAAAATAAGACAGTTATGCGAAAATGCAGGAGTGTTTCAATGATTTTGAGGTAACAGGGACCCAGATTTACGTCGTTAAATGGCCCTTTCCAAGATGGGAGAATATGGGAGAGTTGGGGCGGTGGAAAAACGGAGAAACGGGTTTCAGGTCGTCCCGCCCCCGGAGGGGGTTCCCGTAGATCACCCCATAAAACGATGCGAAGTGCCGGCAACTAATATTTTTTTAATTCATTTGATTAAAAAAAATTTGAAATTACAGATTCAATTTCTTGCAAAGGAAGTGCCCGAAAGCAAATCTATTAAAAAAATTGTCGCTCGTATTTGCGGGCTATTATCCTTCTTCACCCTCCGCCACTTCCTCCGCCACCAGCTCCCCCAGCTCGTCTTCCGTGCACCAGACCTCGACCGAGGCATCGACCCCGGCGTACTCCTGCTGGTACTCCCCGACCGTGGAGCCGGGCGACATGATGAGGTTGGTGATCAGCTTTCCCTCCCGGAAGCCGTAGAGCCTGCGGTGCGGCCACGACGGGCCGAGCACTGCTGTCCGCTCGTAATAGACGTCCTGCGCCAGCTGGTGGGTGAACCAGATCCCGTTCTCCCACTCAAAGAGCGCCTCCCGCATGTAGCGGCGGATGTACCAGCGCAGCTCGGAGACGAGCGAGAGGGCGCTCCCGAGCGTTGCGCAGGAGATGGAGACCCCGCAGGGCTTCTTCCTCGGCCGGTAAAACCGGAGGATCATCCGGCTCGTCTCGGATGCAAAAAGGGTATGGTGGAGGTCGATGCCGTCCCGCTGGATCAAGAGGATGTTCATCCATGTCACCCTGAAACGGGATACCTGGCCTGCGCCGGGGCGATCAGGTATACATGCGGTTGTCGGTCACGGCCTCGTTCTTCACCTTGTGGACCGCCTCGGTGAAATCCTTCATCCCGACCAGTTCGGCTTCCCTGCGCACGGCCATCATGCCGGCCTCGCGGCAGACCGCTTCCAGCTCGGCACCGGTGGCGTTCTCGGTCATGAACGCGATCTCTTCCATGTCGACGACGTCGAGGTGCATCTTCCGGGAATGGATCTTCAGGATCTGGAGCCGGGCGTCACGGTCCGGCAACGGGATCTCGATCAGGCGGTCGAACCGCCCGGGCCGCAGGAGTGCCGGGTCGAGCATGTCGGCGCGGTTCGTGGCCGCCATGATCCGCACGTCCCCCCGGGTGTCGAACCCGTCCATCTCGGCGAGGAGCTGCATCAGCGTCCGCTGGACCTCGGCGCTGCCGGAAGTCCCGTCATTGGTCCGCATGCTGCCCACCGCATCGATCTCGTCGATGAAGACGATGGCAGGGGCGCGTTCCCGCGCGAGCTGGAAGAGTTCGCGGACAAGGCCGGCACCCTCGCCGATGAACTTGTGGACGAGCTCGCTGCCCGACATCCGGATGAAGGTGGCCTTTGCCTCGTGCGCCACGGCTTTTGCGATCAGGGTCTTGCCGGTCCCCGGGGCCCCGTAGAGCAGGATGCCCTTCGGGGGTTCGACCCCCACGCGCCGGAATATCTCCGGTTTCGTCAGCGGGTATTCCACCGCCTCCCGCACTTCCTTGATCTCGTTGGCGAGCCCGCCGATCTGGGCGTAGCTGATCCCGGGCGACTCCTCGAGTTCCATCACCCGGACCCGCGAGTCGTAGATATTGCCGATCACTTTCACGATCGAGAGCGCATTATTGACCGCGACCTTGGCGCCGGGCTTTAAGAGCGGGCGGATCTCTTCGGGGGCATTGGTCAGGTATTCCTGGTTGTTCCCCTGCTGGCGGAGGTAGATCTCGCCGTTCTCCAGGATGTCCACGACAACGGCGACGAAGAGCGGCATGCGCTTGAGCTGGTTGTTCTCGCGCTTGAGCTGGCCGTTCTCTTTCTGGAGCTCGTCGGCCTTCACCTTCAGGTCGAGGAGTGCTGCCTCGAGCTCGTTGACCTGGATCTGGTACTTGAGCTCGTGTGAGGGGGCGGTAGTATTGACGGCAGTCTCTTCCATACTACTCTTATATGTTCATCTTCAACCATTTATGTGGTGTTATTTTGCACATCAGCGGAAGAGGGATATCACGGGGGAGAGGCAGCGGGCCGCTCCTCGTCAGTCCGGCGCCGATCTCGTTCCTGTCGGGAGTAGACCCGGAGACGGGAGTCATTGTCGAGAAAGGGCACCCGCTCCGGGGTACCGGCATCGCCGGCCGCGTCCTCGCGTTCCCGTACGGCAAGGGTTCGACGGTCGGCTCCTATGTCCTCTATGCCCTGAGCCGGAACGGGCATGCCCCGGCTGCCATCGTCAACACGGAGGCAGAAGCGATCATCGCCACCGGCGCCATCATCGGCAGGATCCCCATGATCGACCGGATCGGGGTCCCGCTCACCCGGCTGAAAACCGGGACACCGGTCACGGTCGACGGCGACCGTGGCGGGCTGGACTACGACGGCCCGCTGAATGACGAATGATACATGCCCCCTTGCGGGTTCCGGTAACCGGGTGAGGTATCATGAAACGTGGTACCTGCAGGGGGGTAAGAAAGATCCGAAGAATCTCTCCGGTAATTTGCGGCAATCAGGGCACTCCAGCCTATGGCGTCCCTGTTCCTCTTCAGTATTTTTACTCTCAGGAGATGGGGATACCGGTACCGGGATCATTGTCGTTTCAGGAATGCAATCCTCACCTGTACCTTTGAGAAACGTATCATAATCCTGATAAAAATGTCAGATAGTCTGATCAAAAATCACTTTTGTTGTCCCATCGCTAAAATGCCCGACTGCAACGAGATGGTTATCTGAACCCGTTACCGGGAACGTTTCATGGGTTCCGACGGGCAAGGAGGTCTGTCCGCTTCCCCGGGGGATGCTCATCTCGCCTGCATTCGCACCGTTGATGGACAGGGTGACCGCTACAAGGTAGGCAGCGTCCTGCCCGCCCTGGTATGTCGCAGTGATTGCCGTGCCGTTATCGGTTGCGGTCATCGCTACCACGTACGTTCTCCGGGATCCTCCCGTTCGCGGGGGGTTATTATTTTGCCGGGCATTCGAGTTCGTGGCCGAGAGTGCAATGGATAATGGCGACCCTCCGCTGCCGGATTGCTCCGGGGTCTGGGCAGGTGTTACAGCAGTTCCGGTCGGTTGGGCCTGACTACTGCCCGGATATTGTGTGCATCCGGCGAGAGCTATCCCCAACAGAAGAACCAACGAAATGACGATTACAGCGAGACAAGACTTTTTCATAGAGTTCATCTTTCTATCCGGGAATAATAAAAAATGGGTTACCGGTATTATTTCAAAAGTCCCGCTCCGCACCACGCCACGATCCAGGCCACAAAGTCACCGAGATGCACCGGAACCCCAAGCGCAAGCATCATATAACACCGGCTCGCACGTTCTGGTATGCAGGATACCATGGCGCTGCCCTTGATATTACTTCTCTGTGCAGCAATTCTTTTTGCCGGATGTACTGGTTCACCGGGCCCGGCAGGCACGTCATCGCCCGTGACAGGCACCGCTTCCGGAACGGCCCAGGCCGGGTGGAGCCTTACGACATCCCCGACCGACGCAATGCCGTCGAACATCGCAGAGACCGTGACCGTGCAGGAGAAAGTGTACGACGGCACGATCCCGGTTATATTCAATGGAGGGATGGCGCAGAACCTGGTAAAGTCCATCGATGTGACACTCTATCGGGCAGACGGGCAGACCGTTACGGCAGCGATCGGAACGAACAAAGGCGCCGAGGCGGATTTGCAGGGCACCAAACAGACCGACCGCGTTGTCGTGTACGTAACCATGATGAACGGCGTGACCTACAAAGTTGCCGATGTCCTCAGCCCGTATACGGTTCATTGAGTGATGTCGGACCCGTGAACACACTTTTTTTATCAATCCCGCAAGTACACTCCTTCGTTCATCATGCAGGTCAACTGGCGGGTCATCCACGCAGCCCGGAATTCCCAAGCGGTCCTGAGCGCTGCCTGTGAACGTGACGGGATCCGGCTGGAGCCCGTCGATACGCCTGCCGGGGATATTACCTGCTACAGCCTCAACTCGATCAATGCACCCTGGTACCGGGACGAGATCGCTGGTGCCGGCTGCATCACCATCGCGGGAGGGCCGCATGCCACGGCCTGCCCCCGGGAAGTGGCGGAGTACGCCGGGTATGTGGTCACCGGAGAAGGGGAATATACGCTCCCCCGCCTTCTCAGGGACCTCGAAAACGGGGGCGACGGCCATATTCCGGGGGTCGTCACCGGGAATCATGCGGAGCCGGCCGATACCTGCGTGAACCTCAACGCGTATCCGGCATTTTCCGGGATGAAAGGGTATGTCGAGATCTCCCGGGGCTGCCCGTTCTCCTGCGGCTACTGCCAGACCCCGCAGATCTTCGGCCACTGCATGCGGCACCGCTCCATAGATGAAATTGCCCGGTACGCGAACCGGTACGGGCAGGCCCGGTTCGTCTCTCCCAACGCGTTTGCGTACGGCTCCGACGGGGTCCATCCCCGCTGGGACAAGATTGAGCATCTCCTCAAATCCCTCCGGCACGAGATCTATTTCGGCACGTTCCCAAGCGAGGTTCGCCCGGAATTTGTCTGCGATGAGTCGCTCTCCCTCGTAAGCCGGGTACTGCACCAATACGAAGCTCCACTTCGGGGCCCAGTCCGGCAGCGACCGGGTCCTGGATCTCCTCGGGCGGGGTCATTCGGTCCGGGATGTCGTCCATGCAGTCGAGCGGTGCCGGGATTACGGTATCCAGCCGGTCGTGGACTTCATTGTCGGGCTCCCTTTTGAGACTGACGAAGACCAGCGAGCGACTGCCGATCTGATAGCCTGGACGGCCCGGTCCGGGAAGATCCATGTCCACCGCTTCCTCCCCCTGCCCGGGACATATCTTGCCGGGACAACCGCGCGTCCACTCCTGAAGGATGTGGAAAAACTCTGCGGAAAACTGGCATTATCGGGCAGGCTCACCGGTTCGTGGAACGATCCTGAGATAAGGTTTTTTAGACACCCTTCAAATGATATACCATGAAAGATGTGCTTCTGATAGCAGATCTCCATGGTCAATTCGGTAAAATTGATTCATTTCTGGAGTTGAGTCCAGAAGCGGTATTTATTGCAGGCGATATCACCAATATGGGTCCCGTTGACGCGGTCGATGACGTGCTCTCACGTATCGACGTGCCGTGTTTTGCAGTGCCCGGCAACTGCGACCCGCGTGAGATCCTCGATACGCTCGAACACTCGGACACCGTGTGCATGCATGGGGCCCAGATCAACCTCGGGAAGATGACTATCGTCGGGGTCGGGGGATCCAACCCGACGCCGTTCAATACGCCGTTCGAGCTCACCGACAAGCAGATAGACGACACGCTGCACAGCGCGATGAGGAAGATGGAGAAGACGGTCCACAACATCCTCCTCACCCACGCACCGCCGTTCGAGACCCTCGACCGGATCAACGGCGACCACGTCGGCAGCCACAGTATCCGGAAGCATATCAAATCCTTCGACCTGGTCTGCTGCGCCCACATCCACGAGCAGCGGGGTGTGATGGACATCGACGGGGTAAAGATCATCAACCCCGGCCCGGCAATGGACGGCTACTGTGCCATGCTCCACTTCGGCACCGAGGCCCGGGACATCAGGGTCGAACTGCTGACCGTATAGAGAGCCGTCCGGGGCAGGAGGCGGACAGCGATTCGCACTCTGTTAAAGTCTCTTTTTAAATTTTTAAGAGTTGAGCAAAGCGGGATTCGGGAGGGAGAATTCATCGGAGTTCCTTGCTATTATCCTGTGAGAATTATGTTCCCGGAACATGACAATGGGGGCTGAAGCCCCCATACCCCAATAAGGATAGTTGCCGCCGCCCCGGAGGACGCCCCGCGGCGGCCTCAATTACTTGTTTAATTCGGTAATCTGCCCCGCCGTACTCGAAGTTCCTACGGACTTCTCGACTTCGTGGTCCAAATGAACCTCTCAGTCCTCGGAGAGGCCCTGAGGCGGGGAACCCTCATATATATGCGATTTTCGTTATTCAAGTTTGAACTCTTGTTCATGTCCATTTCATTGAAGAAGAATGTGTACACCGGGATTCAGAAAAAAGAGATCAGTCCCGGACTGCTGACCGCTTAGCGAGCAGGAGTTCTAGGTATGAGGCGAGAATCGGCTCGCCCTCAACCCCAATATCTTTTGCAATCTCCTCGATCGTTGCCGTTGGGTTATCGTTCTCGTTCCCGGCGATCACTTCAATCTCGGCAAAGGTCCCGAGCTCCTCGACCGTATCGAGCGAGATCGACGCAGTACCAAGGGTATAGTTCTCGCGCCACTTGTTCACTTCGGTTGTCCTCGTAAACCCGAGCCGGGCGAGCATCGTCTCGAAAGCTTCCCCGGACTCCACGGCGAAGTTCAGTTCCTCCCGGGCTTTAAGCCCGTATTTCCTGATCTTCGGGCCCTTGTACGTGACAACCGCACGGTCGTCCGTGTACCGCACCCGGACGGCTTCATCGGTCAGGGCGAAATCCCGGTGGGGGGCATTATAATAGATATCGTGTTCATGAACCCTGCCACGGAATTGTGCATTTTTTCTGGTGAGCTCTTCACGAACCGGATCGAGCGACGGTATCCTTACCTTGAGTTCCACTTCGAGCATGGATGTGCCACACGTTTATCTGTCTTCATTGCGATTTAATATAGTCACGTACTATAGTCAGGTGAACCATGGCAATACGAGAAGGAGATTTTATCAGGCTGAGTTATACGGGCACCGTCAATGGCAATGTTTTTGATACCACTGACGAGGAAGAGGCAAAAAAAGCAGGCATCCACAGCGAGAATGCGGTGTACGGCCCGGTCACGATCTGTGTCGGCCAGAAGCACGTCATCGCCGGTCTCGACGAAGAACTCGTTGGCAAGGAAGCCGGTACCGAAGGCGAAGTCACCGTCCAGCCCGAGAAGGCATTCGGGGAGCGCGACCCGAAGAAGATCCAGTCGTTCCCCAAGAGCAAGTTTACCGAGAAACCGGTCCGCGGGATGCCGGTGAAGATCGATGAGCAGGGCGAGGGCACGGTCGTCGATGTCATCGGTTCGCGGGTCATCGTGGACTTCAACCCGGCCCTTGCCGGGCAGGCCCTCACCTACCAGTACAAGATCGAGGAAGATGTGCCCGAACCTCTCGACCAGTTGAAAGGCCTCATCCGCCTCTATGCGGGCAGGGAGATGGAGGTAACGATCGACGGCGACAAGGCAACGGTCACCCTCCCGCCCGGGATCAACTATGACCGCCGCTGGCTTCTCTGGCGCGGGCGGATACTCCACGAAGGTTTCGAACTGATCGCGGGGATCTCGGAGATCACCCTTGTCGAGACCTACAAGAGACCGGAGAAGAAAGAAGCAGCATAACTGTCCTGAATTCTTTTTCCCATTTTTTCGGATCTGGTCAGGTATCCGGCATTCATTCCGGTGAATCACTGCGCACATTCGTGGGACCAAAAACCTGCCGACCGGTATACGGGCATATCATGGAAATACCGGTTTTTTATAGTGCCTGCTCGAAATACTCATTATGAACAACAATCATCTCATCGCAACCCTGGCGGTTCTCTTCCTCGTACTGGCCGTCTTCCTGTCGGGATGCTCCGGTTCCCAGTCTTCCTCCGGCACGGCATCGCAGGCGGGAGTGTCCGGCGCTGCGACGACAGCAGCGTCATCGTCGCCCCTGTACCAGGCCGGGGATATTCTCAAAAACCCGAAATCGAGTTCCACGAGCGGAGTCCTCATCGTCAGCTACGATGCAGGGACTGACACCTATGCCCGGGCGTTTGTCTCTCTCATCGGCAGCAGTTGGTTCCGCATGGATTCCAGTTCGGAACCCATGGACCGGTCGAGCACTCGAGAAAATATACACGGAGAAAATAACGAACATCCCCGTCTCGCAGGTGCCGATAGGCACCCCCGTTCCGACAGCAACGCCGGTGCCGGTGACCACGGTCCCGGTATATTCCCCCCTCCCGACAACCGCAACTACGGCGACGACTACCACATCCGGCGCAGCCCCCACGATACAGAGCATCTCCCCGTATTACGGATATGCGGGTACCTCGGTCTCGATAACTTCACTGGCAGGCTACAACTTCATTTCCGGGGCAACGGTGCAGCTGGCAAACTCCGCTGGCCAGAATATCTCGGCGACCGGTGTATCCGTTGTGTCCGGCAGCACCATCACCTGTACCTTTGCCATCCCGTCGAACGCGACCGTTGGGGCCTGGGACGTGTACGTCACCAACCCGAACGGGTATGTCGGAAAATACAGCAACGGGTTCGTAGTCCATCAGAACACCGCGGCCACAGCGACCACCACGACGTCATCGTCCGGACCGACTATCACAGGTATCAGTCCTACTTTTATGATTTCGCCAAGTCACACCTCATACACGATAACCGGGACGAATTTCATAGGTCTTCCTGCCGTCAGCCTGACAAACGGTGGCCAGACCATCCCTCAGTATACCGTTGCGTCGACTTCTTCCACCCAGATCGTCGTATACTTCGATATCCCGCAAAATATTGGCGGTACCTGGAACGTGGTCGTCACCAATCCTGACGGCACAACAGCCACCCTTACCGGTGGGATTACGATCCACAGCTGATAAAAATAACGCGAATTTTTTTTCACAGGCCGGACGGCAATAATCATTTTTAAAAATTACTCGCGCAGGCCCGGTTGCAGGAATCAGGCACCCGGGCGGTAGCGGAGAAGAGCGGCAATTCCCCCGAGCGCAGCAAGCCGCTCGCCGGGTTCGAACGAGGACGAGAGCACAACGATGGTCGCCTTCATCGCCTCGGCTTTTTCTATCAGCTGCGTGATCCCGGGATCCCGCAGGAGGGTGTCTGCTACCAGGACCTGCTCTGCCGCGCCGTACCCGATCGCCTCTTCCACTTCCCGGCGGCCGTAGGCGACTGCACCTTCCCGCGAGATCCTCAGGAGCACTTCGTCCATCATCTTCACTTCGCGGGAGAGCTGGAGGTCGCCCATCAGCCGGTCGAGGGCCCCGTTCCCGATGACATCCTGGACCGCGCCGCGCCCGATGCGCCGCGTTTCGACGACGATTGCCCGTCCGGCTGCCGGGGAATTTTTGCTCCGTGCGAACTGAACGAAATCATCCTTGACAAACCCGGGCCCGGCAATGATGAGCGGGCCGGAGATGTCTGCAATGAGGGGGAGGAGCTGGTCGAACAGGCCGGTCCGAGACCCGCCCTCCGCACCTTTGCTGCTGCCGGCCATCAGGGTGATGACACTCTCCGGCCCGTACTGCCGGAGCCGGAAGAGTTCAGCCTCACCCTCCTCGAGGGTCAGGATATGGATGACGCCATAGACCGACGCCTTTACCGCCCGTTCGATCCGCTCGAGATCGATCGGGCGCCACGGTTTTATGACCGAGATCTCGTACCCGGTCTCGACGTTGATCGTGTGGTACGCCCCGACATCGACACCGTGTTCGATGAGGCCCGAGAGCCGGAGCCTGACCCCATGCTCCGAGAACTCCTCCCGCTCCACCCGCAGGCCGAGACGGACCGGGCGTTTCTCCACCTTCTCGGGGCGGAGCTTGTCGCTTGCCGCGTCCACGCTCCGGAAGCTCGTGGCGAAGACAAGGTCCCCGGGACCGATGAGGTGGCGGAGGTGCCAGAGGTCGTCGATGCTCTCCGGCAGGAGCCGGATCTCGCCGTAATTGTTCCGGATCTCCCCGTATTCAGCCTTCATGGTGCCCCACGATGTCGGAACCGCCCGGGGGCACGAATGCTGCCACCTGTTCGGTGTTCAGGATACCCCTCAGGGCTTTTCCGTCTTCCTCGGTCAGTTTTCCTTTGAGGTCCCTCAGGACTTTTTTTGCCACATCATTGGGTTCGAACTGCCCGGGCCTGAGTTCCGCGTACGCCGCTACTCTCTCCCGTATCGCGGAAGGCGGGCCGCCGATGACCGCGGCCTGGGGTTCAAGCATGAGTCCGATACCGACCGCCAGGGGAACATTCCGGTAGGTACGTGCGTTCTCCCCGGACTATGAACGACCCGCGGGAGACGTACTCCCCGGACTCTGGTGTCTTGCTGACCTGCGCGGGAAGCGCGCTGTAGACATCGGCGGAGAAATGGCCGCTCCGCCATGCCCCGGAATAGGAGGCTGCAAACTGCGCAACCTCGTCCATCCGCTCCGTCCTCCCCTTGACGATGACGACGCTCGCCCCGTGGACGTCGGCATGCACGAAGAGGTCGCCTCCGGCCAGGTATTTTTTGACCAGTTCCTCGTTCTGGGAGGCGTCGCGCCCGCCAAGGACCACGATGCCGTCGCTGGTCACGAACCAGCGGAAGCGGTGGTACCACTGTTTTTTCAGGGGGATAAAATCCCGTTTCTGCACCTTCTTCTTCGGGCGGACGGTCGCCATGGCGGCGAGCGCCCCCGCTTTCTTCCTCTTGAATTTTTTTATGAGATCGTGATACCGCCCGGCGTTCTGCTCCACGCTCTCGTGGACATGGATCTTCACCCGTCTCCCGATATCGACTTCCACGGCCGCTTCGCCCGGGTAAAATGCCGTGATCTTTTTCGCATCGTCCGAGACGGTGTCCCTGAGGTGCTTCTCGATCTCCTGCCACGACAGCTGCCTGCTCGCGATATCGAGAGCGGTGATGAGCTGCCGGATGAAGGCATAGTTCTCGTAGATCGCGTTGACAATCTCCCCGTTCTTTTGAATAGTGGCGTCAAATTTCTTTACCGCTGCTTCCTGGTGCAGGCGGATACGGTCTTCCTTTGCTATCTTCGGGCGGGCTGCTGACTTTTTCTCGGTTTTCGTAAGAGGGAAGAATGCTTCGAGCGCTTCGGAGAACGTGGGAAAGGACTGCCCGTCGTTCCCTTCCCCAAGATCGACGGGCTCGCAGTGCTTTGCCGAGATCACCGGTGAGCGGTCGTGCAGCACCCGGGAGAAGAGGTCCTGTATCGCGGCAAAAATAACGTCCGGGTCTGCGGAAGCCGCGGCAGCGGACTTGTCGATGCCGGTCATCCTGCAGATATATTCCGCGTACATCCCGCCGAGCATGCAGCCGGTCGCGAGGGCCCGGACAAGGTCGCGGCTGTCCTTTTTGAGGGCCGCAGCAAGATTTTCACGGGATCCGGTGGGATCGGTGCTGCCGAGGACGTACGGGACGTTCGGGACGACCTCCCGGTCCCTGAACCGGTGGTGCCAGAGCGGTTTTATGATAGTGTACGTATCGTCGGCAAGGATGACATTCCCCTCATCGAACAGTTCGATGATGAGGTGGTACGTGAGGTTGCCTTTCCCGATATCGAAGATGAGGATCCGTTCGAGGCCGTGCTGGCGGATGGCCAGCACTTTTCCCCCGGAGATGTACTTGCGCAGGAGCATGGCAAACTGCGGGGGGTTCTTCGGGGGTTCCGGCAGATCCTTCACCAGGTGGGCCCGCCTGCCGGCCTCGATGATCAGCTGGTACTTTGCCTTGTTCCCGCCATTGAGCCGGACCGCGAGCGTACGGGTGTCGAACTGGTAGACCTTGTCTACCCAGAGCGGGAGCTTCCCGGACAACTCGGACGCCATTGCCATCACGTCGATCCCGCTCATGCCCTGTTCGGATGCCATGGTGGTTTATACCAAATTACATATGGCTTGCGCACTAAAAAATAAGACTACTGGTGTTGCGGGATGAGCGAAAATACCATCGAAGAAAAGCCTGTCCAGGCAAAAAAAGCTAAAACCAAGGCTGACAAGCAGGCCGAACATATCGCCCGCATCAAGCGGACGCTTGTCGCCTCCGTCCTGGGCATCCTGACCGGGATCATCTCCTATTATGCGGGTGGCATCCCGGGAACAACCGGCCTCCAGAATGACGGGGTTCTCGGGTTCATGCTCATGCTGGCCGGGGTCGTCCTCCAGAAACACATCTTCATCCTCTCCGGCATGGATACTTCCAGGCTCGGCGCAAAAGACTGGTTCTACCAGGGATTCATGACATTCGCGTTCTGGTTTATGACCTGGACGATCATGCTGACCGCCATCCCCCGGTAATTCCTCTTCTGGGGTTTCCATGAGAATTGCCATCGTCCATAAAGACCGCTGTCACGCCCGGAAATGCGGTACCGAATGCATCCTCTACTGCCCCCGTGTCCGGACCGGGGACGAGACCGTTGCGATCGGACCTGACGGGAAAGCCCTCATCTCCGAGGAACTCTGCGTGGGGTGCGGCATCTGCATCAAGAAATGCCCGTTCGATGCCATCGATATTGTGAGCCTTCCCGAAGAACTCGAGCACCCCACCCACCGCTACGGCAGAAACGGGTTTGCGCTCTACGGGCTTCCGATCCCGGTGGAAGGGAAAGTCACCGGTATCCTCGGTGCCAATGGCATCGGCAAGAGCACGGCCATCAAGATCCTGTCCGGCCAGCTCCGCCCCAACCTGGGAAATTTCGATACCGAAGTGGCATGGGATGAGATCCTCAGGCAGTATACCGGCACCGAGCTCTACGATTATCTCCAGACCGTATCGAAAAAGACCCTGAAGATCGCAAGCAAGCCCCAGTATATCGATTATATCCCGAAAGTCTTCTCCGGGACGGTCAGGACACTCCTGAAGACCACGGACGAACGGGGCGCACTCGCCGGCATCCTGCCGGCCCTCAAGCTCGACGCACTCCTCGACCACGAGATCGGCTCCCTGAGCGGCGGGGAACTCCAGCGGGTCGCCATCGCCGCCTGCCTTGCCCGGGAAGCCGACCTCTACTTCCTCGATGAGATCACCCCCTTCCTGGACATTTACCAGCGGATCTCTGCCGCGAAGCTCATCCGCGAGCTTGCGGCGTCCCGCCCGGTCGTCATCGTCGAGCACGACCTCGCCATCCTCGACATGCTCGCGGACACCGTCCACGTCGGTTACGGCAAACCGGCCGTATTCGGCATCATCACCCGCCCCAAGGGGGTCAGGGTGGGCATCAACCAGTACCTCGAGGGCTACCTTGCCGAAGAGAACGTCCGGTTCCGGGACACCCAGGTGGTCTTCGAGAAGCGGGCGCACGAGAAAGGTTCCGACCGCGAAGACCTCTTCATCATACCCCCGATGTCCAGACAGTACGATACGTTCCGCCTCGAGGTCACCGGGGGTACGGTCAGGACGGGTGAAGTGCTGGGCGTCGTCGGGGCAAATGGCATGGGCAAGAGCACGTTTGCCAAACTCCTGGCCGGTGTCGAGACCCCGACGACCGGGACGATCGAGACCTCGCTGCGGATTTCCTACAAGCCCCAGTACATCAAGGCAGATACCTCCGACAGCGTAGAGATGCACCTCCGCCGCTGCACGACAAAATTCGATTCCTCGCTCTACCAGCACGAGATCATCGATGCGCTCTCCCTTACCCCCATCCTCCGGTCGCCCGTCGACTCCCTGAGCGGCGGGGAACTCCAGCGGGTGGCGATCGCCGGCTGCCTCTCGCGGGACGCCGACCTGTACATTCTCGATGAACCCAGCGCACACCTCGATGTGGAGCAGCGGGTAAGGGTGACGAGGATGATCAAGCACCATGCCGAGGGCAGGGAAGCCGGCATCATGGTGATCGACCACGACATCTACCTTATCGATATGATCAGTGAACGTATCCTGGTGTTTGAAGGAGTACCGGGAATTGCCGGCACTGCCGCGGGGCCGTTCCGGATGCGCGAGGGCATGAACCGTTTCCTCGAAGCGCTGGACGTGACGTTCCGGCGGGACCAGAGCGGCCGCCCGCGGATCAACAAGCCCGGCTCGTTTCTTGACCGGGAACAGAAGGGTCTGGGTGAATTCTATTATTATGTTCAGGACGAAAACTAAAACCGCTTATTATACCTTTTAATATTTTAACATGCCATTCTCACTATATGCGGGAGGAGAAGCTTTCGGATGCCATTGTCTACGATAAGCTGCACCTGTTGAAGAAGGACTTTTACGGCTATATTGAACGCAACTCCCCCAAAGTAGACACCAACCTCCCGGTCTTTTTCGGATATGTCATATCCGCGCTCGAGAACTCCTTCCCCCATATATCGGATGCCGCCCACGATGATTTCATCGACAGCATCACCTTCAAAGTCCTCGATTCCAGTGCAAACATCAGCGATTTTGAGTATGTCAGGAAGGTGATGGTCAACGCGGTGCGGTTCAAGAAGAAGAAAGATGCAGAGACCGGCGTCAAGATCGTCATCGGCCTCAAGCTGCTGAAGAGCGGTGACTACGGGCACGCCCTCGACTTCCTCAAGGAGTACGCGACCCTCGACTCGAAACTCGGTACCGCAGTAGCCTACTGCTATCATCTCCTCTCGCTGCGCGAGTTCAAGGACAGTGACGATGCTGCCAGAAAACACCGCCCTGGCGAGATGGAACTCCTTGCACGGGAACTGATGATGAGACTGGCCAGGGAACAGCCGCCGGTAAACCAGCTTCGCCAGCTGGAGATCGACGACCCGTCGTTCCTTGAGAAGATCTTCTGGCAGATGATCTTTACCGGGCTGGAATGGTTCCCGAACGAGCGATGGTTCGTTGAGGTCGGGCTGAAGAATGCGGCGATCACCAATGATCCGGCCATGCGCAAGCGCCTGCTGGATATCGGGTCCGAACGTTTTTATACCGACAGCCACTTCCTGCGCGAGATGTACTATTACAAGCTCGAGAACCGCGATGCACCCGGGGCTGCAGGGGTTGTCAACCAGCTCCTGAAACAGTACCCGGACGATCTCGAACCTATCTACCTCGGTCTCAAACTGAGCCTCCTCACCACCAAGAAGATCACCTACCACAGTTTCCGGAAACTGGCGATCACCAAAGGCATGCCGGTCCAGATCCTCGCACTGTTCGATTTTGCCTTTGACCTGCTCAGCAGGGACCAGAACGATGCTGCCAAATGTATTGCAGACTTTGAGAAGGAGTTCCCGAACATGCAGTACTATGCAACCGTCCTCCGGTATATCGCAAGCGATATCATGTCCGCCGATGAGACGAGGAGTAAAAAGGCAAAAAAAGCGCTCCTGGATTCGGTCGAGCAATACTGCCTGGAAGCACTGAAGAACAGGAAATAAGGCTCTGGTTAAACCCTCAGAGAAACATGCGGTCGCTCTTGGGGATGTCGACATGACAAAGTCATGGAGACAGGAGAAGAACGCATCAGCGTTCTTCGAATCGCAAAAGACTGCTGTTCCCGAAGGGAAGAGCAGGATGGAGAAGAACTCGTCAGAGTTCTGCGACCTGAGAGAGGGGGTCACTCTACTAAACCGCAGCAGAATATAAGCAAATGATCAGAAAAATAGGGTTTTAACATAGCCGGAAATGAGGGTTGTACCCGGCTCCCCGCCTCAATCCTGCCGTGTGTTTACCCGGTTGAGTTGCCGGGAGATCCCGGCCGGACGCTCATATTTTTCAACCGGGAACGGACAGGACGGTTCTGATCGCCTGGATCAGGGGATCGGCGACCGGGCTTAAAATCCCTGTCGCAGGAAGCGGGACAAAGAATGCCGGATATACCGGTATCATTGGCGAGCGGAGCAGAAACCGGGCTTGCCAGGAACATGACGATGCAGAGAAGAAGTTCAGATATCCCGGATCGTACCGTCCGCTCTCCTGACCGATACTTTCCCCTCATGGGCCGGCAGGAATGTGACCGATCTTCCGACTTTGCCCCCGGTATCCTCCGCGACCAGCTTGATATGCTCCGTGAGGAGGAATTCCCGTACCTTTTCAGCATTCCGTTCACCGATATTGAGGTTGGCACCGAAATATTCAAACATGCTCGCCCCCCCGGCCATCTTCGCAACGATGTTCCGGTTCTTGCAACCGAGAGCACCGAGCTCCTGCAGCAACAGCGGGATCGCGGTATCGGCATATTTCCCGGGGCGGTCCTTCCTCCCGGCGCTGTCTGGTAACATGATATGGACCATCGCACCAACCCTCAGCCGGTCATCGTAGAGCGTCAGGCTCGATGCATGAACCCAGACCGATCGTCACCATCTGGAATGAACCGACACGATATTCTCCGATGCCTATCATCGCCATCTGTGCGTTCACGGCGGCCGGGTCAGACATGGTATTCACGGGCAGATCATGTCGATTTCATCATGTTTTCAAGGAGCACGACGATCTTCTGCAGGGTTTTGTGTTCCGGCATCAGGATGATGTCGCTGTCGATCTTATGCTCTGAGCAGACGAGTTCGGTGGAGAAGAGCATGACTTCGTCCACATCATCGGTCGACTGGGCGATAAGCGACTGCATCGCTGCATGGGCCATGTCGATACTGAGGGCAGGTGGCGAGGGGAGCATGACAAACCCGAGGAGTTCTGCAGTTGCATCGAGAAACGCAGAGACCATGATATTCCCCACTTCGAGGAGGGCACTCTGGTCCATCTCGTTCATCGGGCGGTCCATCTCCGTCAGTCCCAGCATGGTGTTGGTCAGGCGGATCGCAGATTCGCGGGTGATGTAAAAGATGATGAATCCCCCGTGGGGGATATCGCCCTGGAGTTCGAAGGCTACCATGGCTGCTGACTCTTCTCCCATGTACTCCCCAAGACGGGCGATATCCACGATTGATATTCCTGGCACGCTCATCTCGACACTGCTTCCCAGCATCTGGGAAAGGGTGGTTGCGGCATGGGCAGCCCCGATATTCCCCAATTCCTGAATTGCATCCTTCTGAACCGTCGATAAATTCATGAACAACTCCTACACCATCGTATTAACATCAAGGACGGGGACTACATCCCCGTCGCCAAGTATGGTAACCCCGCTGATACCCCGCGTGTTGCCGATCAGGGAACTGAGCGGCTTGACGACAACCTCCTGTTTTCCTTCAACAATATCGACCGGGATGCAGGCCTTCCTCTTCTGGTACTGGACGACAATCAGGATGTCACATGCATCCGACATGCCGACCATGTCGTCCAGCCGGAAGATCTGGATCACTTCTTCCCGCAGGAGGATGGTCTCGCTCTTCCCGATACGGTGGGTTGCATCCCTCCGGAACGATGCAACTTCAACGATCGAGCTGATGGGAATGGCCAGTCTCCTGCCGTTGATCCTGACGATCATGACATCGACAATTGCCATCGTTGGCGGGAGCAGCAGCTCGAACCGCGATCCCTTACCGGGGGTCGTCTCCACCCGTATGGTCCCCTTAAGCGATTCGATGGACCTTCGTACAACGTCGAGGCCGACTCCCCTTCCGCTGATATCCGTAATTTTGTCGGCAGTGGAAAAACCGGGCTGGAAGAGCAGATCGATTGCCTGATCGGTGGTCAGGCTTTCCGCAGCTTCTTGGGTGATGAGCCCTTTTTCCACGGCTTTTTTCCTGACCTTCTCGACATTGATCCCGGCACCATCGTCGATCAGTTCGATGATGACGTTGTCACGGTCCCGGTGGGCGCTGAGCCTGACAGCCCCTTTGCGGGGTTTTCCGGCTTTTTCCCTCTCGTCAGGGTTCTCAATACCGTGGTTGACCGCATTCCGGATCAGGTGGAGGAGGGGGTCGTTCAGCCCGTCCATCACGCTGCGGTCCAGTTCCGTCTCTCCCCCATCCATGACGAAATCGACTTCTTTTCCGTCATACTGGGCCACGTCCCTGACAACCCGGGGGAGGCGGTTGAATATGTGGTTTAAGGGGATCATCCGGATATTCATCATCAGGTTCTGGAGATCCGATACCGAACGATCGACCATGCCGAGGGCTTCGTCCATCTCCTTGAGTTTCTGCCGCTCGGCAATCTGCTTGAGCCTGCCCCGGTTGATCACCAGGTCCTCGACGAGGTTCATGATGTGATCGAGCTGGGTGATGTCCACTCTCAGGTGCTTGACTTCCCTGCTCTTGTCAGAGGCTGCCGGCTGCCCTCTCTCGGCAGCCTCGGCTCCCGGTGCGGGAGAGGGTGCCGGGATGATCTCAGCAACCGCGCCGGCCTTGATCTCTACGGACTGGATCTCCGAAGCCGTCGCTGCGGTCCGGAGAGCGTCCTCCCCGGCATCGCTCGCGATCTTCACCACGAGCATGCCATCGAACTGGCCCTCATCCACGAGCTCTTTGAGGGGATGGACAGGATGATCGTCCCGATGGCTTCGAGGTTGTTGAGAACGATGAGCGCCCGGACATCTTTCATCATGGATTCCGGGGCAACGGTGATGGTGAGGTCATAGATCGGGCGCGTATCGCCGGGAGCAAGGGACACGGCCGGTCCTGCGACCGGGGGCGCAGCTGCCCGGTTTAACGGGCCCGCTGCTGCTGCGGATGGCCTGGCTTCCTTCCCGCCACCCTCGGTTGCGAGCCATGATTTCAACGAGCTGACCAGTTCATCCGGGTTCTTGGATGATGTATCGCCACCGGCATCGACATCGTCGAGCATCTCCTCTATCATGTCAGAGCAGCGCAGGAGGAGGTTGGTAAGGGCGGGGGTCATGACCGCAACACCGCTCCGGATAAGCTGGAACACGTCCTCCATGGTGTGGCAGAGGTGCTCCAGCTGCATGAACCCCATCGAGGCGGAAGCCCCTTTGAGCGTATGGATGGACCGGAAGATCTCTCCTATCGCTTCCGCATCGGAACCTTTCTCGATGATCAGGAGATTTTTCACCAGATTCTCGTGGTTATCCCGCGATTCCGCAACAAAAAGGGTGCGGTACGCATCCATTTCAGACACAGGTATCCTCCATTTTCAGCACGGCACGTGAAATTTCCATGGCCATCCGGTTCAGCGGGAGCACCTTGTCTACTGCATTGTGCGTGATAGCCGACCGGGCCATCCCATAGACAAGACAGTCCTTCTCATCGCAGACGAAACTTCTGCCACCGGCATTTTTTACTGCAAGGGCCCCTTCTCCGGCATCGTTCCCCATCCCGCTCAGGACGGCGACAATGCTGTTTTTGCCGTAGACCTGTGCCGCCGAGACCAGCGTCTTGTCCACTGCAGGCCGGACCCCGTGGACGGGAGGGGCTGAAGAGTGGACGATCTTACCGGCTGTGCATCCCTTGTCCGTGACAAACCTGGTTATGATCGTATGGACCCCGGCTTTGGAGATGATGATCCTTCCTTTTTCTATAATATCCCCGTTCTCGGATTCCTTCACCGGCATGGACGATATCCGGTTGAACCTGGCCGCGAGCGCCGCAGTAAACCCGACCGGCATGTGCTGGGTCACGACAACCCCCGCGGGAAGTTCTGCAGGAAGTTGTGCAAGCAGTTCGTCGAGCATCTGGGGACCCCGGCCGACGACCCGATCAGGATGACGCGTTCCGCAGGTTCAGCATGGGCAGCGGGGGCAGGTTTCTTCTGCCGGACTTCTGAGGATACTGTTGGCAGAGTGAGAATATGCTTGATCTTCCGTACCAGTTCGTCGCCAATGTCCCGGACGCGGGGAAGATCCGCCGGCTTGAGCATGAAATCATCCGCCCCAAGCTCGATTGCCCGTCGGGTCATCTCCGCATCTTTTTCCGTAAGTGAACTGAGCATGAGAATCCGGGGTCTGGATGGCTGTTTTCCGATCTTTTCGAGGAGTTCGATTCCTGACATCCGGGGCATCTCGATATCCAGTGTCATGACATCGGGGGAAAGAGATTCTATCTTCTTGAGTGCGTCCAGGCCATCTGTCGCTGTCCCGACAACTTCCAGTGACGGATCCTTTGCTATCATGTCCCTGATTACCGTACGCATGAATACGGAATCATCAACAACCAGAACCTTCGTCATAACATCAGGTTGTCAGAACGTTCTTTACTTCTTCGAGCACTTTGGGAGCCTGGAATGGTTTGACGATATACCCCTTTGCACCACTCTTGATTGCCAGCTTCACCATCTGTTCCTGGCCGACTGCCGTGCACATGATGACCTTCGCAGCGGGATCGATCTGTTTGATGGCCTTGAGAGCCTCAATACCGTTCTGTTTTGGCATAACGATATCCATGGTCACGAGATCGGGCTTGAGTTCCTTGTATCGAGCGACTGCCTCCTCACCATCACCTGCTTCGCCGGCGATAGTGTGCCCGCCGGTGAAGAGGATGTTTTTAAGAAGAGTTCTCATGAAGAGCGTATCATCCACGATTAGAATCTTTCCCATTGACGATCAAAGTAAAGATAGGGGGATGAAGATATAAAACAGTATTGGGATACGATTTAAAGGCTATTCAGTTCGTTTGTGATTTTGTGGCGTCAGAAATATACCGTACGCCTTTTGTCGTCAGCTGCACCTCTCTGCGTATCGTGACGACTTCGGCAAGGCCCAGTTTCATGATCTTGTCGTAAATGGCATCGAGCTGCTTGTGCGGGAGGTTGAGCATGTTCTCGATGGCATGCGAGTCCATGCCGGAGTAGATGAGCATGGCTACCTGCTGGTCCACGCCGTCCAGCTCGGTCCCTTTCATGTCCATGCTCTTGGTGGTCTCTTTCAGGAAATTGTAGAGCACCTGAAGCGTGGAGAGGGGGCAGAGGACAAGGCTTGAGACAACTTCACCGGATTCAAGGTGGTCGATCCTCACCACGTCCGTGGGTTTACCCTGAACATCCCGTTTGGTGAGCTCGATAGCGGCAACGTCGTTGACCGGGACGCAGATCTGTTTTACCGGGCTGACAAACCAGATGCCGGAATGGACCACGACAACACTGCCTTTCTCCCACTGGGCGTTCTGGACGAGCACCCCGCCCCGGATCGCGGGCGACATAAAGTACGCCATGAGGCGGTACGCATTGCAGGAGCCGAGTATGAGTTTTTTCAGTACCTCGATAACCTTATCTACGGACAGGATTTTGTAGACCGCTTCGGTATCGGTTTTTGCAGTAACGATCAAAATATTTTTTCTCTCGGCAACGTCCGAAACCGTCTTGAACAGGACTTCCCTGTTGACCGGTGCCGGGATGACGATCCTGTCCTCTCCGATACCCAGCTTGACAACGACCCACTGGTTATTATGCTCGACTTTTGCCGGGACTTCCTTCATGCAGCCTCACACGGGATCACAATTCTGAGGTAAACAGACTTGTTATTGATAGCAATGGTATTCCGGAGGTTATTTTATTTTTTGGTGGGATGCGTGGTCTTTTCCTTGGGCGGGTTTGCCGGATTCAGTTTCGTGTACATGTCACTCAGTTCGCTCTCGATATCGCTGGCAGGCGCCCTGAAATCCTTGAGTTCCCGTAAAAGACTGAGATCATCTTTCTTTTCTACACGTTTTACATCGGATGAGATGGAACTGAGCAGGTCCTCGTCAGTACCGCTCGCTCCCCCGGCAAACGAGGCCATATCCGACTGGGTGGAGATCTGGTCTGCGGAAAGGTCTGCATTTTTCGGGGCGTCGGAAGGTATCCAGGCGGTCTTGACGGCCGTTTCTCCCGTCACCACCGGCTCCGCTGTCATTGACACCTTTCCTTCCTGGGTATCATCGGGCGTAACCGTCTTGACCGGACCTGTCCCGCCTGTTTCAACGTCAAGGTCCACGTCGTCAAGGCTCAGGTTATCGAGTTCCCCGAATTCAGAATCGAGCGATTCTGCCGAGTCCAGACCACTGAACTCTTCCAGGCCTCCCGGAGCAGGTGCCCCGGCCTCCCCCCGCTCCCGTCCGGCAGGTCAAGCGATGGCATCGACAGTTCAGCACCGGGTGAGGACGAGGCAGAAGCCTCACCGGGCGCAGGACCTTCAGGGGATGCAACCGGGGCATTGACGTCACCAAGGTCGTCAAGGAGGCCGGCATCGAATTCATCGCCGGAAAGGGAGAGGAACGGATTTGTTTCACCCGAGGGACCAGGGGCCGCCGCGCCGGCTCCTCCACCGGGGGCCGCTCCGGCACTGCGCGGGGCGGCAGGGGCCGGGACCGGGACTTTTTCCGTGACCGCCTTGTCAAGCATCCGGTTGATGTCGTCCACTTTTTTCTCATGCCTTTTCCGCTGCCTGAGAACCGTGCCAAGAGACCCGATGGATGACAGGAACGAACTGAAGTGGGCCCCGATCCCACCCTCCTGCCCGGGTGTTTTTCCAGCCTCTTTTTTCTCTGTCTTCGGGGGCCGTTTCTGGTCCGCACCTTCGGGTTTTCCGAAGAATTTCATGTCGCTGAGGCGGTGGATGATCCCGGGCTTTTTCGGCCCCGTCTTTTTCATTTCCGGTTTTGCTGCCCCCCCCTTCTTCGGTTCCTTTGAACGCGATCTTCCCAGGGCAGTACGGACTTCGGTTATCGTGACCAGCCCGAGCAGGAACGGGAGGACAACGGCTACAATGACCATCATGAGAAGGAGCTGCACCAGGGTCACATCGAAAAAGATCAGGATTAACCCGAGGGTAAGGATGGTGCAAAACATGACGATCCTGCGGACATTTTCTTTCATGGGCGAACTCCTCCTATTGTCCCGGTGCTGCCATGTTCTGGAGTGCTTCCGGGCTGAAGAACATCCCGACAAAGATAGGGGCTATCAGAAGCACCAGACCGGTCAATGTACAGAATATTGCTATGTAGAAATAATACATATACCGATCGCCACCACCCACAACCCGTGCCGCGATGACATTGGAGGCCGTGATTATCGTGAGGATAATGACGACAAACGTCCCCATCTGCCCTTCCGGAAAATTCGAGAACATGTTGAGCCCGCCGAGGGCCTGTCCTGCAGAGACCCCCCCGCCCAGGGACGATCCCGCTGATACTGCCGACTGGTTCTGGAACTGCTTCATCATGGTTGCTACAGAACCCGTAAGCACGACCATGATACGGTAGAGGGCGACCAGGATCCCCGCCATCGCCAGGTGCATGGGAACCAGTAAGACAATAAAACTCCGGGCATGCATATCTTTCTTCTCCCGCAGGAGGGTCTGCTCGAGCATGGACGACCCGACAACGGTCCCGATAGGTTCCGGTGGCCCCCCGAGAGTGACCGTGTCCAGGTAAATATTGAGATATTTGTAGATGAGGTTGCTCCCCGATTCCCCGATGAATTTGTCCCATATCTGCTTGTCATCGAGGCCGAGGTTCATCTTGGAATAGACCGAATTTACGAGCGGTTCAAGAGCGGTGAGGGACTTCCTGTCGATGGTCCCAAGAGCGTGCACGGCCGTTGTCCCCTGGCCGCCCATGACTGCCCCGAGACTCCTGATGAAGACGGAGAAATCATTGTCGCGCAGGGTTATGTTGGAGTCGTCGATGAAACCGATAATCCCCAGCGGGGCCATCAGGATCCCGATCAGGAGAAATATCATCCCGGCACTGACGCCCAGGAGGGACAGGACGATAAATGCCGCAATGGTCAGCGGTACGATGACCCGTTCCATGGCATGGATCGTCTGCTGCTCCTTTGAGGACCGGGTCATGAGCCCGTGGGTTTTTGAATCATCCGGCACGGACTGGTACATGAGCACATTGCCAAATACGCAGATAACGAGTACGATGCCATAGGCCATGTCCAGGGTTGATTCCATACCCGTGGGAGAATAAATCGCCACAGAGATCATGATCGTTACCGCGATCACGGTCCCGGAAAGGAGCATGGCTATGTACGCGTCCCCCCATTTTTTGAGGAGCTCGAGCCCCTGCTCGACCTGGCTCCGGTAGACCGTCCGCACGGTTGCAAGCTCATTTTTAAGGAAATCATCGTCCGGCACACCCGATTCGATCGCATTTGCGTACCGGTTGAGCATGCTCTGGAGGATGGTGTTGTTGGTCCTTTCAGCAACGATGCTGAGTGCTTCGGAATAACTGTAACTCCATTTCTTGACAAACGTGTCGACTTTGCTGATGTACTTGGAAGAGACGTACTCCTTCCTGTTGGCAGCAAAAGAGAAAATTTCCGGGCGGGACGCATTGGCAAGGGCCAGGGATGCCATGTAGGTGTTCATGAAGAGCAGGTCGGCACCCATTCTCTTGTTCTCGGTGACCTGACCAAGTTTTTCCTTGAAGCTCTCCACCATTGATGCAAAGGGGAGGTGCCTGCCCTCTTTCTTCTGGTCCTGGTCGTGTCCCGGATCAGCCATATCAGGAACCGATGGTCAGGAGACCCTGTTTCTTGATCTTGGTCATCATGTGGAACAGGTCCCAGAACTTGGTGTAGCCGGCCTTATGGAGCCGTTCAAGAATTTTTGCCCGTTTCTCGACTTCAAGGTAAATTTCAGACTTCTTGCTGTCCGGCATTCCCAGCATCGTCGCAATCTTGTTCTCCAGCAGATAGGAACTGCCTTTTCCTGACCACGTGAATGTATCGGTCACCGGCTCCCAACTGAACATCTCGACAAAAGTGAACCCCTGGGTTTCCGGGTTGAAACCCACCAGTTCGTTGCAGCTGATCATCCGGCGCACCAGCTGGCCGTCAGGACGCTTCACTGCGCTCTGGATGATCACGAGGTTGAGGTTATCGACATAGGTCCTCGGGATATTGATGGGATCCCCGCACAGGCGCTGGATCAGCTTCTCGACGGAAGCCGCGTGGAAGGTGCTCATGACCGGGTGGCCTGTCTGCATCGCGCCGAATGCCACGCTCCCCTCGACACCACGGATTTCACCGACAAGGATCTGGTTGGGGCGCTGACGCAGGGCTGCCTTGAGCAGATCGAACATGGTCACTTCTCCGCCTGCCGCAGCACCTCCCGATCCTTCGCCTTTTCCCTTTGCAAGTGCAACTTCCCGGATCCAGTTCCGGTGAGGTACATTCAGCTCGGGTGTGTCTTCTATCGTGACAATCTTGTTTTCAGGAGGGATGAATGCGGTAATTGCATTCAGGAGCGTGGTTTTTCCGCTTGCTGTCTCGCCGGAAACGAAGAGCGACATGCCGTATTCGACGCAGATCCAGATGTACGCCGCGGCCAGGTAATCGATACCGTTGCTTTCCACGATATTGAGGATGCTCAGGGGGACCTCGTTCACCTTACGGATGGAAAAGTTGCTGCCATGGCGACTGATGGCAGTTCCATAGACAATATTGATACGTGAACCATCCAGCAGTGTGGCATCAACAATGGGACTCCTGTAGGTGATTGGGCGTTTGATCCGTTCCGCCATCTTGACGACGAACTCGTCCAGTTCGCTCGATACCTTGAATTCGATGACGGATTTTAACCCTTTGAAGATCTTATGTTCGATGAAGATCGGCCCGATACCGTCACAGGAGATATCTTCGATATAGGAGTCGGAGAGGAAGGGTTTGAGCACGCCCATATCGATCTTGTCCCGGATGAGCAGGTACTCGATCGCCTGGTACTCCTCGTTGGTCAGGATCACCTTCCCATCCGGGGTAAGCGGAACCTGGTGCTTCTTCTTGGTATCCTTCATCTTCTGCTTGGCAGTGAAGTCCGTGCTCAGGAAGGTCGTGATCTTCGACTTGATATCCTGCTGGCCGGCCCCGCTACCCATATACTGGGAGATATCCTTGTTTTTCTGCTTGATCACGGCGACCGATGCCAGCATCTTCTTGATGACTTCCGCCCGTTCCTTGTCGCTGATCGGGTCCTCTTCGAGCCCGTCGATGAGGTCGATGAGCTTGGTCTCGATGACCGGGAGCATCTGGTTCACGCTGTGGAGGAACGACGGTTCGATGGGGATGTAGAAGTTCCTGACATCATCCGGGTCGGGAAGGATATGGACAAAGGTTGTCTCGTTCACCGGGTAGATGATGTTCGGGCTCTTCATGGAGCGGAGGTCTTTCTTGAGTTCGGAGAGGAAGAGGGGGATCCCGTACGTATTTACCGGGAATATGTGGAGGTATTCGAGAAGGTGCGGGCTGGCCTTCACGTACTCCTTGGCATTTGCCGGGAGCATTTTATACAGGGCGCTGGACTCGATATCGGTATAAAAATCAATGTTGGAGTCCACCACCTCAGGTTTGAACGGCAGGTTTATGGCTACGGTCGGCGTGCCCATATCAGACCCTCGCGAAACTCATCGGGATAACCTTCATGCCATATCCGGGATGGACTTCGAAACTGACAAGGTTTCCGGTTGTCTTGTGAGCACCCCGCACTTTGATAACTTCCATCACCATGACATATTTATCGCCGACCAGGGCTTTTTTCATGTTGAGGTGTGCGTCACAGATGGACCGGATCCGGACGAGCGTATCCTCCTCGAACGCATAGGTATGGAGCGTGACAAGGATCGTCTTGCCATGGTCAACAAGGGACTTGCAGTTGGTGAAGAACGTAAGGATGGTGTCGGTCTTCGCATATTCCGTAAAGAGAGTGAGTGAATCGACAACGATGACCTGCGACTTGCTCTTCTGGATGTGGGATATGAGATGGCTCAGTATCCCTTCCATCTCCTCTTTTTTCCATTCGAACCCGACGACGTGCAGGGGAAACACTTTCAGGTATCCCCAGGCAAAATATTCGGAGATATCAAGGCTCATCGACTCCATCTGCTTGATGAAACTCTTGCTGGTGCTCTCCGTGGTAAAGAGATCGACAGACAACCCCTGTTTCATGGCGCCCCAGATGATCTGCTGGGTGAGGACGCTCTTGCCCGTATCGTTCTCCCCTTCGATGAGCGTGAGCGATTCGAGCGGCAGGCCGTCAGCTATCTTCTTGTCCAGCTCGCTGTTGCCGGTGGAGATGATCTTCCGGTCCTCGCCCCCCATCAGGTCCGAAATGTTAGCCACAAAGATCTCCTGCAGACAGATTATACGATCGTGGAAGCATAAACCCCGTTATTCGTGCAAATCCCGACCCGGAACTGAAACGGTATTGATCCGGGATAGTACGCGTTCACATACATCGATTCGCCGGGGTCGAGTTCCCCGGGGTGAACATAGGCGTTGATGACGGATCCGCTCCATGAATAGGGTAACGTAGTGACGGTCGCGTTGTACAGGTATTCCGAGTAGCCGGCTCCCCCGACCGTGTACACGAAGACATCGGTATGGGGAAAATCAGAGATGGTCTCCGTACCGGTATTCGTGATGGTGAGGTTGATAACACTTCCGGAGACCGTTACATTGGTGATACTGAGATCGGTGTGGAGCCGGGACTCCTGGAGCAGGGTCATGTCTTTCTGGGCGTTCGAGACCACCTCCGCTGCGTTGAGCACATTGCCGACAAGGAGGTAAGCGACAATGATGATCAACATTGTACCGATCGCGGTTCCGATAATCTCAGCAACGGCCATGGCAGATCAAGTCGAGGGGAACTGGCTCGACCGCGAGACACTGTTCGGGAGAATGAACTGGAAGTACATCATGGTTCCTGACCCCCACCCTTGTCCGTAATTCGCATCAATCTCGAGCGTCTCACCGGGGTCCCAGTAATTGTTGTTGTTGAGATCGTAGAGCGTGTAGGTCCATTTTCCAGGCGAGGGGGGAGGGGGCAGGGTCAGGGTCAGATGTTGGACGTTCCCGACCGGGCCAAAGATGACGTCCGAACTCCCGATCTCACTTTTCGAGACCGCCTGGCTGCCGACATTCTTCACGAACACCTGCGCAGTCCCCGTGGGACTGGCGAACGTGGCCACGATAACAAAATCGGTACGGAGCCGGACGTCTGTAGCATGCGTGGACGATGAGAAAGTTCCTGCCATCTGGTAAACGACCGGGAAGATCGCGTTGATGAGCACCGCTGCTGCTACGACAGCAGTTATCAGGAAAATTGCGGTGGTGAATGTGTCCGCAGACATCGGTTAGATCCTGTCGGGAAGATTCATCCACTCTTCGTCTTTCTCTTTCTCGCTTGACTTCTTATCCCGTGCAGGAATGCCGGAGAGGTCGATCTTCTCTTCGCGCCTCCCGTTCTTTGTCGCCGGGCCCTGCTGCCGCTGCTCCATCATGACCTCGATCATGTCCCGGTCGAGTGACGTGTCGTTCGGCACGAGAATGCGGTTCAGGGAATAGAGTTCGGCGACAAACTCGTCGGGGCCCACCTCGTGCTCTTCGCCAAGATTGGCCGGCATAAGCCGGGAAATCTCCCGGATCTCATCGGAGGATTCTTTCGAGATGTAGCCCATCACCCGGTACGATTCGAGGATGATCTCGAGCCGGTCGTGCCCGTATTTTTTCACCGACTCGTGGGTCCACTTGAAGAGTTTGTACACCTTCTGGAGCCGGAGTTTTTCACTTGCAGGGGTCTGGACGAGAGGGGTATTCTTTGACAGAGCCCCCATCTGGGATCTCAGGGCGGCAAACATCTGCTCGTCCAGCATCTTTCTTTCCTCGTTCGCTGGCGGTGTCACCGCTGGCGCGGCCTGCGGGGAGATCGGTTCTGCCTTTACCGGCTTTGGCGGCGGGGTCTCGTTCCTGGACTCGGTCTCCATCTTTGCCTGCTCTGCCTCCATCTGGGATTCCCGTGCATCGAGCGCAGCTTCACGGGCCTCGAGTGCCGATTTTCTGGCTTCACCAGCATCTGTTGATAGAGACTCCGCTCCTGCTCCCGGACTGCCCGATGCTGTAAGGGAGAGGGGGTTCTGCATCTCGTTCATCCGTTCCCGTATGTCCATCAGAAGACGTTTGATGGAAGTCTTGATGAGGTCCACCTCGCGCTCGAGATTCTGGAGCTTGACCTCGGGATCGTCCTCAGATGCGGCAGTAATAATATGGTCGACCTGAGACTGGTTTACCGCCATAAGGTATCTATTCGTTATATTACATTTTTAACTAATAAACATTCTTGTACTGAAATACGCGGAAATCGGGATGGAGCTAAAAAATATCGCGGATATTCAGAGGTTTCAGATACCCGTTCCTCTGCAGCATGCATCTCCTCCTCAACCGGATCAGGAATAAACCTGAAACAGGTTCTGATCTGAGGTGCCGGGCAGAATTCATTACCAGTTCTGACCCGTGCGTGCCCGGATTTTCCAGTGATCCGGCATTCCACTGAAGGATGTCAACGGTATCAATACTGACGGAGAGATAAAAACCATGTATCAAAGAACTGCGAGATTGTATTTTTGTTCCTGATGTGCAGACGATGGACCCGGGCAATCCGGATTTCCCGGAAAATAAAAAAAGATTAATAGAGGACGTTTACAGAATCGATTGCCGCAGGAGCGGTCCGTTGAATACTGAATGCTGCACCGACCGACGGCCTGACTTCAATGGTAAACTGGTCGTTTGCAATAATTTGGTTAGTCGGTTCGCAACTGATGGTGAACTGCTCGTTTGGCTGAAGCAGCGGTGAGGCGGTAACAGAGTTACCGTTCGGCGCATTCTGGATCTCGGTAATTGCCCACCCACCAGTACCTGGGTTGGTTTATCGGTACTAGAGCTCGATATCCGGCGCCGTCAACGTTTCCAGGGTGGTTGCATTACTGAGAACAAAAACCATTTTTGAGAAGTCGATTGGTGTTCCGCCGGGGGCTAATCCCATGCTGAAGTTGACATACGTAATCGTGTCGCTGACAGTTCCGGTGCCGGAACCTGTGCCATACACGTTCCCGACAATCTCCAGGGTCGAACTTGACTGTTCAACGCTGGTATGCACAGTCTGCTGTGCTTTCTGGGTCGTGAAAAATCCGGCGCCGAGCACCACGTATGAGAAACCGGCAGCGACAACAACGAATGCGATCAGCACGATCGCTGCCTCGAGGCCGGTAAAACCATCTTCGCAGGCTGGAACAGAATCCACGGGTCATCCCCCTGTGTGTCCTATGTCAACGGAGTTGTATCTCAGCGATTAAGGAATAATTGCATATAAATTTATGCGAAACGGCCTCCTCATTTCATACGGACGGTAGGTACAGACCAACCGGTGCTGCCGTGCTCTCATGGTATAGTACGTGTCGTTGCACATCGGTTCCAGGAGAGATCAACTCTGTTGCATTTCTGGAGATTATCACGGCCTTGTCAAAGCCGGCCGCTCTCCTGCCGGGAGCCGCCCTGGCGCTGAAGGAGGCAAAAGACGGGTCCGGGTTGTACCTGGAGATGTCCCAAAGACACAATGGCGATCTCCGGACGTGAGCGTGTTCGCACAGACGATGGACCCGGGCAATCCGGATTCCACGAACAGATTAAAAAAAAGGTTAGTAGAGGACGTTCACCGCATTGATTGCCGCAGGAGCGGTCCGTGAAATACTGAATGCTGCGCCGACTGACGGCCTGACTTCAATGGAAAACACATCGTTTTCCTGAATGGCATTGGTCGGTTCGCAACTGATGGTGAACTGCTCGTTTGGCTGGAGCAGCGGTGATGCGGTACTGGCATCACCGTTCGGCGAATTCTGGATCTCGGTAATTGCCCACCCACCAGTAGCGGGTTGCTGTATCGTCCCACTGGTCATGGTCGGCGGCGCCAAGGTTTCCAGGGTGCTTGAATTACTGTAAACCATGACCACTTTTGAGAAGTCGATCGGTGTTCCGCCGGGGGCTAATCCCATGCTGAAGTTGACATACGTAATCGTGTCGCCGACAGCTCCGGTGCCGGAACCCGTACCATATACGTTCCCGACAATCTCCAGGGTCGAACTCGACTGTTCAACACTGGTGTGCACGGTCTGCTGTGCCTTCTGGGTCGTGAAGAACCCGGCACCCAATACTACATAGGAGAACACCGCCGCAACGACAACGAATGCGATCAGCACAATCGCTGCCTCGAGGCCGGTGAATCCCTCGTCATCTGATCTGAACGATTTCATAAATTCACCTCTATAATTCATAGACGCCAGCAGAATCTAACGTCTACATGTGATTAAAGAATCTTATTGCATAAATAGTTTGCTACAAAAAATTCGGATAATTATTTCATTCCAGAAATTTTGCTGTAAAAAAATTCCCATATTCCGCGATCTGGTATACCAGAACGACCGGAATTCCATAACTGTCCAATAACAGCACGATACTTGATTTAACGTTCTGAAAGAAGAGAAAATTCTCATAGGATAGCACCCCCGTGGATTTCTGCCGGGGCGGTACGTGAGATCCCCGGCTGCACCCGATAGCCGGTCTGATTTCAAGGCCGGACGGGTCGTTTTGTAGACCCTACCGGTAATTCCTCCTGCACTGCCCGGAACGGTCCGCCACTTTCAAAGAGGCAATTTCGATTTCCTTCCCGGTTCGGCACAGCAGCGATCCTCGACTCCCCGGCATCTGCAGAGATCCATGAACAGTGGCAGCCGGGGCAGGGGTTTCCAGATGCATGCGCGTTGGTAACGACAAGCGTTCAAAACCGGCTGCAATCCCGCACGGAGCTAACCCGGAGCTGAAATTCCGGGTTTTGATTGGGTCATCAGCCTGTCCGGTCCCTCGACGCTACCGGCGCCCTCCGGGGCTCAGCCGGCCTGCCCTCTACCCGAGTGCATGACTTTCCGGCTCTTGCTGGTCGTGAAGAGAACCAGCGCCGCGCACCAGGTACAAGAACCCCGGCGCAACGACAACGGATGCGATCAGCACGATCGCGACCCCAATGACGATAAATTCTTCATCCTGGTTTCTGAATACGCTGACAATTCACCTGACGGTATCCGCGGACGCCAGTATGCACAGATGTCCATTAAATGTAAAAAACATGCGTATATATTCAACATTTTTTAAAATCTGAAAATATAGATAGGGAGGTAATGTAATATTTCCCCTTTATACACGTCAGGAACTGAATTGTTAATTACCATCAAACAAAACATAAGAGAATGGATAGTAAAACAAGAATTTATGTAGAGAAAACGAACAGGTTACTTACATCTGATGGATAAAAAAGACATTCTGTATGGTATAATCGCCCTTGCGATTATACTGGTCATTGCCCTTGTTGTCAAACCATTAGCCACCGGCCATCCTGTCAATATGGGAATTCCTGTGCCGACCACACCGGTTCCCCAGTCCACGCAGGCAGTCCCGCTCCAGAATTACAGTCAGGTCAGGCAGGTGGTCGTCTTTTCTACCACCGTCCCGACGCCGACCCCGGTCCCGACCTGGAATTCGACGGTTGTCCAGGGAAATTTTGTCAGTCCTTCGACGTATGGAGTTACGTTCAACCAGTCCATTTCCCATGGTACAAGGGTCCCAAGTATACCGCAAAATTCGAGTATGATTACCTATGCCAACATATCCGGTCAGTTGAGTGGCACATCCAGTATCATGTATATCCCGTTCCCTTACTGGGAACTCTGGTACACGGTTGATCCGTATCCGGACCAGACACCTCCAACAATAAAGATTGTACCGACAATGGGTGTAGGGATCTCATACAGCGGGATATCCGGTTCGTATTCAACACTAAATCCCCAGTTTACCATCCAGGTAATGGATGGGAATGACCCCAACCGCATCGTCAGGACAATCTCCCCCCCGGGGGGAATTAACCTGGATTTATGGACCGGCGTGTATAAAAAACCCCAAGCTGTATCGACCGCTCCCGCGGCGATCTGGACGCCGGTGGTACAAACCAATATCAAATACCAGACTCAACCTACCCCTCCTCCTGCATACGACCCGAGGCCGTGGGTTGAGAAGTTTTTCGAAGGACAGAGAGATTATTATTTCATCATCACTGCACAGTCTCTGCAATCCTATTCCATCCAGATCCGTGTGCCGACATCCTATATCGGGAAATACTGATTGCGCACCGTTTTTTGCTGGAGCGGGGGGACGACCGATCCCGGATGTCAGGTGAATATCTCTGCAGATTCACGTGATGAACCCCGGATGGGGAACAACCTCGATTGAAAAAGGGTAAGTGATCCGGTATCTGAAAAAACTTAATCGAATTTTTTCTTGCCCATGGATTCGATATACATGAACTCTTTTCCGACTTCTATCACATTCTTCTTGTCTTCGGGGATGACGATCTCGAAGTTTGAATAGTCCTTCATGTCCATGACCTGGGCCATATTCCCTGCAATCGAAAGGACCTGCCCGCTCTTGCGTTCGACCACCGGAATATACGTCTTTGCCGAGACCGGCTGGACAATGGACCGTTTGACACCGTCAAAAATCCCCACGGCATCGATCCGGGCTTTTGCTGCCCCATGCTTGCCGGGTTTCGACGTGGCAATCCCTACCACCTTGCAGGGTTCATCCTCGATAACGATATAGCGGCCTTCCTTGATCTTCCCGATCTCTGTCTGTTCTTTCATTCCGTTCTCACCTTAAATGCCATCATATGGTAAACGCGTTAGTAATTTATCTCTATTGCATTACATAAATACAGCGTTGATAAACGAACCGCGGATGTCATGACCATGGATTTTTTTTCTGCATGTGACCAGATGGCCGAACTGGTGGAAGAGAATATCCGGGACCTCGTCGGCAACCCCCGGGGCGGGGAGACGCTGAAGATCGGTGCAGACCTGACCCCGACGAAGGTGATCGACCAGGTTGCTGAGGACCAGGTCATCGGTTTCCTGCGGGAGAATCCCCTTTGTTCGCTCCTCATCAGCGAAGAAGCAGGCAAAGTGGAGTTTGACGGCGATGAAGGAACCCTGTTTCTTGATCCTGTCGATGGTACGTTCAATGCCGTGGCCGGGATCCCGTTTTATGCGCTCTCCATCGCATATGGCCATGGGAGTACCATCCAGAAAGCGTTCGTCCGGAACCTCTCAAGCGGAGAGACGTTCACTGCGGAAAAAGGAAGATATGCGCGTTGTGACGACAAGCCTATCCGGGTATCGGACGTCTCCAGTCTCGATGCCTGTGCCATGAGCGTCTATGGCAGGAAATTTGACCCGACCCGGGTGATGCAGCTCGGCCAGAAGATCCGGCGCTGGCGCCTTCTCGGGGCATCGGCGCTCGAACTCTGTTACGTAGGGTGCGGGAGAATCGACGGGTTCATCGATCTCCGCGGGACGCTGAGGGTCACGGATGCCGCAGCCGGCATGCTCGTCTGTACTGAAGCGGGCGGCAAGGTCACGGATCTCAACGGGAAGGCGATTCGCTTCCCCAATGAAGTCACGGTCGGCCGCTGCATCGTCGCTACCAACGGGGTTCTCCACCACAAAGTAGTCGAATATCTGAGGTGATGCCATGAAGGTGCTCATCGTTTCACGGATTGACAACCGGGATGCGCTTGCATTTGCCGGAAAGATACAGTCTGTCCTGGAAAAGGAAGGATGCGATGCCCTGTTTGACCAGGATACTGCAGCTGCCCTGGGGACCGGGGGAAGATCCCTTGCCAGTACGGATGCAGATGCAGTCATTGTCGTCGGGGGGGACGGCACCATCCTGCGGACGATCCAGGAGATGCACCGGCCTGCACCGGTCCTCGGGATAAACTGGGGGGAGGTCGGGTTCCTTGCAGACCTCGAACCCTCTGAAGCCATCGCGTTCGTCCGGAAGCTTCCGGGGGGTTTTACCGTCGAGGAGCGGATGAGGATCTCGCTGATAAAAGACGGCGACTGCCTCGGCGTTGCGTTGAATGAAGCCCTGATAGTCACGACCCGGCCTGCAAAGATGCTGCGGTTCTCGATCGATGTTGACGGGATGACGGCCGAGGAGTTCCGGGCCGATGGCCTGTTGATCAGCACGCCCACCGGTTCGACCGCCTACGCGATGAGCGCCGGGGGACCCATTATCGATCCCCGGATCCAGGGCTTTCTTCTCGTACCCCTGGCACCGTACATGCTCTCGTCCCGCCCCCACCTCATAAGCAGTGACCGGAGTCCTCCGGGTACGGCTTGAGAGTACCAAGCCCGCAAACCTGGTGATAGACGGGCAGCAGACCATTGAACTGGGAACATCGAGTACCATCGAAGTGAGGAGGTCCGACCATCCCGCCCGGTTTGTTGATGTGCAGCGGAACTTCTTTGAGAAGGTGGACAACAAACTTCGCAAGCTGTAAATGCCAGGCCGGTCTCCCGACCGTTCCGGCAGGGGACCGCCGATGCCTGTTTTTGCAAAACCCTGGCTGCCCGGCAGACGAGCGGTATATCCATTATCAAAATAGAAGGCTTATCTTGAAAGCCGATCTACTACATGACAGGTGGTTTCGTGCAGATCTCCATGAAACTCGAGATGAAGGATTCCCCGGGACAGCTGGTCGCTGCCCTCAAGCCCATATCCGAGGTGGGAGGAAACATAATCGCCGTCATCCACCAGCGCGAACCGGATCTGGACGGAGATATGCTCAACGTCCAGATCGTGCTCGAGCTGCCGGAAGGGAGGCTCGAAAACCTTGTTGTCCTCCTCCAGGAACAGGGTGTCCATATCCAGCGGATCGGCGAGGAACGCCTCCTCTATAAAAGGACGGTCATCATGATCGGTCACCTCATGCACACCGATCTCTCGGATACCGTCGACCAGATCGATACGACCGGGTTTGCCGAAGTGAGCGAACTCGCCATGAGCATGCCTGCAGTCAATGCACGTTCGTCATCGAGGATCACGATCAAGGCGGCAAGCAAGAACGACATGGAGGCTGCAATTGCCATCCTGAGGCGGGTCTCAGAACAGAAATCCCTGCTCCTCATTGAGCCGCTGGAGGAGATCGCGTGAAGGTTGCGCTGATCGGGCTGGGTTCGGTTGGCAGGGGCGTTGCCGGAATGATAGCAAAAAAAGACCTCGGCATCACCATAACGGGTATCGCCGACTCCCGGAGCGGGCTTATCGATGCCGGTGGTGTCGATATTCCGGCTCTCCTCGAGAGAAAGAAAGAAAGCGGCTTCTGCGGCGACCGCACAATTTCTTCGGCCGACGTGGTCAAAAAAGCTGACTACGATGCGCTCATCGAAGTGACCCCGACCGATGCGCTCTCCGGCGAACCCGCGACCGGCTATATCCGCTCTGCCATCTCCCGGAAAAAACATGTCGTCACATCAAATAAGGGCCCCATCTCCCTGTCCCTGAAAGAGCTGAGGATGGCGGCCCGCAAAAACGGTGTCGCCCTCCGGTACGAGGCCACGGTTGCCGGCGCGATCCCGATCATGCACACCCTGGAAGACGGGCTTGCCGGTAACGAGATCCTCGCCCTGTACGGTGTTCTTAACGGTACCTGCAACTTCATCCTCACCCGCATGGCTGCGGAAGGCCTCACGTATGAACAGGCCCTCATGGAAGCCCGGGAGATGGGGTATGCAGAAGCAGATCCGACTTATGATGTCCAGGGTATAGATGCGGCGATCAAACTGGTGATACTTGCAAATACGATCTGGGGCAACGGGGTGAAACTGGACGATGTTGACCGCACCGGCATCGACCTCCTGACTGCGGATGCACTCCGCCTGGCCGAGGATGAAGGCTGCACCATACGGCTGATTGCCGAAGCCATTCCCCGGAAAAAGATCCTGCGGGTCTCTCCGCGCATCATCGGGAAAAACCATCCGCTCGTCGTAGACGGCACCCTGAACGCGCTGACCCTTGAGACCGATATGGCCAGGGAGATCACCCTCATCGGAAGGGGCGCGGGGTCTGTCGAGACGGCGAGTGCCATCATCGGCGATCTCCTCTATATCCGCGACCGTTATGTCCAGCGTGCTTGAACACCGGCGCACCTACCTGCGGCTCATGCGCCAGTACACGCTTGAAAGCGGGTTTTTTACGGTCACGGATATCCAGAAAGCAGCCGGGATACCCCGGAGTACCGCACAAGACTGGGTAAACCGCCTGGTGCAGGAAGGATGCGTCCTTTTAAAGGACGGGAAGAGGGGGAGGAACGCGGCCCGGTTTGCAGCGATCAGCGCGATGCCCTCCAGCACCTGCCGGAGGATATTTACCACGGTTGACGGGGACAGCGTGGGGATCTACCATGACTGCATGAGCGGTGCATGCGCGGCGTTCTGCGGGTATCATCATGCCCTTGCCGGAGGGGTCATTGAACGTGTCCAGCGGGACGGGACACTCCTCCGGGAGACTGCCCGGCTCGGCTCGGATGAAATTTCCGTAGGCCTGTCACCGCTCCCGGCGGTCGGTGTCTGCGGAGTGGACCGGGAAGACGGTACAATTGTCCAGCATATCCGCTGCATCGGCGGACCTGCATACTCCCTCTCGGATATGATGGCGCGGGCGGAAGGGGTGGTCCGGGTCGAGTCGGAGCACGGGCCGCAGATCGTTGAAGGAAAAGTCTGGACCCGGGCACTGATGCAGGTGACGATCGGCATTGATGACACCGATACCCGCGACGGGGGGGCCACGTTTGCCCTGGCCCTGGCCCTCCTCAGTTATGTCAGCAGGCAGAAGGGTGTCATTCCCATAAGCCACCATGTCGTGATGCTCAACCCGGACGTTTACTCCAAGACTGCCGGAAATTCAGCCAGCTATATTGAGATTGCCGTCACACCGGACTCCTACACCCGGCTCCCTGAAAAGATCCGCCGGTTTATTGCCGACGAGTCGCTTTCCAACGAGTGGGGGATAGCCATCAGGACCGGGCTCGGTCTTCCCGAAGGCCTGAGGGATTATGGCAGGATGGCCAGGCAGCAGGTCATCGGGCGTGCAATTGCCGAGGTAACTGCAGAGAGGTTTGGCATCGTGATGTACGGAGGCAACGGGGTGATCGGGGCACTGGGGGCTGTCGCTCTTGCAGGTCTTCCGAACGAGATCCTCCTTGACCCGAAAAAGAACAATTTCGCAGAACAGGTTACGGCCCGGTAAAATCCCCGGCAATCAGCCTGCACAACCGGTTGCTTTCAGGCAGGTACCGGGGTGTTTCACGGCATATCCTGTCCTGCTGGTGCCGGGAAAGGCCGCGGGACCAGTCGTTTATCATACTCTCCGTCAGTTCCAGGTGGAACTGCAGCCCGAGGGCATTCTTTATCCGGAATGCCTGGTTCCTGACCGCATCACCGGAGGCAAGGAGCTTCCCTCCATAAGGGATTTCAAACGTCTCACCATGGAGCTGGAACACGGGGAATATCCCGGGGAACCGTGCAAATACCCCGTCCCCGTCATCTTCCTTTCTCAGGGAACGCCAGCCGATCTCCGGGACGAACCGGTAGACTTTTGCGCCGTGAGCTGACGCAATGAGCTGGGCCCCAAGGCATATGCCCAGGACCTTCTGCTTCTTTTTTACGGATGTGCGGATCAGTTCTTTCTCCTGCTTCAGCCAGGGGTACTCGCGTTCGTCGTTCACGCTCATCGGGCCCCCGAGAAAGATGAGATGGGTCGCATCACCGGGCACGACTTCGTTGGTCTCGAAGAGATCGTGATATGCAAAGGGTATGCCCCGTTCGGCAAAGACCGTCTCAAGGTATCCCAGCGGCTCACTGGGCGCATGGCGGAACGCTGCTATTTTCATGGTAGTTCAGGAGAATTTTTTCCTTTCCCGGTACAAATGGTTATGGGACAGGATCCTAGTACCTGAACGCAGGGAAATATTTTATATAAAAAAATAATATAACCTGCCCGGTTTGGGCTCATGACTTCGTTCAAGCGGGTATTTAGATTTACAACAACTACAATCCTTGGAATTCAAATCGCAATATTTATATACTAATATTGAAGATAATCAATTCATACAGTGTCATGTCCAGCGTTGGGCATTATCCAGGTGTTTGAAACTATGGCGTTTACCAAGAAGAATGAAGAGGCAGTATCACCGGTCATTGGTGTGATCCTGATGGTCGCAATCACGGTGATCCTTGCGGCGGTCATCGCCGCGTTCGTGTTTGGAATGGCAGGGAACATCTCGAAGACCAAGGTTGTTGCAGTGACGGGACAGCGTGTTAATGCTAATACTATCTCCGTTACTTTCCAAGGAGGACAGGATGCAAGCACCCTTGTAAGCATCTGCTGGACAGTAGGGGGAAATAATGCAGCCATATGGACTACCTCTGGCACTCAGACCTCCATACCTGTGGGGAATACATCTACAATCACGGCTCCAACCTCCAGTCACGTTATTGGTATTGGAACATTTACGGATGGTTCAACTCAGGTCATTTATGATTCAACACTCTAATCCTTTTTTTCGATTTTAAGCATATCCAATTTATTGAATTATCCTTCATTCCCGGATTTTCGCAGGACTGGTATATTTTGCAGATGCCTGCAGAATGACGACTTTTCCCGGGATCGGCCGGGAAAGAGGTCCCCGGATCCATTCGCACTGCAGGAGAGGAGAGTTGAACCGCCGCGGGGGCGCCCCGTCGGGGGCGGCGGCGTTCATCGCAAGGGCAAAAGAGAGACGAACTTAAGGAAAAACCCTTTTTTGATACGACATGAACCAGTGCATTATTGCACCATTCATATTTTTGAGTGGGGGGTCACCGCCCAACCCCCCCTCCATTTTATTTTCAAAACATATCGACCCCCCCCCCTTTGGCTGGATCCGACCCCCCTGATCAGAATTGAGTAGCCTTAAAGAACGGTCATTGCGTCTGAAACCTGATGCAGTGGACAGGCCCGGGATCCGTGCATTATTGCACAAATCTCATTTTTGAGTGGGGGGGTCACCCCCCGACCCCCCTCCGTTTTATTTTCAAAACATGTTGACCCCCCTACCATCCGGAAACTGAAGGGGGGTGACCCCCTCACCCCCTGCTCAAAAATTTTCAACCGATCCCTGCCATACGGACCTGGGCAGCAACGCCGGACAAAACAAAAAGTTGTTAGTTGTACATCCGATTGTAGGATAATTATCCGATTATAGCCAGACTAACTAACACCTTTTGATCGCGATTGAAAATTTTTTACCGCACTTTGCCATTCACAAGATCAACCGGATCAGGTCAAATTTTTCGGGTATGGGCCTGACAAAGGCATTCGTGGTATGTGGCATTGTGATGTTAGCCGGCACTCATTTCGATAGCCTCAATACCCATCCAATAAAATTCCTATGATACGAATGACGCCCCGGTTTAGGCTCCCTCTTATAGTCCAATGCCTTCTCTTCCTCATCCCCATCAATATCTACGTTTTGGGGGATTGGCTCGCTGCCGGCGTGCAATGGATCTTTTTCCGGTACCAGCAGAGTTATCTTGGGAACAGTTTCCTTCTTTTTACCAAAGATCTCTATTACATTCAGGAAGGTATACTCCAGGGGAGAAGTGCAGTTGCATCGGAGGTGGCGTTTGCTGCCGCATTCTGTATGGTGCTTGCGGTTCTCCTTCTCCTGAATGCATTCGCGGTCGAATCCGGAAAATGGGTAACAGCAGCAGCCATTGTTTCCATGGGTGGGGGATGTCTTTACCTGATTGCCGATATGATCCAGTATGGAGTCTTTTTCCAGGGCCCAGCCGGGTTCACGATCCCGGTCGGAGTGCCGGCCATTCTGGTGTGCGGGTGGTGGATGTACAGGATGAAGTTCCCGGATACCGGCACGGAAAGTCCGGATGAAATACAATGTATCGATGAAGACGAAAATCCATAAATTTTTTTTCCATAGATATTGTATTCCGTCAGGCTCAATATCCCGTTCATGCAATACTGATTCCTGAATGACATGGCCCGATTCAAAATCCCATGATCATTCCGAGGCTGCTCCTTGTCATCCCCATGAACATGTATCGTATCGGTGAGGCAATAGGATCAGGCATCCACTGACTCATTTTCCGCTTTGACAGCAGGTACATAAGGGACGGTTTTGTTTCACTGCCAAAAAACCAACTCTCTCTTCGACAATCTCAAGAAGAATGCGGTCAAACCATAGTATCGTTCACCATGGCGAAGTACCGGAATCCCCTCCTCCTCCTGCCGTACCTCTGTCTCATCATCCCGCTGAACATCTACGTGGCCGGCAGCCAGGTGGGGGCCGTCATGCAATGGGCATTGTTCCGGTACCAGCAGATCCCCGGCGCTGGTGCAGGTCTTGTCCCATTCACCCGGGATATCGCGCTCCTCCTTGCCGGGGCGTTCGCAGGCTGGAGCGCCTTGGGAGTACTGGTCTGGGTTTCCGCCGTATGTCTCCTGGCAGGGTCATTCATGCTCACCCTTACCGGGCTGCTGGCACGGGACAGCAAAAATACGAAGACAGCTGCACTCCTTTTTATCGGTTCGGCCCTCCTTTTCCTTGTCTCGGATGTTATCCAGTACGGGGTGACCCTGCAGAGCCCTTACGGGTTCTGCGTGCCGGTCGGTATCCCCCTCATCCTTGTTTCAGGATGGTGGGCGTACCGCTCCGATCCCTTCCCGGAGATCGTTTCCGGACCAGAAAAGAAGGCCCGCGTTGATGAACCGGTCCGGATTTTTTCCATCACGCTCCCCGGGATAGACCGGGGCACCCTGAAAAATGACCTCCTCACCCTCGTCCTGGTCTCCCTTATCGTCAAAATGCTGGTACTGACTTCTGCACTGGCGACCCTTCTCTCCATCCTTCCCGGGGACATGACGCTGTATTACTGGTATGCACATTCCATCATCCTCGGGAAGATACCCTATATCAGTTTCAATGCTGAGTACCCGCAGCTCTTTTTTGTCCCGGTCGTGCTGGCGATCCTCCCGTTCATGAGCAATCCCGGTTTTATCTCCTACCTGTTCTCATTCGGGGCAATAACCATTGCGTTCGATATCGCCACCCTGGTATGCGTGTACGTGCTTGCAGCGAAATTTTTCGGCCAGGAGAAAGCATTCCTCTCCGGTCTGCTCTATGCGACGGCCATTTCCGTCGCATTTTTCATTCCCATCGTGTATGATATCATCCCCACCTTCTTCCTGGTCTTTTCGCTCTGCTGTTTCATCTATGGCAGGGACGTGACTGCGTATGTTTCAGCCGCGGTTGGCGTCCTGCTGAAATGGTTTCCGTTCGCCTGTTTCCCGTTTTTTTATCTCTCCACAAAAAAGAACAACCGGGAGTTGAACAGTTTCAGGACCGGGGTCATCGTGACAATCCTCCTGGTTGCGGCATGCTCTGTCCCGTTCATACTGATAGATGCCGGGAAGTTTTTCAGGACATACATGTTCCATATCCTGAGGCCGTCCGAGGCCCACAGCTTCATCTACTATATGGATGCCGTATCGCTCTTTTTGATCAACCTGCAGCCGGTAAGTAAAATTTCCCTTTTCCTGTTCATCCTGGCTGAATGCGTCCTGGTGTACTGGTATTACCGGCACCTTGACGGGACTGCGCTGACCCTGACCTACGTCCTCTTCCTGAGCGTCTTTGCCTTCGTCCTGTTCAACAAGGTGCTGGCTACCTATTATATCATCTGGCTGACCCCGTTCCTCGCCCTGCTTCTGGCCCGGTCAACGAAACACATCCTCTTGTTTTATATAGTCCAGATCATCATGTTCCTGGAGACGCCGGTCCTTCTCGGGATCGTCTACACGCCGTACAAGGATTATTTCGTCATCGAAAATTCCATGCTGTCCGTATCCTTCCTGTTTTATACCGTCAAGTTCGCGATCTTCTTCATCCTGCTGTATGTTATCGTCCGGGACCTGCGCAGGCTCCAGAATCCCGGGGAACAAATGCATGCCCGGGTATAATCGTGGCGGTGAAAAAACCGGTATGACAGGCCGAAAGGCAGGAAACCAGGCAGACTCCTGATGCCTGCACCGCCGGGTCAGGTGTCATTCGCTGAATGGAACGGGCTGACTGCTCCTGAACCGTAAAAACAATGCGTGGAGCAGGATTCGAACCTGCGGACCCCTGCGGGAACGGACCCTAAATCCGTCGCCTTTGACCTGGCTCGGCAATCCACGCCCTGCGTCGAGGTACCCGGGCCGGCTTCCCAAGCCGGCCCCCGACCCGGCACCGCCGGCCGGGCCTGTTTCCCCCGTTCCGGTATATTGGTTCGGGTGCGATAAGAGCGTATCGCCGGTTCGCATTCCTGACCGGGCCGGGATCCCCGGTCACATCTCCACCCGGGTGACGACCCCATGGATCTTGTCGGAGGGCAGCTTGTAGAACTGCAGGACGGAAGGTGAAAGGCGCTTGAGTGCAGCAAAGATCCTCCAGATGACATTCGTGGTGATGATATCTTCCATCCCGTAAAAGATGGTCTTCTCATCGATCTCCGCTTCCCTGAGGATCTTGCCTATATCGACGATCTCCATGTACCCCAGATAAATTTCGAAGATGGAAAGCCCGGGGGTTATCTCCCGGGTAACACCCCAGGTAACCCCGAACGGCTGCTCGGTCCTGATAATAGAGACAATGATATTGTCATCGTATACGATATTGTTCGTGAACATGATCCGTGAGATATACCGGGGAAGCCTGCGGAAGTCACGGGCAAAAAAGAGTGCGGACCCGGAGATGCGGTTGACAGAACCGTAGACCGCGTTGAACTGGGGGAGGAACTCCTCCAGCGGGATCGGGCTCAGCGCCTTTGCGAGTTTCTTCTGTCCGTTGACATAGATCATGATGATGCAGAAGGGAATGAACGCTATCAGGAGCGAGACGTACCCCCCATAGGGTATTTTGTTGAGGTTGGAGATGAGGAACAGGACATTTGCCAGCAGCACCCCAAGGGCGATGATACTCTTGATGATGGACCCCCTGATGAGGAGTATCCAGAGGATCATGATGCCGGTGATCGCCATGGTTCCGCTGACCGCGAGACCATACGCGTGGGTGAGGTTGTTGGAGGACCTGAATATGACGATGACGAGGATGACGGCACAGAGGAGCATCCAGTTGACGATATCGATGTAGATCTGGGAGCGGAGCTGGGGGGAGGTGTATTCGATGTGCAGCAGCGGCATGATGTGGGTGGTGATCCCCTGGTAGACGATCGAGAATATACCGGAGATCATGGCCTGGGATGCGATGATAGTGGCGGCGATGCTCATGATGAGGAACGGGATATACAGGAGCCTGAACTCGGAGAAGACCATCCCGAAGAGGACGTTCTGGCTTCCGGGATGCATCATGACGAACGCGCCCTGGCCGAGATAATTGATGGCGAGGGCAACAAACACGAGATACCAGGCACGGACGATCGGTTCGCGGCCGAGGTGGCCCATATCGGCGTACAGGGCTTCCCCGCCGGTAGCGCAGAGGATGACCGAGGAGAGGATGAGAAAACCTGCCAGCCCGTTATGGAGGAGGTACCTGATGCCGAACAGGGGGCTGAGTGCAAGGAGGACCTGGGGAGCGGCGACGAGGGAGACCAGGCCGGTCCCGGCCAGTGCGACAAACCACAGGACCATGACAGGCCCGAATGCCCACGCCACCCTCTCCGAACCCCGTGCCTGCAGGGCGAAGAGACCGACTGCGATGACGGCGGCGATGGTCATGAGAACGATCTGGGTGGTATTCTCAAACCCGGGGATGAGAAGGATCCCCTCGACCGCGGAGAGGATGCTGATTGCAGGGGTGATGACCCCGTCACCGATAAAGAGGGAGATCCCGATGATTGCCAGCAGGGAGACAAAAGCGATCTGGTTTCCCGACTTCAGCAGGGGGAGGAGGATCTCCTTGAGCACGATGGTACCCCCTTCACCTTTCTTGCCGAGCTGCATCGCAAGGTACGTGTATTCGAGCGTGACAAGAATGGTGAGCGTCCAGATGATCATGGAGAGGATGCCCATGATATTGTCAGGGGTTGGGGGGATGAGGAGAAAAATCGCTGTCAGCGTATAGATCGGGCTTGTCCCGATATCGCCAAATACCAGTCCCATTGACTTGACAATCCCGGGCATGGCAAAAGAGATATTTGGCATTCTTTCATTACCTGTCGCCTGAAACGGGGATAATCCTTTCTCTTTTTCCTTCAGAACCCCGGATATATTTCTCCGGATCGTTCAACCGGGAACGCCCGCAGTAACGGATTTTTCTTCCCGGTAAATCCGGTAGCTGGTGATGAGAAGGACGAGGATCAACGGGCCGAGGACAAAACCTGCAATTCCCATCGTGAGTATTCCCCCCATAAAACCTGTGAACATGACCACCGGGTGGACATGGGCCCGCCTTCCCATCAATACCGGGCGGATAAAGATTTCAGGGAGGGCAGCCACACCGATGTACCCGAGGAAAAAAAGGATGAGTACTCCCTGGAGATCTCCCAATGCCAGCGCATATGCGCCGATAAGAATGAACGCAACCGTTGAACCGAAGACCGGGATCAGTTCGCAGAATGCGGCAAAAAAAGAGTAAAAGAGGATGTTCCCGTATCCCAGAAGATAAAAGACCGGCAGGGAGATGAAGAACGTCAGCACCGCAATGGAAAACTGTGCAACATAAATGACGTGGAGTGTATCGAACGTTACGGAGCTGAGCCGGGCATCATGCTTCCGGATGGACAGGAAAGGGATCCGGAGAAATACACTCTCCTTGAGTTTTTCTCCGTACAGCAGCAGGAAGAAGACGGAGATGAAAAAAAGAAGTGCCTGGATGGCTATCCGGGTCCCGTTCAGGATGATCGTGGATTCAAAATCGACAAAAAATTCCCTGGCAACAGAGAGCCAGTAGATGAACTGTGAGCGGAAAAAGGAAGCCGTTGAGGGAGAGATCTTCTGGTCGACAGCGAGCAGGGGGTTTGTCGAAGGGTCTGTAAGCCATGAGCGGATGGTATCCAGTATGGCCATCAGAGGTGCCGAATTTTTTGAAAATACGAAGACCATGGTGGCGAGGATGGCCAGGAGGATACAACAGACCCCCGCGGTGAGCACAGCAGCGGAAAGCCACGGTTGTACAGAACGGGAAAACCGGTGATGAACCGGGAGGAGTATGACCGCTACCGATGCCCCGACAATGACCATGCTGGCAAACGGCCAGAAGAGGACCAGACCAGCGAGCGCTAAAAGGCCCGCGATGATCCATACAGGATAGTCTGTCCGAGGCTGTTTCATGAACCATTACCTAGTTGGATGGTCTCGGATTAATACGTGTGTCCGGAGGTCCGGAAGTACTGGAACGATACCCATTCCATTGCAGTCTTCCGGTTATGAGATAACGGGACCCGGGCACACTGCAACGGTGCGTTCCTGTCTTCCCCCGGGGGTTGAAACGGGAAGCAGGCCGTCCATGAAGTCTTCGTCAGAACGGCCTTTCGCATACATTCCGGTAAAAATCCGCGGGTGCCCCTCCCACCTCACTCCTTATCTTGGTGAACGGCAAATAGTAGAGAGAAACGATCTTCCATGGCAGAGATAAAAATCGTCGGGACCGCCCACGTCTCGCAGCAGAGTGTTGACGAAGTCCGGCTGGCTATCGAGGAGTTCAGGCCCGATGTCGTTGCCATCGAACTCGACCCTGCACGGTTCGCGGCACTGAAAAAACAGGGCCGCGATCCGACAGTGAACGATGTCCTCGCGGTCAGCAATTTCAACTCGCTCCTCGTCCAGTGGCTGCTCGCCTATCTCCAGCGGAAGATCGGGTTCGATGTCGGAGTCGAACCCGGAGCCGAGATGAAAGCCGCGATCGAGGAGGCGGAGAAGAGGGGCATCGCCATCGGCCTCGTCGACCGCGATATCCGGGTCACGCTCCTCCGCTTCTGGAATTCCCTTGGGTTCATCGAGAAGATCAGGATGTTCTGGGCCCTCGTTATCTCGATCGCCGAGATTGACAGGGGCCAGGAGATCGATATCGAATCGCTCAAACAGCAGGACGTTATCGACGTCGTGATGGAAGAGTTCCGGAAATTTTCCCCGAACGGGGCACGGGCCCTCATCGACGAACGCGATGCGTATATCGCCCACCAGCTCGTCCTCCTGAAGGCGCAGAGGCCGGAAGGCAGGATCCTTGCTGTGGTCGGTGCCGGGCACCGGCACGGGATTGCCGGCTATATCGGGAACCCTTCCACGCTCCCCCCCTTCGATTCCCTGACCCGGGAACCGAAGTCATTCCCGTGGGCAAAAGTATTCGGGTTTGTCGTCACCTTCCTCTTCGCGTTCCTGCTCGCCGCGATTGCCTTTTCCGGCGTCGGCTGGAATGTCCTTCTCTACGCATTCCTCTTCTGGGTGATCATCCACGGCACGCTCGCCGCCATCTTCACCCTCTTTGCCGGGGGGCACCCGTACTCTGCCATCACCTGCTTCTTTGTCGCATGGATGACCTCGCTCAACCCGCTGCTGCACGCCGGCTGGATCGCCGCGTACGTGGAAGCACGCGTGCGGAAACCACCCCTCTCGGACTTCCGGAAGATCTACGAGACCGAGTCGCTCAGCGAGATGGCAAAGATCCCCCTCTTCAAGGTAGTCCTCGTCGCGGCGCTTGCGAACCTCGGCAGCCTTATCGGGACGGTCCTGTATTTCATCTTCATATTCCCTGTCCTCAATATCGACCCGGGATATGTCATCTCGACCGGGGTCCACAACATGGGGACCTGGCTGACCGGTCTTCTCTGAACCTTTTTCCGGGAAGGTGGGTCCAGGAACAATTTTTTAATCAGCGAACACAGACAACCCATCATAGATTATGGACGATTTCCTGAAAGAAAGACTGATAAAATATGATACGTGGTTGGATCGCGGACTGATTTCATTTTCTTCAAAAATAGTCCCCATCCGTGAATCTCTATCTGGCCAGCAATGGGTGTTACCTTCTGAACAGGTCTTGAATATATTATGCAACGCACAATCAATTGCAGTGCAGAAATGTGCCTGCAGAGTATATTTTTCCCGATGCAATAAACCACTCGAAGTCTGTTTTTTACTCAACGGGACCGGCGAACATGCTATAGGAAAAGGCCGGGCACGTCCGGTTTCCTTATCAGAGGCTGCGGATATATTACGTAAAGCGGATGAATACGGTCTTATCCATCTTACCCTTTACCAGCCTGATCATGAAATTTATGCACTCTGCAACTGTTGTCCCTGTTGCTGCCATGACCTTCAGCTCATGAAGGAATATAACCGTAGGGATCTGGTGGTCCGCTCTGAATATGTCGCAGTGACTGACAAGGACTCCTGTATCAATTGTGGCAAATGTGTTGAGAGATGTATTTTTGATGCCCGAATATTTGGTGACGGCCAGATGCTATACAACTCCGGTTTATGTCTGGGCTGTGGGCTCTGCGTTTCTGTCTGCCCGGAGCATGCGACTGTGATGCGGCAGCGGTGATCGTGACTGCTCGTCCGGTTCTGATACGTCTGCAGTTGGTGACCAATATCTTACGTCGTTAAAATTCCCAAATCAACCGCCAACGCATCAGCGCCGAAAAATAAGGCCCGTGTTCTCCCCAGGCTTACCTCATCGCTGCAATCTCTTTGTCTATCCAGTCCTGGACGAGCAGTTTCATACCGTTTTTGCCCATCCCGGCGCGGTACCGCATCCGGATCTCGGCTTCCAGCAGGTCAAGGATGGGCGTCACCGTGGTAAAATAGGATTGCGGACAGGTAAAACCTCCCGCTTTTTCAAGGTGCAGCATGACCAGCTCGTTCAGGTGCGCAAATTCGCCCGTGAGATCGATGATCCTCTCAAGCGTCATGCCACACGGGACTTCCGACTGAAATACGTCGCGAGCTGGTCCCCCGCCACCGGTTTCAGGACAAGGGTCTTTGGAGAGATTCTGGTCTGGCATACGATCCCGCACAGGCAGGTAGTCCTGCCCTGGTTTTTTTAAGAGCCCGCAGAGGTGTTGATCAGGAACAGGTTTTCTTCCGGAGAATTTATTGGTTGGGATCGGGCCCTGCCAAAAAAAGTTTATCGCATGAAGAGCATTCTCCTCACTGAGCCAGCCCGGCAAAAAACGTGATCCCATGTCCAATACCGCGCTCCTTGTCATCGAAGGCCTCTGGTGGACGCCGGAGGAAAAACCGAAGCGCCCCTCGGTCTTTCACTTTCTCGAGGGCCTTGAGAGTATCCAGGGCGATTTCAATATCTATTATGCCAATTTTTACGAGAAGACCGGGTTCCGCAGGGCCCTTGAAGACGACCTGACCAATACCAGCGAGGACCGCCTCTTCCTGTACGTGGCGGCGCATGGGACCGGCAAAAGGATCGGCGACCTCAAGGCGAAGACCGGGATGAAACTGCCCGCGATGTTCAAGGCCGTAAAAAATGCAGCTAATTACTCGAATATCGAGGGCGTGCTGATCGGTTCCTGCAGCGTGGGCAACAATATCGGCGATTTCATCTCCACGACCAAGAACTCGCATATCGCGTGGATCTTCGGGTATACCTGCGAAATCGGGTGGATGGCCAGCACCCTCATCGATGTCTCGATCTTCGAGCACCTGATGGCGCTCAGGAAGAGTGACCTGAAGAGCAGGAAGAAGATCCTTGACGCGTTTGAAAAGGCCCTCGGGCGTTTCAACGGCGGTTATATTTTGTGCAGGGAAAAGGGGAAGAGCATCCCCTTAAAAGACGCCATCACGCTCGTTGTCCAGCCGAGGAGACCGGGTACAAGGCCCAGGATGAGACACGGGCGCTGCTGCAGACCCTGGGATGGGCAAAGTAACCGGTACCGGGCGAATCAGGCCGGTTTTACCGTGATCTCCGGCTTCGGCAGGAACGGTATGATGCACGCTGCCAGTTTTGCGATGTCCATCGACTGGAGCACAACGGTACCCGGCCCCGTCAGCGTGGTGACGAACAACCCCTCGCCGCCGAACAGGGCCGTGGTTATTCCGCCGGCAACGGCGATATCGAACCTGACCGTGGCATCAAACCCGACCACGAGACCGGTCTGCACCTTGACGACCTCGCCTCTCTTCAGTTCCATCTCGATAATGTCGCCGCAGCACTGGAGAAATGCCATTCCCTGCCCGCTCAGGCGCTGCAGGACAAATCCCTGGCCCCCGAAGAGCCCGGCCCGGATCTTCTCGGTGAAAGCGATATCGAGCTCGACCCCCTCTTCGCAGGCAAGGAAGGAATCTTTCTGGGCGATGAAGACGTCCCCCTGGGATACGGGAACCGGGACCAGCTTTCCCGGCATGGAACCGGCGAACGAGACGAATGCGGGTTCGCTCCCCGCAGCAAAACGGGTAAGGAAGATACTCTCACCGCTGACCGCACGTTTCAGTCCCGATATGATACCGCCTTTGAGCTGGCTCTCCATCGCAACGGAGCCGCTCATGTTCACCATCGATCCGGCCTCGGCATAGACTCCCTCCCCGGGCTGCAGGCCGATCCTGACCATCTGCAGGTTGTCGCCAATGATCTCGTAGTTCATGGAATCCCTAACCACTACATTCACCTGAAAAGTTCAAATGTATTTGGCTCTTTCGACCCGGATTCCGAATGGAGAGGGCCGGAACAAAATTAGTTTGAAAATGAGGGAATTCGTATTTAATCGCGAAATTGGAACTTCATTATTCTCGACAGGATGAACGCCGCCGCCCCCGACGGGGCGCCCCCGCGGCGGATTAATTACCGGAAATTAGAGAGAAATTTTCACGAAAAAAATGTGGATTTATGAAAAACTCCTTGCCCCGCCGTGCCTCGTAGAGGCCCTGAGGCGGGGAACCCTCTCAAATTCACAGAAAAAAAAAGATTTTTCCTGTCCTTCTGGTCCACCGGTGGCCGGAAATCCCGGCCGCATCACCGTCAGATCAGTGGTTCGTGCCTGATATACACGGTGATTGCCAGGAATATCGCCGCCAGGAGAAGGAGCGGCACTCCTTCAATGGCCCGCAGGAAGAGTGCGGAATTCCGGATAAGATCGGTTGTTGTCATGCTGTTTCCTTTTTTACCATCATTCGTGCCGGAATCCTCCATGGAAAACCCGTCCGGGATCTTCCGGAGGTTCCGGGCCGGTGGATGCCCAAACCACAGAACCTCGCGGCCACCGGATGGAATGGCGAGCCGGTATAGGTCATGATTTTGTACCACCGTAACTGGTTGTACCAGAATCCGTTGTGGCTGGTTATATAATGCCAAAATAGGGAGAGTGGTATCCTCTCACCCGGGAGGGGATTATCATAACTCCCGGGTTAGAAAGTCAAAAGATTCAGATCAACGTGAGAACCGGCCGGTGACAAAAGAGGGGGTCGCGGTGAGGCAATCCTGCTTCATCTCCGAGAGGATTCGACAGGTCGAAGAGCCTGCGGCTCTTCTCCTATCTCATCTCTGATGAGATTCGATAAGTCGAAGAACGCTGACGCGTTCCGTCGAAGAACCCTTCGGGTTCTTCTCCTGTCTCAAGTCTGATGACTTTCGACAAGAGGGAGTTTTTCCAAACTCCCTCTGCCACATCTCTTATGAGATGCGGCATTCTCCAGCCTGCCCTTCCCTCCGAGTTCCGAGAGGTTCACCAGAACCTCGAGGACGAGAAGAATTCGATAGAATTCTTCGAGTACGGCAGTCTTACGCGAACATTGCGCCCTCGACGTCCACCGGCCCGCGGTGGAAGTCCAGGCCTACTTTTGCTATCGCAGCAAGGAAATCTTCCTGCATGATGGCCGGCCGCTCCTTGCGGATCGCGAACATGCCGGCTTCCATGCAGATCGCGCGGAGGTCGGCGCCATTCTTCCCGTCCGTCATGCCGGCGACCTCCTTGAGGTCCACGTTATCGTCGATGGTCAGTGCCCGGCAATGCACCTTCATGATGGAGAGGCGGCCCCGTTCGTCCGGGAGCGGGATCTCGATGATCCGGTCGAACCGCCCGGGCCGCAGGAGGGCCTTGTCGAGGATGTCGATCCGGTTCGTGGCACCGATGATCTTCACATCGCCCCGGTTCTCGAAACCGTCCATGCCGGCCAGGAGCTGCATGAGCGTGCGCTGGACTTCGCGGTCTCCGGACGTATTTGCTTCCGTGCGGCTCGCACCCACGGCATCGATCTCGTCGATGAAGATGATGGTCGGGGCTTTCTTCCGGGCCAGGTCGAAGAGCTCGCGGACGAGCCGGGCCCCTTCCCCGATGTATTTCTGGACCAGCTCCGAACCGACAACCCTCATGAAGTGGGCGTTGGTCTCGTGGGCGACTGCTTTTGCGAGCAGGGTCTTGCCGGTACCGGGAGGCCCGTGGAGCAGCACGCCCTTCGGGGGGTCGATGCCGATCCTGAGGAAGAGCTCGGGCCGTTTCAGCGGCAGTTCGACCGCTTCCTTGATCTCGTTGATCTGCTGGTCCAGCCCGCCGATATCGGAGTACGTCTCCTGCGGCGAGTCCACCAGCTCCATGCCATAGACCTGCGCATCGAAACTGGTCGGGAGCAGTTCCACGATGGCGAGCGACTGCTGGTTGAGCGTGCAGCGTGCGCCCGGCTTGAGATCGTCCGCCTTGATCGACGGCGAACTCCGCACGAGGAACCGCGGGCCTGCACTGCTCCGCACAATCACCCGCGATGCGTCGACCACATCGGTGACCGTGCCGATGATCAGCGGCGGGCTCCTGAGCTGTTCGCTCTCGCTCTTGAGCTTCCGCACTTCGCGCTCGTACCGGATCTTCTGGGTCTCGATGTACCGCTTGTCCGCCTCCACCTGCCGGAGCTGTTCGCGGAGTTCGAGGTTGCGGGACTCGAGGTTTCCGACACGCTCCATCATCTGGGCCTCGAGCTCGTGCTTGTCGCTCTCGATCTGGATCAGCTGTTCCCGCAGCTGCTCGGAGAGTGTGCGGTACAGCCGGTACAGTTCTTCGGGAGTCTGCGGATCAGATGACTGGTGGAGGATGTCGGCCATTCTCGCTTCAAATCAGCTATATGGTGAAACTGCCTATAAAGTGTTTGCGAGAGGGCATTTTCCCAAAAGCGGCGTGCCGCATCCAACAGTGAGAATTTATATTCCCGCACCCACCTTCTTTGTGAGATCATGCAGTGTGAGATGTGCGGAGAAACGATTCGCGGCCCCCCAAGCTGGTCCGGGTAGAGGGGGCCGAACTGCAGGTATGCAGCAAATGCGAAAAATTCGGCACGGAGGTCCAGCAGGTGAGGCGTACCGACCTTGTACGGCCGGCGGCCCCGCGGCAGGCGGGGGCCAGGGCCCCGGCACCGGTCGCCACGGCATACCGGAAAAAGGACCTGTTCGACTATATGGAGGGGGAGATCGTCGACGATTACAGCGAACGGATCCGCCATGCCCGCATGGAAAGAGGGCTCTCCCAGAAAGACCTTGCCATGCAGATGAAGGAGAAAGAGCACCTCATCAAGAAGATCGAGAACCGCGAGCTGATCCCGGAAGAGGATGTCCGCAAAAAATTCGAAAAGACACTGGGGATACGGCTGATCGATGCCCCGGTCGCCGAATCGGAAAAGAAAGTGCAGTCTAGACTCGCCCCGACGCTCGGGGATCTCACCACCATCCGGAAAGCAAGAAAATAACGGGGCGACCTGCCCGCTTCATTTTTTATGCAGGCCCGGGAACCGGATCAGGAAGGTTGCCGGGCGTGTCCTGCAGGCCCCCTCCGTTCGTGGTCAGAGAGAAGCCATCCGGGTCCACAAGCCCTGCCAGGATCATCGCTACGGGCGTCGAACCGGCGTAATTTTTCCCCAAACACCGCCTTTATACACTCCCCCACATAATCTATCGCTGGTATCCGGCATCCATGAGATCCTTTGGAGATACCATCGGTACAGGAGAATGGTGATGTCAACCGTTGAGGAAAATATGCGTCTCATGCAGACGCTGGATGATGCCTGGAACTCCCAGGACTGGGCAACGTTCGGGAAACGCCATGCGGCACAGGTAGATGTCTTCTGGCCGGGACAGGCACTGCCGACGCACGGCCGCTCCTCCCACAAGGAAGAGGCGATAGCCTTCTTCAGGATCTTCCCGGACAACAAGGTCGGGAACCGCCCCTACAGGATATTCTTCGGGGAAGGCGATTACACGTGCTCTGTCGCCGAGTTCACCGGGACATTCAGGGGCCCGATGACCACTCCCGACGGGAAAGTAATTCCGCCGACCGGGAAGAAGTTCAGGGTCGAGTTCTGCACGGTCGCCCGATGGAAGAACGGGGAGATCGTTGAAGAGAAGCTCTTCTATGACAAGATCTCCCTGATGCAGCAGGTCGGGCTGATGTAAGAATGGGAAAAATATCAATTTTTTCATTCCCGTGAAACGTGAAAGAGAGACAAGAGAGACAAGAAAGAACAAAAAACCTGAGACGACTGTTCTCGTTCCGGAAAAACGATCTACCTGCACGGGTGAGAGCTTTCCGGTGGGGACACAATCTGCATCATGACACCCAAGAATAAAAAGGCATCAGGGTCCGGACCGGATACCATGAACGTTACGGTAAGCCGGAACGGCCCCTATATCGTGACCGGTAGCGTTCCGATCAGGACGATGGAGATCTGCAACGATGCCGAAGGGAACTGCCGCACCTGGAAGACAGTTCACGAGTTCCCGCTGCAGGAGCAGTACGCCCTCTGCCGCTGCGGCCACTCGAAGAACAAGCCGTTCTGTGACGGGACCCACGCGGAGATCCACTTCGACGGGACCGAGACCGCCGGGGATGAAGCTTACCTCCGGCACCCGGACTCCACCGAGGGCAGGGACCTGCGTCTGGAAGATGTCGGGAACCTCTGCGTCCATGCCCGGTTCTGCATGCGGGCCGGCGGGATCTGGAACCTGACCAGGAATTCGGGTATCCCGGAAGCCCGCGATACGGCGATCGAGGAAGCCTGCAACTGCCCGTCGGGGCGGCTCGTTGTCCGGGACCGGAAGAGCGGCAGGGCAATCGAGCCGGAACTGGAAAAGTCCATCGTGCTGATCGAATACCCTGCCCGGCACGAGCACGGCCCGCTCTGGGTCCGGGGGCGGCATACCGGTGGTATCTGCCGATGGTAAACCCTACGAGGTCCGGAACCGGGTCACGCTCTGCCGGTGCGGAAAGTCGGGGAACAAGCCGTTCTGCGACGGCAGCCACATCAGACCCTGAGTACGGTCAGGGTAGACGGAAGAGAGAAAGACTGGAAAGAGGAAGGTTGAGCATATGAGTTTCATTGAAGCAGCATCCGTTGACGATCTCCCGGTCGGTACGATGAAGCATGTCGAGATAAAAGGAATCGAGATCGCCCTCGCGAACGTGAACGGGACGGTCTATGCGGTCAGCGACCGCTGCGGCCACCAGAACGCCCCGCTCTCGAAGGGGACGCTGGACGGGAAGATCGTCACCTGCCCGCTCCATCACGCACAGTTCGATGTCACCACCGGTAAGATGGTCTCCGGTATGGTCGAGCTCTCGCTGCCCGGGATGGACCGGACGCCAAAAGAGTTCCAGGACGCGCTGAAAGCGATTGGGGAGTTGACAAGCCACATCAAAACCCATGACCTCCCGCCATTTCCGGTCAAGGTCGCAGGCAACCGCATCTTTGTAAAAGTATAGCGGGTCCGGTGGTGTCGGGCCCGGCCAGACCAGATCGGCACTGCATGCCTCACAGGATCCTGTACCGGAAAAATATACCGGAAAAAAGAATGTATCTCTCTGTTTTTCTCCGGGTATCAGCTGTCTCTGCACGCGGGGGGCAGCGGGCAGAAACCTGCTCACGCCAGCGGATGGGAGACGGACGGGAAACTGATCTGGCCGTTATAGGTTGCCTGGTAACCGTCAGGGAACGTTATGGTCGTCACGTCGGGCGAGAGGTCAACCGAGATGAGCGAGGCCCACCAGGACCGTCTGATCGCATTCTGGGCGTCGGCCAACGAGAATGCCGGTGTCGTTATGATCTCGGTCCCGTTGGACTGGCTGATCGTAGCAAAGGAAGGGATGATCACTTCGGCAGAGGGAGTTGTCCGCCCTGACAACCGTAACCTGCCGGTTCAGGTTGTTGTCAAGGGCATTCGCGAGTTCCGCGGAGGGGTTGGCAATATTGAAAAATATCGCAGCCTGTTCCGTGAACGAGAGATCATACTGGAAATCCACCTGTGCATTGCCGTTCGTATCAAGGCTGATGGTGAGCGCTTTTGCCGTGAATGCCTGTGCGGGCATCACCGCACATGCAAGGAGGCAGATGCATCCGATAAGAAGGTACGCAGACTTCATATGTCAAGTGTATATTACATTTTGTAATATATACTTTATGTGTACTTCCCAAATCCGCACACGTATCGTATATAAACCACGAGGCAGGGGACAGAGCAGCCGCCACGAGGTTGCGGAGAACCTGCCTCCCCTGCGACGAGACCGGCGTGCCGTCAACCTCCGTTCCGCTGATCGTAATTCATGCCGGCCCCCCCCCAATGCCGGTGCCGCCCCCTCTGTCGGATTACCTGACCGGAAAGAGCGGGCTTTTGTTCCTTGTGAAAAATGAACGGGGGCTGGTCAGGGAGTACTAGAGCGATGGGTTTTTCTCCTCACCGGTGATCCGGTACGCACCCTTCGGAACCGTCATCTCAAACCGTGCACCTGTGCCCGGTTCACCGGTCTCTTTGATCGTGATACCGGTGATGTCAAGGATCTCCCGGGAGATGGCCAGGCCGAAACCGGTGTTCTTCCCGAACCCCCGCTCGAATATCCTCTCTTTCTCCTCACGGACGACACCGTCGCCATCGTCTTCGCAGACAATGATCCCGTCACCATTCCGTTCCTCGAGAGCGAACCGGATTGCCGTGATCCTGCCCCCGTGCCGGAGAGCATTGTCTATCAGGTTGAAGAAGACCTTGACTATCAGCGGGTCGGCGAACACTTCGGTGCCGGCAGGGAGATCGTTTTTGAGCGCGACCTGTCCGGGCATGACCCCCGTTCCCGCACTCTCCACAAGGGCCCGGAGATCCTGCCAGACAGCAGCGCGTACCCCGATCTCCTCGTATTCCTTGGTGAACCGGATCATGGCGGTGATCTGGCTGCTTGCCTCCATGATCCGGGAGAAATAGCCTTTCACCGCGGGATCGGGGACGTTCATGCGCAGCAGTTCGACAAACCCGTTCAGTGCCACGAGCTGGTTGTTGATGTCGTGGCGGGTGATACCGTAGAGGAGGTTGAGATTTTTGTTTGCCCGCAGGATCGCCTCCTCCATGCGTTTCCGGGAGCTGATATCCTTCATCGAGATGAGTATGGCGGGAGAATTCTGGAAGGTGATCCGTTTCCCGATGGACTCGATCCAGATCCGCCGCCCGGTGGCAGTTATGGCCTGGTAATCCACGGGATAACTGTCGATCCCCTGCGCAACCAGGCTGAAGTCATGGAGGACCTGGGACCGTGATTCGGGAGCGATGAACCCCATGACGTTCTTCGTACCGAGCCGGTAGGATTCATCCCCTATATCGAAAATGTTCGCCAATGCCCGGTTCCGGAAGAGGACCACCCCGGTCAAGGCAACAATCAGGATGCCATCCAGCGAATTCTCGACGACCATCCGGAATTTCTCCTCGCTCTCCCGGAGCGCACGCTCGATCTGGGTACGCTCGATCTCCGCGGCGGCTTTCACGGCAATGATATCCATGATCTCCTGGAGAGACGGGAACGACTGGATCGGGCTCCGGGAAAGCGCAGAGAGGATCCCGAAGACCTGCCCGGCGGAATTCCGGAGGGGCGTCCCTATGTATCCACGGATGTTGAGCCGGGCAAGGTCCCTGCTCTCCGGGAAGAGCCGGGTGACATCGTCGGGATACAGGCAGAACCCCTTCTCCGCGACGTTCCCGGAGGGTGTTCCTGTGAGGGAATAGGAGAAATCAGGGATCTCCTTCCCGTCGAGGAGCATGGACAGGACCTTCACCGTGCGGTTGTCGGGCTGGATCTCCCCCACCATGACGCAGTCGGCTCCCAGCCAGGAGCTGACATTTTCCGTGATCTTCTGGAGGGAATTGAGCCCGGTTGTTCCTACCATGCTCCTGACCAGGGCCTGGTATGCAGACTCCATGGCCCTGCGTTCGGTGATATCCTCGACATTCGAGAGGACGTAGGGTTTTCCTCCCATCAGGATGAGACCGGATGAGAACAGGCAGGTCCGGATCTCCCCGCTTTTCACCCGGCACTTCACTTCCAGGCCGTACACAGACGGGCGGTCCCGGAGAGCGGAGGCCATCTTCCCGCGTTCGCTCCCGTCGGCAAAGATCCCCAGGGCTTCTGACGTCCTGCCTATCACCTCGTCGCGGGAATACCCGGTGCTTTTCAGAAAGGCGTCGTTGACATCGACGAACGTCCCCTCCGGTATGGATACGAGGGTGAGCGAGACAGGGCTGCTCCGGAAGACGGTGGCAAATTTGTTCTCTGATTCGCGCAATACCGTCTCCGCACGCTTCCGTTCGGTGATGTCCAGCACCGTGAAGGTGACACCAAAGGAGAGATCCGAAGGATCGACCGGGGTCGAGGAGATGAGGACGTCAATGATCATCCCGTCTTTCCTCTGCCACCGGGTCTCGACCTCCCCGGACCCTTTCTGCACGATCCGGGCCCGGCTCTCCAGGCCGACAAAGTCATAGTCATCCTGCGCCGGGTACAGGATACGGGTGGATCTGCCGGTGAGTTCTTCGGCAGTGTACCCGGAGATGCGGCAGAGCTGGTCGTTGACGGTCCGGATGATACGATTGGATTCGACACCGATGCCGATGGGGGCGACACGGATGATGCTGCCGAGGCGCGATTCGCTCTCCCGCAGCTCTTTTTCGACGGAACGGCGCCGCTCCATCTCCGAGAGTGCCTGGACATTCTTGACATAGTAGGAGTTGAGGGGGAAGTAGGCGATGACCACGGCCAGCCCGCTCACGAAGAGGCTGGTAATCAGGTTCGAGCGCCAGTCGGGAGGAAACGGATAGAGGAACTGTGCGGCGAATTCGAAGGCCGTCATCGACGCAAACGTCACGATGAAGACAAGGAAGAGCTTCTGATCAACCGGTGTCGGTTCGGTCTTCCCGTCCATTGTGAGAGATAGAATAGTTCAACCGATAAAGACTTTGATTTGGCCCCGTTACGGGAAAAATCCATAATTCTTTAAAGGATTGCGGGAACCGTGCCGGGTTTTCCCCATCCCGGTCCCGGCAGGGTCATTCTGCAGCGACCCCCCGGCATTTCATGGGATATAACCCGGGAGAGGAAGGGATCTCTGCCCGTCTGCGGAGGGGAAGGATCCCCCGGGTACTGACACTCCCCCCGCATTGATGTACCCGACGGAAAAGGGGCCCCGGTCAAACCGACAAAAAACGGGCTGGTCAGGAGGTACCTGAGCGATGGGGTTTTCCCCTCACCGGCGAGCCTGTACGCACCCTTCGGTACTCTGATCTCGAACCGCGCCCCCCTCCCCGGCTCCCCGGTCTCCCGGATCGTGATACCGGTGATGTCGAGGATCTCCCGGGAGATGGCCAGACCGAAACCGGTGTTCTTGCCAAACCCCCGCTCGAATATCCTCTCTTTCTCCCCCCGGGCGACACCGTCGCCATCGTCTTCGCAGATAATGATCCGGTCCCCGTTGCGTGCCTCGAAGGCAAACCGGATCGTCGTGATCCTGCCCCCGTGCCGCAGGGCATTATCTATCAGGTTGAAGAAGACCTTGACGATCAGCGGATCGGCAAATACTTCCATGCCCGGCAGGGAGATCGTTTTTGAGCTCGACCTGCCCGAGAACGGCACCCGTTCCCGCACTGTCCACGAGGGCCCGGAGATCCTGCCAGACAGCAGCACGTACGCCTATCTCCTCGTAATCCTTGGTGAACCGGATCATGGCAGCGATCTGGCTGCTTGCTTCCGTGATACGGGAGAAATAGTTTTCAAACGAGGGATCGGGCATTTTCATATGCAACAGCCCGACAAACCCGTTCAGTGCCTGGAGCTGGTTGTTGATGTCATGGCGGGTGATACCGTAGAGGAGGTTAAGGTTTTTGTTGGCCTGCCGGAGCGCCTCTTCCGCCCGTTTGCGCTCAGTGATGTCGGTAAGGACGGTCAATGTAGCCGGTTTTTCCCGGCCACGAAGCGGCGTAGCCCGTGTCACGACCCACCGCCGTTCCCCGGAAGGTGCAAGGATCTCGATGTCATACGGTTCAACCGCGGCTCCCGTATGCCGGAGCCCGATGTTCTTCTTGATCAGGTTGTGATATTCAGGGGCTGCATAGGACAGTACTGACGTGCCGATGATCTGTCCGGGAGTTTTTCCCATCAGGCGCGCCCCCTCTGCATTGACAAAGACGATGGTCTCCCCTTCATGAATGATGACATAATCGGGAAGCTCCCCTTCAAGCTGCCGGAAGATACCCTCGCTCTTCTCGAGCGCCTGGTACGTCTTTTTCAGTTCCGTGATATCCCGGATGGATATCACGCTCTTTCCCGTACCGGGAATCATCGCAGCAGCCAGGATGGCGTTCCGTACCTCCCCGTTTTTATGGACAAACCTGAACTCGTAACTCTTTGGCACCGAACCAGGATCGGTCCTGCGGAGGCGGTGGTATTCCACCATCTTCTTCAGGTCCTCTTCTGCAACCAGGTTCGGCCATTTCACCCGCCCCTCGACCTCTTTCCGTGAATATCCCAGTATCTTTTCCATCTCTTCATTGGCATGCGATATGGTGGTATCCTCTTCAAGGATGGCCATCGCGGTTCCCGTATTTTCAAAGACCGTCCGGTACAGGCTCTCGGATTCCTGCAATATCGCTTCCGCCCGTTTCTTCTCGGTGATGTCCAGCGCAGTGAAGGTAACGCCAAGGGACAGGTCTGATGGATCGACAGGAGTCGAGGAGAGGAGGACGTCAATGATCGTCCCGTCTTTCTTCTGCCAGCGGGTCCCGACCTCAGCGGACCCTTTCCGTGCGATCTGGACACGGTTCTCCCTGCCGGCAGAGTCATAGTCCTCCTGCGACGGGTAGAGGAACCGGACGGATCTCCCGGTGAGTTCTTCCGCAGGGTACCCGGTTATATGGCAGAGCTGGTCGTTGGCCGCCCGGATGACCTGGTCGGAGACGACACCGATACCCACGGGGGCAACCCGTATGATGCTGCCGAGGCGTGATTCGCTCTCCCGTAACTCTTTTTCCACGGAATGGCGTCTCTCAATCTCCGAGAGTAACTGGACATTCTTGACATAGTTGGAGTTGAGAGGAAAGTAGGCGATGATGATGGCAAGCCCGCTCACAAAGAGGCTGAGAACCAGGTCCGAGCGCACGTCGGGAGGAAAAAGAGAGAGAGAATGCCCGGCAAATTCGAAGGCCGTCATCGACGCAAACGTCACGATGAAGACAAGGAAGAGCTTCTGGTCAAACGGTGTCGGGCCGGCTTTCATTTCAATGGTGGATGATTATAAAATTTTAAACGATAAAGACTTCGATATGTCCGTCACCGGAAAAATTCATGATTTTTTTGAAGAAATACACAATTAATTGTTGAATATTTTTAATTGTAGTTTTCTTGCGTTCTGTTGCGCGTTGTCGGGCGTTTAAATAGTCAATAGTGATGGGTTACGACGGTATCATTTCCGTTAAGTCCCGTGCACGCAACAGCACCCGCAGATGCAACAGAACCGAAAAAAGTAAGGGTTTTATCTTTGTACGAAGCCGGATCCCGCCCCCTTACACCGGTCAATGTTTTTTATCCGGATTACTTCCGGATTCACAGCGCAACTTTTTTTAAGGATCTGCCCAATAGCAGATTAACCGGTTATTCGAAAGAATCATTCTTTTGGTCCGGAGGATTTTTTTATGAAAACGACACCCCAGTTCATGCTGGTTATCGCGGTCGCCTTTTGTCTCATTGCTGCGGCTGGATGCACGGGTTCCTCCGGCACCAGTCAGCCCGCAGGTACGGCATCCCAGCATTATCCAACCGTACCGTTCAATACGACACCTGTCAGGTACGCCCAGGTCAACGGGGTCACGCTCGGGTACCGTGAGTTCGGATCCGGTGAACCCCTCCTGATGCTCGAGGGGTTCGGCGCAACCATCGATACCGCGTGGAACGAGACCTTCATCGGGATCCTTGCCTCGAAGTACCATGTCTATACCTATGACCACCGGGGGATGGGGTACAGCAGCGACAATAATGCCACGCCATCCATCTCACAATACAGCGACGACGCCGCTGCGCTCATGACCGCACTGGGCTATGACAGCATGCATGTGTACGGGGAATCCATGGGGTCTACCGTCGCCCAGCAGCTGGTCATCGATCATCCTGAACGTGTACGAAAACTGGTCCTGGATTCCGTGACCTACAGCATCCGGATTCCCGAGACAAAACTGCTGCTCGGTGTCATCGAAGTGTCCGGGGTCGACCCGAACCAGACGGAAGGCGTCCGCCGGGAGTCGCAGGCAAACCTCGCGTGGAACGGATCCTGGGCCGGTCTCTCCGGGATCAACAAGGATGTCATGCTCGTCGTCGGCACCAGCGACGTCCTGACGCCGCAGGCGGTTACCGTCCAGATGGCAGGACAGATTAACGGCTCGCGGCTCGTGCGGTTCAAGGATCTCCCGCACATAGGGTCGAAATACGCCCCGGTCGAATACGGGGAGAATGCCCTCTCATTCCTCGGCACGAATGAGTCTCCGCCGTACGCCACGGTATAATTTTTTTTGATGGTGACACCCTGACCGATGCCTGCCGGGATGTTCCGGATCGATACTGATCGATCGGGATGGACAAAAAACCAGAGTATCCGGAACGTTCGATCCTCGATAGGAATCCCGGGGGCGGGCCGGTTTTAAAAAACTCCTGGCATGGCGGGGGATTTAAAAAAAATGCTCTGGTGAAATCCGTATTGGCACGGCTTTTAAAATATCTTTGAAAGATGGTGAGGGTGACCCCCGTTCTCCCCGGGAAGGCGGGAAGCTGGAAGGGAGCATCTCCATGACCCTGAAATCCCGGCCGGGCCTGTTGTGTATTTCTTGAAAAATATACGGAAAACTCCGCGGGACTTTTTTACTATCAGGGATCTGGATAGTGGCGCAAAAGGGAGGGGATCCGCGGCAGCCTCCCGGTTATTTCCGGGAAAGGAGTTGGATCGATCTGGTACGGGTCCCGGTCCATTTCACGGCCGGATCCTGACCGCGCCGGATATTTTTCCGGCCCGATCCCGTACAGGGCAAAACTCTGTTTGGGGCGGTCGGGGTTGGGCCGGGAATATTATTTGAGGGGATATACGATAGTGTTTGAGCTCTATGGGCTGACGGAGGAGGTTATTACGATCATGGAGGGATGATAAACTCTCTTAAATACCGGAATATAATATTTGTATACGGTAATATGGATTTCAAAATAGCCATTGAACAGGATGAGGATGGATGGTATATAGTCACCGTCCCGGCACTCCCAGGCTGTATCTCCCAGGGAAAGACCGAGGAGGAGGCGAAGAAAAATATTGCCGAAGCCATCGAACTGCATCTCAGCGCACTCGCACGCGACGGGATCCCTCTCTATCACCGTCCGGGTACAAAAGAAACCTTTATCGCCGTTGATATATGACGGACAGACTCCCCATCTTTTCCGGTAAGGAAGTCGTAAAAGCTCTTGGCAAACTGGGCTATACGGTTAATGATCAGAAAGGAAGTCACCTCCATCTCAGGCATCCGGTCAGGAGACCGCTGACCGTTCCCAACCACCCGGAAGTTGCCCGCGGGACATTGCGGATTATCATCAGGGATGCCGATCTTACCGTTGAAAAATTTCTGGAACTTTTATAAGATCAGGTTCCGGTAAAAGGGGGGAGATGCTCATCCACCATGAGCAAAGAGGGAGGATCCCCCTCATAAACCCTTACACCTTTGCAGGGCCGGACTTGTCGTCCTCGGCAGCGTAGATCAGGGGGTTCTGTCTGCTCCGGGCAGACATGCCCTTCCCGGTGCGCCCGTATCCCGCGGATGAGTCGATAGGGCTCCGGTCCCCGTACCGTGGCTCCAGCTTCATCGTACCGTCGTCCTGCATGATCCTGGCCATTGCGGGCTCTGCCGGGATATCCGGCTGGCGTGCGCCCCTGGGCCGGATCACGGTGATGCCATCGGAGGAGGCTGTAGACCGACCAGCCAGCACCGGAGATGCGGTGCCTCGCACAACCGGCCCCTGCCTAAGCTCCTGGCGGCGATCTTCCGCGGCCTGCCGGGACAGCGTCATGGCGACCGCCCTGAAGTCGAGCAGCTCGTCGAGCAATCCCTTGACCAGCGCATCCATCTCCCGTAACCTCTTCTCCAGTGCCGCTATCCGGTCTTCCGATACACCGGTTCCTGAAATTTCCATAATCGTAATCAGTTTCTCCTCATGATCGGGTCCGTGCCCGAAAGAAATTATCTCTGCATCTGACCTGGCATATATAATACTACTGATGATCGCTGACATGTTAAAGTGAGGAGTAGGTTTCCGTCAGGAGCCGGAGATACCTATAACCTGAAATAGCGATGCGGAGTACATAAATTTGAGGTTGATCATGGCAATGGAATTGAAAAAACAAACGAAAGCGTCAGGAAAACCCGAATCCCCCTGCGGGAGCAGCTGCCCGGATTTTGTCTCAAAAACCTGCGCCGGTGAAGACAGCGGGTGTGCGCAATACTGGCGTTATTCGCAGGGCCTTACATGATAAAACATCGGACTCATCCGGATTCGACAGACTGATCAGAACCCGGACAGAGATGCATTTTTTCAATAATCATCCCGGATCCAAAGTCAGTAACCCTATATCAGATTGATACCGATATTCCTGGCAGAATCCCGGTGATGGTATACATGGTAATGAGTCCCTGGCTGCCTGTTTCGCTTTCTTCATCCACCGAAGTGGTCCTGTTTGGTATCGCGTTCTTCGGATGGGCCGCCAGTGAGATCATCGGGTCGATAATCCTTCCCAGGCTCCGCCATCGCCGGGACGGGATACAACTGGAAAGGAAGGACCAGGGTTCAGGGCTGGCAGTGAATATCGGTATAATCGCATCAGTTTACATTGCTTTTGGCTTTTCCCTTGTCAGAATTGCCGTACTGCCCGACTGGGTATTTTATCCCGGGATTGCACTCATGTTCGGAGGGATCTTCCTCCGGCAGTGGTCCATCGCGATACTCGGCGGATTCTTCTCCGTGCTGGTAAGCGTCCAGGAAGGGCAGACCATAATCCGGAGAGGGCCATACCGGTTCATCCGCCACCCGTCATACACCGGGACACTCCTGACACTGACCGGGATAGGACTTGCCGTCCAGTCGTGGGGAGCGTTACTCACCCTGGTGGTAATGTTTGGCATCGTGTACAGGTACCGGATAGGTGTCGAAGAGAAAGCCCTCGTTGAGCAATTCGGGAATGAATATGCTGCGTACATGAATACCACAAAAATGCTGATCCCGTTTATTCTCTGAACGGATCGCGGCTGTCCCTGACGGCACAATCGGAGATCCTGATGATCTCTCAAGAGCCCTTCCCTCATATTCTTTCAGGCAGGGTCCTTTTGTGCAGGTACATCGTGCCGGCAGTGAATACCAGCGTCAGGACACCGAGGATAAGGAAGTCGGCAATAACCGGGAAGAAGTGCTCCCCGGTGAACGAGTAGCGGACAAGATCGGTGAAGTAGGTGAGCGGCGAGCAGTCGGCGAGCGCCAGCCCCCACGACGGCAATTCTTCCAGGGGAACGAAGATGCCGGAGATGAAGATGAGCGGGAACTTGATGAGGAACGAGAGCATCATGGGGGTCGACGGCTCGTTCGTTGGCGGGACCGAAAGGAGCATCCCGATTGCAGAGAAACAGCATGCGGCAAGGAGGACGGAGGCGATCATGGCAATCCCGTGGAGAAGGGGAAGACCGAACGCCAGCGCGATGAAAACCGTGATGATGGTGATCCCGATACCGAAGAGGGTGGAGGCGATCATATCGCCAAGGACGATCGCCTCGACCGTGATCGGGCAGGAGACGAGCCGTTCAAGCGTGCCGTGCCGCCCTTCCCAGGAGAAGATGGCGGGGGATATGGCCGTGGCAGTGAAGAGGAGGGTCACCCCGACGAGCCCCGGTAAGAGGAATGCAAGCGGGAGCTGCCTGCTGCCCATGAAGAAGGCAAGGAAGAGAAAAACCGGCATGAGAACGCCGAAGATGAGCACGGAGTTCTTGGCGTAATAGAGGCGGATGTCCTTCTTCGCAATCGCCCAGGCCCGCCGCAGCTGTTCGGGAAGTGCTGCCGGGTTCATGGAGATGCCTCCCGGGTCGAGCCGGAGAAAGGCATCGTCGAGCGAGGGGGCGAGCGTGTTCAGCGTGACGATCGCCGCATGGTTTTGCCGGCTGAAGTCCGCGAGGGAGAGGATGACGGTATCCTTCTTTTCTGCGGTGAGCTGCCATTTGTCCCCGGTCCTTGTCACCCCGGTCACCCCCGGGAGTGCAGCAAGGGCCTCACGGCCCACCTCGCGGTCAAAACTCACTTCGATCCGGTGCACGCTCTCGATCGCCGTTTTCAGTTTTTCGGGCGCATCGACCGCGATCAGCCTCCCGCCCCGGATGATGGCGACCCGGTTACAGAGCCGGTTCGCCTCCTCCATGTTATGCGTGGTGAGAAAGATGGTGGTCCCGTCCCGGTTCATCTCCCGCAGCATGGCGAGGATCATCCGGGTGCTCTGGACATCGAGACCGCTCGTGGGTTCGTCCAGGAAGAGGAGCTCTGGTTCATGGAGCAGCGCCATGGCGAGGATGAGCCGCTGCTTCATTCCCTTGGAATAGGCATAGATCTTCTGGTCTTTTCGCTCGAGGAGACCGAGCGTAGCGAGCAGATCGGATGCCCGCCGTGAGGCCCGGGCACCCGGAAGCCCGTACAGCTCCCCGATCAGCATCAGGTTCTGCCATGCGGTGAGATCGACATATGCATTGGATGTCTCCGGGACCACGCCGAATCCCTGTTTCGCCTGGAGCGCAGCGGTCCGGATATCGTGCCCGAGTACGGTAACGCTCCCGCCGTCGGGTGGAATGATACCGGTGAGAATCCGCGTGGTAGTGGTCTTTCCCGCGCCGTTCGGGCCGAGGAACCCGAAGATCTCCCCTTCCCGGACTGCGAGGCTCACGTCGTCGACCGCGGTCACCTGCCCGAAGCATTTTCGTATATGGCGGGCTTCGATTGCGTTCATGAGGTAACGGTCTCTTTGCTGTACTGTCCTGTATTTCCTGTTCCTGTAATAGTTTTCCGTGTTGTTCTCCCGGGAAGCCGAACTTCGAGTTCATGAAGCCTGACAGGGCTGGATGAGAAGAAGACGAAGTCTTCGAGTTCTGAGGAACTGTCACAGGTCGAAGAAACCTGATGGTTTCTTCTCCTCCTCCAGTTCTGATGCTTGTCAGAAGTCGAAGAAACCTGATGGTTTCTTCTCCTCCTTCGGGTCTGGCGACCCTCAGGATTAACAAACTATTTGACAGGAAGAAGCGTTATTACGAATATCGGACAGGATTCCGAACACGAACGTAGAGGGAAACCGCCATCATGAACTTCAACAATTTCACCATCAAGTCACAGGAAGCCGTGGCGAAAGCAACGGAGATTGCAACGGGAAAACAGAACCAGGCCATCGAGACCTCGCATCTCCTGAAGGGGATGCTCATGGTTGACGAGAATGTCATCCCGTACCTCCTGAAGAAACTGAACGTGAACCTTGATGTGTTCACACCGGCGCTCGACCGGATCATTGATGCGTACCCTAAGGTCAGCGGCGGGGAGAACTTCCTCTCCAATGATGCCACAAAAGCCCTGCAGAAAGCGGTGGCACTTTCCCAGGAATCCCGGGACGAATTTGTCTCCCTGGAGCACCTCCTCCTGGGAATCCTGTCGGTGAACGACAAAACCTCGCGGCTGCTGAAGGAGAACGGGGTTACCGAGAAAGACCTGAAGACCGCTATCAGCCAGTTGCGGAAAGGCTCGACGGTGAACAACCAGAACGCGGAAGAGACCTACAATTCCCTGGAAAAATATGCCCGGAACCTGAACGATCTTGCCCGGAGCGGGAAACTCGATCCGGTCATCGGCCGCGACGAGGAGATCCGCAGGGTGCTGCAGATCCTTTCACGGAGAACGAAGAACAACCCGATCCTGATCGGTGAACCCGGCGTGGGAAAGACCGCCATTGCCGAAGGGCTCGCCCACCGGATCATCGACGGGGATGTACCGGAAAACCTGAAGACCAAGCAGATCCATTCCCTCGATATGGGAGCCCTGATTGCCGGGGCGAAATTCAAGGGGGAATTTGAGGAACGGTTAAAAAGCGTGATCAAGGAAGTGGTCTCCGCTGAAGGGGAGATCGTCCTGTTCATCGACGAGATCCACACCCTGGTCGGGGCGGGCGCCGGCGAGGGCGCGATGGACGCTGCCAATATCCTCAAGCCCGCGCTCTCCCGGGGAGAACTGCATGTCATCGGCGCAACGACCCTGAAGGAATACCAGAAATATTTCGAGAAGGACAAGGCGCTCGAGCGGCGTTTCCAGCCGGTGATGGTCAATGAACCGGATACCTTGGACGCCATCTCGATCCTCCGGGGGATCAAGGAGAAATACGAGACCCATCACCATGTACGGATCCGGGACGAGGCCATCATCGCCGCCGTCGAACTTTCCCAGCGCTATATCTCCGATCGTTTCCTTCCCGACAAGGCCATCGACCTGATCGACGAGGCGGCCTCGAAACTCCGGCTCGAGATCAACTCGAAACCGGAAGAACTGGAGATCATCGAACGGAAGATCCGCCAGATGGAGATTGAACGCGAGGCCATCAAACGGGAGAAAGACCAGGGAAAGCTGAAGGGGCTGAACGAGGAGATCGCGAACCTGACCGAGGAACGGAACCGGCTGAATGCAAAGTGGCGGTCGGAGAAAGATCTTGTCGAGCAGATACAGTCGCGGAAAACTGAGATCGAGAACCTGAAATTCGAGGCCGAAGGTGCCGAACGCAGCGGCGACCTCGGGAAGGTGGCAGAGATCCGCTATGGCCGTATCCCGGATACCGAGAAGGTCATCGAGGGGCTCAAAGGAAAACTGACCGTGCTCCAGAAGGATTCCCCGATGGTGAACGAGGAGGTCGGTGCAGAGGAGATTGCCGAAGTGGTCTCGCGCTGGACCGGCATTCCCGTGAGCAGGATGCTGCAGAGCGAGCGGCAGAAACTGCTGAGCCTCGAGACCGAACTCCACAAGCGCGTCGTGGGCCAGGATGAAGCCATCGGGGCAGTTGCCGATGCCATCCGCCGGAGCCGTGCCGGGCTGCAGGACACAAAACGCCCGATCGGCTCTTTCATCTTCCTCGGGACGACCGGTGTAGGAAAGACCGAGCTGGCAAAAGCCTTGGCGGAATTCCTCTTCAACAACGAGAACAGCATGGTCCGGATCGATATGTCGGAGTACCAGGAACGGCACACCGTCTCGCGGCTTATCGGGGCGCCGCCGGGCTACGTGGGCTACGAGGAGAGCGGGCAGCTGACCGAAGCGGTCCGGAGAAAGCCCTATTCTGTAGTACTCCTGGACGAGATCGAGAAAGCCCACCCGGATGTGTTCAACATCCTGCTGCAGGTCCTCGACGATGGCCGCCTGACCGACAACAAGGGCCGCACGGTGGATTTCAAGAACACCATCATCATCATGACCTCGAACATCGGGTCGCACCTCATCCAGGAGAACCTGGAGCATGTCACCGACAAGAACCGGGACGAGATATACGACCGCACCCGCGAGCAGGTCTTCGAACTGCTCAGGAAGACCCTGCGTCCAGAATTCCTCAACCGGATCGATGAGGTCATCATGTTCAGGCCGCTCACGAAGGATGAGATCCAGACGGTAGTCGAGCTCCAGCTGGGGAACGTCCGGAAGATGCTCGAAAAGAACGATATCCGGCTTACGGCGACGAAGAAAGCTATCAGGTTCATCGCCGCCCAGGGCTTCGACCCGCAGTTCGGTGCACGTCCGATCAAACGGGTGATCCAGAAGAACGTGCTGAATGAGCTGTCAAAGATGATCCTGGAAGGAAACGTGAACAAGGACAAGGAGATCGTGGTGGACGAGAAAGACGGGAAACTGGTGTTCAGGAATAACTGATCCGGAATACTCTCGGCAGATGGTTTCCTTGATTCCCCTCCCGCTTATGTCAGGCATTGTTCTCTTCGCCATCGTTACAGGCATTGGTGCAGTGGCCCTGGTATTCGGCGGTCCACGCGATCCTCCGCCAATGGCGAGCATCAACAACCCGTTCAGAAATGTTGATTTCTCCAACCTGCCGCCAATCAGTCACTTCCCCGCCAGAGATGGTGCATCCTTGGCCTTTCGGTACTATCCCGGTAACGACAGCGAAGCACGTGGCAGCATCGTTCTCGTTCATGGATCCTCCGCGGGCAGCAGCAGCATGCACGGGATGGCCAGTGCCTTTGCCGCTGCAGGTTATCCTGCGTATGCGCTGGATATCCGCGGGCACGGGGAGTCGGGAACCCACGGGAAGATCGCGTACATCGGGCAGCTGAGAGGACGATCTGGAAGATTTCCTGCTCTCGGTCAATCCGGTGCATCCCGTCACCCTGGGCGGTTTCTCTTCGGGAGGCGGATTTGCGCTGCGTTTTGCGGGTAGTGCCAGGCAGAATCTGTTCTCAGGCTACCTTCTGCTCTCTCCGTTCATCAGCCAGGACGCACCGACGTACCGCCCTGACGGTGGAGGGTGGGCCCGGGTCGGCATTCCGCGCCTTCTTATGATCTCCCTGCTGAACGTTGCCGGAGTTCGCGCATTCAACGGACTGGCGGTGATCAGGTATGCCGTCAGCGAAGAGGCGAAGGCGATCTCTACCCCGGAGTACTGGTACGCTCTGGAGCAGAACTTCCGGCCTGATCACGACTACCGGGCCACTATCCGGGCAGTGGAACGACCGCTGCGCCTGGTGGCAGGACAAAAAGACGAGGTATTTTACAGCGACCGTTTCGCGGAGGTGTTCAGACTCGAGGGGAAGGACGTTCCGGTCACCCTGGTGCCGGGAACAGGACATATTTCCCTCACGCTGGAACCGGACGCGATTCAGGCTGCAGTAGCCGCGGTTCGTAGTATGGATGAGCCACGAACCACCAATGAGACCTGAAGCTGCCTGTTTTCTGGCGATTGCGTATGGGGCAGGCGGGGGGACTCCCGGGTCTCCGGCCGGGAGACCCAAAAGGACACCCGGTTATCAGAGCCGCAGGAGGCGTTCCGCGTTCCCGTGTGCTATCCTGTTCCTGTCCGCCGTGCTCACCGGGAGCTGATCCAGGAAGGTGCGTGCTTCCGCCATAGAGCTGTAAGGATAGTCGGCAGAGAACATGATCCGGTCGGCTCCGACCTGGAGATACAGGTTGAGGAATGCCGGGGTAAAGTTGAAACCGCTGAACGTATAGTAGACATTCTCCTGGAGGTAGTCCGCGACAGGATGATCGAGCTTCGTTACGTTCGTAGACAACCCTTTGTCGAGTCTGGGCATCATAAAGGGAAGAGCCTCCCCCAGGTGGCCGATCACGATCTGAAGATCCGGATACCGGTCGAAAGCTCCACCGAGGATGAGGCGGAGGACATGGACCGCTGTCTCGATATGCCAGCCCCATCCATGCCGGGATAACCCGTTTGTCACCTCTGGCGAGAAACCTGCATAGTACGCCTTGATCACGGGATCCGGTGGCGGTGTCGGATGGATGCAGAGGGGAACTTTGAGCGCTTCGGCACGCTCCAGGATCGGCCAGAAGGATCTGTCATCCAGGTAGCGGCCCCGGGTGTGGCCGTTGATCCATCCTCCCTTGAAGCCATGTTCATGAACCATGCGTTCCAGCTCATCGGCAGCGATCCCGGGGGCAGCGGTTGGCAGGGTGGCGAATCCGGCGAAACGTTCCGGATAACGCCGCACCGCTCCCGCGAGATAATCGTTCGCTTCGCGGGCGAGCGTAACTGACGCGGTTGCATCGAGCTGCTGCACCGAGGGGTCGGTCAGCGACAATACCTGGACGTCGATACCCGCGGCATCCATCTCCGCGATCCGCTTATCGCCGAGATCGGACAGGTCTTCGGCAAGATTCCCAAAACCGGAGCGCCCTGCCACCATCCCGGCCTGTTCCCTGAGCTTTCGTCCGGGACCGTCCAGGAATGCCGGGCTGGCATAGTGCTCTTCAAGAGTGATCGTCCGCATCTTTTCGCGGTTACCCGGTCGGGACAATTTTCCGGCTGCCTTGTTTCCCATAATCATTAATCCCGGTTCCGTTCTTTAATAAATTTTCATGAATCTTTATGTAGGTAAAAAATGAGAGTGGGGAGCATGAAGATCAATTTTGAAAAAGCCGTTTCGTATATCGATACCTTGTATGAAAACGATGAAGCATGCAAAAAAAAGTACCTTGGATCCACGGAATTAAAAAAATTCGGGACCGTTGTGGATAGCGACGTTTCACGAATGATGCAGATAGTACTACGTCTGGCCCGGCCGCAAAAGATCCTGGAAATCGGGACAAGTATCGGTTATTCGACCGTATCCATGGCCGGCATTGCCAGAGAATACGGCGGCAGGATCACCACGATCGAGTATGACGAGCAGTCAGCAGAACAGGCGATAAAAAATTTCAGGCATGCGGGCGTTGCTGAATGTATCGAGCTGATAATCGGGGATGCACGGGAAATAATTCCGACGTTGAACGAGAGCTATGATCTGATATTCCAGGATGTCGGAGATAAAACGCTGTACCCGGTTTTGCTCGATAATCTGGTCGCCCTTCTCAAACCGGGCGGAGTGTTCCTGGCCGAAGATTCTCTTTTTCCGGCTATGGACGTGACGGTACCGGGATCGGAAGATAGCGATCAGGCAGAAAGGATGAAGAGATCATCTGAATCACTTGATGAGTTCAACAGGATGATCGCCCACCATCCATTGTTAAGGAGCACGATACTTCCTGTCGGGGACGGGTTGACGATCGGCGTAAAAACAGGTTGACAACGCTAGGCGGACCGGATCCCGAGATGGCCGGGGGCCCGCCATGGAGATCGGGGAGTGGAGGGCCCTCAGACTCCGCTCCTGCCGCGTGGGCATCCTCCGGGCCGGTTACCCAAACCTATATCCAGATGTATCCTGAAAAATTCCGGTGAACCGGAGGAGCCGGCCGGATGCAGACTTATGCCGATGAATCCATGAACGGAATATATACCGGACGATCTTCCGGTTGCAGGAGGGCGGGATCAAAAATCATTTCCCGCCGGTGACCTGATGAGCACGACCTGCGCCGGCCAGGAGATCCGGATATCTGTCGCGGAGCCCGGCGATCTCGAACAGATCCTTGCGCTCCAGAAGATTGCATTCCTGAGCGAAGCGGCTCTGATCGATGACTACTCGATTCCCCCGCTCCACCAGGATATCGCGGAGATCCGCGATGAGTTCAGGCGCAACCGCTTTCTCAAGGCCGAGACCGGCGGTCGGATTGTCGGCTCAGTCCGGGCGGGGGTACAGGGCGGGACATGCCTGATACAGAAACTGATCGTCCACCCGGAGTACCAGAACCGTGGGATCGGTTCCCTGCTCCTCGCGGGCATAGAGCAGAGTTTCCCCGGCGCCGGGAGGTTTGAGTTGTTCACCGGCAAAGAAAGCGCACGGAACCATGCGTTCTACAGCCGCCGGGGGTATCGGGCCTTCAGGGAGACGAAAGTCAGCGACAAACTGACCCTGATAGGGTTTGAGAAAGTGAATCGGTACTCCGTAATATGCCCGGCAGGTTCTGATAAGTTCACGGTGGATCTTCAATTTTTCATCTCGTAAATAATGTAAAATCGACCGGTAACGTATCAGAACCCCCAAAAGAAACCAATATATAAAGCGTCGCACACAGCCTGTGTATGTCCAAGTGCGTCCTGGCTGTTATACTTCTTATGGTGATAATCATCCCCGTCACCGCTGATGTGTCCCCGGCGACCTGGAGCTGGAACACCTACCAAGGGACGGTCATGTGGCAGGTGACCGTCGTCGAGGACCAGACAGGGTGTCAAGGGCCGGTGTTAACAAACACCTATACGGTCCCCATCCAGTTCCGTGGTAATAGTGCTGTAATGGGAGATGTCGGGCATGGATCTGCCGGTGGGACATTCACGTCCGGAAATGTATTGCATATACAATCAAGATCCGTCGCCGACCCCCCAGGCGAATCGACATTGTCTCCCTATGATGTTTTCTTTACAACGGACTGCTCTGCGTTTACAGCGCAATACAGCTGGGATTACAGCGGTTCGGATGGGTCGTGTAAGGGGACAACAAAACTGAACGGGGCAAACAACAACGGGTGCCCTGCTGCAGCTGTTACCACGGTTACCACCGCCCCTGCAGTTGCCACAACTCAGGAAGAGTACTTTGTATCGCAGGTAAGCGTCCCTCGTTCACAATTCCTCAATATCCTTCCGCTCTTTGACCAAAGAGACCAACTAGGAAATAAAATCGGCTCTTTCCAGTTCAAAAGCGACCTGAATCACCAGAATACCGGGGAATATCTCCCGGAACCCCCGGAGATCACCCAGGCGCGGGCGGATCTAAAACAGATCCAGGACCAGATCACTGCAAAGAGTGCTGAAATCGAGAAGGAATATCAGGAAGTGCTGGTAAAAGATCCAACGAATATCCAGGCAAACTGGGACATGGCGCAGCTGAAGAAGAGCGAGAATCAGATGGATGCTGCTATTGTATATGCACAGAACGCGTTGAAGAACCCGGATTCCGGTAAATATGAGAGCGCGATTGAGAACAGTATTGCGGACGGATACAATCTCCGGGTTTACCCCAGCCCGGACAACAGCAATTTTGTTGCAACGGTAAAGAACCAGCTTCCCGTAGCAGACCAGAACGTCTTTGGCACAAATGTCCAGTCACAGCCGGCTGAACGGGGCCTGCTCACCAACTTACGGGATTTCGAGATATATGCAAGCTCAAAGACTGCTTTGCTCTATGATAACCTGGTGAACCAGGCAACCTACGGGAGGTGAAACCGTTATGAAAGAAACGAGATCAAAAAAGATGAGATGGGGAATATCCCTTGCACTCTTCGTTATACTCTCACTTGCAGCACTTTCTGGCGGTTGCGCTTCGAATAACCCGGCAACTTCACAAAACACCCCCGTGATGCAGCAAAAAGCTGCCTTTGTTGCGGCTGCCAATAACTGTACCAACACAAATGCAGTTATTACCGACGAAGTAGGGACATTCCAGTACACCTCATCTGATATCTGCACATTCACCAAGACCCTTGTCCGGTTGAATGAGAGCGAGATGCAGGAGATGAAGACGATGCTTGAGGGAAAGAGCATGACCTGCAATTATGCCCAAGGGAGTTTTGATCCCCGGCTGGTCACATCGCTTGTCGGCGGAATAGAGCACTGCTCCGGCGACTTAAAAGACGATATTACGAACATGATGCTCTTTACTTGAACACTCCTTTTTTGGCTTCTTGTAGAAACTGCACATGAACGGGCGTTCACACCCGAAGCATGAAAATCGAATTCCCCGTCTTTGTTTTTGCCAGTTTCACCGCACAGCATCCCTACCGTAGCTCTGCCGGGTTCCTCCTGATCGTAGTATTTGTTGTCCTTGCAGTTGGTATGATAAACGTAATATTCCTGATGGGGAGTCTTGTGCAGCTGGCTGTCGAGGATCTTATTCTTACCACCATCGGGATCTTCGCTGACGCGTCTTGACTGATGGGCAAAAGCGGGGTACACCACGGGAATCCGGCTGGACACGTTCCCCTTTTTATCCTGCCCTGTGCAATTGCCCTTCTATCGCTGGGACAGGACATACGGGTGACTGCAGTGCTGAATTGTTATATCGTACGGTTCTGATCTCAGTTTTTTGATCTCACGATCGCTGTTAAAAAAGGTAAACCGGAGTCTGATTGAAAACCGGGGCAACCGGACCTTGGCGGAAGATCCGCAAAGGGAGACCCCTCTCCATATAACCGGAAGGGGGAGGGGTGCCCACCCCTTGCTCTGAGGGAGGGGGAGGTACCCCAGCCTTACCGTCCGGTCTAGCAGACCTTCGCCTTCATTCCTTCACATTCCAGGTAATGTAAACCCCATATCCGCATCGCATCAAATATCGGGAAAAGGGCTTTACCATATTCAGTCAGGGAATACTCAACACGGGGAGGTACCTCGGGAAACACAACCCTTGAAATGATCTTCAGGTTCTCAAGTTCCCGGAGATGAGTTGTGATGGTTTTCGAGTTCACATTGTGCATTTTCTTCTGGAGGTCAGAGAACCGGAGCGTGCGTTTCTTCAGGTTCCAGATAATGAGAATTTTCCACTTGCTTCCCATGACCTCAATAAATAATTCCACAGGACATTTGGATTCTATTTTGGATTCAGACATATTTTCCGCCAATAGTTATTTTTTCGTAACAGTATTACTTTTTTCCCTCTGCATGGTATAAGTAACTAAAAGGTAAAGGAATGTTTGTTATTAAGGAGGTTACCAATGGAAAAGCACAGTCCGCAATGCGTAAAATGTACCATTCTCCGGTGCAGTTCCAAAGAAAAGAACAGGAAAGTGCCATTATCCTGCCCTACTGAAAAGTACCCGGATTTAGTTAAGGAAACGATTGATATATTCATGCTTCCCGAGAACCAGGTCGTGAATAAGGGCTGGCTTGGTTTGATGGGTAAAGTTATGAACCCGGAAAAACCGAGAGAGAAATTTTCCTGGACACGGGTTGATGAAATTATCGAGTACGCGAAGATACGCGGGATGAAACGGCTCGGCATCGCCACGTGTTATGCACTGATGTCTGAATCGGGGTCGTTATCCGACATCCTTGAACGTAATGGGTTCGACGTCGTTTCCGTATCGTGCCTCTGCGGGGAAGTAAATCCGCAGGACATTGGCATGCCAGGGAATATATTCTGCAACCCGATCATGCAGGCAGAAGTACTCAACCGTGAAAAAACAGAGCTGAATATCATGATAGGGCTTTGTCTTGGGCATGACATACTCTTCCTGCGTTATTGTACAGCGGAGACAACGCCCCTCGTGGTCAAGGACCGTGCTCTCGGGCATAATCCTGTAGCCGCGTTGTACCTTAACCAGGGTTATTTTAAGGACAGGTTTACCAGAACGTGAGCGTGAGCCGGTGGAGTATCCGGGAAACGGCGGGGCGGGGGCACCTCACCAACGGTGGTGTACCATGACACAGTATCCGTTTCATATTAAAACAACTCTAAATCCTGACGAATTAATACCATAAAGGGAGAGACAATGAAACAAGTCACCGGGGATAATCGTGAATGGTTTCAGGATTGGGCGAACGAATACGACAATACTCTTGGAAAAGTAAAGAGACACCATAAACTGCTTGACCTGGTTGTTAAGGTATCGGGAATAAAAAGAAATGACCACATTCTTGATATTGGCTGCGGGACAGGATTACTGTCGCTGAAATTCCTTGATAAAACAGAATGTACAATCACGGCAATTGACAGCTCAGCTCAGATGCTCAGGATATTCCAGGAAAAGATTGAAAAGTGCAATCTGACGGAAAAAATTCATTGCGCACAAAAACCGGCAGAGGATATGGATTTCAGACCGGATCAGTTTGATATCATAGCAGCGACGGTTGCACTGCATCATGTGAAATGCAAAGAACCCATTATCAAAAAAATTTATGACTATCTGAAAGATGGCGGGAGATTTGTCATCGGGGAAATCGATTTGGATACAACGGGAGAACTGGATGACCCCAGGCGTTTATCGAGAATTTTACGGTATCTTACCAAGGAGTTGCCCCTCGTAATGAAAGAGGGAGGTCTCCCGGCATTTGAGAGGATGTATGACAATGGAAAAAAGCACATCCTGAACGATGGAGAATACTGCATTGGATTTGATCAATGGGCAAAACTATGCAGGAATGCCGGATTTAAGAATGTGGAAGTCTTCCCCTTAAAAGAGTTTGAATGGTTCAAAGTCCTCGTAGCAACAAAATAGAAGGCAATCCCACAATCATGGGGTGGTGCTGAACTCATGATATTTGCAGAAGATATCATCGATCCGGTTATCCGGAACCATCCCTGTTGTGCAGCCTGGGCCATCCCCATTTCATCGCTGGGTATGCGGGAACGGGAATTTTTTCCCCGGTTCTCACCGGCATCCAGAACAGCGATTGTACTTGGTTATCATATTGTGATAAAGGATGAATGGACATGGTTCGAAAAGGAAGACGGGCAGCATCACTGCGAAGCAGATGATCGCAGTAAAAAAATCTGCGGGGAGATCGCAAACGCGCTTGAAGTTCATGGATTCCGGACGGATATGGTTCCGTATCCCGGAGAGAGTGGCATACAATTCCGGTCGGTTGCGCAGGCTGCAGGAGCGGGTAGGATCGGGATCAATGTCTTTCTGTTACATCCTCTCTGGGGCCCGTGGATCCAGCTGAGCCTCCTCGCGACCGATGCGCCGTCCCGGCAGAATCCGGTATGCCACGCACCTGTCTGCACCCGGTGTGGCGAATGCGTTTCGGCGTGCCCGGCGGGAGCAATCCGGGAGGATTCATTTGACGGGCTCCGCTGCCGCAGCTACCGTACAGAAAAAGGGGAATATATCCCGTTCGGCCCGGAGAAGGAATTCAGGGTACTGTACGACCTGTGCCGATGTCTGTCCTGTCGGCCAGAAGCCCCGGAGCCAGACAATCCGGTGAAACTGATTTTTCAGAAAGTCTGCCCAATCCAGCTGGCGGGATGGCCGGGCGATCCCCGAGAGCAGGAGAAATCGCTAATGAGAGTGGCGGCGTGGCTGTGCCGGGCCGGCCCTGTTAGGGGCACAAGCCGGGCAGTGGAAGGGCCGATGGCAATATAGCAATAGTATTTGCAATATAGAAACATCGGGGCGGGATGTCGGTTTATCCCGGCAATCATGACAAAAATTAACGGGGGGTACGGGTCTCCGGATAATTTCTAAAAATATGAACCCCTAACGCCGACTCCACACTACAATCCCAAAAATCAGAAAGATTGCTCCGACCGGGGCAAACTGAAGCGGGGATGCCGGGGTCTGGTCCTGGAGTGGAGAGGAGGTTGAGGCTGCCTGTGCCTGCACTGCTGAGGGCCCGGAGAAGGACGCCCCGTTCGCGGTCCCGTTCATACCCGAATCACTTACCATGAACGGGATCTCGGTAAAGGTGTCATCACCATTATGGGGGTCACTGAACGCAGCAGTGAGTGCCTCTGCCGCATCGTTGCCCTGCAGGTTTCCCGGGCCGGTGATCCTGAAGAGGTTCGTACCATTGTCAAGTCGCATGCTGCGGACGTAATCCCCGCTGACATCTATGTCGAACGTGGTGTTCTCCATCGGGTGCTGAACAATCAGGAAGTACTGGCCGCCTGAAAAGTTACTGGTGACCTCCCGGGGGACTTCATACCTGTACGAAGCATCAGAGCTGACGGATACCCTTGACTTTGTGTAATAGTTCCTGCCAAGGGTCCAGATCTGGACCGTTTCGGGATTTCCCTCCGCAAATCCGGAGACCGTAAAAGGCTGTCCCGGTGAAATGGATGACGGGGAGATCCCTGCCGTTATGAAGGGTTTTTTCAGGATAATCCCGACATTGGCAGCGTCGGGACCCAGCTGGTCTTTCGTTTTCGGCTGGCTCACGGCAAAGATGGTATACGTCCCGGCATCCACCGGGAGATTGGCGGTGTAGTAGTCATATTCCCAGCTCTTATCCGGTTTTGTTTTCACTACCGTGAATGAGTCCGGGTTTCCGCTGACTACAGCCTGCAGGGGTGAGGTAAGTTTTCCTCCGGCACCGGGGATGCCGGGTCCGGTTACGAAGGTGCCGGGTCCGGTTATAAAAAGGTATGTGGTATCCGAATCATAATTATGGCCACTCAGGACCACCATTTCTCCGAGGTAATATGACTGGTCCCCCTGTGCGGCAATGGTAACTCCCGTGTCTGCAGATACGGGGGATATCATCAGGACTGCCGCACCTGCTATGATAAGCAGCAGGATCATCTTCCAGGACCCGGACGGGTCGTTGCTGGTTTGTTTGGACATATGTAAATGTATGCACATTTACAATATAAAATTATTCTAAACTCGGGTTTTATCCTGTAACTCTCTCAAAAGGAACTGATAGAGTCGCAGGTATCTGCCGTCTTGATCTCTTTTCTGCAGAGCAGGTAAAGCGCGAGGAAACTCACATGAAGAATTGAGAAAAGGACTCCTGTACAGGCACTCGTATCGTTCGGATGGGTCTGTTCTCTTTTTAGGATTGGTGTCGGGTGTATTTTTCCAAAACACCATTTTTTACTACGGGGTATCTACCAGCGGGGGTCAGGGACTGAAAAATTATGCAAATGAGTCCGTTTCAGCGGATCCGGGCATGTGCCCGGACTTTGCAGAGGTGTAGAGGTCCCGTGTTGCTATCCCCCCAACCGTTGCCGCGACAAACGCAAGGCCGGACAGGGCAAGAATGTACAGGAGGCCGGCAGCGATCCACTCATTACCGGGGCGCCAGGTCAGATCGAGTGCGACAATCCCGGCTGCCAGCTGGAAGAGGAGGAATGAGAGAAAGGCAGTGAACACTACCGTTCCAAGGCCAAGAACGCAGGCAGCCACTTCACCCCATATGTTCTTCATCAGGGTAAACGATCCGGAGACCGCCTCCTTCAGGCGCTTCCTCTCGAGCACGAGCAGAGGTACTACAAACAGGGTCAGGACGAACAGGAGTGCGTTGATCGCTGAAAGGATCAGGGTGGATACGAACGCAAACTCAATTCCATTCTCCCCGCCAGGCAGGTTTGCAACGTAGAGGTCCGGGTAGAGGATGTAGTTGAAGGGGATCTGGTTGAGCACATTGAACAGGAACTGCCAGATGGCCGACCAGATTGTTGAGATCATAGTGAAGGGCTGGAACCACGCTGAGTCCAGCGGATAAGAATTCTGTCCGGCGATATAGAGCAGATTGCCTGCGTCCGGGCCGGCAGTGAAGATCAGGGTGCCGGCGAGTGCCACGACCACGGACCACCCGGTAAGAGGTCTTGTGTATTTCTTTGCCCTGGTGAGTCCCTGAAAGAATGAGACAGGACCACCTTTCTCCGGAGAGAGGCTCAGGACAAGGCCCGCAAGTAAGAATACCAGGCAGAACGCCGTTGGGAACTCTATTGTAAATGTCAGGACAAGTGGTTGGAGTAAATCGGGTCCATAGGAGGGAAAGGGGTTGAGAACGAAGAGCATCCACTGGGCGATGAGGTGCCCGGCCAGCACGAGTCCGACCAGGAGCGAGAACCAGAGGAGCTGTCGGTTATGGATGAGGGTTTTCGTGCCTGAGAGGGCGGCCCCGATTCCCCGCCGGATCGTTCCCGGTCCGCCGGCACCGCCATCCGGGCGGCCCTCATGGGCTGGTTCAAGTGGATTACCAATACCTGCCTGCGAGGCACGGACCACCGGTGCTTTCCGGCACAGGCCGAGCCAGCAGTCTGAAACAGTTGAGAGAAATGTCATCCTCCACTCTCCCTGACCTTTGCAGAGGTGTAGAGGTTCAGTGCTGCAATCCCCCCGACCGTTGCCACGACAAACACAAGGCCGGACAGGGCAAGAACGTACAGGAGGCCGGCTGCAATCCACGCCTCACTGGGGTGCGTGAACGAAGCGTTCATTGGGCCGGCAACCCACCACACAATATCAACCACGGAAAACCGGAAGAGCAGGAACGCGAGCGAGGCAGCGAATACTACCATTCCAAGGCCCAGAACGCAGGCCGCCACTTCACCCCGGATGTTCTTCATCAGGGTAAACGATCCCAAAACCGCTTCCTTCAGGCTCTTCCTCTCAAGCACGAGGAGGGGCACTACAAACAAGGTAAGGACGAACAGGAATACCGTGATTGCTGAAAGGATCAGTGTACACTCGAGCGCCCAGCTGAATAGCCACTCACCCCCGCCAGGAGGCAGGTTGGGAACGTAGAAGGACGGTACGAGGACGAAGTTGAAGGGGAACGTGTAGCGCACGGTAAACAGGAAATACGCGAGTTTAAAGTAGAGTGCCGAGACTATATTGAATGGCTGGAACCACGTCAGCTCATAGGAAAACATGCCGGCGATAAAGATCAGAGTGCCGGCGAGTGCCACGACCACGGACCACCCGGTAAGAGGTCTTGTGTATTTCTTTGCCCTGGTGAGTCCCTGAAAGAATGAGACCAGACCGCCTTCCTTTGAAGAGAGGCTCAGGACAAGGCCCGCCAGTAAGAATACCAGGCAGAACACCGTCAGGAGCTCGATCGCAAATGTCTTGACAAGCAATGAGGGTATACCGGCATGGTGAGGATCAACGAAGAGCAGCCACCGGGGGTTGCGAACGAAAAGCTCCCCCCGTGCGATGAAGGGATGAACGAAGAGCTGAATCCCTGCGAGTGCCGCGACCACGGATCCCCCGGTAAGAGGTATCAGGTATTTTTTTGCCATCCTGAGTCCCTGAAAGAATGAGACCGGACCGTCTTTCTTTGATGAGAGGCTTAATGCGAAGCCCGCCAGTAAGAATCCCAGGCAGAACACCGCCAGGAGCCCGGCCACAAATGTCAGGACAAGCGATGGGAGGACAGAGTCGGCATCTTCGAAGAACAGCCACTCTGGCAATACGCTGAACCCCGCCTGGGCGATGAGGTGCACGGCCAGCACAAGTCCGACCAGGAGTGAGAACCAGAGGAGCTGCGGGTTATGGATCAGCGTTTTCGTACCTGACAGGGCAGCCCCGATTCCCCGCCGGATCGTTCCCGGTCCGCCGGCCCCGCCTTCCGGGCGGCCCTCATGGGAGGGTTCAGCTGGATAACCAATACCTGTCTGCGATGCTCGGAGAACCGGTGCTTTCCGGCACAGGCCGGACCAGTGTTCAGCAATTTCAGATACCCGGGTCATGGGGCAGGCTCCCTGATTTTTGTGAGTAATTCTTCAGCCATTTTTGTCGGGTCGGCAGTTTTCTCAATTTTGATCCCGAGTTCTGAAGCGAAATCCCAGATAAACTCAATGCACCTGGCGTACTCGTCGCACGACCCGCAGTCGCCGTCATGCTCGTACCAGACCTGCATGCCGTGCTTCTCCGAGACGAAGATGTATGCATTGGTCTGGAACGGGATGGACCGTCCGAACAGGACTCCCCGTTCCACATCGATCTTCTCGATCTGGATCCGGTTCGCCTGCGCCATCTCCCGCAGCGAGGCATCGATCTTCTCGTCAATCGCGCGGAGTGCCTGCGATACTCCCTGCCGTGTAATGCCCAGCTCGTTTGCAATGGAGATATTCTGCATCCCGCTGCGACGCATCTTCCAGAACCCGAATTGTTTCTCGTTCGTGGGAAGGAACATGTGTAAATGTATGGACGTTTACAATATAAAATTATGCGTGGTTGGCGGTCGAACGGTTCCCGGAGGGGGGTGGAAGCAAATCGCTATTACCGCTGGAGGAGGGGTCTGTGTTTGGGCGGGCGATTATTACCCTGAGGGCAGTAAGAGCTGGAGAAGGACGAAGTCCTTCGACTGGCGAAAATTTAGGGGGCGGATGGGGTTTGGGAGGTGGCGACATGGAAAAACAGCCGCTTTTCCTCAATGCTCGGATCGGGCCGAATGCCGGGAGGATCACCGGTTCTCAATTGAGTTTTACCATCACCGTATGCATATCTCATAAGATGGCAATAGTACGTCATGCACAGTCCCCTGACATTCACCACGCATGCCAGGATCATGATGCAAGAGTGGATGACACAGGAGGACTGGGTTCCGGACACCGTGAACAATCCCGACAACAGTGAAGTGAGACGGGATGACGAGAAACATTACCTGAAAAGGATTCCGGAGGCCGGGGAAAAAATCCTGCGGGTGATCGTAAATCCCACTGCTTCTCCCCCCCCGCGTTATCACGATGTTCTTTGACAGGAGAGTGCAGCCATGAAAGTTACCGTTGACAAAGAAGCAGACGCACTGTATATGCGTCTTTCCGATACCCGCATCCATGACTCGGAAGAGGTGAAACCCGGCGTTATTCTTGATTATGACGACAAGAATAACCTCGTCGGGGTAGAGATCCTCCGGGTGTCGGAGCGGGTTCCGTCTGCCACCCTGAAATCCGTCCCGGTCGAATCGGCGTAGTCAGGAGACCTGAAGAGCTCCGGTTGAGGAGAACATGAAGTGCGTCATCTGCAGGCATGGCGAGACCAGAGAGGGCACGACAACCGTCACCTTTGACCGGGACGGGATGACCCTTGTCGTAAAGGACATCCCCACCCAGGTCTGCAAAAACTGCGGCGAGGATTACGTGGACGAGCATGGTGCCCACGAGATCCTTGCAATCGCGGAACGCATGGCCAAGAGCGGGGCGCAGGTGGATGTCCGAAGGTACGTTCCCGGGCCGGCAATGCCATGCTGATCCGGTCTCTTTTTTTCGCGCCGGAATTTTTTTTGTCGCGATCCTGTACGAGGCGAATTTTTTCCGGTCCGGTCTTAAGTTGAGCCGGAATTTTTTTTGGCTCACTGGGAGATGAGGCAAAAATATTTTTGGAGCGTACGGAGTTGGGCCGGAATCCTTTTTGGAGAAGTTAGGGGGAGTGGGTACCCCCTCCACAGAACCGGAAGGGGGGGGAGATGGTACCCACCCCTCGCGCTGAAAGAGGGGGAGGTACCCGAAAAGGAGATGATAAACCCGGCAGGGTTCTCAACCGTAAAGTGGTCCAGAGCGTCCCTCTCCCGCCGCGGCTATGTTCCAAATCACGTGCCCTTGGTTACCTGTCCATTGTAACATCGCTAAACGTGACCTCCCCCATTCCCGCCGGAAAACACGGAATTATTCCGGCCCGGATTCCGCGTTTTTCCGAATTATGACCTCTGCAATCAGGAGGTTGAGGGAAAAGAGGTACAACCGGGCCCGCAGCGGGCTCCGGAGTACCAGAATTCCTTCAGGGGTTTTCTGGATGTGACAGGTCATCAGCAGCGAAGGTCGGCTCCGCCTCCCTTCGAAGTTCGGTCTGTGACCTAATTTCTCATCGGCAAGGTTTTTGCAACCTCGCCGACTTCCATCCTCAAGGTCCCTATGGACCTTTCGGAGCCTGGAGCAGGAGAATGTCGAATGTCATCAGACATGAGACAGGAGAAGAACGTAGTTCTTCGACCGAGTCCGCAGGACTCTTCGTCGGGGATAACCGCTCCCTCCGACGGCGGATCCCTGCCCGGGTACGACGTGGAGGCTCAGGTTTCCAGGTCTTCCGGGTTGGGTAAAAGCCTGACACGATCAAAAAAAATTCGAGCTCGGTATGGTCGGGCCGGTTACCGGAAAATTTCCGGCCCGCATGCAATCCTCCGTGAAAAATCCCCCCCAAAAAATTTACAAAAATTCGCAATGAAAAAATTAAAAAAAATCGTTTTAATTTGATCCCTGCATTCGTCAGGAGATTTCCATACCCAGAACTCTGGTTCTGTACCATACCCCGAGTCCGCTTGCTATGGCAAAAAGAATGACGATAACGATGGTGAGGGCGGGCTGACTGTCAGGATGCACCACCATATTGATGTATATCACCAGTCCCTCCAAAAGGGTAAGGCCGACTACCATCAGTGGTAAGTTATGCTGCTTTTGCGTCATGCAAACATTAAACTACAATATATATGCTAATGTTAAAGACTTGGTTATTTATTCCCGTCCTGATGGTGACGACATTAATTCAGCACATATGGTATAAGTCACAGGGAAGATCAAAATCTCCTTTTCCTTAAACACCGTCAACAGTGTGCTATTAAAAAAAAGTTCACGGCCGTTCACCCGATCGTCTGTCCCGACACAACCGGTTTCCCATCGCGGTCGATCCCGGCCAGCGAGTCCGCCGTGACCAGGAAGAACCGCCATGTCCCGTACTTTGACCGGAGCCAGAGCCCGGCCGTGATGGCCGCATCCCGGGCAATGATCCGGAGCCGGGCGATCTCGTCTTTGAAATCATCCGTTGAGCGCTGCCAGGGCGCGGAGGAATGGCCCGATGAGGGTGATGACGCCCGCGAAGAAGATCAGCGAGAGCACGGGCGGGATGAGCGCGACCAGGACTGCCCTGCCGGTCGACATCTCCTGGTTCTCCCGGATCCCGATGACGATCAGGATATAGGTCCAGACGCCCCCGACGATGCTGATTATGGGGATCCATCCCAGGAACATAACGGGGGTAAAGGCGTACATGATGGTCTTCAGGGTCTGTACCAACCCCTTCTGGCCGCCGAAGAGGAGCACGAATACGTGGATCTCGAATCCCTGGATAAAGACGATGAAGAGGAGGAGGATGAAGAGGAAGACGGGCAGCCACAGGATGTAGGTCTCCAGGAAGGGCCCGAATGCCTGCATCAGGCGAATGCCGCCGCCCGGGAGCGTTCCGCCGGATGCCTTGAGCCCGTTGCCGCGATGGATGCCGCGATGAAGGCGAAGAGAATGACGCTGTAGATGACGACGAGGCGGACATAATACTGGTACGCGCTGTTCAGGCTCTCCCCCTGCGTTGACCGGAAGGTCTCGGCGGGTTTCAGGATAAAACCTTTCACGTTCTCTGCAAAGGATCCTGTCATACGGGAGTTATGATACCCTCCGGCCTGATATACATTCTCCCCGCACGAAGAGATGAGACCCCCGGATACCTCAAAATCTTCCGCCACCGGTTCCGGGCCCCACCCGCGCCGGCAAGGCTGTTCTCTCCAGTTTGACCCGGATGCGTTCAGCGTGGATTGATCAACGGCCAATACGATGACGCTGCCCGAAAATCATCCTCTCAAAAAAATCAGAATTTTCCGGCTGTTCACGCAAGCGTCTGTCCTGACACAACCGGTTTCCCATCGCGGTCGATCTCGACCAGCGAGTTCGGTGTGACCAGAAAGAACCGCCACGTCCCGTGCTTTGACCGGAGCCAGAGCTCGGTCGTGATGGCCTTATCCCGGGCGATGATCCGGAGCTGGCCAATCTCTTCCTTGAAATCATTAGCAAGCTGCTGGATGGTCGCGAGGATCTCCGGCGCGAACATGACCCGGGTGAATGTAACCGGTATCTTCGATACGATTGCGATGTCGAAGACCCGCTCCGGCCCGCTCATCGCCATCTGGATCACGCCACGAGCCTTGGCGATCGGGATCGCTTCTTCGAGCGCCCGGTGCGGGCGGGGGCCGTGGCTCATGCCGGCCTCCCCATGCAGTTTGTTGTTTCTCTCATGGTTTGTTTCACCTCCTTGTTTTTCTGTTCCTGCGTCATCGGGCCCCGTGACATCAATCTCATAGGTCTGGATGCTTTAAGCGCTTTTATTATAGCGCGATTTTTCCGGAAAACGGAGCGCGGTGCGAGCGTCCCGAAAGAATCGGGACTTGGTGCCCGCTTCTTTTGAAGGTACATAAAATGTTCCTCCGGCGGGCACTCCATTTTCAGCTTTCTGTCCAGTCCTGCGTTTGTCATCAGTGTCCCTTCGAAGCTCGGTTGATGCCTCCCTTCTCTTCCTCCAGGTTCGAAGAACAATGTTCAGGAGAAGATTCCGATCTTCTCCTGCTTCAGGTCTGATGACGCTGAAGCATTCTCCTGTTTCGAGTCTGAGGACTCTCAACATTCTAACGAACCTGTCGGATTTGACATAATGTATGAGACTGCCAGAGGAAATGGGCTTGGCTGAATAAATTTTCCGGAGGGAAATCCGGGGATGCTAATCATGGATTGGGAGGGAACGGGGCGCGGATTGGGGAGATCGGATTTTGCAAAAATGGGAGGGGGCCGGGGTTTCTCTGCTGCAAACCTGAAGAATTTCCGGCAGTTTTACCTGGTTTTCCATAAAGGGTTCCGCGAAGGGGAAATTCCCGGAGAGGAGATCTGCTACACAGTGTGTAGCGAATTGAGCTGGTCGCATTACCGCCACCTGATGCGGGTGGAGGACCCGGATGCCCGCGGGTACTATATCCGGGAGACCGTCAGCCAGAACTGGACCGTCAGGACACTCGAACGCCAGATCGATTCCCTGTCCTACGAACGGCTGCTCGCGAGCCGGGCGGGGGAAACTGCCGGCCGGAAAAAGCCGGAGCGATCCAGGTCCTCCCCCCAGCAGCCGGAAGAATTTATCCGGGACCCCTACGTGCTCGAGTTTCTGGATATCCCTGCTTCAGCCGGCTTTTTCGAGCGGGACCTTGAGCAGGCACTGATCGACAAACTCCGGCAGTTCCTCCTCGAGCTGGGAAAAGGGTTCTCCTTTGTCGGACGCCAGTACCGGATCAGCACGGAGACCTCCGAGTTCTTCATCGATCTCGTATTTTACCACTATATCCTGAAGTGTTTCGTGCTCATTGACCTGAAGACCGGCAGGCTGACGCACCAGGACATCGGGCAGATGGACATGTATGTGCGGTTGTTCGAAGACCGGATGAAAACAGAAGGAGACGGTCCCACGATCGGGATCATCCTCTGCACGGAGAAGGACGAGACGGTTGTCCGGTATTCGGTGCTGCACGAGAGACCGCCAGCTCTTTGCATCGCGGTATAAACTCTACCTGCCGAGCGAACGGGAACTGGCCGACGAGATCGAGCGGGAGAAGGAGATTATGCGGCGGCCAGCCCTGGACCAGCCGGGGACGTGAGCGGCTGAGCGGACGGGTCTTCCGGGTCAATGCGGGATCGTTGGGTGGGGTCCCCTAATGCGCTGAGAGGGGTGGGGGGGTCTCCCTCTTCGCGAAACCGGAAGGGGGGGGGAGGGGTACCTATGGTGTAAAGTGACATCGTGTCCTTTTTTTAAAATAAATCCATAGGTAAAAGATAACAAGATTGAAAAGTGGGATTAATCGTTTTAATTTTTAGACCAAACATTTCAAGATTTGATATTTTTCTTTTATTGGGCGTTTTGTATTTTGGGAGAAATTGGGATATGATAAATATTCATCCACGAAGAAAGCATTTGGTCCAACGCCTCGTCTAATAAGTCCAACTGTTCGATTAATTTTTTATCGGTACTCTGTTTTCTTTTCAATAAATTCTCGGAATTCTGGGTACTTTTGGTAAATTTCATCTGGAAACGTTGAAAAATTAATTAAAAAATCTTGGCCAATATTATACGGATTTAAATCCGTTTTTGGATCTATTTTCCCATTTATTAAGAAAATAAATGCAATAAAATATGGAACTGTAATACCCTTTTCTTGTAAAAATGGTCTCATAATATTTCGAAAAATTGGGAGAGTCTCAGTGCTGATAAAGTGTATATACTCTCTCTCTTGGGTGTCATAATCTTCAATATACTCAAATATTTTCTTAATATGCATTCTAAAAACAGGTTCTTCATAGTTTTCATTAATTTTAATAGCTTCAAATTTTGATTTAAAATACTCTGACGTTGTAGAGAATTGTTCGTCGGAAAAAAGTCTAAAAACTTTGACATGATTTAGGGTATAGTCATTTAACCAAACGTTTCGTTTATCCTGTATTTTTTGTTTATGGTTTTTTACATCTTGTTCAAAGGGAACTAAAATATTTCTAGCAATCTCTTCGACTTTGGCAGATCTCCTTTCCAGAGAGTGTAATTCCAATTCCCTAGTAAGTAATTCTAAAGTTTCTTGATTTACTTCTAATATTTTTTCTGTGGTGAATGCATAATGAGAGTTCACTCTCAACAAACTTTCAGTTGTAATCGCGTAATATGCTGTAATAATAACCAAAATTCCAGTAACTGCAACGGTAGCCCAAGCCGAATCTCTAATTATCGTTGCAAAAATTAAAAGAAAGATGAAAGACCAACAAATAACTGAAAAAATAAACAATGTTGATTTTCTCATAACTCCCGCCAGTGAATAGCGTATCGATTTTTATAAGTTAAAGATTAGTATGGTTGGTTCTGCGAGGGAAAATTATGTTTACAGAAGTAAACACATGTAACGAAAGACGAAGTGGTTTCCATCAGGCTGGAAAAACCCACAAAGAATTATTTCAACAGTTTATGCTTTATTTCGGAAGTTCGGAGAGTGAAGTAATTCGAAACTTGGCTCTTCGATGGATCGAGAGCAATATCACAAACCCCAACATTGAAGACTTGGCAAGACGTGGATTATTGCAACTAAAAGTTGAAAAATGACGAGGCAACTAAGGTATTATTATGAGAACCTGGGTAAAAATAGGATTATTCCTAAGCGCGTATTTTCCCTTGTTTCTTATTTTAGCCGTAAAAAATTGGTTTAATATCTATGCTATGGCGCTATGCATCGCCGCCGCGATTTATTCCATATCTGTTTGGTGGTTGCTTCTATACCTAGTACGGAGAAATACATTTGATATATATAAAGTTGTTAAAATAGAGGATAAAACAAAAGATACCTTGTCTTATCTCATACCGTATATTATTTCATTTATGGGGATTGACTTCACACAATGGAAAGATCTGGTTGCTCTGGCGATTTTATTGGTTATTTTGTTTGTGGTATATATCAATTCAGATCTTTTGTATGTAAATCCCTTACTTTCATTTTTTAATTATAGATTCTATTCAGCAGAAGTAACAAAATTGTCGTATATAGGAAATCCAATACGTAACTTTACAATTATTACACAAAATAATATAAAAGTAGATAACACTATCTATGTTTGGGATGTTTGGGAAAACGTAGTCTTTGAGCGTGAATTGGATGAAAGTGATATTACAGGGTCTGGAAGGGGTCTGACAAGAAACTTGTAAAACTCTTTTTTATCAAAAAAATTCACAATAGGAAGGAAAACACAGTATCGTATGATTTTCTAAAATCTATAATTAGTTTAGAGATCGGAGATGATTTATTAGTCAACGCTATTAATCAAATTTCCAAGAAGATAGGAAAATTCGAAGTACAAAATTATAATATCCTTCCTGCATCAGACGAAAAAATTATCGAGACGTTGCCACTTAAAGAAGTTCCACATCTTTTAGAATTTGTTGATGCCCTCTCAAATAAAGATTTGAAGATGATTACCGATGTTGATTTTTCAAAAACAACCGGATATATTGTTAGAATTGAGAACAAGAGTAATACAATATATCTTTTTAAAAGACATACATCGAACGAATTACTCGACAAAGGGAAATCATCATTAGTTTGGGGAAAAGAGGGTAGTTTTAGTCGAATTGAAGATAATATTATTACAATTGCAAAAACATATGACGCTGCACTTTTAGTGCCCACTCCCAAAACAAAAGATAATTTCACAACAGAAGAGAAATTAGAGTTCGAATCATCTCTTGTGTATATTTTTGAACATTCTCAATTTGAATATCTATTTGGATTTAAAGAATATTTTTCTTCAGAAATTACAGCTAATAAAATGTATCTTGAAGAATCAAAACTGGTGGAGTCTGAAGAGACACTTATCCAATGTTGCGGTGATGATGCCAGAAGAATAAGAAAATTGGCGCGTATTTTGAAAAACAAAGGATTACACTTACTCAAATTAGAGAGAATTCAAAGCGTAATATCAGAATGGGGTTTACCCGTTGAATTTTCAAAAGATAATAAAATGGTTGTCACTCAGGAAAATATAGGACAGATCCTCCATCTTCTTGATGACGACTTTTCAAAATCCGAAATTACCGATAAACTATACAAAATGTACTCAAAACAAGAATATGCTCAAAAATAAATTTTATTAGACCGTAGATTTTTCCTTCATAATCTGCATCGGAGTTTTGTACCCGAGTTTCTGGATCTCGCGCTCGTTGTTGAACCACTGCCGGAACTCCTCAAGGTTGTCCTTAAGTGTGGTGTTAAATGACATCGTATACCTTTTGTGATTCAGCGGTTCTGTTGCGTTGTCGGGATTTTTCCTTTTTAATACCCCACTATTGATGGAGGGACTTTTGAAAAGAGATGATAAGTTGTGGGGTCTTTAAATTGAATAATTGAATGCTTTCGGCGTTTAGTCAAACTAAAAAAAATAGGAACAATTCTTTTTTTTTTAATTTTTTGTATGCCCAGTAAGGTTGCTAGTGCAATCTCCATGTGAAATAGGAGGGGTTATTTCCCTCCCACGAGAGGTATACCTCTCTAACGAGATAGTCTCTGGCAATTAGTCGTGAAGAGACTACCACCAATATTGTCGTGGTACCATTCTTCTACTAGGGATTTCCCTATTGAGGCAAATACATATGATGCCCCGAGAAGAATTATTGCCAGAACTATCTTCTGATCGTCATCCATGGCGATTAACACCTCCTTAATGGATTTCGTTCGTCTATCTAAACAGCAATCCTTTTCTCAGTTGAAGTAGAAGAGATATACATAACTCTACTACTTTGTTAGCACCGGATGGATTGCAACCTTAATCCGGAGCGATCCCTTGTTCCGCCGCGAGTTCGCATCTCTACGACAGAACAACCTAAGCTTTCTGTTTTTCGAATATTTATAGTAGCTAAGTTGTGACTAAAAAATACGTGTCGTACGTACGCCAAATCACCACAGGCGCGCATATAAGGCGTATTTAGAACAATTTATGTTTGTTTATTTTTTTTATACTTCTCTTGCTACTTCTTCCAATAATAGGATCTTCACTTTTTTCCCAATCCATTTCTTCGGCAAGAACACTCTTAATAACATATCAATGGGATTATCAAAAATCCAAAAATTAACCCGATTAACCAGCCAATTGCCCCGAAAGAAGGAATATTTTGCATTATCGGCTTTATACTACCACCGGTAAAATATCTTGGATAAAATTCTTTATTCTCTGGGTTGGTACGAAAATCATTATCAATTTTAAGTTCATTCTCCAAATTTACAATTAATTTATCATAAAATCTCTGATATGAGAAGATTCGTTTTACAATAATATACCAGATTATTGATAAGATTACACCAAATAATGGAACGATTGTCCATTTGATTTGAGTGAGAAAACAATCATTGCTTTGAAAAAGGGCAATTAATAATATAGCATTAGCTGCCCAAAATGCACTAAATACCATCCAAAATAAATTATCATAATGCATTTTCATATTATAATAAATTTTCAATAGCTCAAAAAAATCTTGTAGATTGCCTTGTTGATTATTTATCTCCGTATCCATAAACCATCTCTTCTCTAAATATCATCTTTCTTTATCATTTTCAACCGGATCCAAACGAAGAATTTTCACGCGTTCGAAGTGAGTTGTTACATCGGCGATATCTGCTCCGTCTTCCTCTCCTATTTGATAATCACGATTTAATTGAGATATTGTTTCTTGCGCTTGTCTTTGATTTAGCTCTAACTTTTGAATGAGAATGGTTCGTTGTTCCACTGGTAAATTCAGAGGATTGTAAGTGAATGGGAATAGGCGGCAATCCATAATTTATCGCTGAATATATCCAGCCGTATAGAATTAACCTTTCCTAGATCGTCGCTTCTCTCTTCCTTTTTAAATGCCAATCGATCCAACTAATTCTTAATTTCTTTTTATTATCAAGCTTGAACTGAGTATTTTTCTTAAATTCATCGTCAATCTTATTATATTCTAATTCAATTGAATCCCATCTTAGATTGATTTTATCAACGGTTTCCTTAAAAAGACTATTAAATGTTATACTATCGCTGTTAGAGTCACCCTCTTCAAGAAGTTTAGTACATTTTTGAACATGCTCGTTACTAATAGATCTCATCTCCTCTTCGAGTGATTGTGTTTTTGCACAGAAATTTTTACAATTATGATAAAATATCTTCAAATTATAATCTAAATCATGATTTAGATTTAGATTCATTCCAGAACTCATAAAATTATTATAAGAATCAAATTTAAAAAAATTATATGGATAACCGCCATATCCGGTGGAAAGCTCATTGTTGTCAATCCATTCAAATATCCTTGTGGCAACCCACACTGCTTTTACTTTTTTCACACGTTTAATGAAATTTGGTAATTTCTTTCGGTTATGTTCAATTTCCACAAACAATGACTCAATAGCATCATTATATTTTAGTCTCTTATCCTCGATATGTGTATATTTTATGGTTAAAATAGCAGTCAATAACCCAGTAGCAATCCCTAAAAAGGTAGTTGTTATATCATCAAGAACCATTATCTAAAAAATATCGTCTAGAAGATAAAAGGGATGCGGTCTTAAAATATCGCAACTTTTTCTTCATTCTCGTTAAATGGATACAATCATGATTATATCTACTCCATTCACGATATCCCATGCATCACATAATAAAGCTCCGTTGAGTGTCAAACCCCCGGAAAAATTATTTCCCCATCCCTTCGATAATCGCAACAACCTTCTTCCCGGCTTCAGTTGTCCGGTAATACCGGTCCCGATTTTCTTCCGGCGTCAGGCATTCCACGAGCCCGACTTTTTCCATTGCGTGGATGGTACGGTTTACCGCAGCCCGGTCGACACCAATCATCTTCGCAAGTTCCGTTGTGGTGGTTGGACGAAGAAGGCCCTTGATCACTTTCCTTCTTACGCTCCCCCGTGTCACAAAACTCACGAGATTATACATTAATTGAACAAGGAATAGAATACGTATCAGGATGTTTGATAGATGTTTAACAAATTTTATCCCTTCTCCCGCCGATAACTATAATGGTGCCTGGTGAGAATGAATCGAATACATGTGGATGTGAATATGTCCCTGAGCGGTCACCCCCGGCTTTTAACACTTGTTCCGATCTGGAACATTGTCGCTCCGAAGGGATTCACCAGACACCAGTATTTACGGATATTGAGGGGGATTTTTCGTCGGGATCCCCATTTTTTGGAGTGCTTCCGAAATAACCCTTCTGTGGGCTCCGATTCCCTGTTTTTCCGGAAACAGAGGTAATAATTCGGGAAAATGCGGTAATAATTCATGTACTTCCGGTTATTTTTACGTCTGAAATCATGAGGTAATAAGTAGCAGTATTTGGACAGCGAAAACGGAGTGTGGATGGGTTTTAGGACATCCCTGGATTTTTCCCGGGCTGGAAATGCCACCTGGACCTTCTGGAAAAGTCTGGTCTTCTCCGTCGATATATGGAGGCAATCCGGAGTATCTCCTAACAGGGCCCGTATTGGGCTCCGATTCCCTGTTTTTCCGGAAACAGAGGTAATAATTCGGGAAAATGCGGTAATAATTCATGTACTTCCGGTTATTTTTACGTCTGAAATCATGAGGTAATAAGTAGCAGTATTTGGACAGCGAAAACGGAGTGTGGATGGGTTTTAGGACATCCCTGGATTTTTCCCGGGCTGGAAATGCCACCTGGACCTTCTGGAAAAGTCTGGTCTTCTCCGTCGATATATGGAGGCAATCCGGAGTATCTCCTAACAGGGCCCGTATTGGGCTCCGATTCCCTGTTTTTCCGGGAATAGAGACAGTAATTCCGGAAAATGAGACGATAATTCATGCAATTCCGGTCATTTTTACGTCGGTGAGACAGAGACGCTATTTGGGTGTATTTGGGCGGGCGATCTCAGCCCGGATCGATATTCAGTATCAGCAACTCGGAAAAACATCGTTTTTCCTCAACGCTCGGGTCGGCCCGACCCTCACGTAAATGAAGGAAACCCCCTTTTCGGGGTCACACCCGGACGGGTTGCCGGGAACCGGAGGTGGTACCCCTCATGCACAAAGAGGGGTGGGGGGTGGGGTTGATCGAAAAGAGGATCCATTAGTTTCATGATTCGAACGCAGTTTGGTATAAATTATGCTAATGAGTTTATCCGGCAAGCAACTCTGACTGGAGTGCAAAAGTCAGATTTGAAATGTAAGGAGAAAATTTGAGCTAATTTGTAGTTTTAATTAATTAAAAATGAGAACAAATCCTAAAAAAATCGAATGTCGGTCAATCCATTTTCAGATTCTTGATTTTTTATTGTATGACATTTTTATATTGTATTGGAAATTATCTTACTACAAGTGGGATTGAAACATGGGAGATATTGAGTACACTAAAGATTATGAAGGTATAGAAGATGAAGAAAGAGATGACATACCAATTGATTTTTGGGAGAGAAAACAGCTTGAGTTAGTAACTAGTGTGGTAGATTACAATCTTGCGGGTCTTGCAGATTTAGTTAAAAAAAATAGTATTGATCGTATTGATCTCTCTCCAAAACACCAAAGACGGTTACGATGGGATGATAAGCGACAGTCAAAACTTATTGAATCATTCTTAATGAATGTACCTGTTCCCCCAATTTTTCTCAATGAAGATTCATACGGAAAATATTCAGTGATAGATGGAAAACAAAGACTTCTCACAATCTCAAAATTCTTTGAAAATGAGCTTGTTTTAACCGGGTTAAAAGTTTTTCAGGATGTTAATGGAAAAACATTTTCTATACTTCCCACACGACTTCAAACGGTTCTAAGAACTCGTGTTACATTACGTTCAATAATTCTTTTGCGTCAATCCGATCCAAAGATAAAATATGAAGTTTTTGAGCGACTGAATACAGGAGGAGTTAAACTAAATGCTCAAGAATTACGGAATAGTGTCTATCATGGGAAATTGAATGATATGATATTAGAAATTTCAGAAAATAAAAAATTCCATCGTCTTTTAGGTATAAAAAACAAAGACCATTCTGCACTTTATCAAGAAATGAGAGATGCTGAATTAGTCTTGAGATATTTTACATATCGGAATAATTTAGACAGTTTTTCAAGTAAAATGCGACTAACGATGGATATATTTATGGAGCAGAATGTTAATCCTTCGGGAGAAGCATTAACAGAAATGAGAGAAGATTTTTTGAAAAACCTCGATATTGTTGAAGCTTGTTTTGGAGAATATGCATTTCAACGTTGGCAACCGGAATTGAAACGGTGGCGTAGATCGTTTTTAGCTTCTGCATATGACGCGCAGATGTTTGCTTGCAGAGAATTCTCTCTGGAAGATGTAAAAACAAAACGCACTGAAATACTGAGTGGAGTGAAAAAGCTTTTCACAAATAAAGAGTTTAGGACAGCGATTGACGCTGCTACAAATACTCCCAGTTTCTTTAAAACAAGAATTGATCTCATGAGAGAAATGATCGAAAATGTAATCCATTAATAGGATAATTATGGCAAAACCTTCGAAAGCCCTTATCGATTTTCAAAATTCTCTAAAGATGGCAGAGGAACTGCAAATACGCGAAAGAAAATCTAATAAAAATGAGATTCCTCAGCCACAAGATGAAAATTTTGTTTATGGATTGCGCGGAGGTTCGATCGTTTTAATGGTGGGGGCATTTGAAAATTTTTTAGAGGATTTAGTTGAAGAAAAGTTGGATTATCTGAATCAACACCAAAACTATCGCCCTGATAAATTACCTACGGATTTGATATATTATAATTGTAAATTAACATTCGAAAAATCAAAAGAGAAAACAAATGATTATCCTAATAATTTGGACAAAATTCCAATTTACAAAAAAGCAGCCTCTTTAATAAATGATGAAAAAATTGATCCGAAATTATTCCGTTTGTTGGCTGATAGTAATCCGAATCCCAAAAAAGTGAAATATTTATTCGTAAGCGTGGGTATTCCTGATATCTTTAAAACTATTAAACCAAAATTCGATAAAAAATGGAATAGAGGCAATCCAAGAACAGGGATTGATATTTCCCAAGAACTTGGAACACTTGTAGAACGCCGCCATGAAGTGGCGCATAAGGCCTATGTGATGGGATTTAGTCGAGATGATCTAAAAAGGTATATCAGATTTCTTCGGGTATTAGCTCCTGTACTAGACCAAGAGTTAAACTCACATATTCAAAAGATGGTGAAATAATTTTCACACTTCTTACGGAAAATTTACTTATTCAAAGACGAAAACAGTGACTATGAGCAAAGCAGAATCTGATTTTAGTTTAATCGACACGACACAAACCAGGTTCTGTGACGGAGATATAGTAGTCCTTCGCACCAAGGAAGCATCCTTGGAAAAAAAGTTCGAAGCAAAAGTCAATGCTTGGAATCGTAGACCCGAAATTCTGAATACGGTCCATGAATTTTTCGAAGGGGATGCAAGGCTTATGGAAGGACTCGATTCTAACAAAAAAATTCACTTGGTTGTGACATCTCCGCCTTACTGGAACCTTAAAAAATATAGCGATAGCGGGGACGGTCTCCAACTAGGCCACATCGAATCTCGCGAGGAATTTCTTCACGAGCTTGGTAAAGTGTGGAAAAATTGTTTTGATCGACTTGTTCCGGGGGGACGAATGTGCGTCGTAGTTGGAGATGTATGCCGCTCACGCAAAAAGCATGGACGACACCTTGTTGATCCTCTGCACGCATACATTCAGGTCCAATGTCAAGAGATAGGATTTGATCCACTTTCCCCAATAATCTGGAATAAAATTTCAAATGTGGTCACAGAAATGGAAGGAAATGGATCAACATTTCTCGGTAAACCATACGAGCCAAATGGAATCGTAAAAAATGATATAGAATTTATTTTGCTTTTCCGGAAACCGGGCGGCTATCGTCATCCATCGCAGGATCAAAGGGATCTGAGTATGATTGACCGGGAAGATCACGAGAAATGGTTCCAGCAGATCTGGACTGATATTCCGGGAGAGATCCAGAGGGCGCACCCGGCACCATTTCCTGTAGAGGTAGCCCGGAGATTGATCGGCATGTTCTCTTTTGTCGGGGATGTCGTTCTCGATCCTTTTGCCGGGACCGGGAATACAATCCAGGTCGCGATTAAAATGTACCGGAATTCAATCGGCATCGAATTAGAACCATCATACATGAGATATGCAGAAAAGCGCCTCAACGAAACACATACTCCGGTAATATTCCACTATAACGAAAGCAGGTAACATGGCACCAAATCCCGTCAGCTTTTTACAACACCTTCAAACATTAGGCTATCATCCGAGATCGAATAAACATTCAAACGCTTTGGCAGAGACGATCATGGGCGACTTACTGAAATATTGCCCGAAGATTGCTTCAAAGGCATCCGCCGGTCAGTTAGTGTACGATCTGAATTTCAACATCACCGTTGGGACGGCAGACTGGAATATCGATCTGGTTATCGGCAGTGCTCCTCTTGGTATGAAGGCTCCAGAACCGGATATTCCCATTGTGAAAACTCCTCCTGCCCTTGTTCAGATAGCGATCGAGATCAAGTCTGTAATGACGGAGCATCGCAAGGCGGTGAAGAACCGGAAGAGGGATTTCGATGCACACCACGCCCACGTGCACCAGTATAATCCCCATTCCATCGCGGGCGGGATTCTTGTCTTGAATGCCTCGCCGAAATTCAAATCGCCGCTTCGGGATACTGAAACGATCCATAAGAACCCGGACAAACTTGTCGGTCACTGCCTCGACGAGTTCCGTGGCATCTCCTCAAGCGGCGGAACTATCGGGGTCGCGGGTCTCGATGCGAAGGGCGTAATCGTGGTGAATTGCGATAATATTGTGCCGCCAAGAACCTGTTACGTCACAACAAAACCGGCGCCTGTTGTCGGCGATCCGATTCACTATGATGCATTTATTCAGAGTATCTGCGATCTGTATACGGCCCGGTTTCCTTAATGGGCGAATCTGGATTTTTTACTTATTATCGAGTATAATATCCTTAATCCCATAATTATCAAATCTTTTTTGAAGAATGTCACGAGAATTAAAGCAATAATCCCCAAAAGCATCCATGAGACAAGCATAATGTTCAACAACGCCTGAAATCCACCGAAGGCCAAAATAAGACCAACGTAGAAAAGAAGTTGTTTTAAATCTGAGTTCATAGGAGATCACCTCAATCAATTTTTTTCCAGTCACAACTTTTTTTATCGAGAGGGCACGGTGGCAATCTGTCCGTATCCTGATCGAGATAGATAATTTCTCCTGTTTCAACCGATTCATAGTGTCCTTTTCCCGGTTTTGTTCCGCACTTGAATGACATTTATTTCCACCTTGAGGTCCCAGTGAGAACCTCAGATAATTATCCTATTATGCAGCGAACAAAAGAGTATCAGCAAGTGTTGTGAAAGTGTTACAGTTAGATATTTTTTATTTTAGCGAGAATTCTAAATTCGAATGTATTCAGTTAAAACCAGATGTTAAAAATATTGGAAATTCTGACGTGAAAAAACGTCATGAGAATATTGAAGTAGTTCTCTTATCCATATTAAATAATAAATTCTATGATTTTTATGACGGACATTCCAGAATTAATTGAGGTAATCAATGAAATGGATGCCGATGCTGATACAATAGAAAATGAGATGAGCCATCTCTTTTCATCATTAGCCATTGTAGAAAAACCTAATCTTTCTGAAAAAAATGATGAAAGTATTCAAAAAATTCTTTTTCGTCCATCACTACCCACATATGTCCCTACTCGCGATAAATGGGAGGAACCGAATAAAGAACTATCAGAATATCATCGATATATAATCAAACACTATGAAAAATGGTATAATCAGGCATTATTCCTTATTCGCGAATATAACAAATCTTCAGAAGTAGAATTCATTGAATTGCATAACGGTAAAAGAGAAAGTTATACCGGTCCAGACACTTACCGAGACTCACCAGTTCCGGTAACAAAAATGATTACGGTGTATTATGGAATTTCTGAATTATTACAATTTAATGAAAAAATCAAAGGTACTTATGAACCTCAAAAATTAATCAAGACTACTACAAATTTATTTTCAAAACAACGCGCATCACTTCTTGCATTACCGGATATTGTAAAAATGTCAAAGAAATCAAATTCTGTGATTCCCAATTCAATGCCCAATAAGAAGGAAGTATTCATTGTTCATGGCCATGATGAAGAATTAAAACAATCAGTCGCTAGATTTATTGAAAAAATTGATTTGAAACCGATAATTTTACATGAACAACCAAATCAAAACAGACATTTGCTCCAAAAATTAAAAGATTATAGCGATGTCGGATACGCAATCGTCTTGCTTACTCCGGACGATATGGGAATATCTAAACAGGATTTTGATGAAAAAAATATTGTTCTAAATTTTCAATCAAGGGCCCGTCAAAATGTGATTTTAGAATTAGGTTTCTTTTTGGGTCTACTGAAAGAACAGCGGATTTGTGCTATCAATAAAGGTGTTAAAGATATTCCGTCAGATTATCACGGAATTACATTTATTGAATATGATAAAGAAGGAGCGTGGAAAATGAAAATCGCAAAAGAATTAGATTCTGTAGGTTATGTAATAGATTTTAAAAATGTTATATAATAGAAAATTGCATTTTCCTCCTACATTCGCCCATTTCATATTCGCATTTCTCCTTGGTAAGCGCACCGTGCTACTCATTAGCACACACGCTTAAATACAAACACACCAAACAATAAACCATGCAGAACGAGTGCCACCGCATTCATGAGGGTTTTTTTGCCCGTGAATGTCTTTATCTCCGTTAGAACACCCGCCCGCTGCATCAGTGAGATCGTTTCTGAACTTGTCGTGAATGCCGGTACGTCCGCGTATCGCTTCTTCGGCTTTTTTGGCTTTTATTACCGGTTTTATTACTGGTATCAGTAAACCCTCTGGTTCCGCATAAAAAATCCGTGTGTGAATGCAGGGGGAGGTTGTTGTTGTTATGAGAGGAAAGGAAATTCGTCTGGAAAGAATCATGAACCGGAACACGAGGAAGACGGTCATCGTGCCGATGGACCACGGGGTCACGAATGGGCCGATCCCGGGGCTGATCGACCTGTCGCAGGCCGTGAACCTGGTGGCCGAGGGCGGGGCGAACGCGGTGATCGGGCACATGGGGCTCGCCCTCCACGGCCACCGGCAGAGCGGGCGGGACGTGGGGCTGATCCTCCACCTGTCCGCGAGCACGTCGGTAGGGCCGGACCCGAACAACAAGGTCCTCGTGAACTCGGTGACGAACGCCCTGAAGATGGGGGCGGACGCGGTATCGATGCACGTGAACATCGGGGCGGAGTCGGAGGCGGCGATGCTCCAGGACCTCGGGAAGGTCGCGGTGGAATGCATGGAGTGGGGGATGCCGCTCCTCGCCATGATGTACCCGAGGGGGAAGAAGATCGCGAAGGATAACGACGTGGAGATGGTCAAGCTCGCCGCCCGGGTGGCAGCGGAGCTCGGCGCCGACATCGTCAAGACGGTGTACACCGGCGACCCGGAGTCCTTCCGGGAGGTGACCCGGGGGTGCCCGGTGCCGGTGGTCGTTGCCGGAGGTTCAAAGACCGATGACCGCACAACCCTTGAGCTGATAGAAGGGGCGATGGCGGGAGGGGCGGCCGGGATCTCCATCGGCCGGAACGCCTTCCAGCACAAGCACCCGGCGAAGTTCGTCCGGGCAGCGGCCTGTATCGTACACAAGAACATGAGCGTTGACGAAGCATTGAAAATTCTGAAGGTGTGAAGATGATTGGAAAGGAGATCAGGATCGAACGGATCATGAACCGGAACACAGGAAGGTCGGTCATCGTGCCGATGGACCACGGGTTCTCGATGGGACAGATTGAAGGACTGCTGGACATGACGAAGGTCATCTCGGACGTGAGCGAAGGGGGCGCGAACGCCATCGTGCTCCACAAGGGGCTCGTCAAGCGCGGCCACCGGAAGCACGGCCGCGACATCGGCCTCATCATCCACCTCTCGGGGTCCACCTCGCTCAACCCGGACCCGAACGACAAGGTGCAGGTCTGCACCGTGGAGGAGGCGATAGCCCTCGGCGCGGACGCGGTCTCGATCCACATCAACCTCGGCTCGCCCAACGAGTCCAAGATGCTGGAGATCGGCGCCGGCGTGGCAAAGGACTGCATGCGCTGGGGGATGCCGCTCCTGACCATGTGCTACCCGCGGGGCAAGGGGATCGACTCCTTCTCCCCGCAGTCGGTGGGCCACGCGGTCCGGGTCGCCGAGGAGCTCGGCGCGGACATGATCAAGACCAACTACCCGGGAGATGCAGAATCCTTCCGGAAGATCGTGAAGGCCTGCTCGGTTCCCGTCTTCATTGCCGGCGGCGAGAAGACCGGCGACCTCGAGTCCCTGAAGATCATCCGCGACTCGGTGAAGGTCGGCGGCGCAGGGGTCTGCGTGGGGAGGAACTCCTTCCAGCGCGAGGACACCACGGCGTTTGTCAAAGCCCTCTGTGCGGTCGTCCACGACAAAACGGACCCGGAGAAGGCGCTGGGGAAGAAGAGATGATACGGTCGATCACAAAGCTCGATGCCGGCACATCCATGAAGACGAAAAAGTGGGTCTGTGGAAAAACCAATAAAACCCTCAAGTGGGATTGCGATGAAGCCACGGGTGCTCGCCGCCTCGTCGGGGCTCGCCCCGTGGAGCATGGCCGCAGAAGGGACCCGTGGGAAAAAAAATTTAAAAATGGGGGTCAAGGGGGTTTGCCCCCTTGGGCTGCCTCGAAGAACCTTTTGGGTTCTTCTCCTTCTTCACGGTCCTTATGGACCGTTCAGACTCCCCCTCTGGGGACCGACCGCAGGGAGGTCGCAGAAGAACGCATGAGCGTTCTTCGAGGAGAGAGGGGGTCACCCTCACAAATTCCACTGAACGTTTCTGAAAAGACAGAGATGAAACAACAGCAAAACAGGGGGCTGCAATGAAGCAGTTCTGGGTCGACATCCGCCCCTGGAACAAGGAGGTCGCGACCACGGCCATCGAGAGCGGTGCCGACGCGCTGGTCGTCGACCGGGCGGAGGACGTGCGGCGGCTCGGGAGGATCACGACCATCGCCCCCGACGGGGACCTGAAGCCCGGCTCCGATATCGCGGAGTGCACCATTACCGACAAGGAGAGTGAGAACGCCGCCGCCCGGATCGGGAAGGGGAAGAAGGTGATCGTCACCACGTCCGACTGGACCGTCATCCCGCTCGAGAACCTCGTCGCCCAGTCCGACCAGATCATCGCGACGGTAAAGAGCGTAAAGGAGGCGGAACTCGCCCTGCACGTCCTTGAGAAAGGGGTGTACGGCATCCTCCTGAAGACATCCGATCCCGCCGTCGTACGATCGGTGGCGGCCCTCGTGAAGGGGGCGAGCGCCACGGTCGGCCTCGTCCCGTTCACGGTCACGAAGATCCGGCAGGTCGGCATGGGCGACCGCGTCTGCGTGGACACCTGCTCCATGCTCTCCGACGGGGAAGGCATGCTGATGGGGAACACCTCGTCGGCGATGCTCCTCGTGCACGCCGAGACGCTCGAGAACCCGTACGTGGCCCCCCGCCCGTTCCGGGTGAACGCCGGGGCGGTGCACGCCTACATCCTGATGCCCGACGGCAAGACCGCGTACCTCTCCGACCTGGCGATTGGCGGGCAGGTCCTCGTCTCCGACGCGAAGGGCTCCGCCCACACGGCGGTCATCGGGCGGACCAAGATAGAGCGCCGCCCCCTCCTCCTCGTAGAGGCCGAAGCAGGAACAGCAAAGGTGAGCCTGATTCTCCAGAACGCCGAGACCATCCGCCTCGTCGGCGAGGACGGGAAGGCGATCTCGGTCGTGAACCTCGCAACCGGCGATACGATACTCGGCTGCGTGCTCGAGGGCGGCAGGCATTTCGGGATGGCCGTCAAAGAGACTATCCGCGAGAAATGACCATGAAGGCAGGCATCATCGGCGGGACCGGCAGGATGGGCAGGCTCTTTGCCCCGGTCTTCGAACGTGCGGGCTACGAGGTCCTCGTCTCCGGGCGGACAACGGCACTGACCAGTGCAGAGCTGGCAGAGCGCTGCGAGCTCGTCATCGTCTCGGTCCCTATCCATGACACGGTCAGGGTGATCGACGAGATAGCCCCGCTCCTCACCGCTGACCAGCTCCTCTGCGATCTCACGTCCCTCAAAGTAAAGCCAGTCGGGGCGATGCTCACATCAAAAGCCAGTGTTATCGGGCTCCACCCGATGTTCGGGCCTACGGTCAGCTCCCTGCACCACCAGACCATCATCGTCTGCCCGGCCCGGGCCAGAGACGAAGAACTCCAGTCACTCCTCTCCATCTTCCGGGCGGAGGGAGCGGACTGCACCATCACGACCCCGGAGGAGCATGACCGGATGATGGCCGTAGTCCAGGGGCTCACCCATTATGTCACGCTCTGCATGGCGGACACGGTCCGCAGGCTCGGCGTGGATATAGAAAAGACCCTCACGTTCACCAGCCCGGTCTACCAGATCGAGCTCTCGCTGGTCGGCAGGCTCCTCTCCCAGGACCCGGCGCTCTATGCCGACATCCTCCAGCAGAACCCGTTCGTGCCCGGCGTCCTGGCGGCCTGCCGGGATTCGGCTGCCGAGCTCTCGTCCATAGTCGGTTCCCGCGATCCCGCACTCTTCCGGAAGTTTTTCGAACAGGACAGCCGGCATCTCGGCGCATACTGTGACGAGGGGCAGGCGATCACCGATGCCCTTATCGAGTGCATGGTGAACCGATGACCGTCATAACGCTGGGACCGGAAGGGACGTTCTCCCACGAGCTCACCCTGAAGATGGGCTACTCCGGGACGGTCACCCTCCTCCCGACCATCCACCGGATCATGGATGCAGTCGCGCGCGGGGAAGGGGACGGGATCGTGCCCATGGAAAATTCCGAGGCAGGCAGCGTCGGGGAGACCCTCGACGGCCTCTCCCGCTACCCCCTCTTCATCACGGCCGAGATGTACATGCCGGTCCACCACAACCTCGCGTCGCTCGTCCCGCTGGAGAAGATCCGGGTGATCTACGCCCATCCGCAGACCCACGAGCAGTGCAGCGAATATATCGAGAAGTGGGGCGTCCCGGTCATCCATACCAGCAGCAACGCCTCCAGTGCCCTCGAGGCAAAGAAGACGCCCAATGCCGGCGCGATACTCTCGGCTTCCGCAGCCGCGCTCTACCGGATCCCGGTCATCGTTAAGGACACCGAGAACAACCTCTCGAACACGACGCGGTTTGTCCGGATCTCCCCAACTCCTGCCGGAGATGGCCACCCGGAAAAATGCAGCATCTTCATCGACCCGAGCACGGACCGGGCCGGGCTGCTCCACGACCTCCTTGAGGCCTTCGCTTCCCGGGGGATCAACCTGACCCGGATCGAGTCGAGGCCGTCGAGGCGGGGCATAGGGAACTACGTCTTCTTCCTCGATTATGCCTGGTCTCCCCGGACCGGGGATGCCCTCGAGGAACTCCGGGGGATCACCACGGTCAAGGAGCTCGGCTGTTACCGGAAAATCGGGGTCCCGCCATGAGGATTACCATCCCGCGTTCGGGAAGCGTAGACCTGCAGTTCGAGGCACCCCCCTCGAAAAGTTTCACGCACCGGGCGCTGATCGCCGGGGCCCTCGCTTCCGGTACGACAACGGCCATAAACCCGCTCGAATCAGAGGACACCCTCCTCACGCTGGCCGCTCTTCAGAAACTGGGTGTCGACGCCCGGCAGGAGACCGGCCGTATTGTCCTCCACGGGTGTGACGGGGAACTTCCTGCGGCCGGACCGGTAACCCTTGAGCTCGGCAACTCCGGCACGAGCCTCCGCCTCATGGCATCCCTCGCCCTGCTCTGCCGCTACCCGCTGACCCTCACCGGGAGCGCCCGCATGCAGGAACGGCCGATCGGGCCGCTCGCGGAAGCGCTCTCATCCATCGGGGGTTCCGTAAAATTCTTACAGAGGAGCGGCTATCCCCCTCTCGAGGTGAGCGGCCATCTCCGGGGCGGCAGGGTCAGCATCGACGGCTCGGTCAGCAGCCAGTTCATCTCGTCCATCCTGATTGCGGCTCCCTACGCGGAGACCGAGGTGGAGATCCATATCCCCTCGCCTCCCGCATCGGCGTCCTACCTCGATATCACCCTGAGCGTCATGGAAGGTTTCGGCGCACGGGTCGCCCGTGAAGGGTATGAACAGTTCACGGTCAGCACCCGGAACCGGTACGCCGGGCGGACCTATGCAGTCGAGGGCGACTATTCGTCTGCCTCCTACTTCTTTGCCCTTGCCGCTATCTGCGGGGGGAAGGTCACGGTACATAACCTTGTCCCGGACTCCGTGCAGGGCGACCGCAGGTTCCTCCCGGCGCTTCAGGAGATGGGGTGCACGGTGACGTATCCGGAGAACGCCGTCTCCGTAGAACGGACCGGGGAGCTCCGGGGGATCACCATCGACATGTCATCGTCTCCCGATACCGTGCAGACCCTCTGCATGGTCGCAGCGACCGCGACAACGCCCACGACCATCAGCGGCATCGGTCATTTGAAGTTCAAGGAGAGCGACCGTATTTCCGGTACAGCTGAACGGCTCCGGGCCCTCGGGGGCAGGGTGGACGTCGGCGGCGACCGCATCACCATCCGCCCCTCGGTCCTTCACGGGGGCGTCATCGACCCGGCCAACGACCACCGCATGGCGATGTCCTTCGCGGTGCTCGGGCTCGGGATCGGGGGGATCACCATCACGAATGCCGAATGCGTCAGCAAATCGTTCCCGGGATTCTGGGAGAGCCTGAGCGGGGTCATCCCGTGAGGAGGATTGGTACTGACCGGGTTCCGGGGCACCGGAAAGACCGAGATCGGGAAGATCCTCGCCCTGCAGAACACGGTGCAGTTTTTCGACACGGACTCCCTCATCGAGCTTGCGACCGGCCGCTCCATCCCGGACATCTTCCACGAGGACGGCGAGGAACGCTTCCGGAACATCGAGCGCGAGGTCATCGCCACCCTCCCGCCCGCGGATGCCGTGGTCAGTACCGGTGGCGGGGCGGTCGTGGACCCGGCCAACATGGAACGCCTCCGGCGGGACAGCATCATGGTCCTCCTCTTTGCGGATATCGACACCATCGAGAAGAGGCTCGAAAACGCCCCCCGCCCGCCGCTCACCGGCCTCCCCCTGAGGGAAGAGATCGCCGAGATAATGGACCGGCGCAGGCACCGGTATTACGCCTCTGCCGACCTCTGCATCGATACCAGCGAGACCACGCCGGCCGATGCTGCCGGAACGATCAGCGCCCTCCTGCGGGGCGGTGTCCCGGCGGCGGCTTCCCGGAAGGAGGCCCTTGCTTTTTTCCGGGGAGGACGGATCCCGGGGCCGTCGATGCGCCGGCTCGAACAGGTCCTGAACGACCCGCCGGACGACCCCCTGACACGGATACTCGGGGTTGCCGGGTATCCCTGCGCCCACAGCAGGGGGCCGTACCTCTTCAACGCCCTCTTCAGCCGGTTCGGGCTCAACTGCCAGTACACATGGTTCGAGGACCCGGATATCGGAAAGATAATGCGGCTCGCGCGGGATCTCGATGTGAAAGGGCTCTCGGTGACCATCCCGTTCAAGCAGGACGTGATGAACCACCTCGACGAGATCGACGAACATGCCGCACGGCCGATCGGCGCGGTGAACACGGTGGTCTTTGCCTGCGGGTCGTCTGTCGGGCACAACACCGACTGGCTCGGCATCCGGAAGCCGCTGGTCTCCCTGAAAGGGTCAAGGGCCGTCCTGCTCGGTGCGGGCGGGGCCGCCGCGGCCGCGGCCTATGCACTCGTGGACCTCGGGATGGACACAACCGTCCTGAACCGTACCCCGCAGAAGGCGAAAGATCTTGCAGAACGGGCCGGATGCCGCTGGGCCGGGTGGGACTCGTTCGACGACCTGCGGCCTGACCTTGTCGTGAACGCGACCCCGCTGGGGATGGCGCCGGACTTAAGAAGCCCGCTGAACGAGGACCAGCTCTACCCGGAACTGACGGTCTTTGACCTGGTCTATACCCCGCCGCTCACGCCGCTCCTCGAAGCGGCACAGCGGAAGGGCTGCAGGACCATCAGCGGCACCGAGATGTTTATCGAACAGGCGAGAGAGCAGTTCTACCTCTTCTTCGGGATCGATGTCCCGTCGGAGACCATCAGGAAGTATCTCACATGAACACCTTTGGCAGGAATTTCCGTATCACCACGTTTGGCGAGAGCCACGGTGCCGCAGTCGGTGTCATCATCGACGGGTGCCCCCCGGGAACCCCGCTGGCTGAGAGCGATATCCAGCCGTTCCTCGACAGGCGCCGCCCGGGCACCTCCCCGCTGGTCTCCGCGAGGCAGGAAACCGACACCGTCAGCATCCTCTCGGGGGTCTTTGAAGGAACGACGACCGGCACTCCCATCGCCCTTGTCGTGAAGAACGAGGATGAGCAGCCGAAGGATTACGAAGAACTGCGGTCCCTGTTCCGCCCGGGCCATGCCGACTTCACCTACCTGCAGAAGTATGGCATCCGGGACCACCGGGGCGGGGGCCGGAGTTCCGGGCGGGAGACGGTCGGGCGCGTGGTTGCCGGCGCGGTTGCCATGAAATTCCTTGGCAGCAGGGGGATACGGATCTCAGGGAAGATTCTCGAGGTACACGGCAGGTCGGGTGCGGAGGGGATCGAACAGGAAATCCTTGCCGCGAAACAGGCCGGGGATTCGGTAGGGGGCATCGCGGAGATCACTGCTGCCGGCTGTCCCCCGGGGCTCGGCGACCCGGTCTTTTCCAAGCTGGACGCGCAGATTGCGGGCGCCATGATGGGCATCGGGGCGGTGAAGGGAGTCGAGATCGGCGACGGTTTCTCTGCGGCCCGGAGATTCGGGAGCGAGAACAACGACCCGATCACCCGTGCGGGGTTTGCGAGCAACCATGCGGGCGGGATCCTTGGCGGGATCTCCACGGGGCAGGACATTGTCGTGCGCATCGCGGTAAAACCGACTCCCTCGATCGCAAAGCCCCAGCAGACGACCGACATTCACGGGAACGACGCGACGATCTCGATCAGGGGGCGGCACGACCCCTGCATCGTCCCCCGGATCCTCCCCGTTGCCGAGGCGATGCTCGCGCTGGTGCTGGTCGATTGTATGCTGGAACAGGAGAAGTACCGGCAGGGCCAATCACCATGAAGGTTCGGAATCCCTGCCCCCCTGTATAAAAGACGATAACGCATCATTTTTTTGGGAAACAGACATGAAACGATTGGATTCATTCCGGAACCATGAAAATTGTTAAAAAACGGATTTGAGAGAGTCCCCCGCCTCAGGGCCTCTCCGAGGACAGCCCGCAGGGCTGTGGAGAAGTCCGTACGAACTTCGGGCACGGCGGGGCAAGAAGGTTGATCCGCCGCGGGGAGGCAATCGTTGCTTCAGCGAAGAGAGTCTGATGACACTCTTCTCGTGTTCCTTCGTCACACAGCAAGGATTGACTGGAGAAGAACTCTTCAGAGTTCTTCGACTGTGCAAGGTGGGGGCGGCGACGTTCATCGTAATTGGGGATTGGGGGTATCAACCCTATCATCATATTTTGAATGGTTCAATTTTTAGAAGAAACGCTGACGCATGGGCTACCTACATAACCATTCAGCCACTATCACTACTTCGAGAATCAGGAAATGGGTTGAGCCATGGAACTCCCGTCCATCCGGTTATGGGTTATATTTTACCTGATCGCTTTTGTGATGCTGCTCTGGGCAGTCTTCCTCTCTTCGCAGGGGACGATGCTCTGGGTAAGCCTGATGCTCGTGATCGTGGTGATCGGGATCAACTCCCTGGTGGTCGTGAGGGAGATAAAAAGAATCACTGCCCGTGCCGAGATGCAGCAGAGCCTCACCAGGGATATGCGCGGGGGCAAAAAAGAAGGATAACCGTCCTTGTGCGGTTCACTGCCGTCGTGCGTTCATCAGGCAAAATATCTTTGGCACGGTTGCGACATCATTCGGATGGAACGTCGGGGATCCCTGACCATTACCGGGCGGCGCCCATGAAGATCGCGACCACGCATGCTGCGCTCTGGCAGTAATCCGGCCGGTCCGGTCCCACACTCCATCCAGGGTCTGCCTGCGCAGACAAGGGCTCTGCCTGCCGGGTGGGAAATACTCAAAAAATCAGCGGGGATTCTTCCCGGTCACCACCGGGTTCCCTTTGTACGACACCCATTCGGTGAACGATCCCTCGTAGATCCGGACCTTCGGGTACCCGAGGAACCACCGGAAGAGGATGAACTCGTTGGTCGCTTCACGGCCGGTACCGCACGAGCAGATGATCGTCTTGTCGGGAGTGACACCGGCGGCCTTTATCAGCGCGAGGATCTGGTCCTCCGGTTTCAGGAGCTTCCTGTTCCGGTCGTCCATCAGGCTCTTCCAGGGCAGGCTGACCGCCCCGGGGATGTGCCCGGGCCGGATCCACGGCCCCTGCCCCTCGTAAAACGCAGACGGGCGGGCGTCGAGCAGGATCACGTCGGGGTTGTCCTTGATCTTCCGGAATTCCTCGTACCCGATGAAATATTCGGTTCTCAGCTGTACCCTGAATACCGAAGGTTTCGTGACCCCGTATTCGCGGGTCAGGGGGCGGTTCTCCTCTTTCCATTTCTCGAATCCGCCGTCGAGGATATACACCTTCCGGTGGCCGTACCGCGCCAGCGTGTAGGCGACCATCGTCTGTTCAAGCCCGTCTCCGATGAACGTTGCACACGCACTGAGCGGCCCGGAACTCGAGTACACGACGACCGGTCTCTCCGGTTCCAGGCCGAGCGTCCCGAACAGTATCCGGGCAGCCTCCGGGGGGATCCAGCGGGTCGGGATCGGGCCCTCGTGAATCCGGAAAAGCCCCTCGTGCCAGTACACTGCCCCGGGGATATGGTCCTGGATGTACTCGTGGATATTGGGCTGGCAGTCGAGGATCATCAGGTCCCGGTCACCGAGGTGGCCGGCCAGCCATTCAGTGGAAACCCACTTTACAGGCGCATCGCCTCTTCCGTACGGATAGATCACGGTCATTTCAGTCACCGGAAACATGGATCCGTCTCCACGCCGTGGAAACGGATATACCCGCTTCTGAACCGGAGATGATAATGATTCCGGCACATTCCATATTTTGGAATAACCGCCGGCAGTTCCCGGCCTTAAGGGAAAAATGGTTCTGGAGAAATTCTGTTAGTATCTATTTTTTGTAAACCGGATGAAAATGCAATGAGGGTGACCCCCTCTCTCAAGTCGAAGAACACTCCGGGTTCGATCGAAGACCTGCGGTCTTCTCCTGTCTCAAGTCTGATGACTTTCGACATTCTCCAGCCTGTTCTTCCCTTTGGGAAGAGACGTCTCCCCAGAGGGGGAGGCATCCCAAGAGGTGCATCCCCTTGAATCTCTGAGAGGTCTTTAGACCTCGAAGAGGAGAAGGGAGACAAAAGCCGACCTTCGACCCATCTATTACTCCTCCTGTTCTCGCGGGAATTTCTCGCTAACCTTCTGAGTGACTATCCTATTATGGGGGATGCCTAGCGGCGGGAAATTAATCGTCGCATCAGCGAGGATTAATTGAAAAAGATTTTCATCAGAAAATCTTGGACTGCGGAGAGTCGAAGAACCCTCTGGGTTCTTCTCCAGTCTGCCCTTCCCTCCGGGAAGAGCAGTCTCCCCCAAGAGCGTCAGAATTTTGTTCCAATGATTTCTACAGTGCGGGAAAAATCAGTTCCCGGTCACGGCACCGCTCTCATCAGGTTCATCAGGGAGACAAATTCCTCCACCGAGTACTGCCCTTCTGCCGTCGTTGTCCCGGTATGGCAGTACACGAACTCCGAGCCGAAGAGGGGGAGGATAGCCCGGGCGTACCGGAACTGCGCCCCCATCACTCCCGTGCAGACCGGTTTCTTCGCTGCCTCGGTGAAGGAGATCAGATCGATGAGATCGTCGTTGTCCGAGGGGGTGACCACGATCTTGGGGATGTCCCCGTATACCCGGAGTTCCCGCTCCAGCATGAAGAGCGCATCGAGGGGAATCATCGATCCCGCGTGGTGCGATGCGATGATCGTCCTGCCTGCCCCGCGGACGGACGGGGCGTGCTGCGAGAACGTCTGCTCGATATCGATATAGTCCGCGAGCGGGATGAGCGGGCCGATCTTCTCCACCCATTCGTCCGCGTTCCCGAAATACTGCCCTCCTTCCCGTGCGGAGCGGAGCGTGGCGATGACCGGCAGCGAGCAGTCCTTCCGGCTCGCTTCGAATATCTCCACCGGGTCCCCGTCCATGAGGTCGAGGCGGAGCTCGACCAGGCCGGCACCCTGTGCCTGCGCCCGGGCGGCATGCGAAGGATCGGTCAGCGCTGCAACAATCTTCATCAATGGGGGTTGGGCGGCAGTTCAGAAAAAGATACGCCCGGCCCCGCATCGTACATCGGCCGGGAACCTTCCGGGACCGCTGGAGCCGGTGGATGACAATACCTGTTTATTCCCTCCCGTGCAGACACTATAATCACGGCTATGGAGTATGAGAGGATCTCACAATTCCTGCAAAAGCTTGCAGGGGCGCTCGGGAGGTGTGTCCTGCTGGCGGTTGTCCTCCCTCTCCTTCCCGTCCTTCTCTTCGGCCTTCCGCTGGCGCCCGCCCTCGCCCTGATCACCGGCGGCTTCCTGATCGAGTACGGCGCCGCGCCCATCGGTATCGCCCTCGGTCTCCCTCCGCTCTTCGTCTTGTACGTCCTGATCTGTACCGAGACCGGTATCTTTCTCGGGTTGTTCGACATCTTCGATACGATAGGGAAGACCTCGGCCCCCGTGGCCCGGTTCCTTGAAAAGACGCACCAGCTCGCCCGCAGTTCAAAGGTGACGGAGAAGTACGGCATCCTCGGTCTCGTCCCCTGCGAGATCCTCCTCGGCGTCTACATCTGCGCGCCGCTCTCATGGGTGATGGGATGGCGCGAATACCTCTCGCTTGCGATAACCATCGCCGGTTACTGTGCAGCACTGATCCTCACGATCCTGGCAACCATCGGCCTGCTCGGGGTGCTCGCATCATGACCGGCACCGCCACCCCCGGATCTCCGCCCGGGAAAAAACCCGGCCGGTTCCCGAACTCCTCGCACCTGCAGGTTCACCGGAAGCATTCCGGGCCGCCGTCGCGGCTGGGGCAGATGCGGTGTACCTGAGCGGGAAACGGTTCGGTGCCCGGAAATACGCCCCCAACTTTTCCGAGGACGAGATCCGGGACGCGGTCCGGGAAGCGCATGCGCATGGCATCCGGGTCTACGTCACGGTCAACACCCTCATCCATGACCGGGAACTGGCTGACGCCATGGACTACCTGCTCTGGCTCTACTCCGTCGGGACTGACGCAGTCCTCGTCCAGGATGCAGGTCTTGCCGCCCTGGCACGCGAGGTGGTACCCGGTCTTCCGCTCCATGCCTCGACCCAGATGACCATCCACAATGCCGGGGGCGTGCGCCGGGCTGCCGCAATGGGATTTTCCCGGGTCGTCCTCGCCCGCGAACTCTCCCTTCCCGAAGTCAGCCGCATTGCGGATGAGACGCGGGAGAGCGGTGTCGGCCTCGAGGTCTTTGCCCACGGGGCGCTCTGCTACAGCTACTCAGGCCAGTGCCTCCTCTCCTCGCTCATCGGTGGCAGGAGCGGGAACCGCGGCATGTGCGCCCAGCCCTGCCGGAAGCCCTATACGCTCGTAACCGGCGGGACCGACCCTTATGGCCGCCCGCTCGGCCTCGCCGAAGTCCCGTCGCGGGGACCCTACCTGCTCTCCCCGAAGGATCTCTGCACCTTCCGCCGGCTCCCCGGGCTTGTCCAATCCCCGGTCGTCTCGCTCAAGATAGAGGGGCGGATGAAATCCCCGGAATACGTGGCAACGGTCGTCATGGCATACCGGAGAGCTCTCGATGCCATTGCTGCGGGAAACTATCGCGAGTCTCCGGAAGCATACCGCGACCTCCTCCTCGCCTTCAACCGCGGGTTCACCCGGGGCTACCTGTCCGGCGACCGCCACGATACGCTCATGGGAAGGGAGGCCCCGGGCAACCGGGGGCTCCGCATCGGGACCGTAACCCGGTACCGACCGGAAGACCTCCTGTGCAACCGTCAGGCCCGAGAGCCCGGTCCTCCCCGCCCCGGGGGACGGCCTGCTCATCTCCGGCCCGGAGATGTCCGGGAACGGGACGGGATTTTCCCTCAACACCGAACCGGTCCGGAACGGCGCGGAGATCTGTTTCCCGGTCCCCCGCCCGGTCAGTCCCGGCTCTGCTGTCTCCATCACGTTCTCGCGGGAGCTCGACGGAAGAATACGGCGGGCTGTTGCCCATCCTCCCGCCGGCACGCTCAGGGCAGTTCCCATCGACCTCGCGGTTTCCGTCATGGATGACGGCACGCTGCTCTTCGACGGGAAGATCCAACGCCCTGACGGGAACGTGACAGGGGTCAGTTTCCACCCGGACCTCCGCATGGAACCGGCACGATCGCAGACCGGTCACAAGGGACCAGCTGGAGACCCGGCTGAAGAAGAGCGGAGGCACCCCTTTTGTCATCCGGAACCTGAGCCTCACCTACTCCGGCAGCCTGTTTGCGCCACTCGCTGAGCTCAACCGCATGAGAAGGGACTTCCTTGTAACTGCCGGAGATGCGCTCATAGCCGCGTCACTCCCCGGAGAAGAGGAACTGGGCCGGGCGCGGGAGCGGTGGGCGGGACTGGCGCCGCATTACCGGTCCCCCGCCCTTCGGGCAGATACCCGTCGGCCTTCCAGACTCCGGCTCGCTGCCTATACCGATTCGATCGACGGAGTCAGGGAACTGGCGGCTGCCGGATGCGAGAAGATCTATTTTGAGCCGGATTTTACCCTGCCGGAACACCGTTGCAGCGGGAACGGGACCCGCGATTCATGTGAGAACCGGATCCTGGAAGCCATGACCATCTGCCGGGCTTCAGGTGCCGGTTTTGTCTGGAAATTCCCCCGCATCACCCGGGACTCGTATCTTGAGAAAGTACTCCCTTCAGTACCCTGGTCTTTTCCGGCAGGGCGCCTGCGAATGCATGGTCGGGAACGCAGGAACGGGAGACGCCCTCCTCCGGGAGGAGCCTTCCCTTGTATTGTCAGGTTCAACCGGGCTCAATATCTTCAACCATGCTGCGGCTCTCAACGCACTGCCCGGGTCCAGGCTCCTGACGCTCTCCCCGGAACTCTCCGGCAAAGAGATCAGCTCCCTTGTCCGGCTCGCCCGGGCAGGAGCGGACAGCCCGGATTTCGCGGTCATTGCCGAGGGTACCGGCGAGGCCATGATCACCGATGACTGCCTCGTCAGGAACCACCTTGACTGCGCTGGGAAAAACCCGGATACCGGGAAGAGCGCCGGGCGGTTCCTGGGCATCAGGGACACCACCGGGCATGTCTTCCCGGTGCGCATGGACGGGGAGTGCCGGACGAGGATCGGCAATGCAGCCGAGACCTGCCTCATCGACCACCTCCCGTCACTCCTGGCCGCGGGCGTTGCCGAAGCGGTCATCGACACGAGGGGGAGGACACCGGCATATACCCGGGAGATCTGCCGGATCTACCGCGAGGCAGTCGATACGGTCAATACCGGTCCTGCGGAGGGAAATTCTGCCGTGCTGAAATCCCTCAGGGAGCGCGTCCGGCAGATCGCACTCGGCGGTATCACGGCCGGCCATTTCATACGGGGGCTCCGGACCTGACAGCAGCCCGGGAAACGGCGTCCAAATATTCATTATACCATAGCCAAAATGGTGTAACTGAGATCCGCAGCAGTCCGGAGGAGATTCTGATATGGCTTCACCCTTGATTCTGGTAAACCTGAAAACGTACAGGGAGGGGACGGGGAACCGCGCCCACATGATCGCAAACGCAGCACAACTGGTGGCAAAGGAGAGCGGGGTTGAGATCGGCATTGCCCCTTCCTATATCGACCTCCACCCGATCTGCCACCACTTTTCCCTCCCGGTCTATGCCCAGCATGTCGACGGGTGCGAGCCCGGCGCAAACACGGGCCATATCACGGTCGATGCGATCCGGACCGCCGGGGCTGCGGGATCCCTTGTCAACCACTCGGAGCGACGCCTGACCCTTGCGGAGATCGAGGCCTCGGTCCGGGGACTCCAGGCACACAAACTCATCTCGGTCGTCTGTTCCAATAACGAGGTGACCAGTGCCGGGGCTGCAGCATTATCGCCCGATTACGTGGCAATCGAGCCGCCGGAGCTCATCGGGAGCGGTGTCTCGGTCTCAAAAGCGAACCCGGAGATCATCCGGCGTTCCGTGGCGGCGGTCCACGCGGTCAGCCCGAACGTCAGGGTGCTGACCGGGGCCGGGATCCAGTCCGGGGACTGCGTCCGGATCGCGGTCGATCTCGGTACGGACGGGGTACTGCTCGCTTCGAGCGTGGTCAAATCCAAAGAGCCGGGTGCGGTCCTCAGGGACCTTGTCTCAAAACTCTGATCCGGGAACTATTTTTGATACCGCACAGGTAAGGGGGGGTAACCCACCCTCCCTCCGGAGAAGGTGTGTTGACTGGCAATTGCCGACGCTCCGCCGCGGGCTGCCCTTTCGGGGAGATAATGGTATTTTTTTGGATTTTCCCCGGGCGATTGTGTGGAGATTTTTAAAAAACGGGTGACAGGGTCATTCGTTATTTCAAGAACAGGTACCAGACTCCCAGAATAACGATGAATAGTACGATCCCGATTCCGATTACCGTCATACTGCTGATTTCTGCCGATTCTTCTGCCATCGTAAAAACTCCGGATTCGCGGTCAAAACCACGACAATTAACCGTCCGCTATAGATACTATATATATTTTGGGGAAATCCCCCTATTCGGATGGATTTTGCGAAAACTCCGGTTAATCAGATGATCAGGGAGATCAGGTCGTGTTTGGTGATCACGCCCCGCACCGTCCTCCCTTCAACGACGAGGACTGCATGGTTCTGCTGCAGGATATTGACGACCGTCTCGACATCCATGTCGGGGGGGACCGTGGGGAACCCGGTCTCCATAAAGTCCCGGACAAAGAAGAGGTGGGTCTTATGGAGGCGCTGCTGCTCGATCGCCTTGACGATGACCGATTCGGATATGCACCCTACCGGCACGCCGCGTTCGATGACCGGCAGCTGGGAGATATTGTTCTTCTCAAAGATCTCCACGGCACGGCCGATAGCGTCCTGCGGCTGGACGGCCAGGACCGGGGTGTGCATGATCTGCACCGCCCTGATCTTCCTGGGTTCGGCACTGTTCAGGACCACGATGATCTTGTTGAGGGTGCTGACCCGGGGATCGACATTTCCCGCCTCGATCCGTGCTACCATGGACTGGCTGATCCCGGCGCGTTTTGCCAGTTCGGTCTGCTTCATGCCAAGGGATTCCCGGCGCGATCGGAGCTCTTCCGGTGTTGGTATGTGCATGGTTGATTACTGATGGTGATAGGATCATATCAACTTTATTGTTAAAACCGGTTGTTCAGAGAGTGTACGGCAGGATATTGCTTCGCATGATGGCGCGATTCGGGTTTTTTGTGAAATCGCCTCCTCAGACCATATATAACCACCGGATATTTTTTTGCCGGAGAGCAAAATGTTTTAAAGAGAGGGGAGATACAGCTGTTAACGGGAATCCAATGGCCATGATGTTGGATTCGTGTTTGATATGAGCGACAGTCCGGACAGCGACGACGACAGTGAAGAGGCCCATCGGGCATTCTTCTCTTTTTTTCCACAAGGGGGATTCCTGCACAGTGCAGGTCCGGGACAACGGGTCTCCGGCAGACGACAGCATCGTCCCGGGATTACCCTCCATCCATCTGACAGAACCAGATGCCGTAGTATGACGCACCGGCACACCAGCGGGCTGATCCCCGGATGAACGATAGCCGGGGTCATCCCCTCCCGGCCGGCGGCCTGCCAAAACCGGCGCACACCTCTGTTCCACGCACGGCCTCTGCCGGATACCGCTCCGGGATCAAAACCGTTCCCGCCCTTCCCACGCACCGGCGGGTGAACGGGAAACGGGAACCGCTCATCGCAAAGGATGCATTATTTACGGTGTGGCGGGAGGGCGTATCTCATATTATTGCCGAGAACTATTCCTACAAGACCGAACCCTACTACTCGATTCTCCGGCATGAACTTGACGGTAAGCCCGTACAGCCCGCGAGCTGCGCCGTGCTCGACGCCTGCGTTGTCCCCATCTGCCTGGAACGGGCACACCTTGCCGGCATTCCGGTCTGCGACTGGGCGATATCCCAGGGATATGCCCCGTTCCCGTCAATTCTGTACGGCCTGAACTACTTTGCCAATACTTCGGATTATTGCGTGGTCCGGGACAACGAAGAGGCAAAAGACGTGATCAGGCATATCACCAACAGGGGAAAATACCCGTTCTGCTACCAGAAGCTGGACGATAGTGCAACGATACACTCCTGTATCTCGGTCTTCGGCAGGACTGCCGGAAAATGCGATGACGTGGCCCGGCTCGCCGAGAGAGTGTACGACCTCTTTGCCATCCCGCTGATCACCCTTGTGCTGGTGAACGATGGCGAGCGGTACCTCCTCTCCTCGCTTTCCTGGACGAGATACCCGCAGCTCTCCGGAGAAGAGCGTGCGCTCCTTTCCGCATACCTGGCACGGCAGGAATTCCTATGAGCAGGCTCGGCATCTTTGTGGACCGGAAGACGATGTCGAACTCCGAGCAGCTCAACGCCCTGATCCACTGCCGGGACGTGGCAGAGGAGATGGGCCATGGCGTGGACTTCATCTTCCCGGTAGATATCGGCAAGATCACGAAGATGGACGCGCTCTTCATCCGCGCCCGGACCGACCCGATGAATGTCACGTATGTTGCCGCGCGGATGGCGGCGTTTCACGGCATACCGGTCATTGACGACCCGCAGTCCATCCAGGTCTGTTCTGACAAGGTCAACATGTACTCCCACCTGATCCGGAAGCAGGTCCCGCTGCCAGAGACGGTCTTCCTCTCAAAACGGGACCTGTCGGTGGAGTGCGTGACAAAACTCTTTGACGAGCTGGGTTCGCCGCTGATCCTCAAGGAACCTTCGACATCCTTCTCCCTGAGAGTGGAGAAGGTGAGCGACATTGCCGGATTTTTCCGCGTAGCCCGGCGGTTCATCCGGCTCTCGGACTGGATTGTCGTGCAGCAGTTTATCGAGAGCAGGTACGACTGGCGGATCGGGGTCCTCGACGGAAAACTCCTGTATGTCTGCAAGTATACCATCCCGTCCGTGACGTTCAAGATCCAGGCTTCGGTCAACGGGCACCTCGTCTATTGCGGGGTCGAGAGCGTTCCGGAACAGTCCGTGCCCCCGCATGTCGTCCGGCTGGGCATCGATGCGGCGAACGCGATCGGGCGTGGCCTGTACGGCGTGGACATAAAAAATACTAATGGCGACGCGTACGTTATTGAGGTGAACGACAACCCCTCGCTCGAAAGCGGGGAGGATACCTGTTACCCGCAGGTCTACGAACAGATCGTGACCCACCTTTTTGCGAAGTGATCCCAAAATATGATCGAAGACCGGCTGATCCGTCCCGAAACCTGCTGCCTGCGCTGCGGGGGGCACTGCTGCGACGGCGCGCATCCCCCGATCTCTGAACCCTGTTACCGGAAGCTCATATCCGCGGGAGTCCCGGCAGACGCTTTCGAGCGGGACGGGTACCGCCGCCTGAAGACCCGCCCTGACGGCACCTGCGTCCAGTGGATCGATGGTAAATGTTCCATCCACGACATCAAACCGGAGACCTGCCGGGCAGGTCCCTTCACGTTTGACGTAGAAGGTGATGTCATCGGGATCTACCTGAAATACGAGAGCATCTGCCCTCTGGTCCGGCTCCTCAAAGACACCCCGGCAGCGTATGAGCAGCAGTACGAACGTGCGGTGAAGAGCATCACCCACCTTGTGGCACACCTTTCGGAAGAAGAACTGGGGGCCATCTGCCGCATCGAGGAGCCGGAGACCGGGAAGGTGGGCGAGATCCCGCGGCAGTATAATCCATGACCATCGGCACTGAGCACGAGTTCTCCATCAACGACCCGCAGTTCGACGTCTGTCCGGTATCTGACGAGATCCTCAGGACGGTCTGCGGCAGGTACGAGAGCGAGATCCTGTTCGGGGATGTGAAGCTGGGAAAGGAACTCCAGAAGACCGTCCTGGAGATCGTCCCCCGGAGACCGGCTGACGAGCTTGCACACCTGGAAACCCAGCTCACGAGCGGCATCAGGAAATTCTACCACATCTTTTCCGGGAGATATCACCTCCTCGGCCTCGGGATGCACCCTACAGCCCGCCTCCACGAGATCCCCGTCTGGGACCATGACGAAGGTGAGTATTACGAGGCATACGACCGGCTCTTCAATATCCGGCAGCACGGCTGGCTGAATATCCAGGCGCTGCAGATCAACCTTTCGTACTCCGGGGAGAGAGAACTCGTTTCGACCTATAACAAGGTCCGCGCCCTGCTGCCCTATCTCGTCGCGGTCACCGCTTCATCGCCGCTCGTTGAAGGAGAACTGACCGGGACCTGCGACACCCGGCTGGTCTGCTACCGGGATAACCAGAAGGAGATACCGCTGATCTGCAACCACGTAGTCCCACCCCCGATCCGGAGCGTGAAGGATTACCAGGCCGTGCAGGACGGTATCTTTTCCGCGCTCCATGACCGCGGCGCCGATATTCTCTGCGAGGAATGGGTGAACTCGGGCGGGCTCATCATACGGTTCTCGCGGAGGTGCCTCGAGATCAAGGCGCTCGATGAACAGGAGTCCATCCGCTCGGACATGGCGGTCTGCGCATTTGTCCGCGCCCTGCTCCGCTGCCGCTCCCTGCCGGTAGAGACCGGCCAAGATGCCCTGCTGGGTCTCCTGGAGGAGGCCATCCGGGACGGCACTGCCGCGTTCAGGCCTGAACTCGAACGGCTGTACACTGCCGCCTGGCGCCATGCCACGGAGGATGAACGGCTCTACCTTCCGGTGATACGGGAGCGGATCCTCAGGGGAAGCCTTGCTGAACTCATCCGCGACCGGTTCCGGCGCGACCATGCAATCTCCCCCCTACTTGCGGAGATGGCGGAGTGCCTGAAAACCAACCGCCCGTACTCGTCCGGCAAAACCCCGTTCTCCGGTCCCAGCCACGATCAGCATTAAGACCGGGGAGGACAACCCTACATCAGGATCGATGCCGATGACACGGATCTTACTCTCTGAAGCCGAGGGCTATATGCTGCTGAAATCCGCGGGCATTCCCGTGCCGCTCTTCTCGGTTGCAGAGACCCCGGAGGATGCAGCCAAGATGGCAGATTCCACCGGGTACCCGGTCGTCCTGAAGGTGATCTCGCGGGAGATCGTCCACAAAAGCGATGCCGGCGGGGTCGTCACCGGTATACGGTCGGCTGATGAGGCCCGGACGAGCTTTGACCGGATCACCCGCTCGGTGCTGGCATATAAACCGGGTGCGGCGATCGACGGGGTCATGGTAGAGCAGCAGCTCATGCCGGGGCTGGAGCTCATCGTGGGCGGGAAGACCGACCCGACGTTCGGAAAGATCATCACGATCGGGAGCGGGGGAAAACTGGTAGAGTTGCTCCACGATGTCTCTCTCAGGGTTCTTCCGGTCGATGAGACTGAGATCCGCCTGATGGTCAGGGAACTCCGCAGTTACCCGCTGATCACCGGTTTCCGCCACGAGCCGCCGAGGGATGAAGAGGCGTTCGTCCGGATGATCGGTGCGGTGTGCCGGATGTTCCTCTCCGATCCCCGTATCGTGGAGTTCGACATCAACCCCCTTATCCTGTACGAAAACGGGGGTTGCGCCGTTGATGCACGGTTCTATACCGATGACGCGGCGGCGCCAGTACTGCAACTGGAGCCGGTACGCGAGGTGCCGGAAGAACTCTTCCATATCCGTTCCATCGCCGTTGTCGGGGCATCGCAGGACCCCAACAAGGTGGGGTACGCGATCTGCCGGAACCTGCTCACCTTCCCGGGGACACTCTACCCGGTCAACCCGAAAGCCTCCACGATCCTCGGGCGGACTGCGTACCCTTCGCTCTCCGTGATCCCGGACAACGTCGATCTGGCTGTTGTGGCGATCCCGGCAGCCGGCGTCCCCCGCATTGTCGAAGAAGCGGGAACAAAAGGGGTCCCCCTTGTCATCGTCATATCCTCCGGGTTCCGGGAGGGGAGTGCGGCGGGAAAAGAGCTTGAGGATCAGATCGTCTCGACAGCAGGACGGTTCGGGATCCGGATCATGGGGCCCAACTGCCTCGGGCTCATGCTCCCCTACCAGGGGATCAATACAACCTTCGACCCGGTCTCACCCAAGCCCGGCAACATCTCATTCATATCCCAGAGCGGGGCTATCATAACGACCATTGTCGACTGGAGCCTCCCTGAGGAGATCGGGTTCTCCTCGGTGATCAGTGTCGGCAACCAGGCAGACCTGACCTTCGAGGACTTCATCCGCTTTGCGGGCAATGACCCCGGCACCCGGGCAATCATCCTCTATATCGAGCAGATCAAATATGGAAAACGGTTCATGGATTCCGTGCGCCGCGTGGCCCTGACGAAGCCGGTCGTGGCCATCAAGTCCGGGTCCTCGCGCATCGGCCAGAAGGCTGCATCCTCGCATACCGGCTCGCTTGCGGGCAGCTATGACGTCTATATGGCAGCATTCCACCAGGCCGGTGTCATCCCGGTCGACTCCATCCACGAGGCATTCCAGACCGCCGAACTCCTGGCATCCGAGGGTTACCCGAAAGGGACCCGGGCAGTCGTGATAACCAATGCAGGAGGGTTCGCCGTCCTTTCTTCGGATTATGCCGAGAAATTCGGGATTGAACTGGTCAGATTTTCACCGGACCTTATCGATGCCCTGAATGCCGTGCTGCCGCCCGACTGGAGCCGGGAGAACCCGATCGACATGGTGGGGGACTCGAGCGCGGACCGCTTCGCCCGCACCTTCGATATCATGATCAGAAACCAGGACCTCTGGGACATCGCGTTTGTCATCGCGGTCCCGTCAGCGATATCTGACCCTATCCGGGTGGCAAACGAGATCGTGCGGTTCTCAAAGAACACCCATAAGATGATCGTGGGCTGCATGATCGGCGGGGACAGCATGAAGACCCCCCTCCGCATCCTCCGGGATGCCCAGATCCCCAACTTCCCGGACCTGATGGATGCATTCAGGGCAGTGGGGAACATCTGCCGGCACCGCTGCAGTTCCGGTATGCCGGAGTGCCGCCACGGCTCATAAAACCTGATACAAGTGTACGGTAGAAATCCTGTCATTGCCCATTGTTTTTGTAAAACTGAAAAGGCAGTGAGGGTGACCCCCTCTCTCAAATCGAAGAACACTCCGGGTTCGATCGAAGACCTGCGGTCTTCTCCTGTCTCAAGTCTGATGACTTTCGACAAGAGGGATTTTTCAAAATCCCTCTGCTCCATCCTTCAAGGATGAAGCATTCTCCAGCCCGCTCTTTCCTTCGGGAATCTGAAATGTTCGTCAGAACATTGAAGATGAGAAGAACTCGTCAGAATTCTTCGAACAGCAGTCTCCCCGGAGGGGGAGGCAGCGAAGATGCGGATGCATCTTCTCGATTTCGTAGTCTGCTGACTACTCAATCATCCCAAGGGGTGCATCCCCTTGACCCCCGGTAAAATCCTCCCGTTCCATCGGGAACTCCTTTCTAACCTTCTGAGTGACTATCACGTTATGGGGGATGCCCCAGCGGCGGGGGCGGAGTCTGAAGGGTCCATCAGGACCCTGAAGACGAGAAGAACTCGCCAGAGTTCTTCGAGGCAACGATTGCCGTAGCCCCCGAGAGCGTGCGATGATCTTACCAGAGCCGGTTCAGAGCGTTATCTTCTTGAGGATCCGGCCGTCCCGGAAGACCGTGATCCCCCCGCCGCTCTGCGAGACGACAATCCCGACCGCTTTTGTTACGGCCGTGATGGCCGCAACGGAGTTGTGGCGGGTGCCCATGCCCGGGGGAAGGGAGACACCGCTGGTATCGACGGTGATATAGCGCCCGACCGCCTCGACAAAACCGTCACCGGTGATGACAAACGCACCGTCGAGCTGGGCAAGTGCCTTGATGTTTTCCTTGAGCTCGGGATTGGTGATGACCCGCAGTTCGGGGCGGTGCCCCTCGAACGGGTTGAGGATGATCTGGCGCGATTTTTCGAGAACGCTCGCGGTATCACCGATAAGAAAGGTGGTGCCGACCGGCTTTCCTTCTCTCCCTTCGATAGAGATCTCGGTGCAGATGTGGAACACCGCATCGAAGATGTCCTCCCGGATATCGGTATCGCCAACCACGAGGTCTTTCCAGGAATCGGTACTGATGCGCACCTGCCCGCTCCGCTTCCTGTCCGTGATGTCATTCCCGATGCAGAGGATCTCGGTTATCCGGCCCTGCCCGTCGCGGATAGCCTTGTTTATCCATGCGATCCAGACCCGGTCGCCGTTGCGGCGGACGTTCTCGTTCACATTGACCGCATATCCCTCCGCATTGAACCCCAGGTCGTTGGCCATCATCGAGAGGTCGTGCTGGACCCGGGATTTCTGGGGAACGATGGTGCCGACAACATTCCTGCCAATCACTTCATCGCTGGTATAGTCGAAGAAGGTGAGAGCGTAGAGGTTGAAAAACGTGATAGTGCCCTGCGTGTCCATCCGGATGATGATACTCTGCGTGTTCTGGAGCACGTCCCGGTATTTCGCCTCGCTCTCCTTGAGGGCGTCGGTAATTTTCTGTTTTTCCGTGATATCGGTTGCGATAAATGTCCCGCCTCTGGTGGTATCCCGGGAGTCGAGAGGGTTTGCCTGCAGGTGAACGGGAAGAAAGGATCCGTCTTTTTTCAGGAGCCGGCACTCCGAGTACCCGAGCCCGCGGGAGTCGTGCCGGATCAAAAATTCACGGCAGACCTGGTCGTATTCCTCGGGCGTCCTGAAAAGAGATCTCACCTCTTTTCCGATGAGGGAGGATTCTTCGAATCCGAGCATGGAACCAAACGGGCGGTTCACCCATTCGACGAGGCCGTTCCGGACCTGGAATATCCCGAGGGGGGTTGCAGAGAGGATAGTAGCGAGCTGCTCGTTCTGGATCTTGAGCTCCCGTTCAGCCTTCTTCCGGAGCGTGGTCTGTTTGATCAGGCTGACGATCTCAACGAGGTACTGGCGGGGATCCCCGCTTTTAGGCAGGGTGATCTCCAGGCCGTTATAGACTTCCTGCATGGCGACCTTATTTCCACCCCGTCTGCCGAGGAGGAGGACCGGCGTGGTATTTCCCTGTGACTTGAGGTATTTCAGAAATTCGATCCCGTTCATGTCCGAGACGAACTCAATGCCGTTCACCTCGGGTACCTGCTCGTAGGAGACGATGACATCAAACGTCCGCCCTTTGAGCTTTTCCATGGCATGTTTGATGGAATGGACGGATTCGACCCGCATCTCGCCGGTCTTCTCGAGAAATGTGCGGATTTGTACAAGGAGATCCGTATTGTCATCCACAAACAAAACAGAGATCATGGTGCATCTCCTGAAAATCGCGCGAAATTCACTGTTATGAGGTGGATTGTTGAGCGATAAATAGTTGTTGAGATTGGGGACCTGCCGGGCAGGGAAAACCCGGGAATTGCCATGATGTCAGGAGGTGTGATGATTCCCGGAGCAGGATGAGCGGGCCGGCCCCATCCTCGGTTCCGGTACCGGGTGAGTTATTTTCAAAAGAATCCCGGAAGAATATCAAAAAACTGTTCGATAGAAATCCTCAGAGAAACATGCAGTCGCTCTTGGGGGCTCCAGCATTTTATGCTTCTGCCTCCGCCGCTCGGGCATCCCCCATATCAGGATAGTTCTTCAGAAGGTTGATGAAAAAACCCGAAAAAACGGGGGTCAAGGGGATGCTCCCCTTGGGATGCCTCCCCCTCTGGGGGAGAGAGGGGGTCATCCTCCTATTCGCAGCGGAGTATAGGCAAATGATCCGAAAAATAGGGTTTCAACAAAGCCAAAAAACCGGTCTTATTCTTCCGTGTGCTCGACAATTGCCAGCTGGTACATCCAGTCCATGAGCGGGTGGCATTCCTCAACGATACACTCAAGCTCGCATCCGATACACGGTATCAGTTCGTCACCTGCGAGCAAATCGCAGGGATTGACCGGCATCTGTCTGGCCCGGAGGAGATAGGTCTTGATCCCCTCTTTCCGGAATTCGACCCGTTCAATGAGACCGTTCTCTTCCAGCTTCTTGACGATCCGGGAACATTTGCGGCTGTCTACACCCAGCTCCTTCCAGAGTTCACTCTGAAGCACTCCTTCCGGGCGTGATTGTATCAGCTTCAGTCCATCATCCACAGGATCTCCCACGAGAGTCCACCCCCACCCGCTCAGATTACCGGCGCAATAGTCAGGATATTATTGCCCCGGATTACGACCGTACCGAGGCTTCTTCCCCGCTGGTTGTCCACAAACTCGATAGTCTCTTCCATGTGGATGTTCAGATATTCATCCACCGCGATGAGGCGCCCCTGCAGTTTCCGTCTCTCATCCTTTATCTCGACCGATATTTTGGAATCAACAAGCGCAAACACTTTTTTTATTGGCAAAACAATTCCGTTAACCATCTGCCCTAATTTGGGATGTAAGATAATTAAAGTTTGCCCATTCGGGTATTACAGGCTCAGGACCGGCGGGTCTGGTGGGAAAAAAGACCCCACTTTAGAAACAGAATGAATCAACTCCGTTGATATGCAACTATGAAAATTCGTAAGAGTTCTTTACTTGGGAGGGTTCCCCGCCTCAGGGCCTCTCCGAGGCACGGCGGGGAAGGAGCATTTTAATTTGCGTGTCTGGTCACGGATCCGCCGCGGGGGCGTGTCGAAAATTCTTAAAAGAATTTTCTTCAGCCAGCCCTCGCCATCTGGTGACGGCTGGCTCCCCGTTGGGGACAGCCGAAGGCTGTGGAGAAGATTTTCGCCAGAAAATCTTCGACTGCGGCGGCGTTCATCATGAGGAAATACGCATGCAGGCAATATCCGTATCAACACAAACGACAGGAATGCCTTCAGAGGATCCGCACAACCTCATTCGGCATTATATCACACCTGATGCTGAAAACAAAATTTTCGATTGAGCAAAAAAAGATTATTCCGGTATGGGTTCCCAGCGGCTGCGGAACTGCTTCTCGATCCCCGGCAGGGTCGTGTATTCCATCTCTTCGAGCGAGAGGCGGTGCGGTTCGAACGGCCCCTGGTCCCGGATGACATCGGCAAGCTCGTTGCAGCGTTCGCGCACACGGTCGAACCCGACATCATCAAACATGTCCGCCGGCCCGATCAGTTTCCCGTTGCAGACCTGGAACCCGAGGCAGATTGCCCTCGGAGGGCCGTCAAACCGGGTCATGTTTGCATCGCACACGCCGACCGGCATGAATGGGCCGTGATGCGATCCCCTCATCCACCCGGCAACGATGATCGGCGTGCAGAAGGGTTCGATAACTTCCCCAACCGAGGGGAGCCCGCTCTGAGCCCGGACGATCATGACCGGGTCGTCTTTCCCGACATACCTTCCGGCCATGATGTTCAGCCGCTGGGTACTGGTCGAGGTCGCGATAATCCCGTCTTTCCGCCACACGTACTTGATCACGTACCGCGAACAGGCGCCGATATAGGAGAGAAGGGTATACGTCTCCTCCGGGGTCTTGAACGTGATGCGGCGCTTGTTGATGACATCGTGTACCTCGAAGATGAACCCGGTGTGCATGCTCGGATCGATGACCAGCCCGGCGGTATTGAACGGATCGGCAAAGATCTTGTACAGGAAGAAGTTCCAGGCACCGGGCTCGGTCTTGTCGGCCATGAAGATGAGCACCGGGTCGCTCCCCCGCTCCTCGAACTCCATCTCGGCGACCCCGGGGCCCATCCCCTTCACATTCCCGCTGAACGCATCGGCCAGCAGGTCCTGGCCCGCACCATAGAGTTTCATCGATTTGGCTATCTTGGTGCACTCGAGAAAGACGTCCCAGGCAAGCTTGTGGACCTCTTCGTTGTCCTCGCCCCGGGTGTGGGTCATGATCAGTTCAAGGTCGTCACCGCAGTGCGTGACGAATGAGTCGATCAGGAGTTTCCCTTCCTGGTCCTTGAGCATCTTTGCGGCCTTCTCCAGGAGCTTGGGGTGGGTGCGGGAGTGACCCGGAAAACTGCCCACATCCGCTTTAATGACGGAAATCGTGGTTTTCGGCATGAGACTTCACAGTAAGAAATCGTCCCGTGGTTAAAAAATAGTTTGGTGGTTTATTTAGAGCGTCTTTCGCACGACAGATGCCGATCCGTACGCACCGAACGCCCGGAAGAAGATGAGGCTCTCGGCGTACGCCATCGACTGGATCGCGTGCTCGGTCGCCGCTTCCAGCGAGTAGAGGTCCTTGAAAAATTCCTTGATCGCCATCTTGCAGTTGCCGTCGAATATCTGGCGGTCCGATTTCCCTGCGTTCAGGGGGCGGTACTTCTCCAGCGTCCAGTCCTGGATGCTCTTGTATAACGCGGGTTCGTACACCTTGAGCGTGCTGAAGACCACGTCCTGCCAGAACGTACCGACGTTGCCCTTGATGATGTCCCCCTTCGGGAAGTGGAGGTTGATGAGGTCCCGGGGAGTACCGGTAATACCGTGCTGGGCGATGCCGACCTGCAGCCTGTTGTCCCGGAGGGCTTGTGCGATCGCCTTCGTCTGCGGGATGTCGATGGAGAGCTGCTCCACCACGTTCCCGTTCGCATCGTAGGTGTGCCCGTGGGTGCTGCCGTTCGCGATCGCGAGCACGTGCGGGAAGACATCGTTTTCATTGAGAGCCCGGATGAACCCGACGGCTTCTTCGGGTCTCGTCAGGATGAGCCCGCTCCCGTCCTTCCTGCCGATCTCGCCGACCTCGACTTCGAGGCCGAACTCCGTCCCTTTCATCTTCGTCCTGATATACCGGGCGAGATCCGTGGTGACGCGGATATTCTCCTCCAGTTCCTCCCGGACATTCTTCCCCTCGAAATTGAAGAGGTGGGAGGCGTCGATCGCAAACGAAGTGTAACCGGCGCTGATCTGGGCGTCGATCAGCTGTTTCGTCCCGTCAATTTCCTGGGCATCGCCTTTCTTTATCGTGATATGATCCGCGTGGAGGGCCCAGACGTCAAATCCCACCCTCTTCGCGGCCTCGTTCATCTTCTCCGAGAATGCCTGCGGGGTGAGCCCGGTATAGCCGCCCTTGAGATCGCTCTCCGACCGGGCGATTTCCATGAATACGGCCGAGTCCGTATCCTTTGCTGCCCGGAAGATGCCGTCAGCGACCGAGGCGATCCGGATATTGGCCGCCATCACGATGGTCTTGTGGCCGGCAATGCCCCGGAGAATCGTTGACCCGGGGATGGGACCGAATGCATGCTGTTTCATAGACTGATCACTCCTCTTTGTTCACCCTTCCTTCATTAATGTTTCAATCAGCGCGATCTCCTTCCTGCCGCCGACATAAATCGGGGTGACCTGGCCGATCTCCTTCGGCTTGATGGTCAGGATATCGTCCTTCCCGTTGCTGATCGCCCCGCCGGCCTGGAAGATGATCATGCCCATCGGGTTTGCTTCGTACAGGAGGCGCAGCTTCCCGCTCTCCTTCCCCCTGAACCCCGGGTACGAGAAGACGCCCCCCTTGTGGAGGATCTGGTGCACGTCGCCGACGAAACAGCCGCTGAACCGGAGCTTGTATCCTGCGTCCTCGAGGGCCTGTATCCACTGGCTGTGGGCAGGGAAGTAGTCTTTCCTGAGTGCGCCGGGGGCGTAGATCTTCCCGTCCGGGATCCTCAGGTCCTTGTGCCGCAGCACGAACTCCCCCGCGTCATTCATCACGAACTCGTGCACGCCCTTCCCGGTGGTGAAGGTCAGGGTGGTGAGCGGGCCGTAGAGGATATAGAGGGCGGCAACCATGGAGAGCCCTTTCTCAAGGACATGGCCGGGGTAGATGCCGATGATCGAGCCCACGCAGAGGTTCACGTCGATCAGGGACGAGCCGTCGAGGGGATCGATCACGACCCCGAACTCGTTCCTGGGGTTCTCGACCTCGATGATCCGGGGCTGTTCCTCCGTTGCGATATAGCGTGCCAGCCGGGTCTCCTTCAGTCCCGAGATGAAGATCTCATCCGCATACTTGTCGAGCTCCATCTGCTCTTCGCCGAACTGGTTGCGCGTGATCTCCTCTGACGGGGTCCGGGGGATCGTGCAGTAGAACCCGTGTCTCACGATCCGGGCCTGTTCGCTGAAGAAGAGGATGAGCTCGGTCAGATTTTTTTCCGTTCCTGCCTCGGCAAGGAAGTCTTTGAGTAGCATTATGGTACCACCTGATGATCCTGTTCCCGACCGCATGGTCGCGGGATACTCAGCCAGGATCTCGTGATTTCATGTAGAGTAGGGTGCCGATCCATATCAGGATTTTTATTGCCGTCGTGATGGGATCTCGGGAGCCATGAAAACACCGGCCCGGTCATGGCACCCGGTCGTTCAGGGTTTGAAAAAGAGGGGAGTTATCCGGTTCCGATCGGTTCAGGTGCCGGAAGAGCCGGGCAGGCTCCTGAAGGTCACTTCGAGCATGCCGTTCCTGAGGGAATGCTGCATCGATCCCGGTTCAACGGGGGGAATGGCTACGGATGTATGGTAGTGGGTGTCCGCATCTCCCGCGTCGATGACGAGTTTCCCGTGCTGGATGCCCAGGCGGAGGAGGTCCTCGGTCACTCCGGGAAGCCCGGCGATTACTCTCACTTCATCGCCAACATGACAGACCTCGGTCACGGGTTCGTCTGCTGCTCCTGGCTGAATAACCGGAGTGGCAGGCATTTCTGACGGCTCTTCGCCGTTCCTGATCAGGATCCGGTAGCTGCCGGACAGCGCACCGGATTCGGGATCACGGTCCATCCGGGAGAGGAGACGGGCGACCATCCCGTCCATCTCCTCAAAGATATCCAGCGGGTCTTCAAACATTTTTGTATCCCTCCACACCACAATTATTTTTCGATCTTCTTCTCCAGCGTCTCGGTGAGTTTCTTGATCTCGGCAAAGTCCTTCTGCCGTGCGAAGGTCAGTTTCCTGAGATCAGCAGCCACCTTTTCATCAGCCTTCTTGGGGGCTGCGCCGGCCCTGGCGACAAGCATGGCTGCCTTATCGAGGATGATCCGCTGGTCCTGGTTGTAGAGCATCTCCCAGGCCTGGCGCTCTGATCTCTCGACGGCATCCTCGTCCAGCGATCCTTTGACCTTGAGCAGGGCCGCTTCGAAGTGGGCACGGGTCAGCATGACGTTCTTGATGGCGTCTTTCCGTTCCTGTTCCGTCCGGCTCCCCATCTGAACGATGAAGTCGCGCATCGCGGCCATCTTTGCCTCCCGCACGAGCGCTTCGATATCAGCACCGACGTAGCCCTGGGTCTGTTGCACGAGCGTGTCGACATCCACGTCCTTTGAGAGGATGCCCCCGGTCTCGCCGCCGAGGTAGACATCGAATATCTTCTTCCTGCTCTCCTCATCCGGCGCAGGCACGTAGATATGGCGCTCGAGGCGTCCCGGGCGGAGCAGGGCGTCGTCCAGCATGTCCGGGCGGTTGGTAGCAGCGAGGATCGTGACGTTCTTCAGCTCCTCCATCCCGTCAAGCTCGGTAAGGATCTGGGACACAACGCTCTCGGTAACATGGGACGAGCCCTGGAAGCTCCCCCGCCTGGGGACCAGGGCATCGATCTCGTCGAAGAAGATGATCGACGGCGAGGCCTGCCGCGCTTTCCGGAAAATCTCCCGGACTCCCTTCTCGGACTCCCCCACCCACTTGGAGAGGAGCTCGGGCCCCTTGACCGCGATGAAGTTGCACTCGCTCTCGTTGGCCACGGCTTTTGCGAGGAGGGTCTTCCCGGTACCGGGAGGGCCGAACATCAGGATGCCTTTCGGGGGTTTGGTGAGGAGGTGCTCGAAGACATCCGGGAACCTGAGCGGCCATTCGACGGCCTCTTTGAGCTCCTGTTTCACTTCCTCGAGACCGCCGACCTGTTTCCAGGTAACATCCGGTACTTCGACCAGTACCTCGCGCATCGCCGACGGCTCGACATGCTTCCGGGCTTCTCCAAAGTCTTCGTTCGTCACCCTGAGCTTGTCGAGCACCTCGTCCGGGATCTCCTCGTCGATCTTGATCTGTGGGATCACCTTGCGGAGTGCGTGCATTGCCGCCTCCTTGACCAGGAGTGCAATATCAGCACCGACAAATCCGTGGGTCGTGTTGGCGAATTCCTCAATCTTCACATCGTCGGCGAGCGGGACCCCCCGGGTATGCACCTGGAAGATCTCCATCCTGCCTTTCTTGTCCGGGATGCCGATCTCGATCTCCCGGTCGAACCGCCCGCCCCTGCGGAGGGCCGGGTCTATCGAATCCGGAAGGTTGGTCGCTGCAATGACAATGACCTGCCCGCGTCCCTTGAGCCCGTCCATAAGAGCCAGGAGCTGGGCTACCACGCGCCGCTCGACTTCTCCCTGAACCTCGGCACGTTTTGGTGCGATCGAGTCAATCTCATCGATGAATATTATCGCAGGCGCATTCTGCTCGGCCTCTTCGAACTTCTCCCGGAGGCCTTTCTCGCTCTCGCCGTAATACTTGCTCATGATCTCCGGGCCGGAGAGGGTGATAAAGTGAGCGTCCACTTCGTTTGCAACCGCCTTGGCTATCAGCGTCTTGCCGGTACCGGGCAGGCCGTCCAGGATACCCCTTTGGGTGGCTGGATGCCAAGGCGCTCGAAGATCTCCGGGTGGCGGAGCGGGAGCTCGATCATCTCGCGGACGAGCTGGAGTTCGCGGCCAAGTCCCCCGATGTCCTCGTAGTGGATATCGGATGTCTCCTGTTTGCCTTCTTCCGGCTTGTACGGCTCCTCTTTCAGCTCGATCTCGGTATCATCGGTCACGATGGCAATGCCTTTTGGCGCGACTTTGGCAATGACGAGCGTTATGGTATTCCCGATCACGTCGATCCGCTGGGTCTGGCCTTCAAATACTGCACGCCCGCGGAGGATCCTTGACAGGTACTGTTCCCCTCCAACGAGCCGGATCGGTTGTGTCGGCTGGATCACCACTTTCTTTGCATATTCGGCCTCTGATTTCCGGATCCTTACCTTCTCGTCGATGCCGGTAGCTGCATTGCCCCGGATATTGCCATCAATCCGCAGGACGCCAAAACCTGTGTCCTGGGCAAAGCCGGGCCAGACAATCGCAGCGGCCTTCTTCTTTCCCTGGATCTCGATAACGTCGCCGGAGACGAGCCCCAGTTTCTTCATCACCTCGATGCTGACCCGTGCTATGCCGCGACCGGCGTCATCATGGGCTGCCTCCTTCACCGTTACTTCGGAATAATCCTTATCTGTCAATTGTAAAACACCCCGCTGGTTCAAGGTTTACCACTAGTTAGTGTGGTATTGTATTTAAACTTTGGTTACGGGGGTTCTGTTAACTTGATGGGGGACAGTGCAGGTTGTTAACCAGAGGGGGACGACCTTATAAAAATAAAAATCTTTTATTAAATCTCCTGTTGTTTTGATTCAATCCATTCTCTGACAAGCATTTTAATAAAATCCTGCGCCTCGGAAAAAGACATGGGTTTACCCGTATAACTTATTTTTGGATCAGCATGCCGAGATTCCATACCTAATATTTTATAGCTATTGGCAGTTGCTTTGAAACGTTTAATTATCTCTTTATTTTTGCTGTTGGAGTTGCTTAGAGGAAACTTATCTTCCTGCAATATTTCCAAAATATTATAGAGTGTAAACCATGAGTCAAAATTTTGATTAATATACTGGCACATTTTTGCAACTTGGGGATCCGTTTTTGCAAGGTTAAAAAGAGGAATTACAGATTCCGCTGCATTATGGATTTCTTGTGTTCCATCTTCTTTTATTACACTGAGACACGCAAATGCCCTTGCTTTACTACTCATTGTACATGATAGTAATACAAGTCTCGATCCATCTGGTTGAGGTTTCATTATTTGACCGATTTTTATTGGATTTGAAGCTCCCAAACTTATTATGATTCCAGCATTAATGGGAATTAAAAGTTCATTGGCTTTTTTGCAAATTTCTTGATCCGCCAACGAATCAAAACGAGTGGATTTTAAAATATATGCAGACCCATCTTTTTCGATAGTAAGTTCCGGAGTATTGCAGACTTTTGCTAGTTCACGAAGATCAATTTCATCCCCTGTTAATGTAACAATCCATCCCATAAAACTCTAAAAGATGTTTGGGGTTTTATTATTTCGCCCGCACCGCAGCATTCTGTATCAGCGTCATCCACTTATTTTCCCCAGTAACCACAATCCCACATGCCTCAGCCGGTGTCTTTCCGTCAAGTGCTTCATGTGGACGCACAAAGTTATGATAAATCTGCATACCATGAATAATCTTTGTATCGACTTTCTTTATCCCGCGCATTGTCTTTTCCCTGTCGCGGATCTCACCATTGATCCTTTCCATCTTGTTGTTGTTCGTCGGGTCGGTAAGTTTGATTGCATTAATTCCACAAAAATTTCGGTTCCGGCTCGCAAAAAAAATCGCGATCGCCCGTGCGCCAAAAAAATTTCAATCGACCCCTCACCCCCCGCCCGGAAAATTTCAATCGACCCCTGACTGGATGTTCCTGACCCTCACGCCGGAGAACTAAAAATTTTGTAGCATGTACATGCATTTTGTAGCATAATTATCCGATTGTAGCCTCACAAACTAACACCTCATGATCGCGATGAAAAAATTTTAAACGCGATCGTGATCGCGATTGAAAAAGACCAACGTGAAAGTCACGCTGACTTTCATGTGAGGCTGCTGAAAATACAATGCATTTTCATGCCTTTCCAGGCAGGGTCCGGCCAAAAAAATCTTGGAAAATGCTTTGGTGAAACCCACATGAACCGGTCGGGTTCGCACCCGGACTATGGAAATTGCTGATACCTCTCTGATAATCTGAGGGGCCCCGCCTCAGGGCCTCTCCGGGGACAGCCCGCAGGGCTGTGGAGAAGAATCCGCAAGGATTCTTCGACCAGCATCACCCGGTACGGGTGAGCCACGGCGGGGCAGATTACCGGGTTCAAGGATTGTAAGGTAACTTCAGGCCGCCGCGGAGCGGGTCGAAAATTCTTGAAAGAATTTTCTTCAGCCAGCCCTGACCCTCTGGTCACAGCTGGCTCCCGTCGGGGACAACCGAAGGCTGTGGAGAAGATTTTCCTCAGAAAATCTTCGACTTCGGCGGCAGGTATCACGTTGGGGGTAGGGGGGCATCAGCCCCCATCGTTAATCCTGATGAAGTCAATTTTCATGGGAAATCCTGACCAAAACTGACAGTACCCGATGACCAAAGGTCTAAGGTACATGGTCCCCCTGCATTCCTGCGGCAAACTCATGAGTTCCATTGGTGCATTCAGCCTGCTATTCACCGGATTCTCGACGAATCCCCAGCTGAACCACAGGAAAGATCCCGATCTAACAAAAACACAAAAAATTCTGCGTTATGCCAAATCAACTTTACTTGTTATCTTAACAAGCCAGATTTACTCCAGAATCGAGAAACCGAGCCTTTATCTTGTCTTTACCATAACCAGTATGATATGAGTATCGTAGCAGATGCCAAGCGTGGCATCGTCACCGAAGAGATGAAAATTGTCGCAGCGCAGGAAGGGGTCACCGAAGACTTCGTCCGGCGCGGTGTTGCCGGCGGGCATATCGTCATCCCTGTTTCCCCGTACCGCAAAGTAAAGATCTGCGGTATCGGGGAAGGGCTTCGCACCAAGGTAAATGCCTCTATCGGGACCTCCACGGATATCGTGGATATTGGCATGGAAATTGAGAAGGCAAAACAGGCCGAGCGGGCGGGCGCAGATACCCTCATGGAACTCTCCACCGGCGGCGATTTTCTCGAGATCCGCAGACAGGTCATCGCCAATACAAGCCTCTCTGTGGGCTGCGTCCCCCTCTACCAGGCATTCATCGAGGCAGCAATAAAAGACGGCGCTGTCGTCAACATGAAGGAGGATGACCTCTTCCGCATTACTGCCGAGCAGGCAAAACTCGGCACCAATTTTATGGCGATCCATACCGGCATCAACTGGGAGACCGTCAAGCGCCTGAGAAACCAGGGCCGTCATGCCGGACTCGTCTCGCGGGGCGGGGCATTCATGACCGCGTGGATGCTCCACAACGAGAAAGAGAATCCCCTGTACCGGGAGTTCGATTACCTGCTCGAGATCATGAAGGAGCACGAGGTCACCCTCTCCATGGGTAACGGTATGCGGGCCGGGGCGATCCATGATGCAACCGACCGGGCCGGGGTTCAGGAGCTCCTGATCAACGCTGAACTCGCGGACAAGGCCCATAAGGAGAACGTGCAGGTCATCGTCGAAGGTCCTGGCCACGTCCCGATCGATGAGATCGCGACCAATGTCCAGCTCATGAAGCGGGTCACCAATAACAAACCGTTCTACATGCTCGGGCCCATTGTCACCGATATCGCACCGGGCTATGATGACCGGGTGGCAGCGATAGGTGCTGCAATCTCATCGTCCCTGGGTGCCGATTTCATCTGCTATGTCACGCCTGCCGAACACCTCGCCCTCCCGACACCGGAGGAAGTGTATGAAGGCGTCATGAGTTCCCGGATTGCCGCCCATGTCGGGGATATGATCAAGCTCAAAAAGACCCGCGAAGCAGACCTCGAGATGGGACACGCCCGCCGGGACCTTGACTGGGAACGCCAGTTCGCCGTGGCCATGAACCCGGCCCGGGCAAAAGCGATCCGGGCCGAGCGTATGCCTGCCGATACGGACGGATGCACGATGTGCGGGGACTATTGTGCTATCAAGATCGTCAACCGTCATTTCAAATTCTAACCAGACTTTTTTTACCCTGCTTATTGTGCTGACAGTCACCAGGGGATGTCAAGAATTATGGCATAGGTATGCCAAATATCTGTACAGGATACTCACCAGCATATGAACGGCCTGCTATCGAAAAATGCCCTGCGGGAGGCCGCGCGACAGAAGCGTTCTCTGCTCTCCCCGGCTGAAATTGAAGGAAAAAGCACCCGCATCTGTACCGCCCTTGCCGGAATACTCGACGGGATGGATCCCATCATGGTCTATGTTTCAAAACCGCAGGAGGTCGATACCCGCAGGCTTATCGGGGAGCTCATCATATCACGGAAAAAAATTGTTGTCCCGGTAATTGAGAAGGAGACCCGGACCCTGCGCCTTTCCTATCTGGACCGGATCTCAGACCTTGTCGAAAGCACGTTTCAGGTACCTGAACCCGTCGGACACGAGCTTCCTGCAGATTCGCGGGACATAAAAGGAGTTATTGTGCCTGTACTTGCTTTCGATCGAAAGGGGACCCGGCTCGGGTACGGTGCCGGCTACTATGACCGGTTCCTGTCCGCGCACCCCCATATGGCGAAGATCGGACTCGCTTTCGCATGCCAGGAATTCGATGAAATCCCAGCGGACGGGAATGACATAGGAATGGATAGTATCATAACCGAGAACGGGATCATCCGCTGCGGCCGAAGGTGCTGAGATATCGATCACAAACCACGACTCAATACACTCAAATAAGCACGGGAATAAAATACTCCGGCACGGTGATCCTATCAAACTGAATTTCGGCGGTTTTGTCCCGCTATCTACCATCGACTGGCGTGGAAAGGCCGTCTGCACGGTCTTCTTCCGGGGCTGCCCGATCCGCTGTTCATACTGCCAGAACGAGGCGATCCAGATTGGCGAAGATTACCGGGATACCGGTGAGATCCTCGGGCTGATCAGATCTTCGTCCCCCTATATCAGCGGCGTCGTTTTTTCCGGAGGTGAACCTGCCCTGCAGAAAGATGCGCTGCTCGATCTCGCCCGGCAGGTAAAAACCATGGATCTCGCAGTCGGCATCCAGACAAACGGCCTTTTTCCCGGGACGCTTGAAGCACTGCTCTCGGAGAGACTGGCAGACAAGATTGCCATCGATTATAAGACGCGGTGGGAGGGGTATTCCGGTATGGCCGACGGTCGGAGTACCGATTCGAGAAGACAGCTACCAGACATCCGTCCGCAAATCTATTGCGATCTGCAAAAAAGCACTCAGGGAAGATGTCCTCCCTGAATTCGAAGTGGTGATTACCGTGTTTTATGAGAATGAAGAATATATCCGGGAAATTTCGAAGGAGGTTGGAACGGTGCCGCTCGTGCTCCAGCAGGGGGAGCACAAGATAGGGCATATCTATTCTGCAGCACCTGCTATGACCAACGGGGAATATATCTTTAAGAAGCGAAACCTTCAGGAAGAACATCCTCCCCTGCAACTGGACGAGATCAAAAAAATTGCGGATGAACTGGGAAGAACGGTAAGGATAAGAACGCGAGAGGTTGGAGAGATTTCCTATGAAAGTGATTGGCGTCGTCGGGCTTCCCGCAAGCGGTAAAGGTGAATTCTCGAAGATTGCTGCTGGTACGGGTATCCCGGTCGTCGTTATGGGAGATATGATCCGGACTGCGGTCAAAGCTTCAGGACTGGAACCCACTGACGAAAATTTCGGGACGATGGCAAACAACCTCAGAACTGAACGCGGCATGGATGCAGTCGCCCAGCTCTGCATCCCCGAGATCCGGAGCCTGTCCGCACCTCTTGTGCTCGTTGATGGTATCCGTGGCAATGCGGAAGTTGAATTATTCCGCCGGACTTTTGAGGGATTTACCCTTATCGGGATCGAGTCTTCCTTCGAAAAACGGCTTTCGCGGATAGCAGCCCGGGCACGTTCAGATGATTTTTGTTCCGCTGATGCCCTGCACAACCGTGACGAACGCGAACTGAGCTGGGGGCTGGGCAATGCCCTCCGGAATGCCGACCTGACTCTCAGGAATGAAGGTACCCTTGACGCGTTCTCAACGGCTGTCCGCGACCTCCTTGCCACACTTGGACGTGAGAGATGACCCTGCAACCCTACTTTTCCTCCTCGGCAAAAGTCTGGGACGACATTTCCTGGGTCTACCAGATCGAAGAGTCCGGTTACGCTGGCTGGGAGATTGTAGGAGATGGCAATTACCGGCTCGACAACCCGGACTGCTTCAGAAAGATACAGGAAGTGATCACCACAACAAAACTCGGTGTGACCGTTCATGCCCCCTATGGCGACCTCAATCTCGCAACGTTGAATGATCCGATCTGGCGTGAATCGATCCGCCAGATCTGCACCTGCATCGAACATGCCGCGCCCCTCACCGATCGTGTCACCATCCATCCCGGTTACATTTCGCCCATAGGCAAGATGATGCCAGAAAAGGTCTGGGAGCTCCAGAAAGAAGCGCTCAGGCAGATTGGAAAATATGCTGCCGACCGGGGTGTCCTGGCCTGCCTTGAAAACATGATCAGCGCTAAGGAGTTTCTTTGCAGGTTCCCGGAAGAGCTCATCGGGATGACCGAAGGAATTGGAGGAGTTGGGATGACCTTTGATTTCGGGCATGCGAATACGATCGGAAAAGTGGAGGAGTTCCTTCCTTTTGTAGGAAGGGCAGACCATATCCATATCCATGACAATCACGGTATGTCGGATGAACACCTTCCTCTCGGTGACGGCACCATCAACTGGGAACGTGTCGGCAGGACAACTGCCGATCATTACAGAGGAAGGATTGTTATCGAAGGGCGGTCGGTTGAAGAAGCGCGGAAGAGCCTTGCCGTTTTCAGGAGATGGTTTGCGTGAGCGGTGAGCCGAAGCGAACCGCTGGAGCAGAATCCTGGGAAGGATTGGGCGTGAGCAGTGAGCAGATGCGAACTGCCGGAACGGAGTTCCGGAGGGGTTGTATATGAGCGGGGAAACACTCCAGGTCTATTTTCTCGGAACTGCGGGGGCACTTCCGACCCCGGTGCGCAACCCTCCGTGCATCCTGATACGCCATGGCTCCGACACCATGTTATTCGATTGCGGCGAGGGGGCGCAGCAACAGATGATGCGCTCACGGTGCGGGTTCACCGTCAACGCCATCTTTGTCACTCACTGGCATGCCGACCACTTTCTTGGTATATTCGGCCTCGTCCAGACAATGTCTTTCAACGGCCGTACGGAACCGCTTACCATTTATGGTCCCGAGTGGGTGCATGAATTCGTGAAAACCCTTCGCCATGTGGCACGCTTCAATCTCAAATTTCCCATTGAGTCAGGAGAACTGCATGACGGGTCATGGGTACGTTTTGAAGGCTACACGGTCACCGCATTTGCAGCACGTCACGGCCTGCCATCACTGGGATATATTCTTGAAGAGGACCCGCGGCCGGGAAGGTTCAACCGCGAGCAGGCAGTCGCACTGGGAGTCCCGCCCGGGCCTCTTTTCGGAAGGCTCCAGAGGGGTGAATCCGTCAGGATCTCCGGCGGCGGGGGATGCGAAGTGGAAGTCAGGCCGGACCAGGTCATGGGAGCACCACGACCCGGGCGAAAGATCGTATATACCGGGGACACCCGTTCGATCCATACTTCCATCATGGATATCGCCCGGAATGCCGATCTGCTGATCCATGACGCCACATATGATGATTCCGAGTCGGCGCGGGCTGCAGAGTTTTACCACGCAACTGCATCGCAGGCCGGGGAAGCTGCTGCGGCCCTGAAGGCCCGGACACTTGTCCTCATTCATACCAGTTCACGATATACTGATCCCGGGGCCCACATCAGCTGACGCACAGAAAAAATTTGACGGGCCGGTTCTTGTCCCCAAGGATCTGGACATGATTGAAGTAGCATTCCGCGACTGACCGGGTTTCCCTTATCCTGTGATCTCATTTTGCAGATAACAAGTAAATTAAACATTCAGTCACCCATTGATGATCATACAGGAGAATAGTACCGCGTAGCGTTGACGATACTAATACCATATCGCAACAATATGCCCATTTTCGCCGTGTGCAGTGAGAGGAGATTATGCAGAATAATGACGCAAATGATGTGCTGGTCTACCGGCTCGGCGCCGGGTGCGACCTTGCCGAAGTTGAGGAAGGGAATATTTATCAGGGAAAGGTGCAGGGTTTTGCAAATTTTGGGGTGTTTGTCCAGTTAAACGACCGAATCAAAGGACTCGTGCACAAGAGTAACATCAAGGCCGATCATAAGGAACGGGATTCTATCCTCGTCAGGGTCCGCCAGATCCGCCCGAACGGGAATATCGATCTCGAAGAGGTCCAGATCCAGGTGTATCAGGTCCAGAACGTGGAACGGAAGTCTACAACGGTAAAAATTGCAGATCTCAACAACAGGGTGGGAAAGACCGTAGCAATCGAGGGGGAGATCGCCCAGATCAAGCAGACAAGCGGGCCTACCATCTTCACGATCGTTGATGAGACCGGGACCCAGAACGCAGCCGCATTTGTCGAAGCCGGCGTGCGGGCATTTCCCGAAGCCGAACTCGGTAACATTGTCAGGGTCGTCGGCGAGGTGATGATGCGCAACAGCCAGCTCCAGATCGAGGTGGATGCATTAACCATTCTTTCGGAAGAAGAGTCCGTGTCGGTGAGGGTCAGGATTGAGAAAGCCCTGGATGCGCGGGCAGAACCGGAGAATATTCCGCTCCTTATAAAAAGTGAGGTAATGGAAAATCTCCGTCCCGATATGAGGAAGATCGCAAAGATTATCCGGAAGGCGGTATTCACCTCCCAGCCGATTATCCTGCGCCACCATGCCGATGCCGATGGTATCTGCTCGGCGGTCGCCATCGAACAGGCCGTCGTATCGTTGATCCGTGAGTCAGGGGGTGATTTTGACGCGGATTATTTCATGTTCAAACGAGCCCCGTCAAAGGCTCCGTTCTATGAGATCGAAGACATCACCCGTGACCTCGATTTTTCCCTGAAAGATCATATCCGGTATGGACAGAAGATGCCACTGGTTCTTCTCACGGATAATGGATCAACAGAAGAGGACGAACCTGCGTACAAGATTGCCAGCGTCTACGACATCCAGTTTGTAGTCATCGACCACCACCATCCGGATGCAACTATTGACAAATACCTGCTGGCCCACCTGAACCCGTACCATGTCGGCGGGGACTTTGGTATAACGGCCGGTATGCTTGGGACCGAAGTTGCACGGCTGATCAACCCCAAGATCGAACCCCTTATCCGTCACCTTCCGGCCGTCAGCCGGCGTCGGTGACCGCAGCGAAGCCCCGGAACGGGCACTCTTCCTTGCGCTCGTCCGCGAACAGTATCCGGAGGAAACATGCAAGGATATAGCGCTCGCCCTTGACTATGAGCAGTTCTGGCTCCGGTTCAATGATGGCAGGGAGATCGTCAAGGACATCCTTGACCTCACGGGCCACGCGGAACGCCACAGGAAGCTTGTCTCCCTTCTCGTTGACGGGGCAAACACCATGATCGAGGACCAGATGAGTGCATGCATGCCCCATGTGGTCCCCCGTATCCTTGCGAATGATGCCCATCTGTTCCTGATCGATGTCGAAATCCATGCCCACAAATTCACGTTCCCCCCTCCGGGGAAAACCTCCGGTGAAGTGCATGACCGGCTCTGCAAACAGAACATCGGTAAACCCGTTGTCACCATTGGCTTTGGCCCTGATTTTGCCGTACTGCGATCCCGGGGCGTACTCATGAACATCCCCCGCATGGTCCGTGAACTCCGGGTCGAGATTCCCGGGGGCGGCATCAGCGGCGGCGGCCACCTGGTTGTCGGGAGTATAAAATTCGTGGAAGGTATGCGCGAGGTCGTTCTTGAGGCATTGATAAAAAAGATCGCCGATGCACAGGTTCAGAACCTGTGAATAGCCATTTTTTTAAAAATTTTATCAGAGACGGATCAGTTCATACGCACTGCTTCCCATACCGATTTCTTCAGCATATTGTATCTGCCGGAAGCCAACGGTATTAGCGTGTACACCGGTAAATTTATCCTCACCTGCACGGTGGTGAGTGGCGAGGAGCGATTCCCTGTATCCCTGTTGCAGGTTGACGAGATCGAAGCTGGCCGCATCAATGGCAACCGGGTCGCGCGATGCAAGAATTCCGATATCCGGGACGATCGGTGCGTCACTGAACGGGAAACAATCACAGTCCGGTGTGATCCGTATCAGGAAATTCATGTAACCCACCCTGCCCTCCTTTCCAGCGACTGCCCCGTATGCATACTCCACCATCCTTTCCATGAACAAGGGAATCTCGGTCTCCCAGTCTATATCGATCGCATGCTCCGGGCATGCATGCATGCATTCGAAACAGCCGATGCAGTTCTCACGGTTAATTACCGATTTTTTTGCTACAATGCTCATCGCCGAACTCGGGCAGACCTTCATGCAGGCTGCACATCCGGTGCATTTCCCGCTCAAGGTAAACGGTCGGGCATTGTGCTGTGCCCGTTTTCCCTCGGGAGGAGCACACCCCATGGCAAGATTTTTTATCGCACCGCCGAAACCTGAAACGATGTGTCCCTTAAAGTGACTCAGGACCAGCATGCTGTCGGCAGAAACAATGTCACCGGCTATCGACACCTCGCTGAAATGTTTTTTACCGATCGGAACTCTCACCACATGTTTGCCAAAAATTCCATCCGCAATGATGACCGGTGCACCGACCACTGCAAAATCAAAACCGTGCAGGATGGCAGTGGTGATGTGCTCCACCGCGTTTGAACGGCTGCCCCTATAAAGGGTATTGGTATCGGTCAGGAATGGCAGACCCCGGCACTCTTTCACCTTTTCCACAACCTGTCGCACATAGACCGGGCTGATAAAGCCGTCATTTCCCACTTCTCCAAAATGGAGCTTGAGTGCGGTTTTATCCCGTGGTTTGATCAGCTCTGAAAACCCCGCACGGTCAAAGAGCTGCTGCACCTTTGCTGTCGTACATTCCTGATCAGAATGTGCCCGGAGGCTTGCGAAATAGACCGGACTTTTCATGCTTATGCCTCTGCAGAGGGAATTGTTTTCCGAAGTACTAGAACCCATCGTTTCCGTGAAATGTCCTGTTGTGGACGCGGACGGTTTTTCCTGACAAAACCCCGGACCCGTGCGCCGGAAGCGACGGGTCATGTAATTATCAGCCAGTCTGGATCTTTATGTGCCGGGACAATCCTGGGAGAAGAGTGTCGCGAGTCTTTTCAAGGTGTGGCCCGCGACATAAGAGGTGAGAAAAATCCTTGAATGATACATAAAGAAGAAAAGTTCAAAAGGAAAATACGTGGAGGAATTATTCCCGCTTGCCGAGGTAGTGATCAATATAGAAGAGATGGCCGATAATATCGCCAACGATTCTTACCTGGTTGAGAACCTCCAGGGCCTGTTCCTCCTCCTCCACCTGTTCTTTGACAAACCACTGGAGCATCTCGAACGTTGCGTGATCTTTTTCTTTGATGGCAAGATCAACGATAGCGTTGATCATCCCGGATACTTTCTGCTCATGGGCATACACCTCTTCGAATACCTTTCCCGCAGATGTCCATTTTGCCTTCGGGGCCTCGAGAGCACCAAGGGTAACTTTCCCCCCGCGGGCAACGATATACTCAAAGATCTTCAGGGCGTGTGAGCGTTCTTCCCGCGCCTGCACCCTCATCCATTTTGCGAATCCCCTCAGACTGATTGTCTCTAAATACGCTGCCATCGAAAGGTAGAGGTATTCTGAGAAAAATTCCCGGTTAACCTGCCGGTTCAGGGCTTCTTCCATGGTCTTTGAAATCATCGTATAACCTCTGATGCATCGTTCATTGGTTTTTTTATTAATAATGCTTTCGTAACGCGGCATCAGTTCTGAGTATAATACCCGGAATCGGTTTTTCCCGAAACAAAGAATGTCTGACTATAAATAAGAAAATTTACCTGCCGACTTTCTTTCTTTCGGCGTCCATATCCAGAATAATTTCAAGTTCGAGTGACCTACCGTACGCTTCCTGTGCCTCATCGTTCCTGCCGAGTTCATCGAGGCAGACCCCTTTGATGTACCAGGCTGCAGCATCGTTACCGTTCAGGGTCGTGGCTCGCGTACTGGCAAGTACCCCCTCGTCAAACCGCTCGAGATTATAGAGAACCAGCCCTTTCTTCGCCCATGCGTCCGCATAATTCTGGTCAAGGGCAAGTGCCCGATCGCAGTCAGCAAGCGCCTCCTTGTACCTCCCGGTCTCGATAAATGCAGTGGCCCTCAAAAGCCAGCTCTCCGGATAATTTGGATCGAGAGCCAATGCTTTCTCGAAGTGGATTATCGCTTCCTTATACTTCGTACGTTTTGCCAGCGATTTTCCTCGTTTGAGCAACTCTACAACTTCTTTCACCGGCATGAAAGTCCTCCGGCAAATCCTGGCTCGCGAAGCATCATCCATCCCCCCAGGTGTCCGTTATCAGGTCACCGAATATCTTTTTCAGCGCTCTCCTCTCAAACTCCTCTTTGTTCTTGTGGGCTTCGAGCAGGTGTTTTGGCTCCTCCCAGACAAACCAGTCTTTCATGGTCATGTACGAAATGAAGTTATCAGTCAGATTGACCCCGATCTTATAAAGGTCAAAATAGTGGTCGAGGGTCGGTTCCGCGTCCCATTTCACAAGGTTGAGCGGGCGCTCCATGATTGCCAGCATATTGTCTCCAAAGACTTTTGACTGGTACCAGGCAGTCTGAGTCCAGCGTGTGGTCAGCATTTCCTTCACCTCAAGATGGTTGAACTTCTTCATCTGGGGAATGTTCAGAACCGGCATCAGCTCATCAGCAGGAAGCGTTTTGGCAAGGAACATGTCACGGGCGTAGAACATCGCCTTGTTCAGTACAAAATACCGGCGGGGGACAATAGTTTCCTGCTCCATCATCTCGTCCATGTCGTTTTTGCTCTCCTTCATGACATGATAGAGCTGGGTTTTCCGGATCTTGGGCATACGATGGTAGACACTCGCGTTCACGATTGCGTTCCACGGGAGCTCGTTGATATCGTCATTGAAGTGGGTAAACAGGATGAAGAGCATCTGAATAAGTTTCTGGACCGGAAGTTTGTTCTCCTTTTTCGCTTCGTCCTTCAGCGCGTCCAGGTAGATCTGGTGCATGCCCCTGTATACGGATTCCTCGGTATAAGAACAGACAAGGTACCTTGATTTTTTTGCTGCAGCGCCCTTGATAAGCAGGTTGGTGCATTGTTTTGCGATGATGAAGTCCTTGAGGAGGCCGATGTACTGTGCCGGGAAAATGATGACATTCTTTTCAATATCGTACGTATAAATATCAACGAGAGTCCCCCCAGGTTCAGCATCCGGCTCGCGAAGAAGCGAGATTTCTGTATCGAGTGTTTCTTCGGTACGGGTAAGAAACCGGCGGATGGGTTTGGATAAAGGCATCTCGGTTTTCATTGTGTGGCTCACCAAAAAATCGTTTTACAGGGATTTATGCTTTCCAGTACTTCTGTTCTGGTGCGAATTAATCTATTCTTAAAAGGAATGCCAGGGGGGATGGCTGCATAAATACTTCCGGTCACCCTCGTGCATAATCACCGTTGAAAAATTTCTGTCAGGATTCGATCATCTGGAGCAACCGGTATTTCCCTGTCCAGCGCTATTTTAATTCCTGTCCGGCACCATTAAACGGTATGCAGTTGAAGAAAAAACTTGCAGATCTCTTTTCAAAACTTTCCGGAAAGAGGCAATACCCTCTCTATGAGACGTGTTCGTTCTGCGGGGTGCGGGATTACCTTCCCTTTCACTGTGACTACTGCGGGCGGTATTTTTGTGACCGGCACCGGCTGCCGTTCGATCATGATTGCGAAAATATCGATACGTGGAAGAAACAATCCGCGCGGCCACCGAGGTCAACGGCAAAAAAATTCTTTTTACGAAAATAACCTCTCGGCAATCCCGGAGACCTGACCGTAACGTTTGCCATGAACTTTCTCTCCCGTTTTTAAACAATCCCGATATGTTCGGGATCGTCCCTGTACTAGACATCCTCAGCAATCTCGCCGGAGTGATCAACAGGCTGTTCAAGGAACTGAGCGACTATGATACTAGATCTTTCACCGGAGTATCGCCCTGTTTTCGATGCTGATATGAGGAAAACAAACCGGAATATTAAAACAATCAGTGCTCTTGAGAATGTCGGCTGGGACATCTAGAACATGATCCTCAAACAGGGTATCATCATAACCACATCGGTTCGCGAAATTGTTCAGAGCATCAGAAGATCTGGAGAATATAATAGTGATATTTCCAAGAAGGCGATCAACCTTCTGGGCCGGAAATGGCCTGGCCCGGATACGATAAAAACCCGGAAATAATAATGGATTCACAATTTCCTTTCTCTTTTTTACGATCCAGAAAATCATAAAATGTTGAGGTTTATTTTCCGCAGAATCACGTTAATCCAACTTTCTGTTTTTTTAAAATATGACTATAGTAATTAAAGCAAAATTATTGATATCGTCAAGCAGCCGTGTGCATGGTGCATTGGAATTATAGTATCGAGTGCCGAATCCTTCAGATTTATAAGTCCTCAATCTTTAAATATAATTACCATTGTATAAAAAAAATTGCCGATATTTTAATGCTATTAAAAATTTTCATGAGATTGTAATAAAGCGAGGCATGGAAATTTTTTATGGTGTGACACTTTTAGACACGCCCACCATGCGGCTCCTGAACTCCTCGACAGTTGTCGCAATTTCCGGGATATTCAGGCTTCATATTGCTTTTCTCCTGGCAGGTATCGCCATGAGAATACCGGAATATTGTGCATTCAGCCTCATCGTGTATGCCACTTATACCCTGGACCGTGCCCTCGATTGCAAGGAAGATGCAATCAACCGCTCTGAAATCACAGGTGCAGACAAAAAAACCGGAATACTTGTATGTCTCGCAGCATTTCTCATGGGCGCCGTCATTTTACTCCATGACGGCATTCTGCTCGCACCTTTTTTTCCTTTCATTGTCGGCTATGCCTACACCCATGGATTCCGTGTCGGGTCGTATACCGTTAAACTTAAAGCGGGTACAGGTGTAAAAAATGCCATCATAGGACTCACATGGGGCGGGACGATCGCCCTGATCGTGGGCCACTGGTGCGGCAGTATCGTAACCGTTGGCGTCATTTTCCTGTTCTTCGGGCTGAAAGTCTTCGTAACTTCGTGCGTGAACGATTTCAAGGACGTAAAGGGTGATATAGCCGCCGGGATCCGGACACTTCCGGTCTGCCTCGGTGAAGATCTGACAAAAAAAGTCCTTATCCTGATACTCTTGGTCATGCACGGCGTCATGCTCTACGCACTGCTCTCAAACGTTATCAGAGATGAATGGCTCGTCCTGCTGACAGGTCTGGTCATCACGGTCGTATTCCTTTTCATCTATTCGCCGTCGTTTGAAACCAGTCCCCAGCTTATGTACCGGAAGATGCGGGAGTTTGCGATCAGCTGGGAATCGCTCATCGCACTGGCCATTCGGGGATGCGTGACAATTTAATCCAGCGACTCAATTTTTTCTGATAGTTTGATGTAATGCGAAAAGATCCGTTCTCCCCATCTCCGTGCCGAAGCGTCATAACTTACGCAATCGTTCTTGGAATCGAACACCCCGTTGTTATAGAATAATGAGATGGAAAAATAGGAGTCCGAGACAACAAAGGAGAACTTGATGTCATGCTTTTGCACATAAAGATTAGCCTTATCGCATTTCAGCCATTCCTCGAGGAGATCACGGTATTTCTCCTTCACGACCTTGAACACACCTTGCGTCAGGATAAGGTGGGACTCAACACCTTTTTTCGCAAGGTTCAGGAAGAAATTCGGGTACCGCGGGTGGACCGTATGGGATATGCCCTTGATGACTTTCGAGTTCGAAATATTTTTCAAAAAGATGTTAATATCAAAAATTTCCTCATCCGAATTTTCAATGATCTGGTAGTTCCCGAGTTCTCGGATATGGAGGAGAATGTCATGGGGCAGTACTTCGATATTATGTTCGTTCCAGAATTTTTTATGCTTATCAAACACTTCCATTGTCCTGATCAGGGGCTCCATGTGCGCGGTAAGCACCCTTCCCATGGGTGTTAAGGAAAATTTCCTGCCATCCCGTTCGATAAGGTACTCTTCTTCGAGAATTTTTACCTGCGGAAGCATGCCTGTAGAAGTGACCCGGAGGGTCTGTTTGATTTCATCCCATTCCTTTGGCCCGCTGTTCAGAAGTATCAGGAGATTCCGTCGTTTGTCGGAAGCTGAAATAACATTCAGAAGGTCGCTCATTCTTTCACCGGGTGTTATGATAACCTCATTGTCATATGAGAAAAAACCTCCTGAAATGCGATTACGGGACCTGCCCTTGTACTGTGAGCCGAACATCGACCAGATGGCATCCACCCTTGGCCTTGAATGTCCTGGAACAACGGTTCTTCATTGCTATCATCACGGGGCATTATAAAATTCCTCGCGCATACCAATCGGATTGTGATGGTGATCCCTATCCTTTCAGTCTGATGCATGGAAAAAACCGGGATAATACCGTCTGGACCCGGATTAGGCAACGGTCATGTGGCAAAGGAAACAGACCGGAGATAAAATGATCGAGAACAAAGATTTCAATTATAATATAAAAGTCGTGTATAATTTTAATAATGTTGAAATTTTTAATGATGTTATAATCGTACATCCAGATAACAATATACAAGAACTGGTCTGATAATTGGTTGGTGTGTGGATCTGTACCAGCATAGCATCACATCCACAACGGGTCACACACTCCGCAGCTGGTGCCGTCTACCGGGTGGCCAGCTGCATTTTCATCCATAACAATGAATGGGAACAAGACGATCATCGGTCTCGGGTATTGGCCTGCATATCAGGAATCTCCTGCGGAACCCCTTTCGTACTACGGTTCACAGGAAATTGCAGGAACCATTGTTGAGGTGTATGAGTATAATGTGCTCATTCCCGCCTCATTGGATATCACTGGACCTGGTGAAACAAGTGCGGAAATTATCATGCGTGATCCGGTATGAAGAATCAGGTTATCGGTATGACTGCATCAATCGAACCAGAAAAAAGCACAATTGGCAAAATTACCGCGTCCGGAGAGATCATTGACGCATCAAAAGAGGTTCTCCAGGCTGTGAGCAGGATAATCCAGATCTCTCCTGTCCCCCAGTTTCTGATAGACCAGGACCACCATGTGATCTGCTGGAATGGAGCCCTTGAAAAGGTAACCGGCGTAAAAGCAGAGGATATTGTCGGGACCTCCGAGCAGTGGAAGGCTTTCTATCCGGTACAACGGCCGTGCCTTGCCGATCTCCTTGTTGACGAGAATTACAGGGAGCTAGGGGCTTGGTACCCTGACAAATATTCCCCATCCAATCGTGAAGAAGATGCCTACGAAGCCACGGATTTCTTCCCTCAGATTAACGGCGGTAAATGGCTGCATTTTGCCGCAACTGCGATCAAGAACCGGGACAATGCCGTTATCGGGACTGTTGAGACCGTGGAAGAGGTTACCGGGCGGAATCATGCGGAACTGCCATTTGAGGAGGTTGGTGCGGTCCTCCGCAGTTTCGATGGTAATACTGACATTATATGGGGGATAGCCGAGATCGTGGAAAATATCATTACTGACATATCGGACAGTTCAACTACCGCTGATACATGGAAAAAGCAAGAGATAAAAAAATTTGCCAGAACTGTTCCGTTTACGGACACGTTTTCGGAAGACAATCTCCTGTGGATCGAACGCGTGAAAGAGAGCCACCATATCGATAAGCCGGTCACATTTGAATATGTAAAACGGTCCCTTGAGGGAGAACGCTGCCTTTCCTCAACGGTCTGCTATCTCGGGACATCGACACGCGGACACCAGCGGTTTGCCTATATGGTCCACGACACCACCGGTCAGAAATGGGCAGAACATGCGCTCAAACTCTCCAACCGGAAACTGCATCTCATGAATATCATCGCTTGGCATGAGATACAGAACAAGGTTACCGGAATCCGCGGGTTTATTGAACTTTCAAAAGATCTGGCTGCAGATGAGGACACCCGGTTCTATATTGAAAAAGAAGAGGAGATTCTCAAGCAGATCCACGGGCTAATCCAGTGCTCGATCGAATACCAGCAGATCGGTATGAAGCCTCACCACTGGGAAAATGTCAGGAATACCATCAGTTCAGTCATCGCTATAATGGAGGTGGATTCTCTCCAGATGGACCTTGACGTTGGCTCCCTGGAACTGTTCTGCGATCCGATCCTTGGAAGGATGTTCTCACTCCTGATTGAAAACACGATAAAAAATCTCCATACCTCCCCAAAAATCCACATCTGGTACAAAGAAACCACTGAAGGTCTGACCCTCTTCTATCAGGACAACAGTGCCGGTATTCCATTGAATCAGAAAGAGAGCCTGTCAGCTGGCACTATCATCAAGGCCGAGGACTTTTTTATGGCATTTGTACATGACATCCTCGAATTTTCCGGTATGGGAATCAAGGAGACCGGGGAACAGGGAGGGGGAGTATGTTTCGAGATATCTGTCCCCGGAGACCGGTACCGGTTCGGTGACAACAACAGGCATGAAGATTAGTAAGGATCTTTTCTGGCAGTAAATTTGGGAAACGGGTCGGAATTTCAGCCACGGATCCCGTTGCAGGGAGTTGCCTCAATAAGGCGCGGCATGGACAATGCCGGATACTGGTACTACGGGAGATTCAAGAGCAGGTGGTGAATGTGACGTGGCATGCCGATCAGAAAAACACCGGGACGGTATCGGAAGGCATCTCATGATGACGCCGGGTTACCCGGTTCTTCTGTACGGACGCTTATCACACCGACTACGGGACAGATGAAGATCTTACCGTCGCCTTGGCGCCCGCTCTGGTTGGCGTTGATGAGCAGCTGGACGATGGAGCGGACATCTTCATCAGCTGCAGCGATCATCAGCATCCGTTGGGGAATAAACCCCAGCTCATATTCCTTCTCTTCGGGCTTGTCCAACCCGCTAACTGGACACCGCTTGTACAGTGGATGGATACCTAAATTCCGTTGTGCGGTACCTTCAGGGTCAGGTACGAGGATCGTATCTTTCTGCTGTCCACGGCCTGTGACATGAAGATAGGTTACTCGTTTAATACCTGCGGTTGCAAGAGCATGTTTTGTCTTTTCGACAGCTTCGTCCCGGATTACTGCGATAACCTGTTTCATGGACCCGGGGCCCCAATCGTTTTCAGAGTGGCGCGGATCGTGAATGATTCATCGACATAGGTCACAAAGATCTTCCCATCGTCAATCGCCCCCTCCTCTGTGCTTGTCAAACTGACGGTCCTGGCTTCGTTTCTGATGATCATCACCGCTTTCGCCACTTCATTGTCTGGAAGTACTATCATCAGGATCTCTTTTGGGATCTCTGAATAATGGACAGGCTGATCGGTGATTCCCGGTTCTTTCCCATACCCGGTCACGGGAAGCCGAGTCATCGCACTCATGCCGGCCTTTTCCATCGCACCGATCACCCGCTGGGAAGATTCCGGCCTGATGACTGCCCAGATCATCTTCATGGACTCACCCGCTGAGTTCCTCTATTGGTCGTACCACCGTTGCCACATTTAGTTGCACGGGATCGCATAGCTATGCTCAAAAAATTGCCGGGCCTATTGAAAGGGAGCCGGTCGTTTGTTTCTGGTTGGACATTTTTGTGGATATCCCCCTGCCATATCTGACCGGCTGGGGTGTTATGAAACCCCGGCCGGAAAGGGAGAGATTTTATTCGGTTTTTCTTTTCAGATCGGGGCTACACCTCTGTTTCTCCGGTCCTGATCCTGATCGCCTTCTCAACAGGGATGACAAAGATCTTCCCGTCTCCGATTTTTCCTGTACGGGCTGATTCGGTGATGATGGCAACCACTGAATCTACATCTTTCTCTTTGATCACGATCTCGATCAGGATTTTGGGCAGGATATCAACGGTCATCAGGCCTCCCCGGTATTCAAGGGATATGCCTTTCTGTTCGCCCCGTCCCCGGACTTCCGTGATGGTCATGCTGATGAAGCCTTTTTCTTCAAGCGCTTTTTTAATGAACTCAAATCGTTCAGGTTTAATGATTGCTTTTACCAGTTTCATTCCTAATCCCTCCTTATCCGCAGCGCTCCCCGTGCTGCGAGATGTCAAGGCCGACATACTCTTCTTCTTCCGTCACCCGCAATCCAATCGTCTTGTCAACAATGAGTGCGAGGATGTATGTTACGACAAATGCGTAGACCAACGCAGCACCGGCGCCAACTACCTGGGCAATGAATTGGTGGACGTTTCCTTCCAGAAGCCCCGATGCTCCATTGACCGCTGCTGCCGCGAAGATACCGGTTGCGAGTGCGCCCCAGAGGCCGCCCATGCCGTGGACTGCCCATGCATCAAGGCTTTCGTCAACCCCCCATTTCTGTCGGAAGAGCATGATGCTGTAACAGAGCACACCGGCAACTGCGCCGATGACAATCGAGGCCATGGGTGTTACATATCCGGCTGCCGGTGTAATTGCGACAAGACCGGCTACGGCACCGGATACGAACCCGAGCGAGCTCGGCTTGCCACCGTGTGCCCAGCTCGACAAGCAGCCATGTCATTGCCGCGGCCGCGGTTGCGGTGTTGGTAGTGACGAATGCTTCAACGGCAAGGCCATTAGCAGCGACCGCGCTTCCAGCATTGAACCCGAACCAGCCGAACCATAGGAGGACTGCACCGAGAATTGACCACGGAATATTAGCCGGTTCCATCGAATACTTGCCGTAACCGATCCGCTTGCCGATAACCAGTGCCAGGGCCAAGGCTGCAAAACCCGAACTGATGTGGACAACGGTTCCTCCGGCAAAATCGATCGCGCCGAACTGCGAGGACCAGCCGCCACCCCATACCCAGTGGGCGAGCGGGTCATAAACGATGGTCGTCCAGAGAGCTGCAAAGACCAGGTACGAGCTGAACTTGATCCGTTCGGCAAATCCCGAGGTTACGATCGCCATGGTCACCGTCGCGAACACGAGCTGGAAGACCATGTAGAGCAGTCCCGGTATGATCTGGCTGTAGGGACCGGGGTTCATACCCACGTTGTTCAGGCCGAGGTACTGTAGGTTGCCGATGAACCCGCCGACATCCGGGCCGAACGCGAGAGAATACCCGATCAGTACCCACTGGATGCTCACGAGCGCGAAAGCAACAAACGACAGGGTGATCATGTCGATGAAGTTCTTTTTTCGTACAAGGCCGCCGTAAAATAATCCAACCCCCGGCGTCATGATCATCACGAGCGCCGTTGAGGCAAGGATCCATGCTGTTGCTCCAGAATCAATTGCCATGTATTTCACCTGTAATGAATAAAATTTCTAAAATTATTAGGAGGCCGGGACTGGTGTGCCCCGGGAAACTGTGATCGATCTGGGAGGTTTTTGGAACAGGATGGCACTTGGTGGCGCATCCGTGCAATACAGCCATACGGCCAATGCCCGCCTGCCTGTCTTGTGCCATTCTATCCATCTCCTTCCAACCGTTCAGGAAAATTATAGGAAAGAATCTTCGTTCCTACTATATTTAAATTTAACTATTTTATAGTAAGAGTATTTTTTTATCATTTTCCAAAGGAGATCTGATTCATTATGCAAAATTTCGTTATGATTCAACCTGTTCCGTGAAATTAAAAAATGCGATGATACCTGTACTACTCCATTGGAAGTCACGATCATCTCGTGCTGATGGGGGAGCGCGGGAATCTTTTGCCCAGGAGAATACAAAACCCAGTCGAGATGGATCCATGAAAGAAAACAATCTGGTTCAAAGAACCAGGATCCAAGGAAAAACCGATCGAGAAATTTTTCATGTTTTTCTGCAAGGAATTTTTTGTATTCATTAAGCAGCGCATCGGTCTAGGCATTCGTCTTTTTGTTGGTATGTAGCTGAGCACATTCGTCCTTTTGAGCAGTTCTTCTCTGATTGCGAAATCATTTACCAGTCCGAAATTTTTTGTCGCGGACAGAATCCAGTCCATTTGGTCGGTACAGGTCTCCTTACCATCCCACAAGGATCCGTTTCGCAGTCATCTTGTCAGGGGAGATGCTACCTCAGATCGAGCAATAGTACCCCTCTCTGTAATCACATCCCATGTCCTTACTCCTTGATCATTACGAGGCTCATCTTGAACCGTTGTCGCGCCTGCACCGCGTGCGGCTTGTTTGCCGGGCAGGATGATCATCTCACCGGTCCTGACTGTGAATGGTGAACCGGCAATGATGACATCGGCCTCGCCGTCCGTAACAGTGAGGATGGCATCATAAGGTGCAGAATGCTCGGAAAGTCCTTCCCCGGCATCGAATGCGAAAAGGGTGATGGTACCGGTCGTCTTGAAGACGATCATCCTGCTCGCCACCGTCCCCTCCTGGTACTGGATGAGGTTATTGACTTCGAGGACTCTTGCTCTAAGGTCCTCGCGCTTTTTATCAGCGTCAGTTTTTTGTTCATGCTCAGATTCCGCCATGACATCTCCTTTCTGTTTGGTACGTGTGCATGGAGTAATATGATATCCCTTCACCGATCCTGCTACGATATAGTCCCGGTTATTTTCAAAGATTCAATCAAAACACCAGCGTCAGGAAGATCCAGTAAATCCCAACCTGAATTATTGTGAGGGGGATGCCCACCCGGGCAAACTCGGCAAAACTCAGGGTCTGCCCGTCTTTTTCCGCGTTCTGGATGATAATCACGTTGCTTGCCGCTCCCAGGATCGTCAGGTTGCCGGCTATCGTGCTGCCAACTCCAAGGGCCATGAACTGGGCCGTTGTTCCTCCAGCCTGCAGGATCATTGGTAGGAAAAGGGCGACAAACGGAACATTGGAGATGAACTGGCTCGCGACCACACTTGTGCAGAGGATCGTGGGTATTGAGGAGAACGCCGGCCCCCCGATGAATGCTTGGAATAACCCGGTCTGCCAGACGCTCTCCATGAGCACGAACATGGCGGCAAAGAAGACGAGAGTCGGCCAGTCGATCCGCTTGATAAGTACAATCCGGGACTTCGCGAGAAGGAGGATCGGTGCCGCGGCGCAGACCGCGATCACAGGAAGCGATATGAGTATTTTTGCGCCAGCAACAGATGCAAGGGCATTTGCCCCTGCAAGAATGAGGAGGATGGCAACAGAACATTTCGCAAGGGGTATCAGGTCATTCTTACCGGTTTTTGGGATCCGGACTGCTGCCGGGACCTTCCTGAATTCATTGCCGTAAAAAATCCTCAGGACAATGAACGCCGCCGCGAGGCTGATCAGTGTCGGGATGAAGAGGTAAATACCGAATGTAACGAACGGGGCCGGCATTCCGGAGTTCACCGCAACGAGCAGGTTCTGGGGGTTCCCGATCGGGCTCATGACACTGCCGGTCGTGATGGCGACAGCCAGTGCAAGCAGCAGCAGTTTTGGCAGAATGCGCGTCCCCGCCGCAAGTGCCAGGACGAGAGGGGTGCCGATGATGGCGAGCGTATCGTTCATCAGGAAGGCAGAGAGGAGACCAGTCCCGAAGAGGACAGCGAGAACGATGTGATCGGTTGTTTTTGCCCGGGAGAACAGACGGCCTGTGATCTCCGACAGGTACCCGCTCTCCACGAGAGCCTGCCCTACGACAAACATGCCGAACAGGAAGACCATGACGTCAGGGTTGATGGCCCGGACCGCGTCCGGCAGGGATATCTGTCCCGTTGCAAGAACCACCAGTGCTCCCCCGAGCATGATCTGCCAGATCCTGAGCCTGATCCTGCCGATCTGACGGACCGCGGTCAGCAGGAAGACGGCTGCAAGTACGATGACTGCAATGTACGTAGACTCACGTTACCGGCCCGGGCAGATGAGTTTTTGTATTTGACCCGCCATCGCGGTGCAGGTAAAATGAGCCGTGCGTGTCTTCTTTTTATTTACCCGATTTATAAACAGCCCAGTGCAGGAGGATCCCGTTCCCGATTCTGCGTTCCTCTAAAAGCCTGAGCCGGCAGAATTCCGATTCGCGGAGGAAACCTTCGCCATCTGCAAGGGTCGGTGCATCCCTCCCCCCGATGAGGATGTTGCCGATGAATGTGTAGATCTCGTCCACGAGCCCTGCTGTAACAAGGCCGCCGATCAGCGCCCCGCCGCCTTCCACCATGACGCGCCGGATACCGAGAGTTCCCAGCTCATCCATAAGGGCCGTAAGGTCCACGGTATCCTCACCGGTGATAATCACGGTCGCATACTTCCGGATTTCCGCGACTTTCTGTTCGTCTGCGGCCTTTGAGACAGCAACAATTCGTTTCCCTTCCCCTTTGTGCAGGACTGAAGCAGCGGGTGGGATGCGGGCGGTACTGTCGACTACAATGCGCACGGGGTGTTCATCCAAGCCCCGCTGCCGCCGGATGTCCCGGCACTCATCCGCTTTCACGGTCAGCGACGGGTCATCGGAGAGCACGGTCCCAATTCCGACCATGACCGCGTCACTGTCCGCCTTGAGCCGGTCCACGCGGTTGAAGTCCTGAACCCCGGATATCTTCACCTGTCTCCGCTCACGGGTGGAGAGTTTCCCGTCGGCGCTCATGGCAACGTTAACGATGATATGGGGGCGCATATTCCAAGCAAGGTTGCATTGCCAGTTATATCAAACCACTGCTCAGTACCGGGAAAGGGGGAGATTCTCCCTGACGCGGGAAAGATCTGGCTGCAGACCCGGTTACCGGATTTTTGTCCGGAGGATCTGTCCGGAACCGGGATCCGACAAGGCACCTTCAAATAACAAGAAAATCAAATTGCGAAGATAGGTATGGGCGAAACGGAGATTCAGATTTACCGGCATTCCGTCCCGGTCTCGGATATCATACGGTTCTGCATTATTGCAGCGCTTGCAATCTTCTGCACGCTTATTACAGCAATCTCATTCTCCCGGTCCATTGCGTTCCTCAATTACCAGCTCTTTTTTATCCCTATCCTCTATGCGGCCTACTTCTACCCGAGAAAAGGGCTCTACGTTGCCTGCCTTTGCGGCGTCGTGTTCCAGGCAGTGGGTTACTATTACAGTTACCCGGACTCTGTTGCCATGGTGAGCGTGACTGCCGAAGCGATCCTTTTTGTCCTCATTGCGGTCATCATCGCGTATTTTATCGAGAGGATCCGGGCCGGGGAAGTGCGCTATCGCACGGTGTTCGAGCACTCCCAGCTGGGGATTATCCTCTTTGATCAGGTGGATTTTACCATTAAACAGTCAAATGACAAATTCAACGACATGCTCCATTACACCTCTCAAGACATTCTGGCAAGGTCATTCTTCAGCATCTTTTTCACGCCTCAGGATCAGACACGTTTTCTGGAACGCATCAAAAAAGGGGAGACCGTCGAGAATTTCGAGACCCGTCTCATGACAAAGGAAGGGGACGGCTGCTGGGTGAACCTCTCGTGGAGCAGGATCGATCAGAAGACGGTCAGCTGCACGGTCATCAACATCAATGCACGCAAACTCGCAGAGAAGATGAATAATGACAATATGATGAAGTACCGGCAGCTGACCGAACATTCCCCGACCAGTATCCTGATCATCCAGGACGAGCTGATCCGATATGTCAACCCGTCGTTTGCCGTTTTTTCCGGTTACGATAAGGCTGAAATTTCCGGGAAGGACCTCTCCGGTTTGATCGACTCCCGCGACAGGGACAGTTTTACCCGGTTCTCCCACTCATGGAGCAGGAGTATCCCGAAGTCAGACCACGGAGAGTTCCGTTTTATTACAAAGACCGGCGAAACGCGCGTGGGGGCACTCTCAACGACCCCGATTATGCATGTTGGTAAACCCGCAATGCTGATCAATATCGTGGACATGTCCGAACAGCAGCGGCTGGAAGACAAGATCCTTCTGGATAACGAGCGCCGCCGGGGAATCATCATGACGGTTGCCCACGAGCTGAGGACACCACTCCAGCCGATCCTGGGGTACATCAACCTGCTGGTCTCCGATACTGAAGGGTATGGCATCCAGAATGATACCAAAAAGATCCTCGAACGCTGCCTGGTTAGTGTCGACCGTGAGCGTCAGATTATCAACCAGATGCTGGAACTCTCTGTCCTGGAAAGTGGCAGGGTCCAGCTGAGATATTCAATGTTCTCTCTTGCAAGTCTCGTGAAAAAAGTCATCGATACCGGGGGCTACCTCACCAAGGCCGAAGTGACTCTTGACATCGGCGATCCTGTTATTGTGTCCGCCGACAAAGACCGCGTATTCGGCATCCTTGACTCGCTCCTTTCCAATGCCGTCAACTATTCCAAACCGCCGCGAAAGATCGCGATCTATTACCGTTCTGGAGTCGGCGACAACCAACACCATATCTCGGTTCGCGATAACGGGATCGGTATACAGGAAAGCGCGTTCACGTCCATATTTGAACCGTTCCAGCTCGCCGATGCCGCGATGCTGTCCCGCAAGTATGACCGGCTCGGGCTATCCCTCTCTATCGCCAAGAAAATAGTCCAGATGCACGGCGGGGATATTACTGTCGAAAGTGTGGTAAATGCCGGAAGTACGTTTACCATTCATCTGCCAAAAGAGGTGCCGAATGAAACATAAGATTATGCTCGTTGAGGATGACCAGCCTATCCTTGAGATGATGGATATCCTGCTCCGCAGGATCGGCTATGAACCGGTCCTGGTACCGGATGTCCTCGAGGCGCTCGAGCGGGTGCGGAAGGACCCCCCTGCGCTCGGTACTGCTTGATATCATGATGACGCCGATAAACGGTTGGGAGTTCCTCGAGAAACTGCGGGGGGAGTACGATATGAAAGATCTGCCGGTTATCCTCTTTACCGCCTTGCCCTCCGCAGAAGAGAGGCTTGCACAGATGAAAGACCAGAATCTCGGCATCCTGCAGAAACCTGTCACGATCACCGAACTCAAGGCTGGGATCGAGCGTTTCCTTCCGAAATAAATTTTTCCGGTTTTGGAGCCTGTCAGGTGCCCGTCACATGCGTATGACAGCATGGGGCGCGGGTTCCGGTGGCCCCCGCGTTTCCCCATGTGCACTGCCGGGCGGATGGGCAGACTACCCCCTTCTATACAGTATTTTCAGCGACAGATCATGGCCAGTCCGTTGATTTCCTGCCCTATGTCCCGGACCTGTTGATCCATATCGGCTTTATGAATTGTATCTTCCACTTTTTTCATTGAACTGCTGAGATCTCCCATGAGTCCCATAGCACGAAATCCTCCACGCAGTCTGATCCGGTGGAAGAAATCGATCACGCCCGGCCTGACAACCTCCGTCCATTTTATTGTTGAAACCCGTTACGGTGGGTATGTCATCCTTGCAGAAAAGGAAAACCACGAGGTGAAGAAAGGGCATGAAAACAGATAAGAAGTGCCCCAGGCCTGATTTGAACAGGCGACAACTAGATCTTCAGTCTAGCGCTCTCCCAAGCTGAGCTACTAGGGCAGGAATACAAATGTTGGCACTTGTGACTAATAAATGATCTGTTCCGCCAGCTCCGGGACGGTCCTTCCGACCGTTCTTTTTTATAGGGAAGGATGACAGTATTAACAAAATGAACTCCCCGAATGCCAATAACGATGACTCAGGGCTTGCGAGCGCGATACAAAGCCGCAGGGCGCACGTGGTCCACCTGACCCACAACGATCTCGATGCCGTGGGAGCGGATGCAATCCACCGGATGGTGTTTGGCACTGACGGGGTTTTCACCATCTGGTCTTCTGTGGGGAAGTTCCCCGCACTGTTCTCCATCGTCGCCTCCTGCGAGGGAAAAGGGGACCTTCTCTCGATCTCTGATCTCGGCTATCACCGGGACACTGAAATTATCGCAGCAAAGGCACGGAAGAACGGGTGGAAGATCTCGTGGCGGGACCACCACCGCTGGCGTGAGGAGGAGACAAAAAAGATCGAGAAGGTGGTGGAAGCCCTCCGCATCGATACTTCCCTCTGCGGTACCGGAATCGTTGCCCTCGACCTCGCCCCGGACAACCTGGTGGCGGCCGAGGTAGCCCGGGTTGTCTGTGATTACGACCTCTGGAGACATGCCGACCCGCGATCTGCCGTGCTCGGGCAGGTGCTCCAGAGAAAGAAGAACCGCGAGCACGTCCGCGACTGCCTCCTCTCCGGTATCTTTACCGATGACCTGATCGAGCGCGAATCTGCGGAGATCAGAGCCGAGATGGATACCCTGATGCACCGCAACCTGGCCCACGCAACCATTCTCGGCAAAAAATACCGGGTCGCTTTTGCCCCCCTGTACGGCTACCCGAGCGAGACCGCCCATTTCATCCGGGACGAGAAGAAGACTGATATCGAAGTGATTATCGGAAAAGACGGCAAGTTTTCCGTGCGCTCGCTACCTCCAATCAGCCACCTGCTTGCCCGGGAATTCGGCGGGGGGGGCCACCCGAATGCAGCGGGAGGGTCGTTCAACTTCACCGTCATCGAACGGTTCACCTGGTGGCTCTTCAAAAAGAGCAGGCATTTCGACGAGTTCGTAAAAGTTGCTGAAAGGCATTAGGAAGCCGGTAACCGTAATCCGCGCCGGCAGCGGTTCGATGGAAGTGAACATCCCCTCCTTTGCCCGGGTCACGGGATCCGGCATTGAAGTTACCGGATACCCCCCGGACGTTCCAGCCCGGAATGATGGGCAAATCCACCTTTATTTTTTTATTTCTCCCATTACTGCTGGTATACTGAAGAGCCCGCGAGATCGTTCCAGTACTCATCGCAGGATTCCCGGCAATATCCCCCCGCGGCGACCTGGTCAGGATCGAGATGGGAGAGTGCCAGTTCAATAGCTTGGCGGTCCGGGTCCATGATGAAGATCTTCCCCAAATCGTACTCGCCGGTCAGGTCGAACAGGATATTGAGCTGGTCTTTTCCCACGGCGACCTGCCGCTGGTGTTCGAGGAGACCTGCAAGGCTTTCCCGATCCGGATCCGGTAAAAAAAAGAAGACTTTCTGGCCTGCCAGCGCCGCGAGTTCCTCGTCCTTCACCGTATCTCCGATCAGGACGTGCCCGGAAATGCCGATATCCCGCATTGCACGCATCAGGGCACGGTACATGCTGTTGATCGCATCGCTCCATTCATATTCATCATCATAATAGCTGTCGGCTATGGCCAGCATGTGCGGGGCGGGAAGTGCGCACCAGGAACCTTTTTTCTGCACCACGATGCCGGCCGCATCTTCAATGATATCCCGGGATTCGAAGTGGATCTCTCCCGTGGCCTTCCCATCCACGATCCCCCTGATACTCTCCAGGACCCTCTTCCGGTAAAATAATCCCCCGGCACAGGGAGTGAGGATGCCGGCAGGGATCTGCGGGGCAAGCGACCGGTCCAGCTGGAAGGTCATAATATCCGCAAGATGCCCCCGGTGCTCTGCGATCCATCCCGCGAGCCCGGCAACATCCGGCAGGCCAGGCTCCGCACCGAATGCCCGCGTTGCCAGCTCCAGCCGCTTCGTCATATACAGATCTTATTACTCATAAGCATCTAAAAAGTACTGATGAATCCGCAACCGCTGCTCGTCACCTGCGGGCTGCCGTACACGAACGGCCCCTGCCATTTAGGTCATCTGCGAACGTACGTCCCTGCCGACGCGTACGTCCGCTACATGCGGCGGGCGGGCGAAGAAGTGCTCTTCGTCTGCGGTTCGGACAACCACGGCACACCCATCGTCGTCTCTGCCGAAGATGCCGGCATCTCGCCCCGGGCGCTCTCTGAACGTTATCATACGCATTTCGCCGAGACGTTCAGGAGGATGGGAGTCATCTTCGACCGCTTCGGGATGACTGACGACCCGGCCACCCACCACCGCACGCAGGCCATCGTCTCCGCACTCGAGAAGAACGGCTATATCTACAAGCAGATCGTACACCAGGCTTACTGCACGAAATGCAGGCGCTTCCTTCCCGACCGGTACGTAGAGGGGATCTGCCCCCATTGCGGAACCGCTGCACGGGGCGATGAGTGCGACCAAGGGTGTGGCAGGCACCTCGAACCCGGCGAGATAAAAGACCCGGTCTGCAAGGTCTGCGGCACGAAGGCCGAGTTCCGGGACCAGGAGCATTATTTTTTTAAGCTCTCGGAGTTCAGGGACTTCCTCCTGTCTTTCCTTGAGAACGTAAGGGGCACAAGCAATGCGAAGAACTATGCCATTGGCTGGGTTAAGGACGAACTTCACGACTGGTGTATCACCCGGACTCTGGAGTGGGGCGTGAAGTTCCCCGGCCGGGACGACCTCGTTGTCTATGTCTGGGTCGATGCCCCGATCGGGTACATTGCGTTTACCGAGGAGTGGGCAGAGAAGAGCGGCAGGGACTGGAAACGCTACTGGTGCGGGGAGAACCGGGTCACTCATTTCATAGGCGGGGACATCATCTACCACCATTCCATCTTCTGGCCAGCACTCCTGAAGGGGGCAGGCTATGGCGTCCCCCACGCAATCGTGGCAAGCGGGATGGTGAAAGTCGATGACCACAAGTTCTCCAAGTCACGCGGCTACGTGGTCTGGACCAATGACGACTACCTTGACAAAGGGCTTCCGGCCGATTACCTCCGGTATTACCTGCTTGCGTACACGAGCCATACCAAGGAACTCAACTTCTCCTGGAAGATCTTTGGCGAGCGGATCAACAATGAAGTGGTCAATATCCTCGGGAATTTTGTGTACCGCACGCTCTTCCTTGCCCAGAAGGAGTTTAATGGGATCCCCCCGGCCCGGTCGATCCTGAGATTGTTGCGGAGATTGAGAAGAGCCTTGCCACGGTCGATGCACTCATGCAGGACTATGAGTTCAAAGGAGCAGTCGACGCGATCATGGGGCTTGCGGCTTTCGGTAATACGTACATCCAGAACAATGCTCCTTGGAAACTGGTCAAAATAGACCGGACAGCTGCGGCCCGGGTCATCAGGAACTGCGTGCAGATCGTCAAAGCTCTTGCGCTCCTGATCGAGCCGGTGATGCCGGACTCGGCGCAGCGGTGCTGGGAGATGCTCGGTTACTATGATAACGTGGCAACCCACCCGATAAATGATTCGATCTGCCCGGTTCCGGAGACCTGTATCAATGTCCCGGTCCCATTGTTTGTCAAGATGGAAGATAACCAGGTTGCAGAGCTCGATGCCCTGCTCCGGAAACGTGTCGCGGAGGCGAACGGGAAAATGGAAAAGACACCAACCGTATCATTCGAAGAATTCCAGAAACTGGAGATCAGGACCGGCAGGGTCCTCTCTGCCGAACCTGTACCGAAGTCGGACAAGCTCTTGAAACTCATGGTGGATATCGGCACCGAAAAACGCCAGATCGTGGCCGGTATGCAGCAGTTCTATACCCCCGGGGAACTCGTGGGGAAAGACGTGGTTGTGGTCGTTAACCTTGCGCCCGCCAGAATCTTCGGTGTGGAGAGCAATGGCATGGTACTTGCTGCCGGGGATGCGACCTCGCTCCTGGTGCCCCTGAATCCGGTGGAGCCGGGAAGTAAAATACGGTAAATGTATTGCGTTCCGTTCTTTCTGAATTTTATACCAGCGACGAACGGGATGCGATGATGCGGGTTGCTGTGATCTGCCGGAGGAGAATCGCCCGGGGAAAGCGGTCCGGGGATCCATCCTGCAACATTTGTATGAGTGATTTCAGATAACGAGTGGTTCTTCCTCCTGCAAAGCAGGAGGACAACCACTCTGATCAAGAGTCCGCTGCATCCACACTTAAATTGCTAAAATGGTGCAGGTGGAATTATGTTACCCGCCGGTTCAATGGTTGAACCGGAAAAAGCAGTGCTGCTGATCTGTGAGAAAAATCCCATGGCCCTTCCATTTTTGACTGGGGGGAAAAGAGGAATGTTTAACCATTACTCATCGATCTGCCGGCTCGTGATGCCCCCCGCACTTTTCATAGAACTGTGAGATCATCAATGGATCGCTATTGGCGGTCCGATATTTTTTGGGTGTGGCGGTCCTGTTGCTACGGTTTCTTCGTATCTCACGGTCCTCATACGATGAATGGTACTATTCCGGGCCTGTTTCAGCCCCCGTTTGCCAATCCGGGGATCCCGTTTTTTCCTGCAGTGGAAATTATGTCCACGCCCTTGGAAAAGTCACTGTAAATCAAATATTTTCTGAAAAGACTGAATATTATTTGCGTTTCAACCTGCAATTTAGCGGGGTTTAAACAGCCCCGGTTTTTTGATCGTAGAACAGACCCTGCAAACGGAAAGAACCCCTGTTTTGGGGATCGCCACTCACTTCAGCCCGGCCATCTGCTTTTCCATGCCGTAGGATGAAAATATCCACAAGAAGACTGAACCGTGGGAATGAATAAGGATTGGGATAAAAGGGGGCGGATTATTCGAAGAGCCGGTAGTTCGGCGCTTCGTCCGTGATCATGATGTTGTGCGGGTGGCTCTCGGTCATGCCGGCGTTGGTGATCCGGACAAACCTTGCCTTGGTGTGCATCTCCTGGATGGTTTTTGAACCCGTGTATCCCATGGCTGACTTGAGCCCGCCGACAAACTGGTAGATAACTTCGCCCACGTGGCCGACATAGGGAGTGACACCCTCCACACCTTCGGGTACAAACTTCGTGCTCCCGATGTCCTTCTTCTGGAAGTACCGGTCGCTCGACTGTCCCGTACTCATGACACCCAGGGACCCCATGCCGCGGTACTGCTTATACCGCCTGCCTTTCATGGTGATCACTTTCCCGGGGGACTCGTCAGTACCGGCAAACATGCTGCCCATCATGACGCTATCTGCGCCTGCTGCGATCGCTTTTGCAACATCCCCGCTGAACCGGACGCCCCCGTCAGAAATGACCGGCACGTCCGCACCGTGGGCAACGTCTGCGACCTGCGCAACAGCGGTGATCTGGGGAACTCCTGTACCGGCAACGATACGGGTCGTGCAGATTGAACCGGGCCCGATGCCGACTTTGATCCCGTCCACGCCGGCACTGAGAAGGGCTTCTGCAGCCTCTTTTGTCGCGATGTTACCTGCGATCACTTCCGCTTTGACGCTTCCCTTGATCTCCTGGACCGCAGCGACAACTTTCATGTTGTGGCCGTGAGCGCAGTCTACGACGAGCGCATCGACGCCGTTCTGGTCAAGAAGTTCCACGCGGGCAAAATCGAACGGCCCGACCGCAGCAGCAACCCGGAGGTTGCCGGTCCTGTCCCTGCTTGCGAACGGGTACTGGCGCTTTTCGAGCAGGTCCTGCATGGTGATGATACCGATCAGCTTGCCGTTCCCGTTGATGACCGGCAACCGCTCGACTTTATTCGTATACATGATCTCAAGCGCTTTTTCTGCAGTGATGTCTTCATCGGCCACGATCGGTTTTTTGGTCATGATCGTAGTGATCTTCTCATCTCCCCGCTTTGAGACGATCGCCCGGACATCACGGCGGCTCACGATCCCGATGATCTTGCCCCTGTCCACGACCGGGAGTCCCCCGATACTGTACTGGTTCATCAGGTTCTCGGCATCGGAGACCGTCGCACTGTCCTCTACGAACAGGACTTCGCGTTCAATCAGCTCTTCAGCCTGCTTGACCACAATAATTTCCTGCAGCGACCGCTCCGGCGTCATGTTCCGGTGAATCACGCCGATACCGCCCTCGCGGGCGAGTGCAATAGCCATCGTTGCTTCGGTCACGGTGTCCATTGCCGCCGATACCAGCGGAATATTGAGATGGATCTTTTTCGAAAACTTCGATCTGGTATCTGCTTCGGAAGGCTCAAGCCACGAGGCCTGCGGTTCGAGCAGCACATCGTCAAAAGTTAATGAGAGTGGCACATCCAGTTTCTCGACAAACATGATTCACCTGATCATGGCAAGTGCGGTCTGGATCAAGTCCTCGCGGACCGTGGCATTCCTGTCCCCGCCGCAGACCATTCCCCGCACGCCGATAATATCCGGGTTGATGCGCTTGAGCGCGTCAATATCTTCAAATTTCAGTGCACCGGCAAGGGCCGTCCCGAGGCCCAGTTTCCGGTTCTTCTCGGTAAAGTCGCGGAGCTTCTCCTCGGTCATGAACGCAAACGTGCTCTGCCGGTCCTTAATGCCGGTGTCGACCATGGCAAAATCCGCCCCGCACTTCGCGGCAATCGGTGCCATCTCGAACGGGGAGATCGTGCTCATCCGCTCGTAATCCGAATAGGCAGCTATGACGACAAACTTTTTCGGGAACTCGTCTTTCACGGCCCTGACAACCGCGTGGATGACCTCCTTTGCCTGTTCCTGCCCATCGAATGCCAGCCCGATCTTCACGTAGTCAGCCCCGGCACAGGCCGCCCCGTAGGCAGCGAGAGATGCCCCGCCTGGCTTGTAATCGAAGTCCCCGATCGCCGCACTCACCGGCTTTTTTGAAAACGACTTGATCTCGCGGATGACCCAGGGAAAGTTTGCCCCGAGCGATCCTTCGGAAGGTTTTTTGACGTCGATGATGTCAGCGGCGGCGGAGTGCCTTGCTTCGGCGATAGAGCTTGGGCTGACCAACAATTGCATAAAGTTTAATGATCTTTTATCCTAATAGTGATTGCGTTCGCCTATGGAACTGGTTCTTGCGATGGATTTGAAGAAGAATCTGGTTGTGCATGGTAAATCCGGGAAACGTGCGAGCTACAAACCGCTGGACTGGGGATGTTCCCCGACGGCCGAACCGCATGGTTTTGTCAGGGCTGTCGCCCCGAAGTTCCTCTACATCGCGGATCTCGACCGGATCGAACGGATCGGCTCGCATGACCGGATTGTTGCGGAATGCGCACGGCAGGTCTCTGCATGCTACGTGGACCGTGGCTGCCGGTCTCCGGACGATCTCCTCAACGGTTACCGTATCCGGAACATTGTCGGCACCGAGACGGGCGGTGACGACCTCTCGCGATACACGGGCGGTTTCCTGAGCATCGACGTCGTGGACGGGCGCGTCATCCCATCAGGCAGCGATCCGGTCGATTTTCTCAGGAGAGCGAACGGCTGGAAATTTGACGGTTGCATTATTCTCAACATCGGTGCCGTGGGAACGGAGACCGGGATCAACAAGGACACGCTCGGAAAAATGCGGGCCGCATATCACAGGAAACTGTTCTATGGCGGGGGCGTTGCAACCGTTGCAGACCTGCAGGTGCTCAGCGATGCCGGGTTTGACGGTGCGATCATTGCCACTGCCCTGCACCGTGGTACGGTACCGCTGGCGTGGATCCGGAGGGGACGCTGTTGTTAATCACGCTGGAAGGAATTGACGGGAGCGGGAAGAGCACACTGCACGCCGCACTCAGGGAACCGCTCGCTGACCTCGCCCCGGTCTTCACCTGCGAGCCGGGGGCTACATGGATCGGAGCAGCGGTGAGACGGGCAATTGCAGAACAGATCGACCCTGTCACGGAAGCGACCCTCTTTGTCGCTGATCATGCCGCGCACCTGGCAAAAGTAGTCCGGCCCGCCCTTGCCGAAGGAAAACTCGTCATCTCTGACCGGTACAGCGACAGCCGGTATGCTTATCAGTCAGTCACCCTGCAGGGGATCATCCCGGAACCCGAGCAGTGGCTCCGGGCCATGCACAACAGCTGGACGATCATCCCCGACAGAACATTTCTCTGCGTCCTGCCGGTGGATGAGGCCCTGACCCGGCTCAAGCCGCAGGACAAGCGGGAGCATTTCGAGCGGCGCGAGGTGCTGGAAAAAGTCCAGAACAATTACCTCTCCTTTGCCCGCGCCGAGCCGTCGCGGTTCGTCATCGTTGATGCGATGCTGGAAAAAGAAGCGATCGCGAAGTTTGTGGCGGGTGCGATCCGGCAGGACCTGAAATCCAACAAGAAGAAACGGAAAAAATAATTTGTCCAAATATTTTCATGAGCCTCCGGCAAAATAATTCCGGAGCCTTCATTAAATCCCGGTGAGTGGGAATTTTTTTTATTTTTTCACGGAAAATTTTCTGGAAAAAATTTTTGGTTTTTCCTTTTCAAAATTTTTTCAATAAAAATTCAGAAACAATTTTCAAAAAAAAATTCCGGCCCGGAGAAAAAAATCCGGTCTCAGGCCCTTTCCCTCAACGTCGGAACCCCCCCGAAAACAACCCTCCCGGGATCCTCATTTTTTGAGCTTGGCAACCTTCCCAATCCGGGCCTTATACGAGCCCCGTTTCACGGAAAAGTGGAAACGGGGCTCAAATCGGGCTCCGTTTTGGATCCGCCGACCCCTTGTTTGGCACGAAACTCCTAGTGGATTTGCATGAACAGGGGGTCCGGCAAATCATCACGATTCTACATCGACCGGGGGAATGCGATCCCAAGGGACCTGCACTGTCGAAAACCCCGCAAAATCCCCGGTTTGCCGAACGGAGCGTTTTTGAAAAATCGCGTAATACTGGCTCGGAATGCCAGAAAGAGGTTGTTTTGAGGTTTTTGGGAACAGGGTGAGTTTTCGCATAAAACTCTTTGTTCGACTAAAGAACGGGCAGAGAAAAAGATGCCCGAAAAAGTGCCTCTATGGGGCTCCGGAGGGCATTATATGCGCTCCATTTTGAGCCCCTTTTGGGGAACGGGGTATGATTCTGGGCTATTCTCACGTCGGAGAATGGGGTTTACGATGGAGAGAGGGAGTGTCAGGTAATTGAGTTGCCGCGGGGAGTCAATGATCTCATCAGCGATAATTGACCTGAGAAGAATTTTTCAGAATTCTTTGATTGTGCCCCGGTGGGGACAGCCGAAGGCTGCGGAGAAGACATCAGTCTTCGACTGCAGCGGCAGCAATCCTCATATCAGAATAGAGGCAGGCTATCCTGCATATTCCGAAAAATAAAATTTTAAAAATGATCTTGAAAACTATTCAAAAAAATTATTTCTTCGCAATCGTCACGATCACATCCCCGACCGCGATCACGTCCACCTTCGCACCCTCTTCCATATAGGAGAACTTCGGGCTGAACGCGTTCCCGGGAATTGCGGTCTCGACACCATCCAGCATGATTATTTTGGGTGGTGTTTCCAGCTGGGCGGGCGTGAGCGCCCGGACCGCAGTCATGAATGCCTGTGCCTGCTTGCGGAACGTGGGACCGACTACAGAACGGTTAAACTCGATATCGGTGATTACCCGGTCAAGTTTTGCCACGTCCGTGCGCCAGTGGACATCCGCGTTGAGTGTGCGGGCGGTATCACCCTCATCATTGACCGTGTGTGGTGCATAAATGGAAACTTTGCCGAGCGGAGCGTTGAGCGCGAGACCCGCGTCATGTTTGTACTTCCGTACTTCGGCAACCACCTGGACGAGCAGGTTGCCTTCGCTGCGGGCATCGTCATCGTCATAGGTGAATGTGACCCACGGTTGTTTGTGGACGCTCTCGCCCTTGAGGTACGAGTAGCATTCTTCGGCAAAGTAGGGAGTGAACGGGGCAAGCATCCGGCAGAGGGCATCGAACGCGGTGTGGAGCACAAGGCAGGCACTCTTCCGGGCCGCATCCTGCTGATAGAGCCGGCCCTTGACGAGCTCGATATAGTTGTCGGCAAGGACATCCCATGCAAACTCGCGGATAGCCTTGAGCGCGACATCGAACTGGTAGGCTTCCATGGCACCGCTGACCTGTTCCACGGTATCCGAGAGACGGACGAGGAGCCAGCGGTCGGCAAGCGCGGTGACCGGCACACTCTCGTCAAGCCCCTCCTTGCCGAGCTGCATCAGGGCAAACTTGGTGATGTTCCACATCTTCGTCTGGAAGCGCGATGCGGCGACCACGTCGTTCCAGTTGAACATGATATCGGAGCCGGTCGCGGCCCCCATCGCTCCCCACTGACGGAGGGCGTCGGCGCCGTACTTGCTCAGGATCTCCTCGGGCACGATGATGTTGCCGCGGCTCTTGCTCATCTTGAAGCCGTCCTCGCCAAGTACCATGCCGTTGACGAGGATCTCGTCCCATGGCTTCTGGCCGGTCAGGGCGACCGAGCGGAGGATGGTGTAAAAGGCCCACGTCCGGATGATATCGTGTCCTTGCGGGCGGATCTGGGCGGGGAAGTACGGCGGGGTGCCGCTGCCATCCCAGCCGGTCACGTTGAGAACCGATATAGAGGAGTCCATCCACGTGTCGAGTACGTCCACTTCTCCGGCAAACGATGTGCTGCCGCACTTCGGGCACGGGTATCCGGGCTTTACGAGTGTCGGATCGACCGGGAGGGTTTTCTCATCGGGGGTCACCATCTCGCCGCATCTCGTACAGAACCAGACCGGGATCGGCGTCGCGAAGATCCGCTGCCGGGAGATGCACCAGTCCCACTCCATCTGTTCGACCCAGTTCTCCATCCGCCGGAGCATGTGCTCGGGATACCATGTTATCTGGTGAGCTGCCCTCTGGATCTCATCCGGCTTTATTTTCACAAACCACTGGCGCTCTGAGAGGATCTCGATGGGGGTCTTGCAGCGCCAGCAGGTGCCCACGCGCTGCGCAAGTTTCTCCTGACGGCGGAGGATCTTCTTCTCCTCCATGTCGGCAAGGATTGCGGCACGGCACTCGGTTGCGTTCATTCCCTTGTATTTACCGGCAATGCCGGTCATCTTCCCCTGCCGGTCAATGGCTTTCCTCAGCGCGAGGTTGTGCTGTTTCCACCAGTGGACATCCTGCTTGTCGCCAAAAGTACAGATCATCACGGCGCCCGAGCCGAATGCGGGATCGACGGCCTCATCCTGGACGACCGGGACTTCGTGGCCGAAGAGGGGTACTTTCATGGATCTGCCTTTCAGCTTATGGTAGCGCTCATCGCCGGGGTGCACAGCAACAGCCACGCAGGCTGCAAGGAGCTCGGGGCGGGTGGTTGCGATCTCGAGACTATCGAAATCGAAGTAATTGAGCGTAGTCTCGCGGTCGTCATAAGCAACTTCCGCAAACGCGATTGCCGTCTCGCAGCGGGTGCAGTAGTTGACCGGGTGTTCGCTCCGGTAGATATACCCGCTTTCGAGCATGCGTAAAAACGAGAGCTGCGTCTTGACGTAATACTGCGGCATCATGGTGATGTACTCGTTGGACCAGTCCGTGGAGAATGCCATCTTGCGCAGGGTCTGGCGCATCGCCGCGATGTTCTTTATCGTAAGGTCCCGGCACATCTTCCGGAAATCCTCGCGGGAGACATCGTTCTTTGTGATCTTATTGATCTCTTCCACCTTCACTTCGGTCGGCAGACCGTGGCAGTCCCACCCCTGGGGGAACATCACGTTGAACCCCTTCATCCGCTTGTAACGGGCGAAGAAGTCGATGTAGCACCAGTTCAGCGCGTTCCCGATATGGAAGTTGCCTGTGGGGTAAGGGGGAGGGGTATCAATTACAAACTGGGGCTTTTTCGAATTTTTGTCAAAAAAGTGGTCCTCATCGCGCCAGGTCTTCCTCCAGCGTTCCTCCACTTCGGCAAAATCATAGTTTTTCGGCAGTTGATCTGATGGCACCATTCGGGTCAAGGTTGGTTGTGAAATAAAATATAGTGATCGTATACTATTCCGCATGCCTGGCAGGTACATGCCGGTAATCGTGTCTTCCGGGCAAAGGCAGCACAATAAAACTCTTTTTGCTTGAAAACAAATGATGACCAATGCAGAGACAGCGGGGCCTCGGGTACGCGGCGGCAATCGTGGGGGGCGCCACCCTTGTCGGCCCCTACCTCAGGCCGGCCTGGCTGATGGGACTCGTCGTTATCCTCTATGCCCTTATCCTCTGGCGTTTTTTCGATACGAAATATTTAACCTTCACCTTCTGTATCCTTTCCACTCTCTATGGTATCGGGCTGTTGCCGTTCTTCGTATTCGCAACGAGCCTCGCCATGCTTGTGCTCGGTGAACTGGTCTTCCAGACGGGCGCCGACGACCTGAATACCTACCTGTACTATATCATTTCCACGGCATGGGCCGGCGTCCTCGTTATGGCGTACCTCCATGAGACCGCGATCCTGACCATCATCTTCGGCATTATCGCGGCGGTGCTCCTGAAGGTGATCCTGCTCAAATACGAAGATTCACTGATGATTGAGGGCGTGGGTATCGCCATGACCATGTGGCTCATCCAGGAACTCAATTACCAGGCCAACCTCCAGATGGTCGTCGCTGCAGTCATTGTCGGGTTCACGTTCGGGTATTTTGCCTTCCGGTCAAAAACCGCCGACCTTTCCGGGCTCTTCTCCTCGGCACTTGTAGGCATCATTCTCCTGGTATTTGCTGATGCCAGGTGGTTCATGATTATGCTCACGTTCTTCATCCTGGGTTCCGCAGCGACCAGGTACAAATTCGAATACAAGAAGAGGATCGGCGTGGAGCAGGGCCAGAGCGGGGCCCGGGGTTACCGGAATGTTTTTGCGAACGGGATTGTGGCTACTGCTGCTGCAGTCCTGTTCGGAGTTTTTCAGCAGCCGGTCTTTATCGTCATGTATGTTGGCTGCGTAGCGACCGCTGCTGCAGATACGGTGGCGAGCGAGATCGGAGTGACCGGTGGGATCCCCTACATGATCACAACATTGAAAAAAGTCCCCATTGGTACAAATGGCGGGGTGACGCTTGTGGGAGAGACGGTGGCACTCCTGGGCGGCTTTGCGGTCTCACTCATCGCACTCCTTATAGGCGTAATCACACCGTCGATGCTGGTTATCTGCACTCTCGCGGGTTTTGCCGGAACCAATATTGACAGTTTCGTGGGAGCAACCCTCGAAAACAAGGGCTTCCTCGGGAATGCCGGCACCAACCTGCTGGCAACAATCGGCGGCGGGCTCTTTGCAGTGGCGATATTCATTTTCCTGAAATTTTAAACAGTAAAAATAGAATTTTCCTCGTTCCGGTTTAATTTCCTTGGTACGGTATTATCCGATAATCGGCTTTGTTGAAATCCTCAAGAGAAACATGCAGTCGCTCTTGGGGGCTCCAGCATTTTATGCTTCCGCCCCCGCCGCTGGGGCATCCCCCATATAGGGATAGTTCCTCAGAAGGTTGATGAAAAAACCCGAAATAACGGGGGTCAAGGGGACGCTCCCCTTGGGATGCCTCCCCCGCTGGGGGAGAGAGGGGGTCACCCTCCTAACCGCAGGAGAGTATAAGCAAATAAATCAGAAAAATAGGGTTTCAACAGAGCCCGATAATCAATATTTATACCAGCGTCCCTTGCTGTCATATTCACCGCTCATCTGCTGCTGTATCACGACCGGGCCCCCGGCTATTTTTTTGAAAAAACAGGCCTTGTAACTGTAAAGGATGGGGATGAGGAGGAAGCCGGCAAGGAATACGATGACTGCAGTGATCCACATGCCGTCAGGACCGATGATAGCAACAAGTTGCTCCGGGGTAAATGCCTGGAGTTGTGCCTCGGTATACCGGGTGATCGGTTCGAGTTTGTCATAGAGAAACGCTTCCCAGACCACCATCAGACAGAAAACGATGCCCAATGTCACGGCAATGCTGACCACGATAAACGCGATCACCTCGGAAAAGTGGGTTGTTACAAGTCCGATACTCCGGTGAATGGAATCAAATACCTTCCGCCCTTCAAACACCGCTGCGGTATCGAAAAAGAGCGTGAGGACGAGACATGGGATCATGATACAGAATGTGACGATGACCATGAAGGCCGGGTCGGGTGTTGACCCGGTGAGCGTAAAGGTGATGATGATCAGGACAAACACCACCAGGATGGCAAATATGATGACCAGCTGTGGGAGGAGCACGGGGAAATGGTACCGGATTCCCCCGCCGACCAGTGCCCTGAGGTCCCCGCCATTGTTCCTGATGATGAGAAGCAGTCCGGTAGTAAACAGGAGGAGCAAAAGCCCTGATACGATAAGGAGCCGGCCTGCGAAAAACGTCCCCGACAGGTTGAGGATGATCCAGAGCACTGCCGCTGATAACCCCCCGATCAGGCCGGGGACCCAGAGCAACGGCATCCGCCGGAGAAGATGGAGAGCCTCCTTGAATTCAGCGATCGCCATCGTTACCGGGTCCTCGGCATGGCAACGATCTCGCGTACCTGGAGGTCAAAGAAACTGCTGGTGTGCGCAGGGCGGATAACGCAGACCGTGTCAGCACCGCTTGCAGTCCCGCCGGCAGCAACAACCTCACCGGTTGCGCTGATTGCGCCCTGGTCAGCGGCAATCAGAACGCATTCGACGGCCACTTTGAGACCCACTGCAACAACCCGCCGGAGGGCTTCAGCGATGGCTTCCGTGCGGGACCCGCCGCCGACTTTTGTCGAGCGGGAGAGTGCCCGCTCCAGCCCGGAGAGGGCATGGGTACCCGTCACAATCCTGACCCCCTGCTTCTGCAGGCTCTGGGCAGTCTCGTGTGAAAATTCCCACTCGCCAGGTTTTGCAAACCCGACCACATGGGTGACGACTACGAGCTGGAGACCGGACCCTTTCATTGCATCGAAGAAGATCTGCGCAGTCTTACCGGACGTGCTTGCAACAACCACAATCTTGAGGTTGAGTTCTAGGGCACGCTGTACGGAAAACCGTGCAGCGTCCGCAGTGTTCTCCTCGCCCGGCCGTTCAAAATAATAGGTTTTCCTCTCAACAAATGTCATGAGTACCTTTTATTAAGCCGGGATGGAAAAACTTTGTCAGACTCTGTTCATACTGATAATTGCGAATTTCATTATAATCAAGTCTGAGGAACCTTCCATGATCACCCTGGCTCTTGCAGGAAAACCCAACTGCGGAAAATCGACCTTTTTCAAGGCAGCCACGATGGCAAATGCTGAGATCGCCAATTACCCCTTCACCACCATCAACCCGAATTTCGGTGTTGGCTATGTGCGGACGAAGTGCGCGTGTTCTGACCTGAAAGTAAAATGCAGCCACTGTATTGACGGTTCCCGCTTCGTGCCGGTGAACCTTATCGATGTCGCAGGGCTCGTACCCGATGCGCACAAAGGCAAAGGTCTTGGCAACCAGTTCCTCGACCACCTCCGGCAGGTCGATGCGATCCTCCACATCATCGATGCGAGCGGCGGGACTGACAGCGAAGGAAACCCGGTCAGCGTGGGAAACCATGATCCTGAAGAGGACATCAAGTTCCTCATCTTTGAGATGACGATGTGGGCTCATGGTATCCTTGGCAAACATTGGACGAGAATAAGCCGGCAATCACAGGGGAAGGGCGCTGCCATTCAGCAGGGGATCGCTGAGACGTTCACCGGCCTCGGGATCACCACTGAAGATGTGCGCGATGTGGAGCTGAAACTGAAGATCGATCTCGTCCATGCATCGATTGAGGATCTCATCCCTCTCTGCGCGGAGATGATAAAAATATCAAAACCGATGCTGGTCGTCGGCAACAAGGTCGACGAGACCCCCGGGGCACTGCGCACCCGGCTCGCTGCAGCCCGCGTCGTGTTTGCAAGCGCGGCATCCGAACTGGCGTTGCGGAACGCCGCAGCAGCGCACGTGATCCAGTACCTTCCCGGAGACCCGGAGTTCAGGATCGCAAACGAAGGTTCTCTCTTCCGGCCCAGAAAGCCGGCCTTGCAAAGATCGCGGAAGTGATGAAACAGGGCAACGGAACCGGTGTACAACAGGCCATCAACCAGGCAGTATTCGATCTGCTTGACATGATTGTCGTCTACCCGGTAGAAGACGAGAACCACTACTGCAACAAACAGGGAGACGTGCTGCCGGATGCTTTCCTGATGAAGAACGGTTCAACGCCCCATGATCTGGCTTTCCAGGTGCATACGGACATAGGAAAGGGATTTCTCTATGCGGTTGACGCCAGGACTAAGATGCGGATCAAGGAGAACCACGTGCTTCGGAACGGGGATATCATCAAAATTGTCAGTGTGGCAAAGTAAATGCGGCACGGTTAATAGTCTGGTATGACGATTGTCATCTTATTGTCTGACAATGCGGCCGCACTTTTTGAAAATCTCTGATTTTATGGGATTTTTTACCGGGAAAACCCTCCTTTTTCCACAAAGTTTATCATGGGATAATGTGAACAGAGGATTTACCGAGAACCAAGACGGCAGGAGGTGGATTCATGGGTGGGGATATTTATCAGGCACAGGTTATCAGGAATTTCTTTGACTGCATCACCGGGACGGACAGGAACCTGACCCGGATCTATATGTGTGTCATGAGCCTTGCCAAACTCCGCATGGAGCCTCCCGAAAAGATGGCTGCCCTGGTCGACCAGTTGCGCAAGAGCAAGATCCAGAAGGAACTCTCTGTTGACATCCTCGATTACATGTGCGATGCTGCAAACCAGCTGGAACTCAGCACGGTCCAGACCGCGTTTGGTGTCAAGGACATCCGGGAAGTGGCACAGGACTTTACCGGCATCAGCATGGACAGCCTCTGAGCGGGCTGTCCTCAATCTCCTTTTTCTCACTCCATGGGGATTTTCAAAAATAGAGTGTTGATCATCGGGCCCGACTAAGACGCGGGATAACGATCAATCGAAACCCATTGCTTTCTTGTAATCCGTGAGGAGTCTTACAATCAGTTTCCGGTGCTCTCCCATGGTTTCTTCATCGTCCGGAGAGGTGAGGAGTGCCACTACGTAAACGAGGATGAGAGCATTGTCCAGTTCGAATGTCCCAGGGTCTTCAACCTTCTCGGCCGGCAGGTCGATAGCTATGTATCTGCGCTCTTCCGGGGAAAATGCGATTGAGAGATCGGGTGTTACCCGGGACCTGGTGCGGTCATCTGCATTCGCCCTGACTATGGCGAGTGCCTTTTTCAGTGCCGCATTGGGTCCGCTTTCAGGAATCACTGCAATGGCGTGAGTGCATTCCCGGACCGCATTTTCATAAAGACCGAATTTGAAAGCAAGGAATGCGGATGCGATCTCGTGGGCGGTTGAGGACGGAAAACCCGGGAACTGGAGTCGCAGGCGTTCTAGATAGGCATCAAGAAATTTTTCCATCAGGACATATCCTCCTGTGAGTGAGCTCACCAGAACTGCTGGACTTCTCTGGTAGTTCCACAGATTCTGAAATCTGGAAATAACCCGAATGCGCCCTGGTTCTGACGTTCAGATAGTACCTTGGAAGCAGTGCCACATGAACGTATCCTTATGCCTGCAGTCGGATATATTGAACTCAGGGTATCAATGGTTTATAAGAGAAAGAAGCACCAATATTCCCGCTATCGGTATGGGTGCAGTAATTTTTTCTGATGTGCACTCCGATGCAGACGCTATCGGGGCACTTGCTTCGTGCATCGGGTCTCCGTTCTTCCGGCAGGAGTTTGGCCCGGTCGACGTTCTTATAAACCTGGGAGACCTCCTTCACCGGGGAAGCCAGCCTCAGGAAACCCTGGAAAAGATCCACACTCTTTCCCACGAGTACCGGCTCATTTCAATCCTTGGTAACCATGATCACGCATTTATCCACGGCATCCTGGTGAGCGGCAGTGATGCGGCGAGCACCTACCGCCACGAGCAGCTGCGCGACTCCCCCCTTCTCTCTCTATTCGACGCGATGCCCATGGAATGGGCAGACCGCGGCATGCTCTTTGTCCATGGAGGTCCGCTTGAACTCGGCAACCAAACCCTCAGACTCAAGTGCTGGCAGCGGCTCTCCCACGAGAGCGGTGACTTTTTTACCGGGTACCATTATACGGCGCCGATGGCATTCGAAGCTCTTGAGAAAAGGGGCCTTACCCATATGTGCTGCGGGCACCAGCACGAGCATATCTGTTGCAGAAAAACTGCGAATGGTATTGTACAGCACGAGCTTAAATTCAGACTGTTGAGCGGGGAGATCGAACCGGGCAATATCAGGCTTGAAGCAGCGCGTGTACCCCTCGACTACCCGACGCTCTTCCGTGTCGGAGGCTGTCACGGCTATGCACCAGAATTTGCATACACCGATTTCTCTGCATTCTCCTTCATCCGGATTCTGCTCCCTGCATAAATTCCGGGCCTGATACTGTTGCCCTAGACCGTCTTTTATCTTGGATAAAGATCTGGTTCTCCGCAATTTTTGCCCGGTTTGTGCTCTGCATATAAAACCAAAGGCATTTTTTCCCTTTTTCGCGATATATTTATATTATGTAACCACAAAGTGGTTATTATGCCTCGTGCAGGCGAGGGACGTTCGATACGAATCGATCCTGAGGTGTATGAGGCGCTTCTCACGCTGAAACGTGGGAATATGACGTTTTCCGACGTCATCGCGCAGATGCTCCGTGAATGCTACGGGTGGTCGGACGAATTTTCGGCCAGCCAGCGTGAGCTTGAGGATTTTATCGAAATCCATCCACGATAATCCCTTTGGCTTCATCACGGATCCTGCAAAAGACCAAACGGTGTCTGATCCGATGAAATTGGTGCTTACCGAAGATATCAACCAAGACCGGCTCAACTGGCTTGTCGAACGAGTGGACGAGATGTTTTCGGAAGATGATGATGATGAGAACGATACCTTATAACCACAAAATGCCGACCCGTTCCCCTCACGCTGGCCCTTGGCAATTAACCTGAAGTTGCACGTTCTCCCCAGCAATCTCTCCAATTTTTATGCGCAGTTCCTCTACAAGTACCGGGATCTTCTCTCCGCTCTTCAGTCTCCAGTCTACCAGTTCCTTAAGCGACTGTTTCTCTTTTGACAGTCTCGATTCCAGCTGGTGCCGTTCGCGTTCGAGCGAATTCACCCGGATGAGAACAGGGTGTACGATCAGGGATTCCTGGGCAGCGGCACACGCGTCCTCACGGGCCCTGAGTTCCCTGCACATCATAATCATCTCCTGGCAAAACCGAGAGGTATCGGAAAAAATTGAGTACTCTTCCTTGTTTTTCAGCACAATTTCCCCGCTGCCGATCATCCGTTCAGCTATCGGGCATGCAGCAGTGAGCAGGGCGGTCAGTTCCTGCGGATCCGGCATGGCATGATCCGAGAGGAGTTCCATGGCATGCCGGAGAGGCTGAAACTTCGGGCGAGTGCTTCTGTCTGACCGCAATTTTTTCGGCTTTGCGGAATACATGGGACGCGGTCATGGAGAGAGCAGCATAGGAACGTACCCTATCATCGCGTTCCCGTTCCTTGGCTGCAAGCGCGGACCTCAGCCCCGAAATCTCTTTCATCTGTTCATCGGAACAAAGGAGACTTGTCTCGTTCCCGATTTTCGTCATGCGATCCGTTATCTCTGTAATGCGTCCGATAATGCGCTGCTCTTTTTCAGCTGATTTTGCATAATCCGCTTTGAGATCTCTGACTGCATCGTACAATTCCCTCACAATTTTTTCCCTGTCGAGCTCTTTCCGGTACCGCCCGAGGGAATCGGTGAGGCCGTTAATCTCCCGCCCCATCGCATCAATACCGGTTCTGACCGATTTCATTTCATCGGGAAAGACGACCTGGAGATACCTTCCCTGTCCCCGCGTACTGTTCAGGCACCCTTTCACGCATTCGACTGCTGCAGAGTAAAATTCGTTTATCTCGTCCGGTAATTCTTTTGCCAGGGACGCGTTCATTGCCCTGACAAAGAGGGGAAGGGAGTTCTTTGCGATACTCTTGAGTTTCGGGTGAATTTTTGGATCGTGCTCGGAACCGGCGATGCTGTTCACGATGTGCTGCAGCTGTGCCGCTGCGTTCCGGATGTTCCGGACAGGCATTGTTGTTTCGGATTCAAGTGTGGACAGTGCCGACTCCCTGCGGGCGTCAAGCCATTCCGGAATAGAGTCAAAGGAGATGAGGGTCGGTTCCTGTTCTTTTCTGCTCAGGATCTTTTTCAGAAAATCATGCATACGATGCACCAGATAGACGTTTTATGGTCTTGGCGGCTGCCACAGGGACGGTTAGTCATTTCGGGCAATCTGGAGGAGCCGTTCTTTTCCTTTGATCTCTCTGAGCACCCGGACGACCGGTTGCGGGATAAGCTCCTCCCATGGTTCACCGGCAAGCATCCGGCGCCGGATCTCGGTTCCGCTCAGGGTCTGGCGCTCATACAATGCAGGTGACTGGACTTTGATGCCCGACTCCCTGAAGAGCTGGATGACGAGGGGGTTTGAAGAGTAACAGGTCTCAAACGGCGGGGCCATCGAACGGACATGGGCCACCCAGAGGGCGTTGCGCTGGATGTCCTCAATCGGGATGACATAGAACGGGCATTCCAGGGAAGCGAGCGCCCGGGTTATCATCAGGACGCGCTCACCGGCGGTAAATGGGTTGTCAACCTGGTGGGAGAGCTGTGCGCTGCCGATCCCGATGATGATCTCGTCAACTTTTCCTGCGATATGTTCGAGCACGGACTGGTGCCCGTTATGGTAGGGCTGGAACCTCCCGATATAAAATCCCCGTTTCATGGATGCACTCCCATATTTGCGATCCGGGCAGCAAAGGCACCGGCGGTGAACCCGGCGTCAATGTTCACAACGGCTATGACCGAGCACGACTGGAGCATGCTGGCAAGAGTCTGCTTTCCCCTCCCCCATGTAACCATAGCCGACACTCACAGGGAGACCGATTACCGGCTTGTCGACCAGCCCGGCAACAACAGCCGGCAGGGTCCCCTCCCTCCCCGCGCAGACTACGAAGACGTTGGCTGCAAGTACGGACTTGAGCGCAGGGAACAGGCGGTGGATGCCGGCTGCCCCTACATCATAGGCAGTCCGTACCTCACACCCCATCTCTTCAGCAATAATCCTGGCCTCCTCAGCGACCCGGATATCAGAGGTGCCGGCGGTGATGATCGCTACAACTCCTCCTGTCTTCGCGGGTGCCGGCCCATTTCCCATGATGAGGACCCCCCCGGTATTGCGGTATTCTGCTGCTATGCCCTTCTTCGTCGCGGATTCCCGTACTCGTTCAGCCTGATCGGGACTGATGCGCGTGATGATACAGCGCCCCGCTGCCTCCGCATGGCGAATGGCAATCTCTGCGAGATGGGCCGGGTCTTTTCCGTCAGCAAGAACCACTTCGGGCATACCGCAGCGTATGCTCCGCCCGAGGTCAATACAGGCAAAATCCCCGATGCGGTCGAGGCGCAGCCCTTCAATGGCCTCGGCCGCCGAATCGAGGGAGATCGCGCCCTCCTTATATTTCCTAAGGAGATCCTGTAACGCCGAGTTTGCCTGCATGGTTGTAATAATACAGATATGGAACAGCGTATAATAAGTTAGTTCATTGCCATGTCGTACCTTCTCTATGTTGCCCTGTTCGGGACTGCAGCCACGATCTTTCTCTGGCTGAGGGACGCGCGGATATTTTTCAGGACGGGGCTTCCGGGATACCGCTCGGCTGCTTACTGGGGTGTTGCCTATGGCGCGCTCGCGACCCTTGGTTTTCAAGTGGCATTCTTCGCTCCCGATTTTGAACTTCTCGGCCTTGGCTTGATTCTTGCGGCGATGTATCTCCTTGTCAACCGGAAAAAGGAGAAGATATGGAAAGATGAAGGCACCCTGCAACGGCTTCTTGGCAGTGTGCCGCCCGGAAGGGTGAATAAGAAATAATGTGATGCGAACGGTCCTGAATAAGGACTTTACAACCATGCTCCAGAAACCACGAGGCACGAGAGATTTTTTACCGGATGAGATGGAAGCGCGGCGCGCCACGGAATGGCGCATGCGGGAAGTTGCTCGCCGCTGGGGCTACCGGGAAGTCTGTACTCCGGAGTTCGAGGACCTTGAGCTCTTCACCATGCGGTCTGGCGAGGGAATCGTTGAAGAGATGTATGTTTTTGAAGACAAAGGCGGCCGTAAGCTTGCCCTGCGCCCGGAGATCACTGCAGCGGTCGTACGCATGTACATCAATGAGGCAAAGGTTGCGCCAAAACCCCTGCGCTGGTGTTATTTCGCCGATTGCTTCAGGTACGAGCGGCCGCAGAAAGGGCGGTACCGCCAGTTCTGGCAGTTTGGTGTGGAACTCATCGGCGCTGATACCGCGGCCGCTGATGCGGAAGTGATCATGCTTGCTGCTGACATGCTGAATGCAACCGGCGTGCGGTACGAGCTGAAAGTCGGCCATCTCTCGTTCATGAAAAATCTTCTTTTGGATCTTGAGCCTCCGGCACAGCGCAGGGTCATGGCGCATCTCGACAAGAAAGATTTCGACGGGCTCATAGCCACACTCCATACCATGGAAAAGCCGGATCTCGCGGATTCACTCGTAGCCCTTATCGGGAGCGGGGACCTTGCCGATGCCTTCGAGATTGCAGGGCAGGTTCCAGGGAAAGATCGGATCGAACAGACCATTTCTACTCTCGATGCAGCGGGTGTGAGGTACTCGCTCAACTTCGGGATCGCGAGAGGCCTGGACTATTATACCGGTACTGTTTTTGAAGGGTTTGCCGATAACCTCGGGGCTGAAAACCAGATCCTTGGCGGAGGGACATATCGCCTTGCCCATCTCTTCGGCGGGGACGATACTGCCTCCTGCGGGTTTGCCATAGGTTTTGACCGCGTAATGGTCTCCCTTGGGGAGGTCCGGCAGAAAAAAGATACGGTTATCAGTATCGTCTGCACAGAAGACGGGCGAAAACGTGCCCTCGAAGTCGCCCGCGCATTCCGCGACTCCGGTATCCGAACCGAGATGGATCTCATGGAACGCGGTCTCGGAGCCCAGCTTGCCCATGCCTCGAAATCCGCGGACTTCGCGATTGTCATCGGGAAGCGTGAAGTGGAATCCGGGGAGGTGACGCTCAAGGATCTGAAGTCCGGTGAGCAGAAGACGATCGGGTTAAAAGCTGCGATTGCCGGGGTGGTTGCGCTTGGCTCTCGCTGACGAGCTCGCCAAACAGCAGCGCAGCATCAGTGTTGCAGAATTTTTTGAAAAGAACAAGCATCTCCTTGGTTTTGACTCTCCCACGCGGGGGGTTATCACCACCATCAAGGAGGCCGTGGACAATGCACTGGATGCCTGTGAAGAGGCGCAGGTGCTCCCGGATATTTTCATCAGCATAAAAAAGACCGGTCCCGATATTTTCCGTATTATTGTTGAGGACAACGGGCCTGGTATCATAGCAGCGCAGGTCCCGTATGTGTTTGGCAAACTCCTCTACGGGTCGCGGTTCCACCAGATCCGGCAGACCCGGGGACAGCAGGGTATAGGTATCTCTGCCGCAGTGCTGTATGCGCAGCTGACCAGCGGCCTTCCGACTGTGGTCATATCCCGCACCGGTGCCAAAGAACCGGCCCACCGGTTTGAGATCCAGATCAGGATCGAGACGAACGAGCCGGATATCATCTCCGAGCAGCCCTTTGATTGGGACCGCACTCATGGCACGCGGGTGCAGATCGAGTTCAAGAGTACCATGTCGGCAAAGAAGAAGCTGCTCGAATATCTCCGGTACACATCCGTAGTCAACCCCCATGCCCGGTTCCGGGTCGAACTGGATGACGAATCGTTCACGTTCGAGCGTGTGAGCCAGGAAGTGATTGCCTGCCCGTTGGCAATACAACCGCACCCCCACGGGATCGAGTTTGGCCAGCTCAAGCGGATGGTGGCGGCAAGCGACCAGAAACTGGCTGATTTTCTCGTTGAAAATTTCAGCCGGGTCGGGAAAAAGACGGCGCAGGAGATGGGTGAACGGGCCGGACTCAAAAGTACGGTAAAAGCAAACGGTCTTTCCATGGACGAACTCAAGTCCCTTCTGTCCGCCATGCAGGCAGTCGCCGTCCCCGCCCCTCCAACCTCCCAGTGCCTCTCCCCTATCGGAGAAGAGTTGATCCGACGAGGACTGGACAAGGAGTTCCAGATGGATTTTGTCGCTGCCCGGACCCGCCCGAGTTCGGTCTTTTCCGGTCACCCGTTCATGGTCGAGGCGGCGATCGGGTACGGGGAAAACTCCCGGTTGAAGGCAATGCCATCCTCCTCCGGTTTGCCAACCGGGTCCCGCTCATGTACCAGCAGGGGGCCTGTGCCATCACTGAGTGCGTCACGAATGTCAACTGGAAATTATATAACATCACGCAGCAGGGACTTCCGGTTCGGACCGGTCCTGATCCTGGTCCATGTGGCATCAACAAATGTCCCGTTTACCAGCGAAAGCAAGGACGCCATTGCCAGTATCCCGGAAATTGAGAAGGAGATCGTCCTCGTCCTCCAGGACCTTGGCCGCGAACTCAAGAACTTTGTCTCGCGCAGGGACAAAAACAAACAGGCCGAAGACCGAGCCCGGGCTGTCTGTGCTATCATTCCCGAGATCGCCTCGAAAGTCAGCGAGATTGTTGAAAAACCGGTTGTCGACACAACACCTATCGAGGGAAAACTCATGCGCAAGATGATTGCCAAGAAATCGTCCCGCGACGGAAAGGTTACGATCGAACTCGCCAACTATAGCGGGTATGATGGTGAGATCTCATTGTATGATATATCCGCTGATCCTGCTGTCGATGCCGTTCCCAAAGCGGATTTTGTGAGCGAGATTGACGGCCAGTTCACCAAAGTCTGGAAAGTAACTGTTCCGTCAAAAGAGGTATGGCGGGCAATCTATACCGGGAAAGGCGGAGGCCTGCTGGATATACGCGGGATAGATGATTCCCGGAAGATGGTGGTGGACCTCGATGTCTAGGGAAGAACTTGAGAAGAAGTCAATGGCAGCCCTGCTCGGGATTGCCAGTGCTTGGTATGATCAAATGAAGACCGGGGAGATCCCCTCAATCTCGCTCCCGACCCGGACGAAATACAATATTGAGTTCGATGATGCAAGCGAGGTATGGAAATATGGTGACCGGGAGAGCATGCGCACGGCCGCTTCAGCCAAGAGCGCCACGCACCTCCTGAAGATGGCGTATGTGATCGGGTTTATCAAGCAGCAGCTGACCGAGAACCGGTCTTCGACCCTGAGAGAGATGTATTATATCTCGGAAGGGTGGAAGCGCGCAAAATTCAGCGCCCAGGACGAGAGCAACTTCCTGATCGAAGACCTCGAGATCCTCTCGGAAGTCCCCCGCGAGGGGTTCCACCTCCACCCCGAAGAGAACGGCGCGTCCATCTATGGCCCGATGCGGATCCGGGAAGAGACGCGTCGCGGGATGAAGACGATCCATTGCCAGGACGATGTCGGGCAGGCGGGGTATACAATTCCCAACAATGTGGAGAATATCGAATTTGTTGATCACGATGCAAAGTTCGTTATCGCTATTGAGACGGGTGGTATGTACGACCGTCTCATCGAGAACGGATTTGATGAAGAGTTCAACGCGATTCTCGTGCACCTGAAAGGACAACCGGCGCGTTCGACCCGCCGCATGCTCAACAGGATAAGTTCGACTTGGGATCTTCCCGTGCTCGTTTTCACCGATGGCGATCCATGGTCGTACCGCATTTTTGCGTCCGTTGCTTATGGTGCTATCAAGAGCGCACACATGTCGGAACTTCTGGCCACTCCTAGATCGCAGTTCCTTGGCCTGCAGCCGAGCGATATCCGGGACTACAACCTTCCTTCCGACAAGCTGACCGAAAAAGATGTGGAGGCACTCAATGCCGAGCTGACAGACCCCCGTTTTGCCACGGACTACTGGAAAAAACAGATCAGCCTTCAGATCGACATGGGGCTGAAGTCAGAACAGCAGGCATTTGCAGCACGCGGGCTTGACTTTGTGACGAAGAAGTATCTGCCGGAAAGGCTTAGTGAGATGGGGATAATCTAGGTTATTATGAGTATCGGGGTGTGCTATCCGGACAAATATGCTGTTGAAGAGGCATTCCAGCTCCTCAAGGTGCCGTGGGACTGGTATGTGCCCGGACAGCAGTACGATGTCGTGATTGCCCGCAAAGCTGAAGTACCGGGCTGCACGGAAAACCTCATCGATCTAACGGGCAATGACATTTTTAAAAAAATCAGCGATCTGCTCACGACCGGTCAGCCCCATCTCCACGAACCGGTGTGCGATCTCCTGATTGACGCTCTCCGGCAGGAACTGAAAAAATACACGATCCTTGTGGAGATCCCTCCCGCGCCATGGGGGCACCCCTACATGGTGGCCCTTACTCATGACGTTGATATCACTTCCGTCAGGGAATGCCGTATTCTCACGGTGGGCTATGCGGCATACCAGTGTTTTAAACAAGGGAATTTCCGTGCCGGCTTTAACCTGTTTTGTGCCAAGTGCGGGATTGGACCGGATCCCTGGTCACTCTTTGAACACTGGAAGACCCTTGAGAATCGGCTTGATGTTCGTTCAACTTTCTTTTTCGTACCCCAAAAGGATGACCCGGGCGTGCGGGCGCACCCGTACCGGGCGGTCGTGTATGACATTAAAGAGAAAACGGATTTACGGCGCGATCTGGATCATGGCGGATGGGAAGCCGGTGTTCACGGCATTGATAATTGGGCTGACGCACAACGCGGAAGACAGGAGATGGCAGCACTTGGGCTTGAGGGAAAGACGCCCGGCAACCGGACGCACTGGCTCCTTTTTGACCAGAACAGCTGGAAGGTACTGGATGAAGCGGGGTACTCGTACGACACAACATTCGGGTACAATGACGATGCCGGTTTCCGTGCGGGTACCCTGCAGGTATACCGGCCGCGCACTGCACAGACCCTCCTGGAACTCCCGCTCCACATCCAGGACCTCGGGCTCGTTGGGAAATTCTGCTGGGCGCCCACTGACAATGGCTGGGTGAAAACACCGTGCATGCATCTCGATGAGCACGCGGCACGCATGTACTGTGACCGTATTTTTGATTATGCAAAAAAATTGGGGGGGCTGTGACGATACTCTGGCACTACGAGAACCTGACACCGCCACGGGACTGGTCCGGGCTCTACGCGGAACTGGTGAAAAGTGCCCAAGCTGACGATGCATGGGTGACGACTGCAGGAGCGGTGGTGGAGTGGTTTAAAGACCGGAGACGAGTCAAGATAAGCTGTAAAAATGAGAGAGACAGGCTCACCATCTCTGCGGAGGGTGGTCCCCCTCCCGGTTCTGTACCTCCATTAATGGTGAGAATACACAATCCTAATAATCGACAAATAAGCGTAAATACTGAATCAGACCCAAGGAGAGAGTATATCGACATCAAACTGAACATGAAGACAATTACGGTATTATTCTCATGATCCTGCAAACAATTTTCCTGAAAATAAAAAGTCCTGCTGTGGCGGATTCCTGGTTCATGCATACTTCAGTTATGCAATACATTATGAAAATCTGCTTAAAATTTTTTAATTACCTTGCCCCGAAAACCCGTCTCTGCCAAAGGGTAAAGGCTGGATCTCTTGGAAAGGGAAATGAAATTCACCCGACTGCAATAATTGACTATGACCGGGTAATTATCGGAGATTTCTGTACTATTGAAAAAAATGTGGTAATTGAAAAAAATACAATTATCGGAAATCACGTAACCATCGGACAGGGAGTGGTGATCGGGTCTGAAGGGTTTGAATTACGGAGGATTGCGGGTGAAATCATACCGGTAGTCCATCTTGGCGGAGTCATCATTCACGACAACGTACATATCTGCCCTCATGCATGTATCGATAAAAGCTCTCTTGGAGAATATACCGAAATAGGAGAATCATCGGTCATAATGGCTGGCGTCGAAGTCGGTCATGGAATAAAAATTGGACAACATGTAACCGTATCTGAAGGAACCATGATCGGGGGATATGCAAGGATTGGAAATCACGTAAAGATTGGCAAGCGCTGTTCGATAACAGATGGAATATCTCTGGGCGAAGACGTGGTTATACCGGATTATTCTGTCGTGACCCGCGAGGTAAAGGGACCTTCGGGAGATGTTTCTCAATGTTCTTGAAATGGGATTACATTTCAGGATTGAAATGAGTTTCAGAGGATATTTATGAAATTATCAGATTTCCTGTCGGAAAAAACGGAAATAATCCGGGATGGCATTTTTTCGTCACTGGGGACATTGTTTTCACACTATCCGCAACAGATAGTATATGCAGTTCGGGAAAATGAGGTAAAAAAAATTATTGACAATCCCTCCATTTCCTGTGTAATCACAACACCTTCTCTAATTTCCAGGTTCCCTGACGGGTGGGGCATTGCATCAGCTCGGGATCCTCAATATTCATTTTATTCCCTTCAGGTCCGTGCTGAGCCAATACCCGGAATTTGTACTTCAGCCTTTTGCCAACCGGATTTCATCATCAGCGAAAATTCATCCGAGCACAGTCATTTCTGCGCGCAGCGTATCTATCGGAAGAGACGTTGTTATCGAAAAAAACGTTATCATCCATGAACAGACAATCATCGACGAAGGATCTGTCATCAGATCCAACAGTGTCATCGGAAACTCCCCGTTACCTGCAGGTGGTGCGACAAATGGGCAAGTGGTCCAACCTTCTGGCGGGGTGCATCTCCACCGTGATGTGGATATTCATGCAAATACACAACTCCATCGTGCAATCTTCAAAGGGTATACAGAGGTTGGTGAACAGACAAAAATCGACAACCTCGATACTATCGGACAGGGAACAACAATTGGAAAACGATGTCTGATCTGTGCCGGAGTAACGGTAGGTGAATCAGTAATAATTGGGGATGATGCATGGATCGGCCCGAATGTTATTCTTGAAAATCAGATCAGGATAGGAAACAACGTTTACATCACACTTGGTTCCAGGGTGCCCAATGACATCGATGACGATAAAGTCGTGAAAGATAATTACGCAATTGATCGGAAACGATTCAAGAAAGTCATACGAGGCATGTGACACGCATGATACAGATTTTAAAAAAACGCACGGTGTCCCTGTAACCCAAATACAGGAATGCGAGGTTAACCGATTTATGCAGGACATCGGCATAGGTACAGACATAGAAGAGATCAAGCGGTTTGAAAATCTCCGCGATCCTGCATTTGCCGCATTTCTCAGAAAGAATTTCACGGAGAACGAACTTGATTATTGTCTCTCAAAGGATGCTCCTGCCCCTCACCTTGCCGCACGGTATGCCGGCAAAGAAGCTGTGATAAAAGCGCTTTCCAGTCTGAACATCACCCATATATTTTATCCTGCAATTGAGATCATAAACAACGAAACGGGTGTTCCGTACGTCAGGATTAATAAAGAGTACAACGAAAAAATGCATATAAAAATCAGTTTATCGCACAGTTCAGGAATGGCACTTGCATTTTGCATAATTTTACTCGAGGTATGATATGGCATCATTCGATGAGAATACGATAAAAAATATTTTTTGCGAAGTTCTCGGAATACCGGCACCGGAAGTTACCGACACGCTTGCCTATAACTCCTGCGCGCAGTGGGACTCCTTGAAACATCTCCAGATTGTGGCCATGATTGAAGAAAAATTTGATATTGAGATTGATATGGATGATATCATCGCGATGGAAAATTACGGAAAAGTGAAGGAAATTCTCCATAAATATCTCACGTAACCGGTTATGAATTTCGTCGATTATCTCTTTGAACTGTGTCAAGATCCCCCAAAAGAGTGTATCCTATCCCGTGATGGCATCCTCACATACCGGGATCTGATATCCAAAGTTGACGATCTCGCAGCATACCTGAATACAATCCTGGGAGGAGGAAACGAGTGCCTCCTGCTCTCGGAAAATACCCCGTTTTTTGTTATAGCCTATCTTGCGATTATAAAGAGCGGGAACATGGCCCTGCTTGCAGAAACACGGATATCGGATGAACAGCTGGGAGTCATCTTCCGCGAATGTCATATCCAGGCATCATTTGTCCAGAAAAAATACCGGTCAAAGATCACAAACAACGGGAACGTATTTACCGAGGATCTCCTTCTGGTACTTCCGCACACAGAACGGTATATGAGCCCTCGCATGGAGGACGATGATGTCGCAATCGTGATCTTCACCTCCGGGAGCACCGGCGCAAAGAAAGGCGTCATGCTCACGCATAAAAACCTGTGCGCCAACACGGGATCGATAGTAAAGTACCTCGATCTGACATCGCACGACCGGATCTGCGCCACGCTCCCGTTCTTTTACTGCTATGGAGCATCGCTGCTGCATACCCACGTCAGGGCCGGCGGCAGCATCGTGCTCTCCAATAATATTTTCCTTGGCGGTGTCATACGGGATATCGATACCTTTTCCTGCACCGGATTTGCCGGTGTCCCGAGCACGTACCAGATCCTGATCAACAAGACCCCGTTTCTCAAAGAAAAACTCCCGACCCTCCGGTATATGATGCAGGCCGGTGGTCATCTGCCCGACAAGTACATCCGATTGATCGCCGAAGCGTTCCCGGAAAAAAAGTTTTTTGTGATGTACGGCGCGACAGAAGCCACGGCCCGGCTTGCATATCTCCCCCCGGCACAGGTACTTACCCATATCGGTTCTATTGGAAAAGGCATCCCGGGCGTCACGCTCGAAGTACTCGACGAGAACGGGAAACCGGTACAACCCGGGGAGACCGGTGAGATCACCGCACGCGGTGACAATATCATGAAGGGCTATTATGGGGATCCAGAAGGTACGCAAAGCGTCATAAAAAACGGGCGGCTTTATACCGGGGATATTGCCACCGTTGATGATGACGGGTATATCTATATCACAGGGCGGGCAAAAAATTTTATTAAATCCGGGGGGTACCGTATCTCCCCGAATGAAATCGAGGATTTTATCTGTTCCCTGGACGGTGTCACCGGTTGTGTGGTGCTCGGGCTGCCAGATGAGATCATGGGCGAGGCTGTGGTTGCAGTTGTCCAGCCGGATAACGCCCCGGAAACGGCACTCAAAGAAAAGATCCTCACGCGGTGCACGCAGCACCTGCCATCCTACAAGATCCCAACCGCCATATATTTTGTCCGGGAGTTCCCGCTCAACGCATCCAACAAAGTGGACAGGCAGGCGATTGCGGCCTCAATTGTTGCCAAGCGGGAAAAAAAAGAAGGAGGATTACAATAATGCCGAAAACCGAACCTGTCGCGACAAAGGACCCGACCCGGGGTGAACTCCTCAATCAGGCCCCGTACTTCTCGGAAGACCAGCAGAAAAACGAGTACCTCCTGCCGATCATCAGGCAACAGCTAAAAACTGCCAGACACAACAACCGGCAGATTGATAATTTTTTCTCCAAACAGGGTATTAACATTAATGCCATTCAAAAACTGGAAGATATACCATATATCCCGGTACAGATGTTCAAGCTCTTCGATCTCAGGACCTGCCCGGAGCAGGAGATCGTAAAAGTCCTCCAGTCCAGCGGGACAACAGGCGGCACACCAAGCAGGATCCCGCTTGACAAAGCCACCACGTTAAACCAGATAAAAGCTCTCAAATGCATCCTATCTGAATACCTGGGGAAAAACCGGAAAATATTTCTTGTCATCGACCATGAAGGCATCAACAGCCCAAAAGTGGCGTTTTCCGCACGGACTGCCGGTGTCCGGGGCTTAAGCATCTATGCAAAAAAAACCTTTTACCTGCTCAGGGAGGAAGAGGGAAAACTTGTCCTGAATATGCCGGTTATCCGGGATATTGTCGAAAACTATTCGCACGAAGAGGTGTACGCATTCGGATTCACGTATATTATCTGGACCGTCTTTTACAAGCAGCTCAAAAAGGAGGGATTCCGGTTCTCCTTTGAGAACTTCATGCTGTTCCACGGTGGCGGCTGGAAGAAGATGCGGGATCTCGCGGTCTCAAAAGAGACGTTTTCAGAGACGATCGCCGCAATATTCGATACGCACCCGAACCGGATCCTGGATTTCTACGGGATGGCCGAGCAGACTGGTATCATCTTTGTTGACTGCGAGTACGGCAACAAGCACGTGCCCTGCTTTTCCCAGGTCATCATCCGCGATCCATTCACACTTGAGCCCTGCGATATCGGCAAAACCGGGTTGATTGAGGTGATGAGCGTTCTTGCCGACAGTTATTACGACCAAGCGATCCTGACCGAGGATCTTGGCCTGCAGGTCGGTGTGGATGACTGTCCGTGCGGGCGCAAGGGCCGGTATTTCCGGTTTGTCTCGCGGGTGGAGAAAGCCGAGTTGCGCGGGTGCGGCGATACGTTCCGGGAGTCTCGCTGATGATTACCTGTTACCTTAGGGATGGAAAGTTTGAAAGGCAATCGTATCAGGATTTTGAGGAGATTGCCCGAAGTGTCGATACCTGCAGGGAAACCCTTGCTGCGATGCCGCTTGACGCCGTCATAAAAATCCTCGATGTGCTGGGAAAAAACGTACTCAAAAACCCGGAGATCAACACGCTCCCGGGAGTCAGTTATATCTCACTGTGGCTGCGCCGCGAGAACCTTGACCGGATCTGTCAGGTCAATTACTCCGATAAACGGTACCTCGATGGCTTTTGTAAAAATGAGACAAATATCCTGATGATGGCACAGCCCCGGGGGATTGTATGCCACTGGATCGCGGCGAACATGCCGACCCTGGGATTCTTTTCGATTGTTCAGGCCCTCCTCTCAAAGAACGGCAGCATGGTTAAGATGCCTGAGGAGTACGTCCCGCTGATCCTGTCCATTCTCCGTGAATTCCCGGCAATTTCTGTAGATTATGAGGGCACAACCTACTCAGGGAAAAAAGTGCTTGCCGCGATAGCTGTTGTAACCTTTGAAGGAAAATCCACGGAGGCCAGTGAGAAATTTTCCCTTGCCGCCGATTGCCGAATCATCTTTGGGGGAAGCGAAGCGATCCGCTCGATCTCGCGTCTTCCCTGCCGGGATCACTGCGAGACGATTATCTTTGGCCCGAAATATTCGTTTGCCGTGTTCGATCGGGAATATATCGAATCGGATGGTTTTAAAAAATCCCTGGACCAGTTCGTAAAAGACATAGCAGTTTTTAACCAGATGGCATGTTCTTCGCCGCATGTCCTGTTTCTGGTGAAAAGCCGGTACCCGCTGGATATGATAGTAGCGTGGCTGCGCGACTCCTTTGAGCGGCTGCCGGAGGCACTCCGCAACCAGAAGATCTCGTCAGGCCTGTCGGTACATATTATTAATGCCCGGGCCCGGTACCTGTTGTCGGATGGGAAAAACTGCGTGGCATCCCATGATCTGGGGTGGACTATCTTTATCGATCAGGATATCTGCCTGGAAGAGCCAATCCAGGGAAAATGCATTTTTACAAAAGAGATCACTACGGTGGATGAAGTAATCCCCTTAGTAAACCGTAAGATCCAGGCAGTCTCGATCGGGATCCTCGACCCCGCAAAACGGGAATCATTTGCCAGGCAGGTCACGTGGGGGGGCGCGGATCGGGTCGTCATTCCCGGGACTATGCACGACTTTATTCTGCCCTGGGACGGGATCATGACCCTCAATCGTCTGGTGCGATGGGTTATTCTGAGAGAGAACCAGGGTTCGCAGGTTTGATTAATATCAAACGCGGATTTTATTTCGCTGCAATTGCAAATGAGGTACCGGAATCCTTTTAATGATCTATAGGATGAGTAAGTTTGGGAGTGGTGGGAGATGTTATTAAAAGGGAAAAATGCGGTAATAACCGGCTGTTTAAAAGGTATCGGCCGTTCGACATTGGATCTTTTTGCCCAGAACGGGGCAAATGTCTGGGCATGTTGTCAGTATGAAAATGCCGATTTTGAGAAACACGTGGGAGAACTGGCAGCAAATAATAATGTGTCGATTACACCGGTTTATTTTGATTTCCTTGATCCGGAACAGATAAAAATAGCAGCTCATGCAATCAGAGAGTCAAAGCAACCTGTGGACATCCTTGTTAATGTTGCCGGTATGACCTGTGATGCTTTGTTTCATATGACAACCATGGAGCAGATGAAAAAAGTTTTTGAAGTGAATTTTTTCTCCCAGATGCTTTTTACCCAGTACATCACCAAGAATATGATACGGCATAATTCCGGTAGTGTTATCAATATATCCTCCATATCTGCAATAGATGGTAATCCCGGGCAATTATCATATACTGCAAGTAAAGCTGCAGTTATCGGTGCAACAAAAACATTATCCGCCGAGTTGGCGGCATCCGGGATACGAGTTAATGCCATTGCCCCGGGCGTTATTAAAACAGATATGACAGAAAAACTGCCGGAAGAGGTCATGGCGAAATTTATGGCAAAAAGTGACCTTAAGCGCATGGGGCAACCGGCCGAAGTTGCAGAGGTCATTTTATTTTTAGCATCAGACCTGTCATCATATATTACCGGTCAGATAATCCGTGTCGATGGTGGAATAGGATAAAGGGTGAAAAAATGCTGCTCAAGGATAAAAATATAATAATCACGGGTTCTGCACGCGGAATCGGGAACGTCATACTTGAAACATTTGCCGCAAACGGGGCAAATGTTTGGGCTTGTGCACGTACGAAGACCGAAGAATTTGAAGACAATGCACATGCGCTTTCTGAGAAATATCATGTGGAGATCTGGCCGGTCTATTTTGACCTGGTGGATCATGATCAGTTGAAGACCGCGGTAAAATCAATTACTTCCGCAAAACGAACAGTTGATGCCCTTGTGAATAATGCCGGAGTGACATATAATGCATTGTTTCTCATGTCGCCCATAACAAAGATGCATGAAGTATTTGAGGTAAATTTTTTTTCACCATTCGTATTCACACAATATATTGCTAAAACGATGATTCGGCAAAAAAAAGGGAGTATAATTAATATTTCCTCATCCGCAGGTATTGATGGTAATGCAGGTCGTTCTGTTTATGGTGCCAGCAAAGCAGCCGTTATTTGTGCAACAAAGGCAATGGCGGCAGAACTTGGCGAATTCGGAGTGCGAGTAAATTCCATTGCACCCGGCATAACCCAGACGTCCATGATCTCCAGTATGACGGATAAAGTGATACAGGATACCATCCTTCAGACCGATATGAAACGTATTGGCAATCCTCATGATATTGCAAATACTGCTCTTTTTCTGGCATCAGATAAGTCATCATATTTGACCGGGCAAGTAATACGGGTGGATGGCGGACTATAATTTTTCTTTGTGTTAAATATGACTTCGAAAAACCAGATTATACAAAATATTGAGAAAATGGCAAACCGGATGCGCAAAAATGCGCTGGACCTAGCATTATCTGCAGGTAACAATGGTGCGCATCTTGGTTCAGGTTTGTCGATAATAGAAATAATGGCGGTTCTTTATGGGGGGATCATGAAAATCGATCCGAAAAATCCCCGCTGGGGGGAGAGGGACCGGTTTATTCTCAGTAAAGGGCACGGCACCTTGGGGTATTATACTGCCTTGGCTGAGGCGGGACTCATCTCCTTTGAGGAACTTTCAACGTTCGAAAAAAACGGGGGATTTCTGCCAGGCCAGCCTGTCATGAATATGGATAAGGGCATTGAATTTTCAAGCGGCAGCCTAGGCCATGGCCTTTCACTGGGTGTAGGTGTGGCATTAGCTGGAAAGAAACGCGGCCAGAGTTATAAGGTTTATGTCTTAATGGGAGACGGGGAGTGTAATGAGGGATCAGTATGGGAAGCAGCGATGGCCGCAAAACATTATAAACTCTCAAACCTTGTCGCGATAATCGATGGAAATGACATGCAGTCAGATGGTGCAAGGTGTGATATTATGGCGGCAGACTATGAGACAATCTGGAAAGGGTTTGGCTGGGACGTCGCCACGGTAGATGGGCATAATGTGAGCAGTATATATGAAACTTTCCGTGCTGGTACAAGGACTGATATCCCCCGGGTAATTATTGCCAGGACCGTGAAAGGGAAGGGGGTTTCATTTATGGAATGCAATAACGAATGGCATCACAACCGGCTGACACAAGCTCAGTACGACGCGGCGATTAAGGAACTTGGTCCCTGAAACGAGCTTACTATGATTCAAATTAATTCATTGAATGCAAGATTATGGTCGAAATTGGGACAGCAGGGAACATTCGGCATTACGATGCTTGAATTAGGGAGGGATCTAGAGAACCTGATTGTACTTTCGGCAGATTTATGTTTAACCTCCGGATTAGATCGTTTCCGTTTACAATTTCCTGAAAAATTTTTGAATGTGGGAATCGCTGAACAAAATCTGGTAGGTATCTCTGCGGGACTTGCAAAAGAGGGCTATATCGTTTTTGCCACAACCTTTGCGAATTTTGCCGCTATGCGCAGTTACGAACAGGTGCGGCTGAACATGGGATATATGGGTTTAAATATTAAACTGGTGGGTCTTGGAAGCGGCTTTGCCATGGGAATGTTTGGCAACACGCACTATGGTATTGAAGACGTTGCGTTAATGCGTGCAATACCGGGGCTTTGTATACTCTCTCCTTCCGATTGTACGGAAGTTGTGAAAGCTACTCAAGCTGTTGCCAAGTATCCCCGTCCGATATATCTGAGACTCACCGGCATTCTGAACAACCCAATCGTTAATAAAGAAGATTACCCGTTTGAAATCGGGAAGGCGATTCCGCTGAAAAGTGGTTCGGATATTGCAATTATCGCTACAGGGTCGATGGTATATCATTCTCTCGTTGCAGCTAAACTGCTTGAATCCAAAGGAATCTCTGCTGCTGTCATCAACATGCATACGATAAAACCGCTCGATACTGAAATAATAAATGCTGCATGCAGGGACGTGAAACTTATCGTAACCGTGGAAGAACATACTGTCATCGGAGGTCTGGGGGGAGCGGTCGCGGAATATTTGAGTGGTAAGCCCCCGGGTCCTCGTCAACTTACCATCGGTGTTCCTGATGCATTTCAAAAAGCCGGGAATTATCAGTACCTGCTTGAACAAAATGGTCTCACCGGCCCGCAAATCGCTGAGAGAATGAGCTCCACTTTCAATATCCTTGTCAAATCCTGAAAAATCTCAAATCAGTGTACACAGCTGTTGTCCGGTTTTGGTTTCATCGGAGAGATTTAAATATAACGTTCCTGATACAATCGTGAAATCCCAGACTTGATGCAACTAAATATATGTCTGTTGAAACTCCATTTAATAACCTGTAAAATTTTTAATTGAAATGGATGAATCATATGCATAGATATACCCTTGGCCTTTTTTCCAACATGTTTCCACCTGAGCCTCCAAGGAGGCAAAGCGGGGTGATCCTAACCGATACCACCCGGGGAATATTTGTTAAAAGAATGGTGGATGATCTCGTTCAGCACGATGTTATCGTAAAAATGGCCGTAAAAAAAAGCGGGTCTCTTACAGGTTATGTTCCATTCATCTATCAGTCCTTAATGCTGGTGCACGATAGCGATGTCGATATTATGCAGGCCGAATATATTCCCCACAGTGGTGTGGTACCAGCATTATTTAAAAGAAAAAACTGCCCACTCGGTACTGAAATTCCATGGGGACGATGCACGGATCTTCCCGTTCAAAAATTCATTTTTCATGTCAGTGACCCGTGCGATGATCCGTCGATCGGATTATATCCTGACATCCAGCGAAGAGTTACGATCAATCCTTATTTCAATCGGGGCGCACCCTGAAAAAACTTCTGCCGTTCATACGGGTGTGGATACGAATTTTTTCCGGCCCGCCCCAAAGGAACCTCTTCGAAAGGATCTCGGTCTGCCTCCGGAGGACCCGGTCTTTCTCTTTATTGGGAGGCTGCATCCTTGGAAAGGGATCAATGAACTGATCAGCGTTGCGGGTATGTGCAGAGAATTCCGGTTCGTGTTCATTGGACCGGGGGCCATCCCCCCCCATCCGGAAAACTGCATATTTCTCGGTTCGAAATCCCCAGAAGAGGTCAGGATGTGGTATAATATATCTGACTGTCTTCTCCTTCCCTCATATACGGAGGGATTCCCCACGGTCATCATGGAGGCATTCGCTTGTGGTATACCCGCTATTGCGACTTACGTTGGAGGTTGCCCGGAACTTGTGGAGCCAGAAAAGACGGGGTTGCTTGTTCCTGCTCGTGATGTTCCGGCGCTTCACGGAGCGGTGCAGTGGGTTGGAACGCATGCCGATGAGCGGATTCGGATGGGGATTGCGGCAAGGGCCGTAGCAGAGGAGCGGTTCGATCACACCATAATGGTGCAAAAACTTATTGGCATCCACGAGAGTCTCATCCGGAAATGACAATGTTTTACGGATGCCGCATGATGTCCTGACCTGAGATCTGATACTGCAGAAAAAAGTGTCGATGTATTGGCGTTCCCCGGACCAGACCACCTGTTCGAATGGCCGGAGTCGTACCGGAAACGCCGCCCCGGGTAATGGCTCCCGGGTAATTGAGGGGTTCAGGTAATCCACAGGGATCGTCCCCGTGAGAGTACCCCTGAGCATGTTCCGACAAGAATCGCGCAATCTCTGTGCAATTTCTACAGGGAGACCGGTGGTGATCTCTTCAACAAAATAGGGTCTTCTTATTGAGACTGACAATCCTTTGGATCTATCCAACTCAATGCAATGTACCTTTGAAAAAACATGGGATCAGGAGGCAATTGTTGCATATTCAGAACAATTTACCTAGAAACGGCTCTGCGAGAAGATCAATGCAATATACCAGTCTGCAGGACGAACCTCTCGTTTGGTTTACACGAATGCGAGAGGTAATGTGCTGAACAAAACCAAGGAATGCAATAATGTGGACAGCAGGGGAGATCCTGGAGAATTCACTACGATAAGAATAAGAAAGTACAAGTAATCAGCGATGGCTATACCAGTCAAGTGTTTTTGCCAGTCCCTGTTTTATTGAATATTCCGGGGCAAATTTTAATTTCGAACGTGCCCTGCTGACATCGGCAACGGAATGAAGGATGTCCCCTTTCCTCGGAGGAAGATAGTGCGGATCCAATGTGGAGCCGGTCAAATCGCGGAGCAAACCGACGAGTACGTTGAGAGAAATCTGTTCCCCTCCCGCGATGTTAAAAATTCCTTCAATACTGCTCTCCATACCCAGAATGTTTGCCCGGACCACGTCATCGATAAAAACAAAGTCCCGGGTTTGTTGTCCATCACCGAAAATGACCGTGGACTCGTTGTTCAGCATGCGGATGATAAACTTGGGAATTACTGCAGCATATTCGGAATGGGGATCCTGACGGTCACCAAACACATTGAAATAACGCAGGCAGAGGGTGGGCAGACCATACAGGGACGAAAAAACGCTGCAATAGTATTCACCGGTAATTTTTGTTATTGCATAGGGGGAGAGTGGGGCCGGGGGCATATCCTCTCTTTTGGGTAACGCAGGGCTGTCCCCGTATACAGCAGCGGATGAGGCAAACACCACTTTTTTTATTCCACTATCCCGAGCGGCAAGAAGGATGTTTAACGTACCAGGTACTGTTCACCTCATGCGTGTGTACAGGATCTCTGAGGGATTGTTGTACTGATGTAATTGCAGCCTCATGAAAAACCCCGTCCGCACCGCTGAACGTGTTTTTCAAAAGAACCGGGTCGGTCACACTCCCGCTCACAAAAGTGACGGCGCCTGAATTGTGGAGCATGAGGATATTCTCTAGTGTGCCACTGGACAGATCGTCAATAATTACTACTTCATCGCCCCGTTGTGCTAAAAAATCCACGATATGGGAACCGATAAATCCGCAGCCACCGGTTATAACATACTTCATGGAAAATCCTTCTGTGGATGAAATGAATATAGGATGTATCAGGATAAAAAAACCGGTTGTACCGTGTCCTGATATTTCCATAAAAATAGAGAGATGTCATGAATATAACAGAGTAATGCAGTGCAAACACTATTTTATAGGATAGCATTGAGGGATTCAAGCGATCCCTTCTCAATATCGGACAACAATGGTCTGATCGCAATGAAGGCTTGTATAGTTTCCCGGAAATAACTCAGGTTTCTTCTGTATCGGATCGAAAGGATGAAAGAAGCTGCCATAAACTCTGCGACAAAGATGTGATAATACCATGATCTGAGATTCGATTTACCGGAAAACAAGGTTTGCGCATAGCGCCGGTACCCGAACCGCATCATGAGGGCGCTATGGGACGGGAGGCGCCCGACAGGGGAAGTACGGTGCATCAGCCTTGCGTTATACACAAGGGCTAGTTTTTTCCCGCGTTCATACAGCATATGGGAAAAGATCAGATCTTCACCCAGCGCATAGCGGGTCAGTTGTTCATCAAAGCGCCATCCTTCAGAAAAGATAGTAGTGCGGTATGCCATATTGCACCCGCTTAACCATTGGGCTGGAACACGTGATGCCCCGCTTTTTAAAAAGAGCGGACCCATCGCTTCAGCAGTACGGGTGACCCGGGGTATAAAAAATGTCGCCGGTACCAGTACCGGATTAACCAATCCGACGAAAGCCAGAAAAAGTTTTTTTGGATGGAACCGATCACTATATTCATTGGTAATAAGCCCCGAAATACCTGATAGATCTGGATTGTCATTTAAGACTTCGCAGATATTGTGGATATAACCGTTATCAAGGGTCACGTCATCATCAAGAAAGATAACTATTTCCGTCCCATCCCGGAGATTTCTGATGCCGGTGTTCCGGGCGGCGGGAAGCCCGGAATGAGGTTGCTCCGTGTGGATGTACCGGGTTGTAACGACAGCCGCAATGGGGTGGGTTTCCAGGAGTTCCCGTGTTTCATCATCAGGGCTGTCGTCCACTACGATCAGAGAGCCGGGGAGACGGGACTGCGCCAAAAGGGAGACAAGTGTAGTCTCCAGATCCCGGGGACGGTTTTTGGTACAGATAATTACAGCGCAGGTAGAACACATGGGGCATCAGCGTAAGACCGCATAGTGAGGTACTCACCACATATGACGGGTCATGGATGAATATACATTATTCAGATATTTATCTAATATTTTGCTGGAAGCACGTACCGGGATTTCAAAAATGACCCGGTTTTTTGTGGATCTGAATAGATTATAAGAGCGGGAATCACAAGGCTTTCAATTTCCTTTTAAACGCCATCCGGAAGAACCCGTGAGAATACGATGGGATCAATTTCTGAGGATGTTAAGTAATTCCTTGGGTTATAGATCAGATACGCAGCCATGATTCCGGGATGAAATCGATCGTATTGATAGTAGGATCGTTGAACCAGTGTGCCAGTGCAATGACTATTCTTTGGGGGTTCGTGCACAGCCGCGCATCCCACACCAGCGGAATGAGCTGTTTGCAATAATATGGTGCCGGCAAAAGCTCATGAGCCGCATATCCTCGTGATCTTTATCCGATCCGTTGAAATAGGCAAAGATTGTGGGATGACCGGTCTCTATGTTTTCGCGAACCTAGGGGGATCATCTGAAAAATGGAAAAAATGAGGTTATTATATGCCGGATCGCGTTTTGGTAATAATCGATAACTGTTCAAGTTTCATGAAATGTGTGCATCTTTTGATTTGATGTGCAATCTCTCCCTCAGTACAACGGAGATTTACGGCTTTAATAGTTTTTCAGGAGTGTCGATCATATCTATATTCTTTTCATCAAAAAAAGATTTGATCTAAAAATTCTACCAGATGATCGGTTCGATTCTTTTGAAATATTATTTGCTCTGCCAGACTCCTTGAAAGTAAGTCATGTTTTTCCGATTTTGAGGTGGTTTAGATCATAACGGAACTGCCTCTTTTACTATGCCTCTTCTGTAATAGGGTTTGAGATAACTTGGAAAGGACATCATCCTACCGGATATTCTCTGAATTTCGCCAGGCAAGGATTCGGCAATCACTTCACCTTTTGTGATTTCTACCCAAGTCAAATATGCATACTATTATTGCCCTAATGGATAAAAATGTGTAAATCATGATTTCAATTATTCTCGGGACCCGCCCTGAAATTATAAAAATGTCCCCGATAATCCGTGCCTGCCAGCAGGAAAAAGCCCCTTTTTTCATCCTTCATAGTGGTCAGCACTATAGTTACGAAATGGACCGTGCATTTTTTAAGGATCTGCACTTGCCCGAGCCAACCTATAACCTTGATGTCGGATCTGGAAGCCATGCGGTTCAGACGGCCCGGATCATGACAGGAATCGAAGATGTGCTGCACAAAGAAAATCCTGACATTGTGCTGGTTCAGGGAGATACAAATACGGTCCTGGGGGGATCCCTTGCAGCATCAAAAATTCACACCCCAGTTGGGCATGTAGAAGCAGGCTTGCGGAGTTTTGACCGAAGAATGCCGGAAGAAATTAACCGCATTGTATCTGATCATATTGCCGATATACTGTTTGCACCGACAAGACAGGCTTATAATAACCTGATTCATGAGGGAATTCATGAGAATTCCATTTTTATTACCGGTAATACGATTGTTGATGCAGTCCGGCAGAATCTAGTGATTGCAGAAAGCGCCACGGATATTTTAAGACAGTTTGATCTCAGGAAAAACCAATATCTGCTCGTCACACTTCACCGGACCGAAAATGTGGACAATCGCACGAACCTTGAAGAGATCATCCACGGACTTATCCTGCTCGAGAAACATTTATGTATGCCTGTAGTCTTTCCCGTCCATCCGCGAACCCGCAAGATGCTTGAGTCCTTCGGTATTAGTACCGGAAATATCCATTTGATCAATCCGTTGGGATTTATGGAGTTTCTCCAGCTGGAAGCGCATGCCCGGATTGTGCTCACAGATTCCGGGGGAGTTCAGGAAGAGACCTGCATACTCGGGGTGCCGTGCGTCACCATTCGTAAAAATACCGAACGGCCGGAAACAATCGATGTTGGATCTAATATGCTCTCTGGGATCTCATCGGAAAAAATTGTTGAATCTGCTAAAAAAATGGAGTCCGTTCATCGGGACTGGAAAAATCCATTCGGAGATGGAATGACGGGAAAACGTATTATAGATCTTATTCTAGAACGGTATGAAAACGTCACAACTGCATGATAGGCGCAAAATTTTTTCCTGTATACTATTTCAGGTTCTTATCACAATAAGTTGTCACGATTCCCGGTGATATCCCTCGATCAGCTGCTGAATATAATGTAATTCCTGTTCATACCAGGAAGCAGATAGTGTGGGAGAGAACCACGATTCTTTGAACAGTTTGCTAGCCGCAATAAGATCATGCACGAGCTGATCATCGAACTGCTCATGCATTCGGTTGACCCAATAATTATAATCGTATCCTGCATCCGAGACTTCCCGTCGTTCAGTTGACAATGCCCGCGTGCTCAGGGCAAAATGAAAGATCAGCCCGGATATGTTCTGGCCAAACGTGCCATCATTCGGAGTGACCCCGATATCAGCTCGTCAGAGGAATGTTAAACTTTGGACCGAACGCATTGATATCAATGAAGTGATTAGCAGCTACTCCATTATCTTCACATCCCGGAAAATACGGATATCTCTTGTTAAGAAATGATAATCTAAGAAAATCTTTCCCTTTACGATAAATTTTATTTAAAATGCTACTTCGATTAGGACAATCCCGGGTAAATCCGATTGATTCAGATACCACTTTAGCGAGTGTACTGTTCATGACACGGTAAAGATTGTTGGTACAACTGAACCATTGATTATCATATAATCCACCATATGTGACATACCCTTCATAAGGTTGCCACCAGTTCTGACTACGTATCCTGTGGATATAACAACTTGACAATCCTGTATCCAGACCGACAGAACTGCAATTATATTTTTCCTGTAGCCATATGGGAAAGGAAAACCAGTCCGGGGAAATTGGTATAATATCCGCATCGATCATGGCGACGTATTGTTCCTGGATAATACCGACCCCATGGTCCAGCAGATATCCAACGTCAGCATCATCCTTTTTTGATTTCCTGTATACTTGGTGGAACTGGATTGAAGAATCATTTCTGAAATAATCCTGTGCTTTCTCGTAACTCCCGTCATCACTGGAATCATCGATGACATAGGTAGTCTCGGTTAAGGTGGGGTTTTTGTTTTTTTGGATATTCTCAATACATATTTTTAAGAAAGGCCAACTGTTCCAGTGAGGGATAATGATCCCGACTGACTTGGGGGAATCCCGGGAGTCGATAGTAAAACCGAGGACACGAATATGATCATATTCGGGTCGTTTTTTTTGATGATATTGTTTCAGTACTTTATGGGAGGAATGCAACGCGTCTGTGGGGAGGAGGGGAGTTTTAATATTTAAAAACTTTTCAAGTTTCCGTAATTTTACAAGAGGTAAACCAAGTTTGTCGCTAATATCTAGCGTAACCAGTACCCGGTATTTTGCTATCCGTATCATCTCTTTGAGCACTTCGAACGTGTGAGGCATTTCCTCTATCGCCGAGATGCTGAATACATAATCAAAAGTATTGTTTTCAACAGGTATATTTGCGGCATCTGCAATAATCAGCCGATCTTCTGGCCATTTTCCCAGATGGAGGGGGTGATTGAGATTATTTAAATCACGATTGTCAACCGAGTGGGAATTCGGAAAATTTTTGAAGAGAATGTCCGGATAGGTTCCGCCAATATCCAAACTTCGCTCTCTTGAAGGAATTTTACTGCATAAATAAGGGTATTCCCAAATACGCTGCCAGAAACCTTGAGGCAATGGATTTTCTTTATTCCATTTTTTCCAGAATGGCAAATCTAAATCACGCAAATTTGCCCAGCGAATGTCTGTTACGACCCAGTCTTTCATTTACTTTTCCTAATCAAATATTCACAGAAGGGAATAATAAGGTTCGCTTTTTAATAGGTGGGGGTCTGGATCATTGCTAATGCGCACCAAATATGCAATGTTTCTCGATCTGAGTTCTCTTATAATAAAATTGAAAAACTCGTTCCCAAATGAGAAATAGTGAATGATCTGTGTTTGTTTGTCGCTTGTTAATTTCATACAAATTCTGTAGGGAATGAAATCTTACTTGCATTCAGAACTGCATTCTTTCACAACATATTTTGAATAACTTTTTTAAATTGCATTGACAATATGCAATTTTTACCACATTTGGCTCTATAAACCACTCCTGGATCCACCGGCTATAACGATAACATGACTAAAGAATATATCCAAATCGTTGCTCGATTTTTGGTATTGGTGATTACCGCAATTTTAAAGGCGCCAATGCATTTTCTTGATTTACACAAATATCATTCGATTTCTCGCTTGTTACTTAAAAATCGCTATATCCCCTTAAATTTATAATTGAAGCCATGATTCCGGGATTAGATCCTGTGTATTGATATCCATTCGGTTGAACCATTTTTTTGGGGCGATAACAATTTTCTGGGGATTTGTGGAAAGCCATGCACCCCACCAGCTGAACGAACTGTTTCCAATGATATGGTGCTGACACAGGCTCATCAGTCGCATATCTTCATAATCTTGATCGGGCCCGTTTAAATCAACAATTGTCGTGGGATGGCCGGTATCCGCATTTTCTCGAACCCAATCCGGATCATCGGAGAATATAAAAAAATGAGGATTTTTTACATTTTCTTCGATAATACGTATAGCCCTGTGGTAATACTCAAGTGAGCAGGTCCCATGATAGGCATTGGTCGTGGAATTCGACACATAATCCCCCCGGCGGAAATGGAGGTTCACGGATACACAGGATCTGATCTGATCTGCCATTTTCTCAGTGGGGTTGTCGGGTTCTGTCAAAGGAGTAAATTCAGACCGAATGAGATGTTCAATATTCTTGAAATATTTTTCGCTCTGCCAGTAGCCTTCAAGATAAACATCGTTTTTGCATTTCAGGATATTGGGATCATAGAAGAAATGAGGTTCCCGGTAAATGTTTCTCCGATAATAGGGCACGGAGTACACGGCCAGATTCTCTAGGGTACGGATACCCCGGTTCGGCCATGAAATCTGACACACTCAATTTCAGGAACAGATGCAATATCTGCATGGATGGCGTAGTGACCAAGACTGTAATGCCGCAGGGAATCGTCATTAAATCCAGTGAGATCCAGTTTCAACGGGACATTATGCATGCAGGACAGGCGCCGGCCGAGGGCATACTGGAACATCTGATTGCCAAGGCCACCGACAAGACGTGTAATGATCATGGGGCACCTGCTCCCAAAATATCTAAGTATACTATCTCATATGATTGCGCAATCTGTTCCCAGCTGAATTTCTCTGTCCATGCCCGATGCCCTACTTCCCTCATACGGGCACGCTGTTCGTTATTCGTATAAATTGCTTCCAGAACCTCGACGGATCCTGCGATATCAGCTCGTGAGTGGCCATGGGACTCTTTTATAGTCGGAAGCAATTCCCCGGCATGGGACCATCCAATTATCTCGCGGGCATTTCCTACATCTGTTGTGAGAAACGGGGTCTTTGATGCCATACATTCAAACAGCACAATCGGGGAGCATTCAATCTGCGACGGGAACAAAAACAGGTCTGCGGTCTTGTACAGTGAGACGGTCTGCTTCCGGGGGAGAGATCGAACCAAGAGCTGCCGCCCCCTGATCCGGTTCAACGGGTTGAGCTGGAAGAGCAGTTCCTTGAGTTTACAGGACCAGTAGCATGAGCGGGAGAAGACATTCCCCACGATAATAAAAGTCACATGGTTCAGTTTTGCCCTGCTGAATATCCTGATCGCTTCGGCATGCCCTTTGAGACCCGTATGCGATCCCACATGCAAGATAAGGAACTGATCCTCCTGGATGTCAAGCACTTTGCGGATATCTGTTTCATCCGGCAAGAGAAATTCCTCTGCTGATGCGCCGTTGGGGATAATCGTAAAATTTTTGATCCCGGCCATACGTGCAAATTCACAATCCTGGTAGTATTGCGAAAGAAAAATGTTCATGTCATACTGTTTCATCCATTCTTTCATCTTTTCAAAATAATCAGAATATTTTGGGAGATGTAATGCTGAAAAACCGGTCGGGACAAATACTTTTTTTGCCTTTATCTCTTTGAGTAAAGGCAGCATCAGATCCGTCGCCCATTGCTGTGCTGCAAAATTAGTAATGATGTCAAAATCTGAATTCAGTAAGAAATTCTGGTAGGATTTAATATCTCCATATATGCCATCTACATAATTGCCGGAAATATCGAATTCTTTTATATTCACTCCATTCAGGATATCGTTTTTTCGAGCAGGATGTTTTGACGTTGCAACAGTAACTGAATATCCTCTCTTCGCCAGATGCTCAGAAATCTGCTTCACTACTTCCTGCATTCCACCCGCAGATGGTTCATAAGATTCAACGGTATGAAGGATTTTCATGTTCTATTCAAGTAAATTATTCTCATTACTTATTGTATGTTTTTTTATCCATCAATATTCTCCCCGAAAATATCGCAGGTTATTAAACCAGAATCTACAAGTATTCAAAAATGATGGATATAATCTTTTTGACCATGTTGCATGACAAAACGCAGAATGATAATTTTTCTGGTGCAAAAGAACTTTACTCTGCTCATTTGCGCCTATTGCAAATGTTCTCATAAAGCGCCGGTGATATAATTTCTGAAGATTTACCGGCAGATATTTCTTATAGTTATTAATTATGTAACTAATATCCTGGTATTTTTTATCGATTCAGCTCGTTAGAATTGTTCTGGATATTTGATCCGGAACCGGAATGGACGCGATACGCCAAAAGAGGCCGACGGACATAACCAAGGGCACATTCCAAAGATATTCGGAGCCAGATATCCCAGTCGACGGTATGTATCAAATTTGGATCGAAACCACCAATTTTTTCATAGGTCTGCCGGGAAACTACTGCTGATGTCGAGTAAATAAAATTATCCAACAGCAACAATTTGAAGGCATCCGGAAGAACATCCTCCGGAAAACATGGTATAGCGGGTGAATATGATCGCAGTTTTTTATCATTTTCATCGATTATGATTGCTTGGGAAAAGATAAGTTTTACTTCCGGATGCATTGAAATAAATTTTTGATATTCCTGATAAAAACCTGGCAGGACCATATCATCATCATGAAGGATGTGCACCCAAGTTCCCTGCGCTTTTCTGATACATGTCGACCAGTTTTCCTGAAAATCAACGTGAACAGGTTGCCTATAATATGAAACACGACCCCCGCCAATTTCTTTGACCAGTTCTGCAACATTTAATTCCGGAGATGAAAAATTGTCAATTACTTCAATTTGCATGAATTCCGGACCGGGATCCTGCTTGAGAACACTTTTAATTGTTTTACGGAGGTATGTTACGCGATTGTACGTGGGAATCATTACACTCCAAAAGGGCCTGTGGTTTTTTTCAGATAATGGATCAATTTTTGGATAGTCAATTATATTCATTAAGTCACCAGACCTTCAAAATCATACCCAGGTCATCTTGAATTACTGTTTTAATGTACACGATTCTTTGGTTATTAATGCCCGTATATCCCCAATCCAGAAAAGGGTTTTTAACGAGATTGGTATTAGTCAAGAGTCGTATTTTTTTCCGCAAGCGCGGGCTGTTTTATGAGAACAAAAAAAATAGCTGCCCCAACCTCCGGCAAGGATTACAACTTGCGTAGCATATCACCGTTACGGTTTGAGAATTTTTGACAAGAATGATATAAGTTAGATATATTGTTCCGGCGAGGCATTTAATTTAAAGAGTGCCCGTAATATGTAGCTTATTCGGCCTCTTTTAAAAAGTCATTATTTTTTTTAACATATTCTTAACTTCCCAATTAATATCTGAATCCAGTATCAATAAAACTGCAAAATAAACAAGGGCCCCGATAAGAATAATGGCGAATAAACTTATGAAACTTAAGATACGGAAAGAGTAAACATACGCCATTACAACAATTGCCATGATTGCAGAAGATGCTATGATATGATACACTGCTTTTAATTCCAGTTTGAACTTGACAACTGGACGGAGAACGATCTGTGCCAGAACTGCATTAATTGACATTGATAACAGTGTTGCCGCAGCAGCCCCGGCAATCCCGAATACCGGAATCAATGCAATATTGAAAATAATATTCAGGAGCGCTGAAACCGCTGTCACCATAAACGATTCCCGTGGTTTATTTATCGCGTTGAGGCACATTGTGTAAAGGAACATAAAAATATTGGCAACCTGAACAAAGAGTAGGATAATCAGGACAGTTGCGCCAGATTCAAATGATGCACCATAAAGGTAATACATCAGTTTATCGGAGAGGATTATGCCACCTACCGTTATAGGGATAATAAGGACGAGGCAATAGGTAACAGATTTTGATAATGATAATTCAATGAGGGATATGTTGTTCTCTGCATGCCATTTACTGATCCTCGGATAGAGTACCGTATGAAATGTGGTGACAACAAGCGCTGACACCGAAGCAAGCTGGAATGCAACCCGATAAATCCCAACATCACTATCCGTCATAAAATAACCGATAATAATAGTATCGGCATAGGAGAAAATGAGGGAACCACCTGATGAAAGGAACGTCCATATGGAGAACGAGAATAACCTTTGAAGATGAGATCTATTAAAACGAGAGAACGATAGACGAAGAAATTTGAAATTTATCACCGTCGCTACAACCATCCCCGCTATAAAACCCGCCGCAAGTCCGCCAACCCCCCAGCCAACAAAGACTGCCAGTATCTGGACAATAATTTTTAACGTGGTATTTATGAAACTGCTTACCTGTAATACCCCAACTTGAGCGGTGGCATAAACTTCGGTTGCAACAACACTGTATATTGTCCCAAGGACCAGTGCCGCAATTAACCAGTAAAACAATTCATTATTTTGAACACCGGTTAAAAATGGATATATTATTATAAATGTCACGATAGAAATGCACAGTAAGATAACTCTTAATACAACATATGCGGTGAAAAACTGACTTTGCTCCTTACCCTCGCTGATTCGTTTTACAGCAGCTCCTCCAAAACCCCCGTCACCGATCAAATCAAAAATTCCATAGTATGCAAGAAATAAAAAAAAAGCCCCAAGGGGTGCAGGGCCTAAGTAATGTGCAAAATAAATTGTGGCTATATACCCAATTAACGTTACACCCCCTAATGATCCAAGGGTAAGAACAGATTGCCTTTGTACTGGATTAATATTCATAATACAGGAGACAATTTTAGAAAATAAAGACACAAGATATATTTTAAAAATATTCTAGTTAATGATTTCGTCAATAAACTACAGGTATCACAGCTGATAGTACCTCTCATAAAAAGTCATGGGTTTCGCTTTCTCACGTATCCGAAAAGACTGCATTTTGGCATTTTTAATACAATCATACTGTTTCTGGGATATAACGGCACCGTAGTACACTTAAGGCAAGGGGTGCCTGCTCACGTAGCTGACACGGAGGGAGATATGGTCAGAAATCATTGGAATGAGTAATCCTGTGTGATTAAGGAGGTGCGCGATTGCCGGATTAAAGTTTTACTCGTGATCTCTGAAAAATGATGGCACGGGTAACAGGAAGCAAAGATCTCCGTAACCGGATATTCCGGACTTCCCTCAGCCTCTATATATTCACTGCCATCGTTCACGGCGAAACAGAATCCGTACAGGGCTCCGTTTCCCTCCGGAAAACCCGTGGACAGTGAGACAACAGTCCCTTGTCCGCTACAGGAAAAAATTTATGATTTGTAAAATTACGCGGATTTAAGGGAACTATATTTTCCCATTACTTGTGTTCTGGAAAAGCACCATTTCTCATATACCTGATACACAGAATCGGCCCGCAGGATGTGATGAAGAGTCTTTTGAAGGAAGGTTCGGATATCCCCCGAAGATAAAGGTAGGTGCAAGCACCTGCCCTTCAGCAGATAGCCGCAAAACGCATGCATATAGAAAAGACCTTACCCCACCTGAATTCCAAAGAGAGGATGATTGAAGAAAATTTTCAGAGATACACCGGTATAAACAGAAACCCTGTCGGTAGATCAGAATGGTCAATACGATATATCCATAAGACCGGGAAATTGCCCGAAGAGTTTCCCACCAGCCAACAATTTCTCAGCAATGATCCCCAGTCCCATGCGGCTTGCCGGCTTCTGCACGATGCGCTTCGTACCATGCGATCGTCCGCTTCAGGCCTTCCTTAAAGGGGATCTGCGCTTCAAACCCGAACTCCTGCCGCGCACGGTCTCACATCCAGGCACCGTTTGGGCTGGCCGTCGGGTTTTGAAGTGTCCCAGTAAACCGTCCCAGTATAGCTGGTTAACTCCTGGATGAGGGAAACCAGATCCCGGATCGTAATCTCCCCGCCCGATCCAAGATTTACCGGCTCTGATTTGGTATACCGCTCCGCTGCAAGAACAAGTCCGCGGGCGGCGTCATCGACATATAAAAATTCCCGCGAAGCAGCGCCCGTCCCCCATACCTCGACCGAGGACTTGTTGTTGTGTTTTGCATCGATGAATTTTTTTATAAGTGCGGGGATGACATGCGAGCTGGCCGGATCAAAATTGTCGCCGGGGCCGTACAGGTTGACCGGCAGAAGATAGATGGAATCGAACCCGTACTGCTGCCGGTATGCCTGCGACTGGACCAGCAGCATCTTTTTTGCAAGTCCGTAGGGGGCATTGGTCTCTTCCGGATAGCCATTCCAGAGGTTTTCTTCCTTAAAAGGGACCGGGGTATACTTGGGGTACGCACAGATGGTCCCGACAATAACGCACTTCTCCACATTCTCCTGCCGTGCCGCCTCTATCATCTGGATGCCCATGATCGCGTTATCGTAGAAGAGCTGGGCCGGGAAGGCCTGGTTGTACCCGATCCCGCCGACCCGTGCAGCAAGGTGGATGACAATATCGGAATCCCGGACCACCTTCACGCAGTTCTCCCAGATCCGCAGGTCAATCTCATGGCTGCGGGGGATGGCAATATCACCTTTTTGAACTCCTTTCTGCAGCAACTCTTTGACAACCCGGGAGCCAAAGAATCCTGCCCCACCGGTAATGAGAATTTTTTTATCGGACAAGGATGTCATGGAATCACCTGCAGGAGTTTACATTTTGTGAGAAGTTCCTGCAAACCCACACGTTACGTGTAATTGTTAAAAATATGCTTTTCGGTCCTTTTAATGACCGCGGCTTTTTTTGGAAAAGATTCACTATCAGTCGCACTTCCACCACCGGTGCGGGAACTTTGTCCTGACAATCCCGTCGCCTTTGCCAATCGGTTCCAGTCCCGCTGCTTTCATATCCGCATCCACCATGATCTTCACGAGATCTACAAATTTAATTGTCGGCTTCCAGCCAAGAATCTGCGCAGACTTTTTCGCATCAGCAATGAGCACCTCCACTTCGGTCGGCCGGAAATATCGCGGATCGATCCGCACGTGTTCTTCAACGTCAAGCCCCGCATAATTAAACGATTCGTGCAGGAACTCGCGAACGGAATGTGTCTCACCGGTACCGATCACAAAATCATCCGCTTTTTCCTGCTGGACGATCCGCCACATGCACTCGACGTACTCCGGGGCAAATCCCCAGTCCCGCTTTGCGTCAAGATTTCCCAAGTAGAGATATTTCTCCTTTCCTGCAAGAACCCGGGCAATTGCCCGGGTGATCTTGCGGGTGACAAAAGTCTCTCCTCTGCGCGGAGACTCGTGGTTGAAAAGGATTCCATTGGCGGCAAAGAGATTATACCCCTCCCGGTAATTCCGGGTCATCCAGTAGGAATAGACCTTTGCGCAGGCATAGGGGCTGCGTGGGTGGAATGTTGTCGACTCGTGCTGGGGCGGAACGGCAGCGCCGAACATCTCACTTGATGATGCCTGGTAAAACTTTACGTGGTTGTTGCTCCGACGGATTGCCTCCAGCAACCGGGTCGTGCCAAGGGCAGTGACATTACCGGTATACTCCGGAGTATCGAAACTGACCCGGACATGGCTCTGCGCACCCAGATGGTAGACTTCATCCGGGCGGATATTGTACATTATGTTTGCGATCTGTTCGGAATCTGAGAGATCGCCGTAATGAAGAAAGAGACGGGCATCAGGATCATGCGGATCGACATAAATGGAATCGATCCGGCTTGTATTAAAGGTGGATGACCGCCGCACCAGCCCGTGGACTTCGTATCCTTTCGATAGCAGCAGTTCGGCAAGATACGACCCGTCCTGACCAGTGATACCGGTGATGAAGGCTTTTTTTGTCATAATGCATCAAGTATAACTACATATAAAATCCGCAAAAATTTCAAAGTATTGGATACTTGTGCAGGAAAACCGGAAAATCAAAGCGGGATCGTTCATGGCGGAAAGATCTCAAAGAAAAAGCCTCATCCGGTGGTTGACCTTTTTGTTCAAACCCCTTCGACGATAAAATCCCAATTATTTTATGATTATTGCTTATACCTGAAAGAATAATGGAAAAAATTAATAGAGGACATTTACTCCAATTATAGCGCCAGGAGCGGTTCGTGAAATACTGAATGCTGCGCCAGCTGACGGCTTGATTTCAATGGTAAACACATCGTTTGCGATAATTGGATTGGTCGGTTTGCAACTGATGGAGAACTGCTCGTTTGGTCTGGAGCAGCGGTGAGGCGGTACTAGCATCACCGTTCGGCGCGTTCTGAATCCCTGTGATTGCCCACCCACCAGTAGCGGGTTGTTGTATCGTTGCAGAACTCATATCTGGTTGCGACAACGTTTCCAAAGTGGTTGCATTACTATAGGATATAGCCACCTTTGAGAAGTCGATCGCTGTTCCCCCGGGAGCTAATCCCATGCTGAAGTTAACATACGTAATAGTGTTACCGACAGCACCGGTGCCAGAGCCTGTACCATATACGTTTCCAACGATTTCCAAGGTCGAACTTGTCTGTTCAACACTGGTGTGCACGGTCTGCTGTGCCTTCTGGGTAGTGAAGAACCCGGCACCCAACACTACATAGGCGAACACCGCCGCAACGACGACGAATGCGACCAGCACAATCGCTGCCTCAAGGCCGGTGAATCCCCGGTCATCTGATCTGAACAAATTCATCAATTCACCTTTTAAATTCATGTCATGCCATATAACAGATTGTTCGGACTTTTTCTCTATTTCTCTATGTATGTCAGTCTTTGTCAAAAAAACGTTTAAAACTTTCCTTATATTTTGAATACTTTCCTTATATAATTATTATTTGTGATTCTTTAAATTAATATATAATAATGGTATTTAAATTAGGAGGCGTCAGGGTCTTTGGTGCTGACAAGATGCGGTTCAAGTCTGCCGTATTTTAAAACAGAGTGGTATTTAGGCATATTTTCCACAGGAATAGAAAAAGGAAGATTTGCAGGGTTTTCCGGCAATGACTACAATATCAGGGGGTGAGAAGGAGTCCCGCTATGCCCCTCGGTTGGTCGATCTTCTACCAATCGAACAATTTTATTCCCTAATCGAAAAAAAACAGATTTTTGCCGCAAGTCTCTTTCAAATCCCGTGCAACAGTAAGCCTCAGCCGTGATTTGAACACGGGACCTGCTGATTACAAGTCAGCCGCTCTGCCAACTAAGCCACTGAGGCGCCATATACCATAGATTTTTTATGATAAAAAAGATGGTGCTCGCCAAAAGGATAACGGGATACGACACATTGCAGAGAGATTGGACTCCCTGAACCATTATGTGATGTTTAGGTTGATGCACCAGTAAAAATGAAGAATTTGGGGAAACACATTATACCGACCAGCACGTAAAATCCTCTAGAGATGGCACAGCTCACCGTGGATATCGGAGGAAGCCCGGGGATCAACTGCCGCGGTTTCTGCGAATACTGTTATTTCAAAAAAGTCCGGGGAGTCCAGCCCCTCGGGTGCCGGTATTGCCTTCCGTTCAAGAAAGGCTGTGACTACTGCACCCGGGGTGTCAAGGAAGAATACGCCGGGTTCAAGGACCTCAGGACCATCGCGGACGAGACGCTCGCAAATCTTCAGTCAAAGCAGGGAGAGATCGAGCGGATCACGATCAGCGGCGGGGGCGATCCCAGCTGTTACCCGCAGTTCAATGATCTCATCGAGCTGCTCGGCAGCACTGAAGCCCCGCTCCATATCGGGTACACGAGCGGGAAGGGCTGGGACGATCCCGCGATTGCCGACCTCCTGATCGAGAACGGGCTCACGGAGATCTCCTTCACGGTCTTTGCAACCGATCTGAAACTCCGGAAGAAGTACATGCACGATCCGACCCCCGAAGCCTCGCTTGCGATCCTCGAACGGCTCTGCGGTGCAGCGGATGTCTATGCAGCAGCGGTCGTCCTCCCCGGGGTCAATGATGGCAAAGTACTGGAGGAGACCTGCAGGTGGCTCCAGGACCAGGGGGCAAAGGGCCTGATCCTGATGCGGTTTGCGAACAACGCCGACCAGGGGCTCATCCTCGGGAACGGCCCGGTCATGAGTAAACAGAAAGTCCAGAGCGTCGAGTCGTTCCGTGACATGATCACGGACCTCAGCAAAAAGTTCACCATGAAAATATCCGGCACGCCGCTCTGGGACCCGGAGATCGGCTCGCCGTTTGCGATCCTCGATAAGCCGGACCTGCTCGTAAAACTCCCCAGGGTCACAAAAAGGGCAAGCGTAATCAGCGGAAGTATTGCAACACCCTCTATCGAAAAAATTTTACGTTCCTGTGGTTCGGAAGTTCCGGTCACAGCAGTACAGAAAGAGATTGCCTGTCTTATTACCGTAGATGATATCCGCAGCCTTAGTCTTTCAGAACTGGAGGAGGTAGTAATTATTCCCGGCCGGGCGTTTGTCCACGATGCGGAAGTACAGAAAGTGCTCAGCCGGGACGGTACCGACCGTCTTGTAATTCGGGGGCCGGATATGCTGACTGCAGATGCAGAGACCAGCATGGGAATGACCCGGGACCGGGTACTTATGATAGAAATGGAAGGTTTTTCTGAGTTGATCCAGACCATCAACAGGTACGGAACATAAGGCTCTTCAAAAAATTATAATAATGAGGCCGTGATGTCGATCACGCCCGACTGGGCGATCACGGCAACCGCGATAATGACGCCGGCCATCTCGAGGTTATACAAGTCCGGTTTTTGCGCTTTTTCCCGAGCCGACGGGCAGTAACAGGGTACTCCCGGAAAAAATCCCGGACAGAAACCGGCAGAACTATCTTCAAGTAAAAGAATGGCCTCAGGAAACTTCGTTCCGGCTCCGAAAAATCCCGGAAAAATGCTGCGGGAGGGTTACGATCCCCCGATCTCCAGATGCCCCAAAGTGTGAACGCGAGGATGAGTTCAACAACCCTATGAGTCTGGCGCCCTAACCAGCTAGGCCACCGCAGCACAAAAGTGCACAATAAAAAGGCCGTAAAAATTATTAAAGGTATTCATGAGTCGTCGGGATAAACACTCATTCCTTCTTCTGCTGTAGGTACATGTTGACAGCTGCTGTGATCGCGGCCACCTTCTTGCCCTGCTCGAAAGAGCCGGCAAGAGTCTGCATCCGGGTCTCTTCGTCCCGTTTATAGCGTTCGAGAGTACTCAGGATGTGCTCTTCCTGCAGGAAGTGCGTGTGCGTGTTCCCTTCAACAAACTGCTGGTTGTTCATGATCGCATAGTGGAGGGGGAGTGTGGTTCTTATGCCGAGAATAATATATTCGGATATGGCCCGTCGCATCCGCATTATCGCCTCGGCCCTGGTACTGTCCCAGGCACAGAGTTTTGCGATCATCGAATCATAATTGGGCGGGATCGTATAACCCATGTGGATGCCGCTGTCAACGCGAATGCCCGGACCGCCAGGAGATCGGTACCGGATAATTTTCCCCGGGTCGGCAGCAAAGTTGTTGAGCGGGTCTTCTGCATTTATCCGGCACTCAATCGCATGGCCGCGGATCGAAAGGTTCGCCTGTTCAAACGGCAACTGTTCCCCGGCAGCGATGGCGATCTGCTGTTTGACCAGGTCGATTCCGGTAATTATCTCGGTAATGGTGTGTTCGACCTGGAGGCGGGTGTTCATCTCCATGAAATAATATTCTCCCTTGCTGTACAGGAACTCCACGGAACCAGCGTTGGTGTAGTCCGATGCCTCCGCTACCTTGAGTGCGGACAACGACATCCGTTCACGCAGTTCCGGACTCATGATTGGGGACGGTGCCTCTTCGATGAGTTTCTGATGCCGGCGCTGGATCGAACATTCCCGGTCGTAAAGGTGGACGGCATTGCCGTGTTCGTCGGCAAGCACCTGGAATTCGATATGGCGGGGCTTGACAAGGTATTTTTCGATGAATACCGTTGCATCGCCAAAAGCTGACTTGGCGATGCGCATGCCGGCCGTGATCGCATCTTCAAGGGCTTTTTCATCATGGACGATCTGCATCCCGATACCGCCCCCGCCGGCGCTGGCCTTGACTATAACCGGGTAGCCGATCTGGAGTGCAACCTTTTTTGCATCATCGATATTGTTTATGCCACCTTCTGTACCGGGCAGAACAGGGACACCTGCATCCCTCATCATCTGTTTGCTTCCGATCTTTGATCCCATCGCCTTGATCGTTTTCCAGCGGGGCCCGATGAAGATCACGTTCTCGTCAAGGCACAGTTTGGCAAACCGGTAATTTTCTGCCAGGAACCCGTAACCCGGGTGCACGGCCTCGGCACCGCTTTTCTTGGCGATATCAATGATTCTCTCCATGTTAAGGTAACTCTTGGAAGGATGGGCATCACCGACATGAAACGCCTCATCAGCATACTTGACGTGGAGGGCATTTTTGTCGGCAGTAGAGTAAATTGCCACCGTTTCAATGCCAAGCTCCCGGCACGCGCGCATGACCCGGATGGCAATTTCACCGCGGTTGGCGATCAGCAGTTTTTCAAAATATTTCATTGAACCACCAGCAGGACATCGCCGTTCTGGACGACATCGCCGGTATCGACAAAGATCTCGGTGACCTTTCCATTGACCGGGCTGTGTATCGGATTCTCCATCTTCATCGCTTCAAGGACAACGAGGGTATCGCCTTTCTTCACAACGGTCCCCCGGCTGACGAGGACCTGAAGTACCATACCCTGGATATTGCTCTTGACGCCCCCTGCAAATTCACCCCTCGGGATCTTCTGGGGTGTGACGCCGGTCACTTCAATTTTGCTCCCGCCGACGGAGACGATCCGGACGGAAAAGACCTCGCCATCAACTTCTACTTCCATCTGGCTCGGGACCTCTGCAGAAGGTTTTGATGAGGTCTGGTTTTTTGGGATCTCTTCGAGGGATCGCTCACCCTTGAGGAACGAGGGTGCAATCGCCGGGTAAAGGATATAGGTGAGGATGTCCTCTTCTTTCCTGACAAGACCCGCGCTTATCGCTTCCTCTTTCATCTTCTCGTACGCAGGTTCAAGGAGGTCTGCGGGACGGACTGTGATCACCTCTTCGTCGCCTATGATCATGGTGCGGATCTCATCGGTGACCGGTGCGGGAGATTTTCCATACAATCCCCTCATGTAGTCTTTGACTTCTTTTGTCACATTCCGGTACCGTTCCCCGTTCACCAGCACATTGAGTACTGCCTGCGTCCCGACAATCTGGCTGGTCGGGGTAACAAGCGGGGGATAACCTAGGTCCTTTCGCACGCGGGGAATCTCCTCGAGAACCTCGTCCCAACGGTTCAGTGCGTCCTGTTCCTGGAGCTGAGAGACAATGTTGGAGATCATTCCCCCCGGCAGCTGGTAAATGAGTACATCGCTGTCGACCCGTTCCGAGATCGGATTGAGCAGCCCTGCATATTTCGACCGTATCTGCAGGCAGGCATTGCGGACCGCCCTGAGTTTGATAAGATCAATTCCCGTCTCGCGGGGTGTGCCGATCAGGGACGCGACGACGCTCTCGGTGGGTGGCTGTGAAGTCCCCATGGAAAACGGCGACATTGCGGTGTCGAGGATATCGACACCTGCCTCAATTGCTGCCTGGTAACTCATGGGTGCGATCCCGCTCGTGGAATGGCTGTGCAGGCAGACTTTGACATCCACCGCTTTCTTGATCCCCGCAATCAGCTCCTGTGCTGCGCACGGCATAATGAGTCCAGCCATGTCCTTGACACAGATGGAATCGCAATCGAGTGCATAGAGATCTTTTGCCATCTCAATAAAAGTCTGGGTATCATGGACCGGGCTGGTCGTATAGGATATCGTGCTCTGGAGGTGGGCCCCCGCTTTTTTCACCTGGTCCATCGACCGTGTCATGTTCCTGATGTCATTCAGGGCATCGAATACGCGGAAAATATCGACGCCGTTTTTATAGGATGCATCGATGAATTTGTCGACAACGTCATCCGGGTAATGACGGTACCCGACAAGGTTCTGGCCCCTGAGCAGCATCTGGATGGGCGTGTGCCGGAGTCGGCCTTGAGTGCCCGGAGACGGTCCCACGGGTCATCATTTAAAAACCGGATGCAGGTGTCGAACGTAGCACCGCCCCATGCTTCGACCGAGAAGAACCCGCAATGATCGATCTCACGTGCCAGAGGAAGCATATCCTCTGTCCGGAGCCGTGTCGCGATCAGCGACTGATGCGCATCGCGCAGGGTCGTGTCAGTGATCAGGACTTTTTGAGGAGATGCGGTGCGCATAACGTGAAACCTCAGGCGGGACTCAAAAATCATTTGTAGCCTCTCAAAAATTCATCGGTATAGTATAAAAAATTCACTAACGGGAAGGAAGGTAATGATGAAAATACCGGCAGCGGCAAGAGACCCAATGATGTCCGTTCCCGTTGTCCTGAATTCGGGGCACAGAGTTCCGCCGTTATGGTACCCTCTTACGGCAAGAATGTCGGCGGCAGCGTCAGCACGGGAAAGTGCGCCATGAACGAGAATGAGCCCTGTCGGGACAATACTCCCCACCCCCCAGAAAATACCCTTGAGCTTTTCGGATATCCTGATCCGGTCGAAATCCGCAACAAGTAAATTCAGTGACTGCATCCCCATTTCGGCGAGCAGGCCAAGTTCGAACCCTGCCCTGTCACCGAACATCCAGACCGCGAGCTCAAGGAATTCTTTGCTCTGCTGCTCCTGATACACCCACATCCCGATAAGGACGATCACCAGCATACGGAAAAAATAGGATAGCCCGCCACCGCCGGTTAATTCAACAATAGCGCTGAAAAATGCCATCAGAACGATCAGGGGGACCATGAGCCAGAATTGTTTTAGAATCTGAAGACGCTTGGTAAATACCAGCCACCAGATAAAAACCAGAAATGCTCCGGTAATACTGAGAAATGCTGCGAGGGAGAGAACGATCGCAGCGCCTATCCGCAGCCTTACGTCCTGCATGCCGCCTCCAGCAGATCTTCCGGCGAGATATTGTACGGAGTCCTTCCTGCAGCCATGAGGTTTTTGATAATCCCCGGGGCATGCTGCCATGCACCGAGTGCTTCCGGCATTCCTCCAAGATACCGGAGCTCACAGTTTTGGATCTCCCAGAGATGATCGACCCGGGGAAACAGGGTCTGCTCATGCGTGATAATTATGGTAATTCCCTTTTTCCGGAGGGACAGGTCATGGCATACCCGTTCTTTTTCCTGAACATCCAGCGAACTGAACGGTTCATCGAGTATCAAAAGATCATACTGTCCGCCTAGCACACATGCCAGGTTGAGGCGCTTCAGTTCGCCCCGGCTCAGCTTCAGGGGATTGAGCTCTTTTTTCCCGTACAGTTTTACTGATGAAAGCACCGTGAAAGGATCAAGCCCCCATGATGTGCACTCCTCTTCAAGAGTCAGGCCGGTGATATGGGATTCCGGAAACTGGAAGGAGACCATTACCGACGTGACCCCTTCCATGTCAATAGAGCCGGAGAAGGAACTGAAAAGTCCGGATAACAGCAGCGCCAGCGTGGACTTCCCGCTCCCGATATTCCCGCTGATCAAGTGGACTCCTTCACTGAAAGTTCCGCGTGCTGAAAGTGACCACTCCCCGCGGATAGCACGCACCGAATCCATAGTAATCTTCATCGTGAGCACTTCCATGACAATGGATAATACGGTGTGCCGGCAAGCGAAGCAAAGACGGATTCCGGTGTGCCGGCAAAACAGACACTTCCGTTTTCCAGATACACGAGATGATCTCCGCAGGATGCCCTTTCCATGTCCTGCGTGCAGCAGATGATGTAAGGAACATCGCTCTTCCTGATCACGAGGTCGGCAGAACCTGCCAGGTCAGCATCCAGGTGGGAATCGCATTCGTCAAGAATAAGGACCAGTGGGTGATGAACGAGTGCTGTCGCAAGGGCAACGAGCACTTTTTCCCCCCGGAAAGTCCGCGTATCTGTCGCTTTGAGAGATGAGTGATGCCCAGCGTTTCCATACAAAGACTGACCTGACTATCAATCTCTTTGCATTTCGTATGGCGGAATCTGAGCGGGGAAGCGATCTCATCCTCCACGGTCTCAAACAGGATGTTCCGGTCAGGAAATTCATTGATCCATCCGGTATCGATCTCCCGGGGGGGAGCACCATCAATCAGCACGCTCCCGGATTCGGGCAGAACGATACCGGCAAGAATCTTGAGGAGCGTTGTCTTTCCGCTGCCATTCGGGCCGATGATCGATGTCATTCCCGGCCCGATAGCAAGCGAGCTGATCCCGACTACACCGAACCGGAGGTTTGCAATCGTGATCATGGAAGATTTTTCGCAATTGTGTAGGCAACCGATGCCTTGAGAGCATCACCGGGAACGAAGGGAAGTGCTCCCACAATCACTGAAGGGAGGAAAGCCCTTCCGAGGGAAATCATAAGCCAAGCCACCCCGCAGGCATAGATAATCACGGTTGCGGCTACGATCCCGGTAATACGAATATAAGCGGACTCATGTTCATAGGCAAGACCCACTGCAAGGGCAGCAAAGATGAACCCGATCAGGTATCCCCCGGTCGGCCCGAGAAGCACTCCAAAACCTGTTATGCCATTATGAAATATCGGGAGACCGAGAGCACCGAGGATCAGATAGAGTGATACCGGAATTAACGCATACTTCCGCATCACTGCACCCGCAAGAATGATAAACAGGGTCTGGAGGGTGAACGGGACCGGGAAAAACGGGATGGAAACCCAGCTTCCCAGTGCGATGAGGGCGATAAACGCGGCTGAATGACTGATGACCCGTGACCTGTTCAAGTCTCCAAACATCGTCAACCCAAAAGAATTATGCGGTTGACGATAAAAAAGTAATGATTACTGGTGAGAACAGTCGCCGGCGATGACCCGTTCGAGTTTCCCGTTGTCTTTTCGTATGATGAGTGCACCGAATTCATCGATGTCAACCGCATCACCTTCGAAACTGTTCTTGAGGGTACGGATCTGGACCCGGTTTTCGAGAGTACAGGACATGCTCTTCCATTCCTGGATAATTGCATCGTATTCCCCGCTTTCGATGAGGAGATAACGACTTTCAAATTCTTTGAGAATACGGGCAAGGAACGAGGCACGGTCAACCTCATGCCCGACCTCAGCACTGATAGTGGTAATGCTGTTCTGGAGGGACGGCGAAAAATTGTTCAGGTGCACATTCACGTCAATACCGATTCCAAGGAGGCAATGATGGACCGTATCGGCCTCTGCAGAAAGCTCTAGGAGCAGCCCGGCAACTTTCTTGCTACCGATAAAAATATCATTCGGCCATTTGATCAGGGCGCCAAGATCGAACTCCTTACGGATTGCCCGGGCAACGGCAATTGAACCTGCCATCGTTATCATGAAGACATGATCGATAGGCACATGGGGTTTGAGCACAATCGTTATCCAGATCCCACCACTTGGGGAGACCCACGCCCTTCCCATTCTGCCGATACCGCCGGTCTGCTCTTCAGCGATGATCACCATGCCATGCATCTTCTCGACATCACCTTCCGAGCAGAGCTGCTTGCCTATCCAGATCGTGGAGGGGGTATTCTCGAGATACCGCATTTTTTTGCCGATAAATTTGGTCTGGAGACTTTTATGGATCTCGTACGGAAGCAGCTTGGCACTTGTACAGGTGAGCCGGTACCCTTCTTTCTGTGAGGAAGAGATATCATAGCCCATCATGCGGAGCTCATTGATGTGCTTCCATACCGCTGACCTTGTAATCCCGAGTTCGTTGCTGATAACCTCCCCGGATATCGAGGTTGTTGAACGTTCAAGGATTTCGAGCACTTTAAACGCAGAATCTGGCAAGGATATCACCGCTTGGACTCGATAAGTTCCGATGGAAGAGGGCAGGGATCTTTCCCGCATACCTGTTTGAGTATCGCAGACTGGTGTTCCATAAGCGTGGCGAGATCAAATATTCCAGTTATATCAACCACACCGATTGCACCAATCGCTTTCCCCTCATGGTCCCTGATTGGCGCGACCGCAACCGGTACCCCCTTGTATGCACCTGATGAAGGGGTGATTTTTATCAGCTGGTTTTTGGAGATCGCTTCAATGAGGACAGGGCCGTTGTAATGGCGGTCGATGACTCTCCCGTCCTCAACCCGGATCCCGTCCCTTTCGAGAGATTTTGCCGTGACCGGGAGCCGGTGGATCAGCTCATGGAGTGCGAGGACAATCGGTTCAAGGTCGGCGGCCTCTGCGCTGCAGGACAATGTATAGCGGTGCATAAAAATACCTCAATACTCTGGTCATTTTCTATCTAGAAGAAGGTTGCGCCGCTTGCTGACGCAGACGACCCAGAAATCAGGCAGGTAATAAATTCGGCTTTGTGGAAATCATCAGAAAATTCGGTTAACGCTCTTGGGGGAGACTGCTGTTCCTGAAGGGAAGAGCGGGCTGGAGAAGAACCGACGGGTTCTTCGACTTGAGAGAGGGGTCACCTCCTCCCAGTATCATCAAGCAGTTTGGAAAAAAATGAACAATGAACGGATTTCTACAGTGCATAAAATTCGTTTGCAGGAATATCGCAGAATGAACCTGAATCAGGACTAAAAATCAGAATGGTGTCCGGGTTCCCGCACAACAGAATTTTTTCAGGAAATTGCGGGAGGGAAATTCGTGCACGCTCGTAACTACCACGTTCCCTCTGCCCACCCGCTTTTCGACTATCACGTCCGAGCCGTCTGCGGTTCCTGCTGTATCTCCGTTATGCGACAGAAAGATCCCATCGCACTCGATGGATGAAGGATCGTAGTCTTCCACGAGGGATCCGGCCGCCGACCCGGGAGAGCAGACCACCTGTCTCGGATAGCAATCATGCCGGTAGGTAACAGAAAACGGGAGCCAGTCATAGATGTCCGGTTTATCGGTTGCAGCGCCAAAAACGAGGAGGTTGCCCCCGTTCTCCACGAAATGCCGTATCCTCGCCGATGCTGCCCTGAGGGCGGGGAGCAGATTGGAATATTGGGGATTTCCAAAACCCGTCGGGATGATCAGGCAGTTGAATTCGCCCCGGTAGAACGGGGCGGCGAGCATGTGCGGCGTGACGAGTTCGCAGGAGATCCCGCACTCCTCGATGAACCGGTTGAAATGTTGCGAGGTCCCCCAGACGAATCCGGCGCGACAACTCATCCTTTTATCACTCCTACCGGAGAGAGGCGTGCTACCAGCTGGGAAATTCCCACTTCGTGCACGACATTTACCACTTCATCACTGGGCTTGTATACGCCGGGTGCTTCATCGGCGATGGCGTTTTCGCTGGGTGCCCGCACGATGATCCCCTCTTTTAAAAGATTTCCTGCAACTTCCCGGCCACTCAGTCTCTTTTTCAGCTTGGGAACGGCTCATCAACCTCCCCGCTCCATGGCAGGTGCTCCCGAATGTTTTTTCCATGGCCCCGGCCGTTCCCTTCAGGATGAACGATGAGGTCCCCATACTGCCCGGGATGATGACCGGCTGGCCGATGGATAAAACGTCAGAAGGGAGGTCCGGTGACCCTGGTCCGAACGCACGGGTGGCCCCTTTTCGGTGTACGCAGACGTTCATCCGTCGACCATCGATCATATGCTCTTCAAACTTTGCCACGTTGTGCGCAACATCGTAGATGAGCGGCATATCCTCATAGGGTATGCTGAACATTTTTGACAGAACCTGCCGGACCGTGTGGGTTATCATCTGCCGGTTGGCCCATGCATAGTTTGCGGATGCAGCCATGGCACCGAAATACGACTTTCCTTCCTTTGAGGTGATGGGTGCACAGGCCAGCTGACGGTCAGGGAGTGAGATGTGGTATTTTTTCGTAGCACCTTCCAGTATTTTCAGGTGGTCCGTGCACACCTGATGGCCGAGGTCCCGTGAACCGCAGTGGATCATGCAGCAGACCTGGCCGGCTGTAATGCCGAATGCAGCAGCTGCTTCAGGATCATAAATTTCCCGCACAATCTGAATTTCAAGGAAATGGTTGCCTGAGCCAAGCGTTCCGCCCTGAGGAATGCCTCTCTGCTTTGCTTTTGCAGATACTTCGGAACTGTCTGCGGCTTTCATGTACCCCTTTTCTTCGCAACGGATGAGATCATGGCTGACACCGTATCCTTCTTCGACAGCCCAGTGCGCACCCCGGGTCATCATCCCGTCCAGCGAGCGGGCTGTCACGCTGGTTTTGCTTTTTGCTCCGACTCCGGCCGGCACAGACCGGAAGAGCTCATCAAAGAGGTCTTTTCTACCCCTGACGTCCGTCTGGGTCAGAGGTGTGGAAAGCAGTCGTACCCCGCAGTTAATATCAAAACCCACACCTCCTGGAGAGATTACTCCCTCATCTAGAGAAAATGCGGCAACACCCCCGATAGGAAAACCATATCCCCAATGGATATCAGGCATGGCCAGGGAATATCTGACGATTCCCGGCATGGTGGCAACATTGGCGAGCTGCTGGACCGCTCCGGGTTCAAGAATCCTGCCCAGTGCCTCTGAAAGGAAAAATCTCCCCGGGACACGCATACCTGGGACAAATCCGATTGGGACTTCCCAGTCATTTGCACCGATCCGCTTTACACCGTCGATCATCTGCCTGCCCGCCTCACCGTTTCCTTTATACATCAAATATGATATCCAGCATATATCCGTTCGTATCCCTGCTGATGGAAAGATCTGAATAGGATATCCCCTTCACTTCGGTTCCTTCCGAATGTCGGGCACGGTCAAAAAGCTCGCCGTGAAGAGCTGCAGTAAGCTTCAGGCCTTTGATAGTAATCTCAGCATGGGAAAATACCAGTCCTTCAACTTCTGATATGAAAAGGACTTCTGAAAGAAAGTCGGCGAGGAGCGATTCGATATCGGAGGACTCGATATGCACTTCCTTTACCAGATCCCCGCGACGATCCTTTCCGTAGATCACCTGCATCAATGCGCCGAATATCTCGGAAAAAAGAGCATTGGGTGTGTCGGCCCGGACCCGGAACTTTACGTCTGCCGTATGAGGGATATCTTCAAGACTCATCAGCGTTCGTACCTGACGATCTCATTATCATCGAAGAACGGGATCATCTCCAGGTGGATGGTATGGAGAAATCGTGCCTGATGGATGGATACATAAACCGTATGATCACCGGCTTTTAAGAGGAGATCGGTTTTTTTGGGAGGTTTCACTCTCGTTGGCAACAGAATCGGGCCGCCACATGAAGTACAGATGCGGAAATCGCAATCCCGACGGTTGATATATTCAATGACTTCCGGAACAATAGTGACTTCGCCTAGGCTGGCGCAGTCAGGAGAATTGGTACGCATGATGCTGGTAGTATTGGAACGCACCACTAAAAACCGTTATGGATCGGAACAGGGTCAGCAGACCCCAACAATACCGATCACAATCTCGACATACTTTTCCTTGAGTGCATAGCTGTTCACTCCGTCGGCATTCCGAATTGAGTGCAGGATTCCGATGCGGGAAGCAATAATGCCAACCATCGATGCGATCGCATGGAACGTCACGGTGAACTGTTTCTGTAGTTCGAAGACCAGTTCAGCAATGGTGATCGATCTTGTTTTTACAAAGCGTCTGAGCACTTCGCGCCGGATCCCAGTCCTGTCACGTGAAAGGTAGGATCGCAGACGTCCCTCAATGACCCTCTTGATCTCTGAAGGAGATCTCATACGATAACTGTCAAAGGTCTCTGTATATATAATTTTTGATTTTGTGCGATTTAAAATCTCCAAAAGGAGATTCAACTGTTTAACGAAGGAACAAAAATTTTCTGCGAAATCCGTAAAATGCGATGATTCTCGCGTATTTGATCGCGGCTGCCCCAGATCGGACGCGAAACAAATGACACTCTGATAAGTATTTATTTTCTGTAAACAGATAATTACACTATGGGATTGATCAACTATAATATCGAAAAATATTCACCAAAACAGCTGGTGATAATCCCGCTCGTACTTCTCGCAGTATCTCTTGTACTGCTCACACTGAGCACAATCACAACGGGTATGCCGGTGACCCCGGGTATCGATTTCTCCGGTGGTACTGCAGTCAATCTGTATACTACAGACACCAAGGACCAGCTCCAGTCCACCTTTGCCGGCTATCCGCTGATCGATATCAGTCAAGGGATTAATAACGGGGTATTTTTACAATTTTCAGCGATGGATGATACGAAATTCAAGGACCTTACAACCCTGATAAACCAGAAGTATCCCGATGCAAGCATCAATCAGATCGGCGAGACTTTCGGGAAGTCCCTGCAGTACCAGGCAGTCATTGCGCTGCTCTTCTCGTTCATCGGTATGACCATCGTCATATTCGTTGCCTTCCGCACTTTTGTTCCTGCGGGGGCAGTTGTCCTCTCGGCATTTGCGGACATGGTGATGACGGCCGCCGTGATGAATATTGTCGGCATCCAGCTCACTCTTGGAACCGTGGCGGCACTCCTGATGCTCATCGGTTATTCTGTGGACAGCGACATCCTGCTCACAAACCGCGTACTCAAGCGGCAGGGAAAACTCCATGATAAGCTTGCCGGTGCGTTCCGTACCGGCATCATCATGACCTCTACAACAATCGCTGCAGTCACCGCGATGTTCATCGTCTCCTGGCTGGGGTCCGTGGAGATGCTCTGGGAGATATCCGCGGTACTCCTGATCGGGCTCATTGCAGATATCTTCAATACTTGGCTGACGAATGCTGGGATCCTGAAATGGTATGTCCAGAAGGGAGGAGGCAAATGAACGCAAAAGAGATGAAGGCAATTCTCCTTGACTGGCGGGTGGCTACCCTCGTTATTCTCGTCCTCCTTTCGGTGATCGCAATCTACCCGCATTTCGACGAGAAAGGGAACCTTGCCTCGAACCTCCAGTATGGCCTTGACCTCCAGCAGGGGGCATGGATCCAGCTCGAAATGAAAGGGGAAGTGGTTGGGTACACCACGACCCAGCCGGTTGATACTTTCGTTGCAAATCTTACCAAACAACTTGGTACCGAAGTGGTAGCCGTTGATGAAAACCATCTCGAGATCCGGAAATCTTTCTCACAGGCCGAGCTGGAACCCATTGTAGCCGCTAACGGCGGGACGATCACCAGTTACCAGCCCGGAGTCTCCAAGGCAACTGCCGATGATGTCAAACTTATCCTTGAAAACAAGATCAATACTCTTGGTACCAAGGATGCCAAGGTCAACACCCTGACCGGCCTCAACAACGTGGACCAGTATATCAGGGTGGAACTTGCCGGTGTCGACATGGATCAGGCACAGGAAATTGTCGGCAGACAGGGGAAATTCGAGATCCGGATCGTAACTGTCGACAATCAGACAGAGCATGTATTGTCCGGTGATTCCATAACCAGCGTCCAGCCCCCGAGCCAGTCACCGGCCGGCAGCAACAACTGGGGGGTCGGATTCACGCTCAGCGATGACGGGGCTGCTGCATTCCAGGCGGCGGCTGTAAAATACGGGGCAACGGTTGAACCCTCGAAACACAACCTGGTGATGATCCTCGACAACCAGACCGTCTACTCGGCTCCCCTCTCAACAGATCTCGCCGGGACGATCCAGGGTACTCCTGTCCGGGAGTCTTACGCATCAACGGGATCAGGCACGTACGGCATGAATCAGGCAACTGACCTTGAAATCCACCTCCGGGCCGGTGCATTGCCCGTTGATGTAGGCATTGCCGGGTCCGGGGGACAGTCAGCCCCGATGGGCGAACGTTACAAGGAGATGGCCCTTCTTGCCGGCCTGTTTGCTCTTGTCACTGTCGGCTTTGTGATCTACTACCGATACCGGGAATCCAGCATCGTTCTTCCGATGGTGCTGATCAATATGTCCGAGATCGTCATCCTGCTCGGGTTCATTGCCCTGATCCGGTTCCAGATGGATCTTCCGACGATCGCTGGCCTGATCGCCGTTCTCGGTACGGGAATCGACCAGCTTGTCGTGATTACCGATGAGATCCTCCACGAAGGCAAGGTGCCCTCGCCAAACCTTTACCTGAAACGGCTGTCCCGTGCACTCAGTATCATCGTGATCGCCGCTGCGACGGTCGTTATAGCAATGCTCCCGCTGGCCGTCATGGACTTGTCGACCCTCAAGGGATTCGCCATCATTACCATCCTCGGTGTGCTGGTCGGCGTTATTGTAACGAGACCCGCCTACGGGAAAATAATCATGGCGATCCTCTCCAAGTAACAATACCATAGATTTATCTTTTTTTTTAATCCACTATTCATACGGGTACAATCAATGAGCAGACCGGTTTTGTTTGATTTTTTTGCCACCTGGTGTGGTCCCTGCAGAATGCAGACACCCATCCTGGAAGAACTCGCGAAAAAAATGGGAGATGCAATCGAGATCCGGAAAGTGGATGTCGACCAGCATATGGACCTTGCGGAAAAATACGGAATCAGCGTCGTTCCCACCCTGATCATCGAGAAGGATGGGAAGACCGTCCAGAGACTGGAAGGGGTCACGGACGCAACGACTCTTGAGAAACTCTTGACACCGCTGGTGAGATAAGTGAAGATTGGTATTGTCGGAGGGACCGGTGACATCGGTGAAGGCATCGCCATGCGCCTCTCCACGATATTTGATGTGGTTGTCGGGTCGCGCGAAAAAGAGAAGGCGGAGACGTGCTGCAGGATTACCATTGAGACCCTGAAGAAACGCGGGAGCGAATGTTCGATGACCGGGGTCTGCAACCAGGACGCGGTGGACGAATCGGATGTCATTATCCTGGCAATACCATTCAAACATGTCACCATGACCCTTGAAACCCTGACCGGTTTTGAGGGCAAGATCGTCATCAGCCCGGTCAACCCCATGGTAAAACAGGATTTCTTCACCTCCGTGCCCCCTCCTGAAGGTTCGGCAACCCTCATGATCAAAAGGATGATCTCCCCGGAGGCAAGGATCTGCACTGCTTTCAATACCATTGCAGCGAACAAATGGAAGGCGCTCGATGAAGAACTCGCGTACTCGGTCCCTGTCTGCGGGGATGACTCTGCCGCAAAACAGGAAGTCATGGGGATCGTAAACCGCGTATCAAAGCTCCAGGCGTTTGATGCCGGGCCTCTCGCAGCCTCCGGTCTGGTCGAGTCCCTTACGCCGCTCCTCCTCAATATAGCGCGGTATAACAAGCTCAGAGATGTTGGTATCCAGTTCCGTTAACCTCTCCAGGAACATGCAGTTGCCGGAAGGGATCATAGGGAATCTTATAACACCGGTGGACCGTTGGGATCGGGTGACCGGCGCTACCCTCTCCCCACCCGGACAGGTATCTGAACGCAATTTCCCGCAGAGAAATAAAATACAGGTGTCCTGAATGTATGCCCGTGAATTCGAACGGATAGGAAAACGGCTCTTTGCCGAGCACCTGGTAGGCGGGAACTTCGGCAACATCAGCGTGCGGAAAGAGGACGAGGGTTTTCTCGTCACGCGGACCGGGGATTATCTCGATGTTCTGCCGGAACTGGTCTTCGTGCCACTCGACGGCCCTGTTCCGGACCATGCCTCGAGCGAGTTCCGTGTCCACCGGGAGATTTACCGGAACACCCCATACAAAACAGTTGTCCATGCCCATCCGCCCGCGGCGATCGCAGCCTCGCTCATCATGGACACCATCGTACCGGAGGACAGCGAGGGGCTGATGTTCTGCCCGGTCATTCCGGTTGTTCCGGGTGCCCCGGGTTCCCAGGAGATCGCAGATAATGTGGCCCGTGCACTCTCGTCTTCAAATCTGGTCATCGTGCGGGGCCACGGTACCTTTTCTGCCGGCAGGACCCTTGATGAAGCATTCCTGTATACGTCGCTTGCAGAGCATTCCTGCCGGGTGCTTGCCATGAAACGGAATTTCGTTGCACCACAGAGTCATTCCGAAATCTGATACCCGGATTTTTTAAGGAAACAACATATTGTCAACACGTTTTGGGCTGACAAATACGAAACCTCCGATAAGGAACATGGAGCCGTATTAACCGAACTTCCCGTAAAATCCATCCGCAACTACGTCATGAAATATACTGTAAAGGGATTCAGAAGGAAGTAAATACGGTGAATCTGATGACTCATTAATTTAAAAGAGCCAAAAATTTCAATGAAGATAACTGTAATTACTTTTATGTTGTCAAAATACCAATGAAACATTAATATGATATGAGAAAATGCCAAAGAACCGATAAAATTCTTATAATTTTAATTATACTATCAATCGGCATCTCTTTTTCATTAATTGCAGAAATGAATTCAATTCACCAATCAATTCCTGTAAACAATACGATATATCAATGCGGCTATACTGAAAAAAATGTCTTAATAAATCTTGATGATAGTATTATCACTAGTCGTATGTTCTCATATCCCTATATTGGAGTAAAAATTAATGCAAAAGATTATTTTTTTCTCAATAAACAGATAGCGATGTTTCCCTATAATGATACTATGTTTGGATTTAATCAATCGAAATATTATTCTCTCATTCTTAAAGAGTTCCGAAAAACTAAAAATGAATATAATCTGTCTGACGACCAATATGTTCAGTATATCGTAAATTTTGCTCAATCTATGCCCTATTATGAGGAACCTTCAAATTCCACAAAAGGATTTCCGATTGTAACTTTCGTTAATGGATGTGGAAATTGCGTAGATAAAAGTTTATTTTCAGCCGCGATTCTCTCGCAAGAAAATTTTAATGTATCTGTATTTGATATTCCATCGGCTAACCACGAGATGGTCGGTATTGCAAGTGATTGTCCTAATTATATTCAAAAAGGCGGGTATGCAGCGATAGAAACCACTGTAAAAGTGCCCATTGGATCTCCCGTTACTGCTATATCACACTTTAATGATTCCTCCACTAGGATATTGAGAAACGGTATCGGTACTAAAACTTTTAAGGGATGCTAATACTTTTATTCACAGTCAACAGTGTATTTGTTTGCATAAATGAAAAGTGATGCTTTTAATACACGCTTCTAGACGTTGATGCAAAAGGACAAAGTTTAGAGGCTTTTAATTTGAGTTTTATAAAAATTGCCGGATCGGTTGGTGGCAATTTAGAAAAATCCTCAGGTCCGGATGCGACAATTAAAAATAATTGCCGGATCGGTTTGGGGCAATTTTTATTAAAAATATCAGGGGAACCGGTTCTTTTGCATTGTCGGGACCCGATGTGATCTGTTTCGTCGTGGTGTGAAACGAGCTGCAATTCCAACCGTCCCGCGAATGCGTCAGACCGCAATGCAGATAATGGAGGAAAAAATCTTGGCAATTGAAAAACATCCGCCTCAAAAAAGATAATGGGAAAATCCAATACTCAATCAATTGAAGTTAAAAGATTCAAAAGCATGAGGAATTCGCTCTCGGGGGCTGTCGCCCCCGCCGCTCGGGCACCCCCCCTTGCGATAGTGCTGTATTACCTTTCTGGTGCTATCACAATGAGCCCTGGGTCGAAGAACGGTTCCCGTTCTTCTCCTGCTTCGGGTCTGAAGACCCTCATCATCCCCCATCGAGGGAAGGCTGACGGTCCAAGAGGACCGGGCAGGCTGAAGCAGAGACGCAGGCTCTGCGACTCTGGTGGCACAAGCGGGGGTAGAAGGGATGGTCCTTAGGGCATCCCTTGAACGATGAGGGGGGTTCCTTGGCTACTATAGACTAATTAGGAATGGAACGTCTGATGTGAAATTGAAGAACTCTTTTGTAATTTGAAGTGACATCGTATCCATCCAAAATAAAAAAAGGTAAAAATTCAGATTTATTGGATTAATCAGTCCCATTTCGAGTAAAACCAATAAAATACGCCTATCAATACTGCTCCTCCAATAATGCATACAAGAATATCGACGAATAATAAAAAATAATGAATGATATGAAAAACGACAGAGTTCCACAAATAAAAACAATGAAACTCTCTCCTACCGCTTTTTTGAAACATTTTTCACCAACTTCACAACATGCATATCCGAAAAATAATGCGGCCAATATAAACAAAATTATTGATATTATTAACGGGATACCGATAAAATCAAAATAGGTTATTTGTAATGGTGGGAGTGAAACAATGACATTTTGATAATTGCCTTTTTGCTCAACTAAAAGGACAAATGCTGAGAATAAAAGTGCCCCAAAAAATGCAGAGATTTGCGCTAATGTACTTACTCCCTCTCTTTTAACATCAGTTATCCTTTCTTATTTTGGCATTTGAAAAATTGACATATTAGAGAATAATCATCAATAATTACATATTATTATTCGTTTTTATCCCTCAATAGAATTGAAAAGAAGAATATTTTCGCGTTTCTCTTACCCCCCAATGGTGATTGTAATGGATACGATATCACTTACTTCATACCTAGGAAAATGCATTCTTTCTGACGATAACACAAAAAGACAAAGTTTAGAGACTTTCACTTTGAGTTTCTTTAAAGAAATCCCAATAATTATTGCCTTAAAATGCCCGGAATTCGCGCTAATATATTCCACGGTAAACTGCTCACCAAACTGGCCGGTAAATTCTTTCTGGACAAAATCCTGGCCGCGTAATTCAAAAAAGACCGAAATCTGGGCAGGATGATTAGATATTTATATATAGAAGTTGATCTATATGAGATTTTAATGCTGAGGCATAAGATGTCAACTACCAAAAAAATCCGTGAGACGTATAATGAGACCCAGCACAAGATCGTTTTGTATCTCAGCTCGGGGATAACCAAGGGAAAACACTATTTCAAGTCAAAATACATAGCAAAAGACCTCGGGCTGTCGCCAAAAGAAGTGGGAACAAACATGGCCATCCTCGCTGAACATTGTAAGGAACTTGATATTATAAGGTGGAGTGATTCGAACAGCACGACATGGATGGTTACGCCGCGTGCAATCTGATACTACCATTATTGTCCCTTTTTATCATGGCAAAAGTTCTTGATTTCGAAGCTGAGATCGAATTTGTTGCGGATATCAACGACCACAAAGACTGCCTTATGTCCCAGGACCCGACACAGGAAAATCCCATTGCGCTCTGGTTCAATATCGATATCCCGAAAGGGCACATGCTGAAAGCCGGTGACCGTGTCAGGGTAATTGTCGAAAAAATATGATTAGTGCGCGGATTCATTTACGCGAGAGTTGATGGTAGAGAACCCTGCCTAGGCAGGTTTGTATGCATCATAATAGTTCCGCGCTGTTTCCAGAGTTATGCGGTAGCGATCGATATAGGCCGTCGAGATGATCATATATACATCCGTATTCGAAACCTGGATAATACGGTAGGATGACCCCCGGTTCAGGATCTCTTCACCGTTAATAATGGAACCATTGGATGCGTAACAGAGAACCATTCGGAAATCCCCGTACTGGGGGGTAAGATTTGCCGTCACCGTCGTATTGAGCACCCAGACCGGATAGGGGACCGAGAATATCTGGGTCAGACCACCACTACGGTTATACTCAATAAAAGCAAACGGTACCATATCCTGACGGTTTGCCAGGATGTCCGACGCCCCGAATATTACCATATTCTCCGGAAGCTTGAACCTCGGATACGTGAACGGCTTATTGGTGTAAAATATCTGGTAGAGTGCGGCACCGGTCGGTACGGCAGTTGGCGTTGTTATTGTTTGAGGGGTTACGAAACCACTTTGATTCGGATTCAACTCCGTAGAAAGAGTCCCCTGAGTGGTTGCGACGCCACTGGTATTCGGACCCAGCCCGTGAGGAATTATGGTCGTTGTCGGAACTACCTGAACGGATAATCCCGTCAGGTGCTGGGGGTTTGCCACAAGAGCAATAACCAGCACGAGAACAAGTCCGCCCACAACTGTGAGGATATCCCCGGATTCCACATATAGTACTTGGAGACGAGATAAAAAAACATGACGATTATCAACCAGGATTAAAGTGGGGTGGAAGAATTATTCTGGTTGGATCCGGGAATTATATACCTGCTGCCGATCTTTCTAGATATTATTTTTTATATGCCATATCCCAACCTGACATTTTTTTAATCGACACAGAAAGATCTGACAATTTTTTTTATTTCCTCATCCGAACTGTCCCCGAAGAATTTGGATGAGGATACCCAGGGAGGTTCAAAAATTTTGAGAACAAAAACGTGCATCTCACACCAAAAGTATTGGTGATCCAACAATGTTCCGCTTCTCATTCATCTGATGAATCACTTTTTTCCGGATCCGATAATTCATGCATGAGGAGTAAATGGATGCGGATAGGATCCATGGAGTATTGTTTTAAATAATTGCCTCGTATGCCCCAGCATACCGGATATCTTATTATGCGTTTGATGAGTAAGGATGTGTATGGAGTTGCCCGGGCTGCGGACATGGGTTGTCTTTTACCTGATCTCGTTTGTCGTCCTGCTATGGGCAGCGTTCCTGTCAGCCCAAGGCGTGATGGTCTGGGTCAGCCTGTTTCTGATCATCCTTATTATCGGAATCAACTTCGTCACCGTCTTGAACCAGGTAAAAATGCACTCTGCCAGGAAAGAATTCCAGCATAACCTGACCAAAGGGTTCGACCGGGGTAAGGATAAAGAATGAGATTTCCGGGCCGGTCCATATCGTGGGCTCGGATCAGGACTTTTTGATAAAGATCTTCAGGGATGAATTGAAAGGAGTGAAGAGGTTCTCGACCTGCCGGCCCAGGTACTCAGTCTTACCCATAACATAAAACCCATTCGTGACAAGTGCGCTGTGGAACATTCGTGCAAGGTCATCTTTCTGCTTCTCGTTGAAATAGATCGTGACGTTCCGGCAGGTAATCAGGTCGAGAAATCGGGCGGGGGGAATGTCGCTCATCAGGTCATGCGGGCGGAACCGTATGAGGTCTTTGAGGTGCTGCTTTGCTTCATATGAGCCATTGGGCAGCTGGGTGAAATGCTTCTGGACAACTGAGATCGGGAGTTTTTTATGAGCTTGTCTTCGAACACCCCTGCTTTTGCCTTTCCGAGCACTACCTGATCAATATCCGTAGCGATGATGTAACCGGATATATCTTTATAAGTAGCCATCATCTCGTATAGGATTATGGCCAGCGAATATGGCTCTTCACCAGTCGAACTTCCGGCGCACCATATGGAAATCCGTTTTCGCTCTTTGATGATTGCGGGAAGGATTATCGTCTTGATCGCATCGAAAACTTCCTTGTCACGGAAAAACTCCGTGACATTGATGGTGAGCGCTTTTCGCAGCAGCTCCATCTCCGGCGGGTTGGTTTTTACATAATGCAGGTACTCTGCATAAGAATTGGTATTGGTAGATCGCATCCGGGAGAAAAAACGTCGCTTGATATAATCTTCCTTGTAGTTGGAACAGAAGATCTTGAGATTCTGTTCAACAAAACGCTTGAGCAGGAGAAATTCATTCTGGCTTTCAATCATATCCATAATCCTGATTATGTAGGCAACTACTTCTTTTCTATATCCTTAAATAATTTTAGAATATCCAGCCAGATAACAAGACCGCTTCCCTGTTTTGTCTCACCGGCGGAGGACATATTGATGATTCCCTTGACATAATTGCCTTCTTTCTCCCCGCTCTCTTCTGATGCCTGCTTCACCTGCGACACGGGTACCACGACCACACTTGCAACCGAGTCTACAACAATCCCAACATTGTTTCCCTTGATGGTATCTGCCGTGAAGACAATGATCTTCTGGCTTTTCGAGAGCTCTTTGGGCGGCAGGGCAAGGTGTTTGTTCAGATTTACGATGTTGGTGATCTCGCCGCGGAGGTTAATGACACCCGTTATATAATGGGGCGCCCGTGGTATGGGAGTTATCGGTACCATTTCCACAATTTCGCGGATAATGTTGATATCGATCGCATAACGTCCGTCCGCAAGGGCAAACTCAATTACTTCAATTGATGATTCCATGATTCGCCTCCAAGTCTCCGGATTAACATCTGATCAACGTTGGTCTCCATTGTAAGTTTCCTAACTGCCTTTTCAGGGTACACAAGTGTCATAATGTCCGGTACGCCCCCTCGGGAACAAGAATCTCGAACCGTGCCCCTATACCCTCAGTGCCTGTCTCCTGGATTGTGAGTCCGGTGATGGCGAGCACCTCCTGTGAGAAAAAGAGCCCGTAACTGATCCTGCCGGAACGTGTGTGCTCGAATATGAGTCTCTTTTTCCCCTGAGGAATACCGATACCGTCATCCTCGCATACGATGACTAGGGCACGTTTCCGCTTCTCACCGGAAAACCGGATGGCGGAGACATGTCCCCCGTGTTCGATTGAGTTTGTGATAAGGTTTGAGAAAACTTTCTCGATCAGGTCATCAGCAAATATTTCTATATTGGAAATATCCGATTTCAGGGATATTTTTCCCAGATCTACCGAAGATGCAGCCGCCCGGATACTCTCCGCAACATTCGTCCAGCGTGGGGGCTGCAGCCCGATGTTCTGGTAATCGCGAGTGAAACTGATCTGCTGCTGGATGGTCTTTATGACTTCCTGCTGGCGGTCAAAGATCTCGGTGATCTTCTTGTTCTTGGTCTGGGCCCTTGCCACACCGAGATAGCCGAGGAGTTTGGTGAGCCCGTTCAGGACATCGTGCCGGGTAATGCTATTTAAGAGAATGATCTGTTTTGCTGCGCGGCGCAGTGCATCCTCGGACCTCTTTCGTTCCTGGATATTCATGAGAATGCCATGATAACCGCTCATGACCTCATTCCGGTAAAGTGCCCTGCCGGATGTCTGAACCCAGCGAGGAGAACCATCTTTTCCCAGAATCCTGAACTCAAAAGGTTCCGTTGTCCCTGACCTGCCATGTTCCATGCCTTTGATGAAAGACATGATATCATCCTTAAAGATAAAGTCCTGCAGCTGGCGCCCGAGAAGTTCCATAGGTTCGTATGCGGTAACCTGACGGATAACCGGGCTTATGTAGGTGATTGTGCCGTGATCATTGAGCGTAAAGATCACATCCCGCATATTCTCTACGAGAGTGCGATACTTTTCCTCAGATTCCTGGAGAGCTTTTTCGATCTTCTTGTGCTCCTGGAGTTTTTCTTCAAGTTCCTTGTTGGCAATGATAAGCTCCTCAGGGGGCTCCTTGATCCGCCCTTCAAGATCCTGTTGGTAGTCTTTCCATCGTGAGGTCTCTTCAAAGATGATACCGAGCCCTTTGTTGCCCTGGTCAAACACCAGTGGAAGGAGTTTCATGCGGAACGTACGCGGTTTGCCGCCAATGTCGATATCCTCTTCCAGTTCCTTTTCCTCACCTTCCATAGCCTCTGCGATGATCTCGAGGTGGTGGGAGGTCATGTGCTGCGCAAGCGGTGAATGGGTGAGCTGGGTGCCAATGATCGTCTCACGTTCGAGCTTGAAGAAGCGCAGAAGTGCATCGTTTACCTGCTGGATAAAGAGGTCGTCATCGAGGATCATGATGAGATCTGAAGAGAAACTCAGCATCTGTGACAAGGGCACGCGGTGGGAAAGGCTGAACAATTTCGCCGGTCCAAGGCTGCGCATCTCGGCCTGCCCCGACACAACAAGAAGGTTGAGGTACTTGGCCGCGGTCCCCCGGTTAAGCCCGAGCTTCTGGGATACATCTTCAATAGTCAGCCCCTTTGGGTATTGTTCAAGAATCTCCCGGATGCGGACAACCTCACTCTCCTTTACCATGCTTCGAAACGCTCCTTATTGATATTCAACCTGCACTGGCGCTCCAGTGATTGGTAATAATAAACATATTCATTCAACTATTTTAACCATTGCATCTAATCGCCATAAGCCATAATATTTATATACTATTGTTTACCAACGATGTTGTTACCCACAGTTCGCCCGGAAGACTAACATTTCCGGACCGTCGCGGTGCCCCGTGGCAGGCGCCGCATACCACGGTACCCTCGCGGGTTCACTGGAAAACAGCGCACAAAGAACCCACATGGGCAGGATTCATGGGAGACCACAAGGGGTAACGATCTCGAAAAGGAGGTAAAAGGAGAGACATATGCAGTTCATTGATGATATGAAGATGGGAAAGAAGCTGATCGGGGCATTCCTGATCATCACACTGATCGCTGTGATCATCGCAGTCATTGGCTATTCCAGTCTCGTGATGACGAGCGGTAATACCGCGGCAGTCTATGACGGTTCGGTGGTACCAATAGGAGAACTTGGTATTGCATCTGCCGATTTCCAGCAGATGAGAGACCGAGATCTACCGGTACATCTACATACCTGAATCACGTTCAACGGAAGAACAGACCACTATTCCTCAACTCAAGGCTGAAATAAAGGCCCAGATGGATGCGTACCGGGCAACATCCTTGTCCGATGCCGAGAAGGCCAACCTGGCCAAGTTCGACAGCGCCTGGGCGGACTGGCTGGTCCAGTACGATGCAACCATCGCGGCAGCGAAGAAGAACGACATGACCACGGTCAACGCCCAGCTGGCGTCAGGTTCACCACTCATCAATGCACGCACCAACGCGGTTGCCGCACTCAAAGCACTCAATGATATCAACTCAAATGATGCAAAAGCGGCGGATACCGCTTCGTCCCAGGCAGCTGCAAGCGCGGAAACGATGATGATTGTCGCTACGATCGTTGGTATTATCATCGCAATTGCACTGGCTCTTTACCTCACCAAGAGTATCACAGAACCGTTAATTGCGGTAACGAATAATCTCAAAAAGCTCAGCAAGGGAATTGTCAGCACCAGGCTGAACATTACACGGAAGGATGAGATCGGCGATATAGCGCGGGTCATGGACGCCTATGCAAACGGCCTCCAGAAATTCGTGGTTGGGGGTATGAAAAAGATAGCCGAAGGGGACCTCACGGTCAGCCTCAAAGTCCAAGATGAAAAAGATGAGATTTCTCCATCAGTGAACACCATCAATGCCACGCTCAAGGCACTGGTCGAAGAGGCCACCATGCTCTCAACTGCAGCCGTCCAGGGTCGTCTCGCGACCCGCAGCAACGCAGACAAGTTCAAAGGCGGATACCGGGAGATCGTCAAGGGCGTCAATGACACTCTCGATGCCGTTGTTGCTCCGGTGAACGAGGCCATGCACGTGTCCAACGAATACGCGGCGGGTAATTTCACTGCACGGGTGAACAAGAACCTCAAGGTCCAGGGGGACTTCATCAAGTTCAAGGAGTCCCTCGACAACATCGGCGAGCAGGTCTCAAAGGCGATGCGGGGTATCAACACGCAGGTGACCAACCTTGCATCGAGTGCCGAGGAGGCCAACGCCAGTGTCGAGGAAGTGGCGGCAGGGGCCGGGCAGGTGGCCAGGAACACAGCCGCGGTCAGCGCCAACGCCGACAAGAGCACTGAGGGCATCGAGCAGGTCCAGAAGGCGATGGAAGACCTCTCGCGCACCATCCAGGAAGTTGCCAACAAGGCCGAGACCGTCGCAAGGATTGTTGACGACACGACCACATACAGCAAGGAAGGTATGGAACTCGCCCGGAAGACCGAGTCCGGTATGCAGGGCATCACCAAGTCCTCGAATGAAGTCAACCAGATCATCCTTGAGATCAAGGGACAGATGGATCGGATCAGCGAGATCGTGAACCTGATTACTGATCTCGCCAACCAGACCAACCTGCTTGCGCTTAATGCAGCAATTGAAGCAGCGCGGGCCGGGGACGCTGGGCGCGGTTTCGCGGTGGTCGCCACAGAAGTCAAATCCCTAGCAGTCGAGTCACGGGCTTCTGCAGAAAAGATAGCAGAAATGATCGACAACCTCCAGAAGCAGACCAACCACGCGGTGGACGCGGTCGCCGCAGCAAACAGTGGTGTCAAGGAAGGTAGTTCGGCACTGCACGACACCCTTTCCAGCTTCAACAAGATCGTCGGTTCGATCGATGCGATAAGCAAGAACGTCAGTGAAGTGGCAGCAGCCTCCGAAGAGCAGGCCGCGTCCGTTGAGGAAGTGACCGCAAGTATGAGTGAAGTCGGCAAGCTGATGCGGGACACTGCGAAGGAGTCGACCGATGCTGCAGCTGCGAGCGAAGAGTCCTCTGCAGCCATCGACCAGATCACCAAAGTCGTCGGGAATGTCAACACCATCATCGATCAGGTGACCAAAGAGGTATCGCGGTTCAAGTGCTGACGCGGTGGGTTATCATGGCAAAAACAACCAAGGAAAAAGAGACAAACCCCCCGGTTCAGCCGGATCCAGAAACCGCAGCACCGGAGAAAGAAAATCCAAAAAGCAAGCGGGAGAAGAGGCACGAGAAAGGAAGCCTCCAGGTCGTGGAGTTCCTGCTCGGCAGGGAGCGGTATGCGGTCGACCTCTTCGATGTCAGGGAGGTTGTAGAATATACTTCCATAACAAAACTCCCAAACACCCCTTCATATATGAAAGGGATCATCGACCTCCGCGGCGAGATCACCACGATTGTTGATCTCAAGGAGCGGCTGTGTATACCCCACGGGACAGAGGTTAACGAAGAAAACAGCAGGATCATTGTCCTGGACGAGAAGATCACCCGGGCCAAGACCGGCATCATGGTGGACGATGTCCTGTCGGTCTCCACCTTCGATACAAAGGACATCGATTCCACATCCGCAGCGGATATGGAAGACGATGGAGCGATCCTCGGAATCATCAAAAAGAAGGTAAAGGACAAGGATCACGAGAAGAACGACCTGATCATCTGGATCGACATCCGGCACCTGGTCAAAGACATCGGCGAGGTAGTACCTATCGCTTGACTTTTTGTACATGCACTGGTGGACTGAAAATCCGGCAGTGCAAAAAGCACGAAAAAAATACAGAATCATTTACTGATTACGGCGGACTACAGCAAAAAATGGAGAGGAGAAAATGAAATTCATTGACGACATGAAACTCAGCAAAAAAATGATTGGCGGCTTTCTCATCGTAACCGCCATTATGATTATCGTAGCGTTTGCGGGATACACCAGCATGGGTGCCATCAATGACCGGGACAAGGAGATGTATAACGGAGAACTTCTCCCGATCGATTACCTCAACAATGCAAATGCCGCGTTCCTGGGAGTGCAGGGCAATGTGTACAATTATATTCTGCTTCCGAACGAACGGGCTGCATCGTTAACAACGCTCAACGCGGATCTGGATACTGCCAAAAAGAATATGGATGCGTACCGGGCACTTCCGCTCACTCAGGAGGAAAAGGACCAGCTGGCCCTCTATGATTCAGCATTCGCGGAATATACGTCCTCAGTGACCGAAGTGATCACGAACGTGGATTCCGGTAAAACAACTGTCGCACTATCTTCCGTCCAAAAAGGCGGGAGGAATGCCAACGCGATGGAGCAGGTAAACCTGCCCCTCTCACAGCTGATGGATCTCAAGATCCATCAGGCAAGTGACCTCTCCGGTTCCAACCAGGGAGTGTATACCAATGCCAGCCTCCTGCTGTTCATTGCCACGGTGATTGGGCTCATAGTCTCAGTCTTGATCGCCCTTTTCCTGACGCGGAGCATTGCAGAACCGGTTGACAAAGTGAAAGAGAACATCAAGGAGATCCACCAGGGCCACCTCTCCAACAGGCTCAATCTCAACCGCAAGGACGAGATCGGCGAGATGGCTGAGGCACTCGACAAGTTTGCCGGGGATTTCCAGAAATACATCCTCGGCACCATGGATATGGTCGCTGCCGGCGATCTCTCGCGGGACCTCAAGCCCCGGAATGACAAAGACCAGATTGTCCCGCCCATCAAGAAGATGATCGAGACCCTCCGGGCTGTACTCGCGGAGTCAAACAAGATGTCCATAGCGGCCGTGGAGGGAAAACTCAATGTCCGCGGAGACGCCGATAAGTTCAAGGGCGGGTACTGGGAAATTGTTGCCGGCATCAACAAGACATTTGATAACGTGGTCATACCCCTCAACGAAGGGATGCGCGTATCCGAGGAATATGCGGCAGGCAACTTTACTGCCCGGTTTGACGAATCGGTCAAAATGCGGGGAGAATTCAAAAAATTCAAGACTTCGCTCAATGACATCGGCGAGCAGGTCTCAAAGGCGATGCGGGGCATCAGCACGCAGGTGACCGACCTCGCCGCTTCCGCCGAAGAGGCAAATGCCAGTGTCGAGGAGGTGGCGGCAGGAGCCGGGCAGGTTGCCAAGAACGCGGCAGCAGTCAGCGCCAATGCTGATAAGACCACGCAGGGCATTGAGCAGGTCCAGAAAGCCATGGAAGACCTCTCACGCACCATTCAGGAGGTCGCAAACAAAGCCGAAGCGGTGGCAAGGATCGTTGACGATACGACCACCTACAGTAAGGAAGGCATGGAGCTTGCCCAGAAGACCGACTCCGGCATGCAGGGCATCACCCGCTCGTCCAGTGATGTAAACCAGATCATCCTTGAGATCAAGGGACAGATGGACAAGATCAGCGAGATCGTCAACCTGATCACCGACCTTGCAAACCAGACCAACCTGCTTGCCCTCAATGCAGCCATTGAAGCAGCGCGGGCAGGAGATGCAGGCCGCGGGTTCGCGGTCGTCGCAACCGAGGTCAAATCACTCGCGGTCGAGTCACGGGCTTCTGCCGAGAAGATCGCCGAGATGATCGACAACCTCCAGAAGCAGACCAACCACGCGGTTGACGCGGTTTCGGCTGCAAACACCGGTGTCAGGGAAGGCAGTGCGGCACTGCATGACACTCTCGCAAGCTTCAACAAGATCGTCTCCTCCATCGACGCGATCAGCAGGAATGTTACCGAAGTTGCAGCTGCATCCGAAGAACAGGCTGCATCAGTGGAAGAAGTGACCGCAAGTGTCAGCGAAGTCGGCCTGCTGATGCAGAGCACGGCAAAGGAGTCGACCGATTCTGCAGCTGCGAGCGAGGAGTCGTCTGCCGCAATCGACCAGATCACCAAGGTCATAGGAAATGTCAACACCATCGTAGATCAGGTAACAAAGGAAATCTCCCGGTTCAAGTGCTGAATGGGCATGGAGCATCATGACAAAACCAGCAAGGGAAAAAAAGGATGACGCACCTGCGCAGCCAGACCCCCTGGCCGCACAACCGGAAGCAGTACCCGACTCGGGCCCAACCGGAAAACAGGTACACGAAGGGCAACCTCCAGGTCGTGGAATTCCTGCTCGGGAAGGAACGGTATGCCGTCGATCTCTACGATATACGGGAAGTGGTGGAATATACTACCATCACAAAACTTCCCAACACCCCTTCTTACATGAAAGGGATCATCGATCTCCGCGGTGAGATAACGACCATCGTCGATCTCAAAGATCGCCTGCATATCCATGGAGGAAGTGAGACGAATGAGGAGAACAGCCGTATTATTGTCCTGGACGAGAAGATCACCAGGGCAAAGACCGGCATCATGGTGGACGACGTCCTGTCGGTTTCCACCTTCGATACAAAGGACATCGATTATACATCCGCAGCGGATATGGAGGATGATGGAGCGATCCTCGGGATCATCAAAAAGAAAGTAAAGGACAAGGAACAGGAGAGAAACGAGCTGATCATCTGGATCGATATCCGGCACCTGGTCAAAGACATCGGCGAGGTCGTTCCCCTTGCGTAGCCGATGCGTGCCTTCGGAGGATCAGGCCCGTCGTGGCCACCCGCACAATGAGGCCAACCCGGATATTGTGGATAATCAGGTGACAGACCATGTACCTCAGTGAAGAAAGCATTATTGAACAGGTTCTCAAAGGCGATATCAACGCACGTGTTCCGGAGCGCAGGTTCCCTCCCGGTGCAGCCCGCAGGGCGCAGGCCATCAACCGGCTTATAAACAAATACGGCGAGGCACTCAGGAAGAAAGATGAAGCTGCAGCTCTCTTTAACGAGAACCCGGTCCCAATCGTCCGGTACGATGAAAAATTCAACATCCTGATGGTCAACCCGGCATTCCTTGAATGTTCCGGGTATAGCAAGGACAAGGTCACTGCGATGAATGCCCACGACTTCAAAGTAACAAAAGCCGAAGGCCACGGCATCAAGGAAGCGGTCAGGACAAAACAACGGGCATTCGGGCGGATGGAAATCGAGATGCCGTCCGGGAAAAAGGTCCTCGATGCCTATACTATTCCTCTGCTCAACAAGGAAGGCAACATCCGTGGATTCATGGGCGTGTATGTCGATGTCACGCAGATCGTAAAGGGACAGCGTTACATGGAGCATGAAGTGGAGCGCCTGATTGCAACGTACGGCCTTATAGCCCAGGGCGATATCTCTGCCCAGTACCTTCTTACCGAACCCGACAAGGACACGCGCGCCACCTACGAGCAGGTCGCACGGCTCCACGAAGCGGTCAGCGGGATAGTTGCGAACCTCGAAGAGAATGTCCGGGATGTCAATATGCGGATGGAGGAGCTCACAAGGCGGGCAGAACAGGCCGCGGCCAGAATCCGCGACGCCTCTGAAGGCATTCAGGAGATCGCCCGGAATACCGGCAAGGTCAGCGAGAACTCCGAGAATGCATCACGGAGCGTCGACGGGATCCTGAAAGCGGTGAGCGACATGAGCTCTGCGATTCAGGACATCACGACTAACATGGATAATGCTGCAAGTCTTTCGGCCAAAGCCAACGAGCTCTCCTATGCAGGAGCACGGCTTGCCAAAAATGTTGAGACCAGCATGAAGGACATTGCCGGATCGAGCGGCAGGGTCTCCGAGATCGTTACCCATATTGATGGCAGGATGGGGGAGATTACTGCCATCGTGGATGTCATTACGGATATCTCGAGCCAGACCAACATGCTCGCACTGAATGCCGCGATCGAAGCAGCCCGGGCCGGGGACGCAGGCAGAGGTTTTGCTGTCGTAGCCGAAGAAGTGAAATCGCTTGCTGACGAGTCCCGCTTATCAGCAGATAAGATCACCAAGATGATTGCTGGTTTCAGGGAAGAGAGTCGCAAGGCGTCACAGGCAATGGTGGAGTCATCGGCCATGGTCAGCCAGGGCAATACCATGGTAAAAGAGACCCTGACCGCTTTCAGCCAGATTGCACAGGCCGTCGAAGCAGTAGCCAAGAGTGTGGCGGATGTAGCCGCGACAACTGAAGAGCAGGCTGCCACGACCCAGGAGATAACAGCAAGTATTTCCGAAGTTGCGCAGATGGTGGAAAAGACATCCAAGGAAGCCGGGGAGTCTGCGGCCTCGACGCAACAGTCATCGGCTGCCATTGATGAAATTTCCCGCATGATCACAGAAGTCAGTGTCGTCTCCCGCGAAGCAATGGAAGTGAACCAGCGGTTCAAAGTCAGCTGAAATACTCCCTCCCATCCAGTTTCCCGGAATTTTTGCGGGTGCATTGCACCTGCACCAGCCGGGATACGGTTAAAAAACCGTGCAGCCAGTCTCAAAAAGAACCATGCCGTCAGAAAAAGGGTGCTTTTTTACTCCGGCACAACCCCCTCAGGTCTTCTTCTTCTCTCTCCGGAATCCAAAAGAGCTCCGGAGTGCCGGAACCCTTAACAGGATCACCCAACGCTTTGCGGAACGGAGATATAATTGATGATCCTGTCATCATTCCGCCACGTATTTTATGGTTAGGGGTTTATGATTGGATCATGAATGCCCGGGTTTCCAGTCCGGTAGCGACCATGTCCGTCTTAATCCTCGTCCTGCTGGTATGCGGGTGTATCTCTGTTTCTGTGGGGGATGTGTCATACGGGAACGGGACGCTGGCTATCCGGGTGACGGATACCACCGGGCCTTCCGATGGCTATATGCAGGTGACCGTGTACCGTATCCAGGACCTGCACCAGCAGGAGTTTACGGTTATTGAAGGGCCGGTTATCCTGAATGAGGGCGAAAATACCCTCTTTTTTCCCGCACAGTTCGGGTCCGGCCAGTACAAACTGTATGTGTACCTCATCCAGAACGGGGAACGTAAAACGGCCGTAATACGCGATATTGTTGTGTGATCTCATGCAAAGCCGAATACAAAAGATACTGGATGCAGCCCGGGGCCGGATATCTGCGGATGCCGTTTTCAGAAATTCCAGAATATTTAATCCGTTCACCTGCACCTGGGAAGAGGGCAGTCTCGCAGTGAAAGACGGCCTTGTCCTGGGAATCGGGGACTATGCCGGGAAAAAAGAATATGATCTTGCCGGTTTGTACATCGTCCCCGGCCTGATCGATGCCCACGCCCATATCGAAAGTTCGCTTCTCGCACCCAGGGAGTATGCGCGGCTCGCAGCCACGCATGGCACGACTACGGTCGTCGCTGACCCGCACGAGATTGCCAATGTCGCAGGGGCAGAGGGGCTGAAGTTCATGCTCGCCGAGAGCGCCGGGGCTGATATCGACATCTTGTATATGCTCCCGTCCTGCGTCCCTGCAACTCCGCTGGAGGTGGGCGGGGCGGTGCTGGAGGCCGCGGACCTCGCACCGTTTACCGGGTGCAAGGGAGTCATCGGTCTTGGCGAGATGATGAACGTGCCGGGAGTTCTTGCAGGTGATCCGGCTGTTCAGGAAAAACTCGCCCTCTTCACTCTTCGCGACGGTCACGCACCGCTCCTTTCCGGCAAAGACCTCAACGCCTACATCCTTGCAGGGCTCCAGAGCGATCACGAATGCACGACCCGGGCAGAAGCATGTGAGAAACTCAAAAAAGGGATGTATATTTTTGTCCGGGAGGGGTCAACCGAACAGAATATCGAAGAGCTCATCCCGATAGTAACCCCGGCAACGGTATCCCGCTGCTGCTTTGCCACTGATGACTGCCATGCGGACCTCCTCGTGGGAGATGGGCATATCGACCGCTGTATCCGGAAGGCGGTTGCGTGCGGGATTACGCCGGAACTGGCGATCCGGATGGCGACCCTGTCGGCCGCCGAGCGGTTCGGCCTTCCCGATCGCGGGGCGCTCGTCCCGGGCGCCGGGCGGATTTCTGCGTTATCGACAGCCCATACGGGTTCGTCGTGCACCAGGTCTTCCGGTCCGGTATCCTCCTCGTCCAGGGGGAGTTCCGGGAGCCCGCCGCTCTCCCGTCCTCGTTCCGGTGCCGGATGCCGTCTGCTGAAGAGATCGCGATCAACGGGAGCGGCAGCGCCCGGGTGATCGGGCTTGTCCCTCACCAGATCATTACGGAGTCCCTGACCCGTGCTGTTGTCGGAAAGGATGTCCCGGACCTGTCGCGCGACATCCTGAAAGTTGTTGTATGTAACCGGTACGGTAACGATGCAGTCGGGGTCGGCCTCGTGCATGGTTTTGGCTTCGGGCGCGGTGCTGTTGCCGCCAGTATCTCCCACGATGCCCACAATATCATATCAGTCGGAACGAGCGATGCAGGTATCCTCTCGGCGATCGGGGAAGTCATTCGTTCAGGGGGTGCAATGGCCGCGGTTATTGATCAGGAAAAGGCAGTACTCCCCCTCAGTTGTGCCGGGCTGATGTCTTCCCTGCCGTTCCCGCTTGTGGCCGGACAACAGGAAAAACTCGCTGAAATGACCGGAAGGATGGGCGGGATAGATGACCCCTTCATGTACCTCTCGTTTTTATCCCTCACCGTGATTCCTGTATTACGCATCACGGACCGTGGTGTGTTTGATACAGAATTGTTCCGGGATGTGCCATTGTTTGTGAAAGAGGAATAAATCCGGCAGCGGATTTTTATTTCGGGGGCCGGATGGGGAGAGCGGGATCAGGTCAAAAACCGGCACCGGACACCCCCGCCATACAGGAACGGGGAGCGATCACGGGATCTCACGGCTCCTAGCCCATCAGGATAAGCCAGAGCAGGTCAGTATGCCGTCTGGCCGTTACCTGCGATGTCGGGAGTCGTGTTCTGGGTCCCGTTCGTGTCCGGGCCAGTCACGGACAATCCTGCAGGTACCGGGACCGGGCGGACAATAATCTCCCGCATCACCCCGCAGTCGGACACCAGCCGGTACCGTTCCGGATCCCAGCCGGTAGTCACAAACCGGTAGATACGGGTGGATTCGCCGGGCCGCAGGACAGACTTATTTGGTGTGCCGGGCGGTTCTGCGCCCATTCGGGTGACCCATGACCCGGTAATTGACTGGAATTGTACCGAGAATGACGGGGGGCTCCCGGAACAGTCAAGTACACCGGTACCGTCATTCGAGACATAAAATTCGACAACTTCGCCGATATTGTAGATGTCGGTGTCTGTGTGGACATAGTCTGAGGTTTCTTCCGGTTGCTTGATAGTGACCTGGTACGATGCCGCGGGATTGCGCTGGGCATGTGTCGTGTTTATGGACTGTGTGTTTACCGGTAAAAATGACAAGCACCCCGCTGCCATCACTCCGCCGAGAAGAATAATGGTGAAGACTGACAGAATATCCACCCGTTTCATACGGTCACCCGGACTTGTGAGATCGTTTTTAAAAAAAATCGGAAAACGCAATTCATCAAAATAGATCCACTCCCTTTGTTACCATGAAAATCTGCCGGGTCTGGGTAAATAATTTTTTCATACGAATACGGAATGGATCCAAAAAATCCTTATTTTGGGAAAACCGGAAGAATGGCGTTCTGGAAGTTTTTTTTTTAAACTGGATGAAGAGATGATGATGAAGTTCATACGCCTCCGATGACATTTACAAAAAAGTTTGTCCGAAACATATCACGAAAGGAAAATTGCCGGAAAGATTACCGGAAAACCCAACGGATTTTAAAAAAGATCACAGGATGTTCGTGCCCGTCGCCATGCCGAGCAGGATGATGATGACCGGCTGGTGGACGAGATAGATAAGGAGCGAGTGCCGGCCCAGGAAAGCGAGTGGTGCGCTGAAAAGATCCGGAAGGCGGGGTACCGCGAACTGCCGCACACCGCCGGTATACAGGAAGTTCCCGATCCCTATGCCGATCAACACGACCCCGAACCATGGAAAGAGCGGGGTATAGTCGACCGAGGTAAAGCCTGCCGGGTAGATGCCAAACGGCAGCAGCCACCAAGGGCCGTAGATACCGGTCAGGAAAAACCCGGCAAGAATACAGCAGGACCCGATTATGAGGTTATATCTCCTGAACCGGAAAAAGAGCGGAGAGAGCATCACCGACACGCCGATCAGGTGCAGGATCCCAAAGATGATGAAGCCCTCGCCGAGGTACAGCCACGTTGCTGCCGTGACAAGGAGGCCAAGCGAGAAGATGCCCGCCCCGCGCAGGAGGAACTTTTTTGCGAGGGCTGATCCGGACCGTTTCGCAGCAGCACGGTCGTGGCTGACGACAAGAGAGACCCCCACGATCAGGAGGAAGAGGGTTGCAGTCGCGTAGGCAAAGTACCGCCAGAAGCCGGTCGAGACGTTGACCGGCGCAATGGAAAAAAAACTGAGATCGAAGAGTGTGTGGAAGAGTACCATCATGAGGATCGCGATCCCGCGGGCAGTGTCGATCTCGATAAACCGCGGCCGCTCATCCATACAAAACTATCGTCCCTGTTCAGTCATATGTGTTGCCAGATCCCGCAGTTTCGGGGTGTTGCCGGTTTGCGATATTCCTTAAGTACCGGATGGCATATTCTGTACCGGAGTCCGCGAATGACGCACGAAGACGAGCATATCATCGAGGCTGTCGGCAGGAGCCGCATCGTTATCCGCAACGGGAGGGTTGTCGAAGTCGGGGAAGCCCAGATCAGGGACTGTCCCCTTGCCAGACGGTTTGCTTGTCCGATCCCGGATATCGGGAAGGAGTCCGTGAAAGCAAATATCGAACACCGTATCAGGGCCTTCGGCATGTGCACTCCCGACCGGGAAGTTCTGGACAACCGGGAATTTGTCGGGTTCGGCGCGTCCGAGATTCTCAGTACCGCCCTTGCGACCGGTCTCCTCGACGCGGTCGTGCTCGCCTGCGATGGAGCAGGAACCGTTGTCGTGACAAAACCTGCGCTTGTGCAGGGCATCGGTGGCAGGATGTCGGGGCTTGTCAGAACGTCTCCCTACCCCCCGGTGATGGACAGGATCGAGCAGAACGGGGGATTCGTTCTCGACCGGGAAGATGCAACAGTGGATCAGGTTGCCGGCGTTGCCCTCGCAGCCGAGCAGGGGTTCAGGAAGATCGCTGTCACGGTTGCTTCCCCTGCAGTGGCAGAGGCAATCCGGGAGATCCACCCGGATACCCTCATCTTTGCCGTGCACGTCACCGGCCTCAGCCGGGAAGAGGCCGAAACGCTTGTATCAGCGTCGGATCTTGTCACCACCTGTGCCTCGAAGACGATCCGGGAAACAGCAGGCCCGAAGGCGCTGATGCAGGCCGGGACCGCCATACCGATCTTTGCAATGACAAAGAAGGGAAAAGCACTTCTCATCGAGAAGATCCGATGCTCGGATGAGCAGGTCATGATCAAGTCGACAAAACTTCCTGCGCTTGCCGACCGGCAGCCGGACCCTCTTGTATAGTATAAGGAGATATGCCGGTTAATTTTCTGTACCGGCTGAAATTATAGCTGCATTTTTTCCGTCCGGTAACGGTCCGGTAAAAATGGAGAGGGCAGGATCGGATCAACAGAGAATATCATCCTGTTTCTTCCGGTAACAATAACTTCCATCACGAAAAGGATGACAACCCCGGAACATCGTACCTTATCCGCGCTTTACATCGGCAATTCGCAGTCATTTTCAGGGTTATTCCGGAACTCCCGGGCACAGACCGACAGAATCTCGGACAACGAAGGGAATGTATGGATCTCATCAATGAGATCCTGGACCCCAGCCGGTGCCGGATCGCCAGCACCCCCTGCTGGATGATCTCGGTCGCCTGCGGGGAACAGATATGGACTCCCAGGATCCTGTCGCTGGCCGTATCGGCCACAATTTTGACCATGCCGCGGGTGTCGCCGACAATCGATGGCTTTGCAAGTACGTCCATGCGCACGTTCCTGGCAGTTGCAGGTAGACCTGCCCTGATGGCCCGGTCTTCAGTCATCCCGACGCTTGCAACCTGCGGACTGGTAAAAATTCCATGGGGGAGCGCAGAGCGGTCGAATGACCGTTTCAGTTCCGAGAAGGCATTTATTGCTGCAATTTCACCCCCCTTTCTTGCCGTAGTCTCGAGCATCGGCTCCCCGGTAACATCTCCTGCCGCCCAGATGCCGGGGGAGGTCGTTCTCATGCTTGCGTCAACGATGACTGCCCCGTTCTTCATCGTTGATACCCCCGCATTCTCAAGGCGGAGCTCCCGGGTATTCGGAGTGCGGCCGGTGGCAAGCAGGAGGCATTCCGCTGAAAATTTCTCCGTTTTTCCATCGATGGTCGTTGTTGTCGCGATCTGATCGCCGATCTTCTCAACGCTTTCCGGGTTAACGCCGGTCCTGATTGCCACGTCTTCCTGCCTGAGGTATTCTGCCAGAAGGGCAGAGATCTCCGGTTCCTCTTCCGGAATGATACGGGGGCTCCGCTGGAGGAGGGTGACTTCCGCCCCGAAGTGGCGATACAGCTGGGCAAACTCGAGACCGAGAGCCCGTCCGCCGATCACCACCAGTGACTCAGGTATATGTTCCGGGTCAAGCGCTTCCGCGCTGGTCATGTACGGGACAGTACCTATCCCTTTCACGGGGGGCAGGGATGGCGAGGAGCCGGTCGCAATGATAAACCTGCCGGAGATGAGGGTCTGGTCTCCCACCCGGATCTTCCCGGGTGACAGGAACGCGGCCTCTCCCTTCACCAGCTCGATACCAAGACGATCGAGGAACCGGTCCTTCTTTTTTTCCTTCAGCCGTTCGATAAGGGTGTTTTTCCCGGCCAGCGCCGCACCGAGGTCAAACTGGCGATCGGCTCCGTGATTGCGCTGCTGGTCACCCCGGTAATAGTGGTGACCGGCAAGGGTCAGTAAAAATTTGCTCGGTATGCACCCGACATTGACACAGGTACCCCAGAGCGGGCCGCGTTCCACCATCGCCACGCGGGCAGCCCCCATATGTACCGCGGTCTGCGGCTGCGGATGTGCCGGCGGCGCCGGTCCCGATGATGACTAGGTCATAGTCTGCAGTCATGGTGACGGTGTCATTGCTCGAGTCTGATGATCTGTACAGGACAGAGGTCTGCTGCATTCATAACGCACTCTTCCTGTTCCGCGGGAGCGGTACCTTCCGCGATCTTCCCGTCCAGCCGGTACTTACTGGTAATCTGGCTGAATGAATCGTCAGGATTTTCTTCAAAAAAATCCGGACAGGTTTCCCAGCAGCTCTGACAGCTGACACAGTTTATCCTGTCTATTGTCACTTTCATGAGACCCCCCTCGGTTGCCTCAGTTGCGTGAACATTTTTCCGGCAACTGATCGGCATGGCTGCCGTTTTTCCTCATTCCCGTCGAAGAATCACCTGTTCCGGAGATCCATCTCGGTTCCCAGAATGCAATAGTACAAATTCCTGAGTCCCATCATGGGCGTGATGGGGCATGTCGGGCAGATACAGGCCTTTTTTTGCGGGGGGGCGCAACCGGTCTTTCCGACTGCACAGAAGAGCGCTTCATGTTTTCCTTCCATGCAGTCCGTATAGGTAGGGCAGGCAGGGCACGTGCACAGGGAACGTGCATCGGCCATCGCTTTGGTTCGGTCAGCCTCACTCATCTTCTGCATCTTCTGCATCATTTCTTCAAATTTGTCCATGCCGTTTCTCCATCATCCGTATCATCCGGGTCTCCAGCGGTCGTTGTCCAGGGAACCGTCATCCCGGACCGAACGGTCAAGGTAAATGATCTGGCGAAGGTCCCGGGAGTTCAGTTTCTTGATGATCAACTGCTGGTCCTTCAGTATCTTTAACGCGTTGCGCACGGTATGCGATGAATACCGTGTCTTTTCCATGAGGTCTTTATGACTCATCTCGCCGCGGGTGCTGATTATTTCCAGCACGCGTCTCGACGACCGGGGTAATGTTGTCGTTTCCATATACAGGGGGTTTCAACCACAGCTCTTTCCACAGCTTTCCTGCGCTCCGGCATCGGATTCTTCCTTGTCGGCAAGGATCCGGGGGAGGGCCTTGTCCACGAAATCGTCGAGCGATTCCAGCCTGCCCCAGTCCTCGACCGAGTACGTCATATAGACTTCCGGGTCCGGGAGGACGATGACGACACCGGTCTCGTGGCGGGCAGTGATGAACTGCCGCATGTAATGAGTACTGTGCACATCGTCTCCTTTTTTCGGGATGCGGGCCGTGATCGTCCAGTAATTCAGAAGGTCCTGGGCATCGACGTAGATCTCGTGTTCCTGCTCAAATTTTTTCAGACGTTCCTCGAGTCCGATAGCCATTCCTGTCACCACCTCATCGCGGGTTATGCATGATTTTCTCCTACTTCAGTACGCAGACCGCTCCCGGGGCCCTGATCATGAGCGCGAGGCTTTCGGCCACGTAGAACTCGAGGTCGTCTCCGGCAGGCCCGTTATAGCCAATGGTCATGTCAAGCCCGATTGCGAGCGATACGAACTGCCGCCCGGATGCGAGGATGACCCCTCCTTTTTTCAGGACCGGTGCCTTCACGACCCCTTCCGACACGATACCCCGGATATGGTCCAGTTCCGTGCCGTCGCCCTGAGGGTACCGGCGCAGCAGCAGGTTGTACTGGGGCGGGGCAAGTGCCATGCAGTACGGCCCGTGGAACCCGGCGTCGTCCAGTTTCGTGACCGCCTCTATGACCTGGTCCGCTGCCGTGCCGACTTTGTCCCACTTGGTGAGCGTCAGCGAGCTTGTTCCGTCGACAGTAAGGAGACCGGCCATGCCTTGGATACCTTGGAATATCATACGGTCTTCGCTTGCTGCACAGTCGGTTGCTGCCGCGGCCACGCAGGTCGTATCGAGCGTAAGCTTGTCCCTCTCGAAGGAGGCCAGGTCCCGTCTGCCCAGGGAAAACCCGGACCTGATCAGATTCACCGGGATGAACGTGCTTCCGGATATCCCCTCTTCAAGTTCGCAGTCACTGAGCGGTATGGCCTTGAGCCCGAACCCGAACGGACCGTCGATATCGATTATCCTCCGGCAGGCGAGCTGGCTCTTGGCAGCTTCGATCATGACGGTATTGAGCAGCTTCCATGTCTCCGGCCCGATCGGGGCCGATTCGCGTTCCAGATAGTTATTGTCCATTTCATACACCTCTCAGCTGGGTTTCAGTGATCCGATTGTCGTTTCAGTCTTCTCCGGTGCCGGTTCCTTTGCAGGTGCTGCAATTTCCAGTACCACAGCGTCCACTTCAGCGGCCCCTTCCTTCAGGAACGCATCCTCGTCCCCGGTAAGGAGGGAGAGGAGGCGCGAAAATTCTCCTGCATGCACGCGTTCTTCGTTCGCGATGTCGATGAGAACGGCTTTTGCGAGGGCATTGTCCGTGGCTTCGGCATGGGCCATATACGCATGGACCGCCTCGTGCTCTGCAGCAAGGTCAAGGCGTATCGCCCTGATGAGTTCCTGCAGGGTCAGGAGGCGCTCCGGGATCTTTCCGCTGAACGGGTTTACAAATTCTGGCATTATCTCTCCTCACTCTCAAACGGGATCTTCCATGGGATCTTCATTTTTTCAGCAGCATCTCTGTCCGCTTGTTCACGGCATCCCAGTTCACGATGTTCCAGAACGCCTCCACAAATTTTGCCCGGTCGTTCTTGTAGTCGAGATAATACGCGTGTTCCCAGACATCGAGGACCAGGAGAACCTCAAAACCGGGGATCAGGTTCACGTTGTGTTTTTCGAGCTGCATGATAAGGGGCCTGCGGGTTTTCCTGCAGAACGTCAGGGCAGCCCACCCTGACCCTTCGACACTCGTCGCGGTCATGGTGAACTCTTTTTTGAACCGTTCGAACTTCCCGAATTCGCCGTTGATGACTTTCAGGAGCTCCCCCCTGGGCTGGCCGCCCCCGCCGTTTCCCGCCGGCGCCATATTTTCCCAGAACAGGGTGTGGAGTTTGAAGCCCCCGACGTGGAAGGACAATTCCTTGAGCGTTGCCTTGAAGTCGAGGTCTGCGTTCTCCTTTCGTGCCTTGTCCAGTTTCTCCAGTACGGCATTTGCACCATTCACATATGCCATGTGGTGCTTCTGGTGGTGAAGCTTCAACTGGTCCTCGCTGATATGCGGGGCCAGGGCATTGTAAGCATAAGGGAGGTCCGGCAAAGAATACATCTTGTCTGCTTCCATGGTTTCTACCTTCTCGAACTGTCTTCTGACAGGAGAGAATTGTCCTCTCTGATGGGATCTATAAAGAAGGAATTTAATAGAGTATTGCCTGTGCTTCAGATTTTGAAACAAATAATGAAACGAAAACAGGGAAAAAGAAATGGGAATACCGGTACATCACGTTTTTACTTCATACCGGGGCTCCGGTTTTTTGGCAGGGCCTTGTACAACCTCGCCGGTCCGGACACTGAAGACCGAGCCGTGGCACGGACACTGCACGGTCCCGCCATCAAGCCTGCCCCCGGACAACGTACACTCCTGGTGCGTTCAGGTGTTCCCGATAGCGGAAATTTTTCCATGGACATTCGCGATAAGGATATCTTTTCCGTCTGCCTGAACCGCGGTCATGGAATTTTTCGCAAGCTCAACCGGCCCGGTTCTTATGCTCGGAAATACACCCGGCTTTCCCGGATGTTGCCGTTGCAGTCTCTGCGATCTTCCGGACAAACTCGTTTTCATCGCAGGTCACACTCGTGAGGTACCCGAGGCTTCTGGGGTCCCCGATAGCAGTGAGGGCGAGTGCGGTTCCCATCCGCACCCGCCAGTCCGGGTCTTTCAGGACCGCCCCGATCCGGTCTGCAGATGAGGGGTCCGCGATCTGGCCAAGCGCGGCGATGACATGCCTCCGCACGTCCGCATTCTCGTCTCTGAGCACCGGAAGCAGGGCGTCGACAGCCTTGTGTGCCCCGATCTTCCCGAGTGCTTCGGCTGCCCGCATCCGCACTGACCAGTCTCCATCGCGGAGGATGAGGATCAACCGGTCGACGGCTTTCGGGTCACCAATCCGCCCGAGGGCCCATGCCGCCCTCAGCCGGACGACACTGTCCCGGTCTTCAAGTGCGGAGATGAGAAGATCCACCGCTGGTTCTCCGATTCCTGCAAGGGCGTATGCGGCACCCCAGCGCACATCCTCATTCTTATGGGACAGATCCCTGATCAGTTCCTGAATTCTTTCCTTTGAGTTATCCATAACCCCGCTCCCGGTTTTTACCCGATCCGGCGGGCTGTATCGTTTTCACGTAATTCACAAGTTTTTCAATGCCACCAGGGTAGTGCAGCGGTTCCTCAGGTGATCGCAATTTTTCCTTTCGGTTCTGCTGCCGATTTTTTCAGGTGCACTTCCAGTACCCCGTTTTTGAAGCTCGCATCCGCACCATCCCTGGTAACTGCTTTTGGAAGAGGTACGAACCGGGTCATGGACCCGAAACTGCGTTCGCGCATGTAGTAGCCTTCTTTCTCCTCCTTTGTCTCCTCCTTCCGTTCACAGGAAATCTCGAGAGACCGGGGGTTGATCAGGTTGATGGTTATGTCCTTTTTGTCCACACCGGGTATCAGATCTGCGGTGACCACAACTTCATTCTCGTGCTCGGCCACATCCACGCGCAGGCTGCCCCGCTGTGCCGGTAACATCTTCGTACCGGATTCACTGGCAGCGGGCAGGAGTGCTGCACCGGATGGTTCGTACACCTGCTGGAGCAGGGTGTCCATGTACTTTCTCATATCTTCGAGTTCGTCAAAAATTGAGCGGTAGTAAATTTTCATAAGGGTTCCTCCTGCTGATCGCCCGGTGCCGGATGGTTGATCTGCACCGGTCGCCGGTCTCATAACGAGCGGCCGTTTTCCGACCCGGGAAAAGACCGGTGAGAGGCGGGGATGCGTTTGTTTCCCTGTACCCGGACTCTCATCCGTCAGGAATATACCTGGTAAAGAATTATCAATTGTTTCCCGATGTTCAGGTTTTGAGACAAAAATTGAAATGGATCAACAAAATTATGCATGCGTATCGGACGTGATCAATCCCGTGGGGACATATTTTTTCACCAGTCGGGATCTCTTCCTATACTTCCGTCCTCCACTCCGGCCGAATTACCTTCTGGATACTTACACTGAAGATTCGATCAGATGTTTTTCACTATCCACCTGGTAAATCCCCGGGTTGTTCAGTAAATCCAGGGCGTTGATCTTCATATCTACCAGCTCTTCATACGTGAAAAACTCTGACAGCTCATTTCCTTCTTCATTCCAGAAGACCTGGATCCCGTTCTGGTACTTTTTTGAACTCTCGATCTGGTGCATACATCATCCTCCCTATGGTCAGGTTTCATCCTCATCTGCAGGGCAGAGTCCGTTGGCACTGCTGCATTCCCTTACCGTGCTGCCCCTTATTTCGGACCAATAAATGCCTCTTTGATAAGCTCCTCCTGTTTTTTTGTTATCTTCTCCGGTATCTTCACGACAACTTTTACGAGAAGGTCCCCGCGGTTGTCTGAGTTCATGGACGGCATTCCCTGCTGCCGGAGCCGGAAGAGGGTATGGCTCTGGGTGCCGCCGGGGATCCGGAGGAGCGCATTTCCGGTAATGGTGGGAACGGTGATCTCGGCCCCGAGCAATGCCGTTACAAGACCTACAGTCGCAGAACTGTAGAGATCGGCCCCCTGCCGTTCGAAAATATCATGTTTTTTCACATGGACGACCACGTACAGGTCACCCGGCGGGCCCTGGTTCTCTCCGGCTTCTCCTTCACAGGCGATCCTCAGGAACTGCCCGTCTTCTACCCCCGGGGGTATCGAAACTTCGATCCGCCGGGTTTTCTGTATCATCCCTTTCCCCCGGCATGACTCGCACGGCCTGTCCACGATCTTCCCGTCACCACGGCATGACGGGCAGACCGTGATGTTCACCATCTGGCGGCCACCGCTCTTCTGGATATTCCGAATCTCCCCTTTCCCCCCGCACGTCGGACATACGCGCACAAAACCGGGCTGGGCACCGGTCCCGTGGCAGGTCTTGCATTCATCGTAATGGGGGACCTCGACCGTATTTTTCGTGCCGTAGAATGCATCGGCGAGCGAGATACTGATATCGTACCGCAGATCGGCCCCGGCCCTCTTCCTTGTCCTTCCCCCGGACCGGGAAAAGACGTCGAAGATATCGCCGAGGCCGAAGTCACGGAAGAGGTCGTCGTAACTGGGGGCGGTATACCCGGAAGAGTCGCCGGGTCTGAATTCGGCATGGCCTACCTGGTCGTACTGGGCTTTCTTCTGCGGGTCGCCCAGTATCTGGTAGGCCTCGTTGATCTCCTTGAACTTCTCCTCTGCTTCCTTGCTGCCCTTGTTGAGGTCCGGGTGGTACTTCCGGGCGAGGTGCCGGAACGATTTTTTGATCTCTTCCTGCGATGCGTCCTTTTTCACGCCAAGGAGTTCATAGTAGTCTTTTTGTGCCATGGCAGGCGGGACCGGGACTACTTCTCATCCTTGACCTTGAAATCTGCATCGACAACCTTCTCTCCGCCCGGCCCGGTCGTCTCCTGGCCCGGTTGTCCGCCGGATGGCCCGGCCTGCTCCTGGGGTCCCGCATGTTCCTGCGCATATTGCGCCGACGCCTGCTGGTACGCGGCAGACCCGGCCTCGCCAAGAACCTTCTGGAGTTTCTCTGTCTCGGACTTGATCTTTGGAGTATCCTTGCCTTCCATCGCGGCCCTGAGCGCGACGATGGCCGCGTTCAGCCGCTCGACAAGGTCAGTACCTGAGTTTACCGGCAAGATCGGATTTCGCCTTTTCCGCGGTATAGATGAGCGTATCGGCAGTGTTGCGCGCCTCTACCTCTTCTTTTCGCGTCCGGTCCTGCTCCTCGAACTGCTTTGCCTCATTCACCATCTTCTTTACGTCGCTGTCTGCCAGCTTGGTCGAGGCGGTGATCGTCATCTTCTGTTCCTTGCCGGTGCCAAGGTCTTTTGCAGACACGTTGAGGATCCCCGATGCATCGATGTCAAATGTTACATCGATCTGGGGGATCCCGCGCGGGGCAGGAGGGATGCCGACGAGGTTGAACTGCCCGAGGCTCACGTTGTCGGCTGCCATGGGCCGTTCGCCCTGTAATACGTGGATCGTGACCGAGGTCTGGAAATCGGCAGCCGTAGAGAATGTCTGGCTTTTTTTCGTCGGGATCGTGGTATTCCGGTCTATCAGGGCCGTCCTGACACCGCCGAGCGTTTCAAGGCCGAGGGTCAGGGGCGTCACATCCAGGAGGACCATATCGGTGATCTCCCCCCCGAGAATAGCCCCCTGGATGGCCGCACCGGTAGCAACACATTCCATGGGATCGATCCCCCGCTCGACTTTCTTTCCGATATGGTCCTCGATGAATTTCTGGACGATAGGCATCCTCGTAGGCCCCCCGACAAGGATGACTTTCTGGATATCGTCCTTGGTGAGTGCGGCGTCCTTCAGGGCCTGTTCGAAGGGGTTGAGGCACCGCCGTATGATAGGTTCCACGAGTTGTTCGAGCTTTGAGCGGCTCAGCTTTATGGAAAGGTGTTTCGGGCCCGCCTGGGTTGCAGAAACGTACGGGAGGTTAATCTCGGTCTCGAGTACCGTTGAAAGTTCGATCTTCGCCTTCTCGGCAGCTTCCTTGACCCGGTTGACTGCCATCTTATCGCTTCGTAAATCAATACCCTCAAGTTTTTTGAACTCCCCGGCCACCCATTCGAATACCGCATTGTCCATGTCGGTACCGCCGAGCTGGGTATCACCGGACGTGGCCAGGACCGTGAACGTCCCGCCGCCGAATTCCATGATGGTCACATCCAGCGTCCCGCCGCCGAGGTCGAACACGAGGATCTTATATTCCCCGCCGCGGTCGAGCCCGTAGGCCATGGACGCGGCAGTAGGTTCGTTCACGAGCCTGACCACGTCGAGCCCGGCAATTTTCCCTGCATCCTTGGTGGCAGTCCTCTGGTTGTCATTGAAATAGGCCGGGACCGTGATCACGGCTTTCGTCACCGTCTCGCCGAGGAATGCCTCTGCGTCCCGCTTGATCTTCTGCAGGAGAAACGCCGAGATCTGCTGGGGGGTGTATTCCTTGCCATAGATCCGGTAGGAATGGCTCGTCCCCATCTTCCGTTTTGCTGCAGTCACCGTGCCGTCCGGGTTGCTCACCGCCTGCCTCCGGGCCGGCTCGCCCACGAGGAGCTGGCCGTCCGCGGTGAACGCCACATAGGACGGGAACATCTTGCCGGCCACGGTCGCACCTTCCGCCGAAGGGATAATTGTAGGCTTGCCGCCAAGCATGACAGCAGCTTCGCTGTTCGATGTCCCAAGGTCAATTCCGATAATCTTCTCTTTACCCATTTTCCTCACCTTCCTTTCGTGAAACATGTTCTGCAATCTTTACTTTCGACGGCCTGATCACCTTCGACCGCAACTGGTAGCCTTTCCCGAAATCCTCAAGGATCAACCCGGGTTCCCGGTCGCACTCCTCGCGGCACAGGGCCTCATGGAGGTTCGGGTCGAATTTTTTTCCTACGCATTCTATGGGTATGAGCCCGTATTCTCCAAGGATCTTGAGCAGTTTCCGGTAGACCATCCCCATCCCTTCACAGTTCTCCTCGGCCTGGAGGGAGGGGAGAGCGCGGTCGAAATCGTCCAGGATGACGAGGAGATCCTTGATCAGGTTCTCGTTGGCAAGTGAGATGATCGCCGCTTTTTCCTTTTCCGACCATTTCCGGTAATTGTCAAAATCGGCCTGGAGATATTTCAGGCGCTCAAGACGCTCTTCTGCCAGGCGGGTCTGCTCTTCCAGATCTTTTTTTATCCGGTCAACGTCCTCCATCGGGCCACCTCCGGAATACCCCGCAACGGTCTTCTCTGCCTCCGTGCATTGGACCGGCATCAGTCTCCCGGTTGACCGGATGCGGAGATGCCGGTGAATTCCCAACGCTGACCGGATTGGTATCCTGCTCGCGGATTTCCGGAATCACCGCACCTGTCATGGTTCTTTCATACCTTCTGGAGATCCGTATCACCATACCGGACTGCCTCGTCATATCTGCCCATAATGGCTGCACATACCGGCGCTTCTCCTGCCGGACTACGGGGTGTCTTCCGGAGACATCAGTCGCAATGGGGACCGTTCCAGTAGGCCCTGATAAAATCCGCATAGTAGCACCCGGTACAATCGCAACGGAAGCACCCGGACGCCGGGCACTGCATCCCGGAACGATAATCAGCACCGGATAGATCCCGTGCACCGTACTCTTTTGCCTGGCGGTAGTCACACCAGATCTGCTCAAGATCTTCCCCGGCCATAAACAAACTCTCTGAGTCTTCCAAGACGGGAATGGTCCTCACCGGTCAGGGAGTTGAGCGGGGACTTTTATAGGATCTTCCCTGATCGTCATTTTTTGAGACAAATTTTGAAACAACCCGTACAATTCCGCGAAAAAACAGGTCCTGTCGGCGGAACCGGGGAGATCACCCTGCGATTTTTTCCAGGGTCAGGTTCAATAATCCGGCTGCGAATGTTTTTTTACACAGCCTTGACCCGTCCGGAACCAGTATCTCCTTCCTGAAGGTCATCAGGTCATCCGATGCGATAAGCGTGAGAGTGTTCGTTTCAAGATAAATCCTGATCTTCTCTTCGGGTATCCCGGGCAGCTGGACCTGGATGTGAATGTGCCGGACATCTTCTGAACGGTCGATGACCGGTTCAGTCACCGGTCTGCGCTGTTTTTGTTTTTTTCTCATAGTACCCTCCAGGCAGGTCATTTCCGGGGAGACTGGGATCGAAACGCTCGTATCGTCCATCATTCCTTTTTGATCCCGGTGCCGGTATGAAACGGAGTATCCCTGTCCCGGATGCCAGTTCTCGTCGGGCAAAAACCGGGGCTTCAGGCCTGCTGTGGCGTTCAGCAGGATCCTGAACCCTGGCGGATCGTGTCAGGAATGTAAAAATTGAGGCCCGCATGGACAGTATGTCCGGTTCCGTTCCCTGCCGGCTCCTGTTTCCATGCATATAACACCCCAATGTCCTGGACGGTAGAATTCAACGTGGTGCGCAATGAGGGCTGATCATCCCGTGAGGGTTCCCGACCTTCATGTGGGCAGCTGTACCCACGCAACGTTCTTTTGGGGGAATACCTATATACTTAACCGGATTTTTCAAAAATTGTTTCAAATTTTGGCGGGATGACCCCGGTACCTTCACATCACTGTCCGGAGATGGGATCTTCCATCCAAAATTAGAGGCCCTGGGTGTCCGTATCGTTCTGGCCAGGGCCAAAAAAGAACGACTATTTTCGTTCCGGTGGTGTGATACTCTCGCCATGCATATCCTCTCCCATGAGGTGGCGGAAAACAAACCGGAATTCACCGAGTTTCTGGCGGATATATTTTCTTCCCGAATCAGTCGGCATGTAGAGTTTTGATTTCCCCGAGCTCTTCATCTCGAGATACCCTTTCTCCTGCAGCTCGTAGAGGAACGTGTAGATCCGCGCCTGGGGGATGAGCACATTATAGCGGTTATGGATCTCGTGGACGATGTCATACCCGGATATCGGTTTTTCCAGGAGGGAGAGGACAACGGGTTCGAGAGACTTTTTCACCACGTCGTCGATGGTTGACTGGGGGACGACGGATACCGATTCTGCAGTGAATGAGCGGCGGGCAAAGGAGAGCATGGTGTCTTTTCCGGTCGAGATGATGATCTTCGGGATACCTTCGGAGAGTTTCTGTATCTGGTTGTGATCGATCTCAGCCATATTCACTGCAATCATGCCGGAGATGGGCAGCCCGCTCTCTTTTTTGGAGAGAACCAGGTTTTTCACCGCAAGGATGTCGGCAAACATCTCCGTATCGGAAAAATCAAGAAGGATCCTGAGGGACTTTACGGAACCCGTGCCCTCCAGTGAACCGGTGCACCGTTCCAGGAGTTTGAGCATGAGGAATTCCTCGTGTTTCTTGATGCGCCGGGTGACCAGTTCCTCTTTCTGGATCTCTTTTAAGAAATATTTCATGAGCGTGGAGCGGTGGTACGCAAAAAAATTCCGCCCGCCTTTTTTTAACCCCTCTTCTAGGGTGAACTTGAACACCGGGTCTTTTACCGTCTGTTCGGTATAGAGGAAGAGGACGATATCGGTGAAAATATCCTGCAGGAGAATGGTTTTGATCCCGGGGAGGTCGACATAGGCTGTCCCGAGCTCCTCGTTCTCGGCAGTCTCCTTTCCCGGAAGACCCGGCTTAACGGCAACCTGCGACAACCTTGCCGTTTCCCGGTCAGCATTCTTGTGGAACAGGGCCACCTCAATTGCGGCTTTGATCTCCAGTTCGTTGAAGGGCTTCACGATGTACCCGTACGGCCTGACCTGTTTGGCCTGCTCGATGATGGCATCGTCGGCATACGAAGTGACAAAAACGACCGGAATATCGAGCTCCTCCATGATGACCCGTGCAGCTTCGATCCCGTTCAGTTTTCCCGGCATGACAATGTCCATCAGCAGCAGGTCGGGTTTGAGCCTCCGCGCCTTGTCGATCGCACCTTCACCGGATGCTGCCATGCCTGCAACCGTGTAGCCCATTGCAGTCAGCCGCTCTTCCAGCTGCATCGTAATGATCGCTTCGTCATCAACTACAAGGATCCTTGACATGGGTTATCAGTCCGCTGCGGGGAGGGGAAATTCCACGATCACTTCAGTCCCGCCGCTCCCGTTGATCGTGAGGGACCCGCCCAGCTGCTGGACAAGATTCCTGATCAGCTTGATCCCCAGGCTGGTGGCATGAGAGATATCCAGTTCCCGGGGAATCCCGATACCGTCGTCCCGGACCGTTATATGGACATGCCCCTCCTGCTTCATAGCAGTAATACTGACTTTCCCGTATTTACGTCCTTTGAATGCGTGTTTGAAGGCATTGGAGAGGATCTCGTTCACGATGAGGGCGCAGGGGATTGCCTGGTCAACCGGGAGATAGATCTCCCCGGCATCGATCTCGCTGACAATTTCTGTGCCCGATCTCCGGTAAATACTGGACAGGTCGGCCACCTGGTCCCGGATCTGGCCTCCCATGTTGATCTTGTCGAACTGTTTGCTCTCGTACAGTCTCGTGTGGATCTGGGCCATGGTCTTGATCTTCAGCATCATATCCGTCAGTATGCTGCCGGTTGCCACGTCCTCTGTCCTCATTCTCGTCATATCGAGCAGGCCGGATATGATCTGGAGGTTGTTCTTCACCCGGTGGTGGATCTCCCGGATGAGGATCTCTTTCTCTGCAAGCGATGAGATGATCTTTTCCTCGGCGGACTTGTGTTCGGTCATATTCCTGAAATACCCGATGAGGCCGTCGATACTGCCCGATCCATCGAATTTCGGGATATAGGAACCTTCGAAATAATTTTTTTCACCTGTCCTGGAGACCAGGGAAAGTTCGATCTTTGCCGGTTTTCCGGTCTTGAGCACCTGCTTCTTGATCCTTACAAGGTTGTCTGCCTCCTCCTTTGATACGATATCATAGTCCGTCTTCCCGATCATCTCGTCCTCGGAAAGCCCCAACTGCGGGTTGATGACACTGGTATACCGCAGGCCGGTGTCCTGGACAAGGATATAGTCGGGGGTGTTGGTGGCGATGATCCTGAATTTCTGTTCGCTCTCCCGCAATGCTTCCTCTGCCCGCCTCCGTTCGGTGACATCCCGGTAGCTCCACACCCTCCCGACGATCGTGTCCCCGATCCTCTGGGGTTTCGAGTAGCGTTCGAAGACCCTGCCGTCAATAAATTCTACCATGTCATAGCTCTCCCTTCCGGGGTGGGCGTAGAGATCCTTAAGGCCGGAGCGGAATCCCTCAGGGTCCTCCAGTTGCGGCAGCATAGGGAGGAGGGCCGAATTTTCCGTGGAACCGGCCAGCGAGGAGTGGGGAATATTCCACATGGTCACAAAGCTCTGGTTGTAACTGGTGATCTTCCCTTCACGGTCAACAACGAGCAGGCCGTCGGCTGTAGAATCCAGGGCTGCATTGAGCAACGAGAGGGTCTTCCCGGCAATTTCGTCAGCCTGCTTGCGGGCGGTTATGTCCTGTCCCTGGGCAATGACCGAGGATATGGTCTTCCCGTCCGGTTCGGACAAGGTTGCAGAGTTCCAGAGGACGGTCCGGATCTCGCAGTTTATGGTAAGGATCGGGATCTCGACATCGTTCCACCGTTCACCGGCGGATGTTTTCCGGATCAGTCCCATCAGCTCATCGCGCTGCGGCTCCGGGAAGAGAAGGTCGATATCTTTCCCTATCACATCCGCAGCCATCCTCCCGGTGAGCCGCTCGAACGCGTGGTTGAACCGCGTAATACGGAACTCCGGGTCCCATACGATGATGGGCGCGTTGGCGTAATTGATCAGGTTTTCGAGATACTGGCTGGTCTGGCGGAGATTCGCTTCCGCCCGGCGTTGTGCAGTGATGTCGCGGAAACTCCACACTCTCCCGAAAATGGCGCTCCCCATCTTCTGGGGTTTCGAGTACCGCTCGAAAATCCTGCCGTCATTGAGTTCGATGATATCGTAGCTTTCCCGCGCGGGGTGCCCGTAGAGATCATAGACCCCGGCAAGGTACTCCCCGGATCTCTCACCTGGCCCTGCATGGATTCGAGGACGTTTTCGTCATCTCCTGTCTTCAGTAATACTTCCCCGATATTCCAGATATGGACAAAATTCTGGTTGTAACCGGTGATCTTCCTCTCTTTGTCGACAACGTAGATACCTTCAGCGGTCGATTCAAGGGCTGCATTCAGGAGAGAGAGTGCCTCTTCGGTCTTTCTTTTCGCGGACACGGCGAACTCTTCGGCAAGCTTGCGATCCGTTATATTGGTAAAGAGGACGGCGAACTGTCGCGGTGCCGGGGAAAATGCGTAGACCTCATAATGGTTCTTGAGGGCCGGTGAATACTGGTCGAAATGGATTGGCTGGCCGGTGAGGGCAACTGAACCATAGAATTCAACCCAGCGGGGGTCTTCATCCGGAAGGATCTCGCTGAGGCGCCTTCCGACCACTGCCTCCCGTTTCAGGCCGGTCAGTTTTTCAAACGCCGGATTTATCTCAAGGAACCGGTAATCGACCGGGACATTCCGGTCGTCGCAGATGATCTGATGGAGGGCAAACCCTTCAGTCATCTTCTCAAAGAGGTTCCGGAATTTCTCCTCGCTTGCCAGGAGCCGGAGTTCTGTCAGCCTTCGTTCGGTAGTATCCTGCACCATGCCGATGGAGCGGGTGATCCTGCCGCTCTCATCGCGCAGGTGCTCGCACTTCTCGTGGACGTACCTGATCCCGCCGTCGTCTTTCCGTACGACACGGTGCTCTATCTCGTAGCCGTCCCGCCCCTCTGACAGAGACCCAGCATACGCTGCATTCACTGCCGGGCGATCATCGGGGTGTACGGCGTCAAGGAAGGTCTCATAGGTAGCCCCGAACTCCTGTGGTCTCAGCCCGAATATCCGGTATACCTCGTCGGACCAGGTGAGGTGGTTGCCGGCAAGATCCAGTTCCCAGCTCCCGAGATGGGCGATCTCCTGCGCCCTGGCCAGCCGGTGTTCGCTCTCATTGAGTTCCCGCTGTTTTTTACCCAGTTCGTCAATATTCTGCCGGAGTTCCTCCTCCGCCGCCATGAGTTCTTCGTTCATCACGCCGAGCTCGTCGTTCTTCCTCACCAGCGCCGTCTCTGCACGATCAAGGGCATCCCCTGTCCGGGTGGATACCCATGAGACGGCACCGACCGTTCCGGCAGCAAAGATCACGAGACTTGCCGAGAGGGAGAGCGCCTCGGGGATGTTATACACCCGGTAAATCGACTGGAACGCAAAATTCTGGATAAATACGATAACTACGCTGAGCGGGACAAAGGTGCGCAGGAGGCGGGCCCGGATGGAATTTCCGGTGAGGTACCTGACCGGTATTGCCCCCGGGCCCCCGGCAGCGATCAGTCCCCCCCCGATGAAGAACGCGGCGAGGGCTGACATGGCAGCAATGGGAATGACCTGAGTGCCGTACAGGAAAGGAGCACCGTAGAAATAACTCAGGACGAAGGTGAAGCTGACGAGAACCAGCACCAGGCCGACGATGCCGATGGCATCACGCGTCCGCCGGTCTTCCTTTGGTGCATTCTCTTCTTTCACCATGAAGACCAGGGAAACGGCAGCCGGGATGATAAGCCCTGCCGCTACCGGGGAGATCGGTGAAGACAATGTCCCGAAGAACAGCGTGCCTGCCTGGACGAACCAGGACTCGACAAAAAATTGGCCCCCCCCGATAATAAAGAGGAGTTCAACAACCTCAACACCTGCGATTATTGCAAGGGCTGCCTGTACCAGCATGCCGGATCTCTTTTCCAGCGCTTTTATCGCGCTGGCTGCAAGGACCGATCCCAAAAAAATCCAGACCAGCGAGGCACTGAGTGCCATGGTCTTATACCCGGGATAAACGCTGCTGATCACCGTGATATCGAAAATATTCCCGACAATTGCCAGCAGGCCCGTACCTGTTGCCAGAAGCCCGAATGAGAGGGTAAGTCTTTTCAAAAAAAGATTTGGGGTACCGGTACCCGGTGTGCCGTTCGCAGGAAAAGGTGACGTGAAGATCATTCCGGTACTTCCAAAAATCTTCCCAAAATAATATTCTCTACTGTAAATAGAGAGATAATTTTCATATGATAAGATTTTCCCCCGTTTACAAAAAATGAAATTTCCGGATACCGTCGTGCCCAAGGTGTTTGTGTACGCAGAACGAGGATGATATCCGATGCAGGTGCATCAAACGATGTTATCTGGTGCATTCGATCGCTGGTGCCAGTACCGCCGTTCACGGGAGCGGATGCCTGCTGCAGCACCACGGATCATGACTACCGGCGGAGACCATTCCCGGACCGCGTTGCGTTTCCGCTGGTTTTCCCGGAGGTCCTGCCATCCGGCCGGAAAACAGAAGGCTACCCGGTCCGGATAATACCCCCAGGAAACCCTTTCAAACTATGTTACATGGTTTGAAAATCAGCCATAGAACTATGGTTTCCTGCCCTCATCACATCTCTTCGTCCGATCTGTCGGACAGAACAGAGGAGAGGAGTGAACAGGAATGCAACCAGGACATATGGGCGGGGGCATGATGCAGCAGCAGGAGATGCTCATGACGGAGATGTGGGATGCCCTCACGGATGACCAGAAGAAAGAGATGCTGAAGAGGGCACTTGACGGGAAGATCATGATGAAGGAAGGGATGATCAAGCACTTCCAGTTCAAGATCGAGACGTTCAGGATGCTCAAGAAGATGCTGGACGAGCGCTGACCGGGATCGATGGAACCGGATTCCTCCAGTCTTTTTTGAGAACCAACAGTTAGTGTGCATGAGGGCGCGAAATTTCAGAAAATAGCAAACCCATATAGAGCACCACAGGGTGGCCACCTCTTCAATCCGGCAATTGAAAAAACAGGTTTTTCCGGATACGACCGGAACCAGCTGAAACAACGAGACGAAAAGAGTCCGAAGAGCAGGATCTGGATAGTACAGGGATCTAATCAATGGGCTGATGTCGTTGATCGGGGACTATATCCCGGATATTCTCATTCTCCGAGCACACCGCGCTCGACCAGCAACTTGAGATAAGCCTTGCCGGATAGAGGACAATGGATAAGATCGTCAAGCTCTTTCCCGGTCACATGCAGCTGAGTCCGCATCTTCGCGAGCAGATCCGCGTTATATTCCTTAACCCCGTGACTCAGGAATGTGTGGACTCCGGTGATTTTGCCGTCAACGCGGAGGTAAAAGATCCTGTGATGGGGTGACCTCTCTTCGAACCCTTTCCTGAGAAGAGCGGTCGTGATTTCCCGGGTCTTGCAGGATTTTAAGAACCGGCCCCGGCAGTAACAAGTGATTCAAGATGGGAACGGAGACTGGAGCGCGTCCCGGGTCAGATTCGCCGGGTTCTCAGCCACATATACCTCCCAGAGCGTTGACAACTCATCCGAGATCCCTGCAATGCCTTCTTCGAGTGTGGGTGCTGAAACCAGGAACCCGAACTCTTCGTTCGAAAGAGTGAGCTGGTCCGCATCGTGCTCAACGGTAATCCGGAGCTCGCGGGCGAGCTGGCAGAGGCGACCGTTCATTTTCAGCCGGTCGAGGACAATGGTTTGGTTCGCCATTTTCAGCATAAGCATCTTAAGATATCGCCCGGGAGATAATAGGATTTCCGGTCAGGACACGTCCCTGACAATAAGCTCATCGAATGATGCGGCCGAAAGATTTTCCGGGCCAAGTCTGAGCGCACCGAATATATTTCTGATACGATCCCGTACGAGGCAAAAAATTCCCGGCCCGATCTGAGTTGCGACAAATTTCTTTTTGGCTCGTACCGAGTTGGGCCAAAAATATTTTTGACGCGATCTGAGGTGAGGCAAATTATTTTTTGGCGCGACCGGGGCGTGTCTGACACTGCGTCTTCAGACGTGAATGGTTATTTCCGGGTGGGGGTCACGCTGATTTTTTTGGCTCGTACTGAGTTGAGGCAATTTTATTTTTGCCTCGAACTGAGTTGAGCCGGAAATTTTTTTGGCGTGAAAGGGCATGAGGCAAAAATATTTCCGGGGCGTACTGAGCCGGGCCGGGAAAATTTTTGAGCGGGGCGAGGGGTACCTGCGGTCTTTGGGTTGTCCAGGATCGGCCGGGTTTTTGAGTGAGTGTGGTACAACGGAGCGGCGGGGAAGTGGTGCCGTTCCGAATCGCTGTTTCGCGGTTCGTAATTTTACCCGCTTAACCACGTGTTTCAGCGCAGAGAACACCCAACTGCAGGTCTTTGACATTAGAGGGAAAATATTTCGACTACTTTGAGCACGGCAAAAATTTGTTGCTGAGTTCTTTGCATCAAATCCTGACATGTCAGATGGAAATTAATATGACCTCACAGTCTGAATGAATATCTATGGGAAAGATCGGGGAAAAACAAGCTGAATGAGAAGAAACCGGCAGAGCATCTCACGAAGCTGCAGCGGGAAAACCTCGATAAGACCAAAAAAGAGTACGGGTCGGCACTGCAACAGCTCAGCCGGCTTTAATCATCCACTACCGTATTCTCTTTTATCCAAGATTCAACTGATGCTCTGCTATAGATGTACGATGCCACATCCAGCATGAATACGACGACAGCTTCATTTGAGGCACTGATCCTGCAATGATGTTCCCTTACGAGGTTATCAGCAGTAACGAGGGCGGTCCGCTTGTTGCCATCGATAAACGGATGTCCGGTGCAGATTCCATGAAGGGCAACAGCAACCTTCCTGTACATTGTGCGTGAACGGTTCACTTGGTAAACTATGTAGTCGAGTGTTGCAGGATCCCGCAGGCCGGGCTCTCCGCCGAAGTCACGGATAATATCGTTATGAATTTCGATAACCTGGTCAGCACTCAACACCATACCTGCCCACGCAGGAATATTACCGGTCCGGCATGTTCAATTATTCGAACTGCTGTTCACCCAATTCCACCCGTTCGCTATCCTCTGCGATGATCGCCTGTGAAGGATCAGGTTGCCGGGAAGGGGATACCCCCACTATGTCCGGAGGGGTACCCACCCCTTGTCCTGAGGGAGGGGGAGGTACCCTCTTGGGTGAAGGGCTCCGGATGGTATAACCCAGCTTTTGTCATATCCTTGCTCCGTCTGATAGGGGGTCTGTCATGGAGTACTACCCAACCGGGCCCGTACAGGGCTCCGATTCCCGGTTTTTCCGGGAACAGAGACAGTAATTCCGAAAAATGATACAGTAATTCATGCAAATCCGGTCATTTTTACGTCTGAAACCATGAGACGCTATTTGGGTGTATTTGGATGGCAGATCTCAGCCCGGATTGATGTTTAGTATCTGCAACTCGGAAAAACAGCGTTTTTCCTCAACGCTCGGGTCGGCCCGACCCTCAGGGAATATCCGGCTGGAAAAGATTACGAAGAATCCCTACGGATTCTTCTCATCCTCAACATTCTGATGAACGTCTCGGAATCCGAAGGGATCTTCGACTTGCGAATCATTCCAGACTGTCAGAACATGGAACCGGAGGGGGGGGTACCCCTCATGTACTCAGAGGGGTGGGGGGGAGGTACCCCCCTGGCTGACACGGGCCGGATAACCGGGTCTATCGACTGTGATCCCACAAGAAGCGCCGGTCGGATGCCTGGAGCCGGAGGGGCTGGGTACCCCTTGTGTACTCAGTGGGGTGGGGGGTGCCTCCCTTCCTCGGAGGGGTACCCCCTCTCTCAACAGGATAGGCTCCCACCCCCCAAAGAGCGATTGAAAATTGTTGAGATGCGACAATGCGATGCGGAACGATTGGGAATTAATCGGGGAAGACTGCTAAACCCCTAAAAAATTAATCCTCTTTTTCTCATTCTCTAAGTTCGCGTTCAAGTTCATTTACTATGGTCCGAATCACGTCCGATCTGGTATTAATTTCTCTTACCAGGATATTGGAACGACGGTCCAACCGCTCTATCTCGTCATGAATCCTCTCGAGCTCCCCAATCCCTTTTGTATTTTCTTCAAGCAGAGCACGTCCTTTTACAAGGCTCCCCCTCATCGAACTGGTAATTTTCTTCATATTTCACTGAGAGGTCGAACTTATATCAAAATATATTGTGAGCGGCTTTCGTGGGGTTTCAGGATCAAAAGACAATAATTAACGTGTTGAAATATAATCAGGGAACTATGTTTTGCCAGAAATGCGGGAAGGAAAACCCCGACACTGCAAAATTCTGTAATGCTTGTGCTGCACCTCTTACGTTGATGCCAATGCAACAACCCGAACCGGAGTTGATTCCGAAACCTGCACTCGAACCAATAAAATGTAGATGCTGTGGCACAATGATCCAACCTTGGGAAAAATATTGCAGTAAATGTTTAGTGATACCATCGACTGATACCGGTTCACAATCTCAACAAAAAGATGCAACCGGATCCTTCTTCAAAACTACGGAGAACCGTAATATCGTAATAATCAGTATTATATTCCTCTTTCTAATCTTCGTCGTTTGTATAATACTATCATCCGGGTCATCCGGACCCGAAAATGTAAAAGATGTGATTAAAGCCAGCGGGGGAGAATATTCCACAAGAACAAATTTCTTATCGGGAACAAAAACATATACCGTTGATATGACGTTTACGAATACAGGTAGTGAACCCCATACCTTCTTTGGGGGAATATCAATCTTTAATTCCGATTATACTACGTCAAACTATAAAGGTGAGACCATGACATTACCCCCCGGGGATTCAAAAACAATTACTGAAACATTCACTACGGATTATTCGTTTAATTTCGGTGGGCTATCTTATAAGGTTGAATAACTATTTTTTTACGCTCTTCCATTCGGGTTTCTTCGATCATGAAACATAACTTTACAGAAGCGAGAAGCTGAAAAATGCGAGGGAGGGGATTCGAACCCCCGAACTCCTTCGAGACCAGGCCCTGAACCTGGCGCCTTTAACCGGGCTTGGCAACCCTCGCATGTATCTTTCTTACACAATATCACGCCAACACCACGACGTAGGCCCTGAACCTATCGCCTTTGACCTGGCTCGGCGATCCTCGCGCCTGTATAGTTTACCCGCCCGATTTAATAAAGGTAAGGGAGATGAGGTGTGAGACGGGGGAGATGGTAGGGGATGATGGGTTAGACGGAGGGAGATGAGGGAGACTACGTCCTCCGGTTGTTGTTGCTCTCGGCCAGGAACTTCTTCTGCTCCTGCTCCCGGAGATCCTTCCTGCGGATCTTGCCGGAGATCGTCTTGGGGAGCGAGTCCACGAACTCGATGATCCGGGGATACTTGTAGGGGGCGGTCACCTTCTTGACATGGTCCTGGATCTCGCGGATCAGCGCCTCGGTCGGGCTGATGCCGGGCTTGACGATGATGAAGGCCTTCACGACGAGGCCGCGGATATCGTCCGGCGACCCGACGACCGCCGCCTCGGCAACGGCCGGGTGCTCGATAAGCGCACTCTCGACCTCGAATGGCCCGATCCGGTAGCCGGAGGCCTTGATCACGTCGTCGTCCCTTCCGATGAACCAGAGGTACCCGTCCTCGTCGCGGTACGCCTTGTCCCCGGTATAGTACCAGTCGCCGACGAACGATTTTTTGTTCTCCTCGGGGTTGTTGAGATATTCCCGGAACATCCCGACGGGGCGGGGGGTCATCTTTATCGCAATCCTTCCTTCCTCGTGGTCCGCGACGACCTTGCCGTTGTCGTCGTGGAGCTCGATCTGCCAGCCGGGGGAGGGCTTCCCCATCGACCCGAACTTGGGGATCATGCCGGGGAAGGTCCCGATGCAGAGGACGGTCTCGGTCTGGCCGTAGCCTTCGTAGATGGTCAGGCCGGTCGCGTCCTTCCAGGCCTTGATCACTTCGGGGTTCAGGGGTTCGCCGGCGCTCACGCAGTGCCGGAGCTCGGAGAAGTCGAACTTGTCGAGGTCGGCGAGGATGAGCATGCGGTAGATGGTCGGCGGGGCACAGAACGTGGAGATGCCGTACTTCTCGATGAGCGGGAGGATCTCGGTTGGATTGAACCTGCTCCGGATATCGTACACGAAGATAGCGCTCCCCTCGATCCACTGGCCGTAAAACTTGCCCCAGGCGCTCTTCGCCCACCCGGTATCGGAGAGCGTTAAGTGAAGGTCGTTTGTCCGCAGGTCATGCCAGAAGCGGGCCGTGACGATATGCCCGAGCGGGTAATTGTGGTCATGGAGCACCATCTTGGGCTCACCGGTGGTGCCGGAAGTGAAGAAGATCACGAGCGGGTCGGTGCTCCGGGTCTTTTTCATACCAGGAAGGTTGACCAGTTTTGCCGAGACCGGGGCCGGGTAGTCGAGTTCCACCGGGTAACTGATCCAGCCCGGGCGCTTGCCGTCGATAACCATCCGGCAGGTCAGCGAGGGGCACTCCTTGGCGATCTCGTCGATCTTTGCGGCATGCTCCTCCATGGTGACGACCATCTTGATCTCGGCGATGTTGATCCGGTACTTCAGGTCCTTCGGCGTCAGCATCGTGGGGGCCGGGCAGTAGACCGCTCCCCGCTTGATCAGGGCGAGGGTGAAGGTCCACCATTCCGGGACACGGGGGAGCATGATCAGGACGCGGTCGCCCTTATTGACGCCGTACTTGATCAGCATGTTCACGATCTGGTTCGAGAGACCGCATCAGGTCCCAGAAGGTGAACTTCTTCTCCACCCCCTCCTGGTTCACCCAGATCATCGCGAGCTTGTTCCGGTCCTTGCCCGCCCAGGCATCGATGACATCGAAGCCGAAGTTGAAAAATTCTGGCACCTCGATGCGGAAATTCCGGTACATCTCATCATAATCGGGCATGTTGTGATGATCCGGTCCGGTTACCGGGCCTGCGGAAGGAAGCAGGGTCACCCCTCCCGGACCTGAACCCGGGACCTGGTGCAGCTGTGCCGCACACGCCTCGCTGATCCAGTCAGAACGGGAAATTTTCCGCTTTTCACAGGATTTATCAATCGTTTCCGTAAGCCGGTCTTCCATCGTAACAGAGTATCGCACCATACGGATCCATTTGGTGGTGCGCTTATTACGTTTTTCGATAATTATCTGCACCACAAGGGGTGGGTCCCCGGCAGCATCGATAAACCTCCGGGTAGTTGTCCGTGAAGCAAACGGTTGATAAAAATGAGGATATGGGAATCCGGTGGGTGAACCTGGTGGGGATAGACAACGAACCTTGTGGATACCAGATGGGTTGAATTATACCACAATTTCAGATGTCTCTTACTACGAGCTCTTCTTCGCTGGAAACTCAGCGGCTGCATACAGGTATTAACGGGTACAAGTCAAAACGCCCGGTTCACCGGACAGCAACTTCCCTTTTTATCCCGCAACCGGCTTTGCCGTCATAACCCTTTCCCAGGAGTTTTGACGGGAGGTTCCCGCTCCGGACTCATGCAACCGGATACGTCCTGAACTCCTGACCGAACCGGGCCGGATCATCGCGCGATTCACCGTATCTACCCGGATCTCCCGTTATTTTTTCGTTTTTGTGGCAACCTTGAAATAGAAACAACCAGCACCTTCTTATTCAGCTCATACTGCGACGTGAAAAACGCCAAAAATTGAAATGAGGCAAGACCTTGTCGTTTTTTATCATAAGTCCTGATATTTATAACTGGATCGTCCTCCCGCTGCTCATCTTTGTCGCCCAGATCTGCAACGTGAGCCTGGAGACGATCCGGGTCATCTACGTCTCGAAAGGGATCAAATACCTCGCCCCGGTCATCGCATTCTTTGAGATCGTGATCTGGCTGCTTGCCATAGAGGCGATCCTGACCGACATCTCCAATATCGCGATGTTCCTCGGGTTCGCGTTCGGGTTTGCGCTGGGAACGTATGTCGGGCTGGTAATCGACGAGAAGCTTTCCGTCGGGAGGGTGCTCGTCCGTATCGTGACACCCGGGGGATCCAATGAAGAGATTGTCTCTTTTTTACAACAGGGGAATTACGGGGTGACGAGTCTCGATGCGCAGGGTTCGCGGGGCGACGTCAAGATGATCCTCTCGCTGGTCAACAGGGCAGAAATTCCCCGGATCATGGAGCATCTCAAAACGACCAACCCGGATGCCTTCTTCTCTATCGAAGATGTCCGGTACGTGAACCAGGGCGTGTTCCGGCCCTGGAGGCCCACGGTGTTTACAGGGATGATCCATCCGTTCACCCGGTCCCGGAAAAAGAACTGATTTTTGTTCCGGTCAGACTGAGCGGTGAAATTTTTAAAATCCGTTCCTTTTTCAATCTGCCTTTTTATCCTGATACCGGGGATCGTGAGGACCGGGCCGGCAGGCAGGAACCGCTTTTCAGGCTGCGCTTTCCGGCACGACCCGGCTCACGTTTCCGGATAAAAGATCGTCGAAACCGGAGACACTCATGATACCATAAAGGTTCTCCATTAGTATTATGATTCAGGGCACAGCATAGTATAGTGGATGGCTGATAAAAAGTACGCTTCATTAAAAATTGAGAATATCGTGGCCTCGGGAGTCATTGCCGATTCCATCGATCTGGCTGAAGTTTCCGGCAAGATCAAGAGCTGCGAGCTCAATACGAAACGGTTCCCCGGCGCAGTCTATCGTATTGAGAACCCGAAGATTGCGTCCCTGATCTTCTCCTCCGGTAAAGTCGTGCTGACCGGTATCCGGGACAAAAAAGCGCTCACTGACGGGCTCAACATCATCATCAAATCCCTCAAGGCGGCGGGTGTCGACACCTTCAAGGAGCCGAAGGTGGCGATCACCAATATCGTCTGCTCCTATGATATCGGCAAATACATCAACCTCAACAAGGTGGTCATTACCCTCAACCTGGAGAATATCGAGTACGAGCCCGAACAGTTCCCGGGACTCGTCTACCGCATCAAGGACCCCAAGATCGTCGCACTTCTCTTCTCGTCGGGGAAGATCATCCTGACCGGCGGCAAAAATCTTGAAGACATCAAAAAGGGCCTCGATTTCCTCGAGCAAAAGCTCGAGAGCATAATGTAAATTTTTTCAATAACGTATTTCTGAATTTATTTGTTATTTTTTCCTCGTCTTCATTTGTCAGCGGAATCCTTACGTTCGGTTTATCTGACCCGGACTCAAAATTACGATGAACGCCGCCGCCCCCGACGGGGCGCCCCCGCGGCGGATCAATTACCTTTCATTGCCTAATACAGGGTAATCTGCCCCGCCGTGGCTCGAAAGTCTTACGACTTTCTCGACTTCGTGGTTCTAATGAACCACTCAGTTCCACGAATGGGCCCTGAGGCTGGGGTCCTCATATTCGAAGGAGCGTACCTGAATTTTTACGTGCGGGAACACTCTCCCTGCATCACGACCAGTAGCGGTGCGTCTGGATAAAATTTCGTTCTGCTTTGAGGATCTCCCGGTAGAATGCATCTCCTTCCGTGAGCGTGGCAAGTATCCGGGAGGCGATCTCCGGCCCGACACCCCGTGCGGAGAGGGCGATCACCGCCTTCTTCCCGCTTGAGAGGACGATATTTGCGTTCTTCAGAAGGCGCTGTTCGACCGCCCGCTCCTCAGCCGACTTCCTGGTCTTCTTCACGGTGGCGTACTGCTCCTCTTCGTAGGGCTTGAGAGCGGCGACGAGACGGGCCCCGCACTTCGGGCACTGGGGGCGGTCAGCGACACGGGACACGACAGTCCGGCTCTTCCAGTCCCGGCAGTTCATGCAGGCCAGCAGCACGTCGTCCTGGTCGAGCCTTCTTTTCAGGGTCATGAGCACCGCCTGGTCAGCAGTCGGGGGCGGGATCTGGTCCCGTGAGGAGAGGAGCCCCCCGGCGCCGATCAGCGAGTGCGGACCAAGGGCGACGCGGATCTCTCCCTGACGGACCCGGCTGACGATGGCAACGGCGGTATCGACATCCATGTATTCCGAGAACAGCTCCCGGTATGCCTCCTGCTGGACGACCGTGTTGTCGAAAAATTCGAGCAACCGGTGGATACTGATCTTCTCGTAATCGGCGTCAGGATCGATAGCACCGAATTTCTTTGCAATCTGGACCAGTTTCCACTTGAACAGTGCCGTCCGCTTCAGGGCGAGGCGGAGCACCCCCGGCATATGGGCGGGTTCGAGCGAGAGCAGGATGTCCCGGACATCGGCAGCCCGGATGGATGACGGCAGCCGGAGGAGCATCCGGTAGGCATCGAGTTCGAGTCCTACGGTTGTCCCGTAGCGGGCGGAGATCAGGATAGAGATGACCCGCCCCAGCGCCTCGTTGGCCTTGTGGCCGGCACAGACATTGAGGACGACACCATCGTCGGTATTTTCGAGGGTGATGAGCTGGTCGGTGGGGATGAGCGAGCGGTTCCGGTCCATCTCGACAAGGAACTTTTCTGCAAAGAGAATCGCCTCCCGTTCCGGAGTATAATCCGCGATGTCCCGCTTCCTGCGCATCCCACCGACTTCGCGGGCCACCGAGTACGGTACCGGGATCTGTTCGCCTTCCCAGGAGGGCAGTTCCCCCTGGGCCTTCTTTGCCGGTTCGACCGTGAGCCTGCCGTCGGCGATCTCCAGTACCCGCCAGAGCTGGCCCTTGGTAATAAAAACGGCCCCGGTATGCACCCAACCGACCACAAAGGATTCATCGAGGGTGCCGACAGTCCTCCGGGTGACCATATCGAAGACCGGCACTTTCCGCTCGTCGTGGATCATCGAGAGGTTCCCTGCGAGGTAGCGGCGGGCACGGGCGGTGGTGATGATCCGGGTGCCATCGATCCGGATGAGGCGGTGCTCTTCTATCTGGCGGCAGACATCGTCAAGCAGGGAACCGTAGTCCGTAAAAACCGCAGAACGTTCCAGTATTTCGCGGATTTTTTGCCGTTCGATCTCCCCGTACTCGACCGCCATTGCCGCGACCTGATTTGCCAGCACGTCCGCTGCGTTCCTGTGAGGGGTAACCTGTTCGATCTCGTTGGCTTTTGCCTTCTGTACAATGACAAGGGATTCGAGCAGGTCGTCAAACCCCGTGGCAAAGACCGTCCCTTTCGATACGGTGTTCAGCTGGTGGCCTGCACGTCCGACCCGCTGCACCAGCCGGGCGACCTCCCGGGGAGAACCGAACTGGACGACATGATCGACCCGCCCGATATCGATCCCCAGTTCCATCGACGAGGTACAGATAAGGGTCCGGATCTCGCCCCGTTTGAACCGCTCTTCGGCATCGATCCTCACTTCCTTTGAGAGCGACCCGTGGTGGACTTCGACATCTCCCCTCTCGAATAGTGCGTGTCCCAGGGCCTCGGCAGTCACCCGGGTGTTGACAAAGACCAGGGTCGACCCCTCCCGTTGTAGCGCTTTTGAAAGCTCTCTCACCTGGTGCTGGAAATCATCGCCAACGAATTTTACCACGATCTCCAGTTGTTTTGCCACCGGGACCTGCACGACAGAAAATTTCCGGGCCCCGCACAGGAACCGCGCCACATCCCCGGGATTTCCGACCGTTGCCGACAACCCGATCCGCTGGAACTCGCCGGCATGGACAACGAGCCGCTCCAGTGCAACCGAGAGCTGGGCCCCCCGCTTGCTTCCGGCAAGCTCATGAATCTCATCGATGATCACATACTTCACGTTTGCCAGGTGCTTCCGGAGCCGTTTTCCCATGAAGAGGGCCTGGAGGGTCTCGGGAGTCGTGATCAGGAGATCGGGAGGAGAAAGGGCCTGCTTTCGCCGTTCTGAAAGAGGCGTGTCCCCGTGGCGGACCCCGGCCCTGAGGCCCAGTTCGCTGCACCACCACTGCATCCGGGAAAGGATATCGCGGTTCAGGGAGCGGAGCGGGGTGATGTAGAGCGCCTTGATCCCGCCGCCGGCAGGCAGGGAGAGCAGGCGGTCAAAGACGGGGAACATGGCACTCTCGGTCTTGCCGGTACCCGTTGGTGCGATCAGGACGACGTTGTTCCCGTCACGGATGAGGGGGATTGCCTGTTTCTGGGCGTCTGAAAGGGCGGTAAAACCGCGTTTGCGGATGCACGCCTGCACTTTTGGATCGAGAGCTTCAATCTCCTTCATCGGTATCGATCGTGCTCAGGGGACCGATGTACGTCCCGTCGGCAAGGATGATCTCGGCTTCGTCCTGTTTCATGCACCGCGAGAGGGGCGAGAACGGGTTCTTCGTGATCTGGAGGATATCATAGCCGGCAATTTCGTTGAACGAAGGTACGAACAGGACGCGGGTGGGTGTTCCCGGGCCCGCAGGTTCCTGCAGGCCAAGTCTCTCCATATCGAGCCCGGCCCGGAGGTATGCCGGTGCCTGGAGCGCACAGCCGACATCATCCCTGAGGGAGAGGAGCGGGTGGTGGTGACCGACAACCATCAGGTGCCCTGATAGTGCCGCAGACGGGTACATGTGCCCGTGCAGGTACCCGACACCATCGATAACCGCACCCTCTTTCGGCCTGAGCTCGTCTTTCCGGACGAAGCGCTCGATGCCGATATCGTGATTGCCGGGGAAGAGCACCAGGGGAATGCGGTCCCTGATCGACCTGAGGATTCCGGGCATCTCATAGAACTCCTGACGGGTGAGCGACGGGATGCTGTGCTTCACGTCGCCGAGCAGCACAAGAGCGTCCGCATCCGCCCGGTCGATCACTTTCAGGAGGCGTTCGAGCCTGTCGGCACTCCTGCTCCGGAAATGCAGTCCGTGTGCACGGAGGTCGGCCTCGATCCCGAAGTGGAGGTCGGCGACGATGAGCAGTCGCTCTTCCCCTTCAATCACGAGAGCCGGGCCATCACCGATAAATTCCAGTTTCATAACCGTTTGACAAACCCCTTCTGGGGCTGGTAACACTCGTCTTCAACGATAAGTGATTCAATTGCTGACAAGACCGCGTCCCCGGGGATACCCCGGAGGGACGCAGCCCCGATGATCTCTTCAACTGCAATTCCTCTCGGCCCGCTCTGCACCTGCATCAGTTCAAGCACCAGTGCGCGGGCATCAGGCCGGCTCTCCGGTGGATTTGTGCCATCGGGACAGGTGCTCCGGACCGCTCCGTCAACCATCAGGAGCAGGTCCTCAAGCACGGCCGCGGTCACGGCATAGTGGCGGTATGCACGCGTGACCCGCGCATCCGTGCATTCTCCCTCAAGGGCACGGGACATCTGCTCAAGTCGTCCGAGCGTCGCTTCGGCAGTACCGAGGGTTATCCTGTCGCGCGTGGCACGGTCGATCACCCGGACATACTCCGGGCGGACAGAGAGACTGACCGTCTGGTTCTTCTGGTATATCTGTGCCTGCCCGGTCAGGGATACGAAGGATGGCACGGGAATTTTTCTGAACGTTTCAGCAATGGCCGTACTCCTGCCCCCGCTTACGACATCGAATGCACCGGTGGGATCTGCCACCCGGCACCGGATCATATCCCCGGAATCGTTCACTTCGGTCAGGGCACCGGCAAGGTACATGAGGCGGCACCATGCACCACCCGGGGTAACCACCGCCGGAGGGGACCCGGGGTCACCACAGGGTGCCGACAGGGTCGAACGGCTGAACTCGCCGGCAAATACTCGTGCTGTGCCTTCCATACTCCGTAACAGGATTGTGGCGGGGAGATATTCAAGATATAGTCAGTGCCAAGCGGCTGAAAAGTCCTTAACAGCTTATTCATGTCGTATGATAATACAGAGCACGATCCGGGAGCCATCAATCCGCAATCTGTACGGACATTTTGACACTGAAGAAGACAGGGATCCAACCAGAGATTGTATTGACAGATCATGACGATGAGAGAAAAGGTACTCTGTAGAGAGCCTGTCAGTGTCCATTTTTTGTAAAATACTTGAAGAGGCTATGAGGGTGACCCCCTCTCTCATGTCGCAGAACTCTGACGAGTTCTTCTCCAGTCTACTCTTCCCTTCGGGAACAGCAGTCTCCCCGGAGGGGGAGGCAGCGAAGATGCGAATGCATCTTCTCGATATCGTAGTCTGATGACTACTCAATCAGCCCAAGGGGTGCATCCCCTTGAATCTCTGAGAGGTCTTCAGACCTCGAAGAGGAGAAGGGAGGCAAGAGCCGACCTTCGACCCGTCTATTAGTCCCCCGTTCTCTTGAGAATTTCTCGCTAACCTTCTGAGTGACTATCGCATTATGGAGGAAATCTGCCGTTGCCCAAGGCAAGGGCAGATTCGAGAAGATGCGAGAGCATCTTCGCTGTGCCCTGGTGGCAGGCAATTCGAAGAACGCTGACGCGTTCTTCTCTTGTCTCCATGACTTCGTCATGTCGACATCCCCAAGAGCGTCATGACATTGTTCCAATGATTTTTACAGAGCCAAAAAAGGCTCCTCTCGTAGTCCAGGACCCTTCAGATGACAGGTGGTTTGAGTGTCGGGTCAAGGGCAGTTGCATTCGAATATGCTGCTCTTGCCTCTTCAAGCCTTCCAAGGTTCCTGAGCGCATTCCCCTTGTTGAACCACGCGATAGACTGCAGGGTGGTCATGTTGCCCTTGTAGGAAAGCGCAGCGTCAGCTGCGGTAATAGCTTCGTTGTTCCGACCGAGTTCCACGAGTATCCCGGCCCGGTTTGCCTGGATGAGTGGGATGAGCGAAGTGGCGTTCAGGGTAAGGGCCTGGTCTGCATCAGACAGAGCTTCACTATAATTACCGGCGTTGGCCAGGTCGACACTCTTCGTATACAATGCCCCGGCCTGCTGGAATCGGGTGGCTTCGTCTTTTGGCGATGGCGGCTGGAAGGTCAAAAAGATCGCTGCCACAATCACAACTGCCGCAACCACACCGGCTACAAGCAGGTAATTCCGGATTTTTCCGGGGGATTTTTTTGGAGCGTTATCTGCCGGTTTTTTGGAGGGTTTCATCCTTCACCGGTATGTGAGTTATCGGTATTAAAGGAAATGAAAAAAGAGCTATTTTTTCCAGAGAATCACCGCGACAGCGCCGATGATTCCTGCAACTGCAAGTACGGCCGGCAGGGGCGCATAGGTCGTCTTCTTTGCGACCGGCGAGGTCGTTGCGACCGTCGTGGCCTGGAAAGTCGGCGTTGTTGTGGAAGCAACAGGCTGCGTTGTCAGTACCGGTTGGGGGCCCGTCGTCGAAGGGACTGCGGTCTGATCGCTGACAAAGGTGACGTTCGCTGTCGTTGACAGCAGCCCGGGATAGTTCACCGGACTGCCCGGATAACTGTCCTGCATGCCGTTGAGGTTCTGGGTTACGGTAAACGTGTAGGTCCCAAGGGGATAGATGATATATCCCTGGGCATTGCGGGCCAGGCGGTCCCATGCTTCCCCCTGGCTCCAGAAGTAGGGAGACGATGGGATGGGCGGGTTGGTATTCACGATAAGGAGAGGTGCACTGGAATTCCCGGCATCTCCGGTATAGATGGTGGTTAACGTCTTTCCATTGGGATCGGTGAGCGTGAACGTATAGGGGGAATCGGCGGGATTGGAGTTGGGCCTGTTCAGCGGGCTGAGTGCCGCGGCAAGGTTCGTATCGATCCGGTACGTGACATTTGACGACACGGGAACGGACTGGCCTGTCACGTCACTGTTGTTGTCAAGATCCCAGACCTTGATATCTATCTGGGGTTCGTTCACCGTGAAGGCGGTATAATAGGGTTTGCTGTCCACGCAATACCAGGAACCGGTATACCCGGAGAATATGTCCGGGCTGAAATTGAAGTGATATATCCGGTATGAATCCGAACCGATAGCATAAATCGTGAGATTGGTCACTGCCGGTACGCTGTTGATGTCGCTGCCGTTCTGCCACCAGGCTATCGTATGGCACCCGTTGAGTCCGGAGGAGATATCCACATTATTTTCTCCGATGAATACCGGGGCACCTGCAGAAATTTTGCTCAAGCTGCCCGCCACTGGTGAAGCGACAAGAAGGATTACGATAAGAGCGGGCAAAATATATTTTCCGTGCATGAAAGTAATTTCAAAACCATTATGATAAACATTATGACATTTATTAAAAACAGCGGGCAATTTTCCCATAAACACAGGTTTCTCAAGGAAAGAGATCCAATACGGTTCACAGGAACCCATATGTCCTGCCCGATGAGATGATACATCATGGATGATACCCACACCATCTGGATAGAGAAATACCGTCCTGCGAAGCTGGCTGATATTGTCGGGCAGGACGAGATAGTGGAGCGGTTGTCATCGTACGTTAAAAGCGGTAACCTGCCGCACCTCCTTTTTACCGGCAGCGCGGGCATCGGAAAGACTACGGCCGCGGTGACGCTGGCCCGCGAATTTTTCAGGGATTCATGGCAGATGAACTTCCGGGAACTGAACGCTTCGGATGAACGGGGTATCGATGTTGTCAGAAACCAGATCAAGCAGTTCGCCCGGACCACCCCCCTCGGGGATGCCACCTTCAAGATCCTCTTCCTGGATGAAGCCGATGCCCTGACGATCGATGCCCAGGCAGCCCTGCGCCGGACCATGGAGAGTTATGCCCAGACCTGCCGGTTCATCCTTTCCTGCAACTATTCATCGAAAATAATCGATCCGATCCAGAGCAGGTGCGCCATCTACCGGTTCAAGCCACTGGGGGCTGAGGCCATAAAAGAAGAGATACGCCGCATCGCAGCCCGGGAGAATCTTTCCATAACCGGCAGCGCGATGGAGGCCATCGTCTACATTGCGCAAGGCGACATGCGCAAGGCGATCAACGCCGTGCAGGGCGCAGCGATACTCAATACTGCCATTGACGAGAAGATGGTGTACGCCATAACCTCGACCGCCCGGCCGGACGAGATCGACGAACTTCTCACCCTCTCGCTCAGCGGGGACTTTGATGCAGCGGAGTCGGTCCTCGCCCACCTCATCCACGAGCGGGGAATTGCTCCGAACGAGCTGATAAACCAGTGCTACCGTGCGCTGGTGAAACGGGACGTGGACAGGAAGCTGAAAGTTGAACTGATCGACCACATCGGCGAGACGGACTTCCGCCTCTCGGAAGGGGCGAACAGTGACATCCAGATGGAAGCGCTCATCGCGCGTTTCGTCCTTTCCGCGCAGAAGAACCGGTGAGTCAAACTATGGAGAATACCCCCTCTCTTCAGGATACGGATAAGACCGCGGACTGGAGCAGGCTGCTCAAAAGCAAATACAAAAAGGAGCTGGGGGAACTCTCCCGCGAATATCCCCACAAGCGGTCCCTTTACATTGATTACCGGGATGTTATCCGTGCCCATGGTGGTACAAAACTCGCGGATGAACTCCTGGAGAATCCCGGAAAAGTCCTCGAGGATGTCTGGGATGCAATAAAAAACAGCCAGCTCGTCAGGACCAAAGACGGGAAAGAGCCAAAAGGTATCAATATCCGTTTTACCAACCTCCCGAAAAAGACCGGCATCCGGCTTATCAGGTCAGATGATATCAACACCTTCGTTTCCGTTGAAGGCATCCTCCGCAAGACCACGGAGGTCCGGCCCCGCGTTGTCGAGGCAGTCTTCCGCTGTCCCGCCGGGCATTTCACGATAAAAAAGCAGAAATACGGGAAATTTATCGAACCGGACGGATGCGCCACAGACGGGTGCACGTTCAAGAAACTCGAGCTGGTGCCAAAACGGTCAAAATTCGTGGATTCCCAGAAGCTCCGGATCCAGGAGTCCCCGGAGGGGCTGCGCGGGGGGGAACAGCCCCAGACACTTGATATTGACGTGACCGACGACCTGTCCGGGAGGGTCTCACCGGGAGACCGGGTCATCATCAACGGCATCCTCCGTTCCATGCAGAGGATTGTCAGAGGTGAGAAGAGCACGGTGTTCGACATCTTCCTCGAATGCAACTCCATCGAGATTGCAGAAAAAGAGTTTGAAGAGGTGGACATCGACGAGAAAGCCGAGGACGAGATCAGGGCCCTCAGCAAAGACCCGATGATCTACCGGATGATCACCCACTCGATTGCACCCACGATCTATGGCAGTGAAGACGTGAAACAGGCCATCGCACTCCAGCTCTTTGGGGGTATCGCAAAGGAGATGCCCGACGGCACCCACCTCCGGGGGGATATCCATGTCCTGCTCATCGGGGACCCGGGCATTGCAAAAAGCCAGTTGCTGAGGTACGTGGTAAAACTCTCCCCCCGCGCGATTTACACAAGCGGCCAGTCATCCACTGCAGCCGGGCTCACGGCAACCGCGGTGAAGGATGAGTTCGGGGAAGGCCGCTGGACTCTCGAAGCGGGGGCACTCGTGCTCGCGGACATGGGCGTTGCAGCAGTCGACGAGATGGACAAGATGGAGAAAGGTGATCGGTCCGCACTCCACGAGGCCATGGAGCAGCAGTCCATCAGCGTGGCAAAGGCGGGTATAACCGCAACACTCAAGTCGCGGTGTGCACTCCTCGGTGCGGCGAACCCTAAGTATGGCAGGTTCGATATGTTCGGGGACATCTCGGACCAGATCAATATGCCCCCGTCACTGCTCTCCCGGTTCGACCTTATCTTCATCATGACAGACCAGCCCGAACAGAAACGGGACCTCGCGATCGCCGAACACATCCTCAAGGCTCACAGCACAGGCGAACTGATCGCCCAGCACAAGAAGACCCCCATCCCGGGGGTCACGGACGATTACATCCAGCAGCAGCTCAAACCCGTGATGCCGGACATCGACCCTTCCCTCTTCCGCAAATACGTCGCGTACTCGAAACGTTCCTGCTACCCCATACTCTCACCGGAAGCACAAGAGGTCCTTGTCGCATACTATCTCAAACTGAGAGGGATTGCCGAGCCCAACAAACCCGTGCCGGTGACCGCCCGCCAGCTCGAGGCGCTCGTGCGGCTTGCGGAAGCAAGCGCGCGGATCCGCCTGTCAGATACAATCGAGCAGAGCGACGCAGAACGGGTGATCCATATCGTGGATGCCTGCCTGCGCCAGATCGCGTACGATGCGAAGACGGGGACGTTCGATATCGACAAGGTCGTCACAGGCATCTCCAAGGAGAAACGTGACATTGTGCGGGTGATCAAGGACGCCATCCGCGACATTGGCGGAGAGGGAAGGCGCGCCGGGATTGACCAGGTCATCGACGCGGCCAGTTCCAAGGGGTTCGCGCGGGAAAAGGTCAAAGAAGGGATTGACATGCTTCTCCGGCATGGAGAGGCCATGGAACCGAAATCAGGGATAATCCAGTTGATATAAGGTGCAGCTATGGGAAGTGACAGGGAGCAGGCAGTTTTTGAAGCAGGGATCAAACTGGGAGCGCTCTACCACCAGTGGGTTGGTACCCCAATCTCGCGCGGATCCGCGTCCAGCATCGAAACTGCAATCGAACATGCTGTCATCCTCCAGCCATTTGTTGAAGAGATCACGGTGCGCCTCGATCGCAGCCGGATGACCGGGAACAGGTTCGGGTACAGCGAACTCTCAGGACTGATGTTTGACGTCGAGATCGTGACCCGGGTTGGGTTTGCCTATTGCAGGGCCCGGCTCAGCCCCTCGGGTGGTTATCCCCTTATGCAGATTGCGGAGTGCAATGAGATCCCCGAAATTTCCCGTCACTGACGACCACATCCATATCGATCCGCTCAATGGCCGCGGCATGGAGGCCGCCAAAGACTTTCTCCGGGCTGGGGGGACCCACCTGTTTCTGGTCTCGAAACCCTCGTGGTCGTTATCGGTCCACCCGGTATCGGGTATGGATTTTACCCGTGTCTTTGACGAAACGATCCGGATCGCCGGTATGATTGCCGATACCGGCGTTGTTGTCTACCCGGTACTGGGCGTGCATCCTGCTGAGATCAGCCGCCTCACCGACCGCATGTCCCTGGAAGAGGCGGCAGGCGTCATGAAAGGCGGGCTTGACTGCGCTGCACGGTATGTACAGGAAGGAAAAGCAGTTGCACTGAAAAGCGGGAGACCTCATTATGATGTGAGCCCCGAAAGCCTCGCAGCATCAAATGATGTCCTCGCGCACGCCCTCGCACTCGCGCATGACTGCCGGTGCGCCCTGCAGGTCCATGCCGAGAGCGGACCATGTGCGGATATCGCGGATATGGCACGACAGGCCGGAGTAACGACAGACAGGGTGGTGAAACACTATGGTTCCCCGGATACACCGCTGCACCCTTCCCTCATTGCAAAACACGAAGCCATCCCCGGCCTTGTCCGGTCGATGCGGCCATTTACCATGGAGAGTGATTACATGGACGAGAACTCTCGTCCCGGTGCAGTGACAGGCCCAAAATCAGTCCCCCGGTATACCAACAAGCTCCTCGAATCCGGACAGATCACGGAAGAGGACTGTTTCCGGATCCATGCGGAGACCATCGGGAAAGTCTACGGAGTTACCATTCTCCTGCCGTGACCGCCCCTGCCACAGACTCACCTTTTTTTATGCCGGCCATCCAATGAGCTATCAATGTTTTTGAAGATCCATCGCTCGCCCGGCATGGGCGATGTTGTTGCCGTGTGCGATCGCGAACTTATCAATACGACGATACGCCATGACAGGATAACCGTCACCGTCACGGAAGCGTTCTATGGCAACCGCCCCGCAACCGAATCAGAGATCCGGGACGCCCTGACAAAAGCGGGCAACATCAACCTCATGGGGGAACGGGCCGTTGCTCTCGCCATTGAACTGGGACTTATCAGCCGGTCCGGCTGCATCATGATCGGGAAAGTGCCGCACGCACAGATCTACCAGCTATGACCCCGAGCATAAAGGACAATTTCTGCCCGAAATGCGGCCAGCCATCCGATAGTACCGGGTTATGCACCCGGTGCAGGATCGGCAGCACTCCCTGGTTCACCTGCGACAGCCGGGTGAAAAATATCCTGTGCCCGAGCTGCGGGGCAACAAAAGAGGTGAATACCTGGACGGACAGCACCCGCGAACGGAGCGAACTGGCACCTGAACTTGCCAGGAGTGCCGTGCATTTCCATACGGATGCCCGGAAACCCTCTATAGCGGTGACCGTTGAGGATATCAGCGTCAACCGCTCACGCGCAAACCTTACAATCCATGCAACCCTGTATAATAAACCGGTGGAGGGGACGTGCAGCGTCGAGATCCTCTGGCACAAGGAACAATGCGACCGCTGCAACCGCATCAGCGGGAGTTATTACGAGGGAATCGTCCAGGTGCGCGCCGAAGGGCGGATCCCGGGCACGTACGAGATCCAGACGGCCGCGTCCATCGCCCATCAGGTGGAAGACACCCTCCAGTCCGGGGGAGAACGCCTCTCATTCATCTCGGATATAACCGAGATCCGTGACGGGCTTGATATCGTCATCGGCTCCCAGCATATCGGGCTGCTCATCTCGCAGGGGATCGTTGCGCAGCTCGGAGGCAGGTACAGCTCGCACCCGAAACTGGTGGGCGAGAAGAACGGCAGGCAGCTCTACCGGATCACCTATCTGGTGAGGTTGCCCCGTTTCCAGAAGCACGATGTGGTCAGATCCGGAAACCGGTATTACGAGGTGGAAAAAGTTGAATCCCACCACGTCCGCACCTTCGATCTCCGCGACGGCCAGTCAAGATCCATCCGGGAAAACGATATCGGAAGGATCATCGGCAATGCCCGGAATGCCGAACCGGCTCTGGTAGCCTTCGCGCACGGAGATTCTGTTGGCATCCTTGACCCGGGAAACCAGCAGACCCGTGATTTAAGGCGGCTGCCGTGGACAACTATCAGGGCGGGAGACCACGTGAATATCCTCAGGGACGGGGATGAGCTCATCATTGTCAGGTAGCCATGCGGGTAAGGGAAATACCGAGGGACAAACTCAGGGAGATCCGTTCGGCGGACTGGGTCGACCGTACCGAGGAGTCCCTTTGCCGAAGGAGATCGTGCCTGGGTACCGGTACGACCGGGTGAGCCGTTTGACCATGACCTCGGTAAAAGTCCCAACTATACCGGGCGCGGGTTCGTCATGATCGGCGACATCGCCGTTCTGCACGGCAAAAAGCCATCCTTTCCTGAAATTGAGGAGATTGTTCGATTCCGCAATCCCCGCGGGGTTCTCTGGATAGCGGCGCTCAGCGGCATGACAAGGACTCCGGAGACCGAGGTGCTCTGGGGCGAGGCGGGGGAGGTACGGCACCGGGAAAACGGGTACACCTTCATCCTCGACCCCCGGACCGTGATGTTTGCGCAGGGAAACCGGAACGAGAAGATGAGGCTTGCACGGCTGGTGAGGAGCAGCCCGGGAACCGAACGGGTGGCCGACATGTTTGCCGGTATCGGGTACTTCTCCATTCCCCTTGCGGGAGCGGGGGCAGAAGTCCACGCAATGGAGATCAATCCGGTCCCGTTTGAATTCCTGAAGCGCACCATCCGGGAGAACGGGTTTTCCGATCGCATAACACCAGCACTGGGAGATTGCCGGGACCTCCTGTCAGGAACCTATAACCGGATCGTGATGGGGCATTTCGATGCAATAACCATGCTTCCCCCGGCACTCGGGCATGTCGAGAGCGGGAGCATCATCCACCTCCATAGTATCGGCACGGTAGAAGACCGGATCCGGGAGTGTGCCGAAGGGGCAGGTTTTTCTGCAACTATCCAGGTACATAAAGTAAAGAAATACCGCCCGCATGCATGGCATGTGGTGCAGGACGTGACCCTTTCATGACAGTCCTCCAGACACTGAACGGGAAACAGATCGTTGTTGCGGTGACCGGCAGCATCGCTGCCGTCGAAGTGGTCAGGCTCATCCATGCCCTGAGGCGGCGCGGTGCGGCAGTCCAGGCGGTGATGAGCCCTGCCGCAACAGGTATCGTGATCCCGGATGCCCTGACCTATGCCAGTGGCAGGGAGACGATAACCCGGCTCTCCGGCATGGTGGAGCATGTCATGTACTGCGGGGATGAGGGGACTGCTGATCTCCTGCTGATTGCACCCTGTACCGCAAACACCCTCAGCAAAATTGCCTGTGGTATCGACGACACCCCGGTTACGACGTTTGCATCCACCGCTCTCGGAAGCGGTATTCCCCTGCTCATCGTTCCTGCGATGCACCACAGCATGTACCGCCACCCGGCAATCCTCGCAAATCTCGATGCGGTCCGGCGGTGGGGGGCAGGGATTGTCGAACCCCGCATTGAAGAGGGGAAAGCAAAAATTGCCGGCAACGATGAAATTGTCCTCAGGTGCGAGAGGGCTGTGCTCGGATCGCCACTGAAGGGAAAAAAGGTGCTTATTACAAGCGGGCCATGCCGGGAACCGGTGGATGATGTCCGCATACTCACCACCCGTTCGAGCGGGCAGATGGGGAGGGCACTCGCCCTGCAGGCATTCCGGCTCGGGGCTGATGTCACGGTTGTCCACCGGGATACGTTTCCCTGCATGAACAACATCCACGTTGAGACAGCGGCTGACATGAGCTCTGCCGTGCTCAGCTACCTTTCAGAAAATAACGGGGCTGACATCTATATCAGCGCCGCTGCCATCTCTGACCTGGCCCCGGTGATGATGAACGGGAAGATACCCGGCGGAAAGGCCGTCAGGCTTGAACTTGAACCGCTTCCCAAACTGCTGGACCGGGTGATGCAGGACTATGCTCCCCTGACCATTGCATTCAAACTGGGCAGAAGACCCGAAAAAAAGGCAAAGGCCATGATCGATCATGGTGTGGCGATGGTCCTCATGAACGCTCCGGAAACGATGGGACGGGAAACCGGGGAGTATGTTCGGCTGGATAAGCTGGGTACGGAACGGTTGCAGGGCTCCAAGGACGAGATTGCAGCACGGGTGTGGGAGGAGATTCTCAGGGGGCATCTCTAGCCCGCCGGGTTTACATCCCGGGAGTCTGCAAGTTATTCCTGAACCTATTTTATCTCTATATTTGCCAGATTTTATCTATCTGCCACTCTTGAAACCCCGGAATCTTCTGGATATTTTTATTAAGTGTTTATGTAAATACTGATACATGCCAGCCATGAAAAGGAGTGACGCAAAACCGTTGCAGGGCGGGTCCACGTTCCCGATTCCCATCTTCTACAAGCTGATGATAAGCATGCTCTTCGTGGCCACAATTCCCATCATTCTTCTTGAGATCGTCTACCTGGGAGGGACGGCGAGCATTGTGGAGAACATCGGGCTCACCGGCAGCATCCTGATCATCACCCTTATCACGCTGACGGTAGTCATCATGTGGAGTTTCTTCCTTGCGAGCAGCATCACCAATCCTATCGTACGGTTATCAAAAATAGCCACCAGCATGAGCACCGGCGAGTTCACGAACCCGGAAATTGAGCTGCTCAGCAATGACGAGATCGGCGAACTCCAGACCGCCTTCAACCGGATGATCAATACCTACAAAATACTTGACACCCTTGCCAAGGAAGATAATGAATAACCGGCTGCAGCCCGCCCTGTTCCCCTTACCCGCATGGTACTCCGGGATCATTCCGTGAATATGCAGATACAATCTCATGATGAGGACGATCAATGCTCAAGGAGATCCTGAACAAATTCCTGATCCTGAATGGTGTCCAGGCCGCGGTAGTCATCCAGGAAAATGGTGAGATAATCGAGAGCATGAAATCGGGAATCGTCATCGACAGGAACCTCAGAACTGCCCTTTCCGCAATCATGATCGATACCAGGTCAGCGGCAGCCGGGTACAGTAGTGCCCCGCTATCCATGGTATTTGCCGAATACTCGGACAAATTCCTCATCCTCGGGCCTCTTGCAGAAGAATTTTTCCTCGTCATTATCGCAAAAGGCACCGCAAATATCGGCCAGATATCCTATGAAATGAAAAAGAACCAGGAGGCTATCGTCTCTCTCTTATGATCGAACTGTTACCGGAAGGAAAAAGTATCGGGTGGATGCAGGCGCCTCCGCAATGGATCTTCACTCATACCGTACGGTTCGTCGGCATAGTAAGGGTCGTAATCCAGGACGGGGAAGGATTTATCCTGATAAGAAGAGGCAGGCCTCTTGCATATTATTTCAGACACGGCCGGATCGAGCTGCGCGGGCACGCGGCACTCGACTATTTCAATTCACACCCGACCATAGAATTCAACCTCTGTAAATATACCCCGGAAGAACTGGGCCAGGCACTCAGGATCTGTAACATCGACGAACAGGTTCCCGAACCTGATCTCGTGACGCCAGGGGCTGAACCATACGCTGTACCCGCACCGGAAAAGGTGACCGTTCCCGTTACGGATTCACCGGAAAAAACGTCACCGGATACGACAGAAAAAGAGGTGATGATCCCTGTTTACGAAAAGCCCGTCATCACGCCTCCCGCAACCCTGGATGAACCGGACATGAAGCTACTCGGACAGATCAAGAAGCTGAACGGGATTGTTGCCATTTCGGTATTTGACGAGGAAAGGAATATTATCCTGGTGGGTGACGTCGAGGTTGAACCTTTATTGAACCTTGCAAGAAAGATGCTTGAAACCACCAAAAAGATCACCCCTTGCCTGGACTGGGGATCTTTTGTCCACATGACTCTCCAGATCCCCGAGGCGAACGTGATCATCGCGCCCTACCGTGACTACCACATCTGCCTGCTTACGACACGAACGATCAATATCGGGCACATCCGGAGAATTCTCCGGGACCTCCAGCAGGCCAGAGAGTCGCAATAGGCCTTGGATCTCAGGACCCGGGAATCATGGTATCCGTTTATGCATACCTTTTTCCCTTTCGGGATTCCTTAAAGAAAGAAAACGCCCTAACTGATCATGTACGATCCGTGTCCATGAGACCAATTTCAGTGACAGCCTTCTGCCCGGGGCATATTTCCGGCTATTTCAGACGGGTTGAGGGGAAGACAAAAGCCACGACCGGCAGTATGGGAGCCGGTATAGTCATAAGTGAAGGCGTCACGGTCACGGTTTTTCCATCGGACACTCTGTCGGTCCGTATCACGAGAAAAGACAGGGACGGGAAAGAGATTTCTGCAGAATCCGGCTCACCGCCCATCTCTTTTGTTCTCAATCGAGCTGGGTGTGACTGCAGCTGTCACGACAGAATGCCGGCTGCCTATCGGGGCAGGGTTCGGGCTCTCGGCGGCTGCCCTTCTCGCGACGCTGACAGCGGTTGACCGGCTCTGCGGGCTGAGGCTTTCAGCCCACGATATCGCATTATATTCCCATGAAGCGGAGGTGACTCACCGGACCGGTCTTGGAGACGTCGCTGCCTGCCAGGGAGGCGGAAGGGTAGTACCGACGGGGACCGGGCATCGATGCTGAGATCGAGCGGAAGTTTGACCTGCCTGACCCACTCTATGCAGTATCTTTCGGGCCAATCTACACGCCGTCAGTTCTCGGCTCTCCCGAACAGATGGCGCGCGTGTCCAGGGCATTTCCCATACTGGAACCGGATGATGCCGGGGATTTTTTCCGCTTGTCACGACAGTTTGCCGGCAGGAGCGGGCTGATAACCCCGGAGGTTCAGGAAGTGCTCAGGATCTTTGATGACCGAAACCTTCCGGCGAGCATGACGATGCTGGGGAACGGGGTTTTTGCCTATGGCCGTGATTCGCGGGAACTGCTCAGGCCCTTCGGGGAAGTGTTCGAGTTCGGGATGGGATGTTCCGGGGTAAGGATTGTCGGGGAGACGGTATGATACCCCCGGATCATCCCCGGTACCGCTCGCTTGTCGTCCGCGAGCGGCTTGCCGGATCTGCACGGAAGGGGGTCGTCTCATGGGAAGGCCTTACCGCCCACGGGCGCGGGGAGGCCTTCGATTACCTGCTCGGTGAGAGAACGACTGCCAGCGCTCTCCTTGCCGAACGGACCGCAGCAGGACTGCTGCTCTCTGCCCGCCACCCGGTCATTTCGATCAACGGGAATACGGCGGCCCTCGCAGCAGGCGAGATTGCAGCCCTCCAGAAAGCCTGTGGGGCCCTCGTGGAGGTGAACCTTTTCCACCGCACTGAAAGGAGGGTAAAGATGATAGAAGACCTCCTTACGGTAGCGGGGGTCGACGTGTTTTCCGGCAAAGCGGAACGGCTCCTCCCCCTTTCCCATGACCGGGCATGGTGCCGTCGCGACGGGATGTATTCTGCCGATGTCGTTCTGGTCCCGCTGGAAGACGGGGATCGGTGCGAGGTGCTTGCCGGAATGGGAAAAACAGTCATCGCTATCGACCTCAATCCACTGTCCCGCACAGCGCGTACCGCAACCCTTACAATTGTCGATGAGCTGACCCGGGCCCTTCCGCAGATCACCAGTGCCTGCAGGGATCTTTCCCAGGCGGGCAAAGAGCTGTCCCCGGTGCCTGTAGATAATCATTATCTTTTGTCAGAGGCAATACGTGAGATGACGGCGAGGTTGTCCCATGCTCTGGATTGAGAAATACCGGCCAAAGGAATTTTCCGACATAGTGGGGCAGGACCCGGTCATCCGCCAGTTGTCCTCCTTTGCCGGATCAGGCATGGTCCCCCACATCATTCTCACCGGACCCCACGGGACCGGAAAAAGTGTGACAGTCGAATGCTTTGCAAAAGCGGTCTACCGGGAGAACTGGGAGATGAATACCACAGTCTTTCCGACAGCCGATCTCTTCCTCCAGGGAAAGGCATTCCTGGAGACCGACGAGCGGTTCGCACATCTTTACCAGAAGAACCAGTCCCTGATCAACAATTTCAAGTACATCATCAGATGGTATGCGTCCCTGCGCCCGCTGGATGCCGAATTCAAGCTGATGGTCTTTGAGGACGCCCACGCACTTTCCCGGGAGGCCCAGCAGGCCCTGCGGAGGATCATGGAGCGTTCAAGCGGCACCTGTCGTTTCGTATTCACGACAACTAACCAGAGTGCACTGATCCCGCCGCTCACATCCCGCTGCCTTCCTCTTTTTTTTGTTCCCATCGAGCCTCCGGTCATTTTTCGCTACCTTTCAGTTGTCAGGGAAAAAGAAAGTCTCGCCAGGCATACGTGTTCGGATGATGAACTCGAACTCATCGTGGAGGCCGCTACCGGGGACATGCGCAGGGGACTCCTCCTCCTGCAGGTAGCCCTTGAGACAGGACGCTGTGAGGATCTTTTCGGGATCGCCCAGTCCGAAGCAGCAACGGTCACCTCGGCAGCGATCACTGCACTGAAAGGCGGGGATGTGCGGGGAGCCATCCGAAAGCTGGAGTCGCTTATGATCGACTATGGGCTCTCCGGGAGCGAGGTCTTTACCGAGATCCGGGCGGTACTCAAGCGCGAATACAACCATCCTGCACTTGCAATCGCCCTGGCAGATGCAGAACACCGCATGCTCCACGCAAATAACGAATTTGTCCAGGTCGGGGCTTTCACGACAGGCATACAACAGGTCTTCCCATGAGTTCGATAAAACAGGAAAAGATCAGGGACCACTACGACACGATCGCCGACAGCTATGATCACCATTACGACCATCCCCGGGGCAGGAACTACCATTCACATATCAGCAGTTACCTTATCAGGGCCCTTCCGCCCGGGGGAAAACTTCTCGATATCGGGTGCGGGACAGGTCTGTTTGTCGAGAAATATATCAGGCATGGGGGCAGTGCCACGGGGCTCGACATCAGCACAAAGATGATTGAGCAGGCGCGCTCCCGTTGCGACTGCTGCGAGTTCACGGTCGGCACCGGGGAGAAAATTCCGTTCCGGGATTCTTCGTTTGATGCAGTGTCGAGCCTCCTCGTATTCAGTTACCTCAGAGACCCCGCCGCGATGCTGTCTGAAACGTACCGTGTCCTGCAGCCGGGTGGTGCAGTTGCGATCTGCACGCTTGGGAAGAAACTGCTGACACGGGGAATTCCGGCGATATACCAGATCAGCGAGAAGATGAGAGTGAAGCATGTCGTGATGAAAGATTTTGGCGAACATTATTACAACGAGGAGGAGATGAGAGACCTTTTTACCCGGACCGGATTTGAGGATATCCAGGTGAAATGGTGTTCCTTTGCTCACATTGACATGATCGACCCTCTCTTCCAGCTCGCAAAAAAAGTCGAACCTTTTGTTGAGAAGCGGGTGCCGCAGCTTGCATACAATATCTTCGTAAGCGGAAAGAAACCGGAATAAAAAATCAGGAATCCTTTTTTTTCAGGTTCGCAAGGACCCGCCGTTTCTTCTCAATCGCTGCCTCCGATGCCCTGAGTACTCCCTCCTTCATCTCTTCGAAATCGCGCATTTCGGTGTCCACAACCTTTTTCACCGGGGTGTACGCGGATTCCCTGAACCGCGGGGAAAAGTCCCGCTCCCGCCCATCGACAAGCAGGACAGACTCAGGTTTTCCGGGTTCCACGTACCCGATATTGTGCATCGCAACCCCGGCCGAACGGACAACCCTGCAGACCTCATCCGCGGCATTCCGGGGGGCGACAACAAGCAGGGCATCAAGTGAAACCCCGAGATAATCGATCTGCAGTTTTTCCAGCATGTCGCGGACATGCGGTTCAACCAGCCCCCCAATCGCGGATTCATCGATCACGATCCGGCAGCCTGCTGTTTCCGCCATCTCGAATACGTCCCCCCGGAGCCCGCCATTGGTCACGTCTGTCATCGCGTGGATTCCGGCAAAGGCCCTGCTCTTCATCAGGGTTTCGCATGCTGTCAGGAAGTTCAGGTTGATAGTCCGTTCTACGACTTCAGAAAACCCCGAATATATCGCTGCAGTCGCAATGGTCCCCCCTCCTGCACCTTCGGTCATCAGCAGGACATCCCCTGCCTGCGTCGATTTACGGGCAGTGAGATGTTCAGCGACACCGACTGCCCCCACGCACCCGGTGAGCCGGCTGCCAAGTACCATATCGCCGCCGATACGGAGCGTTGAGCCGGTGACGAGCGGTACGTCCATCGCTTCACCTACCGTCGTGATACCGGCAGTGTAATCAAAGATCTTTGCCACATCGCCGTCGTCTGCGATGTGAATATCCGAGAACAGCATGATCGGTTTTGCACCCATTACATAGATGTCACGGAGTGTTGCGCGCGTTACATGGAACCCGGCAAGGAACGGGTAATCCGAGAGGCGGGAATGCATACCGTCAACGGTACAGATAATGTATTTGCCTCCGGCGCACACGGCACCGGCATCGTCCATCTCGTCCACCCCAACCGATGCGGAAGTCTTTCCGATGATACGGGCAATCTGGCGGTGGGCAAAAAAATCCCCTTTCCCCCGGGACCCGACACCAAATTCTCCCATCCGTACACCGGCCGGTTCGTATTCGAAAAAGTCACCTGAGAGCCCACGGGTATTTTTCACCTCCTCGATTACGGCGCGGGCAAATGCGGATGCATACGAGGGATTGACATCTTTTATCCCGAGGACATGATCGACCAGGTTTTTTTGTATCGCATTTTCATCTTTTCCGTCGGCAATTTTCCTGCGGACGTACTCCTCAACATCCATAACGTTCTGTACGTGAACCAGCCATAAAAAGACGGAGGATCACGTGACCACCGCGCCGGGTGCAGTTATTACCTGAGAAGAACCCCAAAAACATCGGAGAAACAGCGGAGAGCATCGTCGAATTTTCCGATTTTCAGGAGGGACAGTCCCTTCACGATGCTGGTACGGACATCTTTTACATCGATATAATATGCCTGATCGAACGCCCGGGCTGACTCCTCGAGCTTTCCGAGCATGAAGCAGGAGTTGCTCATCACGACCCAGGCATCGGCGATCGAGGGATCGCGTTCGAGGGCCTTTTCGAGAGCACGGATCGCCTCGGGGTGTTTTCCGATCATGGAGAGGGCAAGCCCTTTCCGGTAAAGTGCTTTTGCGTTTTCCGGGTCTATTGCCAGCGCGCGATCAAGAACCTCGAGGGCTTCAGCATACCGTTTCAGGTTGATCAGGGCAACACCTTTTTTGATCAGTGCGGAAAGGTAGAACGGGTATATCCGGAGAGCGCGGTCGTAACATGAGATCTCTTCGGCATACCGTTTCAGTTTTCCATACGCAAACCCCTTGTTTACCCACGCAGAAAGGTACCGGGGCCGTATCTCCAGAGCCCGGTCGCAGCAGTGGATCTCTGCATCGAACCTTCCGAGCATCCCCACAGCTACACCCTTATTATTCCAGGCAGTTGCATTCTCGGGATCTATCTCCAGCGCTCTCTCACAGCATTTCACCTTGTCTTCAAACCGGTCGAGCATGCCATAGGCAAATCCCTTGTTATTCCAGGCATCGACGCAGTCCGGATCGAGTTCGATTGCTTTGTTGCAGCACTCGATCTCGTCTTCGTACTTGCCCAGTTTCCCGAGTGCAAACCCCCGTCCCACCCATGCAAGTGCAAGGCCGGGGTCAATGGCAAGGGCGAGTGAAAACGAGGTAAGCGCATCCTCGTGTCTTCCCTCACGTCCAAGCGAAAGGCCCTCAAGATAAAATTCCCTGCCTTTCTGATGGGGGTCCTGACTCTCTTCTGACATGGAAAACATCGAATGCAATTCCTATGGATGAGCGCTCGTAATAAAAGGATCTTAGTGCCCGTGATATTTATTTTCACGGATTGGTCTCTGCAGCCGCTATTGCCCGACAGCGGTACAGATACACGGAATGATTACCCGGAAGCCAGGTTCTGCCGGATTCAGCTGAAAAACCCAATTTTTTATATATTTTTGGCATAAACTTTCAGATATGCCTGCGGGACGACCAAAAAAACTGAATAACTATGAACAGATAAAAGTGAGAAAAATCCGGAAGATTTTATCTGAAAGTAATATCCGGAAATTCGACAAGGTCAATGATTCTGCGCTTCTGAAGACAATTTACATCGATCCTTCGGGGAAAATTTTTATATGCCATGATTTCTACGAAAATTCGATGAAAGAGATTTCTGCAATAGTTTCGGGATTTATTGAAAAATAGGTGCCTATTTTTGACTCGGGAAACTTGTTGGAATATTCTCCTCCCCTTTCACGAATACCGGTTTCATATCGTCCATCGTCTCTCCAGAATGGCTGATATCGCGAGGCCGGGACAACGGTCGCACTGCCGGGTATAATCCCTCCGGTAAAGGATGCCTTTTTGTAAAGGAGATCCCGGACAGACTGATCGAACAGGTGGTATCGTTCCTGCACTACTGATTAAATGAGAATACAATCCTGCATTATTTGCGAGGGATACCCGGGTCCACAGCCAGGATCTGGACACAAATCACTATACGAGACAGGGGGAGTTCATTCTGCCGAAGGATTAGGGTTACCCGGCTCCCTCTGGCACAGAAGTGCCACTGCTCCTTTACGGTGTAAATGCCAAAACAATTTCGGTATATTTATAATATATTGCGAATGAAACTGAATTCTTGAAACCCCAACATCCCGAGGATACCGGATCGTCAAGCCCCCTGGGAACGATCCTGATGGTCATGATCACCATCGTGCTCGCAGCACTCGTCCTGCTCGTTGCCCTCCAGCTGCCGGGCCTGTCGTACGACCCGACGGTTCCAACCGTGTTTGAGATCACAAAAATCAAGGATATTAAGAATGGCGTGCTGAATTACGATAGTTACATGGTAGTAAAAAACTGCGGGAGTTCCAGTTATTATAACTGGAACCTTTTCGTCCTGACTTATGTCAACGGAGCGCAGATACCTGCGGAGATACCAACCTTAAATGCCAATGCACAGGCCGCCGACCACATCCACCATGGCGTCCAGAATCTTGGGGGATTCGGATCGGAAGGGACAAGGAAAAAAGGCGATGCACTGTGGGTACCGGGAGCATCCCTTTCGATCGATTACAAGGATGGCACATTCCATCCGGGCGACATGGTCACCATCGAAGTCTACGACAACACGACAAAACAGATCCTCTCGCGCGACACCTGGCCGCATAAAGACGATCCCGGGGAGAAATTGATGAAACAATATCTCAATCATCGAGGCGCTTGAAGACGCCTTTTTTCACCTTGAGGATCTTGCACTCAGGACAGCGCCATGTATCAGGAATGTCCTCAAAGGCCGTCCCGGGCGCAATCCCGTTTTTGGGGTCTCCCTTGGCCGGATCATAGATATAATGGCATTCGAGGCATACCCACCGGGCAAGTTTTGTAACATGTGTCATGATAATACAATTCCTGAACATGTGCCGGATGTATCATTTGATTCACCCTCCAATCATATGAAAGCATCTCTCATAGCAGCCGGAACGTTCATGGAGCATTTTAACAGGGATTGCGGGGATCAGGGGCAGCACTCCGGGCGCAGAGCCGTGCCACGCGCAATGGTTCGGGGATCTTACCTTCAAGGGTAAAGTCGTTACACAATACTGCCGCATCCCGGTGTTCAATGCCCCATGAACGGATGAAGATGGTCTGGTGCGTCCGCAGCGCAACCGGTGAACGTTTCCCGAGCTCCATGTACCGGGTCACCCGTGTCAGGTCGTCAGGAAAATGACGGCGGATATCCCCGAGCAGTCCGTCGGAATCCTCGTAGGTGACACAAATAACCGGGAGGCCGGTCTTTTCATGAATCACAACAGGGCTGATAACGTTAAACCAGGCGATGACGCAACCGGACAACATAACCACGTTAAGATCGCTCCGCTCAAGGTCCCGGATCATCGCAAGTATTGTGTCGGTAGCATCCACCCCGCCAACAGTCACTGTGCCAAACGAGAAGCCGTCAATGCGGAGATCTTTTCGCATCACCACGCCGGCAAGGGTGGACAAGGTTCGCCCGGAATAACTTTCTGCTATACCGAATGCCCGCAACCCTTTTTTCGGGACATGCATAGAAGCACTTATGATAACCGATTAAAAATACTATACCAATGAAATTCAACAAAGACGAGGTCTGCATCCTCATCCCCACGCTCAATGAAGGTCCCACTATTGGAACTGTTGTCAGGGAATTCAAGGGACTCGGATACGACCATATTCTCGTAGTTGACGGGAAGAGTACCGATAACACGGTAAAAATTGCCCGGGAAGCCGGGGCAAATGTCCGCACACAATCGGGCGTGGGCAAAGGCAATGCAATTATCGAGGCTTTTGAAGTCATCGAGCAGCCTTATATTCTCATGGTTGACGGTGACGGCACCTACTCGGCAAAAGATGCGGAAAAGATGCTGACCCCCCTGTTCCTGGGATTTGACCAGGTCATCGGGGATCGCCTCATCAACGCAGAAGAAGGCTCATTCTCTGGGCTCAACCTCTTTGGCAACCATATGCTGAACCTCCTTTTCAAAGTGGCCCACAGCAGGGACCTTCATGATATCCTGTCGGGATACCGCGCCTTCACCAAGTTAGCGGTCCAGCAGATGCATCTGAAAGAGAAAGGGTTCGAGATCGAAACGGAAATCTCAGTTGAGTCCGTGCGGAACGGCCAGAGGATCATGGTCGTCCCCATCCGGTATTCCCGGCGCCCGGGGACGGCGACAAAACTTTCCCCGTTCCATGACGGTATCAAGATTGTGAGCACGATATACCGGCTTGCACGGGTCAATAACCCCATGTTCTATTTTGGCATGATGGGCATTTTCACATCCCTCTTGGGCATCCTCACCGGGATTTATGTCGTGCAGGAGTGGCTGCACGGGATCAACCACATTCCCCTGACGATCCTCACGGTGCTGCTTATCGTCGTTGGTATAGAAATTTTCATGTTCGGTATGATCAGCGATATGCTTCTTGTCTTCCACCGGGAAATTATCCGTGAGATCCAGCTCCTCCAGTCCCCGAAGTCTCCGAAGTAATCTTTTCTGCCTTGTCCTGAAAATTTTTTTAATACCACACGGTTGATTGTTAATTATTTAAAAAATAATTTGAATAAAGTTCAATTTCCCCATAGCAGCACTTTAACACCGATGGTGCGATGCTCTTTTCTGAAAAATCTTAAGTACTAGCGAAAGTGCAATCAATTTGACACTGTTTTTTTCATCCATATACAAATGTGAATAACGACATCACACATTCGATTAAACAATACGTTTATTATTCACCTAATTATAATTGCATTGAATAGCAGATTTGCTGGAATCCCCAATGCCAGATGAAATTCCCCAAATAGATGAAAAGTGCGACGAGGAAACTATAGCAAAAGATGAGCTTATTCTAAATTTGATTTCACGTCGTAATGATGCGGAATTTGAAAGAAATAACATTCTTGACAACAAAGCAAGTGGCATTATTGGATTTGCTGGAATTATTATCGGTCTACTTGGAACTATAATTTCATTTTTATTAGATAAATTAACTCAGGGATCATCTCTTTTAATTTACTATAACAGTTATCGAGTAATTTTACTATTTGGAATTTTGTTTTTAGCAGCAGCAATAATCTTATGTTGCTATGCATATTCGATTAAAGTCTATACGATAGTTCCAAAAACAGATATGTTAATTGAAAATTATGCGAGGGATAAAAAAAAGAATAAATGCACTGTTATTCGTGTTGTTGGTCAAGAAATTTCTCTAGGAATCTTAAAAAATGCTGCAATTAATGATGAAAAAGCGAAATGTGTGAAGTATGGATTACGATTATATGCCTTTGGAATGGCATTAACCGTACTTTTTTTTATAGGTCTTTTAATGGTTTAAAGAGGTCAACTTATGGAGAAAGAACAGGTTATTGGTAAAAAAGCACCGCCGGAAAAATCCAGTGATACCCAAACAGTGTCATGGGGCACTAATGATCGAACATTAAGAGATGTTCAACTGAATAAACAACCTATTCCGAAAAGAGGGAAGAAGTAAATGGCGGAGAAAGAAAAAACCGATGAGAAGCCAAAAACAGAATCATGGGGTACTGAAGATCCTAAGATTAGAGAAGATCGAGCGTTATCAAGAAATGAGGAGCGCAAGAAGAAAGAACTAAACGAAGAGTGATCAAATGACTGACGAACCTAAAAAAAGGCAGGAACCAACTAATACAACAAGCTGGGGAACAGCTGATCCAAGTTTGAGAGATGAAATCAAAGAAGCAAGAGTTCCTCGAAAACGTGATCCCAATGAAATAATCAAATAATCTTCTTTTACAATTTTTATAAATGTTTAATTATAGATATTTCAAAAATTGGTTTTCTATGTTTTTTTAATACCACACTGTTACGGTAAATACCTTGAGAAATAACCGGAATGATGGTAGGGCAGTGCTGAACCCGCCTGTCTCGTATGGAGTGGGTGGGACTCAGGAATATAAAAAGCAACAGAGGTGAAAAAAGTCATCGGCTGCAGCATTTCTTGCACGCTTTTATGCATACCGGAGAGCGCCGGTTCAGGTGAGCAATGCGGGATAAAGCGAGGGGAATCGATGTTCGTTCGCAAAGAGAGAGAAGAACAATTTCCGGATTGGGATTTTTTCCGAAAACCTTTTTTGTGTATTTCCTAAAGAATTACTTATGCAGTCGATAGATGGGTATATCGGGTATACGCGTCGGGAATATTGTAATGATGTGAAATGCCCGATACAACTGCTCCTGAATAACGAAGTGGAAAAATCTCCCAAATATGAAGAAATCCGGGCGATTTGTGCTTCCAATTGTCTCCACAGCACCCATGAATTTCACCACTGGTTGACAGGGAAGGGATATCTCGTCGTCAGACCGGAGCACAAATAACCCCAGCTTTTTATACATTTGTGTATCACTAATTCTCGTGAAGTGTCCCCATGGTACATGCATATCTTGATATTGGAATCCAGAGCCGGATGAACCGGATAATCAATCCGAAAGATAACCGGGTAGTGATGCTTGCGATAGACCATCCCTATTTCCAGGGACCGACAACGGGCCTCCGCACCATGAGTAACACCATAACAACACTCCTCCCCTATTGCGATTGCCTGATGACGACACGCGGGGCAGTGCGGTCCAATATTGCGCCCGAAAATGTCGGGTCAAAACCCATCATGTTACGTGTTACCGGGGGAAACAGCGTCTTAAATGAAGAGTTAAGTGATGAAAAGCTCACGGTTACAATAAAAGAAGCCATCCGGATGGATGCGGCCGGTGTCGCGGTCAGTGTGTATATAGGCTCTGCCAATCAGCAACAGACTATTCTCAACCTCACCGACATGATCAACCAGGCCGGCGAATACGGAATTCCCGTTCTGGCAGTAACAGCCGTGGGGAAAAACATGGCCCGGGATTTGCGCTATCTGGCGCTTGCATCCCGTATCTGCCAGGATGCCGGGGCCCGGATTATCAAGACTTATTATTGTGAGGAATTTTCCCGGCTTGTCGACTGGGTTTCCCCGACTGCTGTCGTGGTTGCAGGAGGGAAATACTCAAGTCCTCCTGACGCTCTCCAGATGGCCTACGACTCTGTCCAGGCCGGTGCTGTCGGAGTTGATTTCGGACGAAATATTTTCCAGGATGCCAATCCTGTCGGCATGATCAAAGCCATTGGTTCAATTGTCCATGGAAATCATACCGTAAAGGAAGCCCTGGATATTTACAATGCATGCTTACCCGGTGCATGCAAGCTCGACTGATTTTTTATCTCTTAAACAGTTACTCTCCACTCGTGAACAGGAATGAAAGCAGCGGTCTATTATAAGAACAGTGACATCCGCACCGAGGATGTTGAAGATCCGGCAGTCGGACCAGGAGAGATCAAGGTCAGGATCATGGCGTGCGGAGTGTGCGGGTCGGATGTCATGGAATGGTACCGGATTAAGCGTGCGGGAAGGCCCGGCGGGATCGGGGCCTTTGGGCATGAATGCACGGGAATCATTGCAGAAGCCGGTCCCGGCGCAGACAAAAAATGGAAGGTGGGAGACCGGGTCGTGGTCACCCATCATGTACCATGCACTACGTGTAATGCCTGTATACGCGGGCATACGACCGCATGTGACACGCTGCAAAAAACCAAATTCAAGAATGCGTACGGGGCGTTTGCGGAATATGTGGTGCTGCCCGCAATCAACGTGGACCGGGGTATATTACGCCTCCCCGAATCGGTTTCTTTTGATGCGGGAACCTTTGTTGAACCCCTCGGGTGTGTAGTCCGCGGGCAGCAACTGGCTCCGACCTCGGATGGCCGGTCAGTCCTTATCATTGGCGCCGGGATCACCGGACTGCTGCATGTCCAGGCAGCCCGGCTGAACGGTGCGGGATTTATTGCTGTTTCCAACCCGAGTCCTGATCGGTTGAAGGCCGCCCGGAAATTCGGTGCCGATGCAACCATTTCCGCTACGGAAGATGTTCCCGGAAGGTTTAAAGAATTAAATGGCGGCCTGGGCGCAGACACCGTCATCATGACCGCACCGGTTCCCGTCTGCGTGAAACAGTCGCTTGACGCAGTCGGACCCGGGGGTACGATCTTATTTTTTGCCCCCACAAATCCTGAGATCCAATCCGAAATCAATCTCTGGAACCTGTGGCAGAAAGAGATCACAATCACCCATTCCTATGCTGCCGATCTCCATAACCTGACAACTGCCCTGAAATGGATCCAGTATAACCGGATAAATGTAGCCGATATGATAACCCATGTTCTTCCCTTACAAGAAACGGCTGAAGGTTTTCTCCTGACTGCCCGGCACCGGGACGGTAGTTTAAAAGTTATCATCCATCCACAGGAATAACATCTTTTTGCTCCATTATCTGCATTGTGGTCTGATGCATTCGCGGGACGGTTGGAATAGCAGCTCATTTCAGATTACGAAGAAAACGATCTCATCGGGTCCCGACCGTGCAGAAGAACCGGTTCCCGGATATTCTTTAAAAAAAAGTTTTTAGGCCTTTTTTTACCTTTCGCGGGAATGCAAGAGATTATTACTACTTCTGACATAACCCCTTTTTATACAGGATCGCACTCATCTCGCTTCTCCGGCATTCCGTTGCGAACGAAATGCGGCCCTGGATTCAGGATGTGAATCGTGAATCTGCGACAACCCAATGCAAATGAGGCAACAGGTACCATAAACCGTTCGAGAAATGTCTCCCCAATGTCCGGGATCTGTTCCCGGTGTATTGACGGGTGCAAGGGAAACTGCGAGTTATGGCTGTCATCATTCCGGGGGAGGGAAGTACCTCTATCCCGGACCATTCGGGGAAGTCACTGCGGGGGCTGACAAGAATTATCCCGTCGACTATTCCCACCTCAACATCCAGGGGTATGCCGTCGGTGCCAAAGGTATGCCTGAAGGTGTAGAGGCAGGTCCTGATACCGCGGTCTTCTCATCGGTCAATACCGAGACATCGTACGGGTGGAATCTCAAAGTAAAGATGCGCCTCCCCATCTTTACCGGTGCTTTGGGTTCGACTGAGATCGCACGGGTGAACTGGGAGCAGATTGCAATTGGAGCAGCGATTTCCGGAATAACCTGTGTCTGCGGTGAAAATGTCTGTGGTGTTGACCCCCAGCTTGAACTGGACATGAATGGAAAAGTGAAAAAATCGCCGGAAATGGACAGGCGCGTGGAAATTTACCGCCGTTTTTCTGAAGGATACGGTGAAATGCTGGTCCAGATGAATGTCGAGGACACACGGATCGGTGCTGCTGAATATGTGGCGAGCAGGCATAACTTGGAAACGATCGAACTCAAATGGGGCCAAGGTGCAAAAAGTATCGGGGGTGAGATCAAAGTCCCGACTCTGGAACGCGCGGCCGAGTTGAAAAAAAGAGGGTATATCGTACTACCGGACCCGACGGTGAAAGTACATCAGATATCCTTTAAATCAGGTGCCGTAAGGGAGTTCGAACGTCACTCAAGACTAGGGTTTGTGACCCGGGAGGGATTTCTGGAAGAAGTTGATCGTCTCCGGGATATCGGCTTCAAACGGATCACCCTGAAGACCGGGGCCTATTCCGCGGTGGAACTTGCAATGGCCATCCGGTATGGAGCAGAAGCAAAGATAGACCTGCTCACCATCGATGGGGCCTCGGGAGGTACGGGTATGAGTCCGTGGCCGATGATGAATGAGTGGGGGATCCCCACTTTTTACCTCCAGTCACTGATGTACGAATTCTGCGAGCGGTTGAGCCGCAAGGGTATGAAAGTCCCGGATATCGCGATGGCCGGGGGGTTCACGGATGAGCCAAACGTCTTCAAGGCACTGGCCATGGGAAGCCCTTACGTTAAGGCGGTCTGTATGGGGAGGGGCCTGATGATTCCCGCGATGGTGGGAAAAAATATCGGCAAGTGGCTTGCTGCCGGTGAACTGCCGAAAACCGTCTCGAAATACGGGACGGTTGCAGAAAAGATATTTGTCTGTTATGAGGATCTGAAGCAGAAATATGGAGAACGTATGAAAGAAATACCACTCGGCGCACTTGGCATGTATACCTTTGCCGAGAAGTTCCGGACCGGTTTCCAGCAGATTATGGCAGGAACCAGAAATTTCTCCATACCGTATGTTTCGCGCCGGGACGTCATGGCGCTTACCGAGGAGGCTGCAACTATTTCCGGTATCGCCTACGTAATGAAGGCTTATAAAGATGAGGCGCTTGAAATTCTGCTGGACTGATGAACATCAGGCTCTGAATTTTTTAGCGAACCACTATTTATATACCGATTATTTATTCACTGTCGGCCCAATACTGAACGCTTCCAGAAGCCGTAGTGTGATACGGGTACCAAGTGTCGGCTGGATCGACTCCAGCCAGAGGAAGAAACCCACCCGGGACGGGGTCGGGCGCTCGAACTTGAAATGGCCGTCTTTATGCTGGATCATTTTATGATACTCTTTTTTCTGCCGCGAACGCAGGTAGATGATAATCTCGTAACCGGGAAGATCGGTGGCGATGATAGCTTTGGTATAATATTTTGAAAAATCGGCAAACTCGATCTTCCTTCCCTTCACACTCAACCCGTAAATATCACAGAGGGATTTTACCGATTGCGGAAATATCCCCCCGTAGAGCACTTTTTTTACCAGCTGGCCCGTCTGGTCTGATATCTCCGGGTGCATCCTGCCACCGGATTTGCTGATCTCGGAGAAGATACGGTCTCGGACTTCATCATGATATTGCTTATAATCAAAGGGTCTTTTGATAGGAATTTCGGTTGCCCGTATCAACTTCGGGTGGTTCTCAGGAGTATTGTAGAGGATTCTAGGACGGTAATGTTTGACAAGCGACTTGATCTGCTCGCAGGAGCTTGTATGGATGATCGCATTGGTCTTGTCCTTTGCAAGCCGTTTGACAACGGAATAATTCGATAAATCGAACGAGGAGACCAGCAGAAAAGGTGTTGTCTTCTGTGCGTAGAGGTAGCCAAGGAGTTTTTTCTTGAATGCAATCTCCTGCTCGAACTCTTTCAAGTCTGAAGGAGAGGTCACGACTTCGGCAAATGCCACATGGTTATCGGAATCTACGAGAAGAAGATCAAACTCCGCAAGGTCCTGGCCATTGCCCCTCACCGTAATATCCCCGTATTTTGAATAGAAAAGCCCGTTCTGGCCAAGCCTCACTTCTTCCCGCTTTCTCGGGGCATCGGCACCTTTCATGGCAAGGTATTTGATGCGGTTTGATCTCTTGGAGATCTCAAGAAACATCTCATACACGATTGCTTCAAACCAGCGTCCTTCGGCGGTCCGCATCGGTTCAATGTCAGGAGAGAATAATTTTCTGCGTTCAACCTTGTTCATGTGTCTCGTGGCGTTGAGCGCAATTGCCGCATTGGGTTTGAAATTTTTAAAATTGGAACTCAGCCACGGTATCATGATACAGTAAAGAATTACTGGTCTAATAGTAGATAACAATCTGCTTTGCTGCCGATTAGTCGTATTTTCACCGCATCTAGATACTTATAGAAAAATATATATGTACATGCAAGATATTGCCTTCGTACCTCAGGACAGCATTCATTTCTGTATTCAAGAGGACATAAGAAGGGAAAGGGAAGGCGAGGGGATACTTGATGGTTACTGTAAAAAAAGTGAGTGGCTCAGTATCATTGCCCCGGTATTTCATGCCGGATGCATCAGAATCGGACTACCTGGAGATCCTCAACCAGGTTCAGGAATGCCCGAGCTCCCAGATAGGAAATTCCTATTTTTATATCCGGACTAGTGATGGATATGTATCCCTGTGCCGGATAATACCCGGTGCCGGGAAAGTGTTCTTCCATGAGATCGTGGATCATCAGAAATACGGAATTTCCGATGAGGATATCAAGAGGGCAATTTATGAGGACCAGAATACCTTTACGTTGCCAGGTCATCATCCGGTTTCATCTCATATCGAGATGAAATTACATGCTTTCTTGGGATTATAACAATCTTTCCCGGTTTACCTGCAATATTATAAACATAATTTTGACTCGATTTTCGTAAAAGGGATATGATCCAGATTGATACCGGAGCTTCAGATTGAAACAACCTTTACGATTCGATCTCCCCCGTCCTGATTCTGATACTTTTCTCGACTGGAATAATAAAGATCTTGCCGTCACCGATCTTTCCGGTCCTCGCGGATTCGGTAATCGTTGCGATCAGGATATCGAGATCCTTGTCACTGACAACGATCTCTAGGGCTATTTTGGGGAGGAGATCAACCATCATGAGACCACCGCGGTATTCAAGAGCGATACCCTTCTGTTCGCCCCTGCCTTTGACCTCAGTAATAGTCATACCGTTGAATCCTTTGTCTTCAAGGGCTTTTTTTACAAACTCAAATCGTTCGGGTTTAATGACTGCTTTTACCATCTTCATGTTAATCCCTCAAAATCAGCACCGCTCTCTCTGCTAGGAGATGTCGAAACCGGCATATTCCTCCTCTTCAGTTACGCGAAGGCCAATAGTTTTGTCGATAATGATTGCAAGTATGTATGTTATAACAAACGCATAGATAAGGGCAGCGAAAGTACTTGCAGCACATGGTACAAACGAATGGATGTTTCCTCCCAGAAACCCCGATGCTCAATTGACCGCTACTGCCAGCAAAGATGACGGTGCCGAGTGCACCGTTGACAAACGACAGGGTGATCATGTCGAAGTTCTTCCAGCGCACCAGCCCACTATAGAAAATGCCCACCCCGGCGTCATGATCATCACGAGCGCCGTTGAGGCAAGAATCCATGCTGTTGCTCCAGAATCAATTGCCATCTAAATCACCGGTAAGAACTAACCATGATATATGGGTATGGATTTTAAAGAAATTTCCTGTGAACACGGTGATCTTTTAGCTGGATTGTGAACAAGAATCATTGATGATACTCCCGTCCACCGATACCGTACGACATGTCGAGAAATTGATGGCTGGGTAAAAAAATTAATAATTAGTAGGTTGCCAGGTACCGGTCGAGTTCCCACGGGTGGACTGCAAGACGGAACGCATCAGTCTCCGCCTCTGAGATACGTGCGAGGTTCTCTACGATATGGCCGCCGAGTGCATCGCAGAGCACGTTATCCTTCATAAGGTATGCCTGTGACTCCGCGAGGCTTCCGGGCAGCATCTCAATCTTCATCTTCTTGCGCTCCTTGTCGCTCAAGTGGTAGATGTTGACGTCCGTGCTATCCGGTGGCATGATCTTGTTCTTGATACCATCAAGACCTGCTGCCAGCATGCAGGCAAACGTCAGGTACGGGTTGCACATCGGATCGGGGCTCCGGAATTCTGTGCGGGTACCGTTGCCCCGGGCGGCGGGGACCCGGATTAAGGCTGATCGGTTAGTGGTGCTCCACGAGATGTAACACGGAGCTTCGTAACCGGGAACGAGGCGCTTGTACGAGTTGATGGTCGGGTTTGCGACCCGGGTTATTGCTTTGGCATGCTTCAGGAGACCCCCGATGTAGTAAAGGGCGGTCTGGCTGAGCCCCTTCTCCGAATCCGCGTCGAAGAAGGCGTTCTTGCCACCTTTTGACAGGGAGCAGTGCGTGTGCATGCCACTGCCGTTGATTCCGGCAACGGGTTTTGCCATGAACGATGCATGGAGGCCGTACTTCAGGGCGATCGCCTTTGTCGCAAACTTCTGGGTGATGACCCGGTCGGCGGTGGTGACGGCATCTGTATACTTGAAGTTGATCTCGTGCTGACTCGCCGCGACTTCGTGGTGGGACATCTCGATCTCAAACCCCATCTGGGTCAGCGAGAGCACGATCTCTCTTCTGACATTCTCAGAAGCATCATTCGGCGCGAGATCGAAATACGCCCCGGTATCCGAGAACTGTGTCGTCGGCTTACCATCGACACGGTTAAACAGGAAAAATTCGAGTTCAGGGCCGGTATTGAAGGTGTACCCCATCTTCGCGGCTTCCGCCATGGTCTTTTTGAGGGCATACCGGGGATCGCCTTCAAACGGCTTGTTGCCATAGGTGTAAACATCACAAACAAACCGCGCAACTTTTCCCTCGGACGGTCTCCATGGCAAAACCGCGTACGAGGCCGGGTCTGCCTTGAGAAGCATATCTGATTCTTCAATCCGGGTAAACCCATCAATGGAAGACCCGTCGAACCATGTCCCCTCGGTCAGTGATTTTTCAGCCTGCGCTACGGGTACCGCCGCATTTTTCGGCATGCCCAGAACATCTATAAACTGAAGACGGACGAATTTTACATCATCAGCCTCAATTTTTTTGAGCAACTTGGATACGTCTGTTGACATAAGAAAAAAAGTTCCACCCAATCACATTTATATTTTCTGAACTAACTTCAATAAAGAATGCTCACATTCAATTTCCATGACGTTTTAGTACTATAGATCATTCCGATTTGTGATTACAATGTGCGGTATAATTGGTGTCATCGATAAACGCCGTCAGTGCATGGACGGCAGCAGCATACGGAACTCGCTCGCTATGATGGACGAGCGTGGCAATGGCGAAGGGGCCGGTTATGTAGCCTACGGGATTTATCCGGACTTTGCAGATTCCTATGCCCTCCACGTATTTTTTGACGATGTCCACGAAAATAAACCGGTACTCGATAAAGAGCTCGAGAGATGGGGCAGCGTCATCCACGATGAAGAGATCCCAACCTATGCTTCACGAATAAAAAAGGTGCACACACCATGGAGATATTTTTTTAAACCCGATCCCGGGCTTGCGCCCGAGAGGAATACATCAGCCGATGACATCATCATGCACATCGTAATGAGTGTCAACTCGGCACCCAACGGCATCCTCATTTTTTCATCCGGTAAGAATCTTGGGGTATTCAAGGCATCCGGGTGGCCGGAAGAAGTGGCTGACCTGTACCGCATCCAGGACTACGAAGGATATCTCTGGCTCGGTCACAACCGTTACCCCACCAACACCGCCGGCTGGTGGGGAGGGGCGCACCCTTTCAACCTTCTCGGGTGGAGTGTCGTCCATAACGGTGAGATCACATCTTATGGCACCAACCAGCGCTATATCGAGAGTTACGGGTACAAGTGCACCATGTTTACCGATACCGAAGTGGTTGCGTACCTCATTGACCTGCTCGTGCGCAAACACGGGCTCTCAGAAAAGATGGCGGTGCGTGCGCTCGCGCCCCCATTCTGGAATGAGATCGACCGGATGCCGGCAAAAGAACAGGAACTGAATCGTGCCATCAGGCTGACCTATGGATCTGCGCTCATGAACGGCCCGTTCGCGATCTGCGTTGCCAACGAGCATGCGCTTGTCGGTTTTACTGATCGCATCAAGCTGCGACCGCTCGTCTCCGGGGAACACGGCGACCGGCTCTACATCTCCAGCGAAGAAGCGGCAATCCGCCGGATCGAACCGCACATCCGGGACGTCCACATGCCAAAGGCAGGCGAGCCGGTGATTGGGAGGGTCATTGCATGACCATCGGTAGTATCCCCCTCAGGTTCAAGGTGGAGATCGATCCCGAGCTCTGTATGCTCTGCGGGCGTTGCGTGGAGAACTGTTCGTACGGAGTGTACCGGATGGATGGAGATAAAATACGGGTTAATTCACGCAATTGTGTTGCCTGCCACCGATGCACGGCTTTCTGCCCCCGGGACGCCATCAGCATCTACGAAAAACCCACGGACTACCGGAGCCACCCGGTCTGGACGAGGGAGATCCGGGAAGCGGTCTTCAACCAGGCCAAGACCGGTAAGATCATCCTCGCCGGTATGGGAAATGTCCTGCCCTATCCCATGATCTTCGACCGGCTCCTCCTTGATGCCTGCCAGGTCACCAATCCGAGCATCGATCCACTCCGGGAGCCGATGGAGCTCCGCACCTATATCGGAAAAAAACCGATCGCACTCTCCCTTAAGGAATATCCCAACGGGGATGCAGACCTTCTCACAAAGCTCTCCCCCAATCTCCAGATCGAGACCCCGATAATGATCGGGCACATGAGCTATGGCGCGATCAGTCTGCCTGCCCAGCAGGCACTGGCAAAAGCGGTCAGCCGCATCGGTACCTTCATGGGAACCGGGGAAGGAGGGCTTCACGAATCCCTCTACCCATACCAGAAAAATATCATCGTCCAGGTTGCCTCGGGACGATTCGGGGTCGACATCAATTATCTTGAACGCGGTGCGGCCATCGAGATCAAGATTGGGCAGGGAGCAAAACCGGGTATTGGGGGGCACCTCCCAGGAGAAAAAGTCTGTGCTGACGTTTCCTGTACGCGGATGATTCCTGAAGGCAGCGATGCTATCAGCCCGGCACCCCACCACGATATTTACAGCATAGAGGATCTCAAGCAGCTCGTCCGCAGCCTGAAGGAAGCGACCGAATGGAAAAAGCCGGTCTTCGTAAAGATCGCAGCGGTGCACAACGCGGCCGCAATAGCTGCCGGAATTGCACGCTCGTCTGCAGATGCAGTTGTCATTGACGGGTTCCGCGGGGGTACAGGAGCTGCACCTGTTGTTTTCCGGGACCATGTGGGAATCCCGATCGAGGCAGCAGTTGCCAGTGTGGATGCCAAGCTCCGTCAGCAGGGAATACGGAACGAGGTCTCGATCATCGCGAGCGGCGGTATCCGGCAGAGCGCAGATGTGGCAAAGGTCATCTGCCTCGGTGCCGACGCGGTTTATATCGGGACATCCGCTCTCGTAGCCATGGGATGCCGGGTATGCGGGACCTGCAACCGCGGACAATGCGCATGGGGCATTGCCACCCAGAAACCTGAACTGACAAAACGGCTCGACCCGGAGACCAACGCAGTCCAGGTCGAGAACCTTATCCACGGGTGGACGCTGGAACTCGCGGAACTTATGGGTGCAGCAGGCATCAACAGCATCGAGAGCCTGCGCGGAAACCGCGATCGTCTCCGTGGGTATATGCTGGACGAGGGCCTCCTGAATGTCCTTGACGTCAAGACCATGGGGGCGTGAAGGTGACCACGGTAACTATTGATGCGAAAGACCTGCATTACACCCCTCTGAACCAGAGGATACGGAAGGCCATTGCTGAAGGGGCAACGAAGATTGTAATCAACAATGTCCTCGGCCAGAGATTTATTGGTGACGGGCTGAGAGGGGACGGGGTCGAAATTACCGTGAACGGTGTACCGGGAGGGGATCTTGCGATGTTCATGAGCGGCCCAACCATCATCGTTCATGGCAACGCCGACCATGCACCGGGAAATACGATGGACAAGGGCAGGGTCATCATCCATGGCAGTGCCGGTGATGCGGTAGCCCACAGCATGAGGGGGGGATGCATTTATGTACGCGATAATATCGGGTACCGGGGAGGTATCCACATGAAACAGTACATGGAGAAGCGCCCGATCGTGGTGGTTGGCGGATCAGCCCGGGCATTCCTTGGTGAATACATGGCAGGAGGGCTCCTCATTGTCCTGGGATTGGGGGGGGCCACGCCAATCTCGGAACAGGGAGTCGGGAGCGGTATCCATGGAGGGGAGATCTTTGTTCGGGGGAAGGTTGACGGCCTCTGCCTCGGTGTTGGTGCAAAACAGATGCCAGTCACTGACGAAAAGAGGGCGATGATAAAACCGATCATTGAAGATTTTGCAAAATGCTATGGAATCGACCCGGCTCCCCTGATCGCATCAGAATTCACGCGCATTGCGGCCGCGAGTGCACGGCCGTTTGCAAGCAAATATACATGGGAGTGAGGGCTATGGCAGCAAAGAGTTATCTCGATTTGAAAAACGAGGTCTGGGATACCGGCAGGTGCTCGGGATGCGGTGCATGCGTGGCGGTCTGCCCTGCGGATGCATTGTATTTTGAAGAAGGGGAGATGGTGACTTCTCCAAAGAGCAACGGCTACTGCAAACAGGCAACTGACAGTGTCAGTTGCGGGGCATGTTACTCGGTCTGCCCCCGCATTGGAGACCAGCCTGCCGAAACGCTTGGAAAATACCTCGAACTGGTGAGCGCAAAAGCGTCTATCGACATTCCGCACCGGCAGAGCGGCGGCGCAGTCACCGCCATCCTTGCCAACGCACTCGATGAGGGACTGATCGATGCCGTTGTCACGGTCACCGAAGATCGCTGGACCCTCAGACCCGCTTCAGTAATTATCACAAAATCCGATGTTCTCGTGCAACAGGCCGGCAGCAGGTACAGCTGGTGGGTACCGCTCCTCGCCGCACTGAAACACGCGGTGGTGGAACGAAAGTTCAAAAAGATTGCAGTCATCGGTGTACCATGCGCCGTACAGGCTGCTGCACGGATGCGGGAGAGCAACAACGATCTCCTGAAGCCTTACGCCCGGTCGATCCGGCTCATCATCGGGCTGTTCTGTACCGAGGCCTTCGATTATACAGCGCTTGTGCAGGGAAAATTAAGAACCCATTACAAGCTTGAACCCCACGAGATCCGGAAACTTGATGTGAAGGGCAAACTCGAGGTCCTCAAACAGGACAACAGCACGCTTGTCGTACCGCTCGCTGAACTGGAGACCTGCATCAGGAAAGGCTGCCATTTCTGTACAGATCTTACCGCGGTCCTCTCGGACATTTCTGCAGGTGCTGTCGGAAGCCCGGGCGGTTCAACCACGCTTGTCGTTCGTACCCATACCGGTAAGGGATTTGTCGACAGCGCGATCCGGAACAAGAAACTCTCTCCCACCGGTTCTCCTGATATGGCTGCCATCGTAAAACTGGCTGAGGCCAAGATCAGGAAAAACACCCAAAAATAGTTTCTTTGAACCGGTTTACATCAACCTCGTTCCCTCATTTTCTCGCAGGCAAGGGGATTCATATACTTTTATAATTGTATATTGTAGATATACACCCTTGTCCCTGACAATAAGGAAGATATCTCCATGATAAAGATACTGTATGTCGATGACGAACCGGTGTTGCTCGATGCATGCAGACGGTTTCTCGAACGTACCGGGCTGTTCCTTGTTGAGACTGCACTGAGCGGGGAGGAAGCCCTGCAAAAAGTGCGTACAGGGGCCTATGATGCCATCATTTCGGATTACCAGATGGCTGATATCGACGGGCTCGCTCTGTTAAAAATTATCCGTGATAAGATTCCGGATCTGCCATTTTTAATCTTCACTGGCAAAGGGCGCGAGGAGGTGGCAGTAGAGGCATTCGAGCACGGTGTAGATTTTTATGTCCAGAAGGGCGGGGACCCGAAGACCCAGTTTGCCGAATTGGCCCATAAAGTGCAAAAAGCGGTTGAGAGCCATACGATCAAACGGGAACTCTCCGCGACTGAAGAAAAGTTCCAGAATTTTGCCCGGAATTTTGAGGGAATCGCTTTTCAGATGAAAACGGATGGGACTTGCCTGTTTCTCGAGGGTAAAATACCGGATATTACCGGGTATACCCGTGAAGATATTCTTTCTGGAGCAACTCCCGTCATTTCCATCATTCATCCTGATGATGAAACTGAGTTCCAGAAAGGGGTAAAACAACTCGGTATTGTTCCGGGATTCATTATTGATTCCCTTATCCGGATTGTCAGGAAAGACCGTGGCATCCGCTGGCTCCATGCTATCATCCACAATATCTGCGACAATACCGGGACCATCCTCTATATCCAGGGTGCATTGTATGATATCACCGAACTTAAGACCGCGCAGGACGAGATTGCAAAAACCGAAGCGAAATGGCGCTCCATTCTCACAAAAGCACCCGCCACCATATCCGTTCTCGACAGGAAAGGGAACGTGTTGTTCCTCAATAAATTGCATCCTCCCAAAAAAGCGTCTGATATGGTCGGCACCAGCGCTCACGAATTTCTTGCGCCCGATCAGGAACAGGTCCTGCAATCGGTACTTGACAGGGCTTTCAGTCTTGGTGAGGTTGTGCGGTTTGAGTCTTCCGTGAAACTCGGGGACACGGTCACAGAGTTGCTGTCCCACCAGGTCAGCCGGATTTTGTGGGACGGGGAACCCGCCGCTCTCGTTGTTTCAATGGTCACTACCGAACGAAAGTGGCTGGAGCAGAACCTCCGGGAGAGTGAAGAGATCTATCGTGCTATTGTAAGCGCCTCCGGTGATGGTATTGCCATTCTCGATAAATCAGGACTCATCACCTTCGGCTCTCCGAGGATATACGATATTTTTGATATTCCACGGGAGAAGAAGATGACCGGCGTTTCTGCCCTGAACTTTGTGGACCCGGCCTTCCGCCGGATGGCAACGCAGAGAATTACCAAGAATTTTTCCGGGGATTCCGGACCAGAAACATATGAATACCTGCTGAGGAAGGATGACGGGACCCCGTTCTGGGGTGAACTGATAGCTAGTCCACTGCTTGATGACGCTGGAAACGTTACCGGCCTGCTCGTACTCATCCGGGATATCACAAAACGGAAGAACTACGAGAAAGCAATAGCCGACAGCGAAAAAAAATACCGGACAATCATCGAGAACATGCAGGATATGTTCTACCGGACAGACCTCGACGGGAACGTCCTGATGATAAGCCCACACGGCGCAAAACTTGCCGGTTATGATTCGCCAGAGGAGATGATTGGCCTGAATACAGCCCGGGATATTTATATGGACCCTGATGAGAGAGAACGCTTCGTCGCATTACTTGAAGAGAAAGGATCCGTAACGAATTATATTACCACTCTTAAAACGAAGACTGGGAGACCTGTTGTAGTCTCGGCGAGCAGCCAGTTTTGCTTTGACGATTCGGGAAAAATCGTGGGTGTGGAGGGAATTCTTCATGACATCACCGACCTCAAGAGAACGGAGGACAGGCTCAGGGAGAGCGAGAGCAGGTTCAGGGCGATCTTTGAATCTGCAGAAGATGCAATTTTCATCAAGGATGCACAGAGCAGGTACACCCTCGTCAACCCTACCATGGAGCATCTCTTTTCAAAAACTGCAAACCAGCTGCTGAACATGACAGATACGGATCTCTTCGGTCCCGGTATTGCGCCCGAACTCCGCGCTGAAGACCAGCGCGTCCTGCGGGGCGAGGTCATCCGGCAGGTGAACACCCTCCCAATCAACGGGGAGAAGCGGAAATTCCATATTGTAAAGGTCCCGATACGCGATGATAGTGGCATTATCACCGGTATCTGCGGGATCTCCCGTGAAATCAACGGGACCGGAGTATCCAAGTGAGAAAAACTCCGGAGAATCGTTCCCACAATCCTGCAGCTCTGCATGGAGGAAAAACCCGGTTATTTTTTCTGCTGGATCCGGACGAGCGGGGAACACCGCCCGAAAAACCCGGCAATAAACGAAGTGAATTCCGGGCTCCAGCAGTTCCTTCCCTCCGATACTTCCCAGTTGTTCTCCAGGGACTGGCGCACGTGGCGCCCGAGGCTCAACTGGAGAAGGGAGGGGGATGAGAGCAGGTCCTTCGCTTTCGTGTATTCCCGGGGGATTTCGGTCTCGTACCTTCCCTGCACAATATAGGGGCCTGGCAGAGCCGAGGTGATATGCTTTGACCGGAATTTTTCCGCATTGACGCGGTTCCAGACCGGTGGACCGATATGGGCACGGATGAGAGGCAACCGTGAGACCATCAGTTCGAAGAGCAGCATGCACTTCTCCTGCTGCATGGCAAAATGGGCATGGTGCACGCAGAACCCGTTACGTTCGAGATGTTCGTGGATCGTAACCATACTGCGTTTCAGCTGCGGAACAACAACTTCCTCGATGTAGGGTGGTGTTTCAAACGTGATCGCGTAAAGATGCGTCCCACGCTGTTCTAGCAGGGCCTCAAGCTCTCCGGCCGAGATCGTCTGTTCATCCGGGATCGTAAAAAACAGGTCGGAGGGGGACTCAAGATACCCCCGGGCGAGCTCCACGAATTCGACCATCCGGTCAAGTGATACGGCAGCTGCCACGTTCCGTCTCGGGTCGACCGGATCAATCACGACAAGAGGTTCGCCAAACACCTTGGTACCATGCTTTTCGAGATCTATAATTATATGTGGCCGCCATTCCGCGGCAGCTTCGAGGAGTTGCGTGAAGCCGCCGTATTGGAGTACCAGCAGCTCGCAGAGATAGCCGGAGAACCCCTCGGTCATCTGGTCAGAGCCGTAGATCCCGCCGGCTTTGGTGAACTGTTTAAGCAGCAGTACGTCATCGATCAGGCCGTTGATCTTCTCCGTGATATACCGGGTATGAAAAGGCGTGCGGTCGACAGCACTCTGGATCTTCGTTGCGCTGTCCACAGCATAACAGGGCACCAGGTCAACATCCTCGTTGTCGATTGTGGCGCTGATGTACGGGTGCTCGGCATACTTCTCATGGAACCGGTCGGTGAAAGATGCCGCGATGCTCCTCGCGAGGGTGAGACCTTCCGTCTCGAGCTGCTCACGCGAAAGACCGGGGTCAAAGAGCAGGAAGACATCGAGGTCTCGGTCACCCCGTACCCACGTATCGCGTGCTACCGAACCCACAACCATTCCCTTCGCTTTCCCGCTCCTTTCGATGGCGGCCAGGAGTTGTTGTGCAAGATCGCACACATGCTCGCGTTCCTTGCAGGTCGGACGCAGAGATGCCAGGACTGCTTCTTCGTGGGGAAGCCGTTTCACCATGTGACCTCCAGCAGGTCTTCGTAGACAGGCCCGTGGGGGGTGAGCGTGCTCTTCTTGAGTTTCATGCCACTGATGGTGCAGCTGCCATAGGTAGTATCGTATATGCACCGGATCGCTGATACCAAGGATGGGTCTGGCGACTTCACCCGTGCCACGGTCGCATGGGAGGTATACCTACGCGTTTCGCGTTCAAAGCCGAACGGGGCGAGGGCGTCCTCGATCCGCCTGAGGAGCTCCCCGCCATATCCGGCATCATCGATAACGCACCAGACCGTCCGGGGCTGCCTTGGGTTGTTCAGTGCCACCCGCCCTGCATTGACCGGGAAAGTATGGAAGCTGAATCTTCTTCAGGGCGTCCATGACTGCCGGAAGGATCTTTTCATCGACTTCTCCTAGGAATTTTACCGTGATATGGATGTTCTTCGGCTCTACAAAGGTGAGGCGGGCGGAACACCCGCGGAGTCGCTCCTGTGCACGTTCAAGCCGTTCTCTCATCCCGCCGGAAAGTTCCAGCGCGACAAACACCCTGACCATTATGGTACTATTATTTCATTCTTCTACTAATGGTAATCGCTCCACTGGCCGCCAGCCATGGATGTACAAACCATGATTTTTTTATTCACATACTTCCAAATGGATAGATAACAGAGTAAAGGGTGTTTTTTGTGCCGAAAAATCCGCAACTTATTGTTTATACGCTGGAACATTGTCCGAACTGCGAACTTCTGAAAAGTTTTCTGAAAAAAAGCGGGTGCCCGTTCACAGAGCGCGATCTCTCGACCGCCGAATCACTGACCGAACTCCGGATAAACGGCGTCTTTGTCAACGAGGCCCCTGTACTCCAGAAGAGTTCGGACTTCTACACTTCCGCTGACATTTTTCCGGCGGGCAAGCTGGACGGAGACCATATATCCAGGCTGATATCAGGTGAATGATGGCACGCCGGGAGACCAAGCAGCTGACCTTCGACGGACTTGCCGTCCCGGCCCTCCCGTTCGTCAGGACGACCGACGGACACATTATCGAATGGAACCGCGATCGCATCGTCCGCCAGATCGTTGAAGAGACCAGGCTCGTCGAGACTTTCTACGGCTACGAGGGGGCGACGGAAGAAGTTGCGCAGGAAATTGCGCTGGATGTGGAGACCCGTATAAAGAACATGGGCCTGAAGTCGCTTTCCGGCCCGCTTATCCGGGAGATTGTGAACATCACCCTTCTCGAGAAAGGGATGATCCAGTACCGGAACGTCTCGACCCGGGTCGGTACTCCGGTCTATGACGCGCACCAGATCGATGTGGGCAGGGGGTTCGAAGCCCACGATAACGCCAACCTGCAGGAGAATGCCGAGACGTCCCACAAGAAAAAGGCGGACAAGATCTCAAAAGAACAGTACCTTCTCCAGCTCCCTCCGGACCTTGCCGACCACCACCTCTCCGGCGAGATGCACATCCACGATCTGGAATATTTCGGCACCCGCCCATTCTGCCAGGACTGGGATCTGCGGTATTTCTTCTATTACGGGCTGATGCCAGACGGGAACGGGACCAAGGCATCGGTTGCAGGCCCGGCCAAACGTGCGGAAGTCGCCATCCTCCACGCGGTCAAGGCCCTCGGCTCCGCCCAGACCAATTTTGCCGGCGGGCAGGGGTATTACAACTTCCTGACGTTCCTTGCACCCTACGTCGAAGGAATGGCCTACGACGAGATCAAGCAGATGGTGCAGATGTTCGTCTACGAGATGACACAGATGATGGTGGCCCGGGGCGGCCAGCTCGTCTTCTCCTCGATCCAGCTCTCTCCCGGTGTCCCATCGCTCTGGCAGGACAAACCCTGCGTGTACAAGGGAAAGGTCTGGGACGGGAAATCTGCACCGAAACGGACCTATGGGGAGTTCGAGCGGGAGGTGAGACTCCTTTTCAAGGCGATCATGGAAGTGATGCTGGAAGGGGACTACTGGGGCAAGCCGTTCAACTTCCCCAAGCCCGAGATCTCCATCGAGCCGGATTTCATGACAGAACGAGAAGAGTTCAACAGGAATAACCCTGACCTCCCGACCTACCAGGAACTCTACCTGATGACCTTTGAACTTGCGTCCAAGTTTGGCACTCCCTATTATGACAACCAGCTCCCTGCGTACCGGGGGGCGGGTAAAGGCATCTCCTGCTACCAGTGCTGTGCCTACCAGTTTTCGGCCGTTGCGGACGAGGATTCCGATTTCGACAGGAAACTGGTCTTTGAGGACGGGCGGCACTTTTCCATGGGGTCGTGGCAGGTGGTCTCGGTAAACTGCCCGCGGGCAGCGTATAATGCCGATGGCGATGATGCACGTCTCTTTGCCGAACTGAAAAAACTGATGGATGTGGCTGTCGAGATCTTCAAGATCAAGCGCCGCTGGATGGAGCTGATCCGGGCCAACAGCCGGATGCCATTTGCCATGCAGCGCCCCAAGGATCCGAACACTGCCGAACGCGGGGCGATTGCAGTCGACCTTGAGGGGCTAGTCTACACTATCGGTGTCGTCGGCGTTAACGAGATGGTACAGCACCATACCGGCAAACAGCTCCACGAATCCAAAGAGGCGTTCAGACTTGCAATCCGGGCGATGACCGAGATGGAGCTCTATGGCCGTGAACTGTCGAGGAAGAACAACATGACCATTGCCCTTGCGCGGACTCCGGCCGAGACTACCGGGCAGCGGTTTGCCGTCGCAGACCTTCTCGACCGCCGCTACCATGAGTTTGCAAAAAAGGTGATCAAAGGTGACCTCCAGGAGGGACTTGAGAGGCTCGGCACGAGCCGGGACCTCCCGATCTATTATACGAACGGTACCCATGTCGCACCCGGTGCGGATGTCCCGCTCACCAAGCGGATGGAGATTGAGCACGTCTTCTTCCCGATCGTGGACGGCGGCAATATCTTCCATATCTGGCTCGGCGAGGCCCGTCCCGATCCCCGAGGCCTTATGGACATGGCAATGAAGTCTGCCGGACTACCCAGATCGGGTACTTTGCCTTCACCCGGGACATCACCATCTCGCTCCGGCAGTTCCACGAGATGAAACCCGGGAAAAAGTCCATCAGCCAGTGGACCCCGTCGGATCTTCCGGCAAGAGCATAATTTTTCCCGTCCCGGGTCTCCTGCCGGGTCTGGGCATTGATCTCTGTAACCTCTGCCCGGAACCCTACATAATTAACCCGGAAAAAGTGGTGGTGAAATGGACCGGGTATCAGGAGACTCGCGTATCCCCTTGTATGATACCGGAAGGGAGCGCCGACAGTAACGTTCTGGATTTTTATCCGTTTTTATAAAAAAAGATCAGGTCTTTTTCGCTTTTTTTAAGGTAATATCCATTACACCGCGATGAAGACGGTAATAGCTGTGGATCCGGTCAATGGGATGGTCAAGCATTATTGTTGTGGTGCGATCATCGACACAGATACGCACGCAGGTGATATCGATATCGGCAACCGGGATGTTCCGGGGATCCGCAGGCATCGTGGCGGTAATGAAAACCTGATCTCCAGACTCCATCACTTCGTACGGGATTTCCCCGTCATCTTCCGGCGCGCTGGCCCGGTAAATTTCAGGATCTCCTCCAGACGGGTGCCGGGTAATGATCGTGTATCCTACGATACGCGCATGCTGACTTTCCGGCATGTTTCTGACAATGTCCTCGACAATTTTTGCAAGGTTGTTGAACACATCATCATAGGGACCGTTCGGGTTATTCTGCATGAACACCTCGGAGTATATATTGTTCCTTCTCCCTTTTCACAATCCCCCGATGCTCGAATCGTTTGAGTATATCCGTAAGGGGGTCACCGGGAATGCCGGTGACCTCCTTCAGCTCCGCAAGGGTCAGGGAGTCGTGCGAGAGCGCTATGATTACAGTAATCTCTCGTTCGCTCCTGAATAAATCCTTATGGTTGAAGGCAATGTCACTGATCTTTGTCTCGATATCATGGTTGATCTGTTCGAGGTTTGCAATGATCTGGTCGTGTGCCTTGATCATGCGCCCGAGCATGGCGACAGAGTTTTTCAGTCTCTCGTTCTTTTCGTCGTCCTCGCTTGAGACTGCGGAAACAATACGCACTTCTTTGAGGCTGACATTGATGAGGATGTCGTTTGCCAGGTAGTAGTATTTCCGGCGGCGTTCATCCATCTGGAAGGAGAGTATGGCTTCGCGCTCCATCATCTGGAGATGGTCGATCACCGCTTTTGGCGAGAGCATGAGGGTATCGGATATCTCCGTAACAAAACAGGGCTTCTGCCGAAGCAGTTCAATGATCCGCCTCCGGTTGCGGTTCCCGAGTATGTCGAGAAGGCGGGCAACCTCGCCAGTATCGTTCATCTTTACGTAATGTTAGTATGAAAATATTTAGGGTTTGTTCTCATGGGTTCTGATAAGTTGACGGGACTTTTGAGAAATGCATCAGTGATGGTGCATGACGAGACTTCTTAAAAAAATCTAATTTGAACTATAATTCAGCATCGAGAAGAATTTTAATTGGAATCGGATATGAAACTGGTTGATTTGTTTCACAGGAGAACACTCGAAATTGTGTAGATATCTCGTTACAATGATTACCTACCTTTTCCCAATTGTATCTTTCAGGTAATCCAATTAAGGTTATTCTAGGCGGGATTCTCATCCGACCCGGATGTATTAATTCGTAAACTCCGGGTTTTATTTGAAGCAATCCCCCTTGTAAGTTCGGGATTGTTTCAAACAGATTAATCGTTAGCAATTTTCCGAGTGAATCGCGCAGTTCACTATCACGACCAAGAGTACCAAGATTTTGAATTAGCTGCCTCACATGGCACAAATAATATATTATATAGTTACGAGATTGCTCCGCCATTGTGCACGATTCGTTTGTGAATATGGGGATGTTATTTAGCGAGGCTGACGAGGCAAGTCCCATGATCGTAGGGTGTCCCGTAATATCACTAATTAATTGAATAATTGAATTTGGAACGTCGTTTTCATCCCAAGTTCTCCAAACAAAATCACGCCAATATTCTGGAACTTCTGTATTATCTAATCTCACCACAAGTAATTTGAAACTATTATCATGTTCCTTAATCCCTTTTGCAATTTCCATTTCAAATTGAACACATCTACTTCTGCGTGCATTGAGTGAATAAAGTAAAATATATCCTTTACTTTGTCTTAATCCCGATTCCAATTCACCCTTTAAATGATCGCCACCCGATAATAGACTTTCATCATACCATACAAAAAGACCGTTAAAAATTGCATTGTGGTAAATAAACCTTGCAAGTTCCTTGTTTGCTCCATTGTGACTTAGAAAAAAATCAAACTCGGCCATTAGTTACGAATACCATGTCTTCAAAAATATTTATTTCCCCTCTACTGCCAACCCGATCATCATCATCCACCGGTTACCGGAAAGATCAATTTAGTTACCCGCCATCTGTGCCGGTGTCATTCGGTGTCAAATTGAATCCCCAACATCCACTTTTTCATAGGTGACTCGGACTTACGATCCCCCGGAAAAATAACTGCCCTTAAAAAGCCCCGTTTGGCAATCTGAACCCATTTTGAAAAATCGGTTTTTTGAGGGTCGCATTTTTTCGCGAATTACAGCACAGTGATTTTGAATGAAGTCCATATTGTCCGTATTTTGCTCATTTGAGGATCATTTCAGCCTCCGAAAAATGTCTCTTTATTGCCTTTTGGATGAGCGATTGCTACCCGAAGGGTAGCAAGAGCTTGAGAAGAATGCCAGAGGCGTTCTTCGAACGATGATTGGGGTGGTTTTTCGGGTTTCTGGTTATCCTGAGAAATGGCGGGGTGAGGTATCCAGGGTCCCGGGTCAGAAAATGTACGCCGACCGCCACATACGATAACCGGGTAAAAGAGGATTCTCAATAAAAAGGTTCTGACGCAATGATGCGTGAATAATTGTTTTCCATTCACGCGATTGATCGACCGTGAAGTATCATAACCTTCTCATCCGGATTCGACAGGATTCCCCAAAGCATATTCCTCTATGGAGGCACATTTCCATCATCGATGAAAACCGGGAGGATTATCTGATAAACCGGAACCTTCCCGGAGGCACGAGAATCTCAAACCGTTCACCTTTCCCCGGTTCTCCGGTTTCGGTTATTGTGATCCCGGTGAAACTGAGAAGCTCCCGGATCAGGAAGAGGTCATGCGAAATACCCGTAGTATATCCCGGATCGAAAATCTTCTCTTTTTCTTCCGCGGGGGACCCGCTGCTCTCATCCTGGTACACCAAGCGGAGGGAATCGTCGTCCATTTCTGCAGAGAGGCGGATCTTCGCAAGGCGTGCGCCTCCCCGCTTCAGGGACTGTTCCAGGAGGTTGTAAAAGACACGGGGGAGGAGAGGGTCTGCAAAAATCTCGATATTTTCCATATCTGCAGAGATATCCAGGGTATTTTCAGGAAGCAGTTCTGCCATCTCGTAAAACGTCCGGGAGACTGATTGCCATTTCGGAGAGATGAGGCCGACTTCCTGGAGTGCCCGCATGAACGCGATCTGGTTCCGGATGGTCTCAATCGAACCTATGGTCTTGTCGAAGAGTTGCTGCACCTCATCATGCGTGTTCTTCAGTTGTGCACGCTCCAGCTGGTTCACGATAACGGAGAGGTTCTCCAGGATATCGTGGCGGGTGATGCTGAACAGGAGGTCCATCTTGAGGTTGATATTTCCCGGGCTGATGTCTTCCGATATCCCCAGTATGTACCTGGGGTGCCCCTCCTGAATCAAAGACCGGAACAATGATGGTCCGGATAATCCGCCCGCGCATGTATTTACGGGATACAATCTGTTTCTGTCCATCTTTCCCGCTTACCAAGACCCGTCGGTCTTCGTCCTCAATAGCGGAAACAACCTCTGCCGGAAACAGGTCGCGGTCGGTTTTTCCAATTGCCTGCGTTGCTGCAACATGGAACAGCTCCTCACTGGTCTTGTTCCAGTAAATATATCTCCCGGTGTCAGCCCGTTTGATGAACACCGCAATCGGAAGATTGTCAATCATCTCATTCTGGAACTTCTCGCCATCCTTGAAGTTCCTGATCGCACCCTTGAGCGAGTCCACCATCATATTGATGCTCTGCTCGAGGACAATGAACTCACGGATCTGCGGGGTCCCGATCCGGTGTTCAAGGTCCCCGCAGGCAATTTTGTTTGCATCCTCGGCAATTCCGGCAATCGGTCGTGTCAGGCGCCGGGACACGAGGAACGCAAGGGCACAACCGACGGCGATTGCAGCAACCGCAAAAAGAACGTGGAAGACCAGCAGGCGTTCAAGGGCGTCCTGTATCAGTCCTGTATTATAGGAGATCTCGACGATCCTGCTTGGATCGGATCCGTACTTCGCGTTCTCAAGGTCAATGAACAGATAGTGGGTTGTCCGTGAATGTTCCGGGTCCGGAACGACCAGGTCCTGGCGGGACTGGATAACCTGCTGGAGGTATCCTTCAACCTGGCCATCTGGCAGGCTGTTGTCGTCAACGCTACGTCCCATGGTATTGAAAACCTGGTATTGTTCGGCATAAGGATCTGATAATATGATGCCGGCGATATTTTTGCGGTCGTCCAGTTCCGCATTCATCTGGTCGAACGACGGGCTGGCGAGTCCAAGTTCGAGCACGTAGCGATGGTCCGCCGTCGGCATATAAGCATATTTCCTGAACTGGCCGGACCCGAGGAATTCGTGTACTACGCGGTCCGGGAAGAAACCCTCGGACAACCGGATTGTTGTCAGATATTTATAAAAATACGGGACCTGCCTAAAATCCTGGCCAAGTTCCGGTGCATAGGTCGTCTCGACAATGACCCCGGATTCATTGATCACGTAAATATCGAAACCCTCGCCAAGCTTGGTCTTGATCGAATCGAGGTCCATCCGGGCAGGATCACGGCCGACGCGCTCGTATTCATTATTCACTTCGTTGAGCCCGGCAAGCATCCGGTCATTCATGCTGTTGTCGAGAATATTCGCCGCGGTATCTGTAAGGCGCATCGCCTCTTCAACATTTCTCTCCGTCTGGACCTGCATATACGCGGATTCCTGATCGAACGTGTTTTTCGCATAAAAGTAGTAATTCGCCGTAAGAAAGCCGACAATAAAGACTACCAGAACGACCATGAAGACCAGCAGGTACATTGAGAAAGACTGGCCTTTTTTTTCAGGAACTTCCTTCGGGCTCATGATATTCTTCCGCGGAGGTCCGCCCCCCATGGCAGAGCCACTCGTCCACAACCGGCACAGCCATGTCCGGTCCTGGGAAAATACCGAATACGAGTCATGCATTCAGGCAGGCCATGACGGGAAATTACGACGATCATTCAGCTCCTGCATCAGCGAGAAGCTGGAATATGATGTCGTAATTTTCATTCTTCTCGGTCCGGTAGCGGTGGACCGCCCAGACGAGACTTGAATCTCCGGAGGACTTGTACGGGGTGACTTTTTTTGCATGGACATTTGCCCCTTTGCGCAGGAGGAGATCGACCATCTCGACCTGCCCGTTCCATACCGCGGCCATAAGAGGAGTCTCACCGTCGTCGAGTTTCACATCGATATCGGCACCCTGCTCAAGCAGGAACTCGACACTCGTCGTATGGCCATTGATGGCTGCTGCGTATAGCGGGGTTATCCCCCGGGGGGATTTTTCCTGGACACCGGCACCGTGCTCGGCAAGGTTCCTGACAATATTGAGGTTGCCGATCCGTGCCGCGTGGGTGAGGACCGATATCCCTTTGTTGTCCCTGATCCCGAGGTCAGCCCGGTTCTCGATCAGGAGATTCACGCACAGCTCTTTCTGGGGTTCGAACTGCGGTTTCAGCCTCGCTATCATAGGAGACGTCATGAAATCGGCCAGGGTCACCGAGGAACCGACGAGCCGCAGGTGGATGAGGTTCTCTACCAGTTCCCCGACAGTAGAGATAACCGCATACATCAGCGCCGTTTTTCCTTCGGTATCCCGGAGGTCAATCGCAGTATTCTGTTCGAGGAGGACTTGGATGATCTGGTAATTCGCCATGCTCGCGGCAGCCATCAGCGGCGTCGTACCGAACATGTTGAACTCGTTGGGGTTGGCACCGGAAGAGAGGAGCATGTTGATGATCCGGACTGGATTGTAATCCGGGTGGTAGCGGGAATATCTGTACATGATCTCGATGAGCTTTTTGTAAAACTCGTGGTCAAGGTTGTCAAAAAAGATCGACGGGTTGGTGGAAGCCACGAGGAGGGGTGTCCAGCCTTCCTCGGTCTTCTGGGAAACACTTGCCTTATAGGACAGGAGCGCACGGACAGCTTCAAAATTGTTCTGCAGGCAGGCAAAGATGAGCGGGCTGTACCCGTTCGCAGTAGTGAGATTGGCATCAGCCCCTGATTCCAGAAGGACCCGGGCGATCCGGGGATCGGCACACATCATGGATTTGATCAGGGGGGTCTCACCATGGGGTCCGCGGTAATTGAGGTTTGCCCCCTGTGCAAAGACGGATCTCACCGAATTCAGATCGTTCTTTTCCACAGCTTCCATCAGCTGCATGTCCGGTGTGCGGGAAAACATCGGTCGCATCCCCGATATCTCATATTTTTCGAGGACCTTTGATAGAATTTCAGGCATTAAATACTAGATCTTTCGGTCTTTTATAACGTGAAAAATAATTTATATCTGATAAAAGGAGAGAAATATTCCTGATCGTACTATTTCAGTGCTTCGGAAATTACCTCTTTTACCTTTTCGTCCTGTTCAATCTCCATGGCATCACTGAGGGCACCGGTCGCCCGGTCCCCCCGATTGCATCGAGCGCCCGCACCGCCATCATGCGGACGTACCGGTTTTCATCCTTCAGCAGGATGATCATCGGTTCAATTGCATCGGAATCCCCCAGTTCGCGGAGTCCTTTTGCGGCCATGTACCTGACATGTTCCCGGTTGTCCTTCAGCCCCTGGATCAGCGGTTTGACAGCTTTTTCATCCGCGATCCTTCCCAGCGCTTCCGCAGCCCGGTAGCGTGTCTCCCACCTGGGCTCTTTCATGGCGGCAGCGAGGGGTTCGATCGCTGCCTTCCCGATTGCAGACAGCGCAAGCGTCGCCTGTTCGCGCACGGATTTGTCAAAGTCGGCAAGCGCCTCGATAAGGGGCTGAATGGCCCGCGGGTTGCGCGCCTTCCCCAGAAGGTACGCTGCATACAGTCTTACCTCCGGGTCGGTGTTGTCCCGTAAGGTCCTGACCAGGCCATCGATCTCCATCTTCTCGAGCTCATCCCCGCCTTCCGGTTTTTCAGGTGCATTTTTCTCTGTCATAGTATCATCATCAAGTATCACCCGTTTTCTTATATAAGGGCGATCCAGCGGACGAAGTGCTTGGGCATGAACATTGGTAATCAAAAGGGTACTTCCTGAACAGCTGATTCATTCAGGCGGAGGAAGATAATCCGCTGATCCCGTCAGTGCACCGGCCTGCAGCCATGCTGATGGAAAACGGGAAATACCCGATTACTTCAAATTTATTCGCAGTCTACGCTTTGTTTTTATATTTCTCCGGCCATGGTCAGTATATGAATTACAAAGTGATCGCATTCCTCATAGTCTGCATCGCGGTGATTGCAGCTGCGGGGTGCCTGGGACTCCCGTCCGGAAATTTTGTCAAGTCGTCCTCTTCACAGGAAGTTGTGACCGTCTCCCCGGATTCTGCCGGGAGTGGTCTTTCAGAAGAGAGGATTGTCTGGTCCGGCAGCACCGGTACCCCTGCTGTTCCGATGCCTTCATCGGTTCCGACCCCCTCCCGGTCCAATACCGGTTCTGGCAGTACTGACACGAAAATTATCAGGACCGCCTACCTGTCAGTCGAAGTGAAGGACGTCCCGGCTGCCGTGGATTCACTCACGGCCATAGCGACAGCCGAGGGCGGCTATCTCTCTTCTTCGAATGTCCAGAAGGATTCCAGCAACCGCGTCTCCGGTACCGTTGTTCTCCGTGTTCCTGCGGCAGTATTCGATGCTGCTGTCTCCGGAGTGAAGGCGGTCGGCGTCGTCAATTCAATCTCGACTCAGGGAGAGGATGTGACTGAAGAGTATGTCGACCTGCAGGCACAGAAGACATCGTACCAGAACCAGCTCGCCCAGTACAATGAGATCATGAAAAAGAGCGAAAAGGTCGAGGATATTATCAAAGTCCAGGAACAGATCGATCTGGTACAGACCGAACTGGACCGGCTGAACGGGAGGCTGAACTACCTCAACAACCGCATCGACATCTCTACTATCACGGTGAATCTTCAGGAACCCGAGCCAGTTGGCAGCCAGTCGGAACATGATTTTGTCTCCACCATCAATGAAGGGATCTCCGGCTTCCTCGGCATGGTCGACGCGATTATCGTTCTTTTCTTAACGCTGCTCCCACTTATCATTATCGGGGGCATCGGCTACGAATTCTACCACTGGTACAAGGGACGACAGGGCAGCGCTCCCATACGACGTGATGATAAAAAGGAATAAAACAGTTTTATTTTTTCTGCTGTTCTTCAAGCAGGACGCGGATCTTTTTCAACTCGTTGATGATCAAGAGGTTGGTCGCCGTCGAACCTACCGCTGCCTCATCGGCCTGCCGGGCTGGAGATTTTTGGCCAGTGCCATCGCCAAGGGCACTGCACTGCCGGACCGCCGTACGGATGAGCTCGCGGAGTTCATCGGCATGCTCTATGGCCTCGATCCTGATCTCGGGCAATCCCTGTCCCGAATACCCGGCGGTCTGGATCGAGATGCTCGAAATCTTCAGCCATCGCATGACCGGCCCCTGCCTGAGATCGATATTTGTAATCCGGTTGTACGGCACAATACCGGTCGTGCGGAACCATACACCCCGTTTCCAGCGCATTTCGTCATCGTGGAGTTCATACCACATGCTGTCATAGTACAGGCGGGTCCAGAAAGCAAAAACAACGGTGATACCGAGAATTCCGGCAAGAGCTGCGGCAAGGAGCAGATGATCAGGACCAGTTGCAACCAGGGCGGGACGATCGCAACAGCGAGAATAAAGACCATAAAGAGGACAAAGTCGAGGATGAACCAGGATACAAGGGCCGGGGACGGCCTGAACGGTACATTGCGAGGGAACGGGTCGGATGGGGACATAGTAGATCAGATCTATATCAGAACAGGTTCAAAAAAGGGTATCGGGTAACCGGTCAGGATGTTTTCGTAGTCGTTTGTGCCGCCGCAGGCGTGGTCATGGCCGCAGTGATGCCGGCAGTTCCATTACCACTCTGGACCGCTCCCGTTGTGGTGGTCACCAGTGTCCCTCCACCGGTCTGCGCAGGTTGGGCAACGCCCGTTGTGGCGTCCGCTGAAAGAGTCACCGTACCATACCTTGTGCTGACGCTTCCCTGCGTAAGCAGCTTGCCGTCTTTGTAGATCTCGACGGTCAGGGCATGCGTTGTTGAACTGTCCAGCTTCTGGAAACTGGCCCGGATACTTCCGGTTGCATTCACTATCTCAAAGTACCTGTCGCCGGAGCTCTGCACGGTCTGCAGATCCGCCGGCATGCCGTAGGTCCCTTTGTACCCGCCAATATAGTTGACATGCACCTGGACTCCGGTCGGGGGGACGGGCTGCGTTGTTGTTGCGGCAATAATAAGAGTCGGAGCGGCTCCGACAGGGCTTGTTGTGGCGACAGCAGTAACCGTGGCGCTGGAAGATCCCTCCACTGCTCCCGCTCCTCCGGAGGTCAGCATCGGGAGGAGGAATATGGCTCCGGCCCCGACTGCGACAATGACGATGAGTATGGCGATGACGACGATGACCGTTCTTTTACCAAGCTTAAAGCCGGATCCCCGTCCGCGTTTTTTCGGCGCCGGGGGCAGACCCGTAGAGGTTTCGGGTGCCAGCTTCGGGGGTACCGGTACGCGTCTCTTTCGCGAGAAAAGCCGTGAGAGAAAGCCCTGTTTCGGCGGCTTCCTGGAGGACTGGCGCCCCTTGATAGGCTGGTCCCGGGCCATCGCATTCTGGAGGGGTGAAGGTTCCTTTCCCGGCCCTGCATCCCATGCGGGGATCTGCTGCGGAATTTCCTGAGGACGGGTCTCATCTGCCGGCCGTGCTCTCTGGGTTCCTGCCGGGGGAGAGGTGGCAGGGTACGGGGACGGCGAGGGCTTCATTCCGGCTGGCACGACAATAGGAGTCCCGCAACGGTTGCAGAATGCAGAGTCTGAGGAGACCTTGTTGCCGCACCGGGTGCAGAATACATGGGTGACTTGAGGTGGCACTACCGGTTCCCGTACCGGGGGTAGCGGGGGAGACGACTGGACCGGTGCGGGAGCCGGGGGCGGTAATGCAACAGACCCGGTCTCGACAATCCTTTTGAGAGGACGAACGCCTTCAATCTCCTTTTTCGGAGTTCCCTTTGCTGCAGGTATGGTCGGTGATGCCATGGTGTTGACCACCTCAATCCGCGGGGGGGAGACAGATTGTGATTGTTTCTGGGCCTGGTCCGCACCGGGGATGACCTTGCGGATGACTTGTTCAAAGGATGACGTCATATTTTCCGCGATGACCTGCTTCCATTCATCCCGTTCCCTGACCCGGTTCCCTCCTGCCTGGCGGGAGAAGGTCAGGATCATCTGCCGGGTTTCTCCGGGATTTGCCTCGATGGAGAGCGTGAGGGTCTGGTCCCGGATTGCGTTTTCGCCGCTTTCAACCTTTTTCAGGGTCTCCAGCAGGATCTCTTTTGGCGGAAGGAGATTTTTTACCCTATCAACAAGGAATATACGCTTGTTGGTGAGGATTCCCTCAAACGGAATAGACTTGACAAAGATCCCCTGCGTCCTCAGGAGGATTTTTTCGCCACTGCGGAATTCTGGGTCGCCCATGATACCACGTTCTTCCTTCTATCGCTAGAGGTTGTATCCGTGCCATGAAAAAGATATTTATCGAAAGAGAAGGGGATGCCCCCCTCGATCACCCGATTCTTTTGGTTATTCACCAAAAAGAGAGAATTCGTGACCTTTCATTTTGGGAATTCTATAGAGTCCGGCAGTGCGCCGTTCTGGGCAAGCACTTCCCTGAGCTGGACTGAAGCCTGCATCTGCGACTTGATCTCTGACGAGATGGTGATCCCGCATTCTTTTGAAGCGGGGTCATCGGGAATGCAGTTGCACAGGTCACCGGCAAGGCCCAGGTCGAACACGTACTTGATGATGTGGTTCTGGACAAACGTAAGTTCCGCCATCATCTTCAGGTTAGGGGTCCTTGTCCCGGCAAAGGTAAACCGGATCACATCTTCGAGAGGATGGGGGAACCCTTCCACCGACAATTTGATGAAGCATTCCACTTCAAAACGCTCGTTCTCGGTCCTTTTTACTGCCGAGTGCTCGATACTCATCATGAGGACACGGTCGGCAGGGATCAGGTGGATGTGATGATCCTTGTCGAGCATCGCTATGCTGGTTACTGGCAAAATCTTTCACCCCTGCTTGATCTTCTGCTGCAGGGAATAAAGCGCTTGTGCTTGGATTTTTGGGAACGGTGCTCAGCCACCAACAATTTAAATTTCCCGTGCCCCGGTGTACACTATGAGGCAAAGATTCCTCCCGTGTGCTGCGCTGATGATGCTGGTCCTCTTTTCTGTCGTTTCAACGGGGTGCACCACCACCCTGTTTGGGCCGGCGCCGCAGTATCACCAGCAGCCGGCAGCGACACCAGCGTTCGCGGTCCAGACCACTTCACCTGCCATCACAGACATTGCACTCACTCTCTCCGACCTTCCCGGGGATTATCTTCTCAGGGACCGTTCCGTTGTTGCGTATGAGCAGGTAGGACAAGTCTTCCGCGAACTTTCCTGGCAGCAGGGGTACGAAGTATCGTTCTACCGCATGAACCGGGCAAAAGGTGACAATACGCTCGTCCGCCAGATGATCAGCATCTTTCCCGCGGATCGGGTCGATACAGTATACGAAGTAGAGAAGGAATCCATGCTTGCACAGCCGGATGGGACCACGCGCTATGAGGTGCCGTTTCCGACCACCGGTGACGAAAGTATCGCTTTCAGGGAGAACGACCTAAATGCGCCTGAAAGAAATGTCACGTATTCGCTCCTGTTTGCCAAAAATAACGTGTACGAAACGATCACCATGGGCGGGACTACAACCGACTACGAAACCCTCAAGGATCTCGCACTGAAAGCGGCCGGTAGGATACCGTGATGCCGGCACACCGGAACGACGTTTTTAGTATTTTGGAAGGAATAGTAACTGAGAGGAACCATTCCGATGGTCTTCACCTGCCGGCAGTGCGGTTCGTGCTGCATGTACCTTGGCGATTATATTGTGATCGAGCGCCAGACCGGCCCCTTCACGTTCGAATGCTGCTCGGTCTCGACAGATACCATGTTTACGGCAGAGGTCGACCCGGACAAGCGCCACCTCTTCCCGGATACCACGTTCCCGGAACGCCACCCGTCCGCCTGCCGGTTCCTCCGCCCGGACGGGGACCTGGTCCGCTGCACGATCCACCGGGACAGCCCGGCGCAGTGCAAATTCTACCGGTGTACGGTCATGCGGGTGACCGACCCCTCGGGCAAACCTGTCGGTACCGTGACCGGGACCCTCGCCCTTCATTCCGATAACCCAGCACTCAGGAAGATATGGGAGGTGGTGGAACGGCTCCGTCCCGGCCCGGATGCTGATGCCGAGCGCTGGATCGCAGTGTTCCTGCAGGAGAGAGGCTACCGGGTGGACTGACCGGCGGGATTTTGAAAAACGAGCCTTGGAAAGGCGGGTCCTGTTCCCGCACTATATCCCAAGGTAGGCCTTCTGGATATGGTTCTCGTGTAAGAGTTTCTTTGCCCCACCGGAGAGGACAATCCTCCCGTTCTCGAGAACATATCCCCGCTGGCACATGTCCAGCGCGTTTCGCACGTTCTGCTCCAGAAGAAGGATGGTCATCCCTTCCCGCCCGAGCTGCTCCAGCGCCCTGAAGACCTGCCCGGTGATGAGCGGCGAGAGGCCGGTGGAGGGTTCGTCAAGGATCAGCAGCCGGGGCCCGGACATGAGTGCACGGCCCATGACCAGCATCTGCTGCTCTCCCCCGCTCAGGGTACCGGCCTTCTGCCGTTCCCGCTCCCTGAGGATGGGAAAGAGCCCGTATACCTTGCGCAGGAAAAACTCCCTCCCGCTTTTTCCTGAAGCACCGAGGAGAAGGTTCTCGAGAACGGGCATTTTCGCGAAGATCTCCCGCTTCTCAGGTACGAGCGCTATTCCCTTATGGAAGATCTCGTATGGCGGAAGCCCGAGGATCTCTTCACCGAGGAACCGGACCGAGCCAGAGGCATTCCGGTTCAGCCCGGCAATTGTCTCCACGGTCGTTGTCTTGCCGGCACCGTTCGGGCCGATGAGCGTCACCATCTCCTTTTCTCCGACACGAAAGTCCATGTCCCAGACTACATGGAGGTTGCCATGAAAGACGTTGAGGCCCGATATTTCCAGCAACGCCACACCACCTCTCAGAAGATTTCCATATCGCCGAGGTAAGTATCAATGACCTGCCGGTTGTTCACCACTTCATAGGGTTTCCCCTCGGCAATCTTCTCCCCGTGATCCAGCACGACAATCCGGTCGGATACCCCCATGATGACGCTCATGATGTGCTCTATGATCATGACGGAAGTCCCCTGGTCACGGATCTTTTTTATCAGGCCCACCGCTTCGCTGCTCTCCCGGGGGTTCAGCCCCGTGATGAGCTCATCCAGGAGGAGGAGGCGGGGTTTTGAGGCAAGCGCCCGGGCAAGCTGCACCCGTTTGAGCTCGATGACGTTCAGGTTCCGGTTTAGCGTATCAAATTTCTCCTCCGGCAGGCCCACGTACCCGAGAATCTTGGCCGCCTCGCCCGCTGCCTCTTTCATTCCCGGCGGATGGCTGTTGCCAAAGAGTACCCCAATCATGACGCACTCCCGGGCCGAGAGGTTCGGAAAAGATTCCGCGATCTGGAATGTCTTTGCGATTCCTTTCCTGCAGATCCGGTCTGCTTTGAGGCCGGTGATATCCTCGCTGCAGAATGTCACCCTGCCCGAGGTTGGCGGGGTGATACCGGAGATGATATTCAGGAGTGTCGTCTTACCGGCACCATTGGGGCCAACCAGCCCGACGATCTCGCCCTCCCCGACAGTCAGGTCCACACCGCTGACGGCGCAGAGCCCGCCTATCTGTTTTGTCACTCCCGTCAGGTTGAGCGTGGTACCACCCTGTGCTAATTATCGACATGCATTAGGTTGCCGGACATGATATTAATAGATGCAGGATTTACCCACGGGAGGTTCAACTCCGTTCAGGGAGACGCTGGGAACGGGAGGCCGCAGGATACAGATTCCGGATCAGGTAAAAAAGGCAATGATTATATTATTTGACCCCGGACGTTCACAATGCCGTGCTATGGCATAGCAGGGGAATATCCGTGAACCAGCACATGAAATATACAGTTCTTCTCATCGCATTCGTCGTGTTTGGTGCCCTCATTGCAGGCTGCACCCAGCAGGCTGCGCCACAGGCGCAGTCCCAGCAGAATGCGGTCAAAGTCGGAGTCATCGCGTCACTGACCGGCCCGGCCAGCAACGTGGGGACGAGCATGTGGCAGTCTGCGCAGGTCGCAGCTGCCGAGATCAACGCAAACGGCGGTATCAATATCAAGGGAACCAAAGTCCCGATCCAACTGGTGGTCGGCGACGACGAGTCAACCCAGCAGGGCGGCCAGACGGCAGCAAACCAGCTGATCACCGGTGATAAGGTTGACATCCTCGTCGGAGGGTACTCGAGCGCGGTCACCTCGTCGTACGAGCAGACCGTTGCCGAGTACAAGATCCCGTATATCGTGACCGGTGCATCGAGCCCGATCATCACCCACCGGACCGACATCGACACCAGCTACATCTTCCACCACTGTCCCACCACCGACACCTACGGGCAGTACACTACGACATTTATCGACCAGGTGGTCCGGCCCGCCGTCAACCAGAAGCTGAATGCCCCGGCCACGCGCCCGTTCCGCCTCGCCCTGATCTACCAGGATACCGCATTCGGCAAGGGTGTTCAGACAGCGGTGAACGCAACGATCACCAAGAACAAGCTGAACATCGTGCTCGTCTCCCAGCAGAGCTTCAAGATGGGAGAGAGCGACTTCCGGACGCCCCTGACCGCGATCAAGGCGGCAAATCCCGATGCAGTGTACATCGCTGCATTCCCGAACGAGGGCGCCCCGCTCATCACGCAGGCGCGGAGGGATATCGGGCTGAACACGATATTCCTGAATGTAGAGAACAATGACAACGCCCAGTTCTACAAGGACCTTGGCCAGTACGGCGAAGGGTCCATCATCGAGAGCCGTTTCTCACCCTACACCGCACCGGCCGGTGCGGTCGCCGATGCCCAGAACACCTTCAAGAACAGCTATACTGCGAAGTTCGGAACGTCCCCGGATATGATGGGCGCATCCACGTATGAGGGAATTTACATAGCATCGAAGGCGATCGAGAACGCGGGCACGACCGACAAGGCCACCGTAAGGCAGGCCCTTGTCAACCTGAACATGCCCCAGATCATCGAGGCCATGAAAGACGGGAAGATCTCGTTCTCGAGCGACTTCCGCGAGTCGCAGTTCGACCTGTGGATGGAGCAGTTGGCCTTCAATTCCACGATCGGCGAGTGCAGGCCGAACATCGTCTGGCCTGACAACCTGAAAGTGACCGGATTTACGCTCCCTGCCTGGTATTCTCCAGGCAGCGCGTGATCCATACCACACCTCTTTTTATTGCTGACTGACGGATTAGTGATCGGTATGGTTGACCTCGGGATTCTGCTCCAGATCCTTTTCTGGGGGATATATGCAGGGTGCATCTACATCCTGCTCGCGACGGGACTGAACCTGATCTTCGGTGTCATGAAGATCGTCAATTTCGCGCACGGAGAGTTCCTCATGATCGGCGCATATATCACGGCAACCATCTTTTTCGCGACCGGGTTCAACCCCTACGCCATCATCGTTCTGTCCATGCTTGCGCTCATGGCCATTGGTGCACTCGTGGAGCGGCTCTGCTTCCGTCCAATCCTTGGCACGAGCAAGCTCAACGAGATCTTCCTCTCCATCGGCCTGATCTACATCTTCCAGAACAGTGCCGCCATGATCTGGGGCGACCAGTGGCAGAGTATCCGGAGTCCGTACCAGGGGATAACGGTCCCGGTGGGGTCGCTCAACGTCCCCGTCGACTACCTCATCATCATGACGGTTACTGCCGTGATCCTTTGTCTGCTGTACCTGTTTTTAAGAAAGACGAAGACCGGCCGCCAGATGCGGGCCACCAGCCAGAACCGAAAAGGGGCGATGCTGGTCGGGATCAATGTCGAGCGGATGGACATCCTGAGCTTTTCCATCGGTTGCGCCCTTGCCGCAGCGGCAGGAACGCTCTGGGTGGTGAGCGGTCAGGTCTTTAACCCGTACATGGGCTCCATTCCCGCGGTCAAGGCGTTTGCCATCATCATCCTTGGCGGCCTGGGGAGCATCCCCGGCGCAATTGTTGGTGGCCTGCTCTATGGCATTGCAGAGAATGGCGCCGCGTATTTCCTTGGAGGGGTGTGGAAGGATGCGATCTCCTTTATCATCCTGATTATCGTGCTGATCGTAAAACCGACAGGGCTTTTCGGTGAGTCCGGGGAATGACGGGATGAAAATCAGCTGTGATCGTCTGGCCCGTTACACCCCTCTTGTCATTATCGCGATAGCGGCAGCCGTTCCTTTCCTGTCCGGTGACCTCTACCTCCTCAACATCCTCACCCTCATGCTCATCTTCATCATCTTCTCCTCCGCATGGAACCTCCTCGCCTACTCCGGGCAGGGCTCGCTTGGTCATGCAGCGTTCTTCGGGATCGGGGCGTATGCCTCGACCCTGATTGCCATAAAAAGCGGCATCCCGCCGGTCATCTCGATCTTTTTTGGCGCGGCCGTAGCCGCATTCATCGGGGTCCTTATCGGGCTCACCTGTTTCCGGCTGAGGGAATGGTTCCTTGCCATGGTCACCTTCGGCTTTGCCATCATCGTCCAGACGATCACGGTCAGCCTCCTCGCCCCGCTCAGCGGCGGCTGGGACGGGATGGCCTCCCCGCGGCTGGTGAGCCCCGCAATACCGGGATACCAGGTGATCGAATATTACGCTATCCTCCTCATCACGATCGGCAGTATCCTTGCTATCCATCTCATCCTGCGGTCCCGGATCGGCCTCGCCTTCTCCGCCATCCGGGAGAACGAGACCGAGGCACGGGCGGCAGGAGTAGACCCCGTACGGGTCCGGCTCCTTGCCTTTGCCATCAGCGCCTATATCGCAGGTGTCGCCGGGGCACTCGAGATCCACTCCATCGGGTACATCACTCCGGAGATATTCGGGGTCGACATCTCGTTCTGGCCGGTCACCTACGTAATCTTCGGCGGCCTCGGGACGCTTGCCGGGCCCGTGATCGGGACCGTGGTCCTCATGTCAACGTGGGAAGGACTCAAGCTTGGCGGGTTCACCTTCGGGCGCTACATCATCGTCGGCGTCCTGCTGATCCTCGTGATCATCTTCCTGCCACGGGGGCTGGTCTCCCTCCCGGAAGAGATCAGAAAACGGGTTGCCGCGTGGAAGGAAAGGCGTGATCTCCCCGCAAAAACGGACAGGGTATCCGGGCGGTGACCCCGGGGAGATACCGAAAGTTACAGAGACCGCGGGATGCCCGGATTCTCTTCCCTCTCCTCAGGTTCAGCGAGAACCGATCATCCGCAAAGGATACCCTCCCGGGCTTTGTATCGCAACCGTATTCTCCATGACGGTAGCAGAAACCGGTTTTTTCCCCGCTGCCAGTTCATGTCCCGGTGTTTTGCACCCCGGTCATCTCGGTTTTCCCGGCTGCCCGTGTATCCCGGGCAGAATTTTTGTGATACTCTTATTTCATGAAGAGCACGTCGTACCTTCTCCCACGTTTCCGGATGGCCACCATGATCAGGGCAAGGAGAAAAATACTGAATGCGATGATAAGAATAGTTCCGGTAGTGCCGCCCGGGAATGCCGGCAACCGGATCCCCGTGGCGTTCCGGGCTAATCCGGTAGCCTGCGTTCCATTAATGGCTGCGGACGGAGACTGGCTTTTCACTGTGACCAGGCCGAATAGGGAAAGCCCGTGAGGCGAGGGGGCTTCGAATATGAGGTTTCCACCCGCATCAGTTCCGGCATAGGTGGTCGCAAGAAGTTCCGTAAGTTTATCGTCACCGATCCGAACGACACGGACGGCAGGGATGCCGCCGTTCTGGTCCACCCAGCCTGGGGGGGTCGTCATGCGGACGACAGCGGGAGCGGTCGCGGGTATCCCGGATTTCAGGAATGTGGCCGTGTAGCCGACTGACGTGATACTCTGGTCTTTCTGCACTGCCGCCTGCTGGAATGCGGTACGGGTCTGGTCCGTGACCTGGTCGGATATCGTGACACCGATGTCGGCACGTGCCGGGATGGTCGGCAGGGATGCTTCTGCTGTTACAGCGACCTGACCAATATTGACCTGTGCAGGAGCCGGTTGGACCACGAAATTGACATCCTGTACCGAGCCGGTGATCAGACCGAGGGATGTCTGCTGGATATTCTGGCCGTCAATGACCAGCACGTTTTGGGACCGGGAGGCGGTCACACGGTTCCCCCTGACATCGATTACGTAACCGGCATTTTGTGCCGTTATCCGGTTGAGCAGGAACGATTGCTCACCACCTGGGAGTGACAGGGCCTGGAACCCATCCGGTATGATACCTATTCTGATCGTGATGACATGGTTGGTCGGGGGGCTCACCGCCGGGATTTTCGGTGAAGGTCCCGGCGAAACCGGTGGTGCCCCGGTGACCGGGGGCCCTGTTATCACCTGCTGGATCAGGCCACCCCTGGACCCTGTGCTGCCGCCACTGCTGCTGAACACCGGTGTCGGGGGAGGAGTGGCAGTAATAAACCCGAACTTGGAGGTCGTATTCGTCCCTGACGAATTGGTGACAGACAGGTTAACCGTGTACATTCCGGCTGTGGTATACGTGTGATTTGCATCACGCTGGGTGGCGTCAGTCGTATTGAACCAGTTGCTGTCACCAAACGACCAGTTCCATACCGTGATGCCGGGAGAGGTTGACGAGTCGGTGAACTGGACAAAGAGCGGGATTGTCCCCGAAGTCGGGGACCCGGTGAAGTCAACGCCATTCGGCGGGACGAATGCCGTGATGTACCCGGGCTGGGAAGTCGTGTTTGTCCCGGACGTATTGGTCACGGTCAGGTTCACGGTGAAACTTCCGCCGAAAAGGAACGTGTGATTTGCGTCACGCCGGGTGGCGTCAGTTGTATTGAACCAGTTACCGTCGCCAAACGACCAGTTCCATATCGTGATGCTGGGAGAGGTTGACGAGTCGGTGAACTGGACAAAGAGCGGGATGGTGCCCGAGGTCGGGGTGCCGGTAAAGGACGGGATTGGCGGGGGCTGCGTGGTACTGATATAGCCAGCCCGGCTGGTCGTGTTGATACCGGTCGCGTTGGTGACCGTCAGGCTGACCGTGAACGTGCCGATGGCTGAATACGTGTGCGTCGCATTCCGTGCCGTGTTATCCGTTGTATTAAACCATGGCGTATTATCCCCGAATGACCAGTTCCACATCGTAATCCCGGGGGAAGGTGAAGTATCATTGAACTGCACAGCCAGAGGAGGGTTCCCGCTCGTTGGCAATCCCGTGAAGGCCGGGATTGGGAGCGGGGGGCCCACGACGATATAGCCTGACTCTGTCGTGGTATTCGTTCCCGATGAGTTGGTCACTGACAGGTTCACGGTATAGGTTCCTTCGGTGAGGTATGGGTGGGTTGCGTTCCGGGCTGCACTGCCGGTCGTGTTGAACCAGAAACTGTCACCAAACGACCAGTTCCATGCCGTAATCCCCGGGGAAGGGGATGTGTCATTGAACTGGACAGTCAGCGTCGCATTTCCGCTCCGGGGCGACCCGGTGAATTCGGGGACCGGAAGCGGGCCCTCAACACTGATATAATTCAGGAGTGAGGTGGTGTTGGTAATGGTTGCGGGGAAACTCAGTCCCGATGAATTGGTGATCGAGAGGTTCACCGTATAACTACCGGGAGATGAATACGTGTGCGTCACATTCCGTGCCGTGATATCCGTTGTATTAAACCATGGCGTATTATCCCCAAACGACCAGTTCCAGTACTGGATGCCAGTCGACAGGGTAGTGTCATTGAACTGGACATCCAGCGGCTCGTTGCCGAACGTCGGGTACCGGTAAAGGAGGGAATCGGCAGCGCTGCTGACACGTTGATATAATTCGCCATCGAGGTCGTGTTGGTAACTGTTGCAGGAGTACCTCAGCCCCGAAGAATTGGTGATCGAGAGGTTCACCGTATAACTACCAATGGCTGAATACGGGTGCGTTACATTCTTTGCCGTTATGTCCGTCGTATTGAACCAGGTCGTATCCCCGAACGACCAGTTCCAGTACCGGATGCCGGTCGACAGGGTGGTGTCATTGAACTGGATGTCCTGCGGCTCGTTGCCGAACGTTATATTACTGGTAAATGACGGGATCGGAAGCGCCGCCGACACGTTGATGTAATTTGCGACCGAGGTCGTGTTCGTAATGGTTGCAGGGAAACTCAGTCCCGATGAATTGGTGATCGAGAGGTTCACCGTATAACTGCCGATTGACGAATACGGGTGCGTTACGTTCTTTGCCGTTATGTCCGTCGTATTGAACCAGGTCGTATCCCCAAATGACCAGTTCCAGTACTGGATGCCAGTCGACAGGGTAGTGTCATTGAACTGGACATCCAGCGGCTCGTTGCCAAACGTCGGGGTGCCGGTAAAGGAGGGAATCGGCAGCGCTGCTGACACGTTGATATAATTCGCTTTCGAGGTCGTGTTGGATCCGCCAACATCGGCAGTGGTTAGGTTCACCGTGTAACTGCCCGCTGACGCGTACGAATGCGACGAGTTCTGCACGACTGAGAAACTGCCGTCCCCGAACGACCAGTTCCACGAGTTCGGGGTGCTGTAGGTCGAAGTGTCGTTGAACTGCACGGTCAGCGGAGCGTACCCGCTTGTCGGCGTGCCGGTGAAGTTGGCGACCGGGGCCGTCTCAAAGAAATCAAACTTGCTGAACTGGAGGACCGGGAGGGTAATGCTGGTGTCCCCTACAACAGTGACATCCTGTGAGGGGGATACAAAACCGGCATAGTTAAGCCAGGTGCCTTTATCGAACAGCGTGGTCATGGTGCCCGAATCGTCGGTTGCTGTGATCGTGATATTTCCATACCCGGCGAAGGGGAACCCGTTGGGATACATGGTCAGGGTTGCCGGGAAATTAAATACCGAATTCAGGGCTGTGTTGGTCATCGTGAAGTTGGTACTGTTGCCGGCCGGGGATATGGCGAGGTTACTCCCGAGCACCGCGAGACCGGAGTCAGTACCCGGAGTTAACAGATCGAGATCCTGGTCGTAACTGATATTCCCGAGGAGCGCGTGGGTTGCCGGGTTCTCGACGACGAAAGTGAGATTATGGGCTGCCGTGAAATTCGGTATCGTACCCCAGTTGGTCGTCTGCGTCTTGTTGAAGTTCTCCCCCGGTAAGGAATTGTAGGGATCGAAGTTCAGAACGGTCACGTAGCCAAGAGATCCCGGGGTAGATGCGGTAGTACCCCATACATCAAGATACGTGTTATTCCCAATCGACATGCCTACCGGGACAACTGCAGAGATCGTGGAGAATTTCAGGGAGCTCGTGTCATTCATGAGGATCCCGCTCGATTCTCCGGTAGTGGTATCTAGGGACAGGGAACTGTTCTGGACAATATCGGTCGCCCGCCCGGTAATGTTGGAATAACCGGCGACCAAACTGACGTTCCCTCCAAACGGGAAGGTCCATCGTGAAGTATCGATAGTCAGGTTCCTGTTCCCGCCGGAGGGCGACCAGGAGCTGTTGAAGAAGTACCACGAAGTCGTATCTTCGAAGCTCGTACCGTTAAAGAGATAAATTGGTTGTGGCGAAGTGGTGAAGGGGGTACCGTTCAGAGAAAAACCATCATCCCGGATTACATTTCCGTTCGCTGATGGGGCAATATAGATGCTCCCCCCGGGAGCACCCATCTGACTTGTGTCGATATAGATTGGAGGGGAAGATTCTGGTTGGTTCGTTGCCGGGTTCCCTTGATTTCCAGTCGCAACTGGTGCCCCGGGTGCGCCATTAAAATTTCCAGTCACGTCAAGTCCTACACCCCCGCTTGAATTGGTGATCAGCGGAGAGCTTTCAGAATCGCTGATGCTGTTGTAGGATCCTGCCAGCTTGAACACTATCGACAGCTGGGAATTACCGGAGTAAATCTCACCTATCCAAGAACTTAGAGAATTGCTGTTTCCCGTAAGGTTTACCCCGGTACCAGTGAATGCCCCGGGGTCCAGGTCAGGATGGGGTTCATTAAGAATAAATACATTTGAACTGCCGGTAATTTCGAAGAGAGAATTATTCCGGAATACCGCAGGTCCGGTGGAATTGTAGCTAAAAAATAACGAATTGACTTGTCCGTGGTTGTTGTCGCTTTGACTTAACGTATACGTTTTGAGGGTCCCGTTAAATGCGATCGTTCCATTCAGGAGAATACTATATTGATCAGTCTTATTTTGCTTGATTGTCAGGGATTTGGAGATCTGGGTAACATTGCCGGGTGTCAGGGTGACAGAGGTATTACTGATCAGGAGGAGTGTCTGTGGTGAGGTGGAACTCGCCGCAGCCACGGCGTCTTCAAGGGTTGGATATACAACGCCTGTTTGGGTAATTTGAATCGCCCCGGAACTGATCCAGGGAAGAATCGCAACCGAAAAAAAACAGCTTAAAAGGATTATCACTAAAGCTCGGTGTCCTTTTCCCCTCATCAAATATTCAGTGCTCCGGAAAAAACAATGAGGACTTGTTCTTGTACTATAAATCATTTTTTTTGTGTTCTACAAAATAGAATACGGCGGTATAACCGATCGGGTATTATCCACATCGGAATAAGAGCCAATGGTACCGCAAAAAGGTTTTAAAAAAGGTGGGGCTCGGTGGCATGGAGAGAAGATCCAGACCGTCTTTTTTATCACCTCTCACCCCCATCTCACTGCTGGTGTGAGACTTATGAGCGGGAGCGTTGTCTTTTCGACCGTAACGATCAGCAAACCCGGGGACGTGAACGTCGTCATCGGCCAGTCGCATTTCATTAAAACGGTCGAGGACATCTACGAAGTGGTAGCTGGATCGGTGCCAGGGGCCAAGTTCGGGCTTGCCTTCTGCGAGTCCTCGGGCGACTGCCTGATCCGGATTGAGGGCAACGATGAGGAACTTAAAAACCTGGCCCGGGACAACGCCCGGGCGATCGGCGCAGGGCACTCGTTCATCCTCTTCCTGAAGGACTGCTACCCGATCAATGTCCTGAACGCAATCAAGAACATCCAGGAGGTCTGCACCATCTACTGTGCGACCGCAAACCCTGCCGAAGTCGTAATCGCCGAGTCGGCACAGGGGAGGGGCATCATGGGCGTCATCGACGGGGAGAAGCCGAAAGGCGTCGAGGGGCCGGATGGGATCGCGTGGCGCACGGACCTCCTCCGGAAGTTCGGGTACAAGCGGGGATAGGTCCGGGACAGGGCCTGGCCTTACCGCCCTAGTACCCGAGGGATTCCCTGATGAGGACGACGGTCACCCGTCCGGGCACCTTCTCCTGGGCAAGGATGACGCATTTCCCGATCATGCTCGGCGTACCGTAGGCATGGAGGGCCCGGCGGTTCTCGAGAGGATAGACATATTCCCTGACCCTTCGTATGGCATCGTCAACGGTCGGGACGATCTTGTTGATCCCGGATACGATGATGACGTGCCCGGCGGCAAACGGCCATGCCCCGACCCGGCTCCCGCTCGCGTCGCAGCCGAAGATCTCGCCGGTCTCCGTGATCGCGCTGGCACTCGATACAAAGTAGTCAGCAGTAACGGATTTCCTCCGGAGCTCCGCCCGTTTCGCATCATCATTTTCCGCCGTGATACCCGTGTGCAGGTCTTTCCAGCCGCACTTTTTTCCCGCGATCAGGTCCTCAAACCCGATCTCGATGAGCGTGGTCGATGACCCGGTCATCACTTCAGCTCCCTGTGGAATCATCGTTTGCAATTCAGCCAGCGCCCGGTCACCGTCTTCCACCGGGGTTACGGTGAACCCGTGTCCCTGCAGGGCCTTGATCGCCCGCCCTATAACGTCAGGCAACGGGATCCGGTTCCATTTTCCGGGGTCAACGCCGGCTTCCGGTATGAGGTTCTCAGCGCTGAATTGTGTTATCCTACCCATATATCTCGCCGGTTGCCGGGTAGCACACGCAATCATATAAATCTGCGCCAACCGGCAGGTTTCTTTGGAAAACGAGGGAACTGCGGCCGGACATCGTGCAGCACCGGGGTCCCCTGAAATTCGTTTACTGTCCTGCCGTTTCCAGCCGGTAGGTCCCTCTGGGCACAATCAACTCAAACCGGGCCCCTTTGCCCGGCTCACCGCTCTCCCGGATGGTTATGCCGGTGATACTGAGGATCTCCCGGACAAGGTAGAGGCCCAGACCGGTATGTTTCCCTACGCCCCGCTCGAACAGGTGCTTTTTTATCTCTGGCGGGATCCCGGTACCGTTATCCTCAACTACGATGATCAGTCCCTCGTCGGTTTCCTGGAATGAGATACGGATCATGGCCAGTCCTTCCTGACCGTGCTTGACCGCGTTGTCGATCAGGTTGTAAAAGACCTTCTCAAGAAGGGGATCAGCGAACACTTCAAGGCCATCGCAGTCCACCTGGACCTTCACATTCCGGAGCGGGAGCGCCCCCGAGGCCATGTTGACGCTTGTGGCCACATCCTGCCAGGCCGGCGCGTTGAGCCCCATGTTCTGGTAATCCCTCGTGAACGCGATCTGGTTCCTGATAGCCCTCGCCGCTTTCAGTTCTTTCTGCACGAACTCGGCGAGCCGGGCCTTATCTTCGATAAAGCTCCCCGACAGTTCAAGGAAACCGATGAGCACGGTGAGCTGGTTGAGGATATCGTGGCGGGTGATGCTGTACAAAAGGTTGAGTTTCCGGTTGGCCTGTGACAAGGCCTCCTCAGCCCGCTTCCTCTCGGTGACATCAGAAAGGAAGACGAGGACTGCCGGCCGGCCTTCCCAGGTTATCAGGCTGACATTGATCTCCATCCAGCGGACTGCCCCGTTCTTGGCAAGTATCCGGAAGATGTAGTTGTGTTCCAGCTTCTCTCCGGCAAGACGCCTGCGGTGCTGGTCCTGGAGCGTTGCACGGTCATCCGGATGGATGAACTCCAGGAAGGGTTTCGCGGCAAGTTCTTCCGGAGTATACTGGCTGATCTCTTCGGCCTTCCCGTTTGTGAAGCATATCCTCTCGTCCTGAATAACGAAGATGGCCTCGTTCGCGTGGTCTACCAGCGTCCGGTACCGCTCTTCGCTTTCTTCCGCTTTCCGACGGCTTTCACCGAGGGCCTCGTTATTGGCCCGGAGTTCCTCCTCCATGCCGGTCAGGTGCTCGTTCGCCGCGTTCAGCTCCTCGTTCTTCCGGACGAGGTCCAGTTCTGCCTTCTTCCGCCGGGTGATGTCATCACAGACGACAAGGACACTGGTTTTCCCGTCCGGGCCGTTCACCGCCCGGACATATTCCTCCACCCAGATGACGCTCCCGTCTTTTTTGACCTTCCGGAACTGCCAGTTGAAGATCTGACCGGTCGACTGCAGGCATTTTTTCAGCTGCTCAGCTACGGCAGGACGATCTTCCGGGTAAAAGACGTTGAGGACCGGCATGCCTTTCAGTTCCTCGACGGTATAGCCCAGCTGGCGTGCACCGAACCCGTTGACCGAGATCACGGTTCCATCCGGGTCCAGCGTGAAGAACATGGCAGGGGTGTCACGGTAGAGGGTCCGGTACCGCTCCTCGCTCTCCCGCAATGCCCCCTCGTCCTGCAGGCGCCCGGTGATGTCCCGCAGGAAAAGGAGCATGGCACTTGCGCCTTTATAGGTAAGTTTTTTGCCAATGCACTCGATCCACCGCTCGTTCTTGTTCGTGGTGATGATGCGGTAGTTCACGAAATAACTGTCAGTCCCTGCAGCAACCTGCATGAAATCCCGGATGGCGTTCAGCCGCATTTCCGGGGCTACGAAATCAAGGATATTGATCCTCATGGCAGGATCAAAGTCGGGGAGCTCGACGATCTCAACGGCCCTCCGGTTTGCAAAGAGGACCATTCCCAGGAAATCTACGATGATGATCCCATCGTTGGACAGTTCCACCATGGCGCGGAAGGTCTCCCCGCTCTCCCTCAGCGTCTGCTCTTTCGAACTGAGTTCGTCATAGTTTTGCCGGAGTTCTTCCTCGGTAGAAGTGAGCTCCTCGTACGCGGCATGGAGGTCCTCGCTGCGCCGGACCAGCGCCTCTTCGGTCTCCTTGAGATCGGTGATATCCCGCCCTACCGACAGGTATTCAGTGACCCGCCCGTCTTCGCCGTACAGTGCCCGGTCGGACCACTGCTGCCAGCGAATCTGCCCGTCGGGCATGATGATGCGGTACGTCACCGTGGCCACCGGGTGTTCCCGGGTCAGCGATGCAGGATGGTTCCTGACAAGCGTCCTGTCATCGTCATGAATTTCCGGGACAAATTTCCCGCCTATGATCTCCTCGCGCTGCCTGCCGAAATACCGGCAGTAGGCATCGTTGACAAAGACATGCGTGCCGTCCGGGAGGACCCGCGAGATGAGCTCGGTCTGGTCCTCGACCACACTCCGGTACCGGGCTTCGCTCTCTTTTAAGGCCGCTTCTGCCCGTTTGCGGTCGGTGATGTCCTTGAAGATCCCACGGGTATACTGGGGCTTCCCGTCTGTCATCTTGCAGTTCGCAATCCCTTCGACATAGACTTTTCTCCCGTCGCGGGCCTGGAATACTGCGTCCAAAATCCCGACATTCTCGCCGGAGATCACCCGGGTGAACATCTCCTGGCAGTGATCCAGGCTGTCCTTGTGGATGATATCAAATATCCGGAGCCCGGGGAGGTCCTGTACCGAGTACCCGAGGATGTCCAGCCATTTTTTATTCACATAGAGGAAGCGCCCGTCCGGTGCAACGCTCTGGATCAGGTCATTGGCATTCTGGAGGTCATGGAACCGCTGCTCCTGCTCGGCCAGGGCGGTCTGTGCCTCCCGCATCAGGACAGATTTCCGGATCACGTGCATGAGTTCGGCGAACATGACTTTCGTGTCGCCGCCCTTCTGGAGGTAAAAGTCGGCCCCGCAGTTCAGGGCCTCGATCACGACCTCCTCGCGGCTCCGCCCGGTCAGCATGATGAACGGGATGAGGTTGCCGCCGGTCCTGACTATTTTTAAGAATTCGGTGCCGTTCATCTCCGGCATCTGGTAATCGGAGACGACGGCATCGTAGGTTTTCCTGCCCAAGGAGACGAGCGCCTCGCGGGCCGAGGTGACCGTGTCGACGCTGAACTCACCGCCCTGCTCAAGGAAGAGCTTGCCGATCTCGAGAAGGTCGGGTTCATCGTCTACATACAGGACCAGCAATGAGCATCACACACAGAACTTTCAACCCGTTCTTTAAATAATTATATATTTGATATACTCACGTCCATGGAGACCCTGGAAGATTTCCCCGGTTTTTGGGAACGCAAGGGGGCTCTTTAATCCATGGTTACTTCATCTCATACAACAAATACTATTCTGGTGATCTGTTCTCGACTATCAGAGACTATTCGTATTTTCGCTATCACCAGGACACCGTATGAAAGAAGTCACTATGAAAGCAATTTCCTTTGAAACTCCTGAAGTTTTTGTGCCAACTCCCACACATCTTGACATCCTCCGGGCCGTCGCAGACAAACAGAGCTGCCACATCAACCAGGTTGTCCAGAAGCTGTATCCCGGCCACAGCGAGAGCAGTGTCCGGTCCGGCGTCAGGGTCCTCCTCTCCAAGCGATATCTTGACGGGGGAAAGTCCAGCAGCGAGATCGTGCTCCGGCTCACGTCCCGGGGGCGCCTCCTTATCCTGCCGTCACCAGCCAACTGATCCCTTTTTTCTTCTTCCGTTGCCTGATGAGAAGCGGAGGCTTTGCGGAATCTTGGATTCCTGTGCCTTATCCGGGATATGCAACCTATGCGGAGCGAAGGCAGTGATTGGAGATCCCTGTGGAGGGCGTCACCAGTTTGAAGGGCATAAAACGAAAACGTTCTTTTCAAAAATATTCACAAAATCGTGGTTTACGCCCAGGTCGGAATTCGAATCCGAGTCGATTGCGTGACAGGCAATCATGATAGGCCGCTACACTACCTGGGCATTGTTACAGTAATCCCGCCTCCCAGATTCGAACCGGGGACATCGCGGTAGCCGCGCAGTTGCCTGAATCGGCAAACCATACTACAGCCGCGCACTCTACCAGGCTGAGTTAAGGCGGGGCACTGCGCTACTAATGTTAGGCAAGTTTGCTATTAAACGTATCGTAATGCCCGTGGATTCCATACCGTAAAAACCGCCGATCAGTGAGTGGTGCAGGATCCGGCGTGAAAATGCGCCACGCATTTTCAGTAACCGTGCAGAACGCGATTTTACGCGTTCAACACGCTTATTTATATAATCTGCACACCTATTCTGTTTGTATGACTGCTCGCAAGGATGTTGCGGGGGATCGTCTTCTTCACCGATAGCTCGGCGCATGAAGATGTGACTGTTTTTGATACTACGCTCCGGGACGGAGAACAAACCCCGGGGATTGCATTCACCTTTGAACAGAAACTTGAGATCGCACGCCAGCTCTCCGATATCGGCGTCCATGCAATCGAGGCAGGGTTCCCTGCGTCCTCGAAGGCCGAGAAGGAGACGGTGACCGCCATCAAGAAACTCGGTCTTGAGTCAGTGATCTGCGGGCTTGCCCGCTCCACAAAAGCCGACGTGGACGCCTGTCTCGACTGCGATGTCGATCTGGTGCACGTCTTCATCCCGACCTCGGATATCCAGCGGGAGAACACGATCAACAAGAGCCGGAAGGAAGTACTCGGGATCACGGCCGAGATCATCGGCTATATCCGGAAGCACTCCGATCTCTGCATGTTCTCCGCCATGGACGCGACGCGGACGGACTGGGACTACCTGATCGAGGTCTTCCAGACCGCTGCCGATGCCGGGGCCACGATCATCAACGTGCCGGACACGGTGGGAGTCATCTCCCCTTCCGCGATGAAGACGCTCATCACCCGGATCAACAGGGAGGTCAGGTGCCCTATCGACGTCCACTGCCACAACGACTTCGGCCTCGCGGTCGCCAACACGATCGCGGCCGTCGAAGCCGGCGCCTCGCAGGTGCAGGTGACCGTGAACGGGCTCGGGGAGCGGGCCGGCAACGCAGACCTCGCCCAGACCGTGATGATCATGGAGTCGATGTACCGTATCAGGACCGGGATCAGGAAGGAACGCCTCGTCGAGACCTCGCGGCTCGTCTCCCGCTTCTCCGGCATCGGCATCCCGCCGATCCAGCCGGTCGTGGGCGAGAACGTCTTCTCGCACGAGAGCGGCATCCACTCGCACGGGGTCCTCAGGAACTCGGCCACGTTCGAGCCGGGCATCATGACCCCGGAGATGGTGGGCCACCGCCGCAGGCTCACGCTCGGGAAGCATGTGGGCCGGCACGCGGTCCACCAGATGCTCGCCGACGTCCACATTGACCCTACCGGCCCCCAGCTTGACGCAATTGTCGAGAAGGTCAAGGCCGTCGCGAACAAGGGCAAGAGGGTGACCGATGCCGATCTCTATGAGATTGCCGAGAGCGTCATGGGCATCGAGCTGAACAACAAGACGCTCGATTTACAGGACATCGCCATCATGACCGGCAACCACGCCATCCCCACCGCAAGCGTCCGGGCGATGGTGAATGGCAGGGAACATGTCTTCTCCGCGGTAGGGAACGGCCCGGTCGATGCGGCACTCAACGCGATCCTCGGGATCACGCCCTCGAAACTCCAGCTCAAGGAGTTCAACATCGAGGCGATCTCCGGCGGTTCCGACGCGATCTGTCACGTCACTATCGCGGTCGAGGACGAGCACGGCAAGATCTTCGATGCCAGCGGAAGCGGGGACGATATTGTCCTCTCCTCGGTCGAGGCGCTGGTCAACGCGATCAACCTGATCAACCGGGTGTAGAGACTCGGAAAATCTCACTCTGTTTTTAATTTCGTGTTCCGGATGGTTACGAGAGTATGGAACGCCGCATCGAAACCATAGAGCGAAGCCCGCACCTCAAGTTTCCCGATGATCTCATCGGTAGAGGCAAGGTAGCGCTTCGTGAAGCCCCCGTTACGGTCCGCTGAGTCAAGGAGGTTGTCGATCCGGTCGCAGAGCTTGACGAGCGTCGCCTCCGGGGGTGCGTCGAGGATCCGGTCGAGGCTGTCGGAGAGCCGGACCGCCTTGCCCTTGATCGTGTTCTTCTTTGTCAGGGCCTCGACGATCGTGGAAATATCGGCCCGCTCATCTCCAGAAAGCGGGAAGCCGGCGATAAGCTCGTCAGTCTGAGTAATCCACTCCGGGGTGCAGTCCTCGTACACATCATGGAGCCACGCGGAGATCACCGCCACGTGGGAACCGTGGAACATCCCGACGAGCCCTGCAACACGGGCAGGGTGCGTAATATACGGGGTCTTCCGGTCCTTGCGGAACTGTCCCCGGTGCGCCCGCGAGGCATGGTCGGCAGCCATCTTGATGACCAGGAGGCGCATCGCCGGGTCTTCGTCCATGAACCCCGGGCAGGCAGGCATGATCAATGATCTGATGCCGGAAACGTAATGGTTTTTGGTTTTTGTGTTTAGAAGAGAGGTTTCCTGTGAAGAAAGTATTATCATGATATAATGATGGACTGATACTTTCATATCTCCCGTAAGGATGAACGCCGCCGCCCCCGGCGGGGCGCCCCCGCGGCGGATCAAAGAATTTTTTTAACAAGTCCTTGCCCCGCCGTGCCTCGGAGAGGCCCTGAGGCGGGGGCCATCATGATGAAGAGTGTGTGCTTTAACAATTCGTAAAAATAATTCCAATAAAAATTGGAATACCGATGGTCAAAAAAAGATTTACGCCGCACTCGGGGCGCCCTTGCTCTCGATTGCAGCCTTGATCTGTGCCTGCAGCTGCTCGAACTTGCCCTGGAGCATCTTCTCCTGCTTCTCGAGGGACTTGATCCGCAGCTCGAGGGTCTCGACCTTCTCGGTGAGCTTGGCGTTGATGACCTCCTTCTTCTTCTGCATCATCACGGTGCCGACACTCATGTACATGACTGCGTCCTCGGCAGCGTCGCTGATCTCCTCCTGCGCACGCTTTGCCTCGTGGACGGCCATCTGGTACTGGGCCTTCTGCTGGAGGACATTCTGGAGCTGCTGCTGGAGCTGCTGGAGCATGCCGAGCTGGTTCTGGACTTTGGGGGATAGGTTGTTCATGATCGAAACTCCTGTACATCTATCACTCCGGGGGATAAAAAGGATTATTCCCTGCACAGGCCGGAACGGGAATTGCGGCAGGCCGGGTTTCCACGGAAACGACGGCGATTCTACCTGCCGACTTCCTGCATCTCCCCGGCAACGCTGACGAGCCGGAGGTACATGTTGAGCGCGGCCCGGAGCGAGGCGATGTCCTGGGCCTCCACCCGGATCACGAGTTCGTCCCCGCCCTCGAGGCAGCAGGTGACGAGCGAGCGCGGATTCACCTCGTCGGAAAGCTCCGGCCCGAGCGATCGGAAGATCCGCTCCGCATGCTCGGTCCTGAACCGGAAGATCGCTTCGTGGTCGGCCATGGGGTACCTTCTTTCGGAGTATTGGTAAAAAGAGCTATAGGTATCTTACCGGGGAACGGACCCGGAAGCAGCACCGTTACCGGGCTTTCAGTTCTTTGATCGCCGCACCGCGTTCCTTGAACAGGATCCGGTGGCCGCAGTAGGGGCACCGTACGTTGACGTCGATCTCGACTTTCTGCTTGCACCGTGCACACTTGTAGGTACTGGCCATGGTCGTATCCGGTTATTTTTTGATCTCTTCAACGGTGCGGTCGATCGCCCGCTGGGCAATCTTCATGGTCGGGGTCTGGGGCTGGTACGCGCCGCCGGCGAACTTGTACCCGCACTTGCGGCATTCCCAGATACCGGTGCCTTTGCGCGCCACCGATTCCATGTCGCACTTCGGGCAGCGGTGGAGTGATCGCGAGATCTTTTCGATATCACATACCCGCTTGCGCACGAACCGTCCGTACCTGCAGCCAAACCGCCCTGCACTTCCGGTCACTTTTCCTTTTGCCTTATGAGTCGAACTTGCCATGCTGGATGCCCACCGATCTGTCTTCTTTTATTTGTCCTCTGAATTAATATACTTGATTGAGGATCTTGACCTGTCCTTCGCCTTTGGAGAGCTTGTTGATCAGATCGTAGAATTCGCCCTGGATGCCGGCCGGGATCCGGACCACGCAGACCCACGAGCCGTCCTTCTGCCACTCGTCTTTCTCCATGGTGGAAGCCGCGGCAATGTCCCCGTAGGCCCTGGCGGCAAAATCGGGGGGGATCTTGATCGCGAGCCGGAGTTCCTCGAACCGGATCGGGAGGAGCGGGCGGAGGGCCTTGACCGTCTCCTTGACCTGTTCGTCGAGATGCTTGAAGGGATCGATATTGACCCGCGCCTCTTCCATGGCCATCTCTATCCGGGCCGGGGGGTGGGGGTGGCCGGTCTGGGGGTTGACTGCGTTCCGGGCTATGAACGTGATGACCTGCCTCCGCTTCTCCTCGATCATCTGCTTGCGCTGCTCGGCGGTCAGGTGGATCTCGCCCTTCTCGATGATCTTCCGGGCGACCGTCTCGAAGTCCGTGGTGTGGAAGACCTTGGTGAGCGCTTCATCCGATGCCCGGGTCGCTTTCGAGGCGTTCCCGAAGACGTTCAGCGCCGCCACCACATCCTCGATCTCGACCTTCTGGCCCTGCCTGACCAGCGCCGCCATGTGCGGGTCGACGAGGATCTCGAACCGTTCCCCGAAACTCTCGAGCCGGGCTACGACAGAATGGTCGAGCGGGATCATGCGGGATCACTGCTTGAACTGCCCTACGTAGGTGGCGACTTCTTCCCTGCTCATCTTCCGGAAGACCGGTTTCTCGCGCCCGATGACACCGATCTCGACCGTGTCGACATCGAACTTACCTTCGGTTGCGGAGTGAAGGGCTTTCAGGCCGAGAAGGATGACGTCCTTGGTCTCGGACTCGGGATTGTATTCTTCCTCGAAGACCTTCATGGCTGCCGGGCGGCCGATGCCGATACCGGTCGCCTTGTACTCAAGAAGGGTGCCCGAGGGGTCCGTCTCAAAGAGCCGGCACTCGCCGTCGCTGACGCCCGCGATGAGGAGGGCGGTGCCGTACGGGCGGATGCCGCCGTACTGGGTGAGGGTCTGCATGTGGTCGCAGAGTTTCTTGGAAAGCGCCTCGACCTCGATCGGCTCGTCGTACCGAGACCCGGTTGATCTGGCACTCCACCCGCGCCCGGTCCACGAGCGCCCTGGCGTCACCGACGAGTCCGGACGAGGCAACTCCGATGTGTTCGTCAATCTTGAAGATCTTCTCAATGGACGAGGGCTCGAGGAGCTTGGAGCTCACGCGCTTGTCCACGATCAGGACGACGCCGTCCTTTGCCTTGATGCCTACAGCGGTGGTCCCGCGTTTCACGGCCTCACGGGCATACTCTACCTGATAGAGCCTGCCATCCGGCGAAAAAACCGTGATGGCCCTGTCATATCCCATCTGATATTGTGGTTGCATTATGATTCCTCCAGATCTTCTCTTGTCAAGAACAATCGGTTTGTATTTTTAAATCCCTTTTCAATCACATCAACCTTCTGTACGGAGCAGGCCGCGATATCGAACTCGTTCCCGCCGAACCTGCACGCTCCGGGCACGGTATCTCCTGCAGGAGGGACGGGGATGCTCCGTATCCGCTCGCGGAGGCTCTCAAGGGTACCGGAAGCCGCGATGATCCGGAGGGCGAGCTTCACGTCCCGACATGACGTAACCGTGGAGAGGGCTACTGCCAGTTCCCGCTCGGTCCCGCGCAGGCAGCGGACCATGACGTACTGGCCTTCGGCTGCCACTACTGCCTGCTGGATGAGCGAGGCCGCTGCGTCCCCCCAGAGCGAAGTGATCGCATCGGAGATGGCAAAATAGAGCTCCTTCTGTTCGACCGGTGTCCCCTCGGGGTCGACACGGACAAGGAGGTACCGCCGCTTGTCGCGGAGAGTCGGGGGCCGTACTGCCATCAGACCACCTTCACGGCAGGATCCGGGGCGGTAGTGACGGCAGCGGCACCTGCAAGTGCCTGCTCAACCTCAGAGGGTTCCATACCGAGGAGCGAGCAGAGCCCGGAGACCTCCCGCACGGCACGCATCCCGAGCACGGAGCGGGCATGGGTGGAAACCGTCAGCGGAAACCCGAACCGGTGCTGCAGCACAAGGAGGTCACGGTAGCGGACCAGGGCCCGCTGCCGTGCGATTCCGCGCCCTGCGATGAGCGGGGAGAGGTCGAGGTCGACTGCCACCCGGTTGTCGGCGGCCATCTTCGCGGCAACGTGGTCGAACGCGGTCTTGTCTGCCGCATGGATGCCGCGAAGGATGTGGACCCCCCGGAGACCGATCACGGCGCGGTTAAACCCATTGTCCCCGCACTGCACCGAGACGACACTGCCGGAATCTTTTGCCCGCTTCACCCGGGAGATGACGTCCCGCACCGGGGCATCCCGTATCACCATGCCGGAACGCACAGACACGCCGTAGAGTTCGGCGGCAGGTGTATCGATAGCAACGAGGCTGTCGAAGCCGAGACCAGCCGCTTCGAGCGCCATCCGCCGCACCGAGGAGTCCCCAACGGGAAACGGCCAGACCGCTGCATCGGTGATCTTCATACAGGAGACTTCGCAAAAAAAGGATAAGATTATTTGCCCTGGTTCGCGTGGGAGCGGATGCTCGGGCGGGTCTTCTCGGTACCTTTCCCACGGGTGAGCATGCCACGGCCCTTGAGACCGGCCGAGGTCTTGCCGCGCTCGGCACGCCCGCGGTGGGTCGGGTTTGCGAGCCAGGCGAGGTTCTTGTCGCTCCGGATCGACGGGTGGTGGCCATCGACGAGGATGACTTCATAGTATTTCAGTTTCCCGTCCTGCCCGACCCAGTAGGAGTTGAGCACTTCCATGTTCGGGAACTTCCTGGACGCGCGCTCTTCTGCGATCCGCTGGATGCTCTTGCCGGCCGTGAGCCGGTTCTTGCCCATCCGGGCCGAGCGGCGTGCACGGACGTACCGCGACGCCCGGCGGCCTCCGCGGCGGACCTGGACCCGTGCGACGGCGATGCCCTGCTTGGCCTTGTAGCCGAGCGAGCGTGCGCGGTCGATGCGGGTGGGGCGCTCGACCCTGACGACGCTCCCCTCGCGGCGCCATACCTGCATCCGGTTCCAGAGGAGTTCTGCGACCTCCGACTTATCAGGTCTCTTCCATGCCTCCCTGACAAAGGCGTACATCGATTTTACCATGGTGATCACCTAAGGTTCGGCCCGGTTGAGGGCTACATTCCTTTCAACGGGACGCATCCCGTGTGCCTGTATACATAGGATGGAGGGAGTATTAAAGGATTCAGGCGCAGGAACGATAATCGAAGGTCATTTTTTGATGAATGAATTGTCATATAATCAGAACGGCGCCTTGCAACAAAACAAGGAATTTGCGAGACTTCCCCGCCTCAGGGCCCCTACGGGGCACGGCGGAGCAAATTACCGGTTCGATCCGGTGATTAATCCACCTCGGGGGGTTCTATCGCCAACCTAAATCCGCGAACAGGTAAGTGAGTAGCGCAAAACCCGATAGGCGTTTTGCGCGTCGGGAATCGTTAATAGAGAGTAGACGGATGGACAACCTGTATCATGGTTTTTGTAAACCGTCTTCCTTTTCCATGTTTTGTATCGCACTTTTAATTGTTCTGTCCATCAGATTTGATACTTTTTCATCAATTGAAACTAAATTTAACATTCGACAGGCAAATAATTCGCAATAATCTTCAGTGAAATCATCTGTACCTGAAAATTTTGGAAATTTGTTTGTTGGATAGAATTCAAGTAATTGTAAAATTGATGGAACAGAAGCGTAATCATGGAAGAAATGACCACATTCATGAAAAATTGTTAGCAATATTTGAAACTCTGATGCCATTAAATAAGGAGAATATATGTAAATATTGAATTTTCCATCATATTTTGGCATATTAGAAAATGAACATCCAATAGAATGGAATGATTTGCCCTTTTGATATCGAATTTCACATCGAAACGGAAAAGGAATTTGATTCTCTTTAGCAATTTTTTCTGCCATTCCTTCAATTTTTTTGAGCCTTTTAATTTGTGTGGACCGAGGTGTGATAAAAGAGATTAGGCGAGTCTTATATTTTTCAAGTATTTCCCTGAAACTCCGTTTCTGGGAATTGCCAATCAGAAGATTATCCATTAATGGTCCTTACGGTATCCATTTTTTGAAAATGAGAACGAGTATATGTTCAATTCCCTCGACCATTCTAATTCACTTCCCCTTCCTCTTCTCCACCACCCGGATCCCCTCAATCCTCGTCACCGGGTACTGCCCGTCCTTATCCTTCTCGGCCGACTTCACCATGTCCCACACCGTCAGCAGAGCAACAGACACTCCGGTCAACGCCTCCATCTCGACCCCGGTCCTCCCGGTCATCTTCACGACCACTGTCACCTCGATGAACCCGTCCCCCTCGGAAAAATCGACCGTGATCGAGCTTATCGGGACGGGGTGGCACATCGGGATGATGTTCGCGGTGTTCTTGACAGCGAGCGTGGCGGCGACCCGTGCCGTGGCGAGTACATTGCCCTTCACCACCGTCCCCTCGCGGATTGCGGCGAGCGTCTCAGGCCGGAGATAGATCCTGCCCGAGGCGGTCGCCTCGCGGGCGACCTCGCCCTTGCCGCTGATGTCCACCATCCGTGCCCTGTCATCCTCGATATGGGTAAACTCCGCCATTCACGCACGACTCCGCTCTTTGCCGTATAATATTGCCGGGATCTTTTCTACGATGTCCGAGGCGATGAGCCCGCCGCCGCGTTCAGCAGCGACCGCCTCGCCGGCCCGCCCGTTGACATAAGCTGCGATGCACGCGACCTCGAACGCCGGGAGCGTGCAGAGGAGCGCCCCGCAGATACCGGCCAGCACGTCGCCCGTCCCCCCGACCGTCATCCCGGGGTCGCCGGTGCGGTTGAACCGCACCCGGTCCCCGTCCGTGATGATGTCGATGTGCCCCTTGAGGAGGATGGTTCCGCGGATGCCCGAGTTTTTCGCGGCACGGGCCCGGCCGGGGGTATCGTCCGGAAGCCGGGTCCCGGTGATCCGCTGGAACTCGCCGGCATGCGGGGTGTAGATGGTCTCGCCCTGCGCAACCGGCAGCGGGAGCCTGAGGGCGTCGGCATCGAAGATCGCCTTCTTGCAGCTGGGCGCAAGCACCTGAACCACCGCGTGGCTTTCCGTGCCGAGGCCATTTCCGAGTACGACGACATCGGCCCGGCGTGCAAGGGCGGCCAGCTGCTCTATATGCTCGTTGCCTACCTTTTTTCCCTCGAGCCGTTCGTAGATGAGGTCCGGCACCGGTTCGAAGACCGGGGACGCGATCCGGACGATGTCGGCACCGGCCCGGAGTGCGCCGAGCCCCGCAAGGTAGGGCGCTCCCTGGTATGGGCCGCCACCGATGATCAGCACTTCCCCGCCTGCCCCCTTGTGCGCTTTCTGCTGCCGTTTCGGCACGAGCGTGAGGTCCCCGGGCCCGGTGCAGCACTCTGCCTCGACCGGGATGCCGATATCGACAACCTTCGACCCCTCAACCTTCGCGCGGTGGAAGGCACAGATCAGGTCGGCACGCATACCCGGCGTCGGGACATCCGCGGCAATAATCCGGGCTGCCGAGGCGTTTGCCATGGCGATGCAGGTCGCAAGCGGCTCCTGCATCGTACCAGAACTGCCGGTCCCGAGTAGGGCGTCGACAATGACATCGGCTCTGTCAAACAGGGGCTGCAGGGCAAGGAGATCATCCCGGCATCCGAATGGATGGAGCGGGACCCGGCAATGTGAAAGTGCTGCCAGCTGGTGGGCGCAGGCGCTGCTCTTCTGCCCAAGATCGAGGTAACAGACGTCTGTATCCGCCGCGAGCTGGAGGTGGCGTGCCGCCACCATCCCGTCGCCGCCGTTGTTCCCTCTCCCGCAGAGGACGAGCACCCGTTCGGGGCCGGAGGCAGGTACCGATTCCGCGAGAGCCCGGCCGGCGCTCTCCATCATCTGGAGGGAGATCACACCGAGCGCTATGGCATTCGCATCGACAGCACGCATCCGGGCCGGGGTGATGACACCGGTCTCCAGAAACCCATCCACTTGTTCAGGCCGCATACCCAGTACAATTCATGTGTATGAACTCCTCAATAATATACAATGGGTTTTTGCGATGATGTCAAGGCAGCCGCAGAACAGATCGCGGCCGCACCGGAAATAACCATCATCTCCCACATCGATGCGGACGGCATTGCCTGCGAGGCGATCCTGTCGCAGGCCGTCTCGCGGCAGGAGATCCGTGTCAGGTCCGTTTTTGTCCGGCAGCTGGAGCCCCTCACCATGCCGCAGGTCCCGTCCGACTTCTCGCTCAAGGTCTTCTCTGACCTCGGGGCAGGGCAGCAGAACCTGCTGGAGGAACGGGGGCTCTCCGAGCGGGAGGTAGTGATCGTAGACCACCACGTCAGCCAGCCCTGCGAACGGCGGTACACGCAGGTCAACTGCCTGCCGTACGGCCACTCCCGCATGAGTGCCGCCGGGGTGAGTTACCTCATCGCAAAGGAGCTGGACCCGGCCAATATCGACCTTGCGAAGCTTGCGGTCGTCGGGAACGTCGGTGACATGATGGCACGGGAGAAGTGCGGCCTTGTAGGGCCTGCCCGCGACATCATTGTCGAGGACGGCGTGCGGCACCGCTCGGTCGAGGTGCGGAAGAAGGACCTCAACTGCTATGGCACGGCAACCCGTCCAATCCATCTCTCCCTCGCGTACAACGACGACCCGTTCATCAAAGGGATCAGCAACAACCCTGATGGCGCCCGCCAGTTCCTGAGAAGGCTCGGCATCCGGCAGCAGACCACTGACGGGCGCTGGCTGGTCTGGGAGGAGATCCCGGTGGACGACAAGCGGACGATCATCTCGGCGCTTGCCGAGCAGCTCATGGCAAACGGCGAGAAAGTCGACCGCCTCCTTGCCGAGACCTACGGGTTCCCGGACGAGCTCCCCCGCACCCCGCTGCGGAACGCCCAGGAGTACGCTACCATGCTCAATGCCTGCGGGCGGTGGTCGAGACCGCAGGTCGGGGGCGCCATCCTCCGGGGGGACCGGGGGGCGGCCTACCGGGACGCGGAGCACATGCTCACCAACCACCGGGCGATCATCCGGGACCTGCTCCAGTTCATCATCGATACCGGGGTGAAGGAACTCGAGAACCTGCAATGGCTCCATGTCGGCGGGAAGTACCCGGACACCATCGTCGGGATCGGGGCCGGGATGGCCCTCTCGAAACTGAACAGCAGGAAGCCCATCCTGATCATGTGCGAGGTCCCGGAGGACAGGAACCTCACCAAGGTCTCGATGCGCACCACGGAACGGGTCGTGGAGAGGGGCATCGACCTCCAGCTGGCCCTCAGCGCTGCCTCTGCCGAGTACGGCGGGGGCGGGGGAGGCCATAAGATCGCGGCCGGGGCATACATCCCGAAGCCCGCGGAGAAGGAGTTTGTTGAACGTGTCAACCGGATACTCGGAGAACAGTTCGCTGCGGCGTGTCCAGGCGATCGCTGACTTCCAGTTCGGCGGGCTCGTGGGGACGGGGCTCTTCCCGGAAGGGTGCACCTTCCTCTTCTCCACGACCGGTCGGGTCCGTCAGGTGTTGTATGAAGGGACGCGTCTCGCGACCGTCCGGGCATCCGACGGGAGGCTGACGCTTGGTATCGAAGGGGCAAAACGCCTCCAGGCCCTCCTTCCCGCACCCGGCTACCGGGTCGTCATCCGCGATGACGTGGCTGAGTTCGTGGCAAAGGGGAAGAACGCGTTTGCCAAGCACGTTGTGGCAGCGGATCCCGCCATCCGCGCGGGAGACGACGTGCTCGTTGTCGCGGGCGGGGACCGGCTTTTGGCCTGCGGTGCGGCCGTCGTTTCGGGTTCGGAGATGCTTGCATTTAATTACGGAGTAGCGGTAAGAGTACGGCAGGGGAGTGAGAAAGATGCTTCCGGGAAATATCAACCCGCGCCAGATGAAGGCGATGATGAAGAAGCTCGGCATGAATGTCGAGCAGATTGAAGACGTGCAGAGTATCGTAATCAAAACCCCGAAAGGGAATTACATTTTTGACTCCGCGGAAGTCTCCGCGATGACCATGCAGGGCCAGACCACCTACCAGATCACCGGCCAGCCCCGGTTCGAAGAGGCCGCACCCGAGATACCAGCCGAGGATGTCCGCATGGTCGCGGCGCAGGCGAACGTATCCGAAGAGAAAGCAAAAGAAGCGCTTGTCGCAACGAAAGGCGATATTGCCGAAGCCATCATGCGCCTGTCACAGTCATGATCGTGAGCGGCGACCGTGTGCTTCTCGTGGGAGAGGGCAGGGAATTTTTTGTGAAGGCCGGGCCTGGCACCCTCTCGACCGACAAGGGCCAGCTCGACCTCGCCCCGCTCGTCGGGGCTTCGGCAGGGGACGTCCTGACCACCCATAACGGGTCGAAGTTCACCGTGCGTATCCCCCGTCCAACCGACTTTTTCTCCTACGGCAAACGCTCGGGCGCACCGATGCTGCCCAAGGACATCGGGCTTGTCATCGCCTATACCGGGATGAACAACCGGGACGAGGTGCTCGATGCTGGCACCGGCAGCGGGATTGCAGCCATCTACTTCGGCGGCGTAGCCAAGAGCGTGAAGACTTACGAGGTCCGCCCGGAGTTCTCGGCGCTGGCACAGAAAAATATCGCCGACGCAAAACTCGGGAATGTCGAGGCGATAGCCGCCGACTTCCTCGCGGCGGAAGGGTTCTATGACGTGGTCCATCTCGATATGCAGATCCTGCCGGAGCACGTGACCCATGCCCATGCCCTGCTCCGGTCCGGTGGATACCTTGCCTGCTATACGCCGTTCCTTGAGCAGATGGCAATTGTGGTCGATGCGGCGACCGGGCTCTTTTGCGAAGTCCACACCCACGAGCTGATCGAGCGGGAGATGACACGGTCGAAGCGGGGTACGCGTCCGTCAACGAGCGTCTGCCACTCAGGGTATGTGACGATAGCGAGGAAATGACCGACAGGAATATTGCTGAAGGGAAGATAGAATCAGTTCGGGTTTCTTACAAAAATCGTATTATTCAGATATCACGGGAATTAGTCTCTCGTTTACCATTGCGATGAACGCCGCCGCAGTCCAAGATTTTCTGGCGAAAATCTTCTCCACAGCCTTTGGCTGTCCCCAACGGGGAGCCAGCCGTGACCAGATGGTCAGGGCTGGCTGAAGAAAATTCTATTAAGAATTTTCGACTCGCCCCCGCGGCGGTTCAACTTTCTTGCCCCGCCGTGCCTCGAAGGTCTTTGAGACCTTCTCGACCTCCTTCATCGGTCCCCGGAGAGGCCCTGAGGCGGGGAGCTCTCGTAACTGAATGATTTTCATGGTTCTTGCGTGAATTCGTATTTATGTTTGTTTTTACCGTGAACCTTTGAAGCAGCGCAGACAATATCATATTCCCCTGTGCACACCGGTCGTAAATATGGTACCGGCAGATCACCGCCAGCGTGGATCGACGGAAGCCCTTTTATAGACAATATCCTGAGAATCTACCGGATTGCGGCATCTCTCCGGAAACCAATGCATGCCCTCCCAGAGCACGAGCCATGGGCGGAACCAGTGAAATTAAGATACTGGCCCGGTGAAAGTATTATGAAGGACTATGAGAAGCGACGAGATAAAGAAGGGGAACCAGCGGGCCCCCAACCGTGCGCTGTTGCGGTCGCTGGGGGTCACCGACCGCGAGATGGACCTGCCGTTCATCGGGATCGCGAACGCCTGGAGCGACATCGTCCCCGGCCACGTTCACCTGCGCACGCTGGCGCAGAAAGTGCGGGAAGGCGTCGCCGCTGCCGGCGGGGTCCCGTTCGAATTCGGCGTCATCGGGATCTGCGACGGGATCGCGATGGGCCACGATGGGATGCGGAACGCGCTCCCGTCCCGGGAAAATATTGCTGATTCCATCGAACTGATGGCGCAGGCGCACTGCTTCGACGGTTTGGCCTGTGTCGGCACCTGCGACAAGATCATTCCCGGGATGCTCATGGCGGCTGCACGCCTCAACATCCCAACGATCGTCGTGACCGGCGGGCCGATGCTCTCCGGCCACCTCGGCGGCAAAGATCTCTCGCTCATCGATATCTTTGAAGGTGTGGGAAAACAGGCGGCGGGAAAGATGACCGAACCGGAGCTCTGCGAGCTGGAATGTGCGGCAATGCCCGGCTGCGGGTCCTGCCAGGGGCTCTATACGGCAAACACGATGGCGTGCATGACCGAAGCACTGGGGATGTCCCTTCCTGGTTGCGCAGCGATCCCGGCAGTCGATGCAGCAAAGCTCCGTCTTGCACGCGAGAGCGGGGAGCGGATTGTGCCGCTGGTCAAAACCCAGACCCTGCCGCGCCGGATTCTTACGGCCCAGAGTTTTTCCAATGCCATCAAAGTCGATATGGCGCTCGGCGGGTCGACGAACACGGTCCTTCACCTCATGGCGGTCGCGCAGGAAGCGGGAGTCCCGATCACGCTCGATACGTTCCGCGACATCGCCCGCACCACCCCGCATATCTGCAACATGCAGCCCGGTGGCCCGTACTCCATGGAAGCCCTGTACCACGCCGGGGGCGTCCCGGCGGTCATGAACCGGCTGGCAGCATCCCTTGACGACGTGATGACCGTTTCAGGAAAAACAGTCAAAACCATAGCCCTTGAACACCCGGTAAGAGATGAGCGGGTAATTGCCCCCTTAAACACACCGGTCCATGCAGCCGGCGGCCTGAAGATCCTGAGGGGCTCGCTTGCCCCGGACGGGGCGGTGATCAAGTGCGGGGCGGTCGACGAGAAGATGTGGAAGCACGAGGGGCCCGCCCGCGTCTTCAACGGCGAGAAGGACGCGATGGACGCGATCCTGAAGCGGCGCATAAAGGAAGGCGATGTCGTTGTCATCCGTTACGAAGGCCCGAAGGGAGCGCCCGGCATGCCGGAGATGCTCTCTCCCACCTCGGCGCTGATGGGGCAGGGCTATGCCCGCGTGGCCCTCGTGACCGACGGGAGGTTCTCAGGGGGCACGCGGGGTCCGTGTGTCGGGCACGTGGCACCGGAGGCGGCGGCAGGAGGCCCTCTCGGCCTCGTGAAGGAAGGGGACCGGATCCTGATCGACCTCTACGAAGACCGTATCGACCTGCTCGTCACGCCGGAAGAGATGGAAAAGCGGAAGAAAACGCATTCCACACCGAAGAAGAACCTGACAGGTGTCCTTGCCCGCTACGCGTCGCTCGTCGGGCAGGCTGACACGGGAGCGGTGCTGAGGAACGGGTAACCGCTCCCTCATTTATGCTATGTTGGCTGCTGGACCGGATGCTGCTCCCATTGTTCTATCAGCCGATGAGTCGTCACCGATGCGGCGACCAGGCTCTTCGCCGAAGTCCACATCCGCGAGCTGATCGAGCGGGAGATGACCCGGTAGAAGCGGGGGACACGGCCTTCCACCTCTGTTTGTCACTCGGGGTACGTGACGATCGCAAGGAAATAGATTTTTAATTAGTCTAGAGTTATGATAAATTAAAAAATCGTTGAGAAAACATCACTGAGGCAAATATTTATCTAATTCGAGGACAGTTCTTTTTTATGGCAAAGGAACGGGTTCACAATCCGAAGACCCATCAGGACATGCATATCGCAGAAAGAGATTCAAAGAATTATAACAAGGGTCAGTTCACCGGACAGTATAAAAATAAAAAGAAAGACTGATCCCTTGATCCTTTAATTGTGATCTTTCTGGAAATCGGATTACTACTGTATTTTGCCGTTTTCCCACTGATAATTTCTATTTTTTTAGGTAAGAGAATAACGCTTTTTTAAATAACGACTTAGTCCATCTAAATCCGGAAACAATGTAAAATCGTTAATATTAGCCATTGTTAGAAATCGATAGGCATCTGGGATTGCAGACTTCGGAATATCAAACCGTTTGAGACATCCACGATAAAACTTATTTAGGGGTTTAATCTCGGTTCCGTGAACCGTAAACACCCCATTTTGTGCCAGTAAACGGGGATGGCTCCTTAATGGATAGATGGCTATTGGATTTTTAAATGGCTGATATTTTTTCCTAGCCGGATCTTCTTCTATGAAGAGTGAATAATAATCAATGTCAGGTTTCGTGACGTCTAAAATTCCATCTAATTTAATTGATTTCCTATTCAACTCCCTTGGATTTAAAATCCAAATACATGGATTATCGGATTTTTTTTGTAAGGCAAAAAATAAGGCTACTGCAAAATTTTCAGTCCAATCTAACAATCTCGTCGGTAAACCATGGTGTCTCATTTCATACAAAATATCCCATGAATCCTTTGAGGAAAATTCTTTTGAATGGATCATCGCTGAATGAGAGATAAACTCTGTATACAGGTCTTTTTCAATAGTTAGACAGTTTAAAGCGTTTTCATTATGAAATAAAGTGGGAAGTAGTTGATCGTTTCGATTAGGTAATCCTCTAAAAAAGGGCCGATTACATTCCATATTGTCACATAACCGGGTAATTTCGTCAGAAATTTTATTGAAAAAAATATCCCACTCGGTCATATCATACCATTAAAAAATAATATAATTTCTTGAGGATATACATTTTTGTACTTTTATCCAAATGCCATTAATTATCTTAAATTTTACAAAGAGTAAAGGATCTATAAACATCCCACAATATTCAATACCATTAGTGAGAAACCTCACCGCGGACAAACAACCATTTAACCCACAAATCCCGACATTGATCCATGCCACCGGGCGAACACATCCACATCATCAGTGCCGGTGAGAAGATCCATATCGCGTACCCGGCCGCCATCCGCACGCTCCCCACCATCACCCGGACGTACGTCTTTGCGGACAATCTTATCTATGAAATATCACGGGATCCCGAGGTGGAAAAGGGAAGGCTGGCAGTCAGGAAAGCAGTATCAGCCGTAAAAGAGATCTCTGTATCGCTCTCCATCCCTTTTACCCTTGAACTCGTCTTCCCGCCAGCCTATCCCACAGTCCGTGACACGCTCATGAAGATCCGACGCGGGTACCCGGACGCACGGTTTACCTTCGATCTCTCCGGCGGGTCAAAACCGCTCTGTATGGCGCTCCTGGCCTTCGCCCCATGGCTTGACGGCGGGGTCTGCGCCACATTCGATGAAAAGGCACCCCGGAGCGTCCCGCTCCCGGACCGCTCCGTCTGCACGCTGCTCACTAATCCCAATTACCAGACCATCCTCGCCATTCTCATCCGGACCGGCGGGAAAGATGCAGGAGTTCCTCCGCAATGGGTGTCCCGGCAGTACATCTACAAGCAGCTCTGGTCGGTATATGTCCCATCGCGTACCAAAAAGCCAAAACCATCGGATCCACCGGTGCAGCCCGTGAAATATAAGCAGGGGAGGAAGCCGGCGGCCGAGCTGACGCACGGGACGTTCTCTGTTTTTATGCGTACCCTCCGGCAGAACGGACTTGTTCAGGAAGAAACAGCGATTGAGAGCAGGAGGTCGAAGGTGTACCGGATAACTGAAAAAGGGGAAGTTGCGTTCAGGTTCTTTTCCGATCCAGATTCCAATAGTCTTGTCCGGTCACTGCTTGAGAAAAGTTGAGATGACGGAGGGTTTCGACTCGTCCAAATGGAGGGGGAGAGGAGCAGTGTGATCCGGCAAAAATTTTTTCGGCGCGAAAAGGAGTGTTAGTTATGTTGACAATAGTTGTATAATTATACAACTGTTGGATGTACAACTAACACTAGATTTTTTCAACCGGCGTGTAATTTGATGGAATCGAAAATTTTTCCGGAAAAATCGTGAGCCGAAATTTTCTGAAAAATTTTTGGTCGCAACCGGGACCCGGGCCAAAATTTTTCCGGGCGACCCGGTTCAACCTGATTTTCCGATCTTCGGCTCATCTCTCAACACAGTATTCCGGGCATAGATGTACCGGAGCTGGTGCGTGTGCCTGCCCTCTTCCCCATGTTCTTCCGGATCCTCAACCATACCGGTAGCGAGAATCTCCATACCCTGAAACTCCGATACCAGATCAGCTTCGGAGTAATAGTGGACCTCACGGCCGGGCTTGCTTTCGAATGTGTTCTCTTCGACAAGCCTGCCGGTGCCAAAACTCGGCTCCCTGTCGGAGAAGACCACAAAGAACAGGACACCGCCGATCTTCAGCTGATCCCGGCATCGCTGCAGGAATACCGCCCGGTCTCCACTCCGGAAGAGGTGAAGAACATTGAAACAGTACATGCCATCATACGTCGAATCGTCGAATGGCATATCAAGAACCGACCCGTGGTGGTACCGTATTTCAGGATGACCTTGTAGCGCAAGGTTCACAGCTGTAGCGGATAGTTCGATGCCGGTGACCCTGAACCCTGCCCGGGCAAACGCTTCGGCATTTCGGCCGTACCCGGAACCCGGTACAAGGACCCTGCACACCCCGCCCTTTTTGAAAAGCCCGATCGCGAGCTCAGCGGTCCGGCTGGGCGAATCGCCCCATATCCTGCCCTCTTTAAGGAAACGCTCCTCCCAGAATGTGTTCATACGAAATGCCCCGGTTCTATTGAGAATCTCCTGTCAGGATAAGGATACGATTCCCTGAGGCCTCGTAATCAAAAAAAGAGGCGGACATTCACTGTTCCACGATCGCATGCCCGTTCTTGTCGCCGCGCCCGATCCCCTTGTACACGAACCCCTCCCTGATGAAGGCATCGGGGTCGACCATGTTGCGCCCGTCCACGATGATCGGGTGCTTCCTGCCGGAGAGTTTTTTGATGATGGCAGGATCGAGGTTGCGGTACTGGGTGTGCCCGGCGAAGATGACAACCGCATCGGTGTCCTTCACGGACTTTTCGATATCCGCGACGAGAGGCACTCCCGGGTATTCGCAGACATACGCATCGTGGACTACCACATGGCATCCTTCACCCAGCAGCAGTTCGCGGTACGGTTCCGAAGGAGTGTTGCGGGTGTCGTCCGAGTTCGAGAGGAACGCCCAGCCGAGGATCGACACTTTTGACCCGAGCGGGTCCAGGCCGATCCGTTTCATCGCGTCCATCGTCAGCCGGAACATGTGCCGGGGCATGAAGTCGTTGATGCGGCGGGCGAGGACATAGAGCGAGGGTTCGTGTTCCGGGTAGTCGAGCGTCCCTTTCCCGAGGACCTGGACGCCGCGTTCGAGATGGTAGGTGTCCTTGGTCAGGCAGTGGCCGCCGACACCGGCACCGGGCCAGAGCATGGCGCGGGTTATCCCCTCGCCTTTCAGGCTGTCGATACCGGCCCGCACGTCGTAGACATTGATCCCCATGGCCTCGCAGTAGAGGGCAAGCTCGTTGATCGCCGCGATCTGGAGGTCCCGGAACGTGTTCTCCGCGGTCTTGGTGACCTCTGCCGCGGTGGCCGTCATGGGGATAACCTTACCGGTTGTCAGGACCGGTGCATAGAGTTCCGCAGCCCTCCGGGTGCTCACTTCGTCAATCCCGCCGACGATGCGGTCGTGTTCCCGGATATTGCGCAGCAACCTCCCCGGCCATCACCCGCTCCGGCGCATGGGCGAGCGCAAAACCGGCGCCTGCCACGAGGCCGGACTCCTTCTCGAGGATCTCACGAGCGACTCCGTTCGTTGTCCCCGGTGTGATGGTCGATTCGAGCACGACCAGCATGCCGGGCTGCAGGTAACGGCCCACATTTCGTATCCCTTCAAACAGGGCAGAAAAGTCAGGAAGCAGGTCGTCCTTGTCCAGGAACGGCGTCTGTATCGAGACCGTGACCGCGTCGAGCCCGGCAATCAGGGAGAAGTCTGACGTGCACCGGAATTTTTTTGCCCTGACCACGTCTTCCAGCAGTTCCCCGAGCCCCGGCTCCTCGCCTTTGAGCGGGCTCTCCCCGCGGTTGAGCATCGCGATCTTGTACCCCGAGGACGGCGAGTCCCGCTGGAAACCGTAGACCAGCTCGAACTTTGGAGAGGCCGCAAACAGCGCCGCTGCAGGGATGCCGACATATCCCATGCCGAGCACACCGATCTTTTTGATCGGCCCGCGTTTTGCCAGGAGATCCTGTAAGCTCACAGCGTTCCTGCCTCCCTTCCTCTAGAGACCTGCCTGGATCTGCTCGCAGAGGCGCAGGTTCCTTATGGCCTGTTCCGGGGTGATCGGGAACGGGCGGCGGTTTTCCACGCACTCGATGAACATACTGAGCTCGCGTTTCAGCGGTTCGAGCTTGTTCACCATCACCTTCTCGATGATGTTCTCCTGCACGTAGCGCTCCGCCTCGAACTGGTACCGCCCCGGCTTTCGGTAAATGGTCACTTCCTGCGTCATGAAGTCCCCCTCGATGGTGAACTCTTCCTCCTCCACATAGATCATCCGGATCTTCTTGGACGATTTCCGGCTCGCGGAGAGCACGGCAGGCAGGGTCCCGCACTTCATCAGGACACTGCATACGTCAGCATTGCCGGCACTGTGGATGTCAGAAGGCGTGTTGCAGAAGAGCGTGAGCAGGATATCGATGTCATGGATCATCAGGTCCTCGACCACGGTGCTGCCGGTGACCCGGGCGGAGGCAGGGTTGTGCCGCTTCATCTCGAAATAGAGGGGTTTCTTGACGATCTTCCGGATCTCTTCCACGACCGGGTTGAACCGCTCGATATGCCCCACCCCGACGGTTATGCCTTCCGGGGCAGCCAGCATCATCCTGACCGCTTCGTCTGCAGTCGCGCAGATCGGCTTCTCGATCAGCACGGATCTTTTTGCGGAGAAGACCTGTCCCACGATTGCCGCATGGAACGGTGTCGGGACACAGACACTCACGGCATCGGCATGGTCGAGCAGTGCGGCAACCGTGTCGTACACGACGGCCCCATGCTTCCCGCCGATCTCCTTTGCTGCCGGGCCGTTCACGTCATAGACGCCCACGGTGTCCACGCTCTTCATCTCGGAGTAGACGCGGACATGATTCCTTCCCATCGACCCCACACCGATAACACCGACGTCCATCTCAGGTCACCTTGTTGATGGTATCGCAGATATAGGCGAGTTCTTTCTGGTCGAGCAGGGGGTGGACCGGCAGGCTGAGCACCGAAGAGGCGAGGCTGGTCGAGACCGGGCAGGGGTCCGGGTCGTTCTCCAGCCCGAAGAGGGGCTGGCGATGGATCGGGATCGGATAATGGACGGCAGAACCGATCCCCTTTACCTTCAGGTAGTCGGCGAACTCCGCCCGTTTCATGGGGAACTCGTCGGTGAGCCGGACCACGTACTGGTGGTAGACGTGGTGCGCATACGAGGCTGCCAGGGGCCTGACGAGTCCTTTTGCGTTCAGGTTCGCGTTGAGATAGTCCGCGTTCTTCCTGCGGCGGAGGTTGAACTTGTCCAGTTTCTTCAGTTGCGTTATCCCGAGGGCCGCGGCCATCTCGGTCATGCGGTAGTTGTACCCGAGCCTCGTGTGGAGGTACTTCTCGCTCTGGCCGTGGTTGATGATCAGGCGCAGCCGTTCGGCATAGGCTTTCTCGCCCGTGGTGACCATCCCGCCTTCCCCGGTGCTCATGTTCTTGGTGGCGTAGAACGAGAAGCAGCCGAAGTGGCCGAACCCCCCCGTCTTCTGGCCGTTGTACAGGGCGCCGTGGGCCTGCGCCGCATCCTCGACCAGTTTCAGGTTGTGGGCCTCGCAGACCTTCTGGACGGCTCCAACATCGAAGGGCTGGCCGAAGAGGTGGACGCCGATGACGGCCCGGGTCTTCGGCGTCACGCGTTCCCCGATCTGGGCGGGGTTGATGGTGAACGTCTCCTCGTCCACGTCGACAAAGACGGGTTTTGCGCCGCACATGGAGACGGCAGTCGCCGTGGCGATGAACGAGAACGCGGGGACCAGCACCTCGTCCCCGCTGCCGATGTCTGCGGCCAGGAGCGCGGCATGGAGGGCCGCCGTGCCGTTATTGACCGCGACCGCGTGGGTGGTACCGCAGTAATCACCAAATTTTTTCTCGAACTCTGCCACCTTCTCGCCGGAAGCGAGCATGCCGGACTCTAAGACCGCAGTCACCGCTGAAATTTCATCCTGGCCGATCACCGGCCGGGCAATAGGAATATGGTCCAAACCCTTCCCCCTAACCTGTATATGTTCATAAACGTTCGTAATGATCCAATAATATCATTCCTGCCGGGATCACCGGTGCCGGGCCGGAGGTCCGGGTATGACAGGTAATTACCGTGCGACTCCGGGAAAGATAGGTAATTAGGGCAGGAAAGAGATATGATCGTACACACGAGTCGGGAGGGGTGGCAACGCGGCATATCATATCCATCGGGGACTTCGACCGGGACGGGATCGACCAGTTACTGGATCACGCGGAACAGATCGACAATAAAAACTACGAGGAGGATGCTCTCGGCGGCAGGATCCTTGCCGTGCTCTTCTTCGAGCCCAGCACCCGGACGCGGATGTCGTTCGAGTCCGCCATGGCACGGCTCGGCGGGACCTCGCTCTCCGTGGGGAGCGTGGACGCCTGCTCGATGGCGAAGGGCGAGACCCTCGCGGACACGATCCGGGTGGTGAGCGGGTACGCGGACGCAATCGTCATCCGCCACCCGAAAGAGGGGGCGGCCCGGCTCGCGGCCGAGTTCTCGACCGTGCCGGTCATCAATGCCGGCGACGGGGCAGGCCAGCATCCCTCCCAGACCCTGCTCGACCTCTACACGATCCGCCAGTCGATGCCGATCGACGGGATCGATGTGGCGCTCATCGGGGACCTGAGGTACGGGAGGACGGCGCACTCCCTCGCCTCGGCCCTCTCGTTCTACAACGCACGCCTCCACACCATCTCCCCGAACGGCCTCGAGCTGCCGGCGAACCTGGTCGCGGAACTCCGGGAGAAAGGGATGGAGATCACCGAACACGACGACATCCGGGAGATCATCGGGCTCGTGGACGTCCTCTACGTCACCCGGATCCAGCGCGAGCGGTTCCCGGACTCCGCGTCCTACTTCAACGTGGCCACGAGTTACCGGATCACCCCGGAACTCCTTGCAGACGCGAGAAAACATCTCATAGTCCTCCACCCCCTTCCCCGGGTCGACGAGATCGACCCGAGGGTCGACGACTCCCCCCATGCCCGGTACTTCGAGCAGTCGAAGAACGGCGTTCCCGTGCGGATGGCGATGCTCATGAGGGTGCTGCAATGAAAAATGCCGATTCTGCAGACAACGAGGGGCTCCTCGTGCGGCGGATCAAGAACGGGACGGTGATCGACCATATCGACGGGGGCGAGGCGCTCAACGTCGTCAAGATCCTCGGCATCACCGGGACCACGCAGGAAGCGCTCTCGATCGCCACCAACGTCCAGAGCAGGCATATGGGGCGCAAGGACATCGTCAAGCTCACCAACCGCGAGCTCTCGAAGGAGGAGGTGGACCGCATCGCCCTCATCTCGCCCCGGGCTACCATCAACATCATCCGGAACTTCAGGGTCTTCGAGAAGAAGGGCGTCGAGATCCCGACCCTGATCGAAGGCATCGTCCGCTGCCCGAACCCCGGCTGCATCTCCAACACCAACGAGCCGATCACGAGCAAGTTCGACGTCCTCCCAAAAGGGCTCCACTGCCGCTACTGCGACTGGGTCATCACCAAGGACCTGACGAGCCATATTCTGTGATCGAACGCATGGCAAGAACGAGGGCTTGCTTCCTTATTGGATTTTTTAAAAAACTCAAAGTAAAAGTCACAAAATTTTGTCTTTTTTACATCAGCGTCAGAAAGAGCGCATATCAATGTTACTTTTCATTTTTAAGAAAGTCCAAGTCTCGCTAGGGCGTACCACTTTTCAAGTCCTAATCTCTTCTCAAGTGTTTTTCATTTCAGGAATCCTGTGTTTAATTCGCGCCACCTCAGCGATTATAAGATACATTTGGATAATCGTTAGGCGCGCCTCCTCTTTAGTAACATTATCATGAACGCCCTTTTGGGATTCATTATTCAATGCGTCCAATCTCAGCTCTCAAATGTTCAAGATCAGTGGTGATTAAAGACGAGTATGTTTTTTGTGTTGTATTTTGTTCAATAAAGGCAAGGATACGGTTGATGTAATTATTTGGCCCTACATCTCGTTGTTTTCCATTCACACTAATATATGGTGTTTTTTGAGCTGGAAAAATCGAATCAGCAACCGATTCGAGAATTCGACGACACGACAGTAGTGCTTGGGAATATGCTTCTTGATTATTCTCCTTTAGTCTGTCATTAATAGCCAGTAATTTTTCCGTTGTATCCTTTGAACAAGTTTCATTGATGAAATTATCTACCGTAATTCTTGCTTCTTGAAAAATATCATTTGCAATATCCCCAATTGAGAGAGAGATGAAAACACCTGTAACATAATTATGCAATGCGGACTTTTCTAGTTGATAATAATGTATTACTGAACGAAGTAAACTCGATGCTGCAATAAATTCATTACCAGTTTTATCTGTATGAATAAAAGAGTTAATTGAAAAATCGTTCTTAAAAGATTCAACGAACGGTAGGGAACACGAATATTGTTTCTTTTCATTTTCGGCAAAGGTGTAAGTGTAACTGTAATACTTTTCGTATTTACCTAATTGTTTTTTATCAAATTTTATAGGATAACCATTTAGTAAATAGTAAAGCCATATTTGAGCATCAGTATCATGCAATATTCGGGCCAATCTCGTTGTTTTGAATAATACCTGTGAAATGGGAAGATTATTGATTTCTATGTCATCAAGAATTTCTTTGGCTAATTGTTTTGCTTGCGCAGTGGTTGATAAATTATTAGTCATTTAAAAAGTCCTATCAATTAAAAGAAGATAATTCTTTCTTCATGGTAATTAGAATGTTGAAAATCTTAATTACAAGTCTTTCTCATTTATTAAAACCGGCTTTTTAAAGAAACTCCCCCCATCCCCCCCTTCCCCGGGAACGGGTGGCACCGCAACACCCGTTTGACGTGCGGGGGGTTCCATTTTCTCCCCCGCCCGACCGACTGACTGCCGGTGGCGGCAGTCGGGAGGGGAGGGGGCCGGGGGGGCGTCCCTCTCGCTGAAGACACTTCTATAACGAGAAAAGACAGAAGTCCTGCAAACAGGATGACCCCTGCGGTTTGTTCATTTCAGCACATGCCCGTGCACGTCGATCTCCCCCCGGTAGATGCGGGTGCTCGAGATCCAGCGCCCGTCGTCTGCCAGCACGCAGCTGATCTGGTGGATGTCCACTTTCTTCCTCCCGTTCTCGCGCCGGTGCCGGTTGATCTCGACCGCGACCGGGAGGGTCTCCTCGGAGACGACGATGGCGTCGAAATCGGCATCGATGGCAGAACCGAACCGGTCGTTCAGGGGCTCAATTGTCCAGGGAGCCGCAAATTTTTTCTTGCGAATGTTTTCGCGTATGAACTCCTCGAGTTCTGATTTCCGGGTGGCAAACGGGCGGATGGGATGTACTTTGCCGCTCGCAAAGGAGTCCGTAGTCAGGCCGATGACAACCCTGCCGGAGGGCCCGGCGATCTCGAAGGACCGCCCGAGAAGGCTCTTGTGCCCGTCATGAAGGGGGTCGAAGGTGCCCCCTACCATAACCTTCATACTCTTTGGTTCTTAATTTCCTATGTTATTATGCATATGGATGCAAAGGTCTCCGGCGAGCCGTTGTTCAGGGCGGGCAATGCGACCGTGATCGGCGACGTCACGCTCGGCAGCCAGGTGGGGATCTGGTTCGGGGCGGTCGTCCGGGCGGACAAGGACCGGATCGTGATAGGGAACCGTTCGAACATCCAGGACAACTGCGTGGTGCATACGAGCAGAGGCCACCCGGTGCTGATGGGGAGCGACGTCTCGGTCGGCCACGGGGCGATCCTCCATGGCTGCACCATCGGCGACCGGGTGCTCGTCGGCATGGGCGCGATCGTCCTCAACGGCGCACGGATCGGCAGCGGATCGGTGATCGGTGCCGGTGCGGTGGTAACAGAAGGTACGGATGTCCCGGAAGGGTCCGTGGTTGTCGGGGTACCGGGCAAGATCATCAAGAAGGCAAGCGACGCCCAGCTGCAGCAGATCCTTGCCAATGCCGCTTCCTACATTGAACTTGCTCAGGAGTATGCCCGGCATGGGTGACGTGGTCGTCATCGGGGCTGGTATTGCCGGGATCCAGGCAGCGCTCGATATCGCGGGCCACGGCATCCGCGTCCACCTCATCGAGCGGGAGCCCAGCATCGGCGGGCACATGGCGCAGCTGGACAAGACCTTCCCCACCAATGACTGTTCGATGTGCATCCTCTCGCCCAAGATGGTAGACGTGTCCCGCCACCCGCTCATCACCATCCACACCTGCACGGACGTGGAGAAGATCGAAGGCGAAGCAGGGCATTTCCGGGTCACGGCAAAGAAACACCCGCGCTATGTCGACGAGTCGTCCTGCACCGGCTGCGGCGACTGTATCGAGGTCTGTCCGGTGGAGGTCTACAACCGGTTCGATGCCGGGATTGGGGTGCGGAAGGCGATCTACAAGCCCCACCCGCAGGCCGTCCCCGACATCGTCATCCGGGACAACGAGCACTGCATCGAGTGCGGGCTCTGCTATGACGTATGCGGCCCGGGCTCGATCCGGCACGAGGAGGACGAGAAGGAGATCGTCCTCGACGCGGCAAGTATCGTCCTCACGACCGGCTACACCGTCTTCGACGCCCGGGGCAAGCCCCAACTCGGGCACCTCCTCCTGCCGGACGTCATCACGAGCCTCGAACTCGAGCGGATGATCAATGCCGGGGGTCCCACGGGGGGAAAGCTGCTGAAACTGTCCGATGGTCAGGCACCGAAGAGCGTCCTCTTCGTCCAGTGCGTAGGCTCGCGTGACATGACCGCCGCCCGCCCGTACTGTTCCTGCGTCTGCTGCATGCAGGCCATCAAGAACGCCATCCTGATCCGGGAGAAGCATGCGGATATTGACGTGACCATCTGCTACATGGACATCCGCTCCTATGGCAAAGGCTACGAGGAGTATTACGAGCGGGCAAAAGCGCTCGGGGTGAAGTTCCTCCGCGGCATGCCCTCGGACATCCTTGCCGACCGGGACGGGATGGTGGTGCAGGTCGAGAACTCCGAGACCTCTGAACTGCTGGTCCTCCATCCCGGCCTCGTTGTCCTCTCGGTCGGCATGGGCCCTGCGGAGGATATGGGCCGGCTCGCGGAGCGGTGCGGCCTCGTCCTCGAGGATACGGGATTTGTCAGGCCGGTCCATGATGCGGTGGACACGGTCGCTACCCTGCGCCCGGGTATTTACGTTGCCGGAACTGCCGCAGCGCCCAAAGACATCCCCGACAGCGTAGCTTCAGGAGGGTCTGCAGCCATGCGGGCCTACATCGATGCGATCAGGACGCGGACGGCATGAACGATTCAGCCACGCTCTGGTGGGACACCCCCGCCGGCTGCATCCGCTATATCGAGCAGACGCTCCTCCCGGGCGAGTACCGGATCATCGAGTGCAGGACCATCGGACGGCTGGCGGAGGCGATCCGCAGGCTGGAGATCCGCGGGGCGCCCGCCCTCGGCGTCGCGGGGGGCTACGGGGTTGCCCTCGCGGCGGCCACCGCGGATGACGGGACCCGTGAGCGGTTCATGGAAGAGGTCGAAAGGGCAGCCGGGGTCCTCAGGGCTACCCGCCCGACCGCCATCAACCTCGGGTGGGGGATCGACCGGGTGCTCTCGGCGATCTCCCGGGCGCCGGATACCGCCTCGGCAAAGGAGATCGCCCTCGCCGAAGCAGAGGCGATCGCCCGCGAAGACACCGCCTGCTGCCACGCCATCGGGGAGCACGGCGCCCGCCTCCTCCCGGACTCCTGCACGGTCCTCACCCATTGCAATGCCGGGGCATTGGCCTGTTCGTCGTGGGGGACGGCACTCGGCGTGATCCGGTCCGCCGTGAACGCGGGAAAGGACGTGAAGGTCATCGCCTGCGAGACCCGCCCGCTCCTGCAGGGGGCCCGTCTCACCGCGTGGGAACTCGTGCGGGACGGGATCGACGTGACCGTCATCACGGACTCCACAGCCGCGTACCTGATGCAGGCGGGTGCGATCGATGCGGTCATCGTCGGGGCGGACCGGATCACCTGCGACGCGGTCTTCAACAAGATCGGCACCTACATGCACGCGGTCTGCGCCAGGTACCACAACATCCCGTTCTATGTCGCGGCCCCGTACTCCACCTTCGATCCGGAAAATACCGCCCGTGACGTCACTATCGAGCAGCGGGGCAGGGAAGAGCTGAGCGTGATGGGCAACCGCACCTTTATCCCGCCGGGCGCACAAGTGAAGAACTATGCCTTCGATGCCACCCCCATGGAGCTGGTATCGGCAGTGATCACCGAACAGGGTGTCCTCTACCCGCCCATCGATCCCGGGTCAGTGACAGCCCCGAAGCAGAGACTATAACCTGCAGCAGCAGGCCCACGCCAATGGATCTCGATTTCCTGACCTGGAACTCCCTGATGTATGGCATCGGCGAGATGACCCTCATCATCGTACTCGGAGCTCTGGCTGCAGCGTTCGTGCTCGTGGTCATCTCGATCTACTCCATCCGGAAAGGAAGGCTCTACTTCCCCCGGCTGATCAGGTCGGGGCTTGTCTTCCTCGAAGGCCTGATGAAGGCGTTCTTCCGGCTCCTCGGGCTTGAGGACCGCGAGATGCTCACCTTCTTAATCAAACTCCACAACACGATGAACTCCTCAGAGTTCGAGCGCGTCCCGGTCTCGGAGCGGGCGATTTTCATGCCGCAGTGCCTCCGTTCGTCCCGCTGCCCTGCCCACCTCACGCCGGAAGGGCTCAAGTGCCAGGGCTGCGGGCAGTGCGAGGTCAGCGATGCCCGGGTCCTTCTCGAAAAGATGGGTTACCGGATCTTCCTCGTCCCCGGGTCATCCTTCATCAAGCGGATGGTGAAGAAGTACCGCCCCAGGGCCATTCTCGGCATCGGGTGCCTTGCCGAGGTGAAGGAGGGCATCGACATGGCCGACAAGATGGGGCTCGTGGTCATGGGGGTGGTGACGCTGAGAGAGGGATGCGTGGAAACGGTTGCCAACTGGGCGGATATCTACGACGTGGCAGTCCTCGGGATCGACCCCGCCTCAATTCCCGAGGACCTTCATATTCTTGCCGGTTAATTTCCCGCTCTTTATCCTGCCGTGGACGAAGATCGTCTCCGCGCTCATCACATCGCCAACGGTCACGCCCGGGCGGAGGATGACCTTCCCGCCTGCCTGGATGGAATGGACGACCGCGTGGTCCAGGACGGTGACATCCCCGTGGGCGACCAGCGGGCCCTTGACCCTGCACTGGCTGCCGATGATGGCGCTCCAGCAGGCAATATCGAGGGCTACGCTCGAGCGGGTGCGAGCTCGAGGTTGCCGCTCACGCTCAGCCTCCCCCAGAAATGCGTGTGGGCGGGGACGATGAAGTCCCCGTCGATCCTGACATTCCCCTCAAAGTAAGAACCTTTTTGTGCAAAATAGGTGTTTCCCTTCTGGAGTATGGTAGGCATTGCACTCTCAGGGTAACTGTGGTACGATCAGGGGATAAACCTGTTGCTCGGTTTTTTAAATCGTCCCCCGGAGGAACACCGCTGAGAGGGTGAAGATGATCAGCGACGCGAACATCCCCGCCTTCAGGAACGCGGAAGCGCCCGAGGCCTTCACGCAAGCCGGGGTATCGCAGTTAAAGGACAGGTACACTGATCCGATAACGATTATATCGACGACGAGTATCCCGGCAAGGTACCAGACCCCCCACCAGAAGGAGGGCACGACACTGGCAGCAACGGCAAGCAGGGCAAATACCAGCGCAATCCGTGCGGTCTTCCGGACACCGATCCTGATCGGGAGCGTGGATGCCCCGCCCGCAGCGTCGCCTTCCACGTCCTCCGCATCCTTGAGGAGTTCGCGGGAGGTCATGGCAAGGAATGTCATGATGGCGATGGGCATCATGTGGACGAGCCCGGGAAGCCCGGCCAGTGCTCCCCCGAAGAGGAACATACTGGCGGACAGGTAGGCGACGGTGAGGTTCCCGGCCAGCGGGGTGCTCTTGAGACGGGCAGCGTACCCGACAAGCAGGAGCGAGTTGAAGACCGCGATCCCAATACAAAGGGGTGTCGAGAAGAAGCTGACTGCGATGCCGGTAAAGAACAGGACGACGGAAAACCTGAGGGCGGCTCCCCGGGTCACGGTGCCGGAGGGGATGGGCCGGTCCTGCCGGTTGACCGCATCGATATCCGCATCATAATAGTCGTTGATCACGTTACCGGCAGCCGTGATCAGGGCGACGATGGCAAAGAGGAGGAGTACTGCAGGGACGACCGTGCCTGTCGCGATGAGGTAAGCGACGATTGCAGCAAGACCCGCAACCAGCGAGTTCGCCGGGCGGCAGATCCGGAAAAATCCTGCAAGGCTCATTGGGTACGGATCTGACCGGATAGGTATTAAACTGCGCGAAGATCCGGTACCGAAAAAACAGACGACGGGCGAGGGGGGATTTGAACCCCCGGCATTCAGCTTAGGAGGCTGACGCTATGTCCGGGCTAAGCCACTCGCCCTGCCCATATCCATTGCGGGGGAATATGTATAAGTTTTGCGCGGTGGAACATCTCTGGCACCATGGATCTCGTGGAGGTGACGGAGGGGAAGACAACGTTTCTCGTCCCGGTACAGGACGACACGTCCCGGTTCCCTCCCGGTTCGGCCCCGATCTTTTTCAACCGCCGGATGGAGCTGAACCGCGACGCAACGATACTCCTCCTCCCGTTGCTGGAACCCTCAGACTACCTCGACGCGATGGGGGCTACCGGAGTCCGGGGCCTGCGGGTGGCACGCGAGTGCGGAATCCCCGTCACGATCAGCGAGCGGGACCCGTCCGCCATCGACCTGATCACCCGCAATGCCACCCGGGCAGGCCTGCCCGTTACGGTCATCCACCGGGACGCAAACGCCCTGCTCTCGGAGCAGTCGTTCGATGCGGTGGACCTCGACCCGTTTGGCACGCCGGCACCCTTCATCGACGCCGGGATACGGGGCACCCGCAGGTTCCTCTTCGTCACGGCAACGGATACTGCACCGTTGTGCGGGGCCCACCTGAAAGCAGGTATCCGCAGGTACGATGCCCTCCCGATGAACACCGAGTACCACAGCGAAGTCGGGCTCCGCGTCCTGCTCGGGTTTGTCGTCCGGGAAACCGCACGCTATGACCGGGGCGTAGAGCCGCTCTTCTGCTATGCCAAGGAGCATTTTTTCCGGCTCCATCTCCGCCTCCTCCGGGGGACGAAAGCGGCGGATGCAGGCGTACAGAACCTCGGGTTTGTCCACCAGTGCCGGAAGTGCCCGTACCGCGAGGAGGAGAGATCCATGTTCCCCTCATCCCTGACCTGCCCGCATTGCGGGGCGAGTCTCCAGCCGATCGGCCCCCTCTGGCTCGGCAGTCTCCGGAACAAGGAAATCGTTGAAGCGATGATCGCGAGGCTCGGAGGCATGGAGCTCGGGTCCGGAAAGGAACTGGCAAAACTGCTCGAACTCTGCCGGGACGAACTGCCGGCTTCCAGCCACTATGACTACCACGTGCTGGCAAAACTGCTGGGCTGCTCTCCCCCGGATATCATGACGGTCCTCGAGCGGATCCGGACGGAAGGCTATCCGGCAACCCGCACGCATTTCTCCGGCTACGGGATAAAGACCGAAGCCCCGCTTTCAATAATCTATGACGCTCTCCGCACACGTCAGTGATTTCCTGCCAGCCCGTCCGGTGGACATCGGAGGAGAAAATAGTTTGCCTGCCGGTTTTTAAAAAGGAATAAAAATCGCAACGAGACTTAATGCTCGACGATGATCGAGAGCAGGTCGCCGTCAATCAGCTTATGGGTCAACCCGACCCGCTGCCCCGGGTGTTTGACCGACTTGCCCCAGATCCGGGCGTACCGGAACTTCTGGACGAACTCCCGGTGGAGCTTATTACAGACATCTTCGACCGTGCTCTTTCTCCTGATGATCAGTGGTTCGTCGAGGTCGGCCTCTTCGCCGACGGGTTTGAGGTAGACCCGCATGAACCCGAGGCAGTCGTAGATGGCATCCTTGAGTTCCTCGGTGTGATAGCCGGCAGCGGCAGAGATCATGAGCGGCGGGCTGCCGAACCGTCCGGCGATGTCGTGCTCGATCTCCAGGTAACGCTCCTTGTCCACGAGGTCGACTTTGTTGACCGCGATAAAAGCCGGCACATAAACGCGGTTTCCCTGAATTGCATCGATGAGGTCGTCCTGCGTGGCATTCCCCCGGATAAGGATCTCGGCGTTCATCATCTTGCTCTCGGCAAGGATGGAGCGCACTTCCTCGATCCCAAGGTCCAGCGTGCCGACCGCGTTGAGGCGGATACCCCCGTGTGAGGACTTCTTGATGGTGATATCCGGCTTCGGGACGTTGATCCTGATACCGGCGTCGTGCAGTTCTTTGATGAGGACGTCGAAGTGCCGTTCATTGAAGACGTCGACGAGGATGATGATGATGTCGGCACCACGGACGACTGCGATGACCTCCTTTCCCCGCCCCTTCCCCATCGCTGCGCCGGCGATGAGCCCGGGAATATCGAGGATCTGGATCTTTGCCCCCTTGTGTTCGAGCGCACCGGGCACGACCGTGAGGGTGGTAAACGCGTATGCGGCCACGGCGCTCGCTGTGCCGGTAAGCTTGTTGAGGAGGGTACTTTTACCCGTTGACGGGAAACCCACGAGGACTGCGGTTGCGTCGCCGGACTTCTTGACCTGGTAGCCTTCGCCGCCCCCTCCGGCTTTCATCGCGCGGTTGACCGCTTCGTCACGGAGCCGTGCGATCTTTGCCTTTATCCGCCCGATATGTTTGGAAGTAGCCTTGTTATACGGGGTCTTGGTCAGCTCGTCCTCGAGCTCTTTTATCTGTTCCTCAAGACTACTCATTCCTATATTAATCGCCGCATGTCCGAGATATAGTTGTTTGTACCGACCGGCCGTGTCCTGCCGCATGGGTGCAGGGCCGGATAAAAAACTATACGTAGACCTGGCACAGAATTTTCCGGACAATTTACCTGTGCGTACGGGCGGAACGAGCCGGGATCACCGGGCAGACTGCCGGGGAACGGGAGGGGAGGACGGGGACTTGCAGGACTACCTGGTGGCTGAAGGGATCATCTGGGCAGCCTTCTGGCTGTACTGGCTGGTCGTCGCATTCCTGACCCGATCCGAAGTCGAGCGCCGGCAGCCGGTCTTCTCCCGGTTCTTCTTTCTCATGCTCGCGGTCATCATCCTCGGGACGATCATTTCCGGACAGTTCTGGGACAGGTTCCTGCTCGGGCAGTTTACTGACGGGAACCCCGTTGCAGTGGGGGCCGGCATCGCCATCACCCTTCTCGGCCTCGGGTTTGCAGTCTGGGCACGGGTGCACCTCGGAAAGAACTGGAGCGGGAGTGTCACGATCAAAGTGGACCACCGGCTGGTCCGGACCGGGCCGTACCGTTATGTGAGGAACCCGATCTATACCGGGATCCTTGCCGGTTTCGCCGGGACGGCACTCGTCATAGGCAGGGGCTGGGCCGTCTACGGCCTTCTCATCCTGCTTGCCGGGTTCCTTATAAAGATACAGGAAGAAGAGAAGGTGCTGCTGGAGAAGTTCGGTGAGGAGTATCTCCGGTATAAGAGGGAGGTGAAGGCGCTCATCCCGTTTGTGGTTTGAGCACCGGCCCCCTGACGTGTCCCTGTAAAAAACTATCATTCGAAGATCCACCTTCGGTGGATCTTCTCTTAATTTTTTCCGTGAAGTCCCCCTCGCCAGTCCTGAAGGACTGCCGGTGTGCCACGTAAAAAACTATAAGTAACCACATCGCCCATTTTAGTGAGCAACTGCTGCTATAGTGTAGTCCGGCCAATCATGCGAGCCTCTCACGCTCGCGACTGGGGTTCGAATCCCCATAGCAGCACTTTCACGCCGATGATCCTGTTCTCCGAATGTTTAAAACCGTGGAACCGATCGGAAAGATGGGATTACCTGATAGGGGAATATCCTGTTGAAAAAAGGTACCATTGTTGCCCCTCATGAGTGGTTTGTGATCAGGGGGTACCACTGGGGAAATTGTCGCCGTTCATGGTTCCTCCCGAACAACCGGTCATGTTCCCTCGCGGGCTACCGTCATGTTTTCTTTTAGAGAGCCGGTCATATTTCCTCTTGGACCACCTTTCGTGGTTACAGCGGACAGAACCGATAAGAAAAAGGACCGGCTCACCCGGCCCGGTTACAGGACTGGCCGGATCCCCAGCCCGCCATAACCGTGCACTGACAGAGTATCAGCCTGTATCCGGGAACTCATCGCTGAATATATAGGCAGGGGTGCCAGACTATCCGTAGCAGGAGAGGTGTTATGAAGAGAGACGTTATCCTGGTTATCCTGACCCTTGTGCTCTGCCTGGTATGCCTGGCCGCCGTGGCAGGAGATACCCGCGTGACGGACAGCAATCCGGCAAACACCGGGGTTACCAGTCCGGCGGGGCAGATCATCGCCGGAGCCGGCATCCCGGTCATCAGGGCACAGGTGGCAGGGGAGACGACCACAGAACCGACCATGGAGCCGGTTACGTACCCGACCGAAGAACCAACGCTCATGCCTACCGAGGAACCGGTCACCTACCCGACCGGGGAGCCGACGCTGATGCCTACGGAGGAAGAGACGACGTCGCCGATGCCCGGCCCGCTCGGGCCCGTTGCCGATTTCACGGCTTCACCTACGTCGGGTTCCGGGCCGCTCACGGTCCGGTTCACGGACACCTCGATCAACACCCCCACCATGTGGTACTGGGACTTCGGTGACGGCTCAACCGACTCATCGACAGGGACCCCCTCGCATACCTATGCGGATCCGGGCAGTTATACGGTTACGATGACCGCGAGTAACATGTACGGCACCGATACCATGACCAAGACCGATTATGTCACGGTGAACGGCCAGGTGATGAATAACGGTGCGATCTATGCGCAGTCCGTCCCGGCCGGTGCCACGATCTTCGTGAACGGCAACAGTTACGGGAATTCCCCGGTAACCGTCCAGAGCCTCTTCCCTGGTACCTATTCGGTGATGGCGACCCTGAACGGCTATTACGCCGATCTGCAGACGATCACCGTATCCCCGGGCCGGACCACGGGCTATTACCCGATACTCCGGTCGTCACCCAACCCGCCGTTGATCACCGGGGCGATCTCCGCCCAGTCCACACCTGCCGGTGCGGCCATTTACCTGAACGGCGTCAATTACGGGAACACCCCGCTCACCATCCGGAACCTGATCCCAAGTACCTATTCTATCATGGCGATGCTGAACGGGTATACATCCAGCACCCAGCTTATCACCGTCAGCCCGGGTCAGACCGCGAGCTATTACCCGGCACTCCAGCCCTCGCCCAATCCGGGAACGACGGGCGCGATCTTTGCACAGTCCGATCCGGCCGGTGCGGCCATTTACCTGAACGGTGCCTATTACGGGGTCTCCCCTGTCGCCATCCCGAACCTGATACCGGCCACCTACTCGATGAAAGCAACCCTGAACGGCTACCCCGCTGATACCCAGCGGATAACAGTCAGCCCGGGCCGCACCTCGTTCTATACGCCGGCATTCTATCCGTCGCCGCCACCCATAGGATCCGGACAGGGGATCTTTGCCGTGTATAGCAACGTGGACGGGGCGCAGGTATACTTCGACACCGTCAAGGAAGGGAGCATCACAAACGGCGTGCTCTTCGTGACCGTCGCAACCACGGGGACGCCGTTCCAGACCTACCGGGTGGAGAGCTCCGGGTATACCACCCTTACCGGCACCATCACCCGGTGGCCGGCAAGCGGCGAGATCGTAAAGATCCAGGCAATGCTCGTTCCCTCACCGGTACCAACGACCCACGCCCCGATTCCGGTCGTGGTGACACCGGCTGCGCTGATCGGCGCCGGTATCATCCTTTTCATCGCGGGAGACCGGCGGAGGACCCGGTAACCCGTCATCATGTTCTGACAGTTTCCCGACCCGGGTAGATACCGTACAGAATCCTTTTTATCATCGCCGATTGGATCAGGCAGGAACTTTTTAAGTAGTCATTGTCACTTCCGGCGCTTCTGATGCTATGTTCCGGGATAGTCTCTGCGATGCACAGATTTTGCCAATAGCCGAAAAATATAAAAAATGCAGTTCCTATTGAGTGGTATAACGCCTCACCTCCACGGGATCTCTATTCGAGGGAATCGAAGAACCGGAAGAGGAATAATTTCATTCAGCTGATCCAGGAATGCAAGAGAGCCGCAAGAAAAATATCCCGTGTATCAACAGGAAGAACGATGGAAGATTATGGCAAGAGAAGGAGCGCCGGTCTCGTAACCCCGGCTTGTTTCCCGGAGAAGATGGCCGCAACCGGCAGCGGGGACAGGAAATATTCCATGGACGTTCCGGAGTGCCGCTATGGTTGAAGTCTCCTATCTTGTAGCATTTGCGGCGGGTATCGTATCGTTTCTCGCACCGTGTGTCCTGCCGCTGGTGCCGGGGTTTCTCGCTTACCTCGCCGGGACAACGGTCAGGGAAGGGGCCGCGAAGCGGTGGGATATCTTTGTTGCGAGCCTCCTCTTTGTCGCCGGCTTCTCGCTCGTCTTCTCTCTCCTGGGCGTCCTCCTGAATACGGTGCTGAACTCGGTTGCCTACGGTGTGCAGCTCTGGCTGTCCCGGGCCGGGGGACTCATTATTATCTTCTTCGGCCTCTACCTGACCGGCCTTATCCGGGTGGGGTGGCTCGAGCAGGAGCATAAGATTGCTGTCACCGGCATAAAATCAAAGTACCTGACCTCGTTCCTGTTCGGCGTTGCGTTTGCGGCAGGATGGACGCCCTGCGTAGGGGCAGCCCTCGGGGCGATCATCGGCCTTGCGGCAACCCAGCCGGCGCTCACGTTCAGCCTCCTCCTCGCGTACTCCCTGGGGCTGGGCCTGCCGTTCATCATCGTGGGGCTCTTTGCCTCGCGGGCAGCGGCGTGGATAACACGGTACTCCCATATCCTCTATTATGTGAATATCATCTTTGGTGTCCTGCTGATCGTCGTAGGAATCCTGATCTTCACGCAGACGCTGGCCCTTGTCGCCAACCTGCCCCTGCTCAACAACTTCCTCCTGGGGGGCTGATCCTATGGAAAAAAGGACGATTGCACTGGTGGTAGCAGTGATCCTGATCGCGGGAGCCATCGTATACCTGGAGCAGTTCAGCCCGAACAGATCCTATGTCGGGACACCGGTGGCACCCGGAAACCGGACGGCGATCAACGCCGAGAAGGCAAAGCTCTACCCGTACGCAAAAGAGATAGCCGAGCCCTCGGGGTTCGTGAACGTGGACAACATCACGATCGGCAGCCTGATCGGAAAGGAGGTTATCCTCGTGGATTTCTGGACATACAGCTGCATCAACTGCGAACGCACGATCCCCTACCTGAACATGTGGTATGCGGAATACCATGACCAGGGCCTTGAGATCATCGGCGTCCATACCCCGGAGTTCCAGTTCGAGCACGATACCGACAATGTCCAGGCGGCAGTCCGGAAGTTCGGTATCAGGTACCCGGTGGTGCTCGACAACGATTACGCGACCTGGGATTCGTACGGGAACCAGTACTGGCCGGAGGACTACCTGATTGACATCGACGGTTTTATCGTCGACCGTCACATCGGCGAGGGCGATTACAACACGACTGAAATGGAGATCCAGAGCCTCTTACGGGAGCGGGCTGACGCGCTCGGGATCCAGGTTACCATCTCCAACACGACGACAACTCCTGCGGACGCGGTCAGCGTTGACTTCTCGAAGGTCGGCAGCCCGGAGACATACTTCGGTGCTGCACGGAACCAGTACCTTGGGAACGGAAACCAGTCAGTGACCGGCATGCAGACGCTGGCTCTGCCGGGTTCGATCCTCCCCAATACGCTCTACCTCGGGGGGACGTGGAACTTTACCGACCAGTATGCCGAGACTGCCGGGAATGGCACGATCGTCTTCCAGTACAATGCCAAGAACGTCTACTTTGTCGCGAGCGCCGGGAATTCAACGAATGTGAGCGTCATGGTGGACGGCAGGCCGGTTGGCGATAGTGCCGGGCCTGACGTCTCCGGTGGCGTCGCCATGGTAAAAGACGAGCAGCTGTACCAGCTCGTGGCGGGGAAGGATTATGGTGAGCACACGCTGGAACTGGAGATCCCGCAGCCGGGCCTGCGGGCGTATACGTTTACGTTCGGATGACGGAAGAAGAGAAGGATACTATGGACAGAAAACTGATGAAGGCAACGTTTGCGGGCGGCTGCTTCTGGTGTATGCAGCCACCGTTCCAGCAGATCGAAGGCGTGACGGAAGTGGTGGCCGGGTATGCCGGCGGGACGAAGGAGAAACCGAGCCTACGAGGAAGTCTCGTCAGGCACTACGGGACACCTCGAATCCGTGCAGGTAACGTACGATCCCGACAAGGTCCCGTATGAAAAGCTTCTCGACGTCTTCTGGACGCAGATCGATCCGACTGACGATGAGGGCCAGTTCGCGGACAAGGGATCGCAGTACAGGACCGCCATCTTCTATCACGATGACGGGCAGAAGCGGATCGCTGAGGCTTCAAAGAAAAAGATCGACGATTCCGGGAAGTTCAAAAAACCTGTAGCAACGGAGATCCGGCCGTCCACGAATTTTTATCCTGCCGAGGAGTACCACCAGGACTATGCGAAGAAGAAGCCCCGGGAATACACGCAGTACAAGACCTACTCCGGGCGCGAGGCCTTTATCGAGAAGATGTGGGGCGGGGAAAAACTGGGAGAGGAAAAAAAAGTGACCATCTACTCAACGCCGAGGTGCCACAACTGTCACGAGATCAAGGAGTTCCTCAGTTCCCGGAATGTTCCGTTCGAGGAGATCGATCTCGCATCCAACGATGAGGCAAGGACCATGATTATCGAGAAGACCGGGCACCTCAGCGCTCCGATTGTCCGGATCGGAGATGAATTTATCTTCGGGTACGACAGGAAGAAGATGGAGAGCCTGTTGCAATAGGGGGGTCCCCACCTGAGTAAGGGGGTATCACCCGTGATCCATACCATGCCCGCCCCCCACGACCCCCTCACATCCCCAACCTGCGGGGATCAGGAACCACTGCACAGGGAGACGTGGGGCTGACCACCCCGGGAGAGATCTGCTGCCGGTACCCAGGCAGGATGAAAAAAGAAATTTCCTGGAGCAGGCAGTCCAAAGGAGCGGGACAGGAAAAAGAAGAGTCTATTCCTGGTCAGATCATCCCCATCGCGGGCCCTTCTTCCTCGGATCCGGTCCGATAATCCGGATGGACCTCTTCCCTGACGACAAGAGCCAGGACGAGGATGACGATCCCGAGCACGAACGAGAGCAGGAACGAGAAGTCGAAGCCGGCGGCAAGCACCTGCACCTTGATGTCCGCCGGGGAGGTCATCAGAACATTGTGGCCCGCGGCAATCGCGAGGACACCCTGGATGAAGATCAGGTTGAATGCGGCGATCCCGAGGGTCAGGGGCGCAAACCGTTCGAGGCTGGTCAGGCTTGAGATCATCCCCTGCTTTGTCCTAGCTACCGAGTTCATGATCAGGTTCGAGGCAGGGGTTATCATCAGGCCGAGGCCAAAGCCGATCAGCACCAGGCTCAGGACAACGTATCCGGCCGGGGTATCGGTATGCAGCCGGGTCATGAGGAAGTAGCCTGCCGTCAGGAAGGCACCCGCAGCGATGCAGAGCAGCCGTGGCCCTGCCCGGTTGTAGAGCATTCCGGAAAGGATACCGGCCCCCATCATGGCAAAGGAGAGCGAGGTCATGATCAGCCCGGCCGACGAGGTGTCGTAGCTGCGGACGTACTTCAGGTAGAACGGCAGGAGGTAGTTGATCCCCGCAAAACTGAAAAAGACCAGCGAGAGGAGGAGGTTGGTGACAAGGAAATTCCGGTTCCTGAAAAGGCCGAGGTCGAGCAGCGGATCGGCCACCCGCAGTTCGTGCCACACGAACCATGACAGGGAAACGATAGCTACGATTGCGGGTGCGACGATGACCGGGGATGTCCAGCCAAGGGGTGCACCTTCCGATACTACGAAGAGGAGTGAGGCGAGGCCTACGAATACCAGCCCTGCACCGGCCCGGTCGAAGCCTTCCAGTCTCTCCCTTCCGACCGCTTCCGGGATGACCTTTACCCCGAGCAGGACAGCGAAGATCCCGACCGGTACGTTGATGAAGAAGATCCAGTGCCACGAGAGGTACTGGGTCAGGACGCCGCCGATCGTCGGGCCAAGGGCAGTACCGAGCGCCGCCATCGTCATGACGATGCCCATCGCCTTTCCTTTCTGCTCCATCGGGATATAGGCAGTGATCATGGCGGGAGCGATGGCAGAGATCATCGCCCCGCCGACGGCCTGGAGGATACGCGAACCGACCAGCGAGTACAGCCCGCCGAGGATCTCCGGCAAAAGCCCGCATGCAAAGGACCCGAGCGTGAAGATGGCAAAACCCGAGAGGAATACTTTCTTGAACCCGATCATATCGGATATCTTGCCGAAGACCAGCACGCAGCCCGCCATCACCAGCAGGTATGCCGTCGCTACCCAGCTCACGGTGCTCGATGAGACCTGAAACGCCTCGGAGATGGTCGGGAGGGCGATATTGACAATGGTACCGTCAAGGCCTGCCATGAACATGGCAAGGGAGATGGAGAGGATCAGGAGGTTGAGACCGGACTCCGTATTCCGGTTAACGGTATTTCCCATTCATGAATATTGCGAATAATAGTACATGAGAGTTACGGATTGGCAACAGACGGTTAATAGAGACCGGCAGGCAGTGTTCATCGCAGAGCCATTCTCCGGCGGTGAGCTCCTCTCCTCAGCAGAGAAGCCCCTGTGGGCTGTGCCAACTGCCGGGTGCCTACGCACCTGTGCACCCGGCCTGAATGACTGATACCCCACGCCTCCCGGGTATCAGATTATTTAGGCTTTTGCCTGCGCCGCCGGCCCGTGATCATCACCGATACCGTCCCGGCGATCCCGAGTGCGATAAGCGGGAGATCAGGAGAGAGAGGAGATGGCGTGGAGGGCTCGCCTACGTTAATGTAACTCGTCAATACCGAGGGAACGCTCCCTTCTGTGTATTTCACCGTGAACGTGACCGTGTACGTCCCCGGAATGGTGTAGGTATATGAGGGGTTCTGACTCGTGCTCGTGCCCCCGTCACCAAAGTCCCATGCGAAGGATTCAGGCGATCCCGGGGCCGTCTGGGTGAACTGAACCGTGAGCGGGGCAGCGCCCGAGATCGGTGTCCCCGCAAAGGAGACCGTAGGCAGTGTGGGCCGGGGTGCTGCAGTCACAACCGGCGCAAACGTTGCTGCTGCGACCGGGGCACTCACGGTGATCGTATCCTGCTGGACTGAGGTACTGGTGCCTGCGGCGTTCATCACGGTCAGGGTCACGACATAACTGCCGGGATTTGTGTACGTGTGGGACGGGTTCTCAACGGTTCCGGTCGTACCGTCGCCGAAGTCCCAGGTCCACGATGTTGGTGCATTCGTTGAGGTGTCGGTGAACTGGAGGTTGAACGGTGCAGTGCCTGAGGTGGATGATACCGTATAAGAGGCGACCGGCGCCGCAACCCCGACCACGATATACCCCGTCTCGGTTGTTGCGTTGGTACCAAGCGAGTTCGTTTCCGTCAGCGTCACGGAGTACGTCCCGTTGTTCTCGTAGGTATTGGTGGGATTTTCCAGAGTGCTGGTACCGCCATCCCCGAAGCTCCAGCTCCATGATGCCGGTGACCCGGTCGACTCGTCCGTGAACGTCACCTCGAGGGGTGCAGCCCCGGATGTCGGTGAGGCGGAAAAGATCGGTACCGGGATGGTCGTTGCTGCAGAACTCACCGTGATATAGCCCGTCTGCGTATCCATCGCGCTGCTCCCCGCTGAGTTGGAAGCGGTCAGGGAGACGGAATACACTCCCGGCGTGGTGTAGGTATACGAGGGGTTCTGGCTCGTGCTCGTGCCCCCGTCACCGAAACTCCAGCTCCATGTGGTCGGGGAGTTGGTAGAGGCATCGGTGAACTGGACCGCCAAAGGCGCCGTGCCCGATACCGGAGTAGCGCTGAACCCTGCTACGGGAACCTGCGGCTGTGTAGTGGTTGCCATTGTAGTCACAGCGGTGGTTGCCGTCGCAGCGCTCACCGTGACATAGCCCGTCATGGTATCAACCGCGCTGCTCCCCGCCGAGTTGGAAGCGGTCAGGCTGACGGTATACGTTCCCGGCGTGGTGTAGGTATACGAGGGGTTCTGGCTCGTGCTCGTCCCCCCGTCACCGAAACTCCAGCTCCATGTTGTCGGGGAGTTGGAAGAGGCATCGGTGAACTGGACCGCCAGAGGCGCCGTGCCCGATACCGGAGTAGCGCTGAACCCTGCGACAGGGAGAATCGCGGCAGTCGTAGTTACGGTGGTAGGTACCGTTGTCGCTATGGTGGTCGGTACCGTTGTCACTATGGTAGTCGGTATGGTAGTCGGTATGGTAGTCGGTATGGTAGTCGGTATGGTAGTCGGTACCGTTGTCGTTACCGTCGTCGGTACGGTTGTTGTCGTGTTACTATCATCTGCCGCGACAGGAGAGGAGAGAAGGATGAGAAGAACGATTGTCGAACATAACAACAGGAAAAAAAAGGATCGGGACATGGGTCACCGTACCAGGTTATTGGCCGGATGCCGGTGTCGCCATGGCAGGGGAACGGTTGCCCCGGTAACCACCGGCTGGGAAGCCAAACGCGGCCATGAGCTGCTGCTGGGTAACTCCGAGCTGCTGTGCAGCAGCGGCGAGGTTCGGGCGCCCGTTCGTTGTGTTCACGGTGCTGTTCAGGGCATTCTGGAGATCTGATTCGGACACCCCCAGGGTGGCGGCAGTCGCTGCCAGCCGGGTCTGATTCGTAAGTAAACCCTGCATGCGGGACTGCTGGCTCCCGCCGGCACTGCCGGAGTTCCCGGCGTAACCGCCGCTTTGGGATCCGGCGTTACCCGATGGAGGGGTGTTTCCCGCGCCGGAGGTCGTATATTGCTGGCCGTTTGCCGGGGAACCTGAACTGCTGCCGGTGTCCTGCGTGCATCCCGCGGTAATGATCGCGGCAACGAATATGGCCGCTGCGAGAACTGCAATGATACTGATCTTTTCCATGATTGGTACCTCATATTGGCATCTTTTGAAGAGATTCGATGAGGGGGATAAACTCCCGCATCTTGTAAAGTTTATTTGACATTTTGTAATATAAACCTTATAGTTTATCAAATTTTGCTTACAGGAACGGGGATAGCCTGAGAAGGATGTTTCCGGCTCTATGATGCCTCAACGGTATAGCCGGCAGCTCGGGAAGTTATTTCAGAGGTGAATATCTTTCGTAGTATCCATCGCAGCACCGTTCACCATCCTTCATCGATCGAAAAGAAGAGGGTGATGCACGAAAAAATACCGGGGAAAGGCATAACCCGGTATATGAAAATAGTCTGGCTATGCCAGGATCAGACGGGCCGGAACCGTTTCACCACGATATCGTCGCCCTTTTTCGTGATCTCGACCTTGATCTTGGTGTCCTTGTAGCGTATCTCGTGGACTCCGAACTTCCGTGCACTGACGATCCGTTGCAGGGCGAGCATGTCCGTCCGCAGCATCCTCTTGAAATCGTCCCCGTCATAGATGACTTTTCCCATGATCTGCTCCTGCTTACGTACTATGAGTGAACGTTGTCAGGAGCGCTTATCAATCTTGCGCGATGCCTGTTCTGGCCGTTCGGTACAAGCCGTATTACGAATATCCCTTGATTTTGGCGTTTTTTAGGGGAAGCATTAAATATCGTATCCCTGCATAACCCTATAGGAAGAGTTATGAGCAGGGAGAAGATCAAGGTCCCCGGAAAAGTATATGAAGAGTTAGTCGCTCTCCAGCGAGAGATCCATTTCACGCTCGATCACCAGGACACGGTCAAGAAGGCAGAAGACCGAGGGTACATGAACGCCGCCAACTGGATCCGGCAGAACGAAAAGGCCTATAAGGTAGGATTTTCGTGGGGTTTCGAGCCCATGAACGATGAACCGCAGGGCACCCTCCGCGATATCCCGGCACGGGAAGCTCCTCCGGTACGCCGGACGATCTCCCACGCACAGACCATGCAGCCGAGGACGGCGAAGAAGTCATCCGGTTCAGGGAGTTCCGGCGGAATTTTGGCCGGTTTCCGGGACTGGCTGGGCAGATATTTCTGATCTCCTTTTTTCCGGTACCGGGCTGCTTTCACCCACACCGGTAAGCTGATCGACCGACAGTTGCCTGTTTTACCGATTCGTTCGTTTTCGCGGGAACCAAAACCATCATTCACTCAGACGAACAGAGAGAATTGTATGCCTACCTGCGTAGATTGCGTAAGTTATACTCCCACGTCAAAGGACCGGGGTGAGTGCCGCATCAATGGCGGGACCACGCCGGACCGTGAGAGCGAGCGGTGCCCTTCACGCACGTTTATTCCAAAGCCCGGATCATAATTGATCAGGAAAGTTACCATGCCACGGGAACTCGACGAACGGGATATCGCCATCTTAAAAAAACTCGCGCCGGAATGCGGCGACCTGACCTGCTCCGGCTCCGGCCACCTGTTCCATTCCATCCTGCCTCCGGTCTCCAACCATTTTTCCGAAGACAGCGAGGATTTCATCCGGAGGATCGGCAGGCTCAGCGATGATGAGCTGACCTATATCTCGGATATGATCCAGAAAGGCGAAGAGAGCATGGGCTGCCTTCCCGTGGAGGACGTGGAAGCACTCGTGCACCTGGTCCACGACCGGCTCTCCCCGGAAGTGGCGAAGAAGATCATCTCTGCCTATGAATCCGGATATGAATGTGAACAATGAGGGAGAAGATCCCGGGACCCCGTTTTTCATGGACGATAATACACCCCTCATCGCCGGATTGCGTGCAGGTCCGTTAAAAAAACGCCTGGCAGCGGCAACCGGTCTGGGAAAGTCCGGCGACCTCTCCGCCATCCCCCTGCTGGCCGCTGCGCTTGCCGATCCCCACCCGTCAGTCCGTTTTGAGATCGCACAGGCGCTTGGGAGGCTCGGGGACTCTTCCGGTGTCGCTGCTCTTATCAGCGCCCTTGGGGATACCGAACCGGAAGTCCGTGCAGCCGCCATTGCCGCGCTTGGCCGGATAAAGGACCCGGCCGCTGTCACAGCCCTGATCGGGTGCCTGCAGGACAGGGAGACGGAAGTCAGGATCGGTGCGGCGGTCGTGCTCGGGAAGCTGGGGGACACACGGGCGATCTGGCGGCTGAAAAAATGTGAGACCGATCGTTCCTCCGATGTGCGGGAAGCGGCGGCGGAAGCCGTTGTCCGCATTGAGCGGATGCGCAGGACACGGCGGTAACCGCGTACGAGATCCCATGAGAGACTCCCATTTTCCCACACTATTTTATCCTCACCGGGCGACACCCCAGCGATAACCAACAGCGAGGGTTACGAAGGGTTAAGAACCGCTCCGTCATGGACATGCTGATCTCTTTTTTTCTCTCGTGCCGATGATCCTGTATACAATCGTGGCGATCCTGCTCACGATCATCGCCGTCTTCTCTGTCTGGGACGCACTCCAGCTGATCGCCCAGATGATCCTGTCCCGGGATTTCGCGAACGGGCTTGTCAATGTCATCTACGCACTCCTCCTCACCATCACGATCATCGTGCTGTTCGAGACGGTCACCGTCTATTTCAGGACCAAGCATGTCGAGGTGCGGGCCCTGCTCATCGCGGGGCTCACGGGCATGGTCCGGCATATCCTCATCTATAATGTTGCGTCCGTCGACCCCATGGTGCTCTTCGGGACCGTTGCCCTGCTCGCCGTCCTCATCGCCGGCATCGTGCTCGTCAGGCCGGAGCCGCTGGGATAACATTTTTCCGGCTCCGCCATCCCTGAATCCAGGCCCGGTAACCCGGCATGAGGGTTTTTATGGACACCCGTCGCATCTCTGGTTGAAAGCGTGAAACCGTGCCCGATATCATCGAAGCCCTTGACCTGAAAAAGACCTACGGGAGCGTCGTTGCAGTCGATGGCATCCGCTTCGCCGTGAAACGCGGGGAGATCTTCGGGTTCCTTGGCCCGAATGGTGCCGGGAAGACCACCACCATGAAGATGATCACCTGCGTCTCGCCCCGGACTTCCGGTACCCTCCGGGTACTGGGCATAGACCCGGATGAGTCTCCTGCGGCAATCAAGCAGCGGCTCGGTGTCGTCCCGCAGGAGACCAACCTTGACCCGGATTTCACTTGTTTTTTGAACCTCTTTTACTACTCCCGGTACTTCGATATCCCTTCCGATGAGGCGAAAAAGAGAGCCGATGAACTTCTGGAATTTGTCCAGCTGAAAGAGAAGCGGGATGTTTCCATCGAGAAGCTGTCCGGCGGGATGAAACGGCGGCTGATCCTTGCCCGGGCGCTGGTCAACAACCCGGACCTGCTCATCCTTGACGAGCCCACCATCGGCCTCGACCCGCAGGCACGCCACCTGATCTGGGAGAAGCTCAAGAACCTGCAGGCGCAGGGAAACACCATCGTCCTCACCACCCACTACCTCGACGAGGCTGCCCGCCTCTGCGACCGGCTGGTGATCATGGACAACGGGAAGATCCTGGTCGAAGGGGCGCCCGCTGACCTTGTCGAGCAGCACGTGGGCCACGAGATCGTCGAGGTGCAGAAGAGTGCCGATGTGATCGCGTGTCTCGCCGGGATGAAGGTCCCGTATGAAGAGATCGGCGACACCCTGCAGATTGCGACCGGATCCTCCCGGGACGTGGCCCGCGCCCTGCTCGAGCGGTGCAGCCCGGAAAAAGTTACCACACGCCCCGCTACCCTTGAAGATGTATTTCTGAAACTGACCGGGAGGACACTCCGGGAGTAACCATGAAGTCCCTGTTCTCGTTTCCCCGGATCACCAGGCGTGCCTGGAAGGTCTGGTACCGGAACATGGTGGTCTTTGTCAGGACATGGCAGGTAAACTTCTTCCCGCCGCTCGTAGAGGCACTCCTCTACCTCTTCGCCATCGGCCTTGGAATCGGGTCCTACGTGCACGATATCAACGGCATCCCGTACGTGAACTTCATCGCACCGGCCATCCTTGCCATCGCCGTCATGAACTCTGCCTTCTTCGAGTGCACGTACGGCTCGTACGTGCGGATGTACTACCAGAAAAGTTTCGATGCCATGATCGCGACACCCCTCTCGATCGAAGACGTCATCGCAGGCGAGCTGCTCTGGGGGGCGACCCGGAGTGTCATCTACGTGGTCATCATGCTCCCCGTTCTCGCGGCATTCGGCGTGGTCTCGCTCCCGCTGGCGCTCCTTGCGATCCCGTTCGGGTTCCTCGGCGGCCTGATGTTTGCCGGCATCGCGATGTGCTTTACCGCGGTCAGCCCGGGGATCGACACCCTGAACTACCCCTCATTCCTCTTCATCACGCCGATGGCTCTCTTCTCGGGCACCTTCTTCCCGCTCACGCTCATGCCCATCCTCCTCCAGTATATCGCCCTCGCCCTGCTCCCGCTCACCCATCTCGTCGCGATCATGCGGATGCTTACGCTGCCGGCGCTGACCTGGACGATCCTGTTCGACTGCGCATGGATTGCCGTGGTGACTGCATTTTTCTGCATCCTCTCTATCAACCTGATGAGAAGAAGGCTGATTGTCTGATCACGATCCGGCCCGCAGGGACGTTCCTGGTTCGGCTGCACCATGCCCGGGCCGGTACCGGAAGTACATCACTCCCGCCGGGTTAAACGCAGCACGAACAGCTCCTCGCCCTCAACGGTCTCCTCTGCCACGCGATCAGAGAAGAACCCGTGGCCGGCGAATAATTCCTGTACATCACCGGGCCCGGTGAGCGACGAGACCAGCAGCAGGACCCGCCCTCCCGGGGCAAGGACCCGCCCGACTTCTGCTGCGAACCGCTCGATCACAACACGCCCGCTCTCACCGCCATCGAGAGCATATTCGAGCCAGTCGTCGATCCGTTCTTCCGGCTGCGTGGGAAGGTAGGGCGGGTTGAAGATCACGAGGTCGAACATACCCCGGACCCGGAAAAAAGGTCGGTCCTGACAACCTCGACCCCGCGACCACGGGCGCACCTCACGGCATGCGGGTTGATATCGGTTGCCACCACCCCGGTAATGCGTGCAAGCTCCGATGCGATGAAGCCGGAACCGGTGCCGATCTCCAGCACCCGGTCACCTGGCTTCACTTCAGCCTGCGCTGCCCTGAGCAGCAGGAAGGTATCGGCTTCAGGCTGGTACACCTGATCCGGGTCGTAGGACATGGATGAAAAACGGTTGGACGGGGCGGGGGAAAAGGAATTGCCTGCCCGGCAGGAATAAACCTGCCGGCAGTTTATTTGCCGAAAACGGGCATTTTCAGTACTTCCGAAAGTAACTTTTATTGTCCGTAATACAAAGGCGTACTATGGAAATAACTGATGATCAATTATTAGAAGTTATAAAAAATGCGCCGTTAGTATCGATCGACATCATTGTAAAAAATAAGGATGGGAAGATTTTACTTGGCTTCAGAAATAATGAACCTGCTAAAAATACTTGGTTTATCCCAGGGGGGCGTAAAGTTCATATACTAATCTTCCAGAGGGAAGTTGTCAATTAGAGGGCATAATGAACAAAGGATTAAAATTAACGTATATCAGCCTTGCCGCTGTCATGTTCATTGTCATTGGCATTATTGTTGCCGGTTGCATCTCAACAAATCAAGGAAATCCTACCCCCAACACACTAACCCCGGCAGAAGTCCGTGCCATCGCCAAAGAAGCATATATATACGGCTTCCCGATGGTGGACAGCTACCGCATCGAGTACTCCTATTTCGTGAATACCACAGACCCCACCCATCAGGCGCCGTGGAACCAGATCAGAAACCTGGCCCGCGTTTACACGCCGAATGACACGACTGTCCAGACTCCAAACTCGGATACACCTTACTCAATGCTTGGCATGGATTTGCGTACCGAACCCATCGTGCTCACCGTGCCTCCGATGGATGATGGGCGTTATTTCAGCGTCCAGCTCATCGATGCCTACACCTTCAACTTTGCATATATCGGGAGCCGCACCACCGGCAATGACGGCGGCAGCTTCATGATTGCCGGGCCAAACTGGCAAGGCCCGATTCCTCTAGGGGTGAAGCAGGTGATCCGCTCGGAGACCAATCTGGTACTCGCCGTCTACCGCACACAGCTCTATAACGCGAGCGATATTGATAATGTGAAGAAGATCCAAGCCGGTTATAAAGTACAGCCACTCTCGACGTTCCTCGGCTACCCGGCACCCACTGCTGCGCCGGCGATTAATTTTATCCAGCCGCTCACGCGCGATGCAGAGAAAACCGATCCAGAGTTTTTCAACGAGCTGAACTTTGTCCTGCAGTTCTGCCAGCCGACAAACCCGTCCGAGAAAGACCTTATGGCGAATTTCTCCAGAATCGGCGTCGGTGCTGGGAAGAACTTTGACTTTAACAACCTCTCGCCGGAAATGCAGACAGCTATCACGCAGGGAATGGCCGACGCTTGGGTCGAATTTGATCATTTTAAAACGACCGAGATCGATACGGGGAATCTTACTGCGGGCGACTTTTTTGGCACGCGGGAGTATCTGAATGGTAATTACCTCTACCGCATGGCCGGCGCTGTGCTCGGGATCTATGGGAATTCGAAAGAGGAAGCGTTGTATCCACTCTATAGTGTTGACTCTGACGGGCAGGCACTAACTGGGGTCAACAATTACACCCTCCGATTTGCGCCGGGTCAACTGCCGCCTGCCAACGCATTCTGGTCGCTGACAATGTATGAGCTGCCGCAGAGCCTGCTGGTGGCTAATCCCATCAACCGCTACCTGATCAACTCGCCGATGTTGCCGCAGTTGAAAACCGACGCCGACGGCGGGATCACGCTGTATATCCAGCACGAATCCCCCGGCGCGGACTTGGAATCGAACTGGCTGCCCGCCCCGAATGGGCCGTTCGTTATGTCCATGCGCCTTTACTGGCCGAAACAAGAAGCGCTCAACGGTACGTGGAAACAGCCACCGCTGCAACGGATGTCATAGGAGAAAAGAAAAATCGGCTCTGGAGAAACCCTACGTTCTCTAAAAGAAAAATAGTACCAGAAAGATCTAAGGTACGGCGTCTCCTGACCTCGTGGTGAGGGACACGTAAAATTGTGGATATAATCGTTCCCCACCCTTCACCGCCTCACACGATCTTCCCCGTCTTCCGGATGAACAGACCTGCAATAAACATGCCGATGACCACTAGGGTCATCGCCACGAACGCCCATTCCATCCCTTGGTTGACCGCTGCTTCGCTGATCCCGATTGACAACAGGGGCTGGCCGGGAGGGATGTGCAATGGTTGACCGGAAAGCAGCCCATGGATGAAACCAAGGGCCAGCACGATGCCGATAATTGCCGTCCCGAGAGAGCTTCCCAGCTGCCTGGTGGTGTTATAGATACCTGAGGCATCGGTCTGGCGCTCGCTCCGGATGGAGGAGAGGGTGAGGTTGGTCACCTGGGAAAGGACGATGCCAAGCCCGATCCCGAACAGGAGACTTCCGGGGAGGATGTCATGGATGGTGGTGGTGAGGGAAAAGACATCTCTGAGGGCTGCCAGTCCTGCTCCGGTGAGGGCAATGCCACCGAGAAGAACGTATTTTGGTTCGAACCACGATGCGAGCCGGGCGCCGAGGATAGAGAACACAACGATGGCAAGGGACATGGGCAGAAGGGCGATGCCGGTTTCATACGCAGTTGCACCCAAGACGATCTCGTAGAACACAGGAAAGATGAAAATAAAGCCGGCGGTAATAAATTTCTGGCCGATGGCGACAACATTCCCGGCAAGAAAGGTGCGTTCAGGGACGATGGTAACATCCACGAGGATGCCTTTGCCCTTCCTGATCTGTCGCCGCTCCCAGAAGTAAAACCCGGAGAGAAGGACGATCCCTCCGGTGATGAGGAAGGGAACGATCACCCATTCTGCCGGCTCTTTGACAAGGAGGAGCGCCAAAACCAGGGCAATGAGGCCGATAACCGAAAGGAGCGCCCCCCCGAGATCAAAGCTCTTCCAGAATGCGGTCGGGCGGGTCTCCTTCAGCACATGGTGGAGGGCAAAGATGATGAGAAGGATGACCAGTTCGAGAGCAAAAGCCCACCGCCAGGAGTAGAAGGTGGTCAGGTATCCGCCGAAAATAAGGCCAAAGATGCTGGCCGCCGCGGCGATCCCGCCCCAGACACCAAAGGCAAATGCCCGATCTTTTCCCTCGTAGGTCCCGGTAATGAACGTGACCGTTGCCGGGAGCATCAGCACCGTGCCGATCCCTTCAAGTACCGACCAGCCCATAAGGAGCATATCTGCGTTCTGGCTGATTGCGGCCGTAAAAGTCCCGACGCCATACATCGCAGCACCGGCCAGAAACGTCCTCTTCCTCCCGATGAGGTCCTGGAGCTTTGCCCCGACCAGCATGAAGGCGGCCTTCACGAGGGTACAGGTGGTGATGATGGTCTGGATGGTTGAGGCACTGGTGTTCAGGTCATGCACCAGTGCGCTGATGGAAACTTCCATGGTCGTGGTGTCGATGACCATGATGAATACCGCCAGGCTGACGATGAAAAGGACACCCCAGGGAAAAGAGCGGTGCCGTTCCATATATTAGGATGAACAGGGCACCTGATATGAAGGTATCGAATTGGGGTCGCGAAGTGCTCCGTTACGATAAGGATTACCACAAACGATCTGAGGTGATCACTCAATACGAGGCACTATTATCCATGGAGGACATGGCAGATCAAAGATTTGCTTGTTCCTGAAAATCTCCATCTTCATTGATACTTCTCACCGGATTATCACCATCGTGAAGATCTCCCGACACCCGGTCCATGATATCCCCCACGCTGAAAAACTCCTGAAACAATGCCACAGAACCCGGAAGTCCGACCCCTATGTCATGGACAAAGGATACGATGCCGAAGAGATCCGCTGCCCGTTGAGGAGCTGAATAAAGGTCGGATAAAGATCAATTTGATGGTATAAAGCTCATGATTTCAGAAGGAGGGGCGTACCGGGGGGGAGTTAGATAGAGGGGGTAATTAGTACAAAGAGGGGGGGAAAGTGCACGTACAAAGAGCTTTACAAAGAGGTTTAAAATACCGTACTTTCAGGAGGTTTCCGGTCGGGTGCGAGTGTATATGCATAGGGGAAATATGCAGGAAAAGGACCTTTAAACTGCGGATGGCGCGCTGTTTAAAGCATCTCAGCTCCGGTCACAAATTAAGCGTTGTTTGTATATCCCTGCGTTTTTTGAAATGTGGGGGTGGTATACCATCTTCGATTCTATTTAATATATAAAATGTCAACCAACGGAACAACACTGCAGTTATTATCGGAATATTTCGAGCGATATTTTTTGATTTGGCCAGAATACTATTGAGTAACTGCCATAGATTGTAAAAACAAACTGAGAACAGGAAATAGAATAATCTGATAATATAATTTTTTGACGTTGTTCTTGGTCGAAATTCACTTTCAACTCGGTAAGATGTCTCAATCCCCCATCTCTTTGAATACAACTTGCTTAATATTCTGGTCCGTAACCTGTCGAGATCCATATTGGTTAAGAAAGCTCGCTTCTCCTTCTCAACATCGAGAACCATAACGAGATTTGCGGTAACCGACTTGCAGTTATTCAAGCCCCTTATGGTAATTGGGATAATCTGGGGAGGATAAAGACCGCGCGGCAGACCAATTCACGTTGATCTCCCCCTCTATCCGGCTATCGTATCCCGGAAAACACCCCGTTCCCCGTCCCCGAGGTACTGCAGGTAGTGCCTGCGTACAGCGGCGGGGGACGAGTTTGCATAGCAGTAGGCGCACAGGTGCATGCAGGTGGAATACTGTCCGATGTCCTTTGAAACAATACATCCGCAGCAGCTCCGCTGCCCCGGGTCCTTGAGGTACCGGGCCGGGAGGGCGGAACGGGAAGCAGCCGTGAGCGCCTGCTGCCCGCCGGGCTGCAGGAACTCCATGAGGGCCTGGTCACCGCCAAATTCCTTCGTCATCAGCCCGTAGCTGATGCACTGCCCCGGCAGAATGCCGTACATAGAGAGGTCGCGGCACTCCCCGCAGGCCGTAATGGAAAGGCCCCAGCGCCGGTTGAGCGCCTCAAGCCCCCCGCAGAACTCCGTCACATCACCGGGCGTGAACTCGCGAAGACCGGAAAACCCCTGCACTTTCAGGTTCCGCTGCACTTTTGCATATTTTGCGATATCCACGAAACTGATGACAAGCCTCTCAGTATAGGGGTGAATCCGGTCCCCGATGCGCCGGATCTTTTCCAGCAGGTCACCGACCGTGATATTCTCCGAGAGGACGAGCGGGTCGAACCGCCAGACGACCCGCCCCCTGCCGATCCGCTCTGAGAGTTTTGTGAAAGTCGCGATGCGTTCGTCAACAGGCGGGACGCCGGGTTCGAGCCGTTCCGTATCGTAATCGTTCAGCGTGAAGAGGAAGTAATAGTTATAGCCCATCCGGTCGAGTTCAGAGAGATAAGGGAAGAACGGCGCCGGGTTTTTCGACCAGAAGACGATGACGCGGGCCTTCGCAAACGATACATAGACCGGGCTTCCCCCGAACGGGCTCTTCCATTTCACGTATCCCTTTCTCAGCCGGGCCATGAACCAGTCGCCATAGAACGCCGGGATGTCGGTCGAGCGGCTGGCCGATATGATGACCGGGGCGATCGCCTCCACGCTGCGGGTTCCCGTCGGAGAGGACGGATCGGGAATATCGAGCGGGATCTTCTCCCAGCCTTTCCACTTCATGGTTGTAAAGAGATCTCCGCTTCAGCGATTATTTGTTTGTGAAGGAGAATTATTCCGGACGTTAGAAGATCTTCCAAATTCGTATAATTATTTGGATTGATAGAAGAGAAATCAAGGATAAAGGAGGGGACAGTGCCTGTCCCCCCTAACCGCCCCTGCGCTCGCTTAGGGATAGTGCCGTATTACCTTTTTAGGTAGTATCACAACCAAAAATGCATCAGTCGACGGAAATACGCATTTGGCCGAGCTCCTTAATAGGGCTTCAACGAAACATAACCGTCCGGGCGAACCTATTTCGTCTCTTTTTTTATTTGGTCTTGCTTCATTTTTAGGTACACCAACACCGCGAGAACTACGAGCCCTACGATTGCGATAACAATTAAACCATAATCCGGATCAGCTGCATATACCGTGCATGTTGGTGGATTGACACATGAATAAGACGTTCTTCGCACTTCCCATATTCTCAATCTTATGGTGACATTGAATAAATTTACTTTAACATCTCAAATAAGAGGAAAACGATCACTCGATATTCGCAATCGTCGCAAAATCCTCCAGGTACAGCTCTTCCGGCAGGCTCCTGAGGATCTCGTCCGGCAATGCCTGGATCGCCCGCTCAACCCAAATGGGGGAGAGCATGCTGCCGGCCGATCCCTTCAGGCAGTTGCGCACCGTCTTGCGCCGGTGGGAGAAGAGTGCCCGCACGACATCTGCATACAGGCGTCGGTTGGCAATGTAAAAGATCGGGTCGCGGGGGACGATCTGCACAACCGTGGAATGCACCTGCGGTTTCGGGGAGAAGCAATGGGGCGGGAGCCTGAAGCACTGCCGGACCGCAGCATAGGTCTGGACCATGATCGAGAGACCGCCCGCAGTCCTTCGTCCCGGCAGGGGCGACCATCCGTTCCGCGAACTCGCTCTGGTACATCAGGACGGCAACCTCAAACCCGGTCTCCAGCAGCCGGAAGGTGATCTTGGACGAAACAGAATAGGGGAGGTTGGAGACCGATATCTGGAAAGGAGGGATCTCACAGCGGGTCGCGTCCCCATGCTGGAGCTTGAGCCGCCCCTCAGCGATCTCCTGAGAAAACGAGTCTGCGAGTTGCCCGCAGAGCAGTCCGTCCAGTTCTATGGCATGGACAATGGCACCCCGGTCGAGCAGGGCACGGGTGAGCGCCCCGTTTCCCGGCCCGATCTCGAGCACCCGCTTCCCCCGCACATCCACAAGGTCCGCTATGCGGTTCACCGCATGGGGATCGATGAGGAAGTGCTGGTCGTGGCGCGCTTTCATTTCGTGGTGAATACGTGGTACTTTACGTCCTTGTCCTGGAGCTCTTCGAGAATCCGGGCATGGATCATCTTCTCCGGGTGCGGGATGGACTTGATTCTCGCGGATATGTCTGCAAAATTTGCAAATGGCCTTTTATTGCGCTCCTCAAGGATCTCCCACATCAGACTTCTTGCCGATGCCCGGGAGCAGGTGGAGCATGTGGAGCTTGGGCGTGATCGAGATCGCCTTGTTGAAGAAGGCGACAAAGTCAGGCTCGCGGTCTTTTATCACCTTCTCGATGATGAACGGGAGCTCGCCTTTCGCGGTATGCGTCAGCTCGTCGTACCCGATCCTGCGCTTGACACGCTCGATCTTCTCCCGCTCGGCATCGCCGATATAGACTTTCTCGTGGAGCTCTATCCTGACCGTTGGTTTCGGAACAAGCTCCAGAAGCTTGAACTGTTCGAGGCCCATCGCCTGCACGATCGGCTCTCTCTTAAAAGGGGGGCGGGGATCATCAGGGTGCCCCTTCATCAGCACATCCAGTACGATCGCGTTGATCTCTTTTTTCTCCGCCTTCATGTGCCACACCTCAGAAGTGTGTCGTTACCAGTTCGATGATTGAATCGATCTCTTCAGGAGTCAAGGTGTACCGCTCTTTTGCAAAGATCGCCCGCACTTCGTCGCGGGTCTTCGGCATGATATTGGCAATACGGTACGCGATCTCCGGTTTCATCTTCTCCATCTTGGAGAGCCCGGCCACGAGATCCTTTGCCTTTTCGGGAGTGGTCTTTGCAAGCTGATTGGCATGCTCGATACTGCGCCGGAACTCGTAGGACATCTCCTTCTCGGCAGCGATCCTCTCGGACTCGACGCCTAAGAGGACGCTGCGCATCTCGGGGAGCGTGACCTTCTCTTCGCTAATAATACCCTTTACTTTGATGCCAATCACCTGACAGTGAATTTACTTTTGTGCTTTTAGATGTTGTGGTCTTGCAATGACGACCTTGTCAGCGTCGCCGTCGCGGATCGTCAGCATCCATGCACGCCCGCGCTGGCCGATGACGGTCCCGGTCTTCCCGTGGAAGCGGCGGTGGGGCATCCCCTTCTGGATGCTCGGCTCAACGACAACGTGGACCCGGTCGCCGACCTCGAACTTCTGGATGACCGACGTTACCGGCGGCAGGCCGCGCTTTCTCAACTCTTTCTTGAATTTATACCGTGTCTTCTTTCGTGGACCATTGTGGTGTGCCATCTTATTCTCCCTCCTGTGCTCCTTCGACCTGCGTGACGTCGAGGCTGGTGACGCGGGCTGCTCGTTTCAGGATCTCGGCAAGACTCGGACGGGTTCTGCCTGAGTCCCCGGATACGAGTTCCTTGATGTAGAGGCCGGCTTCGCCCAGGACTTCGACAACAAATCTGCCGTCCTGCTGCCCCACATACTCGATATCGAGGACTTTCCGCTCACGGACCTTGTCGGCTCTCCGGTGAGCGACCCTCTCGGGCGTGCGCTGCTGTATTGTGACGCCCTGCAAGGTTTTTGCGGCTTTTGCGAACTCATCCGCTGATAATTCGCCGTCAACCTCGACCAGGATCCTGTATTTTTTATGCGCTTTGTTTGATTTAAGGGTTTCCACCTCCCCACGGTCGCTCCAGCGTTTTATCGCAACGGAAACCCGCCCTTCTGCGGTCCGGTTGATCTCCGCTTCGAGGGCAGCAAGGTCCAGCGATCGTTTTTTCGGAGCGACGACCTCAAGGATGAACGGCCTGCCGGTCCCGATCATCCGGGCGTCGATATCTTCCCTGCCCGCACCGTGCAGAACCGCGTTCTGCGCATCGAATGCTGCAATGACCGGCCTCCCGATCAGCTCCTCTACAGAGTCAAGATACTGCGCACCGGTGAAGTTGCACTTCTCGCAGCCGGCACCCTTGCAGGCCCGGCAGTCCCAGTGGGTCTGGGGGATCCCCCGCTCGAACTTCCGGTACCTGCCGTAGAAGAAGACCGAGTTGACCTGCACTTCAACCGCACCTGAAGCGGGGTCGAGGATCGCGACGACATCGGGTTTCTTGAAGTCCACGACTTTTCCGGTCCGGGCCGACACCGCCTTGCCGACTTCCCGGTTCACTTCAGATTTGAACGGCTCGGGCTCGGCAAGCGAGAGGTCGCTCCAGACCATCTCCTCGTTCTCGGCCACGAGCGGCGGGACGCGGCAGCCGACGAGGAACGTAGAGTATTCAATACCCTTCGTGGCCTCGATCACCCGATCGGCCCAGAGCGGGACATCGTCGAAGAAGTTCCCGCAGACCCAGCAGGTCCCGCTGAACCTCGCGTAGGGCTGGTTGTCCGCAAGGGCGATGGCGATCTTCAGCCCGCGCCCGCGTTCGTCGTTCGAGAGCCCGTGCGAGCGTTTGCCGAAGAACCGCCCGAGGCAGTGGTCGCAGCATTCCCCATAGGCAAGGATCGCCTTTGCCTGTTCATTTATTTCCATCCGCATCTCCTCCTGTCCAGCTCGTTCTGCAGCACCGTGATCGCGTGATCGGCATGCAGGCACTTCGGCCCTACGGAATACCTCGGGCAGGCTCCGGTCAGCCCGGTCTCCTGTTCCGTGAAGTTCAGGTGATCCGAGAGGAGGTATGCCGCCGGCAGGTCCTGCACCGTCCTGATATCGGTCCCGTTCTCGTCCAGCACGGCAAACGCATGTTCGGTCATGAGGCGTTCAAGGCCCCCTTTCCGGATGGAGACGCCATCGGCAGCTTCCCGGAACTCGCTCCCGCACGGAGTGTCGATCACTTTCCTGATGAGGGCTCCGGCACTCCGCTCGTCCGGGGAGAGCGAACGGACCGAGGCCCCGGAGAATTTCACGGTCTTCGGCCCGGCCGGCGCCCCGAGGAGCACGAGATAACAGTCAGCATCCCTGCGCAGATCGTGCGAGAGGAAGAGGGAAGCGTTCACGCAGCGGCAGAGCACGTCCATCCTCCCGCCGCTGCCCGGCAGGTCGTTCAGGGAGAAGCCCCGGTCCGTCCGGGCAAGGTGCCCGATGATGGCGAACGTCGTCATCTCACTGCATTCCGGAGAAGCGCTTCATCAGGCGCTGCATGTTGAATTTCCCGCCCCCGCCCCGGAGTCCCTTGAGGGTGCGCTGCATCATCTTGTAGTATTTCAGGAGCTCCCGCACCTCGTCCGGCGTGGCGCCTGCCCCGTGGGCGATCCGCTGCATGCGGGAACTGCTGATGAGGGCAGGGTCGTCAGACTCCGTTGCCGTCATCGAGTCCATGATGATCCGGTACCGCACCATCTTGGTGCTCGTGACATCGTAGACGCCTTCGGGAAGCTGCATGTTCCCGAGCGGCAGCATGCCCATGATCTGCTTCAGGGGGCCCATCTTGTTGAGCGCCTCGAGCTGCTTGTACATGTCGCGGAGAGTGAACTTCCCCTTCATCATGGAGTTGACATCCACGTCATCAGGGTTGATCGCCTCGCTCGCCCGTTCGACCAGCGCCTTCAGGTCGCCCATGCCGAGGAGACGGGAGATGAACCCGTCGGGATCGAACCGCTCGAGATCCTCGATCGTCTCGCCGCTCCCGATGAAGGCGATCCCGCTCTTGGTCTCCGCCACTGCGGACATGGCGCCCCCGCCCTTTGCGGTTCCGTCCATCTTGGTGATGATGACCCCGTCGATGCCGATCGCCTCGTGGAACCGCCGGGCCTGCTCGCTCGCCTGCTGGCCGAGCGCCGCGTCGATCACGAGCCAGCGGTGGGTGGCCTTCGTGAGCACGTTCAGCTCGATGATCTCACGGATGAGGTCGGCCTCGAGCGCGTGGCGGCCCTGGGTATCGACGATGATCAGTTCGAGGTCCCCGAAGGCCTCGAGCCCCTCGCGGGTTATCTTGAGGGCGTCCTTCTCCTGAGGGTTGCCGAAACACGGGACATTGATCCTGCTGCAGAGCGTCGAGATCTGGTCGAAGGCCCCCGGTCGGAAGGTGTCGGCGCAGATCACGCCGACTTTCATCCCCTTCTTCTGGAAATAGCGGGCGAGCTTTGCCGTGGTCGTGGTCTTGCCGCTCCCCTGCAGGCCGGCCATGAGGATGGTCTGGGGTTCGAGCCTTACATCGGTAGACGCCCAGACGAGCCGGACGAGTTCCTGGTACACGATGCGGAGCACATGCTCCCGCACGTTCATGCCCTTGGGGGGTTCCTCCTCGAGAGACCGGGTCCGGATCGCCTTCGAGACTCCATGACGAGCCTGACGTTGACATCGGCGGAGATCAGCGCCCGCTGGAGGTCTTTTACCAGCTCGTCGACTGCCGCACGGTCGACCACGGTCCTGCCCGCGAGTTTCTTGAGCGCATCCTTGAGGGACGACGAGAGGCCATCGAGCATCAGGCACCGCCCTCCAGCAGTTCGTCTACCACTTTTGCCGGCTCGAACGGGATGATATCGGTATATGCCTGCCCGGTGCCGATGAACATGAGCGGTTTTCCGATCGTGTGGGCGATCGAGATGGCTGCACCTCCGCGGGAGTCCATGTCGGCCTTGGTGAGGACCACGGCATCCGCCCCGATGGTCCGGTCGAACTCGGACGCCCGGGTCACGGCATCGTTCCCCGCCACCGCTTCGTCCACGTATACTACGAGATCGGGCTTCATGACGCGCTTGATCTTGTCCAGCTGGTTCATCAGGTTTGCCTTGGTATGGAACCTCCCGGCAGTATCGGCCAGCACGACATCGATCTTGTGGGAGGAGGCGTACTGCACGGTATCGAAGAGGACCGCGGAAGGGTCGGCGCCTTCCTGGTGCTGGATGACCTTGATCCCGAGGCGTCCGGCATGCACGCCGATCTGTTCGATGGCGCCGGCACGGTACGTGTCCCCGGCACCGATTACAACCGTGAACCCCTGCCCCTTGAGATATGCCCCGATCTTGGCTACTGTCGTGGTCTTTCCGGTCCCGTTCACACCGGTGAAGAGGATCTTGACCGGGCGGTCGTGGGTTCTGATGTAGCCGCCGAGGTCGAACCCGCTGCCCAGTACCTCGAGCAGGGCCGATTTGAGGGCGCCGAGCACGAGAGCGTCGACCGATTCGCCAATCTTCCGGTGTCTTCCGACCAGGTTCTTCCGGACTCCGGCAATGATTGCGTCGGTGGCCGGCAGGGCCACGTCGCTCTCAAGCAGGGTCATCTCGAGCTCGGAGAGAGCGTCTGCCACGTCCCTCTCGGAGACTACCAGCTCGCGGTCCCGGATGAGGACCCTGACCTTGTCCACGAAGCCCGTGGATGCGGAAGCAGGGGCGGGCCTGCCCTCATCAGGCCGATCCTCCTGCACAGGACCCGGGGCAGCAGCCTGCTGCGCTTCCTGACCCTCCGGCTCCTGGGATGCGGCAGCGGCCTGGAGGCTGCTCCCGAGCCGGTCCCGTGCAGCCTGCAGCTTCTCGCGAAGACCCGCGAACATGTTCTTCGGTAACCCCGTTATTCCCCGTACTGCTCTGCCGCTGCCTGCTGGTAGCCCGACTCGATCCTCTTGTTGATCTCATTCATCTGGGACCGCAGCCGGTCAAGAGCATCGGCAACCTTCTTTGCGGAGGCTTCCATCTCCATGATCCGTTCTTTCAGGAACTCGACGGCGTCCCTGTTCGTCCGCTCGACAACCACTTCAGCGCCGATCGCAATGAGGATTTTCTCCGGTTCAAGGACTTTTGCCCGGACGCTCGCCCCGCCGCCGATCTGGAGGAGGACGGTGCTGTCCTCAGAAGCGAGCATGGCTTCGAGGGACTCGATGGCCGCAAGTGCCTCCATCCTCCCGTTTTCCAGCAGCTGAAGCTGGTTGACAAAAATCTCTGCCTGCTGCCCGTATTCCTGAAGATAGTTCTGGAGCGTCAGCAATTCGCGCTGGTCCATCGGTTGCATCTTATCTGCCAAAATCCGCCACTCCCAAAAATCAATGCTGCCTGGATAGTCCTGACTCCTGATATGTATGTTCCATCACCATAAATACATCATGATGGAAGTGTGAGGGGAAGGAGGGGCTCCTCCAAAGCCGTCCCCCGCAGGGATCAGGAAGTTTTCCGCGGGTCTTTTCCGGTAAACCGGTATTTTCCTTTCGGCACGGAGATCTCGAACCTGGCCCCCATGCCGTAGGTGCCCGACTCTTTTATCGAGAACCCTGATATGGTGAGGATCTCCTGTGAGAGGAAGAGCCCGAGCCCGGTATTTTTCCCGAACCCTCTCTCGAAGATCTTCTGCTTCTCCTCTTCATGGACGCCAACACCGTCGTCATCGTAGACAAGTGCGATATCGCCAAGGCCGTACTTGAGGGAGGAGATCGCGATGTGCCGGACCCGTTCACCATGGCGGAGGGAGTTGTCGACAAGGTTCTCGAATACTTTCACCAGCAGGGGATCGGCAAACACTTCAAGCCCGGGCAGGTCGATGTGCAGGTCCACCCGTCCTTCGGGTAACAACGAGGACAGCGGCTTCAGAACGGCGGACAGGTCCTGCCACTCGGGTGCCCGGACGCCGATCTCCTCGTAATTCCTGGTGAACTCGATCTGCCGCCGGATGGTCTGGGCCGCTGCCTCTTCCTTTTCGATATAGCGCAGGACATCCGGGTCGGTGACCTTCACCTTCGAGAGTTCGAGGAACCCCACGACCGCCTGGAGCTGGTTCTTGATGTCGTGGCGGGTGACGCTGGAGAGGAGCTGCAGTTTCCGGTTGGCATTCGCAAACGCCTGCTCGGAAAATTTCAGCCGTTCGTTCACCTCTGCAAGGCTGCACATCCTGACCTCGAGCTCATCCCGGTAACAGTTCATCATCTCCACGACCGATCCGACGATAAATGCGACCAGGATCAGCATCAGGGCCCGGAGGATCGCGTCGGGGGTGATGGATCCGGCCAGGACCCACGAGACCGCAATATGGAGGACACCGAAGAACAGTGCCACCCAGATCGCCTTCCGGCCGTACCAGAGCCCTGCGACGACAATGATGAGGTAGTAAAAATGGGTATAGACGATGGAGATTTTCAGGAGGTAGTGGATCACCAGCTCGAACCCGAGCCCGGCAAGGATGAGGATTGCAAGCGCGTACGGTTTCACCGAGTCCAGCGCCTTCCACCACGAACCGGCTCTCGCGCAGAGATCCATCTTCACCTGTCCACCTGTCGTACTGGTATTCTGAGTGGTTTGGGGGGTATGTACATGTATTTATCGCTCCGGGCCTCCTGCACTGCAATCGGGAACCAGATGGAACAGACGCCGTTTTTTCCTCAGGGGGCCCGGCTCTCATCTTCGCCCGGCCCTGCCCGGCTCCCACGTTTATAATACTCCACAGACAAAATTACACAACAGATCCTGCGGTAAACCAATACGCGGTGGGGGATATGAGATGGAATTCAGGAACAAGGTTTTGATCATCGGGTATGGGGCGGTCTCCAAGTGCATGTTCCCCATCCTGCTCCGGCACGTGAACATCCCCCTGGAGAATATCACCATCGTCGACTTCAAGGACAAGTCGGCGGACCTCAAGGCCTGGACCACCCGGGGCCTTCAGTTTTTCAAGAAGAGAGTCAGCCCGAAGAACCTGGGCGAGACCCTCTCCGAGTACCTTGCACCCGGCGGGCTCCTGATCGACCTCGCGTGGAACATCGACTGCTGCGAGATCGTCCAGTGGTGCCACGAGAACAACGTGCTGTATGTCAATACCTCGGTCGAGGTCTGGGACCCCGATGCGGAGAAGTTCACGGCGACCCCGTACGAGAAGACGCTCTATTTCCGGCAGATGAAACTGATGGAGCTGACCCGGGACTGGAAGGATGCCACCACCTGCGTGGTCGACCACGGCGCCAACCCGGGCCTGATCTCCCATTTTGCCAAGCACGGCCTTGTCGATATTGCGGGGCGGATGGTCACCGACGGGATCGCGCCGGACCCGGAGCGGATCCTTACCCTTATCAAAAATCAGGACTTTGCCTCGCTTGCCATGGAGACCGGGGTCAAAGTCATCCACTGCTCGGAGCACGACACCCAGATCTCCCGCTCCCCCAAGAAAGTGGACGAGTTCGTCGGCACCTGGTGCATCGAAGGGCTCCGGGAAGAGGGCACCGCTCCCGCAGAGATCGGGTGGGGAACCCACGAGAAGGAACTCCCCGCCCGGGCGATCATCCCCCCCGTAGGCCCGAAGAACGGGATCCTCCTGCCCCGGATGGGGATCAACACCTGGGTACGGTCCTGGATCCCCTACCAGGAGATTGTCGGCATGGTCATCCGGCATGGCGAGGCGTTCGGCATCTCCGACCGCTGGACGGTCTGGAAAGACGGCAAGGCGATCTACCGCCCGACGGTTCATTACGCCTACATGCCCTGCGATGCCACGATTGCATCCATCCAGGAACTGCGCGCAAGGAACTACGAGCTGCAGCCCAAACTGCGGATCATGAGCGACCGTGAGATCGTCTCGGGTGCCGACATTCTCGGGGCGCTCCTGATGGGGCACCCCTACAACTCGTGGTGGACAGGCAGCATCCTTCCGATCGACGAGGCCAAGAAACTCGCGCCCGGCCAGAACGCGACCACGATCCAGGTCGCCCTTGGCGTGGTAAGTGCGGTGATGTGGATGATCGAGCACCCCCGGGAAGGGTTCTGCCTCCCCGATGACCTGCCGCACGAGTTCGTCCTCGAGATCGCAAAACCGTATCTCGGCGAGTTCTGGTCCGGGCCGTCCGACTGGACGCCCCTGAAAAACCGCGTGGTCTACTTCAAGGAGAACCCGGAGAACGATTACGACCGGGAGGATATCTGGCAATTCAAAAACTTCTTATTCGTACAGTAAATCAATCATATAATGACAAAAACAGCGGTCGACACGAAAAAGAGGCGGAAGAAGAAAGGGAATGACGAGACTCCCGTCCACCATATCGGGAAGGCCCGGCTGGAACTCCTCCAGGTCCTTGCCCGCGAGCACGGGACACCCATCTTTGTTATCGATCACGAGAAAATCCGGGAAAACTACCGGGAATTCCGGGAACACATGCCCGATGTCCAGATCTATTTTGCCGTCAAGGCCAATTCCAACCCCGAGATCGTCAAAACTCTCTACGACATGGGGTGCAGTTTCGACGTGGCGTCCATGCCCGAGTTCATGATCGTGTACGAGAACATCAAGACCATGCCCAAGAAGGAGCGCCTGGACTGGATCTGGGACAAGATCATCTATGCCAATACCATCAAGCCGATCGAGACCCTCGAGGCCCTCGACCAGTACAGGCCTCTCGTCACCTTCGACAACATCTACGAGCTCCGGAAGATCAGCGAGCATGCCCCGCACGCCGGCCTCGTACTCAGGATCCGCGTGCCGAATACCGGCTCCATGGTCGAGCTCTCCTCCAAGTTCGGCGCCCACCCGGGCGAGGCGGTCGACCTGATCGTCTCGGCGTTCGACATGGGCCTCGAAGTAGAGGGGTTGAGTTTCCACGTGGGCAGCCAGTGCACCAACTTCGAGAACTACATGCAGGCCCTCCAGCTCTCGGCAAATATCATCAGCGAAGTGGAGACCCGGACCGGGCGGAAGATCCGGATCCTCGATATCGGCGGCGGTTTCCCGGTGAAGTACCACCCCGGCATCCGCTCCATCCGGACGCTTGCCAGGAAACTGAACACCGAGATCAAACGCCTCTTCCCCAAAGACATGCAGATCCTCGCGGAGCCCGGACGGTTCCTCGTGGCCAATACCTGCACGCTCGTCTCAAAGGTGGTCGGCAAGGCATTCCGCGACGGGAAGCCCTGCTATTATATCAACGACGGGGTCTACCATACGTATTCAGGGCAGGTCTTCGATCACATCAATTACCCGGTCCTGCCGTTCAGGGATGGCGAGACGCAGATCTCGGCGGTCTTCGGCCCGACTTGTGACGCGTTCGATACGATAACCCTCTCTGCGGAACTGCCGGACCTCGATATCGGAGACCTTGTCTATTCCGAGAACATCGGTGCTTATTCCCACGCTTCGTCCACGTACTTCAACGGGTTCCCGCCCGCTAAAGTGGTGCATATCAACAAGTAATTTTTTTTTGCGCCGGATAACCAGCAAAAGTGCTCTAGAAATCATTGGAACGATATTCTGACGCTCTTGGGGGAGACCGATACGAAGTATCGGGCTGGAGAAGAGTCATCAGGCTCTTCGACTCGTAAATCCGCAGTCGAAGAATTCTGATGAATTCTTCTCCAATTAATCCTCGCTGTGTGACGAAGGAACACGAGAAGAGAGCCATAAGGCTCTCTTCGCTGATGCGACGATTAATTCCCCACCGCCAGGGCATCCCCCATAATGCGATAGTCACTCAGAAGGTTAGCGAGAAATTCCCGGGAGAACAGGAGGAATTAATAGATGGGGGTCAAGGGGGTGCACCCCTTGGGCTGATTGAGTAGTCATCAGACTACGAAATCGAGAAGATGCATCCGCATCTTCGCTGCCTCCCCCACTGGGGGAGAGAGAGGGTCACACTCATAGATTCCTCAGGTGGTTTACAAAAAATGAACACTGACAGGTTTTCTTCAGCGCAGATAAAAGCGATGATCATTTCAGGTTATTTTTTTTACCCGGTAACGTCCACTACTCCCAATGACAGGGAAGTGGGAGGGGAACACAGACGGGCTGTCGGCCGGTACTCTCACCCGTGTCCACCTGACCAACCTTGGCAAAATGATGTTCCCTGCGGCCAGGGTCACCAAGGAAGAGGTCATCACCTACTACATACGGATGGCCCCGCGGATGCTCCCGTTCCTGCAGGACCGCCCGCTCACCATGCACCGCTTCCCGGACGGTGTGGGCGGGGAGGATTTCTACGAGAAAGATGCCCCCCGGGGGGCCCCGGACTACGTGGACACCTTCACCCGCCGGTCGGAGACTGCCGGCCGCGATGTGCACTTCGTGGTCTGCAACAACCTCGACTCGCTCATCTGGCTTGCCAACCTTGCCTCCCTTGAACTTCACATCGCCCTCTCGACACAGGCTGCCTATGATTCCCCCGACTTCCTGCTCTTCGACATCGACCCGGAACCGCCGCTTACGTTTGATGATGTCCTCATCGTTGCCCGCGTAGTCCGCCAACATCTGGAGGATGAAGGGATCCATCCGTACGTGAAGACCTCCGGGAAAAAAGGGCTCCATATCGTCGTGCCCCTTTCCTCCGGCCACAGGTTCGATGAAGTCCGGGCATTCGCCCACAGTACCGGGAAACGGATTGCACGGGACATGCCGTACGTGGTCTCCGAGTTTCCCCGCTCCCGGGACGCCGGGACCATCTTCATCGACTACCTCCAGAATGCCCGCGGGAAGACCATGGCGGCCCCCTACTCGCTCAGGGCGACTCCCGGTGCGAGCGTATCCGCACCGCTCGAATGGGACGAGATCCGGGAGGGGACCCGTCCCGAAGATTTTAATATCAGGACAATGATCTTCAGGAAAGAGGATCCATGGAGGGGAATCTTTGAAGACAGGCAGTCGATCAGAAGATAAGCCCGGCAGCCGGTCACGGAAAGACCGGCCCAGGGATGAGAGCATGGTTGCCGGTACAGTACCGCTGATAGCAGATGGTACGGTGGGCCGGCAGACCGGAAGAACGAAAAAGTCCGTCTCCTCCGTCCCGCCGGAGCCGCGGGCGGAAGGTTCCCCGGCTGGCAGGGCCGGGCGGTCGTTCTGGAGCGGCACCATCTCCATCGGCCTGATCAACGTACCGGTCAGCCTCCACACGATGACGAGGGACCGGTCCTTCTCCTTCCGGCTGCTCCACCGCGGCGACGGGCAGCCGCTCCGGTACGACCGGGTATGCACAAAGGACGGTCGGGTGGTCCCCTGGGCTGAGACCGTGAAGGGGTACGAGGTCAGGAAAGGGGAGTTCCTCGTCTTTACACCCGATGAGCTGAAAGCGGTGATGCCCGAATCCGACCGGAAGATCCGGATCGAGAAATTCGTGTTCTACCTCTCCCTCGACCCGATGTACTTCGAGACCAGTTACGTGCTCCTGCCGGACCGGAGCGAGGAGGCGTATGCCCTCCTCGTCACCGCCCTCCATGACCTCGGGCGGGCGGCGGTCGGGAGCATCACGCTCAGGACGAAGGAGTACCCCGTCGTGGTCCATGCCTATAGCGGGGGGCTCGTACTGACCACCCTCCGGTATGCCGACGAAGTCACCCCGCCCCGGGCATTCGACGTGATGGCCGCCCTCCCGGCCCCGAAGGAGACCGAACTTGCCCTTGCAAAGCGGATCATCTCGGAACTCTCCGGGGATTTTTCCCTTGCCGGCTTCCACGACCGGTACCGGGAAGCCGTCATGGCGCTGATCGAGAAGAAACTCGCCGGGGAGAAACTCGTGTACCAAGAGCCCAGCCATCCCGAGGAGGCAAAAGAGCTGATGCAGGCCCTGCAGGAGACGCTTGCCACCCTCTCCGGTAAATAACCTGCCATGTATCCTGATCCTCCATGAAACGATACCTTCCCATGCTCCCGGAATCCGCTGCCGGCCCGTTCAGCGGCGACGAGTGGCTCTTTGAAGTCAAGTGGGACGGGGTCCGGGCGATCGCCTACGTGAACGACACCCTGTCGCTCATGAGCCGGAACGGCAGGGAACTGGCGGGACAGTTCCCGGAACTTGGCGGACTCACCACCCTCGCCCCGGGGACCGTGCTGGACGGGGAGATCGTAGCGATGAGCGGCGGGAAGCCCGAAATCCAGGCCCTCCTCCCCCGGGTCCAGGCTGCTCCGGGGGCTCCCTCCACGGGACGGGGAAGTCCCTGTCACCTATATCGTCTTCGACATCCTTGAAAAGGACGGAAAGGACCTGACCGCCCTCCCCCTCTCCGAGCGGATGAAGGTCCTTGAAGGTTCGGTGAGGGAGGGGCCCCACGTGGCACTCTCCGTTCCCGTAATCGGTCGGGGGGAGGAGTATTTCCGGGCCGCAGTCGCCCGGGGACTCGAAGGGGTCATGGCAAAACGGAGGGACAGTCCTTACGAGTCCGGCGTGCGGAGCGGCTCCTGGCTGAAGATCAAGGCTCAGAGGACCTGCGACTGCGTCATCGCCGGGTATACACCGGGTCAGGGCCGGCGTGGGGCGGCATTCGGTGCCCTCCTCCTCGGCCTGTACAGGAGCGGAGGGGAGGGGGGTTCTCCTGCGGGAAAAAGGGGCTCCCGACGCACCTCCCGGACCGTGCCCGACCCGCCGTACGCCCGGAGCCTTGTCTCAGTGGGCAAAGTCGGGACCGGCTTCCGGGACCAGGACTTCGCGGACCTTATGGCGATCTTCTCGCGCTACCGCACCCCGGTCCCGCAGCTGGAGGAAGACGGACCCGCAGGGGAGGTTGTCTGGCTGGAGCCGGTCCTCGTCTGCGAGGTGGCATTCCAGGCAGTGACCCGGGACAGGAAGCTGCGGATCGCCCGGTTCATCCGGCTCCGCCCTGACAAGCAGGCAGAAGAGTGCACCCTGGACCAGTTCCGGGAAACAGAGGTCCGCAGCGGGCCGGGAAAATATCCACCGGAACTTCCTTCCACTGCCGGAGCGGGGAGTGCCGGGGGCGTCCTTCCCCAAAGAAAACCGGTACAAGGGGGCCGGCAGCGGGGACCGGCGCAGGAACAGGCAATGAGGAGTTATCATGAACTACGGAATTTTTCACGGACAACGGAACCGGAGGGAGCGACGACCATGAGCGGTGAGGGGAGATCTTTTGTCATCCAGGAACACCACTCGCACAAACTGCACTATGACCTGAGACTGGAGCGGGACGGCGTACTCAAAAGCTGGGCGGTGCCCAAAGGCGTACCGGAGGCCCCGGGAGCAAAGCACCTCGCGGTGGCGGTCGAGGACCACCCGCTGGAGTACAAGAATTTCGAAGGGACGATCCCGGCCGGGGAGTACGGGGCCGGTGAGGTCATCATCTGGGACAGCGGCACCTACGATACCCGGGCCTGGCAGGACGACAAGATCGAGGTCACCCTCCACGGGAAACGGCTGTCGGGGCATTATGTCCTCGTCCGGTTCAAGCGGGCCGGGAAGAGCGAGTGGCTGGTCTTCAAAGCCGGGAGTTGATCGGGGAGACTGCAGGCCGGGGCCTGGTGGCCTGATGGCCTGGCCCGCAAGCGGGTTTCCGGTCCGGACCATATGCCGAATCGCCAATAATTATCATGCCAGACGATGAGACGTAGTACCAATAATGCCGGATCACGATTCCATATCCGTCCTCTACGTTGACGACGAGATATCGCTGCTGGAAATCACCCAGCTGTTCCTGGGAAAGGCCAGCGGTTTTTCTGTCAGGACGACCACTTCCGGGGCAGAGGCACTCGATATCCTCTCGTCCGGCAGGTTCGACGCTATCCTCTCCGATTACATGATGCCGCAGATGGACGGCATAGAATTCTTAAAGCTCGTCCGGCAGCAGGACCCCGAGGTCCCGTTCATCCTCTTTACCGGCAAGGGCAGGGAAGAGATCGTTATCCAGGCGATCAACAACGGGGCCACGTTTTACGTACAGAAGGGCGGCGACGCGACGGCCCAGTTCACCGAGCTCGCCCACAAGATCCGCCAGGCAGTCTCCGCCACCCGATCCAAGGAGGCACTCCGCCAGTCCGAGATGCTCCACCGGACCATCTTTGAGACCTCCCCGGATGCCATCACGCTCACCAACGCGGACGGGATCCTCAGTTACACATCTCCGGCCGCCATCAGCCTGTTCGGCCTCGCATCGGAGAAGGACGCTCTCGGCACACCCCTCTTTGACTGGATTGTCCCGGAGATGCGCGAAGAGGTAAAAGAACGTGTCCTCCAGTTCATCCGGAGTAAATCACCGACCTCGTCGTCCGCACTCTTTCTCCTGCAGAGAAAAGACGGGACCCGGTTCCATGCCGAGATCAGCTCGTCAGTGCTGACCGGCGCCGACGGAAAGGCGGTCGGGATGATCTCAATCCTCCGCAACGTGACCGACCGCATAGCGTCAGACGACGCACTCCGGAAGGCCGGCGCCAAGCTGAACCTGCTCTCGTCGGTGACGAGGCACGACATCCTCAACCAGTTGACCGTCCTCATAGGGTACATCGAGCTCGCACGGCGGGCAAAAGACCCGGCCGCGGTACAGGACTTCCTCCGGAAGATCGACGAGATCGCCGGGATGCTGGGCGACCAGATCGAGTTCACCAGGGACTACCAGGAACTCGGCGTGCACAGCCCCAGCTGGCAGTGCGTCGCTGACATCGTCTCCCGGGCAGCATCCGGGCTGGGGACGGGGGATGTGAAGGTTGTCAACGAGTGCGGGGGGCTCGAGGTCTTTGCCGACCCCCTGTTTGTCAAGGTCGTGTACAACCTGATCGACAATGCCCTGCGGCACGGGGGACCGGTCAGCATCATCCGGTTCCGGTACCGAGGAGAGCGGGGATGACCTTGTGCTCTTGGCCGAAGATGACGGGGAAGGGGTCCGGGTGCAGGACAAGCAGAAGATCTTTTCCAAAGGTTTTGGCAGGAACACCGGCTTTGGCCTCTTTCTCGTGCGGGAGATCCTTGCAATCACCGGCATGAGCGTTGCAGAGACCGGGTTCCCGGGCACGGGTGCACGGTTTGAGATCGTGGTGCCCCGGGGGAATTTCCGGTTCCGAAACGCAGAGTAAGATAAAACGGCTTTTCGCTGAAAGCAGGCCCCGGAAGCGTGACACATGAGGGTTCTGTGCCACAGGTCTGTGGGAGACCCGGGGTTGGTCCCGACACCAGAACGGTTGGTTTTCTGTCCCGTATCACTTCACATACCGGCCCCGCCGCCAGTGACCCCTGACAGATCTCTTTACCGGCTCCCGTGAGAGGGCGGTCACTCACCAATCACGACCGTCGCCTTCTCGTCGAACGGGTTCGTCCGCATCGCAAGGCTGAACAGGTACGGGTAATGGTTCTTCAGGTATTCCATGTACTTCAGCCACTCGGGCACCAGCCGCACATACCCCCGCTCCATGTCGCCGACGAGGTGGGCGATGTCGGAGGGGGGCAGGTGCAGGAGATCGGCCCGGGCCTTTAACTCCTCATCAAGATGGGTGACCGCGAGGATCAGGTCCGTGAAGGATTCGTGCTCGAAGACCATCGGGTTCTCCACAATGCGGAGGAGAAAGTCCTCATTCTGCAGGAGAAATGCCCGCAGCGCTTCGCGGTCGACGCGTGCCGGGTCGATTCTGCATTTCCAGCTCGTCAGGCCCTCGTGTGCTTCACGGAACCGGTCCGCGGTCCAGTCAGTGCCTGCCACCATCTGTGACTGGAGAGGCCCGGGGCATGGATCGGCCCAGGCGAGCATGGCGAGCAGCGGGGTCCCGATCCGGGAGAAGAAGATCCCGATCACCATGTTCATCTTCTCCAGCCGCTGCTGCCGCTCCCGGGACTCCAGCATCTGGTCGATGACGAGCGTGACGATCAGGACTTCGATGGGGATGAAAGCCAGATCCGCGAGCAGGTAGGTGAACAGGTAGCGTGAATCCTGGAATAGGAGGTAGTGAACTGTCATCAGCAGGAGGGTCAGCGTCACCAGACCGATGCCCGCGATCGCTTTCCAGCGGGTCTCTTCCTTCATGATGTGGTATCTGGTACACGACCAGATAAAAAAGCCGGTGCTGTCCCTCCCTGACAGCGGCACCAGTCCGGCAATGCCCGGTCCATTCTCCGGTCAATGAAGGAAAAATATGAATCCGGTACCTTTTCCAGTATAAAAGATGTGATCGGTTCCAGGGTACCGGACTTCAGCAGACAAGCCCGGTTTCGTCCTGTCCTACCGCTTCCGTGCTACCATCTCGATCTCGACATTTGCCCCTTTCGGCAGCCCTGCCACCTGTATGGTGGCCCGGGCCGGGTAGGTGTCGTTGAAGTATGTCCCGTAGATCCCGTTCACCGTTGTCCAGTCGCTCATGTTCGTAAGGTATATCCGCGTCTGGATAACATCGGGAAAACCGAGCCCGGATGCCGCAAGGACGGATTTCAGGTTCTCCATCGCCCGGGTGGTCTGCTCCCCGGCCGTACCGGACAGGTTGCCGGTCGCCGGGTCGATGCCGATCTGTCCCGACAGGAAAACAAGGTCCCCGGACTGCACGGCCTGGCTGTACGGCCCGATGGGTTTCGGTGCACTTTCCGTGAAGATTGCCCGAAGCCCCGGGCCTGCCGGGTGACTGACAATCCCGGTGAGCAGGACGCCGGCCAGGAAACCGGCGGCAAATATCAGTACTATCAGCAATCCGTTTCTGGCATCCATTCCGATCCATCCTCTTGCTGTACCCGTCTGCACCCATGCCACCATAAGCGTTCTGAAATGGATCTCCCCTCAAAAGAACCGGAGCGGCTATCAATGCGGGGGCGGGAGAGAACTCCCCCGGAAACGGTTCTTGTCAGCCATTCCTGGAATATCCCCGTACCTGGACCGGCGGTGCGTTATCCCGGACCATCCGGGGGATACCCCGCACGGCCCCGGAGCATGAGGACAAGGATGAGCCGGCAGCAAATTACCTGCCGAAGGGTCTCTCCTGCACCGGTAATATTCCCGGGACCAGGCGAAATATCCCCTATCCAAACCTTAATCGACCCCGGCGCTGAGGATGCCTCCATGTCCAGAATAGCAGTCATCATCACGGACATGTTCCAGGACGTGGAATACGAACGCCCGGCCGAGGTCTTCCGGAAAGCCGGCCATGAGCTCACCCTCGTCGGCCTCAGGGCCGGCGTCCAGGTAAAAGGCGAGCACGGGGCCGTCGCGAAGATCGGCAGGGCGGCACGAGATGTCTCGGCAAAGGATTTCGACGCCCTGTTCATCCCCGGCGGATACTCGCCCGACCGGCTCCGGGTCGACGAGGACGCGCTGCGGTTCACCCGGGAGTTCTTCGAGGATAAAAAACCGGTCTTTGCCATCTGCCACGCTGCCCAGCTCCTCATCACCGCCCAGGTGCTGAAGGGCCGGCGCGTGACGGGATGGAAATCCATTGTGCAGGATATCAAAAACGCTGGGGCCGAGTACGTGGACGCCGAAGTTGTCGTCGACCGGAATCTCGTCTCGAGCCGTAAGCCGGACGACATCCCCGCATTTGTCCGGGAATCGCTGAAGATGCTGGAGAAGAAGAAGTGAAATCCGGAACGGGTAAAAAAACACCAAAAAAAACGTCATCCCCTCACCAGAATCCATCTCATGCCAGCCCGGACACTTCCGGCAGGCAGTTTCCGGTATTTTCTGCAAAAATCCTGTTTTTTACCCTTGCACAGGACCCCCTTTAATTTTCGTCCGAAATGGCACTCCGGTTTGTGCCGGGTTTCCCGACAGCCAAATCATTGTTCATCTTCCGGGTCCTGACAGAACCCCGCTAAATTGCACGGTTTTTTTCTGCGTAAAAAGGCGATTTTATCAAAATATCGATTTTAACGAAAAATTTTACCGGGCGTTGGCACCATTTCCACTGGAGGTTTATGCCTCCCGATCCGGCCTGAAACCGCTCCGTCGGAGAATAGATCCTGGGAGACGTACCGTCCGGGCGTTCTTCTTCCGAAGGAGGTACGCCACCTCTCCTGCTTAAATGTGACGAAGTGGATATTCAAGGTCTCTTATCCATCGATGGTTACGTTGGTATCCGGCATATGCTCCCGCCCGTGGTCTTCCCCGATTTTCAAGCAGTACATCCAAAAAAATATAACTTATAGCACTATAGGTTATAGCATGCCATTGCAGCAGAAAGTCCCGGCCAGAAAACAATCCGGCCGGATAACAAACAAGAAATCCCCTGTTACTACAAAACCCGAAACCCCCCGCACGACTACCATCCAGATATCAGGGGCCACCAAGAGCGACCTGGACCGGGTAAAACGCGAAGCGGAAGCATCGACCTATGAGGACGCAATCCGGTTCCTGCTGCACGAACGGAAGAAACACCGCCCCTCGACCTTCGGACTGCTCGCGGGCGGGGCATCGTTCGTCCGTGACGAGGAGGAGGATTCCTATCGGGTACGTCATTGATACGTGGGTCTGGGTGGAATACTGGCTGGGGAACGAAGCGATGAGAGAGTGGATCGAAGGCCAATCTCCCATATTCACCTCCACGATCACGCTTGCAGAAACCGTCCGGTATTTTCTGGCCAGCGGAAAGGATGAGGCAACAATCCGTCTCTGTCTCGATGATATCCGGGCACGGAGTACGGTGGTTCCGGTGGATGAGACCATCGCGATTGCTGCAGGGCAGCTGAAAAAAAGGGAAGTGGCGGGAATCGCGGACTCAATCATTCTCGCCACCGCACGGGCCGGCGATCACAAAGTCGTGACCGGTGACCCGCATTTCAAGGAGATCCCGGACGCGGTATATCTCGGTCCGTGACCGGGCCAACCGGTATCTCTGTTTTCCGGGACCTCCCCGCGATGCTCTGGCGTGTGCATGCGAAAAAGCGGCTAACCGCGCCATTCTGCTTTTCCGGGCGGGGGTTGGTCCCAGCTGAGGGGGGTAGGGGATACAACCCCCCCTCCATTATTTTTTCCGGAGGGGGGTAACCCCCCCATCGTTTTATTTTCAAATCGCGTCGACCCCCCCCCCCCTTACCAGAATTGGGAACCCCCGAAAATCTGCGGCTTTATCTGTAACTCCATGCGCAATACTGCCCGGTCACTTGCGCAAAAGAGGGGCTTACTCAAATCCGGGGAGGGGGGTCAGCGGTCGACCCCCCCCCTCCGTTTTATTTTCAAGAGGGGGTGACCCCCCCCCATCCCCTACTGGTTTTTTAGAATGGACGAATGGATAATTCCGGAAAGTATTGAGTTATGATTTTTTAAGATTGTTTGATGATCAAAAAGAAATCTTGAAGAAGAGCAATACGTAATATGGAGTTAATGATAAATAATTGAATATTGGTATAACTATCTGATATTGAATTTGGAAAAATTTACTGATAAAAATGGCTAATCCAGTAAAGAAATTAAAAATTGAAGATTTGATTACAAATTTGTACGAAAATTCCAACTCTGATACTTTACTTTTTAAAAATATTGATAATATTTTAAGTCGTGATAAGGGAGTGAAAATTAATGGTCTATTACTTACTTCGAAAGAGGATATTATCAAAATTTTTGATTCATATAAATTCTTTGATTTTAGTTGGAAATACAAATCGCTTGGAAGCGATATCTATCACTTCACCTTGACAAAAAAAGTAAAAAAAGACAATTCATTAATCCAAGGGGATTTCCTTCTATTCAAATATAAACCTCAAAATAACATTTATCTCGTGATAACCCACGGAAATTATCATTTCTTTAAAAATGGACTTATTCGTTTATTGAATAAATTCTACCCATTAATTTCTAGACCTTATATTGATACAGCATTTATGCGGTTGTTGTTGGAAACCTACGAATCAAAATTAAAAAATGAAAAAATTTGGATAACTCGGTGCGTTACAAAAAAAATAATTGGCTCCGACATTCATTACACAGATTTGCCTTTTCGTGATGTATTTGATAAAGTTTTAGAGAATGAAGAATGGGTTAAAAGTATTGATTTTAACTTAGTATTTCAGTCTTCTAAAGACACCATTTATTCAGAACAACCTTTAATGGATCATAAATTCTTCAAATTATTCCGAGATACACGTTTTCAATGCAATTACGATTTCACAATTTTCTACCAAAGATTAATTGAAGGAATGGCAAATAAGGCTGCTGAGTCATTCGAATTATTTGATAAACGAGAAAGAATTAAAGAAGAAAATTTTACCACAAAACCGCTCGCTATTGTTTATGACATTAGTGTCTTTAAAGATAAAAATCAAAATAAAATATTAATCAATGCTCTGAAAAAAATTAAAAATTCTTCGGTTTCTGTTCTTCACGCGAATCCCTATCTCCATGTTTCTTATGTTGATTATAACGATGGCTCTTCTTGCGATATTTGGGTTCTTTCAGAAAATAAAATTTCAATTATTCCTCAAATTCGTTCAACCCCCGCCGCATTAGAACGATTATGTGAAAATATTTTCACAGGATTTCGGGAAGGTATCGTAAAGGATGTCAGGAGTCAATGATGGCAACTGATGGAGTTCAGCGGTTAAAAGATGAATCAGATAATTATGAACAAACAGTAATAGCCATAATTTCATTTGCACATCTTTTGCGTTATGATGATTCCCCAAAGAACTATCTTCCAGATTCAGTTTTTTTCATTGGAAGAAAAATGGACACATCCCCAAATAACCGGATAAATCCAAATTCTTTTGCGACACCTGATCTTATTCTTCAAATAAGTCCGAAATATGGAATTGTTGGGGAAGTGAAAAAATCCTTGCCCCAAAATAAAGAATTTTGGAAAAAATATTTTAGACAACTCCAAAAATACGATGATGATTTAAAGGGATGGAAAACCCCAAATGAGAAGATACAAAAAATGGATCTTGTCTTTTTAACGGATTATCTTCTTAAATCTGAAGTACTAGAATACATTAAACTAAAAATTCAAACTGGTGAATTTAAAACAAATAATAATTTTTGTGTTGTCACTTTTATGAGATTACATGAATCTGAAGAAAAGTTTACTTTTGAAAATATTAGCGGAAAATTCTCCGATATGTACGCCAATGAAATTTTAAAAATTGGTACACCGAGAGCAATGCCTCTTGAAGATGTTATGAATTATAATAAAAATTTCACAGTGAAATTTTACGATTCTCCCCCTCCTTTGCCGTATATGATGATGGTATTATGGGACAATATTTTTCCCAGTATTAAGACCATTGAACAATACATTGATGAGAAAGGAAAAAAACGACAAAAATTTGAAGTCAATATTGATTTTTTAACCAATGAGTTAAGGGAGAAATTTTCTCACAATGCGAATCATGATTCTCGACAAAAGAAAATTCCAGAAAAAGATTGGGTTAAAAAGGCGATGGATGAATTTGTAAGATTAGGATATGCCGAAACTAAAATTGATGATAAAAACAGTTACATTGTAAAAAAGCGACTAATAAAAGAACCGTTGGAAAGATTTTGTAAAGACGTTGAAAAAGGACGTTCTTTAAAACTTGGAACAATTCAAAAAACTCTAGAAAAATGGACTGAAAATTAGTTGAATTTTTATCACTTCATCACAAAGAGAAGTAATAAAAAGATTACTCACCCTTCACAACCCTGACGCCATCGATCTTGATATAGCGCCGTTTCAGGTTGTGCTTGCTGCCGATCACGGCAAAGGTGCGCTCCTTCGCCTGGTTCTCGTTGGGTGCCTCGATCACTTTCGTGTACGGCATCCAGTCCTCGCCCATCCGGAAGGTTCCTTTCACTTCAAACTTCTGATCTGCCAATGTAATCACTCCAAAAATCCAAATACGTCCTCAATCCTGCCCAGTTCAAATCCGCTCGTCGCGTTGCCGGCGATGTAGCCTGACTCGTTCACGAGGAGGCCGGTGCCCACGAGCCCGCTGCCCATGTTGACCGAGCCCGTCCCGACCGGGACTTTTGCTACCTGCTCGAGCCGTGCGATCTGCTGCTCGGTTGCCCGGGGGTGCACGATCACGCCCTTGTTGGTCGCGACTCCTGCCATCCCCACGGTCTTGACGCCGCCGAGCACGAGCGTGATCACCTCGACCCCGAGGAACTCGCCGATCGCGTGCATCATGTCCGTGGGCATGTCCGGGTGGACTGCGGCAAAGCTGTCGTTCGCCATGATCACGTTGCCCGCGGCGTTCATCGACTCGTGGAGCAGCAGCACCTCGCGGTGCTCCGCCAGGATATCGACCTCGTCTTCGGTTGCCAGCCCCGAGACAACGAGGCCCCGGCTGTTGCCGGCAACGAGCGAGCCGATGATGGTGCTTCCCTGGATGGTGGTCTCGACCAGCTCCACGTTGAGAGCCGCCTTCACTGCCGCCCTGAAATCATCCGTTGACTCCGGGGGGATGATGGCGATGTCCCCGAGCACCCGGGCAAAGACCCCGATGTTCGGATCGCCGGCGAACGTGATCGTCCTGTCCATCTTACGATTCCGGTGCAAGTTCTGCCTGAACCTGCCCGTCCTCCATCTTCATGGCCCGGACCCGGATCTTGGACGGCGGCTTCTGGCTGCCCCGTGCCCAGACCTTCTCGTTGATGCCCTGGTCGATCTTGACGTCCTCGCTCTTCATGTGCTTGGCGAGGTACTTCCTGATGTCCTTGATAGCGCCGTTGGACCGCTTCCAGCGGGGCATCCGCCGTGCCTCACGCAGGGGGATGATATAGATGTGCTCTTCCATCTTCTCTGCCATAGCTCACACCTTCAGCGTGCTCTTGCGCCAGTTGCGCCTTTTCGGGTGCGCAACTACCGAACGCTTGGTCCTGACCATAACCCACTGGGGCACGCGCCGGTTCTGGTCGCACGCCTTTGCAAGCCGGATTTTCCTGCCTTTGCTTAGTCTGCTCATCTTCTTCACCTTGGTAATTATCCTTTCCTGCCCACCACGAGCGATTGTTCGTGGTGCTCCGGGAACAGGGGGGCATAGTCCAGCCCGCGGGCCCGGAACGCCTCCCTGATCTCTGCTTCGTAGTCGCCGTTCCGGATCGTCCCCGTTTCCCCATACTCTACGATGAGAAACCGGTCTGAAAGCCGGTCGACTTCCGCCCTGACATAGCCGAGCAGGGGCCGCACGTACGAACACCCTGTCCTGCTGCCGAGGCTCTGGACCGCATCGCGGGTGAGCATCGGGACCCGGTCATCAAACCGTGTGCCGTCCCCGACCACGTCATACTCACCCGCAAGCGTTTCCACGGCGGCCTGGTGCACGCGGTTGATGGCATCGTTCGGATACCCCTTCTCCATGACCAGGTCCACCATTTTGTTCAGCAATCCTTTCTCAAATACTCGTTTCCTGTGGGGAAACCCCAGCGCTTCTGCCGCAGCCTCGACCATCGGGATCCGGCGGGACGGGTCGAACACGAACGTGTTGAGTTCGACCTCATAATACGTACCCAGCATGATGGATGCAAGGGAACTGTCCTTTCCGCCGCTGTACAGCACTCCGGCTTTCATTATTTCCGTGTTATGGAGTAATCCCGTTTGGCGGGCGCGAGCTGCCTGAGCAGCTCCTTGAACTGTGCATCAGTGATCTTCTTCTGCAGCCGTCCGCTCTGTGCGAGCGCGATGAGCTGCTGCTCGACCGCGCTGGCGAAATCCGGCTTGGTGAGCTTGATGGTATTCAGGCGTTCCCGTGCATCCGGCTCGAGGATCTGCATGAGTATCATCTGGATCTGGGATTTCTGGCGCTTCTGGCGTTCGAGCTCTTCCTGCATCGACTGCTGATCGCCAGCCTGCTGCTGCAGCTGCGCCATCCTGCGTTTGCGGAGTTCGTTAAGCTCGTCGTCTCCCATACTGCTGCCTCACTTGGCTGCTTCAGGTTTTTCAGCTTTCTTGCCTTCAGCCTTCTCTTTCTTGGCTGCCGGCTTCTTCTCTGCCTTGGCACCCTCGGCGCCTTCGGCTGCCTTCTCGCCGCCCTTCTTCTTGCCTTCCTTCCTGCCGTCGGCCTTCTTGGGCTCCTCGGCAACCGGCTTGGCACGCTTCGGGACGGGCGGTGGCGGGGTCATCTTCACTTCCTGTGCCATGGCATCGAGGAAGGCCATACCTGCAGGCGAGACTTTCCGGCCGGTCTTGTCGTGGACAAGGAGCCCTGCTGCCTCCAGCTGCTGGACAGACTTGCGCAGGATCGACCCGCTGCCCTTGCGGAACGCGTTGGGCCTGGAGCCGCGGTTCTTGTTACCGCCGTAAAAGCTTCGCATCCTCTCGACACCCAGAGGGCCGTCGACATAGATGCGCCTCAACACTGCTGCTACCCGGATGAACCACCAGTCGGGGTCTTCCGGGGGCATCTCTTTGTGCACCCCGGTCTTTGCAAAGGCGGCCCAGGCGGGTGGAGTGATCTCCTTCCGCTTCTTGAGCTCCTCGGCAACCCTCCGGATGATGTGGTCAGCGGGGACATCGTATACTGTTGTCATCTACTACCTCACTGTTGAATAATGAAATAACAGTCTTATGTTATTTGTGAGGAAGGTTCTTATATATTTCCAAGATCCAACCGTCGCGGAAGCGAGGGATGGATGGAGAAAAATTCATCAGAATTCTTCGACAGGGATGAGATCGACGGATCGGGGGAAAGGTCAATCATCCTGATTCGAGATCAATTAAATCAGGCTCCATCAATAATATCTTCTTTTAAAAATTCTTGTGAGGGCCCCCCGCCTCAGGGCCCCTTCGGGGCACGGCGGGGCAGATTACCCAATTTGCCACGAATCAAACCGTTAGGGAACGTCTCCACCGGGGATTATTCCCCATGCTCTCATCCGTTGCGAGTGGGGATGTCCTGAGGGACAATGTCCCGAGGGATTGAAGAAATCATCGAAGATGATTTCGTATGCTTGCCCATCCCCACGAGCCGTTATCACAATTTGGGGGTATGGGGGCATCAGCCCCCATCAAAATAATTAGCCAATTCAAGATATCTCACTTCTTCGCTCGTTTTATCATTCCGGTTTCCCGGGGCTTTGCAGTTCCCGTGGCCTTCCCGGTAGTGCCCGGTGCTGCCTTCCCCTTCTCCGCGAGTATCATTGTCCTTCCCCGCACCTCGACAAGCCGGGCCTTTGCCCGGGAAGCGACAGCCTCCGGGTCGACGTCCGTGTTCTGGAGCCACTTGACTTTGATCAGCTTCCGCTTCTTGAGCTGGGACACGATTTCGTCAATCATGGTCCCGGTGCATCCCTGTTTGCCGATCCAGACGGTCGGCTTGAGGTCCTGCATGGAGGTATCAGGTTGTTCCGGCATGAGGTCTCACCACACGATATCTCATCTTCCTGTTGCAGGAGCGGCAGGTCACCACGACATTGCCCCGGTGCACCCGCACCCGCATGTTCCGGCCCGGCACGAGAAAGGCATAGCAGTGGTGGCAGAACTGGCGGCGGAACTCGCGGTCGATCCGGACCCGCTGGCGCATGGAGATCTTCCGGGCGAGCTCGACATAGCGGTTGCTGAGCTCGGGGTGCCCGGAAAACGCCAGCCGTGCCTGTTCGAACAGCACCGCGATGCGTTCCCGTGCAATCTTCTTGGTGGCGGGGTTTCTGGATCTCTCTTTCATGACCCGGTACCGGCTCCCGGTTGTGCTATACTATCACCGTCCCGGATAAAAAAGGCCGCTGTGAAATTTCCGTGAATGCCCCGGAACCTGCACCGGTGTATTCAGCGGATGCGGACTCTCCGCCCCTCAATCACCAGCCGCCCTTCGCAGAAGAGCCGTATCGCCTCGGGGTAGCACTCATGCTCCCGTTCGAGGATCCGGTCTGCCAGAGAGTCCTCGTCGTCATCCTCCACAACCGGGACACACGCCTGGAGGATGATCGGCCCGCCGTCGAGGCACTCGTCCACGAAATGGACCGTGCAGCCGGCCACCTTGACCCCATGAAGTACAGCCTGCCGCTGGGCGTGCAGCCCGGGGAAACCCGGCAGGAGAGCGGGGTGGATGTTCATGATCCTGTCAGGAAACGCACGTACAATCCCGGAGCCGAGGATCCGCATGTAGCCGGCGAGCACGAAGAGCTCGGCACCGCACTCCTGCATGGCGGCAAGGAGCGCCTGTTCGTAACCGGCCCTGTCGGGAAATGAGGTATAGTCGATGATCAGCACCGGGACCTGCGCCTTCTCCGCCCGCTCAATCGCGTACGCCTCCGGGTTATCGGTGATGAGCGCCACGCAGGCCGCCGGCACCGTTCCGGCCCGGATGGCATCGAGCACCGCCTGGAAATTCGAACCCCGCCCCGAAGCAAGCACGGCAATACGTTTTTTCATCCCCACCATCTCCCGCAATTCAGGGCTGTTCGCTGCCACTCCCATCCGCAGGCCGGGCAACGATCTTCACCTTCACGATGCGCCGCCCGTGCATCTGCATGACCACGAGCGTCACGCCGGCAGGCCCGATCTCCACTTTTTCTCCCGGGTGCTGGGGCAGGTGGCCGAGCCGGTCGATGATGAGGCCCCCGATAGTCTCGTAAGCCTCGTCTGTCGGCAGCTCGAGATCCATCCGCTCGTTGATGTCCTCGACCCACATCTGGGCGTCGACGACGTGGACGCCGGGAGCGAGTTCCTGCACCCCGGGCTCCTCCTTGTCGTGCTCGTCCATGATGTCGCCAACGAGCTCTTCGAGAATGTCTTCGACTGTCACGATCCCGACAAAGCTGCTGTACTCGTCGATTACGATCGCCATCAGCACCCGGTGGACCTGAAGCTCTTTCAGGAGGTCATCGATCTTCATTGTCTCGGGCACGAACATGGGATCGAACATGATCTCTTTTATGGTCGACGTGGTGCGGCGGGAGACCATCGCCGAGAAGACGTCCTTGACGTTCAGGATACCGGTGATGTTGTCGATGCGGTCGTGATATACCGGGATCCTTGAAAAACCCGTCTCGTTGAAGATCCGGATCGCTTCCTCGAACGTCACGGTGTCTTCCATGAGGATGACATCCACCCGCGGCGTCATGATCTCGCGGGCGGTGGTGTCGCCGAACTCGAGCACCGAGTAGAGCATGTCCTGCTCTCCCTGCTCGATCGTACCTTCCTCCTTGCCGACATCGATCCATTCCTTGATCTCCTCTTCCGTGACCGCGGGTTCGGAGACTTCCTTGCCGATCCCGAGCGTCGGGCTGACCCGTTCCACGAGCCAGATGACCGGGGAGAAGATGCGGGAGAGGAAGAGGATGACCGGGGCGACGGTGAGGGCAAACGAGTCCGATGCACGTGCAGCATAGATCTTGGGCCCGATCTCGCCAAAGACCAGGAGGACGATGACGACAAAACCGGTGGCGATACCGACCCCGATATCACCGAATGCCTGGATCGCGATTGCCGTTGCAATAGCGGCAACCGTGATGTTGACGATCGTGTTACCGATGAGGATGGTTATCAGGAGATGTTCAGGCGATTCTTTCAGTGCTGCAACAGCCTGCGATCCCGGCTTCCGGTCATTGACCAGTGTCCGCACTTTTGCCCGGGTGATCCCGATGAGTGCGACTTCCGAACTGGAAAAAAACGCGGAGAGAAGGATACAGATAATAAAGAGAGGGATTTCAAGGGCGTCCAGGATCATTGTATTTCACATCGTGCGGGTGCACGCATAGGTTCAGGAGGATTATTAATCATATTCGGGGGCGAATTTTATAAAACCAGCGATTAATCCATGCATTCGTGCATAAAGGCGCAATCCTGCGCGAGCACCGCGACCTTCTCTTCGGCTGACAGGGGCCTGCCGAAGTTCAGATCCTCGATCTCGAGCGTGAGGCTGCCGGTAAAGCCGTTCTCGCGGAGTGCTCCCATCACCTTTGCCGTGACGGGACTCCGGGCAAGGGGCAGGTGCAGGGTCTTTCCCTCGGCCCTGCTGAGGTGGACGTTGATGAGGCGGTCATGACAGAGCTCGATATACCGCAGCGGCTCGTCCCAGGATTTTGCAAGGGCATGCGACACGTCGAGCGTGAAGAACATCCACGGCTCTTCATCGAGAAGGGCCCGCACCCGTTCCGGCGTGCAGAGGAGCGAGTTGACGACCGGCTCCATGTTCTCCATGCATACCCTGAAGGAATTTCTGGTCGCTGCCTCCCGGAGGGCCGAGATGTAGTGGTCGAACCTTGCGAAGTCTGCATCGCCCGGGGGGCGCTTGGCCGTCCGCCGCCCGGGGTGGAAGGTGACAACCCCGGCTCCCATTTTTTCTGCAATCTCCAGGGACCGGACAGCGTACTCCACCGACACCCCGGCTACCTCAGGATTGATGGAGCAGGGATTCAGGTCAAGGATAGGAGCATGCACGGTAAATGTCCTCAGTTCCGGGTGCTCGTTCCGGCACGCCACCACCTCGCCGGCCGGGATGTCGCGGAGCCAGAAATGCGGGGTCTCCAGCCAGAACTCGAGCCCGTCGAGCCCGGAGCGGGAGACGAACGAGAAGATTTCGCTGCAGGTGTATTCGTGGAAGAACATGCTTGCGACGGAGAACGACACCATGGTAGTACTATTTGATATGCCGTTTTAGCCTAATAGTTGTTGATGGACTGGTTCAGCACCCCGGAAGAACCGGTTGGGGGGAGGACCGCCCCGCTGAAAGTATCGGAACTCTCGGCAATCATAGAAGGGCTCCTCGACGACCCCCGCCTGCAGGACGTGTGGGTGCGGGGCGAGGTGACAAACTACACCCACCACGGGAGGGGGCACCGCTACTTCTCGCTCTCGGAAAAAGGCGGGGGGAGTACGGCCGCCGTGATAAAATGCGTGATGTGGCGCTCCGATGCGGAACGGCTCGCGTTCAGCCCTGCCGAGGGGATGGACGTGATCGTTGCCGGCACGGTCCGGCTCTACGCCCCCCACGGGGCCTACCAGCTGCAGGTAAGGGTGATGAAGAGAGCCGGTGCCGGCGAGAAATACCTCCTCGTGGAGCAGTGGAAACGCGAACTCGCAGCCGAAGGCTGTTTTGCCCCCGAAAGGAAACGGGGCCTCCCGGAGTTCCCTTCGGTCATCGGCGTGGTAACATCCGAGAGCGGTGCCGTCATCCACGATATCAGGACCGTCATTGAACGGCGGTACCCGCTCGGGATCGTCATCTCGCCTACGGCCGTGCAGGGGGAGGAGGCCCACCGGGAGATCGCCCGTGCGATCCGGCGCCTTGCCGGGGGTGTCGACATCATCATCGTTGCCCGGGGCGGGGGAAGTTTCGAGGACCTCTTCGCCTTCAACCACCCCGATGTCGTGCGGGCGATCGCGGCAAGCCCGGTGCCGGTCGTCAGTGCAATCGGGCACGAAGTGGACGTGACGCTGGCGGATCTCGCGGCCGATATCCGGGCTCCCACCCCGTCTGCTGCTGCCGAACTGGTCGTCCCCGACCGGAATGTCCTCATCGCCCGGGTACGGGAGCTCAGGTGCCGGATGGGGTCGGCGCTCCAGGCCCGGCTGGTGCGGGCACAGGAGGAGGTCGCAGAACTCCGGGACAGGCTCCGCCCCCTCCGCTTTGCCCGGAAACTCGAGGAGCGGAAGACTGCGACTGCCGACCTGGCCGACCGCCTCGGCAGGGCATCCGGCACGAGGATCGAGCGCGAACGCCTGGTCCTGGCAGAACTGAAGACAGCCCTCTCCGGCGGAGCCCCTTGCGGTCCTGTCCCGGGGGTACTGCGTGGCGGAGAAGGACGGGATGGTCGTACGGGGCGTGGACAAGGTGGATGAGGGTGACCGCATGAAGGTCAGATTTTACGACGGGAACAGCCAGGTGATCGTGGAGCGTGTAGACCATGACAGAAACCTATGAGACAAAGATCGAGCAGCTCAGGAAGATCATCGAGAAGATCGATGACGGGACAACAAGTCTTGACGAGAGCATACGGCTCTACGAGCAGGGGGCGGCGCTGGTGAAACAGTGCGAGGATATGCTGAACGAGGCGGAAGTGAAGATCACGACCCTCAGCCGGGACGCGTGACCGTCAGGGTAATAACCATCTCTTTTCCGGCCGCAAGGTTCCCGATCAGGGCTTCCGGGAGTGTTGCCGCTACGCAGTCCGAGAGGATCCCGATCGTGCGCCCGCAGACGAACGGGCTCCGGCGCCAGACCATGTCGGCCGGGTGGTCGAGCGCGAACCGCGAAGAGCCGCGTGACTTCACGACTGCCATGCTCCCGCCGCACTCGAGCCGCGTCACCAGGACCGCGTCGTCGTGGGCCAGCACTTCCTTAAAGACCGCCGACAGCCCGGCACACCCCTTGTCGGCAGCAACCCCGATGATGCAGTTGCCGTTCTCTGTCAGGTGCTCCCCGCGGGTCACCTCAAACGTCGTTAAGTGGGTGCCGAGGACGAGCGGGTGCCCCCGGCAGTAAACGGTCTCCTGCGCCTCCATGCTTTATCATGTGAGGGTTGCCATGCATATTCAATGTTTATCACCGTCAACTGCCCGGACTGCAATGATGAGACCGAGCACGAGATCGTCTCCGAATCACGCGACCTGCTCGTCCGCTGCACGGTCTGCGGCCACCACCAGAGAGTACAAAAAGAGCGCGAACCACCGGCCCTTTTGATCAAGGCCATTGTCTCGAAAGAGGGGACGTCCCGCGTCTGCGGGATCGAGTTTGCCGAGGAAGACGAGTGCAACGTCGACGACCACCTTGTGGCTGAGTGCGGCGACGACGCGTTTGGAGTTGAGGTCACGGCGATCGAGTGCGGGGACAAACGGGTGAAACGGGCGAAAGCACCTGAGATCACAACGCTCTGGACCCGGGCGATCGAGCAGGTTGTCGTGAAAATTTCGATCCACGACGGCCGGAAGACGATTCCGGTCTATATGGAATGCGACGGGGAACAGCCGTTTGTTGTCGGGGAGATGTATGTCGTCTCCGGCAAACGGTTCAGGATCTCCCACCTCAAGCTCCGCGACGGTCCCCTGATGAGAAAGGAGGGGTGGAAGACCGTCGCCCACCGGGTCAGGCGCATCTACGGCTACCGGTTATAGATATTTTTTGAGGACCTCTTCGAGCTTCTCTGCGTGCACCACTCCTTCGAACCGCTCTTTTACCGTGCCGTCCTGGATGACCACGATGGTCGGTGTCGCCTTCAGCTGGTATTCCTTGATGTACCGGGGGTTCCTGACCGCATCGATCTCCTCGATCGTGATACCGAGAGCTTTTCCCACTTCGGCATTGATCGGAGACTGTTCCATACACCCCATACATCCCGGCTGGTAAAAACAGAGTACACGCAGTGCCATGAAGATGAATGGGCAGGGGCGATAAAAAGAGTATGGGTCGGATCAGTGACTGTTGATGGACGTTACCGTGATATCGGCAGCGGGATACCCGAAGTCCACCGAGACACCGGTCCTGTTACCCGCCGTTATTACCTGGGTTACCTGTCCAAAGCGGATATAAGCTGACGAGGCATTTGCAACCGCCAGTTGGCGGGTGTCCGATACTGCCATGGCAAGGGTTTCACCGACCGAGAGTTCACTGATATTGACATTGTTATGCTGGAGCGACGCCTCCGGGAAGAAATCGGTCAGCATGCTGTTACCCGGAAAAGAGATCCGCTTCTTTTCATTGGCTTTCATGCCGACGACCCCGGAACTGATCGCATTGTCCTCGGATGAGAATATGGCAAACTGCTGGCTCCACCCGTTTCTGGTTGTATATATCTGGACGGGATAGACATTTCCGGGCCATGACTGGTTGGCTGCAAGGGTTATCTGCTTTGCAAAGATCAATCCCGTACCGCTTTTGATTGCCTGGTTGTATTGCGAAGCGTCCGTGGTAATCAGGGGGTTCCCGTTCACATCGTAGATGGTGTAATCGACAACTACGGAATCCCCGGGTTTAACCGTCGCGAAACTGGAGATCCAGCTGGTCCCCATGGCAGATACCACCATCAGGACGACAAAGAGAACTCCTGCAATGACAGCGATTACCTTGGTCCACATTTTGGCCGATGCCTCTTTCTTTTTCTTTTCACCCATACAAAACGTACCTCCCTACTACATCGGAACCAAACGGTCATAAACTATTCCGCGTGTTTCCCGGTTCTACCGATGTTTTTTAGTATCCTGCGCCAAAGACTGTACGGATGGACAAGAAAAAGGTCAGGGACTACATGACCTACGATGTCGTCAGTATCGGTTTTCACGGTTCCGTAAAAGACGTCATCGAAAAGATCCAGAAGACCCATCACGACGGCTTCCCGGTAATGGACGGGGATGTCGTGGTCGGCTACGTATCAGCCCGTGACCTTTTGTTCGTCCAGCCGGAAACTCCGGTCGGCCAGGTCATGTCCGCCAACCTCATCGTTGCCGACCCGGAGATGGACATCAATGATGCGGCACGGGTCATATTCCGGAGCGGCATCCAGAAACTGCCGGTTGTCGACGAGAAGAACCATCTGATCGGTATCATCTCCAACTCCGATGTCATCCGCTCCCAGATCGAGCACGTATCCCCGGAAAAGGTGTTCAATTTCATCACCACCCTCAAGAAGCTGTACGGGTCGATCCCACCCTTGACCGGGGGACGGTGCCGGTCAAGGACCTCCTCCCGACCCAGTCGAAGATCTACGAGGACGAACTCGAAGGGAGGATCTACGAGATCAAGAAAGGGCTCGCCGAACCGATCATCGTCGTAAAGCGGCCGGGAAGGATTATTCTTGTCGACGGCCACCACCGGGCCGTTGCCGCAAAAAGGCTCGGGATCACGGCTCTCGACGCGTACATCATCGAGATAAAAGAGGACATCGAGCTTGGCATGGAGCGGACAGCTACTGCCATGAACCTGAAGACGCTGGACGACATCCAGGTGCTCGATTACGCCCGCCACCCGCTCGTAGCGATCACCCACCGCCTGGTCAAACGGGCTTAACGCCCGTTTTCCCACTCACAGGACTGATGTCCTGTTCGTTGGTGAAAAGAGTCTGACGACTCTTTTTCCACTCACAGGACTGATGTCCTGTTCGTTACTCAAAAAAGCCTGATGACACCTTCACCACTCATCGCAATACAACCTGTTCGCAGTCCATGATTTCCTGACGAGAATCTTCTCCACTCAAAGGTCGTTACGCAACCGGTTCGTAGTCCAGGATTTCTGATGATACTCCATAATAAGATGTGAATAAAGAGAGAAAATATTTTTAATGAATGTATTTTAATAAGAGACTGAAGCGCGGGATGCAAACTATTAAAATACCATGATATAATCATGGATTCATGAAAAAAACTACAGAAATCATTCTGCTGATCTCAGTCATCGTGATTGCTTTTGTGGTAATTTATTTCGTAGTGCCCGGCTCCACTGTTCCAGCATCATCAAATACCTATACTGCCCCGGCAGCAGCGCACCCGGTCGTGGAGATTATCGATACGACAGCGGGCTTGACATCCTATGGAGCTCCGGAATTTTACGGGATGGTGAAGTCCAATACCGGGACCCCGGTGACCGCCGATATCAGCTGCCGAAATTTATGACGAGTCGGGCAGAGTGCAACTGGCAAACGGGGACAGCCAGGTCAGTATAGCCCCGTACGGGCAGTCTCCATACGAGGTAATTATCCATAAATATAACAACATCCCGCAGAACTGGGAATACAGGATCTTCGTTGAGGATGTATACTGATTATGCCGCCTTTTCCCAATTTCCAGGCTTTGTTGAAATCCTCAAACAAACAAGCAGTCGCTCTTGGGGGCTCCAGCATTTCATGCTTCCGCCCCCGCCGCTGGGGCATCCCCCATATCGGGATAGTTCCTCAGAAGGTTAATGAAAAAAACCGAAATAACGGGGGTCAAGGGGACGCTCCCCTTGGGATGCCTCCCCGCTGGGGGAGAGAGGGGGTCACCCTCCTAACCGCAGGAGAGTATAAGCAAATGATCAGAAAAATAGGGTTTCAACAGAGCCAATTTCCAATAGTTATTCTCCATAACAATCTGACTTTTCTTACGAGAATCCTCCTCACGGGCGAGCGCAAAACCCGGGAGGTACCTGTCGTCCTACCTGCGAGGACTGACTCGGGAGGGCTATCCTTCGAGAGCTGAGTGGTTTGCCAGTAAGTCGAAGGCCGGATGATGCCGTCCTTCTCCTCGTCGAGGTTTTGACAAAACTCTCCAACCACGAAGCAGGGAAGCCGTCAGGCTTCGACTCGTTGTATGCGAAGGGCTGTCACGTTTAAAGAGATGAAGAACAGACCCGGATGCAAAAGGGCAACTATCCGCATCAGCAAGAGAAAAAACTCACGACCCTTCGTACCGCACATCGAACTTCTCGTTCAGGACATGTTCTTTCACGATGGTCCCGTCCGTGATCACAACCTCTGGCCAGAGCCGGGTCTTGGAGTGGACGACCACTCGGTCCCGGAGGACGACACGGGGTCCGATGACCGTATCGTTCTCTATGCTGCACCGCTCGCCGATGTGAGTGTCGTTGTCCATGATGCTCCCCGAGATCGTGCTGTTCCCCCCGATGATCACCCGGTTGTAGAGCGAGGACGAGAAGATCTTCACGTTGTTCCGTATGATGCACTTCTCCCCGATACTCGTGTACGGGCCGATCAGCACGTTGTCCCCGATGGTCGTTCCCGGGCCGATCGCGACCGGGCCGATGACCTTGGTGTTCTTGCCCAGCGTGATGGAGTCCCCGAGCTGGACCGGCCCCGGATCTGCGCCCCGTGCATGGAAAGGTTCCCGATGATGTCGGTGAACTCGATATCCTGCAGCTTCCATCGCTCGGCCTGCCGGAGGGAGGAGGGGCTCCCGACATCCGTCCAGTTGCCGCGGGCAAGCCAGCCTTTCAGGGAATGCCCCCCCTCCATCAGATTGGGAAAGAGGTCGCGGGCAAAGTCGTATTTCGTGCCGACCGGAATATGGTCGAAAATTTCCGGGCTGCAGACGTACATCCCGGTACTGGCAAGGTTCGAGAAGATCTCGCCGGGAGAAGGTTTTTCCTTGAACCGCTTTATCTCGTACCCGACATCGATCTCGGCGATACCGTATTCGCCCGGGTCCTCGATGGAGATCAGGCCGATGGTTGCGGTGGGCTTCAGCTTCTGGTGGGCGCGATAGAATTCCAGCATATTCAGGTCGGTCACATGGTCGCCGCCGACGACGAGGAAATCCTGCCCGTCGAGATATTTCTGGGCGTTCTTGACGCTGCCGGCGGTACCCAGTTTGCTCTCCTCATGGACGTACGTGATCTCGGCGCCGAAGAGGGAGCCGTCGCCGAGCGCCTCCTCGATGGCCTCCCCCATGTACCCGAGCGTGAGCACGATCTCGCGGAAGCCCATGTTCGTCAGGTGTGCGACAAGGTGCTGGATCGAGGGACGGTTGACGATGGGGATGCAGGGCTTCGGCCGTTCGAACGTGAGGGGGCGGAGGCGCGTCCCCTCGCCCCCGCACATGATACACACCTTCATGGTACGTACTGGGTTCGTGCTGAATTGTTTTAAGACTAATGTTTTTTGTGCTTTGGAGAAAGCATCGGTATTTGTTGTCGATGCCCTTCAGGAAGATTGCTGTCCCCGGAGGAAGGAACAGGCTGGAGAAAAATCCGGAGGGTTTTTCGAATAATGTGCGTTTTCTATGAAGATCGTACTATTCAGATATCACGCAACGTGGTCCCTCTTTTACCATTGCGATGAACGCCGCCGCAGTCGAAGATTGATATCTTCTCCACAGCCTGCGGCTGTCCCCGGCGGGGAGCCAGCCATGACCAGATGGTCGGGGCTGGCTGAAGAAAATTCTATAAAGAATTTTCGACTCGCCCCCGCGGCGGATCAGAACGTTGAAAAACAAGAAGGGTAACCGAACTTGCCCCGTTGTGCAGCGAAGAACCCTGACGAGTTCTTCTCGAATTCGTGGTTCTGACGAACCACTCATTCCTCGGAGAGGCCCTGAGGCGGGGAGCTCTCATGACTGGACAATTTTCATGGTTATTGTATGAATTCTTATTCATTCCGATTTCTGCCGAACCCGTTTCCGGTACATTCTTTGGTTTTATATGGTTACGGGAGAAATACAATTCCATCAGGACCGATGCGATCATGGGCGACGATGAGAACCGTATCCTGCCGGTAACCGACGGGCGGGTCCAGTGCCTTCCGGACAAGAGAGAGCCGGTCGGGAACTGCAGTTTCTGCATCCACTGCAGGGAGTTTGAGATCGGGGGGAAATTCGTGAAGTCCCCGTCCCTCGCCTACTGTACAAAGTGCCGGGTTACCGAAAAGGTCGACCTGGCAAAGGCCCGGGCCGTGAAATGCGCCGACCGCCAGGGTGAAGGGTTCCACAGTATTACGAGTATTATCAGCTGATCATTGCCCGGGGACGGAGTTTCAGTTTTTTACGAGCGCAACAATCGCATCCATATCCACATGCTTTTCGAAGACATCTGCAAGCAGGTCGTACGGGTCTGCAACGGTTGCGGGGATGGGTTCGAACGGGAGCCCCTTCTTTTCGTGCAGGTAGGAGAGCAGGGCGTTTGCCGCGGACGGGTTGAGGAAGAGACCATGCATGTAGGTCCCGAAGACGAGCCCGTCGCTGCTCACCCGTCCGTCACCGCAGAGTGCCTCGCCGCAGCTGCCCGGTTCTGTCACGCCCATGTGTATCTCGTACCCGCTCACGGTTCCCATGCCGGAGAGGATGGGGGGCACGGCCGCGGCTTCCCTCGTCACCTGGGTCGTATTTTTCTCGTATGATGCAAAGTGCGTGGCACAGTCCAGCAGCCCCAGCCCGGCATAGGTCCCGGCAGCGGATTCGAACCCGGCATCGATGAGCGTCGTACCCAGCATCTGGTACCCCCCGCAGATCCCGATAATAGGCACCCCGCGTTCACGGGCCTCCCCCAGTTCGCGGTCAGTGCCCGCAGCGATCAGGACCTGCAGGTCCTCGATGGTATTTTTGGTACCGGGAATGATGACGCAGTCAAAACCATCGAGAGGGGCACCGGGCGGCACGTAGTCTACGGAGGCATGCTGCTCGAGGAGCTCGAAGTCCGTGAAATTGGAGATCCGGGGGAGTCGGATGACCGCTATCCGCACACCGCTGCTTCCGGCTCTCTTGTCGCCGATCGAGAGGGAGTCCTCGCTCGGCAGCGGGAGCGGGACATGGGGCACCACCCCCAGCACCGGGATCCCGCAGAGCTCCTCTATCGTGTCTATTCCCGGGGCAAAAATGGACGGGTCCCCCCGGAACTTGTTGATGATGATCCCCCTCACCAGCGGGCGGATCTCTTCGGGTAGGAGCATCAGCGTGCCCCACACCTGTGCGAAGACTCCGCCCCGCTCGATATCGGCGACGAGGACCATGGGGATGCGGAGCTCTTTTGCGAGGAGGGTGTTGGCGATGTCCCGGTCGTACAGGTTCAGTTCCGCTGCCCCCCGGCTCCTTCCACGACGACATTCCCGTAGGCGACCTCCAGGCGTGCATAGGACTCGAGCGCCTTTGCAAGAAGTTCCGGAGTCTCCCGGTAATACTCGGTGATAGGAACGTCCTTGTAGGGCCGCCCGTTCAGGACGACCTGCGAGACGCAGTCCCCCTTGGGTTTGAGGAGGACCGGGTTCATGTCGGTATGGGGGGCAAGCTTCGCTGCGAACGCCTGCATCGCCTGGGCCATCCCGATCTCGCCGCCCTCCGGCGTGACATAGGAGTTAAGGCTCATGTTCTGGGACTTGAACGGAGCCACGGAGATCCCGCGCCGGACCAGGCAGCGGCAGATGGCAGCGACTGTGACACTCTTGCCGACATGGGATGCTGTGCCCACCACAAACAACGACATACCGTCCGTATAGTGTATGCATGGATCATAAAAACAGATGCCCATAAGGGGTCTGGAGGGATACCGGGACATGGAACAAAACGCTGACAGCTCCCGGCTACCATGGGATGACACGCCGGATTTCCTTCGGCAATGCCAAGTAATAAATAAAGAGAAACGTAAAAATACAAGTAATGATTGGTGGGATTTGCCCGACGTGTGGACTTCCAAAAGAGTTATGCATCTGTGAGGAGGTTGCAAAAGAACAGCAGCGGATCAATGTCAAAGTGAACAAACGCCGTTACGGAAAAGAGGTTACGGTTATCGAAGGGCTTGATCCGACCGATATCGACCTTGAGGACCTTTCCAAATATATGAAAGGAAAACTCGCCTGCGGGGGGACCGTCAAGGGGAACTCCATAGAACTGCAGGGAAACCACCGGGACAGGGTGAAGGAACTCCTGTCCCTCAAGGGGTACAGCATCGAAAATATTTCGTAAGCAACGGATCTTTTTTCTTTTTTTGAATTTGAGTTTGGTTGAACGGCTAATCTGGTGCGTTTTTTCCCGTGTAACAATGATGATGCCGGCCGTCGCCCCCCGGTAGATCCGGATGATGTAGCCGGAGAGAGGTATTCCAAGGAGAATCGTTCCGGGGATTAGTCTGATCCACCGGTCCGTTCGTTCATATACACCTTCTTTTGCATACGCAAATGCGTCGTGCACCATCCTGTCGTAATCTGCCAACTGGTTCACCTGTCTGCTGTGGACGCTTTTTGGTTACGCCGATCTTTTGTCCGCATCGAAATATTAGACTAAATTTATTAAATATTTGTAATTGTGGTTCTGGTGCGTTAACGGGACTCAGTAAAAATTATTCTCTCGTAGTCGATTCCGACCAATATTTAAGAGTCTCGAAGATGCACCAGAACTCTTTTTAGAATATGTATATATATATCGTAATAAAAGAAAAACCAGTTCATGAAAAAAATTATTATCATTATTTTGATTATAATATTCGTTCTTGTTGCTGGATGCGATAGTTCTGTGGGTTCGGCATTTAATCAAACAATAAATGCCTTCTGCAATAATTGGCCAAAGAATACGTGGAATCCTTGTTCAACATTACTATCTCTAAATAATCAAATAAATATTACGAACTCCTCGGCTGAAGAATTGGTTGATAAATTTGAATCCTTGTTCAATATCACCATCTCCAAATAATGAATAAATATTATGAAATCCTTGACCTCTATTAAGGCTTTATTATAGTGGGTTCTGATAAGTTAGCGTTGATGACCGATTTTTCACCTTATTAAAAATACCTTACCAACCATCAACTTATCAGAACCATTCGTGGTAATCCAGGTTTCATGTCGGTTCCGCGCTCAATTTCCCGTGATGTAACTTCTGGGGCACCCGCAAGAAACACCAGCACTTTTGCAACTTTTTTCTGCATCCCAATCTCGATTAAGAGATTAACGAACTCTTCTTCCTTCTCGGTAAAATATTGGACGCTTTCCCGTCTCATGGCATCACGAGACTTTTCCGGGTCGCTTGGTTCTGATGCATTGTCGTGGTTTCACTATGGAACAAAGAGAATTCGCTGCTTTGAGGTCTCATAAAACAGACTGAGTAGTCAGGAACTATTTTGAAAGAAAATATGAAAGCCCCGAAGATGCACAAGAACAGCTGACTCGAATGTACACGGTCATTTTTTCCCGCTTCTCTGCGGAGCCCGGCGCCCCGCTGCACTCTGTCTTACTATCATCACGCTCGCTTTTTCCTATGAGGATGTGGAGAAAAGGGAAAATCCTCCCCATCGATGAGTCGCCTCCAGTTGAACTGGCTGAAGAGTTTCATCTGGAGGACCGCTCCCTTGTTACGGGTATTGAGGACCGAAACCGTACTGGAGAAAAACGGCGGTATCATGAGGAGTTCCTCGTCATCAACGATCAATTCGAGCGTATTTTCGACTCTCATTAGTTTATGGATCTCCTCAAATTCCGGGGGTGCAAATGGTGGCGGGACACCGAATTTTTCCGAAGGGATAACATGAATATCCGCGTTCTTTCCCGGGAACTGTTCCCGCAGTTTTTTCTCAAGATCCGGTGCATCGGATATCACGATAAGCTGCAGGGAAATATCCTTTATCCGTATATTTTCAATGAACGGAAGGTATCGCTCTCCAATCATGCACCGGATATGGCTTTTTGCCTTCCCGAAAAGGTCACGGATCTTATACTCGATGCTCTTATCGCCATAAATGGTCCAGAGGGCCTCCTCTTTTTCGGTTTGCACCTTCTCCGTTTCCAGTTTTTCCAGTGCCGCCAGTGCCAGATCGGCTGCCTTCTTATGGTTGCCCATGAGCAGGTCAATGGCCATCTGAGGTGAAACCGCGCTGTACCGTGCCGGTTTTGAGACTTTTTTTACGGCCAGTCCCATTTCCGCCAGGTGATTCAGCGCCTCGTACACGCTTGGCTTTGAGATGGAGAGATATTCGACAAGATCTTTTGCTTCTGCGTTGTCGTACAGGACCAATGCGGCGTACACGCTTGCTTCATAGTTGGACAACCCGAGATCGTTGAGCGATTTTATGAGGGCTGCGGGAATGCTCTCCATATGATCAATAATAATCACCGAGTTGTTAAAAATTTAACTACTTCGATGAATACATTTTTTAAGTCTTGGATAAAACCATAGTAAAACAGATTGTAGTAAAAAAAATTACTACATGTTCGAGGAACAGCGAATGTTTAGAATAACATACCATTCAACATACCCGGATACCCGGGATTTTGCAGCAGACAGCAGACCGGCTAAATCGGGTAAAAGAACTTCCCCCCGCATCCCCCGTCCAGCGTACGGGACGCTCCTGTTCCTTCTCGTAACCATAGGATTTCTGGTTCTTCCGGCAAGTGGTTACGGTACGATCGATGCCATTCAGGCTGCAGGTAACGTATACGTATCCAGCTATACCATAGATCCGGCAGTCCTCTTTACCGGGGATACCGCCACGGCAACGTTTTACGTCACCAACGGGAATGCAAACCAGAGCGTCATGGTCAATCATGCGACATTAGGTGATAATGATATCCATCTCACCAGCGGCTCGTACGACGCATCTGCCAATATCGGGCCTCTCCAGACCCGGTCGTTCGTATTCTCGATTGGAACCGACAAGAATGCAGGTACGTATTACCCCTCCTTCTCTTTAAGCTTCAGCGCTGGCAACAGCCTGTATTACCGTACTCCGGTCAAGGTAGACAATACGCCCCTTGTTATGACCATTGCTGAGAAGCCGGATGCATTCACCCGAGGGGTAAAGAAAACGATCAGTGTACAGATCTCTAACCCCCGCGACAACGACATAAAAAATGTCATCTTTGAAGCCGTCGGTAACGATGTCACCCTTGCGCCGTCAAAGACATACATCGGTGATCTGGCTGCCGGAACCAGTACATTGGTCAATTTTACCGTTACACCTGACTCCCCCACTTCACTCTTCATGCATGTCGATTACGATAACGGGGATAATTCCCACACCATCAACACGACCCTGCCGATCCCGTTTACGACTGACAAACAGCAGGCCGACCCGGTGATGAGCAATATTGTTGTTGCCCTCAACAATGGGACCTACGACATCACCGGAGATCTAACCAATGCCGGTCTCTCGACCGCAAATGGTGTCACGGTCACATCGCTTTCCCCCGCCGTACCGCAGAACCCGGACAGGAATTACGTGATCGGTGCACTCAAGCCTGACGACTTCGGCAGTTTCGAGGTCACATTTACGGTTCCTAAAGGCACGACAAGCGTTCCCCTCCAGCAGTCCTACAAAGACAGTGACGGCAATGTGATCACCTCCGTTCAGAACATCGATCTGACCCAAGCTACAACACAGACTGGCTCACAGCCAGACGTGCTCCCGGCGCTGGCCGTTGTCATTATCATTGTGCTTGGCGTAGGCGGTTATCTCTACATGAAGAAACGGAAAAACCAGTAAGGGATGGGGCGTCATGCAGCCGGTCATCCAGTTTTCCGATGTGGTTAAAATCTACCCGCTCAAGGCCGGAGATGTGATGGCGCTCAACCACATCTCATTTGAAGTGGAACGCGGGGAGTTCATCTCGATCATGGGGCCATCAGGTTCCGGCAAATCAACGCTGTTGAACCTGATGGGATGCCTTGATACGCCGACTACCGGTGATATCTTCATGAGCGGGATCGGCGTGCGCGACATGAGCGATGTCGAACTCACGAACCTGCGACGGGATCGCATCGGGTTCATCTTCCAGTACTTCAACCTCTTCCCGCTGTTAAACATCATCGAGAATGTAAGTTTTCCCCAGATGCTCAAGTCGCAAAAAAGTGTTGATCCTAAAAAAGCCATCGAAGTACTCAATGCAGTCCAGCTCGAAGAACATCTCTACACCCACACACCGCTTGAACTCTCGGGAGGCCAGCAGCAGAGGGTTGCTGTCGCACGGGCGCTCATCAACGATCCGGATATCCTGCTCTGCGATGAACCAACAGGTAATCTCGATTCAAAGACCGGGGCAAGCATCATGGAGCTTATGACGGAACTCAACCGGAAGGGTTCGACCATCATCGTAGTGACCCATGACCCGCATGTTGCCAGTTACACGAACCGAACGATCCGGATCGTTGACGGGAGAATTGCAACATGAGTACGATATTCTGGGAGATCTCCAAACGAAATATCCGGATCCACATGTTGCGCTCGACCCTTGCAATGCTCGGGATCATCATCGGTGTCGTCGCCATTGGTGCCATGGGTATCCTTGGAAACAGTATGACGCAAGAGATCAGCTCGAGTCTTTCTTCAGTGGGGGACTCAGGTAATTGTCACCCCGTACAGCGGGGGCGGTGGCGGGGGGATGGGAGGTGGTGGCGGAGGAAGCTCAGCAAACTTAATGCTCACCGACCAGAATTACCAGCAGATCAAACGTGTCGTCGCCCCGAACGTGGCGATTCCCGTACTTTCAACATCAGAACACATGAAAGTGGGTGTCGGAAGCGACGACATTGTGGCGACCATTTACGGGCTCCCTCCGGATCAAACCAAAGACCTGCTTCCCGAACTTGAAGCCGGAGATTACAACAACGGGAACTCCGGCTGCCTCGTGGGATCGACTTTTGCAAAGGATCATAACGTCAAGGTCGGGTCACGGATTTCCATCGGATCCGACGGGAAATACGGGGCGCTCAGGGTTACCGGTATAATTAAGGAACGGGGGATGAGCTTCGATATCAGCACCGATAGTGCCCTTGTCGTGACAAAAGACTGGTTTGAGAATACCTACAACGAGCAGAATGAATACAATGAAGTTGTCGTAAAAGTTACCAGCGGCAACACTGCCGATGTAACGACGACTATCGAGAATCAGCTCAACCGAAACACCAGAGACAAGACCGTTTCCGTGACGGACAGTAAGGCAACCCTCTCATCCATCTACGCGACATTTAGCACGGTCACGACATTTGTCGAGGCTATTGGTGGCATCTCGATGATCGTTGCCGGGGTCTCCATCTTTAACATCATGATGATGTCAGTCAATGAAAGGATCAAGGAGATCGGGATCATGCGCAGCATCGGCACCCAGAAAAAAGAGGTGATGAGCATGTTCATCTATGAGGCTGCCATCATCGGTGTCACTGGAAGCCTGATCGGGGGGAGTCTCTGTATCCTTGCCGGGTATGCGATAAGCGCCCTGATGCTCAAGACCACCGAGTACCTCTTCACCGTAGCGAGTATGATGTCAGTGGTCGAGGGAGTAGGGTTTGGGATCGTCATCTGTATTCTCTGTGGAGTGTATCCGGCGTGGCAGGCGGCAAATCTCAACCCGATCGATGCGCTGAGGCACGAGTGAGGGATATATGCGCACTCACATTTTTCACCCTGCAATCAAAAACTCCGTGACCGGGGGTCGTACAGATACGACAGAGGGAGTCGCACTCCTTGACCGGCGACCCGAAAAAAGCGATCCTGACCATTATGCAAAGCCTTGTATTTGCCATTCTCTTTGCATACGCGTTTACGTTCATCTTCAGGATGGGGGAGACCGGGATCTGGTGGGGCATGGTTGTGGGTGAAATTGTAGGGGGACTGTTTGCCTTTCCGTGGGCGCGTGTATACCTTTCACGACTGAAGAGCCAGAGCGGGGAAAAGACGCCCATACCAAAACGGGTGGCCGGACAATGACGCCGGCCTATTGGCAAACAAAACCGGCAGGAGCTAACCAGCATGTCTCATAAAAACCCGTGGGTTCTCATCACGTCGGAGGAAATTGCCGAAATACGCAGGCACCTGCGTGTTCTTGAGGTGGGGGGATCCAAAAAGTGCCGGGACAGTATCGGCGCGATTGCCGGAATCCTCATTTTCGTTGAACGACACCTGCAATGATCGAATACCGCTTGAAAAAAACCAGACATGTCTGGTCAAAACATCAAGGGAGGATGCGCATGAAACAACACCGCTAAAAAAACAAAAAAGGATTCTGGAACGTCAGACCCGGTAACAAACGCTCGAAAAAGAGCGGGCTGTTTCTTGGGAATGTGGTGCGATGACCATGCTCGAAAAAAGTATGCGGTAACGGGGGAATCCGGGGGATGCTGGTCAAAGAGTATAAAAACCCCGATACCCTCTCCGGGCCCTCTTTACCCTGTTTCCCACTTTCTGGGCACAAGAAGGGAGGAAAAGCAATACCTGCTTTCCTGATCATCGTGAAGTACCCGTTCCCTAGTATCTGTCTTCCGGGGGCGAAATTCCTGAATCTTCGGAATCGTTTTTTCCCTGCCCGGGAAGGGCGCTGATCCGGTGTTCTTTCCTTGAGTTCTTTGGGGAAGGACCGGGCGGACCGGCGGGTTCTGGTGCGTTGTCGTGGCTTCATTATGAAACATAGAGAATTTGCTGTTTAGTGCTTTCAGATAATTCAAGGCGTTATTAAGAACTATTTTTGGAAGGAAATATCACAGACCCAAATACGCACCAGAACCTCAAAGCTAAAACTTTAAGCAAAATCAAAGTGATCTTCTATATCTTTTAAGATTGTCGATTAAAATAAAGCATGATTTAATACTTTATTTCGGTTTGTGTAAGACTAACCGAAACGCTTTCGGATGGCAAAAAGATCTACCACCGTGAGATCTCTCCGGGCCGGATCATCCAATCCGATCCACGGATCAGACCGGCCGGATCACAGAAAATATTGCCTGATACAACAAAAGGAGAATAGAATTTTAAGAAGATTCAAGAAACATCAATAAAAATAGTTAACAATAGATAGATTGTGACTTTCTTTAAAAAAGAGATTCCCGATTCCTTTTCCGTTCTCATATGAAGAACCGGAACGTGATCCACGCCACAATCAGCATGATGGCCGAATACTTCAGCCCCGCGATGAAGCGCCCCTCGCCCATCTGGCCGGCCACGAGGCCCGAGAAGAACCCCTGGAGCATGGCGGCGTGGGAGAAGAGCCGCTTGTACACGAAGAGATCGATCTTCCCCATAAACCCGTGCGCACCGGCAGCGGCTGCGGCTGCCCCTGCTGTTGCCATCGTCGAGAGGAACGACGAGACTAGGATGGCGATGACGAACAGGAACACCGCGAACGAGACGAGTGACGATGATGACGTAGATGAGCATATTGTTGCTGCGTTCGGTCTGGAGGTTCACCACTTCGAACGTATCCTTCGCAGCAGCCCTCAGGACCTCGCTCACGTCACCGCCGGCTTTGCTCGCCTTGGCGATAAGGTCGACACTCCGGTCGGCGAGCTTGTACCAAGGCCCCTCCCGAAGCGGTACAGGGCTTCGACGAAATTGACACCCCAGGACATCTCGTTGTCGAGTTTCCGTATGTGCGGGGTGAGGGTCCCGTATTCCGCACCTGCTACGAGGTGGACGGCCGTCGGGAGGGTCATGCCGGAATCGTTCATCCCCGCAAGATCGCGGAAGAAGTTGGGCAGTGCATTCTCAAGGTTTTTGACCCGGACCTGTTCCCGTAAGTCCAGGAGCGCGACCGGGATGATGGCGATCAGGACAGCAAAGACCGCAAAATCGTCGACAGACGTTGAATTGAAGAGTACTCCCATGCCATAGGTCCTCACCATGAAGAGGAAACCCCCGATGAAAACCAGCAGGGAGAGCGGGATGCAGACGATGAGGATGTTCTCCGGGCGCTCGGTCAGGACCTGGAACGGGTGTTTCAGGAACTTTCCAACCCCTTCCCTGCTCTGCCGTTCGTGCTCGAGCTTCTTCGTGATCTCGGCAAATTCGTCTTCCACGGGCCCGAGCTCATCGGTCCTGATCGGCTCGCGGCTGTGGGGGCCCTTGTTGAGCAGGTTGCTGAAAATATCGGAAAATCCCATAGTCAGGACTCCGGCGTCATGGAACTGATCATGATCACGAACGCAATACTCCCGAGAGGTATCATGATGTAGATGATGGCATAGAGGAACAGGGGGCGGTTGTCTCCTGAAAGCACCGACATGATTGACTGCAGGATGATCAGGAAGAGGGTGCCGGCCACCATCGCCGTCACGTAGGACTCCGCGATCAGCCCGAGCATCTCGAGGAACTGCTTCTGGGTCTGGCGGTTCTCGAGCGCGTACTGGTCTGCCTTCGTGCGGAAATACTCGGTGAGGTTGCCGCCGCTGGAGATACTCGCCATCGCACCCTGCAGGAACTCTTTCATGCGCTTGCTCGGGGTACTCGCGGAAACCAGCCGCAGGGCATCGATCAGGTCGCGCCCGAAGATATCGATCTCGCGGGCGACATACCGGGCCTCCACCGAGCTTTCCCCATAGATCGGGCTGTCGCCAAGGAGGCGGAACACTTCGGCCGGGGTGATGCCTGCCGTGGACATTGAGGTCACATAGTTGATAGCGTACGGGAGACTCGCGTCGATGTTCCGCCGCCGGTTACCGGCCTCGAGGCCCGGGTACATGATGAAGGCTGCATAGGTCAGCCCCCCGAATACGAGGAGGGAGAAGATGGTGATGGCGATCGTCCCGATCAGGAGACTGTGGACGGAAAGGGCAACGAGCGGGCCGGGAACGGCCCCGCGGTACTTGATGAGGGCGGGGATCTTCAGGATCCAGCTGAACAGGCCGATGACAGCCGCCGCACAGAACCCGACAATGATCGAACTGACGAATGCCGTCGAGAGATATACCTCGAAGGGGGTCTTGAACCGGGCCGAGAGGAGGTCGTTCCGGAGCTGGGAGGTACTCGTCGCGTTTCCCTTTCATCCGCTTGCCGAAGAGGTTGAAGCAGAACCGCTCGTAACTATTCATAGAGGTCCTTCCTCACCCTCTCGATGACTGCTTCCGGGTCGCGGTGATAGGAGATGAGGATCTTCGCCACGTCCTTGTAGTGCCGTATCTTCTTGATCCTCATCCATTCGAGCACCTCCTGGCGGCGCTTGAGCTCCTCGCGCATCCGGTTCTCGCTCCACCCCTTCGCTTCCATGATCTCTTCGAGCAGGTAGGACTTCCCGGAATAGTTGTGCTCGTCGGTGGCAGAGCGCCACTTGAAGACCTCGTTCGTTATCAGTTCGTTCGTCCTCGGGTCGATATCGAGGATCTCGACGATCTGCTTGTTCCTCCTGATCCGCTTGCCGCCAACCCGGGCCTGCACCTGGACGCAGATGAAGTCAAGAGCGGAGAGCATATTGCGGGGCACGTCCATCGGGGGGTTCTCGATACGGTGGACGACGCTGGCGACCGAGTCGGCGTGCGTAGTGGAATAGGTGACGTGGCCGGTGCTCATCGCCTGGAAGAGCGTCTGGCATTCCTTGCCCCGTACTTCGCCTACGATGATGTACTCGGGACGCTGCCGCATCGCGGCACGCAGGAGTTCGTACATGTTGATCTCCCCCCTCCCGGCCGTGTCGAACGAGTCCCGGGTGACACTGGGGATCCAGTTGGGGTGGGGGAGTTTCACTTCGCGGGTATCTTCAAGCGAGACGATCTTCGCCATGGGGGGGATGAAGAGCGAGATGGCGTTCAGGGCCGTGGTCTTTCCCGATGCCGTCCCCCCGGCGAAGATCGCGGATTTGCCGTTCTCCACCGCGAGCCAGATGTAAGCGATGGAGAGCGGGGCGAACGTGTGCCACTCGATGAGGTCCGTGGGAGTGATGGGTTCGTCCTTGAACTTGCGGATGGTGAACGTGGAGCCATGGGCTGTGACCTCCTGGCCGAGTGTCATCTGGATACGGGAACCGTCCTGCATCGTCGCGTCGAGGATCGGTTCGGCGATCGAGATGTACTTGCCTGCACGCTGGGCAAGCTTGGTCACGAAAGAGTCGAGATCTTCCGCGGTATGGTATGCGAGCGTGGTCTTCATCGATTCGTAGCTCGAGTGGAACGCGAAGATGGGTGTGCTGACACCGTCGCACGAGATATCCTCGATGTACTTGTCATGCATGATCGCATCGATCAGGCCGTCGCCGAGGAAGTCCTTGTGCATGTTGTAATGGATCTTCTCCCGCTGGATCGGCGGAAGCCTGATCCCGTAGTCCTGCATGATCTCGTTGGTCGCAATCCGGAGCTTCACCCGTGCATCATCCCTGGAGATGTCCTTGGTGTTGATGTCCAGCGTCTCGAAGAGGCGTTCCTTGAGCTCCTTCAGCAGCTCCTTCTCAGGGTCGGTGAGCACAGGTTCGAGGACCTGGTACGTGTATTCGTGGGTGGAGTGGTCGTAGATGATGCGGACATAGGCATACGGCTCGTTGACCGGGTACATCTCCATCTCCTCGATACCGGGCTGCGGGATGAAGACGGTATCCACGAGCGGGCCGTGTTTTTTCGGGCTGTATTCCTCCTGCTCGGTGCGGATCGCGCTGAACAGGGCCGAGAGCCCGAACCTCTTCGGTCCTGCCTTCAGCCTGGCTCCGCTTTCGGCGCTTTCTTCGTCAATGTCAAGGTCCTTGAAACCGGCCGTTGAAAACTCCCGTTTCCAGATCTCGGCAAATTCCGGCGGGAGGGAACTGCCCGTTGAACCTTCAAACGCATTGATCCTCCCGTGCAGTTTGATCTCCTCGATCTTGAAAGTCGCCCCTTTGGGAAGGATCAGGCCGGAGATATCGGATATCTGGTCGACCGAGATAATTTTTTCATCGGTCTCGGTCTCTTTCGGGGCAGGTGCCGCTTCAGCGGCTGCCGCCACCCTTTTTGCGGCCTTCGGTTTCCTCATCGCAGCTTTCGGGTCCTCGTCGATGATCTCGATCACTTCTTCGTGTGCGGGTTCCCGGGGAGCCGCAGGTTCCGGTGACGTGGGGGAGGAAACCCCTTCATGTGCAGATGCGGGCGCCCGGTGGGTGTCCGCCGGAGTTCCGGAACTCCCGACCCCTGCATTCATGGAACCCGGATCCGGTTTTGCCTCAACAGCCGTTTCTTCGGCAGGGGTCTCTGCATCTTCGAGCAGGTCATCGAGGCTGCTGACCTGCTCTTCTCCGGGACTGGAGGATGACTGCCCTGGAGAGGTTTCCGGTGCAGGAGATTCTCCGGGGCAGCCATCCCCAGTTTTTTCATGAGGATCGAAAAATCACCGGAATCGGGTGCAGGTCCGGACCGGGGTGCAGCGGGTGCAGCCGGGGCCTCATCAGGCTGCTCTGGTACCGCTTCCTTCTTCTTTGAGCCACGGATCATATCCGCAATTGAGTTCATATCGTCAGGCGTATCGTCGTCTCCTCTGGTCATGCTGGACCTCCCCACGTTGGATCGTGAAATCGCGGTACCGGTTGTTTCAGATGGTTTTCCGGAATGCTGGTAAAAGATAATTTGTGTAGGAGTATATCTACCCTCCGGGGACGCAAATGCCCCCGGATTACCACCGGCGACCTGCAAAACCCGCGTACAGGAATGATCTCCCCCCGTTTACCCGGCTGTCTCTTTCTGGATGCTTCTTAACATGACCCTGATGAGCCCGAGCTGGGCATCGGCAGTCGTGAAGATGCACAGGGAAAGGTCCCCGCACGGGGCGATGATGATCTTGTTCCGGGCTGTTTCGAGGATCAACTGGTCCAGGTCGCCGATCTTCATATCCTCAGCTATCCTGCTCCCTGCCCGCATGAGATCCTCGGCCGAAGCGGCGACATGCTCAAAATCTGCATCACCTATCGACTGTACCGGGAACCCTTCAAAAAATGCCGAGACCGCAATGACCCCGGGCTGGCTCGCAATCTTCCTGAGCTTGCCCTCGTCCAGGAGTTCCGGAGGGGCCCCGGGTTCCCCGGCGCCCTTTTTGCCGGGGCCGTGTTATACCCTGAACCCGGGAGCAGCAGGTCTTCGTCCCGGGAGATCCGTACTGCCTGGGAGAATTCCTGTTCATCGTATTTTCGCAGGGAGAACGTCTGGGGTGCTTCATCTTCCCCCTGTTCCGAGGTCATGCGGGAAAGGGCATCATTTCCTTTAAATGCCCCCTCCCCGGTCCGGAAGTAGGCGGAGACGAGCGTCCCGTTGTCCGTCAGGATCAGGCCGTGACCCGCACCGGTCTCGATCTCAATAGCGCCACGGAAGGTCGTCAGTTCCTGGACGAACCCCTCGTCCTGGGGGTTGGAAATGGTCCCTCCATCGGTTCCTGCAGGGAATTTCATAGAAGAAGAAAGGTGATCAGAGTGCAGCAACAATCCGTTCTTTGTTCTTCTTCAGCTTGTACCGGATCCTTCCGACATTTGACGTCGTATCCGCTACAATGGCGATGAGTTCGTCCGTTGAAAGCGGGGAGAGGATGATCGGCCCTTTTTCCAGTTCGACGAGCATCTGCAGGAGCTCGCCTTTCCCCAGAGTACTGCCCATCGCTTCGGAAGTCCCAAGGCCGGTTGACGCCATGGCTCCAAGAGCTTCGATATCAACTTTGCCGGAGACTGCACTTTCTATCACAAAACCGTCCCTTCCCACGACGACCGCAGCTGATATCCCTTCCACCTTCAGAAATTCCTCGAGCAATGGTTTCAGCATATCTGCACCACGTTATAAATGTATCTTCTTACTCTGTATCTATTAAAATGTTGGTCTTTCTCCTTGCTTTTCTGTTCCGGGAGAGGGGTCGTGGGGTGAAAATATCGCCGATCCGGCATTGATTCCTGCAGGACCTGCGTGCGGGCCCGAACTGTGCTTATGCAGCCCGATCGTCGTCCGCCCATAAAGAAACTTTATAGGTGAACACCGTCATAGTAACCATGATGCAGCTTCCGAGGGGCACATTCCGGGAAATACGGAAAAATACAACGGTTGGGGTTGTTCTGAAGGAACTGGAGCGTACAACATTTTCCGGGATCTGCAGCCTCTCATCCGATCGTGGTACCGGGACGCTCGTGTACCAGTCAGGCACGTGCATTCTCGTCAAATTCCATGGCAAACCCGGCGATCCCGGGTGGGAGGAACTCCAGAGATGCGGGGGGGAAGTGGACGCCGCCCTCTCAACGCTTGACGAGGCACAGGTCCAGCTCTCCCTCGAATTCAACAAGGCCTGCAGGCTCGTGAAGGCAGGAAAGGGCGGTCCGTCGCGGAAATCCCCTGCTTATGCTCCCCCCAGCGAGCCTGAAAAAACGGCGGGGGACGCTCACCACACGGCTGCACCGGTACGGATCCTGCCAAAATCCTCTCCTGCAGCATCGCCTTCCACAGCGAAGGTTTCTCCGGAAAATACATCGCATGCATCCGGGCGGCAATCACCGCAGGTTCCTGTCCTCTCAGGGGCCCGTCCATCGGCCGGTCGTCCCACATCAAAGGTTCCTCCCCCCACCGGGAACCGGTACAGGTTACGGGAGAGGAGAAGAGCGGCGGGGAGGCCGGGCGGTCCCCGGATGGGAGCGCCGGTTCTTCCGACCGGGATCTCGATACCCTTGACATCCAGGACCTGGAAAACGTCACGGATAAGATCCGCAACGACTGCAAGACCATGATCAGGCAGCTCAACCTCGAGCACCTCATGGAACGCTGACCGGGCAGGAGTTGATCCATCACGACCGGTCTGATCCCCGTTTCTGATTCCATTCTTCCGTTCATTATCATCGGCATCCTCGTTATTGCCGGGATCATCCTCGCCGTGGTATACTGGAGAAGACGCAGGGTGAGACTACCATATCACCGGCGGGCGGCGGTTCCGGCTGCACCCGGACCCAACCGTTTCGGGTACCAGCCGGAAGCAAGGCCCGTCCCGCTGGTAAGGCCCAGGACTGCAGTCAGTCAGGTACCAAAAATTACTCCGGTGCCGGAAGAGACCAGTGTCACGGAGGGAACGGCAGACATCACCCAGAGTCTCGGTGCAGTCGTCGCGAAATATTCGCTCGACGGGTTCACCATGGCCACCTCCGACGGGCTCGTGTTTGCTTCGAGCGGGGGAGATGATACCGGAGCGGAAGCTGCACGCTACAGCGGGATCTTCCGGAACGATCCCTTCTCAGAAACCCCCGGTGTCGTAATGTTCGGGTTCTCTCACAAGGGCTCCGAGCTTGTCGGCATCATCCGGTCTGACCACCCGGTATCGGAGGAGACCAGGAAGAAGATCGAAAGAGACGCAGACGAGATCATACACCGGTGGATATGAAAAAAAGAGGCCCGGACTCCAGTAATCTTATATAAATTCAATAGAAATACTCATCACGGCAGGGGGTTTAATGGTCAAGGTCTACACGATTGCTTCCGGAAAAGGAGGAACTGGGAAGACCACCGTGTCCGTGAACCTTGGTACCATGCTCGCACAGCTCGGCAAGGAGACCTACCTGATGGATGCCGATATCGGCATGGCGAATGTGGGCCTGTTGCTGGGCCTGCATGACGCACCGGTCACCCTCCATGAGATCCTTGCCGGAAAAGGAAACATCAACGATGCAATTTACGAGGGTCCGGCAGGGCTCAAGGTTATCCCGAGCGGCATCTCCCTCCAGGGGTTCCAGCAGGCAGACCCGGACAAGATCCGGGATGTCATGACCGAGCTCGTGAAACGCTGCGAGTTCCTCCTGATCGATGCCCCGGCCGGTATCAGCAAGGACGGTGTCGTCCCCCTTGCCGTTGCCGATGAAGTGATCCTTGTGGTGAACCCTGAACTTTCCTCCATCGTTGACGCCCTCAAGACCAAGATCCTGACCGAAGTTGTCGGGGGGCATGTCCTCGGTTCCATCATCAACCGTATCGACCAGGACAAGACCGATATCATAACCAGGAAGATGGAGAAAGTCCTCGGCGTGAAGGTCCTCGGGATCATCCCTGAAGACCCCAATATCCGGCGGTCATCGTCCGCAAAGACCCCCATTGTCATAAAGTTCCCGATGTCTCCCGCTTCGAAGGCAATCCGGAGGATCGCATCCGATCTCGTCGGAGTTGCCTACAAGGAAGAGAAGACTCCCGAAGTAAAGGAAGGGTTCATCGACCGGTTCAGCAAAGCACTCTTCAAGAAAAAGTCCGAGAACTAGCGTACGGTTTTTCTGTTGCAGTCTGTTTTCTGATTCCGGATTATTGAACCGCTTTTTCATTGTATTGACCCCGGTTCGCGATTCCTGAATTCTTTTTCGATAGAAATAACCTTTCATCCTGCCCCACATGGATACCGGTCACGAGAATTCGGACAGAAGAAATTTTTACTCTGTTGAAACCCTATTTTTCTGATCATTTGCTTATACTCTCCTGCAGTTAGGAGGGTGACCCCCTCTCTCCCCCAGCGGGGGAGGCATCCCAAGGGGAGCGTCCCCTTGAATCTCTGAGAGGTCTTCAGACCTCGAAGAGGAGAAGATTTCATCAGAAGTCTTCGACCCGTTATTTCGGGTTTTTTCATCAACCTTCTGAGGAACTATCCCGATATGGGGGATGCCCCAGCGGCGGGGTCCGAAATGGTTCATCAGAACCATGAGGAGGAGAAGAATTCGCCAGAATTCTTCGACTGCGGGGGGTCGAAGAACGCTGATGCGTTCTTCTCCAGCCTCACCTCACGTTCCGTGAGGTTCGTCGCCCCCAAGAGCGACTGCATGTTTCTCTTGAGTGTTTCAACAGAGCCGAAATTTTTACTCTGGACCTACATCCGGCTTGTCGTCACCTTCATCCGGTCGGCCGTCTTCTCCTTGATGTGCATGAAGATGCTGAACAGCTTGTTCCTGTCGTCCTTGACCGGCCCTACGGTGACACTGGCCCTCCGGGTCTTTTTCGTCTTCGTCACTACGGCAGTATCGAAGTCATAGGTGATCTCGTGCATCTGCTGGACCACTTCGGACAGCGGGTCGGGCAACTCCACGCCCCTTGCCTCGTTGATGAGCGTCAGCATATCCTTCCAGGAGTGCATCAGGATCTGATCCTCCGCACGCTCGATAAAGCTGACTGCGTAGGGATTGTAAAAGACGACCTTGCCCGTCGTGTCCATGATCAGGATCGCGTCGGAAGCCGTCATGATCTTCTTGGGTTCGCCAATCGGACAGGCAGGGTGATGTTTCTTCCGGATATCGTGGTTATACAGGGCGAGCTCGATGCCGGACAAGAGTTCCTTGTCCGTAAACGGCTTGATGATATAGCCGAGGGGCTGGGCCTGCTTCGCCCGCTCCAGGAGGTTGTTGTCACAGAATGCAGACAGGAAGACAATCGGGTAGTGGAAGAGGTTGAAGATGTACCGGGCGGCCGTGATCCCGTCCATCTGGCCGCTCAGGTGGATGTCCATCAGGACGAGGTCCGGTTCCAGTCTGGCTGACTTGAGGATCGACTCTTCACCGGAACCGGTCTTCCCGGCAACGCTGTATCCCATGTGTTCCAGCATGGTTGTAATAAGGGTGCAGATGATCTCATCATCTTCTACAATAAGGATGCGGGGAACTGGCACCATGGCAGACCGGTATTTTTGTTCGTTCTCATTAACAGTAGATGGCGTGGCTATTTAAAAAGATTTATTCCGTTGTATCGGTAATCGGGGCCATGCAGTGTTCGGGGATGCATCCCTGCCGGACGAGACCTGAACGGGGCTGACAGCCAACTCCGCGAGCGCCGGGAAATGAGATGCCGGACGGGATTTTTACTACCTTCAGAATAGTGATATCGTACACCGGAAACGATCCCCGGCATTCACTTTGTAGCTGCTGCCATCTTGATCTGGCCAGGAGTTTTTTCCCTGATGTGCATGAGGACGCCAATCAGTTCGTGCTTTTCACCCTTTACCGGGCGGATCGTGACACTGACCTTTTTACTCTTGCCGGACTGCGTCACCATCCCGGTGTTGAACTCGAAGGTGACCACGAGCTTCTGCCTGACGACTTCAGGAACCGGGTCCGGGATCTCTTCGCCGGTCTGGTCATTGACCAGCATCATGACCTCGCGCCAGTGATGCGTCAGGATTTCCGTTTCTGAGAGATCGAGGAACCTGAGCGTGTAGGAGTTGTAAAAAACAATCCTGCCCTGAATGTCCAGAACGAGAACAGGGGCAAGTGCCGCCATAATCTTCCTGGGTTCACCTACCGGGTAGGCATCCAGATATTTTTTCCGGATGCTGTGGTTGTACAGGGCGAGTTCAACGTTCGAGACGAGCTCCTTGTCCGTGAATGGCTTGAGGATATACCCCAGAGGCTGGGCAGTCTTTGCACGATCGAGCAGGTTGTCATCGCTGTGGGCAGTCAGGAACACAATCGGCATCTGGAAGAGCTGGAAGATATACTGGGCTGCCGTAACCCCGTCCATCTTCCCGCTCAGGCTGATGTCCATCAGGATGAGATCGGGCTCCAGCTCTGCGGCTTTGATGATCGCCTCTTCCCCGGAACCGATCCTGCCAACAATGCTGTACCCCTTGCGTTCCAGCATTATGGCGATCAAATTACTGATAATCTCATCATCTTCCACAATCAGGATGCGTGGGATTGGCGCCATGAAGAATCCGTTTTTCGCGTAATTAAAAATGTGCGGAAGAGGTATTTAAAAAGGTTTATTCCGGTTTGTTGGTGATCGAGAAGACGCAGTGCTCGTCTCCCCTGGACTTGCACTTTACCTCTTTTGCCTGGACCCGTATCCCGAACGAGCCCTCGATGATCCCCGCGAGGAGGCCGGCCGTGCAGAAGCAGACGTTCCTGCCGGTATTGCCAAACGATTCCGACTCGACCGTGTGGGAGAGGGTGATCGTCTTGGTCTTGGCTTTCTCGTCCCATTCCTCCCTGACCACGTTGAACCAGCCCATCTGGGAGTAGAACGTGAATGCCATATCGGAGAGCGTCTTGGGGTTGGTTATGCCCATCTTCTTGTAATGCTCCACGTTCTCCTTCCCCATGTCCATGTAGGCCCGGTAGTTGACGCCGCTTGCAGGGACCTCGCCCATGGTCTTCTTGAGCGAGGTCGTCATGGACGTGAAGATGAACCTCGGCATCATGACCACCGGCTCGTCGATCAGCTGGATCTTGCCTTCGAGCGGCTTGTGCTCGATGAACTCGGTGATCGCCGAATCGCCCCGGACAACAGCCTCCGCCTTGAACTTCCAGCTCGGCTCCACCTGATCGGCGACAAACTCGCAGTACTCGTCGCCTTTTGCATGGCAGGCCTTCTCAAGACAGAACCACGTCTTCCCGGTCACCGCTTTCAGGACACCTTCGATCCAGCCCTGGTGGATCCCGCAGACCGGCATGTTCCAGTCCTTTAAGACTTCGGACTCGAAGGTGTGCTTCGTGCGGAGGACGACCCGCTTCTCACCGGCTTCGAGGAGCTCGAACGGGGCACCCCATCCCTGCTGGTGCTGGAGCTTGAAGACGAGCATCAGGAACTCGGCCGGTGGTAAGTCCATGCCGAGTTTTTTTAACAGGTTGTTCAGGCCTACCGAACCCATCCCGACAGAACGGAAGAGTTTGCGCACCGCCTTCACGGCAAGTTTCCTGTTGAGGTTTGTCTCGTACATCTCGTAAATGGCTTTTACGAGATAGTTCGGGTTGCTTGCGGTTTTTACGCCGAAAACAGAATAAGCGCCGGCGAGAGGGTCAAGCTCGATATACGGGGTGATGGTCTTTTCACCCCTCATGAGCGCCTCGAAGTCTTCACGTCCGATCTTCATGGTGGAGTGTTCTGTCATAATCCAATTAAAGGATTTCTCTTATCCTGCGGGGCAGCCCCGCGGAAACGGGATAAAAAAGGGAACGGGAGCAGAAATGAAGGCTAAAGTTCAAGGGCAAAATGCGTGTCCGCCTCATCGAACATGATATGGAATGAAGTGATCACCTGGTTGCGGTCCTGGACGATGCAGTCGTACCCGCCGTACATGACCCTGAAGCCGGCGCTGCCATCCTGCGTGGTGATATCGCTGCCGACAATCTGGCCATCCTTCCGTATCGAGACCCGCAGCCCGTTCTGGGGTTCCCTGTCCCGGAGGACGGTCAGGGAGAGCAGCCCGATACCAGAACTCTTCTTCCCGATCTCGGGCAGAACGTACGCGATGCTCTTCCCCAGGTGCGTCTTCTCGAAGATCCTGCACCCCATGACCACGGCATCGACAATATCCGGCTTGATGTCGCAGAGTACAAATTTTTCATGGCCGGTGATCCGTATGAGCGCCTTGTCCCCGTACAGTTCCCCCTTCCCGTCGATATAGATAGCCCCTTCGGGTTCCCCCCGGACAAGCGCAAGGCAGAGTTCATATTCCGTCTCCTTTGCAACGGCAAGACCGCTCACACTCCCGTCACCCGCGAACCTGAGCAGATCGGGGAGCGTGAACGTACCGAGGGATTGTGAGCCTGTAAGAATATTTTCGATCAGGTCCTGGATTCTCATGCAAGATGTACCGTCGTATGGATCAGGGGGGCGGTTTTTCAGCCGTGCGATCCTGGTTCAAGGGAGTATTCGCGAGCGGATATTATATAAGTGCGGTGGGCGGCCGGTGCCGGCCGCCTCTCCATCGCCATACATAAGTGCTCGGGAAAAGAGATCAGTATGGATTTATGGAAGTATTCTACCCCATGGCGATCTCGGCGGTTGCGGTCCTTGCCACCCTGGTCTATGCCTCGTATCTCGATATCAGGGACCGGCGCGTGCCATTCATCACCTGGATGCCGATGCTCGCGATAGGTATTGTCTGCACCTCCATCCTTCTCTGGCAGACAACGGTGAACGCAAGTCTTGTGACCGGTTACCTTGCTCTCGTTGCAAGCTTCCTCTACGCGGATTACCTGGACAACCGGGGCAGGACGGATTCCCTCTGGCTGACCGGGTATTATGCGAAGTCGCGGATGTTCTGGTACCTTATTCCCGTGATCGCCCTGCCGGTGCTCTCGTGGTTTGTGCTCCCACGGTCGGTGAACCCCCAGATCATCCCATGGTTCGTGATGTTTGCCGGTATTTTTGCCTATGCCACGTATATGGAATACAAGAACGTTCCTGAGGCGATGTCCCGGAAGAAGAAGCGGAAGAATCAGGAGCCGGCAGCAGCTGATGTGAAGGATGCGATCAGCCGCTGGTATTTCGTACTGATCATCCTGATCTTCGCGATCGTCTCGCTCCTGATGCTCTTCAGCTCCAGTGCCGGCGCTGCGCCCGGGTGGGGCCAGCCTGCCATCGTGATCCTGCTGCTCTCCGTCTTCTGCGGTGTATTCTACGTCTTTGGCAGGAAGAACCTCTTTGGCGGGGCCGATGCCTCGGCATTGATCTTCATCTCATTCTGCGTCCCCACGTTTCCCTTCACCCCTCTCCTCGGGACCCCTCCGCTCGGCTTTCTCTCCTTCACAGTCCTGATCAATGCGCTCCTGCTGAACCTTGCGGCGCCAATCGGGATCTTCCTCATCAATATCTTCCGTGGAAACCGGGCACCACTCATGTACATGTTCTTCGGCTTCCCGGTCAAGGGGGCAGAGATCCAGAAGGAATGGGGCTTCGTGATGGAGGATTTCGAGGAGACGAACGGGTCGATCTCCCGGAAGTTCATCGGATTCTCCGATTCAATCCGCCGGATGCTGGATGGGGAAGGGCGGATCTATACCAAGGATCTCCGGGAGCACCCGGAGGATTTTGCCGATGAACTCGCCACGTACCGGAAAGCCGGAAACGTCTGGATCTGGTACGCGGTCCCGTTCATCATCCCCATCACCGCGGGTTTTGTTACAGCGGTCGTCTTAGGGGACTTCCTCTTTGCGATCATGAAGATCTTCACGGGGGCCTGAAGACGGCATGCCGGACCTGAAATTCCAGGACGGGCTCATCCCGGTGATCGTGCAGGATGCGAAAAGCCGCGAGGTGCTGATGATGGCCTATGCCAGCGAAGAGGCCGTACGGCTCACACGGGAGACCGGCTTTGCCCACTACTACAGCCGGAGCAGGAAGAAACTCTGGAAGAAGGGCGAGGAGAGCGGCCACTTCCAGAAGGTGGAGAGGATCCTCACCGACTGCGACGACGACTGCCTGATCTACGAGGTGGTGCAGACGGGTGCCGCCTGCCACATGGGCTACGTGTCCTGCTTCTACCGCACGCTTGACGGGAGGGTCGTGGGGACGAAGGTGTTCGACCCGGAGAAGGTCTACAAGAAACAGGGGCATTAAAGCACGGGAAAATTTCTTTTTTGGTTTTGGAGAATGCTCAAAGATAATATTATGACGCTCATGGGGGAGACCGATACGAAGTATCGGGCTGGAGAAGAGCCATCAGGCTCTTCGACCCATATGCCTCGAAGAACTCTGATGAGTTCTTCTTATCCTCGAGGTCCTGATAAACCTCTTCGGAACTCGAAGAACTCTGATGAGTTCTTCTTATCCTCGAGGTCCTGATAAACCTCTTCGGAACTCGAAGAACTCTGATGAGTTCTCCTTGTCCTTTCCTAGCCTTGACAGTCCGCGAGAGTACCTCCAAAATACGCCCTCGAAGAATCTGTCCTGGATTCTTTCGAAGAACTCTGTTCTTCTCCTGTTTCGGGTCTTATGACCCTCATCATTCTCATGCCCCTTCCTGATGGAACGGGGCACTCTACGGGCTCCGATTCCCTGTTTTTCCGGACACAGAGACAGTAATTCCGGAAAATGAGACATTAATTCATGCAATTCCGGTCATTTTTACTTCGGAAAACATGAGACGCTATTTGGGTGTATTTGGAAGGCGAAAAGGGGGGGGGGGACAGGTTTTAGCCTGTCTCTGCATATTTTCCAGCTCCGGATGGTTTCCCTGACGGGTAATTCTGAGTACCTCCCATCCGGGCCCGAAGCGGGCTCCGTTTACCCATTTCCGGAGGCTTACCGTGTCATAATTCGGAGAACTCTGATGGAAATACACAATCAACTGTGAATAAAAATGAATTCCTTATTTGGAAAATTTTTTGAAAAGCATCAGTCGTTGTCAACCTTTTTTGTTCAAACTCTTAATTGCCTCACTTTCAAATAGTAACTCAATTTCCCTTCACTATCGTACGGTCAGATCCAAATTACATGAAGAATTTTTCATCAATCTTAATTCCAGCAGCATCAATTTCTTTTGCGATTTTTTTCTTCCACTCTCCTTTCTGATCAAGCGGTGTGTAAAGGAGACCGTCAATATCAGAAGGACGTTCAATGTCACTTTCGCAAAGTGCTGCAACCCTACCACGTCCAAGTTTTGCAATAAAATAGCCAAACTCAAAAATCACATTTTGTCTTGCTCTCGGTTTTAGAAGGGAAGATATTTCTTCTATCCATTTAATGAATTGACCTTTTAGAATTTCACGTTCTTTGTCTGAAATACCCTCTAGTAACTTGGGATTTATGAGGCAGTTGAATAAAAATAAGTCGTTAGTTGTTGCTTGCCCACTTGGTAATACACCTCCAAAGTCGTCTTCTGTTAATATAATTACAGCAAAACCAACGTCGGAGTAGTGTTCCACTTTCTCAATAATCGTTTTACCAAGACTTACTTGTTTATGAAGAATGATTGGTTCAAGGTCAATAGAGATGAGAAATTCTTCCACTTCACTTTTTATTTTCTCATCCTGTCCATGAACAATGAAGACTTTACGATTACTAGGTCTTTCTTTAACCATTGAATCCGCATTATCTTTGGGTATAATAACAGGTTCGTCTTGAATTTCGGTAGGTTCTGGATCAAGGATTGACAAAATTGCATCTGAATCATACCCTGCAAATTTTAAAAACATCCGTACATCTTCGTCATCATCGCATATATCAACCAAATCGAGCGCGATTATTCGTATTAAGGCATCATGTATTGGAATAGGTTCCCAAGTATTCAAATTGCGATTGTATTGTGAATAATATGTTAAAAAAGAAACAACAATTTCAACAAATTGTATGTTTTTTGAACTGTATATCTCAGTCAAAAGATCCTTTAAGAATGGTTTTACAAGGGCTTCTGGAAAATTTCTAAAATCAACTACTAATTTTCCAGATGTGGTAAGTGAATGTTTTAATGGAACAGGGATACCGAATTCTTGATGAAGGGAAGTGACAATTGTATCCCTACTTTTCTCTAACCCATTTTCCTCACAAAACAACTCAAATTTATTCGATTTAAAAAAACCACGAAGCCCTAGTAGTTGCAAATGAACATATAATTTTTTAAGAACTCTTTCGATTTCATTACGAGTTTCCATAAATCTCAATCAGTAATTTCACACACTCATAACTATTAAAATGACCTTTTCCAGTGATCGTTTTAGGTGCCGTTATCGTTATTCTCATATACAGACCTGAACAAAAAAGTAACCCCGGAGTGTATAAAGAGCGTAATTGTTCGAAGAATTTGAAAAATCGGATACTACCAACAAATACATTGTTGACTGTGATAAAATTAAAAAAGAGTTTCAACCTTAATTTCACGGAGTTTTTTCATTAAGTTTTCTAAATGAACTCAATAATGAATTCTTATTCCAATAAACGCGCAATAATGATACACGCGCATTAATATATATTCTAAAAATGTATTAATTCAAGCAATGAAAATTTGTCCCAAATGTAATTTCGAAAACTTTCAACGTCAAGATTTCTGCGAGCGGTGCAATTGTGATATTGTAACAATCAAAAAAGAATCATTTCACATCGACCAATTCATTGCGAATAACGCTAACTCATATACCGTAATAAGTGTTTTAATCGCGTTGGCAGCGTTTCTGTATGATCCTTCTTTCTTCAACCAATCAGTATCATCGGTTCTTTCTAGTCAATTTTCTACAATTATTGTAGTACCACTCGCCTTCTCAGTATATCTTTTAGCCAAATTAATTGTTAAAGGGTGGAGATATCTCAATTTAAATGAAACAGAAGTATCACCGGATTTAATTCGAGTTTACATTTTTACTGTAATTCAACTAATGTTTATTTTAGGTCTTTTGTTCATCATCGATAAAACAAATAATATGGGAGGATTTTCTATTCTAGTAGGACTTGTCGTAGTTCCTGAATTTTTATCTGAAAGCCAGAAAAAAACGTTAAATGCAAAAATAATATTACTATCAGCCTTATTTTCTCTAATTTTAGGGTTGTTCCTATTACTTTCCATATCTTGGATTTATTCAATTGTCCATTGGGATGCGTTATTTGTCTTTTTGTTTACTTATGGAATTTTTATTTGCTTTTTAAGCGTCGGAGAAATGATGGGAGCATCTGTTTATTTCATTTCGGAAGGATATATCAAAGATACTGAAACCAAAGATGCATTAACAAAATTAAGAGAGCGTCTTACTTTTGGCGTCCCTCTCCTCATTGTGGGGCTTAGTTGCATGGCTACAATGTCCTCGGTTTTCTTTGCGCTTTTCACCCGGGCACTTTTTCTCATTCCACTACCCAAGGTCGGGCAGACACCTGTCACCCATCGCCGGAGCCTCACCCCCGGAGGCAGCGGGGCCGGACCTGCCCCTGCCGGTGCGATCCCCGTATGCCTCGGGTGCCCCCGTCCCGAACGTCCGCCGTGCGATATCAAGCAGGCAGAAGAATGCCGCGGCTTCGACCGGGTCACTGAACAGTGCCAGTTCTGCATCCGTCCGTTTCTCAAGGATATCCGTGAGATACTTCCCGTATTCCTTCTCATGGATCTTCAGCGCCCGGGTGGTCTTCTTCCACCTTCGGATGACCCCGTCCAGTTCCATAGTCCGCATACTGTCACCGTACACCCGTGGGCCGGTGCAGGGGGATAAGGATCGGGCAGGCAGGGGGTGAAAGTGCAAGGCCGGGGGTGCCGGCCTTCAGCGGTGGGAGGTATTGCCACCAAAAAATCCCTGAAAAAATATGTCGTGAGCCGGGGTGATCTGCCCTGCCGGCCGGACCGTCACCGCCCGTCTTCCGGCAGGGCTGCTGGATTACCTTATTGGGGGATCAGTTCCTACCGGATGTGATGAAACTCACCTGGTTCGCTGTCATCGCCGCCATCATTTTCACGCTCGGGGTTACGATCGCCCTGTATCCCGCGGTCCCGGATCCGATGACCTCCCACTGGGACATTGCCGGGCAGGTCAACGGCCATGCAGCAAAGTCGTGGGGTCTTGCCATCATCCCCCTCGTCATGGCTGCCTTTGCCGGGCTCTTCGCGCTGCTCCCCCGCATCGACCCGCTCCGGAAGAACTACGAGAAATTCCAGCGGTATTACGACGGTTTTGTCCTCCTGTTCGTGCTGTACCTGCTGGTGGTCCAGCTCCAGATCATCCTCTGGAATACCGGATACCCGGTCAGCCCGAACCTGACTCTCCCTGTCATGACCGGGATACTCGTCATTTACATCGGTTTTCTCATCGGGCACGCGGAACCGAACTGGTTCGTCGGCATCCGCACGCCGTGGACGCTCAGCAGCGAAACGGTCTGGAAGAAGACACACGAGACCGGCGGAAAACTCTTCAAGATTGCCGGCATCGTCTGCCTTGCGGGAGTGCTGGCCGGGCGCTACGCACTCTGGTTCATCCTCGTCCCGGTCCTTGCGGTCGCCGCATATACCGTTGTGTATTCCTATGTCCTGTACCAGGACGAGATGAAGAAGTCCGGAAGACCGGACTGAGAATTTTTTTATCGAAAAAGAAAAAAGGTGCCTTTGTGCGCGTCTACAGACGGTGATAGCAAAAATACAACAAGAATGCTATTTTATGTTGTGTTTCTCTAAAAAAAATTATGCGGTCCCGGCAGCGTCGTAGAGCAGGCTGAGGTAGCGTGCCTCGAAGAGCGTCACCGGCGCAAGGAAGACCAGCTCGATCAGGAGGTCGACCGGCATGATGACCGATGTGATGGATGAAAAGATGAGACCGATGATCACCTGGATGATGCCCATGATGATGAACGCGACGACATACGCGCCCCACCCGATCTTCCCGATCGTCTCCTGGATTGCGGCGAAGTTGAACCCCTCCCCCATGCTTCCCGTGCGGGCGAACCGGATCAGGCCGATGGTCCCGTAGAGGGAGCAGATGAACGCCACGACAACGAAGATCAGGAGACCGAAGAGAACACCGCCGAGGATGTTCATCGATGCAGCGGGGTTGCTGAATGCCGCGGCAATGACACCCGAACCGATCGTGACGAACAGGATGATGAGGGCCGGGATGGCGTAGATGAGGGAGATGACCAGGTACTTAATCCCGTCGATGAAGAGCGTCCCCCAGCCGCTGACCCCCGGTGCCGGTCTCTCGCCGCGGAGGATTTTTACGGTATATCCCAGAAGCGGGAGGCAGAGGAGGATCGTTGCGACGATGAGCAACAGCCACTGCTTCCATTTTCCGATCACTGCGTCCTTCGCGTAGGCAAAAGACTCGCCAAGCATAGTTCCATAATCCATTCAAATCACCTGAATCTGTCCTTTTCACGTTGCGGTGGAGTAATATAAAAACCAGCACGATATGATCTTCACCCGCATTTACCGGCCGGGCTGACAGGCACGCTGTTTCCAGGCTGAAAACGAGTGATTTTCTTCCCCGGATCGCTCCCGGCACCGGCAGGGGGTGCCGGGAGATCAGGACGGGAATACACGGAACAGGAATTTATTAAACAGGTGCAGGACTGTACAATACGAATAAATCCCGGTAGACAGCAATCCATTTTTATGTGGAGAGTGCAACCATGCCAGAACCCAGGACGCCTACGTGTAACCATAACCATGACGAGACGCCGATGCGGCGGGTATGGGCAGACGGGCGTGGCGACGCCGTCTACCAGTGCCCGGTATGCGGCAGGAATATGCAGGTGCGGGAGTAACTGCCGGGGTACCGGGCGTTTTGTTGAGGATCAGCCCCCAGTTTTCCTGTATACCATATTGAGATCGGGCTTAAAAAACAGTCATGACGCCCGTGCCCGTGACGGGTGTGCCATCCATGGCCGGGGTGCCGGTAACAGACCTTTTGTTTTCTTATTGGATCCTATTTTCCGGCGAGAACGAAGGAAAGATGATGATCTCCTCTCAGGGGCCGGCTATTCCCTCCGGAGAAGATGTGAAGAGGTTACGGGATCCTGGGAGCTGCACACAGGTTGCCGCAGGTGTTGATGCTGTACAATGCGAGGATAGCTTTATCGTCGAGGCCTTTTTCCCCAATACCGATCCTGCTCAACTTGTCACGGATTATTCGTACCTTTTTTTCAGGAGATTGCATAACGACGATGCTTACTTGGCTGGCGACACGATAAAGAGATGTGTTAAAATCACGGGATTTCCGGCCCTGTTGCCCGGAATGAGCGGACATAGCGGAGCGATCCCGATCTTCCGGTTGAATTTTCCCGCCGGCGGGGTTTGTTGCCTTCCTGCGCCCTGAACATTTTCCTTCCGGCCGGGGGAACGGTGGACATGGTACCACCGGATACGCTGAAACCGGTCATATGCAGGTTCGATACACGGGATCATAACCGGTTAGTTCGCCGGTGGATCAGAACAGGTCGTACCTGGTACAATACTCTCATGGTTAAAGGGGGTGAGTACAGTTTCGTATCTTACCACAAGCCCATGGTGAACAATGAAAAATTTTGTACGATGAAATCCTCGCGGCTCATTCCGGTTATGGGGACGCAGGGGGATTTACGGTCTTCCGGGCAGGGCGGAGCTCCCGGATTATCAGGTAGAGCACGTCGACAAGATACCCGAACATGGGCAGGATCGCGAGGATGACCCAGACCGGTACAAGCATCTTCTGTTCTTTTGCATCCCGGTAGATGAAGAAAGCGATGACCAGTTGTACTATCCAGACGGCGATCATCAGGACCGGCCCTGCGAACGGGAGGGCATGATACATGTGTGCATGGTACATAACGAGTGACATTGTACGTTATACGTTACATCACGTTATATGCTTTCACGTGCTGACAACGGACCCGATCATCTTTTAAGGTAAAATGATCTGAATTACCGGTTTCCTGACGATAATTTCCCGGTGAGATCGTCTCATAATACAGCACGTCCAAAGGAAAGATCTCCGTTTTTGAAAATAGCACGGCCCGGCGTCCGATGATTTTTTCCAACCAACGGTGTGGTTTTATGTGATCCATGGATGAATGGTGAGTATGCCGGAGTCCTGCGATACCTCCCCCGTCAGCTCGATACCATTGATGAGATCGTGAGTACGGGTCCCGACCGTACCGGGACGCTTACCATTCTCGGAATGATCGGACTCCTCACGGTCAATGAACAGTTTCTCACCCGGATGAGATTGTACAGTGACTACCTCCCAAAACCCGGGAGGTCACGTTCTCCGATGAACAACGGCTCCTTCATCTCCTCTGGGATGAAGGATGTTCCCCCCGATGCGGTCGTTGCAGGAATACCAGCAACGAGCATCCACCCGCGGAAAAATGAGGGGCTGTTCAGGGAACAGCTCAACCATATCTGACTCCCCGATGGCGCATTCCAGGACGAGTAGGAGGGGGCCCCGCCCCTTCTCATTCGAGAGCATCCCCGTGAAGCCGTAGACGCATCACTCCTTTTTCGTTTTCGAGATATGCGTGAAGATCGTCGCTCCTGCCCCGATGCTTGCAGTAACAATCCCGATAATCGCCGCAACAACCGAAGGGTTCTCAAGTACACCTCCCGAAGATGTCTGGGTGGGCTGCACTGTCTCAGCCGGCACGGTCTGGGTTACCGGGGCGGGAGTTGCAGGAATCGCCGAAGGCTGGATGGAAGAACCACTCAAGGGGGGAAGTGTGCCGAATACATTGGTGACCTGGCCGGGCAGGGCAGAAAACGTTCCTTCATAATCATAGTACCCGCTCAGTGTCAGTCTGATTATATGGTTTCCTGCGGGAATACCGGTAATGTTTCCCGGGGTAGCACCATAATATACCCCATCAATGAGGATGCTCGCACCCAAAGGTGATGATGCGACCGTGATGTTTCCGACAGATGCCTGCGTGATCGGAGATGCGGTGGGAACCGGGGTCACCGGTGTCGTTGCAGGCACCAGTTCAGTCGTTGGAGCGGGCAGTAACGTTGTCGTTACCGGAATCGTCTGCGTGATATTTACCTCAGTTGTTGCGGTCATGTTCAGAATTCCCTGAGTTGTTGCAGTGATGGCCGGAGTTGACTGATTTGTTGCGGTCGTATTGGGAGTTCCCTGAGTGGCCGGGGATGATTCTGCACTTGTCCCGCTAGTTATCGGAACGACAGTAGAATTCGTTGTACTCTGGCCAATGACAGGAACGGGTAATAAAATAAGCGCAACCATGGCAAGAAAGATGAGCTGCGTACAGGTCTTTTTCATTCTGCGATCTCCGTTGTTACTTTTTTGTTCGGTGATCCTCTACTCAAGACGGGTTGTCCGATCGGGAGTGCCTCATCGTGATCTGACTATTCTGAACCCGAAATTTCGCGGGATTCTTTTCCGGGAGAGTCATACCCTATCCCGCAAGAGTGGCGATGGCTGAGAGATCATGATTCGGGCAATTGATGCGTGTTCCAGTCAGTTCGCGATTTTCTGTTGATTGCATCATAAACCGAGATCCTGACATTATCCGGTAGATCAATTCCCTCCAGTAACAGGGGGAGGATCGCCTTGGCTGTCCGTTTTCCTTCAGGAGTAGCGAGATACTCTCTGACCGATCCCTGTCCCTCAGCTGATGTGAGATATCTGGAGATCATCTCCTTTCCCTGAGGGGATGCAAGGTATGTTGCCACAAGTCCATTCATGATACTATCGTTGGCCAATGCCGTTCCTCCAATTCAATAATTTCCCGGTCAGCCTGACTCTCCTTTCAAATTTCATTCATAAGAGAGAACAAAATGTGTTCTGAGGATAATGCAAAAATCCTGATCCGGTGTGTTTTGAGATTTTTCATGGGAAGAGGGGATGATTATGGTGAGAGGGTATATTGGCCCTTTTTTTATCACCCCCGTGATAATCATTTTATGGGTTTCATCCTGTTAACGACCGAGAGATACTGAGGGGTTACTTCACCTATTTTGTTATCACCTCCATCACTTTGTCTATGATCTGTTCGCTCCGGTTCTTCATGCCGAACCAGACGATAATAGCGATCGAGATCCCGAGGCCAATGCCAATACCCCAGGCAATTGGCGTAACGAATGTATAGATGATGGTGAGATCCAGCATCAGCTGGGAAAGTGCCAGTATGACAACGACAAAGTACAGGAACAGGCGGAGAAGAACCAGTACCGGGCTGAACAGCACTATCTTCGAATTCCGGGAGTAGATCAGGAACCTGTCGATAAAGTAATCTGTCAGGATCACACCGACCACGAGAATGATGATGAAGGCGAGAACGTGGGGAATATACTCGATGACCTTCATCATAAACTGGCTGAGATAGTCAAGGTTAAGGATATTGACTGCGGCAAGAACGGCTATCAGGTAGACGATGCACCGAACAGCAATATCTCCAAGATACCCTATGGTGATTCCGGATCTCGTGATTGATTTACCGAAATCTGAATCTCCGATAACCGGGGCAGCAGTCACTTTGTCCAGAAGGATACGTATTCCTTTCCCAAGGAGGCGCCCGGCAATCCATCCTATAAGAAGAACGATCAGTGCACCAACAATGGCAGGAAGTACCGCTATTGTAGTGTCCAGACCACGGGAAATTATGTCGATTGATTCAGTTACCATAGTGTAAATCTCCAGTTTTTCATTCTGTGTTTCTCCAATAGGGTTGCCACAAATTCGTACCCTATGCAATAGAGAAGGATTTTATACTATTTAAAGTGTATCTTTATTGATTATACGCTTTGGTTATTCATAACAATTATAATCTCCATGTTTCATACTAATCATCAACCCAGTATTCACGGTCTGACACCACTATGATGCAGGATTACCAGAAGGAACTCATAGCCATAAAGGATCTTCTTAAGAAAAATCCCAACGGGATGAGCGTAACCGAGATCTCAAAAGCCTTGAAGAAGAACAAGAACACCATCGGGAGATACCTCGATATCCTGCTCATTTCCGGACAGGTGGACATGCGGGCCTATGGTATGGCAAAGGTCTACACGATCTCCCAAAGGGTTCCCCTTTCGGCTATCCTCAGTTACTCAAAAGAACTCATCATGGTGCTGGACAACGAGTCCTGGATCATCGATATCAACGACAATTTTTTAAATCTCCTGCAGCTCTCGCGTGAAGATACTCTTGGAAAAAATATTTCGCACCTGCAGTCACCCGAAGTGGATGTCCATGAACTTCTCGATACTATTGCAGGGGATATGGGAGACCAGGAGACCACCATTACCTTCCAGGTCAAAAATAAGGGAGAGAGGATCTTCCACCAGAAATGCGTCCCAACGGTTTTTGAAGATGGGAGAAAAGGCATCACGCTCATCCTTGAAGATGTTACGGAACATATTCTTGCCGAGAGAGAGATACGGGAAAGCGAAGAGCGGTTCCGGATGATGGCTGATAACATCCAGGACGGCCTTATCATCATGGAAAAGGGTAAAACGATCTATGCCAATAACCGTATCGCCGAGATCACCGGGTATTCCAATGAAGAGATGTGGGCCATGGATCCTCTCGCGATCATCGCACCGGAGTCCCGTGAAAAGGTAGTACAACAGATCCAGGATTTTGAGGACTACCCTGACAGACCCGGCGATATCCGGATGTGGATCATAAGGAAAGATAACGAGCGGCGTTTTGTCTATGCCCGCATCAGTGGTGCACGCCACCACGATACATACTATAATTTTATCATCCTGACGGATATGACGGAGCTCAAGACCCAGGGGTCCAGGATACGTGAAAGCGAACAGCGGTTCAGGATGATGGCAGATAATATCCAGGACGGGCTCATCATTGTTGAAAATGATAAAATTGTGTTCTCCAACCGTCGTATCAAGGAGATCATCGGCTATTCCGCTGATGAGATGGCAGAGAGGGGTCTTCACGGAACCCTGTTGACGGAGAATAAAAAAGCAATATCTGATCTGGGAATTGTCCCGGTTACGGATTTAAACAGGATTGAAGAGATCTTCAGCAGCGTCCAGCCGGACTCCCCCACCCCGGGTGAATTCAAGATCCGGATACAGCGGAAAGATGGCATGCATCGCTATGTCCAGGGGAAGATTACTGCTGCAAAGAACGGGAATATCATCAGTTACTACATGATTATATCCGATATCACGGACTTTGCCGAACGGGAGAAGAACCTGCGCGAGCGTATTGACGCTCTCCAGGACCTGCTCCACTGAATTTTCCCGTCTTCTGGAACTACATCCCATTTTTTTTCGCTGCCATTCCCCGTTCCCCCGGATCCCGAGCTCGGCAGTCACGTGCTCCGTCACGTCACCGAGAATGATCGTAATGCCTTTGCCATCCCGTACGCCCGCATCCCTGCCCGCCCTGTAATGAGCGGGATACCAGAATACCGATCGTGTTCTTGTTCCTGCCAAAATTTTCGGTGATCCCGGTGACATTCATTCCACTGAATTTTTCTGACCGCCTCCTTGAGGAGTGCGAGTTCGTTCCGGTAGTCCTGCATCATCCCGGTCTGCACCGGGATGGCGGGCACGAAGACCAAGAGAGGATGAGCTGTTTATAATCGTTATATATAAATGATATGTATTGTTTATTAAAGAACTCTTTAAATATTAAAAATGATAACAGGTAAGGTAGTACGTAAGATAAGGACACGAGTTCATGAAAGATGGTGAAATATGAACGATCTTTCAGCATCAGATGATCATGTACGACCCTGTTCCCTCCACTGTGTCGGATATCAGGCCCGGTACCATGATCGCAATTTTTGTCCGGTTCATTCCGAAGGGCAGGAAGATCATCCCGGGCCAGAGCAGAGACTGATGAAAAAGAAGACGTAATCCGAAAGGAAGCCGGAAAAATTTTCGGAACGATTATTTTTTTTGGTCAGGATACGCAATAAGTGAGAAGATGTGTTCTGTTAAGGAACGCTGAAACCTGCAGTTCAGATGTTTGAACCATACCTGAGGACCAGCATGAGCGAAATAATCGGAGAAAAAGCAGAGAAACTAAGGTCGGTGCCCACCTGCAAAGTACAGGGGGCCCGTGCAACGGGCAGCAGGAGGGGATATGCCTGCCTGTGCCTTGCAGCTGTGGCGGTGATCCTGCTGGCCGCGCCATCACTCGCAGACGATACCGGAAGCCGGTACATGGCCGGAAGCCCGGAACTTTCAGCGCATATCGCCGGGACCAACCAGTTTTCACCCGGGGATGATCTCAATGTACCGATCGCCATCGAAAACAGCGGGACCAACCAGTTCAAGATCGTCAAATCAACGATAATCGATCCCGGGGATCTTTCCAGTACGGCCAAGCAGCTCACCGTAAGCCTCGGGGCCGCCGATGCCCCTCTCCTCGTCAAGTCGGACCCGCAGCTGGTGGGGGATCTTGGCGCCAGTTCGAGCGTGACGGCGACGTTCCACATCACGATCAACCAGGATGCCCCTGCAGGCACCTACAACCTGCCGGTCTCGCTGAACTACACGTACCTCTACGCCGCCAACCAGTACGGGACGGACACCCTCTCGTATACGTACAAGACGGTCAACCAGACTGTGACCGTCCCGATAGAGATCAAATCCGATGTCCAGATCACGGTGGTGTCGGTAGGCACGCAGGATCTCAACGTGGGAAATGAAGGCTATGTCACCCTGAGCCTCAGGAATACCGGGTACGAGGACGGCCGGAACGCGGTCGTGATGGTCCAGCAGCCCGCCCAGAGCCCGCTCTCGCCCACGGAGGGGAGCTTCTTTATCGGCAATTTCCCGGTCGGTGCGGTGGCAAACTGCACGTTCCGGCTCATGGTCTCGGACGACGCCCAGCAGAAGACCTACCCGCTCGACGTGCTGGTCAATTACAAGAATTCCGACGGCGTTTATGTCAATTCCGCGTCCGAGACCATCGGGGTACCGGTCGGCGGAAAGATCCAGTTCACCGTGACACCGGTAACGGCCACCATCTCGCCGGGGGCGAAGTCCGTGATCACGGTCACGTTCCAGAACACCGGCAGCGCGACGGCGTATAACGCCCAGGCACGGATCAGCGCGGTCGATCCCTTCACCAGCAACGATGATACTGCCTTCCTCGGTACCATGGCCCCGGGCGATACCCGGCAGGCATCCTACGAGGTCGCGCTGGATTCCGGTGCCACGGTCAAGGAATACGGCCTTGATTCCGAAGTCATGTACCGTGATTCCCTCGACAACGAGATCACCTCCGATCCGCTCAAGGTCAATGTTCAGGTCGTAACGTCCAGGACCATCGTCGATGTGCTGGGCCTCCCCGGCCTGCTGGGGCTGATCGTAGTCATCGGTATTCTTGCGTCTCTCGGATACTTCGTCTATTCACGGCGGGTCAGGAACCAGTGAACCCGCCGGTTTTCCCGGGCAACGCCTGGCTGCGATAAAGGATTACCATGATCGATCAGATCTTCAGTTCAATCGCGCGGTTTGTAAACCACCGGCCCAGACTGGTAGTCGGCATCATCGGCCTGGTCATCCTCATTGCCCTGGTGGGCATGACGATGATCACCATGCAGACCGGTAACGATACCTACCTGAACAGGAACTCTCCGGAGGGTATCGTCGATAACCAGTATACCCAGACGTTCAACGCGGATTCCATCATCCTGATCGTCGACACGAGCGACCCGCTCAACCCGAACGTGCTCAAGTACATCGACCGGCTCGAAGGCGACATCCGCCAGCAGCAGCACATTGCCGGTGCCGGAAGTGTCGTCGATATCCTGAAAAGCGAGAACGGCGGGGTCCTGCCCCAGTCAAAAGGAGAGATCGATTCGCTCGTGAACGAGATCCCGCCCGCAACCCGTGCGACCGCGGTTCCGTCGAATGTCCTGACCCTCGTGCAGGTACGGCTCGATAACGGCCTGACGGACAGCACGGAAGCCGCGGCCCTGGTACCGTGCAGCAGCTGGTCGACCAGTCCGATCCACCGACCGGTGTGACCGTCTCCATCTCCGGCACTCCCGCATTCACGACGCAGATGAGAGCGGCAATGAGCTCTTCGATGGGGGTGCTGATCGGCGGCGCCATGGTGCTGATGATCATCGTCATGGGACTGCTCTTCTCCTATGTCAGACTACCGGTTCCTGCCCGGTCGTGTTCGTGGGACTCGGCCTGACGACCGCCCTTGGCCTGATGGGGCTTGCCGGCATCCAGCTCAATATGGCCGTGCTCGGGGCTTTCCCGGTCATGATCGGCCTCGGGATCGATTACGCGATCCAGTTCCACGCCCGGCTGGACGAGGAGTCCCGGAAAGGGTCGCTTGACGATGCTGTCTTCACGACCATCACCCGGACCGGGCCGGCCGTGATGTACGCGATGCTTGCCACCTCGCTGGGATTCTCTGCCATGTTCATCTCCGCCGTCCCCATGATCCAGTCCTTCGGGCTGGTGGCCATGATCGGCATCATGAGCTGCTACTGCATCTCGCTCGTGGGCATACCGGCAGTGGCCCACGTCATAAACTACAAGCCCAAACCGCAGGCACCCGAGGTCTGCTATGCGGTCGGCGAAGATGCCTGCAGCACCCTCCCGGCGCCAAAGAAGAAGGGCTGGTCCTATGGCCAGTTCCTGACGGAGACCTCGGTCAGGATCGCAAAGAACCCGGTCCCGATCCTGGTGATCGCAATTCTCATCGCCGTGATCGGGTTCCAGCTCGACCCGATTATCCCCATCCAGGCAGACCAGAACAACTTTGTCCCGAGCGACATGCCGGCCAAGATCCTGATGGACAAGGTGACAAGGATCATCGGGGCAGCGAGTACAGCAGATTTCTATGTCGAGGGCGCACGGGTCACGGACCTCGATACGGTGAGATGGATCAAACAGTTCCAGGACCACGAGCTTGCCACCAACCCGGACCTTACCTCCGCTACCAGTATCGTCACCTATATCCTGGACTACAACGGCGGCGTGATGCCCGGGACCCAGAGCCAGCTCGATGCCATTCTTGACAGGATACCCCCGGTCGTGAAAGACCAGTACCTCAGCGGATCGATGAGGGGCGTCATACACTTCGGGACGGTCAGCCTCCAGATCCCCCAGGAGGAAGACCTCAAGGAAGAGATGGTCGGCGACATCGCGTTCCTCCAGCCGCCGCAGGGTATCACGGTCCAGCCCGTGGGGAACTTCGATATCATGACCGCGCTCATCGGAGGCCTCACCTCTTCAAAAGAGGAGATGACCGGCCTGGGGTTTGCCCTCATCTTCGTCTTCCTGGTGCTGGTCTACCGGCATGTCCACGCCATCTCGCCCCTCGTCCCCATCATCCTGATCGTGGGATGGAACTCGGTGGCGATGTACGTGCTGGGCATTGCGTATACGCCGCTGACCGCTACGCTCGGGTCGATGACCATCGGCGTTGCTTCCGAATACACCATTCTCGTGATGGAACGGTACAGCGAGGAGGAGGAGCGGCTCCATGACCATATCGCTGCTATCCAGGAGAGCGTGAACAGGATCGGGACCGCCATCACGGTCTCGGGGCTCGCCACCTTCTTTGGCTTCTCGGCCCTCTGCCTCTCCAATTTCCCCATCACCAGCAACTTCGGCGTCTCTACCCTCATCGCGGTGGGCTTCTCCCTCTGCGGGGCCATATTCATCATGCCCGCTATCCTCTCCCTCATGGGCAGGTTCACCGAATGGTGGGAGACGAGACATGCACGGACAGAGATACAGAGAGAACCCCTGACTCTTCTCCCGGAGAGCGGCGAATGAATCCACGAACAGAGACAGAAAAAAGGTGATCCCGATGAAACAGAACACAGCACTGATCTTCCTGATCCTCATGGCAGCATGCTTCGCCGTGCCGGTTACGGGAATAGACCAATACCTCGGGGGAAGTCCGCAGATGACTGCATACATCTCCGGCGTCAACGAATTTTCTCCCGGGCAGGACGCAACCATCACGGTGGTGATCCAGAACAGCGGGACGAACGCCGTGAAGTTCGTCGGTCACAGCGTGCTGGCCCAGAATGACCTGCCGACGACCGCAAAGCTGGTGGCGGCCGGCCTGTCCGCAGACGGTGCACCGATCATCGTCAAGACCGACCCCCAGGACCTCGGCGATATTGCAAGCCCGGGGATCGTCACCGCCACGTTCGCGGCAAAGATCACGTCCGATGCAACGCTCGGGGACTACCAGCTCCCGCTCACGCTCAGCTACCGGTATCTCGCAAACAGCAACAGCCCCCAGCCGTCCAGCGACACGGTCCAGTCGAAGTATACTGATGCGGCCACGGTCATCCCGCTCACGATCAGGATCAAACCTGAAGTCAGGATCGACGTCCTCGATGCCGTCCCCGGGAACCTGATCGTGGGAACGGAAGGCTACGTCAACCTGACGATCGAGAACACCGGGCCCAGTGCCGGAACCGCGGCCACCGTCATGCTCATCAGGCACGGCGACAGCGTGCTGATCCCTGACGACAGCAGCGTCTATATCGGGGATTTCCCGCAGGACCAGGCTGTCAGCTGCCTGTACAAGGTCTCGGTCTCTGACGACGCACAGCAGCAGTCCTACCCGATCGATGTGATGGTCACCTACACCGATTCTGAAGGCTTTACGGTGAACTCGGCAACCGATACCGTGGGCGTGCCGGTGGGAGGAAAACTCGGCTTTTTGGTCACCTCCGCCCCCGCGTCCCTTTACCCGGGAGAGTCCGGGGTGATAGAGGTGGAATACCGGAACACCGGGTCGATCACCGCCTATCACGCGCAGGCCCGGCTGACGACCGTGGAACCGTTCAGCAGCTCCGACACCCAGGCATACCTCGGCGATGTTGCCCCGGGCCAGAGCGTCACCGCCCGGTACGCGATCTCTGCCGACAGCAAGGCTGCCCCTGCTCTCTACGAGCTCGACACCAACGTGAGGTACCGCGATTCCCTCGATAACAGCCTCACCTCAGACACCGTCAGTGCTCCGGTCGAGGTTGTCCCACCCGGATCCGGCAGTCTGCTGCTGCCCGCCGCAGCACTCCTGGCCGCGGTGGTCCTTATCGGCGCAGGTTACTCCGTATTCGCGATGAGGAGGAAGAGATGATGTGGCAATGACGAAAAAAATGCTTTTGGCACCCGATGCACCGGGTGTGCTGATGAGGCCAGTCCGGACCCGTGCAGTCCTCCTGCTGCTCATCACGGCCTGCTGCATCGCCGCGCCGGTGCTTGCCGATACGAAATATACGGGGGGGAGCCCGAACCTGAGTGCGTATGTCGCCGGGATAAATGAGTTCACGGCCGGGAGCGATATCGCGATCCCGGTTGTCCTGAAGAACACCGGCCTCAACCAGTACATGCAGGTCGATCAGAACACCGTCGCACCCGACGACCTTCCCAATACGGCAAAGTTCGTCACGGTCAACCTGTCTGCCGGGGACGCACCGATCGAGATAAAATCCGATCCCCAGATGATCGGCGACATGCCGGGCCAGGCCACGGAAACGGTGGTCTTCTCGGCCACGGTAAACGCCGATGCCCCGGCCGGGACGTATATGCTCCCGGTCGAGATCAGGTACACCACCCTGTCGGCGGTCGGTGAGTTCACTTTTGTGCCGACAGTCAGGAACTACTACCAGCAGAACAACGTGACCCTCACGGTGCCGCTGGTCATAAAGGCGGAAGTGATCCCTCAGGTGATCTCGGCGGTGCCGGATCACCTGGTCGCCGGCGCGGACGGGTATATCAACATAACGCTGAAAAATACCGGGTCGCTGGACGGTGCAAAAGCGACGGTCAACATCCTCCATGATGACGAGAGCCCGATCGTTCCGGTCGACAGCAGCGTGTACATCGGCGATTTCCCGGTCGGCAGTACGGTGACCTGCCCGTTCAAGGTGTCTGTCGACGGCACGGCGATCAACAAGTCCTACCCGGTCGACGTGGTCGTAGTCTACCAGAATAACGAAGGCGACTTTGTCGATTCCCGGACCGAGACTGCTGGGGTCAACGTGGGCAGCAAAGTGGATTTTGCGATCACCTCGCCAACGATCACGATGAGCCCGGGCAGCAGGGGGACGATCCAGGTGGTGTACAAAAATACCGGCAGCTCCCTGATCAGGAGCGCCCAGGCCAGGATCAGCGCAGTCACCCCCTTCACGAGTTCTGACGGCGTGGCAGACCTTGGGGACCTTGCCCCGGGCCAGTCTGCTGTCGCTACCTACCAGATCGGGGTGGCGAGCGACGCCGTCACTAAGCTCTACGGCATCGATTCCGAGATCCGGTACCGCGACGCCCTCGACGATACCTACATCTCCGACCCCCTGAAGGTGGCAGTCGATGTGAAAAACCGCACCGGTGTTGCGGGCATCCTGTCCAACAGCGTCGCCCTTTCCATCATCGTTGCCGCTCTCATCGGCATTGCCTATGCAGCCTGGTACTTCAGGAAGAAGCGGAGATGAACGGAGGTGCCAGTGCGTTGACGGGTCTCGAAGGAAATGACCTCGTCACAACCGGGTCTTGTCCAGTATTTAACCGCAGATATAACTGCACCAGCTGTTGAGAGAAAGGCTGATAGCAAAAAGGGCTAAGGGAAGACCAAGAGGCATTACCATATCCCTTTTCGCTCCTGCTGGATATCCCGGCGCTCGTGATTGCACGTACCAAAAGGCATGATGATCCATCAGAAGGTTTCGCAAAGTCGGTGACCAGACGGGGGTCATCCCCATAATCATTTTATGGTCTGAGCGAGTTTTTTGCCTAATTCCCTACATGCTTCTTTATCCATACCGGTAGGATTACCTTGTGAGACAACTCCTTTCGCAGCTGATTGCATGTTAAAGTATTTTGCAAGGTATTCGATGGATTCTGCTGCCTTCTTCCCGCTTTCGATGGCACCCGCCGATATAAACACGGCAAAAGGTTTCCCTTTGAATTTATCCCGGGCCTGAATGAGCATGTTTTCAAATACATCCTTAAGTTTACCGCCCATATATCCCCAGCTGGTTGCTGAACCGAAGGCAATAGCACCTGCCGCAACAAGATCATCTATTTTAACAAGCTCTGCCTTCATCACCACTACCCCGACACCTTCTTCTTTTACTCCTTCTGCAACGGAATTTGCCATCTTTTCCGTGTTGCCGGTCCGGGAAAAATAAACAACCAAAATTTTAGGCATTTCATATCCCCTCAACAGACTCATACCTTTTCTAGATATATAAATACAACTTTCGCAGGTTCTGATGCGTCTGCGGTCGGTAACCAATAGTTCACCTCCGTTGAAATTCGCCCGGCAACCGCCACCGCATCGAAACCCTATCAACTCGCTGGATACCTCGAAGACCCAGTAATTCCCCATAATCATCATCGTCATGATCGCGGTACCGGGTCGGTTTCCTGGCGGTTACCGAGGCTGGAGCCTATCCGAAATTTCGGATTTTATTGTTTTCCTTTCATGGAAATTGAAATCAAGCAGAGCGGATTATCCGTGCGGACAAATTCTTTCTTCAAATTTACGTCCGGGAAATTCCTGGATTTTTCCGGAAGAAAAACCGGATCCGGATCGCCGGACCGGCTCCACTGCACCACACCATGAGCCGATCCCGGAGATCTGAGGGCAACCCTCGTATCCTTCCCAAAAATTTTCCGGCCCGGGCTCAGATATTTCTAAAAATATTTTTGCCTCATCTCCCATCGCGCCAAAAAAATATCCGGCTCAACTCGGATCGCGCCGGAATTTTTTTTGCCTCAACTCAGTACGAGCCGGAAAATACTTGGAACCCCCCCTCAATAATGGCCGTTCACGTCTGAACATGCAGTGTCAGACACCCCCAACCGCGCCAAAAAATATTTTGCCTCAACTCAGATCGGGCCGGAAAAAAATCTGGCTCGTACCTGATCGAGCCGGAAAAGTTTCCGGCGCGATCCCGATCGGCCCGGAAAATTTTCAGTCCGCACAACCCGATCCGATGCCCGGCATTGCCGGGGGTATATGGCCATGAGAAGTTCCCCGATCGATACTCATATCTCCAGACCCCGGCATACAGAGCATACATGCCAGATGATAACTATGGCAAGGATCATGCGTTCACCTGCCCGCACTGCGGACTGAAGTGGCGTACAACAGAGACCGGCCCGACGCTGCATTGTAAGAGATGCAACCGGTACTTCCCGAACCCCTGGGCTGAGCCGGCCCCGGAGAAGTAGAACCAGTGACTGGTTACTATACGGTACTGATTCACAAAGCCGAAGAAGACGGTTTCCGGGCAGAGGTGCCGGCCCGGTGCGACGCCATGACTCTCGTTCAGCCCGTGGCCCTTCCGGCCCGGTTCATTGCAGGGTTCTTCCGTCGTGGAGGGTCCGGAGATGACGCACGGGGAGAGGTGGTGGAGCAAGGAGTTGAGGGATATGCTCTCGCTTGGGGGATTGTTAAACCGCGATACGAAAGGGCGTGGCCACAACCGGAAATAATCTGTGATACTAAGGACACCTGTAGGGCATGGTGAAAGATACCATTTCAGTGATCTCTTTTCCAGTAAAAAGATGATGAATCACCGGCACTAACAATCACCAGAGGATTGTGACCGGTGACCTCTCTCCACAACGCGAAGGGAAAAATATGGAAATACACGATACTGATCCACAAAGCTGAAGAAGGCGGGTTCTGGGCTGAAGTGCCGGCTCTCCCGGGATGTTTCTCGCAGGGAGAAACCATCGAGGAGACGATTGCGAATACCAAGGAGGCAATCGAACTCCATATTTCCTGCCTGAGGGAAGACGGGGAAGAGATCCCGGCAGATAACGAATTTATCATCAGCCGTGTGCGGGTTGAAACCGTCGCGGTGTAATATCCCGCTTTTTTACAAGTCCGCCCAAGCCTCGTCTTCCTCATGACGCAGCCAGTCCTTCTTAAGGGAAGATTCGCTGGCAAGTGCCGTGTCGTTTTTATCAACAGGATCGAAATACCAGAAATTGTAGGTCATGACTTTTTTCCTTTCACCGATACCTGACTTTCAGATCTGCACCAGAATAGAGATCGGGTTCATCACCCAGAAAACCGGAGAGGGAGTGCTCTGATAATAGAGAGAGGGATTTTTCGCGTTTTCGAATATTCTTTGCCGGTCGGTCGGTGGATTTTTTCCCATGATCCATTACCGGCCGAAATCCGACCTCCCTGACCATTATATCTTTTTTTCGCTGTCAGTCTGCTTCAGGGTTGTGGTCCGCATATCTTTTGTCGATCTTATCTATCAGGATATTCTGCAATGGGGGTACCCCTCTCAGGCATTGGGGGGTGGGTATCCCCCTCCCCCGGTTGTCCGGGCGGCCGGCCTGACCATTACCGTCGGAGGTTCCAGGGGAAGCGCAGGTAAGGCGCTTGCCATCCAAGGGGTAGCTACCCCTCCCTCAGCGTGGGTGGGGGTACCCCTCCCATGCCCGGAGGGGTGGGGGTACCTCAATGGCGAAGGGGGGGGATCCCCCCTCCACGTTTCGCGAAACAGTCATGGTTTTCCTGATGGTGATGGTTCCGGGCAGTGAAGTCTCTGATGGAAAGAGGGGTGCGGGGGAACTGGTCTTGAGGAGCCGGGGCGACCGGCCATACATGTACCTGAGCGCAGTGCTCCGACGGAGCACCGGCGCACCGGGGGATAAAACCCTTGCCGCGAAAACTCGTATAACCTGCACGGGTTAATTTAGAAATTATTATAATTAATAAATGAAAACTAATTTTATAATTACTGGAGCTATCAAATATGCCAGAGTCCTTTGATTCCATCGATGTAAGGAAAAAATGCAAAGTAGGCGGATCGGTTGTCATTCATACCCTTGAAACCGGACTTGTAACTCCGGCCGACGCGATTGAGATCATCCCGCAGGCCACATCGGATCCCCAGTCAGAGATCCAGACAAGTTCGAAATCGATCCAGGCAAGAAAAGCCAAAATAAAGAAGGTCAATGGTAAGACCGTGTACGGTCCGGAGATGATGCCATCTCCCCTGCTGCTGCAGCCGGAAGGTTCCAATGTAGGAATAGGAATTAAAAATCCTGCGGTAACTTTGCAGGTAAAGGGTGATATCGCCGCATCGGGACAAATTTCAGGCCTCATTCAATCCACCGGCGATCTCACGGCCTCGGGAAATATAAATTCCAGCGGTGATGTGGTTGCAGGGGGGAATGTAAGTTCTTCTGGTGACGTCAATTCAGCTGGGCACGTGAACGTTGCCGGAAATATCTACGTTACGGGAGATGTTTCCGTCAACGGGGGTGCCGATTGTGCAGAGGAATTCGATATTATCGAAACAGAAACAGTTGAACCCGGAACGGTGATGGTTATCGTAAATGACGGGATGCTGTCCCCAAGCCGGCATGCATACGACAAACGTGTCGCCGGTGTGCTGTCAGGTGCAGGGGATCTGAAACCCGGCATTACCCTCGGTAAACAACGTGATGCCGCACACCGGATGCCTCTTGCACTGAATGGGAAAGTCTACTGCAAGGTGGAAGCACGATCCGGGCCCATTGAGACCGGTGATCTCCTGACAACTTCCCCAATTGCCGGCTATGCGATGAAAGCAAGCGACCCGCTCAGATCCTTCGGATCGGTTATCGGAAAGGCATTGCACTCCTTGAAATCCGGCCAGGGAATGATCCCCATTCTGGTTACGCTCCAGTGAGGGAATCAGATGATCACCCTCTACCAAGCACTCGATAACCTGAATTATTTTTTCCCGGCAACCAAGCCTTATAGCGTGAGCTGATTTTGCGGAACAGATCGGCATGGTCCCTCCCTACTCGGCCGAGGAACTGATCAGAAGATCGCTCAACGACTATATACGCCTCACGAATGCCACCGTAACCTTCCACACAACCGATGACAACAAGGATCACGATACGGCCGTTTTCGTACAAGTAGTGTCAAAAAAGGACGGCAGGCTGTTGGCCCATATAGAGAATGCAGACTCCTCGAATTATGATTCTACTGAATATCAGGACGACAGTACCCATTCACTTTCCCTGGCGTTCGGCCAGGTCAAAAAATCAGATTGCGAGGAAACCCAGATAACGATTGGATCACACGCAACGGGACATGATGACTGGATGTTCGATGTTGCAGTGACCTTATATTTTATTGACGGAACCACGATCGTGAGAACGTCAAAATATACCCGGGAACTCATTAGCTGGGATGAATATGTGACCACGGATATGGACGGTCCGCCAATTACGCACACCACAACGCCTCCTCCGAATCCATATCGATTTGGCTTGATTCATCCCCCTACACAACCTTCGAATGCCCCAGAATATGGAATGAACTGGTATGGAGGGGGTAGTTCGGTTCATCTGCCCCCGCCCCATATCGCTAAAATTACCGGAGTCCAGAATATCAGCGACTATATTATCCACCTTTGGTATAGGGATGACGACGGGAAAGTGAAGTACGGAAATCCCCCGCTAACTCTGATTCCGGGAGAATATACTTTGGAATTCAATCAGATGAATGCCAGCGGGGACTGGAGAGCCATAGGTCCACCCTACGATCCCCAGAAAATGCAAAGTTTATCGATGTTGATTTGGTGGGAAGAAGTTTAATCGACGGCAACCGGTCTTTGACCCGCAAAGCCTCACCAAGCCCCTTTTTTGCCCGTGGACCCTGTTACCCCCCTCGCAACCCTGAGTTTCGCCTTCCATTAGCGTACATTAGCGTTTTTAAAATCCCCGCAAACCCGCGAATTACGGAGAACGGGCGGTTTATCGGGCTTTTCCCAAAAAAGTGTACCGGATTTCGGTGTTTTTGCAAATGAACCGGAAAATCGACCCTACGGATGGCCAAACCGGGCTTGTAATAGGCCCGGAGGGGGAGTGCGTTGCCGGAGGCCTTCCCGGGGGTACCCACTCCTCCCCCTCAGCGGGGGGTGGGGAGGGGGGGGGCACCTCCACTGAAGGTGTGGGGGGGATAGGTACCCCTCCGGGCACAGGAGGGGTGGGTATCCCCCCTCCCCCGGTTGTCCGGGCCGGCCAACCAGTCCCATTACCGTCGGAGGTTCCAGGGGAATCGCAGGTACGGCGGTTGCCAGACAGGGGGGTAGCTACCCCTCCCTCAGCGTGGGTGGGGGTACCCCTCCCATGCCCGGAGGGGGAGGGGGGAGGGGGTGCCTCAGTGGCAAAGGGTGGGGGTGGGGGGGCGTTCCCATAGCCGGCAAAGTAAGTGGTTGACCCCCAATCATGACCTGCCTCCATCCGGGCCCGCATTTGCCCCGGATTCTCCCAACTTTCCATTCCAGGGGAGGTATTTCGGTAAAATGAGACATTAATTTGATAAGATTTGCTCATTTTCACGTCGGTAGCCCGAAGACGCTATTTGGGTGCATTCCAGCAAGGGATTTTTATCGTACCCATACTAAACCCCCCGGCACCCCTCATTTCGCCTCCTAAACTCGCCCATATTAACATGGTAACTGACACATCACTTTAACGAAGTAAAAATGACAAAAATTGCCCCAATAAGACACGGTAATTGACACGCTTTTTTACGATGTCGAATGCTGAAAGCATGAGACAAGAGAAGATGAATGCCTTCGAAACTGACACGGTTTCCCGGAATGAGGGGGTTCCGGCCAGTAAGGTCTCCGACGGAGATTAAGTAGAAGGGGGGAGATGGTCCATAATCGCCCCAGATCCGACCTGCCATTTCATTTTCCAGGCGGATCATCAGGATCTGAGTTCCGGATCGATCCAAAAGGCAACAATTAGACGTTTTTCCGGGCGATTTAACGCCTTTAAATCGGGAATAATCCCCGGATTATGAGTATTTTCCAATCAATGTTCTATAATTCGCCAAAAAACGCGAGTATCAGAAAATCGACATTTTAAATCGGGCTCTGTTTGGCAAACTGGGCGCTATACGGGGAGATAATTTTATGGGGGATTGCAGGTCCCGAGCAGCCCCGGAAACAGGGGGCGTGGCAGACGAAAACCGGAGGGAGGGGGTCACCGCCTCCCATGCCGGTTTGGGGCGACACCCGGGAGATTGTGAGGGGGATTGCCCGGGCCGGCGAATTACATGATTGGCCCCCGCTCAGGTCCTGATAAGTTTGCGGTTGGTAATAGATTTTTCACGTCGGTAAAAATACTCCATCAACCGCCAACTTATCAGAACCGCTTCCGCTATGTCTCCCTGGCCATGCTATGCTCATCCGTCGCTGATCACGGCACTGCGGTGATTGCTGGTGGCTGCCAGCCCGTGCCATTGAGGATGCCGGGGATCGCGGCCGGTTCAGGAGCCATGAGTCGCCAGATAACCTCGAATCCTTGTCCACTCGTGGTTGGCAACCAGTTGTTTGCCTGAGCCGGGTCCGACGGCTGTGTGAATTGCAGGTAGATATCAACAGAGCCGTCGGTATTGTTTGTAAGCTGCGACGTGTCGCTGAACTCGAACCGGTTGATCGGATTGGGGATCAGTGCCCCCTTCAGGTCATAGACGGTAAGCGTCCAGCCCTCATTCACGGGCGGAGCAGATGCCATGTGCATGACGTAGTTGGTCGATCCGTTAAGCGGCGTTTTGTTGCGATCTGCCCAGCTCATAGCAAAAATCGTCTGGTCTGAGGTAAAGGCACCCAGACCAACCTGACTTACGACAGCACGCAGCGGGTAGTTGGTCCCGTACTGCCCGAAGCCTCCAATCAGATAGCCGTTGTGCTGGTCGAAGCTGGCGAGAAACAGGGTCTGGGTGTCGTTCTTGATCTGCGAAGGGCCGGCGGCTACGGCGTCTTTTAGACCCCTGATGGTGTCTTTGCTCAGGTGCACGTTATGCGAGGGTGCCATTCCGGGTCCGATCCCAACCTCCGCGAACTTGGCGAGCTCGGGCTGGTCGGCAGGCGGCGGTGGAAACTGCTCGAGCTGTTGTCCGAGCATATCGAAGAAATCAAGACCGCCGGGTATCTGATAGTACTGGATGGTCGTATTGGGATTCGTCACGTTCTCCGGCTGGTAGTTCGTCCCGTACTGGCTCAAGGGCGTCAGCGTGTAGTTATCCTGAATGAGGTTAACAGTTGCGAGGTCGCTATTACCTTTCAGTTGGGTTGATCCTATTATCCAGATGCGGTTGTAGTCGACATTGATACGCTGGGTTCCCGCCGGGATGGGCACATTCTGCTGGTCGGGGCCGGCGATGACGTAATCGCCCGGCGGGGTGTTGTGGACGCTGCCGAGGTTCTGGAGATCGTTGGTGTAAGGGTCGATCATGGCGAGGACGAAGAAGTGGTCGTTTACCTCCGGCACATGGAGGACTTGTGGCTCTTTGCCAAGATCGAGCCATGCGATCGACGAGAGCCCATTCGAGCCCGGCGCCACAACCACCGTGCTTCCCGGGTTGTTCAGGGTGCGCACGTTATTGAATTGGTTGACCGGACCGAACGCACCGTTCGAGACGTTGATGCTGGTCATGGTCTCAAACGTCGTGTTGGTCTCGAGCAGTGGCAGGCCGTAGGTGTAGGCTTCCAGTCCAATCTCATAGCCCTTGTTGTAATCGGCTTGTGAAACGGCCGACAAGTAAGCCGTTATCAGCAATGAAGCAGTTATCAGCAGTGCCGCGCAGATAACGACGAGCACACGTCTTCGCGTAATCGCTCCGCCTATCATACTCGGAAATAGAAGTTTTGCCATTTTAAAATTTTTGTTTTGGAGATTTTATCGCATTAGCTTTTGTGCATGATCATTACAGAATATTCAAACAACCTAATTTAATCCTTCCAAATGATTGGATAATACATCCTAGATCCTACCCTCACACCCCCTCCAGTCGAAAACTCTGATGAGTTTTCTCCAGCGATCTTCACCCTGCGGGCAATTCCCCGCACCCTTCGAAGAACACCTTCGGCGTTCTTCTCACCGCTCGGGCCTGCAACTTCGTTGCACGCCCTCACGCTTATAAACCCCGGCACATAATATCTACCCATCAACGATCTTTCAGGTCGTTGCATACTATCCGGCGCGAGCTGCTTTGCGAAGCACCCGTTGCCGGTTGCGGGAAACGGCGGGCACCCGCAGGTTTCCGATACAAAATCCAAGAGAATAGCATACAAGAGCATACCATAGAAGACCATAACGGAGTAATATTTTATGATATTAGTACCAGATACGAGCGTCCTTATTGACGGGCGCATAACCTCGATGATAAAGGCCGGTGAATACAAGGGTGCGACAATAATCGTTCCGGAAGCAGTGATTGCAGAACTGGAGGCCCAGGCCAACAACGGGCGCGAGATCGGGTTCTCGGGCCTCGGCGAGCTGCAGTCGCTGTGCAAAATGGCGGAAGAGAAGACCATCGAACTCAAGTTCTCCGGCGTGAGGCCGTCCCTCGAGCAGGTGAAGCTCGCGAGCGGCGGCGAGATCGACGCGATGATACGGAACATCGCGATTGAGAATGCTGCACGGTTCATCACGAGCGACAACGTGCAGGCCGAGGTGGCACGGGCAAAGGGGCTCGATGTCATCTACTTAAAACCCCAGGTAACCGATTTTGTCCCGCTGGCGATCGACCAGTTCTTCGACGAGCACACCATCGCCGTCTACCTCAAGGAGCGGGTCCAGCCGATGGGCAAGAAGGGCACCATCAGCGAGATGAAACTCGTGAAGATCCGGGAGCAGCCCACGAGCGAGTACCAGCTCCGGATGATGGCGCAGGAGATCCTCGAGCGGGCGAAGCGCGACCCCGACGGGTTCATCGAAGTCGAGAAACGCGGGATCACTGTGGTCCAGATCGGCTCGATGCGGATCGCGATCGCACGCCGCCCCTTCAGCGACGGCATGGAGATCACCGCCGTCCGCCCGATCGTGGACGTGACCCTGAAGGACTATGCCAAGTCCGATATTATTACAAAACGGATCACGAGCGAGAAGCGGGGCATGCTGATCATCGGCGCCCCCGGTTCCGGCAAGACCACCCTCGCCCAGAACCTCGCCACCTACCTCTCGGACAGCGGCTTCGTGGTCAAGACCATGGAAGCCCCCCGGGAGCTCCAGGTCCCCGACCAGATCACCCAGTACACGATGCTGGACGGGAGCATGGCCAACACCGCGGACGTGCTCCTGCTCGTGCGGCCCGACTTCGTCATCTTCGACGAGCTCCGGAAGAACGAAGACTTCAACGTCTTTGCCGACATGCGCCTCGCGGGCCTCGGCATGGTCGGGGTCATCCACGCGAACGGCGTGCAGGACGCGATCCAGCGCTTCTCCGACCGGGCCGACTTCTCGGTCCTCTCGCAGATCTTCAACACGGTCATCTTCGTCAGGCAGGGCATCATCACCAAGGTCTACGATGTCGGGTTCACCATCAAGGTCCCCGAGGGGATGGCAAGCGAGATGCACCTCCGCCCGGTCACGACGATCACCGACCACGAGACGGGCGAGCTCGTGCTCGACGTCTTCCGGTACGATGGCGAGACCATCGTGATGCCGGTCATGGCAGCGGCCCCTGCATCAGCCCCGGCTCCCCGCTCCGCCCAGATCCAGGTGCAGCACGTCGGCCAGCCGGTCCTCCCTTCCCAGCCGGTCAGGACGCCGTCGCAGGCCCCGGATGCGGCAAAGAAGGAACCCGAGGAGCGGACCGGCTGGAAACTCACCGAGAAGGAGATCCAGCGGGAGATCGGCAGGTACACCGAAGGATTCGTCGATGTCCAGATGATCAGCGACACCAAGGCCGTGGTCTACATCGACGACAAGGACGTGCCGGCCGCGATCGGCAAAGGCGGCAAGAACGTCTCGGCGATCGTCAACAAGCTCGGCATCGGGATCGACATCAAGCCCCGCACGGAGTTCGACCGCCAGCAGGCACAGCCCAGGGCGGATGAGGAGTTCAGCCTCGGCGGCGGCATAAAGATCCAGACCGACAAGAAACAGCTCACGATCATCGCCCCCGGCGAGAGCGGCAGGATCGTGGACGTCTTTGCCGGCAAGGAGTACCTCTTCACCGCCACCGTCAACGAGAGCGGGGAGATCCACCTAGCGAAGAACTCGAGCATCGCCCAGGAGATGATCCGGCGCCATGCCAACAACGAGGTCATCAGGCTGAGGCCGGTATAAGGAGAACCCCTTTTTCCGGAAGGTGAATCAGAGTGAGTGAATTCGATCTCCTGAAATTCGAGGAAGAGGCGCACGAGAGATGGCTCCACGCGTTCGAGTCCAATCCCGGCACCCTTGAAAAATTCTACCTGAATGTTGCCTACCCGTACCCGAGCGGTGCAATGCACGTGGGGCATGGCAGGACCTACATCGTCCCCGACGTCATCGCACGGTTCTGGCGGATGCGGGGCAGGCAGGTGCTCTACCCGATGGCATTCCACGTCACGGGCGCCCCCGTCATCGGCGTCTCGAAACGGATCGCCCGGAGAGACGAGAAGACGATCCGGCTCTACCGCGACCTGTACAAGGTCCCGCAGGACGTGCTCGACGGGTTCGTCGAGCCGCTGACCATCGTCCGCCACTTCGCGAGCGAGTACCAGCGGGTCATGACCGCCTGCGGGCTCTCGATCGACTGGCGGCGGCGGTTCACCACGGTCGACCCCACGTACAGCAAATTCATCGAGTGGCAGTGGAAGCACCTCTACGAGGCCGGGCACGTCATCAAGGGCGTCCACCCCGTGCGCTACTGCACCGTGGACGACAACCCGGTCGGCGACCACGACCTGCTCGAAGGGGACAAGGCCGAGGTGATCAGGTTCACGCTCGTCATGTTCCGGTTCGGGGACTCCTTCATCCCGACCGCGACCCTCCGCCCCGAGACCATCCATGGAGTCACCAACCTCTGGGCCAACCCGGACGTCACTTACGTGAAGGCACTCGTGGACGGGAAAGCCTGGATCGTCTCGAAGGAGGCGGCCGAGAAGCTCGCCCTCCAGGACCACACGGTCGAGGTACAGGAAGAGGTCCCGGGAAAAGATCTCGTAGACAAGAAGGTCTCTCACCCGCTCTGCGGCGAGATATCCATCCTGCCGGCCGGCTTTGTCGACCCGGACATGGCGAGCGGCCTCGTCATGAGCGTCCCCGCCCACGCCCCGTTCGACTATATCGCCCTCCGCGACCTCCAGCAGGCGGGAAGATATAAGGAGATCAGGCCGATCCCCCTCATCAGGGTCGAAGGCTACGGCGAGGTCCCCGCCCAGTCAGCGGTCGAGAAGGCAGGCATCAAGAACCAGATGGACAGCCGGATGGACGCACTCACCCAGGAGATCTACTCGGCCGAGTTCTCGAAAGGAAGACTCTTCGACAAGTACGGCGGGAAGCCGGTGCGGGTGGCCCGGGACGAGGTCGCGGACCTGATGACCGCGAAGTACGACTCCGGGGTCATGTACGAGTTCGACGTCCGCCCGGTCGTCTGCCGCTGCGGCAACCGGGTCAAAGTCAAGATCCTCCACGACCAGTGGTTCCTGAGATATTCCGACCCGGCCTGGAAGCAGCAGGTCTCCGACCACCTGAAGGACATGACGCTTGTACCCCCCGAGGTCCGGCTAGAGTTCGACCGCACGGTTGACTGGCTCAAGGACTGGGCCTGCACCCGGCGGGTCGGCCTTGGCACCCGCTTTCCCTGGGACCCGGCCCAGCTGATCGAGCCGCTCTCGGACTCAACAATCTACATGGCCTATTACACTATCGCCCACCGGATCCGGGAGATCGACTCCAAGCTCTTAACTCCGGAAGTCTTCGAGTACATCTTCCTCGGGAAAGAGAACAAGGAACTGCCCGAGAGGAAGAAGCTCGAGGCCATGAGGAAGGAGTTCCTCTACTGGTACCCCTACGACTTCCGGTTCTCGGCAAAGGACCTCATCTCCAACCACCTCACCTTCCAGCTCTTCCATCACGTCACCATCTTCCCGAAGGAGAAACTCCCGAAGGGCATGGTCGTCTTCGGCATGGGCCTCCTGAACGGCGCCAAGATGTCCTCCTCGAAGGGCAACGTCTTCCTGCTGGAGGACGCGGTGAAGGAGTTCGGGGCCGACACCGTCCGGATGTTCCTGATGGGCAGCGCCGAGCCCTGGCAGGACTTTGACTGGAGGAACGAACTCGTCCTCTCGACAAAGAAGCAGATCGAGCGGTTCTACAACACCGTGATGGACGTGAAAGACGCAGGCGGCGAGCCGCACGACATCGACCGCTGGCTGATCGGCCGGCTCCAGTCGCACATAGCGAAGACCACCGAGGCCCTCGTGAACTTCCAGACCCGGCAGGCCCTGCAGGAGGCCTACTTCGGGATCGAGACCGACCTGAAGTGGTACCGCCGCAGGCTCCCGGAAGGGAACGACGGGAGCAGGGAGCTCCACACGCTCTGCTCGGCCTGGGTCCGGCTCCTTGCCCCGTTCATCCCGTTCACGGGCGAGCACCTCTGGAAAGAACTGGCAGGCGAAGGGCTCGTCTCGTTCGCCGCATGGCCGGTCGCGGACGAAAACCTCGTCAACGGGAAGATCGAGCTCGCGGAAGAGCTCCTTTCAAGGACCGTGGAGGACATCGAGTCCATCCAGAAACTGATCCAGCTCACGCCCAGATCGATCACCATCGCCCTTGCCCCGGAATGGAAGCACGAGGTCTTCCGCACGATCGCACAGTCCAGCGACAGGAACACCGTGATCAAAGAGATCATGAAGGACGATACCATGCGGAAGCGCGGGAAGGACGCGACCGATGCCGCAAGGCAGTGCACAACCCTCATCCACCGCCTGCCGCCGCAGGTTGTCGAACCGCTCGTCCGGGAGCCCATCAGCGAGCAGGCAGTCTTCGAGTCCGCCCGGACCTTCCTCGAGCAGGAGTTCGGGGTCCCGGTCCACGTCACTGAAGCAGAGACAAGCGGGCACGTGAAGGCCCTCACCGCCCTGCCGTTCAAGCCGGCGATCATCATCGAATAATTTTTTTTTGGGCGTTCTGGCTGGAAGTCTTCAGGAGAGAAAGCCATTCATTGGACTCCAAATCGTTTTTTGACAATAATCCTGACAGGAAACAAGCGCGCAGTAGTTATACTATATAAATATTTCATTTTTCCTGATTTATTTCTAACCGGATATCTATGAATCTAACGGAATCTGGAGGAGATCTGCTCATTCCGCTTTCAATTATATTAGTTTTCATATTGCAATCTTCAATTTTTTATGTAATTTCTCTTTTTTCCGTTTTACTATCTTGCAGATTTCATCCGGCCGTAATTTAGCGGTAATGAAGGCATTGTTGGTGGATTATCCGGTCAATCCAACCGTTTTCAAGTTATGCAAAATATAACAAAAAATATATAGCGCATCTGCAGATTTTTGAATTATCACAACAGGATGACACATACTCGGATGTGAAACCATGAAAATGAAATTATTGATTATTGGACTTCTGGTCATTGCAACAGCATTGATGGTTGCGCCGGTGATGGCGGATTCAGCAACAAACGTCACAGGAAATCCGACAAGCGTAATAAGCCTTTCTATCACCGGAGGAGTTGTCACACTGACTTTAAATCCTCAGGGGACTAATCCCGCGACCGATAATAGCCAAACATTAACGGTGTCAGCGAATGGCGTTGGGTGGACAGTTGCAGCCTCTGATAACCTGGATTATGGCAAACCATCAGGAACAACGGGCCATATGTCTGAATCAGATCAATACCAGGCGTATATTACCTCTAGCCCTAAAACCCTGACTGCTGTCATGAATGTTACCGGGCAAACTATGACAGGGGCTAATGGTGCCACCGTAAAATTAGATACTGGCGGGGTAATTGAAACAGGAACTACGGCGGTAAGTGGTACAACAGGACATGTGCAATTCTCGCAAATTGCAAATTACGTTGATACAGTTCTTACAAATGGTGAAAATTACAAAATAATCGTCACATTCACCGGCACACCGGGATAATAAGGGGGATGAATTAAAAATTTATTTCTAATACATATTTTTAAGTGTTTGAACCTTGAGGGTAGTATATCAGGAGATACGGCATGTTGAAACGGTTAATGGTAATAGTTTTACTGCTGGTACTACTATGCCTCGTACCGGTTACGGCTGATCCTGCTATCGATGTTTCAGTATCCGGAACTATTGATAATATGCCATTCACTCCCGGGCAAACCAGCACGAATAGTTCTGGCATTGAACTATCCATAACAACTTCAGGAATCACTACCGGATGGTCAGTGGAAGTGAGCGATCTTTCAGATGATGGCAAACCCCCAAGCTATGCCGGTCGTCTGGTAGAATGGGATGGTTCGCAATATGTAACGCCAAATCCTCATGTTTTGGGAACAAACCTGACCGTAACAGGATACGGTGAGACGGATATGAATAATTCCACAGCAGTATTGGGTCCAATCGGGGGAATTATTGAATCCGGATCAACAAATAACACGTGGTCAGGTATTCCCATCATAATCAAGCAATATGTTGATTATAATGATCTGCACCTGACCGGTGGAAACGTTTATAAAACAACGATTACCTTCAAAGGTACTGCTACCTGATCGCGGGTGCTGAGAATTTACATAAAAAATTTATATTCTATGACAAATTATTACCAAAGAGGTTGAAAATGAGGAATGTCGTGGGAAAATATCTGACAATCGGATTCGTTGTATTATGTCTTATGCTGGTAATTCCGGCAGCGGTATCAGCAATCAGTGTATCCGGGGCAAAATATATGGGGAGCATCGCTCCCGGGGGGACAGATACCCAGATAATAACAGTTGGTGTAGGATCCAATGAAAATCCTTCTGATATTGCAATAGATGTTTTTGGGTTCGGCCAGAACATAGATCAGACGTATACCAACATTCTTCCGGCAAATGATCTCAGTCCGTATTCCGCCAGGTCATTCATCGCCATTGATAACAGTACCTTCCATCTTGAACCCGGGATGACAAAAACGGTGAAGGCGACAATCACACTTCCGACGAACGTGGGTAGTGGTGGCAGGTATGCAATTATCTATGTTCACGCCCTTCCGGGAAAGGGACAATTTGCTACGACTGCAATAAATATTCCGGTATTAATCACAATTGCCGGGCAAACTCCAACAGAAACCGGCAGTATTACCGGTCTGGACGTGGCCGATGTAATTGCCGGACAACCCATTCAGGTTGTTACGACTCTTAAAAATACAGGTAACCTGCATTATTATCATACAGTAAATACCGTAAAACTGACCGATAGTAATGGAAACGTTATCGCTAACACGTCAACTCAGCCATCCGTTTTTGCAATTATCCCGGGTAGCACGGTACGGTATACCCTGCAATCAGATGTGAAAAATTTACCGGTCGGGACCTACACAGCAGATTCCAAAGTCCTGCTTGAAGATGGCACGGTTCTCGATGAAAAAACGACGACATTCGCGGTAAAGACGAATTACGTTCCCCCGGTGACAGAATCAAATATCACCCTCACACCGGGAAGTGCGGGAACCCTAACCTCTCCCGATGGCCGGTACTCAGTCTCATTCCCGCAGGGTGCAGTATTAGGCGATGCTATAGTGACCCTGAAACCATACTCCAGAGATAAACTCGAGGCAGCCCCGTCAAATGCCAAACTGGGGGCAACCTGTTTTGAGATCACCGGCCTCACCGGCCTGCTCAGCAAGGACGCCACGGTTTTGGTCAAATATTCTGGGGACGATCTCGCAGCAGCTGGAGGGGATGCATCGCAGTTGAAACTCTCGTACTGGGACGCTGCACAGAATGCATGGGTCATTCTGCCCACGCAGGTAGATGCCGGAAGCACAACGCTGACCGCCACGACCAATCACCTGAGCGTCTGGGCTGTCATGGTCTCGTCTTCATCAACAACGAGTGGAGCATCAGCCGCGGCAGTGCCTACGAAGGCCCCCCTGCCTGCAGTCGTGAGCCTGTCAGCCCTCATCATAGCCGTCATCATTTCCTGCGACCTGTCACGGAAAAGGAAATGATGGCGAAAAAAAATCATTTTGCTTTTATCGTCGTCTGCTTCTGTCTCATTACGATATCGTTTTTCCTGAGCAGTCCCGCAGCTGCAACAGGTACCGCTTCTGTAGTCATTATAGGAAATATTGTTTATCCCCCTGTTGCCCTGTTCACCTCAGACGTAACAACGGGGGCCGCACCACTTTCCGTGCAGTTTACAGACCAGTCAACGCACGTGCCGGCATCCTGGTACTGGGACTTCGGTGACGGCACGAATTCAACCGACCAGAACCCGGCGCACACCTATGCAAGCGGGATTTATACCGTCAACCTGACCGTGACCAATGCCGCAGGAACATCCACAAATGTATCGGAGAAGTACATCACCGCCTTCGCCTCCCAGAAGACCGTGACCTACACCTCCACGGCGGGACTGACCGGGACAACTGCCGTTTCGCTCAACATCTCGCAATTTACTACATCCGGTGGGACCCAGTCCCTGTCAGGGAATGCCCTGACCCTGACCTATCCGTCCGGTTCGGCATTCAGCCAGATGACGATCAACCTGAACTCTGTAGATAATTCCAGTGGGAACATCGCCGGGACGGTCAGTTCCGTAGTACTGGAGACCACCCCCATCACCGGTACGCTGCCCTCCACCGGGGAGAGCGAAAAACATTCCCTGAATATCCAGTTAAATTCACTTCCGCCAGCCGGAACACAGATCACCACCACCGTTATCGAAGGCGCGGACACGAGCAGCAAGGATAAGTTCCAGACATTTGCAGCGTCCAATGGTCTTTCGCTGGTCGACACCAGCTTCGAACTGGTCGTCTCAGACAATATCCCCCCCTCGTCCATCGCAAATGCCGAGATCACCATGGAAGTTCCTGCATCCTGGTACAATACCTATGGTTCAAAGACCGTGAGAGTGATGCGGTCTCGACAGCGGGGGATCGGTCTCGATGCTTGACACGACATTTTCCGGGTTTGACGGGTCCAACGCTGTCTACACCGCACGCTCACCGTACGGATTGTCCATATTCGCCATAATCTCGCTCCAGGGTTCGGCACCTCCTTCGCAGTCCCAGCCGTCATCGGGTTCCGGGAGCGGCACGGACTCCGGGATCGTGGTTCAGGTTGCCGGAAAAGGACCCCAGCAACCTGCCCAAATACCTCAGCCACAGGTTCAGCCGGTCCAACCCGTTCAGAAGCCGGAACAAGTACTTCCGGGGGGCAGGAGAAGAATCTGCTTGCCCCGGCAGAGGGTAGTCTGGTATCCCAGACCATCGATCTCTCCCCTTTCAGCCAGTATATGTACACGGATGCATCCGGCAATCCGGGAGCAACAATCGACCGGAACAAAGCAGAGCAGTCAGGAGCCGTCATCTCCGTCTCCGGTAAAACCGTGGAGATCATCCGTCCTGCATTTACCCTGAGTATAACTGCAGGGAGAGTGACCGAGGCGAACGGGGTCATACAGGCAGATACTATCCAGTCCATCCTGCTCGCGACGACCCCTATTGAAGCCTACACGGGAGGGGCAGGGCAGGTTGCCGCATCCTTCACCGCAGGTCTTGCGTCGCTACCCCCGGATGCAGCGCTTACGACGACCGTTGCAGAACCGGTAAACCCGGTTGTGGTCGAAGCATTCCAGCGTGCTGTTGCAAACGACGGGGACGAAATTCAGGCCATCGCCTATACACTGACCGTCCAGAAAACGAATATCGCGGCGACACTTCCTGCCAGGATAACGATGAGCATCCCCGCTGCATGGGTGACCGCCCACGGCGGCACCAGTTCCATCGTGATCGGAAGGATCGCCGACGATCAGACATCCTCTGTCCTGAAAACCTCTTTTTCAGGATATGACCCGGACGGGAACATGAAATTTGTGGCGGATTCTCCTGCGGGACTCTCGGTATTCGGGCTCATTGCCACCAGGGGACCCCTCCAGGCCCGCGTAGGGCAGCCGGCATTCATGACCCTGATACTTGAGAACCCGGTCCTTTCAGCGATTCTGGGTGCAGTGAATTATACGGTCTACGCCATCGGGATAGCAGGAGTCGCGATCCTGATCATCCTCATCGTCGCGCTGGTAACCGGCTGCATTCTCTGGAGAGAACGAAGAACGCAGAGAAGGAAACCGGACCAAAAGGATAAAAAGTGAGAGTCTGATGAGGCGAAGCCGGGCCGGGTGGGTACATAAAGGCCCTCACCACGCTCCCGTTCAGCCGGCGATCCTCATAAAATAATTCTTTTTTCCCGCTTCCGCCTCTTCCGGATCTTCATGGTCCAGGAACGGACTTCCCCAGCTCGAAGAACCTGATGGTTCTTCTCCTGGCTCATCCCTGTAGGGATTCGCCACAAACAAGATATGCCCGGCGACAAAACTCTGTTCCGGAACGTTCATGAGTGCCCGGATAGGGATCCCCATTGTTGCAGCCATTCTTCTTGCCGCATGCCTCGCGGCTCCTGCAGCGGCACTGGTCCTTGCAACGGACTGGAAAGAGAGTTCTCCTACGGGAAGCCCGTTCTCCAGTGCCGCCATCTCCGCTGACGGATCAGAGGTCATCGGAGGGGGGAGCCTGCTGCTCTTCCGCACCTGGGAAGGGGACCGGCGCTGGGCCGGGCCGCCGGGGATGGTCACCGCCATGACCGCCGACGGGAATGAGATTGTCTGGACTTCCGGGCAGAGCCTTGACCTGGTCGACAGCAGCGACGCGACGCTCTGGATACAGGCGATGGGGGGGAATATCCGTGCAGCCGCGATCTCGGCAAACGGTTCATTCATCGTTGCTGCCGATGACAAAGGGACTATCATGTCCTGGGGGAGGAGCGGGGGATTCTTCGGGCGGAATACGACAGACCTGGTAAAAAGGATCGCCATCTCGCCGGCAGGGAACCTCGTGGTCGTTACGACTGAGGGGGGAGTGAGGTTCTATACTCCCGCACTCAATACGGTCTGGACTGACAACCGCTCCGGCAGCCTCGACGAATACATCGCGATCTCCTCCGACGGGTCCACCATCATCACCGCCGGGGGCACCCGGCTCTCGTCCCACACCGCCAGCGGCGACCTCCGATGGCAGACTGAGGTGACAAAGGACGCGATCACCGACATCGCCTGCTCGGACGACTGCTCCACCATCATCGTCGGGAGCAGGGACGACACGGTCCTTGCCATCGACCGGTACGGGAAGACCCACTGGACGTACACGGCCGGGCACGGGATCACTGCGGTCGGGGCCTCGCAGGACGCATCGGTCATCGCCGCAGGAGGGATCGACGGCACCCTGTTCGTACTCGACCACGGGGGAGATCTCCTGGCGCAGAGGCAGACCGACACCATCATCCAGCCGCGGTCCATTGCCGTGAGCGGGGACGGGAGGAGGATCGTGGTTGCAGACGAGCATAACCTCTACGGGTTTGGGGCGGTCAGTGAGATGTCAGGTATCTCCGGGATGGAGACCTTCAGCCCCGCACCACTGAACCCGGTCCCGGAAACAACCCGGCTGGCGGGGGGGATCACCACCGTTTCAGCGGCGGGTACCGAGGTTGCCTCAACGACTGGAGAGCAGGAAACAGTCGTTTCCCCCGTGACGAGCGGCACTCCCCAATCATCCCTATGCCCTGCAGGTATCCTCTTTGCTGCAGGAATCGCGTTCACCGTGGTGAGGCACCGGATGAAGTAATTTCTTAGATCTGCGAAAAAAGTGTTCAGGGGGTGGCCCCCAATATTCTCAGGCGGGGAAGTGGCGACCCTCTCTGGTCCGGCCCGGCCCCGGGCTTATTCTCCGGCCGTGCTCTTTGCCCGCTTCACGCGTTCCTTGGTGGAAAATCCGGTGATGGCATCGAGAAATTTCCGGAACCGCTTGTTGGTGTCGAGGATCACCTCATCGCCGGCATTCAGGTCGGACTCCGTGTCGACGATGACCGATTTCCCGCCGGCACCAACGTTCACGTCGAGGCGTTTCAGGGCGCCTGCCTTTATCCGGTAGCCTTTTGCGGTCTTTTCCGGTTCCGCACCAAAACAGTTCTTCAGTTCGAAGACGACCCTCATCTCAAGGTCCCTGGTGAGCCCGCGCTTGATGGGATATTCTTGCATAATACTTTTTTAGGTACTGGGTGTATGTTAATCTAATGACCGCCGAATCAACTGAATATACCAAAAAGGTCCTGACGAGGCTCGACACTATCCATGAGGATCTCGCCGAGATAAAGCCGACCAGGGAACTCAATATCTTTTCAAAACCGCTTCCCGAAGAAGGGGCCGCAGTCCTCATGGGGTTCCCGGGGAGCGGGCTCGTCGGGACGATCGCACTGCAGTACATGGTCGACCAGCTCGAGTTCGAACTGATCGGATCGATGACTTCCAAGTACTTCCCGCCCCTTGCGATGATGAACAAGGGGCTCATCAACGACCCGGTCCGCGTATACCTGAAAAAGAGCGGGGACCTGAATATTGCTGCCATCGTGGCCGATATCCCCATCGCCCCGATGATCTGTTACGAGATCTCAAACGGCATCCTCGAATGGCTCACCCCGTTCAAGCCGAGGGAGGTCCTCACGATCGCGGGGATCATCACCAACGAGCCGGAGAAGAGGGTCTTCGGTGTCGCCACCTCTCCCGATGCACTCCGGCGGATCCAGGAACATACCCTTGTCCTGCCGATCGGCAGCATCTCGGGGATCGCATCCAGCATCCTCACCGAGTGCAAGGCCCGGAACATCCCGGCGGTCGGCCTGCTGGGCGAGACGATCAATGCCCCCGACCCCCGTTCCTCGGCGGCCACCATCGAGGTGCTCAACAAGATGTACAACCTTGCGCTCGATGTCCAGCCGCTCATCGAGCAGGCGGTCGAGATAGAACAGAGCATGGGCAAGATCGCCGAGGAAGTGCAGCAGCAGGCAGAGTCGACCCCGAAAAAAGACCTTCCGATGTACGGGTGATCGCGATGAGATGTGCTGCGTTAACCGGTATCTCCCCGGATGTGATCACGGATCTCAAGTCGGGCAGGCCACGGACGGTCGAGCTGCAGAGTACCAACAACATCATCACCATTGCCGGGGTCGAGCCGGGCCCTGACACCCATATCTTCATGACTTCGATCGACATCGAAGACCTCTCCCCGGGCGATCCCGGTATCTGCGTGTACCTCCTCTCCACCAATATCACGATGAAACGGATCGTGGAGTTCTCCCACGGCCTCTATTACGAAGAGCGGGAGCGCATGTCGGCCCGGGTCCAGGTCAAGTACTGTTCATCATCCGTTGTCAAGCAGGTCTTTCACGAGGGGCTCACCAAACCCACGGGAGTGGAAGTCCTCAAGTCCTCGTGCTACCACGCCGGATAAAAAACAGAAGTTTATTTTTTTACGGTTACTGCTTCCGGAGCAGCACGATCCCAATCCCGACTGCGCCGATAACTGCCATCGCATCAACGGGGGATGCCTGGGTGGGTGTGGCACTGGGCCAGGGAGTCGGGACTTTCAGCGTGGACGGTCTGGTGGTCCGGGCAGCCGTTACCGCCGGCGTGGGAATCGTCGTGAAAACCGTCGTTTCCGTATATTCTGCAGTCAGCTTCCGGTAAAAGTTCGTCGTGTTTCCCGGGGTCACGGTGGCCAGCCCGGAATAATCGATATACCCGTTCTTCTGCAGCCGGAACAGGTACGATCCCGGTGTGAGGTTGTACAGGGTAACATCCGTAATTCCCATATTTGTTGAGTTTATGTATACCGCAGCCCCGACAGGATTTGTCTCGAAATAGATGCTCCCGTTCGTGACCGCCGACATCAGCTGGGCGGTCACCGACTGGGAAACCGAATTGACGAGCACCGTCTGGGACCAGTCCGCATACCCGGTGAGCCTCATCAGCACGGTACGACTTCCGTAACTGACGGTAACCCCGGTCATGTTCGTTGTCCCCCTGCTTACGCCATCCACATACACGGTGGCTCCGGCGGGAATGGAAGAGAAGGAGACGGAACTGGTCAGGTTGGTAAGAGTGGCGGAAACCATGCTTGTCTGGTTGTCGTTGACCTGGAGATTTGCCTGGGTGTAATCCTGGTACCGGAAAGCTGTAACAATACCGTATGCGTTCCATAGGTAACATTTTCGACCGTGGCCGGAGTGATGCTGCCGGTGATGACGCCATCAAGATAGATCGTTGCCCCCGGAGGTGTTGAGGTGATGGAGATATTACCTACTGCCGCCGCTGCCACGGGCAACACGCCGAGCGTGAGGAGCAGGCCGAGTATAAGAACGGTTTTCATCGCGATACTTCCCATCATGGTGAGTTAATGGAAATACCTTATAAACGACGCTTAATATAATTTGCCAAATCTATCCGATACCGGAAAACGGATGGCAAAAAATTCAGGCGGTCGGGGAAGGACGGCAGGAAGCAGATTAATTATCCACGAGCACGAATGTTATTGGCGTCACGTGGGCCTGTGGCTTAGCCTGGACATAGCGCCGGGCTTCTAACCCGGATGCCGGGGGTTCAAATCCCCCCAGGCCCGTCCTTTTTTCTGCCCGGTAAAAACAGTTGCTTTACCTCTTGTCCGCCAGGACTGCTATCCCGGGAAGAGTCTTTCCGGAGAGAAACCGGAGCGAGGCCCCTCCGCCGGTAGAGACGTGCGTCATCCTGCCGGCAAGCCCGAGCTGCGTTACGGCCTCTGCCGTGGACCCTCCCCCGATGACAGTTATGGCATCGAGGCCTGCCAGGACCGTGGCGATGGATCTCGTTCCTGATGAGAACTGAGGGATCTCAAATACTCCCATCGGCCCGTTCCATGCCACGGTCCGGCATCTCCTGAGCTCCTGAGTGAACTCCAGAATGGTCAGGGGCCCGATATCCGCGATCCTGCAACCGGGGGGATCTGGTCAGACCTCACCACCAGGGCAGTCGCACCGCTCTCCGGTTTTTCAGCGACCACCACGTCTACCGGAAGCAGGACCCGTACACCAAGGGCCGCCGCTCTGCGCTGGATCGAACCGACCAGTTCCATCGTGCCGGGTTCCACAGCAGAGGTTCCGACATCCCACCCTCTGCCTTTCAGGAACGTGGCAGCCATCCCGCCACCTACAAGAATACAATCCGCCCGGGTAAGGATATTCTCCAGGATCCCGATCTTCTCTCCCACCTTTGCCCCGCCCATGATGACAGCAAAAGGGCGGGCAGGGTCCTCAAGGAGACTGCCCAGCATCACTATCTCCTTTTCCATGAGGAGCCCGGCTACGCAGGGGAGATAGGCTGCCACCCCCACTACGGATGCATGCGCCCGGTGGCTCGCGCCAAAGGCATCATTGACAGAGAGATCCGCCAGCCGGGAGAGCTCGCGGGCAAAACCAGGATCGTTCTCCTCTTCGCCCGGGTAAAACCTCAGGTTCTCCAGGAAGACGATCTCCCCGTCCTGCATTTCCGAGACGGCCCGCATGACCCCGGGTCCAATCGCCTCCGACAGAGGTTCAACGGGTCTCTGCAGGAGCTCCGACAGGCGCCGGGCTACCGGTGCCAGCCGGAGGTGTTCGTCCACCCTGCCATGGGGTCTGCCAAGGTGCGAGCAGAGGATGACCCGGGCGCGGTGATCGATCAGCCAGGTGATCGTGGGGAGGCAGGCCCGGATCCGGGTATCGTCTTCGATCCTGCCGTTCCGGTCCATGGGCACATTGAAATCGACCCTGACAAGCACCCGTTTCCCGCCAACCTCTTCATCCCTCACCGTCTTTTTCTGCATGGTCCAACCCCTGTTTCCTGAGAGTTCCTGATGGAAGCCCCGGGTCTCTTAACCACCGGTTGCTGAAAACGGGAATATATACCTATGTCAGGATAACCCGGTTTGGGGTGTGATCAACGGGAAATGACACTATACCGGTCCCTGACCGTGCAGGTACCCGGTGAACAACGGGGGTCGCCTGATCCGGACACTATCCGAAGGTCAGGCTCTAAAAATGGGACACGCGCCTAGCTAAAAAGGGAACAGGCTGCCGGAAAGAACCTGGGTTATACCTGGCCCTGCCCGTCGGCAGGCTGGCTGTCGATCGGTTTCTGCAGGATCTGGACATCGGCGATATTATGCTGGCGTGATGCCAGCTTCTTTGCCTTGAAGATGTTCTTGCCGTCCTTGCCGATTGCGATGCCGCGGTCCTCGTCCCTGACCTCGACGGTCGCAGTCTGCTGGTCGGGTTCTCCTTCGAACAGGATGGACGTGACCTGGGCAGGCAGGAAGCAGTTCTTGATGAACTGCTCGGGGTTATTGTTGTATTCCACGACTTCGATCTTCTTGCCCATGACTTCCGAGGCTTTCTTGATCGAAGCGCCTTTCTTGCCGATCGCAAGCCCCATGTCGCCGGGGTTGATCACGAAGATGAGCCGCGCGTTGCGATCGTCCACAACGCAGTCGCGGCTCCCCGCGCCGGTCAGGCTCTCGAACTGGGAGATGAGGCGCATGCAGTCTTCAGTCAGTTTCACTTCGACCATATCATGCCCTCTTCAGGGAGAGAATGTCTGACTCGCCAGGGCTCACGATGGCAAGGGTACTCACCATGAACGGCTTCCCGCACGCCTTGCCGAGCGCTACGCTCGAGCCCTCGAAGGTATGGATGAAGAGGTTCCCGTGACCGGTAAGTTTGGAGGTGAAGGCTGCCGGGCAGTTGCCTGCAACGACAACCATCTGGGCTTTGCCCTCTTTTATGCATTTTTCCGTGTTGTTCTGGCCAAGGATTACGTTTCCTGTCTTGATGGCTCTTCTAAGTGAAGCATTAAAATCCATTACAATTCCTCTGATTTTTCCGGGTTTAACGATCTAATTGTCGTGTTGTCTGACTGCGATCAGTTTTACATCACCGGTGCCGAGCTGGATTGGCTGGCCGACGATGACGTTCTCGGTGACACCGCTCAGTTCATCGACTTCGTTCGCAACGGCAGCGTCCAGCAGGTGGTTGACCGTTACTTCGAAGGCTGCCCGCGAGAGGACGCTCTCCTTCTCGCCGGCGATCCCGTGACGCCCGATCTGCTTGACTTCGCCTTCCATGCACATCATATCCGAGACGAGCATGAGGTGGCGGACATCCACGAGGATACCCTGCTCATTGAGCGTGGAGACCGCCTCGTGGATGATGGCGTTCCTCGCAGCCTCGATGCCGAGGACAGATGCGATCTCACTGATGTTGTTGGTGCGGGTCCGGGTGGTGTCCACGCCAGCAACATCAAAGACATCCTTAAGGTTGGAGCCTTCAGTATAAAGTATATACTCACCGGTCTCTTTCCTGACGACGACCCGCAGGATGTCATCGATACCCTGCACGATCACGTTCCTGACGTGCTCGGCGAGCTGGAAGAGGTTCTGGTAGCTCTCCCTGTCCTTGGGCGAGAAGATGATGGTTGCGCCCGGTTCGTCGATCTCGTGCTCGAAATCGCGGTAGTGCCTGCGGTCGCGGATCTTCTTGGGTGCGACTTCCATGATCTCCAGGGGAGAGATCTTCCGCTTGTCGCAGACTTTCGTGTTCAGGTGGACGACCACGTGCATGTTCTCCATGTCGGTCGTAATGTCACCGAACTCGTGGAGCGGGGCAGCCTCTATCTGCCAGCTGACCTCGCGGGCCCGGTCGCGGTCGTTGCCGTACTCAGTCTCGAGGTATACTGTCATGGTCGGCGTGCTCGGCTCCTTTCTCGCGTCCATGATCTCGATGAGCCGGGGCAGCCCGAGGGTGACGTTGATCTCGGCGACACCCGCGTAGTGGAATGTACGCATCGTCATCTGCGTACCCGGCTCACCGATGGACTGGGCGGCGATCACGCCGACTGCCTCGCAGGCCTCAATCCGGGTGCTCTGGTACTCGGCGAGGACCCGCTCGAGTATCTGCTTGAACTGGGTATCGGTGATCTCTTTCCCGTCGAGGAACTTCCTCAGCTGGTCCTTGGTCTTCTGGGGGAGGGCTGCAGCCTCGATCTTCTTGTCATACTTTTCCGCGAGTGCCATTCAGACCTCCTCCTTTAAGATACTCTCAACAATGCCTTTGACGTCGACCGGGTCGCCAAATGCGCTCTTGGTCGGGTCGGTCCCGTCCTCGCCGTACTCGAACTGGATGATCCTGCCGCCGGTCGTCCTGACCGTGCCGTCATAGGCCACCTTGAGGTCCTGCAGCGCGTTGATCATCCGGCGCTGGAGGTAGCCGCTCTGGGACGTACGGACCGCGGTATCGACAAGCCCTTCACGGCCACCGATGGCGTGGAAGAAGAACTCGGTCGGGTTGAGCCCGCCCTTGTAGCTGTGCTGGATGAAGCCGTGGGCGTCCGAGCCCCGGTCGCCTTTCCTGAAGTGCGGGAGGGTGCGGTCGTCGTAGCCACGAACGATACGCTCACCACGGACAGACTGCTGGCCGATACAACCGGCCATCTGCGTCAGGTTCAGCATGGAGCCACGGGCCCCGGAGACCGCCATCACGACAGCGCTGTTGCCGAGACCGAGGTGCCGGCCGGCGATCTGCCCGGTCTGGTCACGGGCCTTGCCCAGCACCTGCATGATCTGCATCTCGAGCGTCTCCTCGACTGTCCGCCCTGGCATCGGTTCGAGCTGCCCGTCTTCGTAGATCTTGATGCGGCGGTCGACATCGAGCGCCGCATTGTTCAGCACGTCATCGATCTGCCCGTACTCGGTCTTGGAAAGGTCCTCGTCATCGATACCGAACGAGAACCCATCGAGCATGATCGCACGGATCGAGAGCTTTGTTAAGTCATCGATAAACTTTGCCGCACGCCTCATGCCCTGCTGGCGGATGACGCGGTTGACAATCTGGCCGTCGAATGCGCCGATGGCTTTCTTGTCAATGGTCCCCGACTCGAGCTTGCCGTCGATGACGCGGACGTATGCATCCCGCTCGCAGAGCTCCTTTTTACAAACATCGCAGTTCTGGCAGGAACTGGCATGGAAGACCATGTTGAGGTGCTCTGGCAGAATTACCGAAAAGACCTGCTTGTTGCTCCAGAACTCGCTGCCATCCTCCACCTTGCCGGGTTCCGGCATACGCTCGATGGCGGTATACCGGAGGAGATAGAGGGCTTCCTCCTTGGTGAACCAGCGGACATCGTGCGTGAGCATGAAGATACCGGAGACGTGGTCATGGATGCCGCCGATGATGGGCCCGCCGAAACGGGGCGAGAGAATGTTCTCGTGCACGGAAAGGAGTATGGTCGCCTCAGCCCGCGCCTCTTCGGTCTGCGGCACGTGCATGTTCATCTCGTCGCCATCGAAGTCGGCGTTGTACGGTGGGCAGACTGCCGGGTTGAGCCGGAATGTCCTGCCTTCCATCACCTTGACGCGGTGGGCCATGATGCTCATGCGGTGGAGCGAGGGCTGACGGTTGAAGAGCACGACATCGCTGTCGCGGAGCTGGCGTTCGACCGTGTAGCCGGGCTCGATCATATCGGCGACCGTGTCGAGGTTGTCGGCACCTAGCCGGAGCCTGCGGTTGTCGGGCCGGATCACGTAATTCGCGCCGCAGGGCGAGTTGACATCAGCGCGGACCGGGCCGGTCCGGACAATCTGCCGGAGTTCCTCGATGTTGTACGTAGTGACCCGGACCGGGATCGTCATTTCGTTTGCAACGGCCCGCGGGACACCGACCTGCGATACGGAGAGGTTCGGGTCCGGGGAGATGACCGTACGGGACGAGAAGTTCACGCGCTTACCCGAGAGCGAGCCACGGAACCGCCCGTCCTTACCCTTGAGGCGCTGCGAAAGCGTCTTGAGGGGCCGTCCGCTGCGGTGGCGGGCGGGAGGGCAGCCTGCTACTTCGTTGTCGAGATAGGTGGTCACGTGGTACTGCAAAAGTTCCCAGAGGTCCTCGATGATCAGCTGGGGGGCGCCCGCGTCCTGGTTCTCCTTGAACCGCTGGTTGATGCGGATGATGTCCACGAGCTTGTGGGTGAGGTCGTCCTCCGAACGCTGGCCGTTCTCAAGGATGATGGACGGGCGCATCGTGACCGGGGGTACCGGGAGGACGGTGAGGATGGTCCACTCGGGGCGGGCGACGTCCGGGTTGATACCGAGCGGGATCAGGTCCTCGTTCGGGATCTTCTCCATCCTGGCGCGGATGTCGGCAGGGGTGAGCTTGTGCTCCACCTTCTTGCCTTCCTCGACCATGACTTCGGAGAACGTGGTCGGTTTCTCGAAGTTGATCTTGAGCTGCTGTTCGCCGCAGTGCGGGCAGACGCGCTCCTTCTTGACATCCTTTTCCGAGAGCAGGTCGCCGGTCTGGTCGTCCTCCGTACCGACTACCTTCTCGACTTCCTCCGGGCTCAGGAGCACGCGGCCGCAGGCACGGCAGGTGACACGCAGGAGTTTCCTAATGAGCCGCGTGTAGCCTACGTGGATGACGGGCTTGGCGAGGCTCGATGTGGCCGAAGTGGCCGGGGCACTCGCTCGCCTTCTGGTCGCAGGTCTTGCACCGGAGACCCGGATCGATGACCCCGAGGTTCAGGTCCATGAGGCCCTGGGGATAGGGAAAGCCATCGTCATCATAGGTGTCGGCCCAGATGATCTTCCGGACACTCATCTCGCGGATCTCCTTGGGGGATAACAGGCCGAACTCGATCTGTCCGATTCGTTTTGGGGATGGCATATTACACCACGTCCTGTAATTTCAGCCGGGGGGCTATACCCATGCTCTTCATCTCGTCGAGCAGGAGCTTGAACGCGTAGCTCATCTCGACCGAGTAGATGTCGGTCTCGTTGCCGCAGGCAAGGCAGCGGGTCATGTTCCGCTTGCGGTCGAGCATCGCGACCATGCCGCAGTGTGCGCAGACATATTCCTGCACCTTGTCCGACTCGTCGAGCAGGCGTTCCTTGAGGGCCATGGCGGCCCCGTGCCCGATCATGACATCCCGCTCCATCTCACCGAACCGGAGACCGCCCTCGCGGGCACGGCCTTCTGTCGGCTGGCGGGTTAAGACCTGTACCGGTCCGCGGGAGCGGGCATGCATCTTGGACGAGACCATGTGGTAGAGCTTCTGGTAGTAGATCACGCCGATATAGACATCGGCCTTGAAGACCTTGCCGGTGATGCCGTCATACATGATCTCCCGCCCGTTGTGGGAGAAGCCGAGATTCTTGAGCGAGGCGCGGATATCAGCCTCACTCTCTCCCCTGAACGCGGTACCGTTGATGCGGCGTCCTTCGAGAGCGCCGACTTTGCCGCCGATCATCTCGAGCATGTGCCCGATGGTCATACGGCTCGGGATCGCGTGGGGGTTGATGACGAGGTCGGGTGAGAGCCCGCTCTCGGTGAAGGGCATGTCTTCCTGGTGGGTGATGAGGCCGACGACGCCTTTCTGCCCGTGCCGGGACGCGAACTTGTCGCCTACTTCCGGGACACGCAGGTCGCGGGTCCGCACTTTCACGAGACGGGAGCTGTTCTCGCCTTCAGTGATGATGACCGTGTCGACGATACCGTGCTCGTTGCTGCGCATCGTGACGGAGGTGTCGCGGCGCTTCTCGACGGCAATGAGCTCCCCCGACGGTTCTTCCAGGAACCGGGGCGGGGAAGTCTTGCCGATCAGCACGTCCTTCTCGGCAACAACGGTCTCGGGGTTGATCACCCCGTCTTCATCGAGGTTCTTGTACGAGTCGGCACCATGGGCGCCGGCCACGTCCTCTTCGGGGACCTCGATCCGGTCGATCTGGCCGCCCGGGTACCGCCGTTCTTCGCCTTCATAGGTACGGAAGAAGTGCGAGCGCCCGAGGTCACGCTCGATGGATGCCTTGTTGAAGATGAGGGCATCTTCGATATTGTAGCCTTCGTACGAGAGGATGGCGACCACGAAGTTCTGTCCCGCCGGGCGGTCGTCCGACCCGATCAGTTCCGAGGTCTGGGTATGGGTGAGCGGCTTCTGCACGTAATGGAGCAGGTGTCCGCGGGTGTCCGGGCGCAGCTTCATGTTGGCTGCACCGAAGCCGAGCGCCTGCTTGACCATCCCTGCGCCCATCGTGACACGCGGGCTCGCATTGTGCTCCGGGAACGGGACGTGGGCAGCGCCGATACCGAGGATCAGGGAGGGGTCGATCTCGAGGTGCGTATGGCCCGGGGTCGCGTTCTCCGGGTTCATCGCGACGAGGAGGTCCTCTTCCTCTTCCGCATCGATGAACTCGATCATCCCCCGCTGGACGAACGAGAGGATGTCGGTCTCTTTCTTCGCCAGTTTCTGGAGGTCCTCTTCCGTGATGAGCGGTTCGCCGTTCTTCAGCACGATCAGGGGGCGGCGGGCGCGGCCCCGGTCGGTGAGGATCACGACATCCCCGTTGTATTCCTTGTGCGAGACGTTCACTTCCGGGGATATTGCCCCCTGCCGTCGCATCGTCCGGATGTTTGCAACCAGTGCCTTAGGGTCGTCGACAAGACCGATGAGGGCGCCGTCAACGAATACGCGTGACTTCTTCATCAGGCCTCACCCCGGATATGCTCGACACCAAGGTTATGCAGGATGCGCATGATCTCTTCCTCGTCGTCGACACCCTTGCTGATCTCCACCATCTGGGCAAAGTTCTTGACAAGACCGCAGTTCGGCCCTTCGGGGGTCTCGCTCGGGCAAATCCGGCCCCACTGGGTCGGGTGCAGGTCACGGGCCTCGAAGTGGGGCTGTGAGCGGGAGAGCGGGGAGATCACGCGGCGGAGGTGCGAGAGCACGGCCATGTGGTCGACCCGGTCGAGGAGCTGCGATACCCCGGTCCTCCCGCCAACCCAGTTGCCGGTGGCGAGCGGGTGGAGGAGGCGTTCGGTCAGGACATCGGCACGCACGGCAGTCGCAATGGACAGGTCGCGGTGGCGCATGCTCGCCCGTTCGAGCTGGTACTTGATGTCGCGGGTAAGGCGGTTGAGGGAGATACGGAAGAGGTCCTCCATCAGGTCGCCCGCGAGTTTCAGCCGCTTGTTCGAGTAGTGGTCCTTGTCATCGATCCTGCGCTTGTTCAGCACAAGATCGAAACATGCCTCTGCCATGCGGCCGAGGAAATGGGCCTTTGCGAGCCTGACGGAGAGGACTGCTTCCTGGTAGCCCTCGTCGCCTTCCTTGAGGTTTGCCGGCAGGGAATAGTTGAGGTGCGGCAGGAGGTAGTTGTCCAGCACGAACTCGGCCCTCTTGCGCTGGTAGTCCCGGGTCTGGTTCGGCGCAAGCTTCTTGCCCACGTACATGATGCCGCCTTCGACCGAGTCACACTCGCTCTCTTCAAGGTTCTGCATCATGAACGTCAGGATGTCCTCGTCGGTCGAGACTGCGTTGACGACTTCCTGGTCATTGGTCATACCCAGCGCCCGCATCAGGTCCACGAATTTCAGGTGCCCGGCAACCGACGGGAACGAGACCTCGAGCAGGTTCTTCTTGTTCCGCTCCACGACAACCAGTGCACGGTAGCCGCGGAACTGCGAGAACACCTTTGCGACATAGATGCGCTCATTGTACCGCTCGGTGAACTCGGTCATGATCTTGTTGGACGCGAGGTCCTCAAGCGTCATGAGCACGCGCTCGGTCCCGTTCACGATGAAATACCCGCCCGCGTCGAACGCGTCCTCGCCATGGGCGACGCGCTGTGCATCGTCCATGCCGTAGAGGTTGCAGGCCAGCGATCCGACCATGATGGGGAGCTGCCCGATCGTGGTGACGATCGGTTCCTCCCGGTCACTGCCATGCACGAGGGTCAGGCCCAGCTGGATCGGCGCCGCATAGGTAAGGTTACGAAGACGGGCCTCGCTGGGATAGAGTTCTCCCTGCGAACCGTCCGCTTCCCGAACAAGTGGTTTTTTCACCTCGATAGTGCCGAGCTCAACCCAGACCGGTTCATTGTTCTTGCCCCTGTTTTCGATGTCGGTCTCGATGACCCGCTGCTCGTTTACCACTTTCTGGAGATTGTGCTTCAGGAAATAATTGAAGGAGTCAAGCTGGTGGCGCGCAACATGCTCCCGTGAAAAATATGCCCTCGATAAGATACTTCTGTCAATCAGACTGACCAACCCCGGAATTACTTCTTCGGTCTCTTGATCGCGAGACGGTACGCCTCGGCTCTGCCAGCCGTATGACTCGTCCGGATAATTCGTATTACATCATCGGCATTTGCGCCGATGGCCTTCACTGCAGGATCGTCATGGTAAATTTTCGGTAATTGTTCCGTAGTGATGTTGTAGCGGGAGAGCAGCTCCGATACTTCCTCCTCGCTCATGATCTTGTGGTCTGGCACCATCACGTGCTTCAACACATTCAGTTTGGTGCTCAATGAAAAACCCCCTCACAGATGAATAGATTTCCTCTCAAATGCATCACCGCAAAAAACCCACGATTTCTCGTGGCAGCGGGCCCGGAGGGATTTGAACCCCCGACCACCTGGTTAAAAGCCAGGCGCTCTACCGAACTGAGCTACGAACCCAAGGGTACTGACTAAGATGTACAGCATTATAACAATGCCAGAAAACTATATAAAGATTCTCTCTGCACTCCCGGATTACTTCAGACTGGGTCGGGACAGGAGTACCGGATCCTTTCAGGACGGCGGGGGAAAGCGGTCATGGATCTCTTTCACGCGGAGTTCATCAGTATGGATCTTGTCTTCGAGCTTTTTGATTGCAGCCATATCCTCCGCTGACACTTCCTTCCCGGAAAGGTGCATGCCGCTTGCATTTTTAAGGACGACGAGCAGGTTTTTGTCAACATCGATGCTCTTCCTGAGCGCAGAATACTCATCGACGAGACTCGTGTCAAAGCCGGCATCCTTTGCCACCAGCGCTTCGGTCTTCACATTGCTCCTGCGGGTAAAAATACCCTGGATCGACTCGAGGAAGCTGTGCCGGGTTGACGGGTTTTGAGACGAAATCCTCGATATTCACGCTGTGCTCTGCTGCTTCCTCCGGGGTAATCTTCTTTGCAGAGAACATAAGTACGGGGAGGTCTTTTGTTACCGGGTTTGCCTTGATCTTACCAAGCGTCTCCCACCCGTCCATGGGTTCCATCATGATATCGAGAAGGATCAGGTCCGGAGTGACTGTGGTCAGGACTGATAACGCTTCGTCCCCGCCATGGGTCGGGATCGGTTTGTATCCTTTCCGTTTCAGAAGGGCAACAAGACCATCCACGATGTAGGGACTGTCATCGACGATGAGGATTGTGTCATCCACGGTTTTTGTACCTCACGCATTCCGGATCTGTGTCAGGAAGGGACAGGACGGCAGATAAACGTTCATAATCCGGTTACCTGGTATCTGCATGGTTTTCAGGAGTCGGCCTGGACTACGGAAAAGGATACTTATTTTGAAGATGAGCTGCCCGAGAGTTCCCCTTTTATCTGCTGCAGGCGGCTTTCCTGGAACTTGATATTCATTTCCATGCTTTTGATCGCGCGGGAGATCTCGTCACTGACCCGGACTTTCGCATCATTGAAATTATACGTGGTCTCGAGAATTTTCATGAGGCGTTTGTTGACGTCAATACTCTTGCTGAGGCGGGCGTATTCGGTGATGATCTCGGCATCAAATCCTGACTGCTTCGCCATGTCCATGTCGGACTTGATCGACTGTCGCCGGTTGAGCACATGCTCGATTGCATCGTAGAGCTCGCGGTGCGTGATGGGTTTTAAGACGTAGTCCTCGATATAGATTCCGTACTCCTGCGCTTCGGCCGGTGTCAGTTGTTTTGCGGTGAGCATCAGGACCGGGATCTCCTTGGTCTCGGGGTTCTCTTTTATCCTCTCCAGGGTCTCCCACCCGTCAACCGGTTCCATCATGATATCCAGCAGGATGAGATCAGGAGTGACGGTCTTCAAAATTTCCAGGCACTCCTCACCCCCGTATGCAGCCACGGTCCTGTACCCGCCCCGTTCGAGCATGGTGACGAACACATCGACAATAAAAGGGCTGTCGTCAACAACAAGGATGGTATACATTACAACGCCTCCCCAATCTTCTGAGCAATTTCAAGCATCTGAGCATGGACTTTGTCAGGATCTGCAGTATCACTGATGATGGCTGCAATAAGAAAGTTTTCGCCAGCCCCCATGACAATGATAGAGGTGTCCTGCGCCCGTACGGTGACCGACATCAGGGACTTCATCTTGACGATGCTGCCGATGGATTCCGCGGATGCAAGTATGGTGGCGGAAAGGGCCCCGAACCAGGGTTCATTCAGGTCACGGTCAAAATTTTTTCCTGCGATTATCCCATCCCGGGAAACAAGGGCACATGCTGCAACCCCATCTATCGATCGTATCCTCTCAATGAATGAAGAGATCTTCTCTTTTAACATGCTCCAGCTCCTGCTGCACTACCCTGTGTAATTGATAATACCAGATGGCAACATATATACATATTGTTTTTTTGTTTTTTTGTGGTGCGCCCGTTCGGGGAAAAACGGTATGATTGACTGGGTATCGGACAATTTCTCATGGTATCTCGATCCTTTGGTCCTGATATGAATGCGTTTGGATAATAATAAGAGTATTCCTGAAAATAGTTACTTGCCCGCCGGGAGCTGCAGACTGACAGACATGCAGGATATCCCGTTTCCGCAGGTTCAGCCGGCCTACGGGAGCCCCCGGACAGCCGGATGCTCTCCGGAATCTGGTGAATTATTACCGCCGGGTAACGTGATGATTTCCACCGGTGGGGGCCCGCCACGCTTTTCAATATGAATAAATACCTTTTTCCCCAACAAGTTAAAATAAGAATTCTGATGATCCGGTCATATACCATCACATCCGGAAAAGGCGGTGTGGGCAAGACCACCATCACGGTCAACCTCGGTATCTCCCTTGCCCTGCTGAACCGGGAGACCTATATCCTTGACGCTGATATCGGTATGGCCAACATGGCACTGATCCTCGGGATGGATGATGTGCCGGTCACCCTTCATGAAGTGCTTGCGGGAAAGGCCGATATCGAAAGCGCTATCTATGAAGGCCCGGCAGGTGTCAAAGTGGTGCCAAGCGGGATCTCCCTGCAGGGGTTCCAGCAGGCCGACCCGGACAAGCTGCGGGACGTTATGCGCAAACTTGTCGACCGCTGTGAATACCTCCTCATCGACGCACCGAGCGGGATCTCAAAGGAAGGCGTTGTACCCCTGTCAGTGGCAGATGAGGTCATCCTTGTCGTAAACCCTGAACTGGCCTCGATGGCTGACGCCCTGAAGACCAAGATCCTCTGCGAAGTGATGGGGGGGCGCGTATACGGGGCTATCCTGAACCGGGCCGGCATGGAACACACAGAGCTCCGTTCTCACAGTGTTGAGGACGTTCTGGGCGTCCGGGTCATCGACGTCGTTCCCGAAGACGCAAGTGTACGGCGGGCTGCAGCGTACAAGACCCCTTGCGTCCTGAAGTACCCCAATGCCGATGCGAGCCGGGCATTCCGGCGGATTGCCGCTCAGATCTGCGGTGTCGAATACCAGGACGATACTGCCGGCTCCAGGCAGGAAGGGTTTGTCGACCGGCTTGCACGGGCCGTTTTCCGGTGACACATCTCCAGGTGATACTATGGCATACGAAGGATACATGCTGGTGTTGTTCGGGTGCGTTATTGTTGTCCAGCAGTTTATCATTTACCTGATGTATGTGCGGATACGCCAGCTGCTGAACGAGGTTGATTCTATTGCGGGAAAGATAAGGATCACGGATACCGAGCTGGAAAACCTCATCGGCCGGGTCGAGGAGTTCAAGCGCGGGAAGATCTGACACTGTCCCGACCTGATCAGAGATGGATCGTTCCTTATCGCATACGATAAGATACATAAGTGATATGCTCCAATAGTACGAGAGCGGGGCCATAGGGTAGCCTGGCCATCCTAGGAGACTGGGGGTCTTCTGACCTGAGTTCAAATCTCAGTGGCCCCATTGTTTTTTCTGATTATTACACCAACGTGGTTATCATAGCATGAAACTCACCGAAACGTGCATCGACTGCCTGCTGTCGCGCGTGGTCTTTGAGTGCGAACTCGGGTCGGCTGACCCGGCCTGCACGGAGAAAGCAGTTGCTTCCTGCAGGGAGTTGCTCGAATCCATGAAGGATTCATCCCTCCTCCACCCGCAGATTGCCAGTGCCGTGCACCGCGAGGCGTGCCGGATGATCGGGAACCCCGACCCGTTCCGGGAACTGAAACGTGCGGGGAATGCGGAGGCCCTCGGGGTCTGCAGGAAGGTCCGTCACCGGCTTGCGGGGTTCCGTGACCATGTCCTGGCAACAGTGATCGGGAACACGTTCGATTATGCGGTCCGGGACCATGAGGTCACGTCTGACTTTTCCCGGTTTTTTGACGAAGCGTTTGAAAAAGGGCTTGACCGGGATGATACCGGAGCGATCCTCGGGCTCTCTTCCCGCGTGGTATACCTCACGGACAACTGCGGGGAGATCGTCTTCGACCGGCTCCTCGTGGATTACCTGAAGGCCCACGGCTCGCATGTCACGGTCGCGGTCCGGGACGCCCCTATCCTGAACGACGCAACCATGGAGGACGCTATCGCTTTCGGGTTCAACCGGGTGGCCGACTGCCTGACGACCACGGGCGGCGGGGCGGAGATCGGCCTTGATCCGGACAAGATGCCCGCCGATCTTGCACGGGCGATCGACCAGTGCACCATCATCATCTCCAAGGGGATGGCCAACTACGAATCGCTCACGGGATATGACGACCTTCCGCCGGTCGCCTACCTGATGTGCGTCAAGTGCGAGATGATCGCGGACGATACCGGCATCCCCCGCGGCTCAAAGATAGCGGTTCTACGAAGGTAAACCGCCATCTTCTCATCCTCGCTTCGCTCGGAGTTCGAAGATCGCTGTTCTGCGCAGCGCTAAGAAATGAACGCAATGTTACGAGAGATCCGGGACACAGTGCCCAAGGTTTCCGAAGAAGAACTCAAGGACACCAGCAAGCGCGGGCTGGTGACTGATAAGGAGAAGGATTGGACTGACCTGAAAACTACATGGGACCAGTTCGTCGAATAATTTTTTTAACTTTTTAGAATAACGGGCTCTATAGAAACAAACATGAATAAAAATTCAAGCAGGAACCATGAAAATCGTATAATTCAGGGATCACGGGAGGTGATCCATCTCTTACTATTGCGATGAACGCCGCCGCAGTCGAAGATTGATATCTTCTCCACAGCCTTCGGCTGCCCCCAACGGGGAGCCAACCGTGACCAGATGATCAGGGCTGGCTGGAGAAAATTCTCTGAAAGAGATTTTTCAACTCGCCCCCGCGGCGGATCAATGAAGGAACCTGCCAAAAAACCTTCCTGCCCCGCCGTGCTCGAAGAACCTGATGGTTCTTCTCGACTTCGTAGTTCTGACGAACCACTCATCAGTCCAAGATTTTCTTGGGAAAATCTTCTCCAGTCAATCCTCACAGATGCAACGATTGACTCCTCGGAGAAGCCCTGAGGCGGGGAATTCCTCTCAAAATTTAACTATTTTGAACGATTTTCGCGGTTCTGACATGAATCAGGATGATTCATAATTATTTCCACAGAGTCCTATTTTTCATATTTCGCTGCAAAAGCAAGGGCAGGATCGTATCCTTTGCGGACATACTCTTTTACCATCCTCCGTGCGGAAAACACGGGAGCAGTGCTCTTCATGGCTTCCTTCATCTTTTTCACCCACATGTGGGGGATCCCGTCATCGGCAACCGTGTAGTACAGCGGCACCACCTCGCGTTCGAGTATCTCGTACAACTGCTGGGAATCGATCCAGTCCCGGTTCTTGGTATTATTGCTGTCACCGAATGCCCAGCCGTTCATCCCGTTATATCCCTCTATCCACCAGCCGTCGAGGACGCTCAGGTGGAGGACGCCATTTAAGGAGGCTTTCATCCCGCTCGTGCCGCAGGCTTCATTGGGGGGGAGGGGGTTGTTGAGCCAGACATCCACGCCATGGACAAGATATTGCGCCATCTGCTCATCGTAATCCTCGACAAAGGCGACCCTCCCCCCGAACTCCTGCTGGTGTGCATACCGGTACACCTTCTGGATGATCCTTTTCCCTTCATCGTCGGCGGGGTGAGCTTTTCCTGCAAAGATGATCTGGACGGGCCTCCAGCGGTTGTTTATAATCCGCTTGAGCCGTTCCAGATCCTGAAAGATGAGGTCCGCCCGCTTGTAAGTGGAAAAACGACGGGCAAACCCGATGGTGAGGGCGTTCGGGTCCAGGAGTGCACCTCCGGAGATGACGTTGACAGGATCGGTTCCTTCCCCCACCCATTTCCTGCGCTTGTGCTCCCTGATCCGGTTGACCAGTTTCCTTTTCAGCTGGATATGGACAGTCCAGAGCTCTTCATCCGGTAGTTCATTGATCATGTCCCAGATGAGAGGACTGTCATGCTCGTTCAGCCAGTCAGGGCAGGAAGGCGAAAAATATTTGTTCAGTAAAAGTTCCATGCGGGGATCGAGCCAGGTCGGGACGTGGACACCGTTGGTGATATGGCGGATGGGAATGGTATCGACCTCTGTCCCGGGATAGAGCCGGGCCCACATCGCCCGGGCGACCTCCCCATGCCTTTTGCTCACGCCGTTGCAGAACGTGCTCATTTTGAGGGCAAATGCCGTCATGTTGAACATGTCCGGGGGATCCTGCGGGGCATAGCCGAGCCGGAGCACGGCCTGCCGATCGGTCCCGAGCAGGGAATAATACGGGTTGAAATATTTGTCCATCAGCGCGTACGGGAATGCGTCATGCCCTGCAGGGACCGGCGTGTGGGTCGTGAAGACAGTTGTCTCGCGCACCCGTTTTGACGCGTCTTCAAAATTCATTTTGTCTGCGATATGTTCCCGGATCCGTTCAAGGAGGGTAAATGCCGGGTGGCCTTCATTCAGGTGGACGATGGTAGGCCTGATCCCGAGTATATCCAGGACGTAGCTCCCGCCGATCCCAAGAACGATCTCCTGTTTGAGCCGCTGTTCGAGATCACCGGTATAGAGACGGTACGATATCATCCGGTTGGATGGATCATTCTCCCGGATATCGGTATCGAGAAGATAGAGGGGGATGTTTCCGATATCCACTCTCCAGACGGCAATATAGATGGGGGGATCGATGAACGGCACCCGGGCCACCAGCTGGGTGTCATGGTTATACATCACCCGTTTGATAGGCGCAGAGTCCCGGTTCAGGAGCTCCTTCCGGTTCTCCTGCCATCCGTCCGGCCCGATATGCTGGTGGAGGTATCCCTCCGAGTACATGAATCCGACGCCAACAAGGGGCAGCCCGAGATCGCTGGCCTCTTTCAGGTGGTCCCCGGCAAGAAACCCGAGGCCCCCCGCGTAAAAAGGCAGGGAGTGCTGGAGCCCGTATTCTGCGGAAAAATACGCAATGGTCAGACCATGGTCCCGGGAAAAATGTTCGGTGAACCAGCTGTTCTTCCGGTCGAGTTCCTGCCGGAAGCGGGAGAGCACGATATCATAATGCCGGAGGTACAGGGGATTTTTTGATGCCACTGTCATAGTCTCGGCCGGGAGCTCAGTCAGCATCCTGACCGGGTTGTGGATACTCTCGACCCACGCCTGCGGGTTCAGCTGCTTGAATACCATTTTTGCAGCCGGGTTCCAGCTCCACCAGAGGTTGTACGCCAGGTCGACAAGCCCGGAGATCCTCTCAGGGACATGCGAAAAATCTTTCCTGAACTTGTCTGCCTCGGCTTTCATCAGTGATTGAGTGTAGGGGCATCTCCATTAAAAGTATTGCTGCCGGTTAAGCGGGCCGCCTGGGTCCGGCCAGGCCCGGTGTTGCCATGGGGAGCCCAAAGAGAACATTTGAAATGAACGGAATACCAAATGGAGGTCAGGATACCATCCATGTACGGTGAACCGTGGCAGGAACTCTATGCCGGCCTCAGGCCCCCCATGCTGCACCGTGCGGTCACCGGGTTCAACGTCAACCTCGACCGTATCATACCGGTAAGCCGGGAACTCCTGCAGTCTCCTCTCTTTTCAGGGAAGGACATGACTGAGGTCAGGGCCAGGCTTTTCCATTCCATGCAGACCTGTACTGCTGACGAGCTCTTTGTACAGGACCCTGCACAGTACCAGCGCCTTGCCGGGCTCTTTTCCGGCAGCAGCGGTGCCCTTGCAATCGGGGGGCAGGCAGGAATTGCGGCAGTCCACCTCGCATCGGCCGGTGTGCCCGCGGTCCTCTGTGCCGCACCGGCCATGGGCCGGATGACACGGGAGATCCTGCTGGGTTCCGGGGTCATCATCCCCGATCTCGGGGAGGGGCAGTCCGGGGGTCAGGATACCGTTCACCTGGTCTTTGAATACCAGCCCGGGCTCATTCCTGTCCTCGAAGGGGTTGTCCCCAGGAACAACCGTTTTATTGTCTCCCCGGTCCACGAACCGTCATCGGTGCTTGTCCCGGAAGGCTCCATGGACCGGTTCCTTGAGGCGATCGCCGGCTGTACCAGGGCGTTCCTTTCCGGTACCAGTACCTCCGATCCGACCGGGATTTCGCTGCTGCTGCACGCCAGCTGCGGATGATGAAACGCCGCAACCCGGACCTGAAGATCCATACGGAATGGGTGACCGTACGCGACCGGGACATCATCGAGAGGTTCATACGGTTCATCATCCCGGAGACCGACAGCCTCGGGCTGAACGAGTATGAGCTCGCACTTCTCGGGGAGTACCTGGAACCGTCCGGGATGTGGTCTGTGGATGGCGGGGATGTATCTCCCGCCCGGCTCGTGAAAGGCGCACTGGAGGTCTGCAGGGCAACGCGCCTCTCCCGTCTCCACGTCCATACCTTTGGATGGTATGTCCTCATTCACCGGAAAGTGTCCGGGGAACTTTCCGGGTCACGCAACGCCCTGCTCTTCGCATCCCGCGAGGCAGCAAAAGCTGCACAGGGGAAAGGCTCTGTCATTTCACCTGAAGGGATCCGGGCAATCAGGCAGGTCTCTCACGCATTCGGGCAGGAACGGTCAGCGGGCCTCTTCCGGGACAGGGATTTTTTCGTCATTCTGGTCCCGGCCATGATCGCAGCAGGCGTCACCCGGACTGCAGGCATGGGGGACAGGATCTCTTCGGCTGCTTTTGTTGCTGACCCGTTCTAGCAGACCAAAAAAGATATGATTCTTTTCATCAGAAAAATCTCAAAAGGGTTGATTCAAAGCGGAAATTCGTTAAAATAATTTGATTGCCTGACCAAAAATTCTGAAAAGACCGGGTTTATATTTTTTGCAGATACACGAAACGTTTAAATTACCTATGCAGGATGTTAGTATACTTGGCCAAGTCGCAGTCCGCCACGGGTCAGATACTATCCAGGGAACCTGCGTTCCTTTGCTGCCGGGCCGGTCCTTCAGGCATACAGGTCCATGAAGTTTTCCGGAGGACCCGACGCTGTTCCGGAGGGCGAACCTTGACCGGTCGGGAGTACAAAGATCATGCCTCAAATTTGTATAGGGTTCGAAGTCCACCAGCCCTACCGGCTGAACAGGCTGTTTTCGCCCGTCCCAAAGATAAAAAAGAAGGATCTCTTCGATCATTATTTTGACGGGCTCAACAAGGAGATCCTGTTACGTGTTGCGGAGAAATGCTACAATCCGGCAACAGCGCTTATCCTGGAAAAACTCGACGAGGGATTTTCCTGCTCATTCTCGTTGTCGGGTACTCTTACCGAGCAGCTGGAGAAGTGGAGCAAAGATACCCTTTCTCTCTTTGACAATGTCGCACGGCACAAGAACACCGAGATGATAGCCCAGACGTACTACCACAGCATAGCCAGTTGTTTTTCCGACAAGACCGAGTTCAGGGAGCAGGTCAGACTGCATTCCGATCTCATGTATGACCAGTTCCGGGTCCGCCCGACCATCTTTGAAAATACCGAGTTCACGTTCAACAACGAGGTTGCCGCAACGATCCGTGACATGGACTTTACCGGGATATTCACGGAAGGCGTGGACCGCGTCCTCGGCTGGCGCAGCCCGAATTATGTCTACCGCTGCCAGGAGATCCCGGTCATGCTCAGGAACACAACGTTGTCCGATGACATCGCCTTCCGTTTTGGCAACCGCACCTGGGACATGTTTCCCCTGACTGCAGACACCTATGCCAACTGGATCTCGTCATCTCCCGGCGATGTGGTCAATGTCTTCCTGGACTACGAGACGTTCGGTGAACACTTCTGGCAGGAAACGGGCATATTCAACTTCTTACGCAGTCTCCCGGAGGAACTCAGCGCCCGCGGGATCCCGATGGTCCTCCCGTCGCAGGTCATTGCAGACCATCCCCCGGTCGGGGAGATTGACGTGCACGAGACCATTTCCTGGGCAGACCTGGAGAAGGACACCTCGGCATGGATGGGAAACGACCGGCAGCGGACAGCGTTCCACGCAGTCCAGTCAGCCCGGCCCTATGCGGTGGACAAGCCCATCTGGCGTTACCTCCAGACGAGCGATCACTTCTATTACATGGCATCGAAGTTCGGCACGTGCGGGGAAGTCCATACCTATTTCAGCCACCACGAGGCAGAAGATGCGTTCAAGACCTACATGCGGGTGCTGGCCGATTATGAGGCAAGGAACATGCGGGTGATGAAGAACAGGAAATCCGCAAAGACGCTCCGGACCCTGCCTCCGGAACTCGCATTCCATTTTGCCGGGCCCACCGGCTTCATCGGGCACAGTGCATATAACCTCGACCAGTTCGAGGAGCAGCTCTACGTAGTCCCGAAAGACTCGATCACGTTCCACCAGGAACGCGGGGACTTCTTCCAGTGGATCAACGACGTGCTGGAAGATCCCCGGCTCGCGGAGAGCATCAAAGAGCTGACGGAACGCCACGAACTGACCGAGGTCATAAAAGAGCGGAGAGAACTGCTATGGAGTCATGTAAGGTAGCGTTTTTCTGCTGGGAGTCCCTGTACGCGGAACGCGTCGGCGGGCTTGCCAACGCCGCGACGAACCTGGCAGAGACGCTGGTCAAACAGAACCACGAGGTCCATTACTTCACCAGGGGATCCATTCCCGACCAGACCATCAACGGGGTCCAGTACCACTACTGCCGCCCGTTCGGCCAGAACATCGTCGAGTACTGCAATGACATGAGCAAAGCCATGGTGAGCCAGTTCAGGACACATGACAGCCCGGGGAGGTTTGATTTCCTCCATTTCCATGACTGGCACCCGGTCCAGGCCCTCCATTACCTGCAGGACCGGAACACCCTCCTCACCTACCACTCAACGGAGTACGGGAGAAACGGCAACCAGTTCGGCGACTGGTGGGAGTTCCGGGAGATTTCAGGCAAGGAGTGGTACGGCGGGCTCATCGCGAAGCGGGTGACAGCTGTCTCGGCCACCCTCAGAAATGAGGTGATGACCCTCTATAATGTGCCGGAGGAGAAGTGCGAGGTGATCCCCAACGGGATCGTGCCGCGTGCGTACCGCGCCAGCATCGATCCCGGCGAAGTCAAGGCCTCGTACGGGATCCATCCCTACGCACCGCTCATCCTCTTCATCGGCCGGCTCGTGTACCAGAAAGGGCCCGACCTGCTCATCGAAGCGATCCGGAAAGTCTGCCAGCACCGGGGGGATGCAAAAGTCATCGTCGCAGGGACCGGTGACATGCGGCAGTTCCTGCAGGACCGGGCAAAAGACCTCCCGGTCAACTTTGTCGGGTATATCCCGGATTCCGAGTACATCCGCCTGCTGAACGCCGCGGATGTCGTCGTCATTCCCAGCAGGAACGAGCCGTTCGGCCTCGTCCTCCTCGAGGCGTGGAGTGCTGAAAAATGCGTCGTCGCCTCCAATGTCGGCGGGCTCTCGGAGAACATCGATGCCTTCGTGAACGGGATCAAGGTCGGCGTGGACCCTGATTCGATCGCATGGGGGATCAGCACCATGGTGGATGAACCCTGGAACGCGGGCGCACTGGGGATACGCGGCAGGAACAAAGTGGACCGGCTCTTCCTCTGGGGGCCGATAGTCCAGAGACTTACCGGTGCCTATTCGCGGGTTGTTGCATGAAACTTGCCTATTTTGTGGACGAATTTCCCCCGTTTTTCCGGGGGGGACTTGGGACCTATGCGACCGAGATCACCCGCCAGTTCATTGCAAAGGGGCATTCCATCTCGGTCTTTTCCCGGAACACCGGAAGCGACCCGACCTTCGACACGTGGGCCGGTGTGGAAGTCCACCGTCCCCGCCTGATGACGTTCTCGGATATCCTTGCCATCGTCAACCCTGCTGAAGTCAAGACCTGGGACCTGAACGGCCAGAATTTTTTTGCCGAGACCGTCCTGTACAACCTCCTCTCCGCATCGAAGCTGGTGAACTATCTTGTCCGGAACGAACAGCGCCAGTACGACCTGCTCGTCTCGCACGACTGGATAGCCTCCCTTGCCGGCATCATTGCCAAGCGGAACCTCAAGATACCGCTGATCTTTCATTTCCATTCCACCGAGCAGGGCAGGAACCCTTCCGGGTCGGTCACGATCAAGGATATCGAGCGGCTTTCGGCAATGACCGCCGACCGGATCGTGACCGTCAGCTTCGCCATGCGGGACGAACTCGTGAAGTTCGGGTACCCGGAGTCGAAGATACGGGTGATCCACAATGGCGTGGACGCGGAGAAGTACGACCCTGCCCGGATTCCGCAGAAAGAGGTGGAGGAGTTCCGCGAACGAATCGGCGTCGGGACGTCCCCCATGCTCTTTTTCATAGGACGGCTGACATGGGTGAAAGGGGCAGACCCGCTCATCCTCGCCATGCCGCAGATCATCAAGGAAGTCCCCGACGTGAAACTGGTGCTGCTCGGGGTTGGCGACCAGGAGCAGATGCTCAGCCAGCTGGTGAGGGACCTCCACCTTGGCAGGAACGTAATCCTCCATTTCAGGATGGTACCGGAGGAGGAGCGCATTCTCTACTACGCGGCAAGCGATGTCTGCGTATTCCCGTCGAAATACGAGCCGTTCGGCATCGTCTGCACCGAAGCGATGTCAATGGCCAAGCCGGTGGTCGTGGGTGCGCGGGGGACGAGTGGTTTCCGGGAACAGATCATCCCATCCGGGGACGACATCTGCGGGTACCATGTCAACCCCAACGACCCGTCTGATATTGCCCGCTATGTCGTGAGGATCCTGAAAAACCCGGAACTTGGAGCAAAGATGGGCAAAAACGGCAGGGCGCGCGTACTCGAACATTTTACCTGGGACCACATCGCTGAACAGACCCTCCGGGTGTACCAGGAAGTCATTGACAGCGGCAGTGCCACAACGGGTCCGGGGAAATGACACTTTCGTACGGCAGGGAGCTGCAGGTACCGGACTGTGCCCGCAGCATCGAGTTTCTCATGGCAGGGGAACATGACTACTGTTCGGCCTCTGTCGGCGGTAACACCCGGAGATATCACGGGCTCCTTGTCCACCGGGGCAGGGTATATCTCTCCGGCTTTGATGAACTGATGAACGGCATACGGATATCGGCGCAGCAGTACCAGGGGACAGATGGTGATTCCGGCCTTGCGCATCTCTATGCGTTTTCCTTGTACCCCCCGTGCTGGGTTTACTATCTGGGCGGTACCGTGGTCAGGAAGACCATCACCTTCGGCCAGGGGATCGCCATAACCTACGCTGTCACCGGTGAAGCCGAGATCCGGGTCCGCCCGCTTGTCACCGACCGACCGGTCGACCAGCTCGTCCGCGATCCCCACCCGGTCTGCGAATCCGGCCACGGCGGTGTACGGTGGAGCGAGACCGTCCTTGAAGGGGATATTCCCTTTACCTATGACCCGGCCACCTACTGGAATGTCTGGTATGGGCGGGAACGGGAACGGGGCTACGAAGCGGTGGAAGACCTCTTTTCCCCGGGATATTTTTCGGGCGCGGTAAAAGACGGTTCGGTCACCCTGCGCTGCTTCCGGAACAACCAGTCCCCGCTCAAGGCCGGGCCGGCGCGTACTCCCTGCAGCCTTCGCGAGTGGCTCGATTCCGCACCGGATATTTTCTGCCACCGCGATGAGATCTTTGCCGGTTTTCACTGGTTCCGGGAGTCCTGGGGCCGCGATTCTGCGATCAGCGTGACCGGGCTCCTGATCGAACGCGAAAAGAAGGAGGCTGCCCAGGCCGTGCTCAGGCGGCTTGCCCAGAAGACCGAGGGCGGGGTCGTCCCGAACCGTTTCCCGGACAACTACCACTCGAGCGATGCCTCGCTCTGGTTCATCCATGCGCTTGGACGCTACCGCCGCCGCTGGGGCGATGACCGTTTCATCGCGGACATGCGCCCGGTCGTCGCAGAGATCCTCGGGAGCTACCCTGCCTCCAAGGTAGCAACGCTCGACCACGACCTGATCTCGGTCATACCGCAGAGCACGTGGATGGACACGGCCTTTACCCCCCGCGAAGGAAAAACCGTGGAGATAAACGCCCTCTGGATCCAGGCGCTCGACGAAGCGGAGTCCATGGGGATCATTCCTCCTGTTTCTGTTGAATCGGCAAAGGAGGCGTTCAGGAAGTTCTGGAATGAGAAGGATCGCTGCTTCTATGACCGCATCGACCCGGTCGACCCTTCCATCCGCCCGAACCAGGTCATTGCACTCGCGTACGGGCTTGCCGATCCTGAACAAGCGTCCGCTGCGCTTGAGACCGTCGCACGGACCCTCCTGACCCCGTACGGCCTGCGCACGCTCGCGCCCGCTGACCCGCGTTACCACGGGCATTTTGCGGGTGACATCAGTTACCATAACGGGTGTGTCTGGCCCTGGCTCACCGGGTTCTATGTCGAAGCGCTCATCCGGAACGGCACGGACCGTGCACGGATCGCACCGCTCCTCTCGCCCATCCTTGCACACATACGGGAGGGCGGGGCAGGGTACATCTCCGAGATCTTTGACGGCGACCCCCCCTTCCGTCCGCAGGGCTGCATAGCCCAGGCCTGGAGCGTGGCAGAGATCGCCCGGGCCTGCCGTATGGTTTTTCCCTGATATTCATCTATGATCATACATGCACCGCCCGAATTTCAAGGACACGATCGCAGCATCCCCCTATATCTTCACGATCGGTGTCGCGGGCGACAGCGGGTCGGGGAAGACCTCATTCACCCGGGGCGTGAGGAACATCTTCGGCAGTGACCTTGTCTCCACGATAACCCTTGACGATTACCACAGCCTTGACCGGGCGGGGCGGCAGGAGCAGGGGATCACCGCACTGAACCCGCGGGCCAACCGGCTCGGGCAGCTCGGCCAGGACCTCATCATGCTCAAACGCGGCGTACCGATCGAGAAGCCGGTCTATAACCATGCAACCGGGACGTTCGACCCGCCCGCCATCTTCCGGCCCCGCAGGATTCTCATCCTTGAAGGGCTGCACACCCTCTTCACGCCCACGCTCCGCAAATACCTTGACTTCACCCTCTTCGTGGACCCGGCAAAACAGGTCAAGTACGACTGGAAGATCCGCAGGGACATGGTCAAGCGGGGCTACTCGCGCGAGGTGGTCGAGAAGGAGATAGCAGAGCGGGAACCGGACTACGAGCGGTATATCGCCCCCCAGAAGGAATATGCGGATGCGGTGATCGGGATCGATTATTCCGGCTACGGCCGTCACCTCGGGAGGAAGCACAATGTCTACCGGGTCACGCTCTCCCAGAACAGAATGCTGCACACCATCGGGAACATCGACCTATCGCTTGACCTGTACTCGATCCTCTCGTTGTCCGAGCGGAACTTCTCCCTCGAATTTGTCACGAGCGAACGGAACGGCCACCGGATGGGGCGGATGATCATGGACGGCGAACTGAGTGCCCATGTCGTGAAAAAACTCGAGCACAGCATCGAGGAGCAGACGCGGGTCCACCCCATCTCCATCTTCAGGAACCGGAAGTATGTCACGGCAGGCGACCTGGCCCAGCTGATCCTCTGCTGGCGGATCATTCACCGCCGCATCTTCATGGAGACGAGCCGGTGACCTAACGGGAGGGAACGGATGAGCCCGAAAAGGTCTTTGCCTCTGAACGGAAAGGACAGGTAAGGGATCGTCCATGACCAGTGAAAGCAGCCAGTGCAGGGGTTTACCAGGCCGGGCACGGCGGTGATGATATACGACGGCAGGGAACAACAGGGAGATCTGACCATGAAAACAATTGGCGTTCTGACAGGAGGGGGCGACTGCCCCGGGCTCGACGCGGCGATCCGGGCAGTCGTACGGTCGGGAATACGACATGACTTTGAAACACTCGGGATCCGCAACGGGTGGATGGGACTCATCGAAGGCGATGTGGAGCCGCTCACCGATTTCTCCGTGTCCGGGATCCTGCCAAAAGGGGGAACTATCCTCGGCACGTCCCGCACCGACCCGCTCAAAAACACATCGGACTTCCAGAAGATCAAAAATAACATGAAAAAATACGGCATTCATGCCCTTGTTGTCATTGGAGGCGACGGCACCCTCTCGGCTGCACGGGATGTCGCGAAGCAGGGGATCCCGATTGTGGGCATCCCAAAAACTATAGACAACGATATTCTGGGAACCGATGCCTCGATCGGGTTCGACACCGCGATAACGACCGTGACAGAGGCCATAGACCGGCTCCATACAACTGCCGAGTCCCATCACCGGATCATCGTGGTCGAAGTGATGGGACGGAACGTGGGCTGGATCGCGATCACGGCTGGAATCGCCGGCGGGGCAGACGAGATCCTCATACCCGAAGTGCACTTCACGATGGACGAGGTCTGCAAAAACCTCACGGCGCGGTACGAGGCGGGAAAGAAGTTTTCCATTGTCGTGATTGCCGAAGGAGCGCACCGCGAGGACATCGGTCTCCTGCCGGTTCCGGAGGACGCAAGGGACGAGTGCGGGCATGAGAAATTCGTGGGCGTCGGAAACCTTCTCGGCAGGGAGATCGAACACAGGATGGGAGTCGAGACCCGCGTCACGATCCTCGGGTACATCCAGCGGGGCGGTTCACCGACTGCCTATGACCGCGTGCTCGCAACCCGCTTCGGGGCCGCTGCCGTCCAGCTGGTAAAGGACGGGGAATTCGGGAGGATGGTCGGGCTGGAGGGAAACCGGGTCATCAGCGTCCCGCTTGAGGCCGCAGTCTCGCACCTGAAGACGGTCGATCCGGCATTGTACAAACTGGCCAGGACCGTAATCGGCGGAAGGAAATGAATGGCAGATAACGTACCTGAAAAGAGGGTGACGCAGGGGCAGCCGGTCCCCGTGTGCTGGAAAGGGCCGTTGCCGGAGCCCGCCGTCCGGGACATGGACGAGCTCAGGAAGGTGCTCGCGCGGCCGGACTGCCCCTGCTCGGGACCGGCCTATTACATGTACCGCAATGTCGCAAGGTCAGCCGGAGACCGCAGGTGGATCGAAGAACAGCAGATCCGCTTCGACATCACCGTCATGCCTCCCCGGGATCTCTGCGGGGAATATATCAAGACAAAAGGACATTTCCACCCGCCTAATCTTTCCGGCACGGGCTATCCTGAGATCTATGAAGTACTTGCCGGCGAGGCCCACTACCTGATCCAGACGAGAGACTGTTCCGACGTCGTGCTGATCTCAGCCTGTGCCGGGGAGATGGTGATCGTCCCGCCGGGATACGGCCATGTGACCATCAATCCCTCCCGTACTGCCGTCCTCCAGATGGCAAACATCGTCTCCTCGGTGTTTGCCGGGGAATACCGGGGATACGAGGAGCGGGGCGGGGCTGCATTTTTCGAGATGAGGAACGGCGAGATCACGAAGAACCCGGCCTACCCGGACCACACAGTCATGAGGATGCGGAAAGCCGGGAGGATTGCCGGGGAGTCCGGCACCATCACCGATCCCCTCTACAAACTGATTGAGCAGCGCTCGCCGGTCCTGGCGTTCCTGAACCGGCCTGAGGAGTTCGGGCACCTGTTCCGGGAGCCGTAATCCGGTGGTAAAGGAGAGCCATGGGGATTGACGATCCGCCGGAACCCCTCTACATGTTCAGCATGTACGGCAGGATCACCACGGCCAGCAGGACGATCAGCATGAGATAACTTACTGCGTTGACCACGTAGCCTGAGTACCGGGACCACCCTCGCCGGTCGAACGCCCGGTCGACACCCTCTTTCAGGATATATCCCCCGTCAAGCGGTACGAGCGGGAGAGCGTTGAAGGTCCCGACCACAACGTTGAACCATCCACACCAGAAGAGGAGCTGGATAACGAACCAGAACTGGGAAAAGGGCACCTGCCACATCACCGCATCCGTAGTGTCGATGGTCAGGAGGCTGAACTGGCTCCACTGCCCGGGATCCGTGATGGTATAGATCGGGACTGCCAGCAGGATGACGGGACCGATGGGCCCACGGAGGAGATCGAACTGTGATTTTACCAGCGGGGCATCGTAATACGAGACCCCCATGAACCCGCTCTGCCGCGGCCCGAGCTCTGCCGGCCACGAGGTAACCGTCAGGGTATAGGGCTTCAGTTGACCGTTGTTCCCGACAAGGAGCCTGACCGGATCTCCGGGCCGGGTCGAGTTGAGCATACGGGCGACATCGTCCGTCGTCGATACGCTGATGCCGTTCACTTCCCGGATCACCGAATTCGGGGGCAGGCCGGCAGCATAGGCGGGGGAGTCTACATAGACGCCGTGGACGAGTGGGGTGGAGAGCGGGACAGCAAAACCCAGCAGGACGACCAGGAGGATAAAACAGACCAGCCCCAGGAGGATATTGTTGGTGATACCGGCCCCGAACATCCTCATCTTGGACAGGCCCTTCGCCTTCTCCTGGTCCTCTTCATCGGGCTCGACATAGGCGCCGACCGGGATCACCGCGAGCAGGACCCCCAGTGCCCGTACGCGGATCCCTTCGACGCGGCAGAGGACGGCATGCCCGAACTCGTGGACAACCATCGTGACGATAAGGCCGAACCAGACTGCAAAGGTGAAGGGGATGAAGTCGTTCACCCCGGGGATGGCAAGGACGTTCTTCGGTTCGTTGGCTGCCGTCAGCGGGGGGCGCTGGACCACGATGTGCTGGACGGAGTAAAACAGCATCGCGGTCATCAGGACCGAGACGAGCGCCACCATGAAGACGCCAAGCGTGCCGTAGATCCGCAGGAAAGTACGGAACCGGATAAACGCATCAAAAAACCCGACCTTGTCGGTCTTTACAGCCATGAACGGCCCGTAGAAGGTGATATGGTCCTGCCACAGTTTTTTCCTGTGAATAGAATACGCAGCGAGGGCATAGGCTGCGACAAGAAGAACTGCAGGAAGGATCCAGTCCATCAGCAACTATGGCATTTTCGGAGCAATAAAAGAATTGCCCGCAGTAACGGATCGACGGTTGCACCGGTCGTGCGAACAACGGCAGTCGAAGATTTACTTCGTAAATCTTCTCCTCTTCGAGGTTTGAAGGAGTATCAAACCCTGAGAAGGAGAAGGGAGGCAAAAGCCGACCTTCGACATTCTGATGATGGCTACAGTGGTCGAAGATTTCTGATGAAATCTTCTCCTCTTCGAGGTCTGAAGACCTCTCAGATTCAGAAATCGAAGAGCTGGCTCTGCGATCTTTTTGCAAGGATCGCGCTGACCGTCTTCCAGCTCTTCCGGGCGATGGGCGGGGGGTGGTGGTGATCTTCGATATATGCGGTCAGGTACCGGATAGTGACCGGGTCTGACGGGTAACCGCTGCCGATCTCCCCGTATTTTTTTGCGAGGACTGAGATCGCCCGGTCACGCGTGACTTTTGCGACAATACTCGCTGCTGAGACAACAGGGAATTTCTCGTCGGCATGGTGCTCGGAGACGATCTCGCACTCGAGATCGAGATTATTCTTCACCATCTCGGCATAACGGAAAGCATTGACATCGCAGGCGTCGACATAGGCACAGGACGGCGAGAGCCTGCTGATCGCCCGGGCGTGGGCCCTCGCGACCGCCGAGTTCAGGGTCATCTGGGTGCGGACAGAATCGATCTCCTCCGCATCGAGCTTCACCGTGGTGATCCTGCACCGTTTCCGGATCAGGGAATAGAGGCGTTCACGCTCTTTCTGCGCAAGGAGTTTTGAGTCCTTCACCCCGAGGTCGGCCAGCGCGTCCTCCGATGCAATACCGACGGCAGCAATCACCATCGGGCCCAGCACCGAGCCTTTCCCCGCCTCGTCGACCCCGCAGATCACGATCAGGAATTGATGCGCAAATTATTTCAATGCCGGTGATAGAGACAGGTAGTCATGTACATCATCGTCGTTGGGCTCGGCGGGATAGGGCGGAGCGTCGCAAAACTGGCAGTGGAACCTGCGGCTCCTGAACAAACAACTCAAAAGATCAGCGGATCGATGCTGCGAGCGCGCCCAGCTCGAGCACCAGTCTCGGGTTGATCCGGATTAACTCTTTTATCAGGGTAAGGGTAGAGAACTCCCGGAGGTTCAGTTTCGAGACGGAGTGGATGATCTCGTTGAGTTTTTCATCGGGCTGTTTTATCAAGTATTCCTTGATGTGGTAATTCCGCTCGATCGCCTTGCCCATCCTGGACGTCCTCCAGGTCTTGTCATATACCATGAGGGCTTTTTTCGAGAGATCGCCCTTGCCGATACAGTCTGCAGCCACTTCTGCCGCAAGCCTGCCGGTGAACATCGCGTTGTAGATACCTCCGCCGGTCAGGGGGTCGACGACCCGTGCGGCATCTCCGGCAATGAGGAGACCGTCGCCCACTGTACAGTCAAGCGGTCGGCAGACCGAGACCCCCCCGGGGATATACTCGATGGTCTTTCCCTTCGGAAAGGTCTTTTTCACGAACCTGTCAAGGTAGTCCTTTGCCCGGTGGCCTGTCCCGCTCTTCCTGCCGGAGATGCCGATCCCGACATTTGCTGAACGCGCTCCCTTGGGGAATACCCAGAGGTACCCCTCCGGTGCGACATCGCTGCCGAGGTAAAAGATGGTGGAGTGGGGGTCGATATCGATGTCGGCCATGACGTACTGGACCGAGGACATGATCTCGCGGACCGGGACCGTCGTATCGATACCGCACCATTTCGAGAACTTCGACTCCACGCCGTCCGCGGCAACGACCACATCGGCGCTCACCTTCATGACCTTGCCGCAGTATTCGACTTTTGCGCCTTTGACAACCCCGTCCTCCAGGATCGGGGCTGCTGCCCGGGACTTGACGGCTACCTCGGCTCCTGCCTCTGCCGCCCTCCACACCAGCTCGCGGTCGAAGATCTTGCGGTCGAGCACGTACCCGACCTTGCTTCCCGCTATCGCTGACTCGAGTTTCATGAAAAAACCGTCGGGCGCAACAATGCCTGCACCCGTCATTTCGGCAGAGATCCAGCGGGGGTCGGCCTCGATGAACTCGAGGAGGGCTTCCTTCCCGATACCTTCCGCACACCGGACCGGGGCGCCGATGGCCGGGCGTTTCTCGACGATACACGCGGTCAGCCCTTTCTCGACAGCGGTCTTTGCCGCAAGCGCTCCTGCCGGGCCTCCCCCGATGACGAGCACGTCGTACTTATTTCTCATGCACTACCTCCAGGGCACCGAGGGGGCATACTTTCGCACAGATACCGCAGCTCGTGCAGTTCTTCTCAACGGAAAGGTAGGCGTCGATCAGTTCGAGGGCACCTTCAGAACAGACAGAGACGCAGCAACCGCAATATCCACAAATATCCCGATGTACTTTGAGCATTGACTGAGCATATTGGTTTCCTGTTTCATTAATATTTACGGAAACTGTTCCGGATATCCTGTCATCGCACAGGTCTGGAACATGCTGCCGGCACCGTGAGGTTCACCCCCCCCGGCTGGAAGGAAACGATGCCAAAGATTAAGGGGGAAATATATTTATAAGATTGGAGGAAGGATGTTTCTATTGGGAGCCCGGCGTCTGTTGACCATTCATCACCGGGCTTCCCATATGCAGGACATGATTGAGCGTCTGAAAATGAGATTTTTTCGGCATCGTTTCTTCCATAAAAAAGGTCTGGCCACTTCTCTTCAATAAAATAGTTTTTAAATACAGATACATAGAAATATATTTCCTAGTGCAGACACGGCATACCTAGCATGCCTGGTTATTTTGCACATGCATTGGGCACCGTTTCAGTGTGTTCCTCTATGGATGGTGTTAGAATGGCACAAGCGAATAAACCAAAAAAAATGACAGAAGTGACAAAAGAGCAGGTCAGCGGTGTGACTTCTCTTATAAAAAAGAAGAATATCCAGATCGTTGACCTGAAATTCAACGACCTGCCCGGCCTCTGGCAGCATTTCTCAATCCCTGCATCGGAATTGAGCGACTCTCCTGATCCCAAGTCGGGAATCTGGTCGGAAGGGATAGGCTTCGACGGTTCCTCAATCCGCGGGTTCCAGAAGATCCAGGAGTCGGACATGGTCCTGTACCTGGATGCTGCTACCGCGGTGACCGACCCGGTCTGCGAAGTACCCACGCTCTCGATCATCTGCAACGTTTTTGATCCGGTGACCAAGGAAGCCTACACGAGGGACCCGAGGTTTATTGCCCAGAAGGCGGAGGAGTATCTCAAGTCCACCGGCATTGCCGACCAGAGTTTCTGGGGGCCGGAGTACGAGTTCTTCCTCTTCGATGATGTCAGGTACTCCCAGACCGTCAACCAGGGGTTCTACTCGGTGGATTCGGTAGAAGGTATCTGGAACTCCGGGCGGGACGAGCAGCCCAACCTCGGGTACAAACCCCGCCACAAGGAAGGGTACTTCCCGGTACCGCCGCACGACTCGCTCCAGGATGTCCGGAGCCAGATGATCCTCAAGATGATTGAGACGGGAATTCCTATCGAAGTCCACCACCACGAGGTGGCAACTGCCGGCCAGAACGAGATCGACATACGATACAGTCCGCTGGTCAGGATGGCGGACCACTGCATGATGTACAAGTATATCGTCAAGAATATGGCCCGCGACTTTGGCATGGTCGCGACCTTCATGCCCAAGCCCCTCTTCGGGGACAACGGCTCGGGGATGCACACCCACCAGTCGCTCTGGAAGAACGGAAAGAACCTCTTCTTCGATGCGAAGGGATACGGCATGATCAGTGAGACAGCAAAATATTATGTCGGCGGTCTCCTGAAACATGCCAACGCTCTCATGGCGTTCTGCGCACCGTCCACCAACTCCTACAAGCGGCTCGTGCCGGGTTACGAGGCCCCCGTCAATCTCGTGTACCCGCTCAGGAACCGTTCTGCTGCCGTCAGGATCCCGATGTACTCGGAGAATCCCAAAACAAAACGGATCGAGTTCCGCCCGCCTGACCCGATGTGCAACCCGTACCTCTCCTTCTCTGCGCTCCTCATGGCAGGCATCGACGGTGTCAAAAAGAAGATCGACCCTGGCAAGCCGTTCGAGGGCAACACCTACGAGCTCGAAGGAAAGGCAGCCAAGAAACTCCCGACCGTCCCCGGTTCACTTGAACAGGCCATTGACGCGCTCGAGGCGGATCACAAGTTCCTGCTTGAGGGAGGCGTCTTCACCCAGGACGTGATCGATGTCTGGATCGAGTACAAACGCTCTGAGATAGACGAGGTCAGGCTCCGCCCCCACCCGTGGGAGTTCCAGTTGTACTTCGATATGTAACGATAATCCTCTTTTTTTCACGACAGATATGCTCTGCCTGGCAGATGCTCAGGGCGCACATTCCGAATACGGTAGACAGGCGGAACCAACAGTACGTCCCCGCCTTACGAGTAGAGGATTACCGCGCCGGTCCGGGGGTCTTCAATTGCATCCTTCACCTTCGGGTGGACTGCGTATCTCCGCACCTGGCGCATCGGTAAGTACCGCGATCCCACTTTTGAACGCGCTGCCCGGAAGGGTCGGAACTATGGTTGGATGTGCAGATTCTCATCGGTCACGTAACAGAAGGGATCTTCCGCCAGGAAATCCCCCCCCGCTGCATGTGCCCGGACCCGGCAGCCGCCCCCGCAGAGTTCACGATAGCTGCACGCCCCGCACCTGCCCCCGAACCGGGCCTCCTTTTCCCGGAACCGGGCGAGGACAGGATTGGCCGTGTCCGCCCAGAGCCCGCTGAACGGGCGGTCCCTGATGTTCCCCACGAGAAATTCCGGTGAACGGGCAAACTGGCACGGAAACACGTTTCCCCGTGCATCGATATTTGCCACGCGGGTACCGGCACTGCATCCGCCCTTTAAGGATGCCAGCAACCCGCGGGCATCGGCAAGATCTTCAGACCTGTCCTGCTCCATGGACCCGAGCAGGTGGATGCAGTCCTGAGGAGCATCGACCGTAAGAAACTCCATAGATGAGGGGTCTATCTGCTTTGCTTTCCGGTAGAGGAGGGTGAGGACCTCCGTCACCTCGCTCTGGCCCAGCTGCAACCGGGAATAGGAATCGATCCCCCGTCCTGCGGGCACGAGCCAGTACAGGCAGAAGCGCGAGGCGCCAAGCTCCAGGGCACGATCGACAAGGGCTTCAAGTTCCCGGTGGTTCTCCCGGGTGAGCGTGACCCGCACCCCGCACCGGAGCCCGGCTTCATGGCAGGCTGCAAATGCTGCGACGGTCTGTCCAAACGCACCGGGTGAATTCCGGAACCGGTCATGGGTCTCTACCGTAGCACCGTCAAGCGAGATCCCGGCGTACTCTATCCCGCTTTCCCGGATCCTGACAGCGACGTCAGGGGTGATCAGCGTCCCGTTGGTGCTGAGTGCCATTTTGAGACCGCGGTCCCTGGCATGACGGGCCAGTTCCCAGATATCCTCCCTCAGGAGCGGTTCCCCGCCCGAGAACAGGATGAGCGGGACGCCCATACCGGCGAGGTCATCGATGACCTGCACCGCTTCTCCGGTCGTGAGTTCCCCTGCCGTCTCGCGTCCGGGTCCCGATCTGTTGTAGCAGTGGGTGCAGGCTCAGGTTGCAGAGGTCCGTCAGGTTCCAGAAGACCACCGGGCGGTACATTCCCGAGAATGCCAGATAGGAACTGGGCACATCAGTCTCCGGTGTGTGCCGGTGCCGGATGACGGAACTCACCGTTCCCCGCCCGTGCAGGCACTGGGTAATCCGGTTCACAGGAGATCCCCTCCGTTCTCCCGCAGCCTCACATTCGGCACACGCTTGAACTCGCGGGTGCTGAAGAGGACGGTATAATCCTGACAGCCGGTCTTTTCTGCAATGGCCCCGACCTCATCCAGCACCTGCTCCCTGCTGTACCCGTGGTGCACGGTATAATGGGTGTACTCCCACCGCCCCGGTACCGGGCGGCGTTCATAGCAGTGGGTCACGGAGGGAAACGCTGCGAGCAGGTTTCCCATGTCACCGGCACCCCCCGGTTTCCACGCCACAAGGGCGTTCGCGGTGATGCCCACCTTCCGCTGGTCAATGCGGACCCGGAGTTTGCGGATTACGCCGGCAGACTTGAGGAGCCGGATCCGTTCCACCACTTCATCACCGCTCAGGCCCAGCCGTCTTCCGGTCTCCTCGAAGGGAGCCGGGACGAGCGGGAGGCCGAGTTCCAGTTCCCGGAGGAGGCGAACATCAGTCTGGTCCATCAGTCATCTCCCGTGCCGGTATCAGGGAGAACCGCACATCGATCTTTATCTTTTTAGCCGTCGGCAGGTCAAGGACATCCGATGCCGGGATCCCGGTCCTCCGGAGAATATCATCCAGCACGTTCCGGACGCCCTTCCCGTTCTGTGCAGCGATCGTGAACCAGAGGCAATAAAAATGGTCACGCTGGAAGTTATGCGATACTTCCGGATAGCTGCTGATCAGGGCAGCGACCTCGTCCACTCTCTCTTCCGGTACGTGGAGGGCCACCAGTGTTGCTGCATGCAACCCCAGGGAGCGGGACTCAAGCACCGGGGATATGCCCCGGATAATTCCTGCTTCCTCCAGTTTTTTCATCCGCCCGAGCATCCCGGTTTCCGTCATTCCCAGGCGATCTGCGATCGCTTTCCATGGCCGGGGTACGAGCGGAAGGTCATCCTGAAGGGCGTTGAGTATGGCAAGGTCGGTCGGGTCCGGCTGGATGGGTCCGCTCATGAGGACACGCCCCCGGGGTGGTAGGTGCACCACGGATCTTCACCGCAGACCTCCCCTTTGAGTATATCCGGCGTGGCCAGACCGTCGCACCAGAGAGAAGAGGCAGCATCCACGCGCCGGTATGCCCGGGCCCTGCACCCGCCGCAGATCGTCCTGAAGCTGCAACGCCCGCACTTTCCCGTGAGCCGGTCCGGATCGCGGAGCGCGGCAAAGAGAGCGGAATTATTCCAGATCTCGTAAAACGGCGTGATCCGCACGTTGCCGGCGCTCACCGGCAGGTACGGGCAGGGGGTCACGTCACCGTTGGCAAAGATCCGGCAGTAGGTGATACCGGCGAGGCAGCCCCGTCCCCACCCGGGGCTGGTGATGCCAAGGCCGTCCGCAATCCTGCGGAACTGCGGGGCGCAGGTCGGACGGATATTGAAACCGGAGTTCCGGTACCTGATGAGAATTTGCCGTATTAATTCCTCGGTACTCCTCCGGGCTGCGGGGCTCGATCTGGCGTGCCCGTCCGGTAGGGATAGGGAAGAAGAGCTGGTAATCGCGGACCCCGAGGGAAGTTCCGAGCCCGATTACATCTTCGACGTCCTTGATGGCCGACCGCATCACCGACATGTTGATCTGGACGGCGATTCCCGCATCGCGGCAGTGCCCGATGGCCTGAACGGCCTTTTCCCACACCCCGTCAAGGCCCCGGAACGCGTCGTGGGTGACCGGGTCGTTCGAATCAAGGCTTATGGCCACAGCCCGTATTCCCGCTTCCCTGAGTTTTGCCGCGGTATCGTGGTCGATGAAGTACCCGCTGGTGCCCATGACCATGCGGAGTCCCTGCCCCGTGCCGTACTGTGCAATCGCATAGATGTCCTCCCGGAGAAGGGGTTCGCCACCGCTCAGCACGACGACCGGTGTGCCGGTCGCCCGGATCTGGTCGATGACAGCGAATGCCTCCTGCGTGGAGAGCACTCCGTCCGCCTCCTCATCGCCTGCGTCCACGTAGCAGTGGGAACACTTCAGGGGGCACCTGAGCGTGATGTTCCACGAGATGATACGCGGCGCACCCGGTGCACGGTTCAATGTTTCAGCCCCTTTTGCCACACACTGCCCGGGTTCCTTATTCACCTTCGTGAGGTTCTCCGCCATTGAAGACGTTCATGCTACGATCTGGCGAGATCGAAGCGATCAAGGTTCATCACTTTGGTCCAGGCCGCCACGAAGTCCTGGACAAATTTCTCCTGCGCGTCCGCGCCCCCGTAGACCTCGGCCAGAGCCCGGAGCTGGGAGTTCGAACCGAAGATGAGATCGACACGCGTGCCGGTCCACCTGACTTCGCCGGTCCTGCGATCGCGCCCTTCAAACATGTCCCTGGCGTCCGATACCGCTTTCCACTTCGTGCCCATGTCGAGCAGGTTCACGAAGAAGTCGTTGGTGAGCGCCTCCGGGCGCCTGGTGAAGACGCCGTGCAGTGATCCGCCGAAGTTGGTCTTCAGGACGCGCATGCCGCCCAAGAGCACCGTCATCTCGGGCGCGGTCAGGGTCAGCAATTGCGCCTTATCGACCAGCAACTCCTCGGCCGATACGGCATAGCGGGTCTTCTGGTAGTTGCGGAAGCCGTCCGCCTTCGGCTCGAGCACGGCGAAGGAGACCATATCGGTCTGCTCCTGCGAGGCGTCCATACGTCCCGGCGTGAAGGGAACCGTCACCTCGTGACCGGCATTCTTCGCAGCCTGCTCGACGCCTGCACAACCGGCCAGAACGATCAGGTCAGCCAGTGATACCTTCTTGCCGCCAGAGGCAGCGCTGTTGAATGCGCTCTGGATGCCCTCCAGGGTCCTGAGCACCTTCGCCAGCCTGGGAAGGCTGGTTGACTTCCCAATCCTTCTGCGGCGCCAGACGAATGCGGGCACCGTTGGCACCGCCGCGCTTGTCGGAGCCACGGAAGGTGGACGCCGACGTCCAAGCGGTCGAGACCAGCTCTGACACGGACAGGCCGGAAGCCAGGATCCTGTCCTTGAGGGAGGCGATGTCCTGTGCATCAATCAGTTTGTGATTGACGGCAGGGATGGGGTCCTGCCAGATGAGCTCTTCCGCAGGAACCTCCGGGCCGAGATAGCGTGAGCGCGGGCCCAGGTCGCGGTGCGTCAGCTTGAACCACGCCCGGGCGAACGCGTCCGCGAACTGGTCCGGGTTCTCGTAGAAGCGCCTTGAGATCTTCTCGTAGACAGGGTCGAACCGCAGAGAGAGGTCCGTGGTCAGCATGGATGGCGCGTGACGCTTCGATTTGTCGTGGGCATCCGGCACCGTGCCGGCGCCTGCGTCACCCTTCGGCTTCCACTGGTGCGCACCGGCCGGGCTCTTCGTCAGTTCCCATTCGTAGCGGAACAGGATTCGGAAGAAGTTGTTGCTCCACTTCGTTGGCGTGGTGGTCCAGGTGACCTCCAGGCCGCTGCCAATCGTGTCACCGCCTTTGCCGGTGCCGAAGCTGCTCTTCCAGCCGAGGCCCTGCTCCTCGATGCCCGCCGCTTCGGGCTCAGGCCCCACATGGGACGCAGGGCCGGCGCCGTGGGTTTTGCCGAATGAGTGACCACCGGCGATGAGCGCAACCGTCTCTTCGTCGTTCATGGCCATGCGGGCGAACGTCTCGCGGATATCCCTGGCCGCCGCGATCGGATCCGGGTTGCCGTTCGGGCCTTCCGGATTGACGTAGATCAGCCCCATCTGCACGGCAGCGAGCGGGTTTTCGAGGTTCCGGTCGCCGGAGTAGCGTTTGTCATCCAGCCACGTGTTCTCAGAACCCCAGTAGACGTCTTCTTCCGGCTCCCAGGCATCCTCACGACCGCCAGCGAAGCCGAATGTCTTGAATCCCATCGACTCCAGGGCGACGTTGCCCGCAAGGATCATGAGGTCGGCCCATGAGATTTTCCTGCCATACTTCTGCTTGATCGGCCAAAGCAGCCGGCGCGCCTTGTCGAGGTTCACGTTGTCGGGCCAGCTGTTGAGGGGCGGGAAGCGCTGCTGGGCGGCACCGGCGCCGCCGCGACCGTCACCGGTGCGGTACGTGCCGGCGCTGTGCCATGCCATGCGAATGAACAAGGGCCCGTAGTGGCCGAAGTCCGCCGGCCACCAGTCCTGCGAATCGGTCATCAGCGCCTGAAGATCCTTCTTCACGGCCGCTAGGTCAAGGCTCCTGAACTCTTCGGCATAGTTGAAACCCTTACCCATGGGGTTGGACAAGGGCGAGTGCTGGTGCAGGATTTTAAGGTTCAGCTGATTGGGCCACCAGTCCCGGTTCGTTGCGCCTCTGCTGGTAGCGCGTTTATCTGCTCCGCCTGTTACCGGACACTTACTGTCGTCAGTCATAACGTCATCTCCTGTTTTTCGATCAGGTGGACATCCTGAACGAGGGCGGGTCCGCGCTGCCCGGCGGTGAGGGAGTCCTGGTTGTCAGCAACCGGAATACCCTGATCCGTTGTGAGAGTTTTTTCTTGTCCATGGTTTGTCACGTGTGAATTGTAGTTCATGCCGCTATAATAACATACAGATGGAGCCAGTCACACATCAGTGTCGCGACGCGGGATTCCTTATCCGAGCGAGAACGTCCCGTACTTCCCGCCGCCGCCCGGGTGGAGGACCACGCTGCCGCTCCGCAGGGTGTCGACTGCATCGGCAACCTCCGGGTGAAGAGTGCGGAGCTCCGCGACCGGTGCATCGATCAGCACGGCGATCTCGTTCCCGAACATGCTGATGAACGAGGAGTAGATCGCCGTACACTTCTTCGTGTACGGGGACGAGGCGCCCTCGACGGTCTGGATGATCTGGCCGAGCGGGACGATATGGAGGTACGGCGGACGGGGGCGGGGCGTGCCGCCCTTCGAGAGCTCGCGGGCCCGGTCGGACACCCCCTTTTTTATGATCCCGCCGTCATCCGGGCAGCGCCATTCGTACCGTACGGCCTCTTCATAGGAATACTGGGTGAAGCAGCGGACACACGCGGTGCGGTTGTACTTCCCTTCTTCCGGGAAGAACCCGGCGTTCATCGCGATACCCCCCTCCTTCACGCAGGCAAGCACCCCCTTTACCGAGAGCGCTTTTGGGAGGAGGCGGTTGAACTCGCGCCCTATCTTCTCCTGCCGGGGGCTGTGGGCATCCGAGTTGGTGAGAAACGGGACATTGTACAGGTCCGGGATCGCCGCACCGTATGAGCTGTCCGCCGAGAGCCCGAGCTCGAGGAAATCGATGGGTTCCGTCCCATAACAGTCGCTGACCAGGTTGAAGTAGGCGTACATCGCAGTCCACGGCGTGAAGGCGTGCGCCGGCCCGATCAGCGCACCGGCTTCGTGGGCTGCGGCGGCAATCTCCCCGCCGCTCAAGTAGACGTGGGGCCTGCCGTTCGTCGCGAAACTCCTGCATTTCCCGGCCATCAGGTCCCGGAGCTGTCCGAACTGTGCCGGGTCTTCTGCGAGGATGACGTGGTGGACCCGCCGCTCGTCCTCCACCTCGCCCTGCGGGACGATGACGATCCCGGCACCGTTCTCCCGGAACGGTTCCCATGCCTTCATCCATCCCGGGTGGAGTGCGTCCCCGGTGCCGAGCACGTGGATGCCCTTGGTGACACAGACCCGGATCAGACTTTCCGGCTGCATGGCCCGGGATACCGCCATCGAATACGGGGAATGGATGTGGAGGTCGGCGTTCACGAACATGGCTACTTACCGGTTGTCCTTTGCGGGATATAATGTGAGCCATCCGGAACCAGGAGGATCGATAGAATCCGCGAACTCATTCAGGTTGGGCGGCCTGCCCCGGTCCGGAATTTCCCTCAGGGGCCGGGATTCTGTCACAGCTGAGATATGAAATGCCCCGTTCACAATGTTTATCATAACTCCTGTTGATGAGAACTTTATTAAAAGGAGGAGAAAAACCATGGAACATGCTCCGAAAGGCTGCCTGGAACTGCTGAGCGACAAGAACAGCATGCTGGTGCTCGTGGACTACCAGTCCACGATGTTCAAGGGTGTAGCGTCCGGTGACAAGACGATCATCAGGAATGCCGCGTACTGTGCGGCAAAGGCCGCAAGCATCCTGAGCATACCGGTGGTATTGTCGGCTATCAACCCGTCGGGGAACGGGGAGTTCATGCCCGAGATCGCGAGACTCTTCCCCGGGCAGGAAGTCTTCTCCCGGAAGGTGCTGAGTTTCGATGCCTTCGAGGACGAGCGGACATGGAACGCGGCGAAGAAGGCCGCAAGGAAGAAGATGGTCGTCTCGGGCCTCTGGACGAGCATGTGCTTTGCCTACACAGCCATCCATGCCATCAAAGAAGGCTACGAGGTGTACGGCCTCATCGATGCTGCGGGCGATTCCACGCACGATGCCCATAAGTATGGCGTGAAACGGATGCTGCAGGCAGGCGTCATCCCGATCACGGTCGAGTCGCTCGTCTCGGAATGGATGCACGACTGGGGGAACCCGAAGGTCGGCGACCTCGTAAAGGAAGTATACTCGCGGTATGGGTACATGATAGGGTTCTGATTCTGTACGGCGGGCTGCAGGAAAGATGCGGAGTACCGCTGATAGCTGAGGATGAAAAAACCAGAGAGAGGCAAGCGTGTCTCACCCCCAGCTTCCTTATTTCCGGGACCGCCCGGCCGCGGCTGAACGTACCCTGTCCCGGTACAGGCCGTTGAACGAATGGTCATGCCCCCCCGACCGGGGCGTGATATAGAGTTCTGATACCTTTTTGGCGGGAGGAGATGATAGCCGACGGGGATATTGGGTAAAAAACGAGTATTGCCCCGGGTACTGTCACGTACCCTGCCGCTGGTATGCCGGCTTGTTCGTGCAGAACTCGAATACGCACATGGCGTCACTGTTGTCAGCGACATGATGCGGGACGTGATAACGCCGGAGTATCTCATGGCGGATGAAGCCGGCGCCGGTCAGGTGAGCGGTCAGCTCCTCTCTCGGCATGACGCGTGGCGGCCCCCGTTCGTCAGGAGACCTGGCCGCCCCATCCACCAGCCCGAGCGTGGAACCAAAGAGGACGCCGCCGGGCCTGAGGGCAGAGTACGCGTTCGCAAGATACGTTCCGAGTTCCTCCTCGTCGGCGATCACGTGAAGAACGGAGGCGGAATACACAATCCCGAACTCCGCCGGCCCGAACGGGAACGCCTCTGAAACGATGAAGAGGTCACCGATCTCCTCTTTGTCACGGTACAGGTCAAACCCGAGATCGATGCTCGCCCGGTTGATATCGAACGCGGTGATCCTCTCCCGGGGAAAACCGTCCCGGATAACCTGCCGGACATTGTCCCCGGTGCCGCAGCCGTAATCGAGGAGCCTGCCGATCCTTCTGAGCGCACGGGAATAGAAGAAGTGGTTGTTGATCCGCGGTTGCCCGAGGATCATGAGGATGTGGGGATAGCGAATCCCCTCCCGGGTGTACTTCTCTAGGAGCGCCCGGTAATACCCAGCCGGATAGGCGACACCGTAGGCTTCGATCCGTTTCATGGCGGTGCAGAGTTCCTCCGTGAGTGTCTTTCCTGGCGGGAACCTGTGGGGTGTTGGTGCAGGCATCGCAGGATAAGTGTACGCCAGAAGAATATTCATGGTTATCGCAGCTGGGCGGGAGGGTGTTCCCTTGTAAGGGATAACTACGAGAGGGTCGCGGAGTCCGGGATGAGCTGGGATGGTGCGGGGGTTAACGGATAATCGGTAAGAAGGAGAAAGCGTAAAGGTGTCCGATATATTCTGTCCAGATATTCGGGATAATGTCGTATTTTTGGGAAAATAACTTGTTTTTTTGGAAGTGATTTTCTTTTATCAAATCTGGGAGGTCTCCCCGCCTCAGGGCCTCTCCGAGGCACGGCGGGGGCAGATACCGGTTTTTAGATTGAACGGTAATTGATGCCGCCGCGGGGGCGCCCCGCCGGGGGCGGCGGCAGATATCACACCGGTGTATAGCACACATCAAACCTTCTACACTATCAAAAGATATTATGTGAATGGGAAACAAGCATGAACCAAATTAATTCACGCACATTTCTGCAAAGCATCGGTTTTCACTATTCGTATAAGTTTTCGGAATCAATCCTATTTTTTCTTTAATCTCTAAAATAGAATAAAATTTAAGTTCATTATCAATAAATGCCTGATGATAGCTGCATGCCTGTCAGTGAGAAATGCAATGTTCTATAATGACTCCTTTGATGTAAGTGCTGAAAAATGGATTGAACTGCTTACTGACAAAGAGGTTACTAAAGATATCGATATGAAGATTCTAAGGATCGTATATGAAAGCAAAAACCACGAGATCCGAGGTTCAGATATCGCGTTAAAATTAAACTACTCTAGCCATGGGGCGATTAACTTACAAATTGGTAGATTTGGTAAACGCGTAATTGCAAAAACTGGTATCCAACCACCTTTGAGAAGAGATGGAAAACCCCGATGGTGGCATATCCCCTTCTTAGGATACGAAAGCGGGGGCCGGTTCCCGTGGATAATGCGACCTGATTTGGTGATGGCGTTTGACACGATTTACGGTCAAGGCAACACTGAACTTTTATATTCCGGCGAGTTAACCAATGAAGATTCTCCACATCTCCACGAAGGTGCAGTAAGTCAGGTTTTAGTGAACCGTTATGAACGAAACAGTGATGCACGAAGTATATGCATTGCTCATCACGGTAGTCTATGTGCAGTCTGTGGGTTTGATTTCGAAAAAATGTATGGACCGATAGGCAAAAATAAGGTTCATATCCACCATCTCATTCCACTATCAAAAATCCAGCAAGAGTACAATATAGATCCAGTGAAAGATTTACGTCCTGTATGCCCAAATTGTCACCTAATAATTCACAATAAAATGGAACCATTCACAATCGAAGAGGTAAGAGAAATGATCAGCACATTTAGCAATGGTAAATAATTGATTGAGATCGCCCTTTTTCACTGAATGAGTATCATCATCAGGACCGGCGTGAACCAGGTTGATTCATTCAAGGGTCACCCCGGAACATCTGCCCCGCACTCACCCGATGTAACTCAACTCTTCGTTTTTCATCTTCTCGCCTTCGACAAGGCCCTCGATGACCTTCTCCATCTCGCTCGCCCGGTCGTTGAGCTTCGTGGGATCGACCGGCACACCGATCAGGTTCGAGAGGATGGCAAGGACGCTTGCCGCGGCCATCGGGTCCACGAGGTACCCGCTCGTCTCGCCCATCAGGCAGACCGCTTCAATGCCCCGCAGGGCGGAGAGGCCGAGCATGAGGCCTGCCGCACCGATGATCCCGCCGCCCGGCTCGTCCCGGTTGAAGATGACACCAGCGGTCTCGAGCTCCTCCCGGAGCTCCGCCCGGTTCACGGCCCCGAGGACCCGGGGCTCGTTCACGAGGTGGCCGACGCCGAAGCCCCCGAGCGTGTAGATCCGTTTCACGTTGAGCTCCTCTGCTATCTCGCAGTAGGTGTCGGCGAGGAGGTAATGTCCCTCGTTGGAGGTGCTCTGGTGGTCCCCGACGAGAAAGACGATATCTTTTCCCGCGCTCTGGCAGAGCCAGAGCTCGTTCCGGGCCAGGCGGACGAGCCCGTTCTCGTCGAGGATGACCTGGGGAGGCAGGTAGATGGAGTGGATCTCCCCGATCTTCTCGGCCACGAGCATGTGGATCATGTACTCGGCCACGAGTTTTCCGACCTGGCCGATGCCGGGGAGCCCTTCGATCAGGATCGGGTCGACGGGTCTCTTGTCTTTGAAACTTTCCAGGTACCGGACCGAGATGTCCTCAATCATGCTTCGCCATCCTCCGGTATCTCCCGTACTTGTCTTCCGGGGAAAAACGGGCGGGGTGGGCGACGGATGTCGGCCTGCCGCAGGCAGGACAGGTGGGAGAAAGGGTATAGATATGGTCTGCCATGCACTGCCGGATGCGCCCGCTCATTGGCTCTTCCCGGACTTCGGTTTCTTGACGAGCTTGCCCTCGCCACCGGCTTTTTCCACGACCGCGATCGCGGCGCTCGCAGCCTTCTCGATCGCCTTCTCGGCAGACTTGTAGTCCGGCGCGGTCACCTTGATCCGGTAGGTCGGGGCCCCGAGGTAGAGGAGCTCGATATCCGCTCCTGAACTCTTCGAGGCGTTCGCCTTCTCGAGCGCCTTCCGGATGACCTCGACCCCGTCGGGTTTCGTGGACTCGAGGATCAGGTGCCCGGTCACTTCGACCCGGGGCACTTTCACGCTCTCCTCTGCCACCCGCTGGAGGACCTCGGAGACCTTCTTCGGGAGGCCGAGTTTTTTGAGCGTAGTCTCGGGATCGATCACAATATCTTCAAAGACCGGGTAGAAAGCCCCGTACTTCCTGAAGATCAGGTCCTCGATCGGGGCGAGTGGCTCGCCCGTCTGCTCTGCCACGAACCCGAGCCATTTCTGGGCCTTGGACTCGTTCTTCCACTCGCGGATCTTCTCGCGCCGCTGGTGCTCGTTGACGTCTTTTAAGGAGAGGTCGATGTGGCCGCGGTTCCGGTCGACGTTGAGGACCTTGCAGACGATCTTCTGGCCCTCCCGGATGTGGTCACGGATGTACTTGATCCAGCCCGTTGCGATCTCAGAGATGGGGATGAGCCCCTGGCGGCCACCGTACTCGTCAAGGGAGACGAATGCCACGAAGTCCTTGACGTTCTCTACGGTGCAGACGACCAGTTCCGATTCCTGTGGCCATTCCCTGTCGAGCATGGGAGGTATCACTTGAGCTCTTGGACGATCTCGGCCTTGAGGATTGCGCGTCCTCCGGCGGGGATTGCGAGATCGCGCCCGCAGACAACGCACTTGACAACCGTGCTCGCCTTCTCAAAGACGGTCTGCTCGTTCTCACAGTCAGGACATTTTACTTTGTAGAATTTACTCCGGTTTTCCCGTATCTGGCTTACCATCCTGCTCACTCCGTCAGTTCAAACTTTGCGACACGGTAACCCTTGCGCAGGTGCGCCTTCTTGCAGACGACACAGCGGTACCGTACATTGATCTTCTTCGTCGGCTTGTCTCCGCCAGGCACCTTGGAGAACTTGCCCATGTTGCCTACCGTACCTCTCCGCGCCTTCTGGCGGTCAATCCAGTGGAGGCCGGTCGTCTTGCCTTTCTTTACCTTCTCGACCTCGTGAACCTGGTGGCTCCTGCAGAAAGGACAGTAGGTGTTGAATTTTGCTGGCATTTTCATGAAAATTTCACCGATAATCCTGAATCGAATACCTTATATTATTTACAGAGGTTGATATTTAAGACTATGTTGCGCTCGCTCAGGACCGCAGCATTCCGCTCGGGAAGCGTCACTATATCTCCTTTCGAGAGAGTATAAATCCTCCCATCCACGCCCATGAACGACTCCATGTCCTCGAGCACCCGGACGAGGGCGCACGGGTGGGAGATGGGCAGGGCCCCTTTCGGTGCGGCCACCGGCAGGGCCTCCGGTTCCTCTTCCTGTTGCGGTCCGGGCTCGCCGCCCTCGTCTTCGGCAGCCACCGTATGGCGGAGGGCATGGAGCGTGTGGGGGACGTTGTGCAGGAGGACGCCCTGGCACTGTTCGATGCTTGCCGTGATCTGCTCGAACATCTCTTTCTCGGACGGGATCATCCGCTTCACTTCCTCGCGGTCGTAATAGCTCCCTTCCGCGTGCATGACGGTGAGGGCGAGGATCTTGCGCGAGCGGATCGCAAAGATGTCCTGCAGTGTCTCCCGGATCGCGAGGGTCTCGTCGATGAGGGAACGGGCCTCGTCCGAGAACGGGTCCTCGAACGCGTAGACCTTCCTGGTGATGGCCGCCAGTTCCGCGTGCCCTTTCTCGAACAGGTCCGGGACTACCGCGGTGAGCCGTCCCGTCTCGCGTTCGGACAGCAGGGTGCTGCGCAGGTCGTCAAGCTTCATCTCGTCTCCTCAGGCGATCTCCGCCATGCCGCGGCAGCAGAGGAAGACTGCCACCGCTTCGGGTACTGTAGTGATGCCTTTTTGGAGCTCGATAAGTACTTCCGAGCATGGGCATCCTGAGCGGGAACTTCTGGTCTACCTTGACGTCCCTCATGCCGAACACCACGGCGTCCGTGAGGGGGTCGAAGTCGTGGAGTTCGCGGAGCTCGAGCGGCTGGACCCGCATGCCGCTCCCGCCGTGGAGCGAGGTCGGCATCCGGATCAGCCGTTTCGTGTCGGTGGTGACCGGTTCGTCGGCGAGGGCAGCCCGGGAGAGGAGACGTTTTCTGAACTCGCCCTCTTCCTGACCGACTACAGCGTGGAGGACCCGGTTTTTGAGAAGCATGCTGGTCGGGTGCCGCTCTATGGCGGTGGCGGTCTCCTCGTATTTTTTCAGGAACGCGGCTGCCGATTCCTTTCCTACACCTTCGAGCCCCGTGAGGTGGGCCATCGCCTCCCCCTCCGGAAGCGTGCCGATCCACCGGATGTACCCGGCCAGCGTCTCGCGGTAGCGCCGGGGCCAGCCAGGCGCGGCCGGGATCTTTCCCGAGAGCATCGCCGCCGGGTCGATCCCAATCCCGCAGACATAATCGATCAGCTCCCTGCGCTCGCTGCTCCCCCACCCGCGGAACGCGATGTCCCGGACGTGGACGTGGTAGCCCCTGCCCCCGGAGAAGACGAGGGCGATGGCCTTCCTGTCCATGCCGAACTCTTCGATGAGGATCGCGAGGAGTTTCTCGGTCTCCTCCTTGACCCTTGCCAGCATCTGGTCGTAGGGGCCCCGCATGAGATGGTCGGCGTCGAGGTCGAAGATCAGGTCGGCCCCGCACCAGCCCTTCTCCGCCATGGTGCCCGCGTCCGGCTTCTCGTAGTACGCCGTCGAGTAGTACGTGTGCTGGGGGACGAGGTTCCGGATGTACTGGTCGAGTTCCTCCTTGCCGGAGAAGCCCACGTGCCTGCGCATCCGCATCTCGGCCCCGCCGGGGTTGAAGAGCACGAACCCCCACTCCCGTTGCTCCAGCGATGGCGGGGAGACGAGCACGGTCTTCTTGTAATACTCGGTGAACCGCTGTCTCAGGAATTCTGTTGTGGCCGGGTTCATCGCAGCTCCTTAACCATGTATGGTCCTGACCGCTCATAGCCCTGTCTCCGGTAATACGGGCGGACGCCGATCCCGCTCATGATGGCGAGGGAGCAAAAGCCGGCGGCGGAGGCGATCCCCTCGGCCCGGGCGAGGAGCTCCTTCCCATACCTGCGGTGTTGCCACTCCTCGGCCTCGGCGTCTTTTCCCACCGGCACGAGGGTGCCGTAGACGTGGAGCTCCCGCAGGAGTGCGGCCCCGGAAAGTTCCGGGCGGAAGACCGTGGACGGGAAGCGGAGGCGGGCAAACCCGATGAGAGAGTCACCGGAGACCACGGAGATGAAGTGTTCCTTCCCGCCGCACACCTCATACTCCAGCACCTGTACCTCCGGTTCAGCGAGCGAGGGGAGCCTCCCGATCTCCCTGCAGCGGATGCAGCGGCAGCGCCTCCCGGTCGCCCTCAGGTGATCCTGGGCCAGCTGGCGGAAGTTGGAGTGCCGTGAACCGGCGACAATCAGTTTTGCCGGGATGTCCCGCTGGATCCGCTGGAGCCGGGTGTACTCGGGGATGACGGACTTGGCGTACGCGATCAGCCCAATGAGCTCCGGCTCGGGATAGGGGGCATACCCCCCCCTCCTCCAGAGGTCCTCGATCTCGGAGCCCGGGGTGACCAGCGTGGGGTAGATCTTGAGGAAGTCCGGGCGGAAGCGGGGGTCGGCAAAGATCGTGTCGAACATTGTTCTGTCGGCATCGATCGTGGAGCCGGGGAGGTTCGGCATCATGTGGAACCCCACCTTGAGCCCGGCGTCCCGGAGGAGCGTGTTGGCGAGCACGGTGTCCCCCACCGTGCAGCCCCGCCGGTTGAAGGCGAGGACAGCATCGTCCGTGTGCTGGACGCCGAGCTCCACCTTCGTCACCCCGAGATCCAGCATCCGCCCGATGTGCTCCCGCCGGCACCAGTCCGGGCGGGTCTCGAACGTGATGGCAACGCAGCGGGTTGCGGAGGTCTCGTTCGCTGCCTGGACGGCTGGTATACTGAGGGCAGCTCCGCCGGCGTCCCCCGGGGGTAGGTGTTCATCGCCTCGATGCAGCGGGAGACGAACTCCTCCTGGTACTCCACCGGGCGGGCGGTCATCGTGCCGCCCATCACGATCAGTTCCACCTTGTCCACCCGGTGGCCGAGGATCCCGAACTGCTCCAGCCGGGCGTGGACCTGCCGGAACGGGTCGTAGCCGTGCTCCCTCGCCCGTTTCGCCGCCGGCTCCTCCCCCGTGTAGCTCTGCGGGGACCTGAACGGGTGCTCCGGCCCTCCCGGGCAGGGGAGGCATTTCCCGTGCGGGCAGGGCCAGGGCGAGGTCATCACCGCGACCGGCGCAACCCCCGAGAGGGTTCGGGTGGGCTTCACGAGCAGGATCCTCCGCAGGGCCTCCCGTTCATCCGGCAGGGCAGCCGCAAGGATGGCGGAATTTTTCGGTACCGCGGCGAGGGCATATTTCCGGCAGACGGCGATCTTTGCCGCAACGACCGCTTCGTCACCGGGCTGCAGGGTGAGGATACGGGAGATCATCTCCCGGAGCGCCAGCACCTCATCCATGACAATTAATGTTCGGCTGCAACGGTCTGGGATGCAGTCTCATGAGAATAGTTCACCACGGGCAGGGGGCGGTGGTGGATGTGGGAAACGATCTCGTCACCAAGCGTAAGGAGGGCATCCTTGTGGGCTTTCTTGTCCTTGTGGATGTGGACAGGAGAGATCTCCAGGGAGTTGTAGCGGTCGGTCTGGATCTCGTCGTTGGTGACGCCTTCGTAGTACTTCTTGATGTGAATCATCAGCATATGTAAATGAAGCAGCTCTTCCTTTTGCACACAATCACCTTTTCCAAGATGATCCTTTTTTTGTCCTGCACATATACCTTATTGGTGAGATTTATATCAGGAAAGATGCGGCACGTGGGATCCCTTGTTGCGCTCGCAATTGGGGACGCGTTGGGTGCGCCCCTTGAAGGATCTCCCCAGCCTGAAGCGTGGGTGACATTAATGCGTCCCGGCGGGCGTCATTCCCGGAAAAAAGGGGGAGTCACGGACGACACCCTGCAGGCAGTCGCGGTCGCGGAATCGCTGGTTGCATGCGGGGGATATTCGGAAAATGACCTTGTCCGAAAATTATCTGAGAGCTATATAGTACGGCCCGAATGGTTCGGTCCTACATCAACTTTGTTCTTTGATCTGGTGCGATCCGGGACCCTGCCGCACCATGCCGCATGGATCGTGCACAAACGCCGTGGGGGCAGCCGGACGAACGGGAGCGTGATGCGGGGGTTCCCCCTTGGGATCTTCTATCCTGCCCCGGAAGTGTACGGGGTGAGCGTCGCCTGCTCGCGGCTCACGCACTTCGATCCCGTCGCCGCCCACTGCTCGGCGTTCCTCAACGCGATGGTGAGCGACATGTGCCGGGGGGTTTCGCGGACGAAGGCATTCCGGCACGCCCGTTCGCTCTGTATAAATCCTGAGGTCCGGACCGTGCTGGGCAGTTACGATCACTATACTATATTACCCGGGCTGGACGCGGTGGAGTGCTCGCACGCGGCCCTCTCGTGTTTTATGAACGCCCGGACGTTCGAGCAGGCGGTGCTGTCTGCGGTTAACTTAGGCGGGGATGCAGATACAGTCGGTGCTTGTTGTGGTGCTTTAGCTGGGGCGTGGTGGGGGTTGTCAGCGATACCTTTCCGGTGGATTCGTGATCTGGAAGGGTATGGGGAGCTGGTGCGGCTGGCAGATCAGCTCTGGCGGATCGCAGGAGCCAGGTAAAAATCTCTACCACAGCAACGTATGGTTTATTCTTTTCAACCTGAGTCTGCTGAAAAAACATGAAAATATCAGCCATGTTCAGCAGTCTTACATGAACGTCCTCCGGACATTCACGTTCGTCTTTTTCAAATCAAAGCTTGGTGGAAAATGTAAAATCGAAGTCCGGTTGGAAATTTGAAATCGAAGATTGATTGAAATTTTGAAATCAATGTCCGGTTGAAATTTTAAAATCAAAACCTGATTGATCCGGTAACAGTTTTTTAAACGCGATCGTGATCGCAATTGAAATTTTCCGGGCAAGGTCTGGTTGATCTGCTGAACGGCTTGATCTGGGGGTTGAGTGAGATGCCTGCGCGGATTCATGTCTGGTGTTGGGGTTTTTCCTGCACAGGTTTTGTGATTGAATGATTGAAAACCGGAAAGCGGTTGAAAATTTTCGAGTAAAGCTTGATTGATCTGTGAACAATTTTTAAGCAGGGTCGTGATGTGGTTTGAAATTTTCAAATCAAGGTTTGATTGATCTTTTTCATGCAAGGTCCGGTTGAAAATTTTTGAGCAGGGTCTGGTTGAAACGTGAGCTGATGGGCACCGGCAGTGCCGGGACTAATGTTAATCCAGGTCCAGCAGGTCCCGGATAAGAGCAACGATCGCAAGCCGGTGCTGTTCACCGATGGCACCGATCCGGTGCTGGAACCGCTCCCTGTCCAGGGCAACGATCTGGAATACGAGGGCAACACTCTCGGCATCGAGGCCGTTGTGCGAATCAGGAGAAATGATGTGGGTATGCGAGAACCGGGCACTGCTCATGCTGCGGGTCAGTGGGACGACAAGGATGAGACCGTTGGCACCTCCCACAACGATCGCCGGCCGGACACCCCGCTGCTCATGTCCTTTTGCGTCGGAAAGATCCACGAGCCAGATATCGCCGTTCTTCATCGATTTAGTGCTCCAGCGATTTTAAGGATGCCCTCTGCCAGATACCGGTCTCCTTTTTCAGCTCTTCGAGATCCTCCCGGGTGGGCCTGGAAAGGAACTCTTTTGCTTTCGAGATACCGAGGGCAATCTGGGCCTCTGAATAGAATGGTTTCAGCCGCTTGACCTGCCGGAGTGCTTCGGGCGGATCACAGTTCTGCCGGATCGCATAATACCCGTAGGTTGCGCCGACTTCGAGTGGGACGGGTTTCAGCCCGAAGATCCTGCCGAGCTCACCTGCTGCCTCTTTCTCAGCGGTATTCAGCCGGGAGCCGGTTTCCAGGTTCTCGAACTCGCGAGTGAATGCGAACAGGTCCTGCGTCAGGTCCGGAGAGTAGGGTCCCCGAACATACATGCTGCAGGAGTATCCGAGATCAATGCCCCTGAGCTCCAGCAGGCAGACGAGTTTCTGGGCGATGAGCCGGTCATCGAAGCGTGAAATATTGAATTCGAAGCCCAGTTCCCTGAAGAAGGCAATTACTTTTTTCCGTTTTTCCATAGTCATGCACCGCAGTGGAGGAACCTGCACAGCCAGGTTCGTGTTCTCTTCCATTCGTCCTGTCCTTCGGTCGTGATGGTATAGAGTTCGAGTTCTTTTCCTTCCGAGGTGATCTTCCCGGACGTGAGATAGCCCATCTCTTTTAAGACATTGAGGTTTGCAAACAGCACACCGTCATTGATGTCGAGTGCCGCCCTGAGTTCGCGGTAGGTTGCCCCATCGGGTCCGAGGGCGGCAAGGCTCGCGAGCAGTTTCAGCCGGACGAGCGAGAAGACTTTCGCGTTGAGCGCTTCGGATTCGTTCAGGATGGAGAGGATATCATTCTGCATTCGGGTTCTCTCCTGGTTCTTTTCATGATGATTGGTTGCCCGGGTTATTTACTTTGTTATTTACTTAAAGTTTAAAGTGAACGAAGGCATGGTCGTGATGTTGTTTGAAATTTTGAAATCAAAGTTTGATTGAAATTTTTTAAGCTGGGTCTGGTTGAAAAGCGAGTTGGTGCGCTGAAGAGTAAGTTGTGCAGCAGAGGGATAAGGGTGTATCGGAAATCGGGAATTTTGCGGAAATGTAAGATGTTGACTGAAACCGCTTATGGGGATTTGGCCGGGGGATGGGCATGAAAATGCTCTGAGCATTTTCAGCAATGTGTATGAAAGTCATGCTGATGTTATGCCCGTTTTTCTAAATTGTCACATCCGGATCCGGGAATTAACGGTTGCCATGACCATAAACAACATACCCGATGACAAATATAGAATCATAAAAGCCCACGGAGGCATCAATGGACGTTTTACTGTCAATTAAGCCAAGATATGTAAAGTCCATTCTTGAGGGGGGGAAGCGGTACCAGTTCCGGAAGACGATCTTCAAAAACCACGAGATCGACCGGATCTACATCTATTCTTCATCGCCCGTAATTGAACGGACTGCCGGAGATCCCGGCAGCATATCGTTCGGTCTGGGTCAGGACATTCTGGGGTCCGAGAGAAACCTTCTTGGCTTCAATAACTGCGAGGATTTTGCCATCAACACAGAGAGCATAGTCAGCGGGACCATTTTCGGTAGAAAATTCTTCGAGAGCATACTGGTTGTATCTGGTGAGATCCATTCCGGTCTTGAACAACTCAACACGCCAACCGGCAGCTTTCAATAAGGGATCGATGCGCTTCTTCCGGGTAACTCGCTCGCTCTCTTCTGTCATGGCTTCCAGGACTACAATAATAATATGTGATTTTTATAAAGGCTGTAACGTTATGTGTTGCGGTTTAATTATACTGATATCAGATAAGGGGAGATTGATTGTCACCCATTCAGGCACATCCAAAACCCCATCCCCCTCCCCGTTCCTCCGCTGGAACGTTGCTATTGATTGCCTCCCGGCCACCGGCGTAAAACCCGCAAATTCTACCGAAACATTGCCTCTTTTTCGGGAAACATTGCCTCCCGGGCCGGGATGAAGGACAATCGGAGCCCTGTACGGGCTTCTTTCCGGCCATCCCCGGAAAAGGATGAACACCCACGTCCCAAACCACGTCCCGACCCGACTTTTCCACCTGTAATTGATCTACAGCGGCATATTTTTAGCACGAAAATCATGGGAATCAGGCCAATACGGGCCCAAAACAACCTCCTCCCGGAACCAGCGACTGATATTTTGGCCAATTCGACCGAAAAAGTGTACCGGATCAGGCAATCGGAGGTCAAAATAACCTGCGATGGGAGCACCCCCTCCCGGGGGGTTGCTGCCTGCCCATTCACCGACGGTGAGGTGGAGGCCAGGATCCGGCTGAACAGGAACCAATGAAAAATAAAAAAATTATTCAACTTTTTTTCCGGCATCTGGTCCGGGGTACAATCGAATACTTCCGTGATTTTCAGGATCAGCAACCCCTTTGCAGGATACTGCGGCCCTTTCGCTTTTATCTGCGCCTTGATCTTTTCATACTCCGGACCGCTGGTTTTCACCGTTACGGTCCCCTTGATCTGGAAACAGCGCTTCTTTTCAGGATCCCATATATAGAGTGCCAGATGGGGATTTTCCCTCACATTTGCGAGCGTCTTTACCATGTAGTTGTCCCCGATCCAGATCATGTCATCGGCAACAACCTGCACCGTGCTCATCGGCGTGACATTGGGAATTCCCTTTTTGGATGCCGTGGCAATGGCATAGGGCTTGTTCTTCGCAAATACTTCTTTCATTTCCGCAGTGAGTGACACCATCGTCTTCCTTCCTTTCCTACAGGCATTGAATGTCGTTACCCCCTCATAGTGTTTTGCAATGCTTATGTTTTGTGTTTGACGGATCGAGCGTGTCCGACGAACTGTACCGTGCCAAAGGTTCTGTCCTCAATAGTGACATGATGTATGTCCCGCTTTCAAGAGCACCGGATGGGTGTCTGCGGCTTCTTGAAGCCCTGCCCGTCACGGCCCGGTTCGGCGGGACGGTCAGCAGTCACCCGGAAGAACCGCCAGATCCCGGAACGTTTACAGCCTCACAAAGTCCGTCGCTTCTGATGGATATCCAGTTCACAGGATTCAGGTCCTTCCCTGTGTTTGTGAGTGCCTCCCGTAATATGAGCGTCGCATCGGGTCATATGCCGGCATCGCGTGCAATCCAGAATGGTCTTGAGGGTCATGATGGTATTTGATTGCCATTACCACGGGCACACGCTATATATTCGTTGCGATCATTCTCAAAAATCAAAATTCCAGAAGGTTTCCGCGAAATTTTCCCGGACACCTGATGACAAAATCTCCGGGGCGTTACCGGCGCCGGTTGCCATCCTGTTCTCCCGTTCTGGCCATGGCCCGGAGATCCCCAAAACTGTACCGGCACCGAACCCATCAGATACTGAAGGAGCTCCCCGTCAGGTTGCCGGAGTCCGAATACCCCCGCTGCTCCCAGTAGCCCTTGTAATTCGGATCATCGGAAAGTTCGATCCTGTCGATCCACTTGATCCACTTGTACCCCCACTTGTCCTCTGCCACCAGCCGGAACGGATAGCCGTGTTCGGCGTCGATGGTGACGTTGTTCATCCCGTATGCCATGAGGATATCGTTGTCCATGACGTAGCCGAGCGGGAACGATGTCGTATACCCGTCGGTGGCGTGAAAGATCACGGTGTTCGCCCGGGGATCGACCCCCGCTTCATGGATGAGGTCCCTGACGAGCACGCCTTCCCAGAGGATCGTGGCATCCCAGCCCTCGACACAATCGAGGGTGACGAGCTTGGTGTAGTGCCGGTGGTTGTTGAGGATATCGCCGTACGTCAGGACCGTTGTCGTATTGGTAAGGCCGGTGATGGTGAGCCGGTAATCGGTCCCGTTGATGTGCTGGGTACCGATGATCGCGTTCTCTGGTACATCGCTGATGGACGAGAGGTCCTCCCCCTGGTAGGACCGGACTTTGACGGCAGCGAGTGCCTTCGTATCAGACGAGCCCGGTCCGGGTCGTGATGCCTGCATCATAAACGTCACTATTGCCCCGATAATTATGACCGCTGTCACGAGTGCGATCATAAGGTACATCCGTGAGTTCATTGCAGGTTACCTGTATCCCCTATCAGATTAAGCTTGCAATTGCGGAACCGCCCCGGGTCCGGATCCGGACGGTTATCGTTGGGGAGAATTACCGGGTGTCTTCGGGCCTTTCAATCGGTTCTGATGCGTTGACCGGGCGGCATGAATTTTTGTGAGCTGGAAAAAATAATCACTAACCGACCTGGCAAGTACTTTTTATTGTCATCTCCGGACCTGGCAATTTTTAAAAACCACCACGTACTCAGGAGCTCCCGGAGGAATAGTGGCGGATAATCCCCACCAGGCCTGACAGCGTAATTCCGAAAAGGAATTGAATATAATTGTCGTTATACCTTGAGAGAGGCAGAGTATGAAGACCATCATCTATTATTTTACCGGCACCGGCAACTCGCTTTCCGCGGCAAAAAAGATCGCCGCAGGACTTGGTGACTGCAGGCTCGTTCCGGTTGCATCGCTGCAGGACAGGGAAGGGGATATCCTCCCGGAGGCGGACCGGGTCGGGATCGTCTGCCCGGTGTATTTTACCGGCCTGCCGCTGATGGTGGCTTCATTCGCAGGGCGCCTCGACCTTTCCCTGTCGCAGTACACGTTTTCCGTCGTGACCCTCGGCGGTTTCGGCGGCCAGTCTGCCCTGCGACAGCTCGATGGCATCCTGAAGAGACGATCCGGGCGGGGGCTTGATGCCGGTTTCATGGTCAGGATGCCGGGGAATTACATTCTCATGTACGAATCCCCGTCAGGAAAGAAATGCGAGCGGATCCTTGCTGCTGCCGACGAACACCTGGAGACGATTGTGCAGGCCATACAAAATTCTGCAAAAACCAGACCGGGATATTCCCCCCTGGCCCGGCTGGTGCATGTCCTGTGGTACTCCCGGTTCTCCTCCCGCGTCCACGATAACGACAGGAAATTTTCCGCAGATAACACCTGCACTTCGTGCGGGACCTGTGCCGCCATCTGTCCGGCAAAAAATATCGAACTGGTTGGTGGCAGACCGGTCTGGAAACACCACTGCGAGCTCTGCTGCGGCTGTGTCCACCTCTGCCCGGCAGAGGCGATCCAGGCAGGAAAAAAGACGGCAGGACGGGCACGCTACTCCAACCCGGAAGTGAACGATGCGGACTTCAAAGCGCAGAGAGGATCCTGATATCGTCGCATCGGGGGGAAACTGATCCAGGAAGGTCAGTTCCGTGAACCTGCCTCCGCGATAAATCCGCCATGTTATAAAAACTGAGAATTCGGCAAATTACTTTATAGATAGTATCCGGATTCTTCGCGAGAGCAGTATGGGGAGAGAAAGGGATAGTTTCCCGGAAATTCCGGAGCGGATCGGAGGTATCGGGGAACTTGCCTATAACCTCTGGTGGAGCTGGCATCCGGCCGCGAGGATGCTCTACAAGAGGCTCAGCAGGCCCGAATGGAAGGAGAGCGTGCACAACCCCGTGAAGATGCTGCGGGAACTTCCGGCGGAAGCCTTCCAGGCTGCCGCGAACGACCCGAAGTACGTCAGCCATTATTCCGCCATCATGAGCCGGTTCCGGTCCGAGATGGAGGAGAAAGCGGGCTGGTTCTCAACGCAGATCACCGGGTCCTGCTGCCAGCCGATCGCGTATTTTTCGGCAGAATACGGGCTGCACCACTCCCTGCCGTTCTATGCCGGCGGGCTCGGGTTCCTTGCAGGCGATTATCTCAAGGAATGCAGCGATCTCTGTATCCCGGTGGTCGCTGTCGGATTCATGTACCCGGAAGGTTACATCCTCCAGAGGATCCGGGAGGACGGCTGGCAGCAGAATGTCGATGACGTCCTCGACCGGGACAGCGCACCGATAACCCGCGTCCTCGGCGAAGATGGGACACAGCTGGTCATCGAAGTGCCGTTCATCAGGCCCCCGATCCACGTTGCTGTCTGGAAAGCGATGGTCGGCCGTATCCCCCTCTACCTCATGGACACCGATATCGGGGAGAACGATCCATGGAACCGGTCCATATCATCCCACCTCTATTCCGGTGACACCGAACAGCGGTTGCGGCAGGAGATTGTCCTGGGCATCGGTGGGTCTGAAATGCTGAATGTGCTCGGGATCCGGCATTCGATTGCCCACCTGAACGAGGGCCACGCCGCTTTTGCCCTGCTGGAACGGATCCGGGAACGGGTTGAGGGGGGCATGAAGTACCCTGAAGCATTGGAGTACGTCAGGAGCACGACGATCTTCACAACGCATACGCCAGTACCAGCTGGCACTGACATATTTCCCTTCCCTCTGGTTGAGAAATATTTCAACAGTTACTATCCCCTTCTCGGCCTCGACCGCGATGCCTTTTTCAGGCTCGGCATCCACCCGGAGGAGCCGGCATCAGGCTTCAACATGACCGCATTTGCGCTGAGGCTCTCCCGGTTCCATAATGCCGTCAGCCGGCGCCATGGTGAGGTATCCCGCCGGATGTGGAAGAGCCTCTGGCCGGATCTTCCGGAGAAAGACGTTCCAATCAACTACATCACGAATGGTATCCATGTCCCCACCTGGATAGAACCGAAGATGGAGCGTCTGCTGGACAAGTACCTGGGGAGTGACTGGCTGGCTGACCACGATGATCCGGCCCGGTGGGAACCGGTCGATACGATCCCGGATGAGGAGCTCTGGCAGACGCACTACTGGCTGAAGGTCAAACTCCTGAACAGGATCTGCGAACAGGCCCGGCAGGCATGGACGTACCGTAAGATCAACCCCTCGGTGGTTCTGGCCGAAGGTACCCTGCTGAACCCGCTCCTCCTGACCATCGGCTTTTCGCGCCGGTTTACCTCGTACAAGCGTGCAGATCTCATCTTCACCGATCTCGAGCGTCTGAAAGAACTGATCGATGATCGCTGGAACCCGATCCAGATCATATTTGCCGGCAAGGCGCACCCGGCTGATGATCCCGGCAAGAGGATCCTGCAGCGGGTCTTCAATTATGCCAGGGACCCGGAGATGGGCGGGAGGATCGCCTTCGTTGAGAACTATGACGAACAGCTTGCCCAGTACCTCGTGCACGGTGTGGACATCTGGCTGAACAATCCGCTTCCCCCGATGGAGGCCTGCGGGACGAGCGGGATGAAGGCGTCGCTGAACGGCGTGCCCCAGATGAGCATCCCGGACGGGTGGTGGATCGAAGGCTACAACGGCAGGAACGGGTGGACATTCGGGAAAGAGAGCGGAGAGGACCGGGACAAGGCCGACGCGGAGGCCATGTACGATCTGCTCAAGAAAGAGATCATTCCCCTTTATTATACTATCGATGACGGCGGCATCCCCCGCGGGTGGGTGAAGGTCATGAAGGAGGCCATGAAGAGCGTAGGGCCGGTATTCTCCACCCGCAGGATGGTAAAAGAGTACGTCAGGACGTTTTACCGGGAAGCGCTGGACCATGTTCATTGAGCGATCGGATGCGGAACGCGAGACAGGGCAATGGTTCCAGGTAATTTTGCTGCGACGCGGTGAGAACCGGTTTACTGGCTGAATTGCCGGGGAGCCATCAGGATATTGACGAAGCCTGTCGTACCGGCCGGTTTTGAAAGGTGGGGGATTTCTGTCTGACGGCGCCTGCACGCCGGTCCTGAAGAGATCCGGTACGGATTATGCAATAGCACCGTGGTTCTGTCAGAACTCTCCCGTCCGACACTCATCTGTCCTGAGGTTCTGGTAATCCTGTGCGTTCTCTTTCAGGATCGAAAATTCGCTATCGATACTGATGTCGGAATACCCCAGAAGGGTTAAATCTTTTTTCAGCTCGTCAAGAGGCAATGCCCGGGAGATCCTTTGTGAAAAATCGATCAAAAATTGAGTGAACAATGGAAGGAAATCTCCCGGCCCGCTATGAAAAATATGACTCAAAAACAGAACAAAAGCGTTTTTTATCACTTCACGACCATATAAATCCGGCCTGTGATCCTGGGAGTATTCCAGATAATCTTTCCATGCATCAGCCAGATCATGATCCCTGCAAAAGACTGAAAAATTGTCAGATGACAGATATTCTTCGACAGGAAATGTAAATAACTGTGCAGTCAGTCTGCTGATCGTTTTTTCAGTGTCATGAGGCATTTTGAGTACCTTGAATTTTTACTTCCGGCTATGGCCGGAAAAGTTTATCGGATGCCCGTTTTCACCGGTTCAACCATCTACTTTGACAAATTGATCTTTCCCGGCCCCGCACTCCGGGCAGATCCAGTCATCTGGTAATGCATCGAACCCCACACCAGGCAGGATTCCAGCCGTGGGATCTCCCACGTTCGGATCGTAAATATATCCGCAAACCAGGCATACATAAGAATCAATCTGGTTTGTCATCTCTTTTACCATTTTTACCTCCAGTTTTACCCCATCAACGATGCCTCGTTATGGCATCCTCATCTTCGTTTACCGTTTACTCTTCCCCCCGGGTCAATCCGGTCAAGGATTTTTATTTTCCGTAAGGGTCTTCATATACCGCTGTGCTGCTTCTGATCCGAGCAGGCAGAATGTGAGGTTCACAAGACCGATCTCGTCCACGACCGGACACGCAGGGCAGATACAGCCGACGTCTTCGGTAACACATAGGAAACTTCGCCCGTACAGGCAGTAGAGCAACTCTTTTGCATCTGCGGCACAGGTATTGTAGGTAGGACACCGGGCACAGATGCATTTATTCCAGAGCTCGGAGATCTTCTTCTCCTGGATCGTTCTTATTGCTTCGTCGAACCGGTCCATATCGTATCACTTGCGGTACATCACCTTCGGCACGGTATTGTGCACTCCATTGATCTTCCATTCACGAAGGAGTATCTTTTCGAACATCGTGCCGATATCGACAAGGTCTTTCCGCGGGAAATAATACGGCGCGTGGACAAAGACGTCGGTCTCCTCCTTGAGCCAGTGGGAGCTGATAACATCATAGAAGGGGAAGATCCGCGGGCGCCATAACCGGTCGGTATATGGCATCTCCGCCAGATCGTCTGCCAGCATGTCCATACCCCGGTGCTCCTCGATAAGAACAAGGGTGATCGCGGCAAGATCCGGTTTTTTCTCCATCACCGGAAATATCGTGGCCTCTTCTGCCACGTGATGCGCATGGATCCGTTTTTTCAGAAACGGGTACACTTCCTCCCGCAGCGCTCCTTCTTTCGGAGTGCTGTCCATCAGCCGTTCAAACATCAGCCGGAAATCGTCATGATCCCTCTTGATATACTCTCCAATGGTCGTGGCCATATTCCACCCCCGTCCACGTTTCCTTCTCCCGCTCCGGCAGCCAGGACTCGTGACCTCACACGAAGCGGGAGACTATCGATACTCCGTAGTACAGAACATACAATATAAAATGATTTTTAAAGGGGAACCCTGGCGCCCTGATGTGATACCAACCGGTATCCCGGAGAATTTCCTGCCCGGGGATTTCAGGAAAGAGACGGAGCGGAGGGAGCTCGTATTTGGAGGATCTGATGCTTCGGATATCCACCGGCCCGGTGGCACCAAAATAACCTATTTATTGTCACCAGCTCATCTATCCCGCATGGAGAGCGAGAAACTTCAGTTCTGGACAGCAGTTTTCCTCGGGTTTGTTGTCATGATCCTGTTCGCGATCCTGACCGTCAATATCCTTGAGCTGATACCGGTGGTCGGTCCGTTCTTCGGCGGGATCGTTGCCGGGTACTTCGCAGGGAAAGATTTCCTGAACGGGGCGAAAGCGGGCCTCGCATCAGGCCTCCTCGGTTTACTGGCCGTCTCGATCGATTTCATGCTGAATACCGGTTACCTTCGGGCGGCGATACCCCACGCCCTTCAGGTTGCAGGAGTCCTGTTCCTCATATGGGCAATGATCATCTACTTTCCCATCCTTGCTTTCATCGGGGGTGCACTCGGAGGGCCATTGAAGCGCTTTTCCAAAAAATGAACAATAGACCAGACTTTATTACGATAGATAAATGCAATCGGGGTCCGTCCAAGAAGGGATGAATGAATTTTCCCAGCTGATGCAGGGAAGGGAAAGATCCACGGGATCTCAAGAGCCGGAGTTCCTTGTCAATTAACCTGAAACGGGTGTATGAATCCTCTGCGGACAGTGACGGGTACAGGGTGCTCGTTGAACGCCTGTGGCCCCGTGGGGTATCAAAGGAACGGGCACATGTTGACCTCTGGATGAAGGATGCCGGGGCAAGTCCCGAACTCCGGGTCTGGTTCGGCCATGACCCCGGGAAATGGGAAGAGTTCCGGAAAAAGTACTTTGAAGAGATCCGGAACCGGCCCGATGTGCTCAGGGAACTTAAGGAGGTCATCCGCAGGGAAAAAACCGTGACGTTCCTGTTTGCAGCCCGCGATGAGACACACAACAATGCCGCCGCGTTAAAGGAATTCCTTGAGACGGAGGGATGACCGGATGGTTCAATCTGAGGACCACCCGGTGCCTGCATGGTTGATTCGGCTGGGGACAACTACCATCTCATGAGTAAGGATGGATACGGGTAAACAGCCTGACTTTCACGGTATCATTGATCACGAAGAAGAAGAGCGCATAACCCCATACCATGAGGGCAAGTGTGAGCCCGATAGACTGCATGAATATGCCAAAAATGGCAAGACAGGTTCCCAGAATCGCGGTCAGCTCGGTGGCACCAAACAGCGAAAGCGTGGGAAGTGGCTGTTCCCAGAAATGCTGCTTCCCTGTACGGGCAAGATAGATCGTCATATGTCCGGCAACCGCGAGTTTGACAAAGATGAGCGACTGGACGATACCGGGGCTCAGGTGATAGTATTCTCTGGCAATCCAGAGTAGCAGGAAACTTTCTGCAACACCGAGAATCCCCAGGATACTGGCGAGGGTCAGGATCCGGTTCATCCGCCAGCGGACCGGTCCTGCCGCAGCCACCGCATTGTCATACGCGATCAACATGATCGGGACTCGTTTACCGATAATGCCCTGAATACCGTAGGCCTCGCCCGGATATTCCCGGGGGTAAACGTACATTCTTACCCGGTACTGTGCATCCTCGGGCGCAGGAACGATCCTGTTGATACCCGCAACGGGATTGAGGTCCCCGCCCGCAAAAAGGCCGTGCCCCGGCACGACTTCCAGGGTCACATGCGACTATCTCCCCGGTCCGGGCGATTGTGTCTGCGCCCGTGATACCATATCAGCAGGACGGATTTCCTGCGCAACTCCGCCCACGTTGCCGGATCAATTTCAGCATTGATTTCAGCATGCAGGAGTTTCCATCCGGTCGTTCATCCTGCAACGTCATCCTGCAACGTACTCCCCGAATCCTGTCTCGATGAGTGCTGCTGAGTGACCGATCTTCACTCCGGCATTGATGGGGATGATCCTCGTAATACCTGACCAGTTCCATCGCCGTCAGCTACGGGGATGACGTTCGCACCGCGTTTTTATGCAGCCTTCTTTTCGCATCCTTCCTCCTCGCACTCGATATAAAATTTGAAAACTCGTGAAAAGTTTATATCAAAAAACCACGCATGGCCATAAATCCGGCACCGGATGGTTCCATCCTGTGCAGAAAGGAGGGACTGCTTCGGGCCCGGCAGCACGTGGCATATCCCGGATCCTGTGGAGATCGTTATGACCGGGGAATCGATCCTGATTGTAGAAGATGAAGGATTCATCGCGCTCCAGATCAAGGAACTGCTGGAGAAGAACGGGTACCGGGTTTCCGGTACCCTCGCGTACGGGGAGGACGCCGTGGTGATGTCAGAAAAGGACCCCCCGGATCTCGTCTGCATGGACATCGAGTTGATGGGAAAGATCGACGGGATTGAGGCAGCCCGGCAGATCGATGAACATGCCGATATCCCGATCATTTATCTGACTGCGTATTCCGACAGCCAGCGGCTCGCCCGGGTAAAGGATACCGTGTCGTACGGTTATATTGTCAAGCCGTTCAACGACCGGGAGCTGCTCGCCGCGGTGGACATGGCGATCCACCGGCATAAGGTCGACCAGCAGCTCCGGGAGAGCATGCAGCGCTACCGGGCCATCGTCGACAATGCTGCGGAGGGCATCCTCCTGGTCTCCTGCGGGACCGGGGCGATCCTCGAAGCCAACCCGGCGTCTATCCGGCTGCTCGGGTATACCCCCGGGGAACTCTCTAGCATGACTGTTGGCGAGCTCGCCGCGACCCGTGACGAACAGGCCGGAGTATGGGAGGAGTCCGTCTGCAGGCAGGAAATCTGGTCAGGAGAGGTGCAGTTGCGGTGCCGGGACGGCTCGCTGCGGGACGTTGAACTCACCTCCCGTATCATCCGCCGGGAGGGAGCCCCTGAGTTATCCTGCATAATGGCCCACGATAGAACGGACCTGAAACGTTCGGAAGCAGCGCTGCGGGAAGCGCACCGGAAACTCAACCTCCTTTCGAGTGTCACCCGTCACGATATCCTCAACCAGCTCACCGTGCTGTACGGGTTCCTCGAACTGTCCGGGCCCGACGTTGCCGGCACCCGGTTGGAAGAGTATGTGACGAGAGAGAGGAAGGCTGCAGAAGCGATCCGGCGTATGATCAGTTTCACGAAGGATTACGAGGAGATCGGGCAGCAGCGGCCCGGCTGGCACCGTGTGGAGGCAATCATCTGCCAGCTGGCAAAAACCGCAAACCTCCCGGGTGTTGCGCTCGATCTCCGGCTCGGGGAACTGGAACTCTATGCCGACCCGCTCCTCGAACGGGTCTTCAACAACCTGCTGGACAATGCTTTTCGCCATGGAGAGCATGTGAAGACGATCACGGTGGCAGCCGGGACAGCGCCCACCGGCCTTGTGATCCGGTGGGAGGATGATGGCACCGGGGTTCCCGATGCGGAGAAGGAGAGGATCTTCGAAAGGGGCTATGGGAAAAATACCGGTCTCGGTCTCTTCCTTGCCCGGGAGATCCTCAGCCTGACCGGCATTACGATCCGGGAGACGGGCACGTTTGGCAGCGGTGCACGGTTCGAGATCATGGTGCCTGCCGGGGCATTCCGGTATCCCGCAGCGGGATGAGCAGAATTCACCGGATTCCCGTCCTCCTTGCTGGTATCGGACAGGGGATTTGTTTCCGGTTGTCCAGCACCCGTGCAGCACAAACAGCCCGGTTCTGCGGTGGAGGAATTTCCCGAATACCGGTACGATAATGGGATCCGGCTCCTGACGAAGGAATCTCGTGGCAGCCTGGAACAAAGACGATACTCTCTGGAATTTCCTTACGCTCAGTGACGGATACCATCTTCCCAACGATTCCGGACAGCAGTCTCAGGCTCCCGGCAGTCTGCAATCGCCCGGCTTCAATCCGGTGAACTTCCTCGCCCGCCACCAGCTCCGGGCAGAGATCGGTATACGGCAGACAAATGTACTGAGTTTATTTTCCGGCTGGACAATACGGAAGGTAACCCATGAGCGGAGAGACCATTCTGGTAGTCGAAGACGAAGGGCTGATCGCCCTCCACATGACTGAAGTACTGGAAAAAGCGGGATACCGCGTCCCCGGCCCGGCTTACTCCGGGGAGATGGCGCTCCGGGCGCTCGAAACGTCCCCGGTACCCGATCTCATCCTCATGGATATCGGGCTTGCGGGAACACTCGACGGGATCGAGACTGCCCGGCAGATCCGGAAGCGGTTTTCGATCCCCCTGATCTTCGTCACTGCCTATACCTCGGAGCGTATGCTCGAACGGATACGCGAAGTTGCGCCGGACGGGGTTCTCAACAAACCGTTCGTTGACGAGGAGCTGCTCGCCCTTGTCGGGAAAGCCGTGGGAGGGGGATCCGCATGATACCGGGTCTGTCGGTTATCCCTGCCTGGAGACATATGCACTGGTTATATGTATCCGGGAAGGAAAAAAGAAACATTTGTGGTGTAATGTATGCCAGAGGAAGTCGTCATTGTTGAAACCACATTCCACCCGGTGAAATGGGGTTCGTTTATCGTCCGCGGACTGATTGCCCTCATCATCGGGATTCTCGTCCTGATCTGGACCGGTGTAGCGGTACAGGTTGTGGTAACCCTCATCGGGATCCTGATCATCATTGCTGCGATCCTCGCGCTGGTCCTTGCCCTCAAGGCGCCGGCCGGTGCTTCGCAATCCACCGTGCTCCTCGTGGTGGGAGTCCTGGGCCTGCTCGTCGGAATCGCGGCCATCCTGTACCCGTGGGTTGCTGCTGCGGGGCTTACGGTTATCATTGCCCTCCTTATGCTCTTCTTCGGGTTTATCGATCTCTCGATCGCAATCTTCCATCCCGAATTCACGAAGCACCGGCTGGTGCTCGGCTTTTCCGGGGCGCTTTCGGTAATTCTCGGGGGGGTATTCTTCTTCCTGCCAGTGCTCGGGGCGCTGGTGCTTGTTGCCGTCTATCTCGGGATATTTGCAATCATCTACGGCATCCTGAGCATCGTCATCGGGCTCATGGTGAGGGGTGAGCAGAAGAACGTGACGGCAGGGTAACCATTCGCAGGATCCGGATTCCGGATCATTTCCACCTTTTTACCGGAAAGGGCGTCGTATCGAAAAACGGTGCTGCCGGGATTACGGCTGGTGACTCCTGTTTCACCTCATTAAAATGTCCCTGTCAACCATCACCTTCTCAGGACCTCCGCGTCAGTGACCCGATGGCCCGCTGCCGTGCGGGTTCCTGGTGGTCCAGACAAGGAGGAGCGTTCCCGCCGCAGCGATGACAGCGGCGACCATGAACCCGGCGCTGTACCCCACGAAGGTCCAGATGAACCCGATCATCACGCTGGATACGAGATCGCCGACCCCGTTCATGGTGGCGAGCGCCCCGAAACCGAGAGCCCGGGAATCTTCCTCCACCATCTCGCCGGCGAGGGCGCTTTCGAGGGTGTCCTCGGCCGCGATGAAGAGCCCGCACATCGCGAAGAGGACCCCGTACGCGACCAGGTTCACCGGGACGAGAACAAAACCGATGAAGGTCGCGACCGCGATGGCATACCCGAGGATGAGCATCGGCCTCCGCCCGACCCGATCGCCAAGCGATCCGAGGGGGTACGATGCCCCGGCATAGACGATATTCCGGACGAGGTACAGGCCTGCGCCCGCAGCAGTCGCCGTCATGAACCCGAGCGAGGGGGTGAGACTGACGATGGCAAATGCGATGAGCAGGGTCTGGGAGAAGTCCGCAATCCCGAAGACCAGCACCGCGGAGAGGAACGCCCTGAACCGTGACGGGAGTCCCTTCAGGGAGGCAGCAAGGGGAAGGGGCCGCGGGTGCGGGGCAGTGTCACGCTCGCGCAGGAAGAGCCAGATTGCGACGAACGCAAGGATCCCGGGAATGACCGCCAGCCAGAGGATCTCCCGGACACCCATCGATGAGACGAGGACGAGGGCGATGGCCGGCCCGGCGACCGCCCCGAGCGTGTCCCCGGCCCGGTGAAACCCGAAGGCCTTGCCGAGATCCTTCTTCTCCACCGATTTCGAGAGGATTGCGTCCCGGGAGGGGCTGCGGATCCCTTTGCCGATCCACCCGACGAGCCTCCCCGCGAGCACGACTTACCACGAGCCGGCAATAGCGATGATCGCGGGGAAGATGGCGGTCGCGACCGAACCTCCGAGGGCAAACTCCCGCCGCCTGCCCAGCTTGTCGGCGAAATAGCCCGAGAAGAGCTTAACGAAACTGGAGGCGCCGTCGCTCAGGCCCTCGATGATACCGAGGGCAAAGACCGGCGCACCGAGGATGATCAGGAACGAGGGGAGGAGGACGGTCACCGACTCGTACCCGAGATCGCCAAAGAAACTCGCGACCCCGGCCCCAAGGACTGTCCGGTTCAGCCATGCCGGCCACTTCATACCAGTACATCGGGAGAGGATCCCTGATAAATGCTGGGGATTCTGGTTTTGTTAAGGGGGCAGTGAGCGACCGATCTTTCAGCTCATTACCATATCCTTGTCAGCCGTCAACGGTCAGTACCTCCTCCCTCTTACCTCAGTCTTTTTATCCTCACCATCGCCAGGACCCCCGCGACCGATGGCAGAGCGGTACTTGCCATCGCTCCCTGCCACCCGATGAGCGGCACGAGGCTTTCGGTGATCAGGGGAGCTGAAAGGGCGGCGAGCCCGACCATCAGGTTCAGGATACCGGATGCCGGACCGGCGTGTTCCGGGCCGACGATCTCCCGGGGTGAGGCAAAGACCATTGCCGGCGTCATCCCCCAGACTATCCCGAGGACGGCAAAAAAGAGTGCCCATGGCAGGAAACCCCGGCCAAGGAAGAAGATCACCGCGCAGAGCAGGAGCCCCGCCGCCATCGATGCAAGGATAAAGGTTCTCCGGGTGCAGAACCTGTCCGACACCATGCCGGTGACCGGGGCTGCCCAGATGATCATCGAGACGGGGAGGATCGCAAGCACGGACGCCGTAAAGAGATCAAACCCGAGAACCGTCGTGAAATACGCGGGTGCGAGCGACGTTATCCCGAGCATGTAATAGTTGACCGCGAACCATGCGACAGCAACGAGCCACATCTCCCGGTCGAGAAACACGGACTCAAGGCAGTCATGGGAGAGGCAGGCCGCCCGCTCATCAGCGAAATACCCCCCGGACCGCATTCCGTCGTCCGCCGGTTGTTTTGCGAGACCCGCCCAGAGGGCGAGGGACGCGATCGCAAAGAGCAAGGAGAACCAGAGGACCGATATCCAGCCGTACGTGGCGATAAGGACCGGGGCGAGTACGAAGATGAGCAGCCCTGATACCGGGAGTGTCGTTGACCAGATCCCGGTCGCAAGGCCCATTTCGTCCTTCCGGAACCAGATGGAAAGGGCGCTCACCGGCCACGTGAATGCCATCCCGAAGCCCAGCCCCGTTATGAACCGGCCGGCGAAGATCCCCCAGAACGTCGGGAACCCTGCCGTGACGATGGTGCCGAACAGGATCGTCCCGAGGCAGGCGATCCCTGCGAATTTCCAGCCGAGCCTGGGGGAGAGGATCGCAAACGGGATCGCCATGATCGAGATACCGATACCAAAACCGGTCATGGTGGCGAACCCGACATCGGAGAGGGAAACACCGAGGAAAACGGTCAGGGCGGGGAAGAGCGGCGGCATCGCAAAGAGTGCGATCGGCCCGGCCATGCCGGCGACGAACGCAGCGAAGAGAATTGCCCAGCGGTACCGGTAACTTTCGCTCCCCTGCACAGACGCACTCCGTAATGCAAGGCAATGGTAGCAGGGATTATTTGTAAGTTTCGTCAAACAATGACAGGACCCCGCGGTGCCGGACCGGCAGGGCCCCTCCTGCCCATCAGGCTGCCGGAAAAATCCGGCCCGGAAACCGGATCCGGACAATGACAGGAAGGGGGGATTACCGGGTCTGATTCAGGAGATACGGCACTATCATAACCGGGGGCGCCACGGCAGAAGGGGGCAGACCGGAGGAGCAACCCCACGGCGTGTCAGGGGATCGGACTATCTCACGAGTTCCGTGTCCATTATCCGGCATAGAACGGAAGGGGAAAATGCAATGAATAAAACAGAATGCCTGTTCCAGTCCTTATCCTTACGCCGGGCGGATCTCCACCAGCTTCAGGGGCCGCCCCTTCTCGCAGATGTCCGGGGCATTGCCCATCACCTCGGTGACCACGTACTTCTCTCCCTCGACTACACCGTCGGGGCGGCAGAGCGAAAAGCTCCGGCAGTCACTCTTGTAACAGGAGAGCTCGGGCTTGATCTTGGAGTTGACAATCGCCATCTCGGGACTGATGAGCATCGTCACCGGGGCCTCCATCACCTCGACTGCAGTCGCACCGTTCAGGTGGACATTGCATTCGTGGTGGGTGGTCCGGACCGAGACGATCCGGTATTTCCTTCCCTTCTGGAGGTTGTGGCAGGCCTTCTTCACCTTACAGATGTCGCAGGCAGCGACCTCCCCCTCATAGATGAACTCCACCCCCTGCTTTGCGAGCACGGTCCCCACCAGCGTCACCTTTGTCTTGGATTCTGCCATGCCGTCGTCACCTCACTCCTTGTAGAGCATCTGCACGAGGGTCTCGGCCGACTCCCGCGTGAGCCCCATATCGAGTATAGTAAAGCGCTCAGGACGGATATCCTTTGCCATGAGGAGGACCTCGACCGCGGTCGCATCATCGATGCCGACCTCCGCGGGCGTCACCGGCGCCCCGATGCTCCTGAGCGAGGAGCGGATGCTGCGCCAGTCGCCCCCGTGGAGGTACATGGTGATGATCGTCCCGATCCCGCAACTTTCGCCGTGCAGCGCCTTCCCGGGCGCGAGCCGGTCCAGGGCATGGGAGAACTTGTGCTCCCCCCCGCTCGCCGGGCGGGACGAGCCCGCGATGCTCATCGCGACACCGCTGGAGACAAGCGCCTTGATCACAAACCATGCCGACTGCTCCTGGTGCGGTTTTATCAGGTTGGCGTTCTTCACCAGGATCTCGGCGGTCATCTTCGAGAGGGCCATGGCGTATTCGCTCATCGGCTCGCCTTTCACCCGGTGTGCAAGTTCCCAGTCGAGGATAGCGGTATAGTTGGAGATGACGTCCGCACAGCCGGCCGCGAGGAGGCGGTGCGGAGCGGAGGCGATGATCCCGGTATCGGCAACGATGGCAATGGGAGGCTGTGCCTCGAGCGACGAGTGGCCTTCCTCAATGGGGACCGAGGCCCGGGCTGACGCGATGCCGTCATGGGACGCCGCCGTCGGGACCGAGATGAACTGGAGGTCGAGGTTGTACCAGACGATCTTGGCCGTGTCGATCACCCTTCCGCCCCCGACGCCGATCAGGAAGTCCATGCCGGATGCCGCCTTCTCCGCGTCCTTGATGACCCTGACGCTGATCTCCCCGGCAAGGTAGGGGGTAACCTCGTACTTTTCTGCAAGGACGGCCCTGACCCGTTCGCCGGCCAGCCCCATCGTGCCCCTGCCGGAGACGAGCAGCGCAGAGCGGCCGAGTTTCAGGTCGTTGCAGATCGCGGGAAGCTGCCCGAAGACATCGTGCCCGATCACCACGTCGCGGGGCAGCTGCATCCACTTGGACTTGTCAAAGACCCTGGGTTTGAGTAATTTTATTGCATCTGCGCTCATTGTACTCATGGATGATTAGTGATTTCCTCTACAAATATTACATTGATCCCATACGCTACGAGCAGCCCTATAATACCGTGGAGACCATCACCTACGCGCTCATCCTCATCGTAGCGGTGTACCTTCTCTACCGCTGGTTCAGGAAGTCCGGGTTCCCCCTTGACGGCCCGTTCGTGCTGGCCACGATTCCCTATATAATCTTCGGCGGCGTGCTCAGGGTGGTCCAGGACACCCACATGATCCAGGGGGATATCCAGTTCGCGATCGTCACCCCGTTCATCTATTTCGTGATATTTTTTTACACCTTCGGGATGCTCCTCATCTCGCGGTCCCTCGAGCGGCAGGGCCTGTGCGACAGTTACCTCAAAGTCTATGCCGGTATCGGTATCTTCTCAGTCTTCTGTGCGGCGCTCGTGCTCGTCGCATGGGCAACGACCCATACCCGGATCGACCTCGTCGTGCTTGCGATCATCCTGCTGATGGCAACGGTATCGACGCTTCTCGTCTTTGCCAGCATGCGGTACCTGCTGCGCTGGGAGTACGTGACCGACCCGCTCTACATCACGCTCCTCTTCGGCCAGCTGCTGGACGCCAGCGCAACCAGCTACGGCATCGACTTCCACCCCTCGGTGCACTATATCGAACAGCATGTGGTGGGGTCGGCCCTGATCGACTGGGCCCACACCGCGTTCATCATGTTCCCCCTGAAACTGGCGGTCCTGTTCCCAGCGATCTACATCATGCAGATGTACCGGAAAGAGGCGAACCCCGCGTTCTGGCACCTCGTCCTCCTCGCGATGATCGTGGTCGGGTTCGCGCCTGGCATCCGGGACATGGTACGGATGGTCATTTATGTCTAATTCCGCACTGACGAATGCCATCATCATCACGTTCCTCCTCTTCTTTACCACGCTTACGGTCGGCTGGCTGGGGTCGGCACAGAACCCCGCGATCGGCCAGAACCTCATGACGCTGTTCGAGAAAGAGGTTGCCGGGCAGATGTCGACCAAGGACAGCGTTGACATGTTCCTCAAGCTCTTCGCAAACAACCTCGAGGCCTGCATCCTCCTCTTCCTTGGCGGAGCTTCCTTTGGCATCCTCACGATCTTCATCATGAGCCTGAACGGGATAGTGATCGGTGCCATCATGGAGATCGTGCACCTTGACCATTCGCCGCTCTTCGTGGCCGCCGCGATCCTCCCGCACGGCATCTTCGAGATCCCGGCCTTCATCATCGCCGGGGCCCTCGGGATCCTGCTGGCCCAGTCCCTGACCGCGGAATGGTACGGGGGCGGGGACGCTGCAGCCGATGCGGGAAAATACGCCCGGACCTTTCTCCTGTACGTCCTGCCGCTCGTTGCCGTTGCCGCGTGCGTCGAGGCATTTATTACGCCGGTGGTCATACATCTAGTAGCTTAGAGGATTTTGTTCATGGACGACGATGCGGGCGCCCTGCCGCCGAAACAGGACTTTTCCGGATGGTTCAACGATCTCCTGTGGCGTGCCGGGATCATGGACGTCCGTTACCCGGTCAAGGGGCTCTATGTCTGGTACCCGTACGGGTTTGCGATCCGCAAGTTCGTGTACCAGCGGCTCCGCGACCTGCTGGACCGGGACCAGCAGGAGACCCTTTTCCCGCTGCTCATCCCTGAGCAGGAGTTCATGAAGGAGGCGGAGCACATAAAGGGCTTCGAGGACGAGGTCTACTGGGTGACCCACGGGGGGACGACACCACTCGACGTGAAGCTCGCCCTCCGGCCTACGAGCGAGACCGCGATCTACCCGATGTACGCGCTCTGGCTCCGCTCGCATACCGACCTCCCGATGAAATATTACCAAATCGTGAATACATTCCGGTACGAGACCAAGCAGACCCGCCCCCTGATCCGCCTCCGTGAAATCACCTCGTTCATGGAGTCGCACACCGTCCACGCCACGTGGGACGAGGCGGAGGCGCAGGTGGAGTACGAAATCGCCCTCACCCGCGAGTTCTACGACGGGCTCTGCATCCCGATCACGGTCTCGAAGCGCCCGGACTGGGACAAGTTCCCCGGTGCCGATTACACGATCGCGGTCGACGCGATCATGCCCAACGGGAAAACACTCCAGATCGGCACCGTCCACCACCTCGGCACGCACTTCTCGAAGACCTTCTCGATCCAGTACGAGGACCGGAACGGGGAGCAGCAGTTGGCAAACCAGACCTGCTACGGGATCTCCGAGAGGTGCATCGCAGCTCTCATCAGCCTGCACGGCGACGACAAGGGGCTCATCCTCCCACCTGCTGTTGCACCGGTCCAGGCAGTCATCGTCCCGATCACAATCGGGAAACGGCATGAAGATGTGCTCGCCGCCGCGCAGAAACTGGAGTCAGACCTCAGAAAGGAAGGGGTCCGGGTGAAGACGGACACCCGCGACATGCGGCCCGGCGCGAAGTACTACTGGTGGGAGCTCAGGGGCGTCCCGCTCCGGCTCGAACTCGGGCCAAGGGACCTGGATGCCGGAAAAGTGATGGCCGTGAAGCGGACCGGTGAAAAGAGCCAGATCGAGCTTGCGACCGTCACTGACGGCGTGACCCGCGTCCTCGGCGAGATTACCGCTGCCATCCGTACCCGTGCGGAGGAGCACACGCAGTCGCACCTCTGCACCGTGGACTCCATGGAGGCGCTCGTTGCTGCCCTCAACGAAGGGAAGGTCGCGGTCGTCCACTGGTGCGGGCAGCGGGACTGCGGGGACGCGATCGAAGAGAAGGCCAGTTCGAGCATCCTCGGGACAGACGTGCGGTCGGCATACGTAACCTGTACGGAAGGGTGCTGCATCGTCTGCGGGAAGCCGGGGAAGGCGACCCTTGTCGGACGGACGTACTGAATTTCTTACCTCCCACCTCCCCTAGCATGGGAGGGTTACTCACCCTCCCTACCCCAGGCAACCGTGTAAATGGGCAGGGGCGGCAGACAGAGAGGTATAACAGGTGACCCCATTCTCTATCGGGAGCGATGCATGCCATCAACTGCGTCCGATTGACGCGGTCCCCTGCCCACTCCCATACCTATTTATCCCGTCTCACGCTACCGCTCATGATGATCGGGATCTCGACCTACTGCCTCCTAGGGGAACCGCTTCCCGTTGCGCTGGACAGGCTCTCCGCCATGACCACCCTCATCGAGGTGATGGACGAGGGCCCGCATTTCGTGGACGACCCCGGTCTGTTCGCGAGTTATTCCGGGGACTTCGTCCTCCACGCCCCCTACCACGGGATCAATGTCGCGTCCCTCTTCGAGTCCATCCGTAGGGCGAGCGTTGAGGTCATGACCGACTGCTTCTCAGTTGCAGCAGAGATTGGCGCCCCCGTTGTCCTCCACCCGGGATATTTTGCCTGGGAACAAGAGCGTGGGCAGGCCGACCGGCAGTTCAGGAAGTCCCTCGATGAGCTCAAGGAGGCAGCAGAGGAAAGCTCGGTCACGTTCTGGTTCGAGAACATGGGAGACATGCACTTCTTCAACCTCCGGACGCCGGAGGACCTCGGGTTGATCGACGGGAGCGGGTTCACCCTCGATACCGGCCATGCGAACCTCAACCACTGCCTCGCGGGGTTCCTCGATACGGGGTTTGAGCACATGCACCTCCACGACAACGACGGGAGGCGGGACTCCCACAGCCCCGTGGGGGAAGGCACGATCGATTTCCGTGCGGTAATGGCTGCACAGCAGCGGGAACGTGCGACCGCGGTCATCGAGGTCAGGACGCTGGACGGGGTCATGAAGAGCCTCCGGGCACTGGAAAGCCTGTAAGCGGGGCTGACCCGACCCACCCGTTTCGTGCCCCGGGCGGAACGGGCACGGGAAGCGAAGATCTTCCGACCACAAACCTGTTGACCCCCGCACCCGGATAGCTTGTTCGGGGAACGATCATGGGGATTGGGAGAGGCAGTGCGGGGCCCGCCCACGTGATCATCGCATCCTTTATGGCGATAGGTCTCGTGGCGGTGCCTGCTGCCCTTGCAGCGGGACACGGTAACCCTACGGGGATGCAAAAGTTGGCGGGCGGCCCGGACCTTAATATAAGCGCCGGTATCCTGAATGAGTCGGCGGTACCGGTGCAGTTTCGCCCTACCCCGGCGCCGGTCAGGATCTTCGAACTCGAGGTGGGCGGCCCGACCATGCCCGGCCCGAGGTACATGGCCTTTGGCCCGGTGCCCATCGGTATATCCGTTGACCCGAGGATTCTTGCCGTGCTCTTCGCGGCCGTGGTCGTGGCACTGGACGCATGGTCTGTCAGCCGCCGGAAACGGGACGACAGGAAAGAAGAGCCGTAATTTTCCCGCAACCCCTGCATTACCGTCGGAACATGCCCGGCCCGCTATCATGGGACATCCCGTATTTTTCCGGGCGGTAAGCCCGGTCTTTTTAACCCCTGCAGGGAATATGGTAGTAACGAAGCATGGGGCGGCAGCGATGAGCGGGGATTCCGAAGACTTCGACAAGCCATACCTGCCGGAGCGCTACCGGCAGAAAGTGATGATAAACCGGCGGCGGCGCCTCGTCAGGCGGGCTATCCTTGGCGGTATCTTCATCGCTATCGTTGCGGCGGCAGTTCTTTTCTCCGGCGTCCCGTCCCCCGGCTGGGTGCATGTACCGGCACTCTCATCGCAACAGCCCGTGACCGTGCCGGCTCCTCCCGCGGCCACCATCTCCCCTGTCCTGAATGCCACGGCGACCCCCACACCGGGTTTTGTCGTCGGGCCCGGTGTCCCATCGCAGCCCTCTGCCGGGAATATCTCCCTCGCAGACGCGGTTGCGGCACTCCGCCGCTCCTACCCGGCGGAGGAGTTCGCCATCCTCAGCGTCAACCTCTCCACTATGTCAGGCCATACCCTGTTCGGGTTCGTCATCCGCCCGGTCAGCGGGGGAGCCGGGGACGAGTCCACAGCGTTCATCGATGCCGCGAGCGGTGAGTCCTGGACCCCCGGGCAGGACACCTCACCGGTATCGGCAGGACAGGCAAAATTCATCGCGGGATCGGTGTTCCCCTCCCTGAACCCGGACAGGGTTGACGTGCGGTACGGCGATGATCCCGAGCGGGGGAAGGTCTGGGCGTTCACTCTCTATTCCGGAAATACACAACTCCTGAACGGGAGCATCGATGCCACGTCCGGGGGAATCGCCACATTTTCCCTCACGGTCCCTGCCGCCGGCAGGCCGGCAACCCCTGTATTCAGTCAGCAGCAGGCGCAGGATATCGCCGCCCGCTACATCTCCGACCACACGATCGGTGCCCACCCTGTCAACATGACGGTATCCCGTTACGAGCCATGGGGGACTGCGGCCGGCCCGGTCGCAGGGGAGTACCGCTTCACCTACAGGCGGATATATTCGGGGTACCCCACCGACGAGGACAGGTTCATGGTGGCCGTCGATGCCGTCAGCGGGGAGGTGATCGGGTACGACCAGCTCTGGACAACGCAGGACTATTCGTTCGCCGTGACCATGGGGCCGTCCCTGACGTGGTATGATGCCGGGGTCGCCGTCATCCGGGCAGCAGGGAACGTATCTCCCGCGTCCGCGGAGAGTATCCATATCCTCTCGGAGGAGATCCTCTGGCAGAACCGGCACCCGCCCGGCATCATCCAGCAGCCGGGCAGCATCCCCCTCCGCTGGAAGGTGATCTTCGACGACGACATCATCCGGGCGAACGCATCCCTCCCACCCGCGACCGGCTGGGTCGATATCCGGACCGGCAATGTCACGGAGCTGGACTACCAGCACTAAAAAAATATAAACGTCCGTTTCGGTCTTCAGCACCGGTCGCAGACGTACTCGACCGCGAGGGCGGTCTTCCGCATGTCGCCCCGGATCTGCTTTTTCCCGCCGCGGAAGAACCAGCGGTTACATTTCGAGCAGCGCTTTGGCATGACACGGGCCAGCGCCTTCATCGGGATCTCGAGCACGAAGCCGGTCTTCTCCCACTCCTCGGGAGGCTTCTCCACATTCTGCTCATAGGTGGAGACGAACTCCATGATCTGGTGAGGGGGAACCCCGAGGTCAACGAATTTCTTGAAGACAAAGTAGTTGAAGATGAGCCACGAGAGGTCCGAGCGATCGAGGATCCCTTCGTACTCCCCGAACGACTCGTCGAACTCCTCGAGCGAGCAGCCGCACAGGGGACATTTCCCACCTACGAGCTCGTCAAGAAATACCTCTTCCTGGCACCCCGGACAGGTCGTGTGAGGGGATTGCATACGTGATGTCATGGTAGCTCCGGTCGTGGTTGACGTAGGGTATTCATCCGGGCCGGGTGAATGATCCGTCCCGGCAATGGTATCGTTCCTAGTATTGATCGGGTCTGCACATATAGGTATCACCAATGCACATTTTCCCCGATAAGTGCTTTCTGGTTGGAGGGAAAAAGTCAGTCCGCGGATGGCTCCGCAGGCTCCATGATCAGCGACCCGAAGATCACTTTCTCGAGGACCTGCGCGACGAACTTGATGTACATCGCTTTCTCGAGGTCCTCGTTCCGGTGGATATCGGCATACAGCTGGAGCCTCATCAGGGAAAAACGGAACCGGTCGAGCGTATCGTCATCAAGTCCCATCGCTTCCCGGTAGATCGGTTCGAGGAGGTCGGGGAACGCCTGCGGGTTCTCGAGGCACGCCACCACGCCCTTGTAGATCGGGAGCGGCTTCTCCTTGCCGGTCAGGACCCGCTGGAAGTCCATCTTACCCCTCGACAACCCGGATCAGCTCTTCCATGACCTTGTCCACGCTCTTCCACGTGGGGCTGTCGCCGCGGCGGATGATGAACGGGCGGCCCTCGTCCCCGGCCTTGCGCATCTCGATATCGATCGGGATGGCCCCGAGGAACGGGATGCCGAGCTCTTCAGCGATCTTCTTCCCGCCGCCCTTGCCGAAGAGGTCGATCTCTCCACCACAGTGGGGGCAGAGCATGCCGCTCATGTTCTCGATGATCCCGATGACGGGGAGGCCGAGTTTCTCCACGAACTTTGCCGATTTGCGGGCGTCCAGCGTTGCTACGTCCTGCGGGGTGGTCACGATGACCGCTCCCCGGACATTGGGGGCGAGCTGGGCGATAGTGAGGGCTTCGTCGCCGGTCCCCGGGGGGAGGTCGACCACGAGGTAGTCGAGGGAGCCCCAGTTGACCTCGGAGAGGAACTGCTGAATCGCGGCCATCTTCATGGGCCCGCGCCAGATGATCGGGGTGCTGGTGTCAGGCAGCAGGAACGCCATCGAGATGACCGAGAGCATGCCGGTAACGTGGACGGGCTCGATCCGGTCGCCCATCACCTGGAGCTTATGGTCCTCGATCCCGAGCATCTTGGGGATGTTGGGGCCGTGCATGTCGAGGTCGAGGAGCCCGACCTTCTTGCCATGGTTCGAGAGGGCGTAGGCGAGGTTGACCGATACGGTGGACTTGCCGACCCCTCCTTTCCCGCTCAGGACCATGATGACGTGTTTCACGTCGATCTCTGCCTTGGGCGGAAGGCCGGCCCCCCCGCTCTTTGCCGACGGGCATGTGCCGGCAGTCGGACAGCTGGAGCACTCTTTTTCGCACGTTTCATCCGGCTGCTGGTTCTGGGTATTGTTCTTTGCCATCTGGATGCCTCACAAAAAAACCAATCTGTACTCTCACCAGTTGTCCCTGCAAGACAATAAAGGTGGGAGATCGGGGCAGGCCGTAATTCTGCCGCATCAGTCCTTGACGCAGTCCACTGCCGCGATGAAAGGCTTGAGGTCCAGCAGCGGGGTACCGTCAAGCGCATCGAGCCCCCGGACGACGAGGCGGTTGCCGTCCCTGCGGACAACATCCACAACCGAAAACGCGATCGGGTTGGGCCGGTCGGGAGAACGGGTGGCAAATACGCCGTGTTCCGTGCAGGTGCCCGGGGGTGTTGCCTTCAGGGTTCCCCGGTCGGCACGGTCGAGCCAATAGAGAACGATCAGGTGCGGGTGAATCTCCACGTCCTGCAGTCCCTCCGCGTACTCCGGCAGTATCTCGATTGCTGATTCCTGGTCCGACAACCGCCCCTGACGGGGTGCGTCCCCGCGCCGGAAGTACGGCGAATGGATTACACCGATGGATTTCAGCTCCGCATTACCCGGTGGTTCCCGTAGTGAGCCCATGTACTGACGCATGCTGTTCCGGGGATTAAAATGGTAACGAAATGACCGGCCGGGAACTTTCATGGTCTCCCGCCACAAGTCTCTAGTATGGATCGCCTTGTCGCCATACTGGACTTCCTGGAATTTCCCCCTACGCACACCTGCGATGGTGAGAACCTCTCGCCGAGGATCATGCTGAGGGAACTGCATGCTGCCTCGGTCGCGGTCATGGTCTTCAACCCGTTCGAGAAGTCCTGCTGTTCGTTCACGCCCTGGACCTGCTGGAACCTCCCTGGCCGGCCGGTAATCCTGGCCGGCATCCCCCGTGAAGGGGTCGTGACTGTACCGGTCCCTGCCGTGCAGGGCACCACCGATTACGGCACTGTCGGCTACACCGGCCCCTGCCCGCCACCGGGGCAGATGATCCGGTACCAGTTCAAGGTCTACGGGCTGGATGCCATGCTCGACCTCGCCCCCGGCTCGGGCAAGCACGAACTCGTCGCCGCGATGAGAGGGCATGTCCTTCAGTTCGGAGAGACTGCGGCCGTCTGTTCGCGATAGCAATCGGCCCCCTGCCCCGAACGTCATGTTTAAGAGCATATCCGTGCTTATTGCCAGTAACGGAGGTTTGGGAATGGAAGAACTGAAAATAACGATTTCGGTCAAAATTCTCCCCAGCGACTACACGTGCGACGGCGAGGACCGGTCGCCGGAGATCGGGGTCGGCGGAGTGAACACGGCACTTTCGAAATGCCTTGCCATTATCCTCACCGACCCGGACGCTCCCGGCGGGGGTGGGTTTGTCCATTGGATCGCGTGGAACATGGAACTGGCAAGACTCATCCCGGAGAAGATCCCCAAGACCCCGGAAGTGACGTTCCCCATGAAGGCGGTTCAGGGAAAGAACAGCTTCGGCAGGATAGGGTACAACGGCCCCTGCCCACCGAAAGGGCAGACCCACCGCTACTTTTTCAAGGTGTACGGGCTGGACGCTGAACTGCCGCTGAAGGGCGGGGCGACCAAAGACCAGCTGGCAGGGGCCATGCAGGGACATGTCGTCCAGTACGGGGAGACCTATGTCACCTACGGGAGGTAAATTGCAAACCAGAAAACCTTTTAAAAATTTTCCGGATTTACGAGGTCTCCCCGCCTCAGGGCCTCTCCGAGGCACGGCGGGGCACGGTGGTTCACACAAAAACCTCATTTTTTGGTGAATTTTCCGGTAATTGATCCGCCGCGGGGGCGAGTCGAAAATTCTTTATAGAATTTTCTTCAGCCAGCCCTGACCATCTGGTCATGGCTGGCTCCCCGTTGGGGCAGCCGAAGGCAGTGGAGAAGTCCTCAAACTTCGAGTTCCGAAGAGGTTCATCGGAACCTAGAGGATGAAAAGAACTCGTCAGAGTTCTTCGAGTGCGGCGGCGTTCATCGCATCGGAAATGTAAGTGTACTCATCTCGTCGAAATATCTGAATAATGTGTTTTGGCGGAATACCCAGTGCTCTCTGAAAAGCACATCCTTACAATTATCTTGTATTGGACGATAAACCATCTGAATCTTCGATATATATGTGTGCAAAATTTTCCCATGTCCACCATTTTCATTTATTTTCCTTTTCATTCCGGCACCACCCTTAATACCCCCCGGCACTGACTCTCCTCCGGCATGAAAAAACCGTCACGGACACGGGTGCCCGATACTGGACTGGCTTCTTCCATCAAGGCTATGTCGCAAAAACGAGAGTCGCTCCTCTCCCCGCTCGCAACTACGGGCGCCGATGCGGTCCGGAGGCACAACCGGACACCGGATGATATCCGGACCCCCTATTCACGCGATGCAGACCGGATCATCCACACCCGGGCGTACACGCGGTACATTGACAAGACCCAGGTCTTCTTCTTCGTGGAGAACGACCACATCACCCACCGGGTCATCCACGTCCAGCTGGTCTCGAAGATCGCACGGACGATCGGGCGGTGCCTCCGGCTCAACGAGGACCTGATCGAAGCAATAGCACTCGGCCACGACATCGGGCATATCCCTTACGGCCATTTCGGCGAGTCCTGCCTCTCTGGGATTTGCGGGCAGCACGGGATCGGGAAGTTCTTCCACAACGTCCAGAGCGTCCGTTTCCTCGACCAGATCGAGGACTGCGACCTGACCATGCAGGTGCTGGACGGCGTCCTCTGCCACAACGGCGAGGCCGACGATGTCCGGATACGGGCGGAGCCCTGTACCGGCTGGCTCGCGTTCGACAAGAAAGTGCAGGACAACGCTGACGGAAGGCGCTCCCGCTCGCCCATGACGCTCGAGGGATGCGTGGTTAAGTTCGCCGACACCATCGCGTATATCGGGCGCGATCTGCAGGATGCCCGGGAAGTTGGCCTCATCGGGGCAGGCGAGGAGATCCCGGAGCAGTCGAAAGAGGTCCTCGGCGGGACAAACCGTGAGATCATCAACACCCTGATCTACGACCTGCTGGAGAACAGCGAGACCGAGAACGAGGGATACATCTCCTACAGCAGGGACGTCGAGTCCGCCCTGATCGCCCTGCGTACCTATTCGCGGGAGCGGATCTACGACAACCCGGTCCTGACCGCGGAACGGGGCAAGATCCGCCGGATGTACTCAACCCTGTTCTTATCCTGTCTCGAAGATATCAAAAGGGACGATAAAAGCGCAAGGATCTTTACGGATTTTATCGCGTCCGGCTGGACCAGTCCCCGCTATCTCGGGTCTGCAACACCTGCCGAACTGGTGAGGGACTTCATCGCCGGTATGACCGACCGGTACTTTGCAAAACGGTACGAGGAGTGCGTGATCCCCCGCAGGACCGAGGGTAAGTTCTGCAGCCAGCTGGAACGGACCTGAACGTCAGTCGTATTTTCCCTTGGGCTCGGCCCAGCCGGTGAACCCACAGTAGATGCAGCCCACGCCCTCGCAGTGCCGGCAGGGCCTCTTCGGGGCGGCGACAAGGACGGTCCCGGTCCTGCTGCAGGTACAGGCAACCTTCCCCCCCGCAGTGTCCGCAGGTGGCGGGTTCGTAGGTCTTCCCGTTATCCGTCACAACCATCCACCTTCATTCGCATACCCTCTGTAGCCGTTACCGGCAGCAGAGCGGTACATCAGTCTTCGTCCTCGTCGAGATAGCCGTGGAGGGCATCGAGGAGTTCTGCCGTGGACTGGTAGCGCTGCGCCGGGTCTTTCTCAAGGCACTTCAGGATGATCTTCTCCACTGCCTCGGTTTCGGGGTTGAACTCGCTCGGGGCGACCGCCGTCTCCCGGAGGATGGCATTTCCGACCTCCACGATACTCTCGCCGCCGAACGGGATCGACCCGGTCACCAATTCGTAGAAGACCACGCCGAGCTGGTAGATGTCCGTGCGTTCGTCCGTCCTCCCGAACTCAGATGGAGAGACCTGTTCCGGTGCGGCATAGGAGAGCGAGAACCCGGCAACGCTCGACTTTTTCACGTCGGCTGCAAGCACCTTGCTCATCCCCCAGTCGGTGATCTTGGGCACGAGCTCCTCGGTGAGGAGGATGTTGTGGGGCTTGATGTCCCGGTGGATGAACCCGTGCCCGTGGGCGTAACGCAGACCCTCCGCCACTCCCGTGATGAGGTGGACCGCCTTCCAGACCGGCATGGGTTTCCCGACCCCCTCGAGCGAACCGGCCACGAACTCCATCTCTACGTAGGGGACCGGCAGGATATTGACTGCGGTCACCTCGACGATATTGGGGTGCCGCAGGGTCTCCCAGGCCGCGATCTCGTTCAGGAAACACTTCCCGGTCACTTCGTCAAAGCTGATCGGGATCTTGACTGCCACCCTGACACTGTCCGATTTGCGGCAGGCAGAGAAGACCCAGGCGATCCCGCCGCGCCCCACGAACCTGATACCGGTATACTTATTCTCAAGTTCCTTTGGGAAGTAGCTCTTCTTGTCGGTTGCGGACGGGAGTGGTGATGAGGCCGTCTCGTCCACGTGAATGGTCTTATCAGCGGGGAAGGTGAGCAGGGAACGGGTGCGCCCGGCCACGGTATTGAGCACACGGGTTACCGTGGAAGCTGCCTGGACCCGGGCCTCATGAGGAGTACCACCCTTTTTCCGGGCAAAGAAATACACTCCCGCGGCTGTTGCCGCGACCAGAAGCAGGGTGACGGCAAGGCCGGCGCTCCCGAAGGGGAACTGGCCCTGTGCTGAGGGCGCCGTTGTCCTCGCCGGAACAGACGCAGTGGGATTCACTGATGGGGGGGGACTGCCGGATGGGCTGACAGGCATGGGCGCCGTACTCTGAGTAACACCGGTATAATATTCCGGCGGGTCCATCAGGGGGAACGAATCAACGATATCCTGCGGGCCCCCCCCGGACTGTTCCTCCCGGCCGAAAGGCTGATGACATAGGGTGTATCCCCGATGCCATTGCCATTCTTGTCCTGGCCGTAATAGTCGCTCCAGTAATTGCCCATCCGGCTCTCATCCATCAGGCCGAGATACGTATAGGTGAATGGGGCGGGAGAGCTCCATACGGAATCAGGGCTCTTCGAGACGACGTTTTCAGGATTCACGAACGTGTTCCGGTATATGGAATTTGCGAGCGAACTTTCGTCTAAGGAGATCCCGACAGTATTTTTCTGCAGGACATTCTTCTCGATCAGATTCCCGCTGGAGGACTCGAGGGCTATGCCTGCCTTGTTGTTGTCGGAGATCTCATTCCCGGTGATAGTGGTTTTTCCGCCCGAGACGATTGCGATGCCCTGCGCAGTGTCCCGGATGGTATTGTTCAGGATTGTGTTGCCCTCCGACGTGATCCGGATCCCGCCCGATGAGGTACCTGACTGCACGGTGAAACCCTCGATGGTGCACCCTTTGGCAAGGACCGTGATGGCATCTCCCCGCCCGGTCGCGATCACCGGGGCTCCGCCTCCGGTATCAACACCGATCAGGGAGACCTGCCTGTCAAGTTTCAGGTTCTCCGTATAGGTCCCGCTTTTCACCAGGATGGTGTCCCCGCTGGCAGACCAGTCGATCGCGTCCTTGATGGTGACGAAATCGGCACCGGATGGGGCAACGGTGTGTTCTGCTGCCGTGACCGGCAGGCACAGGAAGGCAAGGGTAAGGGCGACGATGAGCAGGGAGGGGAGAAAGCGGTGCATCGGGATCACAGGCGGGTCAGAAGGTCGTGGGTGCCGGTGCGGTATGAAAAGCGGGGAGGCTTGTTCCGGGTACGGAGACAGGATACATCAGCTATTCCCTGGGAGGATCAGCAGCAGTTTCACGCCGGAAATTCCTTTTGCGAGCTCGATGAGGTCCCCATCCCGGACCGGGGCCCGGACATTCTTTTCGAGCTTCGTGTTGTTCAGCTGGGTCCCGCCGGTGCTCCCGCAGTCTTCGATGAACCAGGTCCCTTTGTCATGTACGAGCCTGCCATGCGGGCGGGAGACGCGGGTCACGGCAGTGTAACTGTCGGAGAGGACGATATCGGAATCAGGGCGGTATGATGAGGCGTGTTCCGGGTCATTCCTGCCGATGCTGACCGTGCTGTCCCGCAGTGAGAACACTTTCCCGTCGTCAGATCCGCCAAGCGCGATTGCTGCGGGGACATTTCCCAGCACTTCCTTCGAGAGGGTACCTTTCACTTCGCCGAGACGTTTTGAGATCTCGCTTCCCACGACCTGGACCCGGGTATTGGAGAAGAGCCCGAGGTTCCTGACGATAACTTCCATCCCGCCGGGGACGAGAGAATATTCCCAGACCGGGTGTATTCCCTTGGACGTCGGGGCGCCAAGGCCGGCCTCTTTTTTGATGACGCCTATACTCAGGAGCCTGTCGAGATGTTTTTTGGTATTTTCATAGCTCGTCTCGATCTCTTTTGAGATCGCCCGTGCGTCGCGGGGCTTTTTCCCGAGGAATTTCAATATCCTGAGCCGTGCGCTGCTCGAGAGCACATCAAGATATTCCGAGAGCTCCTCCAGCGAATCGGCTTCTTCATGGACAATTATCGTGGGAGACTTATCCGCGGAATCCATAGCACCCCATCCGGATTCTCTCTGTTGGTGTCACCATGTAGTCACCGGAAGATTGGGTCATGACGGTTTATATTACCTCCTCACAGGATAACCACCGTGGTTTTCTGTTGAACCCCGCGGTTATACCAACAAACCAGGGCGATTTGGGGTATTTATCTGCAGGAGCAGAAAAAGAGTATAAGCAGGTGATGCACGAGCATAGTTCGGCATGTCACCGACCCAGGAACCGCAAGAAGGGGGACATGGACATGGACACAGGCAAGATCATCATCGGGTTTTCACTCATCCTCCTGTCCCTTGCGCTGATGGCGAACCCATCCCGTGCGGCAGGGCCGGATATCTCCTGCAGGGTTGGATGCGGGAGTGCCGTTTTTCAGGAGAGCGGCATGACATATCCTCTGACCGTGCCTGTGTTAGAGCGTTCTGTACCTCCTACTCCTGTTTCCGCTCGAGGACCGGGCCCTGGTGAACGCACCGCAGACCCTGCTGCCATGGACAGCACGGGATTCCCCGTCAGAAGTCACCTGCCCGTTTGAACGATGACCACCCACGTACATTCCCCCTCCTCACTGCAGAGGGCCAAGAAATCAGCCAGCAGTACACCAAGATCGCCCCGTACATCCGCGGTAATCTCTCTCTCCAGAGGCCGGGAGGGATACGAAAAGATCCCTGCCGGGTCATACATGCAAAGTCTCCACTTTTTTTACGATCGTCCGGCGCCGGTCACGGTAAAAAGAATGGCCATAAACCGCTGACCTGAACCCTTCCGTTCCCGGCAGTGTTTGTCATCAGGCAATTCCTCAAACCGTACGGATAAATCCCGTGCTGCACATACCGGGAAAAATACCTCAGCCGAAGGCCCGGCGGGATTTTCAAATGGGGGAACACGGGAAAAAGTTATTTCTTTCTCACCGGAAGAAGCCAGCTGCAGAGGGCTGCAATACCGAGTGCCGCAATGGCAAGGACTCCCGGCAAGGGGGACTGCGGGGTGGCCGTCGGGTATGGCGTCGGTACCGTCAGAGTCGGTTTATGGGTCGTCACCTTTGTCAGGGCCGATCCGGGAGCGGGGGTCTGAGTCAGGGTGGCGGCGAATGTCGGCACCGGCGTAACCGTGGACGGAGTGGTCAGGCGGACACTGTCGATGTATCCCTCGGCAAAGATGTACATCTGCCCGTAATCGCCTATTGAACCAAGGTAAATCCGGTCCATCCCGTACAGCGGGTCGATAGTATTGATGAAATAGCCCCAGATCTCAGTTCCGGTATTCCTATCGTTTACCCTCATGCTGAGGATATTCGTAACGTTATCATAATTCACGGTAACGTGGTACGTCGTGTTCACTTCGTATTTGGCAGTTGGCCCCTCGTACGCGATGGTGCCGCTGGTCAGGGTATCGTCATGCTGACTGTCAACCTCGACCATCTTGTTGCCGGGCGTGACCATGTGCAGCCACATGATCTGGCCGAATTTGGCGTTGGTAAATTCTGTCAGGACATTGGGGCCTTTGCCCGGGTTCATCTCTGCTCCCGAGAAGCCGAGGCGGAAGGTTGCACCATCGTCGATCCGGGTGAGCATGACATCGTATTCAAGCGTGAACGGGCCCCCGTTATAGTTGACTTCTTTATAGGCATAGGCGCCCGTGCTTGGTTGTATGGAAAAATGGTACATCCCCCGGTTCGGGTCCCAGTAATCGGTCGACGGGTTGTTCGTGATCCACCGGGGATCCGTTGAGAACGTGCTCTGGTAGATCACGTTCACCTGCTGGTTGTCGTCAGCATGGAGCGGCGGCACGATGGCCAGCAGGCAGACTGCGATGAAGAGGTATATGAGAAATTTCCGTAGCGTCATGATATTCTCCTGTACTGACTTCCCGGGAGCTGCAGGAGCTGCGGGGCTCCTTCAGGCTTGCGGGTATGAATTCCCTGTCGTCCTGCCGGAAAGGGGACTGAAAAGGACTGTCGTGTATGTACTCTGTCCCGGTTTTCTTAATAATATCGAAAAGAGCCAAAACAAAAGAGATCGTGCCGGCTGTTGTCTTTCTTCCCGCGCCCCACTCCAGGACCGGGGCGGGCCCCAGCTCGGTTTTATAGTGTTGAACACAACAATTATGACCAATTGTAGCCTCAAAAGAGGCGGAGAAAGTCCCACATCGAAGATGTGAGACTGCGGCGTAAGAATTACGCCGCATGGTCTATTTAAGAAGTAGCTGTGTTAACACTATTTGAGAAAACCCAAGTTGTAATAAAAGCCGGGTTTTCGAGTTTAAATGGGAATCCTTAAAAAACACTATATTTATGTTAAAAACACGCAATATAAGAGAACAGCAACATCACCGTGCGATAATAGTCTAGCGGTAGGACAGGAGCTTCCCAAGCTTCTAACCCGGTTCGATCCCCGGTTATCGCATCATTTGCATGGAATCTGAACCTGAGCGCTCGGCAATCCGGATCATAGCGGAAAACCGCAGGGGCGTCCTGCGGGACATCGCCACGGTCGTTGCCGATCACGATGCCAACATCGTGATGATCAACCAGGAAGTCTTCGATTCCGGGCCGTACATCGGTCTTGCTGAACTCTATTTTGAATACGAAAGTGCTGAGGTCCGCGATCACGACCGCCTCATCAGTGACCTGAATGGCATCGCATCCGTCAGGGACGTCAGATCCTACCAGCCGTTCGGCCATATTTTCGGGTCACGGGTGATCATCATCGGCGGCGGGGCACAGGTTGCCCAGGTCGCGCTCGGTGCGGTGAACGAGGCAGACCGGCACAACATCCGCGGCGAGCGGATCTCGGTGGACACCATCCCGCTCGTGGGCGAACGGACGCTCGCGCTTGCGGTGGACGCAGTCGCACGCCTGCCCCGGGCGTCCATTCTCGTGCTGGCCGGTTCGATCATGGGGGGGGATATCTCGAAGGCGGTGGACCGCGTCCGGGAAGCGGGGATCCCGGTGATAGCCCTCAGGATGGCGGGGACCGTGCCGGACCACGCCGACCTCGTGGTCACCGACCCGATCCAAGCCGGCGTATTTGCCGTGATGCACATCTCCAGCAAGGCTGTCTTCGATATCAACCGCGTCCGCGGACGTGAGTTCTGATGGATATCATTGAAAAGGCAGTCTCCATCCTGATGCATGACGGGATCGTGGTTTATCCCACGGAGACTGTCTACGGTCTCGGGGCGGATGCGTTCTCCGATGAGGCCATTCTCAGGGTGTACGAGGCAAAGCAACGCCCGCTCTCGATGCCGGTCTCCATCGCAGTTTCGGATTTTGAGATGCTTTTCTGTGTCGCCCGCACCGAGCCGTGGATGGAGGGTTTCATCCAGGCGTTCCTCCCCGGGCCGGTGACCGTCGTCCTCCCCGCCCGGAATTGCGTGCCGGAGATCCTCACCGGGGGGACCGGCATGATCGGCATCCGGATCCCTGCCCAGGATATCGCGCTTCGGCTGATCGAACGGTTCGACTCCCCGATAACGGCGACGAGCGCAAACCTCCACGGGTCGAAGGACCCCCGGACGCCGGACGAGTGCACGGTCCCGAGGGACCTTCTGATCGATGGGGGCACGCTGCCCGGGGTGCCGAGCACGGTGGTCGATCTCACGGGGCGGACAATCGTGCGAAAGGGGGCCATGGCAGACAAAGTCGAAGCGTTCCTCTCGGGGAATTGAGGCCGGGATATGCCAAGACCTGTCCGCCTTCGCGATTTCATTGAAGATGAAGACGGGTGGCTCTACGCGGTCTCCACGTATGACAACGATGAGCGGATTGGGTGCGTGCTCAGGTACGTCCCTGATGAGCAGGGTGAACGGGTCAATGCGGAAGGCAGGCACTATACCAAATACGATTTTGAAGAGGCCTATGACCTCATCTCCCGCCGTAAGCCGCAGTATGCCGGGCTCCTCCACCACGTCCCCCATGGGGACGTGAAGAGGGTACTGAAACCCGATCACGAGATCGGGCGGATCGCCGCTGCCCACCCGGGAGTGCAGAAACTCGTCAGCCTCTTCTCGCTACCGGCGGGTACTGTCGGGTGCACCGGCTCACTCCTCTGCGGTCTCGAGAACGAGAGTTCGGACATCGATCTGGTCGTGTACGGGAGGCACTGGTTCGAGGCGCAGGCCCGGGTCCGGGAGGGAATCCGGAGCGGCAGAATCAAAAAACTCTCCGGACCGATGTGGAGGAAGGTGTACGAGAAACGCAGACCCGAGATCAGCGACGAGGAATTTGTTCTCCACGAACAGCGGAAGTGGAACCGGGGGCAGATCGGGGGGACCTATTTCGACATCCTCTACACCCGGTCCTACGACGAGATCCGGAGAGCCCCTGCAGGCAGGGGAACAGTCACCGGGAAGATGACCATCGAAGCAGACGTGACCGATGCGTCGCTTGCCTTCGACAGCCCGGCTGTCTATGAGGTGGAGCACGAATCGGTCTCCCGGGTCCTCTCCTTCACCCATACCTACAGCGGGCAGGCGCTCGCCGGAGAGACCATCGAGGCCTGCGGCGTCTGCGAGCGCCATGGCACCGAGCTCTGGCTGGTCGTGGGTACGACCCGGGAGGCCAGGGGGGAGTATATCGTCTCGAAGACCCTCCTGGGACATCAGTTCTGACTGCTGAGTGCGGGATACTTTTGCACACGCGCACTCAGGAAAGGCCGGCGACCCTTACTTCAAGACGTTTCAGGAATGGATGATTCAGGATCTTCGGCCGGTACCAGACTTCGACGCAGTCTTCGGTACTGGCGGGGAAGGTATTCAAGGGACGGGACGAACCGGAACTTCCGGAGGATGTGCTGCATGATGGGGCGGGGCATCACCACCCGTACATTGTACCCGATAGACAGCCAGGTCCGGATCAGGTCCTGGGTATTGCCCTCGCAACGGCGCCGTGAGATGATGTAGTGGAGGTAGAGCCGGTTGTCGTCCCGCACCTCCAGCCAACCGGAGAAGAGATCTTCAGAAAATCCCAGCGCGTCACCCTCCGGGGTGCCACTCTCGATCCGTTGTGCTCCCATGTGATTCGCCCCTATTTCTTCTGCGGATCTGATTGTTGTCGAGGAAGCCATAAAAGGAGGAGGAATGCGCACAGTGAAAGTGCCGAATGCGGGGAACACCCGGGGATCGGGAAAGTACAGACCAGCGGGGGGCTCAAGGATAACCCCGGGGATACGGCCGTATGGACGCCCAGGGATAACGGAGCGGAGAACAACCGGGGATGCCGGTACCGGGGCTGTTTTCCGTGTCGGATAACCCGGAAGACCCCTTCGCGAAAAGCCGCCTTTTTTCCGCAATATTCAAGTCTGATTGGAGAATACAACTGATACAGGAAAACGGATATGAGCGATGATTCGATTAAAAAACAACGATTGCCGTATTTCAGGGTGATCACCAGCCTTGCCGTAATTATTGTTCTTTCTGTTCTCGTCTTCTTCGTCTCGGCACGGCTGAACCTTGCCGAGAACCTTGTCGCCACCCTCTCGGGTTTCGAGTCCTTCCAGCTGGACGAACTCCTCGTGGTCAGCATCTTTCTCGTCTTCGCCCTTGCCGTCTTCGCGATCCAGCTCTGGCATATCCTTGCTGCAGGGACGAGGAAGCACGGGCGCCTCGAGAGGGCACTGAACCATACCAACGCGAAACTCACCTTCCTCAACAGTGTGACGCGGCAGGACATTCTCGATGAGCTGACCGAGCTCTCCGGTGATCTGGAGCACGCCGAGAAGACCCCCAATATCCTGAAGATCCAGGCCGCGATAACCCGGATCCACCGCCAGATCAAGTTCATCAAGGAATATCAGGACATCGGTGTCAGCCCGCCGGAATGGCAGAACGTTGTGGACACCATCATGCGGGCACGGGTTGGCGTGCAGCTCGGGAAGGTCACTGTCGAGGTCGAGATCCAGAATGTGGAGATCTATGCCGACCGGCTCCTCGAAAAAGCGTTCTATTACATGATCGACAACGCCCTGAAGCATGGCGGCGAGAAGCTAACGAAGATACGGTTCTACGATCGCAAGTCAGAGGACAAGTTCGTCATCGTCTGCGAGGATGACGGAGCCGGTATCCCCGCTGACAAGAAAGGAGCCCTCTTCCCTGCCGAGTACGGGCGGCATGTCGGTTACGGCCTCTTCTTCATCAAGCAGATCCTGTATACCACGGATATCATCATCAAGGAGACCAGCCTGCCCGGGAAAGGGGCACGGTTCGAGATCCATGTCCCAAAAGGGGAATACCGTCGCATCTGACGGACGATAAAAAATCTTTTTTCCAAACCGGAGACGGGTTCACGACCAGATCCGAAAGATACGTCCGGCTGCCAGCTGCCACCCCCGCATTCGCGGTGCAGGGAATTTCATCAGAGCAACTCGCTCAGCCGGTGGCCGCCGCTGCTCCCGCACCGCTCCCGGTACTTGCAGCGGTTGCAGGGAGCGTTGAGCGGGCGCCCGGGGATCTCCCCGTTATGGATGGACCGGATCCTGTTCAGGGTAGCGATCACCTGCCGCCGGTCGCGGGACTGGACCGCGTGGTACCGCGAGACCCCGTCCGGGATGTATTCCACGCATCCGCCCTCGACAATCCTGCCGGTCATCTCCTCGAGGCAGAGCGCGAGCGCCGCAACCCGCAGCCGGTCGGCCGCGTAGGTCCCGAACGGCATGGCACCGGCGGCCCGGACGATGGAAAAAGCCCCGTCCTGGGTTATACGGTCGATCATCCCGACGATTCCGTGCTTTGCTGACACTACCTTCACATCGCATTCCCGCGCAGGTTTCCATTCGGACTTAGTGCACGAGGCGATACAGAAGGCGAGGAATTCGCGGAGAGCCGGATCAACGGTCGGGCGGACAGCGAAAACTTCGCCCCAGATCGCCTCCGGGTCGAGCGGGTTCCCGAGGTGGTACGAGAGCTGCTTGCAGACCGCGTACCGGTCGGACTCCGCGAGCGGGTCGTTGCGTTCATAATAATAGCGGACCGGGCAGGCGTGAACCCGCACCAGGTCCGAGACCGTCACATGTTCCCCATGGGACATCGGGATGATTCCTCATCCAATCTGGGAAGCGATTCGGGTTATAGTTTTGCTGAACCGAGTGGTTCGTCAGAACCACGAGGTCGAGAAGCCATCAGGCTTCGAGCGCCGGATGGTCTGTTACAACCGCGAGACTCCCCGGGCAGGATCGGATGCCCTTCCCGCGCCCCCAAATATCAACTGTTATCTCGCAGCAGGGCATACCTGATCTCCATGGCACAACAGGAAATCTCGGTCAATATCCCGCCCACCCTCGACCCGGTCTACAGCAACATGATCCAGATCGCGTACAAAGATGACGAGTTCACGTTCATGTTCCTCCACCAGCTCCCGCAGGTGAACCAGGCGCGGGCAAAAGCCATCGTCTCGATCACGCCGTCACATGCCAAGAACCTTCTCGGGGTGCTCACCAAGACAGTAGCAGACTACGAGGCCAAGTTCGGGACCATCTCCCCGAAGGAGAATGCCGGGAAGGAGAACGTCACTGCGCTGAGCGGGTATTCGTAATCCGGCAGGGAGAACAAAAGAGATTTTTATCAGGTACGTAGGGTATCGCCCCGGCTCCCCCACCGTTTTCCGATACACATATTTTATTAGCGCAGACACCCGATATTGTGAGGTATCGCGCCGCCGTGGCTTAGCGGTATAGCGGCTGATTCGTAATCAGCAGGTCGGGGGTTCAAGTCCCCCCGGCGGCTTCTCTTCTTCTGTTCAGCTGACAGAAAATATCCTGAGTTGCGCATGTACCCCGGCCGTCACCCTTCGTTATGGTCATCCGGCTCGTGGAGGCACCGGATTGCATCACGAGTACTTCCGCTCCGATTCGTCCCTCACCGTGCTCATGACCGCGGACATCCCGAAGTACTCGGTCATGCGGCTGCTGACCTCGACTGTTACCGTCGTGCCGTCCTTCTTCTTCTGGACCGCGTCAAAGAGCAGGTGGCCCCGGGAGAGGAGGACCTGCACCTTTTCCGGCGTCAGCAGGGTTTCGGGGTGCGTGTCCAGGTCGTGGAGCCTCATCTGCATGAACTCCTTCTTCGTGTAGCCGAGGTACCGGCTGGCGATCACGTTCGTCTCGAAGATCTTGCCGTCGAGGTCATGGAGGAAGATCGCATCGCTCGCCCCATCAAAGAGCGTGCGGTAGCGGAGCTCGGACTCGATGAGTTCGTCCTTGATCCGTTTCCTTTCCGTGATATCAGCGATCGAACAGTTGGCCATCCCGTCCTGTATCAGGGATGCCGTAGCAAGCACCCAGATCACGGCCCGGTCCTTCTTTCGCAGGGCGATCTCTGTATCGGCGATCTTCCCGTCCTGCCGTAATTTTTTCATGAACCTGTTCTCCTGGTCCGCGTCAAACCAGAGCGCCGAGATTTCCAGGTCCTTCATCTCTTCCGGAGAATAGCCGAGAATGCCAGCAGCCCGTGCATTGGACTCCCGGATCCGCGATGTCTCGGGGCTGAAGGTGAAGATACCGGCCTGCGAGTTCTCAACGATATCCCGGTATTTCTTCTCCTGCACAAGCTGGCTGGAGAAGGCGGAGATCACGATGCCGAGCGAGACGAAGACGTAAAAGAAGGCGATGCTCGATCCGTAGAGCTGGATGTCTGGCGACCCGTACAGGTAGACGATGCCGAGGAATATCCAGCCGAGGAGGACCGTGAAATAGACAGCGTACCGCGGGGAGAAATACGCGATCAGGAAGATGGGAAGGATATAGAAATACGGGAAGATACTGTAATAGCCGTTCTTTAAGGAGAAGATGGAGACGAGAATAATCCCCAGCGTAAGCAGTGCCGTGATGGAAAGCCAGAATGTGGTCTGCGATGATATGGTCTTCATGTCCTGATCAGCTCGTGCTTCCTGATGCGTTGTTGAACATGGTTCCGGAGATTTATTAAATATTGTTTTGAGACTGCGATATCTTTTTCTGGATCCGGCATTTCGGGTTCATGACTGCCGTTTCCGGTCAGCGTCCCCCGCCCGTTTCCTCCCCTCGATGAGGGACGCAAGCCTGCGGGCTGCCGCGGTGATATCCGGCTGGGCCACCACCGCGGAGATCACGGCAACCCCGTCGGCGCCGGCATCAATTACGTCACAGACATTCTCCGGGCCGATGCCCCCGATAGCCAGAACGGGGACCGTTACATTCATGCGGATCTCCCTGATCAGGGCGGGGGCGAGCCCGGGCCCCGCGTCATATTTCGAACCCGTGGAAAAGACCGGGCTGATGACCACATAGTCCGCCCCTTCCTCTTCGGCTGAGACTGCCTCCTCAACGCTCCTGACCGAGACCCCGATGACGAACCCGGGCGGGGCGATCTGCCGTGCGACACCGGGCCGGAGATCCCCCTGGCCGAGGTGGACACCGTCTGCCCCGCAGGCAAGGGCGACATCAAGCCGGTCGTTTACGATGAACCCGGTACCAGCAGGGCCGGTTACGGAAAGGATCCGCCTCCCGATACGGACGAGGTCCCGGCAGCTGAGGGACTTGTCCCGGAGCTGGATAACATCGGCACCCCCACGGACTGCCCGTTCCGCGATGACCTCGTGCGGGAGTCCGCCGGACAGGGCCTCGTCCGTGATCACGTACAGCTCGTATTTCATAAAGGGGACTCAGGGTGACCGGATGCGTGTACAGGACGAGAGGTCCGCGGGGACGAGGGCTGCAAGCTCGTCGAAGAGGGCCTGCTTGAACGAACCGGGCCCGCAGGATGCGGCAGCCGCCCGTTCCCCGGCAATACCGAACGCGGCGAAAGCGGCAACTGACGCGGCGAGAGTGTCACGGGATACAGCGGCAAATGTCCCGGTCACGGACGCTGCCATGCAGCCGGTACCTGAGATTCTGCCCATCATCGGGTGGCCGTTGTCCACGAGGATGACACGCCGCCCGTTGGTCACGATATCGGTGGCCCCGCTCACTGCTACCGTAATCCCAAGGGACCTGGCCAAGTCTTTGGCAACGGCGACCGGATCGCCCTCGAGGCCGTGGGAGTCGACCCCCCTGACCCTCCCTTCCGCCCCCGCGATAACACCGATCTCGCCGGCATTGCCTTTGAGGACCGCGACCTCCAGTTCGTCGAGCAGGCGCCGGGCGCACGCTGTCCTCATCCGGGTGGCGCCGGCCCCGACCGGGTCGAGGATGACCGGGATCTCCCGCTCGTTTGCCATCCGGCCGGCAAGGAGCATGGACCCGATCTGGGCCGTGTTGAGGGTCCCGATATTCAGGACGAGCGCCCCTGCGACAGCCGCCATCTCCTCCACCTCTTCCGGTGCATCGGCCATGACCGGGGCACCGCCAGCGCAGAGCGTGATATTGGCGCAGTCATTCACAGTCACGTAGTTGGTGATATGGTGCACGAGAGGCCGTCTCTCACGAACAAGGGCGAAGATATCGGCGAGGTGTTTTGGTTTCATGGAAGGTCACTCAAAGACCGGGAGCAGGACTGCCCCCTTGTGGTACCAGAACTATATCGGTCTGTTCCTATAAATCATGATAATAACGTCTCTGCCCGGAGGGGGCAACGGTAGTGAAAAGGACTGAACGGGGACTACCTGACGATCTCTTCCATGGTCGCAAGGAATAGGTCCGCCTCCTCGGCCGTGTTGTACGGCCCGAGGCTGACCCTGACCGTCCCGTCCGGGAGGCCGAGCCGCTCCATCAGGGGGATGCAGCAGTGGTGCCCGGACCTCACCATGATATCGGCCGTCTCGTCAAGGCGCTGGGCCACCTCGTGCGGATGGAACCCGTCGACAACAAAGGAGATGACCCCGACCCGGCGGTCCGCCGGTTCTGTGATATAGAGATGAACCCGGGAGATCCCGCGGAGACCTTCAATGATCCGGGTGGCCAGGGCCTGCTCATGCCTCCGGATCTTGTCCATCCCGATCGCCTGGAGGTAATCCACCGCTACCCCGAGGCCGATCCCCCCGGCAATGTTGCCGGTCCCGGCTTCATACCGCTGGTACCCTTCGGACAGCACGAACTCCCTGCCTTTCACCGTCTCGACCCCGCCCCCGCCGAGCAGCAGGGGTTCGATGAGCGGTTCCTTCATCCAGAGGACGCCGGTACCGGTCGGGCCGAGCATCTTGTGGCCGGAGAATGCGCAGAAATCGCAGCCGATCCCGGATACATCGACCGGCATGTGCGGGACGGTCTGGGCCATATCGGCAAGCAGGAGAACTCCGTGGTCCCGGCAGATCTTCGCAATTTCGGCAAGGGGGGTTATCACGCCCAGCACGTTGGACGCGTGGGTAACGGCAGCGAGTTTTGTCGCCGGGGTGATGGCTGCTTCGAATTCGGACAGGTCGATGGAGTAGTCGTCTCGTATCCCCACGACATCGACACCCACTCCCCGTTTGGCAAGGTTATACCATGGCAGGAGGTTCGAGTGGTGCTCAAGGATGGTGGTGACCACCCGGTCTCCCGCTTTCCAGGGAAGGCCGTAGGCGACCATGTTGATCGACTCGGTGGTGTTTTTCGTAAAGACCGTAACCCCGCTCTTTCCCCCGATGAACCCGGCAACCTTCTCGTGGGCATGCCAGTAGCGCTGCGATGCGATCTGGGTGAGGCGGTGGACGCCGCGCCCGACATTTGCCCGGTAGTTGTGTTCGAACTCCACGAGCGACTGTATCACGGGCTCAGGGGAGAGGCTGGTGGCTGCATTGTCAAAATAGACGATCTCGGAAACGAGCGGGAAGTCTTTCCGGATTTCCTGTACGGCATAGTCCTGCCCGGACTGCTCTGTCATCTTCCTGTCCATTCTTCTCTCTCCTGAAATATCAACCATTTCATGCTTCTTTTCTCCCTGCGGCACTCCGCGGAGGGTATAGTCGTCGTTGACCGCGACGCCTTTTCTGGCGCAGAGCTCCCGCATCTTGGGGGGAAGGGCCTTCCACCGCCAGAGCCCCCAGCGACAGTAGGCTTCCGGGAAGCTCTTCTTCTCCGCCCATCTTTCGACAAATGCATCCCAGCGGCGGGCAAACTCCGGGTGCATGACCCGCAGCATCTCGTACTCGCTCTCGAGCATGGCAGGGCAGAGGAAACACCCGATTCGTTCGATCCCCTGTTCGTAGAGCGGGTTCATCTCCGCCTTCTGCCACCAGAGGTACAGGAATACTTCGAGGGCCCGCCAGTTCCGGATCGGCGAGATGTTGAGCTGCAGCGGGTTGTCGGGGTTCTGGCTCGCCTCCTCGAGGCCGGCCCGGTTCCATGACTCGTACCAGCGGTTCCCCTGCACGGTGGCACAAGGACCGATCTCCGCGAGGTAGAGCTTGAGGGGGCGGAGCTTCTGGAACTTGCAGCACCAGCGGTTGTCCTTTCCCGGCGGTCCCGCCTTCTCCACGGCCTGCCAGAAGTCACCGCCCTTTTCGATAACCTCCACTCCCTGCGATCGGACAAATTCCAGCGTTTCGGGGAACTCCAGAGTGGTATCTATGAAAAATGCTTTGGTGACTCCGGCTTTCCGGGCGAGGTGGAGGACCGCGGTGCTGTCCTTGCCACCGGAGAACGAGACGTTGACCGTAGGGCGGTCGCTCATGTGCTGCCGGATGGTCCGGATGGCATTCCGTTCCAGGTTTTTTAAGTGGTAGCGGTTCTTCTCAATGACCTCATCCCAGCCGGGATCCGGCAGGGTGCGGGTGACAACAGGGTTGAGCTCCCTGACCTTGACGGTCCGGTCCCTCACCATGCCTGTCCCGTACCGGTTTTTATATTTCACGACCACTGACCCGTCCGGAAGAGAGGCTTTGAGCGGGATCCGTTTTCCCCCGACCCGGCCCGGTTCCCTCCGTATGTCGGTACAGAGGTCGAGGTCCACGATCCCCTTCGTGACATGCGGGAGGATGAACGGGAGTGCTTCCGCTGCAACATCAAGGCTGAACTTCCGCGCAACCGGATCGAAGGTGAGCCGCCCGAACGGTTCGCCGTTCATGATCACGAGGTCTGCACGGTCGGTCCCGCCGGTCTTGTTCAGGAGGATGACCCGTGAGAGCGGCACGTCACCGAACTGCTCCTGCACGAGGTCCCGGATCAGGGCGCTGTCCGCGGAAAGGGCCGGGCGGAGATCATAGGGCTGCAGGAGCTCGATCTTCTTTCCCACGTTCCCGCACGCACAGCTCTTTGCGATCAGGGGGACATTGCAGTGTTCACACCAGTAGAGGATCTTTTTTACCGGCGGCTCGCGCATCACACAGACAGATGGATCTGATCAGGAGATAAGAGAAGCGATCGGGGGAAGTATGCGGGTGACCGCAAGGGGTGTAAACATCTTTTGTAAAACCTCACCGTTGCGGGCACGGGCCTGTTGCTCCCGGGAAATACAGGCGGTTCCTGCTGCCGGGAGAAAAGGACGGTTGTATCAACAGCAAAGTATATACGAATGCAATCCTGACGGAAAGATGGTGAAGGTACCATGGTGAAGCTAACCGCAGAACTGAAAGAGGCAATCTCCAAGATGAAAGTTTTCCCCGTCGCGACCGCGACCAAGGACGGGACGCCGAACGTGATCCCTATAGCTGTCGTCGAGCTCGTGGACGACGAGACCCTCTGGATCACCGACAATTTCATGAACAAGACCCTCTCGAACTTACGGACCAACCCCAAGATCGCCCTGTATGTCTGGGGGCCCGAGATCAAGGGGTGCTTCCAGATCAAGGGAGTGGCATCCATCAGGACAAGCGGGCCGGACTATGAATCGATGAAGGACAAGATCAACAAGAAGAACCCGGCCCTGCCCGCCCGCTCGCTGGTCATCGTGAAGATCACGGAAGTCTTCGAGTGCAAGCCCGGCCCGACTGCCGGAGCAAAAATTCTCTGACCGGATTTACCCGGTGCCGGGATCCGGCAGCAGTTTCAGGTTACCGGGCGGTTTCTTCCCGGTCCTGCTGCCGGAGGACAGGTCTTCATTTCCATTTTTTGATACCGGCATTAACGGCGGTCACGTGAGGTGCGGTCCTGCCATTGCCGGGATACGAACTGCGACTCGTTGCGTGAAGTTCCGACCATAAACCTGAAAATCCCGCAGGACGCATATCTCCCGGAGAGACCCCATGGAACCTGACGGCCGGATCAAAACCCTTGCGGAATCGCTTGGTGCGGATTACTACGGGATTGCCGACCTGACCGACGCGCATGACGTTATCCTGATGCAGGGCGGCAGCCGGGTGGCACACTACCCCCGTGCCGTGGCCATGGGTGTCAGGCTTCTGGACACCCTCGTCGATCTCCTTCCCGATCGGAACGACGACGCCGGTGCGATGCTGTACCGTCACCACGCCTATGATGTGGTCAACCAGGCCCTCGACCAGATGGCACTTCAGGTCGCAAACGCCATCCAGCGGGAAGGGTTCCGGGCCTTCCCTGTCCCGGCTTCGAAACGGACAAGCGACGAACAGATTGCCGGCATATTCTCCCAGAAACTCGCTGCAAACCTGGCCGGACTCGGGTGGATCGGGAAGAGCTGCCTGCTCGTGACTCCTGACCATGGCCCGAGGGTCCGCTGGGTCTCGGTCCTCACCGATGCCCCGCTGGCGCCCTCCGGACTGCCCATGGAACCCCGGTGCGGAAGATGCACTGCCTGCGTGGATATCTGCCCGGTACATGCATTCACTGGCAGGCCGTTCTCCCGGGACGAACCCCGCGAAGCACGGTTCGATGCGAGGGCATGCGACCAGTACTTCAGGGAACTGGAACGATCGGGGCTCCCGCCGGTCTGCGGCCTCTGTCTCTATGTCTGTCCCTATGGGCGGACGCCGGAACAACAGGGTACATGACCGGATCTCTTTTGCCCGCGAAGAAGGCAGGTATTCCTGATGCGAATGGCCGCAGGTGATCGGCAGGGAGAGGGACGGAAGAGGGCGGGAAAAGATACCGGCTCCCTTCAGGATGATTACAGGGGCACCTGGTCAGGCCCCAGGAGTGTCTCCGATGTGGCAACCCACCAGTCGGCGCCATTGTTGTACTGGTGGATGGTCGAGTATCTCATGCCATCGAGTATGACAAAATTTGCCGGGTACTGGCCCTGGTAGACGGGCGACGGGAAGATATTATAGGGTTTTAACGTCACATTGGACCCGCCCATACCCCCGGCAGCGAACCGGTATTCCATGCCGTCGGAATACCGGATCACGATTTCGACGGAACTGTACACCCCGTTCACCACCTCGATATTCCCGGGATATTCAAAGGTGTAACCCGTGCCCGGGTTGAAACCGGCACCCCGTGACTGGATGACTGCAAGTTCCGTGGGGGCTACGGTTGTGATAACCACGGGAGCAGGGAGCGGAGTGATGGGAAGGGCGGCAGGGATTGTTTCAGCCGGGTTTACCTGGCCGGGAGTGGGGGACCCGGCACACCCGGCAGCGAAGGAAAATCCGAGAATGAGAACCAAAAAAATCCAGATTTCACTTCTTTCCATACTTAAAATTCATCACATCGGTAATTGAATATTCCCATGATCCCACAATGATGGGCTCCGGGTACATCCGAAGGGAAACTACCAGCGTTTTATGTATCCCCGCGCACAGCAGGATACGCCCGGGATCATACCGGCAGCGGCATTTTTGTCGCTTCCAGGGTATCCTCGATCTCCCGGATGGTCGCGAGCTTCGCTTTTGTTGACGGGCCGACGGGCACCGCCTTGCAACCGGATGCTTTTGACGTAGACTCGGCAAATGTCCCGATCCCGCGTGCGATCGCCATTGTCTCCTCTTTGTCATACCCGATCAGGGGCCGGTAGATCGGGACTTCGGACGCTGCATCTGTGAGGACGAGAAGATTATCGAGCGTCTGGCTGGCCACCTGGCCAAGCGACTCCCCGGTAACGATCCCCTTGGCACCTGCCTGCCGTGCAAATGCTGTAGCCACCCTGTACATCCTCCGCTTGCAGAAGATGCAGGTGTATTTCTCAAGCTGCCTGCTGACCAGTTCCCGCTTTGCGGCCGCAAGGTACAAGTCCCGGATGACGGTCAGCCTGATGCCCGGCTGGTACGTTGCCAGGACATCCACGACTCGCTGTGCCCGGGCAACGGTAGTCTCGTCAAGGAAGGTATCGAGCGCGACGAAGAGCGGGATGATCCTGCACCCGCGCTTCATCATCATCCACGCGGCGACCGGCGAGTCGATACCCCCGGAGACGAGGGCGACAAGCGTCCCCTCGACCCCGAGCGGGAGGTCGCCGACCGCCTTTGTCACGGAGTCATAGAGATACGCCTCTTCTGCCCGGATTTCGATATGGATCTCCTTATCGGGTGTCGCAAGGTTCACTTTAAGGTGGGGGAACTCGTGCCGGAGGAGGTCACCGTATTCGATCGCCTTGTCATTGGAACTGAAGGTGTGTTTGCCCACCCTCCTGACACGGACTGCGAACGTTTTTGCCTCGTTCAGGCCGTGCCGCCGGCAGTAATCGGGAAGGTACCATTCAATCTCCCTGAGATTGATGTGCTCCACCTCGGAGAACGAAACGATACCGAAGATCTTCTTCAGGAGTTCCGGCTTCACGTCACCGTCAAGCCAGATCCTGCCCCGTTCGTTCCGTACGTGGATGCCGGGCATCACTTCGACGATATTTGCAATGAGTACGTTCTCCCACTGCCTCCGGACCGGATCTGATTTTAAGAAAATTTCAGAGTACCGCACAAGCCATTGTTTTTTCATGACGTCAATTCACCAGAGGGTTTTTTTCTTTCTTGCCGTTTTCCTGACACGGTCAGCCTCGTCGGCGTCTTCGATCCCCAAGAGATAGGTGCCGTGGCAGGGTTTGGTGTACGGGAAGACGATCTTTCCGCTGTCAAGCCTGAGGGCGATCGGCGGGAGGCCAATGAGGTATTCATCGAAGATCTTGTAGCCGGGATCGACATACCAGACCTCGGCAAAATTCTTCTCCACGTACTCCCGGCACTCCCTGAAGGAGGCGCCGAGCGGGAGGATCATCTCGTACTTCAGGTTCTCGATGCAGCCCATCCGAACACCTCGTTGATCTTCATCTTCAACTGCATCGGGTTGTGGACCGCCTTGTCGACGATCTTCTCGCAGGGGAAGGTGATCGTCTCCTCAAGTACCTCGGGGGTTCTTCCGAATACGATCACAACGAGCCTGCTCTTCAGCAGAAGGTAACTCATGGTCGCCGCGTACTGGATGGCTGCATCGTTGTGCGCAAACACCACGCAGAGGTCGCAGTCCCGCTTCTTTTTGACCACCTCTTCGATGCACTTCTCGAGCACCATCATCTTCGGGATGTAATGCTTCCCGGGATCCGAGACTTTGAGCAGGTTGAGCACCGAGGGGTTGCCGGTGGCAAGGACAACGGTTCCCCGCTTCTGCAGGTTGTGCGCCATGTACAGGGCGATTGCCATCTGCACCGGGACCTCGGGGCACCCGAGCAGGAGGATCGCGTTCTTTATGTCGTGCTGTGCCGGTTCTTCTGAAGTCATATCTTCTCACCAGTCGCTGTCTTCCCGGGGGTGCAGACCGGCGGCTCCTGCGCAGGTGTACTCCATATCCGCCTCCTTTATCGGGTGGTGACAGTACGGGCAGGTGAAATCGCATTCCGACCCCTCGTACGGGCAGATCGTCATGGAGAGATCCGCAAGCGGGTGTCCCTTGCCATGGATCTCGAACTCCTTGTACCAGCCGAACGGGGCCCGTTTTACGTCGATCGACTCTTTCCCGAGGGACTCCTCGAGCCCTTTCAGGATCGAGAGGGCGACCTGCGGTGACCCGAGAGCTGTTGTCAGGTGGGCGTACGGGTAGATCATCACCCGGTCCACCTTCAGCCTGGCCAGGCGCGCCATCACATTTTTCGTGGCGCTTGCAATCACATGCGCCGGGTTCTTCTCATCCAGTTTCTCTACGCAGCAGAAGAGGACAACGCAGTCCTTCATGCTATCTTCGCGGGCACCGACCGGTTCTGCCATCTTCGTCTCCCGGGCGGCGTAGTACCACATGGAATCGGCATGGATCGAGAGTATCCTCACGGGTTCCCCTCCCGACCAGGATACTGATCGCATCGCTCGTGATCAGCCCGACAACCCCGTTTTCTCCGTCAACGACCGGCAGTGCCGAGATCGCGTGCTCTTCCATCTTCTTTGCCGCCGCTTCGATGGGTTCATCAGAAGTCGTAGTGATGACGTTGCGGGACATGATCTCGTCCAGCCAGAGGAAGTTGGATGCAACCGCTTTTGCGATATCCCATGAGGTGACAATTCCCACGAGCTGTCCCCCACCCGAGAGGACCGGCAGGTGGTTGACGCCGGTATGGATCATACGCCGGGCTGTTACGGCAATCGTCGTCCCTTCCTCGATTGTCTGGACGTCCCGGGCCATCACATCGCTGACAACTGTGCTGGAAAGGAACTTCCCGACAAGGTAGTTGATCTGGCCGGACTCAAGGAGGAACGCGTCATGCCCGTAGTTGGAGCGGATCTCGCAGTAATGGACCTCGGCCTCGTTTGCGGTCAGCGCCGAGACGATCTCCTGCGACTGGTACGGAGGGTAGAGCCAGTCGGAGGATACCGAGATCACCAGGAACGCTGCTTTTACCCCGGAAAGGCCCGTGGTGAGCGATCCGTCCTTTGTCAGGTCGAAATAGTCGATCGCCTTGGTGATGTACAGGTAGGAGTTGGCATCGAACCGTTTCGTGAACGTGTCCCCCTGGTGATGGAGGTAGCTCTCTACCTTGAAATCCGTGGAGAAGTCAAACCCGATCCGGTCCTTTCCCTGCAGGGCCCTCCCGAACTTCTCGTGCATGGACTCGTTGGAGAGGTAGGTGATATGCCCGACCATCCTCGCGAGAGCAAGGCCGTGGATCGGGAGCGTCTTCCCGTAATAGTCACCATGGTTCCAGTGCGGATCGGAGATGATCGCTTTCCTGCCCACTTCATTGAAGGCGATCTGCTGGGGTGTCGAGTATCCCGACGTGGCGATCACGACCGCTTTTCTGACCGTCCCCGGGTACGAGACCGTCCACTGCAGGACCTGCATGCCGCCCATCGATCCGCCGGCAACCGCATAGAGCTGGACGATACCGAGATGATCGATGAGCAGCTTCTGGGCATTCACCACGTCCCTGACCGTGATGACCGGGAACGTTATGCCGTAGGGTTTTCCCGTTGCAGGGTTGACGGAAGACGGCCCTGTCGAACCCTTGCAGCCACCGATAATATTTGAACAGATCACAAAATACCGGTCGGTGTCGAACGCCTTACCGGGACCAACGACGGCATCCCACCAGCCGGGTTTCTGATCACCCTCGTGGAACCCGGCAATGTGGGCATCACCTGAAAGGGCGTGACAGATCAAAACGGCATTGCTCCTCTCTTTGTTGAGCCTGCCATAGGTCTCGTAGGCGAGGGTAAGCGAGGGGAGGGTTTCCCCGCTTTCCAGTACAAGCGGGGAGGGATGACGATAATACTGCGTTGTTATAAGTCCCACGGAACCTTTGATCATCGACACACCCCGTGTCGTACCTGGGTGAGTTCTGCAAGGATATCCCGGATGTCCTTAAAACTAAGGGGCCGGAAGGTAGTGTGCTTCATGGTGTCGCTTCCAGTGCCTGCTGCAGGTCGGCAATGAGGTCCTCGATGTCCTCGGTCCCGATCGAGAGCCGGACCGCATCTGGTGTAACACCGGTTTTTGCCTGCTCTTCAACGGTGAGCTGCTGGTGCGTGGTGGATGCCGGGTGGATCACAAGACTCTTGGAATCCCCGATATTGGCGAGGTTGCTGAAGAGTTTGAGACTGTCGATGAACTTCTTTGAAGCTTTCTCCCCACCTTTGATGCCGACACCGACAAGGGGGCCGTATCCCCCGTTGAGGTACTTCTTCGTGAGCTCGTGGTTCGGGTTATCGGGAAGTCCCGGGTAATTCACCCAGGCAACCTTCGGGTGATCTTTGAGGTACCGTGCCACAGCGAGCGCATTCTCCGAGTGGCGGGGGACCCTCAGGTGGAGCGTCTCGAGGCCGATGAGGAAGAGCCAGGCATTGAACGGGCTGATCACGGCGCCGGTGTCCCTCATGAGCGAGACGCGGATCTTGAAGACAAACGCGACGTTCCCGAGTCCCGGGAAGTTCCCGAACGTGTCCCAGTATTTCAGGCCGTGGTAGCCCGGGTCGGGCTCCGTGAACTCAGGGAACTTGCCGTTGTTCCAGGCGAATTTCCCGGAATCGACGATCACGCCTCCGATGGAGTTCCCGTGTCCGCCGATATACTTGGTGGCCGAGTGGACAACGATATCCGCACCATGATCGATCGGGCGGACAAGCCCGACACCGGTCGTGTTGTCAACGATGAGAGGGACACCGGCATCGTGGGCGATCTGCGCGATTGCCTCAAAATCCGGAGTGTCGAGTTTCGGGTTGCCGACGGTCTCTGCATAGATCGCCCGGGTCTTTCCGGTGATCGCCTTTTTGAACGCTTCCGGCTTCGCAGAGTCCACAAAGATAACATGCCGGCCGAACTTCGGGAGGGTGTAGTGGAAGAACTCGTACGTGCCCCCGTACAGGTTGTCGGCTGAGACGATCTCGTCGCCGGGCCGGGTGAGGTTCAGGACCGCGTACGCGATGGCCGCTGCTCCCGATGCTGTGGCGAGTGCCCCGGTGCCCCCTTCGATTGCCGCGATCCGCTTCTCGAAGACATCCGTGGTCGGGTTCATGAGCCGGGTATAGATGTTCCCGAGCTCCTTGAGCCCGAACAGGTTTGCTGCATGTTCCGTGTTTTTGAACACGTAGGATGTGGTCTGGTAGAGCGGTACGACCCGGGACCCGGTAGTCGGATCGGGCACCTGCCCCGCATGGAGGGAGAGGGTTCCAAGGTTAAACTTCTTCTTTGACATGATGGATTCCTTCTTAGTTTCTTTTAAGGGGGATTTTTCTTCAGTGCGTTCTTGCTGGGATTTTCGAAACGGGTTGATCTTTGCCAAGATACCCGGAATATCGGGTGTCATAATGAATCCTGATCGTCTGTTGGTCAGGGAGCGGTGAATCTGTCCTGCCGCACTCACGTTGCAACAGGGATCCCGTATTTTTCCGCGATTTCAGTAAAGACATCAGCGAGGTAGCGGATCTGCTTTACGTTGAGGCCGTAGGTGTTCAGTTTCCAGGTCCTCGTTGCACCGGCAAATTCCCCGACAATCCCGCGGGACGAGAGCTCGTCGCTGAAGTAGAACCCGCGGCGCTTGTGGGTCTTTGCAACCGTGTCGAAGCTTCCCGTGGTGTCGATCTTCGTGAGCGTGTGTTTGCGGGGGTACTCCGAGAGCACCTTGCTTCCCGTGATCTTCAGGAGACGGTCGATGAAGAAGTTGGACCTCTTCACTTCGTCGTCCCAGTTCAATACCCGGGCTTTCACCGTCGGGAACGATGCGATCATGGAGAGGAGGGTCCCGCCCATCAGCGTGCATCCGAGCAGTTCCACTTCCTTGATACCAAACTTGCGCTTGGTGAGGTCGCCGACCATCGCGGTGGTGCGGAGCGCCTTAGGCGCCCATTCATCGGTCATTGCAAGTACCCCGGACGGTGCGACCGAGGCCATACTCTTGTGTCCGGAGCCGACGACGAAGTCTGCCCCGATTGCCTTCCCATCGACCGGCTGGACTCCGACGGTGTAGGCGCCGTTGTAGAGGAAGGGTATGTCATACCGGTGTGCGACTTTTCCGATCTCCCGGATCTCGTGCTCGTTTGCATACTGGTAATCGAAGTGGTCGATCATGACGAGCACAGGGAGTTTTCCGGTCTCCCGTTTCACCTCCTCGATCTTCTGTGCCGTTGCCTCGCCGGTGACGATGTTCTTCTCGTTCAGCGGCACTTCCTTCACGACACCGCTGGTATTTTCAACGGCGAGGAACTCGGTATAATGGGCAAGCGCCGATACGATGACGCTGTCACCTTTTTCCACCAGCGTCCCTGCGACTGCCTGGAACCCACGGCGTGCGCCGGGGACTACCCTGGCCTGGTCCATGTTCAGCCATTTTGCAAGTTCCGCGTGGAACTCGGCAATACCGGGCTTGGTGATCTTGTCGAGCCTGAAGGGTTTCCGGCAGAAGTCACAGGTCGAGTATCCGTCACCATAGGAGATGATCGCCTTGCGTGCTTCCGTAGTGAGCCTGCCCGCCGCCTGGATGGGGTGGATATTGATATACTGTTCCTCCCGCGACCTGACATCGAGCGAACCGGCAATCTTCGTCACCTTCGGGCTGCCGGTACCGGCTTCGAGATCGGCGATGATTGCCTTGAGCCCGGCAATCCGCTGGCTGAACGCGGCTTCCTCTTCCGCGTCGAACCCGGTCGGGAGGGACTCGCGGAAGAGCCCCCGGATCTCCTCAAGCTCGAAGAGCGCTTCGAATGTTTTCTGGATCCTGATACTCATGGTGTTTCTCCTCATCGTAGTCCTGATGGACCAACCGGAAGTCGAAGGTTCGGCTTCGCCTCCCTCTTCTTACTTGTAGTTCGGACGAAACTTTTCGGGTTCGAAAAAGTGCTGCGCACTTCTTCTCATCCTCAAGATGCTGACATCTTTCTGAAAGTCGAAGATTACTTCGTAAATCTTCTCCTCATCGTGGTTCTGATGAACCACTCTGATTTCAAAGAACTGGTGCGCAGTCCTTCTCGTTGTCGAGGTCCCGATGGACCTCCCGCAGTTCGAAGAAATGCATCGCATTTCTTCTCATCCTCGAGGCGCTCCGCGCCTCTTCGGAAAAGCCATGACCCGGAGTCGAACCGGGATCCGCTGATCTGCAGTCAGCCGCGTGGCCGTTCCGCCATCATGGCACCTTTGTCTGGATTCACGATTGTGAATCTGACTATACTAGATAACAATTGTGAATATTTATAAGTTCGGTCATCGGCAGAATTTTCCTGATCCTGTTCTCATGTCGTGAATTTTCTTTGGTTTCAGGTTCCAAGGTCTTCTCTGGGAATGATCATCGGGAAAGGCAGGCCGGACGCGCCAACAAGCATGACAGGAGATGTGATGGGCAGAAAAATTAATGCAGAAAGACGGTGAGCAAAAACAAGGAGAGAATCATCCTCTCCTCATCATGGTTCTGATGAACCGCTCGTAGAGCCAACGCCCGGAATCGAACCGGGATACGCTGATCTGCAGTCAGCCGCGTAGCCTTTCCGCCACATTGGCACCTGTTCCGGCGATTGTTGTCGCCATACCATAGTAAGACGGGGGATATTTAGAGGCTGATCTGTGGGCGGGATTTGCCGCAAATCCGGGTTGGGGGGCTTTGCCCGTGAATGCCGGATCAGGTCCAGATGAACCACTCTGGAAGCAGAAGGTTCGCCTTCGCCTCCCTTCTCATCCTCGAGGTGCTGCGCACCTCATCGGAAACCGAAATACTTAACAATTGTGAACTTCCATTCCATAATGGTGATCCACTATGAGGGATCGTTTTTGTCGTAACCACCAATGAGAATAGCACCATACGAAGGATCGGGCACCTGCCGCCATCGGCAAAGCTCGTGTACAAAGTGCTTGAACACGGCGGCCAGCTGACCCAGAAGGATCTCATCCGCGAGACCTCCCTGCCTTCCAGGACCGTGCGCTATGCATTGAACCGGCTGAAGGCAGAACAGATCCTTGTCGAGCGCTATTATTTCAGTGACGCCCGGCAGAGCCTGTACGGCCTGAACCCGCCACGCCAGGAGGTGGTTGCCGTATGATGCGGCCTCACATGCGTCCTGCAGGCATGACATTCCTGTACCCCCCGGTGCGGTGCTGAACACGGTACAGGAATTCTCCTTATCCATCTTTTTTAAACTGCATGTATCATCAGCAAAAGATTTGTGAAATGGGCGTTCTCCCGTAAAATCCCCGGTTTTTTTGCAACCATCAAAGGCCAAATAACGCGGAGGGCGATGGATGCCTGCTAAGTCGGGCCATTTCCGAAGCTTGCATCAATCCACCGGATGATCTCGTCCCGCACCTGCCGGAACCCGGCCCGGACTTCCTCATCGGAGCCGGTGAATGCCGAAGGGTCCGGAAATCCCTGGTGAATTTCCTCCTTTGCGCCGGGAAAGAACGGACACGCTTTCTGTGCAGAATCGCAGACCGTGACAACCGTCTCAATTCCCTTCCCGTAATGTTCATCGATGAGCTTCGAGCGGTGGCTTGAGATGTCGATCCCGATCTCCTTCATCACCTCGATTGCCATCGGGTGGACCCGTCCTGGTTCGGTCCCGCCGCTGAATACCTCGTAGCGGTCACCGTACTTTTCCTTCATGTACCCCTCCGCTATCTGTGAGCGGGCGGAGTTGTGGGCGCAGATGAACAGGATCTTCTTTTTCATGATTACACCAGTATCATTTCAGCGCAGCGATGGGCTGCACGTACCGTCACTCTTTCCGCCATACCATTTCTTCCTGAGCCAGAGCGAGACGTTCACCAGCCCGATCAGTACCGGCACTTCGACGAGAGGGCCGATCACCGTGGCAAATGCCGCCGGTGATGCGATACCAAAGACGGCAATGGCGACTGCAATCGCAAGTTCGAAGTTGTTGGACGCAGCGGTGAAGGAGAGCGAAGCCGACTTCTGGTAATCGACCCCGAGACGGTGGGCCATCCAGAAGCTTGCAAAGAACATGATGACAAAGTAGCAGAGCAACGGGATCGCGACCCGTACCACATCGAACGGGACGTTCACGATGTACTCTCCCTTGAGGGAGAACATGACGATGATGGTGAAGAGCAGGGCAATAAGGGTGATCGGCGAGATCTTCGGGATGAAGACCTGCTCGTACCATGCCTTCGACTTTACGCGGAGGAGCGCGTACCGGGTGACCATACCGGCAATGAAGGGGATGCCGAGATAGATGAAGACGCTCCCGGCAATCTGGACGATCGTGATCGAGACTGTTGAGCCGGCCCCGATGCCGAGCAGAGGCGGCAGGAACGTGATGAAGAACCAGGCATAGACGGAGTAGAAGAAGACCTGGAAGACCGAGTTCAGTCCCACGATTGCGGCGCAGTACTCACAATCTCCTTCAGCGAGATCGTTCCAGACGATCACCATCGCGATGCAGCGGGCGATGCCGACGAGAATCAGGCCGTACATGAGCATCGGCTGGTCGCGGAGGAAGACGATGGCAAGGACAAACATCAGGACCGGCCCGACAATCCAGTTCTGGACGAGCGAGAGCCCGAGGATTTTTGTGTTCTGGAATATTTTCGTGAGTTCCTCGTACTTCACTTTCGCGAGCGGCGGGTACATCATGAGGATGAGGCCTATCGCTATCGGGATCGAGGTTGTACCGATCGAGAGACCGGTGATGAGTGCCGGTACTGCGGGCGAAAAGTACCCGATGCCGATACCGGCTGCCATGGCAAGGAAGATCCAGAGGGTCAGGTAACGGTCGAGGAACGAGAGGTGTCTGGTGGTTTCCATAGGTATCATCTTTACAGGATCTTCTCAAGGATATCTGCAGCATCCCGGACGAGCGGCATGCATTTCGTAACGAAGAGTCCGTTATCGCGTGCCCGTGCAAATTCTTCCGGGTTGCCAAGATTGTAGCCGAGCAGTTCCGTGCAGTTGATCGAGCCATTCTTCTCAGTAAACCCGTGGATGAACTGCCGGACAAGGGCCCGCGTCTTCTCGGTTGCGACATCGTCGTCCGCTACGGTCTTCCCATATTTCAGCCCGATCACCAGGATTGCTCCGGATACGGCCCCGCAGATATTGCCAGTCTTCGAGATCCCGGCGCCGAAGCCGCACGCAATCTTTTTTGCCGTATCAGGGTCCAGGCCCAGATCTTCGGAAAATGCTGAAAATACTGCAGCAGAACAAGTGAACCTCTTCCCGTAACTGGCCACTGCTTCATCAGATTTTGTCATGGCACATTTCTCCGTATCAGTAAATTATCCCAGTATCGCATTAAACAAATACCCCGTCAGCGTGAACGAGACGAACAGGATCCCTGCGAAGATCAGGATCAGCTTGATCTTGATCACTTTTCTCAGGATGACCATCTCCGGCAGGGACAGCCCGATGACCGACATCATGAACGCGAGCGCCGTGCCCACCGCCATACCTTTTGCCGTGAGCACCTGCATGATCGGGATCATGCCCGCCGCGTTCGAGTAAAGCGGGACGCCGATAAGCACTGCAATGGGGACAGCGAGCGGGTTGCCGGGTCCCGCGAACGAGACCAGGAAATCTGCCGGTGCATACCCGTGGATGATCGCACCGATCGCGATACCGATGGCGATGTAGGGAAATACCGTAAGAGTGATGCTCTTCGATTCGCCGATGGCAAAAGCAATCCGCTCCCACCACGTCATCGGCTTATCGGCCTGGTCGTGCATCTTGCATTTCCAGACAAACTCCTCGACCTCACCCTCCAGGTGAAGGCGCCCGATGATGATGCCAGCCACAATCGCAATGATGAGTCCGGAGACGATGTAGATGAGCGCAATCTGCCAGCCGAACATTGCAAGCAGCATTGCGGCTGCCACCTCGTTGATGAGCGGAGATGCGATCAGGAACGAGAATGTGATACCGAGCGGTACACCGCTTTCAACAAAACCGATGAAGAGCGGAACAGCCGAGCAGGAGCAGAACGGCGTGGGGATCCCAAGAAGTGCAGCGAGCACGTTGCCGACTCCTTCCGTCCGGCCCGCCACCAACTTCTTCACCTTCTGCGGGGTGATGAACGAACGGACTATGGCTACCCCAAAGACCACTACGGCAAGCAGCAGCGAAACCCAGAATGATGTCGTTGACAAAGAAGTTCACGGACGAGGCGAGGGGACTGCCCTGTGCAAGCCCGAGGACCGAGTAGGTCACCCAGTCGGCGAAGAGTTGTAAATAATTCTGCATAGTGTTATCCTCCGGTTATTTTCTGATCGATAATTTTCTCCATCTCGTCCGTGAATGGTTTCACCCGTGCACCTGCTTCGGGGGATACTTCGTTGATAGCTTTCACGAGGTCCCGGATATGGAGCAGCCCGGATATCTCCTTGTCACAGGTCTTGCCGAACCGGGGCGCCCGGCAGAAGTGGCAGATCCGGAGACCGTAGTGCTGGAGCTGTTCAGGACTCACCTTGGTCCCGTGTAGTTCCGCACTTGCCGCAACGGTCGAACCGCAGGGCGATCCTCGCATGACCCGGACGCTGTCGATGGTCCCGTCCTCTTGAATCATAACCTCGAATGAAGGCCGTCCGAAGACTTTTGCAAACTCGTTGATCTCCGGTACCCAGGTATTGTCTTCAAGCGAGCACATCGTCAGGGGTGCAATAATATTCTCGTTGATCCCCTTTGCCTGCCGGAGGAACCCGGGGCCGAAACTGACCCCGAGGATTACCGGTTTCTGCTTCTCGATGATCGCGAGGGCGACGTCCGGGTGGCGGACGTAGGAGATGTAGAGATCGCACTCCGGAAGATCGAGTTCGATGTCATCCACCATTATCGCCTGCGGGAACGGGGCCATGATCCATTCGGTCGGGAACCGTTCCCTGATTACCTCAAAGGCCCGGTCACCGAACTTCCCATCGCTGACAATACCAATCTTCACGGGGATCCCCCATTGTCCGTAATAGCATGGATGACTTTCTCAATCTCTTCGTACTGCACATCCGCCATCCCGTTCTTCTGGATGCCCAGTTCGGTTGCGATGATATGGCGATGGGGAGTGAGGCAGGATTTTGCAAGTTTCTTTGTCGCACAACAATCCGTGCACCCGTCGATCACGATCACCTGTTCGGCATCACCGGCTTCCGCTTCGAGCGTTGCGGCAGACTGCTTGGCATGCATCCACATGTACTGGCCCGGCTTTCGCTGGAGAAGGATCTGGGCCACCTGTGTGGTGAGCTTTCCGGTATTCGAGATGCCGGAGCATGTCACAAGTGCGAAGGTCATTTCAGAACCCGAGGATGTTTCAGCAGGTGCCGCCGCACCCGCAGCCGCTGTCTTTACCACCGGTCTTTTTCCCGGGCTTTGCAGAATCCGTCTTCCGGCCCTCGCCCTTCCAGCATGCTGCAACGATCTTCTCTATATCATCATTCGTGTAGGATTTCGAGGGCCCCTTGGTGATGCCGAGTTCGGTCATGACAAGGTGCTGTCCTGCTGCAACGCCCTGTGCCCCGGCTATCTTCTTTGCACAGAGCATCGGGCAGCCGTCAAGAATGACGACTTCATCGGCATTCATCGCGTTGGCGATAAGATTTTCCGCACCGATGGCGAGCAACGAGGCGCAGGCGATACTCCCGTAACCTTCCTCAGTCAGCTGAAGTGCCGCAAGGTTGGTCAGCTGTCCGACATTCGCCTGCCCGGCACAGGGAAAGATAATCCGTTTCGGTTCGTTGGCTCCGCATGAACATTTTGTCGTTTCTGTCATTGTTTTCACTCCGTCAACATTTTCTTGATCTCATTCACATCAGGTATCCGGCCTTCCGCCATTTTCTCTCCATTGATGAAGAGCGCAGGCGGGAGCATTACACCGTGCCCGACAATTTCAGCAAGGTTTTCCACTTTAACGACCTCTGCCGTGATTTTCAGTTCCATTACTGCCTGCTCGGCATTGGCAAAGAGCCGTTTGCACTTCGCGCAGCCGGTTCCGAGTACTTCGATTTTTGTCATGATTTGCTCAGTCTGTCCTATTCCTGGTTTTGTTTCCGGCCCGATTTCCGGTATTCCTCAACGAGTGCCTCCGCATAATGGTTCTCGACAGCGGAAGGGATGTAATTGTACACCTTGACCTGTTTCAGGAGTGCCTCGCGGATTGCCGGATCGCTGGTCAGGTTCTGAACCCTGACAGCGGCAATGCTCTCATCAAGCATAGTAATACCGGTCGGGAGACCGTTGATGGTAATCTGCCGGATACGCCGGAGGGCCTCGGCAGCGCAGCACGGTTTGTTATCGTTCTCCATTTCCTGACTCCGGAAATCTAATTTGTTTCGAATTTCAAATTTTGTTGAATTAGTGTGAACAAGGCAAGATTATATATCTTTGCATTTCAGATTATCTTGAAATGAAGCGAAAGGTCGCAACCTGCTGCGGTGCACCGGCACAAGAGGGGGATCCGGCAACAGAGATTCCGGAACAGATCCAGATTGAACTCGATGCGATAGGAGGACTTCCGGCCCTGTCGAAGCGCATTCCCTCGAAAAAAATTCTCGATGAGAGAGGAAGGATCTACCAGGCCCTTTCTGATCCGCTCCGCCTCTCGATTCTCTATATTATCAGGGACCAGCCACTCTGTGTCTGTGTCATCAACCGGTTCATGCGACTTTCCGGTTCAAAACTTTCCTATCACCTGAATATCCTAAGGGAGAGCGGGCTCATCGAAGGGGAAAACAACGGCAATTGGATTATCTATTCGATTACTGATCGCGGGCGCCGGCTCCTTCAATGTACGGAACACGCGGGATAACTGCGTATCTGTTAAAAAACTGCCTAAACTGCAAATTATTTATAGAACCTGCGATAAGTATCATTCATGTCAAATTCAAAAAAAGTTGAAATACCGCAGGGGGTCTGGGACTTCCACGGACATATCTGTCCGTTCATGCCGATCGGATACCGGATGGGACAGGTTGCGATGCGGGAACTCGGCGTTTCGCATATCGGGGATCACGGTGCATTCGGCCTCTCGGAGATGGGTGTCGGGCACCCGCAGACCTGCATGATTGACGGGTTCATGGCCGTCACCGGCTGGTACGTACGGGAAACTCATGATGGAGCGGCTCAATTATGGAAAGGTCGCATGTCTCCTCGTTGTCCCCGGGAAAGGAGCGGTTCGCGTGTACCTGAAATCGGAGTTCCAGGACGCGCTCGGCAAACAGGAATTTTTTGTCTACCGCAAGAAGGGGATCGAACCGTCGCAGGTCCCCGCCGATGTCGTGAAAAACGTCGTGGATATGGTTCTCACGGCAACGGAGGCTGAGCTGTTTACCGTCACGAAACTACCGGACTTCACCTTCGGCCGCCCGAAAGGTTCCTTTGCGAAGATGAAATGCAGCAAGTGCGGCGAGTATGTCTTCGAGCGGTACGCGCGGATGGTGGACGGCAAGCCCGAGTGCATTCCTTGTTCGGGATATGACCAGACCTGGGTAAACGTCCTGAAAGGTACGCAGTAATCCGGTGAACAATGGACAGCACCCTGTTGATCGCGGTCATCGCCGTCTTTCTGGTATCGATCATCTTTTCGATGTTCGGGCAAGGGGGCGGATCGCTCTACACACCGATCCTTTTCCTCATTGGATATACGGCGCTCGTATCGATTTCTACATCGCTTGTGCTAAACCTCATTACTGCTTTTGCAGCAGCGATTATATACTACCGGGCAAATCTTATCGATTTCCGTCTTGCAGCTGCTTTTATTCCAGGCATCTGTATTGGTGCGTTTATCGGTGGCGCAATGACTAACTTTGTGAATCCCGCGATCCTTCTGTGGCTCTTTGTCATATTCCTTGCCGGCGCGGGGGGACGGATGATCTATACCTGGTGGGAGAAGTCATCTGCCGAAGAGGAATGCCCCGTTACCTTCTCGCGGGGGATGTATGTGGGGATCGTTTTGTTCAGTTTCGCGGTCGGGATTCTCTCCGGTCTTCTTGGGGTTGGCGGGGGAACTATCATCATACCGGTTTTGATCTTCCTGTGCCGGTATCCAACGAAAAATTCAGCAGGTACCGTAAGTTTCATCGTAATCTTTTCCTCGATCTTCGGTGTCGTCGGACATTCGGCGTTTGGCAGCCTGGACCTGGAACTTATTGCAGTTACGGCAGTTGCGGTCTTCATAGGAGTTACCATCGGTGCTAGATATATGGTGAAAATCCAACCCCGGTATATCAAGGCGGGTTTCGGGGTGGTTCTCTGGGTGTTTGCTCTCCAGCTTATCCTCAAGCTGATGCAGAGCCATTAGCATTTTTTTTAAGAGAGGTGGATATCAGAAAAAGAAAATTAAAATCCATTTTGAGTAATTTTCTTTTATGTCCTCAATAGTATCTTTCCGGTTCTGAAGTACCGAATGAGAGATTAACGTGTTTTTGATTTTATTACCCTCTTTGATGGAATTTTCTCATCATGGCAGTTTCCCCGGCACTGGTACCTGTCAATAGAATCCCGTTTCTCCGCCCACTGGATCAGGGGAAGGACTGCCTCGCAGAGCTGTTTCCCGTCTTCAGTCAGGGAATACTCAACCCGTGGCGGGATCTCCGAGAATGATTCCCGGTGAATCAGGTTTTCTTTCTGGAGATCTTTTAACACATCGGCAAGGGTTTTGGGACTTATCCCGTCAAGCCTCTGCATGATATCATTGAACCGGATTTTCTCATGATGGCCGATGATGCTGATGATCAGGATGGCCCATTTTTTTGCAATGATATTGATGATGCCTTCAAGGGGGCACAGGCAGATGTGATTACTATTGTTTTCCATAGTCACTTTAAAACTATAAACTTGACACTATTAATACTATTCAATTGATAGTAAGTTTAAAGAAGAAAATTTTTGGAGGAAAGAAGTATGTGCCATGTATCAGCGGGAAATCCGGTATCGCCGATGAACGTCCATTGCGGTTGTGAATGCGGCTGCCCCGTCATGCTCCCGGTTGAGGAGGAGATCCGCAGTCTTGAAGACCATAAAAAAATCCTGCAGGACCGGATTGAAACGATCGATAAGAAAATTGCCGGTCTGAAGACCGCGAACAAATCATGAACGCCATAGAAGCCGGACACCTCGTCAAGCGATTTGGCACGATAACCGCAGTGAACGATGTCGGCCTCACCGTCAAGGAGGGTGAGATCTTCGGTTTTCTCGGCCCGAACGGGGCCGGCAAGACCACGACGATGCGGCTTCTCACCGGTGTTCTCACGCCGGACGCAGGATCCGTCAGGATTAATAGCATCGACATCCATCACCATCCCCTCACTGCAAAGATGCAGATGGGAGTGATCCCCGAGAGCAGCACGGTCTACGGCGATCTTTCCGCAGAACAGAACCTCCATCTGAGCGGGAAGATGTACGGCATGCCCCGGACACTCCGGGAAGAACGAATTGATGAGCTCTTATCGCGGCTGGGCCTTTCCGAAAAACGACGCCTCCCGGTCCGGACATTCTCGAAAGGAATGAAACAGCGGGTGAGTATCGCGTGCGCCATCATCCACCGGCCCCGCGTCCTGTTCCTTGATGAGCCAACCAGCGGGCTGGATGTGCAGAGCCGCAGGCTCGTGATCGAGACGATCCATCACATGAACGAACAGGGCAGCACGATCTTTCTCACCACGCACAACATCGAAGAGGCAAACACGCTCTGCCGGATTGTCTGCATCATCAACAAGGGGAAGATCGTCGCGCAGGACAGTCCCGAGCGGCTCAAGAAGATGTTCGAGACAACGCAGTCGGTCGAGGTCTCCTTTGACCGGCCTGTAACCCGGGACCTGTTCGCTGCGGAAGGAATTTTGCGGGCAGAGCCGTGCGGTGACAAGTGGCGGCTGTACACGGACAATCCGGGCATGGTCCTGAAATATCTTGTCGGGCGGGCCGAGCGCGAGTCCCTTGGCATCACTTCGCTCACGACATCCGGCCCGAGCCTTGAAGAAGCGTTTGTCCAGATCACGGAGTGTGCATGATGGAGATCCCGCTATTCCTCCGTGGGATTCTCGTCATCACCGGGAAAAACATGAGGCTGTATTATACCAAGCCGCCGGTCCTGATGTTCGGGCTCCTCTTCCCGCTCTTCATGTTCTTTGCGTTCTTTGTCGGCCGCCACCTCGACCTGACAACATTCTTCCCGGCGTTCCTCGCGATGATGCTCTTTTTTACTGCATCGTCGGTAGGCCCGCTGATTACGCCCTGGGAAAAACGGGAGAAGACCTATGAACGGCTCCTTTCCTACCCGGTGACGCAGGACAGTATCATCCTTGGTGATGTTGCGGCGGGCGCAGTCTTCGGGATTGGGATCAGTATCCTCGTCTGGATCGCGAGTACCGCCTTCGTGCCGGTCGCGATTACGAACATCGGGTTGTTTGCCCTTGCATTTGTCCTCGGCACCCTTTCCTGTGCCGCACTCGGCGCCCTGCTGGCTGCACCCGCATCCGACAGTCCGCCCAACGTGATGATCTTTTCCAACCTGATACGGTTCCCGCTCATCTTCATCTCCGGGATATTCGTCCCGCTTGCGCAGATGCAAGGGTGGGGTCTCGCGATTGCATACTGGTCACCGCTCACGTACCTTGTCGATCTGTTCAACGCGGCCATGTCCGGAACATCGGTATTTTCTCCGCTTGTCGACTGTGGCGTGCTCATCGGGGTCTCTGCCCTATTCATCGGTGCAGCACGGGTCATCCAGAAACGAAATCTGGTAAAAGGCATGTGAGAAAACGATCACAAACAGGATTCGGGGATTCTTTACTACCTGAAGTACCTCTCCGATGCTACGATTCATGTTGATCCCGCAACGGAATCCGGGCTGATCATCACCATGTCGCCGAGCACAGCCATGAATGACTGTCGCCTCATTCACACTGATTTTTTTTAAATGATGGGAAAATACTTGATCGCTATCGTCTCACAATTTTGCCCGTTCATGATGCAGAACCCACGAGTCTTTTCAATAACAGAAACCTGCACAAATCCCGCATTCCTGAAAAATTGGGTCACCTCTTCAACAGTCCAGTATGCAGCGAACCGTAAGAATCTGTCTTTTATTGGTTCGTGCTGATATCTTCGATAAATTTCCCCATCCTTTTCAATGAACCCGACAACGAGCATCCCCCGGGGTCGGAGCACACGATTCACTTCACGGAAAACCGCTTCGACATCATCAAGAAAACAGATGACCGTCATCATAAGGACGTAATCGAAGGAATCTGCACGATACGGCAGGTGCCCCCCCTCACCCAGCACGACCTCGATGTTCCGGCTCTTCGCTATTTTCAAAAGATTGCAGGACGGGTCGATGCCATACCCGACGCCGAGCGGTACTGCAAACCGGCCTGACCCAATACCCACTTCAAGCCCACGCCCGGTACTGGTTACCGCCTCACCGAGCATCCGAACCTCTGCCTCATAAACCGAACCATGTTCGTCGAACCAACGATCATAATCAGCGGCAAACTCGTCAAAGACGCGGCGTGATGGAATCATCTGCTATTCCCGTCCGAAGGGGCCAGCCGTATTTTCATCTTATCCCGGATAGATTCCTCAACTCCTTTCAGTTTTGCAATCCCGGGCTCGCCTTCGCGTTCATAATACAGCAGAAGATGGAAGTAGTCCGCCACAAGATCCTGGAACTCTTTTTTGTACCGCACTTCGACATTACTTTCCCAGAGAAAACCCTTGATGGAGATGAACTGCTCTTTTTCAAAAGAGAAGTAGGGTTTCCTGAGTTGTTCAAAAGACCGGACCGTGCCAAAATTTACCAGAAACTTCAGGAAGCCTTCGGTCAGCGGTTCGTCAAGCACGTACTCTTTCATGAGCGAGCCGTCAACACAGACTTTAGTCTGAACGGACTTGAGAATCCGCACTCCATGCCACCTCACGGATCGCTTCTGCCGCTACTCTGCACTCATCGCGGGTATTGAAATACGAGAAACTTGCCCGGATACAACCTTTCCCGCCGTCAATGCATTCATGGACGAGCGGAGCGCAGTGCAGCCCGGTCCTCATAATCACGTTGTAGGCCCGGGCGAGGATGAATCCCGCTTCATGATTGTCGATGCCGGCGATATCAAACGATACGACCGGGAGATCGGGTTTTTCATTGTAGATGGTGATGCCCTGTGTATCCTTCAGTTCGCGGATGAAACAGCGGGTAAGGTCCGTATTCTTCTTCTCGATTGCTTCCTGACCGATCGATGTAATAAACCGTATCCCGGCGTAGAGCGATGCTATGCCGGGGTAGTTGTGCGTCCCTGCCTCGAACCGCATCGGCATCTCGAAGGGCTGGGTGAGCGTTCTGGAATCCGTACCCGTGCCACCCTGCCGGGTGATCGCGATAGCATCCGGCTCAGAGATGAAGAATCCGCCAATGCCGGGGATGCCGAAAAGTGCCTTGTGCCCGGTGAATACAAACGCACCGACCGGGATGTCCGAAAGATCGACCGGGATGTGGCCGGCGGTCTGGGCCCCGTCCACAATAAAAAAAATGTCATTGGCATGGAGGTATTCCGCAATCGGTCTTATGTCCTGCACGGACCCGAGTACATTGCTCCCGTGTGTCATCACCACGAGCCGGGTCTCGGAACAGATCGCTTTTTCGATTGCTGCGAGGCTGACGGTATTATCAATGAAAGGCACGACCGAAAGTGTGATTGCTCCTTCCTGTTCCAGCGTGGTGAGCGGGCGGAGTACCGAGTTGTGTTCGAGTTCGGTGGTGATTGCATGGAACTGCATACCGGTCTTCTTCACAAACCCGTGAATCAGCAAGTTAAGTGAATCGGTGGCATTCTGCGTGAAGATGAAATTTTCAGCAGGCCCCGAATGGAAAAACGCAGCAAGGGCTTCCCGTGCGGCAGAGGGATAATCCATGGATCCATTTCCCGTTGTCCTTCCCGGTTCGTGCAGCGGCTGCCGCAGGCAGTTTGCAACTTCCTCAAGCACTTCGGATGGCTTTGGCCATGTCGTCGCAGCGTTGTTGAGGTAGATGAGCGGGGGCTGTGTATCCTGCGGTGCGTGATCCATCGAGATGACTTTTGTTGTGCACCCTCTTTGTTCTTTTGACAACCACGTAAATCAGCATCGTGAAACTCCCTGAAATTGTTCGTTCCTGCCTCAACTCCACGGTAACTCCCGGACCACTCATATCGCAGGACTGCGGTTCCCGGATACACCGTGTCTCTTATTGAAAACAACGAATATGAGACGGCACATTAGAATAGATCCAAATAAAAATGAATATCGGAACTCCATGCCACCCTCCCTCAAAAGTCTGGACTTTTTTAAGGACTCATACGAGCTCCGCATCGCCCAGCTGAAATGAAGAGAGAGAAAACGGAATAAAGGTCGTCGGGACCTTCTGCCTCTATGTTCCGGATGAGATCATCTTTGCAGCGGGTGCCGACCGGATCGTGCTCTGTGGCGGAAGAGCCGATACGATTTCCGTGGCAGAGCAATCGCTTCCAAGGAACATATGCCCGCTGATCAAGTCCTCGTTCGGGGCGGTGGTCGACGCATGCTGCGGGGGGAACCTGGCGTGCCCTCATGTCCCCCTGGTCGATGTGGTGGTTGCAGAGGCGACTTGCGACGGGAAGAAGAAGATGTACGAGATCCTTGCTGATTTCCTACCCACCTATGTCCTCGACCTCCCGCAGAAACCCGGGAGCCCCGAGGCCCTGAATTATTTCCTTTCTGAGCTCCGGAAGTTCGGGAAGTTCATGGAGGGCCTGACCGGAAATGTCGTGAGCAACGATGCACTGAGGCGGGAGATCCGGTCGGCAAATGAGACAAAACGGCTCCTCCACCGGCTCTTCGGGCTGAGGAGGCGCGATCCGCCACCGATCAGGGGATCCGAAGTCCTCCGGGTGATGCAGAAGCAGTTCTTCCTCTCACCCGGCCAGTTCAAGCAGGGAGTCAGCCAGCTCTGCGACGAGATGGAGCGCGCCACACCGGACGTCCGGACGGGACCGCGGATCATGATCTCGGGGTGCCCGATGGCGGCAGGAAATACGAAAGTGCCGGACATTATCGAGCAGAAGGGCGGGGTGATTGTGGTTGAGGAGAGCTGTACCGGCACGAGGTCGTTCTGGGATCTTGTGGACGAGGATAAAGACCCGTGGACAGCCCTCGCAGAGCGGTACCTGGAGATTCCCTGTGCATGCATGACACCCAATGACCAGCGGGTCGCCCGTATCGTGGATCTCGCGAAACACTACGATGTCCAGGGTGTGGTGTATTACACCCTGCAGTTCTGCCATGCCTACAATATCGAACGCCTCCGGGTGCAGAGGGCCCTGAAGAAGGAGAAAATTCCCTTGCTTGCGATCGAGTCTGACTATGGAGACTCGGACATGGAACAGATCGGGATTCGTGTCGACGCGTTCCTGGAGATGATCGTGTGATCACCGCGGGGATCGACGCGGGTGCCGCCACGACGAAGGTGCTCCTGCTCCGGGACCGGGAGATCATAGGGTACCGGATCGCCGGCACCGCGTTTGATTTCCTCACCGCTGCCCGGAATATGTTTGACGAGCTCCTTGCGAGCTGTGATATCGGGAGAGAGGTGGTCGGGGAAGTGTACGCTACGGGGTATGGCCGGAATTCCATTTCGTTTGCAGATACATCGATCAGCGAGATTACGGCGCACACGAGGGGAGTATCCTTCCTCTTTCCGGAGGTGCAGGGGATCATCGATATAGGAGGGCAGGACTCGAAGGTCATCGTGGTAGAAGACGGGAGAGTCGCGGACTTTCTCATGAACGACAAGTGCGCTGCAGGGACCGGGAAATTTCTTGAGTACACGGCAAAGGCGCTGGAGGTCCCGATAAACGAGCTCGGCGGTCTCGCGCTCGCATCCAACCACCCTGCCGACATCACCAGTATGTGCACGGTATTTGCAGAGTCAGAGGTGATCTCGCTCCGGGCGAGGGGCGTCACCAAGGAGGACATCGCAGCGGGCCTCATCACGAGCGTCGCGCAACGGGTGGTGGTGATGGCGAAGCGGATGGGATTGGAGGAGCGTATCGCGTTCGTCGGTGGGGTGGCGAAGAATGCCGGGATGAAGGCAGCACTCGAGAAGGAACTGGGTGTCACCCTTTACGTCCCTTTCGAACCTCAGATTACCGGGGCCCTAGGGGCTGCAATTGCCGCACAGGGGAACAGGTAACACTCTCCATCAATTCGTATTCACCCGATCCGGCTGATATCGTGCGCTCCGGTTGGATAGGCGGTTCCGGTGCGTCGTCGTGACTTTTTAAATACTATGCCGGTATCGATTACGACGAGGTCATTTTCTTTAAGTCTCGTTCATGCACCAGAACCGCTGGCCGGGATTGTAATGAGAGGAAGAAAAATTTTTAAAACAGAAGGCCGGAAAAACGCAGAAATTTATTTTTCCGGGACATTCTCACCAAGAGGCTTGAGAATCGTTGTTACCAGGGTACTCAGGTTTTCTGCTTTCACGAGTGCCATGCAACAGAATCCTCCCTCTTTTTCAAGGGTGAACAATGCAAGTTTATCCCCCGGCCGTATACCTGCTTTCTCCCTCAGATCTTTGGGAAGTACCATCTGGCCGCGTTCGTCGACACTCAGTAACGCCTCCATTTTGTAAACCGATCCGACATCACATCCGCAGGATATATCTCCGGAAATTCCGGGGGGAACAACATCTTTTTTCTTCGTCATAGTCTCGTGCACTACTGATTATTTTATACCTATTTAATTCTTCAGAAAAATCAGAATAAAAAATACGGATGCCAGGTTTTTTCATGCCTAATTATCAACCCGTAAAAAAGCCAGAATAAGCGGCGTCTGGACTACAACCGGAACTGCATCGCATTTTTTGTCCACAACGCTGTCCATATACAATATTTTCAGCACAGTCTTACGAATCTGATTAATCTGATAAATTTAAATATGCTGAAAGCTCACATCAATTTTGTGATTTGGATATGACCGGAAAAATTGGATATCCGAATCCGGGGATGTATCATGAAAACGAAACCCACGAGTGAAAAAACAATCAAGGATGAGATCAGGAACAGCTACGGGACTATTGCACGGACCGGCGGATCGTGCTGCGGCCCTGCACCTTCATGCGGGGATTCTGCCGCTTCCGACGCTTCCCGGAAAGTCGGCTATTCCGATGATGAAATATCTGCAGCACCGGACGGCGCCAACCTTGGCCTGGGCTGCGGGAACCCTGTTGCCATCGCCTCGCTCCGGGATGGGGAGATCGTTCTCGATCTTGGATCGGGCGGGGGCTTTGATGCCTTCCTTGCAGCAAAAAAAGTCGGCCCTGCCCGGCGGGGTAATCGGTATCGACATGACGCCGGAGATGATCGAACGGGCACGGTCCAATGCAAAGCGGGGCGGGTATTCCAATGTCGAATTCCGGCTTGGCGAGATTGAAAACCTGCCAGTCGATGACAATTCCGTTGATGTCATCATCTCCAACTGCGTGATAAACCTGTCACCAGATAAGAGCAAGGTATTTTCAGAAGCATTCCGGGTCCTGAAACCCGGCGGCCGGTTCATGGTATCCGATACGGTGTTGACGCGGCATCTTCCCGAAGCGATCCAGAAATCCGTTGCCGCATATATGGGCTGTATCTCCGGGGCACTTATGAAAGAAGAGTACCAGTCCAGGCTCCTGGCTGCCGGCTTTGCAAGGGCCGATATTGTAAAGGATTCCCCTATTGACTTCACTTCCGCGATACGGGATCTGGGATTTAAGGTAGATATCGAACCGGCAGAACTGGCCAAGATCGTTGCAATACTTGACAAAAGCGTTACGAGCATAACCGTTTCAGCGGCCAAGAGAGATACTGGTAGGGAGAAGGCTCATCGGGCATATCCTTGAACAGGCAGGCTGACCGGGAATGACGGTGAAAGCAGTGACAGGAGAACTGGAATGAAAGCGAATATCTATTATTTTTCCGGGACCGGAAACTCGCTAGCCGTTGCCCGGGACCTTGCGAAAGATTTGGATGATGCGGATCTTATTCCCATCCCACAGGTAATGCACCAGCAGGAGATTACGGATAATGCTGAAGTAATCGGGATTGTTTTCCCGGTCAATTTCTACGATATGCCTCGGTATGTAAAGGAGTTTGTGAAAAAACTCAGTTTTTCAGGAAGACCATATATTTTCGGTATTGCAACCTGTGGACAGAACCCCGGTCATTCCCTCTTCACACTCAAATCTCTCCTTGAGGAGAAGGGAACAACTCTTGCAGCCGGGTTCGTGCTGGTCATGCCGGAAAATTATATCGCTCCCCTTGACCTGATAGAGCCCGCATCAATCCAGCAGCAGAAAAACAAGGATATCAAGGAGAAAATTCCCGCACTTGCAGCTGCCATTACACAACGACAGGTTTCTGTACCTGAAGGGACCGATTCCCTTGTATGGCGCATTCTCGTGGGTATATTCTCGATTTATGTAACATCCGTGATCCGGATCCCAAAAAAGATCCATGCTACAGATGCCTGCAACCGGTGCGGAGTGTGCGGGCGTATCTGCCCCACGAATAATATAACCGTCACCAAAAATGCTGTGATCTGGAATGGACGCTGTACCCAATGCTACGCCTGCATCCACTGGTGTCCCCAAGGAGCAATTGAGATTGGCAGCTATACGGCGGGCAAGCCCCGCTATCATCACCCGGATATAATTCTTAAGGATATGATCCTGCGGTGAGGATACCATGAACGTTGTTGCATTCAACGGCAGTGCCCGTAATGACGGCAATACCGCCATTCTTGTCAATGCGGTATTTGCGGAACTGAAAAAAGAAGGTATCAGGACCGAGCTTGTCCAGCTGGCAGGAACGGAGATCCGGGGTTGTAATGCCTGCGGCACGTGCTTCGCGAACCAGGACAAGCGGTGCGGAATAAAAGATGATATCCTCAACGACTGTATCGAAAAGATGCTGGATGCCGACGGGATCATCCTCGCCTCGCCTGTGTATTTTGCTGATGTGTCCACCGGGATGAAGGCACTCATCGACCGGGCCGGCCTTGTGGCAAAGGCAAACCAGGACATGTTCCGGCGCAAGGTCGGGGCATCGGTGGTTGCTGTCCGCCGTGCCGGGGCCATCCACGCGTTTGACACGATGAACCATTTCTTCTTCATCAGCCAGATGGTAGTCCCCGGCTCATGGTACTGGAATATCGGCCTTGGGGGACTTGGCCCTGAGGATGTAAAAGGCGATGAGGAAGGGTTGATGACCATGCGGACGCTTGGCGCCAATATGGCGTGGCTGCTGAAGAAGATCAACGACTAATTTTTTTCAGATAGCCACGGTCAGGTCATCGGTTGCCACGATGAGCCCGGTACTGAGCTCAATGTTCTCATCATGGCAGTTGCCCCGGCACCGGCGCCTGTCCCTGATTTACCACGCCCTGCCGTACGTGTTGTGGTACGTAAACGATGCACGGTCCCTGCGCACCCTCAGGTAGCCCGGTTGCGCGGCGGGGTACCCCAGCCTGACGGCAAACGATACCGCCATATTCTCCGGTACCTCCAAGATCTTCTTTACATCCTTCTGGACGGGACCGCTGAATGCGCTCATGATCTGGAACCCGATACCCAGCTCCTGGGCCGTGAGCCACATGTTCTCCATCAGGCAGCCGAGGCTCAGGATCCCGAGCACGTCTCCCTCCGATGCCGGCGCCCGCTTCCGGGTATCGTACACCACGACGAGGAGGGCCGGGCTCCCCTTGATCGTCTCGTCAAGGGTCCCCGGGGTCCTGTCCTTCATCGCGGCTTCGAGCTGTGCCTTGTCCCGCCATGCCGGCGGGAACCCCAGCCCCAGAATCCCGACCTTCTTCTTCAGCAACTCCTCCTCCGACACCGAGAGCTGCTCGAAATTTTCCCGGATAAAGTCCGGTGACGGGTAGGTCGGTATCTTCCCGAGCCGGTCCAGGACTTTTCTGTCATCGACAACGATGATCTCGAAGTTCTGCATGTTGTGGGCAGTCGGCGCCCACCGGCCCGCTTCCAGGATCTTTTTTATATCGCGTTCAGGCACCTGCCTGTGCGGATCAAAGAATGCCCGGGTCGAATGCCTCTCCTGTATAATCTTCATCAGATCGTCCATGGTTCCTGCCTCTTGCAGCAGCTGAACTGCACGTTTGCATTGAACGATATATACCTATAAAATTTACTCAGGTACAGGTTCCGATGCGTTGCCGGTGCCGGGCGATTTTAAAGAATAGTGGCAGGGGGATCGCCCCCCCCTGCCATCGTGTGGTTTTACGGTTTCGGGCTCTGCCCTCCGTCTGATTCCATGTGATCGAGGACCCTGTCCCACATGACGAGGAGTCCCGGGATGATCACGTAGGCGAGCAGTCCGGCTCCTGAGAACCCGGCGGTGATCAACACTTCGTTGTCGACCATGTCAGTCACCACGGATTACGAGAGCGCCGGGATGCTGTCGGCCCAGGTCTCGACCTTGCTGCGGATCGCTTCATCGCTGTACAAAGTGAGAGTCGCCTGCGAACGGCTGAAGTTGACGTAGTAGATCTCGCCGTTTGCATCGTGGCACCTCAGCGTCACCGCGAAGGTCTCGTGGGCGGCGTCGCGGACCGCGGTCCCCCCAAGGGAGGTTGCGATCGCCGTGTCAGCCTCGATATGGTTTGCCACGGCCGTGAAGGCTGCGACCGACTCTGCCCGGATGCTGATGAGCCCGACGGTGTTTGCATCAGAGTCCTGGTAGAGGACCCGTGCGGTGTAACCCTGCCGGCCGCGTTCAACCGGGGGGTGGTTCACTCCTTGTGCGTTGTAGGAAACGCACTGGAAGGGGTTGTTCGTTATGACGCCCTGGACAATAGTCTCGAAGGCAGTCACGTCTGGGAGCGGTGTCGCGAACTTTCGGACAGCGCTCTTCGTGGTAGTTCCTAATACGAAATCTGCCATGTTTTTTTCTCTCCGAAGAGGTTCAGTATGAACCTTGAGGATGAGAAGAACTCATCAGAGTTCTTCGAATTCCGAAGAATTCCGTATAACCTCGATGGGGTAAAGGGAGGCAACCTGCCTTCCCTTAACTTCTGTGGGTTCGTCCTGAACCTAGGTTTTTCTTGCGTCTCGGGGCGCCCTTTGACATACCATCATTGGTTTTTGGAATATATCGGGTAATTTGTGGGGGAGCAATCCGGGGGCATACAAGGCCGTAATTGCCGTTTCGGGCAGTTTGGAGTGGATCGACATTGAACGGGGCCCGAAATAAAAAAAAGAGTGGATTATTTCAGGGATGCCGGAAAGTCGAGGTCATACCTCAGACCTCCCGGGTAGACCAGGTAATATCTCCAGCCGCAGGCCGGGGAGTAGACCCAGATCATGATCCGGTCAAGGATCTTCTTTGCCAGCTCGCGGAGGCTGTCCACTTTACCGGTATAGAGCTCGCGCAGTTTTGCCGCGTTCGGCACCGGCAGGCGCGAGCGGAGGGCGAGCACCAGCACCGAGCCGGCTTTGTTGAGCCCGATGAGATTGATCGGGATTGAGGGTTCGCTCAGGCGGACCGGAAGATAGCCGTAACGTACCTGAGAAGATCCATCGCCTCATAAACGAGCGGATTGCTCCGCGTCCGGCCCGGACGGGCTACTGTAGCCGTCACATCGATGGGAGAATGGACGATGACCTCGGTCCCGGTCCTCTCCGGATCCGGTACGGCGTGTTTCCGGCATTTCACCTGATTTGCAGATTTCTGTCCGCAAGTCTTTCCTCTGGCGGGAGATTTTCCTCCCTTCCCCGCCCGGGAGATACTATGTGGCCTCCCGGTCGTTTTCTCTTTTGTATTCATTCAATCACTCCTTTTTCAGCATCACATCCTGTTCTCCTGCGATTCTTTGGCACCGGGATATTCCTTCCCGGATCTGTCACGAACGCCGGTCCAAACCGGAGGTCCCCTAGGAGTATTACCTACGGGAACGACCGGTGGCTACCGCACCGTCATTCAGAGACGCACACTACGATCCGGGGGCAGACGAGACCCAAAACGGGAACTCACCTGAAGGATCGCAGCGCGATAGTTGCATTCCCACAATGCCTTGAGAGGTACAGCAAGTACACCGGTCACTGCCGCAATGAACACCAGGCCAGGGACTAGGAGGCAGGTAATCCACTCCGTCGTATGCAGAGGGACCCCGGGCCCCGTGATCGATGCCTGTGTCAGTGTACAGTCTTCGTGTGGCATTTGTGATTATCTAAGGAAAAGATAAAATCACATATATATTAGGTGGATGATGCAGGTTATATGGAAAATATTTGGGCCTGTGTACGGGAACCGGGGCCGGATTTGTATGACCCGGAGGTGCCATCGATTGAACTGCAGAACACCCTCAGTAAATATTCCCCAATGAATGCATCGCAGATCAGCGCACTATCTCATGCAGACCTGCCCTATAGAGCATCAAAAGATAATGAACCCATAAAATACGAACTCGTTTTTTATCGCGATCCGCAAATGTTCGTGAGCCAAAACTGATGAGGGGGGACACAAGTACGAACGGAGGCCGCTCACGACTTTTCAATAAAGAGCGATCTCTTTGCTACCAAAATCTCCCAAAATGTTTCTGAGTAGTAATTCATCAGGAGATCATATCCTTTATAATACGCCGGAATCCCAAATACTAATAAATACTAAAATCTACAAGATTAGTATTTAGTAGGACGGCTCCATGACGCAACTTCCTGAAAAACCACCGGACTGGACGAAACACCTCACAGGGGGACTGGTAAACTATTTGATCAATGCGGAGTTCGCAAAATCTGTGGCGGAATATAATCGTCGTTACCTCTTCTGGGACGAACTGAAGTACCGGCTGCCAGATGAAGAGCAGCGGAGGACGGCGTGGGCTGTCATGAAGTTTTACCGGTCGATGCGACAGGAGATTCCTTATTCCTCACTCAGACTCACCTACTCGATCATTCCTGAGATAGTAAAAAGCCTCCACGCGATCGACAGCTACCTCACCGGGAACATCCGCATCCACAACAAGACCATCCGGCTCGAACAGTCCTACATCATCAACTCGTTCATGGAGGAAGCGATCGCATCAAGCATTCTCGAAGGTGCAGCAACGACACGGAAAGCTGCAAAGGAGATGCTCCGGAAAGGCAGGAAGCCGAAGAACAGTTCCGAGCAGATGGTTGTCAACAACTACGAGGCTATGAACTTTATCCTTGAACACAAGGACGACCCGCTCACTCCTGATCTCATCCTTGAGATCCACCGGCTGGTAACAAAAGGAACCATCGATGAAGACTCGGTCGGGCAGTTCCGGACCAACAATGATATCGTCGTCGCAAATCCAGCCACCGGCGTGGTCTTTCATACGCCACCTGATTATCGAGAGATAGAACACTCCGTAGCTGAACTCTGCGATTTTACCAACCGCGTTGAACAGGATTCCGGAAAGGGAGATGCGGATTACATTCACCCGGTCATCATGGGGATTATCCTGCACTTCCTCATCGGGTATATCCACCCGTTCAATGACGGGAACGGGAGGACTGCCCGCAACCTCTTCTACTGGTACGTCCTCTCACGCGGCTACTGGCTGTTTGAGTACATGCCCATCTCGCGGATCATTCTCCGGTCGAAAAAGAAGTATTCGCTTGCATACCTCTTTACCGAATACGATGAGATGGATCTCACCTATTTTATCCTTTATAACCTGTCCTGCGTTGATGAAGCCCGGAGAGATCTCCTGAAATACCTGGAGGGGAAGCAGACCGAACAGAATGCAACAAAAGCTATCATTAAAAAGATCCGGGATATCAACCAGCGTGAAGGGGATATTCTCCGGCACATGATGGAGCACAGTGACGAGTATTTCACAATCCGGGAGATCATGCAGATGTATACTACCGTATATGAAACTGCCCGGACCGATCTCCTTCATCTTGCAGATCTCGGATACCTGAACAAGGAAAAGCGGGGACGGGAATTCATCTTCATCTTCAATGAAAGCAGCGAACTGTGGAAACACAATGCAAAGAAAGATGCTACCGTCAAACCTCATCCACGTCAGGAGGAATCCTGACCACATTCAGTCGTTCCCGCAGCCGGGTTTCCCGGGTTGGGGAGTCGTGAGGGTTTCATCACCGGATTTCACATAAGGTTTGTCAGGCCGAATTTGGGAGAGGGGGGGATGGGGGCGAGGGGTAGGAATGTTGCCAAGTATATTTCCGATGGAGTATTACAAAATTTTGAATTAGTGGAAGGTGGGTAAGTATATAACAGAAAAGAAGATTGTGGGAAATTAGCTTAGCCTGTTAGGAAGACGATGATGTCCTACCTTGTCATGCGATTGTAGACTTTTTAAAATGGTATTCATTTCATCCATTTCTTCTTTTGAAAAATTATCACTGTCCATTACTTTATTCCCGTAATTGTTTAGTTTTTCAAATAATCCTAGTTTTTTATCTGGAAAATTCCGAGAGGATTGTCCGGTAACCCACTTAAACTGCGAATCCGAAAATTGTTTGAAAGGCCCATTCATACATGCTGAAACAAGACGGTCTCTCTTAGTAGGATCTTTCGATGCTAATATGATATTCATGATTCTCGTTTCTGATAGGCTGAAAATTGGATCATCAGGATTCAAACTTTTTTTCCAGTCATAAAAAAATACAGCATAATCAAATATGCGTTTACCATAACCATATTGCCCTCTGCCCCATTGTTCAAGAGCTTGCGTAATTTTTTCGAGGGAGACATCACGATTATCATCTAAAAATTGTCGAATGCGTTTTCCCGATTCCCAAAATTCGGATGTTGTTGTTATTTTTTGCTTTCTGATCTCCCCACATATGTTTTTATTGTATCTTTGAACTTCAGCTTTTGAAAAAGCTCGGATTTTTTCTTCAAGTTTGCTTTTTTCTTGCATCAATGAAGTACTAATACTTTTTAATCCAGATTGTGTTTTATTGCTAGTTGCTGTATCCCCAGCAATGTACTTTTTAGTACCATTATTAAAAGTTAAAATCAGCCCTTTCGGTCTTGCAATTATTCTGACTTTTAAGCCTACATTTTTTTTAACGTCGGCCCAGTTGATCTCATTATTCGTATTTACATTGATTGGTTTTCCTGGAGGCCCCCTGCAAGAACTTCTCTAGCCCAAGCTTGTGCTTCATCTGCTGTCCATCGTAACCCTCTTTCTGGGATAGTTATAACGATATTTGCAGGATTATATTCCATGATATCATTCCCGAGATGCAGCTCGTAATTTTTCACAGGAACGTAAAAATTTTTTTCTTAAAACGTCTACATTCTGAAAATGCTGTAATACTTGGTCTTTATCGAATTTTTCCTGAGGACTATTCTCCATGAAATCCTTGAGTCGTCGTTCTGCCATAACTTCAGCAATCATTTCATATAAAATCGAATCAGCGACTCGAGGTTGAGTTTCGTATACGAGACCGATCCGAGCCCCTTTTGTATTAAACCAAATATCTCCATCAGACCAAATAGGCATAATCTCATTCTGAATTGGATCGAGCGAGTCATCTGTTATCGGTGATAAATCCTGGATTGTACCTTTCCGTCCATCATCACCTTTATTTCCTCCTTTTGGAGGACTTCTGGAAATTATTTCTGGTTCTATTTCAATCCATATCGAATGTAACGCTCGCTCAAGTTCAATTGACTCAGTTGAAGAATCGGATCCCTTTTGTCTTGGCGGTTGATTTTGTAATATACACCGGATGTAATTTTTTCCTATTCCAAAATCATCAATGATCGGGATGTCTAATGTATAAACAATTCTTCCTTTTTTATCTGCAACAGCAGGGTCGATAATTGGAATATCATGATATTCCCATGCATTCAATCGAGATAATCCTTTATCAAGAGCTTCTATTGTTAATTGTAGATATTTTTGATATTCCTTTGTGGGATTTAGAATGATAATTTCAATGTGGGCCTTATCCTCATAGTTGTAAAATTCCTTATCGAGTTTAATATCTGATATGAACGGATGTTCTGGAGATTCTTTTTTATTTCTTTTTCTCGTGATTTCATCAGTACCTGACCACGGATTAAAATCTGGTACTTCTGCAAATGCTCTTTGCAAAACGTCTAAATTTATTTGAGCTCGCTTTCTATCTTTTTCGGTCAAGCGAGGTTTAAATTTTCTTTTTTCATAAGGTATAATAAAATCTTCAACATTTTGCTGAAGCAAGTCCTGAACTTTTTTATAGTGGGGATGAGGAGTAAATCCACGGTGCCCTGGTTTTTCACATGCGCATAAGAAGCGTCCTTCGAAGTTACAATCGTAACTTGCCCAACCATAAATTCTATCCTGTAATTCTGTACTAATTTTTCGACCGAAATCTGTGTCACGTTCAATAACCTGTGTACCCTTTTTTATTAGCGCAATACCCCTTAACTCCCGGGGTAGTGGTTCTTCTGCTAAAAAAAACGCCACATTAGTTAATTCCCCAATTTTTTTCTTATTGTAGGTTACTGGGATTTTTGAGATTTTTTTCACTATTGGTTTTCCACTATCTGTTGCTGGAACAGGGAAGTGAGGCATTCCAATTTTTTGAAGGTCTTTATCAATATATCCAAATCTGATTTGAACACCTTTTTTTATTGCAGCACACCAAGTTTTTGAAATATCTTGAATGATTCTTTCGGCATCCAATAATTCATCATGAACCGGGTCAATCACACCTCGGATGATAATTTCTGATCCCTCAGGTTCATCAGATTTCATGAGATAGTCTTCAGATAAAACCCAAGTCCAATCATTTCCGGATCTCGTCCAATGAGACGCCATTGTATCTGTTTTATGGAAGGATTTGGGAGAGGCAATTTTTGTTCGTACGATTGTTTCAGTTCCAGCTACAATAAGTAAGGATTTACCCTGCCCTCTTGATCCAAGAGAATTTAATGGCTTACCTAACCCGCCCAAATAGTGAAAATTGCCCCAACTGCAGTGATCATCATGGCAATCTTCGGCACCTGAAATCCTACCCCAAAAACATTTTTTACAATGGGGCATCCCGGTAGTACCATAATCTCTTATAGACAGGATACGATTTTTGGGATCATATCTGATTATAATTTTTACATCCTTATAATCAGATTTTTTTGCGTCAATCGAATTTTGAATCGACTCTTGAAAAATACCTTTCGCATGTGACTCATAATCATCTTTATATGATTCCATTAACCGATGTGTATTTGCACTTAATTTATGACTCTCTTTAGCGTAGTCGGGAATTGTTGTTTTTAATGATTCTGTGGACATAAAAAATTACGGAAGGGAGATTTCTTTCTCTACCTTTCCTTGGAATGCGTTTTCAACAGTTCTAACAGATTCCTTCAGAGTTCGGAGAATGTATTTTACTTGGGCATCAGTATACTCATATCTGTTCTTGTCCGCTAATGGAGCAATAAGTTCGATGGTGTGTACTGCTTTCTCTAATCGGGCTTCCCCAAGTTTCCGAAATTTCTGTGCTTTGGGGCTTTCAACCTGAGTTTTTTCTTCCATATTTTGTTCCTCAAAACGATTATACACATACTAGAATCAATTGAATGATCCAGTATTTGAGCTCATAAATTATTTATATTTTTCTTAAAAATGAAAATTTTTCAATGCAATTATTGATTCTTATATTGCTTCTACAGAAGCTACAGGCATTATAGTATTTAATGTAGAATCTTGAAAAAAATATTTTTTGGGGACCCTTTCTATTGCAAAACGAATCCTTTTAGAGGCGATATTGTAAGCTTTCTCATTCAGCTCAATGCCGACAGATTTACGACAGAGCTCCAAGGCACCTAGCATTGTGGTTCCGCTCCCTGCATGAGGATCGAGAACAAGATCATTTTGTTTTGATGACGCTAGAATAATCCATCGTATTAAATCCAGCGGTTTTTGAGTTGGATATTCAGAATTACTTATTATGGGGGGAATTTCAAGGATACTTTTTGGATATCTTTTTCCAACATTCTTCATGGAATATGGTTCTTTTTTGAAAGAATCCTGAGTCGCGGGATGATTCTTTTTCCTATTACGAGTATATGGTTTGCCGTTTGTCATGACTTGTTTTGTGTAAAATTTTGTATTATCGATTCGAGCTCCTTTTTTACAGAAAACGAATATATTTTCATGAATCGGTAGCGGTTTGAAATTGGAAGACCAGGGTATATTATTGCGGTTCCAGATTATCTCAAATCTGAAATCAAAATATTTTCTGAAACTATTATAGACATCAATCAATGAGGGTTGCTTTCCAAAAATATAGACAAGGCCATTATCATTTAACACGTTATGATAAAGATCAGCCAAAACATCCCAATCTGGAGCTTCGTCCCATGGAAGCTTAGTAATACCATAGGGAGGATCGTCAATGATAAGATCCACAGAACTTGGAGATAATGTTTTAAGATGTTCCTCGCAATAGTCTTGCACTAATGTTGGCTGATAAAATGAAGGAGGATCACGCCCAAATGATGTAATATGTCTAAATTTATTCTTATCACCTTGTCGATAATATTCGACCAAGTAATAGTAATTTCCATTTACCCCTTTTGATTTTTTTATGTAATAACGTGACAGTCTGTGTTCATCGACTTGATCTAAGGAAAGAGGAGACATCAGTGATCAAGGCCTCCCATTTTTTCTTTGGATTTTGACTCATTTGGCTCAGTTTTTCCTCCGACCCGCTTGAATTCAAAAACCATTCTTCTTATTGCATCTCTAGCTGCTTCTGCTTCATTGAGATAATAGGTGCCAACAATTTTTTCGAATTCTTTTGATAGTTCGTCAGGTAGATCGGTATGACATTTCTTTGTTTTTGCCACAAAGTTACTCTAGAGTAATTATGTAAATACTTTGCGATTACTTTGTAGTAACTAATGAATATCTTTTTATCTTCATTCTTAATCCGTGGTCTCATCCATTTCCTATCCTATGTGAAATTATTCCACACAAGTCTCATCGCGAAGAATGGGGCCAGAAGATTACCCGAAACGCTCCCACAAACATTTCCATTCATGAGCAGGTTATACGACGGTATCGTGCTTCAGAAAGATGCCGCACGAGAACATTGACCCCTAGGTAACCCAAACATCCGCGAACTATCCCCACCCCTTCCCAAAACCTTCCGGCCCAACTCAGTACCTCCCAAAAATAATTTTGCCTCAGGTCCGATCGCGCCAAAATTTTTTTTGGCGCAACTCAGTACGAGCCAGAAAAATATCTGGGACCCCCTCCCAAAAATGACCGTTCACGCCTAAACACCAGTTGTCTGACACGGCCCGGTCGCGCCAAAAAAATATTTGTCCCAACTCAGATCGGCCCAAAAAAATTTTTGGCGCAACTCAGTACGAGCCAAAAAAATATTTGCCTCGCACTGGATCGAGCCGGAAAAATATCCGGCGCGATCGGGACCGGGCCGGAAAATCTTCCGGACCGCACAACCCAATCAACTGACCAACCCCTCTCTTCCGGTCCGCAACGGGAAAAAGAACTCCATGCAAGATCCGCAAGGATATTCACCACAGGTAATAAAATACGTGCAGGATGCTGAAGACCAGCTACTTCGCGAGGAGTGCCAAAGAGCCCGGTGCGGTCTCGATAGCCCGCTTCCCGCCGCGATGGTATTCCGGCAGGAGATACTTCAGGCTCGCCCCGACACCTGAGATGCTGAAACTCGAGGACTGGGAAGAATACCAGAGAAGGTACCGGGAGGAGATCCTCTCGGGCCTCGATCCCGATGAGATCCTCCGGGACCTGGACGTTGCGGGGGCAGGTCATGATGTCATCCTGCTCTGCTTCGAGAAGGAACGGACGCACTGCCACCGCGGGCTGGTCGCAGAATGGTTTTCTGAAACAATAGGGCTCGAAGTCCCCGAAGTCGGATCCCCGTCCACGATCCAGGCGACACTCTAGAACCTGTGGTTGGCAGTCGCGAGCCTAGCGAGGGGGATACGGGACCGGCAGGAACGGGGAATGACAGCCAACCTGCCGGAAAACCAACCTATATATTTCCGTCCCGCAATTAACAATTGTGAATTATTCTCCGGCAGAAGCCCCATCCCCGAAAAGAGCCAACGGACACCGGAGACAGAATCCCTGAATTCCTGAGAGAGGTTGCCTATGAAAATCCACGACAATATCACCAAAACCATCGGCAATACCCCGCTCGTCCGGCTGAACCGGGTGACAAAAGGCCTGGACGCAACCGTGCTTGCCAAAGTCGAGTCCTTCAACCCGATGGGCAGCGTGAAGGACCGGATCGGGGTTGCCATGATCGAGGCTGCCGAGACCGCAGACCTGATAACGCCGGATACCATCATCCTCGAGCCGACAAGCGGCAATACCGGTATCGCCCTTGCCATGGTGGCCGCTGCCCGGGGTACAGGATCACGCTGGTCATGCCGGAGACGATGAGCATCGAGCGGCGCAAGCTCCTCAAAGCCTTCGGCGCCGAGCTCATCCTCACGCCCGGCAAAGAGGGGATGAAGGGAGCGATAGGAAAGGCCGAGGCCCTCCTAGCAGAGAACCCCCGGTATTTCTACATCCCCCAGCAGTTCCGGAACCCGGCAAATCCCGCCATCCACCGGAAGACAACGGCAGAGGAGATCTGGCGGGACACGGACGGGAAGGTGGATGCCGTTGTCTCCGGTGTGGGGACCGGCGGGACAATCACGGGAATAGCCGAAGTGATCAAGCCCCGCAGGCCCTCGTTCAGGGCCATCGCCGTAGAACCCGATGCATCCCCCGTCCTCTCGGGAGGCCAGCCCGGCCCGCACAAGATCCAGGGCATCGGTGCGGGTTTTGTTCCCGACGTGCTCAGGAAGGATCTCCTGGACGAGGTGATCCGCGTGACATACGAGGATGCTGTTGCCGCCGCACGGAAGATGGCCAGAGAGGAGGGCATCCTCATCGGCATCTCCGGCGGGGCAGCGATATGGGCAGCGCTCCAGTCTTGCGGCACGGAAGGAGTACGCAGGCAAGACCATCGTGGTCATCCTGCCGGATACCGGGGAGCGGTACCTGAGTACGGAACTCTTCGAAGTCCGGGATGTTAACCAGGACCCCGGAGAGGAGAAGGATCGTCAGTATCCTCCGGCCGGGTAACGGGGCAGGATCATGGTCTTCGACCGCCTCCGGGAAGAGATCCGGGCAATCTTTTCCAAGGATCCCGCCGCCCGCTCAACCCTCGAGATCCTCTGCTGTTACCCCGGGCTCCATGCCCTCTGGTTCCACCGCCGGACGCACTGGCTCTGGACCCATAACTGGAAATTCTGGGCCCGGTTCGTCTCCCATATCAGCCGGTTCCTGACCGGCATCGAGATCCATCCCGGGGCGCAGATCGGGCGCCGCGTGGTCATCGACCACGGCATGGGGGTCGTCATCGGCGAGACTGCCGAGGTCGGCAACGATGTCCTCATCTACATGGGCGTAGTGCTCGGGGGCACTGCCCTTGAGAATGTCAAGCGCCACCCGACGGTCGAAGACAACGTGATCATCGGTTCCGGTGCGATAATTCTCGGCCCGGTACGTATCGGGGCGGGCGCGAAGGTGGGGGCGGGGTCCGTGGTGGTCCGCTCCGTACCCCCGGGCGCCACGGTCGTCGGGGTCCCGGGAAGGATCGCCGGACCGGAATGCGGGACACGACCGGAAGACGAGGAGGCCATGCCCGACCCGATGCTCAGGGTGGTCAGCCGGCTCCTCGACCGGCAGAACCAGCTCGAGGAGAGGCTCCGCGCCCTGCAGCAGTCGCTCCCCCCCGCCCCGGGCGAGGACCGCAGGGCAGAACAGGTCTGCGAATCGGAGATACGGCAGGTGCTCAGGGAGGTGATCGATCCCGAGGTGGGGATCGATATCGTGGACCTCGGCCTCATCAAGGAGATCCGCGTGACCGCGAACCATGTAGAGATCGACATGATCCTGACCAGCAAGGCCTGCCCGCTCGTGGACCACCTCTCAGAGCAGGTGAAACGGAAGGTGCTGGGCGTGTGCGGGATCGAGGAAGTCGACGTGAAGGTCCTCGACGAGCCCTGGAACTGGGACCGGTTCGTGCACCAGCGGGGAGCGCTCAAGAAGATCTGAAAACCCGGATGACCACGACAGCCCGGAAGACGCGGGCTTGAGATCCGGTGGCCGCCCGGTCTCTCTCATTCAGGGAAACCGTCAGGCTCCAGAGGGACAAAAGGAGACCGGGTTTTCCACCTTCTCATTCAGCATGGCCGGTATCGTGCGGGATAGGAACTGACTCCATAAAAACGATACATCTGCTCTCACCGGGTTTCTTTTATTTCACTCCGGTTTCATCCTCTGACGGATTTAGTGCGAATGCGCAGGCAGCCCGTCATGGTCGTGCTCCGCAATATCGTGATAGTCAGGCCCCGAGGCAGTCGACGGGTCGACATGGATGGTGGCATCCGAAAGATACCGAAGATGGTGAAGGAGTTCGTGCCGGAACTCTTTCGCAATCGCATGGCCTTGTTCCACGGAAAGGGATGAACCGACCGTGATGTTGACCTCCGCATGGAGCCGGTGGCCCAGCCAGCGGACCTTTACATCGGTGATCTCCACCACTCCTTCAACGTACTCAGCAGTATGGCGGATCTCGTCGGTGATTGACGGGTCGACGCCATCGAGCAGCCGGGTGAAGATCGTTTTTCCCGACTCCCAGACAATCCAGAATATGATGATCGTGATGATGAGACCGATGACCGGGTCGGCAATCGGGAACCCGAGATAGACCCCGGCCGCACCGATCAGGACTGCAAGGCTCGCAAGCCCGTCTGTCCGTGCGTGCTGGCCATCTGCAACGAGCGCTGCACTGCCGATCTCGTTTCCTACCCGGATGCGGAGCCGGGCCACGGCTTCATTCCCGGTAAACCCGACAAGTGCTGCCGCTGCTACCGCCCAGAGGAACGTCACCTGCTGCGGGTGAAGGAGGCGGTCTATGGAGACGTACCCGGCAACAACAGCCGATACCAGAATCATCAGAACCACGAACACGCCCGCAAGGTCCTCGACCCGCCCATACCCGTAGGTGAACCGTTTCGTCGGCTTCCACCGGGCCAGCAGAAACGCGAACAGGAGCGGGATCGCGGTGAACGCATCGCCGAAGTTATGGATGGTGTCGGCGAGCAATGCGATGCTGCCGGAATAATAGACGATGATTATCTGGAACAGTGCGGTGATGAAAAGGCCGGCAAACGACCACTTGACCGCCCGGATCCCCCGTTCGGTGGTGAGAATGGATGGATCGACAATACCATGCGTGTGGGCATGGCCGTGGTGATGGTCGTCACGGTCATCCCCGCGATCATGCCCGGGGAGATGGCCATGATCAAGTCCGTTATCTTCCCGGGATTCATGGTCTTCAGTAGTGAGGATCATGCTCTTTCACCTCCTCATTCACCCGGCCGGGTCTGGGGAAGGGTTCGTAGTGTCCAGGGAGACCACCGCGATGGTATTGCCGCTCTCCCGGCAGTACGTCCCGACCCGCCGGAAAACATGCGGCACCATCGACCCCGGGGTCAGGAGGAGCGAGGATTCCCCGACGAGTGCCCGCAGGATACTTTTGTCTATCACGCCGTACGTGAAATCGAGCGATATCGATTCACGCTCGGCCAGATTCTTCGCCCTGGTCCCCATTGCCCCGCACCTGTACGACGGGTGGTCTGCTATCCACGCCAGGATCTCACCGGCACCGCTCTTATCCACGTCGCAGACCGTGATGGTCCCAAGGGCCCTGCCCGCGTGTGGTTTACTGAAGCTCTGTTCGAGCGAGCTGACCAGCTGGAGGACGGACTTCGGCGACTCCGTCTTCTCCATCATCTGCCGCGAGACGAGCTCCGTGTAGACTTCCAGCACCGCAGGCATCCGGAGATTGGCAGCAGCAATGAGTGCCGTGCTGGTGAAGACCTCCTCGGGAGAGCCGGCATGGATCACGGTCCCCCTGTTCATGAGGATGATATGGTCCGCCCAGAGGTACGCGAGCTCCACGTCATGGGTCGAGATGATGATCGTCGTCCCCCTCGCATTGAGTTCGTCGAGCAGCTCCATGAGGTCCGCGGCCCCGGCCGGGTCGAGCGAGCTGGTGGGTTCGTCGAAGATGAGGACCTCCGGCTCCATTGCAAGGGTACCGGCGATTGCGGCCCGCTTCTTCTCGCCACCGCTCAGCTGGTGGGGCGGCCGCTTCTCGTACCCGGTAAGGCCCACGGCCGCAAGCGATCGGGCAACCGCCGCCTGGATCTCGTCCGGCGTCATGCCGAGGTTGAGGGGGCCGAACGCCACGTCCTGGTACACCGTCGGGGCAAAGAGCTGGGTATCCGAGTTCTGGAATACCAGCCCCACCTTCTTCCGCACCTCACGCAGCGAGCGGCTGTCGTACCGGAGCGGTTCACTGTTGAAAAGCACCCGTCCCTTTGAGGGTTCAAGAACTCCGTTGCACATCAGGAGCAGGGTGGTCTTCCCGGCCCCGTTGGGGCCGACCAGTGCAACCTTGGCTCCTTTTTTTATCGAGAATGTTACCCCGGAAAGCGATTCACGGCAGTTCGGGTAGGCATAATGAATATTGTCAAATTCGAGCAGGGTTGTCATAGGTCACCGGAAAGGCACTATCGTGCTTGTCATGATCGCAACCGTGATGCAGAGGCCCAGATAGACAGCGATTGACACAATTGCCGCTGGTTTCGGGGGATTCTGCTGACCGAGTAATTCCAATTTACCATCATAGCATCGCGAATCCATTGCAATGACCAGGTCCTCGGCCTCTTTCCATGCCCTGATAAAGAGCATAGCGCCGAGCATGGCCATTGAATTGAGAGAGCGTTTGAATGTGGTATATCCTTGCCGGATGGTCTGGGCATTGTGGATAGCGATTGTCTGGGCGATAAAGACGAAGATAAAATGGTAGATCAGCATGGAAAGATCGACCACAACGGGAGGAACCCGCAGTTTGTGCATGACAGAAAAGATCTCGATCATGGGAGTTGTCAGGGCAATGAAGAAGAGCCCGCACATCCCGCCAAAGGTCCGGACAAGTACCGAGGGATGCAAGGTTCGCGGAGCCGGTCGTCACGGTCAGAGGGACATTGGCGAGGGTAAACGTCAGGATGGGTTGCCCGCCCCCGCTTAAAAACAATATCACAATCACTGAACAAAACGCAAATATCAACGGTATGTGGAGGAGTTCGATATAGACCCGTACCGGTATTTTTGCAAACAGAAGGGTGATTGCAGAGAGTGTAATGAGGATAAAAAGCGGGGCCAGTGGGGCCGGAGAAGCAACACAGATGAAGATGGCACCCATACCGAGGATAAGTTTAAGATAGCAGTTTACGTCCCGTAAGGCATTTGCCTGGGCATAGTAATCCAGATTCTCTTCCATAAACGTCATAATGATTACCTATACTCTGACGTCTTAAACGTCGGAAAATTGAAAAGATGGATTATGTAGGTTTTGCACTATCGCGTTTACCCCGGTAAAATCCGAAGAAGTATCCGATTACGAACGCTCCAAGACCTGACTGGATGCTGAAGAGCAGGGACTCGACTTCAGTGCTGGGCGGCGTCCAGATAGGCTGTATCCACGGAGTATATCCCGTGACCTCGATTGCAGCGCTGCCCATATCATCCGATCCCTGCCAGGTCTCCTGCCCGGGTTTGGCGGTTGCCTGGATAGTGGCATTATTTATGAGGAAGACCGCTGCAAAGATGACGATGAAGACCGCAAAGAGGATTTCAAGTCTGAACTTCATGAGTGTCTTGAAGTTCATGCGAAATCCCCCATAATTTTCGAAACCTGCTCTTGTGTAAGCACCCTGAGTTTGACGAGAATATCGCCCCGGCTCTGGACGATGTATTTGAACACCATTGCGATAAGCAGGCCTTCAACGATCGCAAGAGGAACCTGCGTAACCGCATAAATTGCAAAGAAAGTCTCAAAGGAGATCAGGAACCCCCCGTGCGTTGCCGGGAATGCCGCTGCGAGCTCAATCGCCGTGATAACATAGGTAAAGAGATCCGCGACAAATGCGACGAGGAAGATATTTACGAATATGTTCAGGTTCACTGCCTTTGCCACCCGGTACACCGCATACCCGAGAAGCGGTCCCGCAATCCCCATCGAGAAAAGGTTGGCGCCAAGCGTAGTGATCCCTCCGTGGGCCATGAAAAGTGCCTGGAATATCAGCACGATCACGCTGAGAACAACGGTGATAAAAGGACCAAACAGGACAGTCGATAACCCGGTCCCCGTGGGATGGGAACAGCTTCCCACGACAGGAGACGGCATCTTCAATGAGGATAAAAGGAAGATAAAGGCTCCTGACACTGCAAGCAGTGAGAGTGTGTCACGGTTTTCCTTAACCTGGCGATTCAGGAGATAAATCCCATAGACAAGGAACGGAGCTGATACGAGGTACCAGAAGACGCACCATTGCCAGGGCAGAAATCCTTCCATTATGTGCATAGTAATACAGGATCAACTTTACTTGCACTAACTAAATAAAACTTGCTTGTCGGGTGCGTGATCCTTTTTAAAGACCGGTCCGGACCGGAGGTGCCACCCGCAGGAAGGCGCGTTCAGCGCGTCCTGTCGGATCCCCGCACGCTATTTCATTGCATGCCAATCTGATCACCATGAAGCTGACCGGGCCCGGACAGAAAAAAACCGGCATGACCCCTAAGAAACTTCAGAACACTCTTCCAGCGGGTTCCACCGAGCCGAAGAAATCATAACGCCGGCTTAACCGGAGATCCCCGCACCGTAATGGTGCGGTCCCGGGTGGACGACCTCAATCAGCGACCGTTCGAAGATCTCTTCTTCCCTGACGGGCCGCGAAATGTACCCGAGCGATTGCAGGGTCTGTACAAATTTCATCGTGGATACGATGTATTCCGGTGGCAGGGCAGCGCAGTACTTCGGCGAGATATGGTAAGTCTCCAGCACAAAATCCGGGTCGACCATGCCGGTGGTTTCTGCGACGATACGGGCGGCAGCAGGTGATTCATTCCGGATCATCCCGCACGCGGCCTCGTGGGCTGACAGGAACCCAAAGAGCAGGTCCCGGTTCTCCAGCATCCGGCGCATGACCACGATCCCGTAGCTCGGGTTGAACGGCCAGAGACGGTCCGGGGGCACGACGAGGCGTGCGCTGCCGTACCTGCGGGCGGTCACCGCGAGGGCGGGAGTACCAGCCGCAGCTGCAATCTCCCCCTGCTGGATGGCATCGGACAGAAAATCGGCCCAGGGATAGTTCTTCACGGTGACATCATGAAACCCGTGCTCCCGCAGCAGCTCGTTCACGATGACATCGTGGATGGACCCTTTTGGCGGAGTGCCGATCGCTTTGCCTGAGAACTGGGAGAGAAAATCCGGCATGCCAGAGCACTCACCAAGCGTGCGAATCCCGGCGCCGGCTATCATGACCGTCCCTTCCACATGCCCTCCCGCGATACAGGCGAGGGAGAGGCCGCGGTCGATCCCGATGATCACCGGTGGAAGCCCGATATACCCGAGATCGATAGTCCCGTTCTGCATCGCGTTGATGATATCCGGCCCGGACGGGAAGAGCGCCCACGTGGCCGCAAGACCCTGGCGTTCCAGCAGGTCCGTTCCGCGAAGCAGGAATGCGGTATGGTACATCGTCGAGAGGTGGCCAATTCTGATCTTTGCGGGTTCCTGTGGCATGGTTCACCCTATCTTTTTCGCGACCGTGGTGATCGCTTCGCTGACCACGGAGAGTTCCGGGCGGAGCATCCCGACGGGGATATCCACGATCTTCTCGACAATGGAAGCGAGGATAGGTGCGCAGACGATCCCGGATGCCCCGTCTTTTTCCGCACGGGCCGCCGCGATGATGCACTCCTCAAGGGAATTTGCGGAATATCCCCGGATCCTGAAGCTCTTCCCGTTGACGTCCGTCTCGCGGACTTCAAGGTTGTCGAGCAGGAACCGGGCGGCGATGATCGCGATGAACCGGTCGTGCCCGGGTTCGAGGACCGAGACAATTTTTTTTATCGTCGAGAGGCGCGGGTCCCGTTCGCCAGCCGTAACCTTGTAGAGCGTCGAGGCAGGGATGCCGGTCAGCTCTGCAAGGTCCCTGACGGTCAGGTTCTTCCGCTCCAGCTCCTCGTTCAGCGCTGTGGTAAAGTCGGTCTCGAAAATCCTCTTTGACAGCATATTAACCCTTAAGTGATACTCTGAAGATTATAATTGTTACTATAAGGATAATTATTTTGCCAAATTGGAAAATTATATCAGCACGGGTACAATCATACTGAGTATGCAGAGCGTTCAGTTTTCCGAACTTACGATCCTTCCCGGCGCCGACCGTTGCGGGGAGAAAGAGGGGTTTGATCGGATAACCCTCCGCCCGGGGGACACGGTCTCCATCGTAGGGTCGACCGGTTCGGGAAAATCGGCATTCATCAACGATATCGAAGTGCTTGCCCAGAAAGATACCGTCACCGGCCGTTCCATCCTGATCAATGGCGCTCCCCCGGCCGATGACATGGTCCGCGATCCCGCAAAAAAACCCATCGCCCTCATCACCCAGAATACCCGCGTGATTGCCGACCTGACGGTAGAACGGTTCCTCGCACTTCACATACGGGCACGGGATTCCGACGCCCAGGAGCTCATCACCCGTACGGTTGCGCTTGCCAATGAATTTACCGGGGAGAAGATTGACAAGGCCATGCGGATGACATCCATCTCCGGCGGCCAGACCCGCTCACTCCTCATCGCTGACGCCATCATGATCGGCCAGACCCCCATCCTGCTCCTCGATGAAGTGGAAAACGCCGGCATCTTCAAGGAGAAAGTCATCCGCTGCCTGAAACATTACAACAAGGCGGTTATTTTTGTCACCCACGATCCCCTGCTCTCCCTGATCACCGACCGGAGGATCGTCATGAAACGCGGGGCAGTCGTGAGCGTCCTCGAACCAAAGGACGCTGAAAGGGAGATGATCACCCATATCTCCGGCATCGATGCATTCCTCGTGGATCTCCGCGAAAAGATACGGGCCGGGGAACTGATCAGCGAAGATATCCTGGCACGGGACATGACGGTCATCCCTGCATGAAACTCGTCATCGTTGCCGGACCGCCGAGTGCGGGGAAGACCGCGGTGATCCGGCAGATCGTCCGGGAATTTTTAACGACACGGAACCCGGTATTCCTGAAGATCGATGTTGTCCGGGCATTCGAGGACGACGAACTCAGGGAGGAGTTCGGTATCCCGGCACGGAAAGTCTACTCCGGCGATCTCTGTCCCGACCATATGGGCATCATGATCATGCGGGACGCGATAAGCTGGGCAGAGGGCCTCAATGCCGGTATCCTCATCATTGAAAGTGCCGGGCTCTGCCTCCGCTGTACCCCCTACACGACCCAAGCATTCGGCATTGCCGTGCTCTCAGCGATCTCCGGCAGCAATTCCCCCCTTAAGATGGCCCCCATGATCGCCCTTGCCGATGTGGCGGTGGTGACCAAGACAGACCTCGTCTCCCAGGCGGAGAAGGAAGTGTTCCGGGAGTGCATCAGGATGGTCACGCCAGGCATCGATATCATCGAGACCAACGCAATCCAGGGAACAGGTATGCGGTACCTGATGCGGGCTGTCGCGGCATATCCGGATATTGCCGATGCAGCCACGATCACCCTGAGAGGGACCCCGCCCCTCGGGGTCTGCACGATCTGTATCGGGAAAAAAGAGATCGGGTGGCAGCACCACTTCGGCGTGATCCGGCCGCTGGAAGAGGCTGACAATATCTACCGGGGTGACTGACCATGGCATGGGTCCCCCCGGGCAGGGACTGCGGGGCCTGCGGCCTGCCGAGCTGTGACGAGTTTGTCAGGGCGGTCAGGGAGAAGAACAAGACCAACGAGGACTGCACGTTTTACACGATCTGCCAGGGTGCACATGGTGAAAAGACGACCTATACCGGAACCGATGTAACCGGCGCAAAATATGACTTCGTCCTCCGGGCTTTTCCCGGTGAACCTTCGGCACGCAAATTTATCGTCCCGTTCCGGGCGGATCTTGTGGAGAGATGGGACATTCAGAAGGGTGACCTCGTAACCGGCCGTCCTGCCGGACCCGGCTGCCCGGTCTATCACGCGCTCAGGGTACTCTCTGCCAACCCGGTCACGGGAGTCCTGGAGTGCCATACGGTCGGCCCGCTGGAAGCGCGGAAGGAAAAACCTCACGACGTGCAGGCCTACCATGTCCACGCGTTCGAGGGGATTGCCGAGACGATCGTCCGTCCGCCGACCCTCGGCCTCCGCCAGCGGTTCCTTCCCGGCTACTGCATGATGGACCTCTCCCATACCGCCGTGGTAAACATGGTATTGAAGAAGGAGGAGGGCACGCATGTCCGCCTTGAAGATATCAGGATCCTGTGAGCACGTTCCATGATACCCAAGTACCGGGTCAGGTGCGTTGCCGGGAACGAGATCGTGGATGACATCTCCCTCCTCTCCTGCCCGCACCGGCATGATTCGCTGCTCCGGACCGAGTACAGCACCCGGAAACTCCGGCTCGCACCCCACAAAGGCATGTACCGCTACCTGGCATGGCTGCCGGTCAGCGCCCCGCTCCTCCCGTCGGGTGGGCCGGTCACGTTCACGGACCCGGGACTCTCCCGCGAGCTCGGGCTCCCGGGCCTCTCCATCTCGTTCTCCGGTTATTTCCCCGAGCGTGGGGCGGACCTCACGACCGGTTCCTTCAAGGAACTTGAGGCATCGCCCACCATGCAGCGGCTGCAGGAACTGGGCGGTAAGATCCCGGTGATCGCCTCGGCCGGCAATACCGGCAGGGCCTTTGCGGAACTCTCGGCACGGTGCAGGCGGCCGGTCGTCATTGTGATCCCGGAGAAAGCGGTTTCCCGGCTCTGGACCACGGAGCCGGCGCAGGATATCTTCCTTGTCGCTGTGAGAGGAGACTATTCGGATGCGATCGCGGTCAGCACAACCCTCGCCGCAGTCCCCGGGTGCATACCGGAAGGCGGGGCGAAGAACGTGGCCCGGCGGGACGGGATGGGCACGGTGATGCTCGATGCCGCCGCGACCACCGGCAGGATCCCTGGTCACTATTTCCAGGCGGTGGGGAGCGGTACCGGGGCGATCGCCGCGTGGGAAGCCGCGATACGGCTCATCCGCGACGGCTCATACGGGCAGCAGCTGCCCCGGCTCCACCTGGCCCAGAACGAGCCCTTTACACCGATGGTCTCGGCCTGGGCGGCACACCGGCGCGAGATCGTCCCCGCGGAGGATATGCCCGACGCGGCGGAGAGTATCGGGAAGGTCATGTCCGATGTGCTGACGAACCGGAACCCGCCGTACGGTGTCCGCGGTGGTCTCTTTGACGCTCTGCAGGAGACGCGTGGACGTATGTACGGCGTCACGAATGAGGAGGGGGCGGATGCGGAGAAGCTGATCCGGGAGACCGTGGGGATCGATCCCGATCCCGCGGCTGCCATCGCCACCGCAGCGCTCGTACAGGCAGTGGAAAAAGATATCATCGGCCCCGGCGACCATATTCTCCTGAACCTGACGGGCGGCGGATACGAGCGGATCCGGGAAGATTTTACGCTCTACCCGATCAGCCCTTCCGCCACGGTCTTTCCGGGTGAATCGCGGGACGAACTCGTGGCCGGGCTCAGGGAGTGGATCTCACGCTATGGATGAAGGCCAGGTCATCGCCGAATTAAAAAGCCGGAGGATCGATCTCGTCTCTGCAATCCCCTGCGACAAGGCACGGGGACTCTTCTTCCGGCTCCCGGAAGAATTCCGGCACATCGGCCTCACCCGGGAAGAAGATGGCGTGGGGATCTCCGCAGGGGCATTCCTCGCGGGGGCCCGCCCCCTGATCGCACTCCAGAGTTCCGGCCTCGGGAACATGCTGAACGCGATCCTCTCCCTCACGACCACGTACGGCCTCCCGCTCCCGATCCTCGCCAGCTGGCGGGGAGGGGAGGGCGAGACCATCCCGGCACAGGTCCCGTTCAACCGCCCACTCCCCCGCATCCTCTCGGCCGCAGGGATCCCCTTCACCATCCTTTCGGGCCCGGACAATCCCCGGGAGATTGGTGATGCCATCTCCTCCGCCTATGAAAAACGGTCGCCCCACGTGATCCTTGTCCCGCCCGGATGCATCGGGGAGAACACCTGTACTGCGGGTTGTGCAGTTCCCCGGGGCCCCCGACCATCGAAGGTCTGCTATGAAAGGAACTGGCGGGCACCGCTGATGACCAGGTTCGATGCCATCCGGACGATCGCTTCACGCATGGAGGAAGAGGTGCTGGTCTCCAATATCGGTGTGCCCTCAAAAGAGTTGTATGCCGCACGGGACCGGCCCGGAAATTTCTACATGCTGGGAAGTTACACCCAGGCTTCGGCAATCGGGCTTGGCATTGCCACGGTCAGGCCGGAGAAGCGGGTTATTGTGCTGGACGGCGACGGGAGCCTGCTTGGTTCCTCCATCCTTCCGGTGATCGGGGCAGCCGCACCGGAAAATCTCACGATCGTCGGCCTTGACAACGGGGTCTTCGGCAGTACCGGCAACCAGCCGCGCCCGGGGTGCGACACGGTTGACCTCGCCCTCATGGCAACTGCCGCAGGTTTCAACCAGAGCATCACTGTCCACGAACCCCGGGAACTGGAAGCGGCCATCGGGTCTTCTGCCCGGGGCGGGCCTTCCTTTATCCATGCCCGGATACAGCCCGGGAACCGCGATGTGCCGAATATCCCGCTCAGCCCGGAACGGATCCGGGACCGGTTCATGACAGCACTTGAGACAGCCCACGGTCATACGAACCAGTGATGGTATCCGGCCAGAGCCCTGGCAGGGAAAATTTCGGCGATATCAGCATCTGTCCCCTGAAAAATTCCGCGCGGTCACACGTTTTTATATAAACAATAGCTGGAAGTACTTTTCCACCCTGAGAGATTTTTTCGTCATATTTTTCTGTTTCATCAGATCCCCGGGACCACCATGGTTTTCAATGGGCATAAATACTCAAAACCAGCACGCTGGTAATGCGAATGCTCCGTACTCCAGGGTCAGGGGCATATCTCCAGAAAGGCGGTCACGTTATGACCACAGGCACCATTCAGTCCATGATCAGAAAGCAGATCAAACCGGCAATCGTCATTTTTTTGCTCCTCACGCTTGTCACGGGTATCGTATATCCCCTGTTTGTCACCGGCATCGCACAAGTGATCTTTCCTGTACAGGCCAACGGGAACCTGATCCAGCATAACGGCAATGTCGCAGGTTCTGCGCTGGTAGGCCAGCCCTTCAGTTCCCCGGAATACTTCTGGGGCCGCCCCTCGGCAACGTCACCATTCCCCTACAATGCCGGAGCATCGACAGGCTCGAATCTCGGGCCGAACAACCCTGCACTCATCGATGCCGTGAAGGCCCGCGTCGATGCCCTCCACGCCGCAGATCCGGGGAATACGCAGGCGATTCCCGTGGACCTGGTCACGGCATCCGCAAGCGGCCTTGACCCGGACATATCTATCGCTGCCGCCGAGTACCAGGTTCCCCGCATCGCACGGGAACGGAACCTGAGCGAACAGGATGTCCATGCGCTGGTCGCGCAGCAGATCGAACCCCGTCAGTTCGGTATCTTCGGGGAGCCACGGGTCAACGTCCTCTCCCTGAACCTTGCGCTCGACGACCTCAGTGCAGGGCGCATCACAGTCTCATCGCAGCCATTGTCATGGTCCACCCAGCTCCAGATATATTTCCAGACCCCGATGCTCGGCATGCGCATGTCAGACTGGCTCCAGCTGATCCTCTTCATCGTCATCATCGCTTTCTGCGTTGTCCCCCTTGGGGTCTGGATGGCGAAGGTATTTACCGGCAAGCCCAATTTCCTGACACCGTTGAGCGGCTTTGTCGAACAGAAATTCCTTGCACTGGGAGGTGTGGACGGGACTGAGGAGATGGACTGGAAGGAGTTTGCCATTGCCCTCATGGTCTTTACGGTCCCCTGCATTCTTGTCGTATTTCTCCTCCAGATCTTCCAGCAGTTCCTGCCGCTCAATCCTGCCGGGCTCGGGCCGGTGCCCTGGGACATCTCCCTGAACACCGCAGTCAGTTTTACCACCAACACAAACTGGCAGGCCTATGTGCCGGAAGTCACGGTCAGTTACCTCACCCAGATGGCCGGGCTCGCCGTCCAGAACTTCATATCGGCAGCAAAAGGCATCGCCGTGCTGATAGCACTCATCTTTGCTTTCTCCCGGCGTTCGGGCACCACCATCGGCAACTTCTGGGTACTCCTCATCCGGAGCGTCATGATCCTGCTGCCAATCTGCCTCGCGATCGCACTCGTGCTGGTCTGGCAGGGCGTCCCCCAGACCTTCAGCGGCCCGGTCACGGTCCCGCTCCTCGACCCGGTGAACGACAGTAACGGGGTTCTTGTCACCACGCAGACGATCCCGCTCGGGCCTGTGGCATCCCAGATCGCGATCAAGCAGCTGGGCACGAACGGGGGAGGTTTCTACAACGCCAACTCCGCCCACCCGCTTGAGAATCCCACGCCGTTCTCGAACTTCCTCGAAACCCTCGCTATCCTCTTCATCCCTACGGCGCTCTGTTACACGTTCGGGAAGATGATCGGTTCGGGGCGCAAAGGGGTAGCCCTGCTGATGGCAATGACCATCATCTTCCTGCCGCTTGCCGGTATCGCGATCGCGTCCGAGCTGGGCGGGAACCCGGCATTCAGTGCACTGGGAATCGACCAGGACCCCGGGCATGCGCAGCCGGGAGGGAACATGGAGGGCAAGGAAGTGCGGTTCGGGATCGTCCCGTCGGCATTCTTCTCCGTGGTAACAACGGTCACTTCCTGCGGGGCGGTCGACTCGATGCATGATTCCTATATGCCGCTTGGCGGGTTGGTCCAGCTCTTCGATATCCAGCTGGGAGAGGTGGTATTCGGCGGCGTGGGTTCGGGACTTTACGGCATGCTCGTCTTTGCCATCATCGCCATGTTCATTGCCGGCCTGATGGTCGGCCGGACCCGGAACTCTATGGCAAGAAGATCGAACAGAACGAGATGAAGCTCTCCACCATCATCATCCTGGTCCCGATCTTCCTGATCCTCACTTTCACAGCTATTGCAGTAATGACGGCCGCGGGCCAGGCCGGGGCGTTCAACCCGGGACCGCACGGGTTCTCAGAAATCCTGTACGCCTTCTCCTCCACATCCCAGAACAATGGCAGCGCTTTTGCCGGGATCAATGCCGACAGCCTCTTCTATAACCTCGCAGGGGCATTCGCCATGTTCGTGGGACGGTACCTCGTGATCATCCTGACCCTTGCCCTTGCCGGTGCGCTCGTCACCAAGAAGATCGTTCCGGTCAGCGGAGGCACCCTGCGGGATCACCGCCCGCTCTTCATCATCTGGCTGGTGTTTGTCATCCTCATTATCGGGGGCCTGAGTTTCCTGCCCGCCCTTTCCCTTGGGCCTGTTGCAGAATTCCTGAATATGGCCGCGGGAGGAATGATCCATGTCTGAACATGGAAAGACCCGAAATGTCTATGATACCCCGGGTCTCTACCGGAGGGCGGTCATCGACGCATTCATCAAACTGGATCCCCGCACCCTGATCCGGAACCCGGTGATGTTCACCGTGGAAGTCGGCAGCGTGATCACGACCCTGCTCTGGCTCCAGGCTCTTACCGGAGCGGGGGAAGCCCCGGCCGGGTTCATCGGAGCAGTCTCGGCCTGGCTCTGGTTCACCGTACTGTTTGCGAACTTTGCCGAAGCCCTTGCTGAAGGCAGGGGAAAGGCACAGGCCGACTCCCTGCGTAAAATGCGGCAGGACACAGCAGCAAAAAAACTGCATCCCGGCCACGTGATCACCAAGGGGAGGGAGCCATCATCCCTCGATTATATTGAAGTCTCATCCTCCACGCTGCGCAAGTCCGATCTCTTCTATGTAAGGGCAGGCGACACGATACCGGTCGACGGGGAGATCATCGAAGGGATCGCATCCGTCAACGAGAGCGCCATCACCGGGGAGAGCGCGCCGGTCATCCGGGAATCCGGCGGGGATCGCAGTGCGGTCACCGGAGGGACCGCGATCCTGTCCGACTGGCTCGTTGTCAGGGTCAGCGCAAACCCCGGCGAAGGGTTCCTCGATCACATGATCAGCCTTATCGAGGGAGCAAAAAGGCAGAAGACCCCGAACGAGATCGCCCTCAATATCCTGCTCATCGGCCTGACCGCGGTCTTTATCCTTGTCTCCGCCAGCCTCTATGCCTTCTCGAAATACAGTGTCGGGGCTGCCGGTGCGGGCACTACCGTGACGATCACGGTCCTCGTCGCCCTTTTTGTCTGCCTCGCACCGACAACTATCGGCGGGTTGCTCAGCGCGATCGGCATAGCGGGGATGGACCGCCTGATCCAGCGCAATGTGATCACGACTTCAGGCCGGGCCATCGAGGCTGCCGGTGACGTGGATGTCCTCCTGCTGGACAAGACCGGGACCATCACGCTCGGCAACCGCCAGGCCGTGGAACTGATCCCGGTAGACAACAGCGACATCATGGATCTGGCCGAAACCACGCAGCTTGCCTCCCTTGCCGATGAGACGCCCGAGGGCCGGAGTATCGTTGTGCTCGTCAAGGAAAAATATAATCTCCGCGGCCGGTCGGTCGCTTCCACCGATGCCGGTACTGATACCCGGTTCATCCCGTTCACGAGCCAGACACGGATGAGCGGGGTTGATCAGGGAGAACTCCGCATCCGCAAGGGTGCGGCAGACGTCGTGTTCCGGTACATTGAATCACAGGGCCACACCGTCTCCGACAATCTTCGCCAGGAAGTGGACACGATCTCCCGTGCCGGGGGTACGCCCCTCGTCGTGACGCGGAACGGACAGGCACTGGGCGTGATCCATCTCAAGGATATTGTCAAGGGGGGCATCAAGGAGCGGTTTGCCCAGCTCCGGAAGATGGGGATCAAGACCGTAATGATCACCGGCGACAACCGGCTCACCGCGGCAACCATCGCGGCAGAAGCCGGGGTGGACGATTTCCTTGCAGAGGTCACGCCCGAAAGCAAGCTCAAACTCATACGGGAGTACCAGACCGGCGGGAGGATGGTCGCGATGACCGGGGACGGCACCAACGATGCCCCTGCGCTCGCCCAGGCGGATGTTGCGGTTGCGATGAATACCGGCACCCAGCCGGCCCGGGAAGCGGCAAATATGGTCGACCTGGACTCCAATCCCACGAAACTGATCGAGATCGTGGAGATCGGAAAGCAGCTCCTGATGACCCGGGGGTCACTGACCACGTTCTCTATTGCCAACGATGTAGCGAAGTATTTCGCCATCATCCCGGTCGCATTCGCCTCTACCTATCCCTCCCTTGCCACCCTCAATGTGCTCGGGCTGCACAACGGTATCCTCTCGGCGGTGATCTTCAACGCCATTATCATCGTCCTCCTCATCCCGCTTGCCCTTCGGGGCGTAAAATACCGGGCCATGTCGGCTGAAGAGGCGCTGCGCAACAACATCCTCATCTATGGTGTCGGAGGGCTTATTGCCCCGTTCATTGGAATAAAGATCATTGATATGCTTCTGATACTGCTGGGAGTACATTGATGCTGCTGATGCTGCCCGGAGTGTGACGCGCTACCCATGGCCGTCCCCTTAGAATGCCGCCCCGACCCGGACACCCTCCTCGCCCACGTCCAGGGCGAGGAGCGGCAGAAGCACCGGGGCAGCCTCAAGATTTTCCTGGGATACATCGCTGGCGTTGGCAAGACCTACGAGATGCTGAAAGCAGCGCACCTCCGGAAAAACGAAGGGATTGATGTAAAGATCGGCTATGTCGAAACTCATGGCAGGCCGGAGACCGAAGCGCTGGTAGAAGACCTCCAGGCAGTTCCCCGGAAGGAGGTGGAATACCGGGGCGTGAGGATTCCGGAGATGGACCTCGACGCGATACTTCAGTGCCATCCGGGGCTCGTGCTCGTGGACGAGCTCGCCCATACCAATGCCCCGGGGTCACGCCACCCCAAACGCTACCAGGATGTCGAGGAACTGCTCGACGCGGGGATCGATGTCTATACGACCCTGAATGTCCAGCATGTCGAGAGCCTCAATGACGTGGTCGCCCAGATCTCCGGGATCATCGTCCGGGAGACCATTCCCGACCGGGTGATCGACGAGGCTGCCGAGATCGAGCTCGTTGACCTCGCCCCACCGGAACTGCTCCAGCGGCTCAGGGAAGGTAAAGTGTATGTCCCTGACATGGCACAGCGGGCGATCGAGCAGTTCTTCAACGAGGGAAACCTCTATGCCCTCCGGGAACTGGCCCTCCGGCGCGCCGCGGAACGGGTCGATAACCAGATGCTCGCCTACATGCAGACACGGGCAATACCCGGCCCATGGGCCGCGAGCGAACACCTGCTGGTCTGCATCGGACCAGGGCCGCTGTCGGAGAGGCTTGTCAGGACCGCACGCCGCCAGGCTGACCGCACGAATGCATCGTGGAGCGCGATCTATATAGAAACACCATCCCACCACCGCCTGTCCAAGGAAGGAAAGGAACAACTCTGGCGCACCCTCCAGCTCGCGGAGAAACTCGGCGCCACGACTGCCACCGTCTTCGGGCTCAACGTAGCGTCCACGGCCCTTGACTATGCCCGCAGGCACAATGTGACCAGGATCATTATCGGCAAGACCCTGCGGGCGCGGTGGAAGGAGTATCTCTATGGTTCAGTTGTCGACCAGCTCATCCACAACAGCGGCCCCATTGACGTTTACGTGATCAGCAGCGGCAAGGACGTACAGGAAGAGCCGGTGGAGATGGAGCCGCTTCTCCCGGCAACCCCGCCAAAAGACTACATGGCAAGCTTTTTCCTGGTCGTAGGTGTCACCATCATCGGTTGGCTGATCCACTGGGTTATATCACCGACGAACCTTGCGATGCTTTACCTTCTGGCTGTCGTGGCGGTCGCGTGGCGGAGGGGTCTCCGCCCCGCCATCTTCACCAGTATCATCGGGGTCCTCGCATTTGATTTCTTCTTCACCTCCCCCCACCTGGAATTCAGGATCTCGGACACTGAATACCTGATCACGTTTGCCGGGATGATTATTGTCGGCGCCGTGGTCAGCCTTCTCGTTGCACGGGCCCGCGAACACGCTGATGCTGCCCAGATCCGGGAAAAAGAGACCGGCACGCTCTATGCCCTTTCCCAGGACCTCGCGGTGGCTGTCACGACCGACGCGATAATCAACGCGGTCCGGAAACATATCACCGAGATCTTCCAGTGGGATTCGGTCTTTCTTCTCCCCCGGGAGAACCGCCTGATAGTACATTCTGCCAGCGAGAGGCTGGTCCTCGACGGGGATGATATCGCCGTTGCGACATGGGCGTACCAGCACGGGGCCATTGCCGGTTACGATACCGACACCCTCCATGGATCGCGGCTGCGGTACATCCCTCTCCAGGGCACCCAAGGGGTCGTCGGCATCATGGGCGTCAAACCCACCGAAGTGAACGGTGTCATTACTCCTGAGCAGTCAAGGATCCTGACCGCCTTTGCCAACCAGACGGCTCTTGCCCTTGAGCGGGTGAACCTGACCATCACGAGGAGGTAGGAAAGCGGGGAAGTGGTGCATTCCACAGATCTTGTCTCAGGTTTCGATTTTTTTAAACGATGAAAAGGTTCGGCTCTTTAGAAATAATGAGGAACGAAATTTGAACCTGAATAATGAAAGTTACTGAAAAGATCGATATTTGCGACGGCTCCCCGCCTCAGGGCCCCTACGGGGACCGACGAAGGCGGTCGAGAAGAACTCGTCAGAGGTTCTTCGAGTCACGGCGGGGCAAGGAGTTTTTTCAGTCACTGATCCGCCGCGGGGAGTCAATCGTCGCATCAGCGAGGATTGGCTGAAGAAGAACTCATCAGAGTTCTTCGATTGCGGCGGCGTTCATCCCAAAGGATTACGGAGGAACTCTAAATCGAAAAAACACGATGATCTACTCACTCTTTCCTGAATCCTGCGGGTGTTCACCGGGCACCCAGCGGTCCCCGTCCCTGCGGAGCTCTTTTTTCCAGATGGGAACTCCCTTTTTTATCTCCTCGATGATGTAGCGTGAACCCGCATACGCTTCCGGGCGGTGGCCGGCACTGACGACAATGATCAGGATGTTCTCTCCTACCGAAAGCCGGCCAATCCGGTGAATGATATCGACGTGGAAAAGGTCATGGAGCCTCGTTGCATCCTCCGCAATCTTCTCGAGTTCCCGGCGTGCGACCTCCTCGTACGCCTCGAGCTCCATCTCACGGATATCATCGTCACGGACGACCCCGTCAAACACGACAACGGCCCCGGTACCCGCCCGCTTCGCGTCGTTGATCAGCCTGCCGATATCGACATCTTCGTGCTGGATGGCAATCATGATACCCCGGTTATTCATCCCCCGGCGACAGGGGGGAATACCGCAATCTCGTCGCCATCTGTCACCGTAAGCGTGACTGCATCGGACGCCTCAAGCCGCTTCCCGTTCCGCATCAGGATGACGAACTCCCGGAAATTGCCGTTCCCGTCAAAGATGGCATCATATCCTTCGCTGTTCTTCTTTGCAATGTCCTTTACCAGACTCGCAAAGACTGTCCCCCTCTCTGGTTCTGCAAGAATATCCGTCCCGAGCAGTTCCCGGAACCGGGCAAAAAACCGTACCTTGACTGTCATCTCTTTCTCCCCGTTGTTGTCTTTCTGGTATTCTTCCCGCCGCATACCGGGCAGGCCGGGTTTCTCTCAACGCAGATCTCCTCCGCACGTGCTTCCAGGCCGTCCCAGAGGAAGAGCCGGTCTGTCAGGAGCCTGCCTTCGCGGGTGAGATATTTCAGTACTTCTGTTGCCTGCACCATCCCGATGAGCCCGGGGGTCACCCCTACCACCGGGAAGACTTCCTTTGGTGGAGCGCTCGGGAAGATGCACCTGAGACACGGAGTCACCCCCGGGAGGATGGTCGTTGCCTGCCCGTATAACCCGCGTATCGCGCCATGGAAGAGCGGGATGTTCTTTGTTACTGCCGCTTCGTTGAGGAGGTAACGGGTGGGGAAATTGTCCATCGCGTCCACGATGCCATCGGCACTGCCGGCAAGACTGAGGACATTCGTTTCGTCGATTGTGGTATCGATGACCTTCACCCGGATATCCGGGTTGATCTCACGAAGTTTCTCTCCTGCAGAAGAGGTCTTCTTCTTCCCGATGTCCCGGTCATAGTGCAGGATCTGGCGGTTGAGATTGGTCTGGTCCACGACATCCATATCGGCAAGAGTGATCGTCCCGACGCCTGCAACCGCGAGGTAGATGGATATGGGACAGCCCAGTCCGCCGGCGCCAGCGATAAATATCTTTGATTTTTTCAGCTTTTCCTGCCCTTCTTCACCGAAGAGCAGGATCTGTCGTTTATACCGATCAAGTTCGCGTTGGGATAACATGTTTCACCTGACTTCAGCCGGGATGTCCGAAATTATTCCGGACGGGGCGTCCGGGTCAGTTTCCAGAGATCTTTGTTTCATCATTGCCGGGAGGATTATTTATTGAATTTCGTTTCGGCAAATTTTTCCTGGTCTTCGGCTTCACGATGATATGCTGCAAAATACCCTTCGGACGACGCAGGTGTATCACTCCACGGGAAACGATCCGGCAGCTAATGCTGGCAGGTCAGGTCTTCCTCGTGGTCGTGGGAATGCGGGTTCTTCTCCTCCCATTCGGGCAGCCCGTGTCTCTTCCGGTAATCGTTGATCGCCTTGTGGATGCCTTCCTCCGCAAGCACCGAACAGTGCATCTTGATCGGCGGGAGTCCCTCGAGGGCTTCTGCCACCGCCTTGTTGGACACCTCCCATGCTTCCTCCAGGGTCTTTCCCCGGACCAGTTCGGTTGCCATGCTGCTGGACGCAATTGCAGCACCACACCCGAAGGTCTTGAATTTTGCGTCGGTGATGATATTATTCTCGATCTTCAGAAAGATCTTCATGATGTCCCCGCAGACCGGGTTCCCGACTTCCCCGACTCCGTCAGGGTTCTCTATCTCGCCCACGTTGCGGGGGTTCTTGAAATGGTCCATGACCTTGTCACTGTACATTGCAGCCTCCTTCCTTCCCGCTCTTCTGGTACAAGGGAGACATGTCCCTCAAACGGGATACAACCTTCGGAAGCACATCCAGCACGAAATCCACGTCTGCCTCCGTGTTCACGTTCCCGAGGGTAAGACGGAGAGACCCGTGGGATATCTCTAGCGGGAGACCGGTCGCCAGCAGGACGTGCGAGGGTTCGAGGGATCCTGACGTGCAGGCGCTGCCGGTCGAGGCACAGATCCCCTCGTCGTCCAGCCAGAGGAGCATCGACTCGCCTTCGATGAACTCGAAACTGATGTTGATATTCCCGGGCAACCGTTTTTCCGGGTGGCCGTTGAGATAGGCATGAGGTATCTTTTCCATGATCCCCTTGAGGAGACGATCCCGCATTGCCCGGATCCGCCGGTTATGTCCCTCGATATCGGCCGTCGCAAGCTCGATGGCTCTTCCAAGCCCGACGATGCCGGCAATGTTTTCCGTACCGGCACGACGCCGGCGCTCCTGCCCGCCACCATGGATCAGGTTGTCGATCCTCACCCCTTTCCGGATATAGAGGGACCCCACCCCTTTCGGGCCGTAGAACTTGTGGGCGGAGAGCGAGAGCAGGTCGATATTCTGGGCCCTGACGTCGACCGGAAGATTCCCGATGACCTGAACGGCATCGGTATGGAAATACACCTTGTGCCTGCGGGCAATTGCCACCAGTTCGGCGATGGGTTCGATGGTGCCGATCTCGTTGTTGGCATACATGATCGTGATGAGGATAGTCTTATCCGTGATGGCTTTTTCAAGTTCCGCAGGGTCGACAAGCCCGTATTTGTCTACCGGCAGATAGGTAACGGCAAAACCTTCCTTTTCCAGGTACTCGCAGGTATGGAGAACAGCATGGTGTTCAATCTTGGTGGTGATGATATGGTTGCCCTTCTTCCGGTTGGCAAAGGCAATACCCTTGATGGCCCAGTTGTCGGATTCACTCCCGCAGGAGGTGAAGTAGATCTCGTCCGGGTCTGCGCCAAGCGCCTTTGCGACCTGCGCACGGGCAATGTCAATCGCATTTTTGGAAGCGCGTGCGATGCTGTAAATGGAGGAGGGATTGCCAAAGTTTTCCGCATGATAGGGGATCATTGCGTCCAGTACTTCCTTCCGGGTGTACGTGGTCGCGGAGTGATCCATATAGACGAGGCGTTTTTCTCCCATTCTCTTCTCCGTATACCTGATTATGTGCGCCGTTCGCGGAATTATTCTTTCCCTACACGCTGGCGCCGTGACCAGCCACCTTTCCGGCCGCTGCCTTGCGGGGACTCCCGGGGAATGCAATCCCCACCGGACGGAAATAAAGGGCAGGATTTATCTGCTGTCAGGATAAATTCACAATTGTGAATACAATCTATTATGTCGGGATTGTAACAACATAAAGGTTGTGTTGTAATGGAATCTCCTTGCCAGAAGATCGTTTGGGATGTCCTGCCCGCAATCCGGGCGGCAATCGCTGTGGAGCTTGTCAAGTGTGGCGTCTCCCAAGTGGAAGCGGCGCGGATGCTCGAGATTGCACCCTCCGCGGTGTCGCAGTACCTGTCGGGGAAACGCGGGTACCGGATCGAATTTGAGAATGAGGTGAAAAAGTCCATCGAGCAATTGGCGCAGGACCTCAGGGACGGCAGGAACGTGAACCTCGTCCAGCGCACCTGTGACATCTGCCACCAGTTGCGGGAAGGCGAGGAGAGCCAGTGCGGCAGCTCCTCAGAGGCACCATCCAGAGAACGGTGCGGTTCATAAATCCACTCTTTCCTCCCATCCGTTTTGCCGCGTGTGATGACACCATGAGCGTTTCAGAAAAAAAGCAGGTTCTCCTCGGGAATATCCGTAAACAGGGCTCGATGCTCGTAGCCTTTTCCGGGGGCGTCGACAGCACCCTCCTGGCAGCCCTTGCACAGCTGGTACTGGGAGAGCGAGCCCGTTGCGTGCTCCTCGACAGTCCCGTGGTTCCCCGGTCAGCGGTGGAACAGGCACAAAAGATTGCCGGAGAACTGGGACTCGCGCTCGATATCATCCGCGTCCCGCAGCTGGATGATGAAGAATTCTGTAAAAATTCATCAGACCGGTGCTATTACTGTAAAAAAATCTCAGCTGAGTACCTGAAGAAACGGGCAGGAGAACTGGGCCTTGCATGTATTGCGGACGGGATCAATGTCTCTGACATGGGCGAGCACCGCCCGGGCCTCACCGCGTCTACCGAGGAGGGGATCCTCCACCCGTTCATAGAGTCGGGGATAACCAAACAGGATATCCGAGCCATCGCAAAAGCGTGCAGCCTCCCGGTCTGGCAGAAACCGTCGGCTGCCTGCTTATCGTCGCGTATTCCCTACGGGGACCTGATAACCCCGGAAAAACTCCGCAGGATCGAAGAGGCAGAAGCCTTTCTGGCAGGACTGGGGATTGGTCAGCTGAGGGTCCGCATGCACGGGAACATTGCCCGGATAGAAGTACATAAAGAGGATATGGGAAAAATACTGGATCTGCAGAGCACCATTGCAGGAAAACTCCGGGCTATCGGGTTTTCCTACGTCACACTCGACCTCGAGGGTTATCGCAGCGGCAGCATGGATGAAGTCCTGAAATAATGTACTGCTGATGCATTCCCCGGAGGATTACCTTACGGAATATATCATGTTCAGACGATTGCCCTGTATCCGGGTCGATGGCGAAAAAGCCAAAAAAGGCTTCCACGAAGTGATCGAGGAGGTACCCATCGCCCTGTTCGTCAACGGGCGGCATGCGATGACCGCGATGATGAGCCCTGTTCAGCTCGAGGACTTTGTGACCGGCTACCTCTTCACCGAGCAGATCATCAAAGGCGTGGACGAGATCGAGTCGATCAAGATCGAGAAGAACCGGATGAGCGTCATCACGAAGAATCTCTTCAAGGTGCTCGGCCCCAAGAAGACAATCCTCTCCGGCTGCGGCGGGAGCACGTCCTATATCGACACCGAAAAACTCCCGAAGATCCATTCCGGTTATACGATCAGCACTGCCGATATCTGGAACTCCGTCAAGGCGGTCCTGAACTCCGAGCTCCACGTCACCACGGGAGGGATACACATCGTTGCGCTGCTGGACCGGGAGAAGATCCTTGCGGTCTCCGAGGACATCGGGCGGCACAATGCGCTCGACCGCGTCATTGGTTACGCCCTCCGGAATGGCATTGACCTCTCACGGACATACGTGATCGTATCAGGAAGGATTTCGTCCGAGATGGTGCGGAAATGTCTTGTCGCCGGCATCCCGATCATCGTCTCACGGGGTGCGACAACAACCCTCGCCGTGGAGACGGCAGAGAAGACCGGGCTGACCGTGGTGGGGTTTGCCCGGGGAGGGAAGATGGTGATCTACACGCACACGTACCGCATTGAAGGGACAGAACCAGACCCGTCAGCCCAGTGATTGCCGGAGCTGGCAAAACTGGCAGATCTCGCCGCTGCAGGGCTCACCGCATTCCCGGCAGGAACGGATCGGTCCGGCCGGGGTTTCTTCACCGCAATACCCTTCGATCTTTCGTTTGCTCTCCATGAGGTGCAGCATGGTTCCCGGGTACTGGTATTCCAGCGTAGAGAGCATAGCCCTCACCTCCCTCCTCAGGGCATGGAGGGTATACGGGCACTCGGGGAGATCCACCCATGCACCCTGGAGCATGAGATAGGTTGCAATCTCTTTTTCCGATACGAGGCCCAGGGGTTTTATCCTTGGAATGAACTGCCCGGAAGAATGATGGCTGCTGTCACGTACCAGGCGTGGCAGGTCGCCGCGGAGCAGGTTCATCAGGACGGACTGCGCCTCGTCATCAAGGTTATGACCGGTCGCCAGTCTGGTTGCCCCCGCTCTCCGGGCTGCGACGATGAGCGCCTTCCTCCGCAGGATACCACAAACACTGCACGCCCCGGATTCGCCGGTCTTTGAGGATCTCATCAAGCGAACCGCCGAAAAGATCCGCAAATGAGATGCGGATATGATCGAGTCCGTACTTCCCGACCAGCCGTTCGGCCGAGCGGATGGTATCCTCGCGGTACCCGAGGATACCTTCATCGATGGTGAGGGCAGTGAGCCGGACATCATCCCAGGCCGGGAGGAGCCTGCAGAGGATCATCAGGAGTGCCGTGCTGTCCTTACCCCCGCTTAAGGCAACTGCCACCCGGTCCCCGGGCAGGATCATCTTCCGGGACCGGATTGTCTCTGCCACCCTCTGTTCCAGATCGCTCATGAAATGGTTCCCGCAGAGGTGGCGGCCGGTTATTCTGTCCTGAAACACGGCCGGCTCTTTGCAGATCGAACACGGAGGAGTTTTTCCGGGCAGGGGATCGCGGGTCAATCCTCACCCCCCGTGGGCAATCCGGATGACCCGGATCTCGTCACCGTTCTCCACGATGGCATCTGCCGTCACAAGCGTCCCGTTCCGTAAGACAAGAACCTCAAGGGAGTTGATCCCGAGGTCCTGCAGGAACACGTCGACCGTCACCGGGGTGATTTCGGTCACCCTGCTTGTCTTATCCGGAAAAATGATCTTCATACGCTTAACCAGGTACTGGGCAGGCTCATCGGATAAATATCCGGTCTGTTCAACGAACTAGCCGGATCCCCACCGGCAGCGACGCTTTGATTAAAAAGGAGCGATGAATAGGATACAGGAGTTTTGAAAGCGTGCAGGACAGGACTGACATCAGGGAAGAGATCCTCCGGCTCAGGGAGGAGCGGCGCGCGATCATTCTTGCGCACAACTACCAGCCTCCTGAAGTTCAGGATATCGCTGACCTGACCGGTGACTCCCTTGAACTTTCCCGCGCTGCCGCCGTGATGGAAGGGGAGGTCATCGTCTTCTGCGGCGTGGACTTCATGGCCGAAACTGCTGCAATTCTCTCACCGGAAAAGACCGTACTGCTTTCCGCGGAGGACGCCTGCTGCCCGATGGCACAGATGATCACGGCTGAAGAGCTCAGGCTCGTGAAATCCCGGTACCGGACGCTGGCGTCGTCTGCTACGTGAACACGACCGCGGAGGTGAAGGCTGAGAGCGATATCTGCTGCACCTCGTCGAATGCCATCAGGGTTGTCAATTCAGTGGATCAGGACCAGATCATATTTGTTCCGGACAAGAACCTCGCGCGCTATGCCCAGCGGTTCACCAAAAAAGAGATCCTGCCCTGGGAAGGATTCTGTATCGTTCACGACCGGATCACGCCGGAGATGGTACGGAAAGCACGCGATGCCCACCCGGGCGCAGTCCTTCTGGTGCATCCCGAGTGCCGCCCGGAGGTCATCGATCTGGCGGACCATGTCGCCAGCACCTCAGGCATTGTCCGGCAGGTCTGCAGTTCGGAAGAACACGAGTTCATCATCGGGACCGAGGTCGGGATCCTGCACCGGCTTGCCCGGGAGTGCAAAGACAAACGCTGCTACCCCCTCTCCCCGGAAGCACTCTGCCGCAACATGAAAAAAACCGATCTGGTAAAAGTCCGGGACGCGCTTGCCACCCTCCAGCCCCGCATCATCGTGCCGGAAGAGATCGCCAGCCGTGCCCTGGGCGCCATCGAGCGGATGCTGGCGATCCCGTAAATTCGTCTTTGGTAACATGCCCATTTTTTTCTGAAAGAATCATCAGAAAACTCTCCTAACGCTATTGGGGGAGACTGCTTTTCCCGAAGGGAAGAGCTGGCTGGAGAAGAACCCGCAGGGTTCTTCGAACGGTATAGCCCTTGCAGTCGAAGAATTCTGGCGAATTCTTCTCCAATTAATCCTCGCTGATGCGACGATTAATTCCCCGCCGCTGCGGCAACCCCCATAATGCGATAGTCCCTCAGAAGGTTGGTGAAAAATCTCTGAAAAATAGGGAGAAGTAAAAAATCGGGGGTCAAGGGGATACTCCCCTTGCATTGCCTCCCCCTCCGGGGAGACTGCTGTTCCCGAAAGGAAGAGCTGGCTGGAGAATGTCTCGAACGTCATCAGACTTGAGACGGGAGAAGACCGTAGGTCTTCGATCGAACTTGTCAGAGTTCTTCGACTTGAAAGAGGGGGTCACCCTCATAACTGACAAATAATATACGAATTACAGGATGAAATAGGATTTTTAACGAGCCCGAAAATTATACTATCTGGCAATATTTACGAGACTCCTCCACCTCAGGGCCACTCCGGAATGAGGCGGGATAGAAAAAGTATACCCAAATCCTATTTCTGCGCCTTCGCATTCTTCCGCGCCATGATCCTGTTGTACATCTCTTCCCCTACGCACTCCTTCGCATGCCTGCACCACTGGACGCAGGACTCGATATCGTTGTAGACCACAAAACCGCAGGTGCTGCACTTCACCGATATGTCGTTTGAGAAGATTTCGACTTCCCCGCCACACTGGGGGCACTTCTTGATTGAGAGCATAGGCGTGCGCAGGTTGGCAGCCCCGGGACAGTGATCGAGCATCGGTTACTCCGCCAACAATGTCTGCGTGCCGCCAGAAGAACCCAACGGTCGTACCATCCGTTCGTCATCTGCATTGGTTGAATTGACCAGCGGGGAGACGCGAACCATGGCCATCTCTTCGGCCGGGTACGGAACGGGAAGTTCTCCGGATTCACCGGGTTGCAGGGACCCTGAAAGTCCAGCGGTTCCTTCGACGTTCTTCTCAAGCCTGTAACGGCCCTTCCGGCCGTTACAGTCTTCCCAAAGATGTAATATCGTCCGTGGCCAAGTAACCGGCAGGCAATGAACAAGAAAAAGGTCCTCTCGACCGTACGATATGTGGCGAGCACAAAACCGGTTTTTTTCCTGTCGGAGATTACAGCGTATTTTGATGACCCAATGACCGTCAGCCGGATATATGGCATCATCAGACCGGAACTTACAAGACTCGGTCTTACGGCAAAAGAGAACGCCGGTGATGTCGAGATCTCGCGGATAGTTCTGCCGCAACCGTACCTCCTGAACAGGGAAGAGCAGGAACGGACGGAAGCATTTTTTACAGCACGGTCAATCCCTGCAGCCCTTGATCGGGGCATCGGGTGCTACCTGTCAAAAAAAGTGGGAAAAGACTGGACGGATCCGGCCATTCTTGAGCGGCTCCGGAGGGCGATCGTTGCGCAGAAGGACGATTACTGGAAGGCATCCCACAAACGTTCCCTGAAGTACACCAAAGGCTACAGCGTCCTCGGCTACCTTGCATACCATTTCCCGGTCTATTTCATGCAGACCGAACGTCTCCTCGCCAAGCTCGCACGGGATGGCATGCTGAAAAATACCATGACCATCCTCGATGCCGGGACCGGGCCCGGGGTCGTCCCGCTCGCCATCGCTGATTTCTACTCACGGCTCGATAGTGCCCGGGCAACCGTCTGGTCGGTAGAGCGTTCGGAAGAACATCTCGAAGCGTTCACGTTTCTGGCCCGAGAATTTGTAAAAAAAAGCGCCGGCGTTGAGATCATGCCGCCGATAAAAGCGGATCTCAGGGACGTGAATATCTCTCACGTCCCTGAAAAGATCGATCTCCTGATCTTTTCCAATGTCCTCAATGAATTACCGGATTCGACCCTTGACACGCGGGCCGGCATTGTTGCACGGCTTGCAGAACGGCTGGCACCTGATGGTTCTGTCCTCATCATCGAGCCTGCTGACGAGGAGAACGCCACACGGATGCGATCCCTTACGATCGCGCTGGCAACATACGGCCTTTCCATCCACGCCCCGTGCTCATTCATCTGGGGCACTCCCTGCACTGCCCCCCGCTGCTGGAGTTTTGAGTCCGCTCCGGCCATCAGGATGACAACCGTGATGGAGGCGCTTGCCCGCTGCGAGGACTCGTACCGGTACGTGAATACGGACATCAAGTACAGTTATGCAGTCCTGCGCAAGGACGGGCAGCGGCGGAGTACCTACCGGATCTCCCCGGGATCAAAATTCCTGCGGTTGTCCAGAATCCATCTGCACGTGGGAAAACGGGTCAATGTTGCCGGGTTGAAGATGAGCGGGGAACTCGGCGATGCCCGGAACCATGTATTCAAGATCTGCGACGGGACGGCAAGGACACCGGTGTACGCTGTGCTGCCTTCGTACCACATTACACCAAAAAACGACCTGATCACCTCCGCCCCCTATGGAACGGTCCTCGAACTGCGGAACGTGCTGGTACGGTATAACAAGGGACACGATGCGTACAACCTGCTCGTGAGCAGGAATACGGAGATACGGATACCGGATTCTGGCAACCGGTAACGGGCGCCGGTCCGGTTGATTCCGTCAGGAACCTGTAGGGATTATTATGAGGGAGACATACAGTAACTACAGATATACACCTGTGTGGTCCTATGGATAACCTGAACCTGGGCAGCGATGAGTCCGTCATTCACACAACCCAGAAACTCATTATCAGCGGTGTCGGTTACATGGCAACCTTCACCGGCAGCCGGCTCATCCTTGTGGAAAGTGATTCAGGAAATCCCGCGGAGAGTATCCCCTATGCAACTATCGTGCTCGCTGTTGCCGGAACGAACAGGCTGCGTGAACCGGTCATACAACTCACGGTCGGTTCAGGGGAAAGGAGAACACGCGAGACTGAACTCATTTTTATTCATCTGGCTACCGGCATGGATCTTCAGAACCGTGACAAATGCATCGCGATCCTCAGGGATCACGGGGTTCCGGTCAGGCTGGAACTGCATCGTGCCGCCTTTCCTTTACTTAGCAGGAAGGAGAGTATGGACGCTGGGACACGGGAGGTTGACAAACCTTCGGGCCGCCCTGAAGTCCCGGAATGGAGAATCTATGGCATAGCCCGGAACACCAAAAATCCTCTTCCGGAAGAACCGCCACCGGTTTCGCCGCTTCTTACGATCGTTGCTCTGATCCTTATCTTCGGAATCTGTATCGGGGGCATGATCATGCTGATACCGGGACCGGTTGAAAAGCCGTCCCTCCCCCACCAGGCGATTACGAAACCTACGACCACCACGATACCGGCTCCCACAACGATCGCGACTCTCCAGCCTGTGGCAACTACCACACCAGCCGTGCTCTCCCTCCCGGCCCAGTACATTATTCCCAAAACCGGCGTCTGGGTGCGGGTCGATTACCCGGGGAATTTTACCGGTCAGATCGCCGCGAACGGGATGGTCCGGGAAGTGAACAGTTCGGGTGATCAGTTCTACCAGATGTACATGAGCAGCGGAACGATCGACGGGTTCATCGAAAAAGGGGATGGATCCGTCAGGAACATGAGTATCCAGATCTATAAGGGCGGGACACTGGTCACCTACAGCAATACATCCACACCTCGGGGCATAGCGGAGATCCATACGACGGTATAAGCGGAGTGTTTGTACCTGTTCAGACATGCATGGCGTTCCATCATCCTTTTTACCGCGATTTTGCACGAGAGGCTGCTTTTCCAATCGCGAGGGATTATTCGAAAGCCCCTTTAATAGCCCGTCATTCTGGCACATGGCCCGGAGAGTGTCAGAATAAGATTAATGTTCCAGATTATTTCAGGAAAAATCAGGTGTTAATAGGGTAATTTACCCGGAGGTGTAGTGATTGACTGCTGAAGTCTTCTCTCTGGTGTCCGCTCATCACTCGGCCACTATCCGGGATCAATAGTACTTGAGGATGACGATCCCCTGGTAGCCGGCGCCACCGTTGGTGCCTGTCGTTCCGCTACCGCCACCGCCAGATCCATATCCCGTGGCAGACGATCCTGCCGCTTGAAGACCACCAGCACCGGCACCGGTGCAACCGGCACCGCCGGCTGTCCGCCCACCGCCAGAGGCTGCACCGCCACCGCCACCACAGGAATACGTTATCGATGAGCCTGATATGGAAGATGCGGTTCCCGTGCCTCCTCCACCGCCGGCAGTAGTAGCAGCAGCAGTACCAGTAGCACCGGCGCCACCGCCACCGCCGCCAAGATAACTGCCTCCATTACTATTTCCGGCTCCACCATTGTTTCCACCCGTTGTGCCCGTTCCGCCAGCGTTTCCTGACCTTACGCCACCACCACCGGAACCTCCATTTGCTCCGGTATAATAAGTAGCATAATTACTGCCGCCACCGCCACCACCGGTTGCGGTAATCGTTCCAAATACCGAGTTGCCCCCATTGGTACCTCGAGTATTTATAGCTCGATGACCCGGCTCCACCGCCACCAACAGTTATCGTATAAGAACTGGATAAACCGGTTAATGTGCCGGTTAAGACTGCGCCAGCGCCTCCGCCGCCACCGTAGCGCCCTCCGCCACCGCCTCCTGCTACCACGAGGTAATCAACCTTAGTGGCGCCTGAGGGCACGGTCGATGGACCCGATGAAGTGAACGTCTGGACGGTATAATAATCGTATTGGTCGCCAGATCCAGTTACGGATGTGCCGTTGGGGGTGGTGACGGTGATGTCAACGATTCCGGCTGAACCGCCGGGGAGGTTGTTGTGAGAGTTGTACCGGTGTTTGTCAGGATGGGGGCCGTTGCGGTGCCAAACTTAACTGCAGTCGCCCCAATAAGGTTCGTCCCGGTGATCGTTACGGGTGTGCCTCCGGCTGACGGACCGGTTGTCGGTGAGATGCTGGTGACGGCCGGGACGGGATTGAATGTTGCCGAGATGGTATGGGCCGTTATCACGTTGGTGAAGGTATATGTGGCGATGATACCCTGCGATACGCCGTCTACAACGACATTGGCTATAGTATAGCCGGGGTTGCCGGTGGTCGGGAGTATCGAGTATGCCTGGTTCTGACCATAGACAACGCTTGTTGCACCCAAGGGGGAGATCGTACCGCCGGTTCCTGCCGAAGACATGATGACCGGGTTCAATAAAAATGTTGCCGATATCGTGTGGTTCACCGTGACATTGAAGAACGTGTAACTGGTCGCGGTGCCGGTCGGCGATCCAACGGGACTGCCGTCTACAAGGATAGTTGCAACATAATAACCGGTATTATTGGTGATGGTATACACCTGGTTGGCACCATAGTTTACGTTCACGACACCGGATGGCGAGATCGTTCCGTTGGGGGTGGAGGCGGGGGCCGTTATCGTTAACGTGTTGATCGTAAACTGTGCATTTATCGCATGGCTCGCCGTCACCGGCGGGAAGGTGTAACTGTTCCCGGAAGGCGTGACATTCGACCCGTCGACGGTTACAAAACTGAGCTGGTAATTGGCATCCGGGGTGAAGGTAAATGACGGGGTGGCACTGTAATTTACTGTTTGGATTATGCCGGGGCTTATCGCCCCATTGGCTCCTGCCGAGGGGGTTATCGTATACGTCAGACCCGCAAATGTTGCCGAGATCGTATGGTTTGCCTGCACGTTGGTAAATGTATAACCTGAAATGGAACCGTTCGGTACACCGTCCACGAGGACATTGGAGATAGAATAGCCGGTGGTATTGGTTATCGTGAAGCTCTGGTTGGCACCGGAGTTTACATTCACCATACCGGATGGCGAGATCGCTCCGTTGGAGCCGGCTGTGGCATTTATCGTATAGGTTTGGATCGCGAACCTTGCCGATATCGTATGGTTCGCTGTCACCGGCGGGAAGGTGTAACTGTTCCCGGAAGGTGTGACATTCGACCCGTCGACAGTTACAAAACTGAGCTGGTAATTGGCATTCGGGGTGAAGGTAAATGACGGGGTGGCATTGTAATTCACCGTTTGTAGCGTGTTGGGGCTTATCGCCCCGTTGCCTATAGCCGACGGGGTTATCGTATACTGGTTAATCGCAAATGCTGCCGAGATCGAATGATCTGATGTGACACTCGGGAATGTGTAGGCTGGCACGGCCCCTACCGAACTGCCGTCAACTGCCACATCCACAATATGATAACCGGTATTGGGGGTGATAGTGAATTGCTGGCTGTCACCGTAAATTACACCAACTGTGCCGTAGGGGGAGATCGTTCCTCCGGTCCCGGCTGTTGCCGTTATGGTACGGGATGCAAGGGGCATACCATTCTGCCCAAAATACGCAGAGGCTAATATGGCAGGCGAAGAAGCCCCGGTATACACGATCTGTACGCTTTTCGCTCCATTCGGGTTCGGGTCAACATAGGTCAGCGTCTCGCCGATGGACCAGGACTGCCATGAAGAATCCGTCCCTTTCTGAAATGGTTCCACAGTTCCATCGACAAGGATCTGTATGGCTGAACTCTGCAATGTATCCCCCCCGTTATGGTAGATTTGGATCGTGTGCCCGACGCTGGAGATGATTGCATCCAGAGCAGGGATGTTCACAGGAGTGGGCTGAGACAGCACCGCAACACCGATGACTGCTGCAGCAGTAACCCCGATCGAGATGAGCAGGACGGCGCCGATAACCTCTGACACGCCGGATTCACGGGTACTGGTCTTTTTCGATTGCTGCACGCGGTACATCTCCCCGGATAACCGTTATGCTATGTAAGGCATCCCGCTATCTTTAGTTTTTCTTTGGTTCTGATGCCGGTCGGGAGAGCGGAATATTCGGTAGGAGAAAACCTGCCACGTTGATGTATCGGTACATTGTAGTATGAGCAGCACGAACCCGCCTTTCGGTGAGCCGTTGAATAAGGGGTGACCGGAAGAGGAGGTCACGGAGGTGTCGTGGTGGGGGGAACTCTCAGTAACTGGACAACGTCTCTGGAGGACCCGCTCGTATATACAACCTCGATGGAGCTCGGCAAAGCCTGGCCTTCTGGCACCTGGTACATGAGCATGTCCCCGACTGCCCAGCCGGACCAGTTGCCTCCATTCATCAGGCTGAATGAATTCGTAAGATCGGTCCCGTCCACCAGGATCGACATCCCGGTTCTCTGAAGCGTATCACCTCCGGTATGGGTGATCAGTATCGTGCGGTTGACGAGGGTGATATCCGCTGTCAGCGAGGGGATAGTCTCCGGTGTCGGCTGTGAGAGGATCGCAATACCGACGAGTGCTACTGCGCCCCCTACAACAGCGATCAAAAGCATTGCGCCAAAGACATCGGATAACCCGTATTCGTATTCGGTCCGGTTCACCGGCTATCCACCCACGCCATAAACCGCTGCGGTATAGGTGGCATTCGATGCAATCACGTTGATGCCATAGGTGTCTGTACCAAAGCCGGAGATGTTGATAAAACTCTCGGTCGTGGTATTCCCGATGACCGTGCTGGAAGGCAGATCGGCGACCAGGGCGGAATAACTAAAATAATTTGTCCACATCGCCCGTGCCTGGTCATCGGTGGTATTGATGCCGATCCGGATCCATCTCGTGTTGGCTGTTCCTGTCGCATACGGGAAGATGTAAACAGAGTCGAGGGTTGTCTTGATCTGGACAGGGCTGTTGCCTCCGACGGCACTGCCGCCATACGGGTCGGTAATGCTGACTGCATTGATATTCACAGTGATGATCTTATGCGCAGGATTCGACTCGTCGGTGGAGAATGAGATTTCCGGGGGTAGTTTATAGGTGTTGTTCCCCTGCAGCTGGGAGAGGAAGACACCCCCCATCTGGTAATAATAATTCTGGGAGATCCAGTAATTGTTCTGTGCCTGGTATTCAATTGCCCCGAGGGGGATTGGGGTGATCGTATATGGTTCTTCAATAAAGTTGTAGGTGATATTACCGTTCCCGGTCACCGGGGACAAGGGGTGATCAACCGTGAGATTGATGAAGTCGAGAGCTGACGTCACCGAATTAAGGCCGTACGTGCTGTCCATCAGGTCAACAGAATAGGTATTGCCGGGGACGACATTTTGGTACACGGGATAGTTTGTCATCGTAATGATGTTGCCCTTGGTGATACTGATGGTAAGATCCGTGCCGGTGTAGTTGTATTCGTTTATCGGTACGAGACACACGGGGTAAAAATTAAGAGATTGAACACTATTGATTGGAGTTCCATTCTGGTTTGCATTCGGTACGTCGCCACAAGGGTTATTGTAATTACAATTATTGGGACAACCGGAGTCGAGAATACTTACGTAGTCCTTATAGAGTGTCGATTGGGGCGTAAGATTTACGGTGGCAACCCACCGGGTGGTATTCACGGTCATGCCGAAATTGTCAGTACGGTTAAGAACGAATGACGAGGGGATTGAGATATTGGCATACACGTGGTCCGGCGTGTAATTGGCCTGCGCCGGGAGACCGACTGAAGTACGTGCTGAAAGATTCAGGGGGTTCAGGATGAGCGACTGGGATGTGATATCCAGGGTCTCGGGATACGTGGTCCTCAGGTCGACCGAAAGAATACCCGTGGATTTTACAGGACTCATAATCGGGATAACGCTCATCGTCCCCTGGGTATACCCTCCCTCGGTCCCGAGGGTGAAGGAATTGCTCACGGTTGTCCCCACCTTATTATTGGTGAACAGAGAGTCAAGTCCGATTTTATAATCGACAAACTGGTCATTCACGGCATTCATCTGGACGATCTCGTTCTCCCGTCCCTGGGCCGGGACACCATAGGTCAGATAGAGTGAGAACGCTGCTATGATAATTGCGATGATCAGGACAAACCCGATCACTTCAGACAGAGCATAATCCCCGTTTTGCCCTGCAGCACCATCTCTCATAATCTATTAACTCGTGTATTGTTTAGGTTATAAAGATGTTAGTACATAATCCATCGGATATTCGGGTAGACACTCTGCCGGCAGGATATACTGCTGGGTCTGGTCCCATTCTAACTACGAAGGATCTCGCGTCTGTTGGATGCAACTTGCTCACTCAGATGCCCCGGGGGAATTCGGCATGTTGAATCTCGAAGAGATGAGACATGAGAAGAACCCGCAGGGTTCTTCGAACAAAGGCTCCGCGGTCGAAGAATTCTGATGAATTATTTTTAGGCACGTTTATCTACAGAGCGGCAGCCGGGCCTAAGAAGAGTTTTGAATTACGGACACCTAATAGTAAGATTACTTTTCAGGACCGACCGCCTTCCGGTCCGGAAACAGGTGCAAACCGTGACGCTGTCAAAAGGCTGCATTCTCTGCCACCAGGGCGCGAAGATGGTACTCTTTGTTACGGGACGCTGCCACCGTTCCTGCTGGTACTGCCCGCTCTCCTCTGAGAGAAAAGGGACCGACACGGTGTATGCAAATGAGCACCCGGTCGACATTCCGTCACAGATACTTGAGGAGGCAGAGAACATGAGTGCTCTCGGGACCGGCGTCACGGGCGGCGAACCGCTCCTTTGCCTCGACAGGGTGACGGAGTACTGCCGGATGCTCAAAGGTCATTTCGGCCCGGAACACCAGATCCATCTGTATACCGCAAAAGCTCCCACGGACGACGAGCTCGGCCAGATGACAGGGCTCGTCGATGAGATCCGGCTCCACCCGCCCCGCGAGTGCTGGGAAACGATCCTCGAGTCAGACTTCATCCGATCTGCACAGCGGGCAAAGGAGATAGGATTCGATATCGGGATCGAAGTCCCGTCACTTCCCGGGCTTGAGCTGCTCATCCCCGCACTCCCGTTCCTTGACTTTCTCAATGTCAATGAGCTGGAATGGGGCGAGACCAACGCATGCCAGATGCGGGAGCGGGGCTACGAGCTTGCCGACGAGCTGCACAATGCCATTGACGGAGCGAAGGGCTGGGCAGTGGAGCTGTCCCGGCACGGGAAGGTGCACTGGTGCTCATCCGCGTTTAAGGATTCGGTGCAGCTGAGGGAGCGGCTGAAACGGGTAGCGGATAACACCGCAAGGCCGTTTGATGAGATCACCGATGACGGCACCATCGTGTACGGGGTCCTTGAGCCCCTGCCGGAACTTCACCAGGCATCGGTTCAGTTCTGCCGGGAAAAGATGGAGCCGGATAGTTTCGAGGACTGTGGTGAACGGATTGAGATGGCATGGTGGCTGCTTGAGAAATATGCAGACGATGTTCCCGGAAAAAAATACGTTCTCGAGCGATATCCCAACGGAGGGATGATCGTGGAGGTGACGCCCGTATGATCTTCCGCAATCTCCTCGAACCCGTGTACGAGCGCTACCTTCGCATCCAGTGCAGGCATGTACCCAATCATATCGCCATCATCCAGGACGGCAACCGCAGGTACGCAAAACTCCTTGGCATCGATGCGGCGGGGGGGCACCGGGCCGGCGCTGACAGGACAGAAGAGATGCTTGACTGGGCCCATGAACTGGGTATCAGGCACATCACCCTCTATACGTTCTCAACGGAAAATTTTTCCCGGACGAAAGAGGAGATCGATCATCTTTTCAGCCTGTTCCGGGAGAAATTCACCAGCGTGGTCACCGATGAACGTGTGAAAAGGTACCGGATCCGGGTGCAGATGGTCGGCGACCGGTCGATGCTTCCCGATGACCTCAGATCTGCAATTGACGCAGCGGAAGAGGCCACGAGAGACCATGACGGCTTCTATCTCAATATCGCCCTTGCGTACGGCGGAAGAAATGAGATCGTGCTCGCTGCCCGGCAGATCCTCAAAGAGGTTGCGGAGATGCAGATCAGCCCTGAGGCAATCGATGTCCAGATGGTCGAGCGCCACCTCCATGGTGGAAAATGGATACCACCTGTCGACCTTATTATCAGGACGGGGAACGAATACCGCACCTCGAATTTCCTGCCCTGGCTTGCAAACGGCCATGAATCGGCAGTGTATTTCTGTGCCCCGTACTGGCCGCTGTTCAGGAAGATCGATCTTCTCCGGGCCATCCGTATCTATGACCAGCGCGTCTCGGAAAAACCCTGCTGAATACGCAGCGGGTCTTCCCGCACGATAGGATCGCGTACTATATTTCTTTTGACGGACAGATCAAGAGATGGTGGGCCATGACGGGAAAAAAGGAACGGGTGCAGGATGGCGCCATGTTACCGTAGCCGTGAGGGAGGATATTTTCCTCCCGGCGAATGAAGCCGGTCTCGATATCTCTGATATATGCAACCGTGCACTGGCTGATCTGGTCGGCGTCGATTACTGCCAGCAGCAGATCAGTAGACAACCGGTCCCGCCGCCGGTCATCATCGCTGCGGAGAGCCCCGTTGCAGGAACGCGGGGTGATGCTCCGAAAATCACGCCGGTATCCCGGGCTCCGGTCATAAACGCTGACGACCCGTCCGCAGTGACAAAGGCGATGCGATCAAAACGTCAGCCGACAGTTAAACCTGCACCGGAAGTACCCGTGCCGCCTGTGCCGGATGCCGGAAAAGATGCCCGGCAGTTGTCCGCGTTGCCAGGTCAGGGTTCGCTGAAAAAAAGTCAGAAAGGGGTCCCGAAAAAGCGTGAAGCCGGCGGGGCGCTGAAAAAATTTGTCGCCGCAAAAATAGCACGTATCGAGGCTGATGATGCCATCATCTCCAAGGATGAATTGTACCAGACGTTCGGCCGCTGGTGCCGTGAGCAGAAGATAACACCGGTCCCTGACCGGAAGGTGGTTTCGGTTGCGCTGAAAAACCAGTTTGCACTTCAGGAGAGAACCGCAGACGGTGTCCCGTCCTGGGTGAATATCCGTCTGAAATAATATCGTTTTTAACTCTGTAGAAACCTTGTTTTATCGTGTGATTCGTTTATATCTTTGATGGTTATGAGTGTGACCCCTCTCTCAAGTTGAAGAACCCTCCTGGTTCTGAGCGGTTCATCAGAACCTCTAAGACGAGAAGAGTTCATCAGAACTCTTAGAACTCTTCTCCAGCCTGTTCTTCCCTTCGGGAACCTGAAAGGTTCATCAGAATGTCGAAGGTCGAGCCTTTGCCTCCCTTCTCATTCTCGGGATTTGTTAACCCCTCGAACCTTGAAGGAGAGAAGAATTCGTCAGAATTCTTCGAACAGCAGTCTCCCCCAAGAGCACCCATGAGGAAAGCCGATGATTTCTCCAGCGCCTCGTTTTTATCTTCCGAAGCGGCGTATCCGCGCCTGATAGTCCCGCAGGATCCGCAGGAAATCCACTTTCCGGAAAAATTTCCAGTTAACATCGGAGAAGAAGAGCTCGGAGTACACCGACTGCCAGATCAGAAAATCGGTCAGGTGATCCCCCCCGCTCTTGATGACAACATCGGGGGTGTACTGGAAGGTCAGGCAGGACTCGATGAGCCTTTCGTTGACAGAATCCGGAGGGACATGATCCTTTGCCATTTTCCTGATGCACCCGGTAATCTCTTCCCTGCCGCTTTTACCAGCGGCAACAACAACTTCCATGCCTGTTCCGGTAATCTCCTCCCTGTCACCGACATGCACGGCGAGATGTGCTATTGTACCGATTTTGCGGATTTCCTCCAGATACTCAAGGTTTTCAGGAGTGGTTGTAGCAATATGGAAGACAAGGCTGTGGATCCCCGGACAGGGCGGCGAAGTGCACCGGGATACGTATGACGAAATCTCGTTGCACCACGACGTGACTTTGTAGAGGTTCCCTGGTGCATCGGCCATGTCCTGCCCGCTGATCATGAAGCATACATGCCCGGGGAGTTCCGTTATCCGTCGCATGAGCATGCGCTCGTAGAGCCAGTAAATCATCTCTACCCACCTATTGACGGTCAAAGGTAAATATCCTTGAGGGTCGGGATACCGGCCCGCGCTAGGCCCATCACCCAAACCATAAACGTCATGTCCGGAGGCAGGCAGTGTCCGCTGCATTCGTCTGCCATTGTCCTCGTCCTGTCTGTTTCCTGCGTATCCCCAAGAACGGCCATTTTCCGGCAACCGGGGGCGAAAATCGCCCATTTTTACCCCGGTTCCCCTGGCCGGTAAATAGGAGCCATTATAAACCTTCTGACGAAATAATCACCAGCAAATGTACTCTTATAAGACGGGAATCGCACTCATAGACGAGGTGAGCGGAGGCTTCGACGCAGGGATCAATGTCCTCATCCTTGCACCAGCTATGAGCTATGCCGATCAACTCGCCTACGCCCTTGCGAAACCGTTGCAGGGTGAGTACGCTATCGTTCTCTCCACCAACGAACGTGCTGCTGAAGTGATCGACGCGTTCAAGCTCGCCGGTGCAGACAAGAGGTTCACCGGCGTCATTGACGCCATCACAAAAAGCTCGACCCCGGGCATCATGGATACCCAGAGAATGATGTTCGTATCAAGTCCTACGGACCTCACGGGGATTGGCATCAAATTTTCCAACATGATCGAGACTATTTTCGAGGGGGATTTTTCCGAGGGCGAAACGGGCCTCTTTCCTCCGCCAATCAGGTTATGCGTAAATTCAATTTCAACATTACTGATGTACCGCAGGCTTGAGGTCCTGTACCAGTTCCTTCATGTCCTCATCGCCAAGCTGAAAAAGATCGAGGGGGTCGGCATCTACCTGCTCAACAGCGAATCGTTCGATGACAAGACGCTCTCCCTGATCAAACAGCTGATGAACTGCGTCATTGAAGTCAAGCTCGAACATAACATCAGCTACCTGCGGATCCAGGGGATACGCGGCGTCAACGGGGAATGGCGGAAGTTCACCATTACCAAAGGCCAGGTGACTCTCCTGGAATGATCTCGACCGGAATAAACGGCCTTGACGAGATGGTCGGTGGAGGAATTCCCAAGAACGGCAGGGTGCTCTACAGTCTTGACCCGGGTGTCGACGGCCGGCTTTTCATGATCTCGGCACTCTCGTCCGCACTTGCACAAGGGGCGTCCTGCCTCGTGATCCTCCCCCACACAACGGTTGAGGCGTTCGGGAATGATGCGGCCCGGATGCATGGCACAGGACTGGACTGTGCGCCAAAACAACCCGTGTTTCTTGATACCTTTGACAGGGAAAGAATCCAGAGAATCTTCCCTTCGCAGGAGGCAAGAAAACGTGAATGGGTGAGACGAATACAAAAAGTCTGCAGGGACAACCGGGTGGAGGTCATCTTCGCCTACTTCGACCTCCTCTATGAGGATTTCGGCCTTGAAACCGGCCTGGAAATCCTTGAGTCGGCAAAGGACTCAGGAACGTCAACATTTATTCTCGAACTCCTGAATTTTGAGGGTGCGCCGCTTCTGGAACGGTTTGTACGCGAGTTTTCATTTGACCTTGTACTCCGGGCCAGATCGTCGCTCCACCCGCCTCCACAGTTCACCTTCTTCACCCTTGTCCATACGTCCTGGTCCCCGCACTATTGCCGTTCCGTCCCGTTCACTATTTCAGAGGGCCGTGTCGTCCCGTACGTCCCGAAGATCCTGGTGACCGGGCCCCCCGGTTCCGGTAAATCCACGTTTGTCACCAGTGCATGCAGGAACGAAGGACAGGAAGATACCGGAGTAACCTGCAGGAATGGGAAGAACCAGGAGATCGATTTTTGCTGGCTCCACTGGAATGACTTTGGTATTACCCTATACGGGACACCGGGGCATACCGCGTTTGATCCTCGTATCCTGCCTTCGCTCAGGCATGCCATGGGAGTAGTCCTTGTTATCGATGCCACAAGAGCGGGCCTGCTTCCGTGCGCCCGGCAACTCATCGAGAAGCTAGCGTGCCGGAGGATTCCGTTCGTGGTTGCCGCCAACAAGAGGGATCTGCCCGGCAGCATGGACGAGCAGGAGATCAGGAAGTCCTTCGGGATCCCGACGGATATCCCGGTATTTGCGATCTCCGCGATACGAAAACCGGATGTCCGGTTCGTCCTCGAATCGCTTGTGGATTCTATCGCGCAGGTATCCTAGAAAAACGGGGATTGTAGGGGACAAGGGGTGTATCCTGAAATCATGGAGAGGCCATGCTGACCTTCATCGGGCTCGGACTGTACGATAAGAAAGATATCTCGGAAAAAGGGCTGAACTGCATCAGGAATGCAGACTACGTCTACCTTGAATGCTACACCTCACGGCTCATGGGTTCATCGCGTGAAGATCTCGAACAGTACTGATGGAAAACCGGTCCACCCGCTCTATCGTGAGGACGTGGAGCAGCACCCCGATGCGATCCTTGAGCAGTCAGGGAACGGGAACGTGGCGTTTCTCTGTGCCGGGGACCCGATGGTATCGACCACCCATGCAGACCTCCGGATCCGGGCTGCAGAGCGGGGGATAAAGACCGGGATCGTACATGCTTCCTCCATCTCCAGTGCGGTCTGCGACCTCACCGGGCTCCAGAACTACCGGTTCGGCAAGTCCTGCTCCGTCCCGTTCCCGCAGAAGAACTGGTCCCCGACAACAGCAATCGACGTGATCCTGCAGAACCGGGCGCTCCGGCTGCACACGCTCGTGTACCTCGATATCCAGGATGACCGGTACATGACAGTGCCCGATGCCGTCTCGCTTCTGGAGAGGATGGCAGAGGAAAAAGAGCTCATGATTCCCCTGTACGTGGGCATTGCACGGGCCGGTTCGGATGAACCGGTCGTCAGGGCCGGACCGGCAGATACGATAACCGCGACAGATTTTGGCCCGCCGCTCCATATCCTGGTCGTCCCGGGGGACCTGCATGACATGGAACGGGAATACCTTGAGAGGTTTGCAGGGCTATGAAGTCTCCGGGAATGCCAGGCTCTCCTCTCACGCTCTCTTTCCGTTGCCCGCATCCTCGTCCCTGATGAGAGTTCAATCGGGCGGACTGCAGCGTCCATCCTGATGATGGCGGAAGCCTATAAGAGCGACGGGAAAACATTCTTCGACTCCGGTGATCCGGTCAATGCCCTCGCCAGCTACTGGTACGGGTTCGGCTGGCTGCACTTCGGCGTGGCATACGGGCTGCTGGCTGCCGGTCCGGGAAAAGCGGATTGCCCGTTCTCCGAAGCCTGCGAGATCCTTCCCGCAACACAGGGCGACCGGCTGAGGGAGAAGACCCTGCGCTACCAGCGACTGCTTGAGACTGCAAGGATATCGGTCCGATGCGCCCCGGACCCTTCAGCCCCGGTATACGAATTTGCCGTACGGATCCTCTTTATCGCTGCAGTGTATGCCCACCAGGGTGACGGGTTCCTGCGGAAGGGGCTGCCTGAAGATGCCCTTGCCTGTTTCAGTTACGGCCACGGCTGGATCGATGCCGCTGTCAGGGCCGGGCTCTTCTCCATCATTGCGGAACGGGAACTCTTCACGATCTGACCCGGAATTTCCGGAGACGGTTTTCATGACCGGACATTGGTATAAACGCGTTTAAAATTCAGTCAACTGTTCCAAATTCCGGTCCTGTTTCCGGACAAAAAAATGTACATTAAACGGTAAAATGGGCATTCTTTTCAATTGGCCCTCCTGGTCCTGCTGCGTTGGCGGTTGACGGGATAACTTTAACAGGCTGAAAAAATCAGTCATCAACCGCAGACGTAGCAGGACCGTTGCTGAGTTGTTGATACGCAACAACCCGGGTAGCTTCATCTGAGGATTTCACCAAAGCCCAAATTCAGTTAATCTGAATTAAAGAAAAGGGCCAGAGGAAGACCGGGTGGAGAACGCGGAAAAGGAACACCGGGGAGGGAACCGGATTTTCCAGGTCAACGTATCAGTCTTTACCTGGCATGAAGAGACGTTTAATCTCTCTCAGGGATCAACGCTTATCATACCAGGATATACTGTGAACACCAGGGCATTCGGGTTCGGCAGCCGTCCCTTACGGATCATTGGTTTGATAGGTGACCCGCCCCGTCTCCTCAGGAATGGGGGCGGCGAAAGCTTTTCCGGGAGAGAATCTTCATGAGCAAACAGTCCCGGTATTTTTTCTACGGCATCGTTTTTATCCTTGTTTTCGCAGCATCATCCCTATATTTCGGGGGTCTTCTCGGTCCAAAAGACCTGGTTATCACTCCGCATATCGATCCCGTTGCCCAGACATCCCCCCAGCTCGTGGCAAACCATTCCTTTCCCTTCGAAGGTGCCACGCTCGTGGTCACGGTCCCGATCAACAACTCGGTCTACGAGGGAGCCCGACAGGCTGACCAGAAAATAACTGTGTACGGGAATGTTTCAGAGAACACCTGGCTTGCCGACAGTTATCGTGCCATGATAACTGACCCTGCACAGGATGATTTCTACCGTGACCTCACCGGGGAGCTCAACAAGATCCGGGTGAATAACGGTCTCTCCGATGATGAATACCTTGAACTGATGGCAGTCTACGTCCAGTCTCTGCAGTATGAGGTAAATACGGATACTCCCGCCAGGTACCCCATCGAGACGGTCATGGACGGTGCCGGTGACTGCGAGGATAAGACCTCCTTCTCGCCGCCCTGCTCTCACACGAAGGCTACCGGGTCGCTCTCTTCTCGTTTGGTCCGGAGGATCACATGGCCGTAGGTGTCGGGTCGGACAGACTCCCTCTACAAGAACACCGGGTACGCGTTCGTCGAGACGACCGTCTACTCTTATGTAGGCGTCCCGACAACAACCCTTGCAGGAGGAGTGGTACTCCGGTCCGATCCACTCGTGATACCCATCGGTGATGGCACAAAAGAGTACACGAGTGGAAACGAGACCAGATTTCTTGAAGACTCTGTAACCCTCACTGAGAAACGGATCGAAGAGCTGGAGCCGCAGTTGAATGCCAGCGCACAGGACCTCAATGCAAAACAAGCGAGGATCGGCAGCCTTGAGGCCCAGATGACATCGATGAGAAATGGCGGAGACCTCCGGGGATATAATTCACAGGTATCGGCCCACGACGCGCTTGTGACAGCCTACAACACAGAACTTGCCGGCTACCGGCAGACCCTTGCCCTGTACCAAAACTATGTGCAGATCCACAACTATATCGTATTGAATGCCTTCGACCGAAAGGGGGTGTACCAGTACGCGAAACAGAATCTGGTAACGTAAATTTCCCGGCCTTGGAGATGCAGATTATCCGAAGACATATGCCTGCAGAATGAGGAATCACAGGATTCATGCTCCTTTTTCATGCCTGTTCTTCAATGTGAATAAAGAAACAGGTATGCTGGACCGCCCGGGCCGGTTGCCGATGTGAAACAGAACGGGAGGACGATCGGCCTTTTTCGCCCAACACCTCAGGACCGATCCGGGCTATCAGGTGTTCATGGTTCCGGTTAAAGGTCAATACCGGTTCTGCAAAGCCAAAAGGTTCATGAACTTCTATAGAAAAATTTTCTCATTAGTGCTAAAGGGTAATCCATGAAAAAACTTATTGCAAGTGCCATTATCTTCATGCTGTTCTGTGTCACTGCCGCGTGGGCCGCCCCTGTCGGCATGGCGGCAGGAGGTAGTTACCTGCAGGATAACCAGCAGGGACACGGAATCATGGCTGATGTTCATGATGTGGTTGTTCCTTCTGATACCATCCGGGAACAACGCCATGATATTCGTGAAAACCTGACGATGGGACATGAAGGTGTCCAGGATCAGCGGCAGGCTCTGCAGCAGGATCTCCAGGAGAATCGTGAGGCTTTCAGAAACAATGATACAACGATGAATGAGGCGCGGGAGAACCTGTACGAAAACCTGACCGCCGGCTATGAGGCCATACAGCAGGAGCACCAGGGCATGCTGGCATACGTCCACCAGAGCGGGATCGCGATCGCCGACAATGTGACGGCCCTGAGAGCGCAGATCCAGGCCGAACGTCAGACCGATCAGGCGCAGATTGCCAATCTTACGGCTGTGCAGAGGGAGCATCTCATGAACGGGTATGATGTCCAGATCGCCGCTCATTCACTGATGGCAATGGAGAACCTTACCGGGGAGATCGGCCCGCGGGTTGTCGGGATCGCGGAGGAGATCAATGCATCGGAGAGTAACATCACGCCTCTCGAACAGCGGATTGAGAACGGAAATTCCCTTTTCCGGTTTATGTTTGGTGGCGACAAGGCGGCCGCGAACCAGATTGATGATCAGGTTGCACTAAACCAGCAGAGGATCCAGACTCTCGAACAGCTGATGCAGAATTCCACCCTGCAACCCGATGTCGAGCAGGCAATGCAGGAACAGATCACGGTGCTGCAGCAGGAGCAGGACCGGCTTGCAAATCTTACTGCCACAGAACGAAATACCACCGGGTTGTTCTGGTGGATTTGAGGATACATTTAATTTTTTGGGTTCAGTTCCTGTCTGTTACCATAGCTTCGTGAATTGGTCCATAGCGAAGTATCTTTTCCAAAGTCCCGTCATCGTATCAGAACCATGTGCGGGGTTCCGGTGCATCGTTAAGGACTCTCATATCGTCTTCCAAAATAGTTCCTGAAGAACCCCGTCCGTTCTGAAACCCCGGGCAGCAGGTTCTCAGGGTTCCGTGCCATGCCACGACAACGCACCTGAATCGCATATACCAAGGTTATTCATTGTTAAAAAAATAAAATTACACGATAACAGGATTGCTATGATCTCCGTATTATACGTAGATGACGATACTGCTCTCCTCATAAGTTGCAAACTTTTCCTTGAGCGGCGGGGTGAATTTTCGGTAAGTACAGAATCCTCACCCGGAAAAGCGCTGGATACTTTAAGGAGTGGAGGTTATGATGCGGTTGTCTCCGATTACCAGATGCCGGAGATGGACGGCATCGAATTCTTACAACGGCTCCGGAAAGAACACCCGGCGCTCCCGTTCATCATTTTCACGGGGAAAGGACGGGAAGAGATCGCAATTGCGGCATTTGAGAACGGTGCTGATTTCTATATCCAGAAAGGCGGCGATCCGGTTGCCCGGTTCGCCGAACTCTCCCATAAAATCCGGAAATCCGTAGAACAACGTAAGGCCATGGAGGATGAATTCCGGAAGAAGAACGCCGAAGAGGCGCTCCGGATGACGAACAGGAAGCTGCACTCCTCTTCAGTATCACCCGTCACGATATCCGGAACCAGGTTCTTGCGCTCCGGAGTGCTCTCGATCTCATCGATACCGATCCCTTGGATCTGGATACGCGGAAATTAATCGGTATCGCTTTAAAAGCCGCGGAAACGATCGATGGTCAGATCGGGTTTACGAAGGAGTACGAGCGCCTTGGCGTCAAAGAACCCCGATGGCAGAACATCAGAGAGGTCTTCCGGCATGCGACGCACAACTTCCTGATGTGCGATATTTCCCTTGATCTGCCGGCAGACGGGTACGAAATATTTGCGGATCCGCTCCTTGAGAAAGTATTCTACAACCTGCTTGACAATGCACTCCGGCATGGCGGCGATGTGACCCGCATCAGCCTGTCCTGCCGTGAGATGGATGGCGGTCTCAAGATCTTCATGCAGGATAACGGCCAGGGTGTACCAGATGAGAATAAACTGCTTATCTTCGAACAGAACTTCGGCAGGAATACCGGGCTCGGGCTCTTCCTCTCCCGGGAAATCCTCTCAATAACAGGGATCTCCATTGCGGAAACGGGCAGATTCGGGGACGGGGCACAGTTCGAGTTCACCGTGCCGAAAGGAACCTATAAATTTACCGGTTCTGGCGCACCTTCGTAGTGTTACCGCATATTCTCCATCGCAGACTCCATCACAACGTCACGACAACACACAAGAACAGTTCTCCCCGTTTCAAACAGTGACATTGGAAAGATCCCCCCTCTGGCATAAAAAAGCGATATAAGGCCAGACAAAAACCCGCAAAACGTACCACAAAGACAAATGGTCGTATCAAAAAAAGAGAATGAACCGGACGATACCACAAGACTCCGGGAGAAATGCCCGAAGATCACATTCACAGGAATTGTTTCCACTATCCGAAATACCTGATGAGAGCAAGAACCGCTATCACGAGTATGATCGGTGAATGGGCGGTGGCATCAGTGAAATGAAATGCCAGTGGGGCGACGCCTGCCGTCAGGTCTGCGGTGAATAAGGCGACCAGAAGTGAGGGGAAAAATTCCCGGATCCGGTTGTACCTCTAACCAGCGACATAGATATAATTGTTCGCGTTCACCGAAATACCACCGGTATTCTCGAACTGGCCGTTGCCAATACCTCCGGCACCCCACTGCGTCACATACGTTCCGTCCGGTGTGAACACCTGGACCCGGTTGTTTCCCCAGTCAGCGACATAGACATTGCCGTCAGCGTCCACGGATATGCCCCCGGGATTTTCGAACTGGCCATTGCCGGTACCCCCGGCACCCCACTGCGTCACATACGTTCCGTCCGGTGTGAACACCTGGACCCGGTTGTTTCCCCAGTCAACGACATAGACAGAGCCGCTCGCGTTCACCGCTATTCCATCAGGATACCAGAACCGGCCGTTGGCAGTACCGCCAGAACCCCACTGCGTCACATACGTTCCGTCTGGCGTGAACACCTGGACCCGGTGATTAAAGGTATCAGCGACATAGACAGAGCCGCTCGCGTTCACCCCTATGCCCTGAGGATACAGGAACTGGCCGTTGCCAATACCTCCGGCACCCCACTGCGTCACATACGTCCCGTCTGGTGTGAACACCTGGACCCGGTGATTGTAGGTATCAGCGACATAGACAGAGCCGCTTGCATTCACCGCTATCCCATCAGGATACAGGAACTGGTTGTTGCCAATACCGCCCGCACCCCATTGCGTCACGTACGTCCCGTTTGACATGAACTCCCCGATCCGGTTATTCCCGGTGTCAACGACATAGACAGAGCCACTTGCATTCACCGCAATGCCCTCAGGATACTGGAACCGGCCTTTGCCAACACCGACACCGCCCCACTGCGTCACGTACGTCCCGTCTGGCGTGAACTTCCATACACTGTTGGTGTACCCGTCCGTTGCATAGACAAAGCCTGCGCTGTCCACGGCAACAGAGGTGGGGTGCACCCCGGACAGGGAGGGAATCGCCGGCTGGGATGCAGGTGACATGTCTGCTGATACGAACCCGCCCACTAGGGCGGATGCAAGCAGGAAGCTGAAAAAGGGTAAGGAGGCCTTTCATCAGATCAGCAATCCGGAAAACTATTCATCGACCCATTCATTTTTCCTGGTAATATAGCTGACTGAACGGGAAACTGCCCGGTCTGTTGTTTGAAGTTATGGATTTGATCACGTTTCCTGCCGGTGCGCATCCCGGGAAAGTTACCGGGACACTTCTCGCACAGAATAAATCCCTGAACTCGATCCGATAAAAAAGGGGGCATCCCGACTGTGCTGATTGTTCGGAAAATGGCGCAGGTTAGTGATATGCGGAAACGGATCCGCAATCAAGGCAGTCCCGATTGCAGGTAGAATGCTGAACAGACCCGCGCAACCGGGAACGGGGATGGTAATGGGATACAGCAGATTGTGAGATCCTTTAAAATACCTCACGCAACCCGGACGATTGCGCCGTGGTTGCTGGCCGTGGTGAGAAGGGTTGTTCCGTCGCAGGCCTGCTCTGCCATGAATGTCCGTGCTGCCCGCTCGAGGTCCTGCATTCCCGTATCCCCGATGGCGTAGACCGCAGGGCCGAACGAGCTCATACCTGCCCCGGCGGCGCCGCCCTCGCGCAGGGTGGAGAGAAGGGCGGTGACAAGAGGCGACTGAAAGCTCGAGCTCGACTTTCTTGAACCCGAGGCCCTGGATGGTATTGATGGAGGAGCCGAAAAGGTCGAGGTCGCGCTCGACAATACCGGGGAGCATCCGCATCATCACCTCGTGGGTGAGGGCCCGGACCTCGTCGAGCGGGACCGGACAGAACCGCCGGAAGATATCCGCTTCATGGCCCCCGCTGGCGCCGGCCGGGAGGTCGGGGATGGCGAGCAAGATCTTCCAGTCGGCCGGCATCTCATGGCGGACGATAACCGGCGGGGGGCTGACACCCCGCGAAGCGGATGACGGGCGGAAATCTAATTTCTCCCCCCTGCCCCGAACCGGTGCCCCCCATCGATGATGAAACCCCCGTGATCGAATGCCGCGGTGCCGATGCCGGAGGTCCCGCCCCGGCCCGTGAGCCGGGCGAGTTCCCGTGTAGTGAGCTGCCGTCCGTGGAGCTCGGCGATCGCCCGGGCCACAGCAAGCGAGAGCTGCGACCCGCTCCCGAGGCCGACATGGGAGGGGTACATCTTCCTGACCGTGATCGCAACGCTTCCGCCCAGCCCCAGTTCCTGCAGTATGCCCGCTGCAACCTGCCCGATCCGCTCCCGCGTGGCCGGGTCACAACCGCACACAGTCAGGACCGGGGAGAGCTCTGCTTCCAGCAGGATACCGGGTTCGTCGAGAGTGATGCCGATGCCGCCGTCAACCCGGCCCGATCCGCCGTGCATGTCGATGAGCGATACGTGGACCCGCGAGGGCGTGTTCACGACAACCCGCCGCCGGTCGAGGAACCGGTTGTAGGGGAACTGCTCCTCGATGAAGATGAGCGGTTTGCCGCCGTGGATGATCTGGTACTGGCGGGAGAGGAGCGGTTCGTTCCTGCAGATGGAGAATACCCTGCCGGCCTCTTCCGTGGCAGGTAGGACGCGGGCAGTAAGGATCTCCCGCCGTGCCTCGATGTTGTGCTGCCTGATGATCTTTCCGATGGGGATGTCCGCCTTCATCAGGTCGTCCTTGAAGTCCGGGGAGAGACGCCGGACGGGCGTGTGGGATATCGCGTAGATGAGCACCTCCCCGCTCTCTTCCGTTGAGATCTCCACGATCCGGAAGTTGACCGGGTCGCCCTCGGCAATGTTCAGGTTGCCGGCAGCAGTGCCGTCAGCAGGGACGATCTCCTGAACGAGAGTCCTGATGACGACTTTTTTTCCGGTGATCGATTCGAGGATCTGGGTGACCGAACCGTCCGTGCCGAGAAGAAATTTCTGGACGGGCGAGATCCTGCCCACCTGTGCCTCCATCTCCCGGATTGCCTCTGCGATGTCCATCCCAAGAACCTTATCACGGGAAATAATAAGGATGCTGATGCACCACTGCCCATTCCGCGAAAAACAAAAAAATTCCGGAACGATCCGCTGTTCACTGCATCTTCCGGGACCTGCCGGGCCGCCGGGCCGCTGCGGGGCCGGGAAGCACGGCTGCCGGCACCCGTGCGGTGATCTCCGCAAAGGATTCTGTGGTGAGCCGCCCTTTTTTGCCGATCACCGCGCCGCTCCGGAGGCAGATTACCCGTGATGTCATCACGTAACTCTCGCCAAAGAGGTCGAGACCCCCGGTAGCAAAATCGTCGATGGAGAGTGGCAGGCTGGGCGCATCGGACGGCGGCTTGCTGCTGACCGGGCAGACATGGATCCTGCCGGGCTCTTCTGTCCGGATCACCACCACCGGCCGTGTCTTTGGCGCGGTCCGGTCATCCAGTGCAACGGAAGCAAGGAGGACATCGCCCTTCACGTACTGCCCCATGGATAAATATCCGGCATGGTACGGCATAAGGGGTTGGGTTGCAGCTGCAGAGGTCCGGCAGAGCAGATCCTGGTAACGGGGATCGTGATACCCTCTGGAGGTCGTGGCCAGGGTCTTCGGGAATAGTACTCAAATAAGGCCGATACGCTCTCTGTTGGGTAATCCGGCGATCCCGTTCTCCGGCTGCACAGGAAATGCTGTCCACGCGCAAGGAAAATCCTGAAAATTACCAGTATTTTTCGAAAATGACTTCAAAATAGAACCGGAGAACCTGCAAAATAGCGGCCCGCAGGCAGCCCCCGTTTCTGCAACAGGGTACAGCAGGTCCGGAAGAACCGGAGGCCGATCTTCCGGATCACCCCGGACCAGAAGGGGGCAGCCGGCTCCATCCCGCCCACCTGGGTGGCAGGATGCAGAATACTTTATCCGAAGAATATCATAGGGAAATTCATGACGCGCTGCGATCACTGCGGCAACGAGACTGCACTGCCGTATACCTGCCAGCACTGCGGGGGGAAATTCTGCGCTGACTGCCGGCTCCCGCCAAACCATGCCTGTACGGGAATCGGCAGCTGGAACAGAAAACCCCGGCCTGCGGTTGGCATGAACTACAGCCGGGGCGGCGGGGTGACAGCAACCGGAGGGGGCGCCGCAGAACCCCGGCGCGGGACAGTGAAAAAAGCGGCCGGGGAGATCCCATCCCTGAAGATCACTGCGCTCATCATTGCCGTGATCCTGCTGGGGCTCGCGTGGCTCGTGCTCAGCGGGTACCGGTTCGGATGAGGATGCAGTCTCCGTCTACATCATGAGGATGAAGAAGATCACCCGGATCCTTCGTTCGATACCAATTTCGATACGGTTGAAGGGATCGCCCGGTTGTTCTCATGAGAATGAGTATTCCATCTCCCTCTTAACCCCCGCCGCCCTATCTCCTGAGCAGGAATACCATGAAGATCCTCGCCATTCACGGAAGCCCCCGGACGATCCGGAGCATGACGCGAAAACTTGCCGGCTTTGTACTTGAAGGAGCGGCGGAGCAGGGTGCGGAGACGGAGATGATCGACCTCTGCGATTACCGGGTCACGCCCTGCACGGCCTGCGAAGGCTGCTCGTTCAACGGGATATGTGTATTCGACGACGATGTCCTGGCCATCGTTGAGAGGATGAAGGAAGCGGACGGGATCGTCTTCGCATCACCGGTGTATATCGACAATGTCTCCGGCCAGATGAAGGTCTTCTTCGACCGGCTCGCGGACGCGATCCACTACCAGCTGCTCTCCGGAAAATACGGGTGCTCGGTCGCCACCACGCACGAGTCCGGCGGCAACGAGGTGGTCTCGTACCTGAACCATGTCCAGAACTATCTGGGGGTGATTTCCGTCGGGGGGCTCAGGGTTGCCACGGGCGGGAACCCGGAGACCGTGGATGCACACGAGCCGGCAGCACGGGCCCTCGGCAGGAAACTCGCGGATGCGATCTCGGTCGGGTACTCTGATCCAGGCCAGGAGGCGATCCTTGCAGATAACCGGGCGTATTTCAGGACGCTCGTGGAAGAGAACAAGGATCTCCGCCCCGTGGAGTATGAGCGGTGGGTGCGGATGGGCTGGATCACGTAAACACGCGGATAACCTGCCGGGCCGGATCCTGCCCGCGAAAGGAAACCGGAAAACCGGTACCCGTATCGGAATTTATTTCGAAAAAGGAGTCAGTAGTTTTCTGCCACCAGCTCGAAGTACGCCTGCGGGTGATCGCAGACCGGGCACTTCGCAGGTGCGATCTTCCCGTCATGGACAAACCCGCAGTTCCGGCAGTACCATTTCGAGGGCATCTCGGATTTGAAGACGGTTCCGTTTACCAGGTTCGCATGCAGTTTCACGTACCGCGCCTCGTGGTGGACCTCCACTTCCGCGACCATCTTGAAGAGATAGGCGATCTCCCCGAATCCCTCTTTCTTCGCGGTTGCTGCAAATGCGGGGTAGAGCGTGCCCCACTCCATCTGTTCGCCCGCGGCTGCTGCCGCGAGGTTCTCCTTCGTGATCCCGATCATACCGGCAGGATAGGCCGCAGTGATCTCCACCGCGCCGCCTTTGAGCTGTTTGAAGAAGAGTTTCCCATGCTCTTTCTCCTCTTCTGCGGTCTGCTGGAAGATCGCCGCGATCTGCTCGTAGCCCTCCTTCCGTGCTGCACTTGCAAAGAACGTGTACCGGTTCCGTGCCTGTGACTCGCCGGCAAATGCCGCAAGCAGGTTCTTTTCCGTCATACTCCCGTGGAACTTCATGGTAAAATCTCCGGTGGGATCTTTTTTTCCGGGAAGATATACCCAGCGGTCAGCGCATAGCCGGGTCCAGTAGCCAGGTTCTGGTATCAGGGCCTGGTCCCGGGACGGAAGGTTACCTCCGCGAAGCGTTGAGGGCAACCCCCGGCGTCCCGATCCATGCCTTTATCATGCCTGCCGCCGGAAATCCGGTAGATGTCAAAAAAAGAGCATGTTATGAAGATGGTAGATGAGTCAACAGGACTCATGGAGTGCCTTGTCTGCGGTGAACGGCGCCACGCGGTCATGAAAGCGGGGCCTGACGGGAAATTCCTCCCTGAGAACTGGGAATGCGTGAACAAGTGCAGACTGATCCGGGACGATGCCGGCGCAGGAAAAAAGAAGTAACTCCTCTTTTCTGTCTCTGTCCGGGCCGGCTTCCAGTACCCGGAGATCACTCTCTTTCGGGGCCGGCCCGGAGAGGGAGTGGTAATGGTTCATCCCCTTCGCCGGATACCCGGCCGGTCTCCGGTCAGTTACCGGGGTTCTTTCCCGCTCCTGTATGCTCCTTTCGGCACCGTGATCTCGAACCGGGCGCCTTTGCCATGGGTCCCCGTCTCGTGGATGAATATACCAGTGATAGCCAGGATCTCCCGGGCAAGGAAGAGGCCAAACCCCGTATTCTTGCCATATCCTTTCTCAAAGATCTTCTGTTTCACGTCGAGCGGGATCCCGATGCCGTTGTCCTGGACAGTTATCACCATCTCTTCGCCCTCGATCCCGCACCTGACCGTGATTGCTGTCACCCGCTGCCCGTGCCGGACCGCATTGTCGAAGAGGTTGAAAAAAACCTTCTCGAGCATCGGGTCGGCGAATATCTCATAACTCCCGCAGGAGTAGGTAACGGCCAGGTTCTGGGGTTCAGCGGCTTTGACAACATCCCTGATCCGGTACCATGCAGGGGTCTCGACCCCCAGTTCCTGGTAGGTCCGCGTAAACTCGATCTGCCGCTGGATCATGCTTACTGCTTTCTCGATCTTGGCAAGGAACCCCGCAATGACAGGATCGGGCCTGGTGTGCTGGGAGAGCTGGGTATACCCGAGCACGATGGTGAGCTGGTTTGCAACATCGTGGCGGGTGATGCTGTTGAGGAGGTTCAGTTTCTCGTTGGCCCGGTGGAGGGCTTCTTCAGCCTGCTTCCTGCCGGTCATATCCCGGAGAGCGACAATATTTGCCGGATCTCCCTGGTACTGGATCTTCGTACCGATCGATTCGATCCAGATGCCCTTTCCATCCGGAGCCCACGCCCGGTAGGTCTGGAGGTAGCTGTCGGTTCCCGAGATGACATTCTGCATGTCCCGGATAACAGTATCCCGGTATTCCGGTGAGATGAAATCAAGGATATTTTTCCCGATCACGAGCGCCGGGTCCGGTATCCCGAACATCCGGAGGATACTTGGGTTCACGTAGAGGATCTTCCCCGTGAAGTCCTGGATGAGAACACCGTCGAATGCAAAGTCCGTGAGGATCCGGTAGCGCTCCTCGCTCTCCTGCAGGTTTTTCTCAATGGCGCGGCGGCCGGAAATATCCCGGCACAGGGTGATGATCCGGCCGATCCCGCCCTCGCGGATAAGCGTTGCATTGATCTCGACCGGCGTAATATGGCCCGCGGCGTCCACATAATCGATCTCAAAATTCCTTATGAGCCCGTCACGGACGCATTGCTGTACCGCAGCGGTATTTTTCTCCCTCTCGTAACCGGCTGTCCAGTCAAGTACGCTCCGCCCGAGGATCTCTTCAAGATCCGTATGGCCGGTCAGGGCGACATACCTGGCATTGGCATCGAGCACCTTCCCCTCATTATCGATAATCACGTAGCCGGTATCTGTCGTTTCGACGAGGGAGCGGTACTTTTCCTCGCTTGCCCTGAGTGCCTCGCCGCTATGCGCCAGATTCTCATACTGCTGCCGGAGCTCTTCTTCCACCGCGGTAAGCTGTTCATAGGCTTCCTTCAGCCGGGACTCGCTCTCTTTCCTCGAGGTGATGTCAAAGATGACCCCCGAGAATATCAGTTCGTTTCCATGGACGACCGGGCTTGACATGGCCTGGAACCAGATCGTCTCTCCGGTGGGTTTGACGAACCGCCCCTCGAAATTCCACTTTTCAGGGTCTTTCACCACGTGAGCGACAGTCTCCATGAACCGCGGCAGGTCGTCTGGATGGACATGGCTTACAAACCACGGGAAGAAATCGGTGATGGTCTGGTCAACCCCGAAGATCTCCCCGGAACGGGCACTCACGTACGATAGCCCCATGCTCCCGTCGGGCCTGGCAAAGAACTGGTAGATAACCCCCGGCACGTTGGCTGCAATCTCCTCCAGCTGCTGCTGCCGCTTCCGTACCTCCTGCTCGCTCCTCACGAGTTCCTCGGTACTGGCCGCGGAGCTCTTCCTCGGCAGCCATCAGCTGCTCGTTTGCGACCCGCAGTTCGTCCTCGGTCTGCTTCTGCTCCGTAATGTCCCGGATGGACTGGATGGCGCCGGCAACCTCACCCTTCTCATTGCAGAGCGCCCGTGCCTTGCACCACAGATCGACACGGTGCCCGTTCAGGACCGCATTGTCGGTTTCCGCAGTCAGGGTATTGCCGGATTTTTTTATGGAGATGTACATCTTTTCCGCTTCGTCATCCGGCCTGAGGAGATGGTCGGCAAGGATGGGCCTCCGGACACCGTAGAACGGGACCGCATAGTCATAGTCCCCCTTCCCGATCATGTCTGCCGCGGGTATGCCGGTCATCTCTTCGATGGCATGGTTCCATGCGATGACATGGCCGCTCGTATCGATTGCAAACGTAGCATCGGGAAGGAAGTCGATGATCTCTGCCAGCCTTTTCTCTGATTCATGGAGTGCCTGTTCCGCCTGCTTCTGCCGGGTGTTGTCTATAAAGGTCTCGAGGAGGCAGGCTCGCCCCTGAAGGTCGATCGGGACGACGTACTTGATGATGGATACGCTGGACCCGTCAGCGGTCAGGAGGACGCGTTCGCTGTTGTCCACTGCCTGGCCCATATCTGAAACCGGGCACTTTCCCTGTTCAGCCGGGCAGATAAACTGGTGGCAGGGTTTCCCGATGAGGTTCTCTTTCTTCCCCCGGTACATCCTGACCGCCGAAGGATTGAGATCGAGGATCTCGTGGGTCGCTGCATCGATGATGGCGATCCCTGCCTGCACGGCTCCAAAAATGCGCTTGAGATACTCCTCGCTTGCCTTCAGGCTCTGTTCGCTCTCCCTGAGCGCCTGTTCTGCCCTCCTCCGGGACACGACCTGCCGTACCTGGTGGGCCAGTTCAGCGAACTGAACATCCGGGTCGCCACCTTTCTGCAGGTAAAAGTCCGCGCCGTTGTTGATCGCCTCGATGACCACCTCTTCACGCCCCCGGCCGGTGAAGAGGATGAACGGTATATCTCCAAATGAGCGGCGTACGTTCTTCAGGAGCTCGATGCCGTCCATCCCCGGCATCTGGTAATCGGCAATGATGGCATCGTACGGTTTTTTTGCCAGTTCGGCAAGTGCCTCCTCCCCAGACAGGACGGTCCTGACATTGAACTCCCCGGTACTTTCGAGGAAGATCTGGCCGATCTCGAGCAGGTTCGGCTCGTCATCAACATACAGGAGGGAAAACATTTCATGGCCCCGGGCGGTGCGTCAGGCAGGTTGTCTGTCGAAGATGCAATTGTCTTGATAAAAGATGAATGTTCCGAGTTGCGGAGCCGGGTTGCATACCGGTGGGAAAAACAGGACCGGCCCGAAATGAACAGGCCCCCGGGCCTGATCGACATGGGGATGATTGCGTCCATCTTCCTCCTCTCCTCCGCGTTCCAGAAAGGGCTCCCGCAGAAGCAGCTCCCGCCTTACATCCTCCTCGCGGTCCTGCTCATCTCCTTTCTCATCCCCCTTGCGGTCTTCATTACCCGGGGAATCAGTTTTGCATCCCTGGTCACGCTGCTCAACTTCTTTGGCTGCGGGTCGCTCGTCACCACCGGGAGTTTTTAAGGATATCGTCATAGAGAACCGTGATCTCCGCCCCGATGACTACGAGGGGTGGGTGCGGTTGGGATGGATCGGATGAATCAAAACGGATTATCATTCAGGCAGACGGGAAGGGAGAGCAGGGAACTGACTGTCCCGGATCAGCCAGGGACCCAGGGTGATTGTTCCGTTTCACCCTTCTCCTTTTCAAGCCTTTGTTGACCGGTACGTTGCACTGACCCTCCGGTAACACCATTGCGAACAATTAAGTGCGGCTGCCCTTACCATTCAGATAGGTACACGGGTTTACCATGAATGACATCCAGCGCCTTTTTATCCTGTGGAAGGATTACCGGAAGGTACCTACTCCTCTCAATCCTCCTCACGATTGGCGGGGCGATCGGCACGCTCGCCATCCCCGCCCTCTCGCAGGCCCTGATCGATCAGGGCATCCGCAACAGCGACCTCCCCCTGGTCATCCGGTACGGGGGGTACATGTTCGTCCTCACGCTCGTTGCCGCAGCCTGCCAGGTTCTCAATACGATCATCGCGGTGCGATTCTCCGAAGAGACCGCCGATTACCTACGGACCGGCGCGTACGACCGGGTCCAGCAGCTCTCGTTCGGCAACCTTGATCGTTTCCGGTCAAGTGACCTCCTCGTCCGGCTCACGAACGATATCCAGAACATCAAGATTGCCATCCAGCAGGGGATCCTTAACCTGCCGCTCGTGCCGGTCATGCTCGTCATCACTATCCTGCTGATTGCCCTCCGCTCTCCGGCCCTGATCTGGCTCATGATCGTGCTCCTCGTCGTGTTTGCCGCTCTACTCGGGGCATACCTCTGGGTCGTGCTCGCGATCTTCGCGGACCGGGAGGAGAAGGTCGACGCGATGAGCGGGGCGCTGCAGGAGAGCATGACCGGGATCCGGGTGGTCAAGGCATTCGTGCGCCAGACGTTCGAGAACCAACGGTTCGCCCGGTCGGCCGGGGAAGTGAAAGCCGTCTCGGTCCATGCCCAGACCTGGATCGCCGTCCTGATCCCGGCAATGCTGCTGGCGGTCAACCTTGCGGTTGTCGCGATCTTCTGGGTCGGGGGATTTGCGGCTTTGTCCGGGGCGGGTTTTTCAACCGGCGAGGTGATTGCGTCCGTACAGTACCTCTTCCTCCTCATCATGCCGTTTATGATTCTCGGGACGGTCCTGCCGGCGATCTCGGCCGCACGCCCCTCCCTTGGGAGGATCTTCGAAGTCCTCGATACGCAGGCTGACGTGACCGACAGCGACCATCCCGTCGCCCCGGACCCGGCATCGGTACAGGGCAGGCTCGTCTTCGACGGGGTGAGCTTCGGGTACCGGGAGAGCGACGGGACGCCGGGCCCGCTCGTCCTGCAGGAGATCAGTTTCACTGCAGGGCCCGGCGAGACGATCGGCTTTCTGGGCCCCACCGGTTCCGGCAAGTCGACGCTCGTGCACCTCGTCCCCCGGTTCTATGACCGCACCGCGGGGAGTATAACGATCGACGGCATCGATATCCGGCAGATCCCGCAGGATACGCTCCGGGAGATCGTGGGGATCTGCCTCCAGCAGCCGACCCTCTTCTTCGGCACGATCCGGGAGAACCTCCTCTTTGCGGCAAAAGACCAGTCTGACGAGAATATGATCGCAGCCGCAACCGATGCGGATGCAGACGGGTTCATCCGGAACATCCCCCTGCAGTACGACGACACCGTTGCCCGGCACGGCACGAACTTCTCCGGCGGCCAGCGGCAGCGCCTCGCGATCACCCGCACGCTTGCCGCACAGCCCAGGATCCTGATCCTTGACGACAGCACCAGCGCCTGCGATGTCGCTACCGAGGCGAGGATCCAGGATGCGATCAACCGCCGGTTCTCGAAGGTCACCAAGCTCCTCGTGGCGCAGCGGATCAGCACCGTCATCGCAGCGGACCGGATCATCCTGTTGGAGAACGGTAGGATCGCGACCTCCGGCACCCACGAGGAGCTCCTGCGCACGAGCTCCCAGTACCGGGAGATCTACGATTCCCAGCTCGGGAAAGGCGTGACCGCCGGGGGTGCGCCATGAGCGGCAGGCTGGCGAAGCGTGACGGCGAGACCATGCCCCCGATCATCCCCACGACCGTGAGGTTCCTCCGGTACCTTGCCCCGTACCGGCTGAAACTTGCCGTCGTGATCCTCCTCATGGCCGTCTTCGCCCTGACGAACGCGGTCTTCTCCCTCGAACTCGGGACCGCCACCAATATCATTTCTGCAGGACGGGGGCCGACCGGGCCGCTGGAACAGGTAGTCCTCCTCCTCGCCGCTGCATCGGTCGTCATCTGGGTATCGGGCACGGTCTCGCAGAAGCTCCTCTCCGGTATCTCGCAGGAGGCACTTCTCCGGCTCCGGACCGAACTCTTCAGCCACATCCAGACGCTCTCGCTCGACTTCTTCGACCGGCGGCCCATCGGCGAGCTGAATGAGCAGGGTTACGAACGACACCCAAGTGATCGAACAGTTCATCAACATCGGGATGCTCCAGACCGGGCAGGAGGTTATGACGATCGTCGTTACCAGCATCATCATGCTCGTTGTCAGCCCGGAACTGACGCTCCTCTCGTATATTGTCGTCTTCGCGCTCGTCGGGGTCTCCTGGCTGATCACGAGGACCTCCGGCCCTGCATTTGTCCTGTTGCAGGAGAAGACCGAGGACCTGAACGGCTTTGCGGAAGAGTGGCTGTCCGGCGCAAAGACGGTGATCGCATGCCGGCGTCAGGGTGAGGCATCGCGCAGGTTCGGGGCGATGAGCGGCAGGGTTGCAAAGACGGGCGTGAAGGCGCAGTTCTCCTCGCTCATCAGCCAGCAGGTCTCGAATGTCTTCACCACGGTCCTGATCGTCGTCCTCCTCGTCTTTGGCGGCATCATGGTCATGGAGGGGATGGCCGAGATCGGGATGCTGATCGCGTTCATTGCGTTCTCGTTCAACCTGCTGAACGCGTTCACGACCATCTTCTCGGTCTACGGCCAGATCCTGAACGCGATCGTGGGAGCTGCCAGAGTCTTCGAGGTCCTTGACGAAGAGCCGACGGTAGCGGACCGGAAGGACGCCCCCGCGATGCCCCCCGTTGCCGGGGATGTGGTCTTCGACAACGTGGACTTCTCGTACATCCCGGGCCGCCGGGTGCTCTCAGGTAATTCGTTCCACACGAAGCCGGGACAGGTCTTCGGGCTCTGCGGGCCGACCGGCGCCGGCAAGAGCACCATCATCAATATCCTGACCCGGTACTACGATATCGCGGGGGGCTCGATTGCGGTCGATGGGAACGACGTGCGGTCCGTGAAACAGGACACCCTCCGTATCCAGATCGCCCAGGTGCTGCAGGAGCCGTTCCTCTTCTCGGACACCATCATGGCCAACCTGAAATATGCCCGGGAAGGGGCGACGGACGAGGAGTGTATCCAAGCGGCACGACAAGCGAACGCCCACGGATTCATCCTGCAGCAGCCGAAGGGATATAAGACCGTGCTCGTGGACGGGGGGGCGAACCTCTCGCAGGGCCAGCGTCAGATGCTCACCATCGCCCGGGCTATCGTGGCGAACCCCCGGATGCTGATCCTTGACGAAGCGACGTCCAACGTGGATACCCGTACCGAGAAACTGATCCAGGAAGACCTCCTCGCGCTCCAGAAGGACAAGACCTCGTTCATTATCGCCCACCGGCTTTCCACGATCAGTCACGCCGACCAGATCCTCGTCATCGACAAGGGGAGGATCATCGAACAGGGTACACACGCAGAACTGATGGGGAAGAAAGGATTCTATTACGAGCTCTACATGAGCCAGTTCCGCGGGAAACTTGAAGGGGTCGTCAGAATAGAGTGAACAGGAAATAACCACGACTTTTTTTAAGAACAACTGCCCACGGAAAGCAGGTTCATGGGGCCTGATGTACGCTACCGGGATCTTCTGATCGCATCCGCCGCATCGCTGCCGGAAGGATGTACGTGAAAGCGTCTTGTCAGAAGAAAAATACGGAAAACGGGCCTGAAGGGATTTGAACCCTTGACCTGCGGATTAAGAGTCCGCCGCTATGCCGAACTAAGTGACAGACCCAAGCCAGTTAGACCTAATAATGTGGTCGATAATGCCGAATAAATGTTTTGGAATGGGGAGGGTCATCAGACCCGACCCAGGAGAAGACCGAAGGTCTTCGACCAAGCGGTTGAAAGTGAGGGTCATCAGGATGTCGAAGGTCGGCTTCTGCCTCCCTTCTCCTTCTCGGGGTTTGATAACCCCTCGAACCTTGAGGATAAGAAGAACTCATCAGAGTTCTTCGATTGGCCGAATTGCATATTGACGTTTCCATTGGAATCCCTTAATATCCTGCAATGTACACTTCTGTATCATGCCTCAGGAGACCCCGCTCGGGCCGTCGGGACCGGCAAAATACTGTATTTTCGGGTGCGGGACAACCGGCTACAACATCATCCTCGAGCTGGCAAAGGAGAACGAGGGCGTGGTGATGGTGGACAGAGACGAATCACGGGTCCGGCACCTCCGCGACCAGAAATACGACGCCTACCAGCGTGACCTTACGTCCCCCGACCTCCTCACAGGGCTCCCCGTCTTCGAGATCGCGTTCGTCATGACCGGGGACCCGGACGCGAACCTCACGGCCGTCCTCACGATCAAGAAACGCTACCCGTCCGTGCAGATCGTTGCCCGCGCCATCGACCCGGTGAGCGGCCAGAAACTCACCGCCGCCGGGGCAGATTTTGTCCTCTACCCGCAGGAGGTGGTCGCCCGCTCCGCCGTCCTCCAGATCCGGAAGCAGCACTCGAGCCGGATTTCCCAGCGGCTCTTCACCATGCTCGCCGGCTGGGAGGGGACGTTCGGGATCATCACCCACAAGAACCCGGATCCCGATGCCATCTCCTCTGCCATGGCCCTCGCGGAGATCGCAAAGCACGCAAACCCCAAAACCCTCACTCCCCGGATCTTTTACGAGGGCAACATCGGCCACCAGGAGAACCGGACCTTCGTCAACCTGCTCGATATCAAGATGGAGCACCTGACCCCCGAGGCGCTCTCGGCATGCACCTACCTCGCCATTGTCGACTGTTCCGCTCCCGGCGCAAACAACGACATCCCGCCCCAGACGAAGATCAATGTCGTCATCGACCACCACAAGGAGGGCAGGCACGTGGCGTCTCAGGGCATGTTTGTCGATATCCGTCCCGGTGTCGGGGCGACGGCGAGCATCATGACCCAGTACCTGCAGGAACTCGACGTGCCGGTCGACAAACGGGTGGCGACCGCCCTCCTCTACGGAATCCGAACGGACACCAAAGAGTTCACGCGCAACGTGACGCCGCAGGACCTCAACTACGCGGGTTTCCTCCTGCCGCTGACCGATGCCGACCTTCTCGACAAGATCATGTCGCCGTCGATGTCGCAGGAGACGCTCGACGTTATCGGCAAGGCGATCCACGAGCGGAAGGTCCAGAGCGGGTACCTCTTCGCGAACGTCGGGTACGTGATGAACCGCGATGCCCTCCCGCAGGCGGCCGATCTCCTCATCACGCTCGAGGGCGTGAACACGGCGCTTGTCTACGGGATCACGGACAACGCGATCGTGATCTCGGCCCGAAACCGCGACATCCGCCTCCACATCGGCAATGCGCTCTCCGAGGCGTTCGGGGAGATGGGCGACGCGGGTGGCCACCCGAACATGGCCGCCGCCACCCTCCCGCTCCACTATTTCGGCAGAGTGGAGAACAAGGCCCAGCTGCTCGAGATCGTGATCGAGCCTATCCTCAAGAAGTTCAAGAACCTCGTGGGGCTGGAGAACGAGGGCAAAAAGAATGGGACCTGAATCCCGGCAGTTCGTTCCGTGTCCGCGAACACCGGCAAGGGACCCGGGTGCAGGGATGGAAGCAGGCGGGGAGTTCCATGCAATTCGCTGATACGAAACACCATCAGGTGTTGAGGATCGAGAAATTCATGAGGCAATCATGAATTTTGAAGTGTGGGAGCCCCACTACCTCAAGATCCTCGACTACTTCGGGTTCGACCGGGCAGGGGACGAGGAAGCAGCCCGGCTCCTCGCCTCGCTCATGACCCGGGACAACCTCCTCTCCCTCGCAGCTCTCACCTGCGGCAACGAGGTCACCGTGTGCGGGAACGCCCCGTGCCTGAAAGATGAGCTCGGCAAAGTCCGGGGGATCGTTTTTGCCGCCGATGCCGCTGCCTACGTGCTCGATACCCATGGCATCCGCCCTGACGCGGTCTTCACCGACCTTGACGGGGCCACGGACCGGCTCCCTGAACTGAACCGGGAGGGGACGATCGTTGTAGTCCATGCGCACGGCGATAACATCCCGCTCCTGAAGTACTGGGTGCCGAGGTTCCCCGGGCCGCTCGTGGCCACCACCCAGGCCGCTCCTCTCCCGCACGTCCACAACTTCGGGGGGTTCACGGACGGCGACCGGGCCGTGTTTGCAGCAGACGAGCTCGGGGCCTCCTCCGTCACGCTTGCCGGCTTTGATCTCGATGACCGGAACGTCGACCCGCTCAAGCAGGGCAAACTCTTCTGGGCCCGGAAACTCCTTGCCCTGATCGGCCACCGCGTATGAGCCCGGACGCGTTCATCCTCGACGGGTACGTGGACGAGCCCGCATGCCTCGGCGTCCCGCCCTACCTCTCGCCCTATATCCGCACGGTGGCGGGGGCACTCATCGGGCACGGGTATACGGTCAGCTACCTTACCATCGACCAGCTCCGCTCCGACCCGCAGCAGGTCAACCGGATGAACCGGGCCGACCTGTTCGTGATGATCGCGGGTGTCACCGTGCCGGGAAAATATCTCGGCGGCACACCGGCAACGCTGACCGAGATCCAGCAGGTCGGGCAGATGGTGAGGGGGCCGGAGAAACTGGTCGGTGGCCCGATCGGGTTCGGGTACGCTGCCGAAGGCGGGCAGCGGGCGGTCCGGCAGGTGATTGCCGGATTCGATGCCCTGCTGACCGGAGAACCGGCGATAGCTCTCGACAACTATCTCGCCGGAAATGATCCGGACGGCATGCTGGACTATTCTCGTACCGACCCGTGGAGTGTTACGGGGAGCAGCATCATCCGGCAGCACCCGGACTACCCGTACGTGATGTGCGAGCTCGAGACCGCCCGGGGCTGCGCCCACGGGGTGACGGGCGGATGTTCGTTCTGCACCGAGCCGTTCTACGGGGTGCCGAAATACCGGGAGATCCGCGGGATCGCGTCAGAAGTTGCAGCGCTCCACGCCTACGGCGCCCGGCACTTCCGGGTCGGGCGGCAGCCGGACATTCTCACCTACGGCGCCGGTGCCGGAGAGTACCCGTACCCCGCCCTGACCTGCTCGAGGAACTCTTCTCTTCGATCCGTGCTGCGGCCCCGGACCTGAAGACTCTCCACATCGACAATACCAACCCGGCGACCATTGCCCGGCACGAGGAGGAGAGCCAGGAAGCACTGCGGGCGATCATCCGCCACCATACCCCCGGGGATGTAGCGGCGTTCGGGATGGAGACGGCCGATCCCGCCGTTGTGGCGGCCAACAATCTCAAGGCCGGGCCGGATGAGGTCTTCCGGGCGATACGGATCGTCAATGAACTGGGGGGTGGCCGCCGTGACAATGTGCCCGAGCTCCTGCCGGGGCTCAACTTCGTCTGCGGGCTCACCGGAGAGACCGGGAAGACCTACGAGCTGAACGAGCAGTTCCTCGTACGGGTCCGGGATGCGGGCCTTGCGGTGCGGCGGGTGAATATCCGGCAGGTGATGCCGTTTGAAGGCACCCCTGCCTTCATGGACAACACCCTCGGGAAATACGAACGCCGGTTCCGGGTGTTCAAGGAGTTCGTCCGGACGAAGATCGACCTCCCGATGCTCCAGCGGGTCTTCCCCATCGGCACCGTGCTCCGCGAGGTGAGAATCGAGGTGTCAGGGAACCTCTCGTTCGGGCGCCAGATGGGGTCGTACCCCATTCTCGTCGGCATCCCCCTCAGTCTTGACCGGGGGACCGTGACCGATGCCGTGGTCGTGGACTGGGGCATGCGGTCGCTCACGGCCCTGCCGGTGCCGGTGAAGATAAACACGCTGCCGGCGTCTGCCATCAGGTGGCTGCCGGGCGTGGGAAAGAAGCGGGTGGCCGCCATCATCGCGAAGCGGCCATTCAGGGATCTTGAAGCGTACCGGAAGGTGGCGGGGACAACAGCGATTGATTCCCATCTCGTATTCTGAAAAAGTAGTCCGGGTTCATTTTACTCTTTGCTCACATTGTCAACAGTAAAAAAGGGGGATATGGTATCATGGTATACTCTGGGCATGGTCTTCAGGATCCAGCTCCGGGGAGATCTTCCGGTACTCCAATCCACGTGCCAGAAAGACAAAGCCAATGGCCGGCAGTAAAATTGCCCCGTAGAAAAGACCAACGAGCATTATCAGCACATCGGCCGGATTGAAGTTCATGAAATTGTCATGATACGGTGATGTTGGAGGCGGGACATAGGTAATCATGTACCAAAGCAGACCGACCAAAAAAGCAAGTCCGATGATCCCGATCGCTGATGATACCCTGATAATCGTAGCGGATATACTGCCACAGGTTTTTCTCCAATAGTTCAGGAAATATGCCGCACAGGCAGGCAGCGCCGCGTACGCGAGTATCGCTCCGATGATTGCGGATATCAGGGATCTTCTCGCCGGGTCTGAAGGTTCATAAAAAGTGTAGATGACAAGCAGGACGCCAATGATACCCATCACAAAACAAAGGGGAAGCCCATCCTGCCAGCGCAGGGATCGTTTCTTCATCCTCCTGACCAGAAGGACACTCCCGGCAAACGAGACGATCATAAGGACTGCATAGAAAAATGTGCCATTGAAAATATACATGAAACCGGACTCCGGAAAAAAGAGCATCTTTGTTCCCGGAATCATATCAGCAAAAATTCCCGCTGCCAGGAAAATATACAGGCCAAAGAACACTGCCGACACGAGGATAAACGGTGTGGAAAAATCGCGACAATCTGTCAGAGGCTTTCCGCTCATATCCATTATAAACAAAGAGCGTCCCCTTAATTTAAATATTTTTTGAAATATTTTTTACAACTAATAGTATATTGCTGGAAGAGATCTTCTCTGTGCCAGGTCCGATCCCTATCCAGATTACCCATGAGCCTAGATCTGCTTCAGTTCCGTGACCTTGAGGATATCCGTCCGGGTCACGATCCCGAGGATCTTCCCGTCCAGCACGACCGGGATCCTGCCGATGTTCCGTGCCGACATGATCCGCAGGGCATCAATGACCGGAGCGGTCGGCGGGAGCGTGATCGGGTCGCGGGACATGATGTCCCGGACCTGCATGGCCTCGCGGTCGATCGACGATGTCCGGTTCACATCGGCGAGGGTGACCATGCCGATCAGCGTGTCCCGTTCGACAACCGGGAAGCCGAGGTGCTTGCTCGTGTACATCATCCCGATCACCTGGCTCACCGGGATGGTGGGGGGGACCGTGGTGACCGGCCTGCTCATCATGTCGCCCACCGTGACGTCCTGCAGGAGGTGGCTGTATTTTACCGCCGTGGACTCCATGTTCGCCCCGATGTAGATGAAGAGCGCGATCAGGATCAGGAACGGTGAGAAGGCAAAAAGGCCGATGATCCCAAACAGGATGGCAAACCCCTTGCCCACATCGGCCGCGATCTTGGTTGCACGGTGAAGCGGCATCCGCTTGGCAAGCCATGCCCGGAGTACCCTGCCCCCGTCCATGGGAAATGCCGGCAGGAGGTTGAAGAAACAGAGGATGATGTTGAGCATGCCGAGGTAGCCGAACAGGAAGACCAGCACACCGGCGGTCCCCGGGCTCATGGAAAAGGACGGGACTGCATACATGATCCCGGTGCAGACGATACCTACGACGAGGCTTGCGATCGGGCCCACGAGCGCCATCGGGAGCTCGATCTTCGGGTCGGGCACACCCTCTTCCATCGTGGCAATACCGCCGAAGATCATGAGCGTGATACTGTTGATCGCGATCCCTTTCCTTTTTGCAACGAGCGAATGGGCGAGTTCGTGCACGAGCACGCCGGCAAAGAGGCCGAAGGCTACGATCGTACCGAGGATATAAGGTATAAATCCTGCCGTGATCAGCGAGGTATCGATCGGCACCTGGAACACCTCGGTAAGCATACCCGTGGTCAGCGTAATCTGGCTGCCGATGATCCAGGCAAAGAGGGGGATGACGAGCAGGAATGTGTAGTGAATCAGGATCGGAATCCCAAATAAGTGCCCGATCCGAAAAGACCCGTCCATAACAAAGGATTATCTTTTTAACTCTTAAGTATATACTTTCATCTGATAACGATGGAAACCCAGATTACCGAGTTGTTCGGGCTCCAGATCTACACGGACAAAGGCATGTTTATTGGCGAAGTCGAGGATGTTGTCATTGACGTGGACCAGAAAAAGATTGAAGTTATCGTCGTGGGAAAGGTCAATGAGGAGCTCTTCGAGATGAAGAACTTCAAAGGCCTTAAGATCCCGTACCGCATCATCAGTGCAATCGACGACATCGTCCTGATCCGCCACCTCCCCGGGGCTTTCACGAGCGGAAGCGCGGAAGAGTAACGCAGCGGACGAGGAACAGCGGGATCCCATCCATATTGTCCTGTACTCCCGCATGGTCATCCTATGGAAAACCGGGAAATATTTTCAGCCATCTCCGCCATTCCTCCTGTTTTTGTCCGGCTTGACGGCCGGGCATTCCACCGGCTCGTGGAGAACCTCGGGCTCGAGAAACCCTTCGACGAATTCTTCAACAACGCGATGGTCACGGCCTGCACGACGCTGGTTTCGGAAAGTGGGCTCAACCCGGACTTTGCCTTCACCTTCTCGGACGAGATCAACCTCTGGTTCAGCCGCCTTCCCTTCAGCGCACGGGTGGAGAAGATCGATTCGGTGGCCGCATCGTTCGCCGCAAGTTCCCTTACCCTCGCCCTTGGCGGCACGTCCATCCTCTCGTTCGACGCCCGCGTTATCCCGGCAACACCGGAGTACGCGATGGAATATCTCGCAGACCGGCAGAACGAGGCGTGGCGCAATCACCTGAACGGCTACTGCCAGCAGGCCCTGATCGAGGAAGGCCTGAGCGCAAAAGAGGTCTGCGGCACAGCTCAAAGGACTGCCATCAAAGAACCTCCACGAGATGATGCACGCGAAGGGTTTCAACCTCGCCATGACCCCGGCGTGGCAGCGCAGGGGGGTCCTGGTCTACAAGAAACTCAAGGAGAAGGAGGGGTTCAATCCCGTCACGCAGGAGAGCGTGGTCACGGAGCGGAGTGCGGTGACCGTGGACTACGATCTCCCGCTCTTCTCGAGCCCGGAAGGGAAGGAATTTTTGAAGAAGGTGATCTCAACTGGCTGATTTTTGTAGTCTTTCTCAATCGTATTATCTGGTTTTTTATCATCTTTAAGATCCGTTTCGACGATGGGGCAGATGGCTCGATCTCCCCGGCAAGGATAGATGCCTCCGCCTCGAAGGATCCTTTCGGTTCTTCCGGGCCTTATTCCTGTCGCGATTGCGGAAGCAGCCAGAAATGTAATGCCGGGTGATTACCGTCATAAACTTTTGAATAGCGCTGATAATATGCATTTAAACAAAATTCAAACAAGAATTTGACGATATTTAAAAATCAAAAATATTAAATACATTGAAAGATTATTATCAAATAACCTGTTAAGGGAGGTGATCAACTGATTGACTGGGTGGTATTCTTGAAAATCGACAGAGCAATCCTCCAGGGTATCGTGCAGAACCTGCCACCCATATAACCGGACGGCCGGATGCTTCGGGATAAATTCACCTCCTCACCTCCACACCTCTTTTCGATTCGTGGACCGGTTCATATAACCCAAAATCCCACCGGTTTTCCGCAGGCATGCCGGCCATTGAACAAAGAACAAGGCAATGATGCCGGACTGAACGATGAATTTCCTGCCCCTTTACCCGGGCCCGGGTTGTGCAGGACTCATGACGGTACCTGACCGCTAGGCTTTGAAATTCCAGAGAACGGAATATCCACTGAAAAAGAGACTGACAGGATTTTATTCTGTCTTTGCAATCCCGATCGTCATCGCCACGCCCTCGACGTCCCATTCCTTCACGGACGTGTAGCGGGCAGGGTCCGGCTGTGTCCCGTCCCTGCTGAACCCGAAGAATGTTGCCCGGACCTCGTCGCTGATCATCGCTATGATCTCGTTGTCGAGAAGGAGGGTGAGGACCCGCTTGTCGTTCACCGCAACTTCCACGTTGATGAAGTCCTCGACCGCGAGGTCGAGCTGCCGCCGGGTCTCCTGGATCCTCCGGATCACTTCGCGGCCGTAGCCTTCCGCCTCGAGATCGGGGGTGAGGGAGACGTCCACGTACACGGTCGCATCGGTCATGGGGGCCGAGAAGATGTCCGCGGGGAGTTTCTCGGAAAATGTAACGTAGTCCGATCCAATCTCGAAGTCTGTGTTGCCGAGCTTCACGATCCCCCCCTCGATATCGATCTTTGCCTTGAGACGGTCCCCGTCCTCCTTCTCAATAAGTCCCTTGACCGTGAAGGAATCCTTGCCGAACCGTTTACCGAGCGCCTTCATTACGGGTTCCACCTTCCACCCGATCCGCTCCCACCTGCCCATGACCACCGAGACCTTCCGGGCATTTGCCCGGTCCATGCAGACCGGGTTGAGGCGCTCGATCGCGTCTTTCACCGGCTCTGAGTCCGTCACAACGACCACCTCGGAGACCGGCCAGCGGAGTTTCCGTTTGCCGGCCTGGCGGGCGTTGGCGCATGCCTCGTCGAACGAGCGGACGATCCCGACTGCCTCTTCCAGCGCCCTGTCCACGAGCAGCGGCTCGCCGGCGTCCCAGTCGAGGAGGTGGACGCTGGGCAGGTCGTTCCGGCACCGCAGGTTCCCGTAGATCTCCTCGGTGATATGCGGGCAGAACGGGGCGAGGAGCTGGCTGAGCCGGCGCATGACATAGTAGATCGTCTCGTACGCGAAGACCTTCTGCTCCGACTCGCCCTCGAGCCACATGCGGGGGCGGACGAGCTGGACGTACCAGCGCGAGAGGTCCTCGAGGATGAAGCTGACCAGCTCGCGGGTGGCCCGGTGGAGCTGGCACTCCTTCATCGCGGCATCGACGAGCGCGGCGACCGAGTTGACCCGGGAGATGATGAACCGGTCCTCGTCGGGCATCTGCCGGAGGTGCGCCCTGATGTACGCATCGTCCCAGACCCCTTCCTTCGAGGCCGGTTCGAACCTGTCGAGGATCATGTAGGGGAGCGGGAAACGGTACACGTTCCAGAGGATGTTGACCGCCCGGTTGATGGTGCCCACGCCCTCCCAGTTGAACTTGAGGTCGTCCCACGGGGCGGAAGAGGAGAGGACGTAGAGCCGGAGGACGTCGACCCCGACCTTTTCGATCACGTCCGTGGGGTTCACCACGTTGCCGAGGCTCTTGGACATCTTTTTGCCCTCAGCATCGAGGGCAAAACCGTGCATGCAGACGCTTTTGTAGGGCGCCTTTCCGAATGCGATCGTGCTCGCGCCCAGCTGGGAATAGAACCACCCGCGGGTCTGGTCCTGCCCTTCGGTGATGAAATCGGCGGGCCAGAGCTTCTCGAAGTCCTCCGTCTTCCCCGGGTAGCCGAGCGTGGCCCACGAGGCCACCGCTGAGTCGAACCAGACATCGAAGATGTCCTCGACCCGCTTCATCGTGCCGCCGCACGGGCACGGGATGGTCACGCCGTCCACGTACGGGCGGTGGGGATCCTCGAGCGGCCTCCCGCTCCGCTCCTCGAGCTCGCGGATCGTGCCGATGACCCGGTACGAGTCGCACTTCGGGCAGACCCAGACCGGGATCGGGATACCCCAGTAGCGCTGGCGGGAGATGCACCAGTCGCGGGCCTCCTTGATCCAGTCGTAGAACCGTGCGCTTCCCGCCCAGTCGGGATACCACGTCACCTTCTCCACTTCCGAGAGCATCAGGTCCCGCATCTCGGAGGCTTTCAGGAACCACTGCGAGGTGGCACGGAAGATGATCGGGGTCTTGCAGCGCCAGCAGTGCCCGTAGCGGTGGGTGACCGTCTCCTTCGCAAAGAGGTGATCACCCAGGGCCTGAAGGACGTTCACGTTCGAGTCCCGCACGTACTGGCCGGCGAACGCTCCTGCCTCTTCCCGGAATTTTCCTGCGCCGTCCACCGGGCAGACAATGGCGAGCCCTTCTTTGGTCCCGAGCACGAAGTCGTCCCACCCGTGGCCGGGCGCAATGTGGACCATGCCGGTGTTTTCGAGAGCGACAAAGTCCGCGGTCACGACCTTGTGGCTGATCTCCCGCTGGAGCGGGACGCAGGATGCGAGCGGGGACTCGTACTCCCACCCCGCGAGCTCGGCACCCCTCTTCGTCTCAAGCAGGGTGAAGTCCCTGCACCGCCCCTTCTTGAGCACCGCCTTCACGAGAGGCTCCGCGATCCAGAGGATCGCCTCATTCTCGCCCTTCTTTGCGAGCACCTTTGCGTACACGAAATCCCTGGCCACCGCGACCGCGACGTTTGCCGGCAGCGTCCACGGCGTTGTCGTCCAGATGAGGAGGAACTCGTTCGTCCTGCCCTTGAGGGGGAACCTGACGAAGACCGAGGGGTCGTTCTCGTCCCAGTACTCCACCTCTGCGTCCGCGATCGCCGTCTCGCAGCGGGGGCACCAGTTCACGACCCGGTGCCCGCGTTCGAGCATCCCGCGGTCCTCGGCCCGGGCGAGCGTCCACCACGCCGCTTCGATGTATTCCCGCTTGACGGTCTGGTATGCTCCCGGGAAATCGAGCCAGACGCCGAGGGCAGCGAACTGGTCGTCCATCAGTTTCTTGTTCGTCACCGCGAACTCGCGGCACTTCTCGATGAAGGGCTGGATGCCGAACTTCTCGATATCCTTTTTTGACGCGAACCCGAGGGCCTGCTCGACCTTCACCTCGATCGGCAGCCCGTGCATGTCGTACCCCGCACGGTCGATGACATGCCTGCCGCCCATCCGGTGGTAGCGCAGGATGCTGTCCTTTAAAATCTTGTTCCATGCCGTCCCGAGGTGGATATGCCCGGTGGTATACGGCGGGCCGTCCACGAAAAAGAACGGTTTTCCTGCGCTGCGGTGCTTCCTGACCGCCTGGTAGGTGTCGTGGGTGCGCCAGTATTCCTGCACCTCACGCTCGATCTCCTTTGCACTGAAGTTCGCGGTGACTTCCTTCACAAGACCCCTCACTGTACGATGGCGGGATGCCTGAAACGTATGGACACATGTTGGCGCCCCGGCACAAAGTAGTTTTTCTCGCATCCTGGCCCGGCCATGCCGGTATCGGCCCGGAGCTGGTAATGGGGAAAGCCCGTTACGGGCAGGCCCGAGGGTTGAGGGCAGGGCGTACCGCGCCCATCCAAACGTTTATGGCACCAGAGGAGAGAGCGCTCAACTGTTGTGTCCGGACCTGACAACCGTTTTACCCACATCCCCCCGCGGCTCTCGGGGCTCGTCGAGGCTCGCGTACAACCTCTGGTGGAGCTGGCACCCCGAGGCACGCGTCCTGTTCAAGCAGCTGAACCAGGTGGCATGGAAAACCAGCGTCCACAACCCCGTGCGGATGCTCCGGGACGCCCCTGTGGAGTTTTTTGAGACCGCGGGGAAGAATGCGGAATATCTCCGCCGGTACGAGATCGTGATGAACCGGTTCCGGCGCTACATGAGCGCCCGGACCGGCTGGTTCCGGGAGCAGTACCCCGAGGGCCGCACCCTCACCATCGCGTATTTTTCGGCAGAATACGGGCTCCACCATTCCCTTCCCATGTATGCAGGGGGGCTCGGGTTCCTTGCAGGGGACTTTCTCAAGGAGTGCAGCGACCTTGGCGTCCCGCTGGTGGCCGTGGGGTTCATGTACTCTGAGGGCTACCTCCACCAGCATATCAGGGCGGACGGATGGCAGGAAGGGATCCGGGAGACCCTTGACCGGGACGCCGCACCGGTCAAGCGCGTGCTGAATGAATCCGGCGAGCAGCTGGTGATCCAGGTTCCCCAGATCGAGCCCCCGATCTCGGTTGCCGTATGGAAAGTGGACGTTGGGAGGGTTCCCCTCTACCTCCTCGACACCGACATCCCCCTCAACGACCCGGCCAGCTCGCCGGATATCCTCGAACCTGTACACGTCCGACCAGGAGGACCGGTTGAAGCAGGAGATCGTGCTGGGCATCGGCGGCCGGAAGGTCCTGCACTCGCTCGGCATCCTGTACAGTGCCGTCCACCTCAATGAGGGACACCCGGCCTTCGCCCTGCTGGAACGGATCCGGGAACGCGTGGAGCGGGGGATCCCGTTCGGGGAGGCCCTCTGCCAGGTGCAGGTCACGTCGGTCTTCACCACCCATACCCCCGTCGCGGCCGGGCACGATGTCTTCCCGGAAGAGCTGATGGACCGCTACTTCAGCACCTATTACCCGGCGCTCGGGATCGACCGGGAGACCTTCTTCCGTCTCGGGGCGCACCCGGACTTCCCGGGCGAAGGCTTCAACATGACCGTCCTTGCCATGCGCCTCTCCGCCTGCCATAATGCCGTCTCCCGCAGGCACGGGGAACTCGCCCGCCAGATGTGGCGGAACCTCTGGAAGGACCTGCCCTATGACCGCATCCCGATCGATGCGATAACCAATGGTGTCCACCTTCCATCGTGGATGAACCCGAGGATCGAGGATCTCATCGACACGTACGTCTACCCCGTCACTCCGAACTGGCAGCAGGAGCATGACGATGAGACCATCTGGGACCTCATTGACGAGATCCCGGACGAGAAGCTCTGGGACCTCCATTTCGACCTCAAGATCAAGCTGATCAACCGTATCCGTGAGCGCAAGCGGATACAATGGGCAAAAGGGCAGGAGGACCCGCGTACCCTGGTCACCGGGGGCCTGCTCCTGAACCCTTCCACCCTCACTATCGGGTTCGCACGGCGATTTGCCACCTACAAGCGGGCGGGCCTGATCTTCTCGGACATGGACCGGCTCCGGCGTCTCCTCACCGACCGCTGGCGGCCGGTCCAGATCATCTTTGCGGGCAAGGCCCACCCGTCCGATGATGACGGGAAACGGGTATCCAGCAGATCTACCAGATCGCACAACTCCCCGAGTTCGAGGGGAGGATCGCGTTCGTGGAAGACTACAGCGAGCAGAGTGCGCAGTACCTGGTGCACGGCGTCGATGTCTGGCTCAATAACCCCCTCCCCCCCATGGAGGCCAGCGGGACGAGCGGGATGAAAGCCGCCCTGAACGGGGTGATCAACCTGAGCATCCTCGACGGCTGGTGGCTGGAAGGGTACAATGGGAGGAACGGCTGGGCGTTCGGGAGCGATGCGGCTGTTGACAACCGTGATGAGGAGGACGCCCGGGCCATCTACGACCTGCTGGAAAACGAGGTCGTTCCGCTCTACTACTCGTCCGCGCTTGACGGTATCCCGCACGGCTGGGTGAGGATGATGAAGGAATCGATCAAGAGCAACGCCCCGCGGTTCTCCGCCCGGCGGATGGTCAAGGAGTACGTCTCCCGCTACTATCCCGAGCTGATGTCGGGCGCCGATGTGGCCTACTCGTGCGTGCTGAAACAGTAATCGCCCCGCCGTTTTCAGGGACGCTGTCATCTTCCGCTCACGGTTGTTCTTTTTAAAAACTGCTGGCGGGGGATGTACCCGGACCTGGCACCCGGCCAGTATCTGGTTTTATGAGGTGCCGGCCCAAGGTTACCTGCATGCAGATCGCGGTGATTGGTGCTGCCGATGCCACACCGGAGGAGTCCGGGGCTGCACATGCCGTCGGAAGCCTGGTTGCCGGAGCCGGCGCGATACTCATCTGCGGGGGACTCGGCGGCGTTATGGAGGCGGCGTGCAAAGGTGCACACGAGGCGGGCGGGAAAACCGTCGGCATCGTGCCGGATACCAGGCAGGGCAACCCGTTCCTTGGCATCATCATCCGTTCCGGGCTCGGCCACGCGAGGAACGTGCTCGTCTCCCAGTCGGCGGACGCGGTGATCGCCATCGGCGGAAGGTACGGGACCCTCTCGGAGATCGCGATAGCGCTGAAGACGGGGCGCCCGGTGTTCGGTCTCTCCACTTGGGAGATCCCTGGGGTAATACCGTGCGCCACCCCGGAAGAAGCGGTGGGGATGGCGGTCCGGGCCGCACGGGAGGCCAGCCACCCGAAGGGCCAAAAGGCCAAGGGCATGGAGCCATGAGCGGGTACACGCTTCCTCAGGTGCGCCCCCCTGCCCGTGCCCGGAACATACCGGGATGGCCTGAGGCCAACGGACAACCCGGACCATTTCCCGTGGCAGCTGCTCTCCTCCCTACCCGTTTTCCCTACGGAGCGGATGGCGGGGCTGGAACCGCCCGGTTAAAAAAATTACTTGAAGCAGCCCAGCTGGCAGGCACGGATCTTGATTTTGTGCGAGTTGCAGTACTCGCTGACATCGCTTTTCGTGATCTTGTGCTTTTTCGCAATGGCAAATGCCTGCGGGCAGGTGATCTCCCGGTCGATCCCCTCTTCGAGGAAGATCTTCTCCACTTTTTTGGCGTCCATGGTAACACTGTTTTGTGTACTTGCGTATAGGGTTAACGCCTCAGCGGGCAGAAACTGGAACACCCTTAATCGTCCGGAACGACAATGATTCCGTGATGAGGATCGCGCTCGTCAGTTCCCGGCAGGACAAGGCAGGGCAGAACATCCGGCACCATATCGTTCAACTGCTCGGCAGCGGCAGCCATGACGGCCAGGCGGCGGGCGGCCACACCTACGAGTTCATCGACGTGGAGGAACGGCTGATCCACGCGGGGCGGGTCGATGCGGGGTCCGATGCCGATCTCGTTATCTTCCTCTCCCGCCATGCCAGCGTCAACCCTCTCCCCGTTCTTACCGTGCACGTGACCGGGAACTTCAGGGAAGCGGAACTTGGCGGGGAACCGCGGACGCTCGCACCCGCTGCCCCGGCGATGATGCAGGCCACGCTCCGGGCGCTCGCCCGGCACTGCCCGGAAGGCTACCGGGTCTCGGTACGAGGTGACCCACCACGGCCCGACCGCGCTCTGCCATCCCTCGTTCTTTGTCGAGATCGGGAGCACCGAGAAGGAGTGGACCGACCCGGTCGCCGGACGGGCGGTGGCCGAGAGCGTGCTCTCCGCCGTGCCGATCGATCCGGTGCCGCTGATCGGGTTCGGCGGGACCCATTACGCGGCCCGTGAGACGGAGATCGCCCTGATGTCCCGCGGGGCATTCGGCCACATCGCCCACACCCGCGAGATACCTGCACTGAATAAAGAGATGGTCCTTGCCATGATGGAGAAGAGCGGTGCCGTTGCCGCGTACATCGACCGGAAAGCGCTCGCCCGCGAAGACCTTGGCCGGTTGTCCGGGGTGCTGGCGGAGCTCGCGATACCGCGGTTGTCGGAGAGCGAGATTGCTGCCATCGGGCACCTCTCGTGGGAGACGTACTGTGCCGTCAGGGAGATGGCCGGGAAAGTCTCCCCGGGCGCCCGCTGCTACGTCCACGACCTTTCCGGTTCCGGAAACCTCTGCCTCGTCCGGGCAAATCCGGTTTTAATTGCCGAAACGGTAAAATCGGACGAGCCGGGGCTGATAAAAGATCTCGACAGATTACCGGTCGTTCACCTTTCCACGGCCGCAAATCGGCTGCTTCCCGAATTTATCATGTATGAGGAACATTCTTCTCGGATAATACATGATTTAAATACCTTGTGCGTAAAAATCATACGTAATAAAGAGATCACTGCAACGGAGAGCGATCACCTGATCATAACCAAGGTACGGTTTGACCCCGGAAAAGCGCGCGAACTGGGGGTACCACCCGGACCTTTTTACCAACGCCTTTCAGCAGGTCAGGCTATTGAGATCAACGGCAGGGTGATCACACCCGACATGGTATCTTCCTGCAGTGAGACTGACATCCATATCCCGGGGTTGGAGAAGTTTCCATGAGGTCAATTGTTGAAGAGGCACTAACCAAGGCGAGGGACGAGACCGTATCGCCCACGCAGAATAACGAAGACCTTGACCAGATCCTTGCCGAGCTCAAGACGGAGATAACGGTGATCGGGTGCGGGGGCGGCGGGTCGAACACTATCTCCCGCATGATGGAGGAGGGCATCCACGGGGCGAAGCTCATCGCCATAAACACCGACGCCCAGCACCTGATCCGCACCCACGCGGACCAGCGGATCCTCGTCGGCCGCCAGCGTACCCGCGGCCTCGGGGCCGGCTCCATCCCGCAGATCGGCGAGGAGGCGGCCCTCGAGAACGAGCAGGAGATCCGTGCCGTGGTCTCCGGCTGCGACATGGTCTTCATCACGGTCGGGCTCGGCGGCGGTACCGGGACCGGCGTGGCCCCGGTCGTGGCGAAGGCAGCCCGGGAGGAGGGGGCGCTCACGATCGCGATCGTCACCCTGCCGTTCGCTGCGGAAGGTGCCATCCGCATGGAAAATGCAGAGGCCGGCCTCGAACGCCTCCGGGACGTGGCGGACACGGTCATTGTCGTGCCCAATGACAAGCTCCTCGAGGTCGTGCCGAAACTCCCGCTCTATGCGGCGTTCAAGGTAGCCGATGAAGTCCTGATGCGTGCGGTCAAGGGAATCACCGAACTGATCACGATGCCCGGGCTCGTGAACCTGGACTTTGCCGATGTACGCACGGTCATGGAGCGCGGCGGCGTGGCCATGATCGGGATGGGCGAGAGCGACAGCGAGGACAAGGCGGCAGACTCGGTCAAGAAGGCGATCCGGTCGCCGCTCCTCGACGTGGATATCTCCGGCGCGACCGCCGCGCTCGTCAACGTGGTTGGCGGCCCGGACATGACCATGGAAGAAGCGGAAGGTGTCGTGCAGGAGGTCTACAACCGCGTAGACCCGAATGCGCGTATCATCTGGGGTGCCCAGATCGACCCGGGGATGGAGAACAAGATGCGCACCCTGCTGGTGGTCACGGGCGTACGGTCGCCACAAATATATGGTCGTAATGAGAAGCTTACCCCCAAAGTACAGAAACAGTTTGAGATCGATTTTCTCAAGTGAGCGGATATGGAAATTTCAAAGCCTGACTTCAAAACAGACGTATTACACGAGGAGCTGCTCCGCAAATACCTGCGGGTGCTCAAACTCGCGCGCACCCCCACCCGGGAAGAGTTTACCAAGATCGCGACCGTTGCGGCAGCCGGGGTCCTCCTTGTCGGACTGATCGGTTTCATCATCTATGTCTTCTTCGATCACAAGGCCCTGCTGGGATTCTAGGCCGGCCCGATGCTTATGACACAGCCAACCAGTCCCGCACCCAATACCGCCCCCGCGGTGGCACCCGCAGCTCCTGAGGTCTTCGTCAACCGGATATTTGCCATCAAGACGACATCGAAGCAGGAGCGGACGGTCGCGGACAACATCCTCAAGGCGATCGATACCAAGGCAACGGACGTCAAGGTCACGGCCATCATCGTGCCCAACGAACTGCAGGGCTACGTGCTCGTGGAGACCCCGGAGAAGATGAACCGGATCGAGCAGCTCGTGGAGAAAGTTGCCCATGCACGGTCGGTGATCAAGGGCGAGACTACCCTTGCCGAGGTCGGCCACTTCCTCATCCCGAAACCGGTCGTCTCCGGTATCGAGGAAGGCACCATCGTCGAACTGATCGCCGGTCCCTTCAAGGGCGAGAAAGCAGTGGTCAAGCGCGTGGACTCGGCGAAGGAGGAGATCACGGTCGAGCTCTACGAGAGCGTGGTCCCGATCCCGATCACGGTCCGGGGCGACAACGTCCGGGTCGTCGAGAAGTTCAGCGACCGGTAAAGCTCAACTCTTTTTTAGTACCGCTGCAGGACAAATCGGCACTTTCAAAACTCAGTGGTGCATGGCGGGATGTTCCGAGAGCGCACAAAGGTAGTCAGGAGCTTTGATAGTTCAATTGGTGCAATGGAACTTACGGCAGGAATGCAGACGTATTACAACTACATCCGCCCCTCAGGGAATCGGCGGGTTGACACCAGCGCAGATGGCAAATATCCCGATCAATCTGATGAGGAACCGATGGGAGACGATGATTGGGTTGGTGGTAAAATAAATTATTTTTGGTCTTTCTTCTGATTGCTTTCGAATTCTTCAAGTATTTTTACCTGGCCGCTCATCCATTCGATCACTTTTTGGTACATTTCACGTGTCATTCTAATCTCAATTGTAAAAGTTCGTTTAATTGTTTTAATATTTAATGAGGCATCCGGGTTAAATTCTGGTTCGATTATATCATCGAAAAACATAATTGTCCCTGCGTTACTATTCACCCATGTATATATGCCATCAGCGTTTATTACTTTGAAATCCGATGATTTTGCAGAGATTAATTTAGGTGGTTTTGGTGCCTCTGTCATTTTTACGCCTCGGTTTGTAATATATGAGTACTTTTCGTCAATTCTATCGTTGCTGGATTACCACCAGCAGGATTGCTTAATTGGGGTGGGTTTATCTTATTAAATAATCCTAAACTCAAGGAAACACTGACATTACCACTCGCATTAATATTATTCGGTTGTGGATATGTGATTGGTAAGTTATCCATTCCCAGCATTACGCCCTTGTATAATGATCTCATAACCGATTTTCCTAAGTATGATGGGTGATAAATGGCAATCTCGGTCTCTCCAATATCTTCCAAAAATTCTGCTTTTTTAGAGATTATCCCAGCTTTAACCAAGGATTTTAATGGATGGTTAATATCTTCTGAATGAACTGTTTTGAATAAAGCTTTTAACTCTCCAAAGCGCATCCGTTCGTTTTTTAATAATGCAATAAAGATCGCTTGGCTATTCTTGTTGGATAATGGTGAAATTGCATCAAACACTTCTGAAGGTACTTCAGATAAGAACGAGTTCATAATATCTTTATCAAGCATTATCACACCTCGACGAGTTTACTGTATGTACATAGTCAAATATCATTTGACCAGTAATAATTCTTTGTATCATGTTGTCAAATATCATTTGTCTATATTCATTATCTTAAACCAAATCAAATAAATTTTTGTGGGATTATATTTTGATTCCTTAGATATAGAAGCTATAACCGGTGATATTAAAAAACGTATTTCCATCGGGATATGTGGATCTTTTACTGAACCTAATAAACCAATATTAGAGGGACTGAAAAGATATCTTAAAGAAAAAGGATATGTCCATGTTTTTACAGCGGATGATTTTCCATGCGATAAAACACCGATTAACAGCGGTGACGCAAAATATGGGTTTACTTACGAGAAATGCATGGAAATGGTGAATAATTGTGATATTGTTATTATTTTTTTATTGAACTCCGTTCAAGATTCCGAAATAAATCAATCAGCAATTGCAGAACTCCAAGAATTATGTAGCAAATGTAAACGAAATGTAATTGTTTTAACCGAGGAAGGATTTAAATTTCGAAGTATGGTAAAGGGTGTTAAATATAGATCTGTTAAATGGTGGACTTGGCAAGAGTTTTCAATAAATGAAATTGTGGATTGTTACCAATATGTGAAGCAATCTTGCCACAATTTAATTTTAGAACGATTTGTTAGAAGGGGATAAATAAGTCCCGCCACATATCATGCGTGATCAAAAGTCCCGAATTCCCGCGATCCTATCAGAACCAAAGAAGGGGTCCTGGAACTGAACGTGTCCAAGAAAGAGCCAAAACCGGAAGCAAAGACGCGGAAGATCGAATTGAAGTAGATCTTGCTGTCTTTTTTCTCTTTCAGGTCAAAGAGTCAGAATCGGACTATACGTAATTGGTCTCAATAAAAAAGGTTAGACCGGTGCAGGAACGGCAGCGGTCTGCGTCACCGTTGCCCCCGCAGGGTGGGCAGTCCGGTAGCCTTTCACGATATCGCGGAACTGGCTGCACAACGTCGCCAGCTGCTGGTTTGCGGCCTGAACTGCTTTCCCGTCCTGGCTGTCGAACGCGGCCTTCAGTGCCGTGCCTTCCTGCTGGATCTGGTTTTCGACCGCCTGTGCCTGCGCAACATCGACACCTTTTGCCGTCAGTTTCGCGAGCACGCTGTTCCGTTCCTGGTCGTTGTGGGCGAACTCATCCATCCGGGCGGTCCCGCGGTCCGTCCACCACGTGGTCTTGAGGCTCTGGATCGCAGCCGACTGTGCCATGACCGAGGCGTTGACGCTCTCGCGGAGGGCCTTTCCGGTGCCGTTGTACTCCTTCAGCGATCCTCTTGCCGTGCTCATGAACTCCTTCCGGTCTGCACCCATCTGCGTATCCGCGGCTTTGATCTGATCAGCGGCGGTCATCGACTGCACCGAGGACTCTGTGCCGGTGAACTGCGATTCAAGAGAAGAGAGCTGGCCTGTCCCGGCACCATTGCTGAGGGTACCGATATAGCTGATCGCCCCGTCCATCTGTGCCTGTCCGATTGCGCCGGCATACGCCACTCCTGCCTGCATCGCGGTGATATGTTCAGGGTTGTCGTTCCATGAAGTCCCGTTCCCGAGAGCGCTCGCGGCCGGCATGATCGCCGCAACGAGGCAGATCATGCAGAAGCCGCACAGCACTGTTATCCTTGTGTTTTTCATTTCTGTCACCTGTCTTCCCGGGTGTTGTTCCCACCCTGATCACCCGTTGCCCGGAGGAGCTTATGTATTCATAAAATGGGAGCAGTGCTCCGTGTAAAAATGCGGGGTGAAACGTTGAACCCGCGGGTTAGACCATATCTGACTGGTCCTGGCGGACAACGGTGAAGTTACCCGAAATTCTCCGTTACGAACCAAAACACAAAGGCAATACAACGCGCCGGAACCGCACCCGGACATAATAACGATAATCCGGCACGGTACAGCCTCCAACGCGCCGTTGATCGGGAAAAATCCAGATCAGTTTCAAAAGAGGAAAATTTTTCATCCGACCGGCATCAGGCCGGGGTGACTGCCGGTGATACTGCGGCCGCCACCCGGGGTGACAATGAATGTATTCTCGGTTCCGACCATCCCGATCCCCTTGATCCCTTTCTTGGGTTCGAGAGCGATGACCATCCCCTCTTCGAGCGGTGTGTCAAATCCCCTGGCGATCACCGGGTTTTCGGCGATCTCGAGGCCGATCCCGTGCCCGAGGAACTGGACTTTCCGGTCCCCGTACCCCATGAAATTTTCGAGGAACGCAGGTTCGAGATCGGCCGTTACCGTCTCGTAGATCTGCGAGGGGACCGCGTCCGGCCTGAGGAGGGGGATGATGGCATCCTGGATCCCGAGGCACCGCCGGTGGACCGCGATGACTTCGTCCGGCAGCGTCCCGCCAAACACGTACGTCATGGTCTTGTCGGTGTGGTAGCCGTGATACCCGCAGCCGATGTCGCAGAAGATGAGGTCCCCCTTCCTGAGCTTCCGCTCCCGGCTGCCGAGCAGCGGGACGGCAGGCGACATCCCGGCATTGCCGCCGGGGCTGTCGAGGTAGGTCGGGTAGATGGAACTCTCGCCAAAGCCGATCAGCCCCAGCATGATCTCGGCCCCGGAGATCCCGAACCTGACGATCCCGTGGTGGCCTTCCCTCACCATGACTGCATAGAGCTCGCCCGAGAACTCGGCCTCGCTCATACCCTCGCGGAGGATACCCGGGGCGAGGTCCTCGAGGACATGGCGGTGGATGCTGCCCGCCCGCTCCATCAGCTCGCCGTTCGTACGGGCTCTTGACCGAGCGGATGTCTGCCACCACGCCATCGACCGTCCCCGCATCGCTGAAGGCGAAATGTTTCCGGAGCCGCTGGTACGTGGCGAGCGATACCTGTTCGGTCTCCAGATACACGGTCCTGGGAATCGCACCCGTTGCTTCTGCCGCTGTCCGGTAACTCTGCATCGGGCGGATCTGCGGGAAACGGGATTCGTCCACTGCACGTGCATAACTCCGGCGGACCCAGAGGACAGGTTCACGTTCGCGTGGGATGAGCAGTATCCCGTCCTGCATCGTCCCGGTAAAATAGTAGAGGTTGACGTTGCTGGAGATGAGCGCAAGCTCCCAGCCGGGGTTCACGGTGTCCATCCTTACCCGGAAACGCTTCAGCCGGTCGTTGAGCTCACTAAGCGGGACCTTCGTGTGCATGCAGTACTGGTGTTGATTTTTAAAACCAAATAACTGGTGGCAGGAATTGATGGGTCCGGAAGTCCCTGGTTGCTTCCGCCCGGCCATGCTCCATTCCGCAGCTCCCGGTATGAGCCTCCCGGACAGAATTTCAGCTTAATGAGGGGCAAACCGGTACTGTCCCCCCGGCACGCTGATCTCGAACCGGACACCCTTACCGGGCTCTCCGTTCTCATCAATCTTCATACCATAGATTTCAAGGATATCGTGGACAAAGAAGAGGTCAAACCCGGTCATCTTGCCAAAACTCCTGGTGAACAGGTCATGTTTTTGGTCTTCCGGAATCCCGACTCCGTCGTCCTGGTAGACCAGGGTGCATCCGGATGCAGATTCACGGGCGGTGATCCGGATTTCTGTAACCTTTTTCCCGTGCTTCACCGAGTTGTCGATAAGGTGCCAGAACACTTTTTCGATGACCGGATCTGCGTATATCTCCAGGTTCTCCGCTTCGTTCGTGATCCGGACAGATCCTGCCAGACCCGTGCTGCGGATGGTGTCCAGGAGACTCCCGAGACGGTGCCAGCGGGGGGACTGCTGGCCGATCTCCTGGTATTCCTTGGTATACAGGATCTGCTGCTGGATCACCTTGAGGATCTCTTCCTCGCGTATGCGGAATTCCTCAGCGGTATGGTCGGTAATGTGCTCCCTGCTCAGCTCGACATATCCCTGCAGTCCGGAAATCTTGTTGTAGATATCATGCCACGCAACCGTATTCATCAGGTTCAGTTTCTGGTTCGCGATCTGCAGGGCCTGCTCCTGCTTCTTGCGCTCGGTGATGTCCTCGGAAAAGATGACGATTCCGCCGATCGTGTTGTCGGCTGTGAACCACGGGCGCACCTCCCAGCTGAGCCACTGGACCGTTCCGTCTGCCCGCACGAACCGATCCTCATCGGCGTGAACAACTTCGCCCGCAAGGCCGCGGCTGTGTACGGCCTTCCAGTAGTCCGGGATCTCGGGAAGGATCTCATAGTAAGATCGGCCAAGGATCTCCCGGTCTTCGAGATGATAGTCCGCTATCCATCTGCGGCTGGCCGCAATGTAGTGCATATCGCGGTCGAACATGGCGAGGGCGGCGGGCGCGTGCAGGATGAAGAGCCGGAGTTTCTCCTCGCTCTCCCGGAGCGTCTCCTCGGCCCGTTTGCTTTCGGTGATATCCCGGACGATAGTCCCCAGACCAGCCGGCTGTCCTGTATCGTCCCGGAGAAGGAACGCGCGTAATGCCACGGGGAAGATCGTACCGTCCTTTCTCCGGTATTCTTTCTCGTAGACATCAGAATAGCCGAGCAGCAGGACCTGTTCTTTCAGGATCTTCTCCTCGGACTCATGCCATTTCTCCGGGGTGATATCGCGGTAGGTGAACCCCCGGAGCTCTTCATCGGAATAGCCCAGCATCTCCCGGAACGCAGGATTGTATTCTTTTATCCGGCCTGCCATGTCTACACTTGCGAATGCATCCCTCATGCTCTCGTAGAGCTTCCGGTACCGGGTCTCGTACTGGAACAGCAGCTGCTGTTGTTTTTCTGATGCACCCGTGAAGTAATGGATGAGACCGTAGAGCAATAGTGTCGTGACGATGATGAACCCGAACCCCTTGAGCTCCGAGTAGAGCAGGAACGCGTCCGATCCGCCGGTTATTGCAAACGCGAGGTTATCGGAAAAAAAGATCCAGGCAAGACCGATCACAAGGTAGACCAGTGCCACCTTCAGGGCACCTGATTGCAGGAAGGCCCGGAACCGGTCCCGTGCTGAGGGTGCCATGAACACACTCTCACGAAGCGAACCGCAATAAACGTTTGCCTGCCGGAAGATTTTCAGGTGCGCTCCGGTGAAAAAGGTGAATCGTTAAAAGATCCCCGCAATCCCGCATTATCGGTGAACTGGTGGACCGGCACCTCAACCGGGCGGAGATCCCGTCCGGGTCGACTGCATATCTTCCCGATCGTATCAGCAGGCACCACCGGGGACGCGGGTACCGGCCGGTCATCCGTGCTGCTGCCTGCACCATCCCTGCATCCTGCCGGTCATCCGGGATTCGTGTATCTGGTCCGGGTTAGGGGGGTCGGATGGGGTCGGGCACCAAAAAAATGAAGCCACACGCGATCTCGAATCTCATTTTTGACTTCCCCTTTGAGCGTTATCTGCAGATGTTCAATTATCGCGATCTCAAGGAGGGTTGTGGGAGGGTGGAGGATCAGCGTGGTACGATATTACCCCATCCGACCCCCCAGAACTCTTTGTATTTCTGGGCAGATTTTTTGTATATTTTTGTGTGATTTTATGACGTAAAGTTTTGAGTGAGTGGTGGCTTGGGCAGGCTGGATTGGGAGGGGGGGGTCGGATGGGGTAATGTTGGTGGCACGACGGGATTTCTCCGGAGATGTGCCGTACGCCAAACGAAGGCACCCGGAGGAAATACTCCCCCCGGAATTTTTGCCTGATTGGTAACCAAGAGCCAGAGAACAGAACAGGCGCCACAACCTGCCAGCTACGGCCATGAAGTTCTCCGTTCTCTCCGGAAATACCCGGGTGCAGGTACATCACGTAAGTTTTATCTGATCGGGAATTCTTTCTTAATTTTTCTGGTTGATGGTGACAGGGACGGGATCTTTCGATGTTTGAACGGTTTGATCTGGCAAAAAAAACTGAAGACAAGGTGTTTCAGAAGGATATCGAACCAATGCAAAGGCAGCTGGGAATTTTTCAGAGGGATCTCCGGGATAAAAAAATACCGGTGATAATTGTCGTTGAAGGCTGGAATGCCTCCGGCATCACGATGGTGATGAACGAACTCATCCAGTTCCTGGATCCCCGTGGCTTCTCCCTGCACTCGATCGGTTCACCCTCCGACGCAGAGAGGACCCGGCCATTATTATGGCGGTTCTGGGAAAAAATCCCTGCGAAGGGACGCATCGCCCTCTTTGCCCGGAGCTGGTACAGCCGCTCACTTGCAGAGATAATTTCAGGGATCGAGTGGAAACGGGGAGTCAGACATTCCTTGTCGCAGATCAACCAGTTCGAACGCCAGCTGGCTGATGACGGAACCATCATTATTAAATTTTTTCTCCACATCAGCAAGGAAGAGCAGAAGAAACGCCTGGATGAACGTGAACAAAACCCATTGACGTCGTGGATGATCACCAAAGGCGACTGGGATTTTCATAACCAGTATGACAGTTATCTTCCTGTTATTGAGGACTATATTGAAGGGACCGACCGTCCTTACGCCCCGTGGATGATAATTGAGGCCACTGACAGGAATTACACGATCCTCAAGGCCTTTTCAGCAGTGATAAAGACACTGGAAAAAAACCTGGCAGCATCAGATAAAAATGCCTTAGAAAAGAATGGGAATTCCGAGGTTAACAGACCAAAGAAAGTCGAGGTCAAACGGAAATCCTTTCCCGCAGTTGCCCTGACCCGGCCTGAATACGAACAAAATTTGATCATGTACCAGCAGCAGGTCCGGGAGATCCAGTACCGGTTGTACAAAAGGAAGATCCCGCTTATTATTGTCTATGAAGGATGGGACGCAGCAGGTAAAGGAGGCAACATCATGCGCCTTGTCCGGCACATGAACCCGCGGGGGTATGATGTCATTCCCATATCCCGGCCAAATGATACGGAAAACGAGTATCACTATCTCCGGAGGTTTGTCCGGAAGTTCCCGGGAGAGGGACAGATAACGATCTTCGATCGGAGCTGGTACGGGCGTGTTCTTGTCGAACGGATCGAAGGCTTCTGTTCCGGGACCGAATGGAAACGGGCATACAACGAGATCAATGAGATGGAAGAGACGTACGTGGAAGACGGCGGGGGGCTGATAAAATTCTGGCTCGAAATCGATAAAAATGAGCAGATCCGGCGGTTCAGGCAGCGGGAAAAGGATCCGTTCAAACAGTGGAAGATCACCGATGAGGACTGGAGGAACCATGAGAAATGGAATCTCTATGATGAGGCAGTCGATGAAATGCTCGCCCGTACAAACACTCCCGTCGCTCCCTGGACCGTTGTTGAATCCGGTAATAAATGGTATGCACGGCTGAAAACCCTGCAGACCGTCATTTCCTATGGTGAACAGTTCCTGTGACCGTTCAGGGAACGATCGCGCAGGTGTGTCATACCAAACGTGATGGCTCCCCGCCTGCCTGGGAAGTGCCCTTCATTTCCGGGCAGGTTCCCGGTAAAGGGGCACGGAACATCGAGGTTGCAGTTTGAAACATCAGCCCTGAATCAGTTTCTCATTCATAATTGTCATGAATCGACAACCAAATCGACAACCAAATCGACAACCATGGAGAGAATCCGGTGGGCTTTTTAAGGGCAGTTCCATCCCAGAATTTTGAGAGATTAACAGGTTATACCATCACATACCGTGTGGCACGCCCCCTTCTTTCAGTTTTTATAAGATTCCGCGCTCTCATCCCGGCAAGTTCCTTGCCCGCGGCCTGACGGGAAATGCCATACAGCCGCATCAGATCCCCGCTCTTCACCGATCCATTGGCGTGGATGTACTCAATGATCTTCATCTGCCGCTCGGACAGCGCCACCTGTCCGCCGGACACCTTCCGGTGCTCATCTGACGAGAGCAGCAGCACCCGCTCTTTCACCCGGTGCAGCGAGATCTCCACGCCCTCCGTGAAGTATTCCAGCCATACCGTGCAATCCGGATAGGTCGGGTTCACCGCTTTGAGCACTGCATAGTAGGCAGGCCGGTCGCTGTCGTAAAAATCATCCAGCGTGAAGAACCGTTTGATATCGAACTCCCGCATCGCAAGGATGAGCGTGGCAAGCGCCCGGGCCGTCCGCCCGTTGCCGTCTACGAACGGGTGAATCCGTACGAGTTCGTAATGCGCAATCCCGGCAACGAGGACCGGGTGCATCTGGTGCGCCTCATCGGAATTCAGCCAGGTGGCGAGAGCGGCCATCAGAAGGGGAACCTCTTTTACGGGTGGTGGTGAATACACCACTTCTTTTGTTTGACGGTTCCCGACCACGACCCGGACCTTCCGGAACGCCCCCTCCTGTGCCGGGTCATCGAGGGTTCCCTGCGTTATGTCGCGGTGGAGCTCGAGGATATGTCCTTCCAGGATCTGCCCGCCGTTCTGGTAGGTATCGATATGTTCCAGCACCCGCAGGTAATTGAGCACCTCGGCTTTTGCCCGCCGGGCCGCCATCACGTCCCGGCCTTCCGCCAGCCGGCTCACCTCTTCGAGCGAAAGCGGGTTCCCCTCAATCGCGGTGGAGGCGTGTGCAGCCCGGATGAGCTGCTCCCGGCGGATAGAAACCTCCCATTTCGGTACGAGATGTGCATGGAGGATGACTTCCCGGGCTGCAGCAATTGCCGCAAGCCGTTTCACCATTTCATGGCTGTAGGTGAATGCCGGTGAAAATGTGCGGGAATCTTTCATGTCATATCCCTTATGTTCTCTTTTGCACTCCGGCCTTCATGGTTATTGCGGTTCGGATCACGATCAGGAACCCTAGCCGGAAAAGACTATGGGGGGGTCGGATGGGGTAATTTTGTTTTCAGGTGGTCCCTCCGGACCTTTCCCGGGACATTTCCGGCCCGATCTGAGTTGGGCCGGAATTTTTTTTGACGCGATCTGACATGAGCCAAAAATATTTTTGGGCCGATCTGAGTTGAGGCAAATTTATTTTTGGCGCGACCGGCGCGTGTCTGACAGCGGGTGTTCAGATGTGAAACTTATTTTTGGGGAGGGGGTCCCAAATATTTTTCTGGCTCGTACTGAGTTGAGGCAAAACATTCCCCGGCGCGATCCGAGTTGGGCCGGAATTTTTTTTGGCGGGATCGGACATGAGGCAAAAATAATTTTGGAGAAGACTGAGTTGAGCCGGAATAATTTTTGGGAGGTCGCGGGCGATAGGTTTCTGGTTTGCCCATATTGGGTGGTTTGATTTAAGGGTACCCGTTATGATCGTACTATCAGGGAGTTCTTGCACTACCCGGATCACCGCCGGAGACCTCCTCCTGCCTCTCCAGTACCACCCTTCGGAGGACCTCATCTATAAGTCCCCGATCCGGGTCCTGTACGAGCCCGGATTACCTCTCCGGGAGGGTAGTTTCCGGAATTAGATGCGAAAAAGTGCGAATTCCGGCACATTTTTTCCGGGAACACGTTTTCCACAGGATTTACGGCAAATGGAGCATTTTCCTTTGAACTATAAAACGCTATTGTACGCTTTTGGGAGGCGAAACTCAAGGCCGATCGGCCTTCGGGTTCCGCACCCGTTTTTCGGCCCGCAAAATGGGGATACGTGAGGCTTTTTGCGGGGTGTTTTTTGGCGGTTTTCCGGGCATTGTCCCGGAATATGTTTTTGGTGGAGATCGTGCGTCCAAATGCCCCCAAATACCGTCTCCATATTATCGACGTGAAACCAGGCAAATTTCCGGGAAATACTTCCTCGTTTTCGTGAATTACTGTCTCTGTTATGAGAAATCGGGGAAAACGGGGGCTGGAATGGGGCCGGATTAAAGGCATTCTGACTAGGCTAAAAATGGAGTGGGTTCACCCCCCTCGCAGATGGGGGCCGCCGGACTGCCAATATGAGAATGGACTTCCTTCATTACCCGAGTCGGTCCTGATTATGCCGGAATTTTTTTGGCGCAATCCGCGGTACGAGACAAAAAATTTCCGGCGCGATTAGAGATGATACAAGAATATTTTTGGAGAGTACTGAGTTGAGCTAGGAAAATTATTGGGGAGGTTGCTAGCTGAGGACTTCAGCTGTGTATTGAGCAAATTTGAGTTTTTTATTGGGTGGAGAGTAGTTAACGGGTCTATGAAGCGATTTCACGGCATGTGATCTTTTCGGAAGGAAATGATCATCCAGAATTCGATCCTTCTAATGAATTTTGTTTGCGATAGTTTCAATTGATCGGTTATTTCGTGTTTTGAACTTTAAGGAATTCTGATAGGCAAATTTTTTCAGATTCTTTTAATTCGGGTGTGTTTAGAACAGTCTCAATTCTCTTTCGGAATTCGTCTTCAGATTTAATAGGTTCTAATGAATAGGGGGTAATTGGAGAAAGATATTTGTTTTCGCGTGATGAACGAATAATTTCAATAATTATTCTATTATCCATCCACATTTTCTCTATTATTTCAATCAAATTTGGATCGTTTTGATTCAAATTATTCCAAACAAAGATTATTATACTCAAATACGGCGATGAAAAATTTTTTAGATCCGTTAAAAAAGAATTTCGAACATTTCGTAAGAAAATTTCTTCAATTCCTTTCAATTCCGTCAAATCAAGAAAAATGTTTTTCGGAAGAACATCTAGTGGAGTAGGATTACGTTCATATTCTTCCATTTCTAATAGTGTAAGTTCCGTAAAAAAATCAGGCAACAGTAGTCCGGTATCTAACTGAGCATCTTTCCACTGCCAACCTTCTTCTTTATTTTGTTGCCGGATTACAAAAATTGATATTGCTTCTAAGGGAAATGAAGTTCCTTGTAAAAACGCATTTTTAAGTAATTCCGGTCTTTTTTCTTTGGGGAATAGAGATAATGCTCTAAAGAGTATTGTTATGATATAATCAAAAATATTTTTTCTGATATTAGGTTGGGAGAATGATAGATTTTTATTACTTAAAACTTCATTTTTTATTTTGAAGATTCCAGATATGAGGTTTTCGAGAGATGTTTGTGGTGTTTCAGTATCAATTAATGGAAGAACATTCTCAAAGAATAGAAGGGCTTTAGATCCTGCTTGGCTGGATCTTTCACTTAATCGTGTTATAAATTCTGCAAATTTATCAGGGTTATCGATACTGTTTAAAATGTTACTTAGTTCTGTATTTGAGAAAAGATCTGGCTCAGTCTGGAGTTTAAAATATTTGAGAAACGTATCGTAATTATAACTAATGTTTAATATTTTTGGAGTTCGAACGGTATATATATTAGATTTTGTAAAAAAATGCTGGATATATGGAGAAATTTCTGGAAAAAGAGATGCTATAATTATCGCAACTGCTTTCCGATCTTCTTGAATTATATTCGAATTTATCCAATCCGCATGTATTTTTGTTAAAAATTCAGAACTTTGATCTCTATTAAACCATAAACTCTCTACAGAGGCGTCTAGGATGAAAAATCTATGATTGTCCTTTATATGGTTATATAATTCGGGGTAATTTTGTCTAAGAATTAAAATACCAATAAAATCAATAATATTAACTTCATTTTTTACAGAGGGATAAAGAATTAATAATGCATTATTGAGTCGTATTACATTCCGAGGAGTCCTAAGAAAATGGCGCAATCCATTATGATAAATATCAGTCCATCGTGTGGATTCAATTAAATTATCCTCAAATTTTTCATCAAAAATAATTTTTTCGGTGTAATCTTTTAATAGATTTTCTCCGATCATTGGTAAGGGAATGGTAAATTGGACAATTTTTTCAAGATATTTTAGACCAGCTCTTGAGTTATTCTGGCTTGAATTATTGAATTCACATTTGAGAGCATCGATGACAATTTCATCGTCATAAGCAAGTAAATAAATTATATTTGGAAAATCTGCGATTGCTTTAATTGCTCTGAATAATTCCCTAATTTCGTCAGATGTGAGACGATCGATATCATCGATAACGATAACAATTTTTTCATTCAATTCTTTCAATTCTTCAATTATTTCAGGTTTGATTTCAAAAATGGATTTTACTGCATTTTCTATCTTTGATTCAATTATTTTATTAATTCCAGTAAATGCCCATCCTGATATTTGTCCTTCCAATGTCGGCACTTTTTTTAAGTGCGATCCATATGTAAAAAAATGATTTAATACTTTCAATGTTTTCGCAGAAAATTTTGATGCACAAATATTTGTCTGAGCTTTAAGTTGCGTGAAAAATTGAGAGACAATATCCTGATGACCGGAAAAAAGCCAAGGATCAAAATTAAAAACAATTGTCTCTTGATCATTCAAAGGGGCGACCAAGTCTTGGCGATAGTTAGTAAGATATTCTTTTGTATAAAAAAGAAAAGACGATTTTCCGCTTCCCCATTTTCCGTTTATGGCGATTACATAGCCCGATTGGGGATCTAAACGAATTATATTGGATGCAAGTTCTTTGGCAACTGGTTTATATCCAAAGTAATCTATTCTAAAATCATGAACTGATGATTCATTTACACAATATTGAGAGAAATGCGAATTATCATTTTTTTCATCCATGTTCGTGCCTTTTCTAATATTTCAATTCGTCTATCATCAGATTTTTCGGGAATTTTTTTCTCTCTGCCCAGAAGTTATACAATAAATAGAGAGGAAATGCAGGAACAAAAAGCAAAATTAAAGAACTCATGTCTCCTCTTGCAATCCCGGTTGTAATAGTTACAATTATTGCATAGATTAGTGCTAAAATAAATAAAGCGATAATTAATAGAAACATAATCGCTCCCAGACCCCGCAAACAAAGCCAATATTGGATTTTTAATTTTGATGGGCTCTTCTTTTCGAGCTGCTCTTTTTATGATACCCCAATCGGAAATACCTTTAGGTAATCCCTTAATCGTGCCCTTCATTTTAGGAATGATTTCTTCGCCAGTGTGGTAAATCTCGAATACTGCACCATCATTTGGATCTAAATAATCGAAAGAAAAAATGACCTCATTTGGATTTATTGGATTAATATAAGCATTAGATATATTTTCGGATCGCGTTGCTTTTAATGTCGTTACTCGCATAACCCGTGCATCTTTACCATATTCGGCTCGTAAAGGATTGGTATCAATAATATTTTTTCCATCAAAAGTTGTATATCCTGAATTCCAAATAATAATAAGATTTTTTACTAATCTTTCAACAGGCGTATTTCCAAAATAAATTTTAACATCGTCAGGAATTACTCGCTCATCTTTTCCAATAATTTTGAAAGCTTTGGTTTGATATACAAGTCGTGGACCTACCCTTGATTGCCGGTAAAGATACACGCCGACGCTTATACCTATAATTCCAATCAAGGAGCCGATCCAATTTTGATTAAGAATTTCAAATATTCCCATTGTCGCCTATCATTTTAAAATTAAATTGATTTAATATTTCATTTACTTTTTCATTCATGTAATCGCACCGATCGTATCTGGTCTATTGCCAGATATACCATTTTTAACCCTTCTCGCGGATCCGGGAGATCACCTTTATCTCCCTTCCCGTCAAATTTAACAGACCCAAGCTAGGTGCCCTTCATAGAAGGGACGGCATGGTGCAAAGACTATGGCAGAAGTGGTCGAGGTTTTAGTACCCGGCGGAAAGGCTACAGCAGGTCCACCCCTTGGACCGTCGCTCGGACCACTCGGTATCAACGTGAAGGCAGTAGTCGATGAGATCAACAAGAAGACCGCCTCATTCAACGGAATGCAGGTCCCGGTCAGGATCGAAGTCGACGCCAAGAAGGCGTTCACGGTCACGGTGGGTATCCCCCCGACGACAGCCCTCATCAAGAAAGAGGCTGGTATCGAGAAAGGTTCCGCAGAGCCCAACGTCAAAGTGGCAGGCAACCTGCCATTCGAGGCCGCTGTCAGGATTGCCAACATGAAACTCGAAGGCATGCTCTCCTACGAGCTGAAGACTGCCGTAAAGGAAGTCGTCGGCACGTGCGTCAGCATGGGAGTTACCATTGACGGCAAGAAGGCAAAAGATGTCTTCGCCCTCATCAATGAAGGCAAGTACGACAGCGTACTCGTGAAATAAGAGTGAGAAAACCATAGGAGATCGGGTATAGGTCCGGTCGCAGAACTATGGAGGAACCTGATGGTTGATAGGACCAGAATTTTGGAAGCCGTAAAAACGGCGATTGAGAAGGCGCCTAAGCGTAAGTTCTCTGAGAGCATCGATATTACCATCAATCTCAAGAATATCGACATGGCGCAGCCGAAGAATCGTATCGACGAGACGATAATGCTCCCCCACGGTACCGGCGAGAAGATCGGTATCTGTGTCATCGGGAAAGGCGATATCGTCACGCAGGCAAAGGATGCCAAAGTCGACCTGATCATCGGCCCTGAAGAAGTTGAGCGGCTCGGCGGTGCACCCCGCGAAGCACGGAAAGTTGCCAGTCAGTACCGGTACTTCCTTGCAGAGACGGCGGTCATGCCCGGTGTCGGTCGGTACTCAGGTCCGCGGCTCGGTCCGCGGGGCAGGATGCCGATGCCGATCTCCGGAGGGCAGGATATCCGCCCGATCGTCGAGCGCCTGCGCAACTCGGTGAAGATCCGTACCAAGGACAAGACGGTCTTCTCCACCAAGGTCGGAACAACGGCGATGAAGCCGGAGCAGGTAGCCGAGAACATCGAGACGATCGTCAAGAGGATCGAGTCTGTCCTTGAACAGGGTCACCTGAACGTCCGATCCGTCTTTGTCAAGACCACGATGGGTCCCGCAGTGAGGCTGGAATAATGGCGTTATACACCCACCACCTTCCCGCGTGGAAGAAGGACGAGGTCGCTGACATCAAGAAGAACGCGAAGCAGTACAAGCTGATCGGGCTTGTCGACATGTACGGCATCCCGGCGCAGCAGGTGCAGCAGATCCGCAGGAACCTGCGGGGCAAGGCTGTCATCAAGGTGACGAGGAACACCCTGATCAAACACGCGTTCGAGGAGATCGGAGGGGACGTCAAGAACCTCTCGAAGTTCATCTCCGGTCACTCTGCGATCATCTTCACCAACGACAACCCGTTCAAGCTCTACAAGCAGCTGGAAAAGACCAAGACCAAGATGGCGGCAAAGCCCGGAGAGAAAGCGCCGGAGGACATCGTCGTCCCGGGCGGTCCGACCAGTTTCAAGCCGGGCCCGATCGTCGGTGAGCTCCAGCAGGCCGGCATCCCCGCGGCTATTGAGAGCGGCAAGGTCAAGATCAAAGAGACCAGGACGGTCGTCAAGAAAGGCGGTGTCATCTCGGCAAAACTTGCCGCGGTGCTCGTCAAGCTCGACATCAAGCCCATGGACGTGGGGCTTGCCCTCCAGGCAGCCTTCCACGACGGCAGCATTTACGAGCCGTCCGTGCTCGCAGTCGATGAGACCGTCATCCTCGGACAGATCCAGCTCGCAGCCAGGCAGGCTATGAGCCTCTCGGTTGAAGCAGCGATCCCGACGAAGGACTCGATAGATGCGATCCTGATCAAGGCGGTCAGGGATGCACGCGGTCTTGCTATCGAGGCGAGCGTTTACGAGAAAGACGTTGTCGATGCGATTATCGGTAAAGCGTACAGAGAAGGCCAGGTCCTCAAGACCCTGGTAAAATAAATTTTGATAGAGTTGAGGTGAATCACATGGAGTATATCTATGCAGCACTTCTCCTGCACAAGGCAGGCAAGAAGGTAGACGAGAACGGCGTCAAGGCAGTCCTGACCGCCGCAGGTGTAGCAGCAGACGAGTCACGGATCAAGGCACTCATTGCCGCCCTCGATGGCGTCAACATCGAGGAAGCCATCAGCAAGGCAGCCGCAGCACCGGTCGCCGTTGCAGCTGTAGCGGCACCCGCAGCAGCAGGCCATGCAGCAGCACCCGCCAAGGAAGAGCACAAGGAAGAGCACAAGAAGGAAGATGAAGAGAGCGGCATGGCAGGGCTCGGTGCCCTGTTCGGCTAAATCCGAGAGGTTCATCAGAGCCTCGAGGATGAGAAGATTTCCGCAGGAAATCTTCGAAATCTTTTTCCCTTCCCAGAAGGTTCAGTCTGAATCTGATATCTGAGAAAATTTCGTCAGAATTCTTTGAAATCCGAGTGGTTCATCAGAACCGCGAGGAAGAGAAGATTTGCACAGCAAATCTTCGAATTTCGGCCGATTCATCAGAACCCGAGAGACGGGAAGAACCCGTCAGAGTTCTTTGACTGAGAACAGGTTGCGAAGTGACCTGTGAGTGGAGAAGAATTCATGAGAATTCTTCGACTTCCACCATATACCCGGATTGTAATTGGTTGAAATTTGTTTTTCGATCTGTTTTAATTCTGGCATAGTAGTGGATTGAGGCATCTCAATTTGCGGATAATCAAGGACATTTCATTCAACATGTTAAACTGTCTTCGACGGTTCGTAATTAAAATCCAACAAACGGACCCGAACCGGTCCCGGTGTCTGGAGGGATTATAACGGCATTAAAAATTTCAAAGAGGTTGTAATATATTGTTTCGCTTTTTTATTTTACTCATAGTCAACCGGTAAAGATTGCATCATATCTTCTGGAACGATCCAGGGACTCCAAACAGGAGATAGGGATTTTCCCCCCAGAAGAAACTGCATTGAAGACCGGCAGACTGACGGGAGGTAATGAGAAAAACCATGTCTCATAAGACCACTTTGCTCATCAACCCGGATTCCGGAGAATTGCAGTGTAAGATCTGTGGAACCATATTTTATTCTCCGGTAAAGCCGGTTGTCGGCGAAGTATACTACCATACTGAGTTCAGCTGCCCGAACGGGTGCAACGCCGGCCCGGATCTGGATCTCTCGCACGAGTGCAGATAGCGATGCCCGGAAGGAGTGGAAGGCACCGTCACCTGCCGCTTCATGCCGCCCATGGCAGACCTCTTTCGTGGCCCACATACCGGATGGCGGATAACGTTTCCTTCGGTTGCATTAATCGGGGAATGTCTTACTCCACAATCCATGGCCCGCGCCTGCAGAGCAACCGGGGTCGCCCTGGCGGCGGGGACTGAATCGTCCATCCAGCGAGGATTAACTGGGGAAGATCTTCGTCGGAAAATCCTGGATCGCAGAGTCCGCGGGAGCATCACCCGACACCATCTTACCTCCTTCAGTGAAGTGGACCCGCATGGAACCATCGCCACGCATATATACTCCGGCAGATAACCGCTTGCCCATCGGATAGACTGTTTCAGGAGAAATCAAAAATGGATTCATTCACCCTCATGATTGTTGCAGTAATTTTGATTGTCGTTGTCGTGCTCGCTGCGTTAAGCATCAGGATTGTCAAACAATGGGAACGGATCGTGGTATTATTTCTCGGAAAATTCATCGGGATACGGGGGCCCGGATTGATCGTCCTTATCCCGTTCCTCAATACCGTCCCGTACATCATCGACCTCCGGGTGATCACGACCTCGTTCAACGCTGAGCAGACCCTCACCAAGGATACCGTGCCGGTGAATGTGGACGCGGTGCTCTTCTGGCAGGTTTACGATGTGGAAAAAGCAGCGCTCCAGGTGAAAGAATACCGCGAATCGGTGCTCCTCGCGGCCCAGACCGCCCTCAGGGATGTCATTGGGAAGACCGTACTCGCGGACATGCTCGCCGGGAGGGAGGCAATCGACCACGAACTCCAGAAAACAATCCAGAACAGGATCCAGGGGTGGGGGATCAACGTCTTGTCCGTGGAAATACGCGACGTCGTTATCCCGATCCAGCTGCAGAACGCGATGTCGATGCAGGCCCAGGCAGAGCGCGAACGCCAGGCACGGGTCATCCTCGGGGACTCAGAACGGCAGATTGCCAAGAGCTTTGAGGATGCTGCAAGAACATACGCGGATAACCCGACCGCCCTCCACCTCCGGGGCATGAACATGCTGTACGAAGGACTGAAGACCAATAATTCCGTCCTGATACTCGTCCCGTCATCCGTCCTCGATACGATGGGGCTGGGCGACACGACGGGGATGATAGCACTCTCCCAGACCCTGAAGAAGGCTAAAGGTGATGCCATGGAGAAAACGCCGGAATAATCCGGCACCGTATAATGAGACACCAGAGATCGGGGGAGGACAAAGGTATCAGGAAAAATAGTCGTATCAGACTTTGGTGCGGCTGACAGCTGCTTTGCCGGGCCGGACGGTGAAATAGAATGGATGTGAAGATCATCCGGAACTCCCCGGTATTAAAATTCAGGATACGCGAGACAGGAGAAAACGTTTTTAGAAAAATTAACTACCCTGTCGTTGCCCAATTCATAATCCTAGAAAGCACCGGTTCCTGTATGGGCGGAAAACGATTTTTTGGACCGGGAGGGAATCAGACCGGCACGCCGACGTAGATGTTGTGCTTTGTTGCCACGATCTTCACCCGGACCTGCCCGGACTCCTTCGGGCAGTTGAAGACGGAGACGACCCGGTCGCGGGCGACGCCCAGCATCTCGCCATGGATCCAGCCCGGCGCCCGGACCTCGACGGTCACCTTCTCTCCTTTTTTAAAAGCCAGCGGGACGAACGGTCGCCTGACCGTGCCGAAGTCTTTTTCCGCGTCGAGCCTGAGCCGCAGGCCGGACTCCTTCTCCCAGGTCTTCAGGCTCCGGTTGAAGAACTGCCACCCAGCTCTGGGCCTTCACCCCCTTCGGTGTCCGGCCGTACTTGTAGCGCTCGAACTTCTGGATCCCGAGCGGGGGGAAGCGTTTGCCAGCCCCGATCTCCTGCGCATACCGGATCAGTTTTGGGATCTCGGCATCATTGATCCCGGGGATGTAGACCGGGGCGATCAGGAGGTCGATCTCACTCCGGGCGACCGCTTCTGCCGCCATTTTGAGTTTTTCGGTATCGAACCAGTCAACGCCCGCCAGTGTCTTCGCCATCTCAGGGTCAAGCGCATGGATCGAAAGGTTGATCCGGTCGAGCCCCGCCGACTCAAGTGCCGCGATCTTCGCATCGTCCAGGAGCGTCCCGTTGGTCTGGAGCGAGATGACGCTCACGCAGTCGATCTGCCGGAGGGCCGCGACGAGTTCCGGGAGCTTGTGGTACATCAGCGGCTCGCCCGGAGAATCGATGTGGCACTCGACGCCGGCCCCCTTGAACCAGGCGATCTCCTCCACTGCTTCGAGCAGGTACTCTATCTCGACTTCGTAACTGGTCGCCCGGGTCCGCGTGGCCGGCCCTGCGTCCACGGAGCAGAACGGACAGTTCAGGTTGCAGCCGCAGCTCGGGCGCACCTGCAGGAGGCTCGTGCCGCGGTCAATGATGCCGAAGTAGAGCGAACCGACGAGAGGGATCCCGGACTCCCGGGTAATCCTGACGTGGCTCATGCAAAAGGGCCGGGTCCTCTCCCCGGTCAGCCCCGGTCCGTGCGGAGCCGGTACCCGATCCACTCCCCGCGGCTGAGCTCCGGCTTCGGGTTCTCCAGGCGTTCAAAAACAAACTCGAAGGCGTCCTGGTCCACGACGCTCCTCCCGCTCTTTGTGCAGTACCGCACAAACGCCCCGTACATCTCCCCGAGTGGCACGCGGGCCCCGGGGTCGGGAACGAGGGCGTCCTCGTGGAACTTCCAGATGCCCTCGAACTCGATATCTTCGTCCATCAGCTGGCGGGTGACCTGTTCGTCGACAGCTTCGATTGCGTCCTGCTCCCGGGAGACTGGTTCGAGGTCGCGGTAATAGTCCCGGACAAGGGTGAGGCCCTGCCGGAGGTCGTTGAGGCCCTGTTCGAGCTCCTTTATCTTCTTTTCCTGGTTGGTGATCTGGTCGGACGGCTCCATTGCTCCTGATTCATGATTTTGTTTTTTGGATGATAAAGGAGTCGAATGAACGTCCGTTCATTAATTCCGGATATGATTCCTTGGTTACCGTGATTGGCCTATGTGTAGTTGCCTCAGGTATCGTTAGCGGCATTGAATACCTCACAATAATTAATTTGTATTTTTATGGGGGCTGATGCCCCCATACCCCCGGTCACGATGGACGCCGCCGCCCCCGGCGGGGCGCCCCCGCGGCGGATCAAGAACTATAAAAGTCCAACCTCCCTGCCCCGCCGTACTTGAAGAACCTGATGGTTCTTCTCGACTTCGTGGTTCTGATGAACCACTCAGTCCCCGGAGAGGCCCTGATGCGGGGAAGCCTCCCAAATAAAGGGTTGTAATTGGAGACTTTCCCGTCAATCCCTCTTCTTCAGGAGCGTTCCGGTGTACACACACTGGCCGAAGGAGACGCACCCGTCCCCGAGCGGGTAACCGGCGTTGATGAGGCAGTCAAAGCCCTGCGCCGCGATCTCATGCCGGATCGTCTCGCGGATCGCGTGGTTGTACGCGACTCCGCCGCTCAGCGCGATGGTCTTCATGCCGTCCCGCCCGGCAGCCCGGACGGCCATCCGGGCGATCCCACGGGCGAGGTTGAACTGGAACGAAGCGGCAGTGGAGCGGACCGCCCGCAGGTCCCCCGCCGGTGCTGCCTGCACCTTCTCCAGCGCGGTCTGCAGGAGTGACCGGCTCGAGAGTACCTCGCACCCGTCACTCGTGGAGAATGCGAGTTCCCACGGTTCGGCAACCCCGAGGGCGGCGGCCGATTCCAGTTTCATCGCGGGTTCGCCGTCATAGGTGCGCTCCCGGCAGATACCGAGGAGTGCGGCGCATGCGTCAAGCACCCTGCCGGTGCTTGTCGTCATCGCAACATTGAACCCCGTATCGACCTGCTTTTTCAGCACGCCCAGCTCGATATCCGGCCAGCCGCGGCGGGAGAGGAGCCCGAGCACCTCCTCGTCCGGGAGGATGCCGTAGAGCATCCGCTCCGGGAACCGTGTCGCAAGGTCGCCGCCCGGCATTCCCACCGCTTCGAGGTGGGCGACCCGCCGCAGGTCCGGCACCTGCCCTGAGAAGATCTCGCTGCCCCAGACCGTGCCGTCGTCCCCGTAGCCGACCCCGTCGATCGCGATGCCGGTGCAGGGCCCCGTGGTCGCGGCGGCGATGTGGGCGCGGTGGTGCTGCACCGGTACCAGTTCAAGGCCGTGTTCCGAAGCGATCTCGCGGGCAAACCGGGTGGAGAGGAACTGCGGGTGGAGGTCGTGGGCGATGACATCGAACCGTGCGCCAAGAACCCGCTGGAGGTTCCGCACGGTCTCCTGCAGGTACTCGAGGGTTGCGGGGTTCCGGACATTGCCCACATGCGGCGAGGTGACGGCAAACCCGTTCCGGTAGATCGTGGCGTTCGCGTTCAGCTCGGGGCCCACCCCGAGGATGCAGTGCTTCCCGAGATCGATCGCGGTCCGTTTCGGGGCGATCCCGCGCGAGAGGCGGATTATGTACCCGTCCCGGACCACCGAGTCGTCACAGCGGTTGACGATCGTCCGGTTGTGGGTCAGGAAATAGTCTGCGTCCCGGTTCAGCTTCGCCATCGCGTGGCCGATGTCGGTTATCATCGGGTAGCCGGGCATGTTGGCGCTGGTCATGATCAGGAGCGGGTGGGCGAGGTGGCGGAAGAGGAGGTGGTGGAGCCCGGTATAGGGGAGCATGGCCCCGATGGTATGGAGGTTGCTGATCGTGGCATGCGCCGTCGGGTCGCGCTTCTCAAGGACGACGATAGGGTGGACCTGGCTCCCGAGCAGCTGCCGCTCCTCCTGCGAAACGCAGGCAAGCGTATCGATATGGTCCGGGCGGACCATGATGGCAAACGGCTGTTCGATCCTGCCGAGCCGGTGCTTGAGCTTACCGGCCGATTCCTCGATGCAGGCCAGGTGGAACCCGCCAACGCCCCGCACCGCGAGGATGTGCCCCGAGTCGAGCAGGGCGGCGACCTTCGCCACGGGGTCGGGGCAGTCCGCCCGCTGCCCGAGCCGGTCGAGGAGCTCCAGTCCCGGGCCGCAGGTGCTGCAGGCAATGGTCTGCGCGTGATGCCGCCGGCAGCCGGGGTCGCCGGTACTCCTTCCCGCAGGCCGGGCAGACCGGGAACGCCGCCATGGACGTCCGCTCCCGGTCGTAGGGGATCTCATGGATGATGCTGTACCGGGGCCCGCAGTTCACGCAGGACGTTGCCCAGTAGTGTTCATATCTCCCACCCGAATCGAAGATATCGGCAATGCACTCGTCGCAGATCGCGATGTCGGGCGGGATCATGCCGCTGAACGAGCCGGTCCCGCTCTTCAGGATCTGGAAGCCGTCCGGGATCTCCCGGTCGGTGTCCTCAACCTCAACGGAATCGATCCGGGAGAGCGGGGGGCCGCGGGAGACTGCGGCAAGAAAATCTTCAAAACGGTCGCCTTTCGCGTAAATCTCAACTTCACTGCCGAGGTTCTTGACCGTCCCGGAGATGCAAAACGCCTGCGCCTGTGCAAAAACAAACGGGCGGAAGCCGACACCCTGAACGATCCCGCGAACGGTAATTCTGCCCTTTTGCTGCATGATGCTATCGCAAAATTTTATTGATTCGCGGCACGATATAAGTATAGGGTTTTCACTGTGCCGGGCCATATCCGAATCGTAAACGATCCCGTAGAGCTAGTTCCGCTCCTGATGACGTTCAACGACCCCACGTTCAAGAAGGTCTACGAACTCCTGAACAAATCGTGGCTGACCGAAGACGAGATCAGGGCCCAGGTCAATGATGACTGCGTAGCCCTGTGCCTCCAGATCCTGAAGAAGGGAAATCTTGTCGAGGAGCAGTGGCGGATGCCAAAGCCCGGCGCCAAGCCGGAAAAAGAGTTCCGGGCGACCTACAATAAATTCCGCGCGAACTTCCAGTGCAACCTCGCGGACCTCTCCGATATCCTGTACATCTCGCTCTCCAACGACGAGAACCTCCGCGATGTCGTGGAGCAGATCGAGGGGGAACTGGGCAAGGGCAACAGCTCCATCAACGACCTCTCCCGGAAATTCGGCGTCAGCTCCGTCTTTATCAAGGGACTTGCCAAACGGATCACCCACATGGACGTGAAGGGACAGGGACTGGTACTGCTTGACACCGGGCGCTAAGGACCCCCTCTATTCTATTTTGCGCAGCAAGCGCGAGGTCTCGCGCATGCAGATCCTCGTGGAGATCGCCGAGCACCAGCCCGCGGTCCGCCAGCAGGAGATCGCCGAGAAACTTGGCGTGACCCCGCAGGCGATCTCGGAGTACATCCGCGAGCTCGTGGAGGAGGGGATGGTCTCGGCCAGCGGCAGGGGCAATTACGAGGTGACCAGGTCGGGCATCGAGTGGGTGCTCGCCAACGCCGAGTCCCTCGAGTCGTATGCCCGGCACATACGGCGCGACATCATCCAGCAGGTCTCGGTCTGGACCGCAATTGCGGCCGAGGACCTGAAGGCTGGCGACGAGGTCGGCGTGTACATGAAGGCCGGGTTCCTCTACGCCGGGAAGGAGCCCCTTGCGGCCACGGGCAGCGTGGTGGCGGATGCGAAGACGGGCGAGGACGTGGGAGTAGCCCGCCTGAACGGGATCATCGACCATCACGAGGGGGTCGTCCACGTCTGCAAGGTCCCGCGGATCCAGCACGGCGGCTCCCGGAAGGTACAGCGGGACAAGCTGCTGGAGGTCACCGGATCGGCAGGCATGGTTGCCGCTGTCGGGCTCGAAGCCTGCATCGCCCTGAGATCCGCGGGCAGGAAGCCCGACATGTTCTTCGGCGCCCGCGAAGGCGTCATCGAGGCGGCGTTCCACGGGATCGACTGCGCGATCGTGATCGTGGACGAGGAATTCACCGATTTTCTCAAGAGGCTGGAGAGCGTGGAACTCGCCTACGTGATCCATGACCTGATCTCCCCATGAAGATCCTGGTTCAGCCCCAGAAAGGGGGCAACTACAAACTCCTTTTTGTCGATGGCAGGAATACGCGGGGGGCCGGGTATGTCGACCTGATGGAGACCCCGAGGGGCCCCCGCCCGACCAAGTACCGCGTGAAGTGGGGCGGAAAGAAAGAGTACAAGCACACTCCTTCAAAGGACCTAGTTGCAAACTTCCGCGAATCCGACGTGCGGATGGTTAGGAGCGACCCGAAGTTCGAGCTGTTCCTCCACGACTTCCAGGTCAGGGCCGGGGCAGTCAGCGCCTGTCGCATGTGCCTGCTCGATGAGAAATACACGCCCCTCGACGACAACAACACGGTGGTGTTCGGCAAGGGGGAGCAGATCTGCCTCGACTGCGGGCGCCGGGAACTGCGCCGGGAGGTCTCCCACCTCGGCAGGCTGGGGCGGGACGGCATCAGCCACCTCGAGAGCCTGCTCGTCCAGTTCCGCAACCTCGACCGGGTGCTCGCTACCCTCCAGCCAGAGAAACTGACCATGGAGGCGGCGCTCTTCGACCGTCTCGAACCCCACCCGGTGATGACGACCTCCCCGGTCGAGGAGCTCCCTCTCCCCCGCGAGTTCGTCGAAGCAGCCGGGGTTAAGCAGCTGATGCCTGCCCAGCAGCTCGCCGTTGAGGCGGGGCTGCTGTTCGGGAAGGATCTCCTGGTTGTTGCGGCCACGGCGAGCGGCAAGACCTTCATCGGTGAGATGGCAGGGATCAAGAACTATCTCGAAGGGCGCGGGCGGACGCTCTTCCTGGTCCCGCTCGTGGCGCTGGCGAACCAGAAGTACGAGCGGTTCACCGAACGGTACGGGAAATTTGCACGGACCGGGCTTTTGACCGGGACGAGCCGGCTCAACCTCCCCGAGACCCGCAAGGTAGGGGACCGGAACCCGCAGGCGCCCATCATCGTCGGCACCTACGAGGGGGTGGACAACATGATCCGGCGGGGGCAGAAGATGAAGAACATAGCGACCGTGGTGATCGACGAGGTCCAGATGCTCGAGGACAACGACCGGGGGCACCGGCTCGACGGCATGATCGCCCGGCTCAAGTACCTTGCCCCGCAGGCCCAGTTCCTGTACCTCTCTGCCACCATCGGGTCGCCGAAGGTTCTTGCGAAAAAACTGGACTGCACGCTCGTCCAGTACGCGGACCGGCCTGTCGGGCTGGAGCGCTACCTCCTCTTTGTCGAGCGCAAGCAGAAGATCCCGACCATCAAGCAGATGACGACCGAAGAGTACAAGCGGACGTCGTCCAAGGGCTACCGGGGCCAGACCATCATCTTCACCAACGCCCGGGCCCGCTGCCACACCATCGCAGAGGCGCTCGGGATACGGGCGGCGGCGTACCATGCCGGGCTCACCTCGCAGGAGCGCCGGGACGTGGAGACCCGCTTTTCGCAGGGCAAGCTCATGGCGGTGGTGACGACCGCGGCGCTCGGTGCAGGCGTCGACTTCCCGGCCTCGCAGGTGATCTTCGATGCGCTTGCCATGGGCAGGGACTGGCTCACGGTGCAGGAATTCAACCAGATGGGCGGAAGGGCCGGGAGGCCGGACTTCCACGACCTCGGCCGTGTGGTGATCCTCGCCGAACCCGGCGGCAGTTATTCCCGCGAAAACCCTTTCACGGAAGAAGAGGTCGCCATCCGCCTCCTCAAGGGGGAGATGGAGGAAGTGGCACCCGAGCACGACATTGAGAAGAGCTCCGAGGAGTATGTGGCCAACGCCGTTGCCTGCGATGGGGAGGAAGCCGATCTCAACCGGATCAACGGCCTGATGGTCGGGAGCATGGAACCGGTGCTGCCGGAACTGGTTGCCCACCGGCTTGTGGAGAAACGCGGCACAAAACTGGTGATGACCCCGCTCGCACGGGTCATGGCGGAGCATTTCATCGGGATGGAGCGGCTGCTCGAGGTCATCCGGCTCACCGGAACGATGGAGGATCCCGTTGACATAATCGCAGAACTGGAGAGCGAAGACCTGCAGCGGGAGACAAAACCCTCAGCCGGGAAAATGGAGTCCCGCCGCCACGGCCGCAAGCGGTAACCCGCTGCCGGGAAAACCCTGGAATCCACTGATAATAACCTGTTTTTGTCATTCAGTCAATTTAAAATGATTTTTGAGGAATCGGAAAATTTATAAAATCGAACAAACTACTAATGAACATGAACGGTAGGGACGACCAGGATCTCCAGATAAAGAAGGATCTCCAGTACCTTACCCGGGCCCTGACAGCAGACAACCTCGACATCGGGGTGATGTTCTCGCCGGAACGGGGGATCCGGGCCTGCATTCCCCCGTTTGAATCGTTCGCCCTTGGCGGCCTGTTCGTGCGGGAGCGCCTGCGCCGTGTCAGGCCGCCGGCGGAATGAGCGGACCGGATCTTTTAAAAAGAATTTTAAAGGTTATCACGTTCCCGGAGGATCCGCAGTCGAAGAATTCTGATCAATTCTTCTCCACTCACAGCTCGCTTCGCAACCTGTTCTTAGTCAATGAATTCTGATCAATTCTTCTCCGGTTAATCCTCGCTAACGAGATGATTAATTCTTCGCCTCTCGGGCATCCCAAAATTGCGATAGAACGGATTCGGTGTACAAACTCTGAATTCACCCTGCCTCACATCAATGATTCACTTTTTTGAAAATTATTCTGGTTGTCCGATTATCCATTTTTTCTTTCGAATATTTTGAAAAAGGTGGTGGTCAAAATGACACTATGCCCATAACAATATTCCGGCTCTTCATAAAAATAAGAGAGAGATGATTGCCAGGATCCGATCCCATTGGCGGTGATTACCCCCTCGCCCGGACGTGCCCGAGCCGATGGACCGCGGTGATGCGCCCGAAGAGGACGAACATCCAGCCGGGCTACGTGAGCCTGTAGATTCCTGAAGAAAGCAGGCATAAAACCGTGCCTTCCGGAGGCTACCTCGATCGTACTAATAAAACGGGGGATGAATTCCGTCTTTCACCGGCTGTTGTATTCCGTGCGTGGGTAAGAGGGCCCGTTCCCGGCAAAAAAGAGTCATCGGGTTTGCCAACGGCACGGATTCTGGTGCTTCCATCGCCTTTGCCGTGATGCATACCTAGGATGCCTCCTGGTCCAGAGTCAATGAATTAAACTGCATTATTTCCGAGATCGGACCCGCCAGATATTTCTGTCCGCTTGATAACGTGACAGTTACCGTATTCGTACGCGGGAACGATGCTTTCACCGTAAACTGCTGGCCGTTGCCTGGTGGTGTCACCAATGCGGTAAGATACAATTGTTGCACACCATTCACATCAATCTCTATATATCGTCCTTGGGCAAAAGTGGAGCTGCTCAACAGACCGCTGAAGGTAATGTTATCATATCCGGTGCCATAGGGGGCCGTAAATGTCTTCCAGACACTGGATTGCGTTGTACCACCCTGATTGAGACTGACATTCGACCCGTGTTCGCCGTGAGTGCCAACCATGACCGGGCCGTATTCCGAACCGGGGGTACTATTTCCCGTCCAGGTTGCACTATAACCCCAGCCGGTCCATCCGTCAGAAGACCAGGTCGTGGTGAATGGGGGAGTGATATCGTATACCACCGTGAACGCAGCGTTCATAGACCCGGCCTGCCCGTCGGCGTTCATGACATTGACATCCCACGCCCCGACCGATGATGTGGTTGGCGGGGGAAGCGGGAATGTGCAGGTGATCCGGGTGGGCGAGACTACGACTACATTGGTCGCTGTAATAGTACTCTGTCCCGTCTTTGCAAGCCAGACGGTCGGTGTCGTACCCACCACAAAGTTCGTGCCTGCAACGCTGGTCCCCACCGTGGTCCCGGCAACGCCACTGGCCGGGGTGATGCCCGTTACGGTCGGGGCACCTACCACCGTAAACGCAGCGTTCATAGACCCGGCCTGCCCGTCGGTATTCATGACATTGACATCCCATGCCCCGACCGATGATGTGGTTGGCGGGGGAAGCGGGAATGTGCAGGTGATCCGGGTGGGCGAGACTACGACTACATTGGTCGCTGTAATAGTGCTCTGTCCCGTTTTTGCCAGCCAGACAGTCGGTGTCGTGCCCACAATAAAGTTCGTGCCCGCAACGCTGGTTCCCACCATGGTCCCGGCTTTCCCGCTGGCCGGGGTGATGCCGGTCACAGAAAGGGGCGGGTTTGTCACCGTGAACGCGGCGCTTATTGACCCGGACTGCCCGTCGGCGTTTTTCACGACGAGATCCCACTGCCCGGCCAATGTGGCAGAGGGCGGGGGAAGCGGGAACGTGCAGGTGATCGCCGTCGAGGTTTGTACGGTAATATTGGTCGCCGTAATATTGCTCTGTCCAGTTTTTGCAAGCCAGACGGTTGTTGGTGAACCCACGACAAAGTTTGTGCCAACAAGGCTGGTTACCGATACCAGAGTCCCGGCTGTCCCGCCGCCGGAGTGATGCCGGTCACGGTCGGGGCCGGATTTGTCACTGTGAACGCGGCGCTTATTGACCCGGACTGCCCGTCGGCGTTCATGACATAGACATCCCAAGGCCCGAGGACCGTGGGGTTGGGGAGCGGGAACGTGCAGGTGAGCCGGGTGGGCGAGACTACGACTACATTGGTCGCCGTCATATTATTCGTTCCAGTCTTTGCCAGCCAGACGATCGGCGGCGGAGTCGCCATAAAGTTCGTGCCCGAAAGGTTGGTGATCGTTACCGTGGTCGCGGCAACGCCACTGGCCGGAGTGAGGCCGGTCACGGTCAGGGGCGGGTTTGTCACCGTGAACGCGGCGATCTTTGATGCGAACTGCCCGTCAGCGTTTTTCACGATGAGATCCCACTGCCCGGCCGATGTGGCAGAGGGCGGGGGAAGCGGGAGAGTGCAGGTGATCTGGGTCGGCGAGACTACGGTCACATTGGTCGCCGTAATATTGTTTGCTCCCGTTTTTGCCAGCCAGACGGTCGGTACCGTGCCCACAATAAAGTTCGTGCCTGCAACGCTGGTTCCCACCGGGGTCCCGGCAACGCTGCTGGCCGGGGTGATGCCCGTTACGGTCGGGGCTGGCATATACGTATATGCTCCCGTCGCGGTTACGGTCTGGCCATCATTGTTGGTAATTACTACATTCTGAGATCCGGCTGTGCCGGCGGGAGTTGTCGCTGTAATATGAGTGGAGTCAGCAACGACAACATTCGTTGCTGCCACACCGCCAATGGTCACATTTAACGATCCACCTGAAACAAAGTTCGTACCGACTATCGTTACCGTGGTACCACCCGCTGCCGGGCCGTTTGCCGGGGTAATGCTCGTGAACGTCGGCGCCGGGGCGGTTGGGTTTTGCATGTGCCCTGTCCCGGCTGCATATTTCAGGTCCTGGTTCTTCTGGTCATAGTAACTGATCCGGGGGTTCCCCAGCGAGTCCAGTGCAAGGGAAGTATACTCGCCTACCCGCTTGGAGCTGTCCACCGTTTCGGTCACCCACAGGGAGGTTGTGCTGTTCCACGCGGCAAATTTCAGATTGCCGTTGGTTGCGTCGAAATAACTGATACGCGGGTTACTGTACACGTCCAGCTCAAGCGATGAATACTCCCCGACATCCCCGGCACTGTCCACGGTCGTGATGACCCACCGGCTACCGTCCCAGGACGCATACTTCAGATCCCTGTTCGTCTGGTCGTAGTAGCTGATCCTCGGGTTGCCGATACTGTCGAGGGCCAGGGACGAATACTCCCCAACATTTATGGATTTATCTTCGTTCCTGCGGTGATCTCCATCCCAGTTACCCCCTTTTTGTCCTTTCATATAGTTGGAGCCGTCTACGGTCGTGATGACCCACCGGCTACCGTCCCAGGACGCATACTTCAGATCCCCGTTCGTCTGGTCGTAGTAGCTGATCTTCGGATTGCCGATGCTGTCGAGAGCCAGGGACGAATACTCCCCAACATCCCTGGCACTGTCCACGGTCGTGATGACCCACCGGCTACCGTCCCAGGATGCATACTTCAGATCCCCGTTCGTCTGGTCGTAGTAGCTGATCCTCGGATTGCCGATGCTGTCGAGGGCCAGGGACGAATACTCCCCAACATTTATGGATTTATCTTCGTTCCTGCGGTGATCCTCATCCCAGTTACCCCCTTTTTGTCCTTTCATATAGTTGGAGCCGTCTACGGTCGTGACAACCCACTGGCTACCGTCCCAGGACGCATACTTCAGGTCACCTTTCCCGGTATCAAGGTAACTTATCCTCGGATCGCCGATGCTGTCGAGGGCCAGGGACGAATACTCCCCAACCTTTTCGGTACCGTGAAAATTCCTGACATAATCACTGTCGTTATCTCTGTCACTACCCCATTCCAGGAAAAACAATTTGTATTTACTATCACTCTTGGAATAGTCTGCGGTTGTGATGACCCACTGGCTCCCGTTCCAGAAGGCATACTTCAGGTCACCTTTCGTCTGGTCATAGTAACTGATTGCAGGACTGCCCGCTGCATTCAGGGCAATGGATGAATATTGTCCGACATTGCCGGTACTGGCCACCGTCTGCAGGGACCATGGCCCGAATTCAGTTGCTGATACCCCCCCGATAAGCAGAAATTCCAATATGACGATGATAACAACAGGACAGTATGCCTTTAGAATACGGCTTGCGTTCATTTTTCCTCCCATACGTGCACATTCCGGGTCTGGCGATTCATGTAATTCCGGTTAAAAAAATTCCGGTTAAATACTAACAGGAATTGATACACAAAATTCACGTTATATCCCAGATGATGGTATCCCATTAATAATGAGTATTTCCTTTTTGACCGACTGGACAATTGCATGGTTTTCCTGATACTCATACTGATCTTTTCCTGCAAAAAACCGGGAAGATTGAAAACACCCTGAAAATCCGGCACGTACGTATGCTGGAGCATCCGGCCTGTTCCAGGATCCGGTGCCATTCATGATGATCACAGGCCGGAATTACGTTGTGTGCAGCCAGCAGGAAAAACCGCTGAAATACCGGGGAAAAGACAACGGGCGGGTTCTCTCCGGAAAAATGTGTCTGCATTGTGATAAAACAGACAGTGGCCGTGAAAAAATTTGAATTCGCGCGGGAAAATACATTATTCCACCTTCGCCCAGACATACGCGAACCGCTGGAAAGCGGTGATGTGCCCTAACAGGCCGAAGAGGATGAGCATCCAGCCGAGGAGCGAGAGGCCGGAGAAACTGAGCGGGACGAGCAGGTCGATGATACCCACGGCCATAATCATGACCAGCCGGTCCGCCCTCCCGAGCAGCCCCCCGTAGTACCGCCCGACCCCGACCGCCTGCGCCTGCGTCCCGAGATACGATGCCATCAGCACCCCGGTCAGGGCGAAAACCCCGATCTGCCAGGGTACGAGCCCGCCGGCAAAGATCCCGGTGATGATGAAGATGTCCGCGTACCGGTCGACGGCATGATCGAGGAAGTCCCCCCGTTTGCTCTGGACCTTCATCTCGCGGGCAACGGCGCCGTCCATCGCGTCGCAGAGCGCGTTTGCGGCGACCGCGACGATCGCCCACAGTTCCATCCTGAAAAAGAAGAAGAGCCCTGCAACAGCCGAGGCAAGAAGGGCTGCGATGGTGAAGAAGTTCGGTGTCAGCCTGCACCGGATTGCTATCGAGACCAGGGGGTCGAAATAGACCTTCGCGTGGGAGCGGTACTGGTCAAGGGTCATAGCAGTCCCTCAAGATAGCCCGACCAGTCGATATGGCCAAAGTCCGGCGGGATCTCCCCGTTCCGGAACTGTTCGATCCGGTCAGCACAGTACGTGGCCGAACGGCCGGTCGTGTCCAGTTCCAGGATCTGCGAAGGGTCATACGCTTCAACGGTCTCTACGAGGCAGACATCCAGCGCTTCCGCCTCGGCATTCTCGCGTATCTTCCTTTCCCGGTATTTGCGCCGGGCCAGCCGGGCTCTCAACTCATCGGGGTGGCAGCGGAGCACGACAATCCGGTCGCAGTGCAGCAGGTGGGCAAAGTGGCCTTCCACGAAACCGTCGACCGGGACAAACTCTTCTGCCCACCGGTCCGTATCAATCTCCTGGGCGTCGCGCTCTTCATCCTCGCCGACCACATACGGCCCGACCGTATCGGTGAGATGGACCACGGTATACCCGCGCTTTGCAAGTTCCATGCCCACAAGGGATTTTCCGGTGCCCGGCGTGCCGGTGATGCCGCACATCATAACGAATTGATCACCGTCAAGAACCGTTCGTTCTCCCAGTCCTCGCCGACACTCACCCGGATATAATGATCGGGCAGTCCGGTGAAACTCCGGCAGGAGCGGATGACAACCCCCTGGCGGGCGAGTTCTTCTGCCATCCGGTCCCCGGTATGGGGCCTGACATCGACCATGACGAAGTTCGCGTCGGATGGCAGGACCGGGAATTTTACTTCTTCCGTGAACTTCTCCCGCCATCTCCTGACCTGAGCGATATACCGCTCTGCGTGGTCCCTGTCCGGAAGTGCGGCGGCCGCGGCAGCAGCAGATACGGAATTTACCGTGAACGGCGTACTGGCACGCTGGTACCAGGGCGGGAGCCAGCGCGGGGTGAACGCATACCCGATGCGCAGCCCGGCAAGCGAGTGGACTTTGGAAAACGTCCTCCCGAGTACCAGGTTCTCGTGCTTTTTCATCAGCGGGAGATAATCGCAGTCCGAGAATTCAATATAGGCATTGTCGAGGAAAAGGACCCCTTCGATCCCTTCGAGAATCTCTGCAACCGTTTCGACAGGGGTTGCGTTCCCGGTCGGGTTGTTCGGAGAGCACACGACGGTAATCTTTGCCGGTCCGGCTGCACGGATCAGTTTTTCCGGGTCGACCGAGAAGTCCGGTTCGCGGGGCACGGGGATGATACCGGCACCCTGCCCCATGGCGGCGAGGGCGTAGAACGAGAACGTCGGCGTGGCAATGACCACCTGCTCCCCGGGCTCCACCAGCGTGCGGATCAGGGTCTCGATGACCCCGTCCATCCCGACGCCGGTGACGAAGTGGTAATCGCCATAGTACGCCCTGAGCGCGTTCATCAGCACGTTCACGCGCTCGTCCGGGTAGCGGTTGACCTTCAGGAGTGCTTCTTCTGCCGCTACACATGCGGCCGCCGATAGAGGTTCGGGGTTCTCGTTGCTTGCAAGCCGGGCGATCTGCCCGAGGCGGTACTCCCGCGCAATATCCTCCGCTTTCTTCGCGAAGACGTATCCGCTCTTCTTTTTATAGCAGGACCTGACCAAGTGCTCCATCAATCACCCTGACCACGCGGTCAATCTCTGAATCGCTGATCGTGAGCGGCGGGACGAGCCGCAGGTTCCCGTCCGCCGCACAGTTGACCAGCACCCCCTCCTCCCTGCAACGCTTCTGGATATCCGGGCAGGCATCCCCGACGCTGATGCCGATCATCAGTCCCCGGATGCGGGGATGATACTTTTTGAGGCCCTGACCGAAACGCTCGCCCTTGCGGCTTACCTCGGGAAGGATCTTCTCGATCACGCCGATGGTGGCAAGTGCTGCCGAGCAGGCAAGAGGCCCCCCGGCAAAGGTACTCCCGTGCTCGCCTTTCCTGAACTCAATGCCTTCGCGGGCAAGGAGCGCCCCCATCGGAAAACCGCTTGCAATTCCCTTGGCAAGCGTCACGATATCTGGGGTAATCTTCGTGTGCTGCATGGCAAGCCACTTTCCTGTACGCCCCATCCCGGTCTGCACTTCATCGACGATCATGAGGGCCCCGGTCGTGTCGCATGCTTCCCGGATGCCCTCGAGAAAACTGTCGGGAGGTATGATAACGCCTGCTTCACCCTGGATCGGTTCCACGATCACGCCGGCCGTATCCTGGTCGACAACCTTTTTGAGCGCGTCCACGTCCCCGTATTCGACGAACGTCCTGATCAGCCCGAGCGGTTCGAATGGTTCGCGGATCGACGGCTTGTGGGTAACTGCGAGAGAACCTACCGTCCTCCCGTGAAACCCGTGGGTGAAGGCGACAAACTTTTTCTTTCCGGTCCTGACCCGGGCCAGTTTGAGGGCCCCGTCGGTTGCTTCCGCCCCTGAGTTGGAGAAGAAGGCCTTATGCATGCCGGTGATCTCCACCAGTCTCTTTGCCACGTCTCCCTGGTGCGGAACATAATACAGGTTGGAGCAGTGGATCAGCCGGTGTGCCTGGTCGCAGATCGCCTTTACGACTGCCGGGTGGCAGTGCCCGGTGCTACAGACGGCGATACCCGCCACGCAGTCAAGGTACTCATTCCCGTCTGCATCCCAGACTTTCGTCCCTTCTCCCCGGACGATGGCCATGTCGCGGGAGAAAGCGGGCATATAGTAGCATTCATCGAGCTCCTGTACTGGCGTGTTGTATCCATTGTTACCATATTTTACATCCGGATTTTTCTTTTCCCTTTGTCTGTCAATTATTCATATTCGATCGTTGCCGGCGGTTTTGCCGTGATGTCATACACCACTCTCGCAACACTTGGGATGTCGGACGTGATCCTCGACCCGATTCTCACCAGCTGGTCGAACGGGATCTCCAGCGGGTCCGCGGTCATGCCGTCCCGTGAATTCACCGCACGGATCGCGATGATCCACCCGTGGATCCGGTTGTCCCCCTTGACTCCGGTACCGAGCCCGAGGAGGGCCGCAAAGCACTGCCACGGGCGGTACTTCTCGACGAGTTCGTCCTCGACGATCCAGTTGGCTTCCCGGATGACTGCAACATTTTCCTCCGTCACTTCCCCGAGCACCCGTACCGCAAGCCCGGGCCCCGGGAACGGCATCCGGTGCTGGATCTCCTTTGGCAGGCCAAGGGCCCCGGCCACTTCCCGCACTTCGTCCTTGTACAGGTCCCGGATCGGCTCAATCACCTTCGTGAACTCCATGTGGAGCGGCATCCCGCCGACATTGTGGTGGCTCTTGATCCCGCCTTCGCTCTCGATTCGGTCCGGGTAGATGGTCCCCTGCAGCAGGCACGTTGCCCCCTGCTTCCGGGCTTCCCGCTCAAAGACGCGGATGAACCGTTCCCCGATCGCCTTCCTCTTGGCTTCGGGATCGGTAATTCCCCGGAGGGCTTCAAGGAACTCGTCGCCCGCATCCACGACCTGCAGGTGAATGGCATCGAAGATCGTCCGGATCCGTTCCGTCTCGCCTTTGCGCATCAGGCCGGTATCGATATAGATCGGGATGAGACGGTCCCCGATTGCCCGGGCCGCAAGCGCCGCACAGACCGAGCTGTCGACACCGCCGGACAAGGCCATGACGACCCTGTCATCTCCGGCAGCTGCCATGATCTCGTCGATGGATTCCCGGATAAATTTCTCCGTATTGACCATGGATCCCTCTCTATTTCGTCCTCTGGTTCGCCCGGCACGCTTCCACGAAACCGAGGTACGGGGGACGGCTGGGTCGGGCGGGACTTGAACTCGGGGTGGAACTGGGTGGCAAAGTAGAACGGGTGGCCGGGCAGCTCCATACACTCCATCCGGTTCCGGTTGGTAGCCGAGAAGACAAGCCCGGCCTTCTCAAGCCGGGCGATGTACTCCGGGTTCACCTCATACCGGTGGCGGTGCCGTTCGGTGATCTGGCGTTCGTTGTATAATTTGAGCGCCAGGGTTTTTTCCCGCATATCGGCAGTATAGTTGCCAAGCCGCATCGTCCCGCCGAGTTCGTGGAGCCCTTCCTGTTCCGGCAGGAGGGCGATGACGTGAGAACCGTCGCCGAATTCTTCGCTGGTCGCATCCGCAATACCTGCCTTGTTCCGGGCATATTCGATGGTTGCGAGCTGGAACCCGAGACAGAGCCCGAGGAACGGGACATTGTTCTCGCGGGCAAACCGGATCGCCTCGATCTTTCCCTCGATGCCCCGCTTGCCGAACCCCCCGGGGATCAGGATGCCGTCATAATCCTTGAGCTGGCACCGCTCGTAGCGTTCCGCATCCAGCCACGCGATCTTCACTTCCGTGGAAAGCGCCCTCCCGGCATGTTTGAGGGCCTCCTTGATACTGATGTACACGTCCTCGATGCCGTACTTGCTGACGATCGCAACCGTGACACGGTTGGTGTATCCTTGGTCACCAGCCGGTACCAGTTGGTATCGGCCTCCTTTTTGTCCAGCCCGAGGTGGAGGGTCAGCACATCGGCAATGCCCTCTTTCTCCATCTCCATGGGGACTGCATAGGTATCCGGGACGGTTGCGGCAGAGATAACCGCACTCTGGGGGAGATCGCAGAACGCCGAGATCTTTCTTTTCGTGCCTGCCCCGATAGGGTTCTCGCTTCGGCCGACGATGATGTCAGCATGCAGGCCCAGCTCCCGTAACGCCTTCACTGAATGCTGGGTCGGCTTGGTCTTCATGTCCCCCATCGTATCTTCAGGGATAAGGGTGACATGGATCAGGACATAGTCGTGGGCGGGCAATTCGCCCCGCATCTGGCGGATGGCCTCAAGGAACGGCATGCTCTCTATGTCCCCCACCGTGCCGCCGACCTCGACGAGACAGACGTCCGCCCTGGTCCCGTCCGGGAATTCCTCTTCTGCAGCCTGCTGGATGCACTTCTTGATCTGGTCGGTGATGTGGGGGATGATCTGCACCGTTTCTCCGAGGAAATCGCCGCGGCGCTCCTGGTCGATGACCGTGCGGTACACTTTCCCGGTGGTGATATTATGGGAGGCAGTGAGCTCGATGTCGAGGAACCGTTCATAGTTGCCGAGGTCGAGGTCGACTTCGCTCCCGTCCTTGAGTACGAACACCTCGCCGTGCTGTGCCGGGTTCATGGTGCCCGCATCGATATTGAGGTACGGATCGATCTTGACTGCCGTGACGCGGTAGCCCCTGTTCTTCAGGATGCGCCCAACGGACGCTGCAGTGATGCCCTTTCCAAGACCACTCATCACACCGCCGGTAATAATGATGTATTTCACAGTGAACTCCCCGATTGCTTTACAATTTGCTCACAATACCTATTAGTGTTATCTTATCGCGGTGAAAAACGATTTTCGGCAAGATTCCGGCAGGATACGTTCCGCAGACCTTCGCGTTTTTGCATTCCCGGCACGGGTGCTTCTGAAGCAACATTAATTTATGGAAAAACCCAAACCGGTAACCATGAAATTCAGACAGATTGCCGGCATTCTGGCAATAGTACTATTTTTCTGTCTTGCATACCCGGTTGCCGCGGCGACAGCTACGGACAACGCGACAGACTTCTACAACAAGGGGGTAACGCTGCTCTCATCGGGGGATTACGGGCAGGCGATTACCTTTTTCGACCAGGCCCTTGCGTCGAACACGAGCTCGATCAAAGTAACAGGTGGCCTCCTCTATACGTACCAGGGCAAGTCCTATGCCCAGATCCAGATGGGGATGTACAATGATTCGCTCCTGACCCTTGATCAGGGGCTCGCACTCTATCCCAATGACAGCATGCTCTGGAACAACAAGGGCTACGCACTCTTCCTGCTCGGCAAAAACCAGGCTGCCCTCACGGCCTATGACCAGGCAATCAGCCTCGATCCGAATGATACGAACGCCCTGATCAACAGAGGAAATGTCCTCTCCGAAATGGGACGTTCCCAAGAGGCAGTTGATTCGTTTACTGCAGCAAACCAGACCGATCCGGGCAATTCCGCCGCTATGGCCGGCCTGGTCAAGGCCCAACCGGCTGCTGCCGGCTCAATGCATACAACGGTGATCGTCGTGATCGTTGTCCTGGTTGTCGCTGCAGTCGGAGTTGTCTGGTACGTGAAGTATTACCAACCCGGGAGAACAACGTCGTCAGAAAAGAAAGAGAAAGGAAAGAAGAAAGAATAAGTGAAAAAGAATAAATTTTTCGTATTTTTACGGATTTGTTGTAACAGCGAATGCCGCAGATGTCCGGGAGAGCAGGGTCTTTTTATCGTCGTCCGCCCGGACTTCACCTTCGGTGAATGCGACACGGCGCCCTTTCCGGATCACCCTCCCTTCGGCAAAAATCACCCCGTCCCGGGCCCCCCTGACAAAACTCGTTGATTCCGAGATGGTTGCAATTCCTTCCTGTTCCGACAGGAGCGGATAGATGGCCAGTGCCATAGCCTCGTCGGCAATAGCCGCGAGCATCCCCCCCTGCAGCCAGCCGACCCCGTTGTGCATGTCGGGGCGGACCTGCATTTTCAGCAGGGATTTACCCGGCTCCACGCTCACCACTTCAATCCCCATAAGGCAAAAAAAAGGGTTTGCATATTTCCCGTCTTTTTTGATCTTGTCCAGATATGACATGGTCATTCTAGGAGGTTTCTGGTCTGAGAGGATTAAGATTGTCCCTGTGCCCGGACCAGGCCCGGGAATCTCTCCGAAAAAGAGGTCGAGCGGTTCCTGCCGGTAAAAAGATACCAACATATTTTATCACACGCAATGATAGTATGATAAAGCACCCGGCATATTCCTGTGTGCATGTGAACTTCCCCCGGGGGTTTCTTTCATGACCGATAAAGAGACGGTATCAATCTCGACAGATCCTGTATTTTTAAAAGAACTGTCAGAGTACCTGGAAGTCCTGTCGAACCCGATCCGGTTGAAGATACTCAAAGTCATTGAGAAACAGCCAAAAGAGATCAGCGAGATCGCTTCGAGTATCACCACAAGTTACGCCAACACGAAGAAACACATAGACCAGCTCGTCCGGATCGGTCTCGTGAAAAAAGAGGCGGGATTCGGGAGGGAGACGGCAAAGGGTATCCACCCGGTCTGGAAATTTTCCCTCGTCGATGGCGGACTCGAGATGCTCATCAGGAACCTGGGCGTTTTTTCGAGTGTCAACATCCCCATGGGGTATGGGGATATCCATACGCGTATTGAACCGGTACGAAAAGCAATTCTCCTGGAATCGGGGCAGAATTTTCCGGCCCTCCATCTGGTGGAGGGTGACCAGGCAGGACGGACATTTCTGATCAGGAAGGACCGGGTCAGCATCGGGAGGTTCGACCCGGATTTCCCGGGCCATGCCAGGGAGGGGGACATCGTCCTGCCTGAGAATTACGTGGTGGTGACAAGGATAACCAAGCCCCACGCGATTATCTCCCGGACGGGCAAGGAATGGTTCATCGAGGACCGTGGGAGCTCAAGCGGGACCTATGTCAACGCTGAGCTGATCGCACCGATGTGCAGGACCGGGCTGAAAAACGGGGATGTCATCGATCTCGCGATTGGTGACAGTTCAGCACGGTTCCTCTTCGTCGTAAACGAGTGAAGTCTGATGGCGGACCAGGGAGCTTCCGGAGTTCGGCGGCTGGCAATGGTGAACAGGTATTCCACCCTGGCAGCCGTTTCCATCCTGGTTATCCTTCTGGCAGCATCGCCGGTCTCTGCCAAAGTTTTCATATATGACGGGAAAAGCAGTGCCGGTTCCATCCAGGACACGATAAACAGTTCAAGTAACGGTGACAGTATCTTTCTTGCGGGTGGGAAATATTACGAAAACGTGGTGATCGACCGCCCGATCGTCTTCAGTGCGCTGGATACCGGAAACCCGCCCGAAATTATCGCGGGGGGACCGGGTGCAGGGATCGTTCTTGCAGCTGACGGAATTACCCTGAACGCGGTAAATCTTTCGGGGAATGCCCAGTACGGGCTTCTCGTCCAGTCGAACAACAACCGGATCAGTGCGATAACTATCGACGGGTTTGATCACGGCATGGGCCTGAGAACAGCATCAAACAACATCATATCAGGCAACACGTTCGTGAACAACAGTATCGGCGTTGAGGTCGACCGTTTTTCCCATACCAATACGTTCTTTCTGAACCGGTTCGACAATCCCGATGAAGTCGCCAGCCAGTCAAACGATAATGCATGGTTCTCCGGCCGCCAGGATTACCAGTACCTCGGTCGCGATATTACCGGCCCGATCGGGAATTCATGGGCGGGCTACACAGGTGCCGACAGACTATGGTGATGGGATCGGGGATACGCCTTACACGATAAACGGCTTCCCTGTCTCGCTCGGGGAAACACCAATCGTCGACCGCGCCCCCCTTGTGAGCGGGCCGGAATCCTATACGCTCGTGAGATCCGCAGGCCTGGTAAACATAACAGGAATGGACCAGCTTGTCAAACTGCCGGAAACTTCGGCGGCTGGACAGCCGGGTACCCAGCAACTCCCGGGGGTTCCGGTGCAGGCAGAATATGGTAATTTGCCCCAGACCGGGCAGGCGAATACCGCCGGGCCTCCCTCCCCGCTTCTCGTCACGTTGATCCAGTTCTGGTGGATCATCCCGGTTGCCATCATCCTGTCAGCGGGAGCGGGTATCTGGTTTGAACGGACCCGAAAGAGGGGAGTTCCTGCCGGGAATGCAGCTATGCGCCGGGCATGTCACCACGGAACGTTACTCTCGTCAAAAAACCCGGTCCCGTCAGGGACGAGAACGCCGGTTCCCCCGAACCCTATTATGCAGTCCGTCTCCCGCCCCAGCTGGAGAAAAAATATCCCGGGGCAGAATATATGGGCGAGGGCGGGGTCGGCAGGGTATTCCGGGCATGGGATCCGGAAGAGCGGAGGGAGATCGCGATTAAGGTCCCGATCCGGTTTGACGAGGTGACCGGCACGCAGTTTACCAGGGAACTCCACATCTGGCAGGGGCTCCACCACCCTAACATCGTCGAGATATACGCAGCAAACGTCTTTCCCATGCCGTACATCGAGATGGAGTATATCGGGTCGTCCCTGGCAACCATGAAATTTCCTCTCGGGATTAACCGGGCGGCCGCAATCATTTCTTGGGTTGCCGAAGGGTTGCGGTATGCTCACGAACGCGGGATCGTCCACCGTGATATCAAGCCGGAGAATATTCTGATAACACCTGAAGGTATTCCGAAGATCACGGACTGGGGACTTGCAAAGGCCCTCGCGGACACCAGACAGACGGGAGCTATCAGTTTTTCCATGGATTATGCCGCGCCGGAACAGCTAGCACCGAATATCTATGGGGATTCCGGCCAATGGACAGACATTTACCAGCTCGGGGTCCTTTTCTACGAGATGGTCTATGGCAAGGTACCTTTCAGAGGCGATGGCATGGGTGAGGTGACGCAGTCAATCCTTCATGAAGAGCCGGTGTTCCCGGAACTGAACGACAGGAATTCCAGATCCATCCTCGACATTATCAAAAAATGCCTACAGAAGAAACCCCAGGAACGGTATACTTCGGTTGCAGAACTTATTTCCGATCTCAACAGCCTGGATCTGTCTCAACAGTCCTGATCGTTCGTGACAGAAAACCCGGGATTCATCAGGCAATTTCTGATCCCTCCCCCACTTTTTTTTTACAAGTTGGTGGCAGTTACCTGGATATATCCGGTCAGTTGAAAATAATGAGGTGCCGGTTGAACATGCTCAATGAACTGGCTGATAATCCCGATTCCTGCAATATTCTCTAAAATCTACTTACTGTCCGGTCATTTTTTCGAGGACCTGGAAAACCCGCGTGGTTTACGTGAATATTCCGGAAACAGGAAGATGGTCTAACTGTAGAAAGACTCTGTTCACCGGTATCCTGACAGGGATGGCATCTTTGCATGTCCAAAAAAATGGATGTTCCCCGGACGGATACGGAGGATACGTCAGGCAGGGTCTGCGGGGCTGCATGTTCTGTGGTTCGGTTTTTGACAGGGGCCAAAAACCACCAGGGGGAGAAAAATCTCTCACACCCGCCCTCTCGATACAAACGGGTATATCGTTACCGGTTTGGCACTTGCGTTCTCTCTTTCATTACCCGGGCGCTACGAGCCCGATGCGGGTGTCCCGGATGGGGGTGTACCGGATGGGGGTGTACCGTTCATCATTGCACCGCCGGGAGGTGTACCGGATGGTTTCGTGCCGGATGGCGGTGTACCGGACGGTGCTGTCCCGTTCATCATTGCACCACCGGGAGGTGTACCGGATGGGGCAGACTGGTTAACCTGGGGCCCGTTTCCGCTTTTCACTGGCTGGTCGGCAGATTGCGTTGACGTTGAACCTGACTGATCCTGCACTGCCGTGGATGTCGGATTTCCAGAGGACTGGGTAGATGAACTTCCGGCGTCCTGCGTGCAACCCGCTGTTACCAGTGCTGTCACAAGGATTGCTGATGCAATCAACATGAGAATGCTGCTCTTTTTCATGGGATATTTCTCCTGAAATACCGGGGTACATACCATTTTTATGTACTACCGGATAGGTTTTTAACGGCCCGAGACCGGGTCGTTGCCTGGAGAACCGTATGCTTTCGCAGCCAGCCGCATGATCCATTCTTATCGAGAGGAGCATGGGATGAGAACTCCAGGCATTCCTGACTTTTTCACTATCATCCTTTGTTGAATGATCTCCCTTTGGGGATCATCCTCCATCACAATTCTTTCGGGCAGTATTATATTCAAAGCATGAAAGCAGTGATATAATGGAAAAAAGCCGTCATTCATTCAACCGGCAGGTGAATATTATCAATAGACTGACATCCAGGCCAAACCGTACCCGCATGAAACCGGTATCATGCAACATTCTGGTTGTATCAGACGCATTGCCCCGTTTTTACCGTTCGCGAAGAAATGTTTTAAAAAAGAGAGGGTGATGCCAGGGTGGGAGGGGATTGATGTTCCCTGTCCAATCCGGTTGGCGGGCTGCGCGTTGTGGGTGACGCCACAATCCCATTTCCGGTTGGAGATCCCGGATTTGAGAGCCGGTCTCCCATGCTGCAGGGATGTTTATCATAGAACCTCCGCAACGGTGTCCCTGGCTTTCGGGATTCCTGGTAATTCTTGTCTTTGCATTCATCGCGTCCCGCTGATTCCGTACATATCCCCCGGGTCCGGGTGCTGATCTCCCTGTCCCGGAGGTCCCCACAAAATCATGCTGAGTTCACCTGCGATAAGGACCTGCAATAATCCCTGGCCCATCGCTGGAGACCCCAGTCATGGTAAAGGTCTTCGGTATCCCTGTAGCATCACGTCCTGGCAAGCACCTCCTTTTTGTAAAACGGTAATCTCATACAGGTATATATTCGAAGTATGAAGTGAGTGATATAATGAATTGTGACGAGGAATAATTGAACCAGACAGGTATACATAACCGGACGTGAGGGAATTTCATCCCGGGTGACAGTCAATGGAAAAACATGCATGCTGACCATAAGACCCGGTGGTGATAAACCTGCAACCGTCTGGCCAGTCTTATTGGCTTCCTTAATTGAGAACGTATTCAGGATGGGAAACTGTCGACAGGAGTTCCGGGTGAGCATCCCCTGCGCTATTCTCATTCATTCACACGCCTTGTGCCGTCTTCGGATCACCTGTCGCAACAATACCGTTTTTTACCAGGGTTATCCTCCAGATGACCGCCAGCCGGTTTATACTGTTCCCTGCATCCGATAGCCTGCCAATAAAAATGATCAGCCCCTCTGAACCGCCACTTATCTGACGGAAAGAGGTACAGGTGTCACGATGCTCTTTCTTTTATTCGCTCCTCAGGGCGTCTATCGGGTCCATATTCGATGCCCTCCAGGCAGGGTAGAGCCCTGAAATGATACAGACAACGATACCAATAAGCACACCCGCGGGGATGTAGACGATGCTATCCGGCAGGAAGAAATACTCAGTCGTACCGATCATGTAACTTACCACGGAATACCCGATGACAAGACTGCCGATTCCTCCCAGACCGGCACCGATGATGCCAAGAATGAATGCCTCGTACAGGAACATCCGGCGTACTCCCCGGTTTCTGTCCCGATGGAGAGCAGGATCCCGATCTCCTGCACCCGCTCAATGACCGACATCATCATTACGTTGAAGATGCTCGTGGCAGCGACCAGCAGCGAGATGCCACCAATCGCAAGAATGAACGTGGTCATCGTGCTCAGGGTCGATGTGATGCTGGACAACTGGGTACTTGCATCCGAGACCCGCACAACGGGGGTTTTTGCATTGGTGTTGAGCTTCGCGGTGATCAGCTCTTCGGTACCTGTTATGTTATCGACGTTTTTCACGATCACATTTACCTGGGGGTACTCATCTTTCCCGCCGTACTCTTTTACATACCAATCGTCGGAGACAACGATGGCATTGTCGGTTCTGACACTATCCGCCGCCTGTCCCCGTTCCTTGAGAATCCCGACGATCCTGACCTCCGAGCGGGATCCTGATGTACTGGATCCTACCTTGATCCTGCTCCCGAGTTTGAGGTTAAAATTGGTGGCGATCGTGGACCCCACAAGAGCATCATTTGCGCCAACAATGTTTGTCCCGTTCTCAATCGTAAGGAACTCGGTAATATGATCAGGATCAATCCCATATATCATGCCCCTGCCGGGAATAGAACTCAACGTGAATTCCGTATTTGTCGAATAAACGGGGATTATATTGCTGGCATTTGATCCCGCAGCCTGCTTGATTTTAAGAAGCTGTGTCTTGGTTATAACCGATGATGCAGTGGAGGAAGTGGTACTGGATCCCGGCGGACCCATCCTGACAGCATCCGGCGTGATAACAACAGTATCTGCTCCAGCAGAGAGCTGATCTTTTGTCTCCAGCTGCATGTTGGTCCCGAGCATCCCCATCGTGGAGATGGCGATCACACCAATAACAATACCGATAGACGCCAAGATCGAACGCAGGTAATTCAGCCGGACACTTCTGACCGAGAGATCGAAGAAAATATCTCTCATGATTCTGCAATCCTCCCGTCTTCAAGCCGTATCGTGTGGTGAGCATATTCCGCGATCTTTGGATCATGGGTCACGAGGATCACCGTCTTTCCATCTTTGTGCAGGCCGCAGAGGATATCCATGATCTGGTAACCGGTCCTGCGGTCGAGATTCCCTGTCGGTTCATCGCAGAGGAGAATTTTCGGCTCATTGACCAGGGCGCGGGCCACGGCCACGCGCTGTTGCTGCCCACCGGAAAGCTGGGTGGGGCGGTGGGCACTCATTTCCTTGTCAATCCCTACTGCTTCGAGCAGGGCGGTGGCTTTGCCGGTTGTGTCCCTCTTTTTGTACTTCAGGATGAGCGGGTATTCCACGTTCTCGTATGCCGAGAGGAGTGGGATTAAGTAAAATTTCTGGAAGATATACCCGATGGTGTCCCTGCGCATATGCGTTCGTTCGAGGTTCGTCATGCCAGCCACATTCCTTCCGGCAATATACACTCTCCTGAGGTGGGAACATCGAGGATCCCCAACTGGTTCATCATGGTCGATTTACCGGAACCTGAAGGTCCCATGAGCGCGACGAAGTCGTTTTCCATAATATCGAGCGAGACATGATCGAGCGCGGTGAAGTCACCGGCCTCGAGATGGTACACTTTCGACACATCCGCGAGCCGGATAAGAGGGGTATCGGCCATATCCGATCCTCTTATTGTTTCTTCAACTTTGCAGAGAGCCATTTCCGCTTCTTCCACAGTACGAGACCAACGACGAGGATGATACCCCCGGGAATTACGGGGTAAAACGAACTGATACCGTTACCTTTGCTGCTGAATAAGCTGGTGGTGCTGCCACCGGGCCGCCCATGTCCCCGCCCGGGCCGCTCATGCCGGAGGGGCCGCCGGATATACCGGAACTACCTGAGGTCGTGGAACTGGTACCTGTCGCACCGGAACCTGATACTGAATTGAGATTAAGGTTCTTTATGATGTGGTAGTCATTGCCATCCGAATCTTTCCAGTGGATAACCAGGGGAACTGACGTGAGATCCGTGCTGGTAAACGTCAGCTCAAAACTTCCGGAATCATCGGATGCTATACTTCCGATAGCGTATTCGGGGTACGTCCCCGTACCCGTTGCAGGGGACCCCAGCGAGACCACGAGTCCCTTCGCATCGGTGATCCCGGCGTTGGTAATATCGCCGGTAAGATCGTAATAGGTGCCTTTGGAGACGAGTGCAACGTTATTGACCACGGGTGACGCTGCGGTTTTATCCAGATCGAGCGTGATGGGAAGAACCACGTCCGATGCCAGAGTCGTATCCCCGTTCTGGTAACTGACGTTGAACGTAACGTTTGTTGCCATACTGGGCGTTATCTCAAACGGAATTGTGACAGACCCCTGTGCTGCCAGTAAGCTTACATATTTTTGTGCCGGGCTCGTCGTGAACCCGGAACCCTCTGGGGTGATCAGGATATTTTTTATTGCACCGTCCCGCAGATTTATGACGGTCACATTGACGCACCCTGCATTGGACTCGGAAAAATAATCGGGTTTATCCTCAATGATAGTCTTGATCTCCCGTGAATCCACCTTGACCTTAACAGGATAATGAATAGATCCGCCATCTTTTGTGGAGACCGTAAAGAGACCGTAATACGTTCCGTCAGAGGCATCAACAGTTACGGGGAACGTGTAGGTCATGGTGGATCCGGCCCCGATATAATTCATTGTTTTCCAGGTATCCTCACCTGTATAGTGAATTTTTTCACTGAGCAGGTCTTCACCGGAAAGGCCAACTGCAGTATCGCCCGAGTTTGTCAGCGTCACCGTGATCGAACCTTTTTCATACGGGAAAAAAACCTCGGGATCCGTGGTGATATTCGTTACCGTGACAACGGATACGCCACTTGTTGAGGTTACCGAACTGGTACTGCTGGCAGAACTGCTGGAACTGGTACTGCTGGTAGTTGAACTGGTACTGTCGTCTGCTGCCACAAGAGCAGTTGCCAGCATCAGTACCAGCATGATACAACTAAAAATTCCCACTATTTTCTTCATGATTCTTCCATTTCTTCTTCCTGACAACCCGCTCTTATCAGAAAAAGCAGATATCCGGCCGGGTTTTTCTACCGAAACGTTACCGGGCAGAACTGCCTTCCTTCAGCTGGACATCGTCTCCGGGCAGGGCAATGTTACGCAGAAAAATGCCAGTCAGGCCTATTATATTCGCAGTATCGCGACAGTCTAATTATTGTCCAAAATCCCGGATGATTGAACTTTGAAGTTAACACTATCCTGCCCGGTGTACCAGGTTTTCCGGCTTTGATCTGATCCGGCATCATCCGGTAAGCCTGGATCTCCGATGCGGAAGGACACGATAACTGACGGAAGGTTTTTGAAGCGGCCCGGGTTTCCGGTCATCATGAACCATAACATCCGCTTTTTCTCCACCGGTATCTTCCCGTACGAAAACGACAGGAATGGTGCCTACCAGATTTTTAGCAAAATACCAAACATCCGTGCATTAACCAGATTAACGCCGGCATTCAGCAATATTTCCCCGCACCGTTATGTTCACCGGTCAGACCGGCCACCCGCTACAGGGAGAGATTTCAGGCATGGGATTTCCTTATGCTTATATCCAACAACATCCGAGTTTTTGTATGCACGATACGGAAACCAGAGACATGCTCGCCGACCTCGTCTGGCTCAATGCGGTTATAGCGACCGAACTCATCCAGATTACCGAGAACAGCTCGGCAATCCTCCGCAAATCCGCTCCTCCGGCAAGTTGTCTTGCAGAACACCATGCACTTCGCGAGACCGCGCTTGCTATTGCGGAAAAATACCGGCCCGGTACCATGCTTGCCCAACATCTCGATAAACACCAGTAATGTTATTGGGACACTCCGCAAAACGTACTATACCTGCGATGCCGGATCACAGGTTAAGGCGTCAGACGGCATCGGCAACGCTCCTGACTTGCCATGAGACTGGAAACATTTCATGACGTTCATCAGGACAGGCTCCCGGATCATGATAACAACACCCCGACCCCGGTACAGCCTTGTTATCCCAGCCTATAATGAGGAGAACAGGATTACCCTTCTTTTTGATGCGATACCATATTTTGAAGGTGAACTCATCGTTGTCTGCGATGGTACTGATGAGACGGCAGATATCATCGATCGGATTGCCGCTGAACGGAAAGACCTTACAATCCGGTGTCTCCGCTTCGATCACCGCCTGGGTAAAGGCGGGGGCGTAATGGCTGGGCTGAAAGCCGCACATTCATCCTGTGCAGGCTATTTCGATGCAGACGGCTCGACAACCATCGGGGAGATGATGCGACTGCTTTCCTGCTTAAAAGAAAGCGATTGTGTCATCGGTTCCCGCTGGGTTCCGGGATCGACCCTCACCGTGAGCCAGAGCTTCATGCGAAGGATCGAGAGCCGTATATTCAACCTGATCATCAGGATCCTTTTCGGCCTTGACTTTCACGATACGCAATGCGGGGCAAAGGTCTTCAAAAAACCGGTTATCGATGAAATTCTCCCGCTGATGTATTCGACGGGTTTTGAGTTCGATGTCGAACTCCTCTGGAGGCTGAAAAAGAACGGGGCCCGTATCACGGAAATTCCTATCGAGTGGCAGAATAAAGGAGACTCAAGGGTCCAGAAACTTGATATGATCAGGATGCTGTTTGGATTGCTCATGCTCAGATTTCACCGGGTATCTGCATGATCCCCTCTTCACGGGAAGAGCAGAAAAAAGAGGCATTCCGCCTGTTTGAAGACGGAAGATACCAGGAATCCCTCAGAGCCTGCACTCATATCCTGGAGACCGGCAGGGATCCCGATATCGAAGTGCTTGCCGCAACCAACTCCTATTACACCGGGAAGTATGAAGATGCTGAGGTCTCTTTCCGGGACCTTGCCCGGAAGATGCCGGACTCTTCCTACGTTCACAGCTACCTGGCAAAAGTGCTGGAAGCGAGAGGAGATGAGGGGGCAATTGGCGAGTATGCAACTGCCGTCCGGCTGGACCCGACCAACCAGGATGCCCTGCGAAGTTATGCCGGGTATCTCCTTACGCATGGGGATTACCGGGGGGCCCTGCCCGTCCTCAGAAGACTGGTCAGGCAGGTAAAACGACCTGAAGACATAAAGAACCTGATGAGAGCACTCATCGAGATTGATGAGGCTGAAGAAGCTCTGGCAGCTCACGCCATGGGAGGCACGGATATGCCAAAGAGTCACGAGTATGTCGATGCGCTGGCAAAAACAGGGAACTGCCGTGCTGCCGCTGAGTCTGCATCTGCGATCTATCGTGAGACAAAGGATATTTCCATCCTCCGCAAGTACCTGGCTGCTCTCTCCGGGTATGATGTGCCGGCATCCCTTGATGCCTATTCCTCGGTTATTGCTGACAACCCTGACAGCGATATCCTCTGCGATTACATCATCCTCCTGAAATCGAACGGGGAATATGCCAAAGCCCTGGAAGCCACGCAATCCCTTCTTTCCTGTACACGAAAACCGGAGTACCGTCTGGTCGAATGTGACCTTCTTGCAGCGCAGGGAAGGGATGAGGACGCTCTTCTGGCCTGTGAAAGGCTTATCCGGGAGGAGCAGGGCACGAGGGATGATCCTGATACCCTCGGCCTTGTTATCAGCAAATATCGGCAGTACCCTGAAAAAAAGTCTTCCGGCAGACGAAGCCGCACGACGGTTCCTCGACCTTGTTGCCCGTGATATCAACGTAGTAAGCCTGCTCGGGACAGCATGGTTCTACCAGGAAGAGGGAAATACCAGCGAGGCCCGGGCCTGGTACTATCGGGCGTACAGGACCGATTTTTTAAGCGGCGGACTTGATTACGCGAAATTTCTGTCAGATAACGGGGAATTGCGCGAGTGCGAAAAAGTGATGCTGTACATCTTGTCCAATGTAAAAAAGGGGACAGACCTTACGCGGGTGGCCGCAGTCGTTGTTGATAAAAAAGGGCCGATGTCCTGCATGAAACGCCTGATGGAACAGCTGATCAGAAGACTCTGGGAACGGAGGGCCACGCTGAACTCGGAAGGAATGGAGCTGCTTGCCGTTGTTTTTTTTATCGGTGCAACCAATGCACTTGAAGAGACGGACTATGTACACTGTAAGTATTACTGTCTCTGCGGGATGGATGTCATGCCCGCATATGCCCGTGACATCCGTCTCGAAAATTACCTCCAGCTGATCAGGGCCTGCAAGGAACAATCTGTTGCCGATCACCCGATCATGCACACTCCACAGGAAGATACACGGGAGCTCGCAGAACCACAGGCAGTCTTCGACCAGCTCGGGCTCTCTGACCAGGAGCAGAAGATTATCGGATTTCTCCGGTCGCACCGTAAGGCGAGCGAGATGGACCTGCGTAAAGTCCTGGGTACCCGGCAGGTCGCCGGGATCGTGAATAAACTGGTTCAAAAAGCTGCATCCCGGGGATTGTCTCTTGTCGAGAAGAAAGGAGTTGGTGAGGATGGAGAGGTCTATGAATATACCGGAATCTGAACGGATGGGCCGGAATCAGCTTGAGAGCATCAACATCATCAATGCACTCAGGAGGGGCACGGTACCTGCCGGCGGACTGGAGCGTATCGCGGTAGGGCTCGAAGTCGAAGAGAGCGTGATTGACCAGCAGCTGGCCTTTGTCGCTGAGGGTGGCGGCGATACAAAATTTATCCGGGGTGAGTATGGCAGCGGCAAGACATTCCTTGTTGCCCAGGCCCTTGAGATTGCACGGGACAAAGGTTTTGTTACTACCCATGTCGTCGTCTCGGCTTCAGCACCACTCCACAAGCTCAGGGGCGTTTATCAGCAGATCTGCGCAAACCTGAGGACGAATGAAGAAGAGCACGCGATCAAGACCATTGTCGACAACTGGCTTTATGCCATTGAGGAACGGTTGTTGTCCGTCAGCGGAAGCAGCTGCGAGGATGCAGCTCTTGAGTCCGCTACCGAACGGGAGATTGAAGCAGCGTTCTCAGGTATTTCCGAGACGAATTCGGCCCTGGCAGCAGTCCTGCGTGCATATTATACCGCAAACAATACGGGTAATTTCCCGCTCGCCCAGTCTGCACTTGGATGGGTCTCAGCCGAACCGAACATCGGCAGGGACCTCAAGCAGAAAGCAGGGATACGCGGGGATATCGATGATACCCTCGCGTTCATTTTTCTCCGGGGTCTCGTGGAGATCATTCATGGGGCGGGCTACAGCGGGCTCGCGATCGCTATTGACGAACTGGAGACAACCCAGGGCCTGCAGAGGAACCAGCGGGAGAAAGGGTATCAGACGCTGGTCCGGATCATCGATGCCCTTGACCGCGGGGATATGCCCCGCTGTTATTTCCTGTTTACCGGGACTCCGGCACTGTATGACGGTTCGCGGGGTATCAGGTCTATCCCCCCGCTTTACGATCGGATCGGCGTGGTGCAGAGCGATGCGTTCAGGAATCCTCGCCAGCCCCAGATTGTTCTTTCGAAATTTAATACCGCCAAACTTGAACTGGTAGCACTCAAGGTAATTGATGTCTACGCCCAGGCGTATAGCGAACCCGACCGCGAACGGGTCTCTCACCGGTTTATCCGGGCAATGATCAGGAAGATCACCACGCGTTTCGGGGGAAGAGTCGATGTAATTCCCCGCATTTTCTTAAAAGAGTTTGTCGATATCCTCGACAAATGCGAACTGTACCCTGATTACAACCCTGCGGACGCTTATGACTTCGATGCCGGACATCTCAAAGGAGAACTGAAAAAGGAAGAGGAGGTCGTGATGGTCGTTCAGTTCTAACCATGGCATGACTATGCTGTGCGTATCGAAAATTCACCGTACTGGTTTGAGATGGCAGGCATTCCGTTCATCGCAGTCATGAGCCCGATCGAAAAACTGATCCGGGTCCATTGAATTTTAATTGAAAAAATTAACTCCGGAGGAACAGACCTGAACGAATAGAGTTCCCCCCGGAACCTCGAAAATCGTTCAGTTATGAGGGCTCCCCGCCTCAGGGCCTCTCCGGGGACAGCCCGCAGGACTGTGGAGAAGTGAACTTCGACTTCTGAGTAGTTCGTCAGAACCACGAAGTGTGAGAAGGTCGAAAGAACTTCGATCATGGCAGGGCAAGGAGGTTGAACCGCCGCGGGGCGCCCCGTCGGGGGCAGGACTGGCGTAAGGGGTGCGGCGGATCAATTTTCCATGAATAGATAATTTTTAAAAAAATCACAATCCCCTTCTCACCCTCACCGATTGCGCATGTGCATACAGCCCCTCGGCCTCCGCAATAGTCTCGACAATATCCGCGATAGATTCCAGACCGTCCCGGTCGAGAATCTCGACAGTTGCGGACTTGCAGAAATGCTGCACATCAAGGCCCGAATACATCTTTGAATATCCTGCTGTTGGTAAAACGTGATTGGTTCCGACTGCATAATCGCCGCAGGCTACAGCAGAATACTTACCGACAAAAATGGCACCTGCATTCTTTACCCGGGTAACTACCGACAGGGGATCGGCTACCTGGATCGACAGATGCTCGGGAGCCACCATATCCGATGCCGCGATTGCTTCCTCCAGATCGGCGACAACGGTATAACCGGAATTTTTCAGCGACTGCTCGATGATCTCTCTTCTCGGTGCAGCCCCGAGCATCTTGTGCACTTCCCGTCCCACCTTCTCCGGCAGACCGGGATCCGTAGTGATCAGGATGCAGGCAGCATTCGGGTCGTGTTCGGACTGGGCGAGGATATCGGCAGCAACAATCGAGGGGCTGGCTGTTTCATCGGCTATAATACCGATCTCGCTCGGGCCCGCAGGAAAATCGATCTCAACCTTCTCCCGCAGCATCATCTTCGCGAGGGTGACATAGATGTTCCCGGGGCCGACAATTTTCTGGACCGGGCTGATGCTCTCAGTACCCAGGGCCATCGCAGCAATCGCCTGGGCCCCCCCAGCATTATAAATCTCGGTGACCCCGGCAATGTCGAGAGCGACAAGAGTCAGGGGTTTAATCGGGGGCGGGGAGCAGGCACAGATCTCATGTACACCCGCTACCCGGGCGGGGACGGCACACATGAGGGCAGAAGAGGGATACACTGCCCTGCCACCGGGAACGTAGATCCCCACGCGGTTGAGCGCCGTTGTCTTGACACCCAGTACAATGCCGGGGTCCATCTCCTCAAGCCAGAGATCACGCGGGCGCTGGCGTTCGTGGAAGCGTTCGATACGGGCCTCGGCCTCGATGAGACTCTCAACAACCTTTGTATCGACGAGGTCATATGCCGCCTCGCGCTCATCTTCGGAGACCGCAATATCGCCCAGTTCGCAGTATTTTTTCGCGAAGTCCCGGAGCGCGGCATCGCCCTCGTTCTGTACCCTCCCGATGATCCCGGTAACGGTACTTCGCGCATCCTCGAGGCTGGTCTTCCGTGCCCCAAGCCACGCATCGATCTCGACTGCCTTCCACATAGTTCCAATATTTTCGGCAACATGACACGTTAAGGTTTCGTAGCGTGATCCGATCACGGCATTCATATGAAGATGAATGGTCCTCTATCTGCACAAAGACCGGTTTTCCATCATTGTTTTTATCCGTATAAGAGAAAACGGGATGCACCATAAAAGCATATTGCCACATACTGCGCATATTGAACCAGTGGTGATATGGGAAGCCCTTACCTCAGCAGCGATGAGACCATCCTCCTTTCAACGCACAATATTGTTATCAATACTATTCCCGCCGAAGCGATACTTACCGGCAAACGTCTTATCCTTGTAGACAGCAGTCATCCCCAGTTCCGGCCGCAGGATATCCCCTTTACTGCAATCGAGACGGTTATCATCGGGGAGAATTCCGGCAACAACCCGGTCCTTTCCCTTACGGTTGTCACAAAGGGTGATACACGGCAGACACTAGGGGTTGTCTTCGCCCAGCCACCCAAGACAAAACGAACCGGTGAGCGCGATTCATGGGCCGCAAAACTCAAGGAACTCAGCGTGATCTCGCAGGAAGGTCATGGCGCACAACCCATGGATCCGGCACCGCCCTGGATCCCGGGGTCCCTCTCTGCTGAAGAATCCGGTGAAAAGGGTTCCGGTCAGGATTTCCCGGACAAATACAGAAATCCCCCGCTCGTACCGAAACGACCGAGACCTGAAGAACCCTCCAGGAACCGGACGATCATTGCCGCAAGCGCGATCGCTATCCTTGTCATCGCGATTGTCTGCGGGGTGTATTTCTTTGCCCCGGGACTTATTGCACAGACCGTGATCCCTGTACCACCGACGCCAACGCAGGTCGCCACTTCTACCCCGACACCGTTTCGGTTCGTACGGAACTTCCCCCCAAGGCAGTAACCCTGCAGCCGGCGCCTACCACCGGAATACCACCGGTTCCAACCCCCGTGCAAAGGGTCGTTCCCCAGACCGGGATCTGGGTACAGATCAATTACATCGGGAATTTCACCGGTTCCGTTGGGACTGCTGGAGCGATGAGGGTGGTGGCCGGTTCCGGGGACAAGTATTACCAGATTCCGACAGTTGACGGGGTTGTGGAGGCCACAATCCAGAAGCTGGACAGTTCAGGAAATGTCCTCACGGTAGAGGTCTATAACAATGGAAACCTCATAAAAAGCGGTACGACAAGAACTCCCGGAGGAGAGATCGACATACATGCTGACCTGAAAACAGCGCAGTCAGTGGCTGCCAGTCAGACAACCGGCACATAAATTATTATCCTGAACATAATTCACATTTGCACGAGGAGAGCTCATCAGGTAAATCGTGCGGTTTGCCTTCCCATTCTTTTTTCCCGGAACTGAGAATACAGGCTCTGTCGCCGATGTCCCGGCTATCCGAAACCCGGTGCGTAACAACGACGCAGGGGATCTGCATCTCTGCAACAACCGATCGTGTAAGGTTTTTCACGATACAGGTGCTTTCAGTATCCAGAGAAGTGAAGGGCTCATCGAGCATCAGCAGCAACGGCTCTATTGCCAGAGCGCGTGCCAGCGCCACCCGCTGTTTCTGCCCGCCGGAAAGGTTCCCGGCTTTTACCTGGGCATGGTCCTGCAGTTCCATAAGTCCGGTCAGGTGCTCCACGCGTTCTGCAATTTCCTGCCGGGAAAATTTCCGGACCCGGAGGCCAAAAGCAATATTCTCATGCACGGTCATGTGGGGAAACACGGCACTGTTCTGGAAGACATACCCTATACGACGATCTTCGATCGGCAGATCGATCTGTACTGCAGGTTTACAGAAGAGAGTTCCGTTGAGACGGATGCAGCCGGAATCCGGGTACAGGAGGCCTGCAATAATGTTGAGGGTCGTTGATTTTCCTGACCCGTTGGTTCCCATAAGCACAAAAATTTCGCCGGCATTGACCTTCAGGGAGAGATCCAGAGTAAAATCCCGTAGTTTTTTTGTGATGACTGCTTCAAGCATGCTGCACCTTTTTTGAAGAGAGGAGCCTGACTGCAATCATGATACCAAAGGATATGATCACCAGCAGGATAGAGATGGTCAGGCCGGAAGAGAGATTGCTTTCCATACCCACATAGACCGCAAGCGGCATCGTCTGGGTAACACCCGGAAGATTGCCGGCAAACATGATGGTGGCACCAAATTCGCCCAGTGCCCGTCCGAACGTCATGACAGCCCCGGATACCAGTCCGCCTGCAGTAAGCGGCAACGTGATGGCCAGGAAGGTCCGCAGGGGGGAAGCTCCAAGCGTTCGTGCAGTCTGTTCGTAAGCCAGGTCAAACTGCTCAAAGAGCGATTTGGCCTGCCTCAGGTAAAACGGCGATGCGACGAATATCTGGGCCATGATGACGGCCAGCGTGGTGAACGCAATGGAGATGCCGACCATACTGAAATACCGTCCGACGAGGCCGACCCTCCCATAGAGGATCAGCAGGGCGACCCCGGCAACTGCGGGCGGGAGAACCAGCGGGAGGTCGATCAGGGTATCTACAAGTACCTTCCCGGGATACGAACACCGGGTATGGACATAGGCAAAGGGAGTGCCGACCAGGACCACGATCCCGAGAGAGGTGATCGAGGTGAAGAGGCTCAGCCACAGCGCGCTGGTCACCTGGGGATCCGAAAGCGACGAGAAGAAAAGATCCGGTGTGATGCGAAGGAATAACGCTGCTATTGGTAAAGCAAGGTAGAGGGTGACGGAGAGGATCAGGACACCCGCGGCCATGTACGTGACGGTGCGCCGGTATTGTTCCGGAATACTACCTGCGGGTTTCATGACAGGGAATCGGTTATGTCCAATGTATTGGAAGTCCGGATAAAAAAATCAGGAGGTTCAGAGGGGCCGGAACCCATAATCCTTAAGGTCCTGCTGTCCGAAGGCAGAAAGCATGAAATTCTCGAAATCCGCAGATGCACCCGTGCTGGTGGATCCTTTCAGGACACCAATGGTGTAGGTCTGGAGATAATTGTCTTTCTTCGGGATGGTAATTGCAAGGTAGGTGTTCTTGGGCGCTGCCGTATAGGTGGATTCGTACACGAACCCTGCATCCACTTCACCGAGAGAGACCTTGGTCGCAACAGCCGGTTCCGAGGTCTCATAGGTGACCACATTTTTGAAGACTGAGCTGTTCCAGTCCGCGTTATAGGTGTCTTTCGCAAGGTTGGCTAGCACTGCTACGGTGGCAGTACCGGCCGGGACGCTCTTGTCCTCCATCGCGATCTTCACCCCGGGATTTGCCAGGTCGGCCATGGATTGGATATTACCGGGGTTGCTGGCCGGGAGGATGACGATAACATAGTTTGATGTAAGAGGATGCACCGTACTATTCACGAAATAGCCCTCTCCCTTGAGCGTGTTTGTGTAGGAGTTGCTGGCGGAGATGAACACATCTGCATAGGCACCGTTCTCGACCTGTGTCTTCAGGGCCTGGGTCCCGTCGAGGTTGAACACGACCGTGTCTCCGGGATACATCTTTTCGAAATCCGACGCAAGCTTCGGAGAGACACCGCTAAGAGAGGCTGCGGTGTACGCCACCACATTGCCCTGGGACGGGGTAAACGTGGGTTTGGGCGTGCCCGTGGTCGCAGCAGCCGGTGTTGGCACCGGTGCAGCTGTCGTCACGGCAGGCTGGGGCGTCGGGGCGGGTGTTGCTGGCGGGGTCTGGGACTGCGGGGCGGTGGAGGTGCAGCCTGCAAGGAATGCCGTTGCCAGCAGGAGTCCGCATACGATACCAATAAGGATAAGACTGTTTTTACTCAATGACCGTTTCATAGGTATCATTCCTTTGAACACAACCCTATTGGTCATGGTTACGTAAAATTATTTTCATTTAACTTTTAAAATTGATAACTATAATTAGTTAATATTCCCATTTTTTGATACATAAAATCTTTCAAAGGTCACTCAGGAATATAAAAACAGGGAAGGGATCAATCGACAGCAATCATCACTTCACTGGATTTAATAACCGCATACGCTGTGACACCGGGTGCGAGACCCAGCGTCTCGACAGATTTTTTTGTGATGATTGAAGTAATCTCCGATCCATCCGCAAGTTTGAGCGTGACTTCCGAGTTTACACTCCCTGGTATGATCCGCGTTACTTTGCCTTTCAACATGTTTCTTGCACTTATTTTCACAAACGAACATCTCCAGTACTTTCTTACACGCCAGTGCGTGATTAGGTTTGGTCATTGTGTTTATTCTTAAAATAAATATCGGTAGTGGAAGTCATACCAGAAATTACCGATACGGTATCGTGTTCAGATCAAAATAGTTTTTCAGCTCTCCGTGTATCCTGGTTTTGATACCTGATTCGCTAAGGCCAAGTATACCCCGACATTAAGTAATTTAACTTAATTTGTATATGAAGTTAAATAAAAAATATTATAAACAGAGATGTCTAACATGATTATTGTCCCTTGGAAACACGCACCAACCGGACACATGCACACACATACTTAAATGCACACACATATTTCAGCCAGTATTTTGGTCAGGAAATTCCCCGGTGAACAGGACCGGGGAATTATTTTCTCATCTACCGGATATTCATCATCTGATGCAATGGTATTCCCCGCGTCAGTACGCTGGCTGGCAATCCGGCAGCATTTTCATAATGAGATCCTGTCTTTATTTTCCATGTCGGATTTTCACCCCATTAACAAATTCCCTGCAGATGTCAACTCATCAGGGCCGCATTTTTTCTTTTAATTCACATTAAGCGAGAAATTGATGCAGTTCCTTCAAGTTCACTTTCTTGATATTTTTCGTTTTTTCAATACATCCGAGGGCTCTTGTCAAGAGGAAATGCAGGCCCTTTCACCTATCGTTATTATTATAGAAGGACTGGAAATCGATTTTGATCCAACCCGTCCTTCATGCAGTAATTGCTTCCTGGGTATCGGAGAACCTGTTTTCCGGGAGTTTTATCCGGACATCCGACTGGCAGACCATGGAAACAATACAGATACCGATACCCAGAAAGCCGAAGGCTATCAGATAGTACCCTGACCAGTTCATGGCAAACTGGAATACAAGGAAAAAAAAGAGGATCGAGCCGTGGTAGATATGAAAACGGAGTATCCGGTTATCCATGACGTCGCAGGGTCGTATCGATCCGAAAATCCTGGTATCATTCATTGGATAGAAAGGGGAGATCCCTTTTCGGGTACAGAGATCTTCTGCAAGATGGAGGAGCATTCCCAACAATATTCCCCCGAGAGATCCCATGAACAGGGAAACAGGAATATAATTTTTAAAAAGGGAGACGAGGACATACGCTATTCCTGCCAGTATGGTGAAATACAAGAAAACCCCGGGGATTGAATGGGTCAGCCGCTTGTCTCCCGGTTCAGCGGCAATTTTAAAAAATCTGCTGTACAGTGTGCATATGACCGGTATACAGATCAACCTGCCAGCCTGCACAATCCTCCAGGCAATCATGAGGAGAATGCTTTTTTTGGGCCGTTTCATGTGGATATCCGGAAGAATGATGCCAATACCTGTTCCCGCTGTCACCAGTACTGCCAGAAATGGATCAAAAACCACTATTGCGCTGCCGAGGATAATGCTGCAGAGCAGTCCAAGTACGACGTGATGGCGAGTGAGCATGGACGGAGTTTCCGTGGAATGTCCGGTAGTTCAGGCTGTAACTGGCAGTTCCATCACAAATTTTCTGGCATTCTTCTTCTTTGTGAGCCAGACAAGTTTTCCACCGGCAAATGCAAACGCGGTCATCAGGAGGATCCGTATGTGGGGCGGGATGCCGGAGATATCGGTTGCCTGGGGCGTGAGCAGGTGCTTTTTTGTGTGGGATCCATGACCATCGGGCAGCGAATCGAGTGCGCTGATCAACTCTTCTTTTGGTTCCGGGTCCAAGGATACCGCAATAAATCCAATTTCCGTCCCTGCCCATTTGCTTCGGGAAATCCGGTAAAAACATCCCGGGATCCGGGATCCCTGTACCCGTTCAATGGTCCATCCATCATATTCGGGTAACATCTGGCGAATATCTCGTTCTGCAAACAGCTCCATCACATCTTTTGGTGAGCCCATAATGATCACAATTCTGTAGTATTTCCGATCATATAAGTTTTAGTAATTTTAATTTACTTTTTAAAGAAATTAACTATAAATATTTAATAGGGAAGATTACCTGAACTCAATTGGAACTGATCTAATCACCATGGCCCGGCCAAGCACGGTTTTACTGAAAATATCGTGCAGGGTGGATATGAGAGGTCTTCGCTTTCATCAGTCTGTCCCACGATAACGGCAATAAAAGATAGTATTGCTCTTTTTTTACCGGGAAGGGTCATGAGGCAACTATGCTTTTTATAAACATAAAGTGATTAACAAATGATCATAGTTAAATACATTTTTTAACAAGTAATATGTTGGCATGATGGATGAAATGCGCTCATATCGTTCCACTATAGCAGAACCATTCATGAAATCGTCATGACTGATGGAGGGAACCGGATGATCAGGATTAAGAATCGGAAAATACGAGAACATGAAGATGCAGTTTCCCCGGTTGTCGGTGTGATGCTGATGCTCGTCGTCACCATTATCATTGCAGCAGTGGTAAGCGGTTTTGCCGGCGGATTGATCGGGGGAAGCAACCAGAAGACCCCCACGCTCGTCATGGACGTGAAGATTACGAATACGGGAAATGCTGCCACCAGCAGCTTTCTGCAACTGTTAGCAGTATAAGTGATCCAACCCCTTCGAGTAATCTGTGGCTGACAACTTCCTGGGTGACCACAATGAAGGTTCAAGGCGTGTCGACAGGGACCAAAGCATCTACTGTGATGGGAGCAGCATTTGCCAGCGGGGGAAACTCAACGATTAATGGCGCACCGTATGGATTCGGTCCCGGGGTTACCGGGTCCACAAATCTGGTTTCGCCCTATCTCCCAAACCAGAACTTTGGCAACTACACATTTACCCAGGGTACCGGGCTGGTTGCTGAACCCGCTTCATCGTATTCCGGGTATTCTACCAGTGGCGGCATAAACAGTGCAATGCAAACGGTCCTCGGGAGCGGCTGGGAACAATTAAGTCCGGGAGATATCGTCACGGTTCGTGTCATTTATGTACCTACAGGTAAGGCCATTTTCCAGAAAGATGTGGCAGTTACGGGGGCTTAACGATGAAGAAGATCAATGAGAATGGAGTTTCACCGGTGGTGGGCGTGATGCTGATGCTGATCGTGGTGATTATCATCGCTGCGGTGGTATCCGCATTTGCCGGTGGTGCAGTAAGCGGAGTGAATAAAGTCTCGCAGGCAACAATCACCGGGACATTCAGCGTCGGGAATGGCCTTGAGATCGATCATGCAGGTGGCGATAGCCTCGCAACTGCTAGTACGATCTTCACCATTTTTGATGGTCCCACGTTCGGGCAGAATCTTGATCAGAAGACCGCCCAGGTCCTGAACAAGACCCTGATCACCGATATCAATGGCAATCCTCTGGATAATGGTTATGGATCATCGAGTGTTACCGTATTTTTGCCCGGGACTGCCCTGTTCATCAACGGTACAATGGCGACCTGCCAGAATCTCCAGCCGTCAGTTTATTTATCAAATCCCAGCTACTGTATCAGCAATTCCACTAATATCGGGAAAACCTTCACACTTGAGGTAAGCGATAACCATGGAAATCTGATCTCAAAGACGGATGTGACCATTAAACCGTAACCGTGTCAGAACGGATGCACGAAACTCAGTCGAATAAAAGGGAGAGAGTACATGAAACAACAGAATGAAAGGGCCGTATCCCCGGTGGTGGGCGTGATGCTGATGCTGATCGTGGTGATCATCATCGCAGCAGTTGTCTCCGGGTTTGCCGGTGGGCTGGTTGGTGGTAAAAACCAGAAAGTTCCCCAACTTGTCATGGACGTAAGTATTGCGAACAGCGGTTACTGGTCAACGAGTTATATCAAGGGAGAGGTAACCGGAGTGGATGCCCCTATCAACACCAGGGATCTGGAAATTGTTACATCCTGGACTAAGAGCCTCAACAACGGGACAATGATAACTGGCGGGGCAACAACGATGCCCGGGGTAGTTAATTTCAATGCGATCTATAGTACCCATGGAAGCTACGGGTATGATTTGTGGCGGCTTACCGTCCCGCAGGGTTATGGGGCCGGCGTTGGACAGAACGCGACGTATCCAGGTAATATCTTCTGGACTCTCGAAGGAGGCACCGGTACTAATGGCGGCGCTACCCTGTATAATCTTGAACATACTGGAACCGCTACAAATAATTCATGGTGGGGGAATTACTACCTCCAGGCCGGTACAGAATTCTTATGCCGGCCGTTCGGGGGATCGAATAACGGACAACAGGCGGGCAATTCGGAGTATACCGTTGGTTATGGCGTAGGCAGCAGCACCACCAGCCCCGCTGTGAGATACCAGTACGTTTACGGGGATGTTGCCAATTCCGGTACTTGTGCAATAACAATGATCGGGGGTCTGAATGGGGGAGGGGGAGGGGGTCTGGGATATCCGGCCGTGACATGCAGTGGTGCACATTTCTATCCCTACCCCACCGGTAATCAACTTCCTGACCCGGAGCCAACAACATACGTCCCCAGCCTTATTCCAGGTAATCCCTGGGATCCAACAACGTACAGCATCGACCAGATGCAGGGAGTGCTCGGCGTGAACTGGGACCAGCTGCGGGCCGGCGATATTGTTCACATGAAAATAATTCACATACCCACCGGAAAGATCATCTGGCAGAAAGATGTTGTCGTGCAGGGAAGTGTATTATGAGACCGCAGAATGAAAGTGCAGTATCCCCGGTAGTAGGCGTAATGCTGATGCTGATCGTGGTGATCATCATTGCGGCTATTGTCAGCGGCTTTCCCGGCAGCCTGGTAAGTTCAAACAACAAAGCCCCAGAGGCGAATATCCAGGGAACGTACAGCGCGTCGGCAGGCATACTCCAGATGTACCATGCCGGTGGCGATGAACTAGCGACCCAGAAAATTTTTGTCGTGGTGCGATTGAAGGATGAAGAGAACGGAGGTTTCTCCGGCACCATGTCACGAAGCAGTACCAATAAATCCAATATATGTAATTCTGCAGGAACGTGCTGGCTCAATGCCACGACAGGTTTGGTTGATCTGCCCGTATGGACGCCAGGCCAGACCATGTATTATACAGGAACCTCCGGGACCGGCATGTCCACGGCCACGGGCCTTACTACAGCCAGTATCGGAAATACCTTCACCCTCGAAGTCGATACCATCGATGGAAAACTGATCTCCAAGAGCGATGTAAAGATTGGTCCATAGAACGGAGGATAATTTTCACCGGACAGATCTTGCATGAAGGAGGACTATCTCCTCCTTTAAGGAAGGATCACCAGTTTTTTTTAATCTCTCTCATCTCACCAGAAATGTTGACAGACAAAAAAAACAGACCCCGTTAAAAAAACAGCCTGCCGGCAGTATATGAATGATATCCCATGACAGAAACATCCGAATCCTTCTGGAAAACCGCGGACGATGCCCGGCAGTACGACGAGTTTGCAAAAACCACGTTTGCCCGGATCTACCCGATCATCGCCAACCAGATCCTCGACCGGACCGGGATCAGCACGGGCACCTGCCTCGATGTGGGATCCGGGCCGGCGCCACTTGCGATTGCCATTGCACTCCTCTCGGATCTCCGTGTGACGGCACTCGACAGTTCGCGAGAGATGCACACACTTGCCGTGCAGAATGTCCGGGCCCGGGGTCTTTCACGACGCGTAATCCCGGTGATAGGGGATGTCCATGCAATTCCTGCTGATGATGGCGCGTTCGACCTCGTAGTGAGCCGGGGGTCCTACCACTTCTGGCAGGATCTCCCGGCCGCATTCCGGGAGATCCTCCGGGTCATGAAGCCGGGCGGTGCAACCTATATTGGCGGGGGATACGGGACCTCACAGATCAAGGCAGAAGTCATTGCCGGGCGAAAGGAGCGCGGGATCGTGGACGATCCGGATCATCCGGCACGTACCCGGTTCCGCAAGTTCCGGGCCGGTGAGATCGAAGCCTCGATTGAATCTGCCGGGATCAACGATTACCGGATCATCAGCGATGATGCCGGGTTCTGGATGGTCATCAGAAAAAATGGTGGGACGAAGAAACCGGAATAGTTCTGCTTTCTCTAAAAACCGGTCCTGAAATTCTTCCCTTCAGTCATAATTTTTTTTAAGATTGATCATTCATCCGTGCGCGTGATAAAAAAATCCGCCAAATTTTTCTATAACCGTCAGAAGATTCTGCCAGGATCCAAATGGTTGTGAACCGGTTGGGGATCCTTTCGGACAGAGGCAGTTATCCCTCATCTGATCCATGAGATCTATCCCCGATCACCCGGGATCCCAAATTGCCTTTTCCTTCTGCCACCCCTGGTGGGTGTACCCGATCCCAGAGCCGATCATCAAATTAAAAGGGTCCTATTAGCGCAGTTTTGCCTCTACGACGTAAAATTTTGCAAACCGGGGCAGGATCAGACAATTCCAGGGCATTTCAGCTGGTATTTTTGGTGAATTCCGCAGTTTTTCGGTCTCCCGAAAGAAGGGTGTCTCCGGAAAATCGCTTGAAATATCCTCCGTTTGACAAAAGGAGGCCATTTTATGATAGGGGATTTCAGGACAGGAGCAGTACTCCCCGTGAGGCAGTTCTCCGACGGAGGACTCTCGACGGGGGTCCCGGATACGGGTTTCAGGGATTGAATGTGTCCCCCGGCTGGTGAGGGGAGACTGCAACCGGCTGCGTGACGGGGGTCACGGTTCCCGGCTGTGGGACCGGAGATTTTTGAGGGAGCAGGGCACCGTCCCGCCCGAGTTCGGCGAGTCCGGTGTCGCAGACCCGGAAGAATCTCCAGCAGTACTCCGGTGAACAGATCCAGAGCTCGCGGGAAATTTCCCGGGATGACGGGGAACATCTTCAGGCCGCTGATCTCCTCATGTGCCTCCCGCTCCAGCCACTGCATGGTGCAACGGAGGTAACGCATGCGTTTGATCCGGACCTGCGCCAGGCACGGAGGGATTGCAATGGAGAAGTCACCGATCATACCGGGAACGCGCTCGTAATAGTGAACGAGTCCCCGTTTTTTTGCGATCTTGTCTGCTTCTTCCAGTGCCCTGATCGGGTGCCGGCCGCGGCTCATGGTGCACCTCCGGAAATTTTTGATATGCCGGGGCGGGATGGTCGCGTTGCGGCGAGGATGTGTTCCTCTGCGATTGGTGGAATTCCTGCGGCCGGGCTAGTGCCCGGCATACGATCGTGTGCTGTGAGTTTCAGTTCAGCTGCTTTCGTGGTGAACTGGTTGTTCCTGTCTATGACAAATCCTCCTACGATTTTCTGCTCCGGGCCGGATCCTGATTTATCACTCTTTTACGGGAAATCGGCCGGGCCGGATACCTCTTCAACTATTATTGATCAAGATATATATACATTTTAGTATGAATTGAAAACGGGAAGTGGAACGTTCATCCGGAACCTTGGTGCCATTGTTGAACGGGCAATATGACAGAACGATTAATAAAACTACGACCATCAGTTTCACGAAAAAATCAGAACCGTCACGGTTTTCCCCCCATTCACAGGCACCCGACGTTATACTTCCGCTGGTGTTTCCGCAGGGCGGTCTCCATGTCCGGGGCATTCATCACATCGGCTGCAAACCGGGCCGGGTCGCTGATGGCAACGGACATGACAATGTTGATCCCGTTCTCAAAGAGCACGTCCGGGATCAGCTGGGCGCTCGACCCGTAGAGTGCACGTATACGGGCATACTTCGCATATCCCACGACCTCTTCGAAGGTACCATTCACGAGCGTAGAACCGGTGATGATCGTAACATCCGCGTCTTTGAGCACTTCCTGGTTCTCCTCGACCGGGTGGACGGTGATACCGGCAGGTCCGTAGCTGACCGTTTCACCGACAATTGTTGTCCGGAAGGTTTCCACCGGCCGCTGGTCGGTAACATGCAGTTCCCGGCACCGCCCGGTATAGCTCTTGACTGAGGCCCCCGTATCCCACGATCACCAGGTTATCGTCGCTTCTGACAAGATCTTTTACTTCCAGACCAACGGAATACCCCTTGTTCTGGAGCACTTCATCGGTGACAAATGGCTGGGAGAGTGCATTGAGCGAGGTAAGGGCGACCGAGCGCCGGCTCAGGCGGGTGTCAGAAATATTTGCAGATGCCACATCAAAGAGGGGCGAGCCGATGCAGGACTTCAAGTACTCCAGGTCCTGCAGGGTCTGGTCGGTGCCATAGTGGGGATTATTGTTCTGGAAGCTCATCGCAACCCCGCAACACCCGCAGCTTCCGATCACCGCATTCCAGCCCGGGTTAAGCCCGAAGTTCTTCACCGTAACCTCGGGCAGGCCAAGCCGGTGGTATTCGCTTGCAAGTTTCTCATACCCTTTTTCAAGAATTGTGTGTGAGTGGTCCGGTCTCATCGTGTCTTCCTGAAGTGTACAATTTTGATATGTCCCGTCTTTTGTTTTTCAGCAATGATCTTGACAATGTCTCTTATTCCCGTTCCGTGTAGTATGACCCGCCGGCACAATTGCCGCACAGGACCGTTCCGTCGCGGGTGACCTCTTTGTTATCGACAATCATCTCGTTGCACCTGCTGCAACGTGCATGGTATTTCGGCATACCCGGCATGTCTCCATCGGGTATGGTGAGACTCACATGCCGGATGCGAAACAGATCGGATTCCGGCGTTTCGAGCAGTATTTTTGCCGCGTCTTTCATAGCCTCATTTCCCGTCTTCTCCGTCCGCTTCTTCTCAAGCACGTTGACCCGTACCGCGGTACCGGTCTTAAGGTCCACGTAAGTAGCCGCGAACTTTCCGTACGGCCGGTACTTCAGCGTGCGGTGGCCGAGCGAACAGCTGGTGATTGCCTGGATCGCGTCGGCAATGCAGCGGTCGATCTCCACATAGACAATGAGATTGCGGTTCTTCTTCAGAGGATTCATGCCCAGTTCCCGCATGCCGATCATGGTCATCCGGGTACCCAGAACAATACCGGCACAGATCTCATCGTGGAACTCCTTTGCCTTCTGGAGAAGGAGATCGAGATCGGTCGCCGGCCGTTCTGAGTCCCGTTTCGCGTCTTGGTTTTCAGTCATCAGTAGTACTTGTCCCTCAGAATTAATAATTTAATTTACTTTCTGGAAATGTTAAATGAAAATACTTATTTGACCGTACTTTGATAGATATACTGTACCAGAATCCACCGGATACGTCGAGAGAGCACCCGGCGGCACACCAGAACTGGAATTATGAGGATCATACATGACAGAAGAGAAAAGCCAGTGCGATTGGAAAACGAAACTCGCCGGATATTTCACCCGGCAGGATCTGTTGATCATCGTTGCCCTTGCAGTGATTGCCTTCCTGACCAGCAGCTTCGGGCTCAGCCATGTCCTTCCCGGGGGAAGTGCACCGGGACTGGTCCATGCGTTCCTGAAACTTCCCGGACCGGGTGCGGGGATCTTTATTGCCAGCGCATTTACCTGCCTGTGGTTCGTGCTCGGGATACTTATTACCAAAAAACCCGGCACGGTCATCCTCATGGCGCTTCTTATTATCGTGTTCAGTCTTGTGTTTTCCCTGGCCATGAGTGGTTTTGGGGGACATGGTGGACATGCCACAACCGGTAACAGGGGATATGCCACAACCGGTAATTTGTCAACACCAGGTGGAGCAGCCGAGGGAGCACCGACCGGAGGAGGACAGCCGATCCGGTTCGATTATCTGGCACTTGTTGTTGCTATCATCATCGAATGCGCAGGTCTGCTTGCACTGGAGAAAAAGCCCTGGAAATACCTCTTCCCGACCCTCCTCACCATCATGGGCATCATTACGCTTGCTCTCTGGCTGACCGGTAATGCAAAGATGGGAGAGAACGGGGCTGCGGCAACCGTCTTCCCGCTCGGGTACGTGGTTTCTGGCATCCTGGCAATCGCAATCGGTATCCTCCTCTATTCGTATCCTTCAGCGAAATATATCATCGGGGCCGGATGCGCGGAGGTATTTTATATCGTATTCTGCTGGGCATTCAACGGTAAGAGCGGGTTCTTTTCTTGGGCTCCGGTGGCCCTGGCGATACCGGCACTTATAACGTTTGCATTTGTATGCGGTGCGATCATGGCAGCAATCGCCTACGGGTTTTACCTGCTCTGGACCAGCTACGTACAGCATGGAAGCGCCAGTACATAGACCCGTGATCTTGGTAAATCCGGATGGGCCGGGACATACCCGGCATCATTTTTAAGGCATATCAATGAAACCAGCGGCAGAACCGGCAGACACTATCTATTTCACCCTACAGGAACTGGGAGTTATCATTGTACTCTCGGTACTTGCAGCCCTGAGCGGTGCCCTCGTTCCCTCGTGGCTCTTTCCCGATAATACGATCTCGGATTTCGTATACAGTACGCTTGGCCTCCCCGGCCCGGGTGCCGGGGAGCTGGTGTTCGGGAGCATCCTGTGCTTCTGGCTGCTCCTGGGATTGCTTCTCGTGAAAAAACCCGGTACGGCTTTCGCCATGGCTATAGTCCTGATAGCGATCGATCTCATGGCAGGCAGTCAGGCCCTCGTTATCCAGACCCTGGATGTCCTGTTGTTTGTAGCGCTCATTATCGAAGCGATCAGCATGGTCCCGGTTGAACGCAGACCATGGAGCTACCTGCTTCCCGCTTGTCTTCTTGTTTTCGGGATAACAACGCTTGCCATCGCAATCCTCGGATTTGTAACAACCGGCGAAATGGATACCGCAGTTACAGGGAACTCCTGGTCATATTACTTCTCCGGTTCTCTCGGATTGGTCTGTGCGTTCATCTGCTGCCGGTATCAGGTACGGTATCTGCTCGCTGTCGGGCTTGCCAGTATGTACTATATGCTGCATTTCTGGCTCTTCTGGGGAAGCGGCTTCGCTGCACGGTTCCCCTCCGATCCAGTGATGATACCCATCCTTTTTCTTGTGGCGTTACTCGGAGGTGTTGTTTCTGCAGCTGCAGCATATGGCATCAGCCGTGTTCTCCGGTACCATGGAAATACTGACTGGCCAAACTCTCCCGATCAATGAGAAATGTTTATCAGGATCAATATGTTAAATACATGTAATCAACTATAGGAGGTGAAATCACATGTGTGCACCAATAGTTCTCCCTGAGGCAGCGATTGGCCTTGCAGCGGCCCATATCCTGGGTGTCGGACTGATTGTGGGGATCGTTGTTTTCAATTCCAACGGAGTGAGAAAGGGCATGAGTTCCCTCCTTGGGATTGGTGAGGGTATCGGTTCGGCATTCGACCGTGCCATATCCGTGATGTCCCGGTAAGGAACAGAATGTCTGTACTGAAGTATGCGATACCTCCGATCCTGCAGTTGGAACCAACGACTACCTGCAATCTTGACTGTTCGTTCTGCCTGCGCGGTTCGCTGAACCGGTCGGAGGACTATATCTCTTTTGATGAATTCCGGCAGATCATCGATAAATCCAGAAGCCGGTACCTGACCCTGCACGGGTGGGGTGAGCCGCTCCTTCACCCGGATCTTCCTGCGATGATCAGGTATGCAGCAGGAAAAAAGATCTCGGTCAATTTTACCACGAATGCAACATTGCTTCCTGGAAGAACAGATGGCCTTCTGAACTCAGGCCTTGATGCGATTGCATTCAGTTTTCCCGAAGTACAAAAATTCGTTCCTATAATAACCAAGAATGTTGCCGGGTTTGTGCAGGAACGATCCGCGATGAAACAAAAATTACCGAAAACATATATCAACATCGCGTTAATGGAAGAGAACCTTGATTGTATCGATAAGGGGCTCGAACTGGCCAGCACAACCGGGGTTGATACGGTGAACTTCGAACGTTCATTTCCCTGGACTGAAATTCAGGCAGAAACTGAGAAAAGCCTGTTCGCCCGCATCAGAAGTACAGCTAAAAAAACCGGGTGCTCCGTTACCCTGCCCCCACTCCATACGAACCCATGCCCGCTGTTCCAGCTGACCATGTTTGTCAGGTGGAACGGTGATGTTGCTCCCTGTTGTTACCGCGCCGATCTCCCCCTCGGGAACATGCTGAGGGATAACCTCTCAACAGTAATGCATAACCGGGTTGCCTTTCTTAAAAAAATGAAAACAGATACGGTATGCCGTGAATGCAGGGTTTAAGAGTGAAGATAATTTCTCAGGAATTTCTGTCCGTGAAGATCGTAATAACCAAGTACCAGCCTTGATCCGGCAGACCCGTTTCCGGGATTATTTCTTCGTTTTCTTCAGGATAAGGGAATTATCCCCTTGGTCCTCACGTATTCGTTCTTCCTGCAATCCTTGTTCCCGACAAAAATGTAACAGCTGGTGTTGCAGGATTCTTTAACTTCTTTAAAATAGTAATAATTTTCGTTGAATTTAAAATCTCTCCACAAAATGTGCCTCTTTGGCAAAAAATTAATAAAATGAAAGTTCCCGGTATCCGGTATGTTTGCGGGAAGACCCGGACAAAATGTCCCGTACGGATACCCGGTACATCGTCCAATAGAGTATGAAACTTTACGCCGGATCGTGGAACTCCTGCTCATCCTCGGAACGTTATTCCTGCTCGACATCATAACGACCCAGATCACTCTCCGGATGGGTGGCGTCGAACTGAATCCCTTTATGGCGGGAATCGTGGCAAACCCGGTTCTGCATATGGGCATCAAGGCAGCAATCCTTCTCGTTATCTTTCCGGTCTCTCTCATAGCAGAACGGCGTGTAAGAGGATCCGGCGCCGTATTTTATTGCGTTCTTATCCTGCTCTATATCCTCGTGGTTGCCAACAACCTGTCCTTCATATTGCCACGAATTGCAATGTAATACTCCTGAAAAGGTCCGGGATCAATCCAATACATCCGGTGATTAAGAAAAACTGATGCCTGGGGGTATACCCTCACTATCAGGACTTTTCTGAACTACCAATGCCCATGGATAGGACTCACGTAACAGACTCGCAGGGGCTGCGTCGACGCGTTACTTACCAAGAATAACTGTTCAGTACGCCCCAACAGTAATCTCTGTGGTTTTTCGGACCAGGGTCACTTCGGGATAGGGAGATGGTTCGAATGCCAACTGGATCTCCTGCGGTCCGGGATCCGGCTGGGTCCGCTGCACATTCCCGCAGATGGCAAGTGTGTCTTCCACGCTCGTGCTTACGGAATTCCATAAAGCTGTGTTGAACCTCCCGGTCGGAGCGGTGATGGTGAGAGTCAGGCTGGTTGCATCGGGAAGACTGTCTGTGCTTACATTGCTTTCCAGAACAAGCATACCGTTCCCGTTTCCGCTTATCCGGGAATGCAGGCTGTCCGGAGTGATATTGATCATATGGACTATAATCGAGGAGCAGTTGCCGGGACTGGAATACGAGGGGACAGGTTCTAGGTTCACAAGGGACCCGGCCAACCCGTACGTGACATCATCAAAGGTGGGGTACTCAAGAGGTGTTGAAAGGTTGCGTTCAGTATTCAGGACATATATGTTCCCGTACGCCCAGCCGTATCCCTGGTCCTGCCAGAAATTGTTCACCGGCTTGTAGGTGAATTTGACCAGGCTTACATTCTGGCCCGGGATATCGGGTTCTGCAGCATTCGCCCAGTCCATCTGAATATACCCCTGAGGAGGTGAATTCCAGATTTTTAACTCCCCACCGGACTTTACCGCATCGAAGGTAAAGTCCCCTCCTCCCAGCGGTATCGGTTCTGACAGACTTCATGTTCCCTTTTAGGGAAGCGGCGGTCTCGATATCCGATGAAAACCGCAGGAACCCGGTCTCGACGTCTTTGAGGTGGGTAATCTCGGACTGCGCCTTCATGGAGGGGACGTAATAGGCATTCCATGCAGCAAAAAACGTTACTCCTATGGCAAGGATGAGCATCGCAGCAACGACCGGGGCCACGCCATCTTCGCTCACAGGCTGACCTTCCCGGTATAGATCACCGTCTTAGGGGTGACCAGTTTGACGGTCTCATTTCCTTCGAGTTGTGTATGCATCTGTACCGTGATATTGCTCCCCAGATCGAATACGGGTTTATCCGGGACAAGGATAAGGTCCCCGTTCTGGTAGGAAAATGATGTACGGTTGGTGTCGTTCCCGACGATCACGGTCAGGTCCTCTTCCTTGACCCAGTCTCCACCCTTGTCCCAAAGGGTGATGTTCTGCTGGTCATTGGTCATCATGATGTTAATACTTGGATCACGGGAGGTAGGGAGGAAATTGTAGAGTGTTGCAGAAAACACCGAGATTAATACGATGACAAGGGCGATCATGAGCATCTCCCCGACCACTTCCGAGACGCCGGAATCAGTATTTTTTTTGTAATTCATTTCTTTACTCCATCGGATTCAGAAGGATTTTTCGTGCAACGGTAGTCCCGGCAGTTTTGTCAGGAAGTGTGGTATGAACAGAAACGACCATCGGGAATAGCCGGTTTATGAAACCTCCATGATAATACCATGATCGCAGGAAAACTTTTCCAGATAGTTGTTATTTTTCCCATCGCCGTTTGCCCGCTTGTTGTTTATTTAGTTTCAAATTCCGGTATTTTACATTTTTTCGCTTATTCAGACTTCACATATTAAAAAAATTTTTTGTATTTTTGGTAAGTTAAAATGTTAAATTTATAAGGAATGTTAATCATACTTATTGAATAAATTTTCCTTTTAAAAGAATTGTCCAAAACTATCGAATGCTATTAAAATAAAAAAAGTATTATGAGCGGAACATATCCGCTCGTACAACGAGGAGGTGTCTGGATGGGAAAGACAGAGGAGGGCGTTTCCCCCGTAGTTGGTGTTATGCTCATGCTCTCGGTGACGATCATTATTGCTGCCATCGTCAGTGCAGCGGCCGGCAGCTTTTCCGGCACCAAGGAAAAAGCTCCCTCTGCAATCCTTGAAGTCCATTTCTACGAAAACCGGTCGTATGGCAGTTTTTCTGCACCGGCGATGACGATCGAGCATATCAGCGGGAACCCCCTGCAGACCAAGGACTTGAGCATCACCACGTATTTCAGGAACGAGTCTGGCCAGCTGATCAAAGGCTACCTGCTCGGGGAGAAGGCTGTTCAGGTTGATTCTGGCGAGTATAGCGGGGTCCTGTTCATCAATGACATGGATCGGTTCGGTTCCCCACTCCAGAGTTCGGATACCAGGTATGAAAGCTGGTTCGGCAATGCATCGGCGGTCTTAATGGCCGGGGATGTCCTGGTGACTCCTGCCCAGTACTATAGTTCACCACCCTATGACAATCTCGGCCTGAATTATATCCTCGGTTTTGATACTACAGATCCGGGCAGTGGCTACCAGGCAGGTGCTGTTATTAACGTCAAGATTGTCCATGTCCCGAGTGGCCAGGTCATCTTTGACCAAGATGTGGTGGTTGTGTGAGGACGGGCAGGAACCCTGCGGATGCAGTCTCGCCGGTTGTCGGTGTGATGCTGATGCTTGCGGTTACCGTCATGATCGCAGCAATCGTAAGCACGTACGCCGGGGGGTTTTCCGGGGGCGCTGAAAAGAGCCCCCAGAGTTCGATCCGTGCAACTCTGGTGCTGGCCCAGAACAACAACAACCCCGGCATCTATTTTGAACACGAAGGCGGTGACCCGTTTATGCTCAGCTCCATCAATGTGGTTTTACGTTCCGGTGATAACGAAACCTCGCTGTCTGCCAACGATGCCGGGAGCAGTAAGGTCCAGAGTTTTACCGAGGTAGGTAACAGCAGGGGGAGTTTCGATACCACCATCAAAGCCGGGGATACGTTCTTTATAGGGGGCTGGGATTATGGCAGCGGTACGGGGATGCAGTTCGGGAGCATGGTTCTTACGAATAATACTCCGATCACCTGGCTTGTTGTGGACAAGGAGACGGGCAAGACCATCTCAACAGGCGAATTTTATTTTTGAAAAAAGTGAGGATAACTGGAGCGGTACCCGGTAGTCCAGTACCCATTACGCACTCACCTGCATTCTCCGTAGATAACGGTGTCATTTGGTTGTGGAGAGCCCCTGTTGAAACGCTCCGGGCCCTGTCCCGGAGCCAGACGCCATTCCCCGGTATCACATCACAACCACAAACATGGCGATGGTGGCCGCAAGGAGCACGATGCTGTGCTTCAAGCCGGCAAGGATGCTGTTCGAGCTGAACTGCCCGGCCATGATGCCGGAGAACGTAGCGAGGATGATCCCGATGTTGAACATCTCGGTAAGGTTGTCGGCCGTGTCGACGGTCACATTCATCCCTTTGAACGCCGCAAGGAACGGCACATTCAGCTGGTATGCCGTATACAGGTAGATGCCAAACGAGAGGTAGATGATCATCACATAAATGATCGTCGTGTTTGACCGCTCCCGCTTCAGTTTGAGATAGTACTCGAAATCGGTGATTGCGATGATGAAGATCTGCTTGAGGTTCGTAGTGATCTCGCTGGCCCTGACGAGCAGCGAGATCGCACGTTTCACGGAGACCAGCCCGATCCGTTCTTCCATTTTCACCAGCGCGGAATTGACATAGGCGCCCGACTCGATATCCCGGGACGCAACCGAGAGCTCTGAACTCAGTACGCCCAGTTTCGCACCGGCAATCCGGTGGATTGCCTCGTGGAGGGTGATCCCGATGTCTTTCATATCCGAGAGTTCCCGAAGGAAATCCGGCAGGTGTGATTCGATGTTCTTCACGTACCAGCGCCGCCCCTCGTAGGAGATGGCGACCGGTGCCATGAATGCGATGATCATCAGGCAGATGGCGGCTTCCGGCACATCATTCGGGATCAGGGTATCAAATCCCCCGGTGAGCCAGACTGCGGCAACGATCCCGGCACAGATACCCCGAGACCGATACCGTAATAATAACTCCGGATATAGGTCTTGATCGGGTGACGCAGCAGGCCAAGATAATAATTCCGTTGCTTGTTCGCTTTGATCCGCTTATAGAACTCACGGTTCTCCGGATCTGCTTCCGAAAGTGCCTTCTCATCGGATCCCGGAACACTGGATCCGAAATCATATTCTATGGTCTCTTTCCGGGAGATCTCCATGTTTTCCGGGGGGAGCATCAGGGAGAGGATCCAGATGAGGACGATCGCACCGGCCGGGATACAGATGTACATCATCGGCAGGATCCATGCCATTCCCGTGGAATTGGTCATACCCTGGGCAACGATCATGATGATGAGGGCAATGGGCCCGGCCACAAACGCCGTCACGTAAACCTCGGCCATGATCTCGATGGTCTTTAAGACCATTTCGAGTTCCTGTTTTGCCTGGTCCCGGTAGTATTCGGTCTTTGCACCGAGGTATGTGGTGACATTCCCGCCGCTGTCGAAGACGATCGCCAGGTCATTGAGGAAGTCGCGGAGATTGGTGGAAGGGGTAGTGCGCTGCAGGTTCTTCATGGCCGCATCAAGGTCGTCACCAAAGAGTTCGACGTCCCTGACGATCATGCCGAACTCCTTTGAGATCTCGCCGAACATGTCATGCTCTTCGTACACTTTGCGGATGATCTCGAACGGCGGCATGGAGGTGGAGAGGGCCTGCATGTAGGAGATGGCATAGGGCATGTCAAGGTCAATCCGGTTCTTCCGACCCTGTGCAACGATCTGCGGGTAATACAGACTGCATCACGTACTGCCCGGGTACGATCAGCATGAATAAAAGGATCCAGAGAAGGGTGCCGGAGGTCTGGAGACCGAAGATATCCAGTTCGAACCCGCTGATCAGAAAAAACGCCCAGAGGGTGAAGAACATCACGAGCGTGCCGGCGAGGTTGATCTGGACTGTCCTGAGGTACTCCTCTGCGGTGATGGGCATATGGGCTGACCGGAGCACCGGGCGGAGGCTGCTGCCATGGATCATCAGCTCAAAATCGGTCAGCTTCTTCTCAGCTCTTCTGATGAATGGCGGCAGGAACACGTTCAGTCACCCAGATCGTGAATGGCATTTGCAAGGTCCCGGAGCGTCGGCGGCTCCACTTCGAGAGCCCAGGTAAAAAACTCTTCGCGCTTTTTGAGCTGACGTTCCAGTTCTTCCGTATCCCAGACCGCAGTGGAATGCAATCTCATCGAGGACCCTGGACTTCTGGAAAACCCGCCTGAACGTGTCGTGCTGGATATCCCATTCAAACAGGAGGATGGGGTTGATCTCCCCGTCCTTCGTGACTTCAATCTCGTGGATGGAGAGGCAGCGCCGGATCCTCGTCTTCCCAAGGGTATAGATGGCCTGTACAACGACAAGGTCGAGTGCCTGGAACATAACCGGAGGTACGTTGATCGGATCGTGGGTCAGGCGGTTGATCGCTTCGTACACGCTTCCTGCGTGGATAGTCGAGAGGGTTGAGTGACCCGAGTTCATGGCCTGGAAGAGCGTCTGGGCTTCTATGCCCCTTACCTCGCCCACAATGATGTATTCCGGGCGCTGCCGCATGCAGGCTTTCAGGAGGGAGAAGAGATCGATGTCGCCTTTGATCCCTTCCGCATTGAGTTCTCGTGTCTTTGTGGGGAGCCAGTTCCTGTGCGGCAGCTGGATCTCCCGTGTATCCTCCAGCGATACAACCTTTGCATTCTGCGGGATGAATAGGGAGACCGCGTTCATCATGGAAGTCTTGCCGCTCGCAGTTCCTCCAACGACAAGCAGGCTCTTCCGGTGTTCGATGGCAAGCCAGAGGAACGCGAGGGTCTGTGCATCGTACGTACCGAACCGGATGAGGTCGAGCGGTGTCATGGGTTCTGCCCGGAACTTCCGTATCGTGAACGAGCTGCCCTTGGTGGAGACCACTTCGCTGTAGGTGATCTGGATGCGGGCACCGTCCGGCAGGGTTGCATCGACCATGGGGTTCGAAAGCGACATCTGCTTGTTGGCTTTCTGGGCGAGTTTGAGGACGAACTGGTTCAGTTCACTCTCGGTAAAATAGACGCTTGTCGGCAGGCTCCCGTAAGTCCGGTGAAAGATGAAGACCGGGAGATCGTGGCCGTTGCAGCTGAGATCTTCGAGAGCCGGGTCCCGCATGAGGACTTCGAGAGGGCCGTAGCCGGAGAGATCCCGTTTGATATAATAATTCAGGATCGCAACCCGGTCGTCGGTAATGTCCGGATCGAACTGACGGGTAATCCTGGCCACAGCAGCCGGATCGATGCGCTCATCCGGGTCTTTCTCCGTATTATCATAGATGATAATATCGCGGAGGTGCGCATAGGTCTCCATCAGAATCGTCTTCTCTTTCTGGGAGATGGTAGGCTCCACCACGATATAGGTGAAACCCTCGTTCCTGACCCGCTCAATCTTCACATAGGAATAGGGTTCGACGACCCAGTACTGCTCCAGGGTGGCAAGGGACGCTTTTTCCAGTATGCCAGATGCCTGCAGGGATTGTGCGGATTCCTGCACACCAGGGCAATCCGGTACCTGATCCGGCACGGGTAGGGCATCGTTCTTTTTTCCCATTACTCCAGGAAGGAGCCAGGTTCCAGCAGCATGTCGCCTGATTATGGTTTTTACCGACAGGGTGGCTGCTGCGAGGGCCACGACGGTGAGGCCGATCACGGCCGGAATGGGGAGATCGATGAACATCACGACGAAGCCCGATACCATGGCTGTCGCAATGACTGCCGCAAGGGAAAACACTCCTTCCCATGAAGCTTCGGTAAAAATTGTCAGAGCGTGTTCAACGGCAGCACGTGCAGTCTGCATATCCAGTGCCGGCAGCTCTTTTTTAAGAGAGCCGGACCTGGGGAGGGGATCCGCCACGGGAGGGAGTGGGTCTTTTGTGATGCGTATACGGTTTTTCAACGTCGTGAACAGACTGTTGAGTCCGATGAGGGTGAACGCACATGATAGCATAACCGGAAAATCCTGAATTATAGCGCCCCCCTTCCTTATTGAACGATACTGCCGGCAGCATCCGAGTATTTTTAAACTTCTGTTACGCCGGTATTTTGTGAATCACTAGTGTATTGTATCCCGGCATAAAAAATCTATGCAAAATTGTTAACTTTATCCTATTAATATTAATATAAAATCAAGTTTTTTTTATTAATTTATGGTGAGTTAATGCCCAGAAAAAATCCCTGATTAATTTAAATAAAGTATGAAAAACTGAATTACGTATTCCACTCGTCTCCCGAGGGTGTCCCCGCAGGTGCCGGTGTTGATGTGCCCCATTTCCCGATATCAAGTCCGGTTGGTGTCGCTCCGGTCAGGATTTTCACATCCACAGTAAGGTAATTCCCTTCGATCGTGATCTGGTATGCACCCTCCTTATATATCGCGATGTATCGTGGGCCGGAAGGAGCTGTCGAGGTTGTAGTTACGCCTGTTGATATATCCGCAACTGTATTGTGGGACACCTCGTTGCCGGTATCCGAACTGTACCCGCGCGCGTACCCATCCTCTGCCACGATTTCATGGGTCTGGTTGTCCCGCACGGTAATCGTCATGTAGGGGCGGTTTACTGATGCTGCCAGATTCCCCCTGCAGGAATCCGGGTTCGCCATACAGTCGAATTTCGGGGTGACCACAAATACGATATACAGAGGACCTTCAGCAACATTTACGAGGAGACCGAACGCATTGCCCTCCAGATTGTAGGTTTTCTCAAACTCAGGGCTACGATTGAGAGGGCTGTCCATCGGCGCAGCGTTGACTCTTACCCCATGAATGATTGGATAGGGATCCGGCGTGAGGAACGGTACGACCTCTGTTACAACCTCAGATTGAGCCGGGGTCATTTCCGCGTCAGGAGCCTGTTGCAGGGAACCCGGGGTTGCATCAGGAAGAGCAGATGCAACGTTCATCCCTGCTGTACTTTGGGATGACCCATTATCTGCCGGTACAGGTTCCGTACTTTTCTGCAGCATCTTGATGCAACCGCTGGAACAGGTCATTGCTGCAAGGAGGATCAATACCACCGTATACAGCACCGTGAATGATCCCACCCTTCTGTTTCGTATCATCAGGCTGTCTCCATCTCATCAATGTTTTGGGACTTCCTTACCATTATACGGTCCAGAGCGGGATAATTTGGACCTCGGAGGTCTGAAATTTTCCTTTCATAATACGTAAAGAAAAATCTGCCTATCATATTCCGATTTTGCATAGGGATGTGATTATGTATGGTAAAAATACTATTTATACAGATGTGGTTAACATCTATGAGATGTAAAACAAAATAGGTTAATCACAATAAAAAGAGTCGGAATCTTCGTTTCGTATTTAATGATGATCTTCATCTGATATCTCAACAGATGAAAATATTACCTGAAACCGCCACATACCGGATACGATCATGCCTTCCCCCTTTCCGAATCCCGTGCCACCCTTTCCCGGCTGGACATGTCGGGAATACCGGCTCTCCCGCCCGCTAACGGAAGATGACGTTGCGGCTTTTTTAGGCAACGAGGAACGCTACGTGCGGGACACAGAAGCCGGCCGGGTGAATATCATTCACAAATACGGGCTTGTCGAACTCCATTGCATCATCGGCGAGAATCATATCGAAGTCTGGTTTGCCCCGGATAAAGAGGCCTATTCTTCGGAGTACCTGGATGCCCTTCTATCGACCCGGTTCAATCAGGTGCCGGTCTTCTGAAAAACCAAAAAAGGAGGAATTTAATCGATCCCTACCATAACTTCGGATGCCTTCATGACTGCGTAGACTTTTGATCCTTCCCGCAGATTCATTTTTTCTGCAGAATGGGTGGTGATGGATGAGACGATCTCATTGCCACCGGCAATTGAGATAACAACTTCCGTGCTTACCGGACCTTTCTTGATCATCTTCACCGTTCCCGGGATCTGGTTTCGTGCACTGATATTCACGGTTTCCACCACGCGTACTTATTGCTGGTTGTATTTGAATATTTCAACAGCCAGCAGACTTTACCTAAAAAGCATATCACCATAGAAAACACAATGAGAAGAGACAGGTGTACCATGGCCGGCCCCTACCTGAACAGTGGTGAAACGATAATTCTGACAACCCCCAGGATTAGTGTCGGCTCCGCCATCTTCGACATGATGCTTACGACCCGTCGTATCATCCTTGTTGATAACCGGTACTCCCGCTTCGAACCACAGATGATCCCGTTTTCAACCATACTTACCGTAAAGGGCGGGAAGATCCCCACCGGCGAACCAGTTATCTCCATCTCTTGCAGCGACACAGACGGTTCTGTTGAGCCGGTAGTTACCAATCTCATATTTTCCCAGCAGCCTGCCGAACTGAGGAAGGAGGAGCGGGATCTCTGGGTAAAGAAAATTATTGAACTCGTAATATCAGCCCGGCAAAACGGTACCAACTCAGATTCCCTGCCAGCAGATCAGGACACAGGAATGCGGCCTTCGGTCCGCCGCTGGAACGCTCCCGATCACCTCCGCCCGCACTCCTCAATCCAAAAAACCCCTCCGGAAGTTACTGAAGTTGTCGTAACTCATGATGAACCGGGCACACCCTCTTCCTTGGATGACACAGAATTTTCATCAGGCACAACAGTCACGAAACGATCAGAAATTTTTGAAGATTGGACCACTGCGGGAGAACCGACAATCGATGCGGAATCATCTGAAGGTACCGGGGCGGAGGTTCAAAAATCACCTGTTTCAAAAGAAGAAGATTTGGATACGCAGGAAAAGGACGATTCGCCAGCTGCCGTTGAACCGTCAGGTTCTCCGGCAGGAATGCCTGAATTTTCAGCAGGGTCCACACCTGCAGAATCACCGGGAGATGCATCTGACCTGATGCCCAGGAATCAGACCAGTTCCCAGGCCTCCCTTGCCGATACGATCCTTCTGGCAGCAAAATCCCTGATTTCTGACCAGGATGCGAGAGTTACGCAGGATATGAACGTGGTTTCAACGCCTGCTGATGTGGCGTCTCCCGGTGGAAGAAACCTTGAATTATCGGAAGATGATGTATCGATAAAAACTGCCGGAGATGAACTACAACCGGGAACTATTTTACCACTCTCTCAAACGGTCCCTGATCTCGCGTCTGTTTCCCAGGAAATGGTAACACCGACAGGTACTCGAACCCACAAAGGGGAAGACAGCGGTGCTCTCGTGGAGGCCCCTGTCGGTAAAACGGATGTAACCGGTCCTGCAGAACTCTCGGAACCAAAATCAGCTGTGCATGATGGAGCACATATCTCTCATCCGTTCAAACCATCGTTCAAAAGGTTACCGGTAACTGTTGTAGCCCTGGTAGTTATCGCGGTGGTTCTGGTCGTCGTGGGAGCATTTTTCCTGTCGATCTTCTCATCCGGAAGCACCAGCAATTTGCCGCCGGAAACCCGTCCTGGGATTACTGTCAACGTAACACCAACGATCACTCCTCTAACGATACCCTCCACCGGCATCTGGATACGAGTTATGTATCCCGGCACATTCATCGGAACTGTTGGCAATCCCGGGTATCTTTTCCAGGTTTACGGTTCCGGAGACAAGTTCTATAAAACACTGAGGAGTGACGGCTTCATACAGGCAACGGTGCGGAAGCGGGACTACTCAGGAGACACGCTCACTGTCGAAGTCTATGTCAATGGATCGATGATCGCCCATAGGGCAGTTGCAAAGCCGATGGGCGAGATAAACCTCCTCATCGATGCCAAGGGAAATCTCCCTGGCATTCCTCCCACTTTAAATCTGACTAAACAAACACCAGCAGGTAATAACCGGCTTCTCTATATATGAAAAAAGGTTTTCCGGCGAAGCGGGACAACCGGGAACAGATAGTCTGCGTTCCGCGTTCATGGTGAATTTATTATATCGTTACCAGATAGAACCGGTTTTTCCCTTTTGATCAGCTGACATTCCACGATATCATAACCCTATGATTAATAACCAGTTTCTTCTCATTACTGGTAGATGCAGAAAGATTTTGGCATTCATATGAAAGGAGGCGTCATCACCGAACGGGATCCCGATCTGTCCACCGTCCGCATCAGAGCGCCTGCCGGCATTCTTACTATCGATCAGATGCGTGGTATCGCAAAGATCGCCAAAAAATATGGGGCCGGTGTGGTCCACTGCACTACGCGCCAGACCCTGGAGATCCCGCATGTCAATCCCGGCATGCTCAAAAAAGTTGGAGCGGAACTCGAAAAGAACGGTACACCGGTCGGCTCTGAAAAAGATGAAGTGGTCAATATCATCGCGTGCCCCGGTGTCGAGCGCTGTAAATATGCAAATATCGATACCATCAGCCTTGCAAAAAAAATCGATGCAAAGCTGTTTGGCAAAGAGATGCCGGTCAAGATGCGCATCGCCCTGTCAGGCTGCCCGAATGCCTGTACAAGCCCCATGCTCAACGAGATAGGCGTGATCGGAAGAATACGCCCGCTCCGCACGCCCGGCCTCTGTACCGGGTGTGGATCCTGTGCGTACTACTGCAAAGAGAAGGCCATTGTCATCAGGAATGGAATATCGGAGCTCAAGGAGGACAGATGTGTCCAGTGCGGCATCTGCGTCAAGTCCTGTTCATTCGATCTGCTCAAGTCCGAACACCGGCATTTTCTCATCACCGTTGGAGGGAGGCGCGGGAGGCACCCGAAGATCGGCAGGGAATTACTGACCGTTGAAACCGAGGACCAGGTCATTTTTGCCATCGAAAAGATCATCAACTGGGTCTACCGCCGGGCGTGGAGCGGCAGGCTCCTTTCCGAACAGATGGATGAGATCCATTTCGAGAAGTTCCGGGAGGAGATCGTAAAGCAGGTGCCGGAAGCAGGGGCGGTGGGGTCGGCAAAAAGATGATGGTACGGATATTTCGCGAGTTTATGCGATCATTGAATTGTTTAAGATCGGAAAAAGCCATTTAATTCCCAATAAATTACCGTTGAAATAACCCGCAGGTGTCGTTGGCATCTTCTTGAACCTGCCCTTATCAGTGGCAACGGCAGGTCTCCTTATGAGAGATGCCCCGTTGCAAAAACGATTCGAAGGTTTCACCTTCTCGAATCAGTCCTCGCTGATGCGACAACTGATTCCTGTCGGTTTTTGCGCTATCCAGAAAGTTGTCTTTTTGTTTGCTCCAAGTCCAAAACAGGTAAAACTGCGTCATCGCAACGCGGGGGCTATCGCGGCGGGGGGCGAGTCGAAGAACCCTTCGGGTTCTTCTCCAGCCTGGTTTTCCCTTCGGGAACAGCAGTCTCTCCCGAGAACGTTATCTTTTTCGAGATCGTCATGAATTTCTAAAATAAAATCATGAAAATTATCGATCGCCCATCTTAAATTAATAAAAAAACTGTCACAGATTCCCCTTTTTGGGAACCCGTCGGAGTGCGTGCGAAAAAGGAAAGTGGGATCAGATCTTCTTATAGAGATTTGCGTACACTACCTGACCTTTCTTCTTCTTGTGGCGCTCACCCATGTCGCCAATGAAGTGGGCAAATTTCCCCTTGACACCATCGACTTCGAGCTCGACTTCGCCATTGGGTTTGAAGCCTGGCATCATTGTCTCAATGGAGCCAAAGACATAGATGGTGCCTTCGACCATCTGTCCGCCGACCTTACTCTTGGCATTGCCCTTGATAATAATCTTTCCGCCTTCCGCGTGGGTTGCGACATGAACGTCAACATTGCCGTTGACAACGATCACTCCGCCAAGCATGTACATACCGATATCTGAACCGGCATCGCCCTTGACAAGGATCTTCCCGCCGGACATCCCGCGCCAGTCGCCACGGTATGCGGCACCGAGATAATTACCTGCATTGCCCTCAATGGTCAGCTCGCCGCCTTTCATGGCAGTTGCGGCAAATGCCCCGACATCCCCCTTCGCAAGCAATTTGCCGCCGGTCATCCAAGCACCGACATACTGGTCGGCGCTGCCTTCGATGACCATCTCCCCGGCGCTCATCTTGAAGCCAAGGTACTTGACCTTCTTGACATCGCCCTTTACGACGATCTTTGTCTCTGCAGCCGTTGCACCGGCGTTTCCGCTGACCTCGAAATATGCGCCGAGGGTCGAAGTGGTGTTGCCCTCATGAACATGGAGTCCTCCGATCTGGGCTGCGGTCTTCCCCGCGAATACATCGGGTGATACATTGTCCGCCTCGAGATAGAGTGCAGGTGCATTCTTTATGGTAATGGTTACGGTTTCCATCTCTTTCCACCTCACTGGGTTGCATCCACCTCAACCGCGTACGGGTTCGGGACAAAGTGGTGCCCGAGCGCTTCGTAGTTCGCTTGGGTCACGCTGTAGTATTTCACGAACTTTTCGTTGATGTCACGCATGACCTGCGGGTTGTCCTTGACCTTTGCATTGACCCAAAGCGTACGTTTGTGTCCGTTGTCGACGATCTCGCCGTTCTGGACGACCTGAACGCCGCTCTTGAAGACAGACTGCACAGCGTGAGAACGCCTTCTCGATGTCCTCGGGGTCTGCCACCGGTTTGTCCGGGTTTAAGTTATACACTGCAACGTCGGCATCCATACCGGGGGCGAGACCGCCGCACATGCCGGAGAGTCCGAGCGACTTGGCCGGGCCTGCACGGGTCATCTGGGCAAGTTCGTAGAGCGAGATCTCGCGGTCCAAGCTGCCGATACTGGTCTGTGAAAGGACTTTGTCCTTGTGCTTGAATGCATTGACCTGTGCCTCGCGTGCCTTTGCAGACATCAGCCACTTGATGACACGGGGGTAGCGGGTGAACGGGCCTGCGTTCGGGTGGTCGGTGGTGATGTAGCAGCGCATCGGGTCCTTCATCATCAGGGGGATCTCAAGGCCGATTGCCCACTGGATGGCACAGACCGAGATGTTCGGGCTGTAGATATACGGGACAACGCCGGCTGCGGTCTCAAGCTCCACGTCAACATTCGCCCACTTCAGGTGGTTGAGACCGGTGAGGTGGTGCTCGAACGGGCCATCGGCGGTCATCGTCGTGGTCTCGTCGAGGGTGACATTACCGGTATCGATAGTTATGTTCTTGTTCTTATTGACGTAGTCCGTGATCTCCTTGGCTTTGGACTCGAAATCTCCCCAGTTTGTCCCCCCGTAGGAGTGGAACTGGGTGTGGGTGAGGTGCATGACCTGCTCGCGGCCGAACTTGTTCTTGGCCTTGTAGCCTTCGGCAAGTTTCAGAGTGTCGAGCGTGGTCTCATAGCATCCCGGGTTCCCGAGGTTGTTCGGGTGGATATGCATCGAATGCGGGAGGCCGAGGTACTCGTTGGCCTCGATCAGGCCCTTAATGATCTCAGCCGGAGTGATGTCGAAGTACGGCACCGGGTCGTTGACCGTAAGGCAGTTCAGGCCCCAGGCCCATGCCTCGGTTCCACCGGGGTTGACAACCTTGACGGCGTACCCCTTGGTGACGCGGAGCAGCCATGCGATGTAGGCTGCGGTGTTCTCTACCTCGTTGTTCTTGAGATATTCCATGACGAACCAGTTGTTCCCGAAGACCGGGAATGCTCCCTCGTCGATGATGGGGGTGTCGCGGATCTCCTCGTGGACGTGGCGGGAGAAGAGCGGGGGCATTGCCGCTTCCATCGCGGTGGTGTAACCCATCTTCGCGTACTCGTAGCCGGTCTTGAACGTGGTCGGGATCGAGGCCCCGCCGCCCATCCGCTCCATGCCCCTTGTTGGTGTGCAGGAAAAGAGCTTGTCCTCGGGACGGTAGATACGACCGAGGTTGACCTTGGGTCCCGCGATGTGGGCGTGGATCTCCACTGCACCCGCCATGACTGTCTTGTCCTTGGCATCGATGACCTTTGCACCGGACCCGACCTTGTCTACGATCTTTCCATCCTTGATTGCGATATCTTTCTTGTCGCCCTTGATACCCTGGACCGGGTCAAAGACGTGCCCGTTCTTAATGATGTATTCTGACATGGTTATGCCGCCCCCTTGAGCTGTCTGAGGCGATCACGGACTTTGATCAGGAACTGCTCGTCGGTGAGCATTCCCTCGGGGGGCTCAACGACCTTGCGGCAGTCAATCGGTACGTTATCCATACGATAGCAGTTGCCACCGGTCTCGACACCATTGAAGGCCACCGGGACATGGAGTTTTGATACGCCGGAGGTCGGGGTCAGGTGCGGATCAATACATACAGATGGGACTTTTGCGATCTGTTTGACGGCACTGATCGGGAAATGAGCGCCCGGATCGCTGCCGATAGTGAACATCGCGTCCACCTCGCCACGTACCAGCAGGTCGATCGAGCTGGTGTCGCCGGGGTTGTAGCGGGCGAAACCGCGGGTGAGGTCAACGGAATACGGGAACCCGAACTGCCATGCGAAGACTTCGCCGGAGCCGGTAACATTATAGTGGCCCCGCATCGGCATGATCGAAAATTTCGTATACTCGTTCAGGTCCTTTGTGACGGCGATTGCCTCGTCAATGTTGTGGTTCTTCCCGAGGGTCTGAGTGACACCCATACCGAAGAAGATGATACCGAACCGGCCGCTTTTCATCATGTCCGCAGCTTCGCGGATCTTTTCCTTGGGTATACCAGCTACGACATCGGGCAGCCATTCGCCACGGAAAGCGACACGGAGTGCGTTGAGCAGTTCGTAGTCCTTGCCCTGTTCCACCTGCAAGTGGACGTCCGCCATCTTCGCGGTGTCGGTTGTGCGGGGATCAACGACGATCAGCTTGCGGCTCATCTGTCCCTTGCCAGTGAAGAACCCGCGGGGGAATATGGAGTACCGGGACATGTGCCGGGGGTGGGCATGTGCCGGGTTGCAGCCCCAGAAGATGATCCGGTCTGCACGGTTCTTGATCTCCCCAAGGGTACAACTCGGCAGGCCAATATCCTGTACGGCAATGAGGGTTGTGCCATGACAGACTGCCGCGGTATTGTCGCAGCAGGCACGGGAGATCTCGGCAATCTCGTTGCCGACGCTCTGGGCCTCGCAGTTGGTGGAAGACCAGCCGTACATCAACGGCTTCTTTGCCTTTGCCAGCAGCTGGGCGGTGTATTCGACTGCCTCGTCATAGCTGATCTCCTTCCACGACCCGTCGGGCTGGTGGAGCCGGGGACGGGTGACACGGTCAGAGGACTGGGAGTGCAGGAACTTCTCGGTCCCGATCACGCAGGCATTGTAGACTTCCATGAGTTTCTTGCCGTCATCGGAGACGACAACTTCGAGGTCGTCACAGAGTGTCCCGCAGAACGGGCAGATAACATCGGTTATGGTCTTGGTCATCGTTAGTTCACCCCGCACTGTTTCTGTACGAGTTCGATGCCGAGCAGGATCGGTTCGTTGGCCGCCATCTCGACCGTGACCGCGACACCCTTGAAGGTCGGCATACCGGTAGAGTAGGTGTTGGGGTCGGTGATTGAGTTCGCCCACGGTCCCATCGGAATGAAGGCAACGCCAGGGTGCGGTCCCTGGGTAGTCTCGATCGCCTTAACCACAACGTTTCCGTGCGGGCTGGTTACTCTGACATTCGTGTTCTTCCAGACGCCCAGTCTCTTGAAGTCCGTGGGGTCCAGTTCGATGATTCCGGCGGCAGTCCTGTAGAGGGGCTTCTCCTTGCCGCCCTCGATTGCCACTCCCTGCTGGATGGAGCGTCCTGAGATCAGGTTCAGCGTAATCTTGTTTGCCATAGTTACTCCTCGTCTCCTAACAGTGAGCCTCAGGCCTCTGACGGTACGATATTCTCTCCCCTACCGGAGAGACGGATCACGTCATAGGGGCAGGCATTGACACACACGCCGCAGCCCGCACAGAGTTCCGCCTTCACGTCAAGGTGAACGGACTTACCGTTCCTCACCGCGTAAATCTTTTCCTTCGTTACCGGGTCCACGGTATGCAGTTCAAGTGCATCGACCGGACATGCGATGACGCAGTTGCCACAACCGGTGCATCGCTCCATGTTTACATGTACCTGAGAACGCCATGCGTATCACACACACATTGTCGTCGATAGTTTCAATGTTGCCCGCTAAGTTAGTTAAAGATTTCCAAATTTACAATAGGTTAACCATGTTTATTAAATCATAAAGAGAAATTATTTAAGATATGCTTTACTTCCGTCGGTGTTTTTTCTGTGATCTTCCATGAATTTCTGTGCTTGGGATCATAAAATATATATTTCCGGAAATTCCGGGAGATCCAAGTTTCTCTTGGAGTATATCAGATTGCATGTACTCGTAGCACTCAATAACATACTGTGTTTTACTGCGCGGTGAACAGCAGATTTGCGTTGGTGCAATTTATCCATCCGGGCACACGCGCAACTTCAGTCAATGCAATCCTACGGAACGGATCTCATTTCACCGGTTTTTGTGGTATCGTATCCGCCAAGGCGTACCAGTATTTCCCGGAATTCCGGTGACCGGATCATGTCAATAAGTGGCATTATCCGGGGATCCCCGGTATGTTCCCGCCGGATGGCAAGCTCGTACCGCTCGCGGCCTACCGGAACAAATGGTAGGCCGAGGGCTTTTGCCGCACTGAGCACGCACATACCTGCGTCAGCCTCTTCACTTTTTACCGCAAGGGCAACGGCGATATGGGTGGTCACTTCCCGCTCGTAACCCGGGAGAGAGGCCGGATCGATCCCCGCTTTCTTCAGCTCATAGTCGAGGAGCATCCGTGTCCCTGACCCTTTCTGGCGGTTAATGAAGATCTTTCCCGGAAGATCGGAAAAGATGAGGCCAGTACGGGAGACGATTCCCTGCTCCCGCTCGGCAACGCAGAGGAGTTCGCACTCAGTGCCGGGAAGGTATTTCTGCAGGAACATGGTGTTGTAACTCCCGTCCGGTGCAAGGAGGTGGGTCGGAGCAGCGTGACACTGGTCTTTTTTTAAGGCAAGGATCCCGCCCATGCTTCCGGCATGCGTTGAGATGAGCGGGATACCCCTCCGCCCGAGCAGGTCGGCAAGATAATCCAGCACAGGATCATGGCTCCCGGTCAGGAGGAGGACTGCCTCCGCTTCGCACAACGGCACCATCAGCTGTGCATCCACCGGATCGCCTTCCTCGTACCCTTCCGAGTCCCGGGGGATGCGGATCAGGGCATTTGCCCGGACACCACTCATCTGGACACCGGCGCCTTTTGACTGGGGAGAGACCACCCAGCGGGATCCGACCCGGCCCAGCGAGCAGAGCACAAACTCATCCGAGCCGATATCTTTTGCAACTGCCGTGGTGATCGCTGCCCTGACAATTTCCGGCTCCGGCACTGCGAGGCCATAGTTCCGGAGGAACGGGACGATGATCTCCCGGATGACGGTCAGGGCCGAGAGGGGGTAGCCCGGCATCCCGAAAACCGGTTTCTTCCCGATCCTGCCGATGATGGCGGGTTTCCCGGGCTTGATCGCGATCCCGTGGACGAGCACGTTACCCAGCTCCGCGATAACGTCGGCAGTGAAGTCGCGGGTACCGGCAGAGGATCCCGCTGATATGACCACGAGGTCGTTCTCCGCCACTGCCCGTTCGACCGCGGCACGGATCCGGGCCGGATCGTCCTCTATGAAAGGGTACCGTGTGCACCGGGCCCCGGCCTCCTCCAGCATGGCTTGTGCCATGAGCGTGTTGCTCTCGACAACCTGCCCGGTGCCGGCCGGGTGCCGCTGGGGACCAGTTCACTCCCCGTGGGGATCAGCCCTGCCCGGACAGTCCGCACGGCAAGGTGAGTGATGCCGTAGGCAGCGAGCGCCCCGGTCTCATGGGATCGTATCCTGTGGCCGGCAGGCACGATCATCTCCGACTCGGCCAGATCCTCGCCGGCAGGACGGATATACTGCCAGGGAGGGGCCGATTTCCGGATGGTGAACCGATCACCCTTCGGCCAGACATCCTCGATCATGATCACCGCATCGAATCCCGTGGGCACAATATTTCCGGTATTCACCCGCTGAGCATTCCCCAGGGTGACGGGGTGCTGTTCGGACGCACCCCGTGTCTCCTGGCTTGAGACTGCGATCCCGTCCATGGCTGCCAGATGGATCTCCGGAACGGAATATCTGCTGAATATTGGTTCAGCGGTGATCCTGCCAGTTGCGGATTCTAGGGAAACCTGTTCTGTTGAAGCCACGTACGCAAATTCGCGGGAGAGCAATGCGGAGACATCATCAAAGGTCATAACCTCGAGGTAGCGCTTCACCACAGGATTACCTCTACCGATGTTCCCTTTTCCAGGCCTTCGCACCCGGAAGGGATCCGGACGAGGCCGTCGCTTTTTACCAGCGTGTTCAGGAGGCCGGCCTTGCCGAAGAGCGGGCTCGCAACCCCGTTGTCGATCCGGACACGGATATATTCCTCACGTCCTTTCTGGGAGGGGATGCTTTCGCCCAGCACAGCACCGGTGGCGCGGAACACTGGCTTCTTCAGGCCGAGCATCCGGTCAAGAAGGTGGCGGACGACCACTATGAGAACCACAAATGCTGATGCCGGGTGACCGGGCAGACCGATGACCGGCTTCCCCTCGATCCTGCCGATAATGGTTGGTTTTCCGGGCGCGATCGCAATCCCGTGGACAAGCACCTCTCCCCTGGCAGCGATGACTCCTGCTGTCATGTCCCGGTCATCCTTGGAACTCCCTCCCGAGAGGAGAACCACGTCGCATTCCCTGATTGCCCGGCTGGTCATTGTTTCAAAAACTTCCCGTTCATCGCACACGATCCCGTAGAGCCGTGGCTCGCAGCCGTACTCCACGAGATACGCGGCGAGCATGGAGGCATTCGCGTCCCTGACCTGTCCCGGCCCAGGCCGGGCGTTTGCAGGTACCAGTTCGTTGCCAGTTGAAATGATGCCGACTACCGGCTTTTTCGCAACCGTGACTTCCGTACAGCCGACTGCCGCAAGCACTCCCGCATCCTGCGGAGTGAGTTTTCTCCCGGCAGCAAGCACGATCTCCCCCTTCCTGAAGTCATCATCATGCATCAGGAGATTTTCTCCGTGGGAGACCGGCCGTTTCACGAGCACGGTGTCAGCGGTCTCTTCGGTGTGCTCCACCATGACTACCGCATCGGCACCTGCCGGAAGGACCCCCCCGGTCGGGATATAGACAGACGTCCCCTGCGTGACCGTAAGGTGGGGATCAGGAAAGCCCATGACAACCCTGCCGGTGCACTGGAGGAGGGCGGGGATTGCATCGCTAGATCCGACCGTATCTCCTGAACGGACCGCGTATCCGTCAACAACGGACCGGTCAAAACCAGGAATGTCCATATCTGAAGGCACATCAACTGCCAGTACGCGTCCCGTAGCAGATCCGCCCGGTATCTTCTCCGGAACCGGTGCCGGGGCTATACTTGCAGCCACCGCCACGGCATCCTCGACCGCAACCACATGGAGGAACCTGCTCATCCGAAACAGCCCGGTTGGCAACCGCAGATCAGGGTCTTTTTGATCGTCTCTTCGCCCATGGTTATCCTTGTTTGGTATACTTCCTTATTGGGTTTACCTCTTGCGGATCCGGGCAGTCCCAAAGGCGCATGATCCGGGGGATCGGAGGGATACGGCATCATATAAGGTTTTCACCCGGAAAAGAAGTATGTACCACTGATGCGGATGAAGAGGCTTGACATCACCGGGAAGACCGGCCCGTACTGCCTGCATGTCGTTGAGAGAGAAGCAAAGGCTTTAAAGCCATCCGATGAATTAATCATTACCTGCGATAATAACCCCGCTGCCACGACGTTTATTCCAAGGCTGGCCCACGACAATGGGATGGCACTGGATCTGCGGAAACTGTCTTCGGGCACGTGGGAGATCAGGATAACACGGAAATAATTCCTCCCGGAGGGCCCGGTGCACCATGACCACGCATTTTTTCCTTCTCTCGACACCGGTATCCACCGAGCGGCTCTCGTGGATCGAGGAGAGCCTCAAGTTCTTTTTTGTCCAGCTCTATCCAGAGACGCTGATGCACCGGGGAAAAACGGAGAGCCCGGTATTCATGTTCATTCTCACGGGCGACGCCCTGTACAGTCTTGAAGACCCGGAGGCACAGCAGGTCTGGTCCGTTATTCTCTCCCTGACTTCCGTGAAAATCCTGTGCGACCGTCGGGAACTTGAACTCCGCGGCATATCGATCGAGCGGCTCCGGATGAAATATCCCGACCAGCTGATCGACCAGAACGGCCTCGGCCTGGATGGCCAGCCCTCGTTCTGGAAGGATGTTGCCGATCTCATCCGCCAGAACCGGCCACCGCTCCCGGACTCGGTGGGATGGCTCCAGTCGGAGTCCCCGTACATGCACCGCTCAGCCTGGTATGGTGTCCAGTGCCTCTCGGCCGCACTCGAATCCCGCATGTCCGTTGAACTGTACGCGTACCTCGACGGCATCCATATCGGCCATGTCGGACAGAATCCTACGGAGCAGGAAAATATCGGGCGCATCATTGAGGAAGTCCACGAACGGGCCGGCAGGCAGGACCTCCAGAGCACGATCCTCGGGTGCAACCGGTGTGCAACGGCCCGGGGATACAGTACCTGGGATGACGGGCAGGGGGTCATCATCTCCACCTGCGCTATCAAGCCTTTCAGGATACGGGACATGAGTGTAATGATCGACAGGTTCGGGCAGAATCACATCATCCTTGCGGACAATGCCGGGTCCATCCAGCTCCCGAAGAGAGGGCCGGCAATCTCCTTCGATCGCGCGGAGAAGAGCAGCACTGCACCCCCGGTCACGATACTCGTCACAAAAATCCCGTACAGCACGGAGCACGCCTTTGGCGCGGTCTCGTTTGCGGTTGCCTGTGCACACCAGGGCATCCTCACGAGGGTCATCTTCATGGAAGACGGGGTCTATGCCCTTGCCGGGAACCACAAGGCTGCCCCGGATTCGGTGCCCTTTAATTTACAGGACGTGATCAACACGGTGGCCGGCAGCGAGAACCTTCACTTTTTTGCTCTCACGCCTTCATTCCAGAAAAGGGGTGTCACCAAGAGCAAGACGCTGAACGCGGTCCTCGATATCGGGTTCCCGGGACTGGGTAAGATCTTTTTCTATCCGCCGGCCAATGTCCGGGCCGACCACCAGAGGATCCTGTTCTTCTGATGGGGCTTGTGAGCCCGACACGAACGCGGAGCAATAATTTGGCTCACTTTACATCAAACAAATTTTTTCAATCGCGTTTTGATGAGAAAACGTAATCAAAATCTGCTGAAATTTTGGTCGCGAGATAGTATACCCTATCACTCTTGGGAAAAAATCGCAGGTGCCTGTAGCGTTCCCGTTTTTCTTACGCAACCCTTGGATCCACCAGAAGAAGCACCGATGCCGGGTGGTTCCAGTTCAGATACCCGATAGTGGTTCTCAGAGTGTCTGAACGAAAATTGTAAGGAAAAATCTTCAGTTAAGAACCTGAATTCCTGAACAGAGTCTAACAATCGTCTGGAATAGTACTTTTTTCTGATAAAACGACCGAGCCGTGTACTGGAAGAACGCCCCAGAGATTTCCTTTCAGCTTGCCGTCTAGGTGGACGTTTATACCGGATGAGGCATTCCGGGGAGCCTCGAGGATAAGGGAAAAAACTGCCAGCTTCTCTTTCCCTGGAAATTCGATATCCTGTGGTGGCATCGGCGGATATATCTCCCAGTACAACTCGTGCCCGTTTTTACGCATGCCCTCGTATTCAAGCAGCTCGCAGGGAGGTATATCGAGCGTGTACCCGGTTTTTTTGCTGTAGGTACCGCTTATTTTCTCTCCCGGGCCGACCAGGAATTCGAACCGGTTTTCCAGGTCATGAGCGCAAACCGGTATCCCCTTCAACGCAGGTACGCTGAAATCCAGGGCCGGGGAAATGGAGATCCGATTTCCACCGGTTTCAATTATCCCGGTGATGGTATCCTTCCCTTTTGGGGAATAGTCGAGAATTGTTATCTCACGGGAGGAATCAACGGTTACGACTGCATTGATGAAACGGGTAGTGGATGGATCCCCTATCCGTAAACTGGCGGTGATTACAAGGGTGTAAAAATCATCGTTGCGCCGGTTCACTTCCCGGTCAGGGTTTTCGCTGAGAATTCTGGTTATTTCTTCATCGGGGGTCCGGGCTGATATTTTTGTCAGGTAGACCACGGCATTCGGCCGCCCCCTTCAACCCCCTGCAGAGTGACCGCGGGTTGTGAAGGAGAGGCGCACGATTCATCACCTGTAATTTTCCCGGGACCGGGCAGGTATGCGTCTTTCATCATTCTCGCAGACCACAATCCTATTTCAGACCGTAATGCTACTTCAACGGATTCGACTGAAACGTCAATATATGCCATGATCGGTCCTCACTATCACTTTCAATAATGGATTTATAAAGCGTTGTGGTAATATCAGGTACTGGAACGAATTGCGGACGTTCATTGAATCTACAGAGGAGTTTGTTCTGGCAAGCGTCCGGAACCATCTCTTCACGATCTGAAGCATCCCGGAAACCGATCCCGATGATCGTAGAAGTTCTCCTTTTTATGTCATATTTTCATTCGATTGCTTCAGGAGAAATTACCAGCTGCTCCCCATTTCTCTCGTGAGTCAACCATCTTGAAAATTTTGAAAAATATGTTAACTGATATGCATTAATGCAACTGTAATTTAACAATGTTTATTTACAATTCAAAAAATAATTGATAGTTAACACAATTTAGTTGTGATGTGCATGGCGTTTTCAGGTACATGTAAACATGAACCGTTGTACCGGGTGCGGAAACTGCGTGGTTTCCTGCCCGGTCAATGCCCTCGAGCTCTACACGCTCGACCCCGTGACGAAAGAGAAGATCTACCATGTCAAGGACGGGAAATCCATCAGCCTTGACGTGAAGATGGAACTCTGCGCAGGATGCGGCGTCTGTGTCGGGGCTTGCCCGTACGAAGTGATCTCCCTCTCCGGAAGGGGTGAAACCGGCGCTATGGCGCTCATGTAATAGGGGGATGGACCATGGCAAAAATTACCCTGAACATGATCACCCAGCGTTCGATCGAGGAAGGAGCAGCGATGGAAAAGGGCAAGACCAACCCTGACTACTTCGACGCCTGCTCGATCTGCGAGATAAACCCCGAGGACATGAAGAAACTCGGCATCTGGAGGAACACCAATGTGCGGGTGACGAGCGAATGCGGCAGCGTTATCGTGAAAGCGATCGAGCCAACCCAGTTCTGTCCGCCCGGCCTCGCCCATATCCGGCAGGGAGTCTGGGCAAACCAGGTCGTCCCGCCGCGGACCCAGTCGACCGGCACTCCCCAGTACAGCGGGTTTCCGGTGACCATCGAACCGGCCATGACAGAAAAATTAAAATCCGCCCTTGAGCTGGTACAGGGCTCGGTAGGGCTCTGGAAAGGAGGGAAGTAAGATGCCAAAACTGATAAAAGGTGTCGGGTGCCCGTACTGCGGTTCATCCTGCGATGACGTCGAAGTCCTTGTCTCGGACGATGAGACCAAGATCCTCGAAGTCCACAATGCGTGTATCATCGGGACCAACCTCTTCCACCACGCAAACGATCCCACACGCCCGAAGCTCCCGCGGATGCGCCAGCCGGACGGCTCGATGAAGGAGATCAGCTACGATGAGGCGGTCGACTACTTCGCAAAGACCCTCCTTGCGGCCAAGAAGCCCCTTATCTATGGCTTCGGCTCTACCAACTGCGAGGGCATGAGCGCCGTCGCCCGGATTGCCGAGAAGGCTGGTGCCGTCCTCGACAACTGCGCAACCATCTGCCACGGACCGTCGTTCCTTGCCATGTTCGACAACGGTTACCCGAGCTGCACCCTCGGGGAAGTCAAGAACCGTGCCGATGTCGTGGTCTTCTGGGGCTGCAACCCGATGCACGCCCACCCCCGCCACACCTCCCGGTACTCGATCTTCCCCCGCGGCTTCTTTACCCAGAAAGGCCAGATGCAGCGGACCATCCTCTCTATCGACCCGCGCGAGACCGATACCGCAAAACTTGCCGACCACCACCTGATGCTCGACCAGGGCCATGACTACGAGCTCTTCGATGCCTTCCGGACCGTGCTCCGGGGCTTCGACATCCCTGAGAAGGTTGCAGGTATCCCGAGAGAGAAGATCAAGGAGGCGGTCGAGATCATGAAGAACGCAAAGTTCTGCATGATCTTCTTCGGCATGGGCTGCACCCATACGGACGGCCGCAACCACAACATCGATGCCGCTATCAGCCTGACCCGCGACCTCAACACCCACACCAAGTGCTCGATCATGGCGATGCGGGGCCACTACAACATCACCGGTCCCGGCCAGGTCTGGTCCTGGCAGTTCGGGTTCCCGTACCTGTATCGACCTCTCGAAGGGCACCCACGCCCACATGAACCCGGGCGAGACGAGCTCGATCGATCTTGCGATGCGCGACGAAGTGGACTGCTTTGTCAATGTCGGCACCGATGCGGGAGCCCACTTCCCCATCCAGGCTGTCCAGCACTTAAAGAAGCACCCGTTCATCACGGTCGACCCGAACTTCTGCATGGCAAGTGAGATCGCGGACCTCCATATCCCGGTCAGGATTGCCGGTGTGGACGAGCCGGGAGTTGTTTATCGCATGGACAATGTCCCGATACAGTTCCGGTCGGTCATCAAGGGCCTGCCGGGCGTCCCGAGCGACGAGGAACTCTTCGACCGCGTGTACGAGCGGATGTGCGAACTGACCAAGACTGAGCCGATCTGGCTCGCAGCAAAGGCAGACCGGAAATACCCCCAGAACCCGGCGGTGAGCTGAGAATGGCATCAGGAGAAATTCTTGTAAAGGGCGGATTCGTTGTCGACCCGACCCGGAAGATGGACGGCGATGTCGCAGATGTTGCCATCAAGGACGGGAAGATCGTTGACACGGTCAGCTCCTCCGCAAAAGTGATCGATGCAAAGGGCAAGACCGTTATGGCCGGCGCTGTGGATGTCCACGCCCATGTCGCAGGACCCAAGGTGAATGTCGGCCGCCTGTTCAGGCCCGAGGACAAGCTCTGTTCAGGAGCCTGCAGGAGCGCGATGGCTCAGGAGGGCTACCGGATAGAGTCCGGATTCTCAATCCCGAGCACCTTCAAGACCGGGTACGACTATGCCCGTATGGGGTACGCGTTCGTCATGGAAGCCGCGATGCCTCCTCTCTACTCCCCGCATATCCATGAGGAGATCCACGATACCCCGATTATCGATGAAGCAGCACTTCCGGTCTTCGGCAACAACTGGTTCGTCATGGATTACATCAAGAAGGGCGAGGTCGAGAACACAGCAGCCTACATTGCCTGGCTCCTCAAGACAACGAAGGGTTTTGGCGTCAAGTGCGTCAACCCCGGCGGCACTGCAGCCTGGGGATGGGGCCTCAACTGCTTAACTCTCGATGACCCGGTCCCGTACTTCGAGGTCACCCCCCGCGAGATCATCACTGGCCTGCTTCAGGCTAACGAGTACCTCGGTCTCCCCCACTCGATGCACATCCACCAGAACGACCTCGGGAACCCCGGCAACTACCAGCTCACTATAGACTCGCTCAAGCTTGCCGAGAAGGTCAAGACGAAGAACAAGTTCGGCCGCGAGCAGGTCATGCACTCCACCCACCTCCAGTTCCATTCGTATGGCGGAACCGGCTGGGGCGACTTCGAGTCCAAGGCAAAGGAAGTCATGGACTACGTGAACAAGAACAAGGCTATCACCGTCGACCTCGGTTGCGTAACCCTCGACGAGACCACCACGATGACCGCCGACGGCCCCTTCGAGCACCACCTCCACGGGCTCAACCACCTCAAATGGGTAAACGTCGATGTCGAGATGGAGACCGCTGCCGGTGTCGTCCCGTATGTCTACGACCCGAACATCAAGGTCTGCGACATCCAGTGGGCGATCGGCCTCGAGCTCGGGCTCTTTGCAAAGGACATGAACCGGGTTTTCGTCAGTACCGGATCATCCCAATGCCGGGCCGTTCACCCGGTACCCCCGTGTTATCAAGTGGCTGATGTCCAAGAAGGCCCGCGAAGCAGTGCTCGACTCATTCAAGCACAAGGACAAGGTCATCGACGCCACAAACATTCACGGCATCGACCGCGAACTCACCCTCTTCGAGATCGCCCAGATGACCCGTTCCGGACCTGCAAAATGCCTTGGCCTTGCAAATGTGTATGGAGGCCTTGCCCCCGGCATGAACGCCGATGTCGGTATCTTCGACCTCAATTGCAAGAGTATGCCCTCTGACCCCGAGAAGATCGAGAAGGCATTCCAGCGGGCTGCCTGCTTCATCAAGTCTGGCGAGATCGTAGTAAAAGACGGCGATGTCGTCAGCCATGGCCACAAGCGGACGGTCTGGGTCAATGTCAAGATGCCCGAGAACCCCCAAGTCAAACGCGACATCACTCAGTCCTTCACCAAAGACTACACGGTCGATCTCATCAACTATCCGGTCAGGGACTATCTTGCCCCGCATCCGTTCGTCATCGATGTTGATGTGGAGGCCTGAGGTGCGATCATGGCAATTGTGACGTTAAAACCCACAAAAGTCCCCGAGCTTATACTTGAGGGTTACAGCATTACGCCCGACGCATTTGCAGGAAAAACGTCCGCACAGATCGCAGAGCTCCCGGCCCACGAGGGCAAGATCCACGTCAAGATCGGGGATTTCTATGAGGTCTCCGGTAGTTCTGGTGCAACCGCAGCGGACACCGATATCGTGATTGCCGGCGACTGCACCCGCGTCAAGTATATCGGCTCCAAGATGACCGCCGGGACCGTCACGGTCAACGGTAACGCGGACATGTACGTCGGCGGCTGGATGAAGGGTGGAAAGATCCATGTCACCGGCAACGTTGACTCCTTCTGCGGGATCCAGATGCAGGGCGGCGAGATCCTTGTTGACGGCGATGCCAAGAACCATGTCGGCTGCGCCTACCGCGGCGACTGGAGAGGTATGAAGGGCGGCACCATCCGGATCGGGGGCAGTGCCGGCAACGATATCGGCACCTTCATGCTCGGCGGCACCATCATCATCGAGAAGGACGCGTTCATCCACGTCTCCACCCATGCCGAGGGAGGCACCGTCATCATCAAGGGAGATGTCGAGGGCAGGGTCGGCGGCCAGATGGTCAAGGGCGACATGTACGTGCTCGGCAAGATCAAGTTCATGATGCCCGGGTACCAGAAGGTCGACACTGTTGAGAAGGAAGTCGATGGTGTCAAGGCAAAGTTCGACCACTACATCGGCGACCTCGGCGAGAGGCACCCGAAGAGCAAAGGCCAGATCGTGTACGCGAACCTGTACCTGAAAGCAGTGGCATGAGCGTCCTGTACAAGATCCATCGCACATCCAGAATAGCCCTCTGTGGCCAATACTTCTTTTTTTCTGCCAAAAAACAGATAGCATCCCAGGCGTGATCCCATGAACACTGTCGGAAAAGAATTCATCAAAGGAACCAGATACCCGGATTATTCCACGGTCGACCTTGTCCTCCGTGTCCCGGAACCCCCGCATGAACTACCGGTAAAAGAGGGGCAGGTCGTAATCAAACTCCCGAACCCGAAACGGTTCAAGCTCCCGGATTTGCCGGTCAGGCAGGCCATCGAGAGCTGGGAACCTGCCGGGTTCTTCTCCCGCTCGTCCCTGACCTTAAAAGAACTCTCGTACCTGCTCTGGTGTACCCAGGGGTTCAGGAAGACCGTCGCAGAGACCATGCAGCTCAGGAACGTACCCTCAAGCGGTTCACGCTACCCGCTCGAGACCTACTTTGTTGCAAACGAAGTCGAAGGGCTCGAGACGGGGCTCTACCGGTACCTCCCGAAATCAAACAGAATCGTCGCAGAAAGGATCGATTCCGACCTGACCCTGGAGATGAGCACTGCAAGTCTGAACTTCAAGATCATGACCCGGGCTGCCATCACCTTCCTCTGGGTTGCCGTGCCGTACCGTTCGGTCTGGGCGCTGGGTGACCGGGGCTACCGGAGCGCACTGATCGAGGCGGGGCATACCTGCCAGAACCTCATCCTTGCGACCGCCGGCCTTGGGTACAGCGTATTTGCTACAGATATGTTCCACGACGACCTGATCGCCAGACTGGCAGACTTGGATCCGGAGAACCAGTGGCCGGTCTATCTTGCTGCGGTGGGAAAGGTGGAGAAGAGCGTAACGCTGGCATAAGCGGGATCGGTTTTCGTGAAGGCACAAGGGCAGGAGTGCCAACTAATGTTCCGATGTTTATATCCAATAGAATTAAGATATATTAATTTACATTTGGAGAAGGTTCAGCCAACAGGATGTAGGGAAGGTGAGGCCAACACCACCTCCTGTAGCGAACCGGTATCCACACTCACGATTGGCACGGGCATACACCCATGGTAAAGCGCTATCTTTCGCTCTGTTCCCTGGAACAAGCGCTCAACCTGATGAAGTCTTCGTTTCCGTCACCGCAGCGGACAGAAAAAGTCCCGGTGATGGAGTCGGTCGGTCGGGTCGTCGCAGCACCGGTCTACGCGAAGTATTCCGTTCCGGAAGTGAATATCTCGGCAATGGATGGTATTGCGGTCAGGAGCCGCGATACTGTCGGGGCAACCGACCGCGAGCCGGTCACGCTGGAAGTATTTGCACGGGTCAATACCGGCAATATCGTCCCTCCGGAGTTCGACGCGGTCATCATGATCGAGGACACTTGGGAGGCATGCGACCGGTTCCAGATCCGGAAAGCTGCTGCCCCCTGGCAGCACGTCCGTCCGGCGGGAGAGGATATCCGCGAAGGGCGGCTGGTCCTCCCCAAGGGCCACCTGATACGGGCATTTGACATCGGGGCACTCGCCACGTATGGTGTCACCCGCATCGAGGTAAAGTCTGTCAATATCGGCATTATCCCCACAGGGAGCGAACTGGTTCCCCTCGGGGTGCGGCCGGGGCCCGGACAGGTGGTAGAGAGCAATACGATCATGGCCCAGGTATTCCTGCACGCCATGGGCGCACGGTGCAGCCGGCTCCCGATCGTCCGCGATGATCCCGATCTGATCGCTGATGCGCTCACGACGGCAGTCAGGAACAATGACCTTGTCATCATTTCCGCTGGCTCCTCTGCAGGCACCCGCGATTTTACTGCAGGGGTTATCAGCAGCCTCGGCGAGCTGATATTCCATGGCGTTGCCGTCAAGCCCGGAAAACCGGTGATGCTGGGGAGGATTAACGGGAAACCCGTTCTCGGACTTCCGGGATACCCCCTCGCTGCGCAGACTTCCCTCCGGGAGTTCGCCGCCCCCCTCCTCGAGTCCTGGGGATTTCCCCCGGCCCCGAAACTCCCGGTCCGGGTCAGGCTCGCGGAGGCACTCACATCCGACCTTGGCTTTGATGAGTTTGTCCCGGTCTTCGTGGGACGGATCGGGTACTACGCTCTGGGGCACCTCCCATGCCAAAGGATCCGGCGTCCAGATGGCAACCGTCAAGGCAAACGGGTATACCCATATACCTGCACCCGTGGAGGGGTACGAGGCCGGTCACGAGCTTGACGTGCTCCTGACAACGGACCCCGGGAGTGTCGACCGGACCCTTTTCTTCCCGGGTTCCATCGATCCCGCTCTCGAAGAACTCGCGGCTCTTGCCCACGATGAGGGGCTCTTCATTCATGCCAGCAATGTCGGGAATGAGAGAGGATTCTTTTCGCTCAAACGCAATGCGTGCCATGCGGCACCCGTAAGCCTTCCCGTTGCGTCCGCCCTGCTTTCGGCGGAAGAGCCTTTCGTGCAGTCCCTCCCTCCCTCGGGCCTGGCTTTCGTCCATATCGCAAAGATCGAACAGGGGATTGCATCCCGCGAAGGGCTTGCATTCGATGACCTGCCCGGTGTCCGCTTCATCAACACCCGGAAAGACTCCCCCTCCCGCCGGGTCTTCGATGCCCTTCTCCGGATGCGGAATATCCCCATTTCGCGGATCAACGGGTACCTGCAGGAGGTATACGGGCCTCAGGCGGTTGCAGCAGCGATCCGGAACGGGTTTGCTGACGCCGGGATGTGCACCTCCGGCATTGCCGGGAAGTACGGCCTCCGGTTCGAACCACTGGCATACGAGAATTACGAGCTGGCAGTACAGCGGGAGATGCTTGCGGATCCCCGTATCTGCACGATCGTTGGCCTGATCCGCTCCCCTGCGTACCAGGCTGTCCTGAATCGGGCCGGGGGTACGACATAGCTCACGTAGGGGTCATCCGCGGGCTGGCGGACGATAGTACCCTGACGGAACTTTCGCCAACTGCGCCAACGGCCGGATACCCGGGCACCTGAACTCCTTTTTATGTGCAGATGGGAGAATCCGGAGGTCCTGCAGTACCCCGGTCCGGATCTGCCTTGCAACAATGGTCTGGTCTGTATAAACGGCGAGTTGATCACGTCAGGACAGGCTTTTTTAAAAAAATTGTCAGGTCCGGATGTGACAATAAAAAATAATTGTCAGATCGGTTAGTGGGAATTTTAAAAAATTCCCCGATCGGATCGCAGGAATTTTGCCGGAAAAATCCGGAAAATCCATGCTTTTTCCGACGGAGCGCCCATCTTGTCTTACTGGCAATTAAAAATAATTGCCGGGTCCGGACGTGACAATTCAGAAAAATTGCCAGATCGGTTGGTGATAATTTTAAAAAATCCTCAGGTCCGGATCTGGCAATTGAGAAAAATTCCCGGATCCGGATGCGGCAATAAAAAATAATTCCCGGATCGGTTGGTAGGAATTTTCAAGAATGGTATGAAAAAAGGATTATTTCTTTATCGGATTGAACACGTTCTCGTAGATCATGTCGCTGCCGGTATTATGCAGGCGCTCGCGCTCGACTTTCTCCTCTGCGTAGGCAAGGATCGGGAGTTCCATGCTGATGCCCGGGGTATGGCCGAACATCTTCTCGAGTTCCACCTGCTGGGCGTGCATGAAGAGCGCATTGGGGATCTCCGCAGGGCAGACTTCCTCGCACTGGCCGCAGTTCACGCAGGACGAGGCGATGTGGGCGTACCGGATCAGGTGGAACATGAAGCTGACCGGGAGCTCGCCGGGGGGCACCATGGCGGGGTTCTTGGTCGTGCACTCGACACAGTAACAGATCGGGCACTGGTCTATGCACTGGTAGCACTTGATGCAGCGGGAAGTCTCGGTCATGATCTTCCTGAGACGGTCCTTGCCCTCCCCGAGCCCCTCGAAGTCCTTCTTGCGCCACTTCTCGCCGAGCTTGAGCATCGCGCCTTCGACCTTCCCGCGGATGTCGAGCCCCTTGGGGTTTGCCGGCTCGGTCTCGAGGATGCCTTTCTTGATGGCACCGGCAAGAAGGTTCGCACCTTTCTCGCTGCAGACTTCCACGAAAGTCGCCTTGCCGGCACGGGGGCCGATGACACCCCAGTTCCCGCAGGCGAGGTCGGCCTGCCGCGGGACCTTGAGCTTGCAGCGGCGGCAGTTGGACCGCCGCCCGTAGCCTGCTTCCTCGAGTTCGTCGACCGAGATGCCCTTGTGGCCGCCCTCGTACTCGATGATGAACTGGCCCTTGTCGATCTCTTCCTTGTGGACGGCCTCGGGGTCGACCCCGTACTTGTCGGCGATCATCTTCCGGGCAAGGACCGGGCTGACGGACCCTCCGCAGTTGACGCCGATCATGATCACGTTGTCGAGGTCGATCTGCTTGCGCTTGGCAAGTTCGTAGAACGCCATCATGTCGCAGCCCTTGACGGTCACGCCGATCTTTTTGTCGCTGGCACCGTCAAGGTATTTTTTTATGAGTTTTGGGATCAGGAGCGTACCGCAGTGGAGCGAACCGGCGGTCTTTGCAAGATCCTTGGGATCGGTGATGAAGACCGGCTTCGCGTCGTACAGGTCGACACCCCTGGTCACCACGAGAACAGCATCCACGGTTTTGGATTCAAGGGCATACTTCCACAGGGCGGTGACCGCACCGCCGAGTTCCGCCTTCTTCTGGATCTCTGCATCTGTCGTCCAGGCATAGAGCATGTCGCCTTTCTTGGTCATGTTACTGCGCCTCCTTGATCTTTTCTACGGCAACGGCACAGTGCTTGAGTTCCGGCATCTTGGAGAGCGGGTCGAGCGCCGTGTTGGTGAGGTTGTTGGCACCCTCGTTAAAATGCATTGGCATGTACAGCACTTTCGGGGCCACATCATCCGTCACCCGTGCGATGGTGATCGTCTCGCCACGGCGGCTGCGTACTTTGATCTTTTCGTGTTGCTTTATGCCGAGCTCTTTTGCATCCTGCGTGTTGATCTGGATATAGGACTCGGGTACCTCGTAGTGCAGCGTCGGGCTGCGGTCCGTCTGGGTCCTCGTATGGTAGTGAAAGATACAACGCCCGGTCATGAGCGTGTATGGGAACTCTGCATCCGCTACTTCCGCCGGCGGTTTGTACTCGAGGCCGAAGAAAGTCCCAAGGCCGTCGGCAGCCGCGAACTTCTCCCTATGCAGGATCGGGGTCCCCGGGTGTTCGACCGTCGGGCAGGGCCAGTGGACGGACTCGGGCTTCTCCATCTTTGCGTACGTTGCGCCGAACATGGATGGAGTGCATGCCCGCATATCGTTCCAGACATCTTCGGCGGTCTTGAAGTCGAAGCCTTTCAGTCCCATCTTCTTTGCAAGCAGCATGAAGATTTCAATATCCGTTTTCGCTTCGCCTGGGGCATCGACGGCTTTCCGGACACGGTTGATCCGCCGCTCACCGCTCGTAAACGTCCCGTCCTTCTCGGCAAAACAGGCACCGGGGAGGACGACATCAGCATACTGGCAGCTCTCGGTCCAGAAGATGTCCTGGATGACGAGGAAGTCGAGCTTGTCAAGCGACGCCTTCACATGGTTCGAATCGGGATAGGAGACCACCGGGTTCAGACCGAGGATATACATCGCCTTGATCGGGTCCCCGCACTGGTTGATCTGCTCGGTCAGGGTTGCACCATACCAGTCAGGCAGGCCGGTAACTCCCCAGGCCTTCTCCATCTTCGCACGGTTCTCGGTCTGTCTCACACTTCTGGTAGCCGGAGTAGACATTCGGGTATGCGCCCATGTCGCAGGCACCCTGCACGTTGTTCTGGCCGCGGAGCGGGTTGACACCGACGCCGGGGCGCCCGATGTTGCCGCAGAGCATCGAAAGGTTGCCCATCGAACGGACGTTATCGGTCCCGGTGGTGAGCTCGGTGATGCCCAGGCAGTAGATGATGACCGCGTTCTTTGCTTTGGCATACTTACGGGCAAAATCCTTGACCTTCTCGGTCGGGACACCGGTGATCTTCTCGGCATCGGCATACTTCTCGACGGTCTTCTTGAGGTCATCGAACCCTTTCGTACGGTTCTTGATGAACTCCTTGTCCTCAAGGCCTTCCTTGATGATCCAGTACATCATGGAGTTGGCGAGCGCGATATGGGTGGACGGGTTGAACCGGATCCAGTCATCCGCGAGCCGTGCAGTTGCGCTGTACCGCGGGTCGACCACGATGATCGGGATCCCTTTCTTCTTGGCCTGCATGACACGCCGGGCGGCAAGCGGGTGGGCCTCAACCGCATTGGAACCCCACATGACGATGAGGTCGGAGTTCAGCACATCCTCGAACGGGTTGGTGGCCGCACCGGACCCGAAGGAGAGCGAGAGACCGGCAACTGACGGGCCGTGGCAGATACGGGCGCAGTTGTCGACATTGTTCGTCTTGAACGCGACCCGTGCCCATTTCTGCATGATATAACAGTCCTCGTTGACGGTCCGGCACGAGACCTGGAACCCAAGGGACTTGGGGCCGAACTTGTCGGAAGTCTCCTTGAACTTCTTCGCGATGAGATCGAGGGCTTCGTCCCAAGAGGCTTCCTCGAACGTGTCACCCTTCTTTATCAGGGGTTTTGTCAGCCGGTCCGGGTTCTGGACCGGTTCCCAGCAGGTCGCGCCCTTGGGGCAGAGCTTGCCTTCGTTCACCGGGCTGCGCTTGTAGGGTTCAACCCCGACGAGCTTGCCGTCATTGACAACAAGGTTCAGACCGCAGCCTACACCGCAGTACGGGCAGGTCGTTGGTACATATTTCAACAGTCTATTTGCATCTGTCATGGATATTCACCAAATCACGGAATGATTCAACACATGTCTTACTTGAAGGATTTGTTAAGGTAATTTGTTTATATTAAAAATTCCGCCGGGAATATATAAGGACTATGAAATTTTCCTGATATTTGATGAATATCAATGGGTAAATGGGGACAATTGAACGAGTTCGCGTTCCGCCCGTTAAACGATTTTAACCTGGTGGTTATTCGGTGCGCAGGATCATTTCTCCCGGGGATAAAAAAAATTCTGCCACACAGGACTGCACACCGGTCCCTGTACCGGCCCCTGCATCCGGGCCCCGGGGAACTCATGTGAACAATTGTTTAACCTATATCCGGTAAATAGTTCATTATGAAGGTAGCACACACCCCGGGCTCTTCCGGAGATGTTCATACACTCATGGACGCCTGCGGCGTGGAACCGCGGCTGAAAGAGATGATTACCGCGTCCATAGCTTTACATTCCTACCCGGCGCCCGGAGTACTCATCGGGGCATTTATGGTAGATTACGCCCTAGAACGTATCAGGGCAACCCCGTCTGACAAGCTCTATGCAGTCTGCGAGACACCGAAGTGCGTCCCGGATGCCATCCAGGCGATAGCACACTGTACCACGGGAAATCACCGCCTCCGGATCGTGCCTGTCGGGAAGTTCGCTATCACCCTCAACGCCGCATCACCGGGTCTCGTAACCGAGGGGGTCCGGGTGTATATCGACCGGGAGAAACTGAAAAAATTCCCGACCATCGCTATCTGGTACGTAAACAGTCCTGCCTTTGTCAAGGATACCATGACCCTCCAGCTCCGGGAGGAGATCTTCCGGGCAGGCCGGGCTATCCTCTCGTCCGAGCGTATCCGTCTCACCGTTTCCCCAAAGAAGAGATGGAGATCGGTCACCTGTCCCTGCTGCGGGGATACCGTCCCCGACTACCTCTTTGAGAAAGACCGCTGTGCTGCCTGCGGCTCTTTGAAATACTATGATAAAATTTCCTGATGCCACGGTTCAGGATCCGGATACCGGCTCCTGTCCCCGACATTTCACCAGATGAAATAGATGAAAAAATGCAGCTTATGCTGCCACGTTTGCCGGTGCATCGGCGCTCTTTCGTACCGGCTTCTTGACCCACATGAGCCTATTGCCATCGTATGCAAAAGACTTCATGGTGAAGACCTTCATTCCCTGTGGCAGAGAGGATGTGTCGGCATTGGCCGGCACCATCACGGCATACTCGTTCCGCGAGAGCGTGCCGTCGGAGTTTGTCTCTGACGTGGTGAGTTCGTCGAGGTGACCGGAGGGAATGGTCTTCCCGAACGTGACCAGTACCTTGACGAATTCCCGGTGGCCGTCTTTGCGGCGTTCCAGCACGATGATCGTATCGTAGCCGGTGCCCAGCTTTCGGGGCGTCATGTTCCAGCCATCAAAACTCGAGTAGATACTCTTGATCTCTTTTGCCACAAAATCGTGCATAACATCAGGTACTGAAACCCATAGTACTCAGGTATTTGGCCATGACCGGCTAATAAAACATGTTGGTTAACTGGTAGTTATCCCAGGATCAGCGTTCCTTAACGAGGTTCTCAACCAGTTCTCACTCATCTCCTCACATCAGATCTGCACCGGCTGATAGGGAAATTCCGGCAGTGGTCAATACTTTTTTTTTAACAAAATAGATTTATTAACAAAAAGAGTGAAAGTAATTTTGCCGAAAGGCAGGGCAGGTCAGGTCCTTCCGGATTACCGCTTCTCCGGGCGTCCGGCATCATGCCACGATGTTCTGATACTGACTTACTCCTCGTTTCCCGTGTGCGGCCGCCGATATATTCACACACACAGAAGCGGCCGCGCGAACGGGAACAGAGTACGCACTATTCTGCTCGGATCACGGTTCCGATCCTTTTCCTGTTGATGGCCTTCTCGATATTCCCCCGCTTGTGGCAGTTGATGATCCTCACTTCACGGATATTGACCGCACGCTCAAGAAGTTCAACCACCATAGGTTCAATGACCATATCGTCGAGATCCATCCTGATCAACTCTGCTGCAGTGATCTCCCTGATAAGGTCAGCATCGGGATCGACTCGGGGGTCTGCAGTGTAAAGGCCATCGACATTTTTGCCAATGATACAGCTCTTTGCCCCGAGGACTTCGGCGATGAGGAAGGCACCGGTGTCCGTGCGGTGGGGGGGGATGGTATCGGTCCGTGACGGGTGTTCATAGAGTCCATAAGGCGGAGTGCCGTGAACCACCGGCAACATCCCAAGCCTGAGCAGGGTGGGAAGGTCTAGGATATCCCCGGTATGGATCCGGGTGCCATTGTATTTCGATAGGAGGATCGAGACCATAATTGCATTCTGTTCAGAAATTTTTGCTGATAGTTCGGCGAGCACTCCTGTGGGCATGCCAAGATCCATACCGATATCCATGATGTGGCGGACCCGCCCGCCACCCCCGGTAACAACTAGGATCTGGTGTTTTTTTGACAACTCCCCGATCTCTTCGCAGAGCGGGTACATGATCCTGCGCCCGTAGTCAATCGCACCGTGTCCCCCTATCTTGATCACATTGATATCAGGCGCGATCCGGATCTGACCGGATGGAGGTCTTTTGATGCGCATGCCCTTCCTGACAAGGGTCTCTCCCTGCAACCCGCTGGCGAGCTCGATGCGTTTTATCATGTTATGCTCTCACTACCAGTATCGCAAAGGAAAGGTATAATCTCATGTAAACCAGTTGATATATCAGAGTCACAACTCCCTTCAGTTGGGGAAGTGCCAAGGTGAGAGGGTTTCTGACAGGAGGAACTATTATGAGAATCTATGTACGGGAACGCCAGAAAGTCGGCGAGGGGGGCGAGTCCCCGAAGTTCAGGATCGTTGCTGTGACCGGGGGGCAACTCCAGATTGAGGCAACCCACTTCAGAAAGTTCGAGATTGAGCAGATTGCAAAAGACATTGGTGCAGAAGTCGTTTTTATGAAACCTGTTGTAGATGAGTATAAGAAGAAACATTAGCTTTTTCCGGACATCCCGCCGCAACGGGTTATTGTGCCGGTGCCTGAAGGATTGCGGGGATTTTACTAAGTCTCTTTATGTAAGTGTGCCTAATATATCTGCAGAGAGCCTATGGCCGTCCTTTCTGTGGATTGTCTCTTTGATGCAGCGATTCGTATCCAGCTGCTGGAACGTTCGATTACGATCTCGTTCACGGACAACACCATACGGATAAAATTCCCGACTACACGGAGGCTTGCAGAATTTCTCGATGTACCACACTATTACATCCTTCCGTACTTTGCCATGATGGAACAGGAAGAGCTGGTCACCCGTGCTGAACGTGTCGGGATCCTGACTACGGCAAAGGGGAGCCGGAAAATGATAGAACTTATGAAGGAGAAATACAAAAGCGAGACCTCAAGGATCCTCGGGCAGGAGATCTTTGACAACTTGTCTAGAAGAATTGATTAAAACGGACAGGAAATTTTTATTGTTTAACAATTTTAAAAAATCAATCAGTTATCGTATAAACCATCTGCTTACCAACTGATTAGCATTTTATTTTAACATATGATAAAAAGAAACATTCAATAATTTCTCTGCAAAAGGTTATCCCGGTCATACTATGACTAAACATGTACCATTAGGATTCATCGCAATTATGATTGCAGTAATTTTCGCTGCAATTCTCGTTACTGGATGCACGAATACTCAGGGAACGTCAACACCCGCCGCAACACCGGCCCCCACTGAGAACGCACAACAGAACCTGGTCATCGCAACGACCACGAGCCTTTACGATACAGGTCTTCTCAACTACCTGCAGCCTAAGTTTGAATCGCAGTATAATGTCAAGCTGCTGATAACATCCCAAGGAACCGGAAAAGCGATCGAGCTTGCAAAGCGTGGTGACGCAGACGTACTGCTTGTCCACTCTCCCGCCCAGGAACTGGCATTCATGAAAGGCGGATACGGCCTGAACCGGCGGTCATTCGCATCGAACTCGTTCATGATTGTTGGTCCTGCGACGGACCCTGCAGGTGTCATCAACATGACTCCGGAGAACGCTTTCACCACGATCCTCCTCGAAGGCACAAACAAGACAGCAAACGTGTCTTTCGTTTCCCGTGGTGACGGGTCAGGGACGCAGACTGCTGAAATAAATATCTGGAAAAATGCCGGGTATAATTACACCCAGAACGTCGAGAAATCCGGAAACTGGTATATCGAGACGGGACAGGGTATGGGAGCGACCCTCCAGATGGCAAGCCAGTTGGGTGCTTATACCCTGACCGACGAGGGCACGTACCTCGCTTACAAAGGCAACCTGACCCTTGTACCGGTCATCACCAAGGGCTCAAGCCTGCTCAACATCTACAGTGTCATGGCGGTCTACAATGACAAGCAGCCTGCAGACAAGATCCAGATGGCAAACAACTTCATCAACTTCCTGATCTCCCCGCAGACCCAGGCAGATATCGGAAACTATGGCGTGGCTCAGGTACGGGAAGTCGCTTTTCATCCCGATGAGCGTCAGCGTCCCGAACGCCCCTGCCGGGTGGGTCGGTGACCACACCACTCTGGCAACGGATCTCGCGCCAGCCGCAACGGCAACAACTGCCATGGCTACTACCGCTGCCCCGGCCGCCAATGCGACAACAACATCATAACCTCCCTTTTTTAAACCGATACCGCTACCAGATATTCGGAATTTTTCCTGCCCTGATCGGAAAGGGAACAGGTTGGGCCTTCAGCAGCTTCCCTGTACCTTCTGACCCCGCGTCCACCCGTACAGGTAAACGATGATCATACCGGCAATGAAAGCGATTGTCATGGAGCTGACCAGGGCAAGCAGCCCGATGATAATTGTCACGAAGAGGCTGTCGGTTTTGAGGCTGTGACGCCCCATTTCAATACCGACAAATACCAGAAGGGCGCCGAGAACGCCGACAGCAATGATGGAAAGGACCTGGGGCGAAGTGAAGAAAAGGGCAAGCACGATGAAGATCAGGCCTGCGTATACATTTGCTCCTCCTGTCCGTGCCCCATACCGGTACTGTCCCGCTAGCCCCCCGGCGCCGTGACACATCGGGAATCCCCCGAACGGGACAGATGTCAGGTTCATCAACCCGATCGTGGCCGAGAATTTTTTCGGGGGCACGTCTTTCCCGAAAAGGTCTTTGGTGAGGAGCGATGTCGCAAGGATCGCATTCGCTATGGTGAGGACTACCTGCGGCAGGACCAGCGTTGAGAGGGCCGACGGAAAATCGCCGGGAAGCGGGATCACGAGCTGCGGGAAGGGGATGAGGCTCACCGGGGGGATACCGGAGATGAGAATTCCCCCGATAAAGCCAACGGCGATAACGCAGATCGATGAGAGATCAGGGAACGATCGGTAGCGTACCAGGATAAGAAAACCGACGATGATCGCAATACCGATACCAAAGAAGAGGGGATCCTTGATCACGAAACCGGCCGAAGACTTAAAAAGGAGCAGAGCGAGACCCAGCTGGATCCCCCGGACCACACTCTGGGGTACCCATCGTTCGATCATCTCAAAAAAACGTCCATAGCCGAGCACAAGGAATATGACGCCCAGTATAAGCCCGGATGCCGCAATCTCTCCTGCTGAAATACCCCCGACAGCTCCGGCAGCGATAACGACGACCGCAATTGCTTTCATCGGTTCGAGCGGGATCGGCAGACGGTAATACAGGCCGGTCAAGATGAACCATATCCCAAAAAAGAGGAGAATGTAACGGGGATTGACGTCCGACACAAGGGCGACCGCAAGGATGAGGGGGATGATAGTCCCGAAATCCCCAAGGGATCCTGCAAGCTCGGAAAGGGAGAAGGAGAAGGGTACTGGTAGATCCGGGGGTTGGGTGTTGGTGTCCATAGATGGCTGATCAGGCAAAACGAATCAGATTTCTTTCACATACCGGGAAGTTACGAAACGGCATTGAACAATAATTAAAATAAAGTAAAGGCGATTATAACAATTAACCTTTTCAAAGGGACATTCTTTACCGGATTCGCGGAATACCGCACAGAAGGGATGGGATACAGGAGGCAGGATGGGAGATATAACCTCGGGATTTGTCCAGGCAATCAACCTGATCATCACCCTCAACCCGGAAGTCCTGCAGATCGCAGCACTCTCTCTCTATATTTCCCTCTCGGCAACAATCTTTGCAGCCTGCATTTCCATACCTGCCGGCGGGTTCATCCATTTTTACGAGTTCCGGGGAAAGCAGGTACTTATCACCCTTATCCAGACCCTGTACTCCGTCCCAACGGTTGTTGTCGGCCTCCTGATCTACCTGATGATCTCGAGGAGCGGCCCGCTGGGACCCCTGGGCCTCCTTTTTACCCCGGAAGGGATGATACTCGGCCAGACCGTGCTGATCATTCCCATCCTGATAGGTCTGGTTATCGCCGCACTCGGGGGGGTCGACCGCACTATCAGAGATACTCTCGTATCACTCGGAGCGACCGGGTTCCAGAGCATTATCCAGATCGTGAAGGAGGCGCGGTACGCAATTCTCAGCGCGGTAGTCCTCGGTTTCGGGCGGGCAATCTCCGAGGTCGGTGTTGCGATGATGGTCGGGGGAAACATACGGGGCGAGACCCGTGTTCTGACAACGGCCATCGCACTCCAGACAGGCATCGGGGACTTCGGGTTTTCCGTCGCTCTTGGTATCATCCTTCTCGGTATAGCACTTATCATCGTTGTCACTATGCACGTCATCACATCGGGCGCTTTCGGGACGTTTGAGCAGATCTCGGGGGGCGCACCACGGGCCTGATTGATATCTCTGGTGTATCCCGCGAAACTGGCGGGAGAACTATCCTGGAAGGGATCACCCTTGGGATCAGGAAAGGCGAAGTATTTACCCTGATCGGCCCGAGCGGGAGCGGCAAAACAACCCTCCTCCGCATCATCGATCTCCTCGATAACCCCACAGGCGGACAGATCCTTTTTGATGGTGTCGATACCAGAGCCCCGGAATCTGTCCGCCTTTCACTCCGGCGCCGCATGGGGATGGTCTTCCAGAAACCCGGGGTACTCAACACGACCGTTGCGGAAAATGTTGCATTCGGCTTGAAATTCCGGGGCATTCCAAGAGATGAAATCAGAGAAAAAGTCCCGGCAGCCCTCGAGCTCGTGGGCCTTCCCCACTTCGCGGAACGCCGTGCAGTAACCCTGTCCGGGGGTGAGATGCAGCGCGTGGCGATAGCCCGTGCCATGGTGACCGAACCCGATGTGCTCCTCCTTGACGAGCCGACCGCGAACCTCGATCCGGTCTCTTCGGAACTGATAGAAAACCTCGTGGTCCGCATCAACCGGGAACTGCACACGACAGTTGTCATGGCCACCCATGACATGATCCAGGGACAGCGCCTTGCAGACCATATCGGGGTTATCATGGGAGGGCGGATCGTCCAGGTCGGCACCATCAATGATATCTTCTACCAACCGGCGGGAAAGGAGATCGCGCGTTTCGTCGGGATCGATACGGTCCTGAAAGGAGTTGTCAGGAGCAACGACGGGGGACATGCTCTGGTCGGAATTGGAGATGTCGTGTTTGATGTGATAACGCCCGTCCAGCCGGGAGAGCGGGTGGCTCTCTATATACGGCCTGAGGAAGTGACCATAACTCTGCCCGGTGACGGTTCGTCACGGACAAGCGTGCGGAACCAGCTCGCCGGGACCATAACCAGGATGGTACCTCTGGGACCATTTATCAGGATCACCGTGGATTTCGGGTCGCAACTCACGGCCCTTATCACCCGGAGGTCCTGTCATGAGCTCAATATCAGTGTCGGAACGGTTGTCACCGCAGGGATAAAAGCTTCAGCCATTCATGTCCTGCCGGATACCGTTGGCACAACCCGGTAACTCCGGCTGAAAGCTGGATCAGGATACTGGAGGGAGCGCTTCCCGGAATTGTTCAGGAAAAAGGGGACCGGCAGGTCATCGCCGGAAGCGCAGGCAGCGAAAAAATTAATGGCCCTTCATCGGGTTGAACACGTTCTCATAGATCATGTCGCTGCCGGTGTTGTGCAGCCGCTCGCGCTCCACCTTCTCCTCTGCATAGGCGAGGATCGGGAGCTCCATGCTGACACCGGGAGTGTGGCCGAACATCTTCTCGAGTTCGACCTGCTGGGAATGCATGAAGAGAGCGTTCGGGATCTCGGCCGGGCAGAGTTCCTGGCACTGGCCGCAGTTCACGCAGGACGGTGCGATGTGGGCGAACCGGATGAGGTGGAACATGAAGTTCGGTGGGACTTCTCCGGGCGTCACATAGGCCGGGTTCTTGGTGGTGCAGTCTACACAGTAACAGATCGGGCATGCACTGATGCAGGAATAGCACTTGATACAGCGGGAGGTCTCGGTCATGATCTTCCTGAGCCGCTCCTTGCCCTCGCCAAGCGCTTCAAAGTCATGCTTTCGCCACTTATCGCCGAGCTTGAGCATCGCACCCTCGACCTTCCCCCGGATATCGAGTCCTTTGGGATTTGCGGCTTCGGTGGTAAGGAGGCCCTTCTTCACCGCGCCATCAAGGAGGTTTGCACCTTTCTCGCTGCAGACCTCGACGAATGTAGCCTTGCCGGCACGGGGCCCGATAACCCCCCAGTTCCCGCAGGCCAGGTCGGCCTGGCGGGGGACTTTCATCTTGCAGCGGCGGCAGTTGGACCTGCGGCCGTAGCCGGCCTCTTCGAGCTCGTCGACCGAGATGCCCTTGTGGCCTCCTTCGTACTCAATGATGAACTGGCCCTTGTCGATCTCTTCCTTGTGAACAACGTCCGGGTCTACACCGTACTTGTCAGCGATCATCTTCCTGGCGAGGACCGGGCTGACCGAGCCGCCGCAGTTGACCCCTATCATGACCACGTTGTCGAGGTTGATCTGCTGGCGTTTGGCGAGTTCGTAGAATGCCATCGCGTCGCAGCCCTTCACGGTCACACCGATCTTCATATTCTCGGCACCTTCCAGGTACTTCTTGACGAGCTTGGGCAGGAGCAGAGTACCGCAGTGGAGGGACCCGGCCGTCTTTGCAAGTTCCTTGGGGTCGGAGATCAGGACCGGTTGTGCATCGTAAAGGTCGGTACCCCTGGTAATAACGAACACCGCGTCCACCATCTTTGACTCCAGCGCATATTTCCACAGGCTGGTGACTGCACCGCCGAGTTCGGCCTTCTTCTGGATCTCGGCATCGTTGGTCCATGCGTAGAGCATGTCGCCTTTCTTTGTCATGTTACTGCGCCTCCGCAATCTTCTCGATTCTCAAAGCACACGCCTTGTACTCCGGGATCTTTGCCGTCGGGTCAAGCGCATTGTTGGTGAGCACGTTTGCTGCGCATTCCACAAAGTGGAACGGGATAAAGACCTCCCCTCTCTTTATGCCTTTCGTTACCCGTGCGCCAAGGGTAATCTCCCCTCTGCGGGAGACCGCCTTGACCATCTCCTTGTCCTTTATCCCCCATTCCTTTGCATCCTCGGTGTTGATCTCGACCCAGCCGGTCGGTTCCTCGCGCTCAAGGCTGGGTGAGCGTCGGGTCATCGAGCCGGTATGCCACTGCCATATGCAGCGCCCGGTGGTTAAGATTATCGGGAAGTCCTTGTCCGGCACTTCGGCCGGGTACTTGAACTCAATGGGCGTGAAGATGCCGAGCCCGTCGGGGTGGGCAAACTTTTCTTTGTGCAGGATCGGGGTTCCCGGGTGCTCTAGGGTAGGGCAGGGCCAGTGGAGCGCTTCGGGCTTCTCAAGGCGTGCATAGTTCATGCCGCCATAGGAGGGAGTGACTTTTGCAACCTCGGTGAAGATCTCTTCCGGGCTCTTGAACGGGAACTGCTTCTCGTACCCCATGACCTTGGCAAGCTCGCAGATGATCTGCCAGTCGGCCTTTGCCTCACCTGGCGGGTCCTGTGCTTTCCTCCACTTCTGGACACGACGCTCGGTTGACGTCTGCGTTCCGTCCTTTTCGGCAAAACAAGCTGCCGGTAATACAACGTTGGCGAGCTGGGCGGTCTCGGTCAGGAAGATGTCCTGCACGACAATGAACTCGGCATTCTTCAGGCCCTTCTCCACATGGTGGAGGTCAGGGTCGGAAACCATCGGGTTTTCCCCCATGATATACAGGCACTTGAGCTTGCCGGGTGTATCGGCAAGGACATTGACCATCTCGGTGACCGTGTAGCCGACCTTGCCCTCAGCGATGTCGCAGCCCCATGCATCCGTCATCTTCTTGCGGAGATCGGCGTTGATGACCGCCTGGTAGCCGGAGTAGACGTTTGGCAGCGCGCCCATGTCGCAGGCGCCCTGCACATTGTTCTGGCCGCGGAGTGCGCAGACGCCGCCGCCCCGTTTCCCGAGGTGGCCGGTCAGCATCTGGAGGTTTGCAACCGATTTGACGTTGTCGACACCGGTCGTGTGCTGGGTGATACCCATCGAGTAAAGGACATTGCTCGACTCGGCCTTCGCAATCCACTCTGCAGCCTGTGCGAGCTGGGGAGCGGGGATACCGCAGATCTTGGAGACGTTTTCTAAGGTGTATGCCTCTTTCATCACGACTTCCTTGAGCTTCTCGAAATCCTTCGTCCGGTTCTTGATGAAGTCCTTGTTCTCCCAGCCGTTCCTGATGATGTACTGCATCATGCCGTTGAGGATGGCTACGTCCGTGCCTGAGTGGAACTGCATGTAGAGGTCGGCCTGCTTCGCCGTCGGGGTCAGCCGCGGGTCTGCTACGATAACCTTGCCTCCGCGTTGCCGGGCGAGCATGATCTGCCGGCCGATGAGCGGGTGGTTCTCAAAGGTATTGGAGCCGAGAACAAACACACACTTGGACTCACCGATATCGGTGATCGAGTTGGTCATCGCGCCGGAGCCGAATGCCCCGGCAAGCCCGACGACCGTTGACGCGTGGCAGAGCCGGGCGCAGTGGTCGACGTTGGGGGTCTTTAACACGGCCCGTGCAAACTTCTGCATCAGGTAGTTCTCCTCATTCGAGACACGGGCCGATGAGAGGCACTGGATCTCGTCGCCCTTGTAAGACTTGAACTTCTGGGCAATCAGCTTGTATGCCTCATCCCAACTCGCCTCTTCGAACCTGCCGTCCTTTTTGATCAGCGGTCTGGTCAGGCGATCGGGGCTGTTGATGAACTCCCAGGCATAGTTGCCCTTGGGGCAGAGCTTGCCTTCATTGACCGGGTTGCGGTGCCAAGGCTGGACGCCGACGACCTTCTTGTCCACGACAACAAGATTGAAGCCGCACCCGGTTCCGCAGTACGGACACGTGGTTGGTACATATTTGAATTCCATGTTCACACCTCTATCAACAGGAAATCTCGTAAAACAGTATTTAAACTCACGCGAAAAATTCCTAGAAATGATGATTAATGGTGGGTAGCACGATTAACCGGATTTTGTAAATTTCATGCACGGGGGTAACATCCAATAGTTAATTTTTGATTGTTTTTCGGCAGGTAATGGGTTTTTTTGCAATGCGCGCAAAAGACCTTCAATCCGATCGCAGAAGAGAACGTGAAGGAAGAATGAGACCGGGATAATACCGATAGAAGATCTGTCATCGGAGAACAGAACATTCAATCTCCCCGGATATCACAACTCCTCCCGGAACCGGTGAGCGGAAAAGTATAGGGAAAGGGTATAATTACCACACCGGTTTTTGGGTCAATAGCCCACTTCTATGCAGGACAACTGGCGATCGCCCGTCAGGTTCGATCCGGGACAGGCCTCCGACAGGGTTTTACCGGATAATTTTTACCGGAGAATTCTGATCATAATTTTGAACATTTTCAATTTTTTTATAAAATCAATGTGCTTAAATAGGGAAATTGTCAATAATCATTTAAACAAGGTGCGTATCCGATGAAAGCAGATGATGCAAAAAAAATCATTTCGCTCGCTATTGACCGGGAAGTGGAAGCATATTCATTTTACCGCAGTGTTTCTGACAAGGTGAAGGACCCGGCACTGAAATCACTTTTTAACGAGCTTGCTGGCGAAGAGAAAAAACACCGGGAATTCCTCCAAGCGTTCCTCTCACGGGATGTATCAAAATTCCATTTTGATGCCGGGAAGGACTATAAAGTCGGGGATGCCCTTCCGACACCTGCCCTGTCCGTGGGCATGAAACCCCTCGAGGGGCTTGTCATCGCCATCAAGAAGGAACTTGAAGCGATGCAGATGTATACCCAGCTTGCCAGCCATTCGACCGATGTCGAACAGCAGCTGCTCTTTTCCCAGCTTGCAAATATGGAGAGGGCCCACAAGGCCCGGCTTGAGGATATTTACACGAATATGGCCTTCCCGGAGGCATGGTGACCGGATCGGGTACTGAAAACCAGCAGGATATATCCCGTATTTTTTTCTCTCACATTAGTTCTTCAGAAAATCCCGGTTCAGGGTGAATTGTCATCTTTTATCCCCGCAGATACCGGGCTCCATGACCAGAATTATTGGTAGTTATCAAAAAGGCATCTTTTAACCGCGCATAATCCCCAACAGGATCACTTCTTTTTTGGAGCCTGACCCCTCAGCACCCTGGAAGATCGCCCTCATCAGAACGTTGAACTTCAGGGAATCTTAGATCCCGGATTTCACAGGTTACAGGAGGACCGTGGCATTCTTGTATCTGGCGAAGGAGGAGTCTGCAGGGGGGTTAAGGGCCGGGACAGCAAAAATATCTCCGGTCCGGGTTTCCTGCAGGGAGAGATCATCCCGGGGTAGGAAATGCCTGAAAAAAAGATGAAAGGAATTTCGCCAGAGAGTATTCAATAAATTTATCAGGTTGTCAAAAGTAACAGTCATTAAGATCGCTATGTCTGATTTGCTCACCGATATTCTGATTTATACAGGTATAGGGATTATTACGTTCACGATTGGCATGATTCTCGGGTACCAGCTTCTGATCATGTACTATACGAAAAGGTTCATGATAGTTGCAAAAGAGTGCTCGGACACCGATTCCGTTATACCTATCGTGGATGAACTTGCCAAGGAGACGTAAGGAGGAAACCCCATGGTTGATGTCGTAAGTTACACCCTTATTATCATAACCTGCTTCTGCTTCGGGCTCATTGTCAGTTTCCAGATAGCGCATATCCATTACTGCAGGAAGCTTACCCTGCTGGTGAGGCGTTCCATATCCACAAAGACCATAGCGCCGGTCCTTGCCGAGTATGAGGCCCTGAAGCTGAAAAAATAATTTTTACAATAGGCCGGATACACAACACCCAACTCTTGTGTGTACTCCCAAAAATCAGCCGCTCATCCAATAATTTTTGCTTTGGTATCTTTAACTGCCTGACCCGGGTTAAACACTCTAATACGTGGACTGCGAATAATGAGACGATGCACTGTACGGTTCTTGCCAGCGGGAGCAAAGGCAACTGCATGGTAGTCGCTGGGAGCGGGGGTTCGGTCCTCGTTGATGCAGGGCTGAGCGCAAAAGAGACCCTCCTTCGCATGGAGCGTGCAGAGCTGGACGCCGGCAGGATCGAAGCGATCCTCATAACCCATGAACACGGCGATCATATCAAAGGACTCGACGTGCTCTCCCGTCGTCTCGGTATACCGGTGTACGCGACGGGAGGGACACTTAGCGATTTCCTGACCAACCGGCGCACTTCCAATAAACCGGTGGCCAGCCACGTGTGCCGTTTTCACGAGCATTTTTCTGTCGGGGGGTTCGTGATTGAGCCTTTTGCAACATCCCATGATGCAGCAGAGCCGTGCGGTTTTATTATCCGGGATGGGGACCTCCGGCTCGGCTGCTGCACTGACACCGGAATCATGACACCCACCATGGTCGGACTCCTGAGACTGTGCGACGGGGTCGTGCTTGAGAGCAACCACTGCCCGGAGATGCTGGAGAACGGGCCCTATCCGGAATCCCTGAAACGCAGGATTCGCTCGAAACGGGGTCATCTCTCGAACCCGGCAGCAGCCGGTTGCCTGCGTGCCTTTGGCAGAGACGTGCCAAAGGTCATCCTCGCCCACCTGAGCGAGATGAATAACACGCCGGAAAAAGCGATGCTGAGTGCCCGAGAGGGGCTCGGGCTTTTCTATGACGAAGACCGAGTAATCATTGCCACCCAGTCAGGGACAACTGCCTCCAATTCCCAGTATATCACGCTGTAAGGAGGACGGCAATCCTGCATGATCCCGGTATGCACATAACCTGAGTCCGGACCCTTGCTAAAGTGAGGATTACCGGATTTGTGCCGGTTTTATCAGAACCGGATTTTTTGTATCAAACCTGTCTGGGAAAACAAAACGTTAATCCCATTGTCAGGGCAACATCTCAAGCGATCACCGCAATGCTTTTTATGGAATTTTCCAGGACCTGTGAAAAACTTGAGGGGATTTCAGGGCGCCTGGAGATGATCGATATCATCAGCAGAGTCCTTCCTGACCTCTCGGACGAGGAACTTCCGGTCTTTGTCCGGTTCGTCATGGGGAGGATATTCCCTGACTGGAGTTCCCGGAAACTTGGCATCGGCCCCAACCTCCTCTACGAGGCGATCGGGTACGTGGCTGGCATGAAAAAAGAGCAGGTCGTCGAAAAGATAAACAGGACAGGGGATGTCGGACAGGCGGTTGAGGAACTGCTCTCGCTGAAGTCCCAGACCACGTTCTTTCACGAGGACCTCGACATCGTGCGGGTATACCATGAGCTGATCAGTATCGCGGAGGAGGAAGGGAAAAAGTCGCAGCGGGAGAAACTGCTCGCCGTCCGCCGTCTGCTCGGCAATGCCCACCCGCTCGAGGGGAGGTACCTGGCCCGGATCATGCTCGAAGAGCTCCGCATAGGTGTAGGGGAGGGAAGCGTTCGGGAAACCATCGCAAAAGCCTTCAGCGTAGACCCGGCTCTTGTCGAGCATGCCATGCAGGCCCTCAATGACATCGGCGAGGTTGCCCGGCTCGCAAAAAACGGGCCCGCTGCCCTGAAGGAGGTCAGGATAACCATATTCCATCCGGTCAGGATGATGCTCGCGCAGCAGGGCACCATCGCCGACATGATCAAAGAACATGGCGAGATCGCCGCCGAGTATAAGTATGACGGTTCCCGGTTCCAGTTCCATAAAAAAGGCAACTGGGCCCGGCTCTACTCCCGCAGGCTTGAGGATGTGACCGGCGCCCTGCCCGATGTCATCCAGCAGCTGATGGGGGCAACCGACCACGATGTCATTCTGGACGGGGAGGTCATCGCGATAAAGGGCGGGAGGCCCATGCCGTTCCAGTCGGTCCTCCGCCGGTTCAGGCGCAGGCATGATATAGCGGAAGCACAGGAAGTTGTCGAGATGGTGCCGAATGTGTTCGACATCCTCTATCTGGACGGGGAGACCCTCATCGACCTGCCGTTTCACGAGCGGCGGAAAAAACTTGAAGAAGTCGTGAAGATGTACATCGCCCCGCAGGTCGTCAGCAGCGATGCCGGGGAGATAGAAAAGACCTACGATGCGGCCCTTGCAGCGGGCCATGAAGGCATCATGATCAAGGTGCCTCTTTCCCCTTACTCTCCCGGCCAGAGAGGGAAAAACTGGATCAAGATAAAACCGGAGGTCGACACCCTCGACCTTGCGGTCATCGGTGCCGAATGGGGGGAAGGGAAGCGTGCGCACTTCTTCGGCTCGTTCCTCCTCGCCTGTCAGGACCAGGGAAAACTCGTCCCGCTCAGCCGGGTGGCGACCGGGTTTTCCGATGAGCAGCTCGCCGAGGTCTATGACCTGCTGAAAGACTCCGTTATCTCGGAGGCGGGAAAGGAAGTGAGCTTCGAGCCTTCGCTTGTTTTCGAGGTGGGGTACGCGGAGCTCCAGGTCAGCCCCACGTATGAAGGCGGATTTGCCCTGCGGTTTCCCCGTTTTATCAGGATCCGGGACGACAAGGACATAACCGACGTGGAAACGATTGCCGGCATCAGGGACCGTTATCGCCGCCAGGTGAACTCGGGGCAGGCGTATCAGCAGTAAAGAATCCTCACGGATTCTTCTCGTATCTCACCCCTGTTGGGGTTCGACAAACTGAAAGAGCGTCCGCTGCGTCCGGAGTTCAGGGATGAGGGTGCTGTGCGATACCCATGAGCCGGACCCGAGAACGGCGGATGCCTTCCCGATGGCTGCATCGAGCGATCCACAGGATACCGGAGGAAGTGCCATGGCTTTTCTCGTTGCCTCGCGGATCACCCAGGTCCCAAGCGGGACCCAGTATTCGCTCGAGATGCTGCGCACCACGATCACCCGTGCGGATCGCTGAATCTTTTTCAGGTATTCGCAGACAGCGAGCCGGGCAGAGTAATAGGCCCCCGAGATCGGGGAATAGCCGTGCTTCGTCATCCCTTCCCGGTCCTGAACGATCACCTCGTCGTCTCCGGCCCAGAGTGTCTTCCTGCCCCAGATCTCTATCATCTCGTACTTCCAGTCGCCCGGGACAATGATACATGCTATGCGGTTCCCATACAGTTCCCCGAAGAAGAGGAGGACCTCTTCAATCGGCGGGAACCGGCCGATCTCTTTTTTCAGGTCTGCCGAAATGGTGTCGTCTACTGCCGTGATCGCCCAGCGCGTGGGGACAAACTTCCTCTTCCTGCCAAGGAGCCCGGCGGTCATCAGTTCTGAGATCCGGTATACGTCAATATCCGAATTCCTGAGGGCGAGGCAAGCGTCGGCTGCGCCAACATCGGTGTCAGAAATGATCCGGTCAACAACCCGTTCCACCCTCGCACTCCCGATGACGTCCATCTCTTTTACGGACCCGGTGAAGCCGACAGGGGCGACGGTCCCGTCAAAACTCAGGCGGAATGCAACCGGTTTTTCAAATGCCACGTCCACATCGAGAGGGACCGAGGAGATCGCGATCTCACGGATATCGTCCTCTACGGCGTGGAGTCCGCTGCTCCCCCGGATCGTGCGGGCACGGATTCCCACGATCTCCCCGATACCGAGAGCCCGCCCGATCCAGTCCGGGGGGTTGTCGGAATCATTGACCATGAGGGGCCTCCCCTCACGTCCGGATACCCGAAACTGCCGATGAACAACGAAGGGGCACGGCCTTGGTAACTGCTCGCAGGCTTCATGTCCGCCTGGGCGTGGAACCGGCTCACGATCGGGCAGCGGGCAAGGCCACACATGCCCTTTCCCTTGCACTCTGCACACCGCATCATACCCGTTCATGCCCCGGTACGCTGACGATAACTTACTGGCCCCCTTTAAAAGGGGTGTCCGTGCAGACCTGCCGGAGATCCGCGGTCTTCACAACCTTGCTTGCCGGTTCTGCAAAAGAGGCCCGCCACCCCACGTCGTACCTCACCCCGCATTCAGGGCAGATGAGGATCACCCGGAAGACCTCGCGGGTGGACTTGACAGGGTTGTCCTTCTCGGCGTTCATGTTGATGAAGGAAGTATGGAACCCGTATTCATATCCACAGGCCGGGCAGATATGGAGATCATCCTCGACACTGAGCGTTGTTATTTCGGTACTGACCGGCATGGATACACCTGATCCTGATTAAGATTTGCCCCTGATATTAAGTTGCCTGCGGGCTGCAACAGCAGTTATAATATCAGTCGCATTTTTCCGGCCATTGATCGCGGCATGGACCTCCCGGAAGGGTTTTGGGGTGATGTCCATGGTCTCGGCAATTTTTTTCTCCAGCATGTCCAGCGTAACACGCCTCCCATCAACAGAAGTGCCTGCACCCATGTCTACAATCTTTTTTGCATTGTTCTGCTGTTCGGGATGGTCCGGGTCCATGATGATCAGCACCGGTTTTTCAAACAACAGGGCCTCATGCAGCGTCGTGAGACCGCCGTGCACGATCGCAATTTTTGCTTCGGCGAGGTGCTCGTACAGGTTCGGGACATACCCGTGGGACTCGAAGTTGTCCGATGATTCCGGGAGCACGGGCCCGGTATAAAAAACATCAAAGAACAGATCCTTCCGCCGGTCGGCAATCCTCTTGAGCATGAGGTACATGGGAAGTTTGTACGGCTCGCCGCCAAAACTGGTGAAAATGGTCTTCTTGGAATAGGTGTACCGTGAAGGGTCGAATTCATAGAACGGACCGGTATAACTGTACCGGCTTCTTTCATTTTCAGGGACCAGGATATTGTATTCGCTCACGGTGTCCGGGGCAGGATAGTCCGGGATGATGACATGTGTCGCCAGGCGCAGGTAACGCTGGATCAGGAAGTTGAGGCTTTTCCAGACCGGATTGGTCGTCCCGTTATGACCGTTGAAGTGGTTCTGGTTGGTGATAAAAATGACCGGGACGTTCCGGAGCCGGGATGCAATCACCCCGCCATACATGGTATCGCACACAACGCAGTCAAACCGGTATTCCCGGATGAGGTTTCTTACGCTCATGGCGGACCTCACCATATCGAACACGATCGATTTTGAGTACCACAGCGTCTTTTTCAGGCTGAAGAACCCGTTTGTCCCCTCGAGCCAGACTTCCCGGTGGATCCGGTGGATGTGCGTACACCCATGCTGGCTCATGAAATCGAAGGATTTCCCGTAGCCGGCAAAATGGACGGTGTGGCCGTGCTGCTGCATGTAATGCCCGAGATGGAGACAGCGGGAAGCGTGTCCCAGTCCCTCGCCGCAGACGACAAAGAGGATCTTCATGAATTCCTGCCGGATGAATTGGTCCTGATTCCTGATGAAATGTTAGTCCTGCCCACCGGATCCCATAACCGGTTCTCTTGTCTTCCGGGAGCCGGGTTTTTCCGGGGCGACAATCCATGCAATGAGACAGACGATGAGACCGGTCTCAGGGAGAGGAGGGTTTCAGCGACCCGGACCAGCCGTATGACCGTCGGGTCTACGGCAGGGGGTTCACCGGGGCCGGCACCGGCACCCCCGGGCATCTTCCCTTCAGCTGCATGGTACAGCCGCTTCATGCTGATGAATTTGGTTTCAAGGATTAAAAATACCGGCTCTGTTATTCCCCCGGTAACAAGAGTCTTATAGTAACCGCAGTCCACGGCATAATGGATAATGCGATGACGGGGACCGAGAATAATCCCGGAAAAGCGACGTTTGGGGCGGGGTGCTTCTGGGGGGTTGAAGCCGCATTCCGGAAGATAAACGGGGTGCTGGACACCGCTGTCGGTTACATGGGCGGGACGATGAAAAACCCGACATATGAGGACATCTGTTCCGGCAGGACCGGGCACGCGGAAGTCGTGCAGGTCACCTATGACCCGGAAAAAGTCAGGTACAGACCAGCTCCTGGAGGTCTTCTGGTCCATTCATGACCCGACCCAGCTCAACCGGCAAGGGCCGGACATCGGGTCGAACTACCGCTCGGTGATCTTTTATCATGACGCGGAACAGGGAAAAACTGCAAGGAAATCCAAGGAAGGTGTGGAAGTGTCCGGAAGGTTCGGGTTCGGCAAGGTCGTGACCCGGATCGTGCCTGCCACGGAGTTCTACCAGGCCGAGGAATACCACCAGCGGTATTTTGAGAAACACGGCGGTGGAGGTTGCCATATCTGATACTCTGAACCTCCGGATCCCAATCCGCATGGCTTAATACCGATCCGGAACAGGTGGGTAGTATGCAAGTCTCTTCCATCCTGCAACTTATCGCCACGCTCATCGAAATCGTGATCGCGGTGGTCGGGGTCCTCATCGCAACGCAGAAGAAAAAAACGTATGGCTGGTTCATCGCCCTCACGTTTGCGCTCTTCGTGGTCTTTGACCTTGCCCGGATCCTTGCGCTGGACATCCCGGCCGACGTCTATTCCCTGATTCTGCTAGCGGCCTGCCTGTCGATGCTGTACGCAATGTGGCTGGTGTGGAAGGAGAAGTAAGATAGGGTGCACAAAATTTTTAAGATTGACTTGTATCATTTCCGGATAACATACGAAAAACTATAAACCGGCACAGGTCCGTGACCCTCGTTTTCCCGTTCAACCGGTCGTCATGAAGACGATGAACTGGATATGGGTACGTGTCAGTCGTCATTTCTTGTTCTTTCTGCATGCTTCGAGAAAGGGAACATGGCCCGGGCAGACGCAAAAATTCTTTGCAAATGGGGCAGGGATATTCCCTGGGAAACTCTGGTACGACACAGTTTATAAACAGAATAGTTTGATCATAAAACTATTAATCCATAAAACCCAACCCTCCAGATGTGACCGAGGATCTCAAGGACCGGATTGCAGTGCTTATGCTCTCCATCCTGCCGTTTTACCATAAGAAAATCTTCAGGTCGGGACACTGCGCTACCGGTATACATGCTGCACAGTACCGCACGCTCGGTGTCCTGATGAGGGAGGGCACTCCCCTTACCATGTCGGAACTGGGAAAGCGGCTGTACATATCGAAACCCTACATGACGGTACTCGTCGACCAGTTGATCGGGGACGGGTATGTCGAGCGTATGCCCGATACCCGGGACCGGAGGGTGATTAATATCAGCATCACTCCTGCCGGCAGCAGACATCTCCGGCGGGCGGGTGCGGAGTATAAGACAGATATCAAAGCAATTCTTTCCGACCTGAATGACGAAGATCTCAAAGAACTCTGCCTGTCTCTTGAAAAACTGCACAGCATTTTCGCCAAGATCAACTGAGGAGATTATACCGATGGGCAAAGAAGTATTCCAGCGGCGAACCCCGGGACAGGGAAGGGCTGAATGACAGACCCCGTTCCTGACCAGGGTGAGGCTGACAGCATCATCCGGATAGATAACATTGTAAAAATATTCAAAAGCAAGGTAAAGACCGTAACGGCGGTCAACGATGTCTCATTCACGGTGTACCGGGGGGAGATCTTTGGTCTTCTCGGGCCGAACGGGGCCGGGAAAAGCACCCTGATACGGATCCTGACGACCCTTCTCACACCAACATCCGGGACAGCATATCTCGATACCTACGAGATTACCCGGGATCCCGAAAAAGTCCGGAGCATTATCGGCGTCTGCCCACAAAACAGCACGCTCGACGTTGAACTTACTGCATATGATAATCTCGATTTTTACGGCAAACTGGTGAATGTTCCTGAAAATGTCCTCGATAAAAGAATATGGGAACTCCTCGCGATGACTGAACTGACCGATCGTGCCCACGCAAGAGTCGAGACATTTTCCGGGGGTATGCGAAGGAAACTGGAGATCGTCCGTGCTTTCATTCACCACCCGCTCATCCTGTTCCTTGACGAACCGACGATCGGCCTTGACCCGGAGGCCCGTCGCGAAGTCTGGAAGCAGATTGCTGATCTGAATAAGGAGAAAACCACTATCATCCTGACTACGCACTATATGGATGAGGCGGAAAAACTCTGCGACCGGATCGCTTTCATCGACCAGGGGCACCTTATCGCTCTCGATACGCTCGAAAATCTTAAACAGCTCCTCCCTGCAGGGGACCTGATCGAGATCGGTCTCGATACGATGGATGACCGCGTACTCCCGGGAATCAGGGAGAACCAACTGGTCAATTCGGCCGAATTCAAGAATAATACGCTGAACATCTCCGCAAAGAACGGGAGCAGAGTACTGCCCGCCATTATCAATGTCTTTGATGGTTATTCCCTTCCGATGAACTCCATATCGATCCATTCACCCTCACTGGAAGATGTGTTCATCTACCTGACCGGGAGTAAACTGGATTCGGGGACCAATGAGGGGGCAAAACCGGGTGGCAGGAGGCGGCCGTCATGATCCGGGGGGCCGTGGCAATATTCACCCGGGACTTCAAGAAATTCCTGAGCAACCCGTTCGTTGTCGTCATGACGCTCATGATGCCCATCATGTATCTCGTGATCTTCGGGAACGCGTTTGGTGGGACGATCAGTCATATACCGGTTGCCGTTGTCCAGGAAGGGCCGCCCTACAACGATACCCCGCTCTTTACCAGCGCCTCATACGCACTCAACCATATTCCGCAGACAGATTATCCCAAGCTCCTCGATGTTACCATCTATTCCGACGAGATCACGGCCAAACACGCACTTGACAAAGGGCTCGTATCCGCGGTCATCGTATTTCCGCCAGAGGCATCCAGTGACCATACCATCCGCCTGTACGTTGACAGCTCAGATTCGATCATACCTGCGCTCGTCGAGTCAGCGCTCAACGGCGTCCTCGCCAAACTCGCGGCGAACAACCCGGTGGCGATCAACAACATCTACGGGGACATAAAATACATCCAGTTCTTCGGTGTCGGTGTCATCATGATGGCAATTTTCACCTCCACCATGTTCGGCGGGGGGATAGCTCTCATCAAGGACCGTGAGGCCGGAATCCATGAGGGTTACCTGGTTACACCGGTCCAGCGTACAAGCATCATCGCCGGTATCATTTCGAGCGGGACCATCAGGGCATTCATTGCAGGCTTTACCATATTTATTATCGATATCCTCCTTACCGGCATCGTCATCCAGAGTTTCGCAGATTTCCTGCTGGTCATGCTGGTGATCCTGATTGCCTGTATCGGGGTCACCAGTCTCGTGGTCTCGTTCGCTTCACGATTTTCAGCCCAGCAGGAATATGCATCGACTGTCGCATTCCTCAATCTCATCCTGTTCATGACTTCGGGAGCGTTCTACCCGGTTATCGGTATGCCGGACTGGCTTCGCTGGATCACCGTGATCAACCCTGAATATTACGGGGTGGACGCACTGAGAGGAATCATTCTCAGGGGACAGGGACTCGACGTGATAGGAATGGACCTTGTCGCGCTGCTGATCTTCTCCGGTGCGATGTTCATCCTCGGTATCGTCACCTACCGCAGGACACTGGAATAGGGAAAAATCCTGTTTTTTCAGAGGAATCAAAAAAGAGGATTATTTCCCCGGAACCCTTCAGATTCCCGGGAGAATTGCTCCGGTCTTTAGTACATAGGATAGAATTTTTCCCAATACCCGGTGCCCTCATTCTAAAACATCGTATTATCGTTCGCCGGGGTCTCCGGCACCTCCTGCAGCACATCCCAGTGCTCGACCACCTTGCCGTTCTCCAGCCTGAAGATGTCCATCACGGCCATTCCCCGGTCGCCCGCGTGCCGGACGAGGTGGCTGTGCACGACCACGAGGTCTCCCTGTGCGACGATCCGTTTGAAATTGAAATGGAGCGTAGGGAATGCCTTCACAAATTCCCTGACGAACGCGATGAATGCTTCGGCGCCGTCTCCTGCCCCCGGGTTGTGCTGCCGGTAATACGGTCCCATGAACTTTGCCACCGCCTCTTCCGGCTTCTTGAGGTTCAGCGCGAGGTTGTAAAAATCCCGCACTGTCGTCTTGTTGGTCTCCGGCTGGTCTTTCATGATCTTTCCACCATTACCTGAATATTTTTCATCGTTTTTGAGGACATCCGCAGGGTTTCCCCCGGGAGTCTTTCTCTCAAAGGCATACTCAGGTAAGGAGGGTATAGGCAGGTCGTCAATATATATCTCTATGGAAATGAACGGAGATACGAGAAGATCCAAGGATTCCTGGTACCCGATAACAGTTTTTTATGTTTTCAGAATTGCGATTTGTAGCAAACCACCGGTGATACGTAAGAAAAGTCACTCCGACAGACCAAAACCGGAAACAGCGGGAAATGGATGCACATAAACTATCCTCCGATTTTTTTGTTCATATGCCCGGTCCCTGAAGAAGAAGGTACCCGGGAATTTCGCTGGCAGGGATCATCTACAGGTAACTATGGGTAGCGGGTGACGATCAGCCAGAATCGGCATTCCAAGGCGGGAACAAATCCTGCATCGAAAAATAAAAATTGGTTCCTGCACGGTTCCGGCAATCTCCCTGCATATCGGGGACGGAGGGCAGAAACCTGTTCACCCAATCTGATGGGAGACGGACGGGAAGCTGATCTGGTCGTTATACGTTGCCTGGTACCCATCCGGGAACGTAATGGTCGTCACATCGGGTGACATGTCGACCGAGATGAGCCCGGCCCACCAGGTACTGCCTGATCGCCGCTTGAGCGTTGGCAAACGAGAATGCCGGGGTCGTCATCGTCTCTGTCCCGTTAGACAGGCTGATCGTGGCAAAGGAGGGGATGATTACATCGGCAGAGGAACTGTCCGCCTTCACCACGGTGACCTGCCGGTTCAGGTTGTTTTCCAGGGCAGTCTTGAGTTCCGCAGAGGGGTTGGCAATATTGACAAATACCGCGGCCTGCTCCGCGAACGAGAGGTCATACTGGAAATCCACCTGCGCATTACCGTTCGCATCAAGGTTGATGGTAAGTGCTTTTGCCGTGAATGCTTGTGCGGGCATAACCGCCCATGCAAGGAGGCAGATGCATCCGATAAGGAGATAGGTGCTCTTCATGTGTGTCAGGTTCACTGTACCTTTTATGCCTATATACGTTTGTCCCTCAACTCCCCCGGCCAGATCGTTACCCGAATGCCGGTCCGGGAAAACCGGCCCGGATCCTCCGGCAATGGGGGGACTATAAATTCCTGAAATCCTGTTTTCCGGCCCGGCAGCGTCCGGATTTTGGATTATCCTGCAGCGGTCCGGGTTGTAACCAGTACACCACACGAAAAAGAGAAAGATGGGCCCGCTGAGATTCGAACTCAGGACCTCCGCCATGTCAAGGCGACGTCATAGCCAACTAGACCACGAGCCCGCGAAAGGATGATGCTCTATAACATCTGCTCTGGTATTATTAAAAATTAGTGTCCCTTATCCGGAATTGCGATCAGCCCGTGTGTCCCGGGAAAGCAGAGAATGCGGATAGTTTATTTCCCGGACTCCCCAATCTCATGACGATATATTATGACCGACGGAACACCAACGCAAAAACAGCTCTTCCTGTTCGAACACGATGCAGGCCGCCTCGAACTGCTCATCCGTATCGTCTACTGGATCCTCATAGGCATCGTCCTCGGGGTCTACGGGATCATCGCGTTCATCGTCCTGTTCATCCAGTGGTTCCATGTCCTGATCCTCGGAAAGCGTAGCCAGGCGCTCTCTGATTTCGCAAAAGGCTACCTTGAATACATGGTACACGTGCTGCCGTACACGTACATCATGACTGACAAGCGGCCGGACATCCTGCCGGTACCGGTGAAGATACTCGAAGAACGCTGATGCGTTCTTCTCGTCCTCGGGGTCTGATGACCCCTCGGAATTCGAAGAAGCGTAGACACGAGACTGCTGCTGGCCGTTGCTGGCCGGCTTTCTTTTTTCTGTCTGGCTGCAGGGACCTGTACCACCCCTACTGCACGAAATCTCTTGGCAATTTTTCGATTGGGCCCTGCTTAAAAATTCAATCAAGGTTTGATGATCCGGATCACATTTTTAATCGTAATATGATCGCGATAAAAAATTTCAGTCAGGGTTCGATTAAAGATCTGATCCGCTCTTGGGGACTGCGCCCCCACCACTCAGGTACAGCGAAGACCTTTCAGCGTCTTCTCGACACTGCCACAGTCTGCTGCGACAATGGCAGTATTCCCCCCATGGGGAGAGTGCAGTATTACCTGTCATATGGCTTATCAAGTGTCTTCTCCTATGGGGTATTAATCGGTGAGGCCCTGAAACCGCACTCAAGCCCGAAGGGTCTGGGCTCACAAATGCGGCAGGGGTGCTTGCCCACCCTGCCACGCGGAGATGTTGAGAATTATCCTCCCCGAGGTTATCTGAAAATATTTAAAAAAAAAGAGTATTCTCAGATCAGTTCACTCGATATCTTGGCAAACGTTGCGGTGAAGATGCCGGGCATTCCGCGGATCTCCTCCATCACTGCTGCGGGGACCTCGCTGTCCACGTTCAGGACCATGATCGCCTGTTCGCCGGGGTTGATCCGCCCGACCTGCATGCCCGCGATGTTGATGTTGCACTTCCCGAGGATGGTCGAAGCCCTGCCGATGACCCCCGGCTTGTCGAGGTGGCGGGAGACGATGACATACCCTTCTGGGATCATGTCCATGGTGTAGCCGCCGACCGCAACGATTCTGCTTCGGCCCTTGAAAAAGACGGTCCCGCTGACGGACTCGCCGCCCTTGTCGGTCTTGATCTTTATCGTGATCAGGTTCCTGAACCCTTTTGCCTCCTGCGTGACAGTCTCGCTGACCGCGATTCCCCGCTCCCGTGCGATGAACTCTGCGTTCACGATATTGACCGGCTCCTGGAGGATCGGGTCGAGGAGCCCCTTGAGGGCGAGCCGTGTTACGAACTTCATGCTGCCGGCATAGGCCGACAGGTCCCCGCCGTAGATGCACTCTACGGAAGAGAGGCGCCCGCCGGCAGTCTGGATGGCAAACCTGCCCATCTTCTCGGCAAGCTGGGCGTAGGGCTCGAGCACTTCCGCCTGCTCCGGCGGGACCATGGGTGCATTGACGACATACTTCGCCGACCCGCCCCTGAGCACCTCGATGCACTGCTTTGCAACGGAGACTGCGACATTCAGCTGTGCCTCGACCGTACTCGCACCAAGGTGTGGCGTGACGATGACCTGGTCGAGCGAGAGGAGCGGGGACTCGAGCGGGGGCTCCTCCTCGAAGACATCGAGGGCTGCCCCGGCTACCTTGCCGCACTTGATAGCGTCATAGAGCGCCTTCTCGTCGATGATGCCGCCGCGGGCGCAGTTGATGATCCGGACGCCGTCTTTCATCGTGGCAATGCTCTTCGCGTTGATCACGTGCCGGGTCTCCGCGATCAGGGGAGTATGGACGGTGATGATGTCGGCGACTTTGAAGAGGTCTTCCATGGACATCATCTCGACGCCGAGCTGTGCCGCCCGCTCCTTCGTGATGAAGGGGTCGTAGGCCACGCACTTCATGTCCAGTGCGTTCGCCCGCTTTGCCACCTCGCGGCCGATACGCCCGAAACCGACGATGCCCAGCGTCTTTTCGTTGAGCTCCACGCCCATGAACTTCGAGCGCTTCCACTCCTTCTTCTTCAGGCTCGCGTTCGCCTGCGGGATGTTGCGGGCGAGCGCCTGCATCATCGCCATCGTGTGCTCGGTTGCCGCAAGGGTGTTGCCCTCCGGCGCGTTGGCAACGAGGATGCCTTTCCGCGTTGCCGCGTCCACGTCGATGTTGTCGACCCCGACACCCGCACGGCCGATGAACCTGAGATTTCTCCCCGCCTCTATCACTTTCGCGGTGACTTCCGTGCCGCTCCGCACGAGCAGGGCGTCGTAGTCCCCGAGGATCCTGCAGAGCTCGTCCTCGGAAAGGCCCGTCATGACATCAACGTCGCACGCCGCCCTGAGGATCGCAAGCCCTTCTTCCGCCAGCGGGTCGCTGACGAGCACCTTTGCCTTTGCCATAAAAACCCATACAATATCAGCACAATACTTAAAGAGGGTTATTCTTCCCGTGCAGGTGCCCCCCCGGAATCCCGGAATATCCGCCCGTCCCTGCAGCTGTTCCGGACCCGGGGCGGGACAACACGATGATAGTTATTATACAGGTGAGGTTGACATTTACAGTGGTGCGAGCATGAAAGATGTGCCTAATATTCTGTGGCTCGAGGAGATACGGAAGGAAGACATCATCTCGGTAGGGGGCAAAGGGGCTTCCCTTGGAGAGATGGCGTCGATCGGTCTTCCCGTCCCGAAAGCCTTCGTGGTCACTGCCCAGGCCTTCCGCAGGTTCCTTGTCGAGACCGGCCTTGAAGCGAAGATCTTTGCGTCCTATAACAAGCTCGATGTCGAAGATAACGAGGCCCTCGAGAAAGCGGCCGAAGGTGCGAAGGCCATGGTGCTGAAGGCGAAGATGCCTGCGGCGATCCGCGACGAGATCAAGAAGGCCTACAAAAAGATCTCTCCCGACGACCTCATCGTAGCGGTCCGGTCGAGCGCCACGGCAGAAGACCTGCCGGACGCAAGTTTTGCCGGCCAGCAGGAGACCTATCTCAATATCAGGGGAGAGGCAGCACTCCTGACAGCAGTCCAGAAGTGCTGGGCGTCCCTGTACGGTGCCCGGGCGATCTATTACCGGGCCAAGCAGGGGTTCGACGACCATACCGTGAACATCGCCGTGGTCGTCCAGCAGCTGGTCCATTCCGAGAAAGCCGGCGTCATGTTCACGTCCCACCCCATCACGGGAGAGCCGAAGACCATTATCGAGGGCTCATGGGGGCTTGGCGAAGCCGTTGTTTCCGGCACGGTCTCGCCCGACAACTATGTTTTTGACCAGCGGGCCGAGAAAGTCGTCGACCATTTCATTGCCAACAAGAAAGTCGAGATCATCGCGGATGGCGATAACGGGACAAAAGTCGTGGATATTGCAGGAGCCCGCCAGGACGCACAGGTTCTCTCGGACGAGGAAGTGACCAAGCTCGCGATGTACGGCAAGATTGCCGAGGACCATTACGGTATCCCCCAGGACGTGGAATGGGGTATCGTCGACAAAACTATCTATATTCTCCAGTCCCGCCCGATCACCACGATCGGGAAGAAGGAGGCAAAGGGCATGCCAGGGCAGACATCAAGCGGAAAGATCATCCTGAAAGGGCAGGGGGCTGCGCCCGGTATCGCCTCCGGAAAGGTCGTCATCATCAGGGACGTCAAGGACACCGGGAGCGTAAAGGAAGGGGACATCCTCGTCACCCGCATGACCAACCCGGACATGGTGCCGGCAATGCGGAAAGTCGCGGCGATCGTGACGGACGAGGGCGGGATGACCTGCCATGCGGCGATCGTGAGCCGGGAACTGGGCACCCCGGCGGTCGTGGGCACGAAGACGGCGACCAGTGTGCTGAAAAACGGGCAGCTGATCACGGTTGACGGGGAGATGGGGCTGATCTACGACGGCGTGATAGCCCACGCGGCACCCGCACAGGCGGCAGCCGCACAGGGCGTGGCTGGGCATGCTCCGATCATCACCGCGACGAGCGTGAAAGTGAACGTCTCCATCCCCGAAGCGGCTCAGCGGGCGGCTGCGACCGGCGCGGACGGCGTCGGGCTGCTCCGGATCGAGCACCTGATCCTCGGGCTCAACAAGACCCCGGGCTGGTTCATCGCGAACAAGAAGGAAGAGGATTTTGTCCTTGAGCTCCACGACGGGATCAAGACCGTGCTCGACGCGTTCCCCGGAAAACCCGTCTGGGTGCGGACGCTCGATGCCCCCACCGACGAGTTCCGGAACATGATAGGCGGCGAGAACGAGCCCCACGAGCACAACCCGATGCTCGGCTGGCGGGGGATCCGGCGCGACCTCCAGAGCCCCGACCAGTTCCGGCTCCAGGTGGAGTCCTTCAAGCGCCTCTGGAAGGAGGGGTACGAGAACCTCGGCATCATGTTCCCCATGGTCTCCCACCCCGACCAGTTCATCCGGGCAAAGGAGATGATGCGGGAGGCCGGCGTGGATGTCGAGAAGATCACGCTCGGCATTATGATCGAGATCCCGTCGAGCGCCATCATGATCGAGGACTTCCTCAGGGCCGGCATAAAATTCGCCTCGTTTGGCACAAACGACCTCATCCAGTACACGCTCGCTATCGACCGGAACAATGAGAACGTTGCGGACATGTACCAGCCCCAGCACCCGGCGGTGCTTAGCCTGATCCACAGCGCGATCCAGATGTGCCGGGCTTACGACGTCGAGTGCTCGATCTGCGGGCAGGCGGGTTCCGACCCGAAGATGGCAGTCTGGCTGGTGGAACACGGGATCTCCAGCATCTCGGCAAACATCGACGCGATCGCCAAGATCCGCGAGGCGGTCGCCCGGACGGAAAAACGCATCGTCCTGGAAGCCGCGAGAACAAAAGATGCTGACTAAGGGTTGTTCTGAAGAAGAACTTTTCTCATTTCTCTCCCGGAAAAAGCGGGAGGACATCGACCATTCGTTTATCCTGAGCTCCATGTGCACGCTCCCCCACCCGGTTGCGGTCCAGGCACACTGCATGTTCATGGAGGCCAACCTCGGCGACCCCGGGCTCTTTCCCGGAACCCGATCGATCGAACAGCTCCTCATCAGCAGGCTGGCGACCCTCTTCCACGGCCCGGATGCGGGAGGCTACGCTACGAGCGGCGGAACCGAGTCCAATATCCAGGCCCTCCGGCTTGCAAAGGCACTGAAGCCCGGGGTACCATCGCCGAACGTGATCGTTCCCGAATCTGCCCATTTCTCATTCAAGAAGGCCTGCGACATCCTCGGCCTCGGGATGAGGAGAGTGCCACTGGGGAGGGACTTCCGCATGGACGCCGATGCCGCGGCAGAATCGATCGATGCCGGTACCATTGCCCTCGTCGGGGTCGCCGGCACGACGGAGTACGGGATGGTCGACCCCATCGAAGACCTCGCACGGATCGCCGGGCAGCACGACCTCTTCTTCCATGTCGATGCGGCTTTTGGCGGCATGGTGGTCCCGTTTCTTGACCGCCCGATCCCCTTCGACTTCGCCCTCCCGGGGGTGACGACGATTGCCGTCGACCCCCACAAGATGGGCATGAGCACGATCCCGGCGGGCTGCCTGCTCACGCGGGACCCGGACCTGCTCCATGTCCTGGACATCGATACCCCGTACCTGACGGTAAAGCAGGAATTTACGCTTGGCGGCACCCGCCCCGGTGCACCGGTGGCCGCTGCACTCGCCGTGCTCGATTACCTCGGGGTCGAGGGCATGAAGGCGGTCGTGGCGGGGTGCATGAAGAATACGGAACGGCTCATCGCGGGCATGGAGACATTTGGTATCCAGCGTGCAGTTACGCCGGATGCCAACGTGGCTACGTTCGTTTGCGAAAAGGAACGCGTCCCCGGGCCATGGAAAGTTTCGTGGACCTGCCGGAAGCACCTGCGGATCGTCTGCATGCCGCACGTGCACCGGGACCGCATCGAGGCATTTTTAAAAGATATTGGTGAACAGCATGCTTGACAGACTCGTAGAATCCCTTGAAACCTGCCCCATGGTGAAACGCGGGGAGTACAACTATTTCATCCACCCGATCACGGACGGTGTACCGGTTGTGGAACCCGCACTCCTCCGCGACGTGTGCAGCGCCATGATAAAAGTGCTCGACCTGAACGGCGTGGACAAGATCGTGGTCGTCGAGGCGATGGGCATCCATATCGGCGCGGTTCTCTCGACTATGACCGACATCCCAATGACGATCATGCGCAAGAGGGTGTACAACCTGCCCCACGAGGTCCCCGTCCACCAGACCACCGGCTACTCGAAAGGCGAACTCTACCTGAACGGCGTGTACAGGGGCGACCGTGTCGTCATCATCGACGACGTGGTGAGCACCGGCGGGACGATGAGGGCACTCCTCAAGGCCCTGGAGATCGCCGGGGCCGAGGTCGTGGATGTCTGTATCGCGATCCAGAGGGGGGACCCGGATATCGGGCGCCCGTACAAGTCACTGGTCACGATCGAAGTGACGGAAAAGGTGCGTGTGGTTGAGCGGCACCTCTGATCTCATCAAGCTTCTGAACCAGCGGGGGGCAAAGAGGGTCGCCCTCCAGTTCCCGGAAGGATTGAAACGCCGTGGAGCTGACTGTGCCCGCCTGCTCCGGGAGGCCGGCTTTGAAGTTGTTGTGAGCGGTGACCCCTGCTACGGGGCCTGCGACCTGGCACTCGGGACACTCGGGTATGCCGACGTGCTGGTCCATTTCGGGCACACGCCGGTCGATGACCGGCCGCAGGTCATTTTCGAACCATATGAGATCGGTTTTGACTGTGCAGTCCTGGAGAATGCTCTCCCGCTCCTTTCCGGGAGACCGACCGGGCTCGTCACCACGGTACAGCACACCCGCCTCATCCCTGCCATGGAAGAATTCCTGCGGGGCAAAGGGATTGAAGTGCGGGTCGGCGGTGGCAGTGGGCGGACTCCCTGCAGGGGCCAGGTCCTCGGCTGCTCCTTTGCGGCAGCCAGAATCGAGGGCGTGGACCAGGTCCTTTTCGTCGGTACCGGGCTCTTTCACCCGGTCGGCATCGCCATCTCGACCGGAGCCCGGGTGATCGCCCTCGACCCGCTCACCGGGGCGGCACAGGAAGTAAACGGCGACGCTCTCCTGCGCCGCCGTTTCGCCGTAATGGAGAAGGCGAGGGGGGCAACGAGCGTGGGCATCATCGTCAGCTCCAAGAGCGGGCAGCAGCGGATGGACCTTGCCCGCCGGCTCGTCCCGCTCCACCCCGGCGCGGTCATTGTCCTGATGCAGGAGGTCAGCCCCGCCGAGCTGCTCAACCTCGGGTTTGCCTGTTACGTGAACACGGCCTGCCCCCGTCTCGCGTACGACGACCAGGTGCGGTTCCCGGTTCCCGTCCTCTCCCCGCAGGAGTTCGAGATCCTCTGCGGTACAAGGACCTGGGAAGAGTACGTGATCGACGAGATCCTATGAAACTCAGGCGCCTCGAGATGGAGCTCCAGCGCCTTGCGGGATTTACGCGCCCGCGTGCTGCCCTCGAACAGTACCAGACACCCGCCCCGCTTGCGGCACGGCTGCTGTACCACGCCCTCATGAAAGGGGACATCGGAGGAAAGAGGGTCTGCGACCTCGGGAGCGGTACCGGCATCCTGGCAATCGGCGCCGCACTTCTCGGCGCTGCGTCGGTCACCGGTATCGAGGCCGACGCGAAAGCGGTGGAGGTGGCGTACGAGAACGCAGCCCTTCTCCAGGAGGCTGACGCCGGGTTTATCGTTGCCGACGTGAAAGACCCTTCGCTCTCTTCCCGGGCGGGAACATTCGATACCGTGGTCATGAACCCGCCGTTCGGGGCACAGAAGGAACACGCCGACCGCCCGTTCATCGACCTCGCCCTCGTCCTCGCACCGGTAACCTACGGCATCTTCAATGCGGGATCTGCCCCGTTTGTCAGGACCTACACGGAAGGACGTGGCGAGATCACCGAGACGGTTGGCGGCACATTCCCCATAAAAAGAACATTCACCTTCCACACAAAAGACGTGCAGGAGATCGAGGTCGAGATCCTGCGTCTGATACGAAAACAATAGCCCGGCCCCGCAGCACCAGGAATATGGTTGCCAGGCTTGCGACCGGGTTCAGCGGATATACCGGCGCACCGGATATAGTTGCTCTGTAGAAAACCTATTTTATCGTGTGATTCGCTTATATTCTTTGACGGTTATGAGCGTGACCCCCTCTCTCAGGTCGAAGAATTCGTCAGAATTCTTCGAACAGCAGTCTCCTCCAAGAGCGTCAATTATGAAAACCGATGATTTCTCCAGAGCAGATATATTTTACCAGATAAACCAGGAAATGAAAGCACAGGGCCCGTATCAGCTCCGGACAGGTGGAACGAGAGGGAGAGGCAGTTTCTGCACGGTGCTGCCGGTTGAAACGTCCGATGATTCTTTCCGGTTCGGGGAAAACGCCCGTTTCACAGTGTGGATGGCTCCCGGATGAGAACAATACGCTTATATCAGCGGATAAAAAAATACTATCCGGGTATGTTATGGATAAGACAGGAATTATCTCTCTGATCCTCGGGCTGGTATTATGCGCCCTTGGAGGTTATGCGATCTGGGTATTCCTTCCGGAAGTGGTTGTTGCGGTAGAAGACCTCATCGGCATCGTTGTTCTCTTGGCCGGCCTGTTGCTGGTTATCTTCGGTATCCTGATCTTCAAAGATTGAAAATTTTAAAAAACACCTGAATTTTTTTTATCCTCTTTTTATACTTTGACCACGAGGCACTGCGAACCGGCGGTTTCCAGGACCGGTTCTGCCTTTGCCTCAAAAAAGTCATCGAATGCCTTTTTTACCCCCGGTGCCGTGATATAGTCGTGGGAGATGATGATGCCCCCCGGGCTCATGCGGGAATAGAAAAATTCCAGGCACTGCTTCGTGCTCTCATAGCAGTCCACATCGAGGTTCACCATCGAGAATGACTTTTCCCTGACCGGGTCCGAGGTATGGGGGAAGATCCCCTTGTAGAAATAGACCCCGCCGGCGTCCTTCAGGTAATCCCTGACATGGTCGTACGAGGCAGCGAACTTCCCTTCGTAAAAGGGCCAGACCATGTCGATGTCATCCACATTCGGGAGCCCTTCGAACGTGTCGAACAGATGGAGAGGTTTGTCACCCTTGGCAGAGCAGATGATCTTCGCTGAACCGCCTTTGTATACCCCTACTTCGGCGATATCGCCCGGCACCTTCCGGGTCCGTTTTACTGCCATGAAGATATGGTACGCCTCGATGTCCTCGAGGAGGAGTTCGGTCTCCGATCGGATCTTCCGGAGATCCCTCGCGAACTCCTTCCGCTCATCGCATCCATAGTGGGAGAGCCGGCCCCTTGTCGCGATATCATTGCCGATGAACGGCTCAAAAACAGCGATCTTCCTGAATTTGAGAAGATATTTGCTGGGGACAACGGTATCAAAAACCCAGAACAAATTCTTTTTCGGGAACAGACTCATGCCTTAAACCATGCGTTCTCATAAAATTTATAGTGTCTTGTCCGAAGCCGGAAACTCCCCCGGAACGCGGGTCCGCATAAGAAAGCAGCAATCCTGAAAAAACTGTCACAGCCGACCCAGTTTTTCCGGCGCCCGCGGCACCCTACTCCGGGGATTCCCCGGCTGCATCCAGTTCGTCAAGGAACGGCATCAGTCCGGTGACAAAAGGTACGGTTTTGGCGCCGGGTCCCTGGTGATATTCACCGAACGAGACGATCTCGACCATGAGCGGGAACTCGCGCATGGTCTGCGCAAACGAAGGATCGTTCTCCCGTGTGAACCTGAGGAATGCATCGATGGTAATATAGGGCCGTTCGTACTCGGAGACATCCCGGAACATTTCCACAATCTCCCCGATCGTGTGGGAGTGCGCGAGATCTTTTTCAAAAAAAAGAAAAACATCGATACCATATCTCCCGGCGGTCTCGTCCAGAGCGAGGATATCAAAAGTCCTGCCGGTCCCAATCCCCAGCGATTCAAGTTTTTCCCGGACGGTTGTGCCGCACAATGCCGCCCATGCAGCAGAATTATTCATAGAAGATAAGGGGCGTGTATTTTTGTAAATATATGGTTTGGGGACCGCTGGTTGCCGGAGGATTTGTGAACACGATGCCCTGTCCTGAAAGGGATCCGGCGGGTACATCCAGCCGGATACCTGAAGCGGAGAGCACCGCGGTCTCCTGCTTGCACCATGTTGTGACCGGAAGTTTCTTCAGAAGCAATTCCCTGACGAGGTCCGGGGCAGGGTTGCCCCGGGAGACTCAGATACTACGGACTATCCCGGAAAAAAAGATGACAGTTATCCGGTTCTGGTGACGCCGCGTGCCAGGAACCACAACCCGAGCGCTATCAGGAAAACAGCGGCAAAATACGGCCAGAGATTTGCCGGGCCCGGCCTGTTTCGGGACAAAGGCATTTTGGATGAGTTCCCTGCTGAATGCCGCGGGGACACCGAGCTCAGATAACCAACAAATTGCCAATAGAATGTACTGGATTTTTTCCATGGGGTCTGGATTATATCAGATATACATCCCAAAAAAGAATATACATATGTATAGGCAATATTTTTTAATAAAATTAGGAATTTTTTAATATTTCTGATTCATACTCCAGTTTCAATGAATTATAACGTGCCTCATCGAGTCGCCCCATTTTATATTCATCAGTAATTTTTCTAATAGATTGGCGGATTTCATCATTCTTCTTAAATTTTACGAGACGTTCTTCGATTATAGCTTTGATCATCATCGGATTCGCTACACCTCTCATCATCTCAGTTCCAGTTGCAGTTCCCGGGGTAGCTATAAGCACATTACCAAAATTAAGGATTCTGCCAAAAAAATCTTGAACTAATGACGTATTGGTAACCCATTCCATCTTGATATCGTTCATTACTCGGGAAATTAATCCATATTTCACAAAAATTCGTTTATTAGAGACGAAATATTCAGATGTTGCAACATTTATCCATGCGATAACGATGAAAATAATCGCTATTGGTATCCCCAAAATTGTTATAGCAAATATAACCGCACATAACAACCAGACCCAATTAGCAGCCCAACTCATCTGACCGAACCAAAATGGTGTTTCTCCTTCAGTCATGCTTATTTCAGTAGGTATACGAATTGCCATAATATATCTCACACCCCACTTATAATAAATGATTTTCTATTCTCCAGACTGATATTCTATGTCAAAAATTAATGGTAAATAATCAATATTGCCTTTTTATGGAAACGATTTAATTAAGAATGTAATTAGGGAATTGATGCTACCATGCCATTAATTATGATGAATGCCGCCGCCCCCGAAGGGGCGCCCCCGCGGCGGATCAATGAAAAAAAGCAATTTTAAAAAATCTTCCTACCTCCGCCGTGCCTTAAAGAGGTCCTGAGGTGAGGAAGTTTCACAAATGTTGCCTCAACTAACAATATCCATCATTCATATATGGACACATTGATTTATCCCATTTTAAAAGGTAAAAAAATTGAAAAAATGTTTCAAATATTTCCCGGGCCTGCCTGCTTAGGAGCAAAGGCATTTTTGATCAGGTCCGGGTTGAATGCTGATGGAACTGATCCGGTCTTTGCATAAGTGTAGAGTGCAGTCACGAAGATTCCTTGCATGGCCGAATATACCACTGCAAGGAGAACAACCAAGATGAGGAATAGTACAAGTGCAACGCCAAAAATGACATCGTTCCCAAGGAGCCAAATGGCAAAGACACCAATTGCTGCAATAACGCCAATAATCATAAAGACGAGCACGATCGATACAGAACCGATGATGCTCTCACCCCAGGTCTTCCGGATCAGGGAGAAGGACTCTTTCACGGAACCGATGACTTCCTTGTCCTCAAGGACAAGGACGGGGACGACAAAATACGTCACCAGACTCCAGACACCCCCGACGATCAAGAGGACGATCTGCCCGACGAGGCCTGACCGCTCCTCAAGGATGTGGAGGATGAGCCCGATCGTCGCGGAGATCAGCGCCCAGCCGAATATGGCGGGAATATGCCGTGCGGAACCGGACAGTCCCTCCCTGACGGTCATATCCTTCCCGTTCAGCCGTGCACTGACGCAGGAGATGAGCGCCGTGTTGAAGAATATCACCACAAAGTAGCTGACCACGTAATACAGGAAGAGGATCCCGTAAAAGAGGAGCCCGGTCGTGTTCAGGAAGCTTCCGGCAACAAAGAGCGGGAGGACGAAGGAGAGGATGACAAGGATCGTGATGATTCCCGAAAGGACCGGGAATACGAGGAGTTTTTTGTCATCCATGAGAATATTCCAGCTCGTCTTCACCAGCTCGAAACTTCTGCCAATGCTTTCAAACATACTGACAGCGTGGACGGTAAAACGAGATGAAGGTTATGCCGCATACGAACCCGGGGCCAAAAAGGTCGGATCTCACGGACTCATGCCCTGCGCATGAAAAGGAGGAACCCGAGGCCCAGTCCGGCAACCGTTGCAGGAAGAGAGAGTCCGGGCGAGGGTGCAGTCGGGACGGCCGTCGGGGCGGGGGCCGGGGTGAATGTGGGGGAAGGCGCCGTCCCGGTCGTCTCCGGCTGCCCCGCCACCGGCACCGTTATGACCATCACGCTGCCCGGGACGAGCTGGTTGCTGTTGTCGATCTCCTCCACCTGCAGGAGCATGACCTGCGGTCCGGCTGCCTGCGGCACGGTCCCATCGACCGAAACGATGAACGAGACATCGTGATAGGAGGAGTAGGAGAGGAGGAAGCCGCTCAGGAATGCGGCACTCCCCCGGGCAGTCTGGTTTGCAGTGTTCAGGCCATCCACAACGACCTGGATAGTCCATCGGGCACCGGAAAGCCCGGTCTGCATCTGGAGCTCGTGGCCGCTGTAAAATGTGCAGGGCCCGGGACTGATATACAGGCACGTGCTGGTAGAGGCAGACGTACAGGCGCCGACAGGATAAAATGAGCACGTGGCAGTGGGAGTCAGGATATACCGTGCGGCCACGTGCTGCTGACCGCCCGGCGTGAGGGGCGGGGACGGGAGATACGTGACGCTGGAGAGGGAGAGCGATGCGGCTGCTGGATACGCCGCGAGCAGGAGGGCCGCGGTCCCGCAGATGACCAGAAGGGGCAGGGTTTTCATGATGCTTCATCGCTCCCGGGGGTTCGTCCTGATCAGCGGGCCTGTATGCTGCGGATGAACCGCCCGGCATGATCGATCGCCTGCTGGGCTTCGGGTATCTGCTCTGCAAACACCTGCCAGCAGTGGAACATTCCCTCCCACAGTTCTGCCTGGACCGGTACTCCGGCCCAGCGGGCCTTGTCCACGAACTTCCCGACATCGGATAGCAGCAGCTCGTGCGTCCCCACCTGGATATAGAGCCGCGGGAGGCCGGAGAGGCTGGCATGGAGAGGGGATGCGATCGGGTCCTGGGGATCATGGCCTGCAAGGTAGACGCTGCGGATCGCGTGGAGGCGGCCCGGCGTGATCCAGTCCCGCTCCTGGTTCTTCGCCACGGACTCCCCTTCAAAGAGCATATCGACTTCTGGTGACAGGCAGACCGCGGCAGGGGGGAGCGTCAGGCGCTGGTCGCGGAGCGTGAGAAGGAGCCCAAGGACGAGGGTGCCCCCGGCAGAGATTCCCGCGGGGAGTATGCGGTGGGGGGGATACCCCCGTGACTGGAGGTACCGGAATGCAGCAACGGCATCTTCGACCGGGGCAGGGAAGACATGTTCGGGGGCCAGCCGGTAATCGACCGAGAAGACTTTTGCCCCGGCAGCCCGGGCAAGCCTCAGGCAGAGGCCGAGGTGGTCTTCGGTCGACCCGATCGTGAACCAGCCCCCGTGGAAGAAGAGGACGACATGGTCCGGATCCGATTCCGGGACCGAGATCCAGTACCCCCCCACGCCGTCCCTGAACATGACCTTCTCGATCTGGTGGGTCGTGCTCCCGATCGTCTCTTCCTGCATATCCTTGTAAAAAGCGGAGAAGTCCTGACGTACCGCTGCAAGGGGCAGTTTCGGGTCAGGCGTATGGGATCGGATAATTTCAAGGAATTCCTCAGGAGATTCGCGGATCATTATTTAGTCTCTTTTAGCAGGACTTGTAAATAAAATGAAGGGGTACCCGGACCCGCGATGGGCAGGGATCACCGGTAAAACCAGTACGCATACCATCCCCCAGAACCGGGATCCCCGGCAGGACTGCCGGCACCCGTGAGACCGGGGAACGGACCGTACGGAACGTATCCCGCCGCCTGCTACCGTTCCGCGACCTTTTTGGGATCTTTCATCGGTTTCATAAGGAGATGCCCTTCTGGTCCTTCAGGTCCGGGTCCCTCTCCGGAGAAACGCGACCACATCGGTTCTCCGGCAATGCCTGATGTCAACCAGGAACCGAAGACAGATGGCATCCGGACAGCCGCTTCTGAAGATGCCTTCCTCATCCTGATCCTGATTTATCAGCAAGAGATTTATTAATCTGCACCCTCCATCATTGTATGAACGCGATGCCCTCCCATAGTTTCTGTTTTTCAGCGGATTCTACACGGGAAATTTCCGAAAGGATCAGGAATTTTTCAGATTTTCACCCAGCGCTCGGGATCATCTTCAGCTCCGTTGCGCTCGGTATTCCCGGCCTGGCTTCTCAAATCGCTTCAGCCGGGTTCCCCGTGTTCGGCTGCTCGACCTGCGGGGAGATCCTGAAGGGGGAGGGGGAGGGTCCCGTACTCGAGGAGTCAGCCGTGTGCTGCCTGCTCGATATCGATCCGTCCGTCTTTTCCGTGGCACTCTTTGAGAGACGCGATGAATCGTCCTTTGACTTCGGCAAGCGGATCGGTGCCTGGGGGAAGAAGACGTTTGCCAGCCCGGCCTTCATCGTCACCATGGCGGGCCTTAAAAATGACGGGGAGGCATTGGTCCGTGGCATTGAATCGGGAAGCCACCCCGGGACCCGGATATTCGGGGGGCTTGCAGGAGATGACAGGAAATTTTCCGGGACCTACGTTTTTTCCCATACCGGCTGGTCGGCGGATGGTGCGGCAGTGATCGGTACTGGACCGGTCCCGGATAGAAGTGAACGGCATTGCCACCAGCGGATGGGCTGGCGTAGGGGGGGAGATGGTGATAACCTCATCGGAGGGGAACGTGGTACGGACCATCAACAACCGCCCTCCTGTCGAGATTTACAAGGAGTACCTCCATGTGAGTGACGGTGACCTCCAGGATATGGGAATATCCTTCCCCCTTCTCGTGAGGAGGCCGGATGGATCCGAAGTACTCCGTGCGTTTCTGGCTGTCGATTTCGAGACCGGTTCCCTGGTGTTTGCGGGAGCCGTGCCCCAGGGAGCCAGGGTGCGGTTTTCCAGTTCGTTCGGACATGAGATCATCGAAAAATCGGTCCAGGATCTCACGTGCTGGCACCGGCAGCACCCCCGGGCGGATCTCGTCCTCATCTTCTCCTGCATGGCACGCCATCAGGTCTCAGGGCCCATGGTAGCAGAAGAGATCGCCGCGGCATCGGATCTCTGGAAGGCCCCGCTGATAGGCTTCTTCACCTATGGCGAGATAGGCCATAACCTCTACGGGACCTGTGATTTCTACAACGAGACACTCAGCCTTGTCGCGATCGAGTTCCTCCCTGACCGGATATGAAACAGCTTGACCGACTCTGGACCGAACTGCAGCCGCTCCTTGCGCAGCATTCAGCGGAAGAGCAGGAAAACCTGAATGCTGCCTTCGGCCGTGCAAAAAAGGAGACCTCGCTCCTCGAATCAAAATATCAGCGCGCGATCCGGGACCGGGCTGCGGTCCATGCCCTGCTCAAGAAGGCGTCCGAGGATCTCCTCCAGAGGTACCAGACCCTTTTCGAGAACTCCGGAACAGCGATGGTAGTCATTGAAAATGACGGGACGATCTCGCTTGCCAATACCCTGTTCCTGAACCTCCTTGGTTACCGTCGGGAAGACATTGAGAACCGGAAAAGTTTCTTTGCCATTTTCGACGAACGCTTCCAGGATCAGGAGCAGGACTATCACCTGCGCAGGCGGGCCGGCGATACGACTGTGCCTCACCGGTACGAGGCCCAGGTTATCAGCAGCGACGGCAGAGTTCTGGATGTCATCATCATGATCGGGCTGTTCCTCGGGACCACCCAGAGTGCGGCATCGATCGTTGACATCACCGACCGGAAACGTATGGAGGATGAGCTCAGGCTCTTTAAGGCCTCCGCCGACCGGGCATATGATGAAGTATTCTGGCTCGATTTCGAGGGCAACATGCTCTACGTGAACGACGCGGCCTCGCGGAATACCGGGTACTCGCGGGAGGAGCTCCTTGCCATGAAGGTCTTTGAACTGGACCCGGACTTCAACCCGGATATCTGGAAGGGATTCACCGAGGACCTCCGGAAGAAGGGATCCATGATCTTCGAGACCCGGCACCGGCGCAAGAACGGGGAGCTGATGGATATCGAGATCGTATCGAACTATGTCACCAAAGAGGGGAGCGAGTACAGCTTCGCCTTCGTCCGGGATATCACCGACCGCAAGCGCACGGAACGGGACATTCTCCAGAAGAACGAAGAACTGAACAAGGCTTACGGGCAGCTGGCTGCGATTGAGCAGGAACTCCGGCAGCAATATGACGAACTTGCCAGCAGCCAGAAGCTGCTGAAGGAGAGCGAGGCCAAGTTCCACGGTGTCTTCAACAATGCGAATGATGCGATCTTCATCCACCACGCCCGGGAAGGCACCCCGGGCAGGTTCCTGGAAGTAAATGACTTCATGTGCAACGCACTGGGGTACTCCCGGGATGAACTCCTCACCATGGAAGTGAAGGATATCATATCCGAAACCCACCTGAAAGAGGTGCCGGATATCAGCAGGGAGATCGCCGAGAGAGGGTCCCATAAATTTTACGCTGAACTGGTGCGGAAGGACGGGTCAACATTCCCCGTTGAGGTGAACTCCCACAAATACCAGTTCTCCGGACAGGAGGTCGTCCTGGCGGTTGCACGGGATATCACCGAATGGAAGCACGCAGAGCAGGAGATCCTCCATGCGAACAAGGAGCTCAACGCGGCATATGAGCAGCTGGCTGCCGTCGAACAGGAACTCCGGTCAAATTACGAGAACCTGAGCGCAACGGAGAAAAAACTCCGGGAGAGCGAGGCATGGTCGCGGGAATTCGCCGAGCTCCTCCCCCAGTGCGTCTATGAGGTAGATACGGCCGGGAGGATCCTCTTCGGGAACCAGAACGCCATGGACATCTTCGGGATCACCCGCGAGATGCTTGACGCCGGCCTGAACATGCGGGATATCATCATCCCGGAGGAATGGGAGCAGGCAGAGAGGAACATGGCCCAGATTGTCAAGATGGGAAGGAAAACCTCAGAGGATCTGTATCACTGCCGGAGGAAGGACGGCTCCCTGATGCCGGCCAACTTTTACACCGCCGCGGTCTATCGTGACGGTGCGCTTGCGGGGTTCCGGGGCATCGTCGTTGATATAACCGATGCCCTCAGGGCACAGGAGGCGCTGCAGAGAAGCGAGACCCGGTTCCGTGAACTTGCCGAGCTCCTGCCCCAGATCGTGTTCGAACTGGATGAAAACCTGAAGTTCACCTTCTTCAACTGGAATACCATCGAGATGACCGGGTATGCCTATGACGACCTGTCACACAACAGGACCGGCATCTATGATATTCTCCAGCAGTCGGATCGCCTGCCTGCCGAGCGTTTTTTTGCCCACATCCTCCAGGACCGTGCCAGCGGCCACCTCGAATGCGGGCTCGTTACCCTTGACGGCAGGGAGATCCGCGCCATCATCTACGCTTCCCCAATAATCGGGGGAAACCGGGTTGCAGGCATCCGGGGAGTCATCGTCGACATCGCAGAACAGAAAAGCCTTGAGCTGGCGTTCCGGGAGAGCGAGCTGCGGTTCCGGGAGCTGGCCGAGCTCGTCCCGCAGTTTATCTTCGAGACCGACAGGAACTTCCGGTTCACCTATTTCAACCTGAGCGCGCTGAACGTCACCGGGTATGATCACGAGGACTTTGCGAAAGGGCTGGATGCCTTTTCCCTCGTGGACATTGCCGACAGGCGACGTATCAGGGAGTCCTTCATGAGGATTTTCGCGGGTGAGGACGTGCCTCCCCTCCAGTTCCCTCTCACAACGAAGGAGCGGGACAAGATCCCGGTCATCATGTACGCTGCGCCGATCATCAGGGAGAACGAATATGCGGGGATACGCGGGATCATCGTCGATATTTCCGATCAGAAACGGCTCGAGACCGCACTCGCGACCACAAACCAGAAACTCAACCTGATGAACAGCCTGACCCGCCACGATGTCCTGAACAATATCACCGGACTTCTCGGCCTCGTCGATATGCTGGGGGAGATTACAACTGAGAGCAAGGCACGGGAACTCATCCTGGAGATCCACGACCTGATCAACACGGTAAAGGACCAGATCCTCTTCACCAGGGACTACCAGAGCGTGGGGGTGAAGGCTCCCCAGTGGCAGAGCCTCTGCGAGGGCATCGGGAGCGCGGTATCGGCCATCGGGCGGGACACGGTACCGGTGAAGATGCCCGTATCCGATGCCGAGATCTATGCCGATCCCTTTTTCGGCAGGGTCTTTTACAACCTGATCGATAACAGTTTCAGGCACGGTGAATCGGTCCGGAACATCTCGGTTGATACCGAGGTTCTGCCGGAGGGGGGTCTCCTTATACGGTACTGCGATGACGGGACGGGCGTCCCGCCGGATGAGAAGGAACTGATCTTCAAGCAGGGATACGGCAAAAATACCGGGTTCGGCCTTTTTATCATCCGCGAGATCCTGGGGATAACCTGCCTGACCATCAGGGAGACCGGGGTATATAAGAGCGGGGTACGGTTCGAGATCACGGTCCCGAAAGAGGCATGGCGGGCCGTATAGCGCGGAAGAAAGAGAGAGTATTATCCAAAAAGCGATGTATGATTGTATAGGAGACTGAACGATGACGAAGATCCTCCTTGTCGAAGATGACGATATTGTCTCACGGGTTGCCATCTGGCGCCTGGAGAAACTCGGCTACGAAGTCTGCGGGAGAGCGACCAACAGCGCCGCTGCCGTGAACCTGGCAAGAGAACACCATCCCGATCTCATCCTGATGGACATCAAGATTGCCGGACCCAGTGACGGCATAACGACCGCGAAGATGCTCAAAGAGGTCACCACTGCACCGCTGGTGTATCTTACGTCCCAGAGCGACGAAGAGACCGTCATCCGGGCGGCCGAGACCCGGCTGCGGCTTCATCTCGAAGCCATTCGAGGACAAGGATCTCAGGATCGCAATCGAGATCGCGCTCCGGAAGAAATAACCGGATCGAAACGTGGCGGTAAACGGCAGAATACGGGATATTCTCTTTTGACTGCTCCCGGAACAGGAGTGGGGCCCTTTCAGGCGGACTGGGAACGGCTGCTTACCGATAGTGCCCGCCCACCCCGGTCAGCTCCTCCGCCATCTTCCAGAGCCGTTCCTGAATCCTACGGTCGTAGGACAGGGCAGACGAGCGGACCTCCCGCCGTTCATCGAAATACCGCCCCGACACCCCGGCCACATCCGGGGAACGTGCGAGCCAGATCGATGTCTGCGCCCCTTCTTCCGGCGTGATGGTGGCGATACCGGGAGCCGCGGATCGGGAGAGCTTCGTGTCTGCGACGCCGGGGTGCAGGCAGTTGGCCGTGATCCCGCTCCCTTCGAGGTTCCGGGCAAGGGTATACGTGAATGCCACATCGGCAAATTTCGAGAGCGAGTAGGCCCCCCACGGATCGTACCGGCGCTCCTGCGGCAGGTTCTCCCAGTCGATCCTGTCCACATCCTCGTGGGCGCTCGAAGCGACGGTGACGATGCGGGAATTTTTCCGGAGCAGGGGGAGCAGCAGGTGGGTGAGGAGGAAGGGGGCGAGGTAGTTCACGGCAAAGGTCATCTCGACCCTTTCCGCCGTCACATGCCGGGCCTTCTGGTAGGTGCCTACGTTATTGACGAGGACATCGAGGCGGGGATAGCGCGACGTGAGGTCAGCTGCCATTTCACGGATCCGGTCCTGCCGGGCGAAGTCGGCGATGAACAGATCGGGGCGGGCGGAGCCGGTCTTCCCCAGCTCCTGCTGTACCCGTTTCCCTTTCTTTTCGTCCCTCCCGTGGAGGATCACCTCAGCTCCCCCGGCGGCCAGTGCGGTCGCGGTGGCCTTGCCGATACCGTCCGTGGAGCCCGTGACAAGAATGAGCGGCTGTGCCATGCTGGCGTGTATCGGGCTGCGACGGGAAGAACGTTTCGGATACGTTCCAGCGTTTCCGTGGAGCCCGCCCTTTGAATCATCCGTCAGGATACTCCGGGAGTTCCCCCGGACCTATCGTACTCCGGATTTTTCCGGAACAGTTCACGGGTTTTTTCGCCGGATGAAAACCGGCCACTTCCCGATATTTTATATATTTCTTCAGTCAAGCATAGCACGTGCTGAAAAGGGCACACAACCGGAACATGAGCCAATGCCGGGAGAAGACCGGGGGTATCATGTCCAGCCAGGAAACGAGCAAGGTGAATCCATGACAGGACAACACTCATTCGGAAACCTGATCTATACCTATGATGCCGCAGCCGGGGAAGCGCTCGGCAAGCGGGAGAGCCACACGCCGAAGATCGAGGCGCCGGCTACTGTGAAGCCTGATGAACTCTTCAGCCTGAAGGTAACCGTGGGGTCCCACCCGAATACGGTCGAGCACTCGATCCGGTGGATCATGGTCACGTTCGAAGAGGAGGGGCGGGCCTTCAACCCGGTCTTCCTCGGGAAGGTGTCCCTGAACTCCGTGACCACCCAGCCGGAAGTAGTCCTGAGCGTAAAGCTGCCAAAGAGCGGCGTCATCCACGCGCTCGAGTACTGCAACCTTCACGGCCTGTGGGCGGGGAAACGGGAGATCAAGGTCCAGTAATTTTTTCGGTTTTTATCGTCCGGAACACGGGAGGAACTGACGGGAGTTTTCTCGCATGCCACGCTACTGGATCATAGTCGCATCAAAGGACCATGTCATGCATGGTGTCTCGCTCGGTATCGCGCAGGCAGGGCACGGCAAACGATCGGGGATTGCACGGATGCACGCGGGGGACGGGATCGTCTACTATTCCCCGAAGGAAGAGTATTCGGGTCATGAACCGCTCAAGGCCTTCACCGCTCTTGGCTTTGTCGAAGATGAGGAGATCTGGCAGGGAGAAGAGTCGCCGGATTTCCGGCCGTTCCGGCGCAGGGTGAAGTACGTTGCAACAAAAGATGTGCCGGCTGCACCCCTTGTCGGGGATCTGAAGTTCATCCGGAACAAGAAGGCATGGGGCTATGTCATGCGCTTTGGGCTCATCGAGATCCCGGAGGAGGACTTCCGGCGTATCGGCGCTGAAATGCGAGTCCCTGACCCTAATCCCTGATTCTTCTGAAAGCGGATCGGGACGGCGGTGCTGTCTCTCCTTGCAACGGGAGGGCAGGGGGCGGGTGCCCGAGAAGAGCCTGGGCTGCTGTTCACTACAGGTTTTGATAACACATCACTCAGGCCGCGAACCTGATGCTGTCCCGATAGGGACAGGATGACATTTTTCAGAGAGCATCCGCTCTTTGAGTAAAATTTCATAAGAACAGATACCGTGTAAGAAGGAAGGTGATAGCAGCTTGGTATGCTTCCCGGGGACTCGCGTACCTCGATACAACATACTACGTGTGCCGGCTTAACTGCTGGGTTCGGAATGAGACCAGGTGTGTCCCGACAGCTATGGCCGCTATCACCACATGTTTGCTTTTAGATGCTGGTTCTGAACGAAGAGCGATCGCATCATCTCCGAAGTCGAAGAATCGCAGGCGATTCTTCTCCTCGTCGATGTGTTGACACACATCTCCGAAAGCCAAGGTCCGGATTTGAACCGGAGTGTAGTTGATCTGCAGTCAACCGCGTGGCCGCTCCGCCACCTTGGCGACCGTGTAGGATGATACCCTATCCTCTATGTCAGGATACGATATAAGGTTTGCACTCAGAATTTCGTCTGGGTTTAACGTGGTGAGCACTAGTGTTCGGACGTTAGTACTTGCGGGCTGAACACGTCGTTGCCTTCGTGCGTACACCCCAAGCCTATCAACCGGGTCTTTTACCCGTGTCCTGTGACGGAGTCTCTTTTTAGGCCGGGTTTCAAGCTTAGATGCTTTCAGCTTTTATCCCTTGGCGCGTAGCTGCTCGGCACTGCCCTGTCGGACAACCGATCGACCAGAGGCGCCGAATGAAAGTTCCTCTGGTACTATTTCATTCTTACCCTCAGACTCCAAACACTCCTGATAGATAGTAACCGACCTGTCTCACGACGGTCTAAACCCAGTCTCACGATCCCCTTTAATAGGCGAACAACCTCACCCTTGGCTGCTGCTGCACAGCCAGGATGGAAAGAACCGACATCGAGGTAGCAAGCCGCCGGGTCGATATGTGCTCTTGCCGGCGACGACTCTGTTATCCCCGGGGTAGCTTTTCTGTAGTCAATAAGCCTCACCAAAAGGCTATATTGGTTCGTTAGACCCGAGTTTCCTCTCGCGATTATTTGCTTTGCATAATCGCGTCAGGCCAACTTATGCTCTTGACACTCTTCTGTGAGTTTCTGACTCACATGAGTTGACCTTGGGGCACCCTTGATATTTTTTCGAGGGTGTGGCGCCCCACCCAAACTGCCTACCTACCGGTGTCCTCGTAAGAGTGAGGACTACAACAAAACTAGGATGGTGTCTCATCGTTGGCTCCCCGCCACCCGAAAGTGGCGGATATAACGCCTCCCATCTACGCTGCGCAAGAATTATCGTAATCCAGCGACAGGCTGCAGTAAAGCTCCACGGGGTCTTCACTTCCCATCAGGAGTCCCTAGTCTCTGCACTAGGACAAAAAGTTCAACGGATTCGTGTTAGGGACAGTATCGCACTCATTAATCCATTCATGCAAGTCGCCAATTAAGCGACAAGGTACTACGCTACCTTAAGAGGGTCATAGTTACCCCCGCCGTTTACGAGTCCTTCGTCCGGTTGAACCCGGTATTCAGATACTCGCACTGGGCAGGAATCAGTGACTATACTAGTCCTTTCGGAGTTGCAGTCACCTATGTTGTTATTAGACAGTTAGTGCGACCCGGTCTCTGCGACCTGCCTGATCTCCAGGCAGGCACCCCTTATCCCAAAGTTACGGGGCCAATTTGCCGAGTTCCCTTAACTACGATTAAATCCGACACGCCTTCACCTCTTCAGCGAGGGGCACCTGTGTCGGTTCTCGGTACGGACTTATGGATCCCTTTTCATGGGCTCCGGGAATTTGCCTGGTTACCCCATCACGCTTTCTCCCCCTTCTCACCATTACGGTACTCCAGGGGATTATACGCTTGGACGGGACGACGGTCCCGCCGGGCATACCCCAAAGCGTCAGGGTCTTGCGACTTAAATCCATAAGGTACAGGAATATTAACCTGTTTCCCTGTCGGTACGTTCGAGTTACGACGCACCTTAGGACCGACTAACCCTCGGCTGACGATCATTGCCGAGGAAACCTAGCCCCTGCGGCGGATGGGATTCTCACCCATCTATGCTTCTACTAGTGCCAGAATTCTCAACACTACGCGGTCCACTGGAACTCACGCCCCAGCTTCTACCCACGCAGAGCGCCTCCCTACCAGATCACCTCTCGGTGCTCCGTGGTCTCTGTAGTAGGCTTTAGCCCCGTCCATTTTCACCGCCCTAAATCTTGACTGGTAAGCTGTTACGCACTTTTTAAAGGATAGTCTGCTTCTGAGCTCACCTTCCAGTTGTCTTTGACCTAGGACCAATTTCAGTGTTTACACTTAGCCTACATTGAGGGACATTAACCACGGTCTGGGTTGTTTCCCTTACGCAATACAAGCTTACCCCGCATTGCGGACTTCCAACCATCTAGGGTGTTGGGGAGTTTGGAGTTTGACAGGGGGGTGAGCAGTTTCCCGCCCAGCTCCCCCAATCAGTGCTCTACCTCACCAACGACCTCCGGTTAGGTCATGCTGCGACATGTTTAGGGAGGAACCAGCTGATGCCGGGTTCGATTAATCTTTCACTCCTATACGCAGGTCACACCAATGATTTGCATATCAATACGGCTTGCGGTCCTCCACGCAACTTTCGTCACGCTTCAACCTGCCCACGCATAGATCACCCGGCTTCGGGTCTTATCCTGCTGACTCCGCGCACTTTTAATACGCCGTCCCATGCATTGCTGCTACGGACTTGTTGGTTTCCCTGTGGCTTCCCTTTTGGGTTAACCTTCGCCAACAGAATAAACTCTCTGGCCCGTTCTTCAAAACGTACGTTGCGACACTGGCAGGCATGCCCGTACTACCGCCTCGCGACGGGTTCCTTCGCATGCAAGATCCTTTCATGCCGCAACTCGCGATCTCCTACCAATTTCAGGCGCTTTTAACCACCTTTTCAGGGTTACTTTTCAGCTTTCGCTCACGCTACTATTTCGCTATCGGTTTCAAGTTGTATTTAGCTTTGGAGGTTGATGACCCCCGAATTCACGCGAGAATTCCAACCCGCGTTACTCAAGACACCACCTGATCCAGTCTGCTTCTGCGTACGGGACTATCACCCTCTGCAGTGTGCCGTTCCAGGCAACTTCCGCTTCACATCCTGGATCGTACGGTGGGCTTCTGACACCACATCTCCCTTGCGGGATTCGGTTTGAGCTCTGTCGTTTTCGCTCGCCGTTACTAACGACATCTCGGTTGATTTCTTCTCCTGCCCCTACTGAGATGTTTCAATTCGGGGCGTTCCCTATCCTTACGGATAAACGCCGAAGCGTTAGGATGTCCCATTAGGGTATCTCCGGATCATAGATTCCTTGCGTCTACCCGGAGCTTATCGCAGCTTGGCACGCCCTTCATCGGCACTTGAACCGAGCCATCCAATGGTAGGATTATACTAATGCTCCGCTAAACCCATTTAACGTCCTGAGTGCACCTTTACACGACCTCGCAAAGTCATTGGTTTGACTCTCAGCCCTTCCCTCGTGATTCGCATCCCGAGGTGCATCTAAACCGGCCCACCGGGATTCGAACCCGTCCTCGTTCACCCCAGGAGGTGATTGAGCCTTTTTCATGTCGACACCGGCAATTTTACAGTTTGTCCAGTAACCGCTTTTAACCCGAAATCAAATTCGTTAGGAGGTGATCCAGCCGCAGATTCCCCTACGGCTACCTTGTTACGACTTAACCCCCCTTGCAAAACCTAGATTCGACCGCCGCGTATACGACGGCCTCATCAAGACCTCACTCGGGTGGTTTGACGGGCGGTGTGTGCAAGGAGCAGGGACATATTCACCGTGCCATTTTGAGACACGATTACTACGGATTCCAGCTTCATGTGGGCGAGTTGCAGCCCACAATCCGAACTAAGGATGGGTTTAGGAGATTGCCTTCACCTTTCGGTGTCGATACCCATTGTCCCACCCATTGTAGCCCGCGTGTAGCCCGGACAATTCGGGGCATGCTGACCTACCGTTGCCCATTCCTTCCTCCTCTTTAGCAGAGGCGGTCCCAACAGTGTCCCCTCCATCCCAGAGGACGAGCTGGCAACTGTTGGCGTGGGTCTCGCTCGTTGCCTGACTTAACAGGATGCTTCACAGTACGAACTGACGACGGCCATGCACCTCCTCTCAGCTAGTCAAGTAGAGTCTTCAGCCCGACTATCATTCAGTCTGTCTTGTCCGGTGAGTTTCCCGGCGTTGAGTCCGATTAAACCGCAGGCTCCACCCGTTGTGGTGCTCCCCCGCCAATTCCTTTAAGTTTCAGCCTTGCGACCGTACTTCCCAGGCGGCACGTTTCACGATTTCTCTTCGGCACCTCGGTGACTCGTGGTCACCGATACACCTAACGCGCATCGTTTACAGCTGGGACTACCCGGGTATCTAATCCGGTTTGCTCCCCCAGCTTTCGTCCCTCACTGTCGGAGCCGTTCTGGTGAGACGCCTTCGCCACAGGTGGTCCCCCAAGGATTACAGGATTTCACTCCTACCCCTGGAGTACCTCTCACCTCTCCCGGTCCCTAGTCTGCCAGTATCCCTGAGACGCCTTCCGGTTAAGCCGGAAGATTTCCCCAGAGACTTAACAGACCAGCTACGAACGCTTTAAGCCCAGTAATAGTGGCCACCACTCGAGCCGCCGGTATTACCGCGGCGGCTGGCACCGGTCTTGCCCGGCCCTTTCTTCACCTGTTATTTAAACAGATGGACAGCCCGATTTAACGGGCACTCGGAGTTCCCTTATCACGGTTTCCCGCATTGTAAAGTTTTCGCGCCTGCTGCGCCCCGTAGGGCCTGGATTCGTGTCTCAGAATCCATCTCCGGGCTCTTGCTCCCACAACCCGTACCGATTACAGGCTTGTTGGGCCGTTACCCCAACAACAACCTAATCGGCCGCAGACCCATCCTACGGCGGCGGACCTTTCGACTACAGAGCATTCCAGCTTCCATAGTCTATGGGGTATTATCCCCAGTTTCCCGGGGTTATCCCCCTCCGTAGGGTAGATTGTCCACGTGTTACTGAGCAGTATGCCGAGGTCTTGCACCTCTCGACTCGCATGGCTTAATCGAACTCCGATAGCAGTGGCCTCTGGCAGGATCAACCAGAATTCTACAAATATACGCACACTATCTGAACTGTTTCGAGGAATTAGCGGTTACTAAACAAATTTCCGCATTGCCAGTATCAACGTCAGAACCAACACCGGTCATGCCGGGTATCGTTGGATCTCCATCAAAGAGAATTTGTGTTACGCTTCGTCGTGTTGTTTGATTGAACACGGGCTCATAATGTATGTCTCAAGGATATTTATACCTTGTGACCCGAGCCATCTCCCGTCGGAACCAATGCCGTGAAAACCGGCCTACTTGGTCCTTCACTGTGGGTGCCTTATTGGGTGAACTGCGTCGTGATTTTTCACGCGTTCACGGGCTTACAATGTAGGTTAGAGGATTATTTATACCTTGTTGCCTATCTTGTATTTTCCGTCGGAGCCGACACCGGTCCCTTGCGGGGCGGTCTTCGCCGGTTCGTCATCAGGTTTTGCAGGACATATTATAGGAGAGCCGGACACTTAAACATTCTCTCTGGCGTCCCGCCGGTATTGCCTGCCGGATCTATCGCCCCGGAAATATACCCGGGCCGGATAGAGCAGGAATGACTCCTGAACTTTTCTTTTGGGGCGATTTTGGGATTTCCCGGAAATTTTTCTTCTTGTACCGGTCGGCTCGGCTGAAGTTCCCGGAAATGGCTGGTTATCCGGAAAAGTGCGGGGAGCGCGGCACGACCTAATGGTCACTTCTGATGGAACGCGCGAAAGGTTGGTGATTGTGTGCGGGTACCTTGCCGCAATCGCGTATGCAGGTTGGATATCTTACATCATCTACTATAATACGTCCTTATGAGACAGAATTGACATATCAATAAAAGCACTTATCGCGGAATAGACATACACTATGCGGAAATCCTATCTCAAAGCAAGAGGTCCAAATGACAGCGCAACGACCTCCCAAGAATGTTTTTGTACTTTTTCAAAAACACAACTTCAAAATTAAACCAAATTGATATTTGGTGCGATGTCTGAAGGTATCAGATTATATTCCCGCTGCCAATCAGATATGAGTCCATTTATAAGACCATCCATTTCATTCATTGTTTTAATTAGAGCATCCTTGTCTCTTTGATATTCATCCATATCCTCTTTAAAAGATAGTTCGATTAATTTTGATCTCAATTGGTCTCTATTCATTTTATAAAATGGAAAATTCTGATATCGGTAGGCTTTTTTTGCATCTGCAATTGCAAAAGCGAATACCATTTCATAACCCACTTCATTTGTAATGCAATCACCAGAACTAATCAAAGTGTTGCAGAACGATTTAAATTCTGACCATATGTTACTCCTTTTTTGGATTATATTTTTAAGATTTTTCTCGATGAGATTTGAGGATTTTTCGAATTCCTCACTTAATTGTTCGATTTTAGTTAGGTATTTATTTAAGACCTTATCGGGATTATGAATTCGTCTTTTCAACAATAAGTCCGGTGAAAAAAATATATTTATTTTCTGATGGACAGGTAATTTTTCATTATCAGACAATTTTTGGAGAATATAACCACTTTGAAGCAACTTATCAGTATCTTTGTTCATTTCCTTAATCGGCGAAAATATTGTAACCGCCATATTGGCATAGACACGGCTTTGGCGTTCTTTTTCATTTAAATCCACTAATTTCTGGTTGTTGATTGTGGAAAAAACAGTCATTATTAACAAACGTATTGTCAAAAACGGAGCCGCCCAAGCAGGATCCCAATATGCAATTACAGAAAACAATGCTACAAGAATGCTTCCAACTATTAAATAACACATTCTTTCGAGTAAAATTTCAGCTTTTATAATTTTCCAACCAACGTAGATGAGAAATGCAAAAATTATAATTAAGCCAAAACCACGAAGCCACACATTTGGGATCTTTTTTAAAATATCAGCATTTTGATTAGCATTTTCATTTTGGTTTTGTATTATCGATTCGTTAACACAATTTTGTTGATTGTACTTATTTTCAGTTGATGCAATATTCGTATAATTATTTGTGTAATATGTGTTTTCGATATGAATTGTTTGTTAATTACAATATTTGGTTGAGATGTTGTTTTTTCAATTACAGTATTTTGATTACTAAAAGGAAGAAGAGCAGCAGAGAATAAGAAATAAAATAGTAAAAATGCTATTATTATCCCCAAGGCGATCGTCGGAACGATTGCTTTTTTGCAGAGCTCTTGTGCACTCGGTTCTTTTTTCTCTTCTTTATTTTTCTGTTTAATGTACTCATACCAAGCTGAAACAACCCATCCGCCAAACGTACCCATAATTATCCCAACCGCCAATGAACCGAAAAAGAGCAATCCATCTTCTGGGGAAATGGACATGTAATGAATATTCTTCGAACTGGATGTAAATATATTGTCTTATATTTTTAAGATACTAAAAATCAGAATTGCCATTCCTGCATCAGCAAATGGTGGGTGAACAAGTAAAGACATTCCTAAACCAGCAGAGTTGATCAAAGTGGTCTTTTAATTAAATCCACAATTTTCCAAATGAGGGGTCACCTCCCACTACATGTTTACCCCATCCGACCCCCCCTCCCCAATATAGCCATCCTGATGGCGGGTGCCGTGAATAATTAGCGTCTATAAATTGCAGTAAATCACCGGCAAAATACATGCCGGAAATGCGTAAGGTCTAGGGGGGTCGGATGGGGTACTCATGCATTGAAACACCCCCTGCCGTACGCGAACACGCTGCCACGCAATCCGGAACAGACCAACTCAAACAACGGAATCCCGGGCAGGCTGGGCAGGGCCGAGTCGCCAGAATCTCCGGCCGACAGGATCATTTTTACCCCATCCGACCCCCCGCAACCAACCACCAAGGATTTATCGGACCCCCGCACATTCTCCTTGATCAGAACCGTACACCAGCCCACCCATGCGGCAGAATGCCCGGTCGCTGTTGGAGCTGCAGTCATGCAGATGGGTATGCTATGGGATATTTCAAGCCGAAACCCGGAACAAAAAGTGCTGTCCGCTACCTGAAAACCCCATTCCCCGACCTGATGGCGTTTGATGCCGTCGTCCAGTCGCTCGTCATGAATAACCCGCTCGGGTGCATTTCCTACATGAGCGCGGGAAAGAACCATCCCCCGATCGAGAAGGCCAGGGAAATGTATACCGCGAAATTCGTGTACCTGAATGCGGGAGGAAAACAGATCGGGCGCGGGCTGGACATGTATGACTCCATCGACGGTTACGAGACCGGTGTCGCCGCAGTCATCTCGAACATGGCGAACATCGCATCGCACCGCGGGAAGGTCCGGCACCTCCCTGGCGCAGACCTCTTCTCCGTCACCCTGAAGTGCCGCGACCCGGACGGCGAACTGTACTTCCTGAGCATCGCCCGCGACCGGGTTACGCTGTCATCCTATAGTGATGATGCGATCCGGAAGCGGGTCGAGAAGTGGGCGGACGGCGTGCCGGGGCTGGCGTAAGAGGATAATCTAAAAGTCAACGAGGATTCAGAAGTCCCGGTAGGAGTGTTTCCGATGTTCGACTTCCAGGACATGAATGATCAGGACATCGTCATGGATGGACAGGAGGGCACGCACCTCCCGCATGACCCTGAAGGAGTACACCGGGTGTTTCGGGTTGGATGCCTTTAGTTTTTTCACGTAAAGATATGGGGCGTCAGAGATTTCGTCGATTGTACGGATGGTCTTTTGGGCAACTTCCCGCGGGAGTTTGCGAAGATCCTGACGTGCACGGCGAGTGTACCTGACCAGATACACGCTCATTCAACACCGAATTCGGCCTTGATATCTTCTTCAGAGATGAGGTTCCCTTTTTTAATGTCTTCAAGGGCTTCTTCCAGCCCTTGGATCGCTTCCTCGCTGAGCGGCTCGTCATCGATTGCAACAGACACAAGCCGCTCGATGACATCGCTGTATGACTCTTTCGGATGTCGTTTAAGGTCATCCAGCTGGCCCTTGAGATCTTTCCGGATATAGATCGTGGTCGCTGCCTGCATAGTAGTAACTCTATGCACCTATAGGTATTAAACCGGATGGTTCCTACAAATAACGGACGGAGGGAGACGTGGGCGCTGAAGTGCCATGATCTGAAGGGGTACTCTAGATCGGAATCCGTCCTTATTACCGGAGTACTACCTATAAAAAATCAAAAATCCTACGATTTCGTATCGACCATGATCATCCTTCGTCCCATTACTCCCGACGACATCGCCATCATCCGGGGATGACCTCCCTACCCACCGGAATTCCGGGACCTCGATTATGCTCTCAGGGATGGTGGGTGGCTCGATGAGGTACTGGCAAAAGACCGGCGCGGATATCCTTGTCGCTGACGATAACGGGGAGATAGCCGGTTTTTCGATCATCGCGCGGGAACCCTGGGGGATTGCAGAGTTCCGGATCGCACTTCATCCGGCGAGACTCGGGCAGGGACTGGGAAGAACCATCACACGCCTTTCCCTAACCCATGGGTTTTCAGATCCGGCGACCACCACCATCCGGCTCATCGTAAGGAAGAATAACCCGCGTGCAGAAAGACTGTACGAACACCTGCATTTCCGTCGTACCGGTGAGTGCATGGAAGTGATCCAGGGAAAAGCGGTGGAGTTCTGGCGGATGGAAATTGACAGGGATACATTTCATGGGGTGAATACACAATGAAGGAAGCATTACTGGTCATCGATGTCCAGAACGAATATTTCTCCGGAAAACTGCCGGTCACCTACCCGAAGGGGAGTCTGGTCAGTATCCTGCAGGCCATGGATGCCGCACACGCTGCACAGGTCCCGGTCGTCGTCATCCAGCACGCCAGCCATGCGCCGGACGCGGCAACGTTCCGGCACGGAACCTATGGCTGGGAACTTCATGCCGAAGTGAAAAAACGGCCCCGTGATCTGCCGATCGAGAAGACCCTGCCGGGGAGTTTCAGCGGTACCACCCTCGACACTTGGCTCAGGAATCGCGGCATCGGCTCGGTGACCATTGCCGGTTATATGACCCAGATGTGCTGCGACACGACCGCACGACAGGCATTCCATAACGGGTACGGCGTAAAATTCCTTTCGGATGCGACCGGGACGCTGAGCGTCACCAACCGGGCCGGGACAATCGGCGATGCGGACCTGCACCGTGCAGTTCTCGTGACCCAGCAGATGCGGTTCTCGCAGGTCATGACGACCGCGGAGTGGATCCGGTCATTGAACGTTGTCTTCGATTAGCGGACAGGACAGAAAGAGAAATATCCCGGACAACGAATGAAGATTATGCACCGGGAACGAATCTGCCCTGCAAGCCGTTTTCTCCTGATTGCCATCGTTCTCCTGATCGGATGCCTTTCCCTGATCGTTCTCCCGGCGGCAGCAGAATCGGACGGCAGTATCCGGATTTATTCGAACCCTCCCGGCAGCGGCGCATGTCTTGACAGCACTGATAACTCCGGGAACTGCATAGCATTCGACAGCAGCGGGTTTGCTGAATTCTACAATATCGCCGGGGGCAGTTCTCATACCGTTTCCGTCTTCCTTGACGGCTACCAGACCTCCACAACGACGGTCTATGTACCGGAGGGCCAGGAGGTCGAGCTCCATGCAGACCTGCAGCCGAATCCTTCCGCGACAACCTCCCCCATCCCGACCTCGGCGACCACAACGACCCCGGATTTCCTGCAGGGCCTCATCACCGCGATCCGGAACCTCTTCTCCGGTGGCAGTTCCGGCGCCATCAATAGCCAGTCTCAGGCCGGGAGCACCGGAACCACCGTTTCCGGAACTGCAACCACCCTTCCGACCCCCACAACCCCGGGAGAGGGGCCGAAGGTGATCGCCGCCTACTTCTATCTCTTCGACCCTGCCTACGATGCCGCGATCTCGGTGCAGGACCAGATCCCGTGGAAGAAGGTCAACCGCGTGTATATCGGTTTTGCCACGGTCCAGGACGGCGTACTGACCGATTTACCGGCTGGCAGCTCGGCAGAAGACACCGCACAGCGTGAAGTAAACAAGGCAAAGATCCGGAACGTCATCGCATTGTGCCGGCAGGGCAACCCGGACGCCGAGATCTTCATCACGTCCAACTTCGGGGAGGGCATGGACGACCAGTACCTCCAGGCGGCACAGGATCCGCAGAAGTTTGCCGGCAGCGTCCTTTCCTACCTGAAAGCCTATGACCTCGACGGCTACGACATGGACTGGGAGAGCCGCCAGATCGACGACTACGCCCCCCAGCTGACCTCGCTCCTCTCGGCCTGCCATGCCACGTTTACAGCAGCCGGGACAGACCCACACGGCCATACCTACCAGCTGACCCACACGGTCTGGCCCGGGGTCGAGTCGGCGCAGACCGTTGCCGGCCTGAAGGACAGCGTGGACCAGATCAATATCATGTCCTACGGGCCCGGGGACACGTATGACCTCGCATCCTATGCAGATGCCTATTACCAGGCCGGGTTCCCCTACGGGAAGATAATCGGGGGCGTAGAGAGCGAATCCGGGTATCCCGAGAGCGGCGGACCGGATACGCAGGCCTCGGTTGATGCCAAATGCGCGTATGTGAAGGCGAACGACCTGGCCGGCCTGTTCGAGTGGCGCATGGACAACGACATGCGAGCAGACAACGGCCCGCCAACCTTCCGTGTGACAGGGTGGATGCACGATTGTCTCACGGGGTAAATCCCGGTTTGGTATTCGGGCACATCAATCCAGGTTATTGACGGGCGCATTTTCCTGCGGGACCGGGGCTGCTGGACGAACGGGGCCGGCAGGGGTCCTGGGTCCATTCAGGTGCCGGAAATGTTCAGGCTCTCCTCAAGGCCTTCAAAATGTTTGTCGCCGCTCAGGATCTTCAGCCCGCGTGACCGGGCTGTGGCAAGGATCATGCAGTCAACGGCTCCCATGGCAGTGCCCTCCTTCTTCTGCAGGGATTTGATCGAGCCCGCAGTGACCGCGATCCGGATATCAACCGGGATCACCTCTGCATGGGAAAGGATCGTTGCAAGGAGCGACCCGGATTTTTCTTCTCCATACAAATCTCCAAGCCGGTACTGGAGACTGGTACAGTGTCAGCACGGAGACTGCGAGCGGGGAATTCCGTTCAATGCATTCCAGTGCCTGCCGTCCCCACGGGCTGTCCCGGAAGATCTCGATCCAGGTGAACGTATCAATGAGGATGCCGGTCACTCCGCATCCTCCTCCTCAACCTCCCGGTCATGGTCGCGATAGATTGCTTCGATATCCAGATCGGGAAGGATGCCCAGGAGCGAGCTGAGCGGTTTGACCGGAATCAGACTCGATGTGGCCTTCTACCTCTTTCACCTCGAAACGGTTTGCATGGTAATGGTCCCGGATCTTTTTGGGAAGCACCATCCGGCCGGTTGCATCCACGGTGATGACCGTCCCGGTCTCTGCCCGGTATTCAGCCAGGGGCTCGCTGACTCCATGGAGCTTTTTCCGTTTGCCGGAATCTCGGGTTTTCTGTTTCATGGCCAGCCCTTTTACTGAAAGGTGGGATGTATGGAAAAATATAATTTTTGGCAAAAGAAAAAAATGGCAGAGCGGGTTTATTGGCAAAATCGGTATTGATTGGTGGCATATCGGTATCGGTAATTTTTTAGTTGATCCGATATTCACTGAGGGAGCGTTAAAAGTATTGATGGTAAAGCAGCGGCGTGGAAAACCGGAACTGCTGCAGTCATGTCGAGTGCGAAGGGGATATGAAAAATGTTGAGGGAGGATATTGCTGTATCCAATTATTCTTCCCGGATTTTTACCGGTCCCCCGCCGCTGCATAAGAACTGCACAGTATCATCAGTGACCTGGTAACTTAACAACAATCCATCTGTCGAATTGAATACTAACCTCACCCCATAGTCTGATTCAAGTGCCCGGTCACCTTTAAAAATAAACAGATTATTGTAATTGTAAGAGTTATATGGGGTCAGATTCAGGTGCCTCTGATCGAAATGATAATATCGGTCCTTTGTAAAGTTCGTGACGGTTGAGATTGTGGATTCTGAGGGAGACCTTTTTTCAAGGGAAAAATTCCCTATACCCGCATTCGAGCAGGATGGATCTAATGAAGCAGATATTATCGTGCCAGTGAAGGCATCCACCTTGAAATTACATTTCAGTGTCGAAAATTCATAGTGATTCCAGAAATACGAACTGCCACCGCATCCACCACTCCCATGCTCAAAAAATTTTCCTTCGAATGAAGGGTTGATGCCCGGGTTTTCCGTAAATTTTTTAATTGCTTCCAGTGCTTTTTCTTTTCCCACCGGGCCCGATGTTCCAAGCCACATCCTCACAGGGAAAGTGAGATCCGGCTGAAGTGAAGTATTTCGCATCTCCGTGAAGTTTGTTCGATTATCAAACGGGTCCCGGAAGTAATAATCCCATTCAGAGGGTTCAGACCCTGCCGGGACATACAATGTCAGAGACCTGCCTCGGATTTCATCGGTCGCATTCATAATCCAGACAGGTACAAGGTACTGCGGGACAGTGCTGTTCACCGGAGTATAGTAGCCCAATTGCATATCGTAAATAGTGAGGTTGAATACAAGATCCGGGGTATCTCTTCCCTGCCCGTTTTCAAGTCTTTTTATCGCTTCCGATGCTGGGACGACCCGGGTCATCCCTGTTTCTTCAAGCGTTAACCAGTGTTTGTTAAGATTACTCAAAGCCCCTCTTGCACCTAATTCAATACCCATACTCCCGGCATTTCCATAAACCGGCATTTCATGCAGTTCCTGACGGTAGTAAATCCGGCGGGTTCCAACCCCCGACTTCCCCGAATTGATTCCACTTACCGTAACCCACTCAGAGCTTGTAATAATGGAAGTAATTACTGCATCTTTTGGCATCCCCCCGTAGGGCTCAAGAGCAATTTCCGCATAGTGATTACATTCTTCCGGGGAAGGGGCAGATTCCCCAAGCGTCACGGCAAGGTCGTACGCCGTATCATTACTATATTTTATACTACTGTATGTCCCGTTTACAATTTTGAACAGGGGCACACAAGGATCGAGCAGCTTGCCGGAACTGTCCAGCCGACAGTTCTGGTTTTCCCGTGCTTGAGAATCCCCTGAATGTATTCCTGAGAGTAAAAGAAAACCGACTGCTCCGGCGATAATTATCGCGATTACTGCCAGCATAAAAAGAACAGATTTACGAATCTGTCTACGGTCATCAATCATGGAATAATCAACTCAAGAAAAGGCATTTCACGATTCCGAAATTTTTGCATGTTAAGGAAGTATAATATTTTGTTCTATATAAAAAAATATTCATTTTGATATTAAGAAAAGGAATTTCAGCAATTTTTCGCCAAACAGAAGGGATCCACATCCCTTGATTGTCGCAGTATCTTTTTCAATTCTTCGAACGGTTCGATCTACAATTCCGTAATTAAATAAATGGCTTATTTATTCCGCAGCAGACCCGTGGTTGGATTCCCCTTCCACCCGGCATATCTGCACAAAGATATCCCCGAAGAACTCCTCCTGCCGCAGCGAGCACCGCCCGTCCAGTGCGAGGAACAGGAGCGGGATGTAGACTTCGGGAATGCCCCACTCCATCTGCCGGCACAACTCCGCGAGGGTCATCTCCTCGTCGATCTCCAGCCCTTCGAGATATTCCGCGAGCCGCACCATGGACGACTCCTGGAACCCTTCTTCGTGAGCGATGCTGACGACATCGTCCGCATCGATCAGGAACGCCTCGGAGGGGTCAGCGGTCATTCTTCGTCGCCGGCGTTCTTCCTTCTCGATATTTTTCAGCTCGGTGATCAGCTCGAAGAGCGTGATCGGGCTCTTGCGCATGTTCTTCCGGTCGAGGCGGCGCTGGATCTCGTGCTCGAGCCGCTCGATAGGACCGAGCCTGCCGCCATAATCCATATCCTCCGACAGGCCGCCCCCGAAGTCGTCGCCGAACAGATCGTCCCCGTCGCTGTCACCCTCGTCTTCAGGAACTTCCACGACCACGAGCTGCTCGGATTTCAGCCGGACGAGGGTTGCGGCATAGAAGAGGGTCCGTCCCGAGAGCTCCAGGTTGAGCTGACGCCGCCGCTCCAGCTCGCTGAGGAAGCGGTCCGTGACCTCGATGATATCGATGTTCCACGGATCGATCTCGCCCCGCTCCGCAAGGCCGACGAGGATCTCGACCGGGTCCTCGACAATCCCTTCGGTCCGGGGGAGATCCGCAGTGCTCCCGCCCGCCGGGACCGCCCCGTCTGTCGGGCCGTGCTCCGGTTGAGGGGGAGCAGCCGGCGTACCCTGCTCCGCGTTTTCTGCATCACCGGCATGGAGATTCGGGTTGCCCCCCCTCCCCGCTGCCGGAGGTTCATCAGCCGGCATTCGCCTTTACCCCGGTAACGAGCGTGCTCTTGTCGGACCGCAGGGTGACCCCCATGATCCGCTGTGCTGCCCCGATCATCGGCTTGCGCAGGGAGACGATGACGAACTGGGAACTGGGGGAGAGTTCGGTCACCATCGATGCGATCCGCTCGACATTCGAGCCGTCGAGGGACATGTCCACCTCGTCGAAGGCGTAGAACGGGGCCGGGATATAGCGCTGGATCGAGAAGATGAAGGCGAGCGTGGTGAGCGACTTCTCGCCGCCGGAGAGGGAGGAGAGGAGGTGCACCTTCTTGTCCCGTGGCTGGACCGCAAAGGTCATCCCGCCGGCGAACGGGTCCTCCTCGTTCTCGAGCACGAGGTGCCCGCTCCCGCTCGTGAGCCGGGCGAAGATCTCCCGGAAGTTCGCGTCAATAGCACGGAACGCCGTGGTGAACGCCTCGTACTTCATCTGCTCGAACTTCTCGATCCGCTCGATCAGGGTCTCCCGCTCGCTCGAGAGGGTCTCCTTCCGTTCGGTCCGCTCCGTGACCTGCCGCTGCACCTTCTCGTACTCCTCGATCGCGAGCATGTTCACGGCGCCGATCTTCCGCAGCGCCCCGTCAGCCTCGGCGATCTTCCCCTCGATCTCCGGGAGCGTAAGGCTCGTGTCCATCTCCCCGACCTGCTGCCTGAGCATCCCGACTTCGATGCCGAGGGTCCGGGCGCGCTCCTCAATCGCCCCCATCTGGACCGCGATCCGCTCCTTTTCTGCATCGAACTTCATGAGGTTCAGTTCGGAGTTCTGGATATTCTGGGAGACCTCGCCCCGCCTGGCCCGGAGCTCGTCAAGTTCCCCGGAGAACTCCTTCTGTTTCTCCTCCAGCGCAGCGATCTGCGACCTGTTGGCCGCGATCTGTTCGTTCGAAGCCGCGATCTCGGCATCGATCCGGTGGTTGCTCCCCTCGTACCGCTCGCGCTCCCCGCCCAGCTCCCCGAGCCGTGCCGAGAAGTGCTGGCGCTCGCGCTGGGCGTCGTTGATATCCCCGTCCTTGTTCCGCAGGCGGCGTTCCGACTCCTCGATCTCCCGGCGCTTCTTCTCCATCTGCTCGGTCAGCGCCGGGATATCGGTGTCGTCGAGCCGTTTCTTGATCCCCTCGATCTCCGCGTTGATCCCGTTGATGACCTCCGTGGTCCTGTCGAGCTCCGCCTCGAGAGCCGCAAGCCCGGAGGCCCCGTTCCTCGTCTCCTCCTGCTGGCGTGCGACTGCCGCATCGATCGTCTGCTTCTCGACCGTTATCGCTTCGAACCGGCGGGAGAACTCCCCGGTGAACATCTCGAAGCGGGCGACCTTCTGGTCGATCTCGTTCCGGGCCGCCCGTTTCGCGTCCACCTCTTCGGTCAGGCGTTTGACCCCCGATTCAATCGCCGATGCTTCCCCCTGCAGTTCCGCGAGGTGCGCCCGGATGCGGTGGATCTCGTCGTCAACCGCGGCACCGAACCCCCGCCCGCCCTGTTTCTTTGTCGCCCCGCCGGTCATGGCACCGCTCTTCTCAAGGAGTTCGCCTTCCAGCGTCACCATCCGGTACCGGCCGATCAGCTTCCGTGCCCGCTCCAGCGTGTCGACAATAACCGTTGCACCGAGGACAACCCCGAACGCCCGGTCGTACTTCGGGTCGTACTCGAGCAGGTTCACGGCATAGTCGACGATACCCGGCTCCTTGACGGGGGGCAGGGCCGGGGCCTGAGCTTGTTTAACGGGAGGAACGTGACCCTGCCCAGCCGCTCCTCCTTGAGGTAGCGGATCGCGTCTGCCGCGATCTGGTCGTCGTCGCAGACCACGAACTGAAGCTTGTTGCCAGCGGCGATATTGAGCGCGGTCGAGTATTCCGCCGGGGCCTTCCCCAGCTCGGCGATGGTGCCGTGCACCCCATCCATGGCCGCAACCGCCTCGATCGCCCTGCCCCCGGACTCGCCCCGGGCCTGCTGGGCGGCCTCGAGCCGGATCGCGTCCTGTTCGTTCTCGCGGATCTCCGAGCGGAGGCGCTCGAGGGTCGTGCGCTGGGCAAAGAGGGAACCCTCCAGTTCCGAGAGGTTCCGGTCCAGCTCCTTCTTCTCGTCCAGCAGCCCGGCGACGCTCGTCTCGCTGTCCCGGAGCTGCAACTGTTTTGCCGTGTATTCCTCGTCCAGCTGCCGGAGCAGGGCGGTGAGGCGTTCGAGCTCGGTCGTGCGCATCCGGCTCTTCTCGATCAGCATGTCCTGCTGGTGGAGGATGCCCGAGCGCTGCCCCTTCTTCTCCTCTGCCTCTTTGAGGAGGGAGAAGAGCTTCTCGCGGGCTCCCTCGGTGTCCTCGCTGTGCTGCCTGAGCCCGGTCTCGATCTTTTCGAGCTGGGCCCGGGACGTGGCGACCTCCATCGCGATATTGGTCCGGTCGATGGTCAGCGTGCGGATCTGGTCGGTGCACTCGGCCACCCGGGCCTCCGCACGCTTGGTGTCCATGTACACCCGGTTGATGGCCTCGAGGTTCCCTTCCTTCTCCCTCCGCAGGCGCACGATGGTCTGCTCGGCGAGCTTGATCCCGCTCTTGGCTTCCTCGAGTTCCGCGATCAGCTTGAGATAGTCCGAACCGCTCTTTTTATTGATGAGCTCGTCGATGTCCTTCAGGTCGGCCTTCACATAGGAGAGCTCGTTCTCCTCGAGGCCGCGGTCGGATGCGATGCGGGCGAGCTGGATCCTGTGCTCCTCGGCAGACTGGGTGAGGGTCCTGAGCTCCTTCTCCCGGTCATGGAGCTGGGCCGCGGAGCGGCAGTTCTGGAAATGGGAGAGCTCCTTCTGCCATTTCTGGTATTCGAGGGCATGTTCCCGTTCCCGCTTCAGCTCGTTCGCCCGCCGGGACAACTCGATAAGCAAAAGCTCTTCGCGCTCGATCCGCTCACGCACGATGTCGAGCTCGGCAAGCGACTGCTGCTTCTTGGTATCGAACTCGGATACCCCGGCGATCTCGTCGATGATCTTCCGGCGCTCGAAGTCGCTCATCTCCATGATGCGGGTGACGTCGCCCTGCATCACGACATTGTAGCCATGGGGCTTGATCCCGTGTTTTGCGAGGTGATCGACGATATCGCTCTGCTTGCAGAGCCGCTCGTTGAGATAGTTGTAGCTGTAATACCCGTTCCCGGTCCGCTTGATCCGCCGGCGGATCCTCGTCCCGTCCGAGAACTCGAGCGAGACCTCGGCGGTGTTCCTGCCGGAGTTCAGGTTGATGAGGTCAGTCAGTTTCTCCGCCCGGAGGTTGCGGGAACTCGACAGCGCAAGGACAAAGAGGATGGAATCGATGATGTTGCTTTTGCCCGAACCGTTGGGCCCCGATATGACAGTAAAGCCCTCTAAAAAGGGAATTTTTGTCTTTTTTGAAAAAGACTTGAAATTATCGATCTCCAGTCCCGTGATATGCAAAGATCCGGCTCCTTACTTCTTTGCAGGATCTGACTTGTCTTCTTCTGCGGCATAGATAAGGTCGCTCTGCTTGGCCTTGACAGACGTCCCCTTCTTGTTCCGCCCGTAGCCTGCCGATGCGACGATGTAGTTCTTGTCCCCGCGCCGGGGCTCCAGCTTCATGGTGCCGTCCGACTGCATGATCATGTCCATCGCGGGTTCAGCCGGTTCCGCGGGGACCTCGGGCTGGCGTGCACTCTTGGGACGGATCACCGTGCTCCCGCTTGCGGACGGGCCTGCCGGAGGTGCAGCCGGGGATCCGGGCTGTGCGCCCTGGACAATCGGCCCGCGCCTGAGCTCCTGCCTGCTGCGCTCTTCGGTCTGCTTGGACAACTTCATGGCTATGGACTTGAGGTCGAGCAGCTCCTGGGTCAGCCCCTTGACAAGCGCTTCCATCTCACGTACCTTCTTCTCGAGGGCTGCAATGCGGTCCTCGCTCCCTCCTAAACTTTCCAACATCGTAATCAGTCTCTCCTCTCCAAAGTTCGTGCTCACGACTTCACGTGATCTTTGCATCAGGCCGCACCCGGTTCCGGTTTTTACCGCCCCGGTGCGGCTTACTCCTTACTATTAATAGTAATGATCGCCTGATAAGGAAAAAAGGTTTCTGATGGGAGTGGTTCATCAGAACCACGAGCACGAGAAGAATTGCGCAGCAATTCTTCGCTGTCCCGAGAGTCCGTCAGGACTCAAGGGAAGTGGGGAGATCGGGCTCAGAACCACGAGGGGGTTTTCATGGGTCATATCGTCCTTCACTACCATCCCTAGAAAAGGTATTACCTGATCGGAACGAACCCTTCTCCATATGTCGTATCTGTCCAAAACGGATCCGGAAATAGCAGATATCATCGAGAAAGAGAGGCTCCGGCAGGTCAACGGCCTCGAGCTGATCGCTTCCGAGAACGTCGTCTCCCATGCAGTGCTCGAAGCCATGGGATCGATCATGACCAACAAATATGCCGAGGGTTACCCGGGCAAACGCTATTATGGCGGCTGCGAGTTCCACGATATGGCAGAGAACCTCGCCCGCGACCGGCTCAAGAAACTGTTCGGCGCAGAGCACGCAAACGTCCAGCCGCACTCGGGCACCCAGGCGAACATGGCGGTCTATTTTGCGTTCATGAACCTGGGAGACACCCTGATGAGCATGAAGCTCACGCAGGGCGGCCACCTCTCGCACGGCTCACCGGTCAGCTTTACGGGCAAGTTTTACAAGGTAGCCCAGTACAGCCTCGACCCGGAGACCGAGATGCTCGACTACGGCGCAATTGAAGAGATGGCGCGCAGGGAGAAGCCGAAGATGCTCGTCTGCGGTGCGTCCGCATACCCGAGGACCATCGATTTCAGGGCGTTCCAGGAGATTGCAGACGGCGTCGGGGCATACTGCATGGCAGACATCGCCCACATCGCCGGGCTCTGCGCGACGGGCGTCCACCCCACCTCAGTCGGGGTCGTCAATTTCACCACCACTACGACCCACAAGACCCTCCGCGGCCCCCGCGGCGGCGCGATCATGTGCAACAGCGAGTATGCACCGGCGATCGACAAGGCGGTCTTCCCGGGCATGCAGGGCGGCCCGCTCATGCACACAATAACGGCAAAGGCGGTCTGTTTTGAGGAAGCTCTGAGGCCCTCGTTCACGGAATACAATAAGCAGATCGTCAAGAATGCAAAGGTCCTCGCCGAAACCCTCCTGGCAAACGGCCTCCGCCTCGTCTCCGGCGGCACCGACAACCACCTCATGCTCCTCGACCTGACGGCCCAGGGCATCACCGGCCTGGAAGCCGAGACTGCGCTCGGCAGGGCCGGCATAACCGTGAACAAGAACACGATCCCGAACGAGACCAAGAGCCCGTTTGTCACGAGCGACCTCCGAGTCGGGACCCCGGCGGTCACCTCGCGGGGGATGAAAGAGGCCGAGATGCGCCTGATAGGCACCTGGATCGCCTCGGTGGTAAAGGACATCCACAACGAGGCTGCCATCAAGGACATCCATGCCAGGGTCAGGGCACTTGCGGGCCGGTTCCCGCTCTATCCGGAATAAGGAGTAAGAGGAATTCCCGATGGCCACGATCCTTGACGGCAAAAAGACTGCGGACCGGAAGCTTGCGGTCCTGAGGGAGAAGATCGAGGACTCCGGCCTCTCCCCCCACCTCGCCACGGTCATCGCCGGCACCGACCCGGCCTCCCAGATGTACGTGCGGATGAAGCACAAGGCCTGCGAGCAGGTCGGCATCACGTCGGTGGGGATCACGCTTCCTGAAAACGCACCTACCAGGACTGTCGTGAATACGGTGCTGGAGCTGAACCGGGACGCGGACATCGACGGGATCCTCATCCAGCTGCCGCTTCCGGGCCAGGTGGATTCCGAACGGGTGATTGCCGCAGTCCACCCCGGGAAAGACGTGGACGGGTTCCACCCGGAGAACCTCGGGCTCCTCTTTTCCGGGAGACCGAGGTTCACCCCCTGCACGCCCACGGGGATCATGACCCTCCTCACAGAGTACAACATCCCGGTCGCGGGTTCCCGGGCTGTTGTCGTAGGCCGGAGCATCGACGTCGGGCGGCCGATGTCGGCCCTGCTCACCAATGCCGATGCGACCGTGACCGTCTGCCACAGCAAAACCAGAAACCTTGAGGAAGAGATCGGGCGGGCTGATATCCTCGTCTCTGCGATCGGCAAAGCGCATTTCATCACTCCCGCAATGGTCAGGCCCGGGGCGGTCGTGGTCGATGTGGGTATCAACCACTTGGACGGTAAGCTGGTCGGTGACGTGGACTTTGAGGCTGTCAAAGAGATCGCCTCGGCGATCACCCCGGTGCCGGGCGGCGTCGGCCCCATGACGATCGCCACATTAATGGAGAATACCTGCCGGGCGGCAAAGGAGCGGACATGCGATCGTGCGTTGTGAACAAACTCATCATCGGGGGCGACGCGCCGCCACGGGTCATGGGCGTCATCAACTGCAGCCCGGAGTCCTTCTACCACGACTCGTTCATCCCGACAGCCGAGATCCATGCAAAAGCGGTCGAGATGGTGGAGGCAGGAGCGGATCTCCTCGATGTCGGGGCCCGGAGCACCGCCCCCAATGCCCAGGCGATCAGCGGTGCCGAGGAGGCGAGCCGGATCGATGCGGCCCTGAAGGAACTGGACGGAACCGGGTTCACGATCTCTGTTGACACCATGAACCCATGGGTGCTGGACGCATGCCTGAAGCACGAGATCCACGCGGTGAACGACATAGCGGGTTTCTCTTCGGAAGCCTATGTCCGGCGCGTAGCGGACGCAGGACTGCCGGCCTTCGTGATGGCTGCAGACTACACGCCGGGCGATGCTGTCGGCCCCGATGCCACGGAGAAGACACTCGGGACCGTCGTCGCCCGGTGCGAGACCGCAGGGATCGACAACTACGTGCTCGACCCGGGTATCGGGATCTGGACGCCATTCCGCTCTTATGACGACAACTGGGAACTCTGCCGGCACTTCGACCGTTTTACAAAATTCGACCGCCCGCTCCTTGCCGCAGTCTCCCGCAAGAGCTTCATCGGCAATCTCGTGAACCGGGAGCCCGAGGAGCGGCTCGCAGGCAGTCTCGCGGTCACCATCTTCCTTCTCCAGAAAGGCGCCGCCATCGTGCGGGCTCATGACGTGAAGGAGACCGTGGATGCCGTCAGGGTCTACAACCGGATGGTGAAGATGCCGTGAACGCCTCATTTGAGGTGTTCGGGCTTTCCACGGGGCTCATCCGCAGCGGCGATCCCATTGCAGCACGCGTTCTTGAAGCAGCGGAGCGTGCGTGCGGCGGGTTTGAGGAGGGAGACATCCTCGTCCTTGCCGAGACAGCCGTTGCGACATCGGAGTCCAATATCATCGACCTCTCGGCAGTCACGCCCTCCGCGCGGGCGAAAGAACTCGGGGAGAAGTACCGCATGGACCCCCGCACCGTGGAAGTCGTCCTGCGGGAGAGCGATTCGGTTGTCGGGGGCATACCGGGGTTTCTCCTCTGCATGAAGGGAGGGACTCTCCTCCCGAATGCCGGGGTGGACGCCTCGAACGCCCCGCCCGGGTGCGTGACGCCCCTGCCGGCCGACCCGGACCTGAGTGCTGTCAGGATCCGGGCTGCGATAGAAGAGCAGTGCGGGGTGCACGTGGGGGTCATCATCGCGGACAGCCGCACCCATGCGATGCGCCTCGGGTGCAGCGGCGTTGCCATAGGATCTGCCGGCATCCCCTCGGTCATCGATGACCGGGGCAGGAGCGACCTGTTCGGCCGGAAGCTCGAGGTGACCAAACGGGCGGTCGCGGACAACATCGCGTCCGCCGCCGAACTGGTGATGGGCGAGGCGGACGAGTGCATGCCGGCAGCAGTCATCCGCGGGATCGGCCTTCCCATCGGCGATTATCTCGGAGTGGAGACCATCGATGCCGATGAGTGCCTCTTCATGGGCGTGTTCGCCAAGAACCGGGTGCAGGAGTAAGGTCTTCTTACGGTTTTGTGGCGCGGGTTCTCCTCAGGGGGATCCAGGATTCCCTGGTTTTTCTGATTCGCTTGAAACACACATGAAAGGATCGAGTTCCCCCGGAACCTTAAAAATCGTTCAGTTATGAGGGCTCCCGCCTCAGGGCCTCTCCGAGGAGTCAATCGTCGCGTAAGCGAGGATTGACTGGAGAAGAATCCGCAAGGATTCTTCGACTTGCTTCATCCTGTGCGGATGCAGCAAAGGAAGTTTGAAAAATAACTTGCAGAATCTCATGAAAGATAAGGCACGGCGGGGCAAGGAGGTTGGACCGCCGCGGGGGCGCCCCGTCGGGGGCGGCGGCGTTCATCGCAATGATTAAAAGAGGGCTCATCTCCTGTGATATCTGAATAAGATGATTTTCATTGGAAATCCGATGAACATCAGCCTGAAAGCCGGTTTCGGGTAGCGTGCGGAAGCGGGGGTGCCATATATCTCCTTCATGCGGATATGAATGCAGGCCCGGATACGGGCCACCCGTCGCGTCGCATAAAGTATAATATCCGGCGTGTGGGTAATTCTATATCGGCTCGCCATTAAAACTGGAGAATTCTCTTATGGACCTGCTGCTTGCCAGTGTAAGTATTCTGACGCTCGCTATTGCCCTCCTGTATATTGGCCAGCGCCTCAGAATTCCAAGCATTGTCACCTTTCTCATCATCGGCATGCTGGTCGGGCCATATGGGTTTAGGCTCATCACCAACCAGGACGCCATCGACACCTTCGGCACTATCGGGATTGTGCTGCTCCTCTTCACGATCGGTCTTGAATTCTCGTTCCAGAAACTGCTGCGCTCGTGGCGGACGGTGATCATCGGCGGGATAGTCCAGGTCTGCACCACGATCGTTGCAATCACCCTCATCTCCGCGTACTTCGGCATGCCTCCCAACGAGGCCCTGATCTTCGGTTTCATCGTCTCCCTGTCGAGCACTGCCATCGTCATGAAGATCCTCCAGGAGAAAGGCGAGGTGGATACCCTCCATGGCCGTACTCTCCTTGGGATCCTGATATTCCAGGACCTTGCCATCATCCCGATGATACTTATCGCCCCCCTCCTCGTGGGAAGCGGGGGTCCCGATCTGGATGCGCTCCCCCTCCAGGTGGGAAAAGTCGCCCTTATCATCCTTGTCATCATCATCATGGCCCGCTGGGTGATCCCTGCCTTCCTCTTCCGGGTTGCCCGGGAGAAGAACCGCGAGCTCTTCCTGATCACCCTTCTCGGCACCTGTATCCTCATCGCGTGGCTGACAAGCGAAGCCGGGCTCTCGTTCACGCTTGGGGCCTTCATCGCCGGTCTCATCATCGGTGAGTCCGATTACAATATTGATGCACTGGGCCACATCATCCCGTTCCGTGACGTCTTTGCAAGCATCTTCTTCCTCTCCATAGGAATGCTTCTCAATACGCGGACCGTCTTTGTCAATTTCTATTATGTCGCCATGATCGTGGTCATCATAATCGCGGTAAAGATCCTGACCGGCGTGACCGCGGCAGCCATACTCGGGATGCCGGCCAGGATCTGCGTCTTCACCGGCCTCGCGCTCTGCCAGATCGGAGAGTTTTCTTTTGTCCTTGCAAAGAACGGGCTCGATACCGCGCTCATACCGGAAGGGGTCTACCAGGTCTTCCTTGCCGGGGCTATCATAACCATGGCCCTGACCCCCTTTGCCATAAAGGTCTCACCATGGGTGGTTGACCTCCTGTACCGGATCGCGCCGGGCCGGATTTCCCGTGGCAGAGAGGAGCCGGAAACGGAGGGGGAAGAAGAACTCTCCGATCACATCGTCATTGCCGGCTACGGGATTACCGGTAAGAGCGTTGCCCGGGCAGCCACGATTGCCGGCATTCCCTACATGGTCATTGAGCTGAACCCTGAGATCATCCGGCAGGAACGATCGACCTTCCGCCCCCATTTCATGTTCGGGGATGCAGTCCAGGCAGAAGTACTGGAGCATGCCGGCATCCGCCGTGCCCGGACACTGGTCATCGCGGTCTCCGAGGAGGAGGCCATACCGAGGATTATTCATACCGCACGGCAGCTTGCGCCTGACCTGCACATTCTTGCCCGGACACGGCACGTGCGGCGTGCCCGCTACCTGCTGGAACTGGGTGCTGACGAGATCATCTCGGAAGAGTTCGAGGCTGCGCTTGAGATCTTTTCCCGGGCGCTCAAGAAGTACCAGCTTCCGGACGAAGAGATCGGCTACATTATCAAACGGACAAAAGAACTGGGTACCACCCTGTTCACGAAGAGTGCCGATGGCGAGGCGCAACTGGAAGATCCAAAGATCATCTTCCACGATCGGCACGTGCACACATTCCGCATCGAACCCGGGTCTGAATCGGAAGGAAAAACCCTCGGTGAACTGGAACTCCCTGCCCGTTTTGGCATCGCGGATGTCGGGATTCGCAGCGAAGGAAAGATTACACGACGGATCCAGCCCTCCCGTGCGTTGCAGGCAGGAGAGGTCCTCATCACCTTCGTAACGGACGAGACCGCCAGGGAACTGGCCCCTCTGTTTGCGAAGAAAAAACAGTGATGGTGCACCGTTACGGGAATGAGGGGAGAGAGATACGTGCATGAACTCCATGGAACAGGTGCTGCCACCATCCCTGCCGGGACAGATCCGCAAGAGGTATCAGGAAAGAGCGAGAGATGATGGCGTACCGGGAGCGGGATCTGAAATGACAGCAGGACTTTTTGGAACGATCCTCGTCGCAACGGACGGATCGGAGAAGAACCGGGCAGCAGTGGAGGAAGCACTCCGGATCGGCAGGACCTCCGGGTAGACCGTCCACGCGGTCTACGTGGCCGACACCCTCGATTCGGCATCAGCGGACGTCGTCATCAGGGACACGTGGGAGCTGTTGCAGCGCGAGGGAGAGCAGGCGCTGGAGCGGGTCCGGGGCATGGCAGGCGGTGTACAGCTCGAGACCGTGATCCTCGAGGGAAAACCTGCGGCAGAGATCGTGAAGTATGCCGGGGAGAAGGGGATCGACCTCATCGTGATCGGCACGCAGGGAAAGCGGGGGATCGAGCGTATCCTCCTCGGGAGTGTTGCGGAGAGCATCATCCGGACCGCACCCTGCAAGATCCTCGTGGTAAAATAATGAGGAGCGGACGGACTACCTTCTCCGCCTCTTCGCAAACGCGATCTTGTCTTCGAGGGCCTTCATCTTCCCGCTGATGAGGCCGGGCTGTGCACGGTCCTCCCTGAGCGACGCGATCTCTGCAAAGTCCCGGATCATGTCTGTCTTTTCCGGGTCGGTAAAATCTTCCTGGGATATCCGGTCCATGAACTCGGCTTCCCCGTCAATCGCCCTGTCGGGCCTCGGGTAGCACACGCGGAACTTTGAGCGGCAGTACCGGCACCGGGTATCGTAGCGCCCTTCATTCCGTTCTCCCCGGGTGAGGATCCTGAAGTTCAGGCCTTCACAGTCCGGGCATTTCCATTCGAGGGTCAGGGCTTTCAGCGTCCCTGCAGTATCGTGCCTGAAGAACCTGTCGAGCATCAGTGCCACCGCTTCATTCCGGATTACTCAACGGTTTGCTCCGGGAGCCTCATTAATCCTGTGTCAGAGGCAAAAGGGGATGATCTCTCCGATCCGGGATACGGTGTCCCGCGCGGCCCGGGTGAACGGAGGGCGTGAGTTCAGTGATTTTCCCCGATATTTTCGAGAGCTTTCTTCGCGGCCGCCTGTCTCGATTCGGTAGTGTTTTTTCCGGTACCCCTGAATTCCTGACCGTTGTCAAGAATGACCCGGGAATGCCAGGTGGGGTCGTTGTCCGGACCTTCAGGACTGTCCTCATATCGAGGGGTGGTCCGGTGCAGTTTCTGGAAATGTTCCTGCAGGATACCGACCGCGTTCTGGTCCGGTGCGGAGGTACTGATGGCATCCCCCATGATCGCGTTGATGAAGAAGGCGACTTCATCAATCCCGGCCTCGCAGTACAATGCACCGATAAACGCTTCGAATGCCCCGCCGGTCACGCGCTCCCCGTACGTCTTCTGCTGCGCGATGGATTCGGGGATGAGCCGGGCAAAGGTGTCGCCGTACTGGCGGGTCAGGCCACCAAGCGCCCGGTTTGATACCACGGAACTCAGGATCCGGGTCATCTCGCCCTCGCTGAGCACGGAATCCCGCTGGGTAAAAAGGGTCTGCGCGACGATCAGGTTCAGGACACGGTCGCCAAGGAACTCATAGCGCTGCCATTCCTCCTTTGTTATGTCCCACTGCTCCCTGCCCGGCACCCCATACGCGGCGTTGAACCGGGTGACAAAAGGTACTGACTATGCGGGGGACATCGGGACGGGAAGAGCGGAGGAGTTCGATCAGCGAGAGTCGGGGCGGGTCACTCATGTGTTGCCATTCCGTCGAATATCCTGATAATCCTATCGTTTCCTGACAACGCCAACCCGCCCTTTCTCGACCGAGAGGGAAAAACCGAGCCCTTCAAGATATTCCCGGCTCTTTCCCGTACCGTGGATCAACAGACTCGGCAAGGTCCTCCTCCTCGTCGATGTCCGTGTGGAGCCGGAACGAATCGATGACGTCGACCGAGAGGCCGGCTTCCTCAGCGATCTTCATGTGCTTTAAGAAACTGGTCCCGTAATAATCGACATGGAACTTTGTTGGTTCCCGGATGTAGATCACGTTGGTGCCGCCGCCGCGTCCCGGCACGATGGCCATATCCTTCTTGGTCGAGACAACCCGCCGTATGGACTCGGCGTCGGCCAGCGGCAGGTCGGCCATGATGATCAGGCTGTCCGTGACCGACTGGGGGAGGATGGCATTCAGCGTCCCGTTCAGGTCGGTATCCAGGATGGTGACCTGGACGTCTTCGCTGTCGAAAAGCTCCGAACATACGAGGACCGGGCTGCACATGGCATCTTTTGCCGCGGCTTTCACATCCTCGAGCATCACCCGTGCAAACTGCTCCCGCTCCTCTTGGCTGAGGACAGACTGAAAGACGGGTCTTCGGGTTTCTGGGTTTGAACGGGATGAGGGCCGGAGGACACATGGTATACCGAGGTATGCCGGCCGATAAAAAAAAGGTGCTGATATGGATGCAGCGGGCGGGGGATGGAGAAGATCGCGGTGATGACCGACTCCTGTCGTACTCCCGGTTCACGCCGCCGTCTGCAGGTCCCCGCCATCCATCCGGAACATCCCCTCCGGTATGCGGATCTCGAACCGGGCGCCCTTTCCCGGCTCACCGCTCTCTTCGATGGTCATGCCGGTCACGGCAAGGACCTCGCGGACCAGGAAGAGCCCCCAGCCGGTCCCTTTCCCGTACCCGCGTTCGAAGATCTTCACTTTTTCTCCGGCGGGGATGCCGGCCCCGTTGTCTTCCACGGTCATGACCGCGCCGGGCCCTTCTCTGCGGAGGGTGATGCGGATCTCGGTCGCACCGCTGCCGTACCGGAAGGTGTTGTCGATCAGGTTGGAGAGTGCCCTGCCAAGAAGGGGGTCGGCGTACACTGCAGCGTCACCGCTCTCGCAGGTTATCCGTATCGCAGTGGCGTCGAACTCTTCCCTGACGCGGGAGACGGTATTCTTCAGGTGCTGCCAGCGGGGGGGTTCCGTCGCGAGGTTCTGGTAGTCCTTGGCAAACTGGAACTGGCGGCGGATCTTGTCGATGGCCTGCCGCTCCTTCTCGAGGAACGATCTGACCTTAGGGTCCTCGACCATCATCGCCAGCAGTTCGTTGTACCCCAGGACTGCGGTCAGCTGGTTGAGGACATCGTGCCGGGTGATGCTCCCGACCAGCTGGAGTTTCTTCTGTAAGAAAGCGATCTCTCCCCTGAGCCGCGCATTCTCTGCCTCCGGCGTGACCGGCTGCCCGCTGCCGCCTCCTGCCGGATCCGCTTCCTGACTCCTGCGATCTCCCAAAGACGTACACCTCCCGGATACCGTGTGGCAGAACAACCTGTCCTGTCTGGAATGGTGAACGTTGATCCGCCCGGCTCTTTATGCTTGCCCTCTGCCCGTGCAGCGGCAGGCCTGCGACCTCTGCACAGAGCATTAACCTTCAATAGATACAAAAGAGAACCTCTCTCCATGCACCACCGCACGATCACCTTCTCGCGGAACGTATTCCTCCCCCTCACCACGGTCTGCAGGAACCGCTGCGGCTACTGCTGTTTCCGCACGCCGGTGCAGGAAGGCTGTATCCTGCCGCAGGAGGACGTCGAGCGGACGCTCCGGGCCGGGGCTGCGCTGGGGTGCACCGAGGCCCTCTTCACCTTTGGCGAACGCCCGGAAGAAGAACCGGGTTTTCTGGAAATGCTCCGTCCGCTTGGCTATACAACGATTCTTGATTACTGCGAGGCCATGTGCAGGAAAAGCATCGGGTACGGCGTCCTCCCGCACACCAATGCGGGCATCCTGACGTACGGGGAACTCGAGCGGCTGCGTGAGGTGAACGCGAGCATGGGCCTGATGCTCGAGACCACCGCGGAGATACCGGCGCACGCGACATCAACGGGAAAGGACCCAGCAACCCGCCTGGCCATGATGGAAGATGCGGGAAAGCTCCGGATACCGTTCTCGACCGGCCTTCTCCTCGGGATCGGGGAGACGATGGCAGACCGGGAGGACTCGCTCCTCGCGATCCGGGACCTCCACAAACGATACGGCCATATCCAGGAAGTGATCCTCCAGAACTTCTGCCCGAAGCCGGGAACCCCGCTTGCGGGGGCACCCGTGCCGCGGACCGATGAGATCTGTGCAGCGATCCGCCTGGCGCGGGATATTCTCCAGCCGGAGATTGCCATCCAGATCCCGCCGAACCTCACCGACGCGTCCCTGCTCATCTCCTGCGGGGTCGACGACCTCGGCGGCGTCTCCCCGCTCACCATCGATTACGTGAACCCCGAGCACCCGTGGCCTGCACTGGAAGAGCTGAAAACGATCGCGGGCGGTGCAGAACTCAGGGAACGGCTCTGCATCTATCCCCGGTACATCGAACGCGGCTGGTACCCTGCGGATTTGCAACCCCTAATAAACCGGCTCGGACAAACAGTTAAGGCAAGGAGCAGTGTACGGTGAAGCAGAAGGGACTCCTCTATACCGGCAAGGCAAAATCGGTCTACCGGACGGATGTGAAGGGAAGACTGATCGTTGAATTCCGGGACGACATCACCGCGTTTGACGGCGGGAAGAAGGACGTCCTGGAGAACAAGGGCAGCTGCAATGCAGAGGTCTCGGCCTTCATCTTCGAGTACCTGGAAAAGAACGGCGTGAAGACGCATTTTGTCACCATGCTCGATCCAAAAAGGATGGTCGTGCGCGAACTCTGCATGATCCCCCTCGAGGTGATCGTGCGGAACGTCGCTGCCGGGTCCATTGTCCGGAACTACCCGTTTGTGGAGGGGGCAAAACTCAGCCCCCCGGTCATCGTAATCGACTACAAGGACGACTCGCGGCACGACCCGATGCTCAACGACGACCTGATCGTGGCGCTCAGGCTCGCGACCCCGCACGAGCTTGAGAAGATCAAAAAGACCGCGCTCGGGATCAACCGGCTGCTCGTACAACTCCTTGCGTTGCAGGGGATCACCCTTGTGGACTTCAAGATGGAGTTCGGGAGGGCGGGCAGGACGATCTACCTCGGCGACGAGATCAGCATGGACTCGATGCGCCTCTGGGACAGGAAGACCGGTGAGTCGCTGGACAAGGACGTGTACCGATTCAGCAAGGGGGACGTAATGGCCACCTACGACCGGGTGGCCGGCAGGATCACAAAAAAGATGGTCGTAAAGGCCAAACCTGCAAAGGCGGAGCCGGAGCGGGCACCAAGACGTTGAGGCTGCAGTCATGGCCTGGCAGGGGTCGGAGCCAGAGCCTCCCGGACTGCCCCGGCGGATCTCCCGCTCTCCCTCCGTTCAATCGCAAAGACTAATGATAAAGATGCGCAATCTATCCACACGCAAGACCTGATCGGGTACCATGTCAGATGTTAATTCAGAGGAAGCGGATATGCTCAAGTGGGCAAAGGCCTATGCGCACAAGCACGGCTGGTCCCTCAACACCGAAGAGAAACAGCTCTCTACCGTGATACGGGGGCTTGTGCGGAACAAGACCAAGTTCGGGAGACCCTACTGCCCCTGCCGGCTCCGCAGCGGTGACGAGGAGAAGGACAGGAAGATCGAGTGCCCGTGTATCTACCACAAGGACGAGATCGGAAAGACGGGACACTGCCACTGCAACCTCTATTTCAAAGAGCCGGAGCCCTGATGGTTTCCGTTTTTCCTTCCTTTGTATGACCGGTCATTCACTCTGTTCCCCGGCTCCATCCTCCGGCCTTGGCCCGGTCACCGGGTACTGAACCTCTCATCCTCATTCTCGGAAGTTTCCCCAGTATCCTGTCCCTTGAACGGCAGGAGTACGATGGGAATCCCAAAAACCGGTTCTGGGCGGTCATGGAAGAACTCTTCGCCGTCCCGGCCGGTCTTCCTTATCCCGGCCGGATTGCTCTTCTGGCACGGTACGGGATTGCACTCTGGGACGTGATCCGGACCTGTGAACGGGCGGGCAGCGCAGACAGCCGGATCCGGAACCCCCTTCCCAATGATATCGCAAGGTTTGTCCGGGCTCACCCGACCCTGCGGCTCGTAGCGCTGAACGGGAGCACTGCCGGGCGGTACTATGAGCGGTTCAACGAGATCCCGGGCGTGCCATCCGTGGTCCTCCCCTCGACGAGCCCGGCCAATGCACGGCTCCCGTTCGCGGAGAAAGTGAGACGGTGGGAAGCGGTAAAAATCCGGGCTACCGCCGATCAGGAATAAAAAACCGTTACCGTTCCATCCGGAACCTGAGGAAGATCACATGGTAGATGGCATAGAACCCGACGAGCACTGCTGCCGTGTAGCCGGCGATCGCGATATAGGATATCTCTTTGGGCAGCACGAACTGTGATGACTGGAGGACCAGCGATGAGCCGACTACCAGCGAAGCAACGACAAGGCCGATCATGATCTTGTCGCTTGCCTTGTCCAGTGCCATCTGCAGTTTCTGGAGGTCGGTGTCCACGATCTCGAGCTTGAAGGTCCCGGTCGAGAACCGCCGGAGCATCAGGTTGACATTGCGGGGCAGGTCCAGGATGGCGTCCGCTGCCTCGAGGAGGGACATGGACGCCCGCTTGACGTAGCCCGCGGAGAGGGTATTGGCATCGGCAAGCCTGGAAAGGTACGGGGTGACCTCGGTGCCGAAGTTGAACTTCGGGTCGAGGCGGACACCGATGTCCAGCACCATCATGAAGACCTTGAGGAGGAGCATCAGGTTCATCGGCACCTTGAGCCGGTACCGCCGCATCGTCTCGGTGAGTTCGTTGACCACCAGCCGGAAGTTGAGCTGGGAGACGCCTTCCCCGCCTCCCCCGCTGAAATCGTGCATCATGAGATAGAGGTCGTCCCGGAGTCCTTCCCGGTCCGCTTCCGCGATCACGATGCCGAACCCCTCGAGGGACCGCAGCATCAGTTCGATATCGTCGTTCACAAGGGCAAAGAGGAGGTTGATGAAGTTCTGGCGTTTTTCCGGGCGGAGGACGCCGACTATCCCGAAGTCGAGGAAGACGATGTCCCCTGCAGCGGTGACCAGCAGGTTGCCCGGGTGGGGGTCGCCATGAAAGAACCCGTCCTCGAAGATCATCTTGAGGTACGCGTGGAACCCCCGGACGCCGATCTCGTGCGGCTTGTGACCCATCGCCATGATCGACTCGGGGTCGTCGATCCGTACCCCCTCGATAAACTCCATGACGAGGACACGGGAGGAGGAGTATTCCCAGTATATCTTCGGGAAACGGATGCCCGGGACGTCCCGGAAGTTGCGCGCCATGCGGTCGGCATTGCGGCCGTCACGGGCGAAATCGAGTTCTTTGACGATCTGGTGGGAAAAGTCCTCGACCATGCCGACAGGGTTGTAGACCCGGGTCTCGGGGAACACCGTCTCGATGCGTTCGGCCATCGATTGCAGGATGCCGATGTCGGTCTCGATGATCTCTTCTATCCCCGGCCGCTGGACCTTCACGGCGACCCGGGTCCCGTCCTTCAGGACGGCGCGGTGGACCTGCCCGATCGATGCGGATGCGACCGGGGTCTCTTCAAACTCGGCAAACCAGTCATCGATGCTCACACAGCTCTGTTCGATGACCGCGCGTATTTCAGAGAACGGGACGGGTTTTGCATGGTCCTGCAGTTTCTTGAGCTGTTCGATCATCTCCGGCGGCAGCAGTTCGGTCCTCGTGCTCATGATCTGCCCGAACTTCACGAATGTCGGGCCGAGTTCCTCGAGTGTCAGCCGTATCCGCTCGTAGATGGTCGAGGTCTCGGGCGTCTTCCCTGCCGTCGGGAGCCGGAATCTCGCACGACCGGGGAATAACTTCTCAAGACCTATGCCGAAACCATATTTACTCAGCACGTCTACGATCTGCGCATACCGCATGATACGGGTGACCATGGGTACACCTTGGATGTCGTGATACTTAAGGCGTCCTTTTCTCCGCAGTAACCGGGGAGGTCAGGCGGAAAAACCGGGCCGGAAAAGAGGATGGTTGGTTCAAGGGACTATGCTGCCCAGGTCATCATCCATCCGAACGCTCAGGTCCAGAGGTTCGACCGTAATCGGGGGATTGGTGGTAACGACCGGGACGGGTTGTACCGGACAGCAGCTGGAGGTATCCATGGCCGGCAGCCATACTCCCGGGCACGTCAGCCCCGGTGTCACGATGACTCCTCCCTGCATGGCGCAGGTCTGGTTCACGGAAGATGCAACCGGAGGAGCGGCTGTCGGTTGCCGCATGGGAAAATTCCCGGTCATGGGTACAGTTTGTACCTGGGTGGCCTGCACGGTCTGGACAGTCGCCGGAGGAGCGGTTGTCGCCGTTGTCCCGGGCCCGGATCCGGGGCCGGGGATCGACGTGCACCCGGCGGCTGCCAGGCTGCAGACGATAAGGATGGCCGCAAGAAGGCACAGGCCGGATCGATCCTCCATCATACTATCCTCCCCATCTGGACGGTCATGTTATCCAGCTGTACCGCCATGGTGCCGAGCGAGGCCGAGAGGTCCGGGGGCAGGTCGGCACTGTGTTCCAGGTCGCGGTAGGCTCCTGCCAGGTCTGCCAGATCCTTTTTTACCAGTCTGAGGGGGGTTTTTGCCGACTCGAAGTTTCCGTTGTTCTGTAATGCCCTCGCAGATGCAAGGTCTTTTTTGGTCTGTGCAAGGATGCTGTCAGCCGGGCTGATATCGAGCAGGATGACCGTAAGGTTGTAATTGATCGTATCTGCCCTGGCCACCGCCCGGTAGCCCTGGTCGATGAGAAAACCGGTTGTGGTGTCGTCGCTGACCTGCCCCTGCACGTCATCGACCTGCTGCCCGAACTGCTGCGACATCGAAAGAATTTCGCTGTTCATGGACTGGATCTTGAGCTCATTTCTTGACCCCAGGGCCGCAACCACGTCGGGACGGTGGAACGAGATGAGATCAAGACTCCTCTGTGCACCGGTGGTATCGTACCCTTCGTTCTTCAGCGTGTCCAGGGCCTGCTGCCCCTGCAGGATCCAGGCATCGAAATCACCCATAAGGGTTGTTTTCCGGGTATTCCAGTAGGTGTCCTCTTTGGCGGCAATATATGGGTTTTTGTTCGTTGCACCGGAGATCTGCTTGTTCAGCGTGTCCCAATCCCCCTGCCCCTTTGTCATCCGGGCTATGGTCTCGTTCCGGAACTGGCTGGTGATGGACCGCAGGTCAGCGGTAATTGTGTCGAGACTCGCCGGATCCGTGGCGGAGGGTATAAGGGATTCCTCGTTCCGGAAACCGGCCAGAAACCCAGTCATGTTGCTCGTGTCCGTACCGAACAGCGTCGTGCAGTACATGATGGCAGTGTTCATCTCCACATCGGTCTGGAGCGCAGTCCACTCGAGATGAGCCTGCCGGATGGCTGTTGTGCTGTCGGAAGGAGGAGCGCCCGCACCGGCGGCACTGGCAGGTATGAAGAGAAGGGATACGATGACGAGGGTAATGAACAGCGGAATGCAGCTCTGTCGTGATGCCATTATCGGTTACCCCGGAAATCGCCGTGCGCACCTGCCATGTAAAAGTCCGTCTCCATCCTGATCACTCGTAAAATGAATTATTTTTCAATTAATATCAAGATTTGCAGGTTTTTTTTCAGTCCTGCGGGAACCGGGGCATCCCATGCGGGTCAGTCTTTCCGGAATACCACGATCCGGTTGGTATTGGTGCCGCAGGTGTTGTTCTCCACCCCCCAGATATTCGAGGTCTTGGTGAATACCTGCTGGTTGATCAGCACGCACTCGCAGGAGAACCCGGAACCGGTGCCGAGGGGGACGACATGCTCCTCCAGCCGGATCGTCTTCTTTCGAACTTCACCCACCTCGAAAGCAACGTGCCCTCCGGGGCGGGTGATCCGGAAGAGTTCGGCAAAGACCCTGCCCATGGCCGAGGTCCACTCGTCAACGGTCCTTGCCATGGTTATCCTCCGGCCGATCGCTTCCCCGTCAAGCCCGTTGAACCAGCAGCGGAGCCAGTTGTCCTCGCGGTACTGCACGATATCGAGAAACGGGGGGGAGGTCACGGTCAGCTGCACGGTTTCATCGGGGATCTCACGGGTTTTTCCAGCATCTTCCATGAGGAGCATTGCCCGCCTGCCGGCCCGTGCCAGGCTCTTCTCCTCCTCAGGAAGGAGCGTCCGGAGGAGGCTCTTGGTCTTGTTCAGGATTATCCTGCAGGTGTCCCGGTACTCGGGGGCCTGGCCGCGTTTCTCGTTGATCTTCTGCTGGCTCCGGGGCGAGACTGCCTGGTTGGGCGGGAGGGTATAGACGGAGAAGAAGCCCTTTGAATGCCCGGTCAGCCGGTTGGTCGCCACCATCGCGATCCAGCGGTCGATCATGTCGTCCCGTGCGATACGTTTCCTGCCGAGGAGGTACTCCCGCAGGGCTACGATCTCCTGTGCGGTATCCGGATGGTAGAACATGGAGAGGTCGATATCGGAACTGCCCCCCTCACGGGGGATCGAGAGGAGACGCTTTTCTACTGCAGCAATTTCGGGCGGGAAGAACCGCGGCTCGGTCATGATCCGTGAAAGGGGGTTTGCATCGTTCGCAATGACATTGCGTCCCATGAGGCCCGCTTCAATGACGGTCGTCCCCCGCCCGCTGAAGGGATCGTAGACCACGTCCCCTTTCCGGGTCAGGAGGCCGATGAAGAACCGGGGAGCTGCGGCTTGAAACACGCACGGTAGGAGATCTCATGGATCGATCCTGCCTGCCGCTGCCGGGATGTCCAGAACTCCCCGGTAAACTTTCTGAACGTATCCGATCCTATCCTTACTTCCTCGCTCTGCGTGGGAAGTCCCTCAGGATGCGTATTCATGCGCAGGAACCCGGGGAGGTCTTCGTCGCCAGGTGTGCGGGATCTGGTCGCCATACCTCAGGGTACGTTGGCGAGCGAAGGTATAATCCCGTACGGTCCGTTCCCGCTACACCGACAGCCTGACATGCCAGGTGATGTACATTGAGTGCTGAGGAACAGAGATGATGCTGTCATCACCGCCCGGTCCCGGTTCTCCCGGACCGGGCAGGAGTTCATGGAGAGGACGAAATACCGATCTATCGGGAAGAGCGACCAGCAGAAGGGGGTGCCCCAGCCGCCGCTCGAGGTCCCGCCGGAACCGGACCGGCCGTGTATCGAACTCAGGCGACCGGAACTGCTTGAGATCCCCCCGCTCGATCTCAGGACCGCCATCGAACATCGCCGCAGTGTCCGGGCGTATCTCCACGAACCCGTGGCCCTTGACGAACTTTCCTTTCTCCTCTGGTGCACGCAGGGAGTGAAACAGACATTCGGTTCGCAGGCCACGTTCCGCACGGTCCCGTCGGCGGGCGCCCGCCATGCCTTCGAGACCTTCCTGCTGGCAAACGACGTGGAAGGCCTGGAACCCGGGCTGTACCGCTACCTGGCGCTCTCCCACCGCCTCCAGCAGCGGGATACGGACCCCGCCCTCGCCCACCGGGTCGCATCCGCCTGCTTCGACCAGCAGTTCATCCTGCGGAGCGGGGTGGTCTTCCTCTGGACAGCGGTCCCGTACCGCATGACCTGGCGTTACGGCGAACGGGGATACCGGGACCTGCACCTCGACGCCGGGCACGTCTGCCAGAACCTCTACCTCGCGGCCGAATCGGTGGGCTGCGGGGTTTGCGCCATCGCGGCATTCGACGACGACATTATGAACGGGCTGCTCGGGATCGATGGTACGGACCAGTTCCTCATCTATCTCGCAACCGTGGGAAAAAAGGAGGAGGGGATCCCGGTTGCCGTCTAGGAGGTATGGGCGCCTACGGTATCGAACGCCGGGGGATACCGGACCACGCCTCCGATGTCATCGAGGGCGCCGGGCTTCAGCGACAGTGCCATGAATGCATCGTCCGGACAGGGAAACGGGGCCGTGATCCTTGAATCCTTTGCAGCGGTAAAGCCGAAGCGGGGATAGTATCCCGGGTGGCCGACCACGATTACGATGCGGTGGCCGAGACGTCTGCACTCGCCGAGCCCTGCTTCAATAAGGGCTGCGCCGATACCCATGCACTGGTAATCCTGGTGGACCCCGAGCGGGGCAAGCGCAAGAGCGGTCTGTCTCAACCGTGCCGGAGACAATGGCGACAGGACAGAACAGGATGTGCCCGATAATCCTGTCGCCATGCACGGCAACAAGGGAGAGATCCGGGTTGATATTGCCATCGTCCCGCAGGGCATTCACGAGCCGTGATTCCCCGTCCTGCCCGAATGCCTGGAGAAGGACCTCGGATATGGCGGAGGCATCCTCCGGGAGTTCCTGCCGGATGAAAAAGGAATCCATCCTGTTCTTTTGGACGGCTGAGGTGATAAGGCAGTGTTCCGTCCCGTCCCGCTCCCCACCAGCCTGGACGGTGCAGCGTACTGGATCGCGGGTTTCACCGCGGTCAACATCGTGACGGCAGCGATCTTCATGGCCAGACCGGGGTGGATCGCCCGTGCGGGTATCATAGCAGGACTGGTCCTGATCCTGTACGCGAATTCGGTCATCCTGAAAGAGCGGACGCTGGATGCGGCGCTCCGGGTGCTCCCCTGCTTCCATGTCGCGATGGTGCTGTACGCGGGCGGAATTGTACTCGGGGAGATCGTGTAAGAGATCCCCTGAACATTTTTATCCCCCGCTCCCCCAAAAAGATGCTATGAAAGTCCTCGCATTCAACGGAAGCCCCCGGAAAACATGGAACACCGCTACGCTCCTCGTCCATGCACTGAATGGTGCTGAATCCGAAGGGGCTAGAACCGAACTTTTCCATCTTTACGATCTGGATTACAAGGGCTGCACCAGCTGCTTCTCCTGCAAGCAGATCGGCGGGGAATGGTATGGCCATTGCGCAGTGAAGGATGACCTCACGCCGGTATTCAGGAAGGTGGAAACAGCCGACGCGATCCTCATCGGCTCCCCCATCTATTACGGGATTACAACCGGAGAGACGCGGTCTTTCCTCGAACGCCTGATGTTCCCGTACTCGGTCTACGACCCCCAGCGATCCACGCTGTTTGGCAGGAAGATCAGGACCGGCTTCATCTACACGGCGGGTGCCCCCGAGGAGGCAGTGAAGGAGAGGGGGTTCGACCGGAACGCCCAGGGTACCGAGCAGGCGATGGAGAGGATCTTCGGGTCGTGCGAGACGCTCTTTGTCACCGATACCTGCCAGTTCGACGATTATTCCCGGTATGTCTCCACGGCATTCGACCCGGAGGAGAAGAAGAAGCGGCGGGACGAGCAGTTCCCCGTAGACTGCAGAAAGGCATACGAGATGGGGGCGAGGCTGGTCCGCAGGGCGCCATGAACCCCGATATTTCAGCGGACCCGGCCCGTCTCAGGATGGATGATATTCAGGGCATGCTCGTAAAGACCTCCTGGAGCCCGGGCATAACGGAGAACGAGATTGCACAGGGCATCCGCAACTCCGCGCTCGTGGTCGGGGCGTATGATACCAGCGGGCGGCAGGTCGGGTTCTGCCGGGTCATCTCCGACAAGACCCGGTTCGCGTACCTCCTTGACGTGATCGTTGCGGAGGACTGCCGCCACCGGGGAATCGGGCAGGCCATGGTCAGGTTTGCGATGGCGCACCCGGACCTCAGGGACGTGTACCAGTGGCTGCTGAAGACGAGCGATGCCCACGGCGTCTACGGGAAGTGCGGGTTTGCTCCCATCGAGGATCCGGAGCGCTGGATGGGGCGGATGCAGCCGCGGCCGGAGAGGGGGGAATTTGAGGGATAATGCAATTTCGGGACTTGAGCCAGTATCATGGCGAAATTGCCGGAGATTTTACAAAAATTGCCAGGTCCGGATCTGCCAATAAAAATAATTCCCGGATCTGTTTGGGGGGAATTTTTAAAAAATTGCTGACTTCCGAAAAAAAATAACGTGCCCTACGCGCGAAACGCTTTGTCGGGTTTTGCGCTAACTCCAGAGTTGTCTGTTGTTTTTTGCAGGCATTTCCTGATCCCCAAACAGGTAATACGGCATCATCGTAATGCGCAGGGGAGGGGTAGGGAGGGGACAGGCACTGTCCCCTCCCACGACAGATGAACCGTAATAGATAATCGCAGAGATTTGGACAATTCTACAATTGAATCCTAATGCTTGAATCTCAGATCCTCAGCAGCCGCTCGTTCTCCCTCAGCCACCCCCTCCTCCGTTCGTAGTCCGGCAGGATCTCCCGCACCTTGTTCCAGAACTTCTTCGAATGGTCCGGCTGGCCGATGTGCACGAGCTCGTGGACCACCACGTAATCGACGATCTCTGGCGGGGTCTGGATAAGGCGCCAGCTGAAGTTGAGCCCGCCCTTGTGGGTGCACGACCCCCAGCGCTGCCGGGCATCGGTGATCCGGATTGACGCCGGCACATGCCCGGTGGTCATGGAGAACCACATGCACCGCGCCCGGATCTCCTTTGCTGCTTCGTCCATGTACCAGCGCCTGAGCCGTTGTCGGATCTCGGGTACGAGACTGCTGGAGACGTTGAGCCGGTCCATCCGTTCGATGGTGCCGTCCTCGTTTTCAGCAATATGCAGGGGATACGATCTCCCGAGGAACAGGAACAGTTCGCCCTCCTTATACTCGTGCACGGAGGCGGACGGTCGCTTCTTCATCTCCTCCAGTTTCCGCTGGATCCACGCGTGCTTCTCACGGATCATCTCCTCGATATGCACCGCCGGGGTGCGCAGGGGAGCCCGCACGATCAGGGTGGCATCATGGGTTACTTCGAGCGCAATGGTCCTGCGGCGCGAGCGGATGAGTTTTTCAATCCGGATTTCGTGCATGGTCACGTATACGGTATTGGGCACCGGGGAAGAAAAGAATGCTGCCGGAGTCCCAGAGTCAGGAAATGGAAGACCTGCCGGCACCATCGCTGACGATTTTGCCGTCACTGAGGCGGATGATCCGGTGGAAATAGTCCTTGTGCCAGTCCTCGTGGGAGACCATGACGATGGTCTGGTGCATCTCCTCATTGATCCCGCGGAACAGGTCGAGCACCAGCCGGGAGTTCTCCGTATCAAGATTCGCACACGGCTCATCGGCGAACAGGATGTCGGGCTTGTTCACCATCGCCCGGGCGATCGAGACCCGCTGCTGCTGGCCGCCCGAGAGTTCTCTCGGGAGGTGGTCCTGCCGGTCGAGCAGGCCGATCTTCCTGAGGATACCGGTGCTTGCCTCGCGGTACTGGTCTTCGGTCCGGTCCTTCCGGAGCATAGCCGGCAGGGAGACGTTCTCCATCACCGTGAGATCGGGTACCAGCGCGAAGTCCTGGAAGACGTACCCGAGCTTGTAGAGCCGGAACATGGTCTTTTCGTAATCGGTGAGGGTGCCTATATCGGTTCCGTCTATAACGATCCTGCCGGAAGTGGGGATGTCCAGCAGCCCCAGCATATGCAGAAGCGTGGTCTTGCCGCTTCCGCTCGCTCCCATGACCCCGAGAAACTCTCCCTTTGCAATATCGAGCGTCACCCCATCCAGCGCCCGCACCTCGACACTCCCCATCCGGTAGATTTTCGTCAGATCCTGGATCTCGATCATGGCATCAGGCCCTCATTGCAGTCTGGATATCCTCGCGCGACACCTGGTAGGCAGGGACATAGCCGGCAACGATGGCAGCGGCAAAGAGGATCAGGGAGTTCATGGCGATGTCCATGGGGGTCAGGTACAGGGTTGCCGACCATGCAGGAGTCACGACAGGATGAATTGCCATGTACACCGCAAGCAGCATGGTGAGAAAGATCCCGAGGATAATCCCGAGTATGGCGAGGATGATGACCTGGAAGCCATAGTTGTGCATGATGACCTCCTTGTCCACCCCGATTGCCTTGAGGATCCCGATCTGCCCGGCGGCTGTTGAGGGTCTTGATCGTGATGACGATGAAGAGGACGACTGTCGTGATGATGATGCTCACGATGAGGGAGACCAGGTTGATGATCGCAAAACTCTGGAACGCCGTTCCCAGGCTCTTGGAGAGCAGGTCAGAGGTAGTCTGGACCTTGTCAGCCACCCCGTACTGGATCAGCTCATTCTTTATGAAGGTCTCGGAGTAGCCGGGTTTTGCCTTGACCGTGATATCCGACGCACGATCGAGCGGTACTCCAATGACCTGCTCCATATCAGTCCAGGAGACGTATGCTGCACTGTCCGCCTGGCTCCAGCCGGTGGAGTAAATGCCCTTCACCCGGTATTCCCTCGTGTAGCCGTTTGCGTACGCGACCGTGACCGAGTCCCCGACCCGGACCCCGCCGAGCGAGGGCTGGAACTCGTCTTCCTCCCGGATAGTTGGATCGCCTGCCACAGGCTTCCCGATGATGATCTCGCCCACGTCACTGTTACCCAGGTAATCACCGGCGATCATTTTCGTGTAGAGCGGGGAGACATACTTCTCGTCATCGGGCATGATCGCCCGCACCGAGACCCCGAGGATACGCTTGCGATACGTGAAGGTCGCGCCCTCGGTGTAATGGGGAGTGGCCCGTTCCACGCCGGGCAATCCGTTGATGAGGCCGAGCGTTGCACCAAGATTGTTGACATACTGGTCGCCCGACTCGGGGCTGACCAGTACGTTCCCGACCTCGTAGTCCACGAGCTGCTTCGTTATGCTCTGCTCGATCCCGTTGAACAGGGAAGGCAGGAAGATCATGTTGGTGAAGCACATCCCGATGATCAGGACGGTCAGGATCACGCTCGACCTGCTCCCCCGCTGGAGCGACCGCAGGGCCAGGAGGAACGCAACCTTCAGTTCTTTTTTACCCATGGGAAGGTTCCGTCCCCTTTCTTTGAGGGCAGGTACCAGTACCGGTAAGCGAGGAATCCGAGGATACCAAGGACGATGAGCGCGAGGACGATATTCCCGGAATTGTCAGCAGGCGGTACCCGTATGTTCATCTGCCGGGTGAGCGCGTGGGCACCCATATCGTCCACATAGGAGATCGTCAGGTTGTAGGGATAGTCACCGCCTTTCATGCCCTCGAGAAGGAAGAGCGCCGGGGCATCGTTGCCCGGCGTGATCTTGCCGATGAATGCCTCTTTTATCCCTTCGACAGGAAGGTCGACCTTTGCCGAGACCTGTTTTGCATCGCCGGTACCGGTATTCTCTATCCGGACCGTGAGGTCGAACGGGCCGTTCTCGGTGAGGCGGGGAGGATTGGTATCAACCGATACGAAACCCAGTTCCGCCTTGCCTTTCAGCATCATGGCAATATCCGCAGCCTGGGTGGTCGGGGTTCCGTCGATCATGGTGTAACCGATCGTCACCGGGACCTGTACAAGGCCGGGATTTGCCGTTTTGTCGGTGAGCAGCACGATACCGAGGGTCTCCTGCCCGCCGGGGCCGATCGTACCGAGATGGTAGAGATCGCTCGTCTTCGGGGCCACCGTCCCGCTTACATTGGCTATGCTGATGGTGACATCATCCGCAAGGACCTGCCCCGCGTTGGTGACCGTCAGGTTCACCGGAGCCTCATCACCGGGATTGACATCGCCGGTGAGAGAGCTGTCCAGGATCAGGATCGCCTGTTTCTGAATACCTATCGCGGTGTCCACGTTGACGGGGATCGGGTATTTCGTGCTCCTCCCGCCGTTTGTATCGATCCAGACTTCAGGAAAGTATATCCCGCTCTGGTCTGGGGCCTTTATTGAGAAGGTGATGGGGACTGACTGGCCGGGGCCGATCTCCCCTACCTGGGAAAAATCCTTCGTCAGGACATCGATCCCGTTGCCCTCCAGGTGGACATTCTGGATATTGACATTGATGTCCGTGGTTTTTACGGTCTGGAAGGAGTTCGTGGTTATCGGCCCCGAGCTCTCGCTCACCGAGGCGCTCGATGCCGTATTTTTTATGGTTATGGTGATCGTCCCGAGGCTGTCGGGCATGAGCACCGAGGGGCTCACCTTGTAATCGGCAATGGTGACGGTCGGTGTATCTGCAGATACCGGCAGGATGCACACGGCAAGGACTAGGAGCGCAATGATCCCCGATATGAGGAGGTTCTCCCATGGGAGGTGATCGTTCTCCCGACCCGGTCTCTTTCCATCTCGTGATGACATCGGTTTTGTCATGAACATTCTCCGCGCCGGCCTTGACCGGGAGTTGGTTGGTATAAGGTGAAATACCCAAAGGTATTAAACTTACCATGGGTAATGTATCCATACTATAAGTATAGCGTAAAAGCGCAGCGGTTTTTTATCATCCGCGCGGGAAGGTGAACACCCTGCCGAGAATACTGCCGGGATACCGGGATGAAGTCAGGAAGAAGATCGTGACCTCAGCCCACAACCTCTTTCTCCGGAAAGGTTACCACGGGACCACGATGGAGGAGATTGCCGACAGTCTTGGTGTGACCAAGCCGGCGCTGTACCAGGTACTTTCCCGGCAAGGAGGACCTGTTCGCGGCGGTTGCCGAGCACAGCCGGGAGGAAATGGCGGCGATCCTCAGGCGGTCGTATAACAAAAAGGATCTCAGGACAGGAAGTGCCATACTTTTCGATTCCCTCGTGGGGTACATCCCCCAGTTTAATGGCATGTACGCGGAGCTGATGCTCCTTGCGGTTCATAACACCGAAATCCAGAAGATCCTCGCACGCGACAGGGCCGAGGACCTCCGGGTCATCGAGCAGTTCGTCGCAGGCCAGCAGGAGAACGGGCTCGTCTCGGGAAGGCTCAATGCCCGGACGCTTGCGGTTGCCTGCGATGCCCTGATCGACGGCCTCCTCATGGACATCATGATGGGCATGGACACGGAGGAGGCCAGGGGCATCTGGCTGGATGCTGTCACAAGACTCGTACGGGTGGAGTGATCCCCCCTCCGGGGTAACCACATTTTTTTGACCTGAAAATTCAGGACTGCAAAACCTGTCTTCAGTATCGCACTGGAGCGGACACGAACTGTTCAGCGGTTGTTCACGGATCAGTACGATCATTTCCGGGCAGACGCTTCGCTCGTGGGGACGATGCAGACAACACTGCCGGGAATTTTGGCCTCAAGCGACCCTTTCAGGGAATCGGTGAACTCCTGTACCTCTCCCATCCTCTGCTCCGGGTCGAACCCGAGGAAGATCTCGATGTAGATGGTACTCCCGGACCGGCGCGAGCGGACGCCATGGAAATCATGGTACCTGTGGAACGAGGAGCTCAGTTCCCGGAGGATGACAAGCTGGAGCTCTTCCTCAAGGGTCTGGTCGAAGAGATCCGGGAGGGAGGAGGAGATCTCCCGGTACCCCGCGAGCAGCAGGAACCCGATGATGATAAACGAGAATGCCGGATCGATATACTCCGCCCAGCTGTACTGGACGAGGAGAACAGACAGTACCAGCGTAAGGAGGATCAACACGTCGGAGAAGGTCTTGGCCCGCCGGAGCCGCCACTGGGCCTCCATGATAGGGGTGGGATCCTTCTGCGCACGCCGGTAGTTTTTCTGCCAGTGGTATGAGTCCGCGATGCTGGCAAGGACCATGAGGGGGATACCGATAAAGGCGGCATCCATATCGAAACGTTCTGGAACAAGAAGCCTCCGGACGGTGAAGACGATGAGGATACAGAGGGATACGAACATCACGCCACCGGTGATGATCCTCGTGAGGGTCTCGAATTTTCCCATTCCGTAATCGTACGTGAACTTCCCGCCCCGGGTCACCCTCCGTATGATCAGGAGGGCAAAGGAAGTGGCGAGGATCTCGTTCGCGCACTTGATGGCATCGGCAAACAGGGTGGCTGACCCGGAGAGGATGACCGCTGCGATCTCGGGTACCAGGATGATGATGTCAAGGCAGAGCCCGGTAAAGACCAGCTGCTCCCGGGATTCCCCGTCTTTACCAGCCTCCGGATTGATCTCGTTGCCAGACATGTATCTCTGTAGATGTATGGCAGGAACACTAAAAAAACTACAGGGGGGGGTGGAGTGATCAAAGTGGTTGTAAAAAAACACGACCTAATGGAGGGGACAGTGCCACAGCGAAGAACCTTATGGTTCTTCTTGTGGGTTCATCCCCGATTCACTACAGCGAAGAACCTTATGGTTCTTCTTGTGGGTTCATCCCCGATTCACTACAGCGAAGAACCTTATGGTTCTTCTTGTGGGTTCATCCCCGATTCACTACAGCGAAGAACCTTATGGTTCTTCTTGTGGGTTCATCCCCGATTCACTACAGCGAAGAACCTTATGGTTCTTCTTGTGGGTTCATCCCCGATTCACTACAGCGAAGAACCTTATGGTTCTTCTTGTGGGTTCATCCCCGATTCACTACAGCGAAGATCCGTATAGTTCTTCTCGCATCCTACCAGCCGTTAGGGGCAGGTATGCTGTTCCCCCGGACCGCCCCTGCGCTTTGCGGGATGTGCGTATTACCTTTTTGGGAATTATCGTTCTATGGGGGATGCCACCTATGAAAATAGCACTATTCAGAATGTAATGAGGAGTGAATCCTGCCATATCTTCTGTTACTATAAACGCCGTCGCTCCTGACCAGCCCCCCGCGGCGGATCCGTGACCACGAGCAAAATTAAAAATTCCTTCATGCCCCGCTGTGCCTCGGAGAGGCCCTGAGGCGGGGGAGCCTCACTGATATTGACTACTATTACAATTTCATTACCCGTTATGAACAAATACGTTGTCGCGGCTTTCCAAAGCAAATCCTGATCTTTCCACCCCACGTCATGAACCGTGCTTGACAATCCCGGGAAAATGTAAAAACTGGAACTCGCAATTTTCTTGAAAAAAATGTGAGACTTCACTTGTGCGTGAAGTACGCCGATACCCCATCCTCACCGGCAGCATCGATCTTCGCAAAGCCGACCCGCTCGAACTGGACGACCTTCCCACGCTCGTTCACGACAGCAGGTTCGCAGGCGCCGGCGATATCGCCTTCCTGCGTCCGGAGCGTACAGGGAATCTGGTCTGCAACGGGCAGCCACTGGATGATCGGGGCCTTTGCCACCCGGGCATCGGCCAGCGAGTCACCGGCATAGGTGAGATGCGGCCTGCCATGGTCGTACTCCACCGTGACATTGAACAGGTCCTTGAGCCGGATCAGGGGCCTGTCTTTGTGTTCCAGCTCCGCGGCAGGGAGGGCGACGGCGCCGGTGAAAGCAAGCGTCCGCACTCCCCGCTTCTCGTCGGCGGGATGAAGGAGAGCATGGGTTGTCCGCTGCGGGGCTGTATGGATTAAAATGGTCACCGGATCTGCAACAAAGAAGTAGCGGTTCGCGACCGGGTCGACAAGTTTCCTGTTCTCGGCATAGAGATTGTCCCACGAGAACGAGATGTCCACATCCCCGATGCCGATCGCGATCATCGCGTTCCTGACCGCCTCGGGCAGGATCCCCCGCCGGGCGAGGGCGCGGAGGGTCCCGAGCCGGATATCGTCCCAGCCGGTGTACGTTCCATCCTTGATTCCAAGACGCATCTGGGATGTGGAGAGGACGACCCCCTCGATCCCCATCCTGCCGTAGTGACGGTAGACCGGGACCTTCCAGCCGAAGTGGTCGTAGATGTAGCGCTGCCGGCGGGTGTTCGCGATATGGTCCTTGCCCCGGATCACGTGCGTCACGCCAAGCAGGTGGTCGTCTGCCACCACCGAGAAGTTCATAAGCGGGTACACATGGGCCTTCACTTTCGGGTGTGGGGGTGCATCGAGGATCCGGAACGCGGGGAAGTCCCTCATCGCCGGGTCAGGGTGGGAAAGGTCGGTCCTGATCCGGACTGAGGCCTCGCCTTCCCTGAAACCGTGGTCGAGCATCTTCTGCCAGAGTTCAAGGTTCTTCTCCACGGGAAGATCACGGCACGGGCAGGCCGCCTTTGCCTGCTTGAGCTCCTTGAACCGCTCGTTGTCGCAGGTGCAGACGTACGCCCCGCCCCGCTCGATCAGCTGTTTACAGAGATCGTAGTAGATCGGGAGGCGCTCGCTCTGGGTCACCGTCTCCGTAATGCCAAGCCCGAGCCATTGGATGTCCTCCCTGACAGTCTCGTATGCCTCAGGGTCAACGCGTTTCGGGTCGGTGTCCTCGATGCGGAGGATATACCGCCCGCCGTACTGCTTCACGTACGCATCGTTCAGCGCAGCTGCCCGGGCGTGGCCGATGTGGAGCGGGCCCGAGGGGTTCGGGGCAAACCGCATGACCACGCCCTTTTCAGCTCCTTCAAGTTCGGGGAGCACCTTCCTGCGCTCGTGCTTCTCTGACAGGGCGGCAAACATCTCTGGTGCCCGTGCCTGCAGGGTCGCGACCCGTTCTTCAGGAGACAGCGCCGCAACAGTGGCGATCGCTTCCTTTGCAAGGGCAGAGACCTCCTTTGCCCTGCTCCGGAGTTCCGGGTGGGCGCCCATCACCATCCCGATGACCGCGCCCGCCTGGGGGACGCCCCCGTGTTTCACCGCGTTCTGCAGTGCACACAAAAAGAGGATCTCCTGTGGATCGTCCCCGGCCATCCTGATCAGCTCCGGGTCACGAAGAATTCGCCGATGTCCATCAGGAGCTGGCGTTCTTTTGAGGGAGGGAGGAGGGAGATGTGCCGGTTGCTGTCGGCCACGAGATCGGCTGCGATCTTTTTCACCTCATCGATCACACCGGCGTCGGTGAGCTCCCTGACCGCTGCCTCGATGTCGTCACGGGAAAGTTCCCGCCGGTATTTCAGCAGGTCGAGGCCCTTTTCCCGGGCCTTGATCATGATGAGGGTCTGTTTGCCCTCGCGGAGGTCGGAGGCCCGGTCCTTCCCGCTCTTCTCGGCGGGGGTCAGGAGATCGATCAGGTCGTCCTGGATCTGGAACGCGATGCCGGTGTTGAGCCCGAAGTTGTAGAGGGCCTTCACCTGGACCGCGTTGCCGCCGGCGAGGACCGCACCGATACCTGCCGCCGCGGCATAGAGGACCCCGGTCTTCTTCCTGACCATCTCCATGTATTCGCCTTCGTCGACGTCCGTGCGGTGCTCGAAGGACATGTCCATGTGCTGCCCCTCGCAGATATCGGCACAGGCTCTGGCGAGCATGGTCACGGCCCTGAGCTTGGCATCGTCCTTTGCGTTGACAAGACAGAGGTGCTCGAAGGCGCGGGCATAGAGCACGTCCCCGGCGAGGATGCCGGTTGGCATGTCCCACTTCGTGTGCACGGTCTGCACGCCACGACGCAGGCTGTCGTCGTCCATGATATCGTCATGGATGAGCGTGAAGGTGTGGGTCACCTCGAGCGCAAGGGCGGCATGCAGGATCTCGTCCGAGCTCCCGTGTTTCACCGCATCCGCTGCCAGCAGGACGACCGCAGGGCGGAGCCTCTTGCCCCCTGCGGCAAGGAGGTGGGCGGAAGCCTTGTTCAGTTCACCAGCCTTGTCAACAAAATAGCGGTCGATCATGTGATCGATCTGCTTTGCGACCGATTCCAGATACGGTGAAAGTTCCGACATTGATTCTCCCCGGATTTTTCAGTTGATCTTGAGCCTCTGGCCGTTCTTCATCAGGTGGACCGTGGAGTGGGCGGTATAGCCGAGCTCGCTGACGAAGTCCGTGTAGCTTGCCGTCATCCGCAGGGTACCGTGGGCCGGGATGATGTGCTGCGGGTTCAGCAGGTGGACGAACTCGTAGTGGTCCTCGCGGTACGCGTGGCCGCTCACGTGGAGGTCCTCGAAGATGCGGGCACCTGCCAGTTTGAGGTGCTGCTCGATCAGGTAGCGCTGACCGAAGTTGAGCGGGTTCGGGATGACCTTTGCCGAAAAGATCACCTTGTCGCCCTTGGTCAGCTGGTACGGAGTGTCGCCCAGTGCAAGCCGGGTGAGGATCGAACCGGGTTCGCCCTGGTGGCCGGTGACAATCGGCAGGAACTTGTCTTTCCCGGCCTTCATCATCCGGCGCATGGTGCGGTCGACCGTCCGCCGGTTCCCGAAGACGCTCGTGGTCTCCGGGAACGAGACGAGCTTCATCTGTTCGGCCGTGACCGAGTACTTCTCCATCGAGCGGCCGAGAAGGACGGGTTTCCTCCCGATCTCGTGAGCACACTCGGCAATCGTCTTGACACGGGCGATGTGGGACGAGAACGTAGAGACGATGATCGCGTTCTTGTCATCCTCGTAGCTCGTGATCGTGTCCCGGACAAGGTCGCGGGCGATCCGCTCGCTCGGCGCCCTGCCGGGGAGATCGATGTTGGTGCTCTCGACGATCAGCGCAAGCACGCCTTCCTTGCCTATCTGCCGGAAGCGGGCAAAGTCCGGGGGTTCCCCGATGACCGGCGTCCGGTCCAGCTTGAAGTCGCAGGCATACACGATCGCACCGTGCGGCGTGTGGAGGACGGGAGTCACGGTGTCGATGATCGAGTGCTGGGTCCTGACAAACTCTAAGACAAGGTTCTGGGAGAGGGTGTACCGCTGCCCAGACTTGAGCGCGAAGAGCTTGTTGTTCACGCCGAACTTCTGTTCCCCGGAGATCTGCTGCCGGATCAGTTCGGTCGTGTACGGGGTGGAGATGATCGGTGCGCTGTACCGGTGCGCCAGCTTCGGTATGGCCCCGATATGGTCGAGGTGCCCGTGGGAGCAGACGATGGCCCTGACGGTCCCCTCGACCGAGTTCATCATCGTGTCATCCGGTATCGCCTTGATCTTGATGAGATCAAGGGAGTGCATATTCTCTATCTCCGCGTCCTCGTGGATCATTACCTGGTCCAGGCGGAGTCCCATGTCAAATATGACAATTTCCTTTCCGCAGCGGACGGCGGTCATATTCCGCCCGACCTCGTCGTATCCGCCCACTGCAATAATCTCTATATCCATGTTGTATCTCCTGTGTTTTCATCCAGGGTATTTTTGGTAAAAATTCCCTGTTCTGGTCTTTCTGGTGTGGAATTACTTCCTGATTCTCGCAGGGTTGTCCTTGTCGATCATCTGGCGCGTCCTGCCCGTGAGGTAGAGCGGTGCCTTCCTGAGGTCGGCAACCCGTGCCGACCCGGTCAGGAACATGGCAACGGTCAGTTCCCGGTGGATCGCGTCGATGGCGCTCGCGAGGACCTCGTCGCTCTCCATGGCCGGAGCGAGCAGCGGCAGTGCCATGCCGCAGAGGTCTGCCCCGAAGGCAAGCCCTTTGGCAATATCGAGACCGCTCCTGATGCCGCCGGAAGCGATGACCGGACCACCGGTCGCGAGCACCTCGGCAAGGCTGATGACGGTGGGAATTCCCCAGCCGGCGAAGTCCTGCCCGAGCGCTTTCAGGGCCTTGTCCTTCGCGCTGGCGCTCTCGTCTGCCCGCACGCTCTCGACCGCGGCCCACGAGGTCCCGCCCCAGCCAGCGGTGTCGATGGCCCGGACTCCTTTGCCCCAGCACGCCCGTGCCGTTGCTGCCGATATCCCGCACCCGGTCTCCTTGACGATGACCGGGGTCCTGAGATCCCTGCAGAGTTCCCCGATCGCGTCAAGGCAGCCAGTGGCATTGTGGTCGCCTTCCGGCTGGATGGCTTCCTGCAGGAAGTTCAGGTGGATGGCAATGGCATCCGCCCCGATCATGTCGATGGCCTGTTCCGCCCATCCGGTGCCATGGTCACGGAGCTGGACTGCCCCGAGGTTTGCCACGAGAAAGGCACGGGGGGCCTCGTCCCTGACAATGGAGAACGTGTCCGCGAGCTCAGGGTTTTCGAGGGCCGCCCGCTGGGAACCGACACCCATGCCGATCCCGTAGCGTTCCGCTGCCCTCGCAAGCCGTGCGTTGACGTCTTTTGTCCCGGGATGACCCCCGGTCATCGCCGATATGAAGAGGGGGGAGCGGAAGGTGTGGCCAAGGAAGCGGGTGGCGAGGCTGATGCTCCCCATGTCGCATTCCGGCAGGGCATTGTGCACGAACCTGATATCCGAAAACCCGGCGTCGCCGCTCTCGACCTCCTTCTCTGCGCAGATGCGCAGGTGGTCCAGTTTCCTTAACGACGTGAACTTCAGCTTGTCTTTCATCCGCCCTGCTCCCCCCTTACCCGTGTCCCGCCGTGGTCGGCCCCTGCAAGGAAGTCGCCGACCCGCGAGACATGAAATATGTCCGACCCGATCCCCTTATCCGCGAGACCGAGCAGTTCATCAATTTTCCCTCTCATTCCACCGGTTACATCGGTATGTCTTGAGTCGCCGATCTGGAGCGATGCGGCCGTGGCCCGGGTAATCTCCGGCACCACGCGCCCTCCATCCAGCACTCCCGGTACATCGGTGGCGAGCCCGACGCGGTCGATCGCAAGGCCGACCGCGAGGTAGCGCACGAGCTGGTCGCCCGATACGATACAGGCCCCGCGTGAGAGGTCCATCACCACGTCTCCGTGGATCACAGGGACCATCCCGAGAGAGAGCATCGTATCCAGGTGCCGGCACTCGAACGTGACGAGACGCCCGTCGTCCGCCACCCCGGTATGGAGGGGGTGGACGCCGACTGCGGCGACCCCCTTCTCCCGGAGCGATTCCACGACCGCGTCGTTGAGGCCGCTGACCGCCCGGTTCGTCACGTAGATCCCTTCGGTATGCCCGGCCGTGGCACCCTTATCGAGCTGGTAGCGTCTCGCTTCCGGGTGGCCGCAGGAACCGGCGCCGTGGATGACCACGATCCCGCCTGCCTTCGCTCCGGCGATGGCAGAGGCGATCTCCGAGAGGCGCCCGCGGTTGACGGCGCAGCCGGCACTCTTGTCCGTGATGACACTCCCGCCGAGTTTCAGGATGACGCGGTCAGACATTTTTCTCCTTGCGCACGCCTTCCGTGTCGATACCCGTGACGATCGCCCGGGCCTCGCAGGCCTCGATAGCGCCCGCGACCCGGTGCTTGAGCGGCTTGGGGCAGAGCGCCACCATGCACCCGCCCCCGCCGGCTCCCGTGATCTTTGCGCCGAACGCACCTGCCGAGCGGGCGGCGAGCACGAGTCTTGAGAGCTGCGGGTGGCCGACGCCGAGCACTTCCAGCAGGGCATGGTTCATGTTCATGTAACTCCCCAGTTCCTTCGGGTTGCTGAGGTGGTGGATCGCGCTCATGCTCACGCCTTCGATCGCGTCCAGTACCGGGTCCACGATAGCGGGGTGGTTCTTCTTGAGTTCGCTCACCTGTTCCACCATCTTTGAGGTATTGTGCGAGACCAGGGAATCACCGACTACGAGGTGCATGTTCTGGGGCGGGAGCCTTCTTCTGGAACCACCGCTGATGAGGATGATCCCGCCGTACGTGGAGACCGTGGTATCCGTGGGGCTCGCCCGCCCTTTCTGCACCGTCTTCTCGATCTCGAACGCCATGTCTGCAATATCTTCCCGGTTTTTATGGAGCGCGAACTCGTCGTTGATCGCCGAGAGGGTCGCAACGGTCACGGCAGCGGACGACCCGAGGCCCGAGGAGCTCGGGATCTGCGAGTTGATGTAGACGCTGCCCACGACGCCCATCGCCTCGAAACACCCGTCGATATAGGGCGATTTTGCCCGCTGGGCGTGCCGGGTATTCCGCACGGTGACAAACACGCGGGGCTTTATGGCCATTGCTATGCCGGGCTTTCCGTATACTACTGCATGCTCGCCGAACAAAAATACCTTGCCCGGCGCACTCCATGTTGCCAACCTAGATCACCGCAATGGCTGCGTACCCCACGACCTCGCGATAATCGCCTGTCGTATCCCCGCTCGTCGCGTACCGGATGAGCTTTGCCGCCTTTGCCCCGAGCCTGCCGCACGCCGCCACCATGGCCGAGATGGGGCCGAACCCGCAGGCAGTCACCCGCCGCTCCTCAATCCGGCGGTAGAACTCCTTCGTGTCAAGAGCCAGGAGCGGTTCGATGGCCCAGAGGTCATCGGCTTTTGCCTTGCTCTCCGGCACATAGTGCGAGAAGTCGCTCGACGCCACGATCCTGATCTCCCTGTTGGTCCGCCTGACCGCCGCAAGGATCTTCTCCGCAAGCCGCATCGCGCTCGGGTAGTCCTGCTGCCCCATCATAACCGGTGCTATCCGCGCCCGCGGGAAGCGGTACTTGATGAACGGCATCTGGACCTCGATGGAGTGCTCGTCCCGGTGGGATATCTCGTCCGTCTCGATACTGAGGGCCTGGACAAATTCAGTGTCCGTATCGATCACACCGAACGGGGTCTCCCACGGGATCTCGGAGACGCAGTTGATGTACCCGCGGTGGGACGGGCCGATCACGACGAAAGTCCCTGAAAAGTCAGGAACGATCGAGCTGAAGGCATGGGCGGCAACCTGGCCTGAATAGATATACCCGGCGTGGGGGGATACGATACCGAGCGGATTCCCGCCCTCCGGTGCTGTGCCTGAGAAGAACTTCTCCAGCAACTGCTCCAGGTGGGAGGGCTCGCGCGGATAAAACATGCCAGCCACTGCGCATGTACGCATCTTCATCAAATCAACCCTCTGGTCGAACTGGTATATCTAACGATCGGTCGCCCAAAAAGAAGGGGACCGGTCTAGAATTCAGTCTCGAAGTCCTCGGGCGCGAGTGCCGTCGAGATCCCGCGGAGACGCAGCATCTCGCGGGTCAGGAGGAAGTAGATCATCGAGAGCGCCTTGCGGCCCTTGTTGTTGGTCGGGATGACCAGGTCGACGAACTTGGTCATGTTGTTGGTGTCGCAGAGTGCGAGCACGGGGATGCCGCACTGGACTGCCTCGTTGATGACCTGCGCGTCGCCGATCGGGTCGGTCACGACGATGACCTGCGGCTCGATATAGCCGTCGAGAACCGGGTTGGTCAGGAGGCCCGGGATGAACCGCCCGGTCGCCGACATGGCACCGATGGTGTCGGCAAACTTCTTGGCCGGGTACTGGCCGTACTGGCGGGAGGTGACGACGAGGATATTCGGGGCCTCGTACTGGTTTAAGAATTTGGCGGCGGTCTTGATCCGGGCGTCGGTCTCGCGGATATCGAGGATGTAGAGGCCATCGCCGCGGACGCGGTAGATGAACTTCTTCATGTCCTCGCTCTTCTGCTGGGTGCCGATGTGGACGCCGGCAGCAAGGTACTCCTCGACGGGGATGAGCGGTTCTTTCAGTTCGATTTCCATTTCGTTTACAGTGGTCATAGCTGTTCCTCTATGCGAATCAGTTCGTTCAGTTTTGCAACGCGTTCCCCGCCGACAATACCGCATTTTAAGAAAATACAGGAGAAGGCTGTGGCAAGGTGCGCAATCGAATTGTCGGTTGTCTCCCCGGAGCGGTGGCTCATCACCGTGTCCAGCCCGTGGGTGTGGGAGAGCTGCACCGCTTCGAAGGTGTCGGTGAGGGTCCCCACCTGGTTGGGTTTTATCAGCACGCAGTTTGCGGAGTCCTTCTCGATGCCCTGCTGGATGCGGTCGACCTGCGTGACGAAGATGTCATCCCCGCAGACCAGGCAGCGGCTGCCTACCTGGCTGTTGAGTTCCGCGAATGCGTCGAAGTCGTCCTCGTGGAGGGGGTCTTCCACGTAGACAAGGTTGTACTTGTCCACGAGCTCGGCGATATAGGCGACCTGGTCTTCGGTCGATCGTACCTTCTGGCGGTACCGGTATGCTTCCCCGTTCCACATCTGGCTTGCAGCGACATCGATACCCATGTCAACCGTGATATTCATCTCGTCGGCAACTGTCGTGGTCGCCTCAGCAATCGAGCTCAAATGCGAGGGCGTCGTCGATCTGCGGTGCCCATGCACCCTCATCACCCTTGCCGGCGGCTTTTCCCTGTTTCTTTAAGAGTTCTTTCACCGTCCGGTGGACGGCGGCGTTGGCGAACACCGCTTCTTCTGCGTCGGCTGCGTCCCCGGGGACAATCAGGAATTCCTGGATCTCGGTCGAGTTGGCCGCATGCGCCCCGCCCCCGATCACGTTCCCGAGGGGGAGAGGGAGCTCCCTGACGAATGCCCCGCCAAGATAGCGGAAGAGCGGGATGTCCAGTGCCGATGCCGCGGCCTTCGCATTGGCAAGCGAGAGGGCGACCGCAACATTTGCCCCGATCCCGGCGAAATTGGCAGTCCCGTCGATGTCCCGGAGCTGTTCGTCAAACCCTTCCTGGTCGGCCGCGTCCATCCCGATGAGCGCGGGAAGGACGTTCTGGACGGCATAATCGACCGCCTCTTTCGGCGGCCTGACCTTCGCCTCGAGCGAACCGGTGCTGGCGCCGCCGGGGGCTGCCGACCTGCCAAAGCCGCCCGACGTGTAGATATCGGCTTCAACGGTCGCGTTGCCCCGGCTGTCCAGGATGGTCCGGAGTTCGATAACCTCAATGGTCGTCATATGTCCTCTACTTCCTCTTTACGGTAATGGGGATGGTGTTGTTGTTGAATTCCTCGATCGCAATCTCCAGCGGATCGATCCGTGTCGTGGTGATGAGTAACGGAGCACCCATTGATATCTGCAGAGCCCTTGCTCCAATGATCCTTGCCCGTTCGTACCGGGTATAAGTCTGCGTCTGCATTCTTCTTCCTCAAAATGTCTGCAATCTCGAAAATATGGGGTCGCTGAGATTCGAACTCAGGTCACTGCGTCCCGAACGCAATAGGATGGTCCAGGCTACCCTACGACCCCGCGATCATACGTTCTCTCTTACTGGTACGGGTTGAGCTCATCAATGATCTCTTTGTGGGTCAGGAGCATGCGCCTGCAGCAGTAGCGGGAAATTTTGAGATCGTCGAGAATCTTCTTGGGATCCTCGCCTCTCTCCCGTCTCGCCCTGAACTCTTCCCAGGCTGTGGATATCGGTTTCCCACAGGTGAAACATCGAACGGGTATCACGATTTTAACCTCTCATCATATCTTCTGGTTTAACGATAAGACTTTTGGAACTTCTTGCGTGCACCGCGGCCGTGCGGTTTCTTGGTCTCTTTCTGGCGCGAGTCGTTGACGAGGAGCGTCCTGTCATAGGCCAGGTAGATGTCCTTCATCTGGGGGTCGTTGTGCCATTTGATGATGCCGCGGGCGAGTGCCGTCCGGACTGCTTCCGCCTGTCCCATGACACCGCCGCCGGCTACGTCGATGGTGACATCGATGCCGTGGACCGCGTTGGGGACGAGGAGGATCGGTTCGGCGATCTTCATCCGGGTGGTATCGGAGCCGTAGGCTTCGAGAGGGACCGAGTTGACCCGGATCACGCCTTTGCCCGCCTTCAGGGTCGCCCGTGCGATTGCCGTTTTGCGTTTTCCGCTTGTGTTGATGATCTTTACCATGGTGGCCACCTTAGAACTTTGCTCCGAGGAACGTGCACACTGCTGCGAGCGTGACATGGTTCGGGTTGTTCAGACGGTTCATGTGCGCTTCTTCCGGCACTTCCATCTCCTTTCCGACGAGATCGACCGGGATGCCGACATAGCACCTGATGGCCTTCATCGCCTCGACGCCGCGGGGGCGTTTGTAGGGGAGCATGCCGCGGATCGTCCGCTTCATGAGGTGGTCAGGCCGGCGCGGGACGAACGGTCCCCAGCGGTTGCCGGAGGCGCCGCGTTCCCTCTTGTGCCGGTAGTTGGCGAGCACCCGGGCGCGGCTGCCGGAGATTACCACTTTCTCGACATTGACAATGGCGATCTCTTCGCCCGCAAGCCCGCGCTGTGCGACAAGGCTTGCAAGGCGCCCGAGGAGCAGTCCGTCACCGTTGATTACTGTAACCATATCTTCTTCACCTCAGGATCCGGACACCGCTTCCCTTGGGGTTGTCCTGCAGGAGCTGCTCGATCGTCATGCACTGCCCTTTCGCGTCCCTGATCTTGCTGGTCGCGGATGCCGAGAAGTTCAGTGCCGCTACTTTCACGGACTGTTCCAGCACGCCGCTTCCCAGTACCTTGCCGGGAACAATGATCGTCTCACCGTTCTGGGCATAGCGGTTGATCTTGGACAGGTTGACCTCCGCATAGTTCCGGTTCGGGGTCTCCAGCCTGCTCGCGATCTCGCGCCAGATCTTGGCCTCATTCTCACGCGACTTGTTCTTCAAGAGCGAAATGAGGCTGGTAAGACGGGGGTTCGTCTTCTCCACAATTCTTGTCATCTCTTCTCATCCCCTGATAGTTCGCCTCACTGTTTTTCCAGCTCGTCTGCCTGCTCCCTGATATACTGCAGTGCACGGTTCATGATCTCTTTTGCCGTGAGCGACCCGTCGCTCTCGACCACGAAGATATAACGGTCTTTCTCGGCGGATATGACGATTGCCGGTTCTTCCCCGATCCCGCTCGCAAGGCACGCCCGTTCGCAGAGCCTGCACATGGAGCAGTCGGGGAGTTTTCCGCTGACTACACCGACTTTCTTTCCCTTCACTTCCAGGACCCCGCGCGGGCATTCGTCAACGCAGAGGCCGCAGGCATCGCAGGCGTCGCTGATGGCGAGGACCGGGTGGTTCTTGTACCCGCAGACGAGCGTCGGCTGCCACTTGGCATGCATCCTGCCGGTATTGAGGGTCGCACGCGCCTCGATGACGAGTTTCTGCCCTTTCGTGAGTTTCACGATCGGGATGTTCCCGTGCACCGGTGCCACTTTGGGGTCCTGCGGGATGAGGTCGCTCGAGGTGACCACCCGGGGGCCCTCGACACTGAGCGTGTAGGTGGCCGTGCAGGCCGGGCATCCCGCCCCGCCGCACGAACAAGTGTCTTGGGTCGAGTAGCTCTGGAGATCTGTCTTGATGGGGATGAGCCCGAGACGGTGTGCCAGCATCTCGTCGAAGAGTGCGCTCGTGTTGTCGTAGATGCGCACATCCTCGATCGCGAGGGTCGGCACCTCGCCGATCATTGCCCGCCTGAACGCGTTGGCAAATGCCGGGCTCGCTCCCGAAAGGGTGAATCGTGCGAGGGAGTCGTCCAGACTGGCGATTACGATCTCCATCACACTCTCCTTCCCCGCCTGCCGCCTTTCGGCCTGCAGGAGTCATGGGGGATTGGCGTGACATCTTCGATACGCCCGATGCGCATGCCGGCACGGGCGAGCGCACGGATGGCTGCCTGGGCGCCCGGCCCGGGGCTGCGCTGCTTGCCCTGCCCAGGTGCACGCACCCTGACATGGACGCCGACGATCCCTTTCTCGCGGGCGGTCTGGGCCACGTTACTGGCCATCTGCATCGCCGCATAGGGCGAGCTCTCGTTCCGGTCCTGCTTGACGACCATCCCGCCGCTGCTCTTGGTCACGGTCTCCGCGCCGGAGAGGTCGGTGATGGTGATGATCGTGTTGTTGAAGGACGCAAAGATGTGGGCAATGCCCCACTTTTCCTTCTCGTTTGCCGCCATGGTCTATCTCCTCCCTCCCCGACCCTGGTACCCGCCGTATCCGCCGGGTGCCGGCTTGGGGTTGGACGCGGGTTTTGCAATCCTTACTTTCTCGGAGTGGGAGTCGGACAGGAACGGGGATGTGCCGTAGTAGGCGATCTGGGTCTCCTCGGTCCTGTTCACGCGGTAGCCGGGGATGCTGGTGCGCCTGCCGCCGATCGCGATGTGCCCGTGGGTGATGAGCTGCCGGGCCTGTTTCGGCGAGCGGGCCAGTCCCTTGCGGTACACGAGGGTCTGCAGGCGGCGTTCGAGCTGGGCCTGCACCTTGAGCGAGAGGACATCTTCGATGTCCGCGTCGGGGCCGAGAAGGCCTCCCCTCTGCAGGGAAGTGATCAGTTCGGCCTTCTTGTTTTCGTAGAGCTGGGTATCGGCTGCGCTCGAACCGAGGGCGAGGAGACCGCGGGCGCCCTTGCGGTACTTGCGGAGCACGGCCTGGGCCTTCCAGACCTCGCGCTTGTTCCGGAGACCGTACTCGATGACGAGACGGGTCTCGGCCTCGATGCGGGTCTTCTCGAAAGGGCGCTTGGGGGCCTGGTAGGACTTGTGGTTCTTGCCTGGGTATCCCATGATCAGCTTCCTCCGACTTTCTTCTTGCTCACGCCAACGGTCTTACCGGTCCTGCCGGTCGACTTGGTGCGCTGCCCGCGGACTTTCTGGCCGGTCTCGTGCCGGATGCCCCGGTAGCAGCGGATCTTCCTCATCAGGTTGACGTCCTCGTCCTTCGCGAGCCCGACATCGGGACCGAGCAGGTGTTTTGCCTCGCCGGTGTAGACGTCCTTGGGACGGTTCGCCATCCAGGACGGGATCTTCGATGAGTACTGTTCTACAGCGGTGCGGAGCCGGTTGACCGAGTCCTCGTCAAGGCGGCCGAGCGAGGCGTACTCGTCGACTTTCGCCATGCGGGAGATCACCGATGAGGTATGCCTGCCGACACCCTTGATGCCGGTGAGGGCGACCCTCACGGATTTGGTACCATCCAGATCGGTAGTGCCAACCCTTACAAAGTATCGTATTTCTTCTTCCTGAGCCATCCAATCCCCTCGATTTGTGAGATTTTCTCTTTGAGCGCTGAGGGAGGGATTTGAACCCTCGAGTCCTTTTGGGACACAGGTTTAGCAAACCTGCGCCATACCAGGCTTGGCTACCTCAACAGAGGAATCTCGCATCTTACTACAGACACTCGCAGCGGGGAACCGCTGCTCCATGAATGGTGCTTTATAATATGGGCAGGTACGGGTAATAAGTGTTTGGGGTAGACCGGCTTTGCACGTAAAGTAGGTTTTTAACCCGACATTACGTGCAGACACCGGACTTTACGTGCAGAGTACAATAATGGGATAGGTTGATAGCAAATCGGGAAAGATTACCTTCTGAACCTTAATGAACACCCGTACTGAAACTCTTATTATTTTAATTGCATTTCTTATAATTTTGTTTGTGTTATTTCGAGGAGTATTTTTGGCAATGTGCCTTCTTGTTTATATGACTGTGATTGTTGCAGTAAAGTTCTATTCAAACGAGATAATTTCAGGGATTGTCAAATTCTTTCTATTCCCACAATAAGAAGAGAGACTCTTTAAAAAATTATTTTATCGGCGTTTCATTCATCGCTGATTTGCCCAAGAAGTCTGGTGATATACCGTTCTCGTACATCTCATGGATGACCACTGTCAGATTGTACGCGACGATCTTTGCCAGCAATTCGTTTACCTGTGCCACTTGGTTCTTTGACTTGAGAGTTTCCCCAAACGTTCTCTTTATCGCCGCATTGGTTGATTCCACATTGCTGCGCTTGTGGTAGTGCTCCATGAACTCATCCTTGTTAAGCTGGAAGTAGTGGTACATTTTCTTCCAGATAGGAGAACCGCGAGTCCTGCCGGTTGCATGATTCTTAAACGGGATATAGGCAACCCCACCGCCAGCAGCACCGCCACCATCACCAGCACCAGGGCAAGTGGAATACGGAAAGGGGTCATGGGGCTGTCACCGGATTTTGTAAAGATTACCTGAACAGGAGAGTCAATCCGATCGGGTAAATATATTGTGAACTATTTTTTGTCAAGTTATTGATCCGCCGCGGGACGCCGGACTTCTTATTGTTTTTTAGGATAATGTTTCAGAATTATTTCAGAAAAACTCACCTTATCATTCTTTTTCAGGTTCCTGAGAAGTTCATACGCTTCTTCAGTTATCCTGATGTTTTTCCTGGCCATGATCTGTTTTGAGGATGTATCGGTATTTAATAATAATTGCAGGGAATCTTGCCAAACTGACAACCCAACCCTAGCAGCACTATGGGACGACCGCAATTTCGGCATACCACTACGTATCTTTAGTCGGCAGATTGCAGGAACACACACATGCTTAGTACATTGTATTATTGGGGGTTGCCTGGTGGCATTCCGAGTCCGTTAGGGGGGGGGGATGAGAGGGGGTCGGATGGGTACATTTCATTATTGTGACCTGGTGTTCCAGGTTCGTTGTTTTCATTCTGGTATTGCCAGATTTCTGTCGTGGAAATAGAGCAGTCCCCGGTCGTTGCGGGATCTTTTCGTACATCAAACAACCCTCCTAGTTTTTATTTGTACCCATGTGACCCCCTCAGACAAATTTTGTTTTTTGCGTGGACAGGCAAGAAAAAATGTTCGATTTTCCGACAGCAATTTACCGGCCTTGAGCGATCAGTGCATGGACAGTTTGGTGGAGGGGGTCGCATGGGTACAAACATGATCAATGGTGACCCCCAAGGGGGCCAGCAGGGTCAGGTGGGTTCAGGATGAGTCGGGCGCCCGTCCCGTTTCAAGAAACGAGATCACGGTCCCGGCAACCTCGCCCGGGCACTGGTACATCAGCCCGTGCCCTGCCCCGCAGACAGGGACGACCTTCGCACCGGGAATGCGCCTCCCGAGCGTGAAGGAATTTTCCGCCGGGATGACAACGTCGTCCGTTCCGGTCAGGACAAGGGTCGGCGCACGGATCCCGGGAAGGCGGTCGTAACAGCCCGCCCACAAAAAGAATGCCGTGGCCTGCCGGGCAGCGCTCTCCTCACCCGTCGTCTCGTACACCTCCGGGCAGTACTGCCACGGGTCATGGGTCGCCAGCCACTCCGCGGGGAAGAGGATGGAGAACATCCGGTCGGCCACGTCGGATGCCGTACCGCTCTTGTCCGAGAGCATGGCCCATACGCCGGGCTCCATCGGGGTCGCTTCCTTCCCGCCGCAGTTTCCCGAGACGAGAACCAGCTTCTCCGCGAGTTCCGGGCGGGCGAGGGCGAGTTCCAGGGCGACGCAGGCGCCCATCGAGTGGCCGAGCACGTGCGCCCGGGAGATGCCCAGGCAACCGAGAATGGCGGCGGCGTCCTCCGCAAAGAGCGGGAGGGAGAACGGCGTCTCCGATGACGACGAATAACCGGTACCGCGGTGGTCGAAGATGATGACCCGGAAATGGTCCGAGAGGGCGGAGAGGAGCGCCGGGGCCCACATGTCCATCGTAGATGCAAAGCCGTTCAGGAGAATGAGAGGAAAACCGGTGCCGAGATCACGAAACGCGAGGGAGATCTCACCGGAGGTCGCGGACTTCAAAGGCAGGGATCTGATATCCGTTCCAGTCATGCTATTCCCTTTATCGGGTGCAGGGCAGATATATCTGCGTTTTTCATAGAGAGCCGGACAACCGCTCCTGAGAGGCACACAATACTTATAGCCAAAGCCTGACGTTGTATGGGAAGTGAGCAGATGAACCGACCAGCACTCCTGATCATCGATATGCAGAACGACTTCGTGCTTGAGGGAAGACCGCTCCGGGTGGCCCAGGGCCGGGCGGTGGTGCCGAAGATCCTCGAGGTCCTCACCCTGTTCCGGGAGAAGAAACTCCCCGTCTTCCACATCCTCCGGGTCCACCGGAAGGACGGCTCGGACGTAGAGATCATCCGGCAGGACCGGTTCCGGGAGCAGCCGTTTGCAGTAGAGGGGACGCACGGCGCCGCCGTGGTCGATGAACTCTCGCCCCTCCCCGGCGAGTACGTGATCCCGAAGATCCGGATGAGCGCGTTCATCGGCACGGAACTGGACCTGATGCTCCGGAACCTCGGCATCACGGACCTCGTCGTGACCGGGATCCAGACCCCCAACTGCATCCGCACCACGGTCTTCGATGCGATCGCGTACAACTACCCCGTCGTGCTGGTGGACGATGCCGTAGGGGCGCAGGACAATGGGATCCACAGCGCCAACGTGAGGGACATGGCCAATATCGGCGTCCGGATCCTGAAGGCCCGCGACCTGGCAGGCATCCTCTGACTGCGCACTTCAGGAACGGGACATGTTCTCCGGGTACGAATTCGCGATAGCAGGACTGGCAGCTGTAGCCGCCGGCATCATCAATGCCCTCGCAGGCGGCGGGACCCTCGTCTCGTTCCCCGCCCTCATCGCGCTCGGGATACCCGAAGTCGCTGCGAATATCACGAATACCGTGGCGCTCTGCCCGGGCTATTTCGGCGGCGCGATCGCCCAGCGGGAAGACCTCGCGGGGCAGGGACACCGCCTCCGGCTCCTCCTCCCTGCCGGCATCGCAGGTGGGATCGCCGGGGCTGTCCTGCTGCTCTCCATCCCCCCCCAGGTGTTCCGGGTGCTCGTCCCGTTCCTCATCCTGCTCGCAGCTCTCCTCCTGGCGGTGCAGGACCGGGTCAGGAGATGGGTACAGGAACGCAGCACCCACACGAATGACAAGGCGGACAGGGAGAGAAATGCGATTGTACCGCTCGGCATTGCCGCAGTCTACGGGGGCTATTTCGGCGCCGGAATGAGCGTCATCGTCCTCGCGGTGCTCGGGCTCTTCTTTGACGACAGCCTGACCCGGCTCAACGCGCTCAAGCAGTGCGTCTCCCTCTCAGTAAACGTGGCTGCAGCGGTCTTCTTCCTCTTCTCCGGCCTTGTCGTCTGGCCGGTTGCGCTGGTCATGGCAGCCGGGGCACTGGCCGGCGGGGCGATCGGGGGGAGGATTGCCGGACGGGTAAACCCGGAACACCTGCGGTGGACCATTGTCGTGATCGGGGTTGCCGTCGGCATCATTTTCCTGCTGCAGATGTAGTCCTGCGGTGCGGTTTCCTCAGCTGGAGGTCTCATGAAATCCATCGCATGCTTTCCGGCGCCTGCCGGTGATCTCCGGGGTGTACCCTTCAGGTGCTGTTATCGGGTTCCCGGTACAAAACGAAAACCACGATTTTTTTTTACACATTGTTAACTGTGGAAAATATGCAAATGCCTAGCTTTGGCCCTCCATTTTTTACAAAAAATATTGCCCCCCAATCGGGTTATTGCGTTTTATTGGCAACATTATAATAACTGCAGGATCCCAGCAACTTTTTCCAGGGTTTTCTTACCGGTGTTTCTACTTATTTTATGACCTGTACTTTGCAGTTGAAGTATGTTCTCCCCTGCATCCATGGATGGTTTATGCAGCAGCTCTCTGTTCTGATCTCATAGATTCCGTAAAGATAACGTTCTTTTTGCCACGCCCCAGTACCGCGGATAAAATATTTAATGTTTTACAGGTATCCCTTTCATGAGATTAAGTTATATGCAGATATTTTCGGAAAAAATGCCAGCAGAAAACAAGGTAGTAATCTCGGTCTCGGTAATCTCGATCACTGTCTTTTTCTATATCATGCTGAGCGCCGACCTTCTCCCGTTGCTGGGCGTGCACCTCCCTCTTCTTCCATACATGTCGTACCTGAAAATGGGGTCGGCTACCCTGGCAGCTTTCTTCTGCTTCTGGTATTTCCGGGGCCTGCAGAATGCTCTCATCGGGTTTATTGGGATCTGCACACTGTTCTGGCTTCTCGAGTTCCTGAGCGGCCATATCGGTCTTTTTGGGGGGACGTATTCATATACCGAAGCATTCCCCGGCCCCTCAATTGGTGGAACACCCCTCCTGCTCGGGCTCGAGCACTACGCCTATTACTTCTTCATGTCCTATTTCATCGCGAACCTTCTTGTGGACGGTGTCATCGTCTCGTCGCCGGAGAAGCTGGTGGAAGAGGGCGCTCTTTGTTTCGTTTATCTCAAGCGCTATCGTCATGGGGGTCGACATGATGGCAGACCCGGTGCAGGTGGATTTCTTCCAGCAGTGGCATTGGACCAACGCCTCGCCGTATTTCGGGATACCGTATGGCAATTATTTCGGGTACATCCTCATCTATACCATCATCCTGTTCGTGTTCAAGTACCTGGAGGTCAGGTTCCACGCACGGGAGATAGGGCCGTCCGTCCTTGCAATAGCGCTCGTACCTTTGATTATGCATTTCTCCAGATTTTTGGAGTATGCGTCAACCGAGCTTCCGGGTCTGACGATTATCGGGTGTTTTACCATGCTGCTGCCCTGCATACTGGCATCTGACAGGCTGCTTCTTTATTTCAGGAAGATACTCAAGGAAGAGTAACACTGGGATTGTGGGTGATACTGCCTGCGAACTGGTAGCGCAGAAACGGTAAACAAACGATTTTTTTTTAAAAAACCCCTTAAAAAAATTATAATGCCAGGTCCCAGCGTTCTTCCAGAATTTTTTCACCCCAGTCAGTATTTTCGTGCGTGCCCGTGATACGGAATCCCATGCTGTGATACAGATGTCGTGCAGCCATGAGCGTACTGAAGGTCCATAAAAACACCCGTTCATAGCACCTCTCTTTACAAAAATCGATGGCCATGTCCATGAGCAGGCGCCCGGCACCCCGTCCCCTCACTGCAGGCTCCAGGAAGAAGAATCGTAATTGTGCTGTGGCCTCGCCCGCGTGAGTGACAGCAACACAGCCTGAGGGAACCCCCTCGTTCTCAAGAATATACATGCAGTCCCTTTCGGGATCAAACTGTTGTACAAAAGTATGAACACCACCGGTCAGGTACGCTTTCCAGACTTCCGAGCTCAATCCATATTCTGATTTATACAGTGCCAGCTGACGAGATGGCACAAAATCCAGATCAGACCCGGTAAACGATCTGATCGTAACCGGGGGGATCGTCCGGGCACCTTGCCTTTTTCCTGCAGGGACAGGGGTATGGATTTCTCCTGCATTCATCCGTGTCAATGAACCGTTATCTGCCGGTTCAACCGATAACCATTACGATGAGAAAGAGGAAAAGCCGGTAAATTTTGTCTTTTTACCTTCATATCAGAAGGAGTGCATCTGAAATTTTTTAACTCACGGTCAACAGGGTGTTGTTAAAAAAAAGTGACGGAAGATTAGAGCGCGGCCACCAGCGAACTGCGGGTGACGATCCCGAAGAGCTTCCCCTTGTCCATGACGGGGACCGAGCTGATATTCTTCCTGAGCATCATACCCACGACATCCGAAACCGGTGCTGTCCTCTCCACGGAGAGCAGGGGAGTGCTCATGATGTCCTTGACGAGCATGTTCCGGATCCGGTGGTCCTGGTGGTTGTCCGTCACCGACTCCCGGAACCTGCGCATCGCGATGGCGACGTCGGTCTCGGTCACGATGCCGGTGTACTTCTCGTTCTCGGAGACCACGAACCGGGTGATATTGTCGTCGAGCATCCTCCGCCTGAGGTGGACGACCCGCTCGTCCGCCTCGATGGTCACGACTTTCTCTATGGCAGGATCCAGGCCATCTGCCGGCGGGAACTTCTTCAGCAGGTCACCCGCGGTGACCTGCCCGATGAGCTTGTGGTCGGCGTCGTACACGACCACGAGTTTGTACCGCTGGAGGAGCGGGATGAGCACGTTGATGCTCTCGTCCGGATAGACGCTGGTGAAATCCTCCTCTACCACGCTTGCCACGTGGATGGCAGCCGGTGCAATGACGGAGTTCTGCCTGCTGCCCAGCTTTTCCGCGATCGCGTGCCGGGAGACCGTCCCGACAACCGAGTTATTATTGACCGCGATGAGGGGATCGATCCCTTCTGCAAGCATCTTATCGAGCGCTTCGGTTATCTTTGCTGATTTTGCTATGGTTGCCGGTTTTACCATTACATCCCTGATAAAAACATCTTTTGTCATTTGGCCACTTCCTTTATGATATCATCGCGTTTCATGATCCCGTAAATTGAGTCCTTCTCCATGACAACGAGGCTGTTGACATGGTGTTTTGCCATCAGTGCTATTGCTTCGGGGAGCGGGGTCGCTGCCGGGACGGTGATGACGGGGGTCGTCATCACGTCCTCCGCAGTCACCGATGCAACCACGAGCATGCCCTGCCCGCTCGACCCGTCCGCCCTTTCACGCCGTGTTATCGTTACATCTTTTCCAACCACACCTGAGATCTTTGGTTCGTCGTCGAAGAACGCGAGGTTCGTCTCGGTGACGATGCCGGCAAGCGTGCCGTCGTCGTTCAGCACGAGCACCTTGTCATCGCGCTCCCGCATCACGTTGATCACGTGTTCGAGCGAGTGGTAGCGGCTGACTGTCGCCACATCCTCCATCACGTCCCCGACCGTGCAGTTCAGTTCCCGGACGAGGACGGATTTCATCAGATCGCTCTTGGTCACGATGCCGGTCACAGCACAATCCTCCACGACCGGCACGCTGCTGAGGTTCCGGTCAACGAAGATCCGTGCGATCTCGCGCACCCCGGTATCCGGGGAGACCACGACCGGGCCGGAGCTCGCAAGCGCCCCAACGGGGATGCGGTCGAGCGGGCGCCGCCTCCAGGCAGGCTCTCCCTGGCGCAACCGGTAGGCGATGTCCTTCTTCGTAATGATCCCAACAAGCTTACCCCCGTCCATGACCGGGAGGCGCGAGATATGGTGCCGGACCATCAGGTTCCGCGCATGGGCTACCGTAGCATTGGGGTCGACAACATACACCGGCGCGGTCATCACATCGCGTGCGAACATGGCAGTCACTCCTTTGCAAATGCCCGTACGAGGTCGAACTCGGTCACGAGCCCGATCAGCCGGGAGTCCTCGATCACGGGCAACGCGCCGACGTTCCTCTCCAGCATCTCGCGGGCCGCCTCGTTGATGCTCTTCTCCGGGTTCGTGGTGTAGAGCCCGCCTGCTACCAGTGTGCGGACCGCGAGGCCGGTCACCTCCGCGACATTCCCGGTCGTGAGCCGGGAGAAGACCTCCCTGCTCCCGAGGTAGCGCATGATATCCGTGGCGGTCACGATCCCGTAGAGCACATCATTGCTCACCACCGGCAGCCGCCGGAAGCGGTACCTGGTCATGTCCTGGGTGACCGTCGAGATCGGGCGGTCGGGCGAAGTGACCCGGAGCGACGAGCTCATTACGTCCTTGACCCGGAGGGAACTTCTCTCCGAACCGAGCACCTGGAGCACGTCGCGTTCGGTGACGATCCCCGCGAGCACTCCGTCTTTGTCCACGATCGGGAGCCCCCCGATCTTTTTTCCGATGATCAAGTCGACCGCGTCCCGGATGCAGGCATCGTGGGGCAGGGTCGTGACCTGCTGGGTCATGATGGTCCGCACGTTCTCGTTCACCGCAGCGATCAGGTTCCCGTTGTGCCGTACCTGGACGAGCTGGTACTTGTCGCCCCCGCCCATGAAGTTGATCACGTCTCCAGAAGTGATGATCCCCCGGAGTCTCTTCGTGCCGGGATCCGTGACGGGGAGACGCCGGAAACCGCACTTCGTCATCTGTTCCACGGCCGCCATGATGGTCTGGGTCGGCGGGACGGAACTGACCTCACGTGTGGCGATCGCCATGATCTCTCCTTCCTGTTCGGCGATATGGGACTTGAACTCCACCGGGCCCCGGTCGAGTTTTCCCTGCATCTTCAGGAGCCTGTCCCCCTGCTTGATGCCACGATCATTCTGCTGCATTATCACCCTCCGAAGGGTTGGTGACCCTTTCCCTGCTAGATCCCATGCGGAACCGTTCAGCGGTTGCCGGGGGTCCTTCTCTCTTCTCCGCTGGTCTTTCGTTCACGCGAGCGCTGCCAGGACGTCATGGCGGTTCACGACCCCGACAAGCTCTCCCTCTTCCAGGACGGGCAGCAGGCTGACGTCGTGCTTCACGAGCAGTTCTGCTGCAGTCGCGATATCCTCGCCGGGCCCGATCGTGACCACGTCCGTGGTCATCGCGTTCTCGATGGTCGTATGGGCATGGTGGGCGATCGCCGACCGCACCCGGCGGCTGCCGATCAGGTCGCGCCTCGAGATTATCCCGACCAGCTGCTTCTTCCTGACGACCGGGAAGACATAAAAGCCGCTCTCTACGATCATCGGGCAGATCTTCTGGAGCTCCTCGGCCGGGCTGACGGTGACCACTTTCCCGGACATCCGGGAACCGACCGTGCCGTGGAGTTCGTTGCGCGAGATGATGACCGGGAACAGGTCGGCGAGGAGGATCCCCCCCACGAGGTGCGGCTTCGGGCTGACGATCGCTGCACTGTCGGTACGGAACTCCTTCATCGTCTTTGCCACCTGCTCGATCGAGTCCGTGGGGCTGGCGGAGGGCGCTTCCCTCACGAACCCCTCGACGGTCACGTTCGATTTTGTCGCGGTCACCCGCAGGCTGTCCCTGATGTCGATGTAGCCGAGCAGGTTCTTCTTCGCATCGACAACATAGACCTCGCGGAAACGGTCATCTCTCAAGATCTGCCGTGCCCTGGTTATCAGGTCGTTGTATTTCAGCACAGGGATCTCAAGGATGAAATCCTGTGCTGTCCTCATGTGATATTTTCCTCCTCACGGCAGCGGGGGCAAAGCATGACATTGTCCACCCGCTTGAGATCATCAGACATCTGGCTGCAGCGGTTGCACATGCCCTGCTCGACGATCTCTTCCCGGTTGATCTCGATGAGATCGGTCAGGAGTTCGTTGAGTTCGTTGGAGACGGTAAGGAGGTCCCGCACGGTCACGATGCCGATCACGTTCTTGTGCTCGTCCACGACCGGTAGTCTCCTTACCTTATGCTTCACCATCATACGGGCAGCGTCTGCTACAGTCTTCTCCGCACTCACCGTAATGAGTGGCGTGCTCATGATTTCGTTTACATGTACAGAACTCGGTTTGAAGTCCCTGGCCACGACCTTGCAGGCGAGGTCTTCCTCGGTTACGATGCCGATTGGCTTGTTGTTCCTGAGGATGATGACGCTCCCGACCTCCTCGTTGCACATGGCTTTTGCCGCTTTTGCAGCCGTTGCCTCGATGCTGATCATGATCGGGTTCTTCTTCATGACCTCCCTGATCTGGACACGGGTTTCAAACCGGATAGCATTGGATGTCTTTTTCATGAGTCACCTCCTTGAAGTGCTTGCTGATGATTACAATTAGCATACTCCCTCCCCTTGTATAAAAACAATGTGGCAGAGGCAGATCCCCGATGCTGCACAGTAATACTGGTGCACCCGGGAGGTACTTTACCGGCGGGTGCGGCTCATCCGGGATAAGAAACATAATAAACAGCGTATTCTATACATTACTAACGAATGATGGTGAATCCGTTGTACCCGAGTACAATACTTTGCCAACGAGGTGGAAAGTGAAGATATTTTATCAGACCTTTGGTACGGCAAAAAAGAAATTTTCAAACTTCCTCAACAGATTTTTCAAGAAGAAGAAGACCCGGATCGGTATTTACGGTCCCCCCAATGCAGGAAAGACGACGCTGGCGAACCGCATCGCCCGGGACTGGACTGGGGATGCCGTCGGCCCGGTAAGCGAGATCCCCCACGAGACCCGGAGGGCACGCAAGAAGGAGGATATCATCATCTCCGGCGCGAACGGCAACACGATCACCATCGATATCGTGGACACCCCGGGGGTCACCACCAGGATCGATTACCACGAGTTTCTCGAGTTCGGGATGGAGAAGGAGGAGTCGATCATCCGGGCCCGGGAAGCAACCGAGGGCGTTGCCGAGGCGATGCACTGGCTGCGCGAGGACATCGACGGCGTGGTCTACATGCTGGACTCGACCCTCGATCCCTTCCTTCAGGTCAACATCATGATGATCGGGATCATCGAGGCCCGCAACCTGCCGGTCATCATCGTGGCAAACAAGATCGACCTTCCCGACGCGGCCCCGGTCGGATCCGCAGCGCCTTCCCCCAGCACCCGGTCGTCGCGATCTCGGGCCTCGAGGGGCGGAACGTGGAAACCCTGTACGAGACCATGCTCGAATACTTCGGGTGAGCGGTATGCCGCACAAGTGTACGAAATGCGGGCGGGAGTACAAGGACGGGTCGACCGAGATCCTGAAAGGGTGCGCAAGCTGCGGCGGCAAGAAGTTCCTCTACATCAAGGAAGCAGAGATCAACAGGGACGTGCTCGAGGAGAAGTCCATCGACGAGATCGCCGAGGAGACACACGAGGAGGTCCTCGAAGTCGTCGAGCCGAAGGCAAAGAAGGAGGTCGAGATGTACGACCGGGTGGAGACCATCCGGATCGTCTCCCCCGGCTCTTACGAGATCAACCTCGAGAAGATGGCGCAGACCGATGAGCGGATCGTGAGCGTGGGAAAAGAGGGGAGTTATATCATCGATCTGATGTCGATGGCAAAGGACGAGCCGAAGAAGAAGAAGCACCGGAAGAAGTGAGGATTGCTTCTTCTTAGAGATCTTTTCCAAAATTTTTTCAATTCAGTTAAATTTTGACCTTTTTAAGGAGAATGCTGTTCCCGAAGGGAAGAGCAGTCTGGAGAATGCCGCATCTCATCAGAGATGTGGCAGAGGGATTTGAAAAATCCCTCTTGTCGAAAGTCATCAGACTTGAGACATGAGAAGACCGTAGGTCTTTGAAGAAGCCGTAAGGGTTCTTCGACCTGCTGGTGGCACAAGAGGGGGGCCGGATGAAAATACCTTAGCAAAACCGACAGGAATCAGTCGTCGCATCAGCAAGGAGTAATTCGACTAGCCATCAGGCTTCGACTCGTTTTGCGCGTGTGAAATCGTTACGGTTGAGTGCCTGTTTGTCTCACCCGATCATCAGGTTTTGTTACTTCGCTCTTGAATGGCACACCCACAGATCGTAGATCGGGTCGGCCGGGTTCTCTTTCACTTCGACTTCCTGCCCGAGTTCCTCTCCCCAGTCGCGGATGAGCAGCGCCTCCTGCTCGGTCCCGACCGTGATGAGGGTCTCCCGGGTCAGGAGGAAGAGCTCGCTGATGATCTGCCTCCACATCTCCTGGGTAAAGCTGTTGATCTCGCCCATCATGATCCCGATCCCCCTGGGGACCGGATCGAGGTACTGCGTGGCGATGGTCGCGTCCAGCCACATCGTCTCCCCGGGGAGGAGCCGCCCTTCTGCCAGTCCCCGGCTGAGGAGGGTCTCGTCATTGTCGTAGGACAACGGGGAGTAGCCGAGCTCGCGCAGGACAAGCGACCCGACGCCGGAGCCGCAGCAGCAGTCGATACAGGTCTCCCCCTTTGCGTCCCCCCAGTACCCGGAGATGAGGTTGTTCAGGATCCCCCGCCGGACCGGGTTGAGGTCTTCAACGGATGGGGGCACGGCGGCCCGCAGTGCCTCGCTGAAATACTCCCGCACCGCGGCTGCCCATACGGCACGGTCTTCCTGGAATATCTCCCCGTTCATATACTCGAACCGTTCGATCAGGGCAAGCGACGGGTTCCTGCAGAGAAACGAACCGGCAGTCCACCCGTCCGGCCCGCGGAATGCCAGCGCGAGCGGCTCTTCGTTCTCGTCCACGAGGAGTCGCCCCTCGTCACCCACCACTTCCACGAGCACCATGTTGAAGGTGCAGTCAGTCAGCGCGGCAAACGCCGGCTCGACAAAACCGACCGTCTCCACCCCGAGAATTTCTGAGGCTTTCATACCCCACGCTCAATCCGCAGCCCGTGCGGGGCTTCGATGGTCCCGTCCACCCGTGCGTCCTCGTGGAGCACGATGGACTTGGCTTTCACGTCGCCGAGGATGTGGGCGCCCTTCCGGACATAGACGGTACTCCCGCTCTCCACGTTCCCGTGGACGGTGACGCCGTCGACAACCGCGATCCGGTTCCTGGCCCGCAGGCTCCCGAAGATGACGGTGTTCTGCTGGACATCGATGGACCCGGCCCGGATGTTGCCGTGGAGCCGGCAGCCCTTCCCGATCTTCATGGTGGAGGGGACGGAAAAGACCTTCAGGTCCAGCTTCGAGCGGGCGGGGATCATCAGCGGGACCTCCAGCTTCTCCTCCTCCTCCGAGAAGAGGTCGTCGAGGATCCGGTCGAGCTCCTTCTCGTTCTCGATCCTGAGGAGCGTCATTAAGTAGATGAGGATGAACATGAAGACCGGCATCGGGTTCCGGACCTCGATGTCTCCCCTTGCCTCGAACCCGTCCCGGATCGTTACCTTCTCGCCGATGTCGAGCGCACCCGAGACGGACAGCTTCCCGTTGATCGTCACGCCCTCGCCGATGTAGGCGTCCTGGTGGGCGACTACGTCCCCGCCGATCTCGCACCAGTTCCCGATCCGGGCGTCGCCGCCCGCCCAGACGTACTCGCGGATCTTTGAGGACTCGCCCACGAAGACGTCCGCTCCCCGCAGCCCGTAATCGATCTGGCAGAACTCGCCGACCACGATGTTCCTTAAGGTCCTGATGCTGTGCTCCTGCAGCTCGGTCCCGTCGGGGAGGAGGCAGTGCTTGTGCCAGTTCTTTACGGTTCTCTCTCTCATTCGTACCCCGGAAGTGCCCTTACGCCCCGTACTTGTGCGCCCTGTTGATGAGGTCGAGGGCAATCGGCATCAGGGCAGGGCCGGTGATGCGGGAGAGGTCGCCCTTCGCGCAGGAATACTCGTCGAACCTGACCACGTCGTCCATGCGGACGCCGTCCCCCCGGATGATGACCGGCACGGGGTCGGCGGAATGGTCCTTGATGGTGCACGGCGTGGAATGGTCGCCGCAGATGATGATGATGCAGTCGCGGCAGGCCAGCAGGGGTTCGAGCACGGCATCGATCTTCTCGATAAAATTCCGTTTCTGTTCCGCGAGCCCGTCGTGCCCTGACTCGTCGGCGCCCTTGATGTTGACCAGCACGAAGTCCTTTGTCTCCAGTTCCTTCTGCGCTGCTGTGATCTTACCGGCGATATTGCTGTCCTGAGAACCGGTGATGCCCGGTACCGGGACGTGCTCAAGGCCGACTGCCCTGCCGATGCCGGTGATGAGGCTCGCGGCAGCGATGACGCTGCCGGAGAGGCCGTACTTCCGTTCGAACGGCTCGAAGTTTCCCATCTCGCCGGCCCCCCGCATCAGGACGATGTTTGCCGGGCTGAGGCCTTTTTTCACCCGGTCCCTGTTGATAGGGTGATCGAAGAGGATCCGTGTCGACTGCTTCACGAACTCGTTGCAGACCGCCGCGGTCTTCTCGTGCTCCTCTCCTTTTTTGACCGCCGTGACCGTGAGCGGTTTTACCCCCTCCACCTTGGGGTCGTTTGAGGAGACGCAGTGCCCGAGACCTTCGCCTTTGAGGGCGAGCGCTGCACGGTGGCCGGCCCCGGAGCGGAACGTGAACTCTACGCCGGACTCCGAGAGATCGACCCCGTCCTGGATCGCTTTACTCAACGCAGCGGTGTCGTGGATCCGCCCGGCCCGCCGGTCGAGGACGATGCCCTCTCTGGAGACCGTGGCATAGTTGCAGCGGAACCCGATCATGCCCGGCTCCATGTGAATCCCCGAACCTTCACATTCGAGCGGTCCCCTGCCGGTGTAATACGTGTGCGGGTCATAGCCGAGGAGGGCGAGGTGGGCCGTGTCGGACCCCGGACGGATACCGGGCGCGATGGTATCCATGATCCCGCAGATCCCTTCGGCCGCGAGTTTGTCGAGGACGGGTGTCCGTGCCGCCGCGAGCGGGGTGGTGCCGCCGAGCTCGGGACAGGGGCGGTCCGATATCCCGTCGAGGACGATGAACAGGATCTTGTGTGCCGTCATGCGTATGGAATGGTTGGGTGCATGGGGTAATTATGTTTCTTGATGACTGCCGTTCCCGCAGGGAAGGGTAGGCAGGAGAAGAACCCACAGGGTTCTTCGACTTGACGGCGGTTGCCGCAAGGCAAGAGCTGGTTAGAGAAAAATCCGTAAGGATTTTTCGAACTGTCGAACCCTCCCTTCAGGGAGGGTGAGACAGGAGAAGACCATCAGGTCTTCGACCGAACCCGTCAGGGTTCTTCGAAATACCCACCGTTCCCATCAGTAAGGGTAAGGCAGGAGAAGAGTTCGAAGAGTTCTGATGAACTCTTCTCGTCTTCGAAGTCCTGATGGACTTCTCAGAACCCGTCAGGGTTTTTCGATCTGGCTGTTGATAACGCATCCTGATGTAAATTAATTTCAGGATTTTATAATTGCTTTTTTTGGGGAAAGATTTATAAACCATATTGGATAATTTCAGATTGCCTGACATCAATGGCTGGTATTGATGAAAGGGAAAGGGTAGTGCAATTATGGTGGATGTGAGGTACTTTTACGGCGGTCAAAGTAGCTGATCAGACCGCAAACCCGGCACCGCTGGGCCTTCTGGCATTCGGTATGACCACGGTTCTTCTGAACCTGCACAATGCCGGGCTCTTTGCGATGGGATCAGCGATCTTTACGATGGGGATATTCTTCGGCGGGATTGCGCAGATCATCGCAGGTATCATGGAATGGAAGAAGAACAATACGTTCGGCACGACCGCATTCGTCTCATACGGTTTCTTCTGGATCTCGCTCGTAGGCCTGATCCTCATGCCGGTGCTCGGCTGGAGCGGCCCGCTCGAGATGAAAGCGCTCGTATCATTCCTCACCATATGGGGTTTGTTCTCATTTGTGATGTTCATCATCACGTTCAGGCTGTCAAAAGCGCTCCAGGTGGTCTTCGGGCTCCTGACGTTATTGTTCCTCCTCCTGATCGCAGGGAACGTGACCGGCAGCGTTGCTGTCCTCCAGATTGCCGGTATCGTGGGCATTATCTGCGGACTCTCCGCGATGTACACCGGCCTCGGGCAGCTGATGAATGAAGTGTACAAAGAGCCGATCATCAGACTCGGGTGATCCGGAATGACGGATTTGACAGCGTATGAATATTTTTTCAAAAAAGATCCGGTAGCGCATATCATTACCGACCACGAAGGTAAAATCCTTGAAGCCAATGAAGGGTTCTGTACCATAGTCGGTACACCCATGGATCGTGTCCTGACGATCAAGATGTCTGACTTCAGGGCACAGGGAATTCTCAAGTACCTCGAGGATAAAGGAGGCTCGTTTGCGGATTGCCTGGCGAAGAAACAGGTCACCGTCGGAGAATCGACCTGGCAGGCACCCAGCGGCGTCCACACGGTGATGCGCACGAATATCCCTCTCCTGGATGAGAAGGGGAATCTCAAGTACGTCTATGTATCCTATGTCGAGATCACAAAAGTCGTGAAAACCCGGAAATTCATGGAGCATGAAGTCGAGGAGCTTGCAAAGGCATATGCGGAGATTGCAAAGGGCGATCTGACGATACGATACGAGATTACCAAGCCTGACACCGATACAAAAGAGGTATATGAGCAGATCGTCAGGCTGCGGGATGCAGTGCGGGGCGTTATCATCAATCTCCAGATCAGCATCAAGGATGTCAACAGGCAGATGCAGAACCTGACCTCAACTGCGGGGAATGCAGCCCGCAGCATTGAAGACGGTTCCAAGGGTGTCCAGCAGATCGCTATAAATGCCGGAAAAGTGAGCGAGAACGCCGAGAAGGCATCACAGAATGTCGACCAGATCACCAAAGCCATGCAGGACATGAGTGCCGGAGTAGAAGAGATCACCTCCAGCATGGAATCCGTGTCTAACCTTACAAAAGAGACCAACGATCTCTCCAAGAAGGGCGCGGAGCTTGCCGGGAAGGCGGAAAAAAGCATGGGGGAGATCTCCGTCTCGTCGGCAAAGGTTTATGAAATTGTTGCCGATGTAGAAAAACAGATGGGGGAGATCTCAAAGATTGTCCTCCTTATCAGGGAGATTGCAAACCAGACCAACCTGCTCGCCCTCAATGCGGCCATCGAGGCTGCCCGCGCCGGTGATGCCGGGCGGGGATTTGCCGTTGTTGCCACGGAAGTGAAATCCCTTGCCGAGGAGTCGAGGAAATCGGCAGAACAGATCGAAGAGATGATTATCCGCCTCAAGAAGAGCACCGGGAATGCATCCAAGGCCATGGGTAATGAAAAACAGATCGTTGACCTTGGTGCAAAGATGGTGACCGAAACGCTGCAGTCGTTCAATAAAATTGCCACGGCGGTTGACAAGGTGGCAAACAGCGTCTCTGAAGTCGCCGCAGCCACTGAAGAGCAGGCGGCAACAACCGAAGAGATCACGGCGAGCGTCAACGAAGTGGCCAGCCTAGTCGAGCGGACGGCAAAAGAGGCCGGTGATGCCGCTGCAGCTACCGAAGAATCGTCTGCCGCCCTGGATGAGATCACCCGCATGGTGGAAACCGTGAACAAAGTCGCTGTCGGGGCAATGGAAGCGAACAAGAAGTTCAAGGTGGAATGAGGGGGGTGCGTTACATGGCACCTGCAACGGTTGACAAGGCCCTCCAGCCCAAACCGGTGAAAGGAACAGGCACAGGGAAAAACAGCCGTGATACGATCCAGGTAGTGGAATTCCTTCTGGGCGGCGAACGCTTTGCCATCGATCTCTTTGACGTCAGGGAAGTTGTGGAATATACCTCCATAACAAAACTCCCGAACGCGTCCCCGTATGTCAGGGGAATCATTGACCTCAGGGGCGAGATCACCACTATCATCGATCTCAAGCACCGGCTCAATATCACGGAAGCGGGCGGCGTGGCGGTAGAATCATCGCGCATCATCGTGCTGGACAATAAGAATACCGGCTCCAAGATCGGGATCCTTGTAGATGATGTCACTTCTGTTTCCACGGTTGAAGGAAACCAGGTGGATTACACATCTGCGTCAGTGAGCAGGGAAGATACCGCAATCATCGGCATCATTAAACGGAAAGTAAAGGAAAAAGAGAAGGAGACCCATGAACTGATCATCTGGATCGACATCAAGCAGCTCCTTCGGGATATTGATATCGGCACGAAGAAAGATGCCTGACCCGGATCTCGCGGCTCGAAAATAAATTTCATGATATGGCTCTTGAAATGTCCTACCGTGTATCACGCATTTTGCATAATGATTGCGATTAAGCCGGTGGCTCATGAAGGTCCCGGTACGGAAAAATAGGTATCGGGAAATAGTATATCATTATCATCGAAGCAGGTGCCGGACCTTTGAAGCATTCGCTTGCCATTTTTTTCCTGTGCTTTCTCCTCATCATCCTGGCCGTGTACATGAACCCGGCATCGAAGGAACATTTCACAACACAAAATCAGACCCCGGTGCAGACCCTATCCGTTCCCCCTACTGCCGCCTTCTCAACACCAGATACCGCGCCCACCCTTCAGATTCTCAGGCCCGTCTCCATCCCACAGGATATCCACGGCTGCCCGGCAACCCTCACGCATCCCCCGGAAGAATTCGTATGTCCCCGGGATTTGCCGCCAGCCCCGGAAACATACCCTGTTGCAGATCCCCTGCATCCCACGCAGCAGGAGATGGATGCGCTTCCCGTGAATTTCCCCGGGATCGAGAGGACCCTGCTCGTTACAGCGGCCCTGAAAGATCCCTGCGTGATCGAATTTCTCCAGTCCGGAGGGAATATTGAGGGAATAACCGATCAGCCGCGTCCCTCGAATGGAAAAGAGACCGTGCGATGGCCCCCGGTAGTGCTGGCCTATCGCCGTATCAACTGTACCTGAGATGATAGTGCTGTTTGACATCGATCCTTCCGCGGGAAATGTCAGCGGGATCAGGATAGAACTGAAATAGTGGTCCAAGGGTAGCACCGGATGCAAGCCGATCCGGGAATTAATTTTTATTGTCACTTCCGGACCCGGCAATTTTTCAAAATACTACATTGTTGACTATGATAAAATCAAAAAATTTATTCTCATGGGATAGGGTTTGAATTCTATCCAAACCCGGTTCGAAAGATAAGGAAGTTTACCCTGTTTTTCACAATGTCACTCTTTTTTTCGGTTATTAAATGAGGCCGAAAGGAGAATCCCGGCAAAAATTGCAATGACCGGTACTATCACGGGGAGCGGGGTGACCTGACGGGTCGGAGAGGTACTGATCCCGATGCGTGTACCAGGTACTGGCGGAGGGAGACGGTTGCACCTGGACGGTGGTTGGAGTGGATGTTTGATTTGGAGCGATTCTGCTTTCCGGTGAGACCATAAAAAAATGCTGTTCAGCTTCAGCAGATACGGAGGTCTCCAAGGATTCGACATACACCACATATTCATCGGGTGTCACATTTTCGAAGCTGGGTGTCGGATAATAATTGGGCGGTTCGGTATAAATCTCCCATCGGGATGGTATGATCGCGGCAGACCAGGAATTGACCCCCCTTTCTCCGGGTCGTATGGACACATCTGACGTATAAAAAGATGATCCGAATCCACCGGGGTTAAAACCGGCCCATCCGATGTAAAGAAGGAGAGAATCGTTCAAAGCCACCAGATTCGTTGTCCCGTTGATAAAGAATGCATCGCCAACCCTGTGGTTCCCGATGGGATCGATTGTTATAAACGGAGTCGTGACCGGGGTTACATTGCCCTTTTCAGCCCCCGCTGCCGGGACTACTATCATCGCCGCAAGGAGTATGGTATACGATGCCAGAACTAGTATTTTCGACTTCATCTCATGTACGTTCCGTTGCACATTTTTCACGGTAGTGAAAAAATTATGGCACCTTCACCGGGTCTGCCGGGACTTCGGTACCGAGATCGTACACCCTGGTCATGAACCTCGCCTGGAAGGTCGAGAGGAGAGGCGCAATGATAAGGATCAGGAGAAGGAACAGGCCGAGCGCGATGAAAATATGCCCAACGAAAAAACCCACGAAAATGACGATCATCTCGACAATGAACAGGGGAAGGCCGATGATGAGCAGGAGAACGATGAGCGCGAGGATGTAGGTCAGCCACCCGATCTTCCCGATGTGCCCGATGATTGCCCTGAAATTGAACGCCTCGAAGAAATCCCGGGTCCGGGCAAACCGGATGGAGGCTATCGGGAGGAGGATCGCGATGATGATATCCACGATGACCATGATCAGTATCGAGAGGAATACGAGGCCGACCGTCTGCCCGGCCGCCCCCATGTCGAACGGTTGTACGGTGCCGACCGGCGCCGGCGCCATGGCCGTGGCATGCCGGAAGAAGTAGGGAGCGAGGGCGATGATGATGACCGGGATCGCGTAGATCAGGCCGATGACCATCAGCTTCAGGCCGTCGATGAAGAGCGCGCCCCAGTCCTCCACCGCCGGGGCCGGAGTCGCCCCCCGGTAGATCCGGATGATGTAACCGGAGAGAGGTATTCCAAGGAGGATCGTTCCGAGGATCAGCCGAACCCACCGGTCCGTTCGTTCATATACACCTTCTTTTGCATACGCAAATGCGTCGTGCACCATCATGTCGTAATCTGCCAACTGGTTCACCTGTCTGCTGTGGACGCTTTGGTTACTCTATTCTGTCCGCATCGAAGTATCAGACTAAATTTATAAAAATATTTGTAATTGTGGTTCTGACGTGTTAGCGGATCTCCAGGGAATTTTAACGAGGTGAAATACGAGCCATCAACGGTATACGCACCAGAACCCCAACCTCCGGATACGGCCGGATCGAATCTCCGGCAGGCAGGCTCACAAAAATAGTGCCCGACAGAACGAATTTACACAACAGAAAGATCAGGAATTCTCACATTATCCCATAAAAAACAGACAGATTCCCGGGTGTAAAAAAAATTATGCCGTCGAGATCGGTGCTGCCACCTGCTCGACCTTGGACTTGATGACCTCGACCCTGCGGGTGGGGTAGATGGTCTTGACCGCCTTGAAGAGGTCGCGGGAGATCTCGCCCGAGACGATCCCGTTCAGGAGGGTGGTCAGGTCCCATGCGGATGCCTGTGCGGCAATGCCCTGGAGGATCGCGTTCCGGATCGCGTGCTCCTGCGAGAGGTTGGCACGGGCGAACGTGTAGGTGCAGACCGTCAGCCTGACCTTCTTGCCATCCTTGGTGACGACCGGGACGATGGTGTCCACGCGGGAGCTCCGGCGCTTGACGAGCGAGCGGAGGTAGTCGCGGGTGACTTCGTGGCCCACGAACTCGGTGTATGCCGAGTCGCCGGTAACGGTTTGGATCTTAAAGCTCATCTTCATGTGCTGCTTGGCGTAGTCATTCGTGATCTCGCCGAGCGTTGCGGTCATGATGCGGCCGACAACGCTCTCAGCATCGTTTGCGATGGTGTCACCGATGTACGCCTTCCCGAGGTTGTCGGGGACGTGCACCTTGAACCAGCTCTTGGCTTTCCAGCCTTCAACTCTTCTTCCTACCTGTTTCTTCTTTGCCATAGTATCACCTGGTTGGTTTCCTGTTGTTGCGGAGCGAAGATGCGTCCTGTGCTACTGCAAGGTTCATCAGATAATCGTCCACTGATGCGATGACCGACCGGAGCTGCGTCCCGGTGATCGTCGTGATGACCCGGTCTCCTTCTGCCGTTGTCGACATGCTGCGCAGGTTGTCGGGCGACAACGCGGCGGCGACGCAACCGGCATTGGTGTGCCGGGTGGTGATGGTGCCGCTGACCTGCATCATGCAGCAAGCGCCTCCTGCCAGCCTTTCGTAAATATCCCGATCCGATCGCAGGGGACGGTTGCACCGGCCCGGCGGTTGTGCCCGCCGCCGTTGCCCCCGCAGGCCGCTGCCAGTTCCCGGACTTTCGGCCCGATGTCTGCATCGGAACCGGCGGGAGTGCGGGCCGAGATGCGGCACGCGCCGCCGCTCTTCGCGTAGACCAGTACCGGGCCTGCTGCGGGAATGTCGCGGGCAAGGATATCGGCGACATCGCTCGCGAGTGCCGGATCCTTCACTTCGTAGACCCCTGCAACCCCCCCGAGCGGGCGGGCATCCCTGACCGCCCCGATGACCTTCACCCGGTGCTGGCGGGCGATCTCCCATGCCCGGTCGAGATCGTGGGACGACCTCAGGCAGAGGGTTGCGCCGATATCCCCGTTCCCGCTCTTGCCGCAGGCATCGATGACCGCGCTGAGCGCGTGGGCGTCCTCGATCACCTCCCGCTGGAGGTGGAAGGTATCGCCGTAGACTGCCTGCAGGGCGGCAGGGGTAGTTTTCGGTGCCGCTTCGAGCACCACCCGCGAGAGCAGGGTATCGAGCCGGAGGGGGTTCTCGCCGGACGCCTTGTCCCGGGCCTGGTCGATGAGGTCAGCGACGACCTGCTCGGCGCCGCTGATGCCGTCGAGGTACGGGCTGATCGCCGTGTACCAGCGCTCGGTCATGTCCCGGCCCGGCAGTTTCAGCCCCCTGTCCGGCACGATGATCCCGTTCGCTATCCCCTCGTTGAAGATCTCGAGGTTCTTCCCCGCGATCTCCTGCCCGTCGCCGATGATGCCGGGGATCACGAGCCCGGCGAGGTCGCGGTTGTCGCCCATCTCCTGGGCAACGAAGTACGCGGTGCCTGCCGCGGAAAGTTCGCGATCGCCGTCGATACCGGAGAGCCGCGGGTTCACGTGGAGTTCCCCTTCGAAGAGCGGGAGGTGGTGGTCGACCACCATGGTCGCCGGTGGGAGGTTCTCCATGCCCGAGCCGGTATCGCAGAGAAGATATGCAGCATCCCCGGTAAGATCGGCAACGCTGACCTCCTGCCGCACCCGGAGCCGGAACCGTATCCCTGCACGGAGCATCGCGTGGCAGAGGATCGAGGCGGCTGCTATGCCGTCTGCGTCGTGGTGCGCGAACACCTCGACGAACTCCTGCTTCCGGATCGTTCCGGCAACGGTTTCTGCTGCGGTCTCAAGCGACATGGGTATGGCGGACGATGGTGATGGATTACCTGGACAGCAGGATCTCTGCGTTCTCCGGCTTGTAGACCCAGCCGGCGGGGAGCTCCTGCTTCCCGTGTAGTACTTCACGAGCCTTCTTACCTTGGACTCCATGAGCTGGAGCTGCCGCTTGTTGTGCAGATCCTTCTTATTCTCGGAGAGGTGCTTGCGCAGGCCCAGTGCCTTCTGGATGAGGTCGCGGAGGTCCTCGGGGATCTCGGACGCTGCCTTGTTCTCTTTCAGGATGTCCCCGATACGCTTGCCGGTGGCAAGTTTCACATCGGGAACGCCGTAGCGGTCCCGCAGGACCAGACCGATCTTGCTGCTCGATGCGCCTTCCTTGCGGAGTTCCAGGATGATCTTGGTGATCGCCGCGGAGTCGGTGTTCGACCACGCGGGTGCCTGTTTCCGGTACGGGCGGACTGAGCTCGACTTGCCCCTTCTTCGGGCATGCATTCGTGCCATTGTAGAGCCTCCTAATCGACTAAACGTAAGTCCAGAAAAGTGCAGTACTGGTTACTGACTCTCTGTAATCCCAAAGCCATGCCTGAGGCAGTGCGGTGTCGCACGTCGGACTTACATCTGTCAGCACATGTTAAAAGTGCTGTCGTACTATTGGCGGCGGAGGGATAATAAGGGTATGGGTGGGGTGGTTGGGGCGGGAGGAAGGCAGCCCGGCACCATATCGGGAAGCAGCAGCGCGAACCGGTCTTCCTTCTGAACTGCCTGAATCATGCCGCAGATTCACCGGCCGTTCCCCGACTCGTTCGCATCTGCCTGATCGTTTTCCTCATTCGATAATTATTTCCGTGATCCGAGTAACTACCCTCACATATATCAGCCGGCAGCCAGCACAGGAGCAGAATGGGGGTGAACGGGACCGATTCAGACGGGCCGGGGACGTCCGGCACGACCGTCCTTTTTACGGGACACCCGGTCCTGCGAAAATGTGCCATCCTCTCCGGAGCCGGGACTGTCCTTATCGGAATCCTGGGAATTATCGGGCTGTATCTCAATCTCACGGTATTGCGCAGCATCTACCCGGGATACCAGCCTATGGCATTCAGCGCCGCCGTGCTCTCCATCCTGTTCGGGGCCGTCCTGGTCTCCCACACCCTGCGGCCGTTCACGGGCAGGATGCGGGTATTCATCCAGCTGGTTGTCGCAGCTGTCGCGGTCACCGGTGCGCTGGAGCTGCCGCTCAATGTACAGGGACGCCATTTCATTGTCGAGACGGTGATGGTGCAGGCCGGTAACGCCCTCGCGGGCCAGCTCACGACGCCCATCTCTCCCGGGGCCCTGTGCATCGTGATCGCGGTCTCGATCGGGTTCTTTCTCCTGCTCATCAAGCCCACCCCGTCAAAGGAGCGGCAGCGTGAACTTGATGCGATCTGCCTGGCCGGCCTGGCGGTCGTGCTGGTGAGTTTCACCTTCCTCATGAGCTATATCTTCGGGGCCCCGTTCCTCTACGGGACACCGTTGATCCCCATTGCAGCACCAACGACACTCGCGCTGACCTGTATCGGGATCGGCCTCGTGGCTGCCGCGGGCCCGGCAGCGTTCCCGCTCCGGTATTTCATCGGCCCCTCCACCAGCGCCCGCCTCCTCCGCACATTTCTCCCGCTGGTGCTTGCCATCGTCCTCTTGGATAGTTTTCTTGACGTCATCCTGCCGCTGTTCAACACAACCCGGTACGCCCTTGAGGTCTCGGTAACTCTTGTCGTATTTTCCGTGATCACGGGGTATGTAGTCATCAGGGTCTCCAGGGGACTTGGCATGGCGCTGGAGGCCGAGGAACGGAAACGGAGGGAAGCCGAAGGGAAACTTGCCCGCCAAAACGAAAACCTCGCCGCCACGAACGAGGAACTCACTGCCACGGGTGAAGAACTCAGGGCAAACCTCGATGAACTTGCCCGGAGGGAGGGGGAGTTACGGGAGAGCGAGGAGAAATACCGTTCTCTCTTTGAAAACCTGCTCGAAGGTTATGCCTACTGCCGCATGATCTACGACGAGTCCGGGCGCCCGGACGATTTCATCTACCTCGAAGTCAACCGTGCGTTCGACGAGATCATCGGAACAAAGACTGTCACGGGGAAGCGGGTCTCTGAGGTATTTCCGGGGATAAAAGAAGAGTTCCCTGACCTGTTTGAGATTTATGGGAAGGTCGCGCTGAGTGGGAGGCCGGAGGCATTTGACATCGATTTCAGGCCGTCCGGAAAATGGCTGCACATCTCCGTCTATTCCCCGGCAAAAGAGCACTTCGTCGCAATTTTTGAAGATATCACCGGGCGCAGGAAGGCCGAGAACGTCCTGACCCTGTACAAGATCTTCACCGAGAACGCCCACGACCTTATCCTCTTCATCCGCAAGCGTGACGGCCGGATCATCGAGGCAAACAAAGCCGCGGTCATGACGTACGGGTATACGAGAGAGGAACTGCTTGGTATGACCATCTTTGAGCTCCGGGCCTCTGACAGGAGAGAAGAGATCACCAGCCAGATGGAGAGGGCTTCCGGTGAGGGACTGGTCTTTTCGACCCTGCACCGGAAAAAAGACGGGAGCGATCTCCCGGTTGAAGTCAGTTCGGTCTCGATGGCCTTCGAGAACGAGCTGGTCCTCGTCTCCATCATCCGTGATATCTCCGAACGGAAGCGGGCGGAAGAGACACAGACCCTTCTTGCGTCGATTGTCACGAATTCGGAAGATGCGATCTACGGGAAGACCCTTGACGGCATCATCACGAGCTGGAACTCCGGCGCAGAGAAGATCTACGGGTATACGGCACAGGAAGCCATCGGTCGCCACGTCTCTTTCCTGACTCCTCCGGAATATGCTGATGATATTGAGACCATCCTGAAAACCATCGGGGAGAACCAACCGGTGCGGTACCACGAGACCGTCAGGATGCGGAAAGATGGCGGGCGCATCAACACCGCGATAAGTGTCTCACCGATAAAAAATGCAGACGGTGTCGTGATCGGTGCCTCGACCATCGCGCGGGACATCACTGAACAAAAACGGGTGGAATCCGCGCTGGTGGTTGCCAACAGGAAACTCAGCCTGCTCAACAGCATCACCCGCCACGATATCCGGAACCAGCTCCTTGCCCTGGGGGGGTTCCTTGAACTGTATCACGAAGAGTACCTGGGTGATACCAGGTTGCAGGGATACTTCGAGCGGCTGATAAAATCGGTCAGGGTGATCGGAAACCAGATCGAGTTTGCGAAATCCTACCAGGAACTCGGTGTGAAATCTCCGGAATGGTACCGGGTGGAAGAGGTTGCAGGAGTGGTTGCAGGGGCCGGCGGGTTTGGCGCGATCCCTGTCAGTACCGGGACCGGCCCGCTCGAGATATTTGCAGACCCGATGTTTGAAAAGGTGTTTTTCAACCTGTTCGACAACGCGGCCAGGCACGGGGAGCACGTAACCCGGGTGAGCATCTCGTTTGAGCAGCGGAACGGCCGACGGCATTCTCATCGTCGCTGATGACGGAGTCGGCGTACCGCTGGCAGACAAGGAGCGTATCTTCGAGCGCGGGTTCGGGAGGAACACGGGTCTCGGCCTCTTCCTTGTGCGGGAGATCCTTGGCATCACCGGCATGAGCATCCGGGAGACCGGGGAGCCCGGAAAAGGGGCACGGTTCGAGGTCACCGTGCCCAAAGGGATGTTCCGGCTGGGAAGCGGGGCGTAGGAGATCCATCGGGAAGGGCCGTTCCGTGCTGCCACTCCTTCACCACCATTGCCGTCGGCCGGATGGCACGAAACAAATGTTTTTCCCGAGCTGCTGTGATTACCGGGATAAAGGAGGGATAAGTATCATGAAAGCGGTCCGTATTCACAAATTCGGCAATTCCGGGGTCCTGAAGTTCGAGGACGCACCGGAACCGGAGATCGGTCCTGACGAAGTACTCGTCAAAGTGTACGCCTGCGGGGTCAACCCGGTCGACTGGAAGATCCGTGAAGGGTTCATGGAGCAGATGGCGCACCACAGCCTGCCGCTCACGCTCGGGTGGGACGTTGCAGGCACCGTGGAATCGACCGGGGCTCTGGTCAAACGGTTCGAACGGGGAGACGCGGTCTTCTGCCGGCCCGACACGCTCCGCAACGGGGGGTATGCGGAGTACATTGCGGTGAGGACCATCGAACTCGCGAACGCACCGGAGAGCATTCCGCTCGATCATGCGGCCGGGATCCCCCTCGCCTCGCAGGCCGCGTGGATGGCGCTTTTCGAGGTCGCGGGTCTCAGGACCGGCCAGAAGATCCTGATCCATGGGGCATCCGGGGGGCTCGGCACCTTCGCCGTCCAGTTTGCAAAGGCTGCGGGCGCTCATGTCATCGGAACGACCTCCGCGGGAAACTTCGGGCTGGTCGAGTCGCTCGGTGCTGACGAGATCATCGATCACACTTCGGAAGATTTCAGCAGGAAGGTGAAAGGCATGGACGTGGTGTTCGACACTATCGGCGGGGAGACGCAGGCGAAATCGTGGGGCGTTCTCAGGAAAGGCGGGGTTCTCGTCTCGAGCGTCGGAGCGGACGAAAAGGCCGCAGCGGCCCATGGTGTGAGCGGCAGGTCGTTCCTGCTCAACTCCAACGGCGCACGGCTGCAGGAGATCGGCGGGCTTGTGGACGAGGGGAACGTGAGCGTTATCATCGAGAAAGTGCTGCCCCTTTCCGAGGCAAAGGCTGCACACGACCTGAGCCAGACAGGCCATGCGAGAGGAAAGATTATCCTGAAAGTGTGACGCCACCGCAGGCAAAACCTGACTTCTGCCTCGCCGTCACCGGAATGCTCCCCCACCTTTTTTACCCTCGCAGGGAGAACGCATGGTACGCATGGACACGATCCCCCTTGAGATGCAGAGCGAAGAGTCGGCCATCCGGTTCCGGGACTGCTTCTCTGTCAGGTATATCCAGTCTGCCGCCCTGCTCTGCAGGCTCGGGTACCAGATCGAAAAGGTTCCCCGGGAGCCTGAGCCGTCCCAGGAAGTCCTCCTCCGGCACGAGGTATTCATCCTCAATTCCGTCCTCTCCGCCGTTGCCTTCCTCGAGTCCACCATCAACGAGCTCTTTGCCGATGCTGCAGACGATGCCTATTTCTTTGCCGACGAGAAGACCGAGCTGCTTCTCAGGGCCATCCGGGAGAAGTGGAGGAACGGGAAGAACTTCGACCGTGCCCCGATGATCAGCAAGTACCAGAAGATCCTTGCAATTGCAGGCCAGCCCCCGTTCAGTGAGGACGAACCGGCGTTTTCGAACGTCAGGGAGCTGATCGGGATCCGCAACCACCTTATGCATTACAAGCGGGAGTGGGTCGTAGTCCGGAAGACCGGCAGTGCGGGCCCGGGAGAGGAGACCATGAGCGAAAAATTCGCAAAACATCTGGGGAAGAAATTCGCCACGAACCCGTTCGCTGCACAGAACCTGCCCTTCTTCCCGGACCAGTGCCTCGGCCACGGGTGTGCCGAGTGGGCGATCGTCAACAGCATCGTCTTCACGGACGAGTTCTTCCGGCGGCTCGGGCTTCCGGTGCCGTACGAGGGCGTGAAGGACGAGCTGGGGACAAGATGAGTATTTTCACGAAGCATACTTTCCGGAAAGATGCGGCTGAGTGCCTTACGCACAAGACGATCCGGAGCCCGATGGGGCTTCTCCGCTTCGTGATTGGAGAGGTTTGTCAAAACCTCAACGAGGAGAATCAGAGAGGTTTCTTGTAAACCTCGATGAAGAGAAGTGAGGCAATAAGCCGAACTTCGAAGGACGGCATCATCCGGCCGCCATAATGGGACTATCCCTTGTTATATCCGCCCATATCTCATTTTCCAGCAATCCCCCGGATATACTCCAGCGCCGCTATCGCATCGTCCCGTTTCCGGTCGCAGGCATGATCCTTTACCCACCCGAGGAACCGGTCCCTGACACCGTCATCAAGGGTATCCCCGGCGGCTTCCGCGACCCGCCGGTAGGTCCGCTGCGGGTAAAAAACGGATTTTGCCGCAGCGAGCAGGATATCGTGATCTTCAGCGCTCAGCACTCCCTGCCGGGCAGCCTCCCTCAGGGTAAAACGGATGTTGATGAGCGGTTCGGAAAGGGTGAGCCCGGTCTCCGGGTCAAAGACAAGCGCCACCTCGTCGTCCGACTCCAGTTCCCCGCTCTTGTACATCCGGTAGACTTCGCCGACGCCCACCATCCCCAGCGTGTCCATCTCGGCAGCCCGCAGGGCGCCCATGCTGGACGAACCCACTACCATGACCCCCTTTTTCACTGCCTGGAGGATCTCCCGGTGGGCCACCGCACTCTCCTGGTGGAAGACCCCATCGATCAGCCCGATGATCGCGGCGCCGTCGTCAGCCGCCCGGAGGAGGTCGCCCCGTTTGGCGGGCGGGCGGTACTCAGCGGCGAGGATCTTCTCCGCTGACGGCCGGTCAAGACTTGGCCCGAGAAAGACGATGATCCTGTGCATTGTCCACCCGTCTGCCACGGCGTTCAGGGTCCACGGCGAACACCTCGAGGCCCGGCACGACGACCCGCACGACCGGTATACCGATCTCTTCCCGGGTCAGGTCGACAACGATGACCCGGTCCATTCCCTGTTTTCTGAGCGCGTCCAGGATGAAGCGGATGTCGTTCAGGAAATCGTCGCTGTCGAACGATTGGAGATCGTTGTAACCCACGGTCCCGCTGTCTCGGTACCAGTAGCCGTTGATCCTTTTCGCCCGTTCGTATCCCATCCTCTTCCGGAGCTCGGCGAGGGTCGTGTCCTCGCGGGCGCCGTGGATCTGCGTGAGCCTGCTCTGCGCCACTTCGGTGAGCGCCCGCATCACGGCAATCCGTGCGCTCGTGTGCGTCCCGATGCCGATCGTCAGGAGCATCGGGTCCCTGAGGAGCACGTCATCGGAGACGGCCGCTATCGTCGGGATCCCGATGTCGCTGGTGATGTCCCGCACTTTCACTTCTACCTGTGCAGCCGAAAATTTGCCCAGCATCTCTACGAGAGACGGATCATCGATCTCTGCCAGGCACGGCCCGGTATCGCGGCATGCCTCCACCAGCGACCACGCGTCCCGCTCGATCACTTCCGAGAGGGCATGGAAGACGGCCTCCTCGAAGGTATTGCCGGACGCAAGGCCGTTGGTACTGGTGCGGAAGAGGGGGCGGTAATTGTGAGGGAGCGGGTGGAAGACGGCATGGGCAGGGAGAATGACGGGCTCGTTGTTCGCAATATCGTACCCCTCCGTCCAGGCGATGAGGCGGTCGGTATCGGAACCCTCGGGCAGGATCAGGTCCTTCGGGTCGATGACATTGCCGTGGGCAAGCATCTCCTGGTAGGGTGCAAGGGTCACTCTCCGGTCGTGCAGTTCCGAGGAGTAGCGTTCGATCCCTTCCATGATGGCCGAGATCCGGGACTCCTCGACCGTCGCCCCTTTCCCGTTATAGACCGTGATCGCCCCGGCTTCGGCCGTAGGCCTGATGCAGGAGAAGACCGGGATGCCGATCCGGTCGAGGCTGGTGATGTCGGCGACCCGCGTGATGCCGGCGGCGGGTACTTTCGGCTCTATGCGGGCGAGGGTCTCTTCAAGGGGGACGGCACGCTGGGTCTCGTTGTTGTAGGTCTTCCTGCAGGGTCTGGAGTTGCATGGGGTCACCAGGAATCCGGGCATCTGCCAGACGGGCCGTGCATAGGAGTCTGGAGAGGGCCGGAAGGATATATTCAGTATAAAAAAGTAGAGCGTGCCGGTGTTTATACATGTTCATGTGGCGGCAACAAGAAAATCCTGCAGCACCGGCTCCGTTCATCCATAATCATACCCGGGCACCGCGACGGGACCGGGAGCACGGTGGAGGACATGAGAGCGGCGGGGTATCCTTTCCCGGCCAAGGCCCGGGCAGGGTTTCCCTGGTAAATACTGGGGTATTGAAACAGCCCGTCAGATGAGCCGGCCATAGGGATGACAAGTGAGATTATTTGCAGAAAAAGCTTTGCTGAAACCCTATTTTTCTGATCATTTGCTTACTCTGCTCCAGTTAGGAGGGAGACCCCCTCTCTCCCCCAGTGGGGGAGGCATCCCAAGGGGAGCATCCCCTTGACCCCCGTTTTTTCAAGGGTTTTTCATCAACATTCTGAGGGACTATCGCAGTTTTGGGGGATGCCCGAGCGGCGGGGGTGGAGGCATAAAGTGCTGGAGCCCCCAAGAGCGACTACTTGTTTCTCTGGTGATTTCAACCGAGCTGCCGGAACGCCCTACGCGGGCTGTCTGCAGTACCCTTCGCCCCGGGTGAGGAAACTGCAGTTTTCCCCCTATGAACCGGCAGGTCCCTGCGTTTGTGCAAACTCACGGACTTTTCCCGATGCTCCCGGGCGGAGCGGCACCCCGTGTCCCGGGAGCATGAGATCGAACTCCAGGGAGGCGATTTTCCGGACGGATTGCCGTGCCCGGTCCACGTCCACGGTGAACTGTTCCGTGGGTCCTTCAAGGGTCTTCCCGTCAAACCGGAGCGTATCGCCCGCAAAGAACGTCCTTGTCCCTTCATCCAGGAGGCCGATGCTGCCCGGGGTGTGCCCCGGGAGATGGATGCAGACAAGGCCCTCCACACGGTCCCCGTCCCTGAGGAGGATGTCCGGCCGGAAAATGTCCGGTCTCATGAAGATGCCGAGGATGCGCACCAGCAGGCCCATGCCCCCTTTCGGTCGGGGCGGAGATATCTTCCCCGATACATAGGCCGCGTCCGCCTCGTGCACCGCGACCTTTGCCCCCCCGCCGGAGGCATTCTTCAGTGCCGTGACGTTGCCGGTATGATCGATGTGGTAATGCGTCAGGATGATGGTGCGGATGTCCTGAGGCTGGCGGTGCAACTGGTCCCGGATATATGCGAGGATCTTCGGACTGTTTCCCGGCAGCCCGGTATCGATAATGGTCAGCCCGTCGCGGACGATGACATAGCAGTTGCCATTGACACCGTCCACCTGGTGGATTCCCGGTAGGATCTCCATGGTATCACTGAGTGCGTGGTATGGTTGTTTCAGGATATCAGGCTTGCTGGCAAGAGATGATATCTGGAGCAAAATGAAATCGTCTCTTTCATTCGAAAAATACCATGAGACGGGCTACCGGCAGGAGGTGGCCGTGCAGGAAGTATCAGCCGAACCATCCTTCGAGCGTCTTCTGGCCCGCCTTTACCGTGAACCCTTCCATTGCCTTGTTCACCCGCTCTTCCGAGAAGTCGTAGCCGTCGCAGAGCATCCTCCTGATCCCTTCCGGGTCGGGGTGCCCGGCGGCAATGGCATAGTCGTCCGTGACCGGAGGGTGAAGGAACAGGTCCATGACCGGAGTTGGATCAAAATCCGGTTGATTTTCCCGTAATTTTGCGATAAATTCGCCTTTTTGCACCAGTTTGAGCCCGGTCTTTGCACCCACGCCGTCGACTCCCTCGTTGAAATCGGTTCCTACGAGGATGCCGATCTCGATCAGCTGCTCGCGGGTGAGCTGCAGGCCGGCAAGCGTGTCGGCGAGCACGATCCGCTCCGGGCTGACGGTTATCTGCCTCCCCCGGATCTTCCGCTTGCCGCTGACCGTCAGGTTCCGGACGAGGACGGGGGCCCCGAAGAGGAGGGTGTCGTAATCCTGCGACACCACGTACCGGGCATCGCCTTTTGCCGCCATGTAGGAGGCCTGCGCCTCACCTTCACCGGGGGCCTGGACTACGGGGATGCCCATGAGGCGGAGCAGTTCCTTCGAGGTCTCGACAACGGTGGTATCGACCCTGGTCGCCGACCGTGCCTGTTTGTAGGCTTCCTCCTCGTCTCCCCGTTCGACCGCCGCCTTCCACTTCTCGCCGGCCGCATCGCGGACCTTCCGGCGCCCCTCGATCGTTGCCTGCTTGAGCACGGCAGGCTGCCCGTCAAAGACAAAGACCGGTTTGATCCCTCTCTCCATGAAGTTCGAGACCCGGAAGAGGATGCCGGAGAGGTGGGAGGTCACCCGCCCGCGCCGGTCCATCAGCGGCGTCCCGTCCGGCTGGCGGATGATGGTCAGGAACTGGTAGAGGGCGTTGTTGGCGTCTATGGCGGCGATCCCCGCAAGCGACTCCCAGGTGACCGGCACCTTGTAATCCGCGATGATATCGCGCAGTGGAACACCCATGCAGAATCACGCCATGGAAAAACGGTTACTTATACGCCCGCCGGGAAAATTCGGCGATGAGTTCATCGAGGTGGGAGAGGGCCATGTCATACTTGTCCACCATCCGCGTGGAGATCTCCTCGAGGTTGGTGCGCAGCATCCGTTCGCGGGTGATGACGCTCTGTTCCAGCCTTCGCATCTTGACCTGGAGCGAGAGGAAGAGCCCCCCGATTGCGAGCATCATCAGGGCCGCAGCGATCGCGATAGTGAGGTCCTGCCAGAACCGGAGGATGAGGACGAGCGTGGAAACGACCATGACGATGGTGAGGAGGATATCAACAAGGTACTCACGTATCTCCATGCTTTTAGATGATGAGAGCACACTAATTAATCTAACGAACTCAGCAGAGACCAGACCATGGACAGAAAAACCCTCCTCCCGTTTCTTGCGATGCCGATCCTCCTCCTCGCCGTGGAGATCGGGGCAATCCTCCTCTCGCTTCCCGTGCAGGCCGCAGGCATCGTGGCGTTCCAGAACCCCACCGATGTCGTGAACCCTCTCATCTTCATCGCCATCCTGCTCGCGTTTACCGCGCTCCTGCTGGTGCTGATACGCTACAACCTGAAGAAGGTGATCGACGCGGTCATCAAGATATCCTTCTTCCTCACGTTCTGCTACATCTTTGCGGCGCTCGTCTATGCTGCCATGGGCGCAACCGACCTGGCAACCGTCCTCGTGTTTGCCTTATCAGTCGTCGCTTCGGTTGTCCTCTTCAAGTACCCGGAATGGTATGTCATCGACACGCTGGGTATCCTGATCGGCGCAGGTGTTGCCTCGATATTCGGGGTCTCCCTCGACATCCTGCCCGTTGTCATCCTCCTCACCCTGCTCGCGCTCTATGATGCGATCTCCGTGTACAAGACAAAACACATGATCACCCTTGCCGAGGGGGTAATCGACCTGAAGACGCCCATACTCTTTGTCATCCCCAAGCGGAAAGACTACTCGTTCATCCGGGATGGGATCGGAAAGCTGGGCGATGGTGGCGAGCGGGCGGCATTCATCATCGGCATGGGAGACATGATCATGCCCTCCATACTCGTCGTCTCGGCCAACGTTTTTCTCAAAGGGTGGAGGCTGGCCGGGATCATCAACCTGCCGGCTATTGGGGCGATCATTGGCTCGGTTGCCGGTCTTGCGGTACTGCTGCATTTTGTCACGTCCGGAAAACCTCAGGCAGGGCTGCCCCCGCTGTGTGGCGGGACGATCCTCGGGTTCCTGATCGGATGGGCGGTTATGATGGTGATGGCCGGGTAGTGCCCGGGACTTACTCTCTCCCTGAAAAATAACTGTAGTCGAAGACTACGTCTTCTCCAGCTCTTGCTTTCCTTCGAAAAGTAATCGCTCCTTAAAATGCCCAGTTTGGCAATCGGAGCCCGATCTGAGAGGTCGGTTTTTGGAGGGTCGCGTTTTTTCGCGAATTATAGAACAGTGATTTCGAGATAAGGCTGTATTGGGGTTATTTTTCTGATTTGAGGGGCATTTCAGCCTCTGAAAAACGTCTAATTGTTGCCTTTTGGATGATCCGGGAGCCGGGATCCTGTGGAAAAGGCCGTCCGGGGAAATGGCAGGGGGTGGGATCTGTGTCCGGATGGGAGAATTACGTCGGAAAGAGAGCGTATCGAATATCTTTAAGCTCTTGCCGCTCCTACTTGGGATGCAGTACCTATCACTGATATGTTTATTATACTATCATAAAATACTGATATCCCATATCACTGATAACTTTATCAGCCTATCAGTAAATACTGATATAGCATATGGCGAAGCTTTCCCCTTATGACGCTGAACTGGTTGCGTTCCTCCGCTCGGAGCTGCACTTCAGTGAAGACGCAGTGATAAAGCAGGAGAGTTCATTCAACGAAAATTATCCAATCCGGTTCGATCTGGTCGTCGAAGACAGACGGAAAACGTTCATCATCGAGATTAAACGGATAGTCAGGTCTAACCGAGCTATCCCAGCTGGGTTTTCTGAAACACCTTCTTGCAGCTGACCGGATTGACATCGATAATGTCGAGTTTGTCATCGCAGGAAAACGGGTGACGAATGAGGCTGTGTCGGCCGGAGAAAAGATAGGCATCCGGATCATCCGGCTGCCGGCGGAAGCAGGTGTTACCGATCAGGAAGAAAAACCGGGCGCACTACCCGTAAAAATCACGGCGGTCAAATCCTGGCAGGTCATATCCCGGCTCCTGATGATGACCCCTACCTCTATCCGGCAACTCGCGATGGCTTCCGGTGTCTGGTACGGCTGGGCTCATGCGACGGTGAAGAGCCTGATGGAAAAAGGGATCGTGTCCGATATGGGCGGATCCGTAAAGATTACCGATATCACCAAGCTCCTGAATGGCGTTGCCTGGGAACGCCCCTTCGAACGGCTCTTCTTCCGCGAGATACGCATCGCGGCCGACAGCCATATAGCGCTTGTACAGGAGATCGGTTCCGTGTGCGAAGAGCATACTATTTCCTGCGCATTCACCAGTTTCACCGCCGCGGAATTGTATACGCATTACAGCGCCCGGCATGATTCGGTATACCTGTACGTCGAAAAGCAGAAGGCCGGGACGCTGGCGGGCATGTTCGATCTCCGTAATGAAGGAGGGATCGCGGTACGACTTTATGCGCCGGACCGGGATGTTTTCAAAGACCGCAGGACCTATACCGTACCGAACGTCCCGGTTGTCTCGCCGTCCCAGGCGCTCCTGGATTGTGCCGGTCTCGGGTACGGGGCCGGGATCTCACGCTGAAACTGGTGGAAGCCTATGGCGGAATATAATCCCGCACGAACTATTATAGACGCTTCGCGGGAAGAGCTCGGGTGGATATTCCGGTGGGTCCGGGATCATGGCGAAGATCTCGGATCGCCGGTTACCGTTCTTATCGGCGGATGGGCAGTCTATTGCTATAACCCGTGGTACGGATCCGTTGACATCGATATCGTCACCAACAACCGGACACGGCAGCATCTCATGAAATTCCTCCGGGATTCACGGGGTTTTGTTCGGCAGCGCCACCCGGTCATCCGCAACACCGTTGTGAAAAATTCGCCGGAAGGGGCGATCCTCATCGATTTCGGATCCCGGGATGATGTCTGCCATTTCGAGGGAAGCCACGAGATCTGTCCGTTCTCGCTCCTTGACGGCCAGACAGAGATCATGAGGATAGATACGGAGGAAAATTCTGTTCCGGTTGTAGTACCGACCCGTGCGTTGCTCGTTCTCTATAAGCTCAAGGCGGCATGGGACCGATCGCACCGTTTGCAGACAGCCACTTCTCCAGATGCAGAATGGGAACAGGCAAAAGTCCGCAAAGACCTGGCAGACATTCTTGCCCTTCTGGATCCGGCGGCAGGAGGAGCCGATATCGATGTCCACTACCTCGGTTCACGACTCAGTGAATTTCCGTTTCTCATGGGCGTGCTGCAGGAGATCCAGCAAAACAGCGAGGCGGTTGCGATGTACCGGAGGTTGAGCCCGGTGCAGGCCCGTGAGGTTGTCGCCCGGTTGTTAAGCCTTGTGAGGTAGCGAAGGCCGCAGTCATATTCTTGGGGGGATCTTTTTATTACCGTCGACGTGACCCCCCACCCCCTTTTCCGGGGTGGCCTCGACTTACAATCCCCGTGAAAAATAACTCCTCAATTCAGCCCCCTTTTGGCAAAATACGCCCGATCTGAGAGGTCGGTTTTTGGATAGTCGCACTTTTTGGCGAATTACAGCCCAGTGATTTTGAGATACGGCTGTAATGGGGTTATTTTGCTTATTTGAGGGATATTTTGGCCCCTGAAAAATGTCTCTTTATTGCCTTTTGGACGATCGGGGAACTTGGATCCTGTGGAAAAGGCTGGCCGGGGAAATGGCGGGGGATCCCGGATCTGGGGTTCGGGATCGGGGAAGGTGGGAAAAAAATAAAAAACCCGAGTTACTTCGGTGTACCATAATCGAAAAGAGTTTTCGGATATTGTTTTTTACTTATCTCTTCGATGACTTTCTTGGTAGCCTCTTCTTTGGCTTTCAGATAAGACCATTCAGCGATGAGTTTCTCTTCCAACGATTTTGCGACAGTTTTAATGTAATCCCCACGACAATTCAATCTGAATGAATTTTCATCCACCGTTGTCAGAAGATCATACTTTTTGCCATATTGTATGACTTGATCCATTTTACTTTCAATAAGCTGTTTTTTAACTTCATCAGGAGCACCCAACGATATATATCGCATCAGGGCTGCAAGGAATGTCGAGTGTTTGATTATTTTTGGATCCCCATTATTACCTATTGAGAATTGTTTCGCGTAGCAATCGCCCACAACAACCATTTTTAAAATTCTATAGGGATGTGATGAATAGCAACACGGTAGATCGAAACGATTTCCATGATCACTCTGACCAGCACCGGTTAGAAGTAATTCCGTCAGTTGAGGATTTTTATGAGTGTGTTCGTGATGAAGCTGAATAATATCCGATCGCGGTCGGTAAATCCATAAAATAATTTCATCGGGATCGTATTTTTGAGATTTTTTTGGCTTTTTCGATTGACCTTTCAGGGTATCGAGTATTTTTGACGAGTCTTTGTCATACACGCAAAGAACATATTCAATATTCTCGATATCAAGATCATCACCAATACATTCCGATAAGTAATCGATTTTTTCTGCCACCAATTTTTTCGCGTTTTGAATCTCAATCAGTGCTTTTTTTGCTTCGGATATGGATGACTTACAGCTGAATAAGAATTGCCTGATGAGATGTTTCATTGTAGAGCAATAAATCAAAACTACAGTTTCCTTTTTCCTCACTCCCAAATTCAATAAGTGGTTCTGCAAAATAGAATTCGTACCCAGTTTTTTTTGTAAGTTCCGTATTTGCGAACGATTTTGCACATAATCTAACGATATCCTGGTGAGCTTGGTCGGTTAGAATATCGTTGTTTATTCGTTCTTTAAAAGCAGGAATATTGTACTTGGTCCATTTATCAACAGATTGGGAAAATACCTCCTTTTCTTCAGGTGATAATTTCTGAACAAAAGGGATTGGTGTGTCCATAGTCTTCTCAATGAACTCAATCACCCAACTACTGCCATTGAATCAACCGATTCAGGTACAAATTCAAAAAATCGCATGTATGTGCTGATACCTGTTCTCTCTACGGGATAAATGCGAATACCACTCCCGTGAATGGAAATATCAAACAGCGAACCGGACATGTTGTCAATCACTCTTGCTGAAAAAGGTGATGCTGTTGATACTTCAGAATGTTCGAGTAAAGTGAAATCCCATTCGTCCTGCTCGATGTCCTGTTGGATATTCGGAATTACCGATTCATTGAATGAACTTGAAAATGCAACAGACCATGGGGTTTGGATAGTCCTTTCAAATTGTTTCTTGCCGACCTTTGTTAAGGAATATCCAGATGTTCCAATTGCATCTTTGAGGGGGCGAATATGCTCGACGAGACGTTCGATTATATCAAAGACACTTGTAATGTCTCCTTCTTTAATCGTGATGATACCCTTATTATCAATCCTGAAGGAAAGTTCGTTAGGTATCCTGATTTCGAGGATTTTAGGTAAGACACCGTAATAAAATTCCATTTCATCAAGTGTTTGTTTGCCGTCAATCCCTCGATAAATAATGCTACGTTCAATATTCGGTCGGTAATGTGACGATATTCTTGTATTGGGGCTCCTCTTTGCAGAAAAATAGGTTATTATCAGATCTTCATGTTGTTTGATTAAATCATCCTTAATTTCTTTCATGATATGCGGTGAAATCCAGAGATTTGAAAGATCCCTTGTTTTTCGTAAATAATCAAATAAAATGTCTGGAATTTCATCAGACTTTTTTGCATCCGTAAGAAATAGGGGAATGTGATTCCTGTCATCAAAAAAAACATAAAAATTGACAATATCCTTTCCGTGAGCCTTTGACACCCGTAATAATTTGCCAGCGTCTTCCTCTGTTTTGAATCCATAATTTGTCAGACTTTCGACAAACTGCCTATAAGTGTCATGAGTTGACACAGTTGGAACTAATTGGATATTCCAGAGGTTTGTTCCATCTGACTGAAGATTACTCAAGTATTCCACAAACTCTGATATATCTAAAAAATTTTTGTCCCTGATGTTGAGGAACGTCACTGGCATCACCACGCATCATATTGTTTTCTATTGGGATAGTATATCTCATTATAATAATTGTAGTTTTCTAAAAGAATGCGAAAGTGTTTTTCTGAATCTTCTCTGGTGCCACCCACACTTTCCCAATCCCGGCAAACGCCTTTTCAAAACGCTCAGCTCGCGTCCCAATATAGGAACAGCGTTGGTGAAAACTTCGGCCCGACACCATAATCACCGGAAGAACCAACAAACCGGATCCTCGCAGAAAGAAAACACACACATCATGATATCGCCGTCAACGTCCCTCATGCAACCGTCTCGGTCGCCAACTTCCAAAGTACGTCGGTTTTTTTCATTTCAGTACTAGCAATCCTCCACAAGCACAAACCCCATGATTATAAATATTAGGTTACAAATAGGTAGGTAGATAGTTAATTTGTAAACTATCAGTTTTTTGGTGAAGGAATGAGCCTGGGAGAGAGCATCAAGTCGAGGAGACAGATTCTCAGGATAACCCTGAGAGGCCTTGCGGAACAGATCGGTGTTTCGCACACGACTGTTGACAAGTATGAAAAAAACAAACTGGTCCCGGATTCACAATCCCTGATCAAATTGAGCAAAGCCTTACAGATCCCCATCGCATCCCTGCTGAGGCCGGAGAGCCAGCAGATCCAGCTGAATCATATTGCGTTCCGGACCAGGAAGATGCTGAAACGGGACGAGAAGCAGATCAACGCCGAGACGAAGGAATGGCTGGAGCGGTATCTCCAGATAGAGAACCTGACCGGACGACCCCGGGTCTTTGAGATGCCCGCAGGTTTCCCACGGACCATCTCTTCGTTTGAAGATGCGGAAGAGGCGGCACGGGATCTCCGGGCTGCGTGGGACCTCGGGACCGACCCGATCGAGAACCTGACGTACCTGCTGGAAGACAAAGGCATCAGGATCGGGATCATCGGCGGAATTACGCAGTTCGATGCATTGTTTACCGAGTATGCCGACCACCGGATCATCGTTGTGAAGGATAATCTTCCGCGTGCCCGCCAGCGGTTCTCTCTCGCCCACGAACTCGGGCACTGCCTTCTTGAAGCTGGAGGCGGGCTCGATGAAGAGAAGGTGATGCACCGGTTTGCCGGCGCGTTCCTCGTTCCCCGGGAGAAGGCATTCTTCGAACTGGATGAGACCCGGCATAAATTTTCCATCAAGGAACTGCTTATCCTCAAGGAAAAATATGGGCTCTCGATGGGAGCATGGCTGTTCCGCGCCATGGACCTTGGCATAATCACTCCGGAGGATTATCTCGGTATCCGGAAATTCTTTACCGCGAAGCACTGGAACCGGGAAGAGCCTGGCGATGACGTTGCAAAAAGAGAGAGACCGGCCCTCATGGAAGCGATGGTACCTGAGGGCCCATGCCGAAGGGATCATTTCCACATCGAAGGCTGCTGAGTTATTAAACCAGAGCCTCAGTACCTTCTGTTCAATAGACGGGGAATCGGATATTGAGTGCTCAGCAATACTATGTACTTGATACAAATACGATAATTGACCTGCACTTTGGAAAGCTGCTCCATAAAGTATTCCAATTGCCCTGCAAATTTTTAGTAACCGATTTGTTGCGGGAAGAGCTGCTCAACCCCCCTTTTGACGCGCTGGCGGAGATGGGGCTGATCGCTGAACCGCTCACCTCCGAAGAGGTCGGCGAGATCCCGGTGATGATGGGGAGATATCCCAAACCGTCGTATTATGATATTTCCGTCCTGATACTTGCGAGATCGAAAAATACGATTCTCATCACCGGCGATGAAGCCCTGCGCAATGCGGCAGCGGATAACAGTGTGGACTGTCGTGGCACGTGCTGGCTGATTGACTACCTCGCGAACAAGGGGCTCATCACCTGGTCCGAAGCGATCGCCGCGTATCATGTGATCGTGAAGAAACCAAGATATCCCCCGAAGGATGAATGCAAAGCTCTTCTTATGATGTGGAAACAACGGCAAAAACTGGAATGAAGAGAGTACGTAATTGATCGGAGAGTTCCGTACATTTGGTTCTCAGCTCCGAACATATACCGTGGGAGGTCCGTTCATTTACATGAGCCCGTTATGCTGAGCTATATAATATCTCGCTGCCGGCACGTTCGAGATTTCCCGGTAGTTGCTGCACGGATCCGGATCGATCGCACCCATAGGCAATCACTACAGGAAGCACACTGTTCTTTTTATGACCGATAGACGTTTGTCACAGAAATCGTTTAAGAGTCCAGGACAATCTTCAGACTATCAGGAAAAATGATGGTGAATGAATGAAAAACTGGATAAAATCATTAACCGCCCTGAATGTCCTCCTCATGCTGATGATCGTGCCGGTTGCAGCATCCGTAGCATTCACGCCGAGTTCCCCACAGACGATTGCGAAGGGCGATACATTTACGATCAGCGGCACTAACTCGACAAACGGGACGGTCGCCATCTGGGTTATCGGCAGAAATTATTTCCGGGTATCGACCGCCGTTCCGGATAAGACCGGGAATTTCACGATGATCGTCATGCCTGAAGATACCGGGCAATTTTCGAGCGGGCAGTACGCCTTCGTGATTCAGGATCCTGGTACGAATGGAAAAACCGAGATCAAGTACCGCATTGCTCAGAACGGGAATATTACTATCCTGAACGTGGGAACCCCTATCACAGATATCGGGCCGAAGCAGGATATCAGGGCGAACGCCGCGCCGGTTGTGGAAAAGCTTCAGGCCGTCGCAACACTTACCGGCGTTGACGATATCTTTACACCGTATTACTTCTTTGTCGAAGAGCCGTCAATCCATTTCGACCAGAAAGCCGAAACAAATCCTGACGGACAACTTCCAAACCAGACCTCCGGCGAGAGGATCTTTTTTTCAGGAACGACGAACATGGGCATCGAAAATCCCCTGCATGCCGATATCCGGAATCTCGCTACAAACACCCTCATTCTCACAAAGACGATCCCGGTAATCGCAGGAAGTGAGAAGAACCGCTGGTCGTTCAAGCTGGACGAACCGGGGCTTCCGCCCGGCGAGTATTACATCACGGTCGGCTGGATGAAATCGAATACGACCGGCACGGGATCCGCGATGTTTACGGTCGTGGAAAAACCCGGCTTTCCTCCCTCAAACGATAGCGGTGCGATCCCGCTTTCGGTCGTCATCGGAGGCGGGATACTGCTTGTCTTCGGCTTCGTCGTATTTGCATATTGGAAGAAATAACCGGGTTTTCATATGAGCAGAATATGTAAGCGGTTCACTCGAATTCTGACTGGTGCAGTACGGGGACGGGCTTATGGCGTCGCGCTGATGCTCGTTCTGGCCGCGTGCTGCGGCACTGTTGCTGCTGCCGATGAAATCGCACGAGGAACTCCCACGTTTGGCATCAGCAACCACACGGCCATCATCTGGCGCTCCGCCCAGATCGACGGGGATCGGATCGTGTGGGCCGAGAGCATCACAAACACCGGGTTCGTGTACAATATTTATCTTTACAATATCACAACCGGGAAAGAAACGCTCGTCTCACCATCATCACCCGACGAGCCACAGAATGATTACATGGGCGACGAGAATCCGGTAGCAATCTCGGGCAACCGGATAGTCTGGACGAAACACGGCGATGTCTGGATGTTTGATATTACAACGGGAAAAAGAACGGTACTGGCTCTCGATCGAGGGGAATACGGGACCGGTATCCGACGTTCTGATCCTGATATTTCCGGCGACATTGTTATCTGGAGGCAGCAGGAGATAACCGTCCAGAACTTCCGGAACCCGGATATAATCGCCTATAATATCACTTCACAAAAACAGACGACCGTATCCCACGGAAACTGGGACAAATCCCATGCAAGGATCTCCGGCTCCCGGATCGTCTGGGAAGATTATCGGAACGGCAACCCCGATATTTACCTCTACGATCTCGCAACTGGTCAGGAGCTCGTTGTCTGCAACGCTTCCGGTACCCAGTACGCACCAAAGATCTCCGGTGACCGGATTGTCTGGGATGATCGCCGTGACGGTAACTATGATGTGCGGGTGTACGATATCACAACAGGTACGGAAACCGTAGCCGCTACCGGGATCAAAGAACAGGAAGAAGCGGATATCTCCGGGAACCTGATCGTCTGGAAAGAACTGCCGTCCATGCTTTTCTACAATCCTTATGATGAGAGCAACCGGCTGATGGTGCACGATCTTTCAACCGGAAAGGAGTACCAGGTCCTCAAAGACGTTCCCGGCATGTTCGCGCCGGCGATCTCCGGGAATCGGATCATCTTCATGGATCTTGCGCACATTCCGGCCGACCAGCGGGATAACCCGAGGGAGAATACCGTGCAGGAGATCTCGCTGTTTACGCTTGATCCGGTTAACTTTCCGTTGCCAGTGCCCACAACCGTAACGCAGGTAAATGCAACCGCCCCGCCTGTGCGATCACCCGGAATAAATCCACCGGTTCCAACACCTGCACAGACTCCGGGTTTCGGTACCACTTGTACTTTGTGTGTTTTGGTCATCGGCATTCTCATCATCCAGGTAAGGAGGGGATGAAACTGCGACGATTCTGAGATTGATGCCAGGTCAGTGACGCAAAATGACGGAGGGAAAAACACTGAAGATTTGCAACACAGCGGGAAAAAAATATTAGCCGTTCGGATTTTCTACCCGACCTATGAAGAGGATAGTTCCCGTTTCGTTGTCCCGGATGAGGAATATGAATGGGTGATCTGCTCTGAATACCGGAACAGGACCATCTGCAGTGGCAGCACCTTTCCCCCACATCACAACAGCTGTGGCTGCGGCAGCCTCCGTGCCTTCTTCGTTTACATCTACGTACGCCTGGTGAATAATTTCCTGGATATAGAGATATCTCGTTCCATCGATTCCTGAGAAATCGGCATCACCAAATGCCGCCCGCATTCCCATCTCCTCAAGTGTCTTGCGCATGGTATATTTTGTTTCGAGCGTAAACTTCGGGAGGTAGACCATCACGCGCCGGGACGCTGACGAATTCTGCAGTTCAGAAAGATTTCGGGGATCTAGATACTTCTCTGCCGCTGCAAGGTCATCGTTTTTGGGAAGCAGAATAAGCATGGACAGTTCGTTTCCGTTTCCGTGTTCGTAAGGCATTCTGAGAAGCTGGATATTCCCGGTCTCTGCGTATGCGTATACGGCATCCTCATCAGTTCTCTCCATCATCGGTACTGGAACGCTTTTACCGGAAGATATCCTGAAATCAGCATCCCGGGTTTTATTTTTATCAAACTGCCTGACCCACGTGCCTTTGAAGTAAACCGCATCCGTTATCACCAGCCGGGTCATCGGGGTAATGGACCCGGTGGGCACCAAGTCCTTAATGGTATCACGGGTCTTTTCTTCCACCCATCGGTTGATGGTGGTCTGCGAAGTGTCCGGGTCATTGATGAAATCAAGGTTCGTGGTGTTTGCGGAGTAATACGTTCGGGCTGTATTGATGTACCCGGGAAGGAACGGATGCGTCTTTTCTGCCCAGAGAGCGTTTGCCGTAAACAGGGTATAGCTGGCATTTTGGCGGTTTATGCCCGAAATAATATTGGAATATCCCTGTCTGAGCAGGGAGGTATTCTCCGGGTAGTGGAGAACGGACCGGATTTCATCTGCGGTACTTCCCCGGGCACCCTCGTATGTTACTGCAAGGGCTGACGAGATGGAGAATGGGGAGAAGAAGAGGTTACTTCCCGCATACTTCGGATCCTTAGCCAGCTGTGAATACAGGTCAAATGCGAACCGGTTGTTCGCCTCAACGACGCTGTTTCCGCTGTCCGGAGTAGGACTGCCCGGCATTCGGCTGTGCCGGTATCGTCCCGGTACATCCTGCGAGAACCATGCTTATGACGACAAGTGACGCGAAAGTCCAGACGCCGATCGTTTTCATCTCCATGACTGGATTTGTCTGCCCGCTGGTTAAACCTGGCGTTGAGTGCGTTTTTTTTCGCAGTTATAGTCTGACGAAAAAAGCAATCGACTTAGCATGCAGGTTGAGAGGCAAATAGGGTAATCGCAGATCACTGAATAGCCCGTTTCGATTCGTATCGGTAAGTGCCTGTATTCAACCGATGAGATTTGAGGTGAAGAAAAGCAAGTAACGAAAGAAAAAATGGCCTCGCTTGACAGCCTCCTTGCGGTACTGACTGCACTGGCATTTAAACCGGCATTTGTCACCTATGGTATCATGTCACCCACAATACTGCTGTTCCTTGCACTGATCGGACAACTGGCCTCTGAGGAACGGACCGTCCCCGTTATTTCTGGTCATGAGGTATACCTGAAGGATGACGGAGCACTTCCATGAGGCCGGGTCCTCGTGGGGGTACAGTCCTTATTGTTTCCGGGATAGTTGCCAGTCGGATCCTCATGCAGTATTGGCTGAACATAATTTTTTCCGTTCAATCATTCCCCCGCACGTCTCCCGGCCGCCACATTGCGGGAATCTCCTAAAAACCGGGCAACCAATCCCTGCCACAGTACCCTGATGAGGATCCTCCATGCAATGAATAAAAATCCTCAATGACGGGTAAATCCCCAAAAAAATCCATGAAAACCCTAGTCGCACGGGGAAGCCGGACGCGGGACTTTCTTACATGCTTACGAGATATTTATTCAGGTATTTCCTCGCTTCAGGATCGAGAGTGTACCGGGTGGTTTTTCCCGTTCTGGTGACCGTCAGTATTCCGGCATCGCGCAACCGGTTCATATGCCAGGTAACCGCAGCACCGGATATCCCCAGCATCGTTTCCAGATCGTGCCGGGTCGTTGCGAAGTTGTTGATCAGGTATTCGAATATCGCACGGTCCTTCTGGTTCCGTAAAAATTTCAGGACTTTCTGTTCGGTCTCGGTAAATTTCCCGGAATTTTCGAAGTACCGTATATCGGCCTCTATTACGAGTGCCGATATTTTTCCTGTCATCCGCAGGAGCGCAAGATGATACCTGAGTGTTCCCCGGTTTATCCCGGTCTTCTGGGATAATTCATTGAAATATATTCCCGGGTTGGCTTTGATTGTATCATAAATCCGTGATCTTTTCTCGCTCATGAGCACCGTGCCGGCGGTGATTTTCCGGTATCCGAGGAAGGCAATACCCTTCAGGAGGAAGAACAGTTCGACCGGGAAGAGCAGGAGAGGGGAGATCGATAGTGCCACACTTAATGCCATCACACGAGGCGGAAGATCCCAGAATGAAACACGAACGGTGTCACCCGGGGTCAGACCCTGAATATCCGCATCGGTTGCCGGGGTGACCACATACCCGTTACCAAACAGTCCCGACATGGGTGAAGCTGCCATGAGAACAAGAAGGCAGACGACCGTAATGATGATCCCGAGATGATTCTCGTCCATTGGAAAGTGATTGTGAATTCCTTCGTCTTGAGTATTATGATCTGGTTTTTCCCCAGAAAATATTCGTCATCACCATCGATGTGGGTGAATATCTATTCCCAGATGATTGTCATGAACAGCTGGAAACACCGCGAGGATACCCTGCAGAATTTTTATGCCGATAGTTTCTCCTGGTTCCATACCGGTGCAGCACATGGCTGGCAGATCGCAAAAGGCCTTTATGGTTCAGCCAAGGGACCCTATCCGAACCTCACCAGCCCGGTCTGGCGGAAGGTGCTGAACCAGAGTGCCCGCCAGTGAATCCTTCCGTTAAAGGGATCCGGATTGTTTCCGTCCATGAAGATCTCCCTGTAACGGGCGGGGCAGACTCGCCGTCAATACCGGTTCCTTTGCATGCCGGTCGGCCTGTTGCCGGTGCCATGACGATGGTATCGGTATGCCGGATCCTTTCCCAATATCCTACCTGTAGAGGAAATGGCTAGAAATCGTATATAGTATAAGATTCAAACAGGAATTTATTCAAGAGTTGAATATAAAATGAACTTTAATGCAGGAAAAGGAATTTTTGTAGCCATGCTGTTGTTATTCACCATCGCTGTATGCTCTGCTACAGCAGAATCCGGAAGTATCGGAACGGTCCATGCTGAAACAATTGTTCCGGTACCCGGGGGCGAGAGTATGGGATCTCTCCCCCAGCCAACACCGGCCGGCGAGTCTTCAGGCAATTACACCCGGCTGGAAATTATGCCCACGTACATGAACTTCGTGGTTGAGCCCGGTGAGAGAAAGGAGATGACCGTAACGGTCAGGAACCGGGACACAAAAAGCGCCCATATCCAGCCCGTGGTCCGGCAGCAGCCGTATGCCGGGCCAGATATCGCAGAGAGATCCTGGATCTCCGTGAGTCCTGCAAGTGCCGATATCGCAGCCGGCGAGAGCGCGAAATTCACGGTCGTAGTTACGATGCCTGCGGGAACTCTGCGGGGGATGTACTCCTCAATGATTACGTTTACCGACGAAGCATATCCCTCCGCGTATCCCCAGCCGTTTCCCAGTTATATCCACACGCTCGGGCTCAATATCAACGTCGCCTCGTCTCCCGTGATCCAGATCTCCACTCCGTATATCAGTGACCAGCTGGAATCGGGCTCCGAGTACCTCCTACACCGTGGACGTGAAGAACAAAGGGAGCGCGCCCCTTGCCCTAAACGCGAGAATTGGCGACGACAGCTACCCGGTGTACGGACCGTACGGGCCGCAGGAACCACCGCTGAATGCACAATCCTTCACGATCAATGCGCCTTCGAGCATTCCGCCGGGCCGGAACGGGACGGTAACCCTGAAGGTGAATGTGCCGAAGAATGCCAGCGGGTACTACAACGGGAACGTGGATCTCGGTATCGATGATCCCGCAATCAGGCTGGAGGAAAGCCGGATCCAGCTCAATTTCCTGATCTGGCAACAACCCGAGGGAGGTTTCTCGAAGAAGTTCCTGGTACCGGCACAGGAACCCATCTCCCTGGAACTCACATCGGCCATGCCCATGATGAGTCCCGTAACGGCAGCCGGAACTCCCCAGAACTTGCCCCGCAGGGAGCCCTCGTTTGATGCCACCCTCACCGGGCCGGACGGAAACGCAAACCTCGTCCTCGTGGAGAAAGTGATCAAGGGTTCAGTGAACCTTGGCACTGACCCGGCACTCACCAACGGCGATCAGCCGGGTCAGTACCAGGAGACCGGTACCCAGTACATTTTCACGTATTCCGCACAGGGTAAACCGGGCCAGTGGACGCTTGCGGTGATGCCGAGGAACACGCAGTCCTTTGAGTACAGGATCTCGCTTGGCGGGGACAATCCGTTACTGATCCCCTCCCTGTTCACGATTCCTCCCGGGCTGATGGGGAATGCCTCCCGTCAGTAAACCCGCGTGCGGAGGAATATGGCGGCCGGTCCATGTCCTCCCGGACCGGGCCGGGACCTACGGTAGGAAAAGCGCCGGGAAATCCGGTCCGGTATATGCAATAAAAACCCGGAGAACTAAAAACCCCGTCAAGAGCTACGAACCCGTATGAATGCACGAAAATTAATTGAGATCGGCTGCGGGCCCCGAGAAACCCCCTTTGCAAACAAATCCACGGAGACCCCATGACTGATGATCAACCTCCGTTCACCTGCCCCCGGTGCGGTCACCAGGACAACATCTTTCATCACATCTGTCCCGAGTGCGGGCGTCCGTTCTTCCGGGACTATCAGGACACCCGGTTTTACCCGCGTGACCCGAACCCGCAGGGAATCTATAAAGGAAAGTTCTGGGCACGGGTCTTCCTGGTGCTGATGCTGCTGGGAATAGCCCTCGGTATTCTCGCATCGTTTCACATTATCTAGGAGGAAAAATGCTCATGAATCTTACCGACCGGAGACTATGGGAAAAAATTCTCGTTGCCGTGTGCTGCGCGATCATTATTTCATGGATTGCGCTCTTCGTCATCAGCCCGGAGCATAGAATTGTTCTCGGGACCTGCGGTCCTAATACCGTGCCGATGTATTATTCAGTGGATATCCAACCGGAATTTGCCTCGGGTTTCCTCCACGAGTTCGGGGAGCGCGAACCCGAGCGAGACCTGACCCTGCCCCCGATGAAGCGTTACGCGGAAAAGCAGCAGATCATCGACACCCTGATGGACCGGGCCGGGATCACCGCTGCACCGGACTCCGTTATCGGCCTCTATGAATTCCCGTATGCCCGGATCCTTCTTGCCAGCCGGGATACGGGTATGGTTGAAGTGCTAGGGACACGTGAAGGGGTCAGGACATTTAACCTGACCCCGGTACCTGTGGGAAGCCGAAGGTACGGGACCAACGGGACCGTGAACCCGGTGCAGCGTGGGGCCTATAATTTTACTTCTGACTATTTTGTCGCAATTGACAGGGTTGATCTTGTGCTCCCGCCACCGGGAAATGCAACGAAGCCCTTGTATATTGTCTATAAAACCGATGTCGACCGGGTTTTTTATCCTGACGGCAGGCCCCTTGTGTCGATCACCACCCGCAGCACATTTTATGTACTCTACGGGCAGCGAATCGAACGCGTTATCGGCATGTCTGAAATCAAACTCGACCCGGTATGGAAGCAGTGCTCTCCACGGATGGATGTATCCGGGGAAGGCAGCAGGCTTGGGGAGATACAAAATACGGTGAAACTTGCACGGTCTTCGGAACGGATTCTGTGGTCCCGCCTGATCGTCACAAGCGCCGATATCCAGCAGTACGATACCGGCGAGGAAAGCACGAGCCAGTGGATGTCCACTGACAGTTCTGGGTGCAGTTGTTGAAGGGAGGAACTATGAAATTTCGAACGCTTATCGTCATTGCTCTGCTGCTGGCAGCGATCGTTTTGATACCGTTCGCGAGTGCGGCAAACAGGACGACGGACCAAGCGTACTACCTGACTCATGCGGAAACCCTTGCCGGGCAGAAAGACATGTCACGGTACAGCAATACGCCGAAGCCTGAACCGCTCCAGACCATGAACGAGTCGACTGCCCGCCTTAATCCGAATGTGATTTGGTGCGGGAACGACTGCATGGTACCGAAGCCCTGCTCCTTCCCGTTCATTCAGTGCAAGTCCCCGCTCACGGTTATGATCGTGTACAATGTGAAGGGAACAAATCCGGGTTATCCCGGCCCGGTCGTCGGGTATGGGATGAGCGGCCGGTCATTGCAGGATACGGTTTATGGTTCGGGAACCGGGAATCCGGATCTCTTCCTGCCGTTAGAAACTCTTGCGGGGATGGTACCTTGAACAGAAATTCAGGCCTCTTCTTCGGGCTGATCGTGTGCCTCGTTCTCGGTGCCGGGTGCGTATCGGCCCCGACACCGGCATCGACACCGGAAAATCCGACCGCACCGATAATTGCAGAGAAATTCGTACACCAGCAGGATACGATACGGGATCTCTCGGCAACTGTCGAGATCACGACGGAAGACTATCCGAACAAGGACCGGTTCGTGGTGCAGAAAAAAGATCCGCACCACTACCGGATCGAATATCTTATGTCAGGCGGAGAGGCGAACGGTACGCTGATCGTGACAAATGGCAACGTTATCTGGTGGTACTCCCCGCTGACAAAGACCGTTCGCACTACCACCCACATCGATCCGGATGAGACCTATTTCACGCAGAGGGATTACCAGAAGATCGTACGGGATCTTTTTGAACGATACCCTCGTGCGTTTTATCTGAGCAGGATTGACGCTGGAAATAATTCATACGTGATGATCTTTTCCGCCCTGCCGAACGAATCCTTCAGTGGTCTTCCTCAGGATTACCAGAATGCCCGGGTCTGGATAGATGCCGATTCCTGGATCGCAAAGAGAATTGAGTTTTTTAACTCCGATTGGCCAGCACCTATGACCGTGGAATACCGGGATATCCGGGTGAACAGCGGCATTCCCGACAGCGAATTTGCGTTCGATCCCCGGACCGTGCCGAATCCGCCTGAAGAATTCCGGCATCACGATCCCGTAAGTTTTTACCTTACTCTCAAAGATTTCTATCGTAGTCTGGGTTCCGATTTCGTGGTTCCCGCCTATGTCCCAGAGGGATATTCCTATGACAGCGGTTCCTGGACCTGGGACGGGGCAGTCATACTCTGGTTTTCAAACGGCTCAAAGGGATTGCAGTACATTGATTCTCCGGTGATAGGGAAACCGTTCTCAGAATCCCTTGACGGAGACATCGCAGAAGTTACCATCAACAGGACCACCGGCCTGTTCCAGACGGGGAAAGGCAAAAACCAGCTGCAGTGGATCGAAGGCGGCCATGCATACGCGATCACCGGCATGCTGGATGAAGCGGAGATGGTGCGGATGGCAACCTCCCTTGCACACATGGACGACCGGCTCATGGCAACGATTCCTGTGAACAAACCCAAAAACGCCCAGCCGCTGACCATCTCTGAATTGACCTCCATAGTCATGCCGGAATCCTGGGTCCGCAGTCATAACAATAGTACCACTCCGGGAATCGTCGATATCCGGCTTCCTGCCCGCGAGTTTAATGAAACGTTTTCCAAGAGTACACAGTATCCGGATTTCCTCGTGTATCGCAACACCGGCCCGGACGAACGGGTTGTGCTGTACCAGATCCCGAAGACTATGTTCGCTGCGAATAATCCGGATCCAGCGCAGGTCGTGATGAACCATCCGGAATCGATGTTCCGGTATTACCCGGACCTGAATGCGGTCTTTCTGGACCGGTGCAGATACGACCGGATTCCGTGTCCGCCAGGAGGTGTTCAGGGAAATGCGTAATCTTGTATGGCTGGTAGCCCTGGCACTGGCGGTCGTTGTTGCAGCCGGGTGTGTGGGTTTTTTTGGCCAGGGGGCACCGCAGCGATCCCATGAAGAGATCAACCAGACAATTGCCGATTCGAACCCCGTCATATCTGCCGTATCCCGGGAAACCGATCCCAACCTCGTTCCGATCCCCACCGCCTTCAACCAGTCTCTCGCAGAGTTCTGGTCGTTCACCATCGACGGTCCCTATAGCTCCGATCCGAACTGGACCACTGCTGCTCTCGATGCTGAACCGGTCATCCTCTTCGATATCAACGGCACGCCGCAGTACTACGAGTTTTATCTCCGTAATGGGGGAACTATCCCCGGGTATTTCTGGACGTCAGCAAACAAACTCATGGGTCACGGGGTCTTCCGGCTCTACCAGGGAGCTCCGTCGTACAATCATTCGCAGATCGCGTTGGATGCGGAAAAGGTTGTGAAAATGCGGTACCCGGATTACCCTCTCGTTTCGGATGTTCCCGCTCTCTATGGCGGAGGTTACCCTATGCTCTGCAGAATGATCATGATACGGAACACGAGCAACGGAACAGACGAGAGGGTCGTTGTCGATGCATTCACACTCGAAATCGTTCCGGACCACCCTTCCGAAGACTACAAGGGCAGTGAATATGCGTGGTCGTACCTGGACTCCGTCCCTCAGGGCGAATGGCCGGATCGTATTGCGCAATGGGAGCTGCAGGAATCGAACGCGAGCGGGATCGTGGCGTATGCGATGTCGCAGGGCATAGATGTCCGGCTCTCGGTCAGCCCACAGAATGCAAGTATCATCCGGAACTATTCTTCTGCTGGATCACCGGGGTCCTCACTTTCCGGACCTGACAGCACACCTGCAGTACTGGACGCCCACCCGATCACGAACGAGCTGATCCGGGAAAATGAGGTGCCGGTAGATACCGCCCGTGTCCAGGCACAATCCACCCTCTGGGACCGGCAGGTCGACCGGCCCGAGATCTCTGATGACCTGTCCTACCGGAATGCCACGATCAGCAGCCGGGAGCCTGCGATTATCGAGGATTTCAGTGGCCGGAAACTCTATTACGTATTCGGCGTCGAACGCGACGGGGTTGCTGTCGGTGAAATTATTGTCGGGGCCAACAAGGGACTGTTTTCCCATCCCTGGGGTCTTGAGACCCCCGTTGGGGAATACGATATCGCGAATGCTGTGCAGAAAGCCCGCGATACGGCTGCGCGGGATTTTCCCGGCTCTGTCGCGCTCTCAACCCGGCCGGTCTATTCCCTTGCCGATAACTGCTGCCATAATGTTACTATCATGATGGAAGTGGAGAATCCGCAGACCCGTGAACGCAACCGGATCCTTGTCGATACGTATACCCTGAACAGCCGGGTTGAACCGGTTACGGGTAACGAGGACACTGAGGCAAACCCGTCACTTTTTTCCCGGGTGACACCCACGGACTTTGCCGACAACACCCGGCGATGGGAGGAAGACGATAAAAAAGACCGGGATTTCATCGCGTACGCACAATCGCAGGGAATTTACGGGGACCGGCCGCTGACCGACACCGGGATCGTGGCGCTCGGTGCGTATATTACCAGAACTTTACCCGTATACGAGCACCCTCCGGCATTCAACCCGCTTTACCCGGGACCCGCAACCCTTCCGACCCTGAGTAAGGAAACCCTTGCATGGCACGAGCAGGCAGACTGGTTCAGCGTCATCGATGTCGACACTTCGCTCAGTACCGAAGATATCGAACGGATCATCAGCAGTCACCGGATACCCTATAATTATACATTGCAGGTTTTTTCCCCTGCAATCGTGAGGCGATATTACCTCCGCGTTCCTGAAACGGACTACAACCGGACGTTTTCGATCCTGACGAGCGATGGATCTGCTGGTCCTGACCGGGAAACCACTATGTGGGATTACGTCACGTTCCTGAAGTGGGAAAACGGTACGATCACCATCCCTGTCGGGATCGACCCACCGGAGGAGGCAAACTTCCTGCGCCTGAAGGGACAGGGGGTCTTCCTGCGGCACATGAAAACAGTCTATATCAACTTTGATTCTGGTGTGAAAAAGGCCGAACGGGAAAAAATTCTCGCGGAACTCAATTGGGATGACCGGGTATTGTTTGCCCGGAGGGAGTGGCCAGGATGAAACGCTGCCGGGTTGCTGCGGGAATTATAATTGGATCACTCGCGTGTGCTACATTCCTTCTCGCGAGGAGAGTAAGATGATGCACGCGATGAAACGGTCTGAGTCAGAAAGATGTATTTTCTGGTTGATGTTTTTTGCCGTATCGTTAATCATGATTGTATCCGTCCACGCCGCAACTCCAGACACATCAGCGCCAGAAAGTTTACAAAATGCATCCGCCCCGCACTACATTTATGATCCGAAGACCGGGGCTTTGATAGGCTATGGCACGACCCCTTCCCCAGAAGAACTGAAGATCCTTAACCGGACCCGTGGTCCAGGGTATTCCCCGTTCCCCGCACCGACCCCGCTCGCGATGGACATCTCGCCGGAAAAGCCGGTCTATGCATACGGAGCACCGGTAAAAGTTAACATCACCCTCTCCAATGCCATCGCAGATTTGTTCACCTTCCCGGGTTTTCCCCCGGCCCTTGAGGTCTCGACCCGGCCTGATGGGTGGAATAAGGGAATAGTCCGGAACCTTCCACATGGCGAAGAGACCCAGATTCTTGAACCTCACAGTACGGCAAGCACGATCCTTGCCTGGGACCAGCGTAACGATCAGCAGGTCCAGGTGGATCCGGGCGTGTACTACCTGACGGCACAAGCAAAGTTCACCCAGAATCTCACCCCGGATTCAACCATTACGTTCGGCCCGGATCCCGGGTTTATGAATGCCCGATCAGAAGTCATCGTCCAGTACCCGCAGGGTGCGCTGGCCGGTTCCCTGTACCCCGATACGACGGTAACCGATAGCGAAGTAACCGCAAGGCTCGAATCTCTCGCACTCGACGAACGGGGGGGCTTTGCAAACCTGACAGTGATTGCACCGGCGCCCAGGAAAGGTTCTGATTCACTCCCGGGATTCTCGCAGGTGACCACTGAATACCGCGTCGACGATGGACCAGCGCGGGATTTCCGGGACACGATCTCCTGGTACGGAAATGGTGTGAACAAGGTCACATTGCATCTGGCACCTGTCCCCTGCGATGCCCGGGAGATCCATATTACTGCAACCACGTTTGACCCATACCGCGGCCACTGGAATTTCACGGTCGATACTTCAGCGATCCGCACCTGTGCTGTGGACAACGACACCCTGTTTTCCCGGGAGACGATGCGGAATTCCACTGCGGTAAAAACACCTACGACACCATTGCCCGCACCACTTCCTCTCACGTTCACCATTACGGCATTGGGTATCGCCGGAGTGATTTCGCTCATGCAAAAAAGATGGATGCGATAAAATGATTTCTCGTCATTATTCTCTCACGAATGGATTCTTGGTCGTATTGGTTCTGATCGCGATGCTTGCACTCGTCGCATCGGTATCAGCCGATAACAGTCAGACCATAACCGTCCCGAACTCCGGGAAATATCCTCTCCCGCCATTGCATGTCAACAGTTCGATGGAACCGGTGATCCTGAACCAGGAACTCAGCACGGTGGAACAAACCGGTGTTTATCTGATCCCCCTCGGTTCAATCATCCTCCAGTCAGACGATGGAGTCGACCGCGTTTTTTACCCGAACGGCACCCAGTTCCTTGCCGTGTACGACACCGGCGCTCAGCATAATCATAACGTACCAAACGGGGCGTTCGTTGATTCTGAGGGAAACATTACCTTTGTCCTTTCCGGGAACCTGTTGGTGATGACAATCATCGATGCAACAGAGAGAGGAATCGCAATGCCGACACCGGCACTGCTTGTTGCATCGTTCTCGCCCATGCCGCCGAACGAGGGAAATCCCCCCCTGAAAGTACAGTTCTCGGATTATTCGCAGGGAACGATTACCGGTTGGAACTGGTCGTTTGGCGATGGATCTCTTTCGAGTGAACGATACCCGGTCCATACATACAGGGTCAACGGTACCTACAACGTAACCCTTACCGTCAGCGGACCGTCAGGGACAGATACCTTCACCTACCCGGGATGCGTCACGGTCGGTCCCCGGCCACCGGTTGCACAGTTCGGCGCCGATCCCCAGCGTGCCGATTACGCACCTCTCACGGTCACCTTCAACGATAATTCCATGGGGGACATCACGGGGTGGCTCTGGACCTTCGGCGACGGAACTACCTCGGCAGAACAAAACCCGGTGCATACCTACCAGAAACAGGGGAACTACTCAGTGGGACTGACGGTTTCCGGACCGGCTGGCACCAGTACGGTGAAAGACTGGGCCTTCATCCTCGTCGGCCCGTTCCCGCCGGTCGCTGACTTTGACGTTATTTACACTTCACATCCGGCACCATGCAGCGCTGAATTCCAGCAATATTCCCAAGGTACGATCACGCAATGGTTCTGGGACTTCGGGGACGGAACAAAATCCACGGATAAGAAACCGGTCCATACGTACCAGAGAAATGGGAATTTCACGGTCAACCTTACCGTTACCGGCCCGGAAGGTACCAGTTCAAAGAGCCGGCCCTCCTTCATCCACATAGGCGAGCCGTTTTTTATAAGTATGGACCCGAGCGGCATCCATTCGGTTGGCGAGACGTTTAACCTGACCGGGGAAACAAACCTTCCCGTTGGTGAAGAGCTTGACTATTATGTGATGACGAGTGCCTTCAATCCGGGCGGTCCGCAGTTCGGGAACCCGAGCAATGCATCCGGGTGGATACGGGTTGTTCCGGGAACCTCCGGGAACAACAGCTGGTCGTTTCATCTCGACACAAAGGAATTCAGGCCGGATGAATATTTCGTGGAGCTCCAGGCAACCACGTTCAATAGCGTGTACAGCATGTTCAGGTTCACACTTATCAAGGGAAAACAAACTCCCGTAGAAACTCCACTTCTTTCACTGGTAACGCCAACGATGCAACCCCCCATGTCCGTTAATACTTCGGTTTCATCCACGACACAACCCTCGCCTGTGCCTCTTATTTTCACGCTGTCGGCATTGGGCATCATCGGTGTAATTTCGTCAATGCAAAAAAAGTGGAGAGGCTGATAATGAACTTCAGCCTTCGTTCGCTTACCAGCGGTTACTTGATCGCTGTTGTCCTGATAGCGATGATGGCATTTGTCGTACCGGTATCGGCCGATAAGAATCAGACGCCGATCATTCCTGACTCCGGAAAATTTCCCCTCCCGTCGCCAGTCCCGGCTATCGTACCCGTATGGACCTCTCCGGTTTCGTTGAACGACAGCGTTTATCCAAACGAGAGGCCTCTTTCAATTTCCGATGGTGGCGACTCGTTGGTAGGGTCATCAGATCATACCATCGATTACCTTGACCGGAATGGCACGATACTCTGGAACTATCATAGTCTAAAGGATATCCGGAATGTCATGATATCCGGCGATGGGTCCACGGTTGTCGCAGGATTCTGGGATAATTCGTTGTTGGTTTTCGACCGGAACGGCAATCAAACCCTGAATATTCAATTTGATACCTGGATTCCGGCGATTGCGGTATCGGAAGATGGGCGTTACATCGTCGTTGGGGAAATGAATCGGACTCTTTCCGGGGGTCGTATTTCATATTTCGATCATGGCAATCCCGTTCTCTGGAATTACACAACTCCTGTTCCTATCGTGAGTATCGCAGTATCTGACGACGGGCGATATGTGGTCGCCGGAGGATTGGGATATGATTCGTTTCTTTCCCCGGGTGATAATGATGTATACTTCATGGACAGAACCGGGCGCTTGTTGTGGGTGGACAGGACACTCGGCGGGAATAGTGTCGCAATGACCCATGATGCGGGGTACGTCGCCGTTGCCTCTAAAGGAAGAAACCGGATAACGCTGTTTAATCGTGAGGGGATATCCCAATGGTCCTACAAAACCGGGGCTGACATAACAGACGTGTCACTATCTTCATCGGGAGATAAACTGTCAATCGTCATCAATCCGGATCAATCACTAGGCAATCAGGAACCCTCCAAAATACTCACCTATAACCGCAGGGGCAAGCTGCTCTGGACCTGGCCGCTCGCCGGCACCAATCACGACGAGATTTCGAGCTCGGGTATCTCCGGGGACGGAAATATCGTCGCACTCGGTACCACTGGGGGAAAGATTGTCGTGCTTGATGGCAAAGGCACGGTGAACTGGACGTTTGACGCCCGGTCACGGGTTAAAAAAATCTCGCTTTCCCGGGATGGCCAGTATGTCGCAGCTACGACAGAGAATGAATTGTTCTTTTTCAACCGCAGGAACAACCAAACAATTCCTATGGTTATGATAACACCGACAGCAGTTGTTGACTTCCCAAATCAGTCTTCTACAGCGACGAAAACTCCCACAAAACCACTGCCCGCACCGCTATCGCTCTCACTCGTAACTTTTGCGATTGGGTGTGGTGGTGCAATCGCCACCATCCAAAGGAAACGGAGTGAATCCTGATGAAAGTATCAGCAGATTGTCGGGATTATTGCGGGGATGGAGGGTGAACAGGAGAATCTTACATCCCTTATTCAGATTTTTAATAGGCAACTATTGTTTTCAAAAACTTTTATATTGTCAACATGCATACGTTGACTTATGCTTCTGCCCATGGACGAAAAACAGTTCACGTTCTGGAAGATGCGGCGCAGCGGAACCCCGAACGTCACTATCGCCAACCTGCTGGGTATCTCCCGGCAGGCCGTGTCCAAGGCCCTCCTTGTCATGGACGGGAAGATAGAATCGGCGCTCCGCGAGATGGCGCAGGCAAACCAGATCGCAATAGAAAAGATCAACCCTGTGCGGGGAATCCTGCTCGGGCGCTCGATGCCATTCCAGACTTCGGCGATCATCTTCGTCTCCGAAAAGCACGGGATGCAGGTCTGGTACGAGCACGATGGCGACTGCGGAGCGTGCCAGCGGTACACCGAATGCATCGAGCTGCTCTGGGATTATGCAACCGAGCTTGGAATCAAAATCAGGAAGACTGCCGACCCGACGAGGATGGCTGAGGAACTTTTTGTGAAAGTGAAGGAAATTGTATGACTGCACGTGTTTCTGAAATTATCCGGGGCTGGCTCGGCTGGTGCCCGAATGCACAGCCCCTGCGAACCACACCCCCGGTTATCGCAACTCCACCGGTCACTATTCATCCTGCACAGCCCGGTGGCGGGGCCGGGAGTCCGGGACGGATCGATCGTGGGATCAAACTCGCGACGGGAAGCATACGGATCCTGTTCCGGAACCGGGGGCTTCTCTGGTTCTCGCTCCTGGCCGGCCTTGTCATGATCTTTAGTCTCGTATCGAGCCTGTACCTCCAGTTCCTCTCCGGCACTCCGCTGTTTCCAGGGACAAACCTCGTGACCGGCCCTGCTTCCGTCCTGATCGCGAGAGGGTCGCTTCCCTGGATTGTCCTGACATTCACCATCGGGCTGATAAGTGCATTTCTCAGTTACTATCTCTTGGCAGCGCTGATCGCCTGTGTTTCGCTCATCATTTCGGGCCGGGCCGCAACCATCCGCGACGGACTGGCGCATGCCGGAAGCTGCCTGAGGCCTCTTCTCAGCTGGGCGGTGATCGGGGCACTCATCGGAACGGTGTTCTCTCTTATCATGAACCCTGCCACGACGACGCCTGGTTCGACGGGAAACGTTGCCATGATTTTCATTTCCATTCCATTCGTGGCCGTTTTCTATGTTCTTACCCTGTATGTCGTGCCGCTCCTTGTCCTTGGGAATGAAAGCCTGATCAATGCAGTCACGGGATCGTTATCCCTGTTCAGGAAGACATGGAGGGAGATGCTTGTCTGTTTCATCATCTTCTTCCTGATTGCATTTGCTGTCCTGTTGACATCCCTGGTCCCCATGATCGCGATCGGGTTCAGTGCTGCGACGGCGGGTTCCATTGTTGTTATCTATATGCTGGTGATGATCGTCCTGCTTTTTATCGGCTCGACCGTCCTGGGGATCGCCATTACCGGCCTCTACACCTATGGAAAGACAGGAACCCTGTCCGCGATGTTCGAGAGAAAACGGGTTGGGGGTGAATACCCATGACGACTCGCGTCTCTGAAGTAATCCGGGGCTGGCTGGGCTGGTGCCCGAACAAACCGGTTATGCGCACAGCCCCGGCGATCCTCGTAGTTCCTTCGGCCACGGTAAATCCCGCGCAACCATCCGGCGGGGCCGGAGGGTCCGACAGGATCCGGCGCGGGATCGGTATCGCCACGGGGAGTATAAAGACCCTGATCAGGGACAAACGGCTGCTCTGGTTCTCGTTCCTGGCCGGCCTCGTCATCCTCTTCCTGATCGCGGCAGAAGCATGGATCGTTGCACAGAGCGGAAGCGCCATGCCATTCCTTGTATCTATTCCACTGGGAGAATCTTTCCTGGTGTTTGATACGCGGATCTTCCTCCTGCAGGTGATCTCTCTCTCCTGCTGTACCATGATCCTGGCAGGGCTGGTCCAGTACCGGGCCCGTGAAGCCGTTGCAAAGCCCCTCACGATCCGGGAGGCATTCCCTGCGATCAGCCCCTATTCCGGCACCCTTGCAGCCCTTTCGATCGCGATGGCATTCGCCGGGACTCTTCTTACGGCAATCGCTACCCAGACCCAGATTGTCGGGAAGATCGTGTTCAGCATCTCGATGGCTGTATTCTACCTGCCCTATGCGTACTACCTCCCGGACGTATTCAGTTCGGCGCTCTACTTCTCGGCGATCATCATGGCCATAACAATCCTCCAGTTCCTGCTGGCCCTCTATGTCGTACCGGGCATCGTGCGGGAGAATAAGGGATTGCTTCCTGCTCTTGCCGGGTCCGTTGCACTCATGAGAAAGACATGGCGCGAGATGCTGGGCTGCACCCTCGTCTTCGGGGCAATCGTTCTTGGGGTCGCTGCCATAGCGCTCGTGATCGGCCAGTCGCCCCTGCTGCTCAACCATGACTACGACTTCTTCCTCTCCCCCTCGCGCGGACAACTGCTGATGACGGTTGTCTGTTATGGTTTCATCCTTGCCTGCGGGATCCTGATGGCGGTCGGCTCCACAGTTATGGGGATAGCGGTCACGGACCTCTATGCCTGCGGAAAGACAGGTCCGGTTCACCGTATGCCGGAAACCGATACTCCCATTGTTGCGGAGCCCGCCCGATGAGCCGGGTCTCTGAGGTAATCCGGGGCTGGCTCGGTCTGGTGTCCGGACAGAATAGTGGCGCCGCATTCCAGAACATTTCAGGCAGACAATCCCGTGTCCTCGATACCTATCGGCAGCCGTGGATATACGATGCAGGACGTGACCATGGATTATGGTTCAACCGGAATGTCGATACCGCTCTTTACCGCCATCCTTACCGGCACAATTGTGGGATTGTTCGCAATCATGAAATACGGCCTTTTTGAAACCTGGTCTCAACTTGGATTGATAATGGTGAGTATCTTCATTCTTGGTGTTGCTGTGCGGATGGTTCATCAGGATATTAAAAAAGTGATTATCGAATTTAACCCGGATGCTATCACCGTCCGGTGGCCCCTCTTCAGGCCTGTCATCATTTTAAAAGACGCGATAACAACTATCGAGGTCCGGAAAAATATCCACCATTCGCACCGGTGGCTTTCTCGTGGTGCGATTGCGATCTTTTTCGTTGGTGTCATCCCTACCATTCTGTTCAGCGGGCAATCACAGTACCTTTCTCGGGTGATTTCCCGGGTCTCTTTCACGGTTTTCGTCACATACTATCTCAGCTGTCAGCGTGTTTTTCGGGTCGCTGTTCTATCGCGGGTATATCCGATCGCGCTATTCACAGGTGCTTGCGATATCCACGAACAACAAGAAAATCGTCGGCTTGTTTGTCGATGATCCCGGCAGGATATCGGAAATGCTGTCGAAGTGGCGTGAAGTGGGAGTCTGAACATGTATCTTTCGCAGACAATCCGGAAATATCTCGGCTGGTGCCCGCGAACCCACGCGCTGCCGCTACATCTTCCGGTCCTGAAAGATAATTTTTCCGAAGACACTCCGGCACAGGAAGGCGGAATCCCTGCACGTACCGGATGGTCACAGCGGTACAGGAACCAGGTACTTCTCATGGCGGTTGCTTTCACTCTGGCCGCCTTCCCGGCAGTGACTTTTTTCCAGACTAACGATCCCACGAGACTGATGATGTACATCGGTACAATCACAGGACTTGGGTTGTTTGCCTTCTTTGGGCGGTGGCTCTGGAACAGTTTCGAGATGCTGGCAAAAGGTATGACGATTCAGACCGGGCCGGGGAGTACATCATTTCGTTCTTTATCGCCGGTGCAATCCCGCTCGGTGTCGTTCTCCTCATCGGAGCATTGCTCGCACTTATCCCACTTGCAGGTGCTCTCGCGTTCCCCGCGTTTGCTACGGGATTTGCCTTCGTTCCGTGGTACGTTCTTGCGCTGATACTACTGTGGGAACGACGAACCGGGTGCACGCTGATGTTCGACAAAAAAACCCGTTCATTCACCGCAGCGAGGTGCTCCGGCAATGCATATGACTGAAACCATCCGGCCCCATCAACCAGGCCGGTAAGAGTCAACTCAACAATCCATCTCATCCTTATCGCCTGTATAGTATCTGTTCCGATAACTGCCCTGCTCGTATCGGCCGTCTCATCTCCGGGAGATGCAGTCTGAGATTTTCCAAAATCCCGCGAAGTCATCAGAACCTACGACCTATACATATATATTTCAAATCCCATATTCCTTGACAGAAGAATTTTGATCTGTCTGAGAGATTTCGATGAAATCGGTGCTCTATGTTGACGACGAATCCCCACTTCTCGATCTATGCAAACTCTTTCTTGAGAGGACCGGAGATTTCACTATCGATACGCACACATCTGCACAATCAGCGCTCGAAGCACTAACAAAAACCTCCTTCGATTGTATCGTTTCCGACTACCAGATGCCCGAAATGGACGGGATCCGGTTTCTGCAGGCACTCCGTTCCCAAGGTGATACCACTCCTTTCATTATTTTTACCGGTAAAGGCAGGGAAGAGGTGGCCATACAGGCACTGAACAGCGGGGCAGATTTCTATCTCCAGAAAGGAGGTGAAGCAAAAGCGCAGTTCATCGAGCTTGCCCATATGATCACCCAGGCAGTTCGCAGAAAAAGGGGAGAGGAAGCCCTGCGGGAGAGCGAGAAGCGGTATCGCAACGTTGTCGAGAGCCAGACCGAATTTATCGTCCGGTTCCTCCCTGATGGCACGCATAAGGTTGCAAATGCCGCCTACTGCCGGTATTTCGGGAAATCCTGCGAAGAGATGATCAATTCCCGGTTTATCCCAAACATCCAGGAGAAGGATAAAGAACGGGTACGACAGCACTTTGTATCCCTCACGCCGGAAAACTCTGTTGCGACCATCGAATACCGAATCGTTATGCCAGACGGCAGCGTTCGCTGGCAGCAGTGGAGCGACCGGGCGATATTTGATGCAAACGGTACCCTGCTTGAGTATCAATCGGTGGGGCGGGATATCACTGAACGCAAACGGGCCGAAGAGGAACTGCTCCGCAAGAACGAGGAACTCCAAGCTGCGTATGAAGAAGTGACCACTGCAGAAGAGGAACTCCGGCAAAATTATGATGAACTGGTGGCAATGGAAAAAAAGTTGCGTGAAAGCGAGCAGCGGTACCGGAATGTAGTCGAGGACCAGACCGAGCTCATCTCACGATTTCTTCCTGATGGTACGCACGTCTTCGTGAATGAGGCCTATTGCCGGTATTTCAATAAAAAGAGGGAGGAGATCCTTGGGACGAAATTTATTCCTGAGATCCCTGAGGAAGACCAGTCATTTGTCAAACAGCATTTTGCATCACTGAACCGGAATACACCGGTTGCAATGATTGAACACCGTATTGTCATGCCGGGTGGTCAGGTACGATGGCAACGGTGGAGCGACCGGGCGATCTTCGATGCAGATGGTCAGGTAACCGATGTACCAGTCGGTCGGCCGGGACATTACCAGTCGAAAAGAAGCCGAAGAGTTGTTACTAAGGAGTGAAATACGCTATCGCAGCCTCTTTGAAGGAGTTCCCGTGGGGCTCTACCGTACGACTCCTGCAGGACAGATCCTGGATGCCAACCCGGCACTTATGCACATACTGGATTATCCGGACCGTGAATCGCTGCTGGCGATCAGCGTTCCTGATCTGTATGCAAACCCTGAGGCTCGCAAGGAGTGGCAGGCCCGTATCGGACACGAAGGGACAGTGCGCAATTTCGAAGTGCAATTCCGCACGTGTGACGGGATCATCATCTGGGTACGGGAAACCAGCAAGCTGAGTCCGGGATACCAGCGGCCAAATAGTGTACTACGAAGGGATCCTGGAGGATATCACCGAGCGCAAGCGAGTGGAAGAGGCGCTTTTGGGACGGGAGATCCAGCTGACCAATGCGATGAATCTCGCAAACCTTGTGAACTGGGAGTATGATATCGATTCCAGAATGTTTACATTCGATGACCGGTTCTACGAGCTGTACGGCACTTCAGCCGAAAGGGAAGGAGGCACCCTCATGCCTGCAGACATTTATTTTCGGGAATTCGTCCACCCGGACGATTTACCGACTGTTCTTAATGTGGTACGTGCAGTACAGGAAACGATCGATTCCCAGCATACCGCACAGCTGGAGCATCGCATCATCCGCCGGGATGGCGAAGTGCGCGACATCGTTGTCCGTCTGACAGCAATCGTGAACAACGAGGGGAGGATTGTCCGGCACTTTGGAGCAAACCAGGACATTACTGACCGGAAGCGGGCCGAAGATGCGCTCCGGGAAAGCGAGGAGAAATACCGTGCGTTCTTCACCACATCCATGGATTGCGTGTTCATCACGTCGATTGACGGGAGATGGTTAGACTTCAACGATTCAGCTGTCCGTTTCTTCGGCTATGCAAGCAGGGATGAACTGCAGAAAGTCAATGTCAGGGACCTGTATGCGAATTCACGTGACCGGAAACGCCACCTTGCCTATATCAGAGAGAAGGGATATTCAAAAGAGTACCCGGTGAATCTGAAGAAGAAAGATGGCACGATAATCAACACGCTCATAACGACCGTTCCGCGAAAAGACAGGGATGGCATAATCATCGGTTTCCAGGGTACGATACAGGACATCACTGAAAGTAAGCAAATCGAAGAGGAACTGCGTCGCAAGAACGAAGAACTCCACGGAGCATACGAAGAATTAACCACGACCGAGGAGGAGTTGCGGCAGAATTATGACGAACTCAGCAAAGCAGAACGGAACCTGCGCGAAAGTGAGGGGAGATACCGGGTCATTTTCGAAAATACCGGGACTGCCACGGTCCTTGTCGAAGAAAATACCATCATAAGCCTTGCCAATGCCGAATTCGAACGTCTGTCGGGGTATTCAAAGGAGGAGATCGAGGGGAAAAAGAGCTGGACGGAATTCGTGGTGAAGGAAGATCTGGATCGGATGTCCGACCAGCATCGCCTGAGAAGGGAGAGACGAGAGGCCGCCTTAAAGCATTACGAGTTCCGTTTCATCACAAAGTCCGGCGATATTCGCGATATCCTCCTGACTGTTGACATCATTCCGGATTCGAAAAGAAGTGTTGCCTCCCTGATGGATATCACCGAACCTAAATTAGCAGAAAATGATCTGAAGCGTAAAAATGAAGAGCTGAATGCAGCCTATGAACAGCTGACCTCCACTGAGGAGGAACTCCGCCAGAATTACGAGGCGCTGACCAGGAGTGAGCAGGCACTGCGCTCAAGCGAAGAGCGGTATCGCTCGTTATTCAGGAATATGCTTGATGGATTTGCATATTGCAGGATGATCTTTGAAAAAGAACGTCCTGTGGATTTTACCTATCTCATCGTCAACAACGCGTTTGAAAAATTAACAGGATTGAAGAATGTCACCGGGAAAAACGTCACGGAAGTAATTCCCGGCATTCGGGAGTCCAACCCGGAGATATTCGAGATTTACAGCAGAGTGGCGATGACAGGCAGGCCTGAGAGGTTTGAGGTTTACCTGGAATCATTGAAAATCTGGCTGTTTGTGTCGGTCTATAGTGGAGAACGCGGATATTTTGTTGCAGTATTTGACAATATCACCAAACGAAAGCAGGATGAGGAATCTCTCCGGCATGTGAACCGGCAACTCAACCTCTTAACCAGCATTACCCGGCACGATATCCTGAACAAGACTACCGTACTGCTCGGATATCTTGATCTGGCAAAAATGGAATCCCAGATCCCCGTCAAACTTGCCGGGATGCTGGAGAAACTCGAAACTGCCACGCGGGCGATCCAATCCCAGATTGAGTTCACCCGTGTTTACCAGAATCTCGGGACACACGAGCCTCAATGGCAGAATATCAACAGGGCCATACCGCTGGAACTCGTTCCTGATACTGTCAGGATAACTACCGATCTTCCTGCAGTCGAGGTCTATGCAGACCCGATGCTCAAAAAAGTCTTTACTAACCTGCTGGACAACTCGCTGCGCCACGGTGGAAAAGTTACGACCGTGAAGGTCCTCGGGAATAAATCCCCGGAAGGCTTCATTATATTCTGGGAGGATGACGGGATCGGTGTTGCAGCCGGAGAAAAGAAAAGATCTTCGATCTTGGGTACGGCAAAAACACCGGGCTTGGTCTTTTCTTCGCGAGGGAGGTTCTCACCATCACCGGTATTACCATCAGGGAAACGGGAATACCGGGAAAGGGCGCACGATTCGAGATTACCGTTCCACCGGGGAAATACCGGTTCACCGATGTCGTGCCGGCACGTAACCCGGACACCATGACCTAGGCAGGTACCGCTATGGAATTTACCAAAGTTCAGATGGATGCAATGCAGGAACTCGCAAATATCGGTGCTGCTCATTCAGCCACCACGCTCTCGCAGATGCTCAATACCCAGATCGACATGAGTGTGCCAGAGATGAATGTGGTGGATATTGCAAAAGTTGGAGATTTTATCAGCGATGACCTGGCCACCATGGTCGTCTTTGAGCTTCAGGGAGATATTCCCCATGGGGGCTATTTAATCCTGCATTTTCCCCGGGATTCTGCGATCCTGACAGCAAATATTATCCAGGGTTCCACCGGGACTAATCAGCCGTTTGGCGAGATGGATCAGAGCGCCATTCTTGAGGTGGGAAATATTATGATCTCCTCTTTCCTGAGTGCTGCCTCGGATCTCCTCGGTTTCATCATGCTGCCTTCCCCACCGATGCTCGTAGTTGATATGGCACATGCCGCAATCACATCATTGATCGCCCAGATGGCTGTCGATGTAAATGATGTAATACTGTTCCGGGTCAAGCTCACCTCCGATGAGTACCATATTGCAGGCAATATCCTTATTTTCCTTGAGCTCGCCACGCTGCGAAAAGTCGCCGCAAGGCTTGAAGATCTGACAAAACCCCCATCCATATCTTGAGAGAACCAGGTTGATCCGTTTGCCTTGGTTGAGTAATCCGCTTTCGTTGCGATAGCCCCGTTTCCCCCATCCAGACTCCTCCATCTCACTTGTTAACTACTGAAATACGTCATGTACCTGTATGCAGGGCAGCCCCGAGGATTACCGAAAATATCGTTGCTTCAGTAAAGGTAGCCGATCATTTGGATCTCTCCGTGCTTGCCTCACATATCAAGGATGCGGAATACAACAAGAAACGGTTCCCCGGCGTTGTGATCAGGATGAAAGATCCCAAGATTGCCGCGTTGGTCTTTGGATCTGGAAAAGTTGTGCTCACCGGTGCAAGGAGTATCGACAGTCTCTCGACCGGATTAACCATTCTCGGCGACCTGCTTCGCAACCTTGGCATCGACATTCCGGGAAAACTTTCCTCCACGATCCAGAACATTGTCACTTCTGCAGACCTTGGAACGGCAATCAATCTCAACAAGATCGCGGTCGGTTTCGATCTTGACCGGATCGAATACGAGCCCGAACAGTTCCCCGGTCTTGTCTACCGGTTGGAAAACCCCAACGTTGTTGTTCTTCTCTTTGGTTCGGGAAAATTGATCATCACCGGTGGCAGGGAGCCGGAAGATGCGAAAAAAGCGGTCGATAAGATAATCTCGGACCTTCGCGGTATTGGTTTGATGTGAATAGTTTAATGCTCTTTTATGATTTTTGTAAATTTATCTCTATGAAGAAGTCATACCAGGACGATGAAGTGGGTGAAAAGCAACTGCAAATATTGTCTTCAAGGTCTTCTGTATTTGCCACATCAGGTTTTATCCTTGCGGCTCCGGGTCCCGGGATCCCCCTCTGGTAGGGAAAATATATATCTGGATATAGAGTACCCTATTGCCCCTCAGCCAGACCCGCTCCCTCAGAGGAGTGTTTTTCTTGCTGCAGTATTCGCCGAGAGGGCAATTTCAAAAATCGGGGGAACTGTAATGCAGTTTGTACTATGGTTCAGGTGGCAGCCTGAAAAAACCCGGGAATTACTCGAGCTCTGGAAGGAGTTTAAGTATCCCAAGGAGGTTACATTGATCCAGCGGTATATCATTATCGGCCGGCACACCTCCTTTGCGGTGTTTGATGCACCGGATGTGGAATCTATCATGAAGATCACTGCTCCATTCAGTCCGTTCGGGGTTGCGAAGATAGCCCCGATCATGCCGCTGGAAAAGGCAATCGCAATGGAACTCTAATTTTTTTGTAGGTATTCATCTGGAAAAAATTTTCCAAATCCTGGTGCCAGATCTTCATTTTCAATAAATGTGCAGGGTGATCCCAATATTGTTGGAGCTTCATCTGGGGGAGGCTACTTGATTCCCCCAGTAGTTAATGAAGATATAAAAGAGGAAAATCACACGTTAGTTCAAGGCTCAATTCCAACAAATGAGACGATTTTCTTCGGTTAATCTGAATTAAAGGAGAGGGCCAACCGGGTGAATGGACCGGTCGAGGATGGACTTGGATCCAAAGATCGGATCGATCGGTTCTGAAGCATTGTTGACTTTGTGATTTAGTTCGCGATGAAGAATATCTTGTAAAGTCACGAAGATACACCAGAACCGTATTTTCTTACAAATAATACGTACAATCAGATGAATCAGCACTCAAAACAACGATAGATATACGATCGAGACGACCATATTATACAAATCATTCGCTCGCAACGAACCAGACCTGTCGGCCCTAGGGAACGCCGCTGACATGATTACAGAAGAAATTGAGGAGATCTCATTTGAGTGCCTGGAGAGGTTGAATCCCGTGCCCGATTCAGATGAGTGCGGTCTGAAAAATTTGTTCCGGAGAGAACAGCAATGTCAGATGATGAATTAATCGAGATGTACGGGAAGATGAGTATCGCACTCGATCGAATCGAAGAGTGCCATGAATTTACGCCGCTCATTCCGGAAGTGAGATCAAACCTGGTTTTTGCACGAAAGGAGGCTAGAACACCGGAAGATGTTCTTGCAATAGATGGCAGGATAACCGTTGTAAACCATCTGCCTCATGCCGCCGGTAGACCCCGGTTTGGGGCATCGAGCCATATGGCGCGTCTCATTATTGAGATACGAGAATATAGCTCATCCTTCCGTGCGGGGATCAATTTTGCAAATACCCCAAATCTCACCCAGTGGCTGGCAGAATACTGCAAAAAAAACAGCTGGACGTTCAGTGTCATAGACCGGCGAAATGAACCGGAGAACATCAGGCAGGCAGAAGGAGCGTCCATGGAATGGAAAGTGCGGGAGGCCATTCGCGCCGCCGGAGGGAGAACGCCAAAGATTTTTTATGAGACCGGTGCCATCGGCAAAGAACCCGTCTCCGTACTTATTGGAAGAGATCCTCTCGAAATTGCGGACCAGATATGCACCATAGCGACATTATACCATGACTCCCGGTAATCCAAAAATCGGAAAGATCGACCATGCATTGTTTAAAGAGTTTCTCCTCCACCGTCTTGGGAAAGATGACCCTTCCGTTTTAGTACCGCCGAGAACGGGAATAGATGCCGGTGTGATTGACCTCGGGTATGGAAAGGTCCTGATCATCGCTGAAGATCCGATCTTTACCGTCCCAAAACAGCCTCTGGAGATGTTTGGCTGGTACGCCGTGCACATCGGAGCGAGCGATGTGGCCGTTATGGGGGTGAAACCACAGTATATGACCTACTCGCTCCTTCTTCCCCCGGAAACAAGTGATCGTGACTTCGGGACTATTGTCGATTCTATCCACAATACTGCTGTTGAGCTTGGTATTGCGATTGTTGGGGGACATACCGGGTACTATCCTGGTTTTACCTCTCCAACCATCGGGGGCATTACTGTCTTTGCTATCGCTGATAAGGACAACTATGTTACCCCGGCAGGAGCACAGCCGGGCAATGACGTGATACTGACCAAAGGGCCTGCCATAGAGACTGCGGGTATTCTTTCCGTTCTGCGCGAGGCGGATCTGCACGGGAAATATCCGGATTCTCTTATCAAAAATGCCCAGGCACTCTGTCGGCAAATGAGCGTGGTAAAGGATGCGCTCACTGCGATGGCTGCCGGGGGGGTTACGGCAATGCATGATGCAACAGAGGGCGGAGTGATTGGCGGTCTTTTTGAGATCGCAGATGCAAGCGGTGTCGGGATGGTTATTGACGAGTCCCGCTTTGTGTACCCAAAGGAAGTACAGATGGTGTGCGAGGCATTTGCCATCGACCCGGTCACTGCAATTGCTGAAGGATCTCTCCTTATCACGGCAAATCCGGAATATTCGGAAAAAATTATGGCTGCACTTTCACGTGCCGGTATCGATTCCTCAGTTATTGGCAGAGTGATAGAAGATCCGGATGCCAGAGTCCTGAAACGACTGAACGGAGAGGAAATTCCCCTTGCAATACCAGCACAGGATCCGTTCTGGCCAGTGTTTTTTGAGGGGCTCAGGTAATCTGCTGCTGTTGTGTTTACGGTTGGTGACTACTATTTCACCTCGTTAAAATTTTCTAGCCAACCGCCAACGCATCAGGACCCCGAAGAATATGGTGCGGAGTCCATTGTAGTATCGTCTCACCCGCATGATGCGGACTCCCGTACAGCGATTCCGAATTCCGGAATTGTACGAACGGTTTACCGTTGGAGGGCGATCTGGTCTGTTGACAATGGAAGAGCACTTCTGACCACAAAGATTTTCTTGGCACAATTTTACCTGAGCTTTATGCGAACCAAGTGTGGTAGTAGCTGGAAGAGATCGCTTCTTCCGATACTTTTCGCTGGTTTGTTCATCCTTTCATTCCCTGTGCCGGCCGCGACCTCAACACCACCATTCTTCCCGGTGCTCAGCATCACCGCACCAGATGCTCCCGTGCCGGCGGGATCCGACCTGATCATTACGGTCCACTGGGAGAGGGACTACAGTTACTGGGTTCACCCTGATCAGGTATCAGTCACCCTGTACGCACTCCCTGAGGGAACCACATATGCATCCTGGCTTCTCGACCGGCTGGAGAGTCCCGGAAAACCGGTGGGAGAAAACGCCGATTATTCCCTGACCGTCCCGGATAGGGAATTGCCCGCCGGGGCATTCATGATGATCGCGGCTGATCCGTTCAGCGGCGCGATCGCACGAAAAGCCGTTGTACTGCATGGGTCCAAGACTTCACAGGCCGACATTCCGGCAACCTCCATCCAAAAGGATTTTCTGCACATGCCAAAGCTGAACCCCCCGCTTTTTTCCTGATGCCACACGAAGTACCGCAGCTGCAGTCGAAAGGAACTTCAGTGGATGCCGGCCAAATAATCAGCATTCGTTAAGATTATGCACGAGTTCATCTACTGTCATCCCCTCCGGAAGACCCCCAAAGGACTGGCAATGGCGCCACATCGCTAAAAGTGATGGAGATGAACGAGTCTACCTGACTGCACCGGCCCCTTCGCATCACGCTTCGCAGTTTCCCCGTCACTGAGTACGTAACACACGCAGGCACTCAGTGACTCCGCTCGCTTCGCGTGGTCGGGGATCTCCGATTTTTCAACTCGTAAAAATTCCCTGTCAACCGACAACGCATCAAAGCTGTTTTTTATTTTTTCCTGGAAATTACATGTGCCCTTTCCGGTACCCTGATATCAAACCTGGCGCCTTTTCCCGGTTCACCGGTCTCCTGGATGGACATCCCGGTAATGCCCAGGATCTCCTTCACGAGGAAGAGCCCGAACCCCCCGCCCTGACCACTCCCCCTCTCGAAAATCCACTCCTTGCGGTTGTCAGGTATTCCGATGCCATCGTCTTCGATGGTAAGGATACCATCATTGTCGGCCGTTCGGAATGAAACCACGATCGTAGTGATGGTCTCGCCATATCGGACGGCATTATCCAGGATGTTGTAAAGGACCTTCTGGAAAAGAGGATCGGCATACACAGAGAGGCCATCCAGTCTTGCATTCACCGTGATCTCCTTCATATCCACCTGGGATAACACCATCGCAAGTGCAGTTTCCACATCCTGCCATTCCGGGGCCTTCATCCGCATATCCTGATAATCCCGGGTGAATGCCAGGTGTTTTTCAATTATGGCCATGGCCCCATCGATCTTTTTGATATATTTTTGCAGAGTCATCGGATCCTTTGTTTCTTTGAGGAGACCGAGATAACCATTCATGGCGGTGAGTTTGTTCAGGATGTCATGGCGGGTAACTGAAGAGAGGAGAGCGAGCTTGGTATTGGCAAGCCGGAGCGCTTCTTCAGATTCGATCCGGGATGAGACATCCCGCAGAATCGAGATGATCCCGCTCGGATTCCCCTGGGCATCATGAAGCAGGGAGCAACTGATATCAGCAAAAAACAATGAGCCGTCTTTCCGCATGATCCGGTATAATGACGCACAGGGTTCTCCAGTCCCGATAAGCTTCCCGATGTGCGTTCGGGCACTCTCCCGGTATTCCGGGGCAACCCAGTCGAGAACTGCTGTCCCGTGAACGGCCGTTTCGTCCCCTGCTTTCAGCAGTTCAACGGTTTTCGGGGATGCGAACCTGATCTTTCCTTCGATATCCGAGATTACTATGCCATCCGGTGATGCATGGAACAGGCTGCGATAGAGCTCTTCACTCTCTCTGAGAGCATTTTCTACCAGATTCCGTTCAATTGCCGAACCGATAAGTGCGGCTGAAGTTTTCAGGGCATCAAGTACACCAGGGAGCCACTCTTTCTTTGCCGCGGTCTCGAACCCAATAACTCCCCAAGGTGCATTCCTGACCAGAATGGGCACGATTGCTGTATTGCAATGCTCTTTTGCCGGTGTTTCCCCGCTCATGCCCGCAAGGGAAACACCTCCCGAATAAATAACGATCTCCCCGTTCCTCAGGCGTTTTTCATTATCGCTGTATCCCATTTCCCGGTAAGGAATCAGGTTGTGCCGGGGATTATCGATCCATGGTTCACCACCTGGCTTCACCCACTCATACGCCAGCCTGGCAAGGGGACGATCGGGAGTCCCGGATGGAGTGTAGATGTAAACACGGTCGACACCAACTGCCTCTCCGAGAGCGCCGAGCGTTTCAGAGATCATCCTGTCGAGGTCCCTGGCACCAATGAGTCTTCCCGCTGATATCGCGATTGCCTGGAGGATTGCATCCCGTGACCGAAGTTCCTTTTCGTTCCGTTTGCGATCCGTGATATCGAGTGCATAGGAGAGAAAAAAAGATTTTCCTCCGGTCTCGAAGATATCTCCGGAGAAGAGTTTGTTCATCCGTTCCCCATTCTTTCGTACGCATTCCATTTCGACATTCCGGATCTTCTCTCCCTTTTTGACCGTCGCGATCATCCACTCCTCAAATGAGGGATCTCCGAAAAGCCCCAGCTCCATCGCCGACCTTCCGATCACTTCATTTCGCCCGAAGTCTGAATAATCGAGAAACACCTGGTTGACATCGATAAAGCGACCGCTCGGAAATTCACAGATAGCCATTGCGATAGGGTTGATTGAGAATGCCGTCGAAAATTTCTCCTCGCTTGCCCGGAGTGCCTGCTCGGTTTGTCTTTTCTGGACTGCTTCCTTGATCTTGTGTATGAGCTCTGCGAACTGGGCTTTTGGATCTCCCCCTTTCTGCAGGTAGAAATCGGCCCCGTTGTCAAATGCCTGGATAACAATTTCCTCCCGCCCTCTTCCGGTGAAGAGGATGAACGGGATACGGCCATGATGCTGGCGAATGTATTTGAGAAATTCAATACCATCCATATTTGGCATCTGGTAATCTGAGACGATCGCATCATACGTTGAGGATGCAAGTATTTCCCGGGCGTCGAGCGGGGACGTGCAGGTCTCAACAGAGAATTGTCCCGTCTTTTCCAGGTACAATTTCGCAATTTCCAATAAATGCGATTCATCATCTACATACAGTATTGAGATCATACGGATCGGGGGATAGAATATATTCTTTTTTTATGTATGAGTTCATGGCTTTTCCTATTCGCTTCCGACAAGTATTTACAAAGAAGACCTCGGTGAACTGATCCCCGATTCTTTTTATGCACATAACCGGTGAGGTGACGAAATAATGGCTCTTGGAGAATTCCTCAAAGAATGCTGGTGACTTTCTCGCAGGCATCGGAAAAGGATAACGTTCAAAAAAGTATTGAACGGTGTCTTTTCTTGCGTGTCGCCGTGCTAATCCTGATCCCGGAACAGCGCCGGGTTCTGCCTGCGGATCCACCAGCGGCGGGCGAGCACAATTCCCACAACCACAAGGACGATTGCCACGGCACCGATGATAATCGAACTCACCGGGAGCCCGCAAGAACCGGCCGGTGCCGGTGCTGATGCCGGAACTGCGGTGGTCTCCGTAGTTACGGGAACCGTGGTCCGGGCAGTTGTCGGGTTCTGCAGGTGCAGGTTTCCGGCCTGGGTTACTGAATCCCCGGCACAGGTGTCGGCATCCTTTGCAGAAACTCCCGATATGAGCACGATGACGCAGACCAGGATTACCAAACTTATTCCGGAGACTTTCATAGTATACCGGTAAGCGGATTTCGGTATCCGCCACTTAATGTTTCTAACGCGATCGTCTACCGGTCAGGGGTCCGGTAGAGAGTTGCGTTAGAATCGTTATATATCGGGTAACGAAATTCCAATTCGTGGACAGCCGGGGGGTTGTCCCGAAAAGAAATGATGGGTTCTCCAAGCGACGAACTTCGTTGAACCCGGTCCACCCGCAGGCATGTGATCATTATCGTAAATTCTTATGAGGATTTTCCTGTGTCCGGGTTGACAGCAAAGGAAGTGATAGCATAAACTTCACATACGGAAAGCAGAACAAAACTGGCGGTGTCCGGCAGGATATCGTTCTGGTTAACGAAGGAGAGCGGCCACATACACCTGACCGGGTACTCCGGAAGACGGAGATTCTCGGCACGGGCATCCGGTCATCCTACAGGAAAAAACCGGTGAAACCGGGTGGGGATGATGATGGCAATTAGGAGAGCCGCCAGTGAATCGGCCGGCAGAAATCAGCCCGGGAAGCGGAGGCGGGCACAGAATGCCGAAGAGTAAATCCGTGACTGAATCTGGTATTCCGCTCTATCTCCTGCCCTGGGCAATCGCACGGCAGATCACCCGGATCGGGGACTCGGTGTACCGCATCAGCGTGAAGAGGACGCACTGGCACCACTACAACGCCTCGGTCCGGACGAAGACGCTGCCCCGCGAGCTCGCGCCGGGCAGTCTCGCCGGATTCTCGCTGGCCACACCGCCGGACACCGGCAATCGCGGGATGGCGACAGGGGCCACCGGGGGAAGATCCGGATGACACGCGGAAGGCCGCCGGACCAGGCGCTCAAAGAAGCAAAGGCCATCGCACGGCGGCAGGGAAAGCTCTGCGAGAATACCCGGGGACGGGGCCTGCTGTACGACTTCGCCATCCACCTCGCGTTCCTGACGATCTACATCCAGGTCCGGCGGATGAAGACGGCTGCCGAGACCGCGGACGACATCCTCTCCGTGTGTGCCCGCGACATCGCACGGATCCGCCGGGTCCCGGCGACTGCCGTCCTCATCCGGGAGCTGTCGGCCCGGTCGCCGGCCGGGGCATGGCGGTACTTCCTCGGTACTCGACGACCTTCTCGTGGAGATCCCGGCCGAGGCTATGCCGGAGAACATGGCCGGCACCCGGCTGCTGCGGGAAGATGCACCCGGGCCGGACCGGTCGTCCGTGCCAGGAGGAGCTCCGGTGGTAAGGGGAGGCTACTACTGCCCGTTCATGGTACCGTCGAAGTGAGCCCTCCCACATCCTTTTTTCAAGGGTTCTGGGAGATACAATCCTCCTCAAAAATAACTCCTCAATTCAGCCCCCGTTTGCCGAAATAAGCCCGATTTGAAAGGTCGGTTTTCCGGGTATCGCGTTTTTTGGCGAATTACAGCACAGTGATTTTGAGATAAGGCTGTATTGGGGGTATTTTGCTCATTTGGGGGGCATTCTAGCCTCTGAAAAATGTCTCTTTATTGCCTTTTGGATGAGCGATTGCTGCCCAATGGCGGCAGGAGGCTGGAGAATATTGAGGAGCATCAGACTCGAAAGAGGAGAAGACCGAAGGTCTTCGACTGAATGCCGGAGGCATTCTTCGAACGATGATCCGGGAGCTGAGATCCTGTGGAAAAGGCTGTCCGGGAAATGGGAGGGGGTGGGATCTGGGTGCTGAAATTTGAGGGTCAAGCCCACTCCCGACAAAGAACAGTACGATAATTTATCCAACCGTGATTGATAGTATTTTCGTCGGAGTCAGCGTGCCGGACCTGAAAGGAACAGATTACCCCTCGTCCGACGATGGCCCGTCCTTGTCTTCCTCGTACGTGAAGACGTCGTCGATCCCGACATCGAAAACATGGGCAATACGGTACCCGAGCTTCAACGACGGGCTGTACTTGTCCTTCTCCATGGAGATGATGGTGTTCCGCGTAACTCCGACAAGCTCTGCGAGTTGCTCCTGGGTCATTTCGTGCTCGGCACGGAGCACGCGGATCCGGTTCTTCATTGCAAGCCTTGTGTAGTTAGTATTTTCTGTTGTAATAGAGATAAAATGCTCCGAACGTTGCGAGGATTATGACGAGCATGCTCCCGACGGTCATCCCGACAAGGCCCCGGTTCTCGTTCTCCCGGTAACTCTCCCGGAGGTAGGAGCAGTAATCCATGGCTTCGGATTCATTCATCGCGTTGATGTTTTTGATCGTTGTGGACCGGATGAGGTTTTCCGGTTGTTCCGGGCCGCCCGGCGGGTAGAGGTTGATGGTCATGGAACTTGTCCCGTCAGCATTCGTGGATACTTTCCCGGTTATGGACGGGGCGAGCGGTGCACTTACCACGTAGGAATACAGGATGACCGTGGCGATGGTCCCGGCGATCACCAAGACCTCAAGGGTGCGGAGCGCAGCCTTCGACCGGATCCGGGCCGTCCGTTCATCTGCTATCACCCCGGTTACATTCTGGCGGCAGGCGAGGACGACGATGACCCCCAGGGGAATGGCGATGACGGGGACGATGAAGTTCCCGGCAGCCATCGACCACCCGGCCATCGCGGCGACCACGGATGCCGTGAGCAGGGTGCAGAGCAGGTAGGTTATCCGTTTCATGGTATCAGCCGCCGAGGGTAAACTGCGATGTCCCGGAGACGTTGCCGAACACGATTTTTCCGGTCGCCGGGTCCCGTTCAAACGTGGACGCATTTACCTCGTATACCGAGGGCCTGAGGGACGCCGTTTCGATCGTCAGCGACCAGAGGTTTATGTCCCCCGTGCCCCGGACCACGTCCGTGTTACCCATAACGCCGGAGAAGAACCCGCCTTCCGTCCCGGTCCGGGGATCGATGGTGAGGGAATAATCCGAAGTGAACGACGGGGTTACCTGTACCATAATCTCATCGCCTGCCGGAAGGTTCGTGGTGCCCGTGATCGTGAGCCGTTCCCCGAAAACGGGCTTGATCCCGAGGGTGTCCACGGTGATGAAGGGATTAGTATTTGTCCCCGTTCCTGGTTGCGCTGGTACTGCTGTGGTTGTATCTTCCAGCGTAAAACCGGTGGACCCGGAGAGGTCTCCCGGCGAGATATTTGCCTCGCTGATATTTCCCTGTATGGTGGAGACGTTCACGAGATACGGGCCGGGGATCAGCTGCGCGGTGTCCACCCCAAAGGACCAGCGGTTGACGCCTTCCGTGCCCGGGAGAACATAGAGGAGGCCTGTCACCGTTGCCCCGCCCAGCGTCGTCATCTCACGGGTCTTTGGGTCGAGAGAGAACGTCGATGTATTGTCCTGCTGGATAACCGCGTAGAGCAGATTTGTATCCACCGGCATGCTCGTTATACCCGTGACAAGGAATTTTTCCCCGATCTGTTTTGTGCTGATGGGATTAACGGCGATGAACGGCGTCTGGTTCACCCGTGAACTCCGGGCTCCTGCCGGTCCCCCGGCCGGGCTGCCGAGCGTGAACCGGGACGTTGCCAGCAGGTCCCCGTGGGTAACGTTGCTATCAGCCCCGCTGATGATAAGATTATTAACGTTTATGCGATATTCCCCGGGGGCGAGACTGGTCGTGTCCACCGCGGAGGACCAGGTATTGGTCATACCGGAACCCCGGACAACGATTGCATCTGTCCCGGCAGCGGTGCCGGATCCCGCACCGGACGCCGGGAAAATGCCGATTTCCAGTTCCGCGCCGACCGGAAGGTTCGTCGTTCCCGTGATGACCATCAGATCGCCGGCATTCCGGTCGGCGATGGGATCGATGGATGCCGAGGGGAAGAGGGTGAAGGTGCCGGTCAGGAGGATACTCGCAAACAGGATCGCGAGGAGCCCCGCGGCGACGATACCGGCCCAGGTCAGGTATTTTTTTTTCATATGCGAACAATGTAATATATTTTGTGCATCTGGTAAAAAATGTTTAGCTTTTGTTTTTCCTTGACAGCGTTCTTATAAACGTTGATGAACGTGCGCATCCGGAGAACAATGGTCAGTTTTTTTCGCCGGAAAATATGCCATGATACAACGCATTTTTGATCCACCCCCAGCCTTTCAGCTCATAGGAGGTTAAGCATAACCCGTTTTCCCGGTCCTGGATCATATCCTTTACCACCGGCACAGGTTCATCCGGGGCAAACTCCTATTTCAGGGTAAAGGAGGCGTATCCATAATGGTCCCCAATCTCAAGATCCGTAAAATTACCTTTCATTTCACCCACCAGGGCAACCCACTTCCCCGGTCTGACATCGTCCCCGGCCATGCCGACATCGAGCGATATCCGGTTTGATCTGCCGTCACCTTTTACTACCCAGCCATTGCCAGTTGTAACGCCCCTGATGGTGCCGGTCGGAGGTTTCCCTGTATCCGGCATGAGCTGCCAAAGGAGCTCGGTACCAGCGGGAAGGCTGGTAGTTCCGGTTATCAGGATCTTCTGACTGTCGGACACGTCACCGATCGGGTCGAGCATTATCCCGGTGGAAAGAACCGGTGCAGGTGTGGGCCGCACCGTTGCCGGTTTTTCCGGTGCCTTCACGGTCACCGGTGCGGTTGGTGTACCTGCAGCCGGCTGTTCACTCTGCTTCCCGCTGATAGTGGTAACCTGGCTCTGGTTCTCCGGGGCGGACCCCGTGCACCCGGCGCTCACAAGGGTCGCGATGGTTATGAATACTGCGAGGCAGATGAGCGCGCGGCCTGATTCCTGGCGGCTTTTCATGATTTCTCCTGAACATCCCGCGGTATGTATACCTGGCTAGTTCAGGGTAAAGAATGTGGACCCCGACGGGTACCCTGTTTTGGCCTGGCCCGGGTCCCCTACCAGCAGCGCTGCCGACACGTTGTATTCGCCCGGCTGGAGCGCATTCGTGTCCATGGCAAAGGACACCCGGTTGGCGGTGCTACTGCCTTTCGTTACTTGGGAGTTTGCCATCATTCCCGAAAAGGTCCCTGCCTGGTCAGGGTTCCCGGCAAGTGCTGCCGGTGTGACCTGCCAGAGTATGCCGGTCCCTACGGGAAGACTGGTCGTCCCGGTGACAAGGAACTGGTCCCCGGACGACCGGTCGCCGATCGCGTTCAGAGTGATGAAATCATCTCTGGTCACCGTAGGCTGGACCGGCGTATCGGTACCGAGATACGGCCCCTCAAGCGTGAAGAGCGCGGTGCCGGTGGCATTCCCGAGGTGTGCCGTGCCTTTGGACAGGTCCCCTTCCCAGTTCGTGACCGAGACGAGGAGTTCGTCCGGTTTGAGGATCGAGGTATCGATGGGGCAGGTGAACCGGTTGACATTTCCGGTGCCCTTCATCACCAGGGCCGAGGACCCGATCCCGGTATTCGTCTTACTGCCGGGCTTCGCTTTTACCATCACCATAAGCTCCGTCCCGGCCGGGAAGTTAGTGGTGCCCGATACAACGATGAGGTCTCCCGTTGTCTTCGGGGCAATCGCGTCGATGAGGATGCACGGTTCGGTGCACGAGGACGCTGAATGGGCGGAGACTGCTGAGTCTGCCGATGCAGCCGGGTGAACGGTAAATCTTGTCGATCCGAAGATCTCCCCTTTTGTGTAATCCCCTTTTGAGATGTCTCCCTTGAATGACGACACGTTGACGAGATATTCCATCGGCCTGAATGTTGAGGTGTTAAGCGGGAATGCCCATGTGTTGGTACCACCTGTACCTCCGGCGATCGTAACGGTCCCTGTCGCCCCGGTAAATTCACCGCTCCCGGTCCCCGTCTGGTCTTCAAAGGATGCGGGGTAGACTTCCGCGAGAATCTCCGTGCCGGCCGGGAGGCTGGTCTTGCCGGTGATGGTGAACTGGTCGCCAACGTTCTTATCGCTCACCGGGTCAACGGAGATGAACGGTTTTGCGACCGAAAATCCGGTGACCATGCCGACGCATATCATGGCGGCAATGATACCGACGGCAAGGATGCTGCCGTACATGAGAGTCTGGTGTTTCATTGTTCCCACAATGTAATATATTTTGTGCATTGTGTATAAACTTTTTGGCATATTGTGAAAATTTTTTTGCAAAATCGAGAGATTTTGATATGGAGGCTCGACCGGTCGTTGGTATCTGGCATGACACTCCTGAAAGGAGGAGGTTTTGTTTTTCCCGTTTATGGTAACGCCGGAGTGATCCCCCCTTTTCCGGAGTTGCCCGGACATACCATCCCCTGAAAAATAACTCCTCAATTTAGCCCCAGTTTGCCGAAATAAGCCCGATTTGAAAGGTCGATTTTCCGGGTATCGCGTTTTTTGGCGAATTATAGTACAGTGATTTTTGGATACGGCTGTATTATCGTTATTTTGCTCATCTGAAGGGCATTTCAGCCTCTGAAAAATGTCTCTTTATTGCCTTTTGGATGTGCGATTGCTACCCGAAGGGTAGCAAGAGCTTGAGAAGAAGCCGGAGGCCTTCTTCGAACGATGTGCGACTGCTGCCCAATGGTGGCAGGAGGCTGGAGAATATTGAGGAGCATCAGACCCGAAAGAGGAGAAGACCGAAGGTCTTCGACTGAATGCCGAAGGCGTTCTTCGAACGATGATCCGGGAGCCGGGATCCTGGGGAAAAGGTTGGCCGGGGGAATGGCGGGGGGTGGGATCCGGGGTTTTGTGATCGGGGCAGTTACGTTGGGAGGATAGTATTTCATATAAACTTCCCGCCTCCGTTTGAGAGGAACGCGATCGCTCAAGGTTTCGAGGGTATTGAACTTGCGACTGCCGGTACCGACTGTTTTTGCATAGGTATCAGTGTAGGCGACCAGTCCTCTGTATTATCGCACAGTTCCGAACCGGCCGATCACGCACTGGATCTCTGCTGCCACCCTCTTCAGTTCATCAATCCGGTCCGCAACCTTCTCTTCATGCCGTTTCCGCTCTGCAAGTGCCGAGTCGATCGCGCCATGGGTCGCCCCGATGGTCAGGCCAAGATTAGCATCGAGATCGGCGCTGAACTTCCTGAATGCCGCATCAATGTTCTGCAGGGTCTCCCAGCGGAGGTTCTCGAGGTTGCGAATCACCAGCGTATCGATCTGTTTTTTTAACCGGTTCCGTGCCCGGCTCTCGCGCAGCGATCCGGGCAGGAGGCGCCCGATGACCCCGGCCGGGATTGGTGAGAACGAACTGTCCCAGCAATGCTCGACCCAGTAGGGTTTTTTTACCGGCTCATAGGCGTATTCACCGTTCGGTGGATGGTACGGGATGTCAAAGAGCTCCGCTGCTGCCTTCCGGATAGATTCTGTGAGTTCGTCCGCCCTCTGTTCGTGATCTTTCAGCCTGGCAGCAACCTCTTTGTCCATCATCGAGGTGATCCTGCCAAGTTCGCGCTCGAACCATACCGGAATCTCGTCTGCCACGGCCTGCTGCGCCGCAGGCTCCGGGTCCTGCGGGGATGCTGCGATGGCCGATTCGGCAATCTTCGTGAGACGCTCACGGAGCGGGGCGCGAAGATTCTGGATATACGCTTCCAGCTGGGCGTGTACCCTTTTCTGGTCGCCGGTGAGGATATCCTGTGCGTGGATCCGCTGCTGCTGTGCCTTCGCGATCTTTTTGTCGAACAGGGCCAGTCTGTTCTCCAGCTGGGCGAGCGGCAGTTCGAGCGCCCGAATCTCAAGCTCGATCTGGAGCTGGACATCATGGAAGAGATCGAGCGCTTTTCTCCCGATGGCGTCCCGCAACACGCGGTTCTTCTCACGGGCGAGAAAGGCAATGAGGTGATCGAAGATTTCAGCGAGCCCGCTCACCTCCCACAGGTCCTCATTGCCCGACTCTTTTGCCCGCAATCCCTCCCGTGCAGATATCGCAAAGATCCGGGTGCCGGGATCAATACCTACATCGCGTGTCAGGACCGTGCGATAGAACCCCAGTGCCACCTCCCGCTCCGCATCGGTCAGGTAGTCTACCTTATTCAGTACCAAGAATACCTGTGCGGCCCTGCTCCGGATCTCTTTGAGGAAGGTAACTTCGACTTCCATGATCGGCGGGTCGGCCGAGATGACGAAGAGAGCAGCATCGCACTGCGGCAGGAAGTTCATCGTCGCCTCGGTGTTGTGCCGGTAGGTCGAACCGATACCGGGCGTGTCGATGAGGACGACATCGCGGAGGATCGCAGCAGGGTGGGTGATCTCCACCTGGAGAACTCCCTTTAAGTTCTTCGGATTGGAATCCTCGGTGACGAATCCCATGAGCTGTTTTTGCAGCCACCGGTTCCCGGAGGGAGGAGATGCGGGAAGACCCGTGTCTTCGATGCACTTCGTCGGTTCACCGTTGAGGACGGTATCCGGGCGGCTGTCATGGTACCGGACCCGGAGCAACCGCTGCTCCCCGTACCGGATGAATGTCGGGAGTGCCGTGAGCGGGACGACCGAACTCGGCAGGATGTCCTCGCCAAGCAGTGCGTTGATGAGCGTGCTCTTGCCCCGCTTGACCTGCCCGAGCACCGCGAGGTGGAACCGGCCCTGCGCGAGACGTTTTTCGAGTTCGTCCAGGCGCTGTGCATGGATGGCATAGCGGGGATCCATGGCCTCGAAGCGCCGCCGTTCGGTTTTCAGGATCTCCGCAAGGTTTTCCAGGACAGGGATCGTCCGGGTGTTGTGTGGGGGTAACGGGGTCGGGGTGCCGGTATCATCCATAGGAGAATTCCTCCCTGTATCATCCGATCCTGGTGTGCCGCATGGCAGCACCGGCGATCGGGCGGGTAGGAGTTATCAGCACAAAAGGCGGTTAGCGGTGAACTCCATCACCGGATACAGAAATTCTGCATGTGCTGATAATTAAGGGTTTGTCTCTTCCCGTACCATGAGGAAAAAAGAAAACTATTAGTGACAGGAACCAGCATTTCTGATCTGTCAGTGGCGATGAAGTCCGCCATAACCGCCCGCCGGGGCTGATGACTTCTGTTTTACCGGTGATGAGGTCTGCTGTACCAGTACGGCCAGCGGGTCTCTCACAGAAACTGGCCTGAACAGGGAGGGCAATTACATGATGTTTGATGGATCTGCGCCGGCAAGGTCAGGAGCGGCGCTTCCTGCCGGGGCGAGCGGATCGGGAAGTACAACCAGTTCCTGCGGATCGAAGAGGAACCCGGCAGCAGGGCGGCCTGTGCCGGCAGGAAAGCGTTCGTGCGGTGACCGGTCCTGACCATGGCCCCGGATCCCGACACCCTGAACGAGAGCCAGGTTCGCCGTCTCCGTGTCACCTGCCAGCATATCGACAGGACGCTCAGCGAGATCGAAGGAATCCTGAACGAGTCCGCATCACGGGCCGCGTTTCCCGCGTACATTGCAGACCTCTCCCCGCCCCAGCGGAAGACTCTCGAGGACTATATCGCACGCGTCCGCGCCCGGCTCGTCCGGGTACTGGAAGGCCAGGGCATTGCCGCCAGCCAGCCGGGTATCCCCGTCTCGCGGGCAGTCCGCGGCAGGCTGTATTCGATTGACATTGCAGCAGAAGAACTCAAACCGAAGTACATGCGGGGATATGGCGAAGTCTCGGATACCGTTGCGACAGAACTGGACGGTATCGCGGGGGAGTTGCAGTCACTGGTCGTACGCCTTGACCAGTACCTTGCGGGGGGAGCCGGGCAGGATTTTAAGGAACGCCTGCAGCGGCTGGAAGGGGCAGGCAACGACCTCGGCCTCCTCTCCTGGATCGAACGGGTTGTGGCGGATCGGGGCCTCGTTGAATTCCGGGGGACGATCGCTTCGATCCTCGACCGGGCAGAAGACCGGAGTTTTGAGATCGCGGTCTTCGGGCGTGTCAGCTCCGGGAAGTCGTCGCTCCTCAACGCCGTGCTCGGTACGGATCTGCTGCCGGTAGGCGTGACTCCGGTCACCGCTGTTCCCACACGCATCACCCACGGTGAGGAACCGTCGCTTACGGTATCGTTTGCCGATGCCCCGGCAAGAAAGTTCGAGATCCCAAGGCTCGGCGAATTCGCAACCGAGCAGCAGAATCCGGGGAACGCAAAGCATGTGACACGGATTACCGTCACCATCCCGGCATCAAGGCTCGCGAGCGGTGTCTCCTTTGTCGATACCCCGGGTCTCGGTTCGCTTGCAACGAGCGGGGCTGCCGAGACCCTCGCGTACCTGCCGAAGTGCGATCTCGGGGTGGTCCTGATAGACGCGGGATCCACGCTGACCGGCGGGGACGTGCGGACGATCCTCGCATTGCAGGAAGCAGCCATCCCCGCACACATCCTGCTCAGTAAAGCCGACCTTCTCGACCGCCCTGATTGCGAAAAGACGATTGCATACGTGAAACAGCACATCGGTTCGGAGACCGGCCTTGACCTGCCGGTCCACCCGGTCAGCGTCCGCCCGTCGCACCGGCACCTGCTCGACCGCTGGTTCGGGGGGGACATCCTTCCGCTCTTCGACCGATCACAGGAACTCAGGGCCGCATCACTGCAGAGAAAGATCGGTCTGCTGCGGGAGTCAGTAATTTTCGATCTCCGGAAGAAGATCCAGCGGAGCCGGCAGGCATCACCGGAAGATACGGAAGAGCTCCGTGAAACCGGGGCCCGCCTGCGACGGGCAACCGGGCTTATCGGAGAGACACGCTCCGGATGCGAACGGGCAGCCGACGCAATCGCCGGGGATATTCCGGCGATATACAGCGCTGCCGCTGCCAGCGTCATGAAGATGAGGACGCATGAAGCCGATACGGGGAATACCGCTGACGATGTGATCCGCACTGCGGTTCTCCGGATTGTACAGGAGCGGGCAAAGAGTGTCCAGAGTCTCGTCGAAACCCTTGCCCTCCGGTTGCAGGAGGATCTGGTCAAAAGCGCGGCAGAAACCACGAGTGCCGACATGCCCGGCGATGACGAATTCCCGTCGCTTGTCCGCGGTATGCCGGTTTTCGATCCCGTGACGATCCGCGTCTCCGTACCAAAATCCACGTATACCGCATTGCTGGGAAGGCGGTTTGAAGAGGAGCACCTTGTACGTCACATCCGCCGGCAACTCGGCGGATCCTTCGAGCCGGCTCTTGCAGGTTATAGCAGAGTCCTGAAGGAATGGGCAAGGCAAGTGACGGACCGGATGGGTGCAAAGTTCGAAACCTATGCTGAACGCTACCGTGCCCGGGCCGAGCGATCCCCTCATGGAACGGAACTGATGCCGGAAGAGATAGGGGCTGTTGAAGAGACCCTCAAAATGCTTGGGGACAATCCTTAAAAAACTGCCAGCCCTGTAGGCTCAGCCATTCCTGATCGCCCCTGTTCGGAGTTTATCGCATAATTTACCTTCGAACATTCCGGATCATCAGCACTTCATCGATGACATCTTTCCCCCGGACTGGCTTTTTTCCATGATGGGGCAATACCTGCTGTATACTGTCGTTCGAGTGTTTCCTGCATACTGTTCAGGAGCTGTGCGAACCCTTCACCAAGACCGCCATGCCGGATATCCCGGATAACCGCATGCAGGAAAATCTGATGATAGATACAAAGGTCGTCAAAGACCGGATCAGAAAACCCGTAAAGCCGGTTTATGAGAAGCGCGGGCTGATACATCTCCCGGATCTTCTCCGGGGTGTCGTACCTGCAGATCGTCTCAAAGAACGTGTGCGAGGCCCGGACCATCCCGTCGATGAGCAGGGGGAGTTCCTCCGGCAGACCGGAGAATTGCTGGGTGAAGACCGGGCAGAACCACGGTGCCTGACGGATCTCCGGGCGCAACGCACGGAACTCTGGGTAATGATAGATCTTCAGGATGGTTTCCCTGTCCGTGACGAGCCGGTACGCATTCCCGGGACCGGCTGAATTTTTACACAGCACGATGAATCCCGCATTCCGGAATGATTCGATCCACCTCCGTATCGTCGCCGCTTTCGTGAACCCGGCAGCGGTGGCGAGATCGATCTCGCTGTGTGACCCGCCATCGAGCAGGATATGCATCAACCGGGACTTGACCGGGGATTTCATCGCGGTGCACCTTCCGGTACTACGCCGGCTGTCTCATCACATGCTGTTCGCACAACCGGGGATGGATGCTCCCTAAGTCTGCCGATCAGCTGTTGGCTGGCAGGAGATTTGATCCGTGACAGTGCATACACAATCTCACGCAAAGTGTACACGTCCTGGCCGGCGCGTATCATTGCTTCAAACGCCGGGACTGCCCGTTTGTATCGCCCCTGCCCGAGGATTTGTATCGCCATCATCCGGTGCTCACGGAGCGGGTGGTGCAGGGTGAGGAGGAGCCGCTCTTCATAGGGATGATCTTTCCAGTGTTCAATGGATCTTCCACACCGCTTGCAGATCTGTTCGTCCTCCGGGCTTTGTTTCCCGCAGAACGGGCAGAAGAAGGTCGTGCCCATCGTCACCTCAGTCGCAGCACTGCAGGGGATTGCCTGCATTCCTGCTGTCCGGGTTTTCCCGTATTCGTTCAATCGCTGTGAGTGCGTCCAGCGCGAGATAGGTATTTTCGAGCGTTGCCGATCCGCCGAATACCGACCGGACATATCCGCCGTTCTCACGGCAGCATTTCCTGATGAATTCTTCGCACTGCACCAGGATGGGCGAATGGTAGCCGTGCACTGAGCATGCGAGTACGCCGGCATGAATGTGTTCAAGATACGCGGGTTTTGTACCGGGCACCGCAAGGAAGCCATAGACGAGGTCTTCGCACTGTTTCAGAAAGTTTGTTGAACCTGTTGAGGAGATCGGATAACCGAGGGCTCTAAGGATGGCAAGCGCATGACCAGTCTCGATGATCGTGGATCGGGGATACCCGAAACCGGTGTCCGGGTACCGATAGCGGAGCACGGCGGTGACGATCTCATCTTTTTTCCCGGCGGAGATTACAGTTCCGGGAAGTGTGCAGAGATCGGTGAGGAGATACAGGTGCCCGAAAGAGGAGGAGGATTCGACCGGCCGGATAGTGTCACCGGGTGGCAGCAGGGATGACAGAATCCAGTTTGAGGGATCGATATGCGGTCGCTCACCAAGAATGTCCAGACTCCGGATCACTGCGTGCCCGACATTCACGTTCGAAAATTTTCCATCGGGATACTGGAACGCGTGAAGAAACGAGCAGGTAGTTTCATCATCGTCCGGTAATGCACCCAGCATTTTAAGCGATGCGAGTGCATGGAATGTGTCTCCGGCATTCGGCTCGTCGAGCCGGTAAAAACAGTAGCCACCGGAACTGCACCGCCGTTCCCGGATATACCGGATGGTTGTCTCCTGTTGAGGGATCATCGGCATCATCTACCATACACTGGTAGAAGTCATCAGCCGGAAAGGGCGGTTTGTGGCGGACTTCATCGCCGGTACGATAGTGTGGGGTGCGATGATAATTGAAGGTTACGACAAAACGGGTTGGAGAATGAGAATGACGGGAGAATCCCGGGGCGTAGCGGCCCGAACGTACTTCGTGAGTCCAATCAACAGCGACGAACAGAGTGCGGAGCATGGGTGAAGAGCGGGCCGGGGAAGCTGCTGGCGCCTTCTGCATCTTCCCCTCAATCATCTCATGGACCGTCTTCTCGATCGAGAAAGAGGGTTACCCACATATCTGCCTCAGATAAAAAAACAAAATCAGTGGGAAAGAAGGATTTCAAAAGATCCGGCGGGTCAGACACTGTCCCGTGGCACTGCTGTCCGGGGCTTCCTCGCCCGCTTCGGTTTCGGCTTCCGTTCGTGTGTGCCTTCCTCTCCATCGTCGGAATCTTCATCCAATCCTATCTCTTCGGATTCATGGGGGAGAGGAGACAGAATATCCGGAGCCCTCTTCCTCTCCTCCGGCGCCGGTTTGTGGATGAGGATTGCGTCGAGCACAGCCTCCACCCCCTCACCCGTCTGCGTGGACATCGTCAGGTAACCCTCTGCCGCAACGATATCCGATTTGTTTGCCACGACGACCACCGGCACACCCACCATCCCTTGTACTTCCTCAAGCAGGTTGAGCTGCACGTCTATCGGGTAGCCGCAGTGCTCCGAAGGGTCGAGGATGAAAAGGACAACGTCGGCGACATTCATCATGGCGGAGAGTGCCTGCCGTTCGATCTGGTTCCGCTCTTCGGCAGGGCGGTCGAGGATACCCGGGGTATCCACGAACTGGATCCGCTCCCGTCCCATCTCCCTGTGCCCCACGATGATGCCTTTTGTGGTAAACGGATAGGAGGCAATCTGCGGTTCAGCAGAGGAAACGCGCCGGATGAAGGAGGACTTGCCAACGTTCGGGTATCCTGCGATCACCGTCGTGAATGCGTCCTCGACATGGGGAAGCTTGCGGAGCACATTCCTGACCTCGTTGAGGAAGAGGAGGTCGTTGTCAATCTGGTGGACCATGGAAGCGAGCCGGGCGACCGCACGTTTTCTCAGGACAAGGGTATCGTCCGCCCTCCGCGACTGCATGGCAAGCTGGCCCCCCACCATCTTGGTGTGTTTTGCAGCCCACCCGACGGCACCGAGGGACTGTTTGATGGTGTCTATTCCGTAGAGGATGTCCGCCAGTTCCCGGTAAAACGGCGGGATGCTGTCGAACTCGGGAAACCCCCGTATGATATAGACAAGGCGGTCGTGGATCGCCGCACCGACCGCACGGACGAACTCCTCGTTTGCCCGCTCCTTGTTGATCTTCTCCTTCATCTTTTTCGCCGCACGGCGGAAACTCCGGTCCAGGATCTCGTCGGCAGTCGGGACCGTCGGCATTTTTTCGAATTCCACAAATCGCCTACCTATATATTTATGGAATGCCATACGGTTTATCGTTATGGACCTGTCCCTGATCCAGAAGGATATCCTCATCACCCTGATCACCCTCTACCACCAGCAGTCGCATTCCATCAAAGGGGAAGATATTGCCGAGATGATCCAGCGCAACCCCGGGACGGTGCGCAACCAGATGCAGGCCCTGAGAGCCATCGGGCTCGTGGACGGAGTACCGGGCCCGAAAGGGGGATACATACCGACGGCCCTTGCCTACGCGGAACTCAACCTGAACGTTTCCGGAGGCGACTATGATGTCATGATCAGCAGGAACGGGGAGCCCGTCTCGGGAGCAAATGTCAAGGAGATCGATTTTACCACGCTCTGCCACCCGGATGTCTGCCACGCGGTGATCAAACTCGTCGGCTCGGCAAAACTCTTCGAGATCGGTGACCAGATCACGATCGGTCCCACCCCGGTCAACAAACTCATGATCCGGGGAGAGGTCTTCGGCAGGGACGAATCCCGCCAGTCCCTCCTCATCTCGACATCCGAGATGATCTCGCTGCCCAAGAAGCCGATAAAAAACTACATGAGCACCCCGTTGAAGACCCTGAAAAGCCCGGATACGCTCATGGACGCCCTTCTCCTATTCAACCGTGACCACATCCATGGCGCCCCGGTCATGGATAATGGCCGGCTTGCCGGTATTATCACGATGAGCGATATTGCAAAGGCCATTGAAAAAGGACTGCCGCTCACCACGCAGGTTTCCGGGGTGATGACTGCTGATGTCGTCGAAGCGTCCTCGGATACGAAACTGTTCGAGGTCATCCGCAGGTTCAAGGAGCGGGAGATCGGCAGGCTTGTCGTGGTCGAGGACGGGAAACCGGTCGGCATCCTCACCCAGTCGGATATCATCCGGGTATTCCCCTCGTTTTAAATGCAATATCTTTAGATATGTCAAGGTAAATTGTATGGGAGGAACCGAGGTTTTATGTCAGAACTTTCCCAGGCAGCTGTTGAACGCATCATCAAGAAAGCCGGTGCCGGGCGTGTGAGCTCCGATGCCATCGAGACCCTTGCCGCCCTGATGGAGGAATACGGTATCTTTCTTGCAAAAGAGGCAAAGAAGATGTCCGACCATGCAGGAAGAAAGACCCTGCGGGGGTCCGACATCCGGATGGCAGCTGAAATATTCAAATAACGTTTGTGCGTTATTTGTCCTGAAAAATACTCTTTTTTCTTCGGTTTTTAGAACAATTTAAATATTTATACATCGTCAATTTTTTTATGACTCGTATATTTGCCCGCAGCCTTTCGAGAAAGAAGATCATGAGCAATGACGGCAAGCTCATCGGCACCCTCAAGAACATCCGGGTAGATTTTGATTCCGGGCAGGTCTGCGAGATGATCATCCACCCGGACCAGGCCTTTGCCACCGATGGTTACAACCTGGAAGATGACAAGCTCCTCCTCATCCCGTTCGAGGCGGTCAAGGACATCAAAGACTATATTGTCGTGGATCGCTATCTCGCGAAAAAATAAGACGAATATTTTTCGACGGCTTCGGTGAACCCGTCGCCATATCCTTTTTCCGTGACATAATCGGCCACCGCTTTTGTCTCCGGATGCGCATTTGCCACCGCTATCCCTGTCCCGGCAGTCCTGAGCATATGGATATCGTTGACCGAATCGCCGACCGCCAGGAAATCGGCCGGGGAAAGACCCATCTCCTCCGCGAGTGCTACGAGCGCTGTCCCTTTGTTGATGCCAGGGGACTGCAGGTGAATTGCATACCCGGTGTCAATCACCTGCACCGGGTGATCGCGGAGGACGGTCTTCACTTCTTCGACAGGGACCGTCCGGGCAAACGCGAGGTCCGCAAACCGGTACGCCGGGTTGAAGAGCTCGAGTTCCCGCCCCTTCTGCCGGTAATACGCCTGGACTATTCCGAGGGCATCTTTACACTCTCCCTGGTCTCCGGTAATATGGAGGGGACCGGTGAACCCTGTCCGGAATACTCCCCCGTTTTCTGCAATGAACGTGCCGTCAGTCCCGATCATCTTGCAGAGTGCGTCCATGAAGCAGGACGTATTCCCGCTTGCCAGTACCACCCTCACCCCCCGATCGGTGAGGGACCGGATCGCCTCAATGGACCCGGTGCTGATCCTCCGGGAGGGATCGGTAAGTGTCCCGTCAATATCGGTCAGGAGCGCTTTCAGCACGGTTTGAGACCCGCCTCTTCAACAATGAACGGGGCTTCGCCCTCAGGAAGGTTGGGACTGTCCACGAGACGTGCAATGCGTTTTCCGCCTTTGCTCTTGCGCAGGTAAAGACGGAATGTTGCTGTGTGGCCGACGATGTTGCCACCGATCGGTTTTGTCGGGTCGCCGAAGAAGACCGCCGGGTTGGACATGACCTGGTTGGTGACAAGCCCGACCGCGTTGTGTTCGTCGATGAGCTTGAAGAGTTCGTGCATGTGACGGTTCAGCTTCTGCTGCCGGGCTGCGAGTGTCCCCCTTCCGGCATATTCTGCCCGGAAGTGGGCCGTGAGCGAGTCGATGATGAAGAGCTTGACCGGCTTGTCGCTCTCTTTCAGTTCGTTTGCCAGTTCGCGGGAGTTGTCGATCAGGAGCATCTGGTGGTCCGACGTGTGGGCCCGGGCAATATGGATATTATTCAGGAATTCCTGGGCATCCGGGATATCGTCGAGCCCGAGGCCGTTGACCATCTGCTCGATACGCTCGGGACGGAAGGTGTTTTCTGTATCGATATAGATGACGCTGCCGGGCAAGACCGCCCTGTTCTTCCGGGAGCTGGACGTTCACCGCCATCTGGTGGACGATCTGGCTCTTGCCGGAACCGAATTCGCCGTACATCTCCGTGATTGCCTGTGTCTCGAGGCCCCCGCCCATCAGATTATCCAGTTCGGGGACCCGGAACGAGAGTTTCCGGACATCCTTTCTCTGCTCAAAGATGTCCTTCCCGGTCTTGAATCCCCCGACATCAGCTGCCTCGCGGGCGGCCTTGATGATCTTCTTTGCGGTCGACTCGGAGATCTCGGAGACCTCCGAGAGCTCTGCCGGCGATGCGGTTGCGATGCTTTCTACCGAGAGGTAACCTGCTTCCCGGAGCTTGTCTGCGGTGCTCGGGCCGACACCCGGCAAATCTTCAATTTCCAATGGTCCTTCAGCCATGTCTTGTACATCTCCTATGGCACAACAAGATGTTAAAGACTGACATATAAAGTCCCGGACTGCGTGGGGTGAAAGTGAATTACCGGGCCAGTCGTTCCCTGAAACCGCGGATCCGGGTAAGGATATCGTCCGCGTTCATACCGGCAGGTTCGATCTGTTCAGGTTTAATCCTGCTGCCGGAGAGGATGCCGGTCACGCTTATCCGGCTCCCCTCGGCAAACTCGCCCTCGATAAGGTAACGATGTATGCCATCATCGATGAAGGTGCACCCCGGCCCGGAGATGATGGTACCGCAGAAGACGATGGGACGGGACACCTCGTTCGGTACCCGGAACGCGCTGCCTCTTCCCACACCCAGTTCGATCCCCCCAAACCGCCCGGCCCGGGCAGTGGCGTGGTAGGCCTCGATCCGGTCCCCGGGACCGAGCGGGACAAGTGCATTCTCCCCCCACAGGTACAACCCTGAGATCATCCTCCCCCTCACCCACGACAATATTCCGTACCCAGGACGTGGCACCGTTCCGTGTGGTAAACGATCGCGGTTCTTTTACTTCTTTTACTACCCCCTGTATGGTGTAGATGCCCCGGTCACTGACAGAACCCAGGGGGGAAAACGGGACCGGCACCTGGATATCGGTCATCGTAACGCTGCTCTTCTCGTCAAGGCTGTAATTTCTCCCTTCGTCGCGCACATTCGGTTTTGCCCCGGTTATACGGACGCTTGCACCGGCAGGAATACCGAGGAGCAGTTCCGGCACCCAGGCAACGACCCGGGCGGTCCCGAGCGCATCACCAATGACTGCTTCCACCATCCCGCCGGTTGTGCCGTCTCTCTTCGTAAATGTCCGGGGCCCTTTCACTGCGATCAGGACCGCATCAAGATCTACCGGTTCATCTGACAGGCTCCCGGCCATGGTCCCGTCAGGAGGAGCGGGGCAGATGATCTCGCAGCTGGCCTTCCGGAGGGCAAGGGCATAGATCTCCCGGGTGCTCTTTCCCGGGTGCCGGCCGATGATCTCGAGTACGTCACCGGCAGCTATGTCAAGGACCGCCCCCGCCTTCTCGTCCCAGAGCACGACGCGGGTCGTCCCGGTCTCGTCCCCCAGCAGCAGGGTGGCCACCCCCCCTTTCTCGCCATCGGCCCGCTCGAACTCCTTCGGCTCGGTCTTGTCGATGACTTTCCCGAAAAAAGAGAAGAGGCTGGACTTTGCCGACAGCCCCCTGATCTTCACGTGCTGCCGGCCCAGTTCGCCGACGACGAGCATTGCCGCGGTCGGTTCGTCGACGAGGTCGCCGCACTCTTCGATCTTTGCCTCGACCCGCCGTTCGAACTCCTCTTTTGTTATGAGGTCGTCGACCAGCGCGTGGTGGAAGAGCACGGCCAGGCCTCCGCCTACCGCTGCCAGGGCGGCTGTTCCATCGCTGAGGTGAGGTCGCTGACAGTCTCCCCCCGCCTCATCAGAGCGACATCGGGGCCCCTGACCAGCACCTCGGGACAGCGGGGGCGGCTGTTGTACTGCGAGGACATCGCAAACCCGTAGGCCCCGGCATCGAGTACGGCGATGATATCGCCGGCTTCCAGCTGCGGGAGCTTCCGGTCCGGCGCAAGGATGTCCCCGCTCTCGCAGATCGGCCCGGTGACCGTGTATTCCGTGGTAAGGGGCCTGTCCGCCTTGTTGGCAACGATCACTTCATGGTAGGCGTCATACATCGCGGGACGGATGAGCAGGTTGAAACCGGCGTCTACGTTGGCAAACCTCTTGTGGGCGGCCTTGGTCGAGTTGACCCGGGTGAGGAGGACGGTGGAGTCGGCTGTGAGCGACCGCCCGGGCTCGACCCAGAGTTCCGGGGTGATGCCGCATGCCTCGACACCTGCTTTGAAGACCGGCACGACCTTTGCCGCGTAGTCCTCCGGTGTCGGCGCCGGGTCGGTGTCATGGTGGTACGGTATGCCAAGCCCGCCGCCGAGATCGATGAACTCCAGGTTCACGCCCGTCTCCGTGATCTCCTTCGCTATCCGCACCATCACTTCGGCGGCCCGCGCGAATGGTTCGACATCGAGGATCTGCGACCCGATATGGCAGTGGATCCCGACCGGCAGGATATTGCTGCACGCAAGGGCTTCCCGGTAGGCCGCAGGGATCTCCCGGTGGGGATCCCGAATTTGCTGGTCGCAAGCCCGGTTGCGATCTTCGGGTGCGTGGGGACTTCGAGGGCCGGGTTCACGCGGAACGCGATCTTCGAAGTCGTCCCCGCCGCCCGTGCTGCGGCATCGAGCTGGTGGAGTTCGTCAAGGGAGTCCACCGAGACTTTCACCCCCTTTTCCACGGCGAGCTTCAGGTCTGCCGGGGTCTTCGAGCTGCCGTTGAAGAGCAGTTTTTCCGGTGCCATGCCGGCGGCAAGCGCGAGAGTGAGTTCTCCTGAAGAGAAGACGTCCGCGCCTGCGCCCAGCCGTGCGAGCGCCCGCATGACCGCAAGGTTGCCGTTCGCCTTTGCTGCAAAGAGCACCTGCACCTTCGGGTACCGGGCAGAGAGCGCCTTCCGGTACCTCAGGAACTGTTCGCAGACCCGGTCCTCGCTCGTGACATAGAGCGGCGTCCCGTACTGGCGTGCGAGGGAAACGCAGTCGTGGCCGCCAATATGGAGGTGGCCCTGCTGAACGGTGAGGTGGCCGGGGAGGTTCACAGATCCATCCTCCGCATCCGCCCGATGGCCTCCTCTATCCGTGCGGCCGGGCGCGTAATGGCGAACCGCACGTAGCCTTCCCCGCTCGAGCCAAAGCCCACCCCCGGGGTTGCGACAATGCCCGCCTCGTTGAGCAGCCGTGCGCTGAACGCCATGCAGTCGCTGACCGGGAGCCAGACATAGAAGGTCGCCTTTGGTGACGGCACGTCAAAACCGAGACCCCTCAGTCCGGAGATGAGCACGTCCCGGCGCTCCTGGTACGTGGCGCAGGCCTGCTTCACGCAGTCCTGCGGCCCCGTCAGCGCCGTGACCGCCGCGTGCTGGACCGCGTTGAAGACCCCGGAGTCGACATTGGTCTTCACCCGCCCGAGGCCTGCAAGGACCGCCGCGTTGCCGACCGCCATGCCGATCCGCCAGCCGGTCATGTTGTAGGTCTTGGAGAGCGAGTGCACCTCGATGCCGACCTCCATTGCCCCCGGGGTCTCAAGGAATGACGGGGCGCGGTAACCGTCGTAGGCAATCTCGGAGTACGCATTGTCCGAGACTACGACGATGCCATGCCCGCGGGCGAAATCGACGACTTCTTTGTAAAACCCGTCGGGAGCGACTGCCGCGGTCGGATTGTTGGGATAGTTGACGAACATGAGTTTCGCCGCTTTTGCGACCTTTGCAGGGATATCGTCCAGCACGGGAACAAAATTATTCTCCCGAAGGAGCGGCATCTCGTGGACCCTGCCCTCGGCAAAGAGGGTGCCGGTCCGGTAGACCGGGTAGCCGGGGCTCGGGGCAAGGACATAGTCGCCCGGGTTCACGAACGCCTCGGCGATATGGGCGATGCCGTCCTTGGAGCCCATGAGGGCGAGGACTTCCTTTCCTGCATCGAGGGTAACGCCAAAGCGCTTTCTGTACCAGCCTGCCACGGCGCTGCGGTATAAGGGCATGCCGGCATAGGAGGGGTAGTGGTGGTTCTCCGGGTCCTGCGCTGCCCTGCAGAGGGCGGCCACGATATGGGGTGGCGTCGGGAGGTCCGGATCCCCTACGCCGAGGTCGATGATGTCGACCCCTTTTTTCAGCTGCTCCGCTTTCATCTCGTCGATCCGTGCAAAAAGGTACGGCGGGAGATTATCCATGCGTGATGCGTACATAAGTACCCACTATGTGCGCTGTATTCTCTAGAATTTAACTCCCCGTGCCGGCAGGTTCATTCCAACCGGGGGGTAGGAAAAAGAACTATCCTTATTATCCCGCAGTCCAACATTCATCGTCATGGTGGAATCAGAAAGTCCGGACCCGGTGCCGGAAATTTGTGTGATCCTCTCCACGGTCCCCCCGTCGAGATCCGCAGAGATTGCACGGGCACTTCTCGACCGTCACCTCGTGGCCTGCGTAAATATAACACCTGTCAGGTCATGGTACCGCTGGAAGGGGGAGTTCTGTGATGACGAAGAGCACCTGCTCATCCTGAAGACCCGGAAGGAGCATACCGAAATGGTCATCCGGGAACTCCGGGCCCTGCATCCCTACGAAGTGCCGGAGATCATCGCAGTGCCGGTTACTGCCGGGCACCCTCCCTACCTTGCATGGGTCCGTGGCGAAACGCAGGTATGATACGAACATTTCCGGCGGGTGCGGCCGTGATGCGTAAAGTTATTTCCTGTAGCCGAGTAAAGAAACTGTACCCTATCGCAGGGGACGTGAAATCGTGACAGGTGAACCGACAACAAAGCCCGCAACAGCACTCCTCGTGCTCGGGTGCCCGCAGGTACCGGTGCAGACCAGTATCGCGCTCTATCTCATCAACCGGCTGAAAAAGGCCGGGATAACACCGGTTGTTGCCGGCAACAGGTCAGCAAACACCCTGCTTGTCGTTTCGGATCCGGACCGGCACTACCTTGGCGAGGTCATCGACCTCGATCGTGCCGTCGCGCTGATCACGGAGAAGAAGCGGGACTTTGACCAGTGCTTCGTCTTCATCCACAACGACGCGGGGGTCAGCTACGCAGCGACCATGGGAGCAATCTCCCGAGCGAAACTGTATGCCCTTGTATATGGCGAACATTTTGATGAGCAGGTGAAGAAGATCGAGTTTCCCTGTACGATCATTGCGGCAAAGGCGGTCCACAACCCCCTGCCCCTGAAAAAGGCGATCGACGAGGTGGCACCGTGGGCTGCGTAGAATCGATGAACTATGAGATCGTGCTGCGGGACGCGACGTTCAAAGAGTCCCGCGACTACATACGGAGTAATTTCAGGGAATCGATCGATGTCCAGCCCGGTTTCAAGATCTTCGATGTCCATGTCATCGGCCTCCCCCCGATTGCGATAGGGCTCGATGGAGATTTTGTCATCTTCCCGTATACCAAACCCTGTCACGGAACCTTCCTGCTCCGGGTGGAAGACAGGGAAGAGGCAACAAGGCTGCGGGCATTGAAGAAATAGCGGAGACTCACACCTTCGCAGGACTGGCGGATGGCAGTGAAATCAGCGATTACGAACATCATTACCATGGTGAAGTCCGGCTTCGGGGGAACCGGCTGTCCGGGCCGCTGATATATGATATTCTATATAGTATATGCAGCAAGAAATAGTACGTAAGGGAAGAGGCCCTGTATGACCAGCAAGGGAAAGATCCTCCTGATGGATGATGAACAGATCATCCTCGATGTGACTCTCGAGGTGCTCACATTCCTTGGGTATGATGCGAGTTTTGCCAGGGACGGGGCGGAGGCGCTGGATCTCTATACAAAGGAAAAAGCTGCCGGACATCCTTTTGATATCGTTATTCTCGACCTTTCGATCCCGAACGGCATCGGCGGGAAAGACGCGATTGAACACCTCAGGGCATTTGATCCTGCGGTAAAGGCGATCGTGTCCACCGGCTATACCAATGATCCGGTTGTGCAGAATTTCGAACAGTACGGTTTTTCCGGGATACTCTCCAAGCCCTACAAGATCAATGACCTGAAAACCGTTCTTGAGCAGCTGATGCAGAAATAAGGGATTTCATGGGGGCGGTCAAGCCCTTTTGCCGGCATCTGCCCTCTATTTTTTGTTCAGTATCTTGGTGATCGCGTCGTCTGCCGCACGGCGCACGTAATCGTCCTTGTCCTCAAGCAGATTTTTCAGGGGTTCAAGTGCCTTTGCGTCACCGATGTTTCCCAGTGCATCCGCGGCCCCCCAGCGGACATACCAGTCGGGATTTTTGAGGGACTGGATGAGGGCGTCGACCGGGGCCCCGCTGCCCAGTTTGCCGAGTGCCCAGGAAGCCGGTACCTGGAGAAATGAATCCGATTCCTTCAGTGCCTTGCCAAGGCACACCGCCGCCTGTTTGTCCCCGATCTTGCCGAGTGCATCCGCGGCGCTCCAGCGGACATACCAGTCCTGGTCGTTGACGGACTGGATCAATGGTTCAACGGCACGCCGGTCACGGATCTCGCCGAGCGCCCATATTGCCCTGACCCTGACCCACCAGAGCGGGTCTTTCAGCGCAAGGATGAGGGGCCCGACCGCAGGATCGCCTATGAGGGAGAGGGCAAATGCACTTCGCCACTGGACATCGCTGTCTTCATCCCGGAGGGAGGCAATGAGCGGCTGGATGGACGGTTCACCGATCCTGGCCAGGACCAGGGTGGCATGCCACCGTAAATCATGATCATCGTCAGACAGCGCCCGGATGAGATGGGGGATTGCGACCTCGCCGATCGTCCCGAGAGCAAGCCCTGCGAGCCACCGGACATCCTGGTCGTTCTCCTTGAGTGCGCGGATCAGGGGTTTTACCGCGGGTTCCCCGATCTCCCCAAGGGCGAGTGCCGCTCTCCACCGGATCCCGAGGTTGGTATGCCGGATAGCCTTGATCAGGCCATCCATATCCATCCCGCTGGTGGTGTGGACAGAGTAGGCTTTTTTATCTGATATCAGGCCATTCGTATTCACTATTTCCTCTCCTGCTCTGCGCTATCCGGATATCAATTGAACGAATTGTATACCATGTATCGATATTTTTGCAAACGTACGGGCCCGGCCAGATAGAAGATAGAATGACTCTGTATAGAACTGATGATTGGTGCCAGCCGGGTTATATACCTATTGGGAATAGTTTGCCTGGAGCAGGGTGTGTGAAATACCCGGATCTTCCTGATGAAAACCTGCCCTCCGGTATCCCAATCTATATACCTGTGACGGCTGAACCAGAACATGCGGCGAACCTGCATGAAAGAAGTATCGGTTTTGATTGGCGGGAAGGCGGGAGATGGCATCAACAGTGCCGGCTCGATGGTAGCCCAGCTGCTGAACCACCTGGGGTACCGGATTTACCTGTACTTCGACTACCCCTCCCTGATCCGGGGCGGTCATAATTTTACGGTCGTCAGAGGCTCAGAACAGGATATCGGGAGCTGCAGGGATACTCTCGATTTCATTCTTGCCCTCAACCAGGAGACCATCGCCCGGCACCGGGAGCGGCTCGAACCCGGAGCATGCGGTCATTTTCAATGCTGACCTGGTGAAATCTGACGGCCAGGGTGTCCCGGTAAAGTCCGTCCTCGAAGCTGAGCATGCCCCGGGCATCATGGGCAATTCCGCGATCATCGGGGGATTTGCAAAAGCAGCGTCTATCGAATGGGAGACGGTTGAAGCGGTGTTCAGGGCCCACATCCCGAAAGGTGTGGACCTCAATCTCAAGGTGGCGCGGCGGGCCTACGACCAGCTCCAGCCGGCCCGGAAGATCAGCCGGTGCGACAGCCCTGCACTGCCTCTCCTGAGCGGCAACGAAGCGATCGGTCTCGGGATGGTCAGGGGAGGGCTCGAGGCCTATATATCGTACCCGATGACGCCGTCCTCCAGTCTCCTCCATTTCCTTGCGGAAGAGCAGGAACGGCTGGGAATCACCGTCGTGCACCCGGAGAACGAGATTGCGGTCATCCTCATGGCGCTTGGTTTCTCCTGTGCCGGGAAACGCACGGCGGTGGGCACATCCGGTGGGGGGTTCTGCCTGATGTCGGAAGGGCTTTCCTTTGCCCGGCATGGCCGAACTCCCTGTCGTGCTCGTGGTCTCCCAGCGGACCGGGCCTTCCACCGGTCTCCCGACCTATACCGGGCAGTCCGATCTCCGGTTCATCCTCAATGCCGGCCAGGGAGAGTTCCCGCGGCTGATCGTCGCTCCCGGCAATGCACAGGAGGCGCTCTCCTGGTCGGCCGTTGCCGTTGACCTGGCATGGAAATTCCAGATCCCTGCGTTCATCCTGGCTGACAAGACGCTTTCCGAAGGGACCTACAGTGTGAACGACGTCGAGACCGGGCCACGGGGGCACGGTGAATTTTTGCCATGGGACCAGGCCGCACCGTACCGCCGGTATGCAGATTCCCCATCAGGTATCTCGCCGCTCGCCTTCCCGGGCACGAAGGGAGCGGTTGTCAAGGTGAACAGCTACGCCCATGACGAAGCGGGCATTACGACGGAGGAAGCGCCGATGGTTGAGAAGATGACCGAGAAGCGGCTGCGGAAATGGGAAGGGCTTGCGGCAGAGATGGAGAGGTACCCTGCGCTCAATGTCCTGGGCAATACTGCTGCTTCCACCGCCCTCCTCTGCTGGGGGTCGACCCGGTGCGTATGCACGGAGGTTGCGGCACAGCTCGGCCTGAAGGTGGTCCAGCCCGTGGTCCTCTCGCCCCTCCCGGTAGAGCGGTTGAAAACAGCGCTCCGGGGAGTTGAGCGGCTGATTGCGGTCGAGGAGAATGCAACAGCGCAACTGGTCGCGCTTATCGAACGGGAGGGAATACGTGCTGACAAGAAAATCCTCCGGTATGACGGCCGTCCCTTTACGGTCGACGAACTTGTACGCAGGGTGAGCGGGGTGATCGCATGACCGGGCGTCCAATCATCACCGATACCCAGAATACCTGGTGCCCGGGATGCGGCAACTTCTCGATCCAGTTCACGCTCAAGAACATCCTGACCGAGCTCGAGCAGGAAGGCAGGTCCCTTGACGACGTCGTGCTCGTCTCCGGGATCGGCTGCCATGCAAAGATCGCCGACTACCTGAACATCAACAGTTTTTACTCCCTCCACGGCCGCACCATCCCTGCTGCAACCGGGATCAAACTCGCGAATCCCCGCCTTACCGTAATCTGCTGTTCCGGTGACGGCGATTCCTATGCCGAGGGCCTCGACCACCTCATCTTCGCGGCAAAACGCAACATCGACATCACGGTCATCGTCCACAACAACCGTGTCTACGGGCTCACCACGGGCCAGTATACCCCCACGTCCCCGCTGGGGTTCAAGGGGAAGTCCACGCCTGCAGGCACCCTCGAGTACCCGTTCAACCCGCTCGAACTGATGCTCGCAAGCGGGGCAACCTATGTGGCACGGGGGTATACCCGGAAGATGGACCAGCTGAAGGGCCTGATCAGGGAAGGGATCGCTCACCGTGGGTTCTCCTTCATCGACACACTCCAGATCTGCGCCACCTTCTTCCCGGCCGCCGACTATTACACGCCGAGGGTATACGATCTTGCCGATCATGATACATCCAGCTTTGAAGATGCCTGCCTGAAGGCCAGGGAATGGGATTACAACAGCGACGCCCCCATAGCGCTCGGGGTGTTGTACCAGAAAAAGTTCCCGACATTCGACGAGCGGATGGCAAGGAAAGAGATGAGCCGTGAGGACCGGGAACGGGCAATCCGGGAACTTCTTGCAGCAAGGGCATGACGTGAGCTGCCGCAGGTTCCCCCGCAGACCTCATGGCAACAGACATCTGGTGGGAGAACATACCGGTAATCCGTCTTGATACCGTGATGACATGAACCAGAGTGATGCTGCCTCCCGGAAAGAACTGGCCGGAACGCCCCCTACGACGTTTATTCAGCCGGTGCTGAGGCTGCTGGTGATCCCGCTCCTGGTGTACAGCATCTGGCTCATGGAGATCTTTTTGCTGGAGGGTAATGTACGCCTCTTCTCGCGACCCGACTCCGCGGGACTTGTCATCTATACGCTCGTGGCATGCATCCTGATAGGATCGGTTGTCCCGCTCTTCCTCATCCGCCGCTCCTTTCTTTCCGGCGCAGTGAACCTGTTCCAGATCGGGTTCCGGTCAGCCCGGCGCGCCGTTCTTATCTGTGCAGTAACCCTTGCCATCTGTTCGGTGGCGGTTGTCCTTTTCATCCCGCCGGGGATGGACAGCCAGTCCTTTTTCCGGGTATTCCTGCTCCTCCTTCCCACCGGGGTTGCTTCGGTCATGGTCTGCTGGGTGCTGGTCGGGACCCATGTCCAGGCGCTTGTCCGCGGCAGCGGGGCACTGGCCTCCATCTGCGCCGGCGTCGTGGTGACTTCACTGCTGTTTGGTATTGTCCCCCTTGTCCAGACCCCGGGGGTCCTGCCGCAGGAAATGACCCTCTGGCACATCGGTTCGGGGATCATCGCCGCGCTCTTCTTTTTTTCCGTGCGGGATGTCTATGCAACCAGCATCGTCGCCACCGTACTCATGGTATTCCCGGTGACCGCCGGGAGCGGTATCATATATCCCGGTTACGCGATGACACCGGTCCTGCTCTCTGCGGCCATCTCGCTGGGGACCCTGATCGGGATCCACTGGTACCTGTCCCGGAATTTTGTCACGATTGCTGTTCCGGAGATGCAGCGGACATAGGTGTCATGTGTTTTCCAGCACCGCCCGGTTGAGCACCTGCGGGAAGAACAGAGAGCAGGAAGCAGGCCGTCCTGCCCGGGCACGCCGATCACGTTTGACCGGACGGTACAACCAGCTGTCCATCCTCTGAAAAGGTGATGAACCTCGGCTGGCTTTCGTGGACGTCTGATGAAAAAGTCACGGACTTTTTATGCCCGGTGTGAGCGGTTCCGGGACGGGCAGGAACACCGGCAGATGGTGGGGAGGTACAAACCATTAATTTCCCTTGCGGAATATGATAGGTAGGAATGCTGGAATTCGCTCTTTCCCCCGGTATTTTTGCGTTTGTCATTGTACCCCTCCTGATATTCTGCGCCCGGGTCTGCGACATGAGCCTTGACACCATCCGGGTCATCTTCATGTCGAAGGGGATCCAGTACCTCCCGCCATTCATCGGGTTCTTCGAGGTTATCATCTGGCTCGTGGCCATCGGGCAGGTCATGAACAACCTGACCAATTTTGTCTGTTACATTGCGTACGGCGGAGGGTTTGCCACCGGCACGTTCGTCGGCATGGCCATCGAGGAGAAACTCTCGCTTGGCCTGACCAGCGTACGCATCATCACCAAGGAAGACCCGTCGGAACTGATGCAGTTCCTGCGCTCCCACAATTACGGGGTCACGAGCATTGACGGGGAAGGGAGCACCGGCAGGGTGAAGATGGTCTTCACCATCATCAAGCGGCAGGACCTCCGGCACGTTGTCGGCATCATCAAGGACTTCCACCCGAATGCTTTCTATTCCATCGAGGAAGTGAAATCGGTTGCCGAAGGAGTCTTTCCCGCACGGAATTCCCATCGCATCTTCCGGTGGCTCGATACGTTCAGTTCCGGACCGAAATGACGATAACGGTGAAGGGACGCCGGAATTTCTGAAAACTCAGGCAGACCGGCAGAACGTCGTCGAAACCTATTTTTTTAATCATCGGCCGCGATAATAATTTTTAGAGGATTTAGTCATATCAATCATATAATACCCAATAAAATTTATCCTGTTTATGAGATATTCCTGACCCCCCCCCGCAACAAAGAACTGCCTGCCCGTGGCGGCAGTTCGACTTGTGGGGGGTTGGGGGGCGTTCTTATCCTAAACGTGGGGTTCAAGATGTGTTCTCCCGATGGCCCTGTAGTGCACGCAGGATCATGCACAACCGGCCCGACCAATACCTTCTTTTTCTTTCAGGATGACGATGACACAGGGAATTCGTATGCCGATACTGAGGATCCATGTCGAAAATTTCAAGAGTTTTTCCTTCGTCGATGTTGAGCTCTCCCGGTTCAATGTCGTGATCGGTTCCAATGCGGCAGGAAAGTCCAACTTCACGTCCATCTTCCGGTTCCTGCACGACATTGCCTCCCACGGGCTCGTCAACGCGATCGCCATGCAGGGGGGCGCGGAATACCTCAGGAACGCAAAGATCGGCACAGAACGGGACCTTGCCATCAGGGTGGTATACCAGCCGGACATGGCGATGGAGGTCGTCGATACCGGGCAAAGAGACCTCCCGCTGCTGGGCCTGAGGGCCTGCGAGTCGTCCTACGAGTTCGCGATCAGGTTCGGCGGGGAGGGGGACGATTTTGTCATAACCCGGGACCGGCTCGTGATCGGCTGCATGGTCTCCGCCTGTGAATGTACCGGGAGAGAGACCGTGGAGAAAGAAGCTCTCGGCCACGCGGAGATCCGGGTCTCGTGCGAAAGCGGCGAGGTTCACTACGAGGTGGATCTGCCCGGGGGGTGCTGTCTTACCCGGGACGAGATCATCCCGGTCCTGTTCCGGAACAAACGCCTGCCAAAAAGGACCCTCCTCCTCGAAACGATCTACGGCTCCCCGATTCCGCACCTGGACCGGTTCTTCGACAGGATCGCCATCTATGACATCGACCCGAAACTGCCGAAAAAAGGGGTCGTGATCACCGGGAAACGCGGAGCTCGAGGCAGACGCGGGAAACCTGGCCCTTGTCGTCAAGACCATCCTCGGGGACCCGGAAAAGAAGAGGAAATTTTCCAACCTCCTCCGGGATATCCTGCCGTTCGTAGAGGAGGTTTCCGTCCAGAAGTTCATGGACGTCTCGCTCATCCTTACCCTCCGCGAACGCTATACCAGGAACCGCGACCTGCCCGCCTCCTCGTTGTCGGACGGGACGATCACCATCTTTGCGCTGATCGTCGCCCTCTATTTTGAGGACAAACCCTTCATCATCATCGAAGAACCGGTGAGCCACATCCACCCGTTCCTGGTCTCGCGGGTGATCGCCATGATGAAAGAAGCATCGGCGCAGAAGCAGATCATGGTCACCACGCACAGCACGGAAGTGGTCAAGTACGCGTCCCCGGACGACCTCCTCCTCATCTCCCGCGACAGCGAGGGGTTTTCCCTGGTCTCCCGTCCTTCGGACAAGGAGGAGATCAGGACGTTTCTTGAAAACGAGATAGGGATAGAGGAACTGTTCGTCCAGAACCTGCTGGGAATGTGAATGAAAAAGCGCCTGTTCGTCATGGTCGAGGGAGCGGACGACGTCCGGTTTTTCGGCCGTATCGTAAAACCCCTCTTCGCACCTCAGTATGATTCGGTCGAGATCGTCCCGTATGCCTGCATCAAGCGCGAGAAGGTGAACAAGTTCTTGAAAAGCGTCGGCCTGATGAAGAGCGACTACATCTTCGTCGCGGATATCGATTCCGAACATTCGGTAGGAGACAAAAAACAGATCCTCTATCACCGCTTCAGCAATGTAGACGGCGGCAGCATCGTGGTTGTCATCATGGAGATCGAGAGCTGGTATTATGCAGGGATTACCGGGACTGTAGCGCAGGAACTGGGCATTGCGGAGATGCCATCCACGGATGAGCTCACGAAGGAGGATTTCAATGCCCGCATCCCCCGCAGATTCGATTCACGGATTGATTTCATGTTCGAGATTCTCAAGTCCTTTTCCCTCGAAACGGCTGACCGGAAGAACCAGTCGTTCCACTTTTTTGTCAACCGCTACTGGATTTATAAAAGCCCTGAGGCGTAACACGGCCCGGTGAATTGCCGCTGTTCCCTTTTGTTGGCATAATCGAAACCATTTTTAAAACCTGACGCTATTCTCTTATGCCCAGAAACAAAGGAGGAGATTGTACGGACAGATACGTATGCACGATATGCGGGCATGGATATGAACCGGAGAAGGGCGATCCTCTCCAGGATATCTCTCACGGAACAGATTTCAAAAATCTTCCGGATGACTGGCAGTGTCACGTCTGTTTTCCGGGAAAGAAATTATTCACCAGGGAGTGCTGAACGGTTCTATGGTATCGCGTGAAATAACCAGGGGGATCTCCTGGGTCGGGGCCCTTGACTTCGACCGGAGAATTTTTGACGAACTGATCCCGCTCCCTGATGGCACGAGTTACAACTCATACCTCGTCAGGGGCAGCGAGAAGACTGCGCTGATCGATACGGTTGATCCCACCAAGGAAGAAGACCTGATCCTGAACCTCATAAAACTTGGCGTGGACCGGATCGATTATGTGGTCATCAACCATGCGGAACAGGACCATTCCGGTGCCCTCCCGATGCTCCTCGAAATGTGCCCGCAGGTAAAAGTGGTGACCAATGAGAAGTGCCGGGACCTTCTCGTCGCCATGCTGCAGATCCCTCCCGGGAGCGTTCAGGTGATCAGGGATGGCGAGACCCTCTCGCTCGGGGATAAGACACTCCGGTTCTTCATGACACCCTGGACGCACTGGCCCGAAACCCAGATCACGTTCCTGGAGGAGGATAAAATCCTGTTCCCCTGCGATCTTTTCGGGTTCCACATGGCGTCAAGCGAGCTGTACGTAACCGATGAAGCAGCAGCCTGCCGCTCGGCAAAACGGTATTATGCCGAGATCATGATGCCGTTCCGGAACAGTATCAAGGGATATGTGGAGAAGGTGAGGGGCCTCAACCCCACCATGATCGCGCCCAGCCACGGCCCGATACACCGCAACCCGAAGTTCATTCTCGATGCATATGCCGACTGGGTATCGGACAGCGTAAAAAATGAGGTCGTGATTCCCTACGTCTCCATGCACGGGAGCACGAAGAAGATGGTGGAACATCTCACAGGGGCGCTCATCGAACGGGGAATAAACGTGAAACCCTTCAACCTCACGCACACCGATATCGGCGAGCTTGCGCTCGCGCTCGTAGACACGGCGACGATCGTTGTCGCAACGCCAACGGTGCTCTTCGGGCCCCACCCGCAGATCATCAACGCGACGTACCTGGCAAACCTCCTGAAGCCCAAGGTGCGGTTCGCCTCGGTCATCGGGTCCTTCGGCTGGGGGGGAAAATCGGCAGAGACGATTGTGAAGATGCTGGACCATGTCAGGGTTGAAGTCCTTGAACCGGTCGTAATCAAGGGGATGCCGGATGAGGCAGCGATCGTGGCGCTCAACCGGCTTGCAGACGACATACTGAAAAAGCACAAGGAGATCAATATCGCGTAAAAGAGTGGTGCGCCGGAATGACATCCATGTCCGAAGGGTACATACGTGCAGATATCTGAATTGCAGCTGAATTTTTTTAAAGAAGGAATCATCGGCCGGGATGATGCGAAGATGCATTCCCGGGTTCCCCGGCGATGATCCTCCGCCTCTTCCCGCAACACAACTTTACTTTTGTTAACATCAGGAGATCTAATATAAATTGCCATCCCATAGTATCCTGATGAAGCAGGTCGCCCTGTATGGTAAAGGGGGTATCGGGAAGTCCACGACTTCGGCGAACATGTCGGCAGCGCTCTCCGGCATGGGACTTTCCGTCCTGCAGATCGGCTGCGATCCCAAGCGGGACAGCACGCGGATGCTGATGCAGGGTGTATTTATCCCCACGGTCATGGACCTGGTCCGGACCCGGGGCGAAGCGGCCCTCTCTCTTGATGACATCGTCTATACCGGCTACAATGGCGTCCGGTGTGTCGAAGCAGGAGGGCCCGAGCCCGGTGTCGGCTGTGCCGGCCGCGGTATCATTGCGACGTTCCAGCTTCTGGAGAAGTTCGGCGCACTCACGGGCGACGTGATTGTGTACGATGTCCTCGGGGACGTGGTCTGCGGCGGGTTTGCCATGCCCATGAGGCAAGGCTACGCCCAGGAGATCTACCTGGTCACCTCCGGGGAGATGATGTCCCTCTATGCAGCAAACAATATCTGCAAGGCGATCCAGCGGCTCTCCTTACGGGTGAAGAGCAAATGCCGCCTTGCCGGTATCATCTGCAACGCGAAGGGCCAGCCCCGCGAAGAGGAGCTCGTGACCGAGTTTGCCCGGCGGGTGAACAGCTCGCTCGTGCAGTACATCCCCCGCGATCATATCGTCCAGCTTGCCGAAGTCAACCGCCAGACGGTGATCGAATACAGCCCTGATTCGGACCCAGGCCGGGCAGTACCGCTCCCTTGCCAGGCATGTCATGGAGAATACCCGGATGTCGATCCCCAGCCCCCTTGAAATCGATGAACTCGAATCCCTTATCCGTGAATTCTTCTAGGCTCGGGGGCTGTACCCTGACCGGGGCTCTCTCGGTGACCTCCCATGTCAGCGATGCCGTAAGTATCGTGCACGGCCCCAAAGGGTGCACCCACCACAATTTCTCCCTGCTCCACGCAACCTGGCTTGACAACGGGCAGGTCATGGCACCCGGACTCTTCTCAACAGGTCTCCGGGAAAACGACATTGTTTTTGGCGGTGAGAAGGCACTTGAACAGGCACTGGCGAAGGCAGCTGACCGGGACGTGCATGCCATTTTCGTATTATCTACCTGCATCGTCGACACCATCGGTGACGACGTAGACGCCGTGTGTGCCGGGGATTACGGGATACCGGTCATTCATGTCCCCACGGCCGGGTTCCTCGGGGGGACCTTCCAGGATGGTCTGAACAATGCCCTCATCGCCCTTGCGGGGACCGCCGGGCCCTGCCCGAAGGGGAGGGGTGTCAACATTATCGGCGAGATGAACCTCGAGTATGAAGTGGGAGCGAATTATGCCGAGGTCTCCCGTCTGCTCTCCGGGCTGGGACTGGCAGTGAACCTGCGGTTCGTGCATGCCATCACCTTCGGAGAATTTTCCCTGCTCGGTGCGGCCCGGCTCAACATCCTCAGGAACCCTTCGCTTGTCCCCGTTGGGGAATACCTGCAGAAGAGGTTTGGAACTCCGTTCATCGCCTCGTTTCCCCACGGCCTGTCAGGCACTCTCTCTTTTATCCGGTCAGTAGCGGAAGCCTGCGGGATTGACGGGGCATGTGCAGCCGAACGTGAAAAGGCCCTCCAGGACGAGATGATAGCTTCTTTTTCGGATCTCAGGGGTTCCCCTGTCGTGTTCGACACTACCCTGTCAGGCCCGGAGAGAACCGGGACCGCACAGGAGCTTGCCGGTGCACTTGGACTCTCCCCGGGAAACGGGTGCGGGAGAGTCCTGCCGGTCAGCCCGGCGGTCGGGACCGCAGGGACGAGACGGATGCTCCACCGCTGGCGAAGGGCGATCCATGCCTGAGTGCGACAACCCCCTCTGGCCGTGTGCCATGACGGGGGCAGCTGCCTGCCTTGCGGGATTCGAGGGCATGGCAGTTGTCATCCACGGCTCCAGCGGGTGCTATTATTACCCGACTACCCTCCTCCACGCCCCGCTCCACGGCACATTCATCCTTGAGAATGAGGTGATCTTCGGATCCGAGGACCGGCTCCAGGAAGTGATACGGGAGCTTGCCTGCACCGGGAAACGGATTGCGGTGATAACGACCTGCGTACCCGCAATTCTCGGGGAGGACATCCGCTCCATGCTTGCAGGACATGATGTCATTCTCGTGGACAGCCCGGGTTTTTCCGGTGATGTGGAGACCGGGTATGCAAACGCCCTTGCCATGCTGGGACCCCGGGTCGATCCGGAAGCCCGGGGGGTGAATATTGACGGGGCATGCCTGTTCGACCCGTTCTCCCGGGGGAATGTTCAGGAGATCCTGCGACTGTTTTCCATGGCATCCGTCCCGGCAGGAACGGTCTTTTGTCAGGACCGTCTGGAAAAGGCAGGTCGCGCTTCGCCGTACACCATTGGAACCAACGACGATTTTTCATCTGGTGTCGGCAGAAACCTCGGCGGGACTCTGGGATTTGAGGAGATCAGGGTCACATTTACGAATATCGGCGATACAGTTGAAGGAGCGGACATTGACCCCGTCCTGTCGGAACTGCAGCAGCAGGAGGAGCGGGTCGTGCGTGCGTGCGACAAGTACCTGCGCAGGTATGATCCGCCGGCTGTTGCAATATTTGCCGGATGTTCCTATGCCCTGTTTGCCGCAAAGACGCTCGGGCGATACCTGGACGCCGATATCTGCTGTGTCGGTTCCCGCAACCGGGTGGAAGAGGTCCAGTTCCCGGTCGTGCATACGGACGGGCTCTCGCAGGTAAAAGAGCTCATCCAGGTCCATGGCCCGGATCTTGTTATCGGGTCCGCATTCGAGCGTGCGGTCAGCGGGGACGTGGCATTCTGCGGCATTGTCCCCCCCCTCAGGGGGACAGTCCGGTTGTATCCCGCCCCTCTTGCAGGTATCAACGGTACACTCTCATTTATTGAGAATGTCCTGAATGCGTGCATGGATAAAAAGACCTGACCTGGTTACCGTCTCATCCTGCTGATATTTTCGACAGTGAACTCTTCGGCACATTCACTTTCACCCTGCGCACGGTGACAGGATATATACCAATCCTGCCAACGCCAGTATACGACAGAAGGCGGTCGTATATGATGGAAAAAGCAGGGTATCTCCAGCAGACCCGGTACAGGGCTCAGGACAGCGAGGGAACAGCGCATGATGTCGTGGAACTGCATATTCTCGGGAACCGGTATGCAATCCGCAGAGCAGATCTCATCAAAGCGGTTTCAGGGCGGGTATTTGTCCAGGTCGAAGAGCTCTCCCACAACTGGAACTACTATCTCGGGCAGACCCGCGGCCTTGCGCATGTCTCGGCATCGGGCAAAGCCCTGAACATCGAGCTGTTCGAAAACGGGAATTTCACCCTCTCCCTTACCACGCTCCGTGCCGTGGTACATGGAAAGGAACGCTCCGTCGTTATCGTGAAGATACCGGAGACGCCTGCCATAAAGATACGCCGGATCGTAGACGGCCAGCAGAAGATCAGTGCGGTTGTCTGAACCTGAATGCATGTATCGGCAAAGCTGATTTACCCCTTAATTTCCTTTTTCCGTTCCCGGATTTTTGCATATCGTGCAACATTAATAGTTCCGCAGCAGAAGATCCTAAGTGAAGACTGGTCCTCCTTTTAACCGGCAGGAACGTCGTGGACCGGCACAGGAGAATGCAGGAATACGTATGGAAGATGCGGACACAGTATATCGGGATCTTGTGGAGAACCAGCAGGACCTCCTCGTCAAGTTCAACCTTGAAGGGCGGCTCCTTCTTGTCAATTCCGCGTACTGTGAGACGATGGGGAAGGACCGGGAGAGTCTGGTCGGCAGCGTTTTCATGCCAGTCACGGATGAACGATATTCCGACGTGATCGCGACCCAGATGACCCGGCTCTTCCGCCCCCCGTTTGTCTGCGTTGTGGAGCAATGGCTGCAGACACCAAAAGGGATGCGGTGCATCAGCTGGTCGGCCAAATCTATCCTGGACGGGGAACGGACGGTTATCGCCATCGTCGCGTCCGGGCGGGATATAACACGGCTCAAGAGCGAACAGAAGGCGATAAAAAAGAAGGACGAGGAGTTGATGCTCGTCCTCGAGAGCGGGAGCAGGATGTACCTATTCCCATACGCCGGACCACGTGATGACGTATGTGAGCCCGAGGATCCGTGTCCTTCTCGGGTGTCGCCAGGGTGCCGGTAAACATTCATGGACCGAGTACCTCACCGACAACCCTGTCAATGCCTCAGGACTCGAACGGACGATCCGGGCAGTCACTTCCGGGAGGCGCGAACCGCCATACCGGCTTGAGATGGCAGTATCTGACGGGAGCAGGATCTGGGTTGAAGTCGACGAGATCCCGGTCGTGAAAAACGGGAAAACCGTAGCCATTGCGGGTTCCGTGGTCGATGTTACCGATAGGATGCATGTCGAGGAAGGCCAGGCAGAAGCCGAACTCCTCTTCAAAGGCAGCCGGACAAAACCTGCGGCACCCGGGCGTGCTGGCGAAAAGTCCTCGATAGGATTTTTCAGGTCAATTTTTTCCAAAGAGGGGAGTGGGGAAGAGGAAGACGGTTTTTCCGGGATACCGGAGAACCTGAAATAACCTGTTTTGAAAAAGCGGGTGAGGAAAATTCCGGGTCCGCCGGTCCCGGCCTCGCCGGTCTTGGGGTTCAATAATCGTCCTCGGGTTTTGAAGTGATGACCTCTTCCACCTCGGGCTGCAGGAGCGAGAGGGCCTCCCGTACCTTCTTCCGGATCGCGGGGTTCTTATCGTCCTGCATGGTATCGAGGCACGCGATTACCCCGTCACTGATAAGCGCTTCTTCCTCGCCTGACGCCGCAACGGCGATGATAACCTCAAGGGCAGAAAGGACGATGTGCGGGTTCTTTTCCCTGAGCAGGTTCCTGATGATCTCGATCCCTCCCTGCCGTATCAGCTCGTTCGACCTCCAGTCTTCGTCCTCCGTGCTCACCGCAAGGGCTTCTATTGCAGCCTCCCTCCCCTTTTTCCCTTTTCCGGAGAGACGGCCGAGAATGTCCTGCATCAGCTCCCGTTGTATCTGCAGATCTTCTACCATCGTTCCTCCCGTCCCTGCCACCAACATCCGTTAAAGGCCGGATCGGATGGATGATACTGCACCTCATAGGTAAAAAACCCATGGAATAGGGAAGTTAACCGAGTGTGGGAGGGACTCTTCGGATTATGTACCGGAGAGGGTATCCCACCCACGTACCGGGAGGGGTGGGGAGGGGGGTACCCCCCGACCCGGATCCGGCCTGCAATTTGAGTCCTCCGGCGAGAGTTCCACGCGAATCTGAGCTTGGGTGTATGCAAACAAAGAGGGGTAGCTACCCCTCCCACTGAGGAAGGGGAGGGTAGGATGGGGGGTGGTCCTCAGCAATGAGGGGTAGGGGGGAGGGGTACCCCTCCAGGCAGAGGACAGGGGGGGTATTCCCCTCAGCCGAGGAGGGATCGGTATTCATCTCCCCCTTTTTTCCGGGCCGGCCAAAGTATCTTTTACCGTCGGAGTTTCCATGAGAAGCACAGGTTCAGAACATGCGGCAGAGGAGGGGTAGCTACCCCCCCTACCCCTCCATGAGCTGGAGGGGTGGGGGTATGCCCATGGCAATGAACAGGTGGGAGAGGGGGGGTCCAATACTCCAAAAAGTGATGAACGCCGCCGCCCCCGGCGGGGCGCCCCCGCGGCGGATCGATTATCCTTTTTGCAGACCAATGTAAGCATTAAAGAGATTCATTGAAATATCCGTTATGCATTCAATGAAATAATTATGGACTTCAATTTCCAACGAAAACGAATAGATACAATACCTGAAGATAAAAAATTAGAAGAACTTGAAAAAGCTGCAAAACATTTTAATTATATTGAATTTTCATGGAGAGATTTTAACAAAGTTTCAACAATCAGTGCGAGCGCGATAAAGACGCATTTTGGTAGTTGGAAAAACGCACTTGCAGCATTAAAAAAACATCTTCGACAAAAAGGATTAGACTTATCTCCACGTCCTTATGCTCCACAACGGATTTATTCCGACAAAGACCTGTTTGAGGAGATGGAAAGGATATGGCAACACGTAGGTCAACGGCCATCCAGAACTGAATGGGAAACATCAAAACCAAAAATTAGTGTAGGTGCTTATAAAAAGCGCTTTGGTAGCTGGACAAACGCATGTCAAAAATTTATTGAATATAAAACGGGGGGAGAAATTTCATCCGACAATTTTGTCCGGTTCGAAGGAGAGGAATTTCCCGTTCGTGAGAAAAATGGTAAGGGTGGATACTCAAAAGAGAATTCTAGAAATGTCTCAGTTAGCTTGAGACTGAAGGTACTGAACCGAGATAATTTTAAGTGCGTATTTTGTGGAAAAAGTCCTGCGACGGATTTTGGAACAAAATTGCATTTAGATCATATTGTCCCGTTCTCCAAAGGTGGAAAAAGCACCTTGGGAAATCTTCAAACTCTTTGTGAGGAATGCAATCTGGGTAAAAGTGATTCACAAATTGAAAATAAAAAATAGGGGAAAAAATTCAATTTGTGTCCTATTAAACTCCCTCACCCAGCGAGGCCCCGACGAGGCGGCCGAGCGACCCCTATCAGGGGGTGGGGAACCTCGCAATTATTCAAACAAAAAATAAATTCTTTCCTGTTTACTTCCCCGTCTTCACGCACTCAGCAATATAACTGCCAGCCTTCGTCGTCCGTGCCGAGCCGCCCAGGTCCTTTGTCACCACGCCGTCCCTGATACTCTGCTCGATGGCGCTGATGACTGCCGCTGCCGCCCTGTGCTCCCCGATATGATCGAGCAGCAGCGACCCTGCCCAGATGGTGGCGATGGGGTTTGCCACGCCCAAGTCCTTGTACTTGGGTGCCGAGCCGTGGATTGGTTCGAACATGGAGGTGCCCTTCGGGTTGATGTTGCCGCCCGGTGCAAGCCCGAGCCCGCCCTGGATCATGGCGCCGAGGTCGGTGATGATGTCCCCGAACATGTTCGGCGTGACCACGACATCGAACCACTCCGGGTTCTTGACAAACCACATGGTGATGGCGTCCACGAAGGTGAACTCGGTCGTGACATCCGGGTAGGACTTCGCTGTCTCGGTGAATACATCCCGCCAGAGCCCGTACACTTCAGAGAGGACGTTTGCCTTGTCGACTGACGTAAGTTTCTTTTTCCGCTGCATGGCAAGTTCGAACGCATAGGTCTGGACCCGGCGTGCCCCTTCGCGGGTGATGACCCCGATCTGGTAGGCTATCTCTTCCGCATCGCTCGTGACATCAAGGCCGAACTTCACACGGTAGAGATCGCGGATAACCTCCAGTTCCTTCTTCTCGTGGTTCCTGAACCGGGACCCGATGCCTACGTAGAAGTCCTCGGTGTTCTCCCTCACTACGACAAAGTCGATATCATGCGGTGTCTTGCCTGCGAGCGGGGTTTCCACTCCGTGCAGGAGTCTGATTGGGCGGAGGTTGACGTACATGTCGAAGTGGAAGCGGAGCGCGAGGAGGATCCCTTTCTCAAGGATGCCCGGCTTCACCCGCTCGTCCCCGATGGCACCGAAGTAGATCGTCTTGAACATCGAGAGTTCCTTCAGTTCTTCCTCGGTAATGAGTTTCCCTGAATGGACGTAGCGGTCTGCCCCGATATCGAAATCCGTCCACTGGATATCGAAGTTGAACTTCTCCCCTGCCGCTTCCAGCACCTTCTTTCCCTCGGCCACGATCTCCGGGCCGATCCCGTCCCCGCTTATCACCGCGATTTTGTGCATACCGGTACCTCCTTCAATGACCTGGCATACTCCACGAGCCCGCCGGCATCGATGATGCCCTGCATGAACTCAGGCACGGGCTCGATCCCGTATCTCTCCCCGTCCGCTTCAAGATAACCTTCCCGGATCTTCAGGGTGACGTTCGCCCCGTCGGGGATTTCGTCCGCTTCCGGGCAGACGACCGGGAGCACGCCGACGTTGATCGAGTTCCGGAAGAAGATCCGGGCAAAAGACCGTGCCACCACGACCTTCACCCCGGCCCCCATCAGGGCGAGCGGGGCATGTTCGCGGGAGGACCCGCACCCGAAGTTCCGCCCCCCGACAATGACATCCCCTTCCTTCACCTTCTTTGCAAACTCGTCGCGGGTGCCTTCAAAAGCGTGCTTTGCGAGCTCGTCCGGGTTATTGAGGGTCAGGAACCGCCCCGGAATGATCGCATCCGTATCGATGTTGTCTCCGAACTTCCACGCCCTCATATTCGTGGTGGCCTGTGGCGCTCTGACGACAACGCTCTTGACCGGTGCAGACTTACGGGCCGCCATCATCACACCTCCCTCGGATCGGTGATCTCGCCTTTCATGGCGCTCGCAGCCGCCGTTGCCGGTGAGCAGAGGTAGACCTTTCCTTCGGTACTCCCTTGGCGCCCCCTGAAGTTCCGGTTCGAGGTCGAGAGCGAGACCTCGCCGGGCGCGAGGAGGCCGAACGCCCCGCCCATGCAGGGCCCGCAGCAGGGCGCCTCGACAAGACCTCCCGCCTTCACGAACCTCTCGACAAGGCCCGCCCTGAGGGTTTTGAGGTACTCGTCCCGGGACGCCGGGATGATGATGACCCGGACCTTCGGGCTGAACTTCTTCTTCCCGAGCACGTCCGCTGCCTCTGCAAGGTCCTCGAACCGCCCGTTCGTGCAGGACCCGATGAAGACCTGGTCTACGTGCGTTCCCGCCACCTTGCTGACCGGCACACCCGTATCGACATTATGGGGGACAGCTACCTGCGGCTCAAGACCGGAGACGCTGTAGGACCGGGTCTCCGCAAACTTCGCGTCCGGGTCGCTATCCAGCTCAAAGGGCTTCATCTTCCGCCGCCCTTTCATGTACTCCCACGTCACTGTATCCGGTGCCACGATCCCTGCCTTTGCGCCCATCTCGATCGCCATGTTGCAGAGGGTCATTCTGCCTGCCATGTCCAGCTTCGAGATGGTTTTGCCGGTGAACTGGATTGCCTTGTAGGTCGCCCCGTCGGCACCGATGTCGGCCGCGATCGAGAGGATCAGGTCCTTTGCCCCGACCCGTTTCTGGAATTTCCCGGTCACTTCAGCCCGGATGGTCGCGGGCACCCTGAAGTACAGCGCCCCGAACTTCAGCGCGAACCCCATGTCGGTCGATCCGATACCGGTTGCAAAAGCCCCGGTTGCACCGTACATGCAGGTGTGGGAGTCCGCACCCACAACGATCTCGCCCGGCGCAGCCCGCCCTTTCTCCATGGTCACCTGGTGGCAGACACCCTCGTTGATATCGTAATTGAGGATATCCTGCTCGGCAGCAAATTTCCGCATGTAGACATGGTTGTTCGCCGCTTCGATCGAGTCCGCAGGTATCTGGTGGTCAAAAAGCATGATGACGCGCCCGGGGTCGAACACCGTGGAACCCCCCATCTCGTAGAACTTCTGGATGGCAAGCGGGCCGGTTATGTCGTGGATCATCGCCCCGTCAAGAGGGGCCATGACCACTTCGCCTGCCCTGATCTCGCTGCCACACTTTTTTGAGAATATCTTCTCTACGATTGTCGCTGCCATACTCTGGTCGCCAGTAGTATTGACACTCAGCCGTCTTGTAGTTTCCCGATGCCGAACCCGAAGTGGTGAGGCAGGAGAAGAACCTTCAGGTTCTTCGACTTGCCGATTCCAGCTGAGCCACACTTCGTACCGCTCCTGCCCATCACGGATAACTGCGACCGTTTTCGCAGTCAAAGCAATCTTTAACCCCCTCTATGGTCAAGATCATGCGATTACCATGATGCGAAGACTCATTCTTGTATCAGCCATCCTCGTCCTTGCGACTATGGCTCTGGCCGGCGGTGTGGCCGCAGCAGGTTCCGATACCGTCAGCGAAAAACTGATCCATGCCGACGGGAGCGGGACCGTGACCGGAACGCCCGACCGTGTCCAGATCTCATTTGCCGTGGAAACCGAGAACCCGGATGTGAAGACGGCCCAGTCAGGCAATGCGGCACAGATGACCCAGGTCATCAATGCGCTGGCCGGCGCCGGGGTCCCACGGGATTCCATGAAGACAACCGGGTATTCCATCTACCCGGAATACCAGGACTCAACCATCCTCAACCCGGTAATAAAGACCTACCATGTGACCAACACGCTGCTGGTGACTCTGGATGACGTGAGCCAGGCAGGAGACGTGATCGACCTTGCCGTTGCAAACGGAGCCAACCAGGTAAACTCGATCCAGTTCATGCTCTCGGACGCGCAGGCCCAGGCGCTCAGGAGCACTGCCCTGAAAAATGCCGTTTCCAATGCGCGGGCGGACGCGGGCACTGTTGCAGATGCCATGGGCGTCAATATCAGCGGGACCCGGGATGTTGTCATCACCCAGGGCTACACACCGGTAGTCTACAACTCTTACTCGGTCGAGACCATGGGGGCAGCAAAGTCCGCGGTCCCGACCCCCGTGCAACCGGGAGAGGTCACGGTCACTGCAGATGTATCGATTGACTACTCCTACCAGTAATTCACAGGATCCCTTCACAACTTTTTTACATAAGCAGCGTGTGATTATTCCTTACATCACCAGTAGCAGCAACCGGCTCTTCCGGGCCGGCAATCAACCGTGAAAAACGCGGGTGAATCTCTGGAGACCTCCCCGCATTTTCAGATCAAACTTCGAATATCCCAAAACCTGCGGATACAATAGGACTGATTTTCATATGGAGCGCAATATCGGCTTTAAAGAGCGAAGGTATATTGAAGAATTACGGATCCTGACCAAAGCAACAGCACTTGACTGCGTAATTGATGACCGGTTCGACCGGGTGATCTACGTGATCCGCCCGGGGGACATGGGCCTTGCAATTGGCAAAAAAGGCGAGAATATCAGGCGCCTCCAGAACGTGCTCGGGAAACGGATCGAGATGGTCGAGTATGCAGAAACGCCGGATACATTCATAGCCAACATCTTCAAACCCGCGGAGGTCATTAAGACCGAACAGGGCGAAGGGAACGCGCCGGTCAATGTATTTGTCCGGCAGAGGAGTGATCTTGGCATTGCCATCGGGAAGGCCGGCTGCAACATCGAAAAGGCCCGCATCCTGTGCCGCCGGTTTTTCGGTCTCGAGATCGGGGAAGTCCTGCTCCCTGCGGAGGCAGCATGAAAGAACCCGCCGATACCCGTATCCTTGCAGAGATCTGGGAAGTGATTGGGGAACGTGCACAGAATCCCCGTCCCGATTCGTATACGACCCGGCTCCTCACGGATGAAAAAGGGATTGACAAGGTACTGGAGAAAGTGGGCGAAGAATCGACCGAGTTCATCCTTGCGGTAAAAAACGGCGTGGACGAACGCACGGTCGAGGAAGCTGCAGATCTCCTTTTCCACCTGCTTGTCGCCCTCAGAGCTGCCGGCCTCGAACTCTCCGATGTAATGCAGGAACTCGAGCACCGGAAAAAATAATTTTTCCTATTTCCGGAGGAATTCAGCGAGCCCGACCAGCTGGGGAAGATCTTCGGATTTCTGCCCCGCCGATTCCAGCACGCACTCTTCGACGAAGATGGGGACATCCGCGCGGAGGGCGATCGCGATCCCGTCGCTCGGGCGGCAGTCGATATATTCCTCGTGGTTATTGGTCACGAGCACGAGCTGGGCATAGTAGACCCCGTCCTCGATACTGTCGATCTGCAGGAACCGCAATGCGATGGAGAATTTTTCACACAGGTCGAGGAAGAGGTCATGGGTGAACGGCCTTGGCAGGACCTCCCTGTTCCGGGCGCTGTTGATGGAGATTGCCTCCCAGATGCCGATAAAGATCGGCAGGACACGGTCGCTGCCGTCCGAGAGTACGACAAGGGGGACTGTTGCCGAATCGCTGACTGCGACAAATACTCCTCTGACCTCGCACCGGATCTGCGCCATGCCGTGGAGAGTGATTGCCTTTATCGAAGATAAGAGTTCGGTATCTCCCCGGCAGGCTTATTCACCGGCTTTTGCCTCCCTGCGGACGATGATGATGCTGGAGAGGATGCCAAGCGCGATATTGAAATAATAGAGTACTATCCGCCAGATAACAACGAATATCCCGACGATGGATGCGGGTATGAAGAGGGCGTACATCGATGTCGCGCCCACCTCCGCAATGCCGGAACTTCCCGGTGTCAGCGGGATCATCATCAGGATAGCGAGGATCAGCTGGATCACGAACGACTCGAAAATGAGCGGGGGCTGTCCAAGCCCGACGAGGATGAGGGATGCGGTGATGATCTCCGAGACCCAGTAGAGGAGGGTGAAGAGCATCCCCCATAAAAGCCCGCTTTTGGCGGTCCTCACGAACCGGATGACCGCCTCGTTGAAATTGTCGATCTCCTTGTCCGCCCTTTCCAACAGTTCCTCCACCTTGTCCCTGTCCCATTTCTTTGTCAGAAAGCGGGCACTGCGGTTCACGACTCTCTTGACAACATCCGGGCGCCGGACTGCAAGGTAGAAGAGGAACAGGCACCCGGCAACAAAGATCCAGGTGACATAGACCATCACCGTCGAAATTGCCCCGAGGCTGTTCCACTGTTCCGTCAGCACGATCATGGCAAACGCGGCAAGGGCTGCAAGCGCGATACCGTCAAGAACCCGTTCCATGATCACGACCGCTGTCGCGTCGCCGATCGGGACATTTGCCTTGTACAGCTCATGGATCCGTACCGGTTCCCCCCAGCCTGGGCCGGCGTGACCGCCGCGGCGAGCAGGTTTGCAAAGACAAGGTTCAGGCTGTAAAAAAACCCTATATGATACCCAAGGGAACCGGACATCTTCTTGACCCGCATTGCCCAGAAGCACATGGTCAGGATGTGGGTAAGAAAAGCAAGGAGGAGAAACAACGGGTTGATCTCCCGGAGGTAATGGAGGGTGTTCTGGTTGATGGTAAGATACAGGATTACCACGAGGACGAGGAGGGAGAAACCGACAGAAACATAGAGCCATCTCCGCTGCGATTTTTCCATTGGTTTCACCCCGTAAATGAGAGCTTGCAGCCCGTCAATGCCGGTTATCTTTGGAAGTTATTGTGCATAGTATTAACGCTTTTATGGAAAAAGGTGCCGGGGGTTATTTCCCGATCCTGACCAGCATCTCTTCGAGGGACGGGTACCGTGACTCGATCTTCTCCACCCTGCCGCCCGCTTCCGTGATGACTGCCGTGCACTCATTGAGCCCGGTCATGTCCTCCGCCTCGCAGATAAAGAACCCTTCTTCCTGCCGGTAGGGTTTCGAGTGGCCGTGCATCTTCCCAGGGTCATCGATGGAGAAGAAGACCGCATAGGTGATCGAGCCGAACTGTTCGCGGAGTTCCTTCATGCTCCCGAAGGCGACCATCCTGCCGCGCCTGAGGATCATCACCTTGTCGCAGATCGCCTCCACCTGGTAGAGGTTGTGGGCCGAGAGCACGATGGTCTTGCCGTCCTCCTTAAGCCTGCGCAGGTAATCGGCTATGAACCGGGACGTCATCGGGTCGAGCCCGCTGGTCGCTTCGTCGTAGACCAGGAACGTGGGGTCGTGGATGAGCGAGCGGGCTATCGCGGCCTTCCGCTTCATGCCCTTTGAGAACTCACCGATCTTCTTGCCATTGGTCTCGAGCGAGAGCGCCGCGAAGAGCTGGTTCGAGCGGACCCGGATCTCCTGCGGGGAGAGCCCGTAGATCTCGCCGAAGAAGGCCAGATAGCTCTCGGCCGTCATGGTCTCGTAGAGCCGGGATTCCTCGGGCAGGTAGCCGAGGTTCTCCTTGAGGGCGGCCGGGTTCTTTACCACGTCGATATCGTTGATGAACAGTTCCCCAGACGAGGGGGTGATCAGGCCGGATACGATCTTGAGGAGCGTGGTCTTGCCTGCGCCATTGTGGCCGATGATCCCGAAGATCTCGCCGTCCTCGAACTCGAAACTGACGCCGTCGAGCGCCATGAAACCGTCAAAGTCCTTTGCCACGTTGCGGGCAGTGATCATGGTTGGCCGCCTTACCGATCAGACTTGCTCCGGTATGGTGATATACATTGCCATGGGGACAGGTTTTTACACCCCCGTGTCCACCGGCACCGATGGGTTTTTGATGGATACCCGGTATTATTCTGTACCCAGCCTTGCACGCTGCCCCGGCCCGGGAATGGCAGGAGCAGCAGACTGCGGGCATCACGGAGAATACCGGTCATGGGCATGCTTGCCGACATTGCCACTATCGCGCGGTGGGAAGTGAAGAAGTCCTTCTCGCTCATGGGACGGAACGTCCTGCCGGTTGCCGTGATATTTTTCGTGCTCCTCGTGCTCGTGACCGGTTTTACCGCCCAGACCGGCCTCCACCTGCAGGACGGGATGTACACGGTAGGTGTCGATGACCCGCAGGTCGGGGCACTCCTTGCAAGCGACGCCCGGTTCTCTGTCTATGTCATGGACGCCCCGTCCCTGTCCGCACACCGCGACCAGTTCGACGTCATCGTGGTCCAGGGCAGGGCAGCCGGGAGCGGGACCGAGAAGGCGAACTCGGCCCTCAACACGCTCTCGCGGGGCTATGCAAAGTACGTCAACAGCGTCTACGACAGCGAGAGCGATCTCTTCGCAGCCTATCCCCTCTGGATCGATACCCAGAGCGTGACGAGCGAACTCACGTTCCTCTCCACCCAGAGCGGCCAGTACGTGAGCGCTGCCCCGGGGCGGGCTCCCCCGGTGCCGACCGGTGTCGTGCAGAACGTCCCCACCCCGTCGCCGACCCTCTCGGTGACCGAGGACCAGCTCAGGCAGGAACTCGTGCAGTCCAATACCCAGAACACGCAGATCTCGCGGTACACGGACGTCCTGTCCTCCGGCAACCCGGCGATGGGCACCTTCAAAACCCCGTCCCAGCTCTCGCCTCCCCTGCCCTTTGACTCGATCATCCTCGTCTTCGTCTTCATCTTCCCGCTCTACTTCACCTCCCAGTTCTTCATGATGAGCATCATGAACGAGAGGATCGAGCGCAAAGGTGAGGTCCTGCTCTCAACCCCGGTCAGGACTGCCTCCATCATCCTCGGCAAGATGCTCCCGTACTTCCTCGGCATGGCCGCCATCTGTGCCGGGCTCACCCTCTACCTGAAGGCATCGCCCCTCATCCTGCTCCCGCTCATCCCGATCATCTTCTTCTTCCTCGCAAATGCCCTCCTGATCGGCATGCTTTCCAGGAGTTTCAAGGAACTCTCGTTCATCTCGATCTTCTTCTCGACTGTGGCCACCTCCTACCTCTTCTTCCCCAGTATCTTCGCAAACGTCCACATCATCAGCCTCATCTCCCCGCTCACCCTCATCGTCCTCACCCTGCAGGGCACGGCATGGACTGCGACGGACTACCTGTACTCCACCTCGCTCTTCTGGCTGACGAGCGCCATCCTCTTCTATATCGCGGCAAAGAACTTCAAGGAAGAGCGGCTCTTCTCCGAGAAGCGGCTGCTGACCCGCGCCCGGGAGTTCCTCTCGGAGATCCTGCCGCGGGAGCACCCGTTCCTCTCGCTCTTCCTCCTTGCCGGCTTCTCCATCCCCTTCGTCTTCATGGTGCAGATGATGTGCCTCGTCCTCTTCTTCAACCTGCCCATGCCCTGGTCGCTCGTCTTCCTGCTCCTCTTCGCGGCGCTCATCGAGGAGATCGCAAAAGGGATCGGGATCTATACCCTCTTTGTCAGGAACCCCGCATTCTTCACATGGAAGAACCTCGCCCTTGCCTGCGGGGCGACCGCCCTCGGGTTCCTTGCGGGAGAGAAACTACTCCTCTTCGTCACGCTCTCGCAGATCTCCGACTCGGTCTTCGGCAGCATCCTCTTCCTCTCGCTCGGGTCCCTCTGGCTCCCGTTCCTCCTCCACTTCGGTTGCGTGCTGATCGTTGCCTGCTGCCTGAAATACGGGGGGAGGAGATGGTTCGTCCCGGGCCTCCTCATCGCGATGCTCGTGCACTGCCTTTATAACCTCTATTTCATCCTGGGGTGGCTCTCGTGAAGGCAAAACACCTGTCCATCATTGCAAAGAAGGAATTCCGCGGACTATTCAACGAGCGGACGATCCTCCTGGCCGTTCTCCTCCAGCTCTTCATCGCCCTCTTCTCCTCGTTCCTGATGGTCGGGCTCACCTCGATGTACGACCCGTCATCGCTCTCCCGGGTACCTCCCACTTCCGGTACAATGTCGCTTACGCGGGCAACGATTCCGATGTGCTGGTCTCCCTCCGCACAAGCCCGGACTTCCGGGTCTATAAGATGGACCTCTCCACGGCAGTGGCTGCTCTCGGGCAGCGAAAGCTGGCGGCGGTGATCTATGTGCCCGATACCCGGCCGGACGCTGCGGACCCGGTCAAGATCACCCTCTACACGCTGGAGAACGATCTCCAGAGCGCCATTGTCGATGTGAAACTCAAGGATGTTTTCCTGAGATACGAGAGCACCCTGCGGCAGGTCCGGGCGGACCGGCTCGACGAGCGGCCGCTCCCGCTCCAGGTCCCGTCATCGACCGGCGGCGACTTTTACGAGTTCGTGTACGGCCTGCTGATCCCGCTCCTGGTCTTCATGCCGGCGATCATCTCTTCCGCTCTCGTCATCGACCTGATCACCGAGGAGTACCAGCACGAGACGCTCGAGACGCTCGTATCCACGCCGGTCACCTTCACCGAGATGGTCTGGGGGAAAGTGCTTGCCTGTGAACTCCTCGTGCCCATCCAGGCGGGCGCATGGCTGGTCCTCCTGATGATCAACGGCATCGCCATCCAGAACCCGGGCCTGATCCTCCTCAACGTGGTCGTCACTTCGCTCATCCTCATCCTCCTCGGGACCCTGACCGCCCTCCACTACCGCGAGCGGACGGCAGCCCAGTTCATCTTCTCGACGGGGCTGGTGATCGTCATCCTCCTCTCTCTCGCCCTGCCTTCGAACCCGCTCAACCTCCTCGCCCGGCTCGCGGTCGGCTCTGCGGGCCCGGAGCAGTGGGTCGTGCTCGGCATAACCACCGTGGTGCTCCTCGTGCTCGGGTATACGACCCAGAAATACGCGGAAAAGATCGCGGGATCGGCCCACGCAGGATAAATCTGAAGACTGCCGGGACTTACATGGAGGGAAGAACCAGCGGGCGGTCGATGACTTTGTAGGTCCTGCCGGCGCTCGTGACGAACACCTCGGCCCGGTCGTTGCCCCGGGTCCCTTCCATCACCAGCTCGTCCCCACGCTGCGGTTTCCTGCTGCCATTATCCATGTATTCCTCGGTGACCTGCCCATTGGAGCGGGTGACCCTCATCATGATGCTCTGGACAGCGATCTCGCCTTTTCCTCCGTTGTAGAGGAGGTGGATCGAGGAATCCGGGCGTTCCTTTGAGAGCTCGAGGCTGACATACTGCTCCTCGGGCAGGGTCTCGACAGGCACCGGTGTTGATACGACGGATGCGGCTGATGCTGGCAGGGATGACGGCGTTGGCGTGAGGGTGATCACCACAGGCGTGATCCCGTCCTGGGTCGGGCTGGTGCACCCGGCAGAGAGCGCACACAGAACCAGGCCGAACACGACGGTGAAGAGGAGGAGATAGTTCATGAAGAGATCTGGTATTGTTCATATTACTGATTTGTGCTCCGGTCTCCTTCCACCCTAGACGTTCGGGAACCACGGTTCCCGGCGCAGAGCCGTACCGGCATCCGCGGGTCCCGGGAAAAATCCGTTAAAAAACAGGAAAGAACAGTTAAATTAAAAAGGACACCCGGATTAAGTTTACATATCAGGAGTAAATGGAATGTTCTGTCCAAAATGTGGAAAAGAGACTGATGCTTCCGGGAAATTCTGCCAGTGGTGCGGGACTGATATTGAATCAATTCCGGCAAAACCCGTCGCCACTCCTGAAGAGGACGAGGGGCCCGAGATCGGGGTGTATGCGGGGCTGGGCAGGCGCTTTATCGCATTCATTGTGGATATGATTCTCGTCCTTCTCTCGGGAGGGATCGTCATCGCATTCTTCTCCCTGACCAACGGCCTGAAATATGCCTATTTCATGACGGTCAGCGGGGTCAGTTACCATGACATCACCGAGGCAGGTACCCTTGATGCGGCACTTGCGCCGGTGGTTGCCGCATTCGGTATGCTGATCATCGTTGTCCCGTGGCTGTACTTCGCCGGGTTCGAGTCCTCCCGCAGTCAGGCTACCCCCGGGAAAGTACTCATGGGCCTGAGGGTGACCGATATGGATGGGAACAAACCGGCGGTCGCACGGACGACACTCCGGTTCTTCGGGAAATTCATATCGACCCTGATCATCTTTATCGGGTTCCTGATGATCGGGTTTACGAAAAAGCACCAGGGTCTCCACGACAAAATTGCCGGCACGGTTGTCCTGCTGGACTAGGCACCTCAATAGAATACTTTTTTTAATTTTTTCCTGCGCTGTTCACGGCTGAATATTCCCGTACTCTTTTCAGGCTTTTGAGAAATCCTGTTTGGATAATTCAAAAGATCTGGCGTTATAACGAGGGAATTGCTGGCTCGGAAGAAATCATATTTTTCAATAAATCAGCTTACTATTTCAGATGATTATGAGAATGACCCCTCACTTACGTCGAAGAACTCTGATGAGTTCTTCTTATCCTCGAGGTCCTGATGAACCTCTTCGAAAATCGAAGAATCCTTGCGGATTCTTCTCCAGTCAATCCTCGCTGACGCGACGATTGACTCCTCGGAGAGGCCCTGATGCGGGGGCTCTCGTACCTAAACGATTTTCATAGTTCTGAAGTGATCACGATTTAATTCATGTTCTTTTCTGCAGAATTCTTTTTTCCATCTCCTACTGCATCCCACAAGCCTGATACCGTGTTCCCGTTAAAACCAGGTCACTTGTACCGGATCTTCAGGCCGAGCAGGACGATAACCAGGACAAACGTGATCAGGTTGGCGGAGATGATGGGCATGGAGGCGACCCAGAGACCATAGACCGTCCAGAAAAGGATGCCGATACCGAAGAGCACGAGCATGGCAAGCGAGAGGTCCCGGGTCTCCCCCAGCTTCCAGGCCTTCACCACCTGCGGGACAAATGCGATCGTGGTGAGAGCTCCGGCAAGATAGCCGACGAGTCCGATTGTGTCCATCATAAGCCTCCGGAATTATTGATCCTGAACTGATTTATACCGTTGGCGTGCCCGGACCCGGTCTGCCGGGGGCTGTCCGGCAGCTTTCATCCCGTGACAGGCTCGGACGAGAACTGGTCGGCGACAACCAGCCACCGCCCCTTTTCCTTTACCAGGAAGAACATGTCACGGCCCTCTATGGCCTGCACCTGCCCGCCCGTTTCGAACCTGATCGTGAACAGATAGGTTGCAACCGCACATTTTCCCGAAGCGAAGATCTGCACGTGATGATCCCTCTCACTCCATGACTGGATCTTCGCTGCCGCTGCAAAATCCCGCCACCCGGCAACATAGGCCTCCTTTCCTTCCAGCCGGCCGGGCGCAGACGGTACGATCGCTACGGCGCCGGTATGGATATACGACCGGAATTCCTCTTCGTTCCACGATCCGGTCCATGCCCGGTTCATCTTCCGGATGGTTGTGATAATTTCGCGGGTCAGTGCTGCGTCATCCATAACAGTTCCCATCATACCAAGGGAGCGCCAGCTCAAAAAGCCCCCGGGTGCATGGCGCGAAAGTGTTGGTGAAAATGCCGGGGCGGATCAGGCAACGGGGGGAAAAGTCCTGCGGGCGATCTTCCGAACCTCGGCAAGCCATGCCCGCCGCTGGTCGTCAGTGCTGGTGACCATGACCCCGAACATCTTCCGGTGACAGGCAGGGATGCCGCAGAAGGAGACGATGCAGTCCTTCCAGATCCGTTCGAGGGGATCGCCGAACACGTCCAACTCCCGCCTGTGGGGGGTGTTGGACGTATTGAAGACCAGTACCGCCCGGGCATGGAGAAGACCATCCGGGATGCCTTCACCGGAATCCGTTTCGCTGAAACGGTACACGACACCGGGACGGAGCACGCGGTCCACCCAGCCCTTCAGGACTGCCGGTGGCATCCCCCACCAGTCCGGGTGGACGAAGACAATCCCGTCGGCTTCCGCGATCTCCCGGCAGTGCAATGCGACAGCAGCGGGGAGCACGGCACCCCGGGGGATCTCTTCGCAGGGCAGCATCGGGTCGAACTTTTCTGCATACAGGTCATGGAACAACACCTCATGGCCCGCTTCCGCGAGGGTGTCAGCGGCAGTCCCGGCTATGGCGTGGTTGAAACTCCCGGGGCAAGGGTGGGCGAGGATAATGGATATTCTCATGGACCGGTCCTGCGGGGGTACTTTCGTGCGGTCGCCTTGAAGAACGTGTAACAGAAGACGCCGTCCGGTTCGCAGGTGCGGTAGAGAGCCCGGATGCCCCGATCCCACGCTTCCCTCTCCATCAGCCCCTGCTTCAGCACTTCGTCCCGGACACCTTCGACCATGGCGGTGAACGTCTGTTTCGTAAAACCTTCCACAAGGGCCGGGCGGGAAGAGTCCACGTACACCATGCGTGGTGAGACGTGGACGTCTCGGTATCCAGCATCCAGGAGGAGGGGATAGAGCTCTCTCCCTACCAGCGCATTGCCGCCGATGTCCTGCTGGAGCCTGACGAGGCACCCGACAGCCTCATGAGCATCGGCATTGTCAGGGTGGAAAAACGTTGACCCGTGATCCCCTTCGATGACCGTGATCGTGCCACCGTCTTTCAGGAACGGGCGGAGCTGCCTGAGCGCACGCCCGGGGTCTGCAAGGTGTTCGAGCACGAAACAAACGAAGATGTGGTCGAAACTCCCGGGTGGAAACGGAAGGCTGTAGATGTCCCCAACCCGGAACGTGACATTGGTGATCCCTTCATTCCGGATACGTGCTTCCGCCCCCCGTATCGATTCCGGCGAGATATCGACCGAGGTTATCACGGCACCGGGGCTGTTCCGTGCAAGGATGACGGTCTGGGCCCCGATCCCGCACCCGGCTTCCAGCACCTGAGAGCCCGCGGGGTAGCGGGTGTCATCGTGCAGGAGGGCAGTAAGGGCTCCCGCCTGGTCCGACAGGCGCTCCGATTCGCGGGTGGAATAACCGTGGACATAGCGGTTTTCGGGCATACGATCTTCAATGTTCCGGGATGGTGATCCGCAGGCAGGAACCTGCCATACAGAATTGCCGTACAAACTTGGTATTCAATGCACAAAAATGTGCTGTGTTGTTGGGATACCAGACCCAGGATAATTATGATCTTTCCGAGGCCGGACAGGATGGAAAACGGGATGATTGAGACGTTAATAAAGCAGGTTTTCCAAAAAATTACTGGGACCAGGTTCCCATTGCTTTCAAGGGCCAGTTACTGATAGTAATTGTTGCCTTATGATTATCATACAATTCGATGAAACCAAGATTTTAATTGTTGAGTAAAAGAAGGCCAGGGCCGAGATTCGAACCCGGGTCGGAGGATCCACAGTCCTCTAGGATAACCAACTACCCTACCCTGGCAGATGTCCCTTTTACATTGATTCCGGACTCTGATTAATGTATCCTTGCAAAACCCGGCTCCGCGCTGCCGGCCGGCGCCGGACCATGCAACTGCCATCTGCGGTCAGGGTGATAATTAATAGGGTCAGACATCCATTAGATATCAGGTGGCTCTGAACACTTTTTCCAGAACGTGAGGCGCAGCACGTCGGTGGCGGTGCACCGGGGATCGCGGATTCCCCGTTCAGAGCGGGAACGAGGGGTGGCAGGTTATGGCGGAAAACCCGAAGATCAGGACACCGATTGTCTGTGTCATGGGTCATGTGGATCATGGCAAGACCTCGCTTCTCGACCGCATCCGGGGATCGTCTGTCGTGAGTTCCGAAGTGGGGGCGATCACCCAGCATATCGGGGCAACGATCGTACCTATCGATGCTATCCGCACCATGAGCGGGACGATGGGCAAAGTCCCGATCAATATTCCCGGTCTGCTGTTCATCGACACCCCGGGACACCATGCATTCACCACCCTGAGGGCACGCGGCGGTGCACTTGCCGATATGGCGATCCTTGTCGTGGATATAAACCAGGGATTCCAGCCACAGACGATTGAGGCCCTCCAGATCCTCAGGAACTGCCGCACGCCGTTTGTCATCGCGGCGACCAAGATTGACCGGATCCACGGCTGGCGTGTGAACGAGAACGAGTCGTTCCTCGGATCATTTGCAAAACAGAACGAGCGGGTCAGGAGCGATGTTGAGAACAAGACCTATGAAATCGTTGGAAAGCTTGCCGAACTCGAATTTTCTGCAGACCGGTTCGACAGGGTCACCGATTTCCAGCGCAACCTTGCCATTGTGCCGGTGAGCGCCCACACCGGCGAAGGCATTTCTGACCTGCTGCTGGTCATGATCGGACTTGCCCAGCGCTACATGGGCGACGAGCTCAAACTCTTTGTCGAAGGGCCCGGGGCCGGGACCGTGCTCGAGGTCAAAGAAGAGCGCGGCCTCGGGACGACCCTCGATGTGATCCTGTACGACGGAACTCTCGCTATCGGGGACGAGATTGCCGTTGCCACCCAGAACGGTGTCGTGGTGACGAAGGTGAGGTCGCTCCTCAAACCACGGCCGATGAAGGAGATACTGGTCGAAGACCGGTTCGAGCGGGTGAAATCGGTTGCGGCTGCGGCCGGGATCAAGGTCACCGCCCCGAACCTTGAAGGAGTCATCGCGGGATCCCCGTTTTTTGTCATCCGCGGCAACCGCGAAGAGATCGAGGAGAAGATCAAAAAAGAGATGACCGAGATCCACGTGACCCTTGCCGATGAAGGCATCGTCATCAAGGCAGACACCATCGGCGCACTTGAGGCACTCTGCAAGGAACTCGAGAGCAAGGAGATAGGCGTGATGCGGGCGGAAGTCGGGGCGGTCAGCAGGCACGACCTGATCGAGACCGAGACCATCAAGAACCCGATGTACCGCGTGCTCCTCTCGTTCAACACTCCCGTCCTGCCGGACGCGGCCGATATGATCAAAAATCCGCTCTACACCCAGATGAAAGTCTTTGAGGGAAGGGTGATCTACCAGCTGATCGACCAGTATATCGCATGGCGTGACGAGCAGAAAAGGCTCCAGGAGAAACAGCGGTTCGAGCATGTTGTCATGCCAGCCAAGATCCGGCTCCTCCCGGACTGCGTATTCCGCCAGAGCAACCCGGCGGTCGTTGGCGTGCGGGTACTGGGCGGCAAACTGCGCAGCGACGTGGGGCTGATCAAGACCGATGGCAAAAAAGTAGGACACCTCAAGACCATGCAGCTCAGGCAGGAAGCGATACGGGAGGCCGACGCCGGTCTCGAAGTTGCAATCTCGATCGAGGGCGCCACAGTCGGCCGTCAGGTCAGTGTCGGCGATGACCTGTTCGTGGACATCCCGGAGCGCCATGTCAAAGTTCTCGAGAAGGAGATGCTTTCTACCCTGAACGTGAGTACGCAGGAGATTCTTGCGGAGTTTACGACGATGCGCCGGAAAGCCGATCCCTTCTGGGGCAAATAAGCGTATCCGGCCGGCAGGGAACGCGAGGGTTTAATAGCGTACCGGTATAATAAAATGGGTATTTCTCATGGGTAGGCGAATCTGCCGGCAGCCGGAGATGTGAAACAAGACCCTTCGGGTTTTCTGGATAAATAGACGGAGCAAACAGAAATGGTGGAGTTTAAAATCGTTGTATCAGACCCCAAGACCGGTCGTGCCTTTAATGTTGATGCCAGTGGCGGAGCGGCAGGATCTATCGTGGGCAAACGTATCGGTGACGAATTCGATGCCGGCATGCTGGGCCTTGCAGGCTACAAGATCCTGATCACCGGTGCATCCGACCGTACCGGGACCACGGCAAAAAAAGGCCTTCCGGGTGCAGGGCGCAAGAAACTGCTTCTCTCCGGCGGGATCGGGTTTCACCCGAAGATGGACGGCGAGCGACGGAGAAAGATGATCCGCTCAAATGAGATCACCCAGGACTTCGTGCAGATCAATGCACGCGTCACAGCATACGGTGAAAAGCCGCTGGACGAGCTCTTCCCGAATGTCGCCGGCGAGAAAAAAGCGGAGAAACCGGCAGCAAAAGCCGGTAAAAGATAAAGGCAGATTGCCATTTTACCTACCGATTCGTAAAGAGAATTAAAGGGCAAAATGGTAAAGATCGTACCGGAATGTGAGATAAAAAAAATATACCTGCTTTCTCATGGGAAAAGGAAGTGTTGCCGGTGCACCTATGAATGTACTCCGCACCGGCTTCCACTCTGTTTTACCAAAGATCAATGGAGAGAAATTATCCCCTGGTTTCTCCCGGAACAGAGCTTTCAGGACATCTCGTCCTGTACCGGTCCAGAACGGAAACGCATCCCAGGGCACTCACACCGGTTCGGACTGCTCTCACCAAAGAGGGATGGGCAGGGGTTGTTGATGTTGAAACCCTTCAATCTCTTGTCTCACGGAAAGCATCTACAGGTTTAGTCGTTAAACAGGGATTATACCTGAGATCAGGTTCGGAGCGGGTTCAAAAAAGGGTATGGAGTGGCCGGTCAGGATGCTTTCGTGATCGTTTGGGTCATCACTGCCATGGTAATGGCAGCAGTGATGCGATAGTTCCATTACCACTCTAAACTGTTCCCGTTGCACCGGTCGCCGTGTCCCTCAACGGGTCTGCGCAGGTTGGGCGACACCCGTTGTGGCGTCCGCTGACAGTGTCACCGTACCATAACTGGTACTGACGCTTCCCTGCGTAAGCAGCTTGCCGCCCTTGTAGATCTCGACGGTCAGGGCATGTTTTGTCGAACTGTCCAGTTTCTGGAAACTTGCCTGGATACTTCCGTTTGCATTCACTATCTCAAAGTACCTGTCACCGGAACTCTGTACGGTCTGCAGATCCGACGGCATTCCGTAGGTCCCTTTAAATCCGCCAATATAGCTGACATGTACCTGGACACCGGTTGCGGGCGCGGCCTGCGTGGTTGTCTCGACAACAACGATAGTCGGGGCCGCCGACCCTGCAGAAGTTGTCGGAACAGGAGATACGGTACTGCTCCCGGAACCTGCTGCCTGCCCGGATGACCCTCCGTTTCCCCAGAAAAATACGAGTGCAACAGCCACAACCACAATAATACCCACGATCGTGGCAATAGTTACCCAGGGTTTATCGAAAATATCATTTTTCCTCTTTCTCATGGTTTCCGTCTCCGGATTCGGTTTATGAAAGATAGTGAATCAATCAGCAAAAAACTTTGGGCACCATGCCGGTCCAGGTTTATGCCGGCAGGTATACCGGAACACAACTCAGCCTATCCTTTTTTTATCATCTGCCTGAGCGGTTCCAGGAGGTCTTCAAAGGGTACATCGTATTTTTTGGCGAGCAGGACGAGTGCTGCCGGCGGGAGGAGGTTGCCATCATATCCGTCTTTGATGATCCGGTTCATCTCTGCGACAACAGCGGTCTCCTCCATCTTTGCGGAGCGGGTAATCCGGATAACGAGTTCCTGCACCGGATCATTGCGCTCGAATATGGCAGATGTCGGCTTGAACCCGATCGGGATAATAACCTCCGATATATCAAACCGGGGGGTATACAGGCCGTTCTCCTGGCCGATCAGCCCTTCCTCCTCAGCCCGGCGGAGGAGGAGGTTCGCCTGTTCGGTGCTCATCCATTTACGGTCAAGGGCATAGTAATAGACGATCTCATTTTTCCGCATCCCGTTCTTGCGCGTGTGCCGGAACGGAGCCGCAACGGTGAGCCTGAGGGTCATTTCTGGGCACCCAGGAGGATATTTTTCATATCCAGTGCATCCAACCCTTCACCGCGCCCTTCCTTTGCAATATCGATATCGGTACGGGAGACCTGGTCGGTGAGGCGGAGATAAAAAATATCATTCGCAATCGGGACCTTGCCGCCACCGCGCAGGGCGAGCGCGAGAACGGATACCCGCAGGTCGGCGGCTTCGGTGATAACCCCGGGCCGCAGGGCATCCGGGGTTATTTCGCCGAATGTCGCACGATCAACTGCTATCTCAACTTTTGTCTTTACCTTGACCAGCTCTTTTCCGGTGGTTTTTGTAGATTCCTCGTTGTTCAGGCCGGCGATATATTTCAGGGTCTCGTTAAACGGCATTCCCATCGCAAACGAGAGATCCACTCTCTGAGGGAAACGATAATAGATCCTTCGCATAGCTAGACTTTGAACATCTGAAAGAAAAAAGATTGCTGAACCGTGCGAAAGACTGCACCTGTCAAACGGGTTTCAGAAGCAAGAGGAAATTGCGGGATTCCAAAAAGCCCTTCCAGATAAAAGAAATGAAAGAGGTATAGTCCCATTCTAGCGACTATTTTTTATGAATGGGACATTACATAATTTTCTTTGTGAACGCTCTTGGGGGCTTCGGCATGTTGAATCTCTAAGAGATGAGACATGAGAAGAACCCGAAGAATTCAAATAAATTCTTCGGCTCTTCGAGGTTCTGATGAACCGCTCAGAACCCGCAGGGTTCTTCGAACAATGGTTCCTCAGTTCAAGATTTTCCCATGAAAATCTTCTCCACAGCCTTCGGCTCCACCCTCGCCCCGGGCAGCCTCCACAATGCGATAATACTTCAGAAAGTACGTGGGAAGCGATCGAAGAAATACGCTGACAGGTAATACAGAGCAATCGCAAGCGCAGGGGTGGGTCGAGGGAGGGGACAGGCACTGTCCCCTCCTTGATTATTGATCGATTTTAACCTTTATGATTCATCTGAAAATTGAACTTTTTTCAAGTTGAACATAAGAACGGTTAATCAGGTAATTTTCCGTCGTTAACACAGAGCAATGATGGTGGTCAAAATGGTACTATTCTTATGGAAAAAAGAGTTTTGATATCGTATCGGTTATTCGAGTAACAACGCGTTGATGATACCGTCCTGGCCCGGGCGGCTCATGATGCGGGCGCGTCCGATCTCGGTCTTGATAATCGCACCCTTGGTAAGGAGGTTCCGGCGCACGTAGTTCGGGTTTGCCCCGTTCTCCTCAACCTTCTCGATCTTCACCTTTCTCGTCTCGCCGTTTGCCGGGTTGGTAACATTTGCAAAACTCGCACGCAGGGCACGCACCTTGTCGTTCCCGCCGAAAGTACGGATGATCCGTCTCCGGTCCTCGCCGATATGGGTGTCTGCCGGTGCAAGCCCGATCTCTGCTCTCCGCTTCATCTGTGCCGGGCGGCGCCTGCCACCGGTTACCTTTCGTATTGATTCTCCCTGCCACTGCATGGTGTCACTCTCTTTCCGGTCTCCGGGAGTCCTGCCCCGAAGGTGGTGCTCTATATATTCTCTTCTGAATTATTTATAGTACTTCCTTTTCCCCGTGCGGTGGGCGGGTCATTTCAGGACAGGATGGCATCAAGGAGCGGGGCAACACCGTCTCCGGTCTTGAGGTTTGTCCTGAACACCGGCATCTGCGGGTTGTACCGGCGGATGTCCGACTCCATGCGGTCAAGGTTTGCCCCGACAAGCGGCGCAAGGTCGACCTTGTTTATCACGCCGATCGTACAGTCGCGGAACATCATCGGGTGCTTGTTCACCACGTCGTCACCTTCCGTCGAGCTCACGACAACGATACGCTTCTCGGCCCCGAGCCGGAAGTCCGTGGGGCAGACCATGTTGCCCACGTTCTCGATAAAGAGGATATCGATGGTATCGAGCGGGAGGTGATCGATTGCATGCTCCACCAGGTGGGCATCGAGATGGCACTCCTTGCCGGTATTTGCATTATAGGCCGGGATCCCGAGCGCGATGATCCGTTTGAAGTCATCGTCGCCGTACACGTCACCGGCGATCGCACCTGCTTTCAGACCTTTTTTCCCGAGCAGCGGAACGATCCGTTCGATAAGGGCGGTCTTGCCTGACCCGATCGCTCCCAGCAGGTCGAACGCCCGCACCCCATGGGTCTTCAGGTGGTTCGCATTTTCGTCAGCAAGGGTGTTGTTGGCGTCGTAGACATCCTTCTCAATCCTGACGTCGATATGATGCATGGTATAACGTGGGAGCGTACACTGTTTATACCTTGACCCACAAACGATCCTGCAATGACAAAAGGTGAGTACACATTATATCCCTGCTACTTCAATGCCGCATATTCACGCGGGGAAGGCAGGAGAGTCCCGCGCAGCCTCGGGGTGAAAGGTCCGGTGCTCACTGACCTTGAGCGCGCCCTCAGGCGGGCCGGGGTGAATTTCAGGGTGGATGACCACCACCACCCGGCCCACTGGGCCCGGAGGGAGGCCGCGTCATCGCGGAATGGGGCGAGAGCAAAGAGCGGCTGATCCGGAAAGTTGCCCAGAAGATGGAGGTACGGAAATGAGCGGCATGTATGACCTCCATACGCACTCGATCCTCTCGGATGGCGAGATGCTGCCGATCGAGCTGATCCGCAGGATGGCGGTATCGGGTTATACGACCGTCGCAATCACGGACCATGTGGATACCTCAAATACCACCTCCGTGATATCGACGCTCAAGCGAGTGCAGGCATCGGCTGAGCTTTTCGGGGTCAGGCTTCTCTGCGGCGTAGAGATCACGCATGTCCCCCCTTCACTGATCGCGGACCTCGCACAAGAGGCAAAAGATGCAGGTGCGGACATCGTCGTTGTGCATGGCGAGACCCCGGTGGAACCGGTTGCCCCGGGACCAACCGGGCTGCCTGCTCATGCAGATACGTGAATGTGCTCGCCCACCCGGGTCTTATCACTCCCGAAGATGCCCGGCTCGCTGCAAAAAACCGTGTCGCGCTGGAGATCACATCCCGTGGCGGGCACAACCGGACAAACGGCCATGTGGCAATGGTTGCACGGGAAACAGGCTGCCAGCTCGTCATTGACTCGGACGCGCATGCTCCGGGGGATATTCTTGACCGGCGCGCGAAATTTATTGTTGCCCGAGGGGCCGGACTGAACGAGGGCGAGTCTACGCAGGTAATATCTTTAAATATCGACCAAATCCTCAGTTCCTGAAATTTCTATTTATACTTTCACGCAATTTTTAAATACCCTCGCGTCAAACATATATAGATTACCAAATTATTCCAGCCATTGTATCCTTGAGGTTCTTTAGCATGAAGGTTGTTGGTCGAGCGATGAGCACCGTTGGCGATCGGATGCTCATCATCCAGTGCGATGCCGCCCAGCTCCCCCCGCTCTACAGTGAGCTCATCGACCGGAAGATGAAACCGGTCGGAAAGATCCTCGACCTCTTCGGAAATGTGAAAGCGCCGTATGCAGCAGTCCTCTGCCGTGAAAAATGCACCGTCCAGCCCAACGAAAAACTCTTTGCAAAGTAGGGAAACGACATGGGATAGCCGGTCAGAACGTTATCAGATCAACCCATGAAAATCAGGTGAATGTGGATGCAGGAAGTAGAGAAATTAAAAGTCCTCCAGTCTGAAAGAGAGGCACTTAAATCACGCACAAAGCAGAAAGAGCACGAGAAAAAAGCCGAAAACCATACGGAGACCGTCTGTCCCGAGTGTGGCGGCAGGCAGCTCGTGCATGACTATGAGCGGGCCGAGCTTGTCTGCCAGAGCTGCGGTCTGGTCATTGACGATGACTTTATCGACCGGGGGCCCGAGTGGCGTGCATTCGACCACGACCAGCGCATGAAGAGGTCCCGCGTCGGCGCACCGATGACCTTCACGATCCATGACAAGGGTCTCTCTACCATGATCGACTGGCGCAACCGGGACTCATACGGCCGGGCCATCTCCTCCAAGAACCGGGCGCAGTTATACCGTCTCCGCAAGTGGCAGCGCCGCATCCGCGTGAGCAATGCGACCGAGCGGAACCTCGCGTTCGCGCTGTCGGAACTCGACCGCATGGCCTCCGCACTCGGTCTCCCGAGAAATGTCCGGGAAACCGCAGCAGTCGTGTACCGTGATGCTGTCGACAAGAACCTGATCCGCGGGCGGAGCATCGAAGGTGTCGCAGCAGCGGCCCTCTATGCGGCCTGCCGCCAGTGCAGCGTCCCCCGTACCCTTGACGAGATCGCAGAAGTATCACGGGTCTCCCGGAAAGAGATCGGCAGGACCTACCGGTTCATCTCCCGTGAACTGGGCTTGAAGCTCCTCCCGACATCGCCCATCGATTATGTGCCGAGGTTCTGCTCCGGCCTGACCCTCAAGGGCGAAGTCCAGAGCCGTGCCGTGGAGATCCTCCGCCAGGCCGGCGAGCGTGAACTGACCAGTGGCAGGGGTCCGACCGGTGTCGCGGCCGCTGCAATTTATATCTCTTCAATCCTTGGCGGGGAGCGCCGCACCCAGCGGGAAGTGGCTGAAGTGGCCGGGGTTACCGAAGTAACCATCAGGAACCGGTACAAGGAGCTGGCGGAAAAGCTGGATATCGAGATTATCCTCTGATATTCTGACCTTTTTTATCTGTTTTGATGACATGGATATTTCTACCAGCGTGTCTCCGACAGGTTTGCACAAGGATGATTTCTCAATAGAACCCATTTCAACCAGAGTAACGCTCTCTCTTACCTGTCAAACGGATCATTCCCGGGTGCACCCGGACACCAACAACTATATTCCTGCGGCTCAAAACCTATAATCCACACCAGCAGCGGGCTCGTAGATCAGGGGTAGATCGTTACGTTCGCAACGTAAAGGCCGCGGGTTCAAATCCCGCCGGGTCCATATAACGCCTTTTAAGATTTTTAAGAGGGAGAATTATTTCTTCTGCAGGATCTCCTGCACTTCGCTTTCCAGCGTCGACTTCAGCCGCTCAACCGCTTCGTTGAGGTCATTCGTGGTAGTAACCGTGAACGAGTTATCACTCTTGGGGTCATGATAGTTGACAGTGTATTCGATCTGTCCGTCTTTTGTCTTCCTGGGTTCGATGATCAGTTTTGCCATGAAAACTCCTTTCCGGATCGATTGCCCGGAGTATTGTTCTAGTATATCTCCCGGTTCACAAAATGGTTATCTGTTCCGGCAAAAACTGCCCTGAATCAAAAGAAAACGGGGAATGAGTTCCCAAAAAATCCCCTCGTGATCAGTAACAACTATAAGGAATCCGCAGAAAAATAGTATGCCACAGATCTAACGGTAAAGGGCTCGTAGATCAGGGGTAGATCGTCACGTTTGCAACGTGAAGGCCACGGGTTCAAATCCCGTCGAGTCCATTCTTATTTTCTGTCATGTTCTCGAAGACCGTGAGGTCTTGTCGGGTTCGAAGGGCCGGATCCGAAGGGATCTTCAGGACCCCGGGGATGAGAAGAACTCATCAGAGTTCTTCGAGCCCTCGCGTTGGGACGGGTTCAAATCCCGCCGGGTTCATCCTTCTGGTATCTTTTGTCCGGGACCGCAAGGTCTGGCTGTAAAGGGGATCTCCGGCACCCGGTACCGGAAAGTTAAAACATGCCTTTGCTCCTGATAAGTCTCTGTGCAGAGGGATGCTGCAAGGGCTGATCCGGGAGGGTCGAATCTTTGGAGCGTTTGTACGGAGGGCGTCACAGGGGTACACGCAATCCGGAAAAAATCAGTCGATCCATTCAAGCAGCTGGTGCGGTTTTTCTTCAGCACTCTTCCGGATGAGTTTCTGTTTCACTTTTTTTACCGCTTCATCAGCAGGGGAGGGGGGCCGCTCGAACTGCCCGTAGTCCATGTAATCGCGGGTGATCCAGTCATCGCCACCGACAGTAATCTCATGGGCAGTTGATTCCGGCCCGCTGACCGGGTCGGGATTTGCCTGCTGGTCTCCCGTCCGCAGGACATCATGGACCATTACCGCAGGTATACCCTGGTCCTGATGCGTTTCCAGTGCGGTCATCACCGGAGGAGGTGGAGTGAGAACAGGGGGTGCAGCCGGGGGGACGTCCCGGACCGGCAGCGGACCTGACCGTGAAAGAAGAAAATCCACAAAGTCCTCCACCTCTTTACGGTCGTCGGGTGACAGCTGGCCGAGTTTGCTTTCCAGTGAGTTCATAGGAGACGCCCGGAATGTCCGGATAATAAAATGTCTCGCTGTAATGATATTTTAAGCGAGCGCCGGACCGGATACAAAAAATTATTTCCAGTGGTGCTGGTATCCCCGCTTTTCGAGGGGTTTTCCATCCGCCATCACTGCCTTTTCCGGGACGGCTGTGCCGATGACCGTTGCGGCGACCTCCTGTACCGGAAACCTGCCGGGGGAAATGGTAAAGATCAGTTCGTAGTCCCCGCCGCCATAGAGCGCCAGCTCGCGGGCCTGGTCCGCGGGAATGCCCGCAGGGAGGGGGAGCCGCGACGAATCGATTGAAAAACCGCACGGGTTGACACTCATCAGATCATAGAGCGAGAGCGCGATGCCGTCACTGTCGTCCATCATCGCACTCACTCCTGCCCGGCCAAGGATCTGCCCTTCATCCACGCGGGGCTGAGGTTCGAAGAGCGCTTTCTCGTACCTGGGGGTACCCGTCCAGTCGCGCCTGGGCCTGTCCCGGCGTGCCGGTGATACAGACAAGGTCCCCGGGTCTTGCCCCGGTCCGGCGCACGAGATGATCTTTGTCCACAAGGCCGAGGCCGGTCGTGACAACGGTGAGCTCGTCGTGCCGGTCTATGTCCCCCCCGATGATGGCGGCGCCGAACCGCGTGCAGCAGTCTTTTGCCCCCTGCATCACGCCGAAAAGATTCCGCCAGTCATCGAGCCCTACGGCGATGAGCACGTATTTCGGGGCAGCTCCCATGCTTGCGATATCGGAAAGGGTGACGGCGGCGCTCATCCACCCTGCCTGCCAGTCCGTCATGCCGGGAACAAAATCTGTTGTCCGGTGCAGCATGTCCGTGGTCGCGACCATGAACTGGTCCCCGCAGGGCAGGACGGCACAGTCATCAAGGCAGTTTTCCCGCCCGACGATGTCCATCACGGTTTCAAGGAGTTTCCGATCATCCACCTTTTCGTACCTCCTTACCCCGTTCGCTTTTGTACTCTTTGAAGATGTGCTCTATCATCTCCGATCTCTTCTCCCGCTCTGCCTTTGCCCGCCGGTCCCTCCAGCGGGTAAGCGCGGCTCCCAGGGTTTCTTTTCCGCACAAACCCTGGTTTCCCCGGACCTGCACGCCAGCCTCCGTATCGGACAAAAGCGGGACACCGGCTTCCGCAAACGAAGGCGGGAGCAACGGGTCGCCCTCATAGAGGACCTTTTCTCCCACGATGACTGCCTGTACCCTGAGCTCGGCGAGGTCCTTGATCACGCTCCTCCCCCAGCCGTCCGTGCGGGTCACAAAGATGAGGTCCCCCTCGTCAATTCCTACGTCATCGGCCAGCCTGCGGAGCCCTTCCCGGGTCAGGGTCTCCATCACTTTCACAGGCAGCACATCGCCGTCCATCGAAAGTTCAGCGAACTTTTTGATCCTCCCGAGCCGTTTTACGAGGTTGCGGTTATGCCGCTCTTCCTTGCGCAGGAGCTTTTTCAGGCTCTTGATTACCGCTTCCTTTTTGAGCACTTCTGCATCCTTTGCCAGCTCCACATCCCGTGAAGTATGCACCTTCCTCAGGCGCGACTGGAGCCGGTGGACTTCGTAGTCCTTCTCCTTGACTTCTTCCTGAAGTTCGGCAACAAACGTGCGCAGGCGTTTCACTATGCCATCGAGCACCCGCACCCGTTCATCGTGTTTTGAATCAACCTGGACCGGCGGAGCGGGTGTTTCCGGGACCGTGGCCGGTACTTTCATGTCACCGAGGACCTGATCAAGAGACTGTCCGCGTATCACCCGGGCGCGGACCTCGTCGAGATCATGCCCGGGCGGTATCCGCTTCACCAGGTTCTGGAACTTCTGGCGGTACTGGCGGTAGGCATCGAGCGCCGCGGAGAGTGCGTCCCGTTCATGGTCGTTGGCATATGCAAACGGGGCGGTGAGGTCCACCTTGGTCTCAACACTCACGTCCTGCCGGGGCGTATAGGCAACCGCAGAAAATGCCCGGCGGATCTTTTCGACCGTATACGGCATCTCCTGCACATCGGATGCGATGATCAACGGCTTTCCCACTTTGTAGAGTGCCTCGATCACATCGGACATGGTCATCTGCCGGGAACTTGCAAGCTGGAGGAGGTTGCCGTCAAGGTCAAGGGCCGCAATCGCTGTCGTTGTACCTGGATCAATCCCGACGATCAGGTAACGGGGCTTGCCGGACAGCGGGCGGAACTGTATCCGTTCGAGACGCTTGCCGCTGATCCTGACCTGCACGTCAGCTCCCCGGTAGGTCGAAACCGGCACCTGATCCCGGGTAGCAAAGACCCGGAATGCCACACGACTGCACCCGCCGAATGCACGGGTCTCCTTCTTCACGTACCTGAGCCCGGCAGCGGCAAGGGCCATCTCGATCTCCCGCCCTTTGAACTGCACGGCCCCGTGCATCTTCCGGACATACCGGTTCTGGCTCCACCCGCCCTTGCCCGGGGAGCGGTGGCGGCTCACGACGACCTCGCTCTCGTTCACAAAGGCTATCACTTCTGCACCCGCGCCCAGCGATGCCACCTGCGCAGTCGTCCTCGCTTCGGCGAAAGGATCGAACCGGTTGAAACTGATGTTGTACCGTGCAGCTACTTTTCCGAGCGTCTCCTTGCGCTCCCCCCCGGTAACCTGAACGAGCCGCGTCCGGGGCGGAAGTCCCTGCAGGAAGAAATAAAGCTCATGCTGGTCGGCTGCAACCTCCTGCAGGCTGTCAACCGCGAGAATATCCGGCTGCTCATCGGCAAGCATCCGGAAGAGACGGAACATCGAGACCTCCAACTCGCCCTCGATGGTCTGGCCGTCCATGCGGACAAGGGCATACATCGGCCGCCGGGACCTGGACCGGACAGAGCCCCTGATGATATCGATGCCAAAGATCTTCAGCCGGTCACGCATTGGATCGCATCCCTGCGGTCGTATGTCAACTGGTATTTCCGGACAAAGAAGGAGAGAATGTTGTCGATATCCCGTGCCACGATGGCGGCTGCATTCGGGTGGCTGGTCTCTACCCACTGTGGCCAATCGATGAAGACGCACCTGCCGTCCTCAACAAGGATATTATATTCTGAAAGGTCGGCATGGATGACACCTGCCCGGTAGACACGGCGGACACCATCGAGGATCTCATCGAGCACTTCCCGGGGACATTCCAGGCGGCAGCGGTTGAGGATCGTGCCGTGTATCAATGCCATGACGACCGTGTGCCGGTTCTGGCCGATGGGGAGCGGCACGCTGACGTGGGGGTGAAGTTTTGTCAGTGCCAGAAACTCCCGCTCTGCAGACTTCCGGGAGGCGATGAGCCAGGGACAGTGCCCTTCCTCCATGTACCTCCCGGTTCAGCCGTGCGGAGGCAAATGACCGCCCTCCGACCCGGTGGAACTTGATGGCAACAGGCCCGAGCCCGAGGGCTTCGTATACCACGGATTCTTTACCTTCCCCGATAAGCGGGCCGAGGGCCGTGATCGTCCCATTGCGGGAGAGCGTGGCAAGCGCAAGCGTATCGTATCCGCCAAAAACCAGGGCATAGCCGTCATAGGGAACCGGGTTGAACCGGACCATCCCCCACGCGATCAAGCGGGACAACCGGTAGTTGACTTCTGATTCCGACAGTTTTGTGGCAGTCCGGATCTGCTCGAGCGGGACCCAGGCGTAGCGTTTCATCCCGCGTTCAAGGGCAAGGAGTATCGTCTTTTCGTATTTATTGAGGGTGCGGATATGTTCCGCTGCAACGACCATGATCGTTAGAGTGGTTATTTCGCGGACTATAAAATCACATCTTCCGTACCAGCCCGGGAGGATTATCACAACCTTAAACATCTTTATCATCGAGAATAGATCGGAAAAGACGAATGCAGTGCGACAAGTGCAGAAGAGAGGCGATCATTTTCCAGCCGTATTCGGGAAAGCATCTATGCAGGGAGCATTTCCTGGCAGATGCTGAGACAAAGGCAAAGCGAACAATTCGCTCTCACCAGTGGCTGCGTCCGGGCGATCATATTGCAGTCGCCCTTTCGGGAGACAAAAAGAGCAGCGCAGTTCTCTTTTTTCTCAAAAAGCTTACCGGAAAACGCCGCGACATCAGGGTCTCTGCCATCTTCATCGACGAAGGGATCGGTGGTTACCGCGATAGTTCCCGCGCCCGGGGGGTTGCGGACGCGCTGGAGACGGAATGCCATACGGGCTCACTGCAGGAAGAGTTCGGCATAACGGTGGACAACCTCGTAAAGGAGAAAGGACGCAATTCCGTATGCACCTGGTGCCGCACCCTTCGCGACACCCTGCTTATGAAAATCGCTTCTGAACAGGGTGCAACAACGATCGCGAAAGGACGGTCACTCGATGAAAATGCCCTGTCAACGGTGGAGTTCATGCTGCAGGGAGAGCCGGAGCATCTTTTCAGTTCCTGCCGGGGGGTGCAGAACGGGATATCGTGGATAGAGCCGTTCAGTCATATTCCCGCCGATGAAGTGGATCTCTACGCGGACCTGCAGGGGATCGGGTTCCCGGCGACCGGATGTCCTTACGGGAAAATGCCGTTTCACCGGGATGTGAAGGTCCTGCTGGATGAGTATACCGCCAGCCATCCCGCAACCCGGTATGCCGTTGCAAACCTCGCTGAGACGCTGGCCGGGTACGCGACGCCGGCAGGAGGCAGCGTCCTCACCTGCGGGCAGTGTGGTTCGGTCATCCGCGGTATATGCAGGGCCTGTGAGATACGCTATGAGGTGAAGCACCGTGGTGCATAAACCCGGGCATATCTGGAGGGCGATCCGTAACTCTCCGGGGATCCAGATCTCGATCTACTTCGTCGCCTTTGCTTCGCTCATCGGCCTGTATACCTATATATTCCACGTCTTCTACCCCATTCTTGAGAACAATACCATATCCTGGTCCCATGCCCTGTTCTTTGTCGTCGAATCGATGACTACGGTTGGATATACGGACATTCCCCCCTTCACCAACAATCTGACGATATTCCTTGCCATCCAGATCATGCTCTCGGGCGTCATCATGATCTTCATCGTCGTACCGCTCCTTCTTGCCCCGTTCCTCACCACGCTCCTTGCACCGACCCCGCCAAAAAAGACTTCCCATGTCCTCAAGGGGCACATCGTGATCTTCGGCTCGGACGAGCTCACCCGATCGGTGATCGACAGCCTGACCATATCAGAACATGATATCGTCATCGTTGAGCAGGATAAAGCAACGGCCCTTGAGATCGCAACCCACTACCGCAGGAAAGCGTATGTCATCTGGGGCGGATACACCGACCCGAACACGTGGTCTGCGGCACATATTGCCCAGGCAAGCTTCATTGTCATCAGCAAGGATGAGCGGCTGACGGCTAATATCATCCTTGGAATACGCAAGATGGCCGGGGGCAGGATCATCTCGGTTATCGATAAGCTCTCATTTGACCGGTACCTGCGCTATGCAGGTGCTGATTATGTCCTCTCCCCCAAAAATTCGACCGGCAGGATTCTTGCCCGCCACGCGGTCCTGAATCCCGAGGGAGATACTGTCCAGGAGATCCCGGGTATGGACCGGATCACCATCAATGTCAACCACACGCCTGACCATGAGATCCGGTTGATCAACATTCCCGTGGTGGCGGGATGCATGGCGGAAGGGAAGAGTCTCAGGGAACTCCAGCTGTTCGAAAAGTACGGGATCCTCATCCTGTTCCTCTGGAAGTCAGGGACATTTGTCGCACAGCCGGGCAACGCCGTGATCGTTGATGACAGCACCTCCCTTTTCCTTTTCGGCAGGGCGGATGCAATCATCAGAGCGATTCACGCCGAATTCGATGCCGGAGGGGGGAGGGATGCCAGGGCGGTCATCGCAGGGTTTGGCGATGTCGGGAGAGCGGCGTACCAGGAACTCCTGTCATCAGGAACGTCATGTACCGTTGTCGATTCAAGGCAGCACGAAGTTGCTGATCAGGTTGTCGGGAACGCCGAGGACGAACAGATCCTCAAAGATGCCCGGATTGTGAACGCCCAGTTCTGTATTGTTGCCCTGAACGACGACGACGTGAACATTTTCACCACGCTGATGGCCCGCAACCTCAACCCGAATATCCGCATCCTCGCCAGGGCAAATGAACCGGCTTCGGTCGACAAACTGTACCGTGCAGGGGCGGACTATGTAGCCCTTCTCCCCATGATCGGCGGCCAGACAATCGGGAGGATCATCCTCGCCGATACCGTGACCATCCTGCTCGACCTGCCAAACGGCGACATCGTGGTGATGAAACAGGTCATGCTGAGCCATTCCCGGACAGCCGGGTGGTTTGCACAAAAGAGCGGTGTGCGGATCATCGGCATCGAGAGTATGAACCGTTCGATAATCGCCCCGGGCCCGGATGAGGTTCTCAAGAGAGACGATAGTATCATCGCTGTCGGGAACACCGAACAATTAAAAAAGTTTATTCATCTACTTTAACCGGGTGAAATAGTGTCAGAAGATCTGGGGTGCAGGATGGGACAGGTCGAACAGATGATCCGCTTCGCCTACTGGAATGCCGGGTGCAGGGGGATCATTGTCGGGCTCAGCGGGGGAATTGACTCTGCAGTTGCGGCAGCATTCTGCTGCCGGGCTGTCGGTGCGGACAAGGTGCTCGGGCTCTCCCTGCCTTCAGGAGTGAGCAGGGCGGTTGATACCAGGGACGCCGCGGACCTCTGTACCGGGCTCGGCATGGCACACCGTACCGTACATATCGACCCCATGCTTGCAGCGTTCAGGTCCATGCCGGAATTCAGGGACACGCCGTATCTCTCGGGAAATCTCATGGCACGCATCCGTATGACCGTCCTGTACTATCATGCCAACCGGGATAACCGGCTCGTCTGCGGGACATCAAACCGGAGCGAGTACATGCTCGGGTACTGCACCAAATTCGGGGACAATGCAGCAGATATCCAGCCGATCGTCCATCTCTATAAAACTGACATTTACCTTGTTGCCCGGGAACTTGGCATTCCCGACCCGATCCTACAAAAGACGCCTTCCGCAGGATTATGGGAGGGCCAGAGTGACGAGAGGGAGATCGGCCTTTCCTATACCGAAATCGACACAGCCCTCCGTGCTCTCGAGGACCAGGAATGGTCTGCCAGGACACCGGTGGAAGAGAGAGTTCTCGCACTCGTAAAAAAGAGCGAGCATAAGCGGATCTCCGCACCTAACCTTTTAGCAGTACCTCAAAAATAGCGGCATATTTTTCCGGCCGGTTCAGGAACGCGAGTGCATCCCCGTTCCCGATAAGGTTGTACAGCGGCCCCCTGATGATGCGGCGGGCCCCGTGTCCTGAATTGGGCCTGAGGTGCCGGACCGGCGGCAGGTCCGGATACTGAGGGTTTTTCTCCATGTCGCCGGAACACAATTCGAAATATGCCGCACCGTGACGTTCCTCGTATTCCCGGTAATCACTCTCGAATGCGGTTGAGACGATATTGGCCATCACCAGGGTCTCGTCAGGCGTGGGATTTATCGACACGTGCCCGTAACCGGGAGGGATGATAACAAGGTCTCCTGCGCATGCCGCGATCAGCACGATATCGTCAAGGGTGCGTGACTGGAGGAGGTAATGCGCCTGGCCTTCAAGCACTTCATAGATCTCGGGATATCCCACGCCGGCCATATTATCAGGGTGATAATGGCCTTTGGTCTTGACCCATTCGCCACAGAGATCCCGGGGGGGAATGACCGTGAGATCATACCGGAGGTGGCGGGAATGGAGCCACCGCCAGTCGGCATCCGATCTCGCAAGATCGCGGTACATAAAATAGAGAGGATCTTCGGATGTACAGAGGGGATTGGCAAGGACAGGGCGCATGTCCCCGATTGTCCGGACTGCAGGGGCTGGAAGATCCCCGTCCCATCCAAGCATCACTTCTTCTTTCGCGTTCCAAGTACATAATACCCGGCGCCGGCCATGAGCAGGACGATGATTACAACCACCGGCAGCAGCACGACACTGCTGAATGCCGGTTTCTGGACTACCTGTACCGGTACCTTGAACGTGTCGGAGACCAGGTTGTTATCCAGGGAATCCTGGTAACTGACTACGGTATCGAGCGCGTAATTATTGACTGCCGCATCAGAACCTGTGCTGATATCGTAGCGTGCGGTTGCCATATCACCGGGTTTCAGGTCGCCGAGGTATGCGGTGTTGTCAGTACTTGAGAACGGATCGACCGCTGATAACCTCGATTCTGCATGGTAAGCAGTAACCGTACCGGTATTCTGGTACTGGACGGTGATAACACTGTCCGAACCCTGGGTCACCCTTGGCGTTGCGGAGGTGATGGAAAACGTGATCTTGGCCTGGACCGGGACTCCAATCGTCTGGGCTTCCGAGGTTACCGTATCTCCATAGCTGTTCTCGTAGGTCACGGCGACATCAACCGGATAGGTCTGATTTTGTGCATCGCTGGAAGCGGCGACCTCATACCTGCAAAAAACCGGTTGATTCCGCGGGAAGTCCCCGATAAAAATGCTGCTGTCGATCGGTATAACCGGGCTGTTCCCGTTCTGCAGTACCTTTACTATCGCCTCCCTCCCGTCATCTGACCCCATGTTGACCAGGGTGAGGTCCAGGTATCCGGTGGTACCGACACTCAGGTTCTCTGCCACAGATTTGGTTACCTTGATCAGTACCGTCGGGGTGATTTTTATGGTGATCGGGAACGTAACATTTTCCCTGACATATATGGAATTGAGGGTATCTGCTGCAGGCTGGGTCGAGGCGGCGAGATACGTGTAGCCGACCGTGAGCGGGAGCTGGTATTCACCGATCGTTGCATCCTGGGTTATTTTTACAATAATATTTACCGGGACCTGGCCCTGGGTGGGGATATCTCCGATGTTCTGAGGATCGCTCTTTACAACAACAGGGGCATTACCCGCTGAAAGTCCGACCGTAACCATTTTTGCCGTGGTGGGGACATCGTCGCGTGGGATGGGACCGGCAGAGTCGCAAATAGTTTGCGTGGATCCCATGGTGCAGGTATAATCCACGGATTCAATGGTACTGATACCGCTGTTCTTCACGATCACGCTTATCGTGGCATCCTGCCCCGGCGAAAATTCGTTGACACCTGATAGTACAGCGGACATATAGGGGCTCGCGCCAGAATATGTCGTCACACCCATGACCGGAAGCGTGCACAACAGTGACAGGAGCAGGAAAAGGAAGATCTCTTTGCGATATCTCATCGGGCATCACTTGTTGTTATCGCTATAACAACATTTACTATTGCAGGATATAACGTGATGGCTCCATGACAATGTCGTCAGAAAATCAGTTCCGGCTCATTGAAGGCCTCAAATCGCCTGGATTGACAAAATACGAAGCTCTTGTCTCCATCGGGATTCTTAAGGTGATGAGAGCCACTGCAACGGAAATCCATGGATCGTCGGGCGTTCCGCGCGCATCATTCTGTCCGGTCATCGGCCAGCTCCTGGATAGACCTCGTTTCAGTCTTCCGTCGATCCCGAAACGTTTTGCGGCCATACCGCCGGAAGAAGCCATAGCCTGGCTGCGGGTACATTTCGACCGCGACGCGGATTATGCTCCCGGAAACTCCCCGGCTATCCACAACGGCAGGATGAGGGCTGGACAGGGGGCGAAGAACTGATCTGGAATATTCATGGCAGGGAGAGCCTGCAAAAAACCCGTCGATCTCATTTCCCGTGCAAAAAGGATATCCGGTTTTTTGCCCGCACCCGGATCTTTTCCGGTGATGTCAGAAAGGCACTCAACGCTGTCCCGGATATGGTCGACATAATGGTTATCACTTCCCCGTGTGAAGGGCCATCGACCGGAAAACATGAGATCTCTATTAAAAAACACCTGCGATGCCAAAGGAACCGGACACGGCCTGGGACCTAGTGGGCGGGGGCATGTGCATCATTGGCGGGTACAGGGTAGTCGCGATTGCGGGATCCGGTGATGTGGATGCCGTTGCCCTGTTTTCAGAACCGGGAGGTTTTGCCCGTTTTTTATCCGGTATTACAACTTTAATGTTGAATGGGCAAAAAAGAGACCACAGATCTCCCTTTCTCAGTTCTAGTAATCACGGATCTCTTCCATGTCGGAGATATCCATGAGGCCCTTCATTGCCTGGGTCTGGACCCACCGCTCCCCTTCCCTGATCGCGGCCATCGGGTTTGTGCCCCCGATTGCTGCGATCGCAACAAACTGGGGGTTCACCGGCACGCCGAGGAGCGGGACATTGGGCATACCCACTTCAAGGATACCCGAGTAGCTGCTGCTCGCGAGTTCATCCAGCACCATACCGACGAGGGGTTCGGCCTCCATGTGGAATTCCCGGATATTGGCAAGGATGTTCCCGCTCCCCCGCCGCATCACGCTGGTGACGGACGTGGTATTCTGGGATATGAGGACCTGGAGCGGGTCGATCGTCGTATGCTCGTAGAGGATGATATGGGTGAACCGCAGGGGGGTGCGGTTTTCGATCTCAACAACACCTCCGCCGATCGGGTTTATCGGGATCCCCCGCCGGATCAGGAGGCCGTCGAACGTGATGCTGCACATGGTACAGATTCCCGTACAGCCTTTCGGTATGACATAATCGGCGACCTTCTGTCCCTGTGAATAAAATTTTACCAGTCCGCTGACACTGACTCCCGTTTTATACGCGTCCTTGAGGACGGATATTGCATAGTCCAGATCCTCGTTTTTGATCAGGGACAGGTTGTAAACAACCTTCCCCTCCCCCGTAACCGGATCAAACGTGACCTGGATGGCATAATCTTCGATGTTGTGATTGACAAACTTGAGCGGGAGCATCATTACACTAATCTCGGACATCGCAATAGAAAAATTGTTCTATAAGACCATGGCAATTTATTTATGATGGAACAAGACATGCGGGAAAAAGCCAAGAATGCGATGCGACTCATTCTTGAAGCGGCTCGTTTTGAAGTCGAAGAGGTCGACGACCCTCTCGACATTTCAGCAGTGCGTGACGGCACGTGCCTTCTTGTGCTCTGTTCGAATGACCGCGACCAGATCAGCCAGTTCGACAAGACAAATTACAGCCTCATGATCGATGATCACGAGATGAACTGCAAGAAACTTCTGTTTTCACTCGAAAAGGACGTCGCTACCGAGAACTGCATCCAGTGGGGGGTTGACGAGTTCGTGCGGTACACGGGAGAGGTCGTTCTTGCAGACATTTTAAACCGCGAGCTGGCACTGGACCTGACTCCTTCCAAGGCAAAAAAGGCAGCAGTGGCAGCTGCCGCTGCGGAAAAAGAAGAACCCTCGGGGATCACCATCCCCCATTTCCCGATAAAAATTTCCGAGCAGGCAGCCATCAGGACCGGCGGCGTACAGGGAGCGGCAAAACTCCGTTTCATACCATATTTCCTCTTCCATTACCAGAGCTCGGGCGAGCAGGTCTACAAGGACCGGCGTATCCCGTTCGATGCGGACGGGTGGGGGGCGATCAACGCCATCAACGGCATAAAGATCGACCTCGATGGCAAACTTGTCGAGGATACCGAGATTCCCGGGGGTGCAGAAGTCTGCGATCCCCACATCCGGAAGGAGGAGGCGACCGAGAGGATCGTGAACGAGCTGATCGACCGGCTCACCCAGAAAGTCCGCATCAAGCAGGAGAAGGGAGATGCGATCTTCTATGAGGAGAAGATCCTCAAGCCGGACAAGAAAAATATCACGGTCGACGCAAAGCAGGTCTATATTCCCGTATGGCAGATCAGGGGCAAGAAGATCGTGGAAGTCAATGCATTTACCGGCGAGCTCCTCTCGGAACCGATGGACGAAGGTGTCGAAGTCTTCTAGACGAATGACCGTAATTCAATGGATAGTATCCGTGGGGAGAGGTCCCTCCACGTTCTTTTTTGTCACGGGTTTCTCCCGTGACCGGGTGCAGATATCGCCAGTGGACAGCCCGGCATTTCCGGAGTCCTCATGATCGTTATCCTCGGCGGCGGACCTGCGGGAAGGCTGGCTGCAATGCGGCTCGCGTCGGCAGGCAGGGAGGTGAAGCTCATCGAGAAGGGGGGCATCGGCGGCCAGTGCCTCCATTTCGGCTGCATGCCGGTCTGTGCCCTGAACGATGTCGCCCGGCTGGTCCACACCGCCGCGACGCTCAACACCCTCGGCCTTACTGACTCTGTCCCGCAGGTCAATTTCCCGGCCATACTCCGCGAGATGCAGAACGTCCAGTCAACGATAGCCTCGGTGCTCGACGCCGAGACAAAAGAGGCAGGGGTGGAGATCCTCTACGGTAAAGAAGGGGGGTTTGACGGGAAGCATGTCGTTGTTGGCGATGAAAAGCTGGACGCCGAATCCGTCATCCTTGCAACCGGGTCCCGCCCCAATATCCCGGAGATCGCGGGGATCACAAGCCCCGGCATCTTCACCCCGCATACGCTCCGGGATATGACATGCCTGCCGGAGAGACTCGCCATCATCGGCGGGGGGATCGTGGCAGCAGAGTTTGCCTGGATCTTCTCCCGGTTCGGAAGCAAGGTGACCGTCCTCTCCCGGAGCTCGTTCCTGAAGACGATCGATGAACATCTGAGAAAGCAGGCAGCCCGGGAACTGTCCGGCGTGCATATACGGGAGCACACGGATGTCCTTGCCGTGGAACGGCAGGGGGGATGCCTCCATCTCGGCCTGGAGAGTGCCGGCGGTGCTGCTGTACTTGACTGCGACGCGGTCCTGATCGCTGCCAGTCTCGTTCCCCGTTCCGAAACACTCTGCGGTGTCAGCAAGCGGGCGAACGGCGAGGTGATCGTGAACGAGTACATGCAGACAAACCTCCCCAATGTCTATGCCTGCGGGGACGTTACCGGTCCCCCGTACCTGGCCCCGGTCGCACGGCTCCAGGGGATCGTCGCGGCAGACAATATCCTCGGGAAACAGCGCAAGATGGACTGTTCCGTTCTTCCCCAGTCGATCAATCTCGGGTACGAACTCGCGTTCTGCTCAAACGGGAGCACGAGCGCCAGGTCCCTTGTCATACCCGGGCCTGCCGGCCCGGACACCTTCTGGTCGGTGCCAGCCTCGGATACCGGGCTCGCCAAGATCATGGTCGAAGCGGACGGCACGATCAGCGGCATCTGTTCTGCCTCACCGGGAGGCGGGCTCATCGCCGGCTATATGGCATTCCTGATGAAGCGCCATTTTTCGGTACACGAGTTCGAGGACTTTGTCGAGGTCCACCCTTCGACTGACGGGGTCTACGGCCTCGCAAAATATGCATCCGAGGTCCTCAGAAAACGCAACCATCCCGGTTAAGCTCCATTTTGCGCGATTTCCGACGCAAATGCTGATGGTATTATTACGGTTTACATCGCATAATACGATACACAGCATCCACAGTCACCGGTGTTTTCCCCATGACCAGTCCCCCTGAAAACGTTGCATTCGAGAGTACCAGGCTCGATAAGATCCGGGCGCTCCAGGACAGAGGCATCACCATCTTCCCGCCCACCTTTGACCGGCAGGATACCGTCCTCGACATCAGGACCCGGTACAAGGATATCACCCACGAGAAGAGCCCCGAGGAGGTATCCACTGCCGGCAGGGTGTATATCGTGCGGAACCACGGGAAGACCCTCTTTGCGGACCTCGGGGACGAGAGCGGGAAGATCCAGCTCTACATCCGGAAGAACGATATCGGGGAGGAGCAGTTCGATCTCTTCAACCAGTTCATCGAGCGGGGGGATATCATCGGGGTCACCGGGCACGTGTTCCGGACCAAACTGGGGGAAATCACCATCTGGGTCGACACTGTCACCCTCCTGTGCAAGGCCGTCTGTTCGCTGCCGGAGAAATTCCACGGCCTGACGGATATCGAGAAGCGCTACCGCCAGCGGTATGTCGACCTGATCGTCAACGAGGAGAGCAGGCAGACATTCCGGAACCGGAGCCGGATCGTCTCCCTCATCCGCAGGTACCTCGATGATCACGGGTTCCTCGAGTTCGAGACCCCGATCCTGCAGCCGGTCTATGGCGGGGCTAATGCCCGGCCGTTCACATCATATCACAACTTCCTCGACCAGAAGCTCTTCCTGAGGATTGCACCCGAACTCTACCTCAAGCGGCTGGTGGTCGGGGGGTTCGAGAAAGTCTTTGAGATCGCCCGGAACTTCCGGAACGAAGCCGTGGACACCGATCACAACCCGGAATTTTCCATGGTGGAGATCTACTGGGCATACAAGGACTTCCAGGATATGATGGCACTTACCGAGGACCTCATTGCCTCGATCGTTTTTGAAGTCCACGGGAAATTCGAGATCTCATACGGGGAGACCGTACTCAACTTCCAGAAACCGTGGAAAAAACTCTCCATGTCCGATGCCGTACGGGAGATCGCCGGTATCGACATCTTTGCCCATACCGTAGAACAGCTGCGTACGCTCGCACAGCAGCACAACCTGAACGAGTGGGAAAAGCCCGCAACCCAGCGGGAGTTCCTCATCCTCTTCTTCGAAGGGCTCGTCGAGGAGAATCTCATCCAGCCGACCTTCATCTACGACTACCCGGTCGAGAACTCCCCGCTGGCAAAGCGGCACCGCACCAAGGAGGGGTTCACCGAGCGGTTCGAGCTCTTCATCCACGGGATGGAAGTGGGCAACGGGTTCTCCGAGCTGAACGACCCGGTTGACCAGAAGGCCAGGTTCGAGGCGCAGGACGAGAAGCGGAGGCTCGGCGACCTCGAGGCCCAGATGATCGACTACGATTTCATCAATGCCCTCGGGTACGGGATGCCACCCACGGGCGGCGTGGGTATCGGGATCGACCGGCTCGTGATGCTATTAACGAATAATAATTCTATTAAAGAGGTCATCCTGTTCCCCTCAATGAAGACGCTGAAGGAGGGGGATGAAGAGGACCAGGGGCAGGCAGAGAATGAGAAGAAGTGACCTCCCTTCAATAACGAAAATGAGTGATCTCAGAGAATGAATTACGGGTCCACGAACGAGACAACCAGGGTCCTTTCCGATAAGGAACTTATGGCTCAGATCAAAAAGGGCAGGCGGAAAGACGTGAAATCCCGTGACTTTGAAGAAGTGGCAAAGGAACTGGGAATCTAAAAATCATCCGTGTTTTACGCATAGACGACCTTGTAAGGAGTGGCAGGCAGATATGAAGGGTGCGCAACGGGACGGGTGTGTTGTGACGGGATGATTATGGCGCCGGAAATGATCCTGCCCGTGTCCCGTTCGTCTCTTTCCTTTTTTAACAGCAGAATAATTATGCCCATGTTGCACCCACCTTCCTCCATGACTCCCAGCGAAAATCCCAAAAAACACCGGCATCACGAAGTCTTCTCAGCATCCCGTGCCGGCCACCTTGATTCCCGCCTGCGCCGGTTCCTCTACCGCCCCGACCGCCTCGCGGAGCGGTACGTGAAGCCCGGCAACCGCGTGCTTGACTTCGGCTGCGGGCCAGGGTTCTTCACCCGTGAGTTTGCAAAACGGATCGGGGAGAGTGGGCTGGTCTTCTCCGTCGACCTCCAGGAAGAAATGCTCCAGATTCTGCGCAAGAAACTTGAACCGGAGGGCCTCCTGCCGCGGATCAGGACGCACCGGTGCGAACCGGACTCAATAAATCTCCCCGGCGACCTGAATGGAACCATCGATGCCGCATTCACCATCTTTGTTGTCCACGAAGTGCCGGACCCGGGAAGATTGTTCCGGGAGATCGCAGCCCTCCTCAGGCCGGGCGGGACGCTCTACTATACCGAGCCCCCGTTCATTGTTTCGGGCAGAGAGTTCCGGGATAACCTGGCGCTGGCTGAAGATGCGGGTTTCCGGCTGGTGGAAACGAGGTTCTTTTTTGTGAACCGGGCGGCATTGCTGAAGAAGGAGTGAGAGAGCTATTCTCCACCCGTGGGGGAGGGAGACCTTAAAGACAGGGCTACCCCCCCTCCCGTACGAAGACAAGTGGGTAGGGGGTGGTCCCCCTGCCCTGAGGATGGGGTGGGGGAGGGGGTACCCCTCCGGGCACAAGAGAGGTAGCTGACCCCCCCGCCCGGCAATGACCAGAAGAATGAACTTTCCGACGACGCTCCACGCGAAGCGCTGGACACCCGGCTGCAAAACGAGGGGGGGAGCTACCCCTCCCTTCCTCAGAGAGGTGGGTAGGAGGGGGGTGCCTCTTTGACATGAGGGGGTGGGGGGTAGGGGTACCTCGGTACCTGAGGCAGGGGTACCCACCCCCCTGTCCGAAAGGGGGGGGCAGAACGGGCCTCCGACGTGAACTCCACAGGAAAGCATGGCTTGGGCGATGCGGTTGAGGAGGGGTACCCCCACCCGGGTGCTGAGGGGGGAGCTACCCCTCCACTGCTAAGAGGGGTAGGGGGGGGAGGGGGTACCTGCACCTGAGGGAGGGATGAGGGATTTCAGTTGACAAAGAGGATGCCGCTACAAGAGATCCCCGGGGTTCAATGACCGGTAAAGATCAGAGACGGCAGTCATAGTCCTGTAACCCTTGTCCGTGATGATATAATCCCCCCGCTCGTGGCGCTGGAGGATCATGCCGGAGTCCGCCAGTTTCCTGATGTGGAAGAGGAGGTTGCCCCCCCGCAGGCCGGTCAGCTGGGAAATGTCCGAGAAGGTCCGGGTCTGGATGGCAAGTGCTTTTAAAATCTGGAAGCGCTGGAGGTTTGCCACCGGCTCCAGCAGGTCCTTTACCACGGTTTCCTCAGGGATTTCCGCAGGGGTATCTCCCGTCTCGCGTGCCTTGGCATAGATCCCAAGCGACTGCATCAGGTCGACCTGCTTCTCGAACAGCCGGGATACTTCGGTGAAACAGGTATTGCACCGGTCGAAAGGGCCCTTTTTGCGCATCGCCTTCATCTGTTCGCGATACGACCGGATGATCTCGTCAGAGACCTCCCCGTCACGGATATGCTGTGCGGTATTCTGCAGGAACTCCATGAACAGGGCAAAACAGGTATCCCGCATCTTGCAGTCCCCGACCATGTGGGCAGTGAGGTCGACCTTTGCAGAGTCGACCTGGTGGTTGGTAAACATCTCCGCATAATTCTTTTTAAGGTCGCCAAGGACCGAGTCGACGTGCTGCTGGTTCGCATGCTCGATGAACCGTTTGAGATCGGTCCGGAGCCCGGTGATCTCGGTCTTCAGCTCGCGGATTTCCGTAAGGGTTCCCAGTGCCGCTCCCATGCTTCATCTCCTCTGTATTGCTGGTAAGAATACCCTCATTACTGTACGGGTCATTTTTCTGTACCATCTTTCGCTTGTATAGTTTAATGCCGCTCAAGTATATATTTCTAACATCGCCATTCCTGTACGGTGAAAGGAATGCCGACATGGAAATACACGGACACAGATGTGTCGAAAGCAAAGGCAGAAGAATCGTTGAAATCGATCAAGGGTGCGTGTTTCGGATGCGGTACCCATAACGCTGACTGTTCGATCGCAAAAGCAGCGGGAGAGATCTCTGAAATGCTCTCCTGCGAGTCTCTTTCAGTCAGGGAGCAGATCCATTCACAGATCACCGGAGCACTCAAGGGAGCAAAGTTCCCGGTCAAGACACCCAAAGACCTGATCGCAGCGTTCCCGAACGGTGCTGATACCACCTGCCAGGTCGGGGACCTGAAGATGACTGCCGGTGAGGCAGGAAAACTCCTCAAAGCTTCAGATTTTCCGTTCAGGAGCGCAAAGGCAGTCGCTAACGTCATCGTCGAACGGGCAGGACTCTAAACATTCCTTTTTGCACGATTCACTTTTCCCTCCAGAAGGGGTACATGGGTTCCCGAAAGTACATGAGATGGTACTGTACATCTGGGGAGGGTAGTACTCCCTACTGAGGAAAGAGTGTCCCTATCCGGGATCATTTATTTGTTGTATCCGGCCGGGAAGAGGAAAAGGATTTGAGCCGGCGGGGTCGCCCCCATCTCACCAGTTCCCGGACCTGCCCAGCATGCTGCCGGCATAGGACCGGATCGCCGGGTCCTCATCCTCATCGGCAATAAACTCCTTCAGGCCCTGGACTGCGCCGGTACTCCGGATAGCGGCGAGCGCTGCCGCTGCCTGTTGCCGGGTGGAGACCCGCTCGTCCCGGTCTCTCAGGCGCCCGATCAGGACTTCAACCGCCCGCCCGCTCTTCAGCGTGCCAAGGGCGCATGTCGCATAGACCCGGATCTCCGGATCACGGTCGCTCAGGAGGTCCATTAAGGGACGGACTGCCCGCGGGTCATCACTCTCCCCAAGCGCGATCACTGCCTTCAGCCGTTCCCCTTTGCCATCCCCGTAGGCTGCCGTATTCGCAAGATCATAGATACCACCTTTCCCGGACGTGGCATTATACCATTCAATATCAGATTTTTCGATGCTCAAATCCATACCAACACCGTACATACTCTTGATTTTTCACATAACGATACCAGTTCCCTGCCGGATTACCGGAGAGGCCTGGTCCTAACAGATGAAGAAAAGCATCCGCTTACCATGAGCGGATCGTACTGTCCCGGCCATTTTTATTTCCCTAAAGATGCCTCGGTACATTGGACTGATATAATGCACTGGAGATATAAATAATTAATCCGGCTTATCAGTGCTTATGCACATCCGCAAACGCATATCGATGACAGACCTGTCCGGCAAATCACGCTGGCAGGGTTATTTATGGTACGGTTCGCCGTGATTGATCCGTTCTGCCCGGTAGATCTGCTCGAGCAGGATGAGCCGGGCCATCCTGTGGGTAAACGTCATCCGGGAAAGTGAGAGCCGCACCTCGCTCCTCTCAATGACCTGGGGGGAAAGCCCGAGGTCCCCGCCGATTATGAACGTGAGCGGACCCTTGCCGGCGATCTCCCAGCGCCAGAAAGCTTCTGCAAGTTCCTGGCTTGACCAGTCAACTCCCCGGGGATCGAGGGCTATCACCAGGGATCCGGAAGGGATCACCGCCAGGATGCGTTCTCCTTCCTTCTTCTTTACGATCGTCTCAGCGGAGTCCGGGGAAGGGGTCGGTCGCTTCTCTTCAACCAGTTCAAGGATCTGCAGTTTCACGTACGGCCGCAGGCGTTTTTCATATTCTGCAACCCCTTCCCTGAGATATTTTTCCTTGATCTTCCCGACTGCGATTATTTTGATCTGCATTGACCCGATCCAACTCTCAAACCGATTTGCATACCTGATGCTATATATTTAAAAAGAGACGGGTGGAACTATGTTACCTATGGATTACTTTTGCGTTCTTTTGCATCGATTTTCTGGTGGGATAACACATCCAGAAGCACTTCTTTCATCATGTTTTTCATGAGCTCCCGGCCCTCATCTGATGACATGTAGTCCTTGAACAGCTCTTTGAACTGTCCCATATCGTGGTGATTATCGACGAAGGATAATAAAGCTTGCGTGATGCAGTCGGAGACCGTGGAGAACTTCTTTTCATCATAAACAAGTTTATTGACCTTCTCGTAGATATTGGGCGGCATTTTGTAGGAGATCGCTACACGTTCGCCGCGGACGGCCGGTCCTTTTTCTGCCATTCCTTATAAACTTGGGTAAATTACTATAAATAGCCTGTTAATCGCCCTGAATATTCCATAAGTAATTCAAATTTTCTCATCGTAATTCTTACGTCATACATAAGGAGTAACTTTTTATAGCGCGGGAGGCAATAGAAAATTGTCGTAAGGTGGTTTTGTTGAACGAGATACTCCTGTTACTCCTGCCAATTGTTGGTGTTTTTGCAATCGGCTGCAGTATTGCACTCCTCGCACTGGGAAAAATGATCGACAGGTTCCCGGTTGGCGATGAATCCCGGCGGGAACGGGGCCTCGCAAGTCCCGTCGAGTCAACAAAGATCGCAGTCGTCATCTTCTGGGTATTATTTATTATCGGGTGCTGGAGCGTCCTGCAGGAGACCACGTTCGGCCTCATCCTTGGTATCACCACCTTCTTTGCTGCCTGTCTCTTCATGTTCACCGCGCTGGTATTTTCCTTTGCGGTCCTCAGCACCATGAGGAGACGCAGGGACCGGGTGCAGACTCCGGTAATCCATGTCGGCACACTTGATACGATCGTAACTATCTCTCAGCAGGGACAGGGACAACCGGCCGTTGTGTCCCGGAAACGGTACAATCACCCCGTATCCAGCTTTATGATTGACGCGTTGCTGAAAAAAGACTAAAAAATATTATCCGAAAATCTTTTTTGACTGTTCGAGAGCATCCACGGCAGGAAGTTTCTTGCCGGTGAGGAATTCGATACAGGCTCCGCCGCCCGTCGAGATGTGGGTGAAGTCCTTCCCGATACCCAGTTTTTCTATCACGGCTGCCGTATGCCCACCACCGACAACCGAGAATTCCACATGGGACGCTGCCCTGAGGAGTTCGTACGTACCGGTCGCAAAGTCCTTATCTTCAAAAACACCAGCCGGCCCGTTGAAGACAACGGTCCCGGCTTTTTTCAGGGTCTGGACAAGGTGTGCAAGAGCATCCATGCCGAGGTCGAGCACCGGCGCATCCTCGGGAATCTTCGCGACCGGGTATTCGACACGGCGGTTGTTCTCCCGGACAGCCACCGATTCCGGCAGAACAAGACGATCGCGGTAGCGGGTGAGGATCTCCTTTGCTTTCCCGATCTCTTCCTGATATTTGAGCTGGGCAATCAGACTGGGTGGAGGGTTTTCCGATGTTATATCCTGCGGCTATCAGAAACACATTGGCAACAACGCCGATGACGATGACCTGGTCTGCGATACCGTTTTCCAGCACGTGCCGTGCAACATCGATGGAATCATCGACCTTCGTACCACCAAGGACCATGCAGACCGGGCGGGGTGCTCCGGAAAATACTTTCGAGAGGGTGAAAACCTCCTTTTCCATGAGGAGTCCCCCGGCAGAACGCATGGCGAGCGGGAGCCCGACAACGGTCGGCTGAGAGCGGTGGGCTGTCCCGAACGCATCGTTCACGAAAAGATCGGCCATCGAGGAGAGTTTTTTTACCAGATGCGTCTTTTTGGCTTCCTCGGGTTTCAGGGTCAGGTTCTCTTCTGCATTGAACCTGACATTTTCCAGCATCAGGACATCCCCGGTCTTCATGGCCCGGACAGAATCACGGGCATGGCTCCCGAAAATACTGTCCACGTAGGTAACAGGCTTTCCGAGAAGGTGTTCAAGTTTCTCCGCATGGGCTTCAAGCGTTGTGAAATCCTTTTTCCCGGGCCGGCTCTGGTGGGTAACGATCACGACGCGGCTGCCAGACAGCGCCCTGATGGTCGGGAGGTGCTCCCTGAAACGCTTGTCATCAAGAATAAGGTTGGTGGCAGGGTCAATGGGGGAGTTGAGATCCAGTCGCAACAGGACGGTTTTTCCTTCAGCTCCCAGTTCCTTTATGGTTCCCATGGGCATCCATACCACACTCTGTGTTATTATGAACTGCTCCTTGCCTTGATCTTCTTCATCCGGAAGAGTTCTTCCCGCTCCATCTCATCGAGACGCATCTTGATGAAGTCCCGTGCTGCCGTCAGTTCGGGAATGACTTTGAACTCCAGTGCATTGACACGGCGCTTGGTCTTCTCGATCTCATCGAGCAGGCGTTTCATGGTCGTCTCGATCTCCGCGCTCTCGATGATCGATTCCACGAGTTCTTCGAACGCCGATGCAGTCTCATCGATGACAGTGGAAGTTCCGAGCATACCGTAGCCCCTGTCGACGACCGTTTTCCGGACTTTCGAGGACTCGATCTCGGGAACGACAACCCCCATGATGTTCTTGCTCTTCAGGGTGATCTCCGGCACTTCCTTGACGGAAAATGCGGCAGATTTCACGCCAATGGCACCTTCGACCGTATTTGCCAGCGCCATCATCTCTGCGGCATGCCCGTATTTCCTGAGGAGGTCGCCGCGGCTGTCCTTTGCATTTGCCAGGATCTTGAAAAATTCAAGGATCAGTCCATCGCGCTTCATCTTGAGGATCTTGTAGCCGCGCTCCGAGAGCTGGATCTTCCGTTTCAGGTTGATCAATTCGGAACGGGTTGGCTTGATATCGCGCAGCGCCATGGACTTCTTACTCCTTCTTTGCTCCGGTCTTGAACTTCGGGTGGTACTTGGCGATCAGCTCGCGGTCGATACGGGTCAGCTGCTCTACCGGGAGCGTGGAGAGGAGTTCCCAGCCGAGGTTCAGGGTGTCCTCGATGGTGCGGTCCTCGTCATAGCCCTGCCGGACAAAGCGGTTCTCGAAGAGGTCCGCGAACTCGAGGAGGAGGCGGTCACGCTCGGAAAGCGCGTCCTTGCCGACGATGGCCACGAGGCCGCGGAGGTCGTTCCCTTCTGCATAGCCTGCGTACATCTGGTCGGAGACCTTCTTGTGGTCCTCGCGGGTGTGGCCCTTGCCGATACCGAGGTTCATCAGACGGGAGAGCGAGGGAAGCACGTTGATGGGCGGGTAGATGCCCTTGCGGTGCAGCTCACGGTTGACCACGATCTGGCCTTCGGTAATGTACCCGGTCAGGTCGGGGATCGGGTGGGTGATATCGTCACCGGGCATTGTCAGGATCGGGATCTGGGTAACAGAACCTTTCTGGCCTTTGATCATACCGGCACGTTCGTAGATACAGGCAAGGTCCGTGTACATGTATCCCGGATAGCCACGGCGTCCGGGCACTTCCTCGCGGGCTGCACCGATCTGCCGGAGCGCCTCGCAGTAGTTCGTCATATCCGTCAGGATAACGAGAACATGCATACCGAGCTCGAAAGCAAGGTACTCGGCGGTGGTCAGGGCGAGGCGGGGCGTGATGATACGCTCGACGGCCGGGTCGTCCGCAAGGTTGAGGAAGACGACTGCCCGTTCGAGGGCCCCGGTGCGCTCGAAGTCCTGCATGAAGTAGTTCGCTTCTTCCTTCGTAATACCCATCGCAGCGAAGACCACGGCGAAACTCTCGGTCGAGCCGGGCACCTTTGCCTGCCGTGCGATCTGGAGCGCAACGTTGTTGTGCGGGAGGCCCGCACCCGAGAAGATCGGGAGCTTCTGGCCGCGGACAAGGGTGTTGGTACCGTCGATGGTGGAGATACCCGTCTGGATGAAATCTGCCGGCATGCCCCGGGCGTACGGGTTGATCGCGGCACCGGTGATGTCGAGACGCTTCTCCGGGACAATCTCCGGGCCGCCGTCGATGGGTTTGCCGCCACCGGACAGGATGCGGCCTAACATCTCTTTTCCCACCGGCATCTTAATGGTCTCGCCGGTGAAACGGACGCCGCTGTCCCTGCCGATACCGGTCGTGGTCTCGAAGATCTGGACAACGACCAGCTCATCGCTCGTGTCGAGCACCTGGCCGCGCTTGGTTGTGCCGTCAAAAAGGACTATGTTCACGAGCTCCCCGTAGGCAATCGGCTCGGTCTTCTCGACGAAAACGAGGGGACCGGCAATCTTACTTATCGTCCTGTATTCCTTCATGCTGCCGACCTCAGTGTGTTGAACTCAGCGTCCATCTCCTTCTCGATCTTCGCCAGTTCGGGCTTGTAGTCCTTGATGAACTTGATCTGGGGCAGCTCGTTCTTGGACTTGACTCCGTTGATCTGCGCCGGGCTCACGCCGGCGAGCTGGGCCGCGTAGGCAAGCTCGGCGAAGAGCTTGATCGCCTTCATCATGTCATACTGCTTCGTCATGTCACAGAACGTGTCGACCGCGTCGTACGCGTTCTGCTGGAGGAAGATCTCACGGATCATACGGGCGACCTCGATGGTCACCTGCTCCGACTCGGGCAGAGCGTCGGAACCGACGAGCTGCACGATCTCCTGAAGTTCTGCCTCTTTCTGAAGGATCTCCATGGCCCACGAGCGGATCCTGTTCCACTCGGGCGAGACTTCCTTGTCGTAATAGTCGTGGAGGGCTTCGAGATAGAGCGAGTAGGAGTTGAGCCAGTTGATGGCCGGGAAGTGCCGGCGCTGGGATAGCTTTGCATCAAGAGCCCAGAAGACCTTCACGATACGCAGGGTGTTCTGGGTGACCGGCTCGGAGAAGTCACCGCCGGGCGGTGAGACCGCACCGATGACCGAGACTGAGCCGGATCTCCCGTTCAGGGTCTCGACAAGGCCGGCACGCTCGTAGAACTCGGAGAGCCGGGCTGCAAGGTACGCGGGGTAGCCTTCTTCGCCCGGCATCTCTTCGAGACGGGACGAGATCTCACGCATGGCTTCCGCCCAGCGGGATGTCGAATCCGCCATCAGGGAGACGTCGTACCCCATGTCACGGAAGTACTCCGCGATCGTGATACCGGTATACACGGATGCCTCACGGGCGGCGACCGGCATGTTCGAGGTGTTGGCAATGAGCACCGTCCGCTCCATGAGCGGTTTGCCCGACTTCGGGTCCTCGAGGTGCGGAAACTCGGTCAGCACTTCGGTCATCTCGTTCCCGCGTTCACCGCACCCGATGTAGACCACGATCTCGGCATCCGACCACTTGGCCAGCTGCTGCTGGGTAACGGTCTTGCCGCTCCCGAACGGTCCCGGGATAACTGCCGTGCCGCCCTTCGCGATCGGGAAGAGACCGTCGAGGATCCTCTGACCGGTGATCAGGGGAATCGTCGGGTTCTTCTTCTCTCTCACGGGGCGGGGGACACGGACCGGCCAGCGCTGGATCATCGGGTACTCGCGCCCGTCGTCGAGAACACAGATCGTCTCGTCAACGGTGAAGTCCCCGCTCCTGATCGTCCTGACGACCCCTGCCTTTGCATTGGGCGGGAGCATGATCCTGTGGACGATATTGGTCTCCTGCACTTCGCCAAGGATCGTTCCCGGTTCGACCTTGTCGCCGGATTTTACGAGGGCCTTGAAGGTCCACTTCTTCGAGTGGGAGAGCCCGGGGGCCGAGACACCACGCTGGATGAAATTCCCCATCTTTTCCACGAGAACCGTGAGGGGACGCTGGATGCCGTCGTAGATACTGGTCAGGAGGCCCGGCCCCAGTTCGACCGCGAGCGACAGGCCGGTGTTCTCCACCGGTTCGCCGGGCCGGATACCGGAGGTATCCTCGTACACCTGGATGATGATGTTATCACCCTGGATCTTGATGACTTCTCCCATCAGCGCTTCTTTGCCGACCTTCACCACATCGTACATGTGGGCGTCAAGGTTGACTGCCGTAACGACAGGGCCGGCGATTCTTTTGAGAACCCCTTGTTTCTGTTCTTTTGCTTGTTTGTCTTTTACTTCCACAGATCAACACCCACCGATCTCTTGATTCTGTCTCTCATTGAAAGGCCCCCTTCCTCGCCGCCGATCGCAATCACGGTCGGCTTCACGGAGTTTTCCAGCGTGGTGCGGAGCCTGCGGGGAATCTTCTCCATATCGCTGCTGTTGAGGACGAGGATCCCGACTTCCCCATCCTGCAGGACGCTGGTGATTTGCCCACTGAGTTTCTCGTCATCGTCCGTCGCGTAGGTCTTGCGGATGCCTGCGAGGCGGAACCCGAGAATGAACTCACTGTTGCCGATTACTGCAATCTCCATTTTACATCACCAGGTATTCCGCTATCTTATCCGAAAGGAGTTTTGACTCCTTTCCTCTGGCAAGCGCCCGAAGGTTGAAGACCTCGTATTTCTTCTTTTCCAGGTAGACAAGAATCGGGTAGATGGAGACAGGATTGCGTTTGGATATCTGCTCCATCTGTTCAAGCTGAACACGCGTAAGCCTTACCTCGAAGTCCCGTACCGTTTTTTCGCTTCTCATCTCGTCGAGCAGCGAGATCAGCAACTTCTGGCGGAACCTTGGCTTGAGCGCATCGATGAATTCGCCCTGGTCCCGGATTGCATTCAGGTTTGCGAAATCCGATGCCTGAAATGTCCCGCCCTGGATGTGCATTTCCCGGACATCTTCTTCCAACCTGTCGGCACGCAATCGGAACAGGGTCTTGACATTCTTGATGTCGATATCAAACCTGATGAAATCAAGGAACAGTCTGCCTCCCTTGATGCCGCTCTCGGCTTCCGTGATGATCTCAACATAGAACTGCTTATAGAGCTCATTTTCCATATGGGAGAACGATCCGCTCTCCCTGGCAAAGGGGTATTCACGTGCCAGCACGGAATACATACGGTGACCTCTCAACGCATCGATAATTCTCTCGGGGTTGTCTTCGGCAAGAAAACGATCGAGTACTGAACTGTCGAGACTGCCGGCAGGGATCAGGATCTCCTTGATCTTCCCTGCCTTGACACCCTGCATCTTGCCCCGGAGGATCGTGAGAATATTCTGGATATCCCAGCGACGAAGATACGCCCGGGTGAACTGTTTTAAGTTGCCCGGTGTGATCTCCTGGATCTTCTGGTATTCCTTGGCAAGGTTCCAGCTCAGGGCAACCTCAATCAGGTCGATACCTTTGAAGATCGTCCCAAGCTCATCTATCTCCTGTTTGTATTCAGTTTCTCCGATGAACCGGGTGATCTCGGGGAGGCTCATATTGAGCATCCGCATATATTCCTCGCGTGGGAGGAGTTTTGCCTTTCTCACCCGCATCCTGGTACACACGTAAATGTACGGTGCTGAGATATACCTCACGCCTGCCATACGTGTACCTCCTTACCCGAACAGGATATCGGATGCATCCTTCAACCCGGATTCCCACACCTTCGCAAGGAATGTCCGGTCACTGTAATCAATCTGCAACGCGCCCCCTTCACCTTCGATGAGGAGCCCCCCGTCGATATCCACGGGAGTACCAACCCTGAACCCGGCAAATTCCGCACTCTCTGCGATGACGACCTTCGCGGCCCCGACATCGCGTGCATTACAGGAGATTGTACCTGAGGGGATCTCCTTTTTTGCCTCGGTGAGGAGTTTCTTAATGGCTTCACGATGGAAGCTTTCAGGGAGACGGGCAATCTCTGCGCGAGTGGATTCATACACGGTATCCAGCAAAGATTTCTGTGTGTTCAGGAGCTCGCGTTTGACCAGCAGGTTTGCTGCAGAAGCTTCCTGGCCGATAATATGGGCAGTCTGCTTTTCAGACTCTGTTTCTGCGGCAAGTTTGATCTCCTTGACCCGCTTGTCTACTGCCGAGATTATCTGGCCGGTCTCCTGCTTGGACTCCGCACGTATCAATTCTGCTTCTTTTTTGCCCTTTTCCCTGATATCTTCAACTACGGCTTCCAGTCCCATTGTCCGCCCCGTTTTATACGAACAACAGCAGGAGCGCAACGACCAGACCGAAGATGACGATTGTTTCAGGAATAACCGTGAAGAGCAGCGCAAGTCCGAACATGTCCTTGTCCTCTGCAACCGCACCAACTGCTGCTGAACCGATCCCCATTTCGGCAACACCGGTACCGATACCGGTCAGACCAACTGCGATACCTGCGCCGAGTGCCTTCATTCCCAACTGCGATGCCTGAACTGATGCAAGATCTGTTGCTGCTACTGCTACTGCTTCTGCTGCCATAATTTAATCCTCCGTAAATCTTCGATTCATTCCGAATGGAACGTACTTTTTGCCTCCACCCTTGTAGAACTTGGTGAAGAATTCAACATAGTGCAACCTGATTGAGTGGAGCCCTCCACCCAGAATGCCCAGTGCCGTGTTGAGCGCGTGCCCGATGATAAACACCCCAATACCGGCAATGATAATGAAAATTCCAACAATTGTGAGATTTTTGAGCTGTGGCGTAATAAACATCGTAATGGACATAAAATTAACGACCATCGCGATAGCGACCGACGAGAGCCCGACTGCGACAAGACGGGCATAGGACAGCACGTGGGACACAATCGTCGGGATTTCAACAACCTCGAGGAATGAGTCCCGTGCAATGAACACTACACCGGCAACGATGAGTACTGCCCCTGTGAAAATGCCCAGATTCAACCCGGCCACGATCACGGGCAGGCCGGTCAGATTGGGCATCAGCGGTACTGAAGCTACCGACCAGATGGCGATGATAAGCCCCCACATTACCGTAAGCCAACCGAAATTTGCAAGCACGGCTTTTATCCGGTGCCCCCCATGGTCCTGGCGTGCATGGTTCACCATGCCGAGAACTCTCCCGAGGGTGATATGCAGGATGCCGATCCAGATCGACAGGACCATCAGTTCCGGGATATTGGGACCATGTCCTCCATTCTCCGCAGCCATCAGGTGCCGTGAGTAAAACACGGGGCTCCATCCCGGGATCGGAAATCCGAGGAACTCTGAAAAAAGGATACCAAAGAAGATGCTTGAGATACTCGCGTTCCGCAGCACTGCAAGCATCTGCCGTCCTTCCTCACCTTTCAGGAATTTCCGGAGCCCGAACGCCATCGCAAGCAATATCAGACCATATCCCACATCACCGAGAATCAACCCAAAAAAGAGGGGAAAGACGATGGATACCATCAGGGTCGGATCAATTTCAGTATACCTGGGCCGGCTGTAGACATCCATGAGCACCTGAGTTGGTGTTGCAAACGATGGATTGTTATACTCTACAGGCACGTTCTCATGTTCATAGTCTACAGATAATTCGGTAACAAAAATTTTGCCGCCTGCAGCCTTTTCCAAAGCCTGAGTTACTGCGGCAACATTTTCGGAAGGGACCCACCCCTCTGCCACGAAGGTCTGTTTTGTAGTCGCAAACCGGAGCGGAGCTTCGGTCTGCTCAACTTCAGCTTTTAAGAATTCCTCGCAGGCAACAAGGAAGTCCGCATGGCTCTTTCTGACTTCCCCGAGCTTCTGGTTAATCTCCGCAATTTCCTGATTGAGTGCGGAGATCTGCCCGGCATAATAATCGATACGTCCCTGTGGGGCGCCGGATTCGTCCGGGAGCGGTACCGACTGGAACGCTGCTTCCTGGAGCGCCTTTTCGACCTCTGTCCGCTGTTCAGCGGGAACAATGGCAACGAGGAAATTCTTCTCCTTCCCCCTTGAAAAATACATCTCGCTCGGAACGGTCAGGGTAACTTCGCGGGACACAAAACCGGCAAAAACTATGAATCTTTTATAACCGTGGTAGAGATCCAGGTCAGCCGGAACGTTTACGAACGGGGTGATCTCGGCGATCTTCTGCTCGTACTCTTTCACCTGGGTATCAAGTTTTGAGCGCCTGGCCGTCAGGTTTTCGACTTCCTGTTCGAGAACCGGAAGTTCCTGCTCAATCCTTTTTCTGCTCTCTGCCCGCGAACAGTGCTTTGCCGTCTCGATGTCATCCCCGCGGACCGAGATGGCATTGGCGATCGCCCGTATCTTGATGAGATCCGCGGACTTTTCGCTTGCTCCCGGAAGAGGCGTCCCGATCTTAAAACCTTCGTAGCCTTCTGCCCCGGCATCGACAAATTCTTCGATATGGAACAGGTTACGACGGTATAATTCCGCAATAACCGGGACCATCTGGTCCCGTGAGGCGGCGATGAGGAGCCGGCTCATCTGCTTAGGCTTTAACATGCAGCTGCTCCTTAAACCGCAAAACCAGCAGCTGCACCGCTTTTGAAAGGTTCTTTTCTCCTTTCTCTTTCAGTGCCGCTGCGCGCTGATTGCCACTTTTTATGATTTCAGCGTGCTTAAGTGCCGCCTGGTGCCGTGCTTCTTCCAGTTTCAGCTTTTTGTATTGTTCTGCATTGCTCTGCGCTTTTGTTACCAGGTTATCAGCTTCAAGCTCAGCCTGAGAATGCCTGAATTTCTTCTCATCCTGGGTCTTGCTGATTACCGACTGGTACTCTTCTTCAGCCTTTTTGATGTCTTTTAGGACCTCAGTCTTCATCCAACCCTCCTCTCACGGCAGTACAATAATTGGTGAAAAAAACCATATATGTATTGTTATTTATGACCGGCCTATCACTGCAGGGAGTGAAAAAACGAAAATTTGCACGAGGATCAGGAAAACTCGGTTGAAATATGGTAATTCACGTACCGTCTGGTAATGCCCGGGGGCAGGCCGGAAATGTCTACGCCCCCGGAAATCCCCTTCAGGGTCAGGCCGGCCAGCTCATCACTTGAACAGACGAGGTGCTGTTCCGGATGCGTCCCTCTCCTTATACTGCAGCTGGTGGTGATCGCCGGGCCGACCGAGACGAGGTACGAGAACCGCTTCGAACCGGGATGATCCTTCGCAAGGACGATCAGGGGCATATGGTAGGTCCTGACGAACTCGGCCAGCATGATCGCCGGCTCCAGGGCACCACCTTCCGGCGCTGAAACTACCACAAGGTCGTCGGGCTCGATGGTCTGGTTGTACTCTTTCTCCGGGGTCTCGATGCGGAGACCAAACAGGGAACCTGCCTTCGCAGCCAGTAAAAAAGAGTGCTTGCCGTACAGCTGCAGCAACTCGTCCTGCAGGGGCACTAGCATATTTCAGTCACGTTATCGGACTGACAACTGGAGCAGATGGGTTTCCTGCTGACGCTTTCGAACTTTTCGCCACAGTCTTTGCAGCGGTAGTTTTTTCCTTTTACCCGCTCGTCGAAGTTGAGATCTCCTGTGGGCCCACCACCAACAGTGCACATCTTTTATCACCTCACTACGACATCTTCATGCGAAGATTTAATGGTATCTGCCTGTAATGCAGCGGTCCTGGGAGTATTTTCCCCGGAGACCTATATGATGATGTAATTGAACACCACGAGGGAGATGATGAGGAGGATACAGGAGTGCTTTACTCCTGCTGCTATCGATGACTCCCCCATCTGTCCTGCGATCAACCCCGAGAAGAGTGCCTGGACGAGGCAGGCATGGTACAGGAGCCTCCCGAATGTCACGATGGGTATGGTACCAATACCGGAAAGTGCGCCGGTAGTAGGGGCACCGTTGAGATTGATGTGGGCAAGGACCGGCAGGAACTGCGTAGTCAGGACCCCCACGACAAAGAGGAAGACAAAAAATGACAGGTACACAATTGCCGTGTAGATGAACATCTCGGCAGTTCTCTCTTTTTTCAGCACTTCGCTCATCTTGGCATCACTGGATGCGATAGACAGGACTTCGCCGATCTGCCCGCTCATCTCGCTGGCCTTGGTGATGAGCGTAACGGTACGTGCGATAGAGGGGGTGCTTACGCGTTGCTCGAACCGCATCAGCGCCTCCGTGAAGTTCGCTCCCCAGTCCATGTCCCGCTTGATCCTCCGGATCTCGTAACTGAGCAGCCCGAGGTTGGTATTCACCATGATGGCAATGGCCTGTACAATTGTCAGCCCGACCTGGTTGATGCCCGACATCCGCTCAAGAAAATCCGGGATCAGCGCCTGGATACCGAGGACTTTTCTGGACCAGAGCTCATAAAAGATGGCATACGGGATGAGCACGATGAGGAGCGCTATCACGAAGTGGCTGTCAACGATCCTGATAAGTATCTCGAAGTTCTGGTAGTGTGACACCCGCGTCCAGACGAGTACCATGTAGAGGACTGCAATGGGTATTGTGACATAGAGCGTGAGGTTGACATTATGGACAAAACTTTCCAGGGGGTGGCGGAGATGATGGAAGAACGTCCTGACCCGGTCATATTTTTTCAGCTGCTCAAAAAGCGGTTCTTCATCGGTTTTTTTGATGATGGTAACATCGGAATAGGTATGGAGCCATTTTGCCCTGACATACCGTTCAGTCTTTTCCGCTTTTATTGAGATCAGATCGATCAGCAGGATGAATATCATCGAACCGACGGGCATAACTGCATACACGACCAGTGACAGCTGCAGTACCCGCAGATCCCCCCATCATTCCCATGACTACCATGATGATGATGAGGAAGAGGGGGCCGGCCACGAACAGGGTGACGTACGATTCGGCTACGATGGAGAGGAGATTGAGGAACTGCCGCTGCTCAAACTTCGCTTCTTCCTGGTACAGCCGGACTCTCATCGAGAGGAAATCTGCCATATCCCCGCCACTTTCTATGACGGAGAGGAGGTCTTCAAGGAAATTTTTCAGTTTTTCTGAGGGGGTGGTTTCCGAGAGATGGTGGATTGCCGAGACGACATCATAGCCGAAAAAATCTGCATCCCGGACAATCTGGCGGAATTCAAGGGCAACTTCGCCATAAATATTTGCCCGGTCCGAAAGGGAGCGGAAGATAGTCATCAGCTCGGTCTCCGCCACGTCTCATTGCATACATATAGGCAACGGCGTTATGCAGGGTCAGGTTGATCTTGATCGCCCGGGTCTTCTTTTCAATACCGGGGATTTTCAGCATGAGAACATAGCCGGCATACAGTCCTATGAAAAATGAGATTACCATCACGAATGCATGAACATAGATTACAGGAAGGACCGTGTTGAACAATACCGGTATCTGTACATTAAATACATTGGTGATACCGGCGTTCCCCGGGAGTAATGGCAGGAATACGAACGTGGAAACGAAATACCCGACTACTGAAAAAAGGATTGCCGTAAGACCTGCAATGCACACGGATCTCCAGAGGTACTGGTCTAAGGTCATGCCGACCCGTGCTGATATCATATCCGAGTGCAGGCTGTGGTACCGCAGGGGGTCGCGTTTGATCCACCGGTAGACATACTGCCTGAAGATCATTTGAGTACCTTTCGCAGGTCAGCGATGTTGGCAAGAACGGTTTCCGGTTCAATATAATAGGCGTGGAAAAGGGAGGCAACAGAGATATAATCCATGATATCCTGCTTCCTCATGGCATCAAGTACGGATTTTCTGGAGGTTATCTCCGCATCGAGCTGGTCCCGGGTCCACCCTCTCTTCTCGGCGATATCCGCATATACCTGAGATCTGCCAGTGTACGTGAACACGTCCCGGACCGGATCGTAAACAAAAACATTGTTGACCCTCAGGTTCCCGGTCGACGGATCGATACCGGCAATCTCAACGATCTCCTGGACACGCCTCACGCGTTCAGTGCCGCGGTAGATCAGGGCCTGGACACTCATGATATTCAGCGCCTGCATCATGTTCCGGGTACATTCAGCGGCTCACTTTCAAGCCGGTGGATGGCAGCGTCCACACTGCCCGCGTGCATGGTCGAGAACGTCGTATGGCCCGTGTTCATTGCCTGGAAGAGCGTCTGGGCCTCCGGGCCACGGACCTCTCCTACGAGGATGAATTCCGGCCTCTGCCGCATAGCAGCCCGCAGGAGATCGAACATCGTGATCTCATTTCCTCCCTCGGTCAGTGATCCGCGGGTGATGCTGGCAATCCAGTTGTCGTGATGGAGGGTGATCTCACGGGTATCTTCGATGCTCACTACCTTTGCACCGGGAGGGATGAACAGGGAGACCGCGTTCAGGGACGTGGTCTTGCCGGATGCGGTCCCCCCGATGAAGATCAGGCTCTTGTTGTTCTCGATGGCAAGCCAGAAATATGCCAGGGAATCTGCGTTGAACGTGCCGTTCTCCATCAGTTCGACCGGGGAGAACGGCTCTTCCCTGAATTTCCGTATGGTGAACGAGGTCCCCCTCGTCGTCACTTCCGTGCCGAGGGTGAGCTGCAGACGGGACCCGTCAGGCAGGGTTGCGTCGACCATGGGCGATCCCGTGGAGATATGTTTACCGGAACGCTGGGCAAGGGTAATAGCAAGTGAATAGAGGGCCTCGGATTCAAAGGAGATATTGGTCTTGATATTGCGGTAGCTCCGGTGGTACAGGAAGAGGGGGATTTTGTTCCCGTCGCAGGAAATATCCTCGAGGAGCGGATCCTTCATGAGGGCATCGATCCGGGACCAGCCGATAAAGTTCCTGATGAGATAATACTGGAGCTTGAAAAGGGCTGCTTGTTCGAGCGAGAGGCCGTAATTATCCAGAAGGCCCTGTATTTTTTCTAGAAGGATGCGCTTGCGGTCCTTTTTGATCTCAGCCGATGTGAGGATCAGTACGTCACGTAAATCCTCGTAGAGGCGTTCAAGCAGCTCATATTCGAAGTCGGAAAGCGCCGGTTCAAAAAGGAGGTACTCTTTCTGGTTGGTCTTCCTGTTATTGGCAATGATGACCAGCGAGCGCCCGCGTTCAATCCAGTACCGGTCCAGCTGATCGTAACCCTCAGGGACGACCGCTTCGACCAGCGACCCGTGGAGGTCGAAATCATATTCCTCGATGATCGATTTTTCCTTTCCTTTGAGGAGGTGAAAGTAATGGCGGAAACTCGAATCGGGTTTTTTTGGTACCGGCAAGGGAATCGGGGCTGCCTCATCCTTCCCGGAGTCCGTCTTTCCGGAGATGGTTCCCGGGGGTGTGGAATCCTGTACCGGAGCCGGCTCATCCGTCTTCCGGGTCTTAAGGATCGATCGAAAAAATCCGGGTACCTGCATATATCAGCGCCCTCGCCCGATGGCGATTGGTTCTCTGTTTTATGATTCGGGGGATCAGCCTATTAAATTATGTGTGGTTTCGGAACGTTTCGGGGTTTCAGTCCGTTTTTCGCCGCCGTTCCGGTTTTTACCCCAAACAACAGATATATTTATCACTCACGTAATGAGAGTTTCTTTCGAGATTTGTCATATCCATCGCCAGTGAGGCTTCAGATGCAGGAATCAACACACCAGAAAATGCCAACCGGGATCTCTTCGCTCGATCCCATTCTTGACGGGGGAGTCCCGCCGGGTTCGGTTATCCTTCTCCTCGGAGATCTCGGCGCCGGCAATTATGAATATGTTTACAGCTCGATCGTCAATATTCTGCAACTCGCAAAAGAGGGGGCTCCCCGGGGAGCCGGAACTCCCCAGGAGATCCGGTATATCACCTTTACACGCCTTGAGGAAGATGTCAGGCAGGAGATTACCAGTTCGTTGCACATAGATGGGCTGGACTTTCTTCTGGACTCGGTCCATTTCGACGATCTTTCCGAGCTCTATTTTGATAACAGCGTCGTGCCTGATGAGTGGTACAGCCACAGCGATATCATGACAAGGCTCCAGAAAAGGACGAGTCGTGAAAATATCCTTCTCCAGCTTTCCAAGGTAGTTAATGGCGTCAAACCCGGCAGCCTGATCGTACTGGACTCCATTACGGATGTGGCAACGCAGTCGACTATCCCCAATTACTGGACCAACCTCACCGGTTTCTTGCGGGGACTGCAGCGGGTTTCAAAACAGAGGGGGATAACAAGTTACCTGCTGCTCAGCCGGGGGATCATTGAATCCTCAAAAGAGATGGAACTGGCTGATATTGCGGACGCAGTCCTGCTCTTCCGATGGGAAGAGATCACCGGTGCACGGCGGCAGCGGGTGATGTATTTCGAGAAGTTCCGGGGCGTGATGCCTCACCTTGAAGAGAGGGACTTGGTAAAATTCGCGGTGCGTATATCGACAACCGGCGGCTTCGAGGTAAGTAATATCCGGGTGGTCATATGAGCGGTGAACGGGTCAAAATGGGAATTGCCGGGCTTGATGACATGCTCGGAGGAGGGCTTATCCCTGGCAGCATCTGTGGTATCATCGGCACCTATGGCACAGGCAAGACCACGTTTTCCATCGAATTTGTCTGGGAGGGGTTGAAAAAAGGCGAGAACATCATCTACATAAGCCTCGAGGAGCGCGAAGAACGGATCATCGGCTATATGGAACAGAAGGGATGGGATGTCGTTCCGTACCTGAATAAATCCCTGTTCGTGATCAAACTTGACCCGACAGATTTCAACCTTGCAAACAACCGGATAAAAAATGAGCTGCCGAAACTTATCGATGAGGTGAAAGCCAGCAGGGTTGTGATCGACCCCATCTCCCTTTTCGAGGATCTTTTTACCCTCGACTCCGAACGGCGCCAGGAGATGTTCCGCTTTGTCGAAGGCCTCAGGGACAAGAACTGCACGATAGTGATGACATCTGAGACCGACAAGAACAATGTGTTTTCAAGCCGGCATGCACTCATCGAGTTTCTTGTCGACACCGTGATACTCCTGCGCTATGTCCGGGCTTCCGATCTCACCGATGTCCATCTCGCCCTCGAAGTTGTAAAAATGAGGATGTCCGCCCACTCCCGCGAGATCAAGCCGTATGAGCTGATGCAGGACCAGGTGCTGGTCTATTCTGAAGCGAACGTCTTCTGATTTTTTCTTATTTTCAGACAGTTATCCCGAACATGTTCAGCAGGATGAGGATCAGGACTCCCGGCAACCCCCCGACCGCACAGATGATCACGGTTGCAAGAGTGTACCCGAGATCGGGTTTTCCTATCCACTGCATGATATGAAAAAAATTGACAATGAACAGGCAGATCAGCCCCAGAACCGCGTTGATCGCAAGGACTGCAAGTTTTTTCACGAGGTACCAGGCGATGGCGATAACCGCTATGATAAGAACGATGGCAAGGAGAATATCGGTCATTTGTTCCCTATTTACCAATAATATGCAGGTTATTTATTTTTATTGAGGGGAGGATGAGAGAGCCGACACTGCGCGACTCTTTGCTCAACCCTGATACGGAGCGGTGCATATCAAAGACATTTCCCGACAGCATGGCACTCCGGACCGGTTTCCGGAACTCCCCGCCCTCCATCCAGAACGCATTCGCGAGTTCAACCGAGAACTCCCCGCTCATCGGGTTTGCGGTATGAGCCCCTACGACGTTATGCACAAATACGACCCGTTCATCATCGATTGTGCTGCGTTTCCCGTCCACCACAAAGTTATGGTGTCCGATTGCCGGCAGCCCGCCAAACCCGTTCCGGACAGCATTCCCGGTGCTCTTCTTCCCGAACCGGGAACCCGTCTTTATATCGTAGGCAAAGGATTCGAGGATCCCGTTCCGGATAAAATCTGTCCGCTTCGTGCGGGTGCCTTCCGCATCCCAGAGGACGCTCCCGTTTGCTCCGGGCAGGTGGGGATCATCGTACATGGAGATCCGGGTGTCGGCAACCGGTTCACCAAGCGACTCTCCGAAGCGGGACCGCCCGGCATGGACATTGCGACCGCTCAGTGCAGGAACAAAAACGTTCCCGAGCAGCTCCGCATAGGCAAGCGGTGAGAGGAGGAGGTCGTAATCTCCGGTCGGGATATCTTCTCCCCCGGCAGACCCGCACGCGTAGAATGTCGCACGTTCGCCGACGTTTTCAGGGTAAATCCGGTCGATGGACCAGGCGTGATCGAATTCATATCCGGTTGACTGCCCGCTGATGGCCTCAAGTGAGACAGATACACCTGTATGACGGTCGGTATAGCGGATTCCCCTGCTGTTCGCAAGAGTCACTTCCGCTGAAGAAAGTCCTGCAGAACCTGAAGTAATTTCTGCAGGATGTTTTTTTGCCCCTCCGATCATGGTTTCCAGCAGGTCCCGGGCAATTTCGGGTTCAACCTTCATGGATGGATCAAAGGTGAGGGGACGCTGCGGGATCTTCTCGGCCTCAGGCAGCCCGTCCCACTTCTGCGGGGTTGCAAGTTTTCCGCTCGCAATTGCAGCGTCCAGGCATTTCCTCCACTGATCGGGGTTGTTGGTACTCGATGATCCAATCCGGCCTTCATGGATTGTGCGGATGCCAAGGCCACAGTCTCTGGAGGTTGTGGCAAGGTTAACCTTCTCTTTTTTCAGGTCGGCAGAAACCGTGGTGCCCGTGACATAATAAACCTCAGCCTCGTCAACAGCCTTTTCTGCTTCCTGCAGGATCTGATCAATCCACGCCACTGCCACCCACCACCGCATCAGCCAGGAGGATATGGGGAGCCCCGTCGCTGACCGGAACATTCTGTCCACCCTTCCCGCAATATCCCGGGCTCATGGCCCGGTCGTTCCCGCAGAGGATGATCCCATGGAGCGTCATCAGTATCTCTCCGGAAAGCGATACGTCCCGCACCATCGCTGTGCATTCCCCGCCCCTGACCAGGTACCCGTATTCTGCATTGAACTGGAAGATCCCCCGCCCGGGATCGACCTGCCCACCGCGGGAACCCTTGAGGAAGATGCCGTCCTTGCATTCCGCGAATATCTCCTCGACCGTGGCGTCACCGGATTCGATGAAGGTATTGCTCATCCGCACAAGTGGCGGTTCTCCGGGCATCGCGCGTGCGTGGCCCGCAACACCGTCGCCAACTGCTGCCAGCGACTCCCGGTTATGGAGGAATGCGTTGATCACCCCTTTCCTGATGATCTCGGTCCGGGACACGGCAACCCCTTCCGCATCCACCGGATCAAACCCGAATTCATGAAGGCCCGGATCGTCGACGATGGTGAGATTCCCGTCCCCGATCCGTTCCCCGTTCCTTCCTTTCAGGACCGAGTTTCCTTCGTGTATCAGGTCTCCCTCGCTCGCATGGCCGACGGCTTCATGAGCGAACACTCCCGCAAGTTCCGGGTCAAGGACTGCGCGCATCTTTCCGCCTTTTGCCGCGCCTGCGTCCAGCAGTGCAACGGCAATGTCAGCAGCTTTTTTGCCGGTATCCTGCTGGTGCCGGAGATTCAGACCGTGGATGGAGTGCTCGCGCTCGTACCCCATCTGCACATTCCCGTTCCGCGATGCGACCGCGAGTACGTTGAACCCGGACCTGCTCATCTCATATCCGTATTCATTTCCCGAACTGTCGGAGAACCGGACCTGCTCGGTACGTTCGATATAGTTTGCCCGGCGGTTTACCACGGACGGGTGCACGGCACTTCTCTCAATTCCTGCCAGGAGTGCCGATTTCTCTTCGATGGTCACGTCACGGGGGTCTTCCTTCAGCGGGGGAACGGCAAGAACACCCCGGGTGCATCCCCGAGCACGACATTCTCCCGGGTAATACCGGCCAGCCTTGCTGCACTCCCGAGAAGTTCATCAAATCTTGTACCGGAACAGGGCGTATAATTGTCAATCTGGAGAACTCCCCAGCCAGTCCCGGTAAGCACCCTCAGTACGGCCTTGTTGAAAAAAGAGGTCCCGGCAGATTCTACAACACCGTTATCGATATCGATGTGGGTGATCTCGCCGGTCACATGCCGCAGGTCGTAATAGGAGATGCCGCCCATCGTATTCAGGCCGTTGTCTGGGTGATCCCCGGCGCATCTGCGATCATTGCTGTTGACCGGATCGCCATCTTCCTGAGTTTGGAGAGGAACCCGTCGGAATTTTCCGGGACCAGTGCGATCTTGAGGACGTCATCGATATTGTCGACCGGTATGATCGTGACCAGGGATTTGAACCGCTCTTCGATAAGCACGTCCCCGACATTCATGCGGGGGATGAGGACGGTCTTTATCCCCGCCTTTGCCGCAGCCTCGATTTTGTATGTCACGCCACCCACCGGCAGGACATCGCCGCGCACGGAGAGCGAACCGGTCATTGCGACATCCTGACGGACAGGAATCCCTTCAATGGCGCTTACGACCGCAGTTGCGACACTGACGGATGCCGAATCACCTTCCACACCCATGTAGGTACCGATGAACTGGATGTGGATATCGATGTTCTTCACATCCTTGCCGGTAAATTTTTTCAGGATCGCGCTCACATTCTTGATGGATTCCTGCGCGATCTCCTTGAGCAACCCGGTCGCAATAACTTCCCCGCCTTCTTTTCCTATCGCAGGAGTCACCTCCGCCATGATCGGCAGGACCGAACCGGCATCGCTCCCGGTTACTGCAAGGCCATTCACGCGTCCGATACGGGTCCCCTCGACAACCGTCATTTCGTATTCCCGGAGATGCCGGGTGATCTCGTCCGATACCTGGTCTTCGATCGATCGGGCGGTCTTCTTCGCGGTGGTCACATGGGCTGCTGTGGTGATGGCAGCATTTTCCTGCCGGGCGATATCCCCGGCCACCCGGATCAGTCCGCCGATGTCACGGAGTTTCAGGGTAAGATGTCCCTTACGGTTCGAGCGCCTGCGGGATTCCCGTATGATCTCATCGATGGCACTCTGGTCGAAATGCGGGATCTTCCCGTCATTTTTCACTTCCTGTGCAATAAACCGGACATACTTCTGGCGGTTTTCCGGGGTATCCTCCATGCTCTCGGCCATGTAGACCTCGTACCCGTACCCGCGGATACGGGACCTGAGTGCCGGGTGCATCCCCTGGATTGCGTCAAGGTTGCCTGCCGCGATCATCACGAACTTGCAGGGCACCGGTTCGGTCCGCACCATGGCACCGCTCGACCGTTCGCTCTGGCCGGTTATCGGGAATTCACCTTCCTGGAGGGCCGTGAGGAGGTTCTGCTGGGAGTGGGGGTCGAGGGTATTGATCTCATCGATAAACAGGACACCCCCGTTTGAACGGTGGATTGCACCGGGTTCGACCCGGTCGTGTGCCGGGGTCTCCAGACCTCCGCTCTGGAACGGGTCGTGGCGGACATCTCCGAGCAGGGCACCGGCGTGGGAACCGGTTCCGTCGATAAAGGGAGCAATGCTCTTGGTATCGTTCGAAACAAGGAGCTTCGGTACCATCGTCTCTTCCCGCGGGGTAGTATACCGCAGTGCCATGAAAACGAATGCGCCCGCTATCAGGCCCATCAGGAGCTGCATGGTGATGATCGCATACCCCGCGATACCCAGGAGGAGCAGCATCAGGAGGGTCTGGCGGAACTGGATCTTCTTTTTTGCCTCGGCTTTATGGGCAGTAACGATCTGTTTTCCACGCCCTGCCGCCACCGTCCTGACAACCGGGTTATTAGGGTCATCGGAATTGGGGTATACCAGGATATCCAGAAGGTCTTCCTTGGGCAGGAGCTCGGCCATCGCCTTGGCGAGCATCGATTTGCCGGTCCCGGGACTGCCAATCATCATGACATGCCTGCGCTGGATTGCAGCCTTCTTGATGACTTCCACGGCATGTTCCTGGCCGATTACCTGGTCGATCAGTTTTGCAGGTACTTCGACCTGCGACGATGTCGCAGCAGCGCTTTCGGCGAGAACTGCTTCCGGGCCTGCACCTTCCGGGCTGGCCGGTTCCTGGCCGGCTCCTTGGTCGATAAGTTTGGCAGGTACTTCGACCTGCGATGATGTGCCGGCAGTGCTTTCAGTGACAGCTGCTTCCGGGTTTGCACCGTCGGCAGTGGCCGGTTCCTGCGGCGGAGATAGGTGTTCAGAATTTTCCATTGCGGTTTTGCCCTCTTTTTACCCTTGGAGTTTCATATAAATTGTCTCATGATAGTTTAAGTACTTTCAGCTGATTGCACTCTTTCTGCCGCATTAAACCCTGCCAAGACATACATTCAATGCGAAAAAACTACAATACCTGTCATCCCATACTATGTTGCTCAGGCAAACCGCACAAATCCCGGATTCAGGATCGATAGCATGAAAGTAGTCTGTACAGAAAATTCCCAGGTTCTTGCCACCCACCTTGCGAAGATACTCAGGACTCCCGTTGTAGATGTCCAGTTCTCCCGTTTTCCTGATGGCGAGCAGTACCTCGTGGCAGGAGATCTGGATGACGAGACCATTATCGTCGGGAGTGTCATGGGCAACGACGCACTTGTCCAGCTGCTGCTGCTGGTGGATGCGTGTGACAATTCTGTAAACCGGCTCGTTCTCCCCTACATGGCCTATGCACGTCAGGATAAGCGGTTCAGGCAGGGTGAACCGATCAGTGCCCGGGCCGTTGCACAGGCTCTCAGCCGGGGAGTATCGGATGTTATTACCGTCAATATCCACGAGAAAGAGATCCTGAAGTACTTTTCCGTCCCGGCACAGAACATCTCCCTTGCCGGGGATATAGGTGCATATATCAGAACACTGCATCTGGACAAACCTCTTATCCTTGCACCTGATGACGGGGCCCTCGCGTTTGCTGAACAGGTGGCTTCCGCCAACGGCTGGGACTTCGACCATCTCGAGAAGACCCGGCTCAGCGGGTCTGAGGTCAGGATGGCGCCCCGGCAGTTGTGTGCAGCTTCACGGTCCGTCGTCATTGTCGATGATATCATCTCCACCGGGGGGACCATCGCAACGGCGACCGGGATGCTGTACCAGCAGGGTGCTAAGGACGTCTATGCCGCATGCGTCCACGGGGTCCTCACGGGCGGTGCGTATGTCAGGCTCATGGCAACCGGCATCCGCGATGTGATCTGCAGCGATACGATAGAACGGGCGTGCAGCAAGATATCCGCTGCAGACCGGATAGCCAGTGCCATCAGAAGACCCTGAGGAGTGCACGCATGGCGATTCATTTTCTGCACTCCAAAGGCCCCTGAAATGCGCTCCGTCCTCGATTCCAGCATCTTTTTTTCCGAATGCCCGGTGGCCGGTGAGATATTTACCACCCCTTCCGTGTGCGGCGAGCTGGTGGATATCCGGTCCCGGGGGAATTTTGAAAAACTGTGCGCAAACGGCTTACAGGTCATCTCCCCGGGAGGCCAGAGCAGGGAAACAGTACGGGCTGCAGCCATCACGTCCAGGGATGCCGGGGTGATCTCCGAAACCGACATCGATCTCCTCGCCCTCGCTCTTGAACTGGAAGCTGCCCTCTACACGGATGATTTCGCCATCCAGAACGTTGCCGCCGTTCTTGGTATCCGGACCATTCCCATCCACCAGCGGAAAGCGCGACGCGTCCACTGGAAATATCGCTGCCGGGGCTGCGGCAGGTATTTTGATCATGATGGCGAATGCCCGGTCTGCGGTTCGGCAATCAAAAGAAAACTTAAATAGATACCGGCGAATCTTTTTTCATGTCTTCCCTTGACGATCTGATTGGCAGGGCAAAGATGCTCCTTGCAGAAGGGCACAGCCCGGGTCAGATTGCAGACGAGCTCTCCCTTTCGATGGAAACGGTAACATGGCTTCTGACCCAGGCCAAAGGAACGAGCGCCCCGAAAGATGTCCATATCGACTGGACTGCAGTCTCGAGCCATGCTCCTCTTCTCGAAGAAACGGCACAGATGCTCCTGAACCGGTACTATCTGGCCCAGAGCGGGGATACGGTCGGGTCGCCCGCTGCGGATGTCATCGTTGGCATCGCCCTATCGGGAATCCCGCTGGCAACGCTCATTGCCGTGCAGGAGGCGGCAAAACTCTCCATCTATCACCCGGCCAAACAGAACCAGAGCAAACAGCCGACAGGATCCATCAGCGGGAATTTTTCCACCGTCACCGACCAGCGCTGCATCATTGTCGATGACACCATAACCTCCGGGAACACGATGCTGGAAGTGGTGAAATATCTGAAGAAGCACAAGGCCATTCCCATCGCGATCTGGGTGATATTCGATAAGCGCGGCATCACGGATGTTGATGGTGTACCGGTCTATTCACTCTTCAAAATCTCCCGTATTGACTGATCCATCCTTTTTTCCTGAACGCACACAGTATAATTTATATAGAAGTTCAATTCCACCTTTTACAACATCGGAGGATCCATTATGCTATCTGGACAGCCAATTATCATCTTAAAGGAAAATGTAGAGCGTAATTACGGGAAGGAAGCCCAGCGCTCGAATATTGCGGCAGCAAAGGCGATTGCCGGTGCTGTCAGGTCAACGCTCGGTCCGCGGGGAATGGACAAGATGCTCGTCGGCTCCACCGGCGATATCGTCATCACCAATGACGGCGCGACCATTCTCGGCGAGATAGCCGTTCAGCACCCTGGCGCAAAGATGGTGATCGAAGTCGCGCGGACCCAGGACGACGAGGTCGGCGACGGTACCACAACGGCAGTCATTCTTGTCGGCGCCCTGATGGAGCAGGCTGAAACCATGCTCGAACAGGGTATTCACCCGACAGTCATCGCTCAGGGCTACCGCATGGGCATGGAAAAGGCGCTCGAGATTGCGAGCAGCCTCTCACTCAAGGTAGACCCGGCGGACCGGAAGACCCTGATCAAGATCGTCGATACCGCTATCACCGGCAAGTCGATCGAGTCGGTCAAGACCAAGCTGGACGGCATCATCGTCGATGCGGTCATGGCCGTTGCCGAGAAGGTCAACGGGAAGACCAGCGTTGACGAGGAAGACGTCATGATCAAGAAACAGAAGGGACAGTCGATGAACGATGCGGAGCTGATCCGGGGCGTCGTCATTGACAAGACCCGTGTCCAGGAGGGCATGCCCAAGAAGATCTCCAAGGCAAAGGTCGCCCTTGTCGCCACCCCCCTCGAAATCACCAAGACCCAGGTGAAGGCCAAGATCAAGATCTCCACTGCCGAACAGATCACGGCATTCAGCGAGCAGGAACGCGATGCACTGAAAAAGCTCGCAGATTCGATCATCGACAGCGGCGCAAACGTCCTTCTCTGCCAGAAAGGCATCTCGGACGCAGCCCAGTTCTACCTTGCAAAGAGCGGGATCCTTGCGATCGAGGATGTGCCCGAGAAAGACATGAAATATGCTGCACGGGCTCTCCATGCAAACATCGTCAATAAGCCCGAGTCCCTGACCGGAAAGGACCTTGGCATCGCAGACCTCGTAGAGGAGGACACCGAGGGCAAGGTCACCCGGATCTCGGGGTGCAAGAACCCCAGGACCATCACCATCCTGCTCCGGGGCACGAGCGACTACCTGCTCGACGAGCTCGAGCGTGCGGTCGTTGACGGGACCCGCGTCGTGATGGACGCAATGGAAGACGGGACGTATGTTGTTGGCGGCGGGGCAGTCGAAACCGAACTTTTCATGAAGATCCGGGACTACGCCCAGACGGTCGGCGGCCGTGTCCAGCTCGCGCTCGAAGCCTATGCGACAGCATTCGAGTCCATCCCGCTGACGCTTGCCGAAAATTCCGGTTTCAACCCGATCGACAAGCTGGTCGAACTCAAGAACGTCCATTCAAAGGGTAAGAAGAACGCAGGGCTCAATGTCTACGAAGGCAAAGTCGTCGACATGCTGGCAGAAGGCGTTATCGAACCCCTGAGGTCAAAACGCCAGTCCATCCAGAGTGCTTCCGAAACGGCGATCATGCTCATCCGCGTTGATGACATGATGATCACCCAGCAGGGTGGCAAGGGCGGTGCCGCTGCCCACGGAATGTAAACCTCCTGAAAGACAAAAAAATTCAGAAGCCGGGCAAAACCGGCCTCCTCTTTTTTGGCGTGCCCACGCGTACGAAACGAAAAGTGGTCTGGGGTTTTCGGGTTCGTCAGTACTCCTGAATGGTACGGGCAAACGCAGATAACTATTAGAACAATCGATGAAAAAAATAAGAGAACCGGGTGCCGAGGTAGTCTAGCCCGGGAAGGCGGTAGCCTCGAAAGCTACTGGCGCTCCGCGCCTCGGGAGTTCAAATCTCCCCCTCGGCGTAAAAAATAATCGTTTTTCCATTTCCAGGGGGTTTCCGGGTATATTCCTGCCACGACCGTCTTTTTGTGTATACCAGATCCCTTTTCACATGGTACCCCACCCCCGGAGGCATTCCAGAGAGCCGGACCGGCAGCAAAGGGTTCACACACTATGCTGGACAGCAGGGTGCAAAAGCACCCGGATGAGGGCCTTTCTGCCCGAATGCCACCCGACCACGGACATAACCCCAAAAGATAGATTAAACCGGGATATTCGTTAAAAAAATTGATATATTGTATCTTTTTCATTTCATCCCTTTTCAATAAAATTAAATAGGCCATGTTCTAAGTATATGGTTACACGTGACAAGGATCTCCCGCATCGGGATTGTCATGCCGGGGTATGGTGAACAAGGGTGATCCGGATAAAACCAAACAAACCAGCAATTTCACCGGAAGTGAGGTCTTTTCGCGCCATACGCAGACTGAACCTTAACCGCACCTATATGCCTCTGAAGATTGGTGCGATAGTGGGGTATATCCTCCTTGGTATGCTGTCAGCATCCACCTCCATGTTCGGTATCCTCGTCGGCGCGGCCCTCCGCATCGTAGGGTTATAACCGGTACTATTCATCTTTTCAGGGATGTCTCTTTTTGGTCCGGCGAATTTTCTGGATCACGGCAGGGCAGAAGGCAACAGCCGGGCATCGTGCGTGCCACGTGAACGGTATGGGATGGATCCCTCGGGATCCGGGATCGCTATTGAGACTGTAGGAAAAATGCAAGGATCCCCCGGATAACCCCCTCTATATTCAGTGGTTTCCCGGAAAAAACACAGGTGATCCAGGAAGATCGATCAGACCACCGTCACCGTTCCCGGTTCATTCATCTGGACCAGACACGTGTAGGGATATACCCCCGGAGTATCAAACTTCTGGCTGAAAGACTGGCCTGAGCTGATGAGAGGGGATTGGAACTGCCTATCGGCAAACTGGATCCGGTGTGCGGTGCCGGTGTCTTCATTAGACCACCTGACCGTCGAACCTACGCCTACGGTTATGTCTGGCTGGCTGAGCCGGTTATTTATGATCGTAATATCCGGTTCCGAAGGTGTTATTTCCGCGGTCACGAGAGACGTCGGCTGATGCGCTGGTGTGGTGGGTTTTGCCGTCGTTACTATCGGTGTCGGGGCAGGCGTCGCGGACTGCGTAGCCGGGGGTGAAGGGGATACCCCGGTGCATCCGCAGGAAAAAACCAGAAAAGCGGCCATGAACAGGAGCACAAGGATTCTTTTCATAGATGTACCTCGATAGTATGCCTTATAAAAAGTGATCTTCCTCCCCGTGGATGCCACCGGTCTCCGGAACCTGCAGGGTTTTTATGGCCATTTCTTCCATCCCGGCCATAAACTCCCCGATATGGTAATGGTCCGACCACACTAATTCACAGAACATGGGTGCAGGGAGCAGCCGTCCAAATTTCCAGTTGTCCGGGGGCGGGAGGGGGAGCAGGACACCGATTTCGTGCCGGTCAAGAGTCCTGATGGTCCGCAGCTCATCTACAATTCTTTCCGTGGCACCGGTGCTGCCCGCCCCGGTAATCCTGACAATAAAATCATTGTACCTCACCCGTGCTTTGCCACCGAGGCGTTTCCGGAGTACGAAGGCCAGCACCCGGTTGAACCTGCTTCCGTTCATGGAATAGATGAGAACCCCCGGCCTTCCGGGATCTCGTTTTCCGATGACGTGCAGCCCGGCCTGATCGATAGCTTCCGGAATTTTTACGAGTGTTTTCTGCAGGGCATCACGCTCATCCGCCCCCAGCGGCAATACCGAGTCACGTCGTGCCAGGATCTGCTGTACCTTACGGCAGACCAGGGATGTAAGTCCTCCTTCACCGCTCCCGGTCCAGAAGGTACGCGATGTTTCGGAACCGGATGGGACGACAACCACGAGATTGTGCCCTTCATCACACTTTATCATCGTCCAGGTACGACCGCCAAGCGAGATCTCCCCGGCATCATGGCTGTTGACAAAGCGTGCATCAAGGTTCCCGACCACGTCCCCCTCCGGGGTCACGGCACGGTACTCGCCGCCCCCGGTTATCACCGAATAGAGGTCTCTCCAGTTCGAACGCCCGAACTCCCGCTCCGCTTCCGTCCCCGGCATCACCATCTCCCCGTCGGTCGCGATATATCCCGAGCTGCCAAGGTACCCGATCAGCTGGTCCAGCGTCGCCGGAGTGATCCCGGAAAATACGGGATATGAGAGCATATCCGAACGGATCTTCCTGCGGCTCACTCTCGGGTGGTTGTGGAGGTAGAGGAAGACCTGCTGGAGAAGGACATTGTAGGGTCTTTTTTGCGGGACGAGATCCTCGACCTCGCCGTTCATCGCGCATTCGATGACCGCAATACTGCAAAGGAGTTCGCACGGGCCCGCGAGCACCCACGCGACGTTCGCAGGCCTGCCGCGCCTCCCGCTCCTGCCCATCCTCTGGAGAAACGAGGAGACTGAATCGGGAGGGCCGACCTGGACGACAACATCGAGGTCCCCGATATCAATCCCGAGTTCAAGGGTGCTCGTACAGATGATACAGGCACCGTCGCCGGAGGAGAACGCCTCCTCGGCCAATCTCCTTGTTTCCGGAGAGAGAGAAGAATGGTGGACATGAAGGTTCCGGACCCTGCCGGAGAGCGATCTCACCATCTCCTCCGCACCACTCCGGCTGTTCACGAACACCAGCGCTTTTCTCCCGGATACGATCCGTACCAGCGCCTCAGTCCTCCGGCTCTCTTCCGGCTCGATGATGAACCGGAAGTGTTTCTCTTGGGGGATTGCGGGGGCAACGATCACTTCGTGGCCATGGCGGCTCTCGGACAACCAGCGGAGAACCTCTCCCGGGTTTCCGGTTGTGGCGGAGAGCCCGACACGCTGCACAGCCCGCCCGGCTATCCTGTCCATCCGGCTGAGGAGGACCCTGAGGTGTACCCCCCGCTCGGATTCCACAAACGCGTGGAGCTCGTCAACGATGATGTACCGGACCTGCCTGAGGTCTGCCGACAGGGTCGTATCCTGCAGCAGGACCTCGAGGGACTCCGGCGTAATCATCAGGAAGTGGGGGGGTTCGCCGTCCTTCCACGAACGGTCCCCCTTTGCTACGTCGCCATGCCATTTCATGACGCTCAGGGAGGTCGGGACACAGAACGCAGAAAACCGCTCCTCCTGGTCATTGATCAGTGCCTTCAAGGGTGAGAGGTAGAGGCAGGTGACCCCGGGCCGCCCGTTTTTCAGGATGTCATCTATCACGGGGATGAGCGCTGCTTCGGACTTGCCCCCTGCCGTCGGGGCGATGACCAGCACATCGTTTCCTGAAGATACGCTTGCGAACGTCCGCTCCTGCACTTCCCGGAGCTCGGTCCATTCAAACCGCTGGGCCAGCACCTGCTGGAGCGATTCGTGCAGTGCTGAAAATACGGATGACACGTTTTCGTTACCAGCGTTGTGCCTGTGGTCTTATGGTCTTTCCGGATCCGCGCGACCGGGGAGTTGCCGACGGAATGTTTGAACATCCGGCCAGGGTCTGGCGGAGAGGGCGGTTCCGCCCGCCTCCCGGGAGAAACTATTTTGTCCTGAAGGTCGAGTCATAACCATGGAACTCGCACAGAAAAAGTGCACAACCTACAAGGCCGGCTCCCCGCCGCTGACCCGGAAGGAGACCCTGGAACTCCTCAATGAGGTGCCCGGCTGGTCGCTCCATAACGGGCACATCACCCGCACCTTCGGGTTTTCGGATGCTGTACAGTGCATTGCATTCTTTTCAGAAGTCACCGATCTCTCGATGCAGGAAGGCCATTTCCCGGACATCTGCATGAAGGAGTCGCGGTTCGTGGAGGTCTCGTTTTACACCTACCCTGCCGGCGGGCTCACCCCGAACGATTTCATCCTTGCCGCAAAGCTGAACGCAAAAGGGAAAGGCCAGTAATTTTTTTTTGGTCTACCGCATCAGTCCAGCGCGAATTTCCTGATGATCTTTTCCCGGATCGCTTCCTTGGGATACGCGCCGATGATCCGGTCTACCAGCTGCCCCTTGGAGAAGAGCATCATGGCAGGTATCGCGTCGATGTTGAACTGCATGGCGAGGCGGCGGTTGTCATCGGTGTTACACTTGCCGAACGTCACCCTGCCGGCAAACTCCTGCGAGAGCTCGTCCATGATCGGGGATATCCTCCGGCAGGGCCCGCACCATTCCGCCCAGAAATCCACCACCACGAAGGGGTGGGTGGCGATGAACTGCTGGAAATGCATCTCGTCGACATTTTGTACCCCGCCTTTTCCCGCCTGGTTCATCTTCCCGGTTATCTCCTGTATCCTCTTCTCCCGAATCCGCTGGATCTCCTCATCCATGTTTCACAATATACCGGCGCTTTTCATTTAATCCTAGCGAAACCACCAATGGTGGCATGAAGTGCAAAGTGAGTAAAGTATATCAGCGAATGCCATCTATATTATTACCCTGATTTGCTGGGAAGCGAGGTAGGGTAGTCAGGATATCCCGACGGGCTCATAACCCGTAGATCGATGGTTCAAATCCATCCCTCGCTACTGGACTGTTCTGAAGATTTTTATCACCGAAAAAAGTTATTTTCTCATTCCGATGGCGATCAATGCACCGATAACACCGATAACCGCGATCATTCCGCTCACCGGGGATTTCGTGGGTGACATGTTAAAAGGAGCCTGCGTTGCCGGGGTGCAGGTGGAATTCAGGGCTGCAAGACTCTCACGTGTACCTGAAAAGCCGGGCCACGGCAGGGTGTAATCGGGATCGATATCAAGGGATCGCTCCAGAGCTTCCCGGGCACCCGTGCAGTTCCCGCCTGCAGCGAGGAGAACGCCTTTCACATGCCAGTAATGGGCACTTTCAGGATCAAGGGCAAGTGCCTGCTCAATTGCGGCAAGCGCCCCGGTGTTCATGCCCATGCCCTGCAGTGCCAGTGCTTTCACACTATAGGTCGCCGGGTAGGAGGCGTTGAGCGCGATGCCGGTTTCTGCATCAGCGAGAGCAGTCTGGTAATTCCCGAGCGCGAGGTAGCCGTATCCCCGGTTGGCATACCGGACCGGTTTTGGATCCAGCAGGATGCCTTTCGACACGATATCGACCGATTTTGCGTACTGCCCCATCTTGCGGTAGCTGTAGCCCTGGATGCAGAGAAGGTCTGCATTGTCAGGGTACCATGCGATGCCTCTTGTGGTTACGAGAAGAACATCCGTCCAGTTCCGCTCGGCTACCGCCGCTTTTGCATCGCTGATGTAGACCGAGACATTCTGCGGGGGCATTCCCGGGGAGCCTGAACCCACGGATAATGTTGCCGTGAGGGTATCCCCGGCCCCGCCGGCATGATGAGACAAATCAGGGCACCAATGATCAGCAGTTGCAGGATTTTCATGGATGGTTTCCCTGTAAGTGTATTCGGTATTTGTGCCTCTTGATTTTTATTGTCGACGGTTTTGGGAGCGGTAGCTCAGGGCCTGCAGGCCACGGAACACACACGGTTTGCCGGTCCGGATTGGGGGAGAAACCAGCACCAGTGAGGGGGAGTAAAGGCGAAGTTGACAGCAGGAACAGGAAAAGAAAGGGGACCCGGATCTCCTGTCACCCGCGTTTCACCACCGTCGTCCAGTTGTTTGTGAGCAGGAGGTCCACGTCTTCATTGCACGTGTCGCAGGCGATCTTCGGGCTCTGCACGACCATGCGGAACATCACGGCATTGCCCGGGTCGGGGACGATCGGGATATCGACATCGTTCTGGATGATGTCCCGGTACGGGTCGAGGCTGCCGAAGTAGTATTCCTTCCACCGGTGGACCTGATCGGGTGTCGCGTTGTATGCCCAGTCGCCCCCCTCCGCAATGGTCACGTCCACCGGGACCCAACCATACCCGACAAGGTAGTACTCAGCCCAGAAGTGGGTTCCTTCGAGACCCGGCACGAGCTGGTACCCGCCGACGGCCCGGGCCGGGATGCCGAGCGAGCGGCAGAGTGCGGCAAAATACATGCTCTGGCTCCCGCAGTCGCCAATGCCGGTATCGAGGACGTAGGTGGATTCGGGGACGCCGGCCGCATCGAGATAGATATGCGGGGCGTGGCTGTACGGCAGGGTATTGACGATGTACCAGTAGATCATCCGGGCCTGCAGGTACGGGTTGGTCTCGTTGCCCACGATCTCCTGTGCCTTCTGCTTCATCTCCGGGGTGATGACGATGTTCTTCCCGGAAGCTGTATACTTCAGGTATTCGGGGTCGCTCGTATTGTAGGCCCTGACTTTTGCAGGGTCGATAACGAAGCGCTGCTCGTGCTGGATGAACCCGTACCTGGTGGTGATGTTGAGGTCCTCTCCGGTCAGGTTGGAAAGCGGGACCTCCATGTACGCAAGACCGATGTCAGCCCGGGTGTCGGGCATAAATTTCACATACTGCACCGGCTCGATGGAGATGACGGTCACGTTCGTCTGGGAGCCTGAATTGATGGGTGCCGGGACCCAGAGTCTGAGAACTCCGGTCTTCGGGAGGCTGTCCACCGGGACCGAGAGCTGCTGGGTGATTTCAAAGGTGACCGGTGACCGGTAGGGTCCGCCGGCCGTAACAGGTGGGGCGAGCGTGAGGTTCTTCACTTCGTCAAAGAGGGGATCCCTGCCCGCAACCGGCAGGTCAAGCGCGAGGTCCTTCACCTCGTCATAGAAGGGGGATTTGCCCGACGCTGCGGTCATAATGCGCATCAGTGCCGGGTCGTGGTACCGGATGTTGGCGACGGTATCGTAGAAGAACCGTTCCTCTCCGTCGCTCGTTATCCTTGCCGTATCCCGGGCCGAGAGCCAAGCGTTCACCTGGTCGGCAGAGGCGTCCGGGAAGGCTGCGCGGACGGCGGCTTCTGCATCGGTGCGGTTGAGCGGGAACTCGATGATCGTGCGGTACGCGATGAACGCGTGGTTGAGGGCGTCCCGGGCAGCACTCGTATTCCCGGCCGCGGTGTACCGAGTGTACGAGTCGTTATAGAGCCGGGCGGCGGTCTCGTAGTTCGTGTTCCGGTACGCGAGGTCGGCCTGTGCACGGAGCGCGTCTCCCGATGCTGCGGTGGAGGCAGGCTGCCCCGTGGTGCAGCCGGCGGCGAGCAGGGCAGCGGCGATCAGGACGGTCATTGCCAGGAAGAAGACGGGTTGTTGTCTCATGGGTCACCTTGAACGGATGGGGTATAGTAAAAGGAGGCGGGGGTGGTACTTGAAGGTAGTGAAATGAGCGTGGGGTGGGGGAGGTCGATCCGGAAAAAGGGGGTTCTTTCATTTTCCAGATACTAAACCCCATCGAAAAACCGGGACGATTGCAGGCCCGCTAAATTGCAGGTTGAAAAAGTGATAAATTCAGGTAATTTCACCAAATACCAGTTTTAATCAGGATTTTCCACGCGCGTGGACACACCTTCCGGTGCAGAAAAAATGGCCTCCCTCCGTTTGCCAAAAGGAGCCCCATTTGGGCTCCGATGACTTCAACTATCCGGTGTGGGGGGGGCGTGGTACAAAATCGGGAGAGTCCCGGCCTCCCGGACGGCCCGGATTGGACCGATCTACTGATTGGGTTGTGCGGCTGGAAGATTTCCCGTGCCGATCGTGATCGTTCCGGATTTTTCCGGTCCGAACCGGTACGGGCCAAAAATAATTTTGGATCGATCTGAGTTGCGGCAAATTTTTTTTTTTGGCTAACATCTGATGAGGCAAAAAAATTTCCGACGCGGTTGGGACGTGTCTGACCCTGCGTGTTCAGATATGAAGAGCCATTTTTGGGAGGGGGGCCCGATGATTTTTTTGGATGCAATCTGAGTTGAGACGGAAAATTTTTTGGCGCGAGGGGAGATGAGCAAAATTATTTTTGGAGGCTTACCGAGCCCGAGCCGGAAAATTTTACCTGATTAGGGGAGCTGTCCGCTCCCTACCCTTTCCTCGCCACCGTCACGATGAACGTCCGGTTCCGGTACACCACGTCCACGTCAGCGAACCCGCACTCCCGCAGCCACCCGAGCTGGACTGACAACTTCTCGTTCTTGTCCAGCGTATCCCGGCGCTTCAGGATCTCGGTGTGCTGGGATTCAGTCATCGGCCCGCTCCTCAGGAAATCGTTCCAGTAGTCAAGGTACCGCTGCTGTAAATAGGGGGTCTCCCCATCCGCCTGGTCGGCATTGACAAAGATCCCCCCGGGCCGCAGCACTGCATAAATCCTCCGGAAGAGCTCCCGCTTGTCCTCTGCTGCAAGGTGATGGATCGACAGTGCCGAGCAGATGATATCGTAAGGCCCGCCCAGCTCGCCTGTAGAATAGTCGCTCACAACGTACCTGGTTTCCGGCCGGTCGGCAAACCGCTTCTTTGCCATCTCCAGCATGTTCTCGGAGATATCCATCAGGGTCAGCCGGGCATCCGGGAACTTCTCCAGAAGAAACGCGCTCAAAAGACCGGTACCCGCCCCGACATCGAGAATTTCCGGCTGTGCCCGGGATTCCATTGCCCAGACTGCTGCACCATAATACTGCCGCATGTCGGGGATGATATACTCCCGCTGCGAGTCATAGTCCTGCGCGAACCTGTTGAACGCCTCCCTGATATGCTCCATGAAAAGTCCTGCCCCGGATTCGGTGGTGACCAGAATCACCTATAGGTTTTCTTATTCTCCTTAAGGGACATAACCGAGGCAATGAGGCGGTCGTGGTTGTCCCTGATCGGGCGGATGGTGAGGATCACCTTCCTGCGCTTCGAGGTCGTTGTCACAATGGAGATGCCGGCATCATAGATGGAGCCTGCCATATGCTTGGTGGCCGCGGTGACCGGGTCGCTGACCTCTTCCCCATTCGTCTCGCTTACGAACATCATGACATCCCGCCAGTGCCGCATAAATGCCTCTTTGAACGATTTGTCCACAAACCACGAGGCATAGGTATTGAACAATATGACCCGGCCTCGTTTGTCCAGAATAATGATCGCCTCACTCTCACTATCCATCATCTTCCTGGGGTTGCCAACAGGCAGATTCCCCAGCATCCTGATCCGGTCAGCGTAAATCGACAGCGCGAGATCCACGCTTGCCGTGATCTCGATTGCAGCGAACGGTTTGAAGAGGATCCCGCAGGGCTGTGCGTACGTGATGCGTGCCACCTTCGTCTCATCGGAGGTCCCCGCGATGAAGACGACCGGGACATGGAAGAGCTGGAAGATATAATGGGCCGCATCAATCGCATCCATCAGCCCGGTGAGGTTCACATCCATGACGACGAGATCGGGGGCCGCATCAATTGTTTTTACAAGTGCTTCTTCACTGTTCCTGATCGTCCCCGCGATACTGTATCCTTTATTCTGGAGCATCGAGGACATGAGGTTTACCATGATGACATCGTCGGCGGCAAACAGGATACGGGGGGCGCGGGGCATGGGGCACCAGATGAGCGATCAGCCTATGCTGCTAGTATCAGTATCTGATGGTTAAAAAATTGATTCCGGGAAACCCTGCTGCAAGGAAAAAAGTTCATGAAGGGGTGCACGCCTCAAACGGAGAAAAATATTCCGGCCTGTCGGGTTCTCTTCACCGGCGGCTTACGCTTCAAAGGACCCGGATTAGGACTCGAACGTGACCAGCTTGGACTGGAACGTCCCGTCCACGAAATTGATCTGGCAGGTCTTCGCCTTCTCACCTTCGATCGGCAGCGGGTAACAACCGGTGAGACAGCCCGTGCAGAGATCCTCGCGGTCAAACCCGATCGCCTCGATCAGCGCCCCGATCGAGACATGGTGGAGCGTGGTCGCCGTGATGTTGTGCCGGACCTCCTCTTCGATGCGGTTGCTTGCGATCAGTTCCTCGCGGGTCGGCATGTCCACCCCGAGGTAACAGGGAGCCTTGATAGCCGGGGAACCGATCCGCATGTGCACTTCCCGGGCACCTGCGTCCCGCATCATCTCGATGATCCGCTTCGAGGTCGTCCCCCGTACTATACTGTCGTCCACCAGGACCACCGATTTGTCCTTCAGGTGAGCGGGTATGGGGTTGAGCTTGATCCGGACCGCCTTCTCCCGCTCTTTCTGGGAAGGCATGATGAATGTCCGTCCCATGTACCGGTTCTTCATCAGGGACTCGACGAACGGGATCTTCGACCCTTCCGCGTACCCGATCGCGTAGGTGGTCCCCGAGTCAGGGACCGAGCAGACCGAGTCCGCCTTGACCGGGGCTTCCTCGTGGAGTTTATGGCCGATCTGGCGCCGGACATCATAGACCAGCACGCCGTCGATTATCGCATCGGCCCGGGCAAAATAGATGTACTCGAAGATGCAGTGTGCCCGTTTGCCGGCAACAGCAATCTGCGTGCACCGGATCCCATCTCCGTCGATCCGGATAAGTTCCCCGGGCCTGACATCCCGGATGAACTTCGCACTCAGGGCGTCAACGGCCACGCTCTCGGACGCAATCATGTAGCCGTTCTCGGTCCTGCCGATGCAGAACGGCTTGATCCCCAGCGGGTCCCGGAAGCCGTAGAGGATCCCGTCGATCAGGATCACGACCGAGTAAGAACCCACGAGCCTGCGCATGCAGAGATTGACCGCATCTTCCACGGAGCCGGCGTTGCTGATCGAATCGATGAGGATCTTGGCGATAATCTCCGTATCAGTAGTGGTGGTAAAGATCTGGCCTGCCTGTTCGTATTCGGCCCGGAGCTCGCAGGTATTGACCAGGTTCCCGTTGTGGGCCACGGAAATGGAATGATCCTGGAACTGGAAGTTCAGGGGCTGGATATTCTCGGGAAGGTTTGCACCTGTGGTCGGGTAGCGGACATGCCCGACACCGGCCGTGCCCTTCAGATCGGATAAAACAGACGGGGAAAAAACATCGGCAACCAGTCCGTTCCCCTTGAACTTATGGAGATTGGTGCCGTCAAACGTGGATATTCCGGCGCTCTCCTGACCACGGTGCTGGAGAGCATACAGGGCATAATAGAGCTGGATTGATACACCGCCAGCATCGACGATGCCAACGATTCCACACATGGTACAACTCTAATGCGTCGGGATTTTCGGTCGCTTGTTGTTCCACTTGTTGCTGATCATCTTGGTGCTTCTGCCAAAACCGCAGGCAGAGCAGACTTTCTTCTGGGCATGGAACGAGATCTTCCCACACCGCCGGCAGGCGATATGGGTGAACTTGTTCATCTTGCCCATGGATGGAGTGCCTTTTGACATGTTACTTCACCTTATTGTTCGAGTGATGGAGAGATATAAATCACGTTATCCCCACGGACGATGAGCGTGCCGACCTTCTGGGCCTGCCCGTTCTCCACTTCCTCGGCCTTGTCGAGGACGAGGTTCATATGTACATCATATCCCTGGAGAACGCCCCGGATCTCTCTCCCGCCTTTGAGAGATACAATAACGGGCTGACGGTTCAGCACCTGATCCAAAATATCCAACGGCCTCTTGGTCATAATACTACCCTGTTACCATCGCTCTGGAGTAATATATGTGTGCGAGCAGGTTACTTAAACATACCGTAGATCCCCCCAGAGCAATAAGGTTTCCTGCCGGTCAGAGGCTTAAAAAGAGGGGGAGTTTTCATAGCGATGCAAATTTTTTTCATGCCTGCACTCTGATTGTTGAAGCAGAACGATGAAAAAAATTGTTGTAAAGAAACGCCATTCCATCCGGAAAAGCCAGGGGCAGGAACTGCTGGCGCGGCTTGCAGAACAGATCGGGCCGTCGGCAAACCTCTTCCATGGGGACATGATCGAAGTGCTCGAAACGAACGCGGATGTCTCCCTCTTCATGGTCCACAAGAAGCCGCTCCTCATGGCCACGGATGCGTGGGTCTTCCCCACCCTCAAAGGTGCAGTCCAGCTCCCGTTCCCGGAACGGCGGGTTGTTGTCGACGCCGGGGCCATCCCCTACGTCGTCAACGGTGCGGATATCATGCGGCCCGGCATCGTCTCGGTCACGGATGACGTGAAGGCACAGGCACCGGTCCAGATCGTTGACGAGCGGCACGGCAAACCCCTTGCCATCGGAATCTCGCTCTTTGATGCGCCCGATCTGCGTGCCAGTACGGCCGGAAAGATGGTAAAAAAATTCCATCACGTCGGTGATGAGATCTGGAACATGGAGATCTGACCAGCGTCCGGGACGTTGGGCATGCGGAAAACAGCCGGTTTTTCCCATTTTTTTTGCCTAAAACCCTGAGATGAGGCTTCAAAATAGATACTATTAAATAAGTTTCGTCATACAGTTTTTTTATGGTTAAAATCATAGACACCCTTCTTGGTAAGAGTTCCGCAAGCTCGGACGACGATTACATGGAACTCGACCTCGCTTCTTATGAAGAGCACGGCGGAGCCGGCCCGGCACTGCTCGTAAAGATCGCGACCATAACTGACCTCAAGGACACTCCCCGTGTCAAGGACGAGGTCTATTCCGGCAACATCGTGATCGTCGATATCTCCCGCCTGAAGATGGACAAGATCTCGTACGAGCGCGTCCTGAAGGACCTAAAAGAAGTGGCAAAGGACGTCAACGGCGATATCATCGGCCTTGGGGACCAGCGCTATGTCGTCCTGACCCCTATGTCCGTGAAGATCTCGCGCGACAAGATCGGTGGAGCATAAGTGCAGAGCGTCGTCCCGGGTCCGTGTCCGTCCTGCAATACTGAAATCGAATACCTGTATAAGACAGAAAATATCCCCTATTTTTCCGATATCCTCATTATTTCTGCGGTCTGCCCCTCCTGCGGGTACAGGTTCGTTGACACGCAGCTCTTAAAGCACGGAGATCCTGCACGGTACACGATGCCGGTGGAATCAGAAGACGACCTTGCGGTCCGGGTCGTGCGGAGCATGAGCGCCAGCATCGAGATCCCCGAGATTGGAGTACGCATCGATCCCGGCCCGGTCTGCCAGGGGTTCATCTCCAACGTTGAAGGCGTGCTCGACCGGATCGAGCAGGTGGTGAAGGGTGCACTCAACTGGGGCACGGACGTAGAGAAGGAGAACGCGGCGGCACTCCTCACGGATATCGCCCGGGTGAAGAGCGGTGCTTACCCGGTTACGCTGATCCTTGAAGACCCGTGCGGGAACAGTGCGATTGTATCGGAGAAGGCGAAGAAGGAAGCGTACGTGCCGGAAGAAGAGTAAATTTTCTGATTTTTGATTCACCAGAAATCCGAGACCCCCCTCTTGTGCCTCCGAATGGTTCATCAGGACTATGAGGATGAGAAGAACTCTTCAGAGTTCTTCGAAACCAGAACTTCCCCCATTGGGGGGGACGGGGCAAATTGGGATAGCCCCATACAGGTAATACGGAGGCATCGCAACTCGGGGATGCCCACGCGGTGGGGGCGGAGCCCCCAAGAGCGTCAGACCTCTGATTAATTTTTCACCAAAGTTTGATCGATCCGGATTTTTTTCTCGGTCGCTGCAATCCGGAAAAAATCGATCGCGTCTCAGAAATTCTTAAAAATTTTATAAAGAATCTTTTCAGCCACCCCCAGCACATCCGGAAAACCAGATCCGCCCGTTTCATTGATCGAACCCAAGTCATCATAATATTATAAATGTCATTGAATCGTACCATAACGATAAAAATCCGGCCCGATGGAAAAGATCACGCGGGCCACTCAACACACAGGAGAACCGAGCAATGAATAACGACCCAAACCTAGGAGCGATCCTCCCGTGAATCGCGGCCGCCGGGCAACCAAGGGCCTCGATGACGCCGCCCCCATCGCCCAGCGACGCGGCTGCCTGATGAAGGTCGAGTACGGTCCGGAGAGCGTCTGCGATTTTTTGATCCGGACCGTCGAGCTCGTGATCTTCGTCCGGGTCGTGCGCATCGAGAAGATCGTTGCCTCGGTGAGCGAGATCGGGCACGAGTGCCGGGCTATCATCGCCGAGCTCCGGCTCTTCCCGCAGTCGCCGCAGATCCGGCTCGAGCTCTGGGCGTACAACAAACACGGGACGTACCGCTACTTCCGGCTCACCGCGACCGGCCTGGAGGAGATCCGGCAGAGCGGGGAGCCGGAGACCGTGGCCACGGGCGAAGGGGCGGACCAGCAGAAGGCCGGGGAAGCGGGAGGTACTTCGGGTGAGGGGCTGTCGCTGAAGTTCTCACGCTGGGGATGTTTCTCCGGTTTCGATGATGACGTATCGCATCCCGGATAGGGAAACCCGTCCAGACGGTATTCTGCCTGGCAGAGGGGATTCAAAGTCAGTATTTACACCCTATTTGGAGGGGGTATCCCACCCTACCCTGTACAGGCGGTTCTCCGTCGTAGAAATCTGCCCCCGGAAAGGGCGATGGGACTAAGTACCCCAAAACGGGGGACTAATTCGGGAAAATGGGGGACTAATTATTTCGAAGTCTTATGATTGGACCCGGATCGGTCGATCCGGGCCCGCAGCGGACCCTGATAAAAACCTTACTAGACGCAATACACTGGCAAAACTCAGGCTCAGACAGGCTGGGGTAGGCCCGGATCGGAAAAAAGGGGGTCCGGATCGGGTCTCCGGACGGGGGGATCACCCCCCTTGCGCCAGCCGGCGCCTTGTCGGCGCCTTGTCGGCGCCTTCCTGACCTGGCTTGTTCCCTTCCTTGCCTCCATCCTGTTCTATGGCAGGGACGGTATGATGATCGATCTCCAGCTCTTCAAATCGCTGATGATCGGTGTCGGATCGATCACTACCGCAATCCTGATCGTCTGGCTCCTTCCAGCCGGTTGAGAAAAATTTCACGCACGAGGCCATCGTGACCGGGATCGTCTGGGCTTCGATATCTCGTGATCCCCGCGATGGTGAGCGCAACCTGGGTTGTGATGGAAGAGGTGGGAAAAAGAAAATATTGAAAATTTTTATAAGTAGTTTGTAATTAACGATTTTTTTAATTCTAGAAGAATTGGATATCGAACGCGATGACAGCGAAATTATTAACGTGTCTGAGATTTTTAAAACATATTATAATACTCGATCTGATAATGGTGAGCCTTCTTGAGTACTGTTGAATGTGGAGATGTAATCTGCAATTTCACAAATCCATTGAAAATTCATGAAGGAGGTCAACGAATTGTTTATCGAATCGACCATCCGAAATATGGATTCGCCGTTTTAAAAGTTGGATATTATGCAACACCTTCGAGTCCGATGGGATGGGAATTAGAAAGGATTGAAAGGGAGGTAGAAATTTTACGGGAAATTGATTCACCCTTTTATCCGAAAAATTATGATTTTCAAGTAATTTCAAAAAATCGATATATGATTCTTGAAGAATTTCTTGATTCGCCAACACTCACATATCAAATGGACAGATTCAATTCTCCAATCGCAGCTTTAAAACTTATAAAAGAGTTAGCAACCGGATTAAAAATTATTTGGGATAAAAAAATTGTTCACCGCGATCTCAAACCGGAAAATATTTTGATTAACGATAATAATTCCCCGAGAATTATTGATCTAGGGATAGCTCGAGTACTTGATTCAGACTCAATCACTAAAACAAGATATGGTGGACCCTTATCCCGTGAATATGCACTCCAGAACAACATCGATATAATAAAGCGTTGATAAATTGGAGGACAGACCAGTATAATCTAGGAATCATTTTGATGCAATTACTATTGAAGGGTGTTCATCCCTTCTCTCCCTCATTAGTTGGTGGGAACTCCATTCGAGATAATATTTTGAATAATAACTGGTACCGAATTGCTCTAACTGACATAAGTCTTTTTACCCATACAACCATTCGCGACAAATTTGTTGGGTTATGAACAGTTTGAGCGCTATAGAACATTTGAATTTTTCATGAACGATCTTGATTCATGTCTGAAGGTGATGAAATGACGTTTGAAATTTATCATCAACTGGGGCATAGAGACAAATGGAGTATTGATAGTTATCAGAACGATGGAACTGGAGAAGGAGTGATAATCTCCCCTCGTAGCAGAAAAAAAAGAAATGTGGAGTCTTTAAGCTCTACAGTGAAAAAGAAAGCAATTTTTGATCCTCAGTTTTTCAATCCGAATGCTGTAATAAAAAAGATGGATTCATATGATTTTTATCCCGATTTAATGATGCCAGGTGGATTTGATACAATTCGTTTTTCAAATTATTGTTCGAATGTTGCTGAAAATTGTGTTTCTTTTCAAATTAAGAATAACTTCAGGTACATAGTGATTCCGACGAGGTTCTATGAGGGGGCACCGGATGCCGAATTTTTCACACGGAATCAAGAAAATGATTTTGTTATTCCTTTTTTAAATGCGAAAGACGCCATTAAGTCAAAAAAAGATGCGATTCTTCAGTTAGTTCTTACTGGACATATGTTGAGAAATAAAGTCTTTATCGATTATTTGCTTACATGGATAACGGGTCTCGAAGGGATCAAAGGGATTTATCTTATTACAGAACTATTACCAAGGAATTCTCAAATTACTGATGCCGAATTTTTATTGAATTTGATGAATTTCATCCACATACTCCATAAAAACAAAATGATTATTGTTTTGGGGTACCTGAATAGTGAATCGTTAATATTGTCGATTGCAAATCCATCGATCGTAACAATTGGTTCTTTCGGAAATTTACGAATCTTTAATTCAAAGATGTTCGAAGAAACAGAGGCAGGAGAGATTAAAGTTCCGAGTTATAAGATCTATTCACCCGTACTTCTAGATTGGATTGATGCCCCATACGTAGATCTTATGAGAGACAGAGCCATAGTTCCTAACGAGTTCTTTGGGAATAATACATATCTGGAGACAATGTTCAGCGACGGGTACAATGGTAGTGCTCAAAGCAATGAACCATACAAACATTATTTCATTGAAATTTCGAAACAATTACAAGATATTCGATCATCAAATGGTGCGGATAGATATTCAAAAGTAAGTGAAATGTTACGAAATGCCAAAGATGAGTATTCCCGAATTAATGACACAGGAATTGATATCGGAAGACAAGGTGCCTTCGTTTCTCAATTTGCAACAGCAGCAAATTTATTCGCACGTGATCAAGGTTGGAGAAAGTAAGAATGGTATTTAAGACTGAATCCGATTTGGTTGAGGCAATAAAAAGGAATCAACAGATTCATGATTTTATGATTTCAGGGGATTTTTTGATGCAAGAAGAAGTATCAGGATTTTTTGGCGTTCCTGATGTCGTTTTTATTAAGCAAAATCACGAGAGAAAGATCTCATATGCATACGAGGCAAAACTATCCAATTGGCCTAGGGCATTGACACAAGCATTCCGATACAAAGCATTCGTTAATAAATCGTTTGTAATTCTGGATCACGACCATATTGAACCAGCGTTGTCAAACGCCGATAAATTTTGTAAGGCGAATGTTGGGTTGATGAGCATAGATTGTTCGGGAATCCTTCATTGTCATTATAACCCCTATTATGAGACGCCATATTCTCAACGGTTGGAATATAAGTTCAATGAAAAATATCGATTGTAATTTTTGTAGTTATTGTCTTTTTCGATTTGATGAAAATTAGAAAGAGATTAAAGCCCTTCACGTTATCTCCATCTCCCCGAGCCACGCCCCTGCTTCCCGTATGACTTTCCCGACGACCTGTGCCCCCTTCACCATCTTCCGGATGCAGGCAACGCTCTCTTTGGGGACGACATATGCGTATCCCATGCCCATATTAAAGGTGCGGTACATCTCGACCAGCGAAATATCGCCGGCCTTCTGGATCCACGAGAAGATTTCCGGAGGGGTTATGGGCGTGTCGAACCGGAAGCCGTAATCGCTCAGCCGCCTGAAGTTGAGCAGCCCTCCTCCGGTGACATGACACATTCCGTGGACCGCACAGGCTGCCGTTACCTTCAGGGTCTCGTGGTAAATCCGGGTCGGGACGAGCAGTTCCTGCCCGAGTGTCCGCCCGTCCCCCAGCTGCTCAGCGTATCCCGCGTACTTCTCCACGACATTCCGGGCAAGGGAGAGCCCGTTGCTGTGGACACCCGTTGACCGGATCCCGACAATGGTATCGCCGGGCCGGATCTTTCACCGGTTATGATCCGGTCCTTCTTCTGCATGCCAAGACAGGTACCGGCAAGGTCGAGGCCGTTGACCAGTCCGCGCAGCGACGCGGTCTCCCCGCCCACGATGTCGATGTTCGCCTGCCGTGCGCCCTCGTTCAGGCCGATTCCGATCTGGGACATCTTCTCTATCGAGAGCTTATCGGTAGCAATGTAATCGACGAACGCGACTGGTTCCACGTTCATGACATAGAGGTCGTTCACGTTCATCGCGATGCAGTCGATACCAACCGTACTCCAGTCTTCCATCCGGTCCGCAACGAGCATCTTCGTCCCCACCCCGTCGGTGGTCAGGGCAAGCGCCATCTCGCCGAAATCGATCAGCCCGGCAAAATGGCCGACCGATCCCATCATCGTGGTGCTGCCTTTCCGCCTGAACTTCAGGTTCCCGATGAGGGCTTTGATTGCCGTTGCTTCGAGATCGATGTCCACGCCGGCTTCCGCATACGCGTTCTTACTCATCGCTCTCCTCCGAGAGCCGGAACTCATCATGGAGAACACGGACCGCACGCGGACCGTCGTTCTGGCTCACCACGAACGAGATGTTTGCTTCCGAGGAGCCCTGCGAGATCATCATCACGTTGATGCTGGCTGCCCCCATTGCGGTAAAGATCCTCCCGCCGGTCCCCGGCGCCCCTGCCATTCCTGCCCCGACGACCGCAACCGCGCAGACATCGTGGTTATGGGAGACTTCGCGTACAATGCCCTGTTTCATGAGATCCGACAGGGCCTTTACCGCGGCGGACACATGAGACTCGTCCACGATCAGCGATATATTTGCCTCGCTTGAACCCTGCGAGATCATCATCACGTTCACGTCGTGATCGGCAAGGATGGTAAAGATCGCCTTTGCCACACCGGGCCTCCCGATCATCTGTGCGCCGTTGATATTGATGGCCGCGACCTTGTCGATATACGTGAGGGCTTTTACCACGCGGTTGTCCCGCTGCCCGTTCCGGACGATGACCGTACCGGGATGGGAAGGGTTGAAGGTGTTCTTCACCCGGACGAGGATGTTCTTGCGCATGGCGGGCTCGATGGAGCGGGGGTGCATTACCTTTGCCCCGAAATAGGAGAGTTCCATGACCTCGAGGTAGGAGAGCGAGGGCATCACCCGGGCATCATTGATGACCCGGGGGTCGCAGGTCATGATCCCGTCGACATCGGTCCAGATCCAGATCTCGTCCGCATCGATCCCGGCACCGATGATGGAGGCGGAGTAGTCCGAGCCGCTCCGCCCGAGGGTGGTAAGGACCCCCTCCCGCGTGCAGCCCATGAACCCCATGATGACCGGTATCTCTTTTGCGAGCAACGGGCCGACCCGCCGTTTGATCCGTTCATCGCTCTCGGGAAGGGATGTCGACTCACCGTGCTGGGGGGTGGTGAGGATACCGGCCTCGCAACCGTCCATAACTGTGGATGCAATGCCCCGCCGGCGGATGGCCGCAGATAGGATCGGGGCAAGCAGCCTTTCACCAAACGAGATGATATAATCCTTCGAGCGGGGAGTGAGTTCCCGCAGGTTATAGACCGCGAAGAGGATGTTCTGGAGGCTGATGAGCTGCTCTTCGATCTCGGCACCGACCTGTGCAACGGAGTCCGGCGCAGCCCCTTCAAGGGTGGTCATGTGCCGCCGGGAAAGGGCCTGGATCAGGGGGGCGATGCCGGAGTCGTCCTTTGCTGTCGGAAGCTTGCCGGCGATCTCGATGAGCTGGTCGGTGACACCCCGCTGTGCCGAGACGACAACGGCAAGTTCGTCGCCTTTCCCGTGGTGCTCTTCGAGGATGTCGACAACGCGTTTGATACACTGGGCATCGGCAACGGATGTCCCGCCGAATTTCATCAGAAATCTCATTTGTTCTCTCACTCTGGACGTGCCATTTATTTATGTAACTATACGATCCACAAAATAATAAGATGCTTGCAGATGAGATTGTGGACTGCCACGTGCTGGTGATCGGGAGCGGAGGTGCAGGTGTCCGCGCTGCCATTGAGGCATCGCAGTATGGCGATACGGTCCTCATCTCAAAGACCATCGTGGGAAAAGGGGGTTGCACCCCGATGGCGGAAGGGGGGTACAATGCAGTCCTGAGGGAAGAGGACTCGTGCGGGATCCATTACGAGGATACGATGAAGGGGGGAGCGTACCTCAACGATCCCGAACTTGTGAATATTCTTGTGAAGGAGGCCCCACTGCGGATAGGGGATCTCGTGAAATGGGGTGCGGTCTTCGATTTCACTGACTCCGACGAGGTCGCCCAGCGCCCGTTCGGGGGCCAGCGGTTCCCGAGGACGTGTTATGCCGGTGACCGCACCGGCCACGAGATGATGACGACCCTTGTCGAGCGACTCGATGCAACGGAGGTCTCCAATCTGCAGGAGTATACGATCACCGATCTGCTGAAAGACGGAGAGGCGGTTATCGGGGCGATGGCACTTGACGAGAAAGGCGGCCTCGTCCTCCTCAAAGCAGACAGCACGGTCCTCGCGACGGGCGGCGGGACGAAGGTCTACGACATCTCCACAAACTCCTCGGGTGGGACCGGTGACGGGTTTGCCATGGGGTACCGTGCAGGTGCCGAACTGATCGATATGGAGATGGTCCAGTTCCACCCGACCGGGGCAGTCTCCCCCTACGATGCCCGGGGGAGACTCGTGACCGAAGCGGTCCGTGGCGAGGGGGGTATCCTGCTGAACGCGAAAGGGGAACGGTTCATGAAAAACTATGATCCCGGGCGGATGGAGCTCTCCACCCGGGACCTCGTCGCCCGGGCGATCGCGACCGAGATTGTGCAGGGAAGGGGAACGGAGCACGGCGGGGTCTATCTCGACGTGACCCACCTCCCGCGGGAGCAGGTCGAGACCCGCCTGCCGGTCATGCTCGAACAGTTCCTGAAGTTCGGTGTGGATATCCGGAACGAGCCGATGGAGGTGGCACCCACGGCCCACCACATCATGGGAGGACTCCGGATCACACCTGAAGGGCGGACTACCCTGCCCGGGCTGTTTGCCTGCGGAGAGGTCGCAGGAGGCGTGCACGGTGCCAACAGGCTTGGCGGGAACTCACTGGCCGACACGCAGGTTTTCGGGAAACGTGCCGGTGAGGCAGCGGGAAGATCTGAAAAACGAGAGAAAACGGTTGACCTGCGCCAGGTCGAGACCCAGGAGGTGCGGCTCGCGGGCTTCCTCTCCGGGAACACCAACCCGGCTCTCGTCCGCAGGGAACTCCAGCTGGCGATGTGGCAGGGGGCTGGCATCTTCAGGAATGCGGGGGATCTCGACAAGACGCTCCGGACGATACGGCAGCTCTCGGCAGTCAATCTCCGGGCAGCTTCCTTAAGGAACCTTGCCGAGTGCTGTATCGTCCAGAACATGTGCCTTACCTCATCGCTCATCTGCAGGAGCGCTCTTCAGCGCAAAGAATCCCGGGGGGCGCACGTCCGGACCGATATTCCCCAGTCGTATGGTGCTGAACACTCCCCGTTCGGCCACACCTTTATCTCGCAGTCCCGCGAGGGAATCGAAAACCGGGAGGGAATCGCATGAAGGAACTGACCGTCAGGGTATTCCGGTTCGACCCGGAACAAGAGCGTGAGGGGCATCTCGAGACCTACACAGTCACGGTCAATGAGGGTGCCCGCGTTCTTCATGTGCTTCATGCCATCCATGACGGGATTGACCCGACACTCTCGTACCGCTATTCCTGCGCCTCCGGCCAGTGCGGGAGCTGTGCCGTGCGGGTGAATGGTGAACCGGTGCTCGCCTGCATGGAAGAGGCTCACGACGGGATCATGATCGAACCCCTGAACCTCGCGGTGAAAAAGGACCTCATGACCGATCTGGTGCCAAGACTCGAGGAAATTGCGTACCTGCTGCCGAAGAAGGAGACCGTGCTTCCAAAAAAAGCAGACATCGATGCCATGAAACCCTTCAGGGACTGCATCGAATGCCTCTGCTGTGTCTCGGTCTGCCCTGCTGTCGACGTGACAAAGTTCCTCGGGCCGACGGCGATGCGTCAGGAGATGCGGCTCGCGCTCGATCCCCGCGACAGCGGGGACAGGATTTCAGATGCAGTCCGTGAGGGCCTTTTTACCTGCACCAGCTGCCAGGCCTGCTGGAAGGTCTGCCCGAAGGAGATAGAGATCCCGGGAAAGGCGATCGAGAAACTCCGGGCGCACGCAAACAAGAGGGGGTTCACCCTGCCCCGTCACCGGGAAGTGGCAGCACTCATCAAGGAGACCGGACGGAGTGTGCCCCGCACCACGGAATCGTTCCTTGAAAGAGTGGGTGAAGTTATCGAACCATACGGCCCGGTGAAGGCGACCGTCGGGTTCTTCATTGGTTGCATGTACAACCTCCGGCAGCAGCAATCGGCACTCGACGCGATCGAGGTGCTCCGGCGTAACGGGATCCGGGTCATTGTTCCCCGGGAACAGGTCTGCTGCGGTTCGCCCCTGATCCGAACCGGGCAGCTTGATTATGTTGATACCCTGAAAAAGCGGAATATCGAGATCTTCACGTCCCGGAAGATCGACATCGTCCTGACGATGTGCGCCGGCTGCGGTTCCACCCTGAAGAACGATTATACAACGCCATTTAAGGTCATGGACATCAACGAGATCCTCACGAAGTACGGCATTGAACCCCCGGCACGTCTCCCGATCAAGGCAACGTACCACGATCCCTGCCACCTCATGCGCGGGCAGGGCATCCATGACCAGCCCCGCGAGCTGATCCGGCAGGTCGTGGACCTCGTCGAGATGCCCCCGATCTGCTGCGGTTCCGGCGGGGGCGTCCGGTCCGGCAACCCCGAGGAGGCGGCAACCTTGGGCAGCAGGCGGGGAGAGGAGATAAAAAAGACGGGTGCGGAGATCGTGATCACCTCTTGCCCGTTCTGCGAGTTCCACATTGCCGGGCATACCGATAAGCCGGTCAGGAATATTGCAAGTGTCCTTCTGGAAGGATACCGGGCGAAAGACCGGAAAAAAGGGATGCGGGCCGGGCACTGATCTCATGAGGGGGGCCGGTCATGGTGCTTGAGCGGTTCCTTAGTCTTTGAACGTTCTCATCAGATACTCGTACGTTTCCAGAGCTGCCTTTGCCCCGTCACCAGAAGCAATGACGATCTGCTTGCTCTTGACGTTTGTCACGTCTCCTGCTGCAAAAATGCCGGGCATGCTGGTCCGGCCGTTCAGGTCAACGACAATCTCCTGCTTCTCGTTCAGTTCGACGAGTCCTGCCACCATATCCGTATTGGGCAGCCAGCCGATTTCGATAAATAGACCGTCGAGACCGATCTTCTGTTCTGCCCCTTTCTCGTCCCTGATGGTGACAGCGTCAAGGAATTTGTCGCCATGAAGTGCGGTTATCGTGGTGTTGGTATGGACGGTAATGTTCTTCTTGGTCTTCAGTTTCTCGATGTAGACCTGATCTGCCCGGACAGAGCTGCGGACAATCAGGATTACGGACCGGGCAATCTCACCCATTTCGAGCGCGGTCTGCAGTGCGGAGTTTCCCCCGCCCACAACTGCAACCCGTTTTTCCCTGAAAAGGGGGCCGTCGCAGGTAGAACAGACCGACAGCCCGCGGCCGAGAAACTTCCCCTCGTCTGCAACACCCAGGTTCCGGGGGCGGTTGCCCTGCGTGAGGATCAGGCTTTTGGCCCGCACGGTATTATCCGAGATGGTTCTGATAATGAAGATATCGTCCTCTTTTGAGATAGAGGTGACCTTATCGAGTTCAAGCCGTATGTTGAGCGTCCGGGCCTGCTCCTCGAATTTTTTCATCAGGTCTTCCCCGGTGATCATGCGATAGCCCATGTAATTCTCGATCGCCCACGACTCCAGTGCCTGCCCCCCGATATTTTCACTGATAATCAGCGTGTACAGCATTTTCCGGGCACAGTAGACACCGGCCGTAAGCCCCGCCGGGCCTGCACCGACGATCAGGACATCATACGTATCTGTCACTGGCGGCTCGCCGAAGAGTTCGTTCAGCCTCTGGGTATCGAAGCCGACGATTACTTCATCGCCAACGGTAATGACCGGAACTCCGCGCTGACCGGAGAGCTCGATCATCTTTGCTGCAGCTTTTTCATCGGCACCGACATCGACGTTTTCGTAAGGCACACCGTATTTTTCGAGAAATGACTTGGCCATCCGGCAGTACGGACAGTTTTTTGTCGAATAGACGGTTACTCTGGTCATTATGCCGGAAATGCTCCGGTATACCATAAAGATATTGACAGGAGCAGATATTCGGATTCAATGCATGTATCGCAATCTTCTTTTTGGTCGACTCCCAATACACCATTGATACGAGACTATGAGCGCCGTACCTTCCGTCCGGGATATTCCTGTCAGAATCTTTTTTTGTCTCCTAGTCCTCTTTCTGGTCAGCGGGGTTCAGGCTTCCGCCTCAACCCTGAATGCCCCTCTGGAACCGGGGGTATATCTCAATTTCAATGAAGGAAGCGGGACAATTGCCATGGATGCATCCGGGCATGGAAACGCCGGAGCCATAACCGGTGCCGAACGGGTCGACAGCGGGGGGTGCGGGCAGGCACTTGTATTTGACGGGACAGATGATTACGTCAGCATCCCATTCAGTTCCGAGAACCACCCGGAGAAGCAGATTTCCGTATCCACGTGGTTTTATGTTGATTCGTACTATCCCCAGGTTTTGATCTCCAGTTATGATGATGGCGGCTATCGGCTTGGCTTTGACGACGGCAGTGACCTGTGGTGGACAATAAACCTGGAGGGTAGCGGAGATATATCAATTCCTGTCCAACATGAGGGGATTACGCTATCCCAGTGGCACCACGTTGTGGCTACTTATGACGGAAAAACCTCAAAAATCTATCTTGATGGCATATTGAGAAACGAAGTGAATGCATCCGGCCCGATCCATTACGAATACCAGAACTATGTCATGCTGGGTGCCGATGCAGGACCTTCAAATACACCCGATTCAGACTGTCCACAGTATTTCGGGGGAGGTCTCGACGAGGTCAAGATATACGATACAGCGATGACATACAGCCAGGTGATGGATGACCGGTTCAGCTGCTCCATGGCGCCGGTCGTACAGTCCCAGGGTGCTCCGAAGGTAAGAACTCCAGTATATTTCTGCACTGGCGGCGGTACTTTCTATCTTGGAGCCCGTGAACCGGTATCGCGCGTCCTCACATTTTTTGGCAGGGGTCAGAATGAGACATTGAAGATTATCACACAACCGGGTTCAACGCTTATCGCAAAAGTATCTGATCGTTATACGAAACCATTCCCGGATACCTGGTACGTTGAAATTTCGGATGAACACGGAAGAGCGGCACAATCCATCATATCACCCAACACCAGCAGCACGCTGGTTACTGCAATCATACCTTCAGGCAATGCAACGATACTTGTCAGTTACTACGACGGGAAGGATCGTTTCCCCTCGAGCGCCGCCCTATGGTTTGAAAGTATTCCGCCCCCTCCCCCGCTCTCCATCATACAGCAGAATATCCTGATCAACCCGATCATCGTGATTTACTCGGCATCCTGGGCAACCCTGATAGCGTTGATCCTCGTCGTTGTGTGGCTTCACAGGCGCAGGACCGGTCCAAAATAAAAAAATCGGGCTGTGGGGGTGAAATCCTCCCGTTCACAACGTGATTTCCCTGAACTGCTTGCCGAAAACTCCGCAGATCGGGCATTTCTCCGGGGGTTTCCCGAGTTCAATGTTCCCGCATACCGGACAGAGAAAAACCTTTTCCCGGCTAAAATCCTTTCCTGATTTCACTGCATCGAGCGCTCTTTTGTAAAGAGATGCGTGCACCTGTTCTGCCTTCATCGCATATGTGAAGGCCAGCACCGCATCCGTTCTCTTTTCGCCTTCAGCGACACTGATAAAATCAGGATACATTTTCATATATTCGTGAGTTTCGCCTGCAATGCCCGCTTCAAGGTTCTTCTCAGTGGATCCGACTGTCGCAAGCACCTTGAGGAGCTTTTTGGCATGGATCGCCTCCGCTTCAGAAGCTGCCTTAAAGAGGGTTGCTACCGTTTTGAACCCTTCTTCCGCGGCTTTTTCAGAAAACACCTGGTATTTCCGGTTTGCCTGAGATTCTCCGGCAAACGCCTCCTTTGCATTCTCAACTGTTGCCATACGGCAATGGTATGGTAAGAGACTGACTTAAAGATTCTTCATGGGGCATACGCGGGAAAATTCTCCTTTTTTGAGGACTCCGGAAAAAATAATTTATGGTGAATATAAAAAGAAAGATATTTGTTATCCCGCGGACAATTCTATTTCCACGCAGTACCCGAAGAAGGTAACCTGCGGACAGTTACCGGGTTGTTCCATGAAAAAAATGAAAGATCTCCCTCTCCACGACCGGCCACGTGAAAAAATTGCCCAGCGGGGGGTATCGGGTACTCTCCGATCATGAGTTGATCGAAGCAATTATCGGAAGGGGGACAAAGAGGAAAGACGTCCGGGAAATTGCAAAAGAGATCGATGAGATCCTCAGGGAACAACGACCGGGGGTCCGGTTTGAGGATCTCATGTCAATTGAGGGGGTCGGCTCGACCAAGGCATCCCAGTTGATGGCTTGTTTTGAACTGGGCAGGCGATATTTTACCACAGCCGGTGATGCGCACAAAATTACCAGACCGGAAGATATCCTTCCTCTTGTAGCTCATCTTAAAGATAAAAAACAGGAGTATTTTATCTGCATCACCCTCAATGGTGCAGGGGAAGTCCTCGGTAACCGGATCGTGACGGTGGGTCTCCTGAATCACAGTCTCGTGCACCCGAGAGAAGTGTTTGCCGATGCCATCACCGACCGGGCAGCCTCAATAATCTGCGTACACAACCATCCATCAGGCTCTCTCGAACCAAGCAGCCAGGATATTGCCATCACGGCCCAGCTGAGAGATGCGGGATCGCTGGTCGGCATCCAGCTCATCGACCATATCATCATCGCAAAGAGTGGTCATTTGAGCCTGAGGGAAAGAGGTTTTCTATCGTAACTGAGGGTTTTAACCATGAGGTAAGGTGGCCGGCCGATATACGATCATACATGCCCAACTAAATTATGATAGGTCATCATGATGTTTTTCCTGACAGCCAGGGAAGCTTTCACAGCCTTCTGTTCTGTTGAATCTGCAAAAAATTATGTATATTACGGCCAATATCCCATGAAGAGCTGAATGGTTTTTGGAGGATGTGGTGAGAGAGATCATCCGTATAATGGCAGCACTGGTTTCTGATTATCTGGAGAAATATTGCTCATCCTGCCATCCCAGGTACTCCCAGCGGTTCCTGCTTGTGATACTGGTGGCCGTGTCTCTTATCATGTTACCGGTATCCGCTGCAGACCAGAATGGGCTAGGCGGCTACGCCGGCATACAATGGGAACGGATGTTCGGGGGATCCCTCGCGGGGCAGGGGCACGCAGTTATCCTCACCGGAGAGGGCGGCTACATTGCGACCGGATCAGTAACCGGCTCTGACGGGAAGACCAATCTTTATGTCGTTATGACTGACGGATCCGGCAACCAGATCTGGGATTACCATGGGGAGAAGGAGACCTATGAGGGGAACTCCATTATAGAGACAGCGGATAACGGTTTCGTTATTGCCGGAAGTTCCGGGGACCGTTATGGCGACGGCCTGCTCCTCCTGAAACTGGACAGTTCGGGCAACAAAGTGTGGAGTAACATTTTCAGGATCGGGCAATACGGGCAGGCGAACTCCGTAAAACAGACCAGCGATGGCGGGTTCATTGTTGTCGGTTCGGTAAAAAGTGACGATTCTTCTCCAACCGGCTGGGACGGGTATATCCTCAAGACCGATGACAAGGGCAATGAAGAGTGGAACCGGAATTTCAAAGGCCAGAAGGATGATTTTGGCAATGATATTGATCAGCTGCCTGACGGGAGTTATATCGTTACGGGATCAACCGAAAGTTTTGGTTCCGGTGGCAAAGACCTCTTCCTGCTGAACCTGGATTCGAAAGGTGATATGGCGGGCTTTACCACGTTTGCTGGTCAGGGCAATGCTACGGGGATCTCCGTTTTCCAGAAAAGAAACGGCGGGGTGGCACTATCCGAGACCAGCTGCCCGTCTGCCAGCCCCGGATCCGGTTGTGAAGCCACCCTTATACGGACCAATGCCCTGAATGAGACCCTATGGGAAAAAAGCATCCCGCTATCAGATCCCGGCGCAGGGATCGCTGCCGGTGAATCGTTTAACGGCGGGTACATGGTTGCCGGGTTTTTAGGGCCAAACGACACGCGGGGACCTGCCGGGGACCTTTTTGTAACTGCCATCGATGATACCGGAAATGAGGTTTCTACCCAGACATTTGCCTTGGGACAGATTGGGGAGATTTCGGGTATTGCAGCGCTGCCGGAAGGTGGGTTCGTGATCACGGGATCGGCCGGGGAGACCGGCTCTCAGTCCGGGACGAAATTTGCAATCGGCCGGATCGGGACCTCCCGTGGGAACACTGCAATGGCCCCTGCCCAGACCACTGAACAAAAAAATTTTGATCTTACAGGTACTGGTGAGGGAGGAGCATACCGGCGCAGATATCGGGCAGGCCCTTGTCTATCTTGACGGCAGTGCGGCGGGTTTAACATCCGATACGGATGGGGGCCTCCTCCTTTCCGCGGTAAGTCGCGGACAACACTCTGTCAGGGTGACAAAAGACGGTTACGAGGAGATTACCAGGACGGTGGATGTGGAGTCCGACACAAGTTCGACCATCACGCTCAGCCCTTCAAAAGTCACACCCATCATTGTTCATGGTCCGGTGGAAGATAAGATAGACGTGGTTTTTGTGCCGTCAGAGACCGAATACAAAGGGGATACAAACCAAAAAATACCTGTGGACACGTATACTTCATGCCGCACCGCTTTTGAAAACGATGTAAACCGTCTGATCTCCTCGTACCTCAGTCTCGATTCGGTAACCTCCCGGAACATAGGGTTGCCGGCCGATTTCAGGGACCGTATGAATTTTTATTATTACTGGGATCCGGATAATTTTGCCGATGCTTTTGACGGGTGCGCCGGGACGCTGCCGGCTCACTTCTGGGAGAATGCCCCGTTCACGGATGTTGCAGTGATCGTATATCCGACCTATATCGGATACTATACCGGCCCGCCCGGCGAACCCAACGGTTGCGCCAGCGGTCTGGGGCTGGGGTCTCATATCTGGTTCAAGATCTCTGCGGATGCAGGACGACTCATTTACCATGAGAACGGGCATGCCATGTTCGGACTTGTCGACACCTACTGCGGCGATACCTATTACGTGGAGAATGACCCCGATCCAAATGTCTGGAGCAGCGAGAGTGCCTGCATCGCCAGTGCAAAGGCCGGCCAGTGGGACGCATCCGTCTGTTACCAGATACGTGGAATGACTTCCGGCATTTCATCAAGAACGTGTGTAAAACAGTTCTGGGACTGGGATCCTGAACCGGACATCATGGGCAACGGAGCGTATTCGGGGACATTTGGCAATGCCTCCACGACACGGATAACGTATATCTTCGATTCCATAAACGGGGGGAAGTCATGAAGAAAACGGCCCTGGCCTTTGGGATACTTCTCATCAGTCTTCTGATCGTGCCCGTCCATGGGTATCCCGGGGAAGACTACACCAAGATCCTGGTACTGCACCTGAATTTCAGCCATGACCAGGTAACAGAACAGTCAGTTGAGATGCAGTACGGGCATCCGCCAAACCTGGGGATCGAGAGCGGCGATATCCTGGGCAGCCTGAAAACAGTTGACGGAAAGATCATCCGTGAGTTCGATCTCTCGGATCCCCGTGTCCAGCTGGGCGACGCAATTGTGCGGAATAATGGTACGAATCAATCTATTACCGGATCGGCTTATTATTCCGACAGCGCGGACTTTACCCTCGTCTTGCCCTATTACCAGAACCAGATGACCCTCGATCTTACGGACAAAAACACCGGCAGGTTGTTGAAAAGCGTCAATTTTTCACAGGCTATTGAACGTTTCCAGAGAGAGTATCCGGATGACCCTGGCGGGATTCCGGTTTACCAGTTCACGCTGGAAGGATCCACTCCCCTTTATCTGGTCACGGGAATCGGGCTCTCCGTGCTCTTACTGGTAGTGATCCTCATGATGTCGCGAAAGAAGTAACCCGGCATACGGGTCTTCCCATAGACTTCCCTCGTTCAGATGCCTCAAGGATTTCGGGTCAGGGATTGAGGGTCTTCCCGAGCGCGAATCCCTTGGCGTAAGCGGCTTCAAGGAGATCCGGCTGCGTACGAAGGTCTCCTTTCGTATCCATTCCGCTGATCAGCAGCTCGTCCCGGAGCTTGCAGTCAATAATCGTGAGAAATGCAGAGATGGTCAGTTTGGCCCCTACGAAAACCTCGGGGATATCCATTCCTGAAATACATATGACAACCGCTTTTCGCCGGGCTCTTTGTTCTGCAGTGAAAAAAGATTGTTTCCTGACATACTTTGCCATGAAGAATACCTGGAACCGGTCAAAGAAGGATTTCAGTTTTCCCGGAACCCCCATTGTCATAACAGGCGTTGCGATGATCAGGCTGTCCATTTCCCTGAATTTCTGGTACATTGCCTGCATGTCATCGTCCAGGATACAGGTCTCGTGCTCTTTGCAGAACATCATCTCCATACAGGGCTGAAAATCCAGGTTCGCGACCACAATTTTTTCAACCGTGCACCCGGCATCCTCGGCGCCTTTAAGAGCCCTGTCCAGTAGCAGTGCAGTATTTCCTTCCGGTAACGGGCTGCCAAGTATCCCGATGATCTTCCCGGTCATACTACAACTGAAGAAAAATATGCAATAAAGGTTTGCAATGGACTACTACGAGAAAGATCACGGCCCGTACGGTGCTTCGGGGAAAAAGTGCACGAACACAACTCATATATATCTTTGACGTGAATGAGAGGTTTGGTGTTTTCTAATGACCGAACAGAAGACGTACATTGCAGGACAGAAAGTGGGTCCGGGCAAATATGTGTGCATAGACTGCGGAAAAGAACTTACGCTCGACAAGAGCGAGCAGGACCTCAGGAAGTGTCCTGCCTGCTCCTGCGCAGAGTACCAGTGCTTCCCGATGACCCATATCCGCCCGGATGTCAAGACTCCTGAAGATGCCAAAAACCCGCCCAAACGCGGCAAGAGTTTCCAGTAACTTCTTATTTTTTCAAGCGCCGTACCGTCGTGATGAATACGGGTGTTGAACGCCTGAGAGACTATTGAACGTCCCATGGACGCTCAGCCCCGGGAAGAGTCCTGAAAGCAAGGTATCATGGTTAACGTATCGAAAGAGGGGCAGGTCTTCAAATGCGAGATCTGCGGGAATGTCGTTGTCGTGAAGGAAGCAGGTGGCGGCGAGCTTGTCTGCTGCGGAGAACCGATGCAACTGGTTGAGTGAGTGATTATGACCGAGAAAAAACTGAAAGAACTCGAGAAAAATATCGGCAAAGTCCCGAAATTTTTCAGGGAACTGACCGTAAAGGATCCTGAGATGTTCAACCTCGTGATGAAATTCGAGGAGCATATCTGGAACGATGGGAAACTGTCAAAGAAGACCAAGAAACTGATCGCTATTGCGATTGCGGCGGCACTCCGTGACCAGCACGCTGTCCGCGCACAGATCGCCGGGGCTTCCAGCCTCGGCGTGACAAAGGAGGAGGTAGAGGAGGCCCTCCGCGTGACATTCCTGCTCTCAGGAATGCCCGCCTATGTATACGGGAAGGCCCAGCTCGATGAAGTGATGAAATAAAGGAGCAGGCACATGACTGATGAGACGTGTCCCGCTTTGCCGGTACTGGGAGAGCCCGCTCCCGAATTCGATGCGGAAACAACCCAGGGCCCGATCACGCTCTCCGGCCTGAAGGGAAGATGGGTGGTGATGTTCTCCCACCCTGCAGATTTCACTCCGGTGTGCACGACTGAGTTCCTTGCATTCGCATCGATCTACGATGAACTCAGGGCGCTGAACGTCCAGCTGATCGGCCTCTCGGTGGACAGTGTCTCATCTCACCTTGCCTGGATCTACGCTATAAGAGAGAAGATGGGCGTTCGGATCCCGTTCCCGATCATCGCCGACCTGAATATGAATATAGCCCGCAAGTACGGCATGATCCACCCGGGCCAGAGCTCGACTACCGCTGTCCGGTGCGTCTTCTTTATCGATGACAAGGGCATTATGCGGGCAATGATCTATTACCCGCTCCAGAACGGGCGGTTCATGCCCGAGATCCTCCGGTTGGTCAAAGCGCTCCAGATCACGGATAAGCACAAAGTTTCCACACCGGCAAACTGGCAGCCGGGGGACAAGGTCGTTGTCCCCCCGCCAAAGACCGCTGCCGAGATGGAGAAGCGGCTTACGGAAGGGTACGAGTGCAAGGACTGGTACCTCTGCTTCAAGAACGTGTAAGTGTCCTGGTGTTGTAGCCCTTCATATTTTTGTGCGATCTGCAGCCTGTGAAACCCATCCCAGCCGGGTGCCATAGAAAAAGTCCCCATCTCCCCGGCAGTCCGTTCACCATCCAATCTTTTTTCACTGCGAATATCCTAGAAGAGTGTGATGACCATCAAAGTCCTCGCTTTCGCCGGCAGCCCGCGCCGGAACGGCAACTCTGAAACGCTGCTCGACTGGGTGCTTGCGTCCATGGGCGGGGAACCTGAGGTCGCCATAGAAAAAGTCCCTCTCACAGAGGCCAATATCAACCCATGCAGGGGGTGCAATGCCTGCGAAAAACTCAACAAATGTGTCCAGCGCGATGGCATGGATATCTACCACGACAAGATCATCGGAGCAGATATTATCCTGCTCTCATCCCCGATCTTCTGCATGGGGCTCGCGTCGCAGGTAAAAGCGCTGGTCGACCGCGCACAGGTCTTCCGCTCCCGGAAATACGTGCTCAGGCTCCCCATCGTCCCACCCGAACGGAAAGGTAAGCGGCTCGGCGTGTTCCTCGCAACCGCAGGACAGAACTGGGATAACGTGTTCGATGCTGCAGTCCCTTCAGTGAAATGCTTCTTCCATGTCATCGATATAAAGGACGAGGACATCAGCTACCTGATGATAAACGGGGTCGATGAGATGGGGGCGATCGAGCACCACCCTACTGCAAAAACGGATGCGGAAAAACTCGGAAGATCCGTGATCGCCGAACTGAAAAAACGGCTCGCAGCGTGAAGCTTCATGACAATCACGGTCCTTGGTATCTCGGGAAGCCCGCACCGGCATGGAAACACGGAAACCCTGCTCGACAGTTTTCTCGACGGGGCAAAGGCAGCCGGTGCCACGGTGGAGAAAGTCGTGCTCAAGGATCTCACCTATTCCCCGTGCCGTGGATGTAACGCCTGCCACAAAACCGGTGAGTGCGTCGTCAGGGATGACGCGATCACCCTTTTCAATAAGGTACTGAACGTGGACTGCCTTGCCGTTGCCTCTCCCATTTACACGATGGGCATCACCGCTGAGCTCAAAGGGCTGATCGACCGGGGACAATACCTCTGGGCACGGAAATTCATCTTAAAAACGCTCTTTTTTTCCAACGACCATATCAAACGCCATAAAGGGCTCTTCATCTCTACGGCGGGCCAGTCGTGGGACCATGTCTTCGACGGGGCGTTCCCCATGATCACTGCTATCTTCAATGGCACCGGATTCGAATACTATGACAATATCATTGCGAATAACATGGACGAATACAAAGGGATCAAAAACCACCCGACAGCACTGAAAGAGGCGTTTCTCAAAGGGCAGAAAGTCGTTGCTGTACTGGAGAAACTAAAAGATGAAGGACTGATTCAACCGGTCGCAGAGAAAACTCAAAATAATTAGAGAAGATAGAAGGATCCGAGCAGGATCCCAAATGCGGCAATGATGAGCACGGCGAAGACCGGAATGCTCCATGCCATGACTTTTCTGCCATCGAGAATACTGATCGGCAGCAGGTTGAACGCTGCAATCATGGCATTGATCTGGATCCCGAAAATGCCGATTACGGTGAGGAGACTGGATGGTGAATGTGAAAGGAACTCTCCGAGAAGAACTACCCCTGCAAAGACGCCGCACAGGAGAAGATTGACAACGGGGCCGGCAGCTGAGATTATCCCATTCTGCTCCCGGGAAAGTCCCCGCCCGTCAGCAGAATTGGTATAGATTACCGTGACCCCGGGGCGGCAAACACGAAGCCGACCAGGGCGGCAAGGACAACGGCGATGAGGAGCATCGAGTTGTCCTTCCTGAATTCCGCCCAGTACCCGTACCTGATCGCGGTAAACTTGTGCGCCATCTCGTGGAAGATGAACCCAATCCCAACGGTCAGAAAAGCAATTCCAAAATAGATCAGGACAACAACGGGATCGAGCCGGGGGATTTGGCCGAGTATTCCGTAGGGAGCAATTTTGATGATTGCAAAGGAGAGCGAGATCGCCATCCAGGCAATAAAAAGATCTGCCTCTTCGCGTCTTGTTATTCGTTCGAGCATGGAAAACACCAGATCAGATAGGATTTGCTTGGTTAATTGTTTTGGTCTCCATGCTCGTAAGGATTACGTTTATGTGAAATCTCGGATATGTATATGATATGTGCCTCGAGACAGTACGGGCTGAGATCACAAGGGTCGACCGGGAGATCATCCGGCTCATCGCACAACGACAGGAACTGGCCGGAAAAATTGCGAAGATCAAAGTACATACCGGAATTCCCATTCATGATGAGAACCGGGCGGCAGATGTTCTCGGGGCTGCGTTCGAACAGGCTGTCGAGTGTAAGATAGATCCGGTTTCAGTCCAGAAAATTTTTGAGACGCTCATCGCCATGAGCGAAGACCGCCAGCGGGAATGCTCGGGAGAGGGGAATCTCCCATGACAGCGCCCCTTTTAAAAAAACGGTTCTGTAGAATTCCTATTGGATAGTGTGATTCGCTTATATTCTTCAACGGAATGAGTGTGACCCCATCTCTCAAATCGAAGAACTCTGACGAGTTCGATCGAAGACCTGCGGTCTTCTCCTGTCTCAAGTCTGATGACTTTCGACATTCTCCAGCCTGCTCTTCCCTTCGGGAATAGCAGCCTCCCCGGAGGGGAGGCAATGCAAGGGGAGCATCCCCTTGCCCCCCTATTTCCGGCGGGATCTTCACCAACCTTCTGAGGGACTATCGCTCTATTAGGGGATGCTGCCATCGCTAAAGGCATGGCAGACTCGAGAAAATGTTTCGATATTTTCGAGATGTGACAAAGGAACATGAGAAAATATTTATCAGAATATTTTCGAGCTGCCATAGCGGCAGGGAATTAATCGTCGCATCAGCGAGGATTAATTGGAGAAGAATTCATCAGAATTCTTCGACTGCGGATTCGAGAATAGTCGAAGAACGCTTCGCGTTCTTCTCCCGCCTCATCTCACGTTCCATGAGGTTCGTCGCCCCAAAGAGCGCTGAGAGAACTTCTGATGATTTCCACAGAGCCAAAAAAACGGCGATGAGAGCCGGGTGACTTTCATGTATCTCTGATAAAAGGGAACTGGCTTTTTCATGCCGGTTTTCAGCGGGTTATCCCAGTAACCCGAGAAAGATGACAAATCCAAGACCTATCATTATCAGTCCGACAACCAGGCGGAGGGCCCGCCGGTTGTCTGTCTTCCACTGGCCTGCCCGCTCCGGGGAGAGCCCGAAGGCAAAGAGCAGGGTGACGATGACGAGCGGCAGGACAAAGATGATATTATAGAGTATAAGCCAGATCAGGCCTATCGCCAGGGTCAGGCTGCGGCCCATGAGCCCAAGGATACCGATATAGATACCGCCGGTACAGGAAAAACCGAATAATCCGGCAAGTATGCCCAGTACGAAAGCAGCGGGGAGTGATGCTGTCCGGATATAGCGGCCGATAAGACCCTTCCCTGAATCAGCGATTGCGAGTGTAAACCGGTCCGTGTTTTTAACGACATCGAAAATGGTTATAGCACCGAGAATAAATGCGATAGTTGCGCCGAGAAGCGAGAATGGTTCTGACAGCCCGGAGAGGGAGATCATCGACAAAAAACCGATGCCAAGGAAGAGGTGGAACAGGAACACGGCTGCCGTATACAGGCCGCCGGTAAGCAGGATGCGTTTCCTGTTCTCTGCCGCAGCGATAGAGACAAGAAGGAAGATCAGGACGGATAAGGCACAGGGATTGGAACTGTCGGCCAGTGCGGAGACCGTGACAACAGGGACGGAAAGGGACGTAGCCGGGGAGCAGTTCTCCTGTCGCAGATTGGATAGTGTGGGTGCATTAGAGGTACAGGGGACCGTCCGTTGCTCCTCTGCGAGAATACGTTCCTCGAAATGGTCCTTTATTTCGGTTTCCCCGACCAGGGCCTGATCACCGATAAATATGACGGGAATACCGGAATTCCCAGTGTTGTACTGCCGGTTCATCTCCACAAATGTCTGCTGGTTCGTGGCGTTATGGTACACTTCCAGCATTTCCAGATGAAGATTGGGGTATTTCTGCCGGAGCTCGTCGAGAAGGGGTTGTATCGTCTCGCAATGGGAGCACCCGTCACCGTAAAAATATACTGCCGTAACGGTAGTATTTGAAAGGCTGCTATTTCTGGTGAGAGGAATACTTCTTGATCCTTGCAGCTCACTCACTGTTTTTTTTTGAGATAATCCTGAACTAACGCTTCCATCTTTGCGGGAATCTCGTTCTCTCCCATAAGTACAACCTTTCCATAGATAACCTCGGGAACACCGTAATTAGTTACACCCAAAGCGGCGTTGGCCTGCTTCCATATCTGCTGGTTGGTCTGGTTATTCCAGACCTCAAGGACCTGAATATGGGCATCGGGATATTTCTGCGTCAGGTCGTTGATGAAAGGCTCGATGTTATGGCAGTGCGGGCACCCTTCGCCATAGAAATAATAGATTGGACTGTTACTTGGTGATGTCATCGACGGGGCGAGAGCCCCAGAAAAAAAAACAACGAGACAGGCAATGACCACGAAAGCGAAAATGGCGGCAACGATTTTTATTGTCCTGTCCATATTGGGAAACCCGTTACTAGTTTGCGGGTTATTGATTTAAAAAAATACCTGTCCGGGTAAAAAATTATCTGAGGGAGATCATCGTGCCGACACCATCGCGGGTGAACAGCTCGAGAATGAGATTGTGCTCGATATTGCCGTTGATGATGTGGGAGAAACAGACACCGTTTTCCACTGCCTTTATCACCGACCCGACCTTGGGAATCATGCCTTCGCCGATGGCGCCGGATCTCTGCAGCTCGTTTGCTTCATTGATCGTGAGTTTCCGGAACACCTTTGTCCTTCCGGCATCCATTACCCCGTCGACATCGGTCATGTTGACCAGTTTGTATGCCCTGAGGGCAATCGCGATGTCCCCGGCAGCAGTATCGGCATTGATGTTCAGGCTGCCCCCGAACCGGTCGATGGCAATCGGCGCAACGACCGGAATATAGTCTTTGTCAAGCAGGGTGTTCAGGAGCGCCGGATCAATCCACTCGATCTCCCCGACGTGCCCGAGATCAACTTCTCTCTGCACACCTTCTACTTCGATATGCTGGAGATCCATCTTCTTTGCAAGGATCAGATTCCCGTCGCTGCCGGAAAGGCCGACTCCTTTTGCACCGCACTTGGCGATGAGAGAGACGATCCCACTGTTGATCTTCCCGACGAGGACCATCTGTGCGATCTCAAGCGTCTCCTGGTCGGTTACCCTGAGCCCGCCAACGAAAACCGACTCCTTCCCAAGAGCTTTCATCTTTTCACTGATCTCCGGGCCGCCACCATGGACCAGCACGACCCGGATCCCGACGTAGTGGAGGAGGACCGCATCCCGGATGGCATTTTCCAGCACTACAGGATCGACCATCGCATGGCCACCGAGCTTGATCACGATGGTCTTCCCGTGAAACTGCTGGATATAGGGAAGGGCCTCGATGAGGACGTCTTCGCGTTTCATCATGTGGTATACCTCCCGTTGATCTCAACGTAGCGTTCGGTAAGGTCACAGCCCCACGCTGTTGCCTCCTTTTCTCCTCCAGCGAGATCAAGGACGAAGATCACCTTTTTGCCATGCATCGCCTCTTTCGCCGTCTTCAGATCCGCTATGATTTTTCCTGATTTCACAAGGGGATGCTTTTCCGTCCCGTCACTGATCCAGAGAGAGACCGCGTTGGGATCAAAGTCGACCCCAGCGCGGCCGGCCGCAGCAATAACCCGCCCCCAGTTCGGGTCTTCACCGTACACCGCAGTCTTTACCAGGGGCGATTCAATGATCGTGCGGGCAACCTTTGCCGCCTCGTCTTCTTTGCGGGCGCCCCTAACCGTCACTTCGATGAGCTTTGTTGCACCCTCGCCATCTGCGGCGATCTGCCGGGCAAGGGAACAACAGCATTCCTCGAGGGCTTCGGAAAATTCCCCGGCTTTGACCTTACCGGACTCGCCGGTCGCTGTGCAGAGCGCAATGTCGTTCGTGCTCGTGTCTCCGTCGACAACGACACGGTTGAAGGTCCTTTTGGCAGCCAGTTTGAGGGCTGCTGCGAGGGGTTTTGCACCCACGTCCGCATCGGTATAGATGAAGGCCAGCATCGTTCCCATGTTCGGGGCGATCATCCCGCTTCCCTTCGTTATCCCACCAACACTGAAGGTCTCCTTCTCCACGAGTGCATGCTTGGGGAACGTATCCGTGGTCATGATAGCCTGTGCAGCGAGAATTTCTGCTTCCGGAGTGCGGTCGAGTTTTGGTGAGATCATGTCACACTGGCGCTGGATGAGCGGGAGATCGAGGTACCTGCCAATCACGCCGGTGCTTGCTACACCGACATGGGCAGGGCTGATACCCAGCGCAGAACCGGCGTACTCTGTCATGGCAACCGCGTCAGTATACCCCTGCTTTCCCGTGTAGGCATTCGCACAACCGCTGTTGACGATAACGGCCTCCAGTTTTTCCGCCTGTATCTGTCTGCGCATAAGTTGTATCGGAGCGGCCTTGACAAGGTTCTCCGTGAACACACCGGCAGCGGTGCCGTTCGCCCGGATGAGCGCAAGCCCGGATTTTCCTTCTTTCATTCCCCAGGCATTCACGCCTTCGATCGCACAGATGCTCTGACAGGTCATTCCGCCTCAGCCCCGGTTTTCCCCGGATACGAAGACCCGATCGCATTGATGATATCCTCCCGCGTTATTATCCCGACAATTTTTTTTGCGCGGATGACCGGGAGCCGCGCTATCCCTTCTTTGAGCATGAGGGCAGCGGCAGCCTCGACGTCCATATCCTCCGATGCAGTCACCACCCGGTGCGTCATCACTTTTTTTACCGGCATATCCCCGATGTTCCGCAGTGCGTGTTTGGTCTTCTCCCAGTTGATATATTCGCGGATAGGGACTTCTATGATCTCAAACGGCGAAGGCAGCCAGAGGTCATCGGAAATTCTTTCCGTTTCGAGGAGCGCGATGAGATCGGACTCGGTTATGATGCCGACGAGCTCCGTCCCGTCCGTCACGGGCAATCCCCCGATGTGATGTTTCCGGAAAAGCGCCACCACTTCGCGGAGAGAGGTCTCAGCTGAACAAACAATCGCCTCTTTTGTCATTGCATCCTTTACCAGCATGATATCCTCCTAGGGAAGCATCCCCGCACTGACGAGGCCGTCCCGTTCCGGGTATCCGCACATCAGGTTCATATTCTGGATGGCCTGCCCGCTTGCACCCTTCACGAGGTTGTCGATTGCGGATATGGCAACGACCCGCAATCCCTCGCTCTCCACCATGACATCGCAGAAATTACTGCCGCGGACGGCTGCAAGCACAGGTTTCTGAAGGCGGACAAAGAATTCGTCCCTGTAGAAGTCCTGGTACATCTTTTCCACTTTTTTCTGCTCAAGGGGTTCGTTGAGCAGAATGTGTGCGGTTGTCAGGATACCACGGTTGACCGGGACAAGATGGGGGGTGAAGTAGCACCTCGCTGCCGAGCCCAGGTACGCAAGCTCCTGCTTCATCTCCGCCAGGTGCCGATGGGCGGTCCATTTGTAGGGGCCGACATTGTCCCCGACATTCGGGTAATGGGTCGTCGCCGAGGGGTTGTCTCCCGCTCCGCTCACGCCGGTCTTGGAATCGAAGATCACCGTGTGGGCATATTTTGCGAGGGGGGCTGCCGCAAGGGTAGCCCCGGTCGGGAAACAGCCGGGGTTTGCAACGAATTTTGCATTCGTGCATTCTCCGCGGTGGATCTCGGGAATGCCGTACGGAGCACAGAAGTAATCCGTATGCCTGACGCCGTACACCTCCTCATAGACTTCCTTTGGCAGGCGGTAATCGGCACTCAGGTCCACGACCCTGATGCCACGCGAGAGGAGTTTGCCGGCATGAATCATTGCCGCAGTATGGGGCACAGCCAGAAAGGCAAGATCCACATCAATGGCATCAATTTCCGGGTTCTCGAATTTGAGATCCGTAAACCCTTTCAGGTGGGGGTGGATCTGGTCAAGGGGGGTTCCCGCAAGTTTGCGTGAAGTGGCGCACACGACTTCTGCAGCGGAGTGATGAACAAGCAGGCGGACCAGTTCACCACCGGCATAGCCGGAGGCCCCGATAATCGCGATTTTCATACAAGAGTATCCGAGTGTAAAAATTTAATGCTTTTTAAGACGGCTGTTTTAATCCGACCTGTTATTCCCGATATTTGATGAACCGGCTCACGGTTGTTCAAGTTTACGCGTATAAAGGCTGTAGAGCCGCGATCCGAGCAGTTCTATCCTCTGCCGGTCCTCGAGACCGTCCAGCAGATCTGCGGGAAGCGCGTTCATGCCTCTGGCTGCCCCGAGGTACGCCCCGCACAGGAGCGCTATAGTATCCGTATTTCCCCCGGTATTGGCGGCAACGGTGAGGAGATCGGGGGGATGCGGGTAACGGCTGATCAGGAAAAATGCGATTGGAAGGGTCTGGAAGACCGAGACATCATTGCCGATCTTGAGTAGAGCGGTTTCGGTATCCATCCCGTCTTCTTCGAGGACCAGGGCGTTCCGGATTTTCCCGCCGAGCACTTCGTCCTCGACCTGTGCTTTCTCAAGGGCTTTTTCCACAGGTTTCGGGGTATCATGAAGTGAATGGTAGAGAAGCGTTACCAGGGTTGAAACCGCCGCATGTGCTGCCGGGTGAGTGTGGGTCACGTTGCATGCCCTGACGGCGCGTTCACATCCTTCATTCATGTCGGGGAATGTCAGTGCGAACGGGACAGCTACGGGAAGGCAGCCCGATGTCGTGGATTTGACCCCTTTCTGGGGGATATTGTCAATTACCGGGTGTTCCAAGACTGCGGATACGGAACCATCAGGAAAACGAAGTGCCCCCCGGGCATACAGTTCACGGAGTGCCGCAGCATAGCGTTCTTCGTTGTACTTGCCGTCTGCAAGGAGTGTCCCGACGAGAACCATCATCTGGGTATCATCAGTATACTGGCCGGGATTCAGTCTCTCGTTGGGATGTCCTTTGTACAGGCGCCGGTACCCGTACTTCATCTTGTTCAGGTTGGGAGAAGTACTCTCATTGGGCATGCCGAGCGCATCGCCGACTGCCGCACCGAGCAGGCACCCCTTGAACTTATCAAGCATTGATCTTATATTGAAAAACCCGGATAGATAACCCTTTTTATATCCTTCGTGTATTCAGGGGTGTTCATTAATAAGAAATATTTAGAAATTTTTTTCATTCCGGCGGGCGATCCCTTCATTTGCTTCCTGACTGTCTTACTGAGGGTAGTTCTTCACATTTCCTGTCGAATTGCTTTTCGACAAATTATATATACCATGTTCAACATGATTAATAATGTAAAATAGGTGGGTTCATGACAGGAGATTTCGATGTCAAACTCGTCGAGGAGGCGAAATATTTCACTCCCGACCCACAGTACAGGAAAAATGCATGGACGGGCGACTACCAGGAAACATACAACAAATTCCTGAAGGATCCGGATGCGTTCTGGAGTGGTATTGCCCGTGAGCTCGAGTGGATCCGCCCATGGGACTCGGTCAAGGAACTGGACTACCCGTATGCGAAGTGGTTCACGAATGCAAAACTGAACATCTCGGCCAATTGTCTTGACCGCCATGTCAACAACGCACGGCGCAACAAGGTAGCCTTGATCTGGCGGGGGGAGGAGGGCAGGGAACGCATCTTCACGTATCAGAAGCTCCTTTCCCAGGTTGCCCGTTTTGCAAATGCGCTGAAGAATATAGGAGTGAAGAAGGGAGACCGGGTCTGTATTTACATGCCGCTTGTTCCCGAGCAGATCATCGCCATGCTTGCCTGTGCCCGGATCGGGTCGTCCACAGTGTGGTGTTCGGCGGATTTGGGGCAGCTGCCCTGAACATGCGGATCCAGGACGCTGAGGCTAAAGTTGTCATTACTGCAGACGTAGCCATTCGGCGCGGGAAAGCGATCCAGCTCAAAGCAATCGTCGATGAAGCAATCATCCATGCTCCTACGGTTGAACATGTCATCGTCCTCAGGAGGAGGGACCCTCCCGTAGACCTCCATCCCAAACGTGAGCTGGATTTCCACGAGATGATGGAAGGTGTGTCCGATGAGTGCCCCCCCGAAGTCATGGACGCGGAGGATCCGTTCTTCATCCTCTATACCAGCGGTTCCACAGGCAAGCCGAAGGGCATTGTCCATACCTGCGGCGGGTATATGGTCGGCACGTATTACACGAGCAAATACGTCATGGACATCAAGGACAACGATATTTACTGGTGTACGGCAGATCCCGGCTGGATTACCGGACACAGTTATATCATCTACGGCCCGCTGGCCGTCGGAGCGACGGTATTTATCACCGAGCTCACACCGGATTACCCGGACGCCGGCAGCTGGTGGAATCTTATCGAAGAGCAGAAGATCACCATATTCTACACGGCGCCTACTGCCATCCGAATGTTCATGAAACTCGGGGAGACCTGGCCCAACAAGTACAGCCTGAAATCACTCCGCATCATCGGTTCCGTCGGCGAGCCCCTGAACCCGGAAGCATTCGAATGGTATTATCACGTGATCGGGAAGGACCGCTGCCCCATCCTTGATACCTGGTGGCAGACCGAGACCGGGATGCAGATGATCACCACCATGATCGGCGAACCGATGCGCCCCGGCTTTGCAGGGAAAGCTATCCCCGGCGTTATTGCAGATGTTGTAGACAAAGACGGAAAATCCGTAAAACCCGGTACCGGGGGGTTCCTCATCATCAGATCGCCGTGGCCTGCAATGCTGCGCACAGTCTACAAGGATGATGAACGATACCGCAAGTACTGGACCACGATAAAAGACGTCTATGCAGTGGGGGATCTTGCCGTCAAGGGAAAGGACGGGTATATCATGATTCTCGGGCGGGCTGACGATATCATCATCGTTGCCGGCCACAACATCGGCACCGCCGAGGTCGAGAGTGCGCTCGTCTCCCACCACGCAGTTGCAGAAGCTGCTGTTATCGGCAAACCGGACCCGCTGAAAGGCAACTCCATCAAGGCATTTGTCATTCTCCGGGTCGGGTACCAGCCAAGTGATATGCTCATGCAGGACCTGTTCCATCATGTGCGTACTACCCTGGGCCCGATTGCCGTACCCCATGAACTCGAATTTGTCGAGAAACTTCCCAAGACCCGGAGCGGGAAGATCATGCGGCGTGTCCTGAAAGCAAAGGAGATGGGTATCGACCCGGGCGATATCTCTACCCTGGAAGAATGAGGAGTCCGGTTTCGGAAACCTGAACAGGAACGAAAAAATCTGAAGGAATGGTAAAAATGAGTTCGGAAAAGATGGAAACTATGGTAACAACCCGCGATTTGACCGGCAACCCGGCACCGCTCGGGTTGATGGGCTTTGGAATGACGACTGTCCTGCTGAACCTCCAGAATGCGGGATTATTTACTCTGGGGAGTATGATCCTCGCAATGGGAATTTTTTATGGAGGAATTGCACAACTCATCGCCGGGTCGATGGAATGGAAGAAGGGGAACACCTTTGCAACGACGGCGTTTTGCTCCTATGGCCTGTTCTGGCTCTCTCTCGTGGCGCTCATCATGATCCCTTCAATGGGACTCGGAGAGAAGACCCCGCCCGCAGCAATGGCAGCTTACCTTGCAATGTGGGGATTGTTCACCGCGGTGATGTTCATCGGGACGCTCCGGTTCAACCGGGCAATGCAGCTCGTCTTTGCAACGCTCGCGATCCTCTTCTTCCTCCTTGCTCTCGGGGAGCTTACGGGGAATTCGGCAATCACGCAGATTGCCGGGGGGGTAGGGATCCTGTGCGGGTTCTCTGCGATCTACACCGCCCTTGCCCAGGTGGTCAATGAGACGTACGGGAAAGGATCGATGATCGTTCCGCTGTGGCCGGTGAAGTAACCACCGGATATTAATTCTCCTCTTTTATCCGTCCTGGTTCGGACGGGTAATGATCCATTCTTACCGTCGTGATTTTCAGATCCGCAACAACAAGGTCACAACATCCGCCCCGGCGAACATCACTTTTGTTCGTTCCGGATCATTCCCGCAGGATCTGTGAACGAATGAAGAAAAAATGAAAATTCCCTCATGACAAGAGAGCATTCACCGGAGTATTTCTGGAATGTAGCTTGTTATCGCCGGGGAAACCGGTGGATTTTCTTCCGCTGGGCAATCCGGTAACCGGATATCACCTGGATGCTCCCGCCAAATGTTTCGTTCAGCGCAGGATCCCCGGTATCGATATAGAGCAGCGGTGTTTCCCGCAGTTTGTGCGGTGTGGCAGCAAGAATGATATTGTGTATTCCCACGCGCCGGATAACGTCTGCACTCAGCTGCTGGTTCCCCCGCCCGAAGACGAACCCCTGTGCACCAATGGGGCTGACGATGATCCGCACGTCTCTTTCCTTTTCAATCAGGCCAAGGAGCGTTCTTTCATCTGCATCTTCTGCGACCAGCCGCCCGTTTTTTATCGCATCCACGCCGAGCAGGGTTTTTTTCACGCCGATCTTCCCGGCAATGGCTTCGGTCGTCGTGCCCGCACCCAGGATATACAGCGTTTCCGGGTGCATGATCTCAACGATGAACCTGGCGATCTCCTCTTTTGCCCGTTCCTCGTCCGCCTCCTCAAAGACCTGCTTTGAGACCTGCACCTTTCCGGGAATGGCCGGGACGCGGGCGATACCATACAGGCGCGTCCTGAACTCGCCGGCCCGGTAGGCCTCCTCGTCGACGTCCAGCAGTTCGGCATCCCGAAGGACACCCGGATTTTCCCCGGCAACGATCTCGGCCACGATCGCCGGATCAACAGCAAATACCCCGGAATACATCTTGACACCGGCCGGTATACCGAGAACTGGGACATTCCTGCCAACGGCATCAAAGACGTCCCGTGCTGTTCCGTCACCCCCGCAGAAGAGGATCAGGTCAACACCCTCCCCAAGGAAGACCCTGGCTGCACGTTTCGTGTCTTCTGCCGTACTCTTACCATGCGCATGATAGTGGACGACATAGTTTTGCATGCCGGTTTTCTTAAGAACATCCTCTCCCATGCTGCCTGAACAGGTGAAAAAGAGCAGCCCGGTCTTCTGTTTCAGATTCCCGAGGGTTATCCCGGCACGATCAACCGCATGCGGTTCCGCCCCGCGCCGTATCGCCTCGGCAAGTACGCCATCCGTCCCTTTCAGCCCCACCGATCCCCCCATGCCTGCTATAGGATTGACGATAAAACCGATCCGGTACATAAAAAGAGATTTCAGGAGATTTTGGGTATCCGGGCAATTGATTCACGGATCAGTTCGTCAGGATATTCGTAATCAACCAGAGTGCCGGCATAAAATGCGTCATAGGCCGACATATCGAAGTTACCGTGCCCGGAACAGTTGAAGAGAATTGTCTTTGCTTCTCCGCTCGATTTGCATTTGAGCGCCTCATCGATGGTTGCTTTCACTGCATGGGACGTTTCGGGAGCGACGATGATCCCTTCCGTGCGGGCAAACGTCTGGGCTGCATCGAATACTTCGCTCTGGTGATAGGCAACCGCCCGCATGACACCGTCATGGACGAGCCGGGACACAATCGGCGAATCCCCGTGATACCTCAGCCCCCCTGCATGGATGGATGGCGGGACAAAATCATGGCCGAGCGTGAACATCTTGAGCAGCGGGGTCAGGCCGGCCACGTCTCCGAAGTCATACGTGAAGAGACCCTTGGTCAGGGTGGGACAGGATGCCGGTTCAACTCCGAGGAGATCCACATCCTTGTGTTTCCCGGTAAGTTTGTCACCGGCAAACGGGAACGAGATCCCCGCAAAGTTCGACCCGCCACCAACACAGCCGATAACAACATCCGGATAATCATCCACCATCGCCAGCTGTTCCCGGCATTCGAGTCCGATCACGGTCTGGTGGAGGCAGACGTGGTTCAGGACCGAGCCAAGAGCATAATTCGTGTTGCTGTGAGTTGCTGCATCCTCGACGGCTTCGGATATTGCGATGCCAAGACTCCCCGGCGTCTCCGGGTCCTTTTCGAGCACCGCCCGCCCGGAATTTGTCTTGGTGCTGGGACTGGGGATACACTCGGCACCCCAGACGTGCATCATCGACTTGCGGTAAGGCTTCTGCGTATAACTCGAACGGACCATGTAGATGGTGCATTCGAGCTCGTAGAGCATCGTCGCGAAGGCGAGGGCCGAACCCCACTGCCCGGCCCCGGTCTCGGTCGCTATCCGCTCTATCCCGGCTTTCATATTGTAATACGCCTGAGGGACGGCGGTGTTGGGTTTATGGCTGCCGGCCGGGCTCACGCCTTCCCACTTGTAATAGATCTTTGCCGGGGTCTTGAGGAATTTTTCGAGCCGGTGGGCACGGTACAGGGGACTGCGGCCTCCAGAGACGGAGAATATCCCGCACGTCCTCGGGGATATCGACATAACGGTCCGTGGTCACTTCCTGCCGGATCAGCTCCATCGGGAAAATAGCGGACAGGTCCGCAGGACCGACCGGTTTCTGGGTCGCGGGATGAAGGGGCGGGTCGAGAGGGGATGGCAGGTCCGCCTGGACATTATACCATTTTTTTGGTATCTGCTCCTCATCGAGGAGGATTTTTGTCTGCATAAATGTTCTTTGACTTGTATAAATATATACATTATGGTACAGTATTGTTTATTTGTGTATCCAATTAGACATTTTTTTGGCGGTTCGCAGGAATTGTCACCAGCGATTTGAATGGAAAGTTTTCAGGGTCGGGCTATGCTCAGGCATGAATACCCCTCTCTTTTTTGTCTGCTCCTCGGCTTCATGGAGGGAAATCAGAAATCTATAACCGGTACCACGGACACTCAATGGTATGAGTCCTGACCCCATACCACTCTGCGATGATGCCGACTGGAACGAGATCTGGAAGGCCCGGCAGAAGCGACACGAGTCCTCGCATTCCTTCAACGACCCTTCGCACAACTGGAACAGGAAGGAGAACGCGGAGCGCTACGATGCCAATTCCCGGAGCCGGTACGATGAGCGGGTGAAGTTTACCATCGAAGGCCTCGACATAGACAGGAACTCCCGGGTGCTGGATATCGGCTCCGGGCCGGGCACGCTCGCCATCCCTCTCTCGCCGCTCGTGAAAGAGATAACGGCGGTCGAACCGGGCGGGGGGATGATCGCGATCCTCAACGAGCGGGTCCGGGAAAGGGGGATCACCAACATATTATGCGTCCGGAAGCGTTGGGAGGATGTCGACCTCTCCCGGGATCTCGGCGGGCAGTACGATGTGGTCATCGCATCCCTCTCCCTCACCATGCACGACATACGGGCAGCACTGAAAAAGATGGACGATGCCTCCCGGAAGTATGTGTACCTCTACTGGTTCGTTGACTCTCCGTTCTGGGAGAAGATGTACGGCGACCTCTGGGAGCCGCTCCACGGAAGTCCCTACTATCCCGGGCCGAAGACCGACTGCCTCTTCAACGTGCTGTACCAGATGGGCATCTATGCGAACGTGGAGATACTGCCGCTCGACAAAGAGTACCGGTTCACGTCCAGGGAGGAGATGGTCGCATTCTTCCGGAGGCGTTTCAATGCCCAATCACCGGAACAGCAGAAGACCGTGGCAGATTATCTCACACCGCTGATCCAGCAGGACGGCCCGGATTTTGTCCTATCGGGCGACTCCACTTTTGCAAAGATCTGGTGGAAGAAAAAAGGAGGTGATGAAAGGGGTTAAGGAGTATTTTTAACCGGAATCAGCCCAGTCCCCGAATCCTTTTCACGGCTTCTTCGAGTTTTTCCATCGATGCCGCGTAGGAGAGCCGGAGCCATCCCGGGGCATCGAATGCACTGCCGGGGGTCACCGCGACATGGGCCTCCTCAAGCCAGCGGTTCGCAATTTCCATATCATCGCCGGTCACTTTGACGAAGGCGTAGAACGCCCCGTCTGCAGGAGCGGTCTCGTATCCCATGGCGGTCAGCTCGGCAATGATGTATTTTCTGCGCCGGTCAAATTCCCGCCGCATCTCTTCGACGCAGCGCTGGTCACCGTTGAGGGCCGCAACTGCCCCCCACATCGCGAACGTGGCAGCCTGGCTGACCGTGTGCTGCTGGACTTTTGACATCTGGCGGATGATCTCGGCCGGGGCTACCGCGTAGCCGAGCCGCCAGCCGGTCATCGCGTACGACTTCGAGAACCCGTTGATGGTGATTGTGCGCTCCGCCATGTTGCCAAGTGAAGCGAGCGAGATGTGTTCCTTTCCGTACACCAGAGTCTCGTAGATCTCATCGGACATCGCGTAGATATCGTTGTCCTGGCACAGGTCCGCCATAAGGTTCATCGAATTTTTATCAAAAACCGCACCTGACGGGTTTGAGGGCGAGTTGACCACGATCATCTTGGTCTTCGAAGTGACCCGCTCGAGGATCGAGTCGTCGAGCTGGAAGGTTTTCCGGTTGACGGCGTGTTTGACGACGTTTCCGCCGGCGATCTGCACGCAGGGCTCGTAGGAGACCCACGCAGGGGTCAGGAGGATCGTCTCGTCACCCGGGTTCAGGACTGCCTCCATCGCCTCGTAGATCGCATCCTTCGCGCCGCAGGCGACGATGACCTGTTGCGGGGTGCAGGGGAAATGGTTGTCGCGCTCGATCTTCTCGCTGATGGCGCTCAAAAGTTCCGGGATCCCGTTGCTCGGGGCGTAATGGGTCTCGCCCCGGTTCAGCGCATCGATGCAGGCGTCCGTGATATGCCGGGGTGTGTCGAAATCCGGCTCACCGATCGAGAGGCTGATGACATCGATCCCTTCCCGTACCATCTTCTTGGCCTTGTCGGAAATCGCAATCGTTGCGGAAGGGGCAACGGCCGCGATCTTCTCCGAGAGCCGCTTCATTTCAATCGTTTGACAAGCTTGATGGCAGATTCGACGGCCCGCTTTGCGTAGTCGATCCGCTCGTTTGCTTCCAAGCGGGTCATCCCCGGCCCGGAGATGCCCAGCGTGACCGGCTTCCCGAACTCAAGCGAGAGGTCGATGATCTTCCGAGCCGCGTGCTGGACAACAATCTCGTCGTGCTGTGTCGAACCCTCGATCACGCAGCCGATGGTCACCACGGCATCGACTTTGCCGGCAGCGAGCATCTTCTTGATCGCGAGCGGCATGTCGTAGGCACCCGGGACGTACAGGCATTCGGTCACTTCTGCCCCGAGAAATGCTGCGTGTTCACGGCCTTCTATCTCCATCATGTAGGTGATGTCGCGGTTGAACTCCGCGACAACGAATCCCAGTTTTATCGGGTCTGTCTCGCACATATCAGATCAACTCTTGTGAATGGTTCCTCATAAATCCGTACGCTCAATCGGTTACTGTCGTGCCGGCCCGGCATCGGCAAATCCCTGCCGCTGCCCGGTCCCAGCTTCCTTCTCCAGCTCTCCGGGATGGAGGACCAGTTTTACCGCATTGACCGCATGTTCGCGGGTGCGCTGTTCGGCAAGCCATGTCAGCTCCCGCCCGTCCTTTGCCTCGTCTTCGTGCACGAACACTTCGATGATATGGGTATTGGTCATGAGCTGGCACATGATGAGCCCCTGCGATGCCTCGTGGGCGCACATCCGGTCCTTGTCCTTGCCCCCGGGCATCCCGAGTGCCATCACAATGTCGCACCTGCGTTCCTCGATCAGTTTCTTGCAGGCCACGGGAAGATCCTTTATCCCAGGGACGGTTGCCCGTTCGATTGCAACGCTGGCGTGTTTCTTGAGCTCGTCGATGGCTATGGCTCCCATGTTGACGCGTGAAAAAGTGGTATCGGCGACCCCCACCTTCATCCCAGCACCTCGCCTGCTGCCTGGACACCATCGCCCTGCAGTTTGTATCCGTATTTCTTCAAAGCAACCTGTGTTGCAGCAAGGGTCGCGAGGATCTCCGGGGCGCTGACCGCGCCCATGTTCCCGATCCGGAAGATCTTCCCCTTCAGCTGGTCCTGGCCACCCGCAATGACAATCCCCATCTTCTTGATGAACGCCCGCACATCGTCATCCTTGACACCGGCGGGGTATTCAACCGCAGTGACGGTTGCCGAATACCCGTGTTTTGCATCGATCTTCGGAAAGAGCGACAGGCCCCATGCCTTTGCAGCTGCCTGGACAGCCTGCGACATCTTCTGGTGGCGGGCGATCCGGGCAGCGAGTCCCTCTTCCTCGACAATGAGACATGCCTCGCGGAGTGCGAGAAAGAGCGGCACCGCCGGTGTATAGGGAGTCTCCATGGGTTTTCCGGCTGCGCTCTTCCGGTAGGCCGCAAGGTCGAGGTAATAGGGAGGGTTTTTCGTAAGCTGTTCCCATGCCCGGCTGCTGACCGATACCATTGCCAGCCCTGCAGGGGCAGCGAGGCACTTCTGGGAGCCGGTGATCGCGATATCGACGCCCCACGCATCGGCCTCTACGAGGTCGCCGCCGATAGACGTGATGCCGTCCATGATGAAGAGCGCATCGTGTTTCCGGGCCAGCTTTCCCACTTCCTGCGCCGGGTTCCTGATACCTGCCGAGGTCTCGTTGTGCACGAGCGTGACGACCTGTGCCCCCTGCTCCAGCCGTTCTTCCAGTGCTGCAAGGTTGAGCGGTGTTCCCCACTCCGATGCTATCTCGTGAGCCTTCCCGTAGCGCTGGCTGATCTTGTAGAGTCGTTCGCCGAACTTCCCGTTGACAAGGCAGGCGATCTCTTTGTCCTTTCCCACGTTTGCAACCGCGGCTTCCATGCCGGCCGTGCCGGATCCGCTGATCACAAAAAGGTCGTTAGTGGTCCCAAACGCGGTCCTGAGTACCCGCACACAGTCGGCATACACGGCGCCGAACTCGGCGCTGCGGTGGTTTATTGCCTGACGCATCATTGCGTACCTGACCCGTTCCGGCATCGGCACCGGGCCCGGCAGCATCAGGAGAAGTTCTTTTTCCATGTGGATCTGCTCATAGTATATTTATATAGACAGGATATAAGTTTGGATGGCAGACATGGCAGACGTAGCAGTTATTTCAGGATCAGCATCTGATGCAGCCATTACGGACAAAGTAAAAAAAGTCCTCGACGAAAACAAGGTGACCCATGATGACCAGATAATCTCGGCCCACCGCGATCCGGACAAACTGGACGCGTACGTCAAAAAGAGCGAGGCCAAGGTATTCATCGCAATCGCGGGGCTTTCCGCCGCACTCCCCGGTGTGATCGCGTCAAAGACGGATAAGCCGGTGATCGGTGTGCCGGTGAGCGGGACGCTCAACGGGCTCGACGCTCTCCTCGCAATTGCCCAGATGCCCAAGGGGGTCCCGGTCGCCTGCGTGGGTGTGGACAACGGGGACAACGCGGCATGGCTGGCGATCCGGATCCTGAAACTGACCTGATAGAAAGACTGATTTCCGGGGCATTACGCTCATCTTCCCGGACTACCAACCTTTTCTTCCATGACCGTGGCGCAGGAAAAACGGGTCCTTCTGGTGGTTGCCTCGCTCGCATCATTCCTTGTTCCTTACACGGTCTCTTCCCTGAATGTCGCGCTGCCGGCGATCAGCGCATCGTTTGATATCGATGCCGTGACGCTGGGCTGGGTCACCTCCGCATACCTCCTCACCGCTGCCATCTGCATCGTCCCGTTCGGGAAGCTTGCCGACCTGTACGGGAGGAAACGGTTTTTCATCCTGGGAAATGTCCTGTTTGCATCGGGGTCTTTACTTGCCGCGATCTCGTGGTCGGGCCCTGTTATCATCATTGCCCGGGTAATCCAGGCATTCGGGGGCGCGATGGTGTTCTCCACCTCGATTGCCATTGTTACATCGGTCTTCCCTCCCGGGGAGCGGGGGCGGGCCATCGGGATCATCACGGCAACCGTGTATGCCGGCCTCTCGCTCGGGCCGTTCATCGGCGGCGTCCTTACCTACAACGTCGGCTGGCCCAGCATATTCCTGGTCAACATCCCCCTTGCGATCCTCGTCATTGTCCTCACCCTACTCTATATCCCCGGCGAGTGGGCAGAGACCGGTGAACGGCGCTTCGATCTGCCCGGCGCCGGCCTCTACGGTGTGATGATCTTTGGCTGCATGTACGGCCTCACCCTGATGCCCTCCCCTTCGGGTATCTTCTGGATGGTACTCGGTCTTACCGTCCTGATTGTGTTTGTCTGGTGGGAGCAGCGGGGGCCGGCTCCATTGGTCGAGATCGCGCTGTTCCGGAAGAGCCCGGTCTTCCTTTTTTCAAATGTCGCCGCCCTCATCAACTATGCCGTGGTCTTTGCCGTCGGGTTCCTGCTCAGCCTGTACCTCCAGTACAACCGGGGGATCGATCCCCAGACCGCGGGACTGATCCTCGTAGCCCAGCCGGTGGTCCAGATGATCGTCTCACCGGCCGCAGGCCACCTCTCGGACAGGATCGAACCGCGTGTCCTCGCGACCGCCGGCATGGCATGCACCACGGCCGGGCTCGGCATCCTGATGCTGCTCTCCCCTTCAACATCTATCGGAGTGATTGTCGCGGGCCTGGTTATCCTCGGGTTCGGGTACGGCCTCTTCTCCTCGCCAAATACCAATGCCATCATGAGCTCCGTGGAAGTGCGGCACCTCGGCCTTGCCTCCGGTATGGTCTCCACGATGAGAGCCATTGGCCAGATGCTCAGCCTCGCCATCGCGATGCTGGTGTTTTCTGCGGTCATCGGCACGGTCCAGATCACTCCTGAGGTCTATCCCCAGCTGCAACAGAGCGTCAATATCGCATTCGCTGTATTCTTCATCATCGGTCTCGCCGGAATTGCTGCATCGTATGCCCGTGGGACGACGCGGGACTGATCTCCTGAACCGCTACTGGTGTGGGGGTATTATGAGCCGGCCGGATCCATGGAGGTACTATGCCGATCCTGCGAGAACCTGTCGTGGCACTCGCGGATGTTTCTGTCCGTTCCGTTTCACTTTTATCGCTCGATCTGGACGTGGCAATCAGCGTGCAGAACCCGAACCTGTTCGGGGTTACCCTCCGGGAACTGCCTTTTACCGTTACGTTCCGGGCAGGAGGCAGCGACCAGCAGATTGCAACCGGAAATACCGGGACAGTGAAGATACCGGCCCGCACCAGCACCGTGCTGAGGGTCCCGGTCACGTCGGATAATTCCGCCCTTATCGGTGCGCTGGCGGCCTTTATAGCCACGGGCGGCATAGAAGTGACCGTACAGGGGACTGCTGTGATCAACCTCCTGGTTACCGGCTGTTCGGTACCCTTCAGAAAGACGATCCCTGTAACGGTGGCGCAGGTTGCGGATTCCCTTTCCGGGCAGAAGAAGTAAGAGCGGGCAATGACCGGCCTGTCACGGTCATGAAAGGGGGGGGGTCGATGCCCAACCCCCCCACCGTTTGGTTTTCATTTCGCGTCGACCCCCTCCCAACATTTTTCAAATCCGATCTGACCCCCCTCCCCCAGCCCCTCAACTGATTCTGACCTCACGTATCATTTGCGGGAATCATTCAAAACCGGCCTTTTCGTCGGATGCTCCACGCGAAATGGTTTCTACAATAATGCAAAAACCGGTGCATTACTCACTTTTGAGAAGGGGGGTCAGCGGCCGACCCCCCTTCCATTTAATTTTGCGGAGGGGGGTAACCCCCCACCCTTTCAAAATAAAATGGCAGGTGACCCCCCATCTGACAGTTACGAAAGGCGGTTGTTCGTAAGTGAATTCCATGGAAAAAGGGCTCGGAATTGCAAACGTATGGGTGGGGGATAACCGGTACCCTGTCACGTCCCGTTGAAGAGCACCTCTGCTGACGGCCCGGCCATTCCTGCCTCATCATGGCCTATCCCCGGCACCACATGGTATTCCCAGTTCAGAGGGACATCCCGGCGCGCTGCTTCTGCCTGGGCTGTCGTAAAATAGGTCTTTGCCCGCTCGAACCGGGTGCTGCCCTGCGCCTCCGCCCCGGGGAAATTCGCGAGGCTGCTGTCGTTCGGGTTCGTGTCCCTTCCACCGGACATAATGATGAGTTTCCGGGCAAACACGTTCGGGACCTCGCTCTCGTAAAGTGGCGAGTCTTTCAGGCCTAACGGGTACGGGATCGTATAGACCGGCATCACATAAAGCCCTGCATTCGCCGCTACTGCACGGCTGTACCTGGCTTCGGGAAGGAACGTCACCATCCGCTGGACAAACTGGGCACCTGCACTGTGCCCATCGAGGAGGTAGGTGTTCTCTGTTGCCCCGCTCTTTTCGCGGATGTAATCGAAGAGGTGCTCAACCGCCATGAAGGTCCAGTTCGCTTTCGGCTCCCAGTTCGTGGCACCATAGGTGTACCCAAGAGGATACCAGATGTCCCCGGGATAATACTTCTGGGAGAATTCCGGAACGATAAGGAGACTGGAATACTTTTCAGCGTAGCGAACCCAGGTGTCCCGGGGTGACTGTCCGCTGCGACCCGCTCCGGGCATGACGATCAGGACCGGCCCTGATTGGTTCCATGCAGCCGGACGATAATAGTAGACCGTGATCGGACGATTGGCATTTCCGAGCGAATCGTTGAACACAAACTGTCCTCTTCCCACCGGAATGCCCATTGTTTCTGGGTTTATCGTTCCGACGTTTATCGTTCCGGGACTGGTGACGGGAGTGGTTACGGGGCTAGTTACGGAAGGGGTAAGTTCTTTCTGAGGTGGTGACATGGAGCACCCGCATACCGCAAGGGTGAACATGAGGATCGTGAAGAAAAGAAGTGGTATGCCGGTTTTCATGTAATCAGGAGTGGGATATGCTCCATAAATAGGATTCGGTTATCCTCCGGAGACAGAAGGATCCGGCGAATTAGTGGCAGGCCGGTTCAAGAAACAGAGAGTTCCTGGCCTTGCACCACGGAATAGAGTTGCGCAGGTTGCGGATTCCCTACTCGTGCAGAAGAAGTAAGAACGGACAATGACCGGACTGTCACGGTTATGAGGGGGGGGTCAATGCCCAACCCCCACCCTTTCTCAATAAAATGGCAGGCGACCCCCCGTGTGACTATGTGTGAAAGCAGCTGTTCAGAAGTGAATTTCATGGAAAACTGGGGGCTTAGGATTGCAAATATAGGGGGGTAGGAGTACGGGGGGTGGTCGGGAAGGCAGTTTTCCATAGGAAACCGAAGGCGTTTACACCGGACGACCGGGACCCGGTCAGTTCTGTGCAGGTACCCCCGTGGGGGTCGGGTGGTTGGGCTAGGGGGAGGGGGTTTCAGGATTTTAGAGAAGACGGTGAGTTGCCGAAGTTCTACTTTTCCTTCTTCCCTTTTCCCTTCTCAGCAGTCCCGAACAGCTCGTTCACCATCTTGACCGCACACAAATCCCCGCACATCGAGCAGGTCTCCTGTTCGCCATCGCGGTCGCGGATCCGCTTCGCGTGGGCGCCGTACAACGCGAGTCGGAACTGACCGTCCCAGTCGAGCCGGTGCCGGGCGTCCGCCATCTGCACTTCGCGCTCCATCCGGTAACCCTCCGGGCGCCGGACCGTGTCCCCGATGTGCGCCGCAATCTTCGCGACCCGGGTCCCCTCAATGATATCATCGACGAGCGGGAGGGCGAGGTGCTCGCTCGGCGAGACCATGCAGAGGAAGTCGGCGCCGTTCAGACAGGCAACCGAGCCGCCGATAGCCGCAACGACGTGGTCGTAGCCCGGCGCGATATCGGTGATAAGGGGCCCGAGCAGGTAGAGCGGGGCATGGGCGGTGATCTCCTTGATCATCCGCACGTTGTAGCCCACCTGGTCGAGCGGCATATGGCCGGGCCCCTCGATCATCCGCTGGACACCTGCCGCATGCGCCCGTTTCGCCAGCGTTCCGAGCGTCACGTACTCCACGGATTTGGCGAGCTTCTCCGCGTCCTGCAGGCAGCCGGGCCGCATCCCGTCACCGAGGCTGATGGTCACGTCGTACCCGGCAAGCATCTCAAGGAGGTAGTCGTACTCGGCATAGAGGGGGTTCTCCTCGTCCCGCTGCATCATCATCGCGCAGTGGAACGACCCGCCCCTGCTCACGACCCCCATCAGCCGGGGGTCTGCCCGGAGGGCGGCAAGGGCTTGCCGGTTCACCCCGCAGTGGAGCGTCAGGAAGTCAACTCCCTGTTCGCAGTGCTCGCGGATTACCTTGAAGAGCAGGTCGGCGTCGACATCACCAGCATTGCCCGCCCTGCGGACTGCTTCGTAGACCGGGACCGTGCCGACCGTCGTATCGAACGCAAGGATTTTTTTCCGGATTGCAACCAGATCCCCACCGGTCGAGAGGTCCATCAGCGCGTCTGCGCCGTTCTCCAGTGCTGCCTGTGCCTTCTTCTCCTCGAGCGCGGGGTCACACCGGGTGCCGGACGTACCGATATTCACGTTTATCTTGACCTGGCACCCTTCGCCGATCGCACAGAGCCGGTGCTTTCGCTCCGGGTTTGCCGGGATGACAATCCTCCCGGCCGCAATACCCCGTGCAAGCGATGCCGGGTCAGTTCCTTCCGCCCGTGCCGCAGCTGCGAGTTCTTCCGGTGCCCCGCGGCAGCACCTGCGGATGAGCGTATCCATAAGAAACATCTGTCCCGGCTCCTTATTATTGTGCATGAAGGTCAGGTGGATCCCGGGGGATTCGGTCTTTGCCAATTCGTATATTTTCGGGAATATCCTTATAGACGCTGGCGTGGTGCCCATGGCGGTGGCCCCGTACAAAGAGGCAATCGAAACGATCGTGCTTTCGCACTGCCATTTCGATCATACGGCCCGGGTCAAAGAGATCGCGCATATGTGCAGGGCAAAAGTCGCCATCCACAAGGCAGACGCACGGGGGCTTGTCGAGGATGCCCACAGCCTCTCCATGCATTTTGGCGCCCGCTCCCCCGGCATCGTCCCAGACATCGTCCTAGCTGATGGAGACACAATCTGTGATCTCCTCGTCCTTCACACGCCGGGACATACCCCGGGCAGTATCTGCCTCTATTCTGAACGGGACAAGGTGCTCATCAGCGGGGACACGGTATTTGCGGACGGGTATTTCGGGAGATACGACTTCCCGGGCGGGAGCAGGACCGAGCTTTCGCGGTCGCTTGACCGGCTCTCGCTTCTCGATGTCGAAGGCTTGTACGCAGGGCATGGCGAACCGACCGATGAGGGGGCAGCCGCTGCATAGCCGCGGCACAGGGCCTCATGAAGAGCGGGTATGGATAAAGGGATCTACTGCCTCGTCTTTGAAAACCCGGGCTGTACCATCAGCATCGGCGCCCTTGGGCCGGTTGCGTTTGCTCCCGGCTGGCATATCTACGTCGGGTCGGCGCTCGGCAGCGGGGGGCTGAAACGGCTCGCACGCCATATTGCCCTCTCGGAGGTAAGCGACCGGATGCCGACATGGCATATCGACTATCTGCTCACCAGTAACGATTTTTCGCTCCGGTACGCGGTGTATGCCAAAACACGGGAAAACCTCGAGTGTCCGCTTGCACGGGCTTTAGGTGATCCTGAAATTTCTGGCTTCGGGTGCAGTGATTGCCGTTGTCCTTCCCACCTGTTCCATCGGCATGCCGATCCGGCGCAGGAGATCCTTATGGCGTTCCGGGGTCTGGGTCTTGACCCGGTCACCAAAACCATCATGAGCCTGCAGTGCAGTAAGGGTAACATATGAAGGTGCTCGGTATATCGGGAAGCATGCGCAGGCACGGGAATACCGCACAACTCGTAGGGATAATCCTCAAGCGCTGCAATGATGCCGGGATAAAAACCGAATTCGTCTCCCTTTCAGGGAAGAAGATCCTTCCCTGTATCGGCTGCGAGAAGTGCAAGGAGACGAAGTGGTGTTCGATCGAGAAGGACGACTGGGGCGCGATTGCGCAGAAAGTGATTGACTGCGATGTGCTTGTGATCGGTTCGCCGACCTATTATTACGACGTGTGCGGGCAGCTCAAGAATTTCATAGACCGCACCTACTCGCTCTATCACGACCGAAAGCTGGCAGGACGGAAAGGGATTGCCGTTGCAATCGAGGCCTCGAAAGGCGCACACCGCACCATCCAGACTCTGGAAGGCTTCCTGAACGCGCACGAGTTTTCATCCCTCGGGTCGGTAAAAGGGAGCGGTTATCTCGAAGGGGATATCCTGAACGATGCCCAAGCCCTGAAACGGGCAGAGAAGATTGGTGACAGGATTGTGCGGCTGCTGAAGCCGAATCACGACTGATCGCTATCATACCCGTACTTTTTTCCGGTCATTTCCCGGATCTCGACCCGGACGACGCAGACCCGCTGCAGTTCTTCTTCCGAAAACGGGTATTCGGTCCCGCCATAGTGGCTCATGATGCAGTTGAGCCCTGTTTTCTTCTCTTCGAAGGTCTCCACGATGCATGCAGTGGCGGCGCAGATCACGCTTTTGTACCGGACCTCCCATGTACAGGGGCTTGAATCCCGGAGCGGACCCTCATACCGGTCCACCTCAACACAGCAACGCGGGTTTTTCCTGAGCATGGTGATCTTTCTGCCTTCGCCAGCCGAGTGGAAATAGAGCACACGATCCCTGTAGCCAAAACAGAGCGGAACGACATAGGGTTCACCATCGTCTGCCAGTGCAAGCCTGCAGACTGACGCGCCGACAAGGATCGATTCCATCTCAGCGGGATCCGTAATCTCCCGCTCTTTCCTTCTCACAACTCTTTCACGTCCTGAAGTCCCGTACTGAACGAGTGGGCGCGGGTTCCCGTATTCACTTGTTAGACCAGTTCGTATAAGGTAGTACGGCGCCGGAGCGTCCTGCCAAGGTCTTCTGCAACCCGCTGCATCTCTTTCGGGTCGAGGTAATCCGTGTTGGTCGCGCCCGCACCCTTGGATATGCTCTCCTCGTACATGGTCCCGCCAAGGTCGTTCCCGCCGGCAACAAGTCCCAGCTGCGCCATCTTTATCCCCTCTTTCACCCACGAGACCTGGATGTTGCGGAAGTTGTCCAGGAAGAGGCGCGCAACGGCGACCATCAGGAGGTCTTCCCTCCCCGTTGCCCCGGCACGGGCCAGGCCCTGCCGGAATATCGGGGTGTTCATGTGGATGAACGAGAGCGGGACGAACTCGGTAAACCCGTGCGTCTCGTCCTGGATCTTCCGCAAGATCGAGAGATGTTCGACCCGTTCGGCATCGTTCTCGCAATGCCCGTACATGATCGTGGCTGTTGTCGGGATGCCCATCGCGTGCGCCTCGCGGATGATACGGACCCACTCACCCGTGGAGATCTTATCCCTGCAGATAGTCTCACGGACTGAATCCACCAGGATCTCGGCGGCAGTCCCGCACATGGATCCGAGGCCGGCACCTTTCATGGCGGCGAGGACGTCCTTTGTGCTCATCCCGCTCTTCTTGGCCGCGTAGGCGACTTCCATCGGATTGCCGGCGTGGAGGTGGACTTCCGGTGCCGCCTCACGGATCCAGCGGTAGACCTCGATGTAGGACGCTGCCGTAAACTCCGGGTGGAGACCGCTTACCGTGCAGATCTCCGTGACCCTGCGCTTCTTTGCGAGCGCCGCTTTCTCCTGGATCCCGGTTTTGTCATGGAAATAGACCCCCTCATCACCGGGCTTTTTCGAGAAACCGCAGAACCCGCAGGCATTCACGCAGAGGTTCGTGACATTGATGTTCTGGTTCCTGACATAGGTCACTGCGTTCCCGGCCCGCTGTTCGCGCACCTCGTCTGCTGTTGACGCGATCTCCCAGACCTGCCGGTCGCGTATCCCGAACAACAACCGTGCCTCGTCTTCGCTCAGGCGGTGGCCATCTCTCACATTGTCAAGAAGTGTCTTCAGCTGCCGGTTCATTGCATACCCCGCTTCTGTTCAGGCAGTGTATTTCCCGCGGAGAAGTAAAGGTATCGCATCAACCGTGCACATGATTATTACTCCCCCGCGCCAACCATCTCTCAAGGAGCGCTATGGAGTTTATCGAAGTGCATCTGTCACGGAAAACAGCAGACGGATTTGTCATCCCTCTTGGCCCGGCGAACCTCGTCGCGGTCAAAACCGACGTGGGCATGGTGGGGTGCGGGGCGTTTGATGTTGCAGCGCTTGATTCGTTCAGCTATCCCGCGGCAAAAGTCAGGCCGGCCCTCGGGCCGTCTATCGCGGACACCGACGATATTCTCAAGGGAATTATCAAGGAGGCAAACCGCTCGGCAATGGGGCGCGGTATCAAAACCGGCATGACCGGCAAAGAAGCGCTGGAACTGCTCTGATCCCGTTTCCAGAACCCTGCATTTCACTCCGTTTTTGTATTTGGTACGCTATTTAGCGTTCAGACGATCTCGTACAGAGTTGTCCGTTGTTTCAGCGTCCGGCCGATATCCTGCACGATGCGGTTCATATCTTTGGGGTCGAGATAATCGGAGCCGGATGCCCCGGCATCACCGCTCACGTCATCGGTAAACATCGTTCCTGCAAGGTCGTTGGCACCGGAGAGCAGGGCGAGCTGGGTCATCTTGAGCCCGACCTTCCCCCATGCCACCTGGATATTGTCGAAGTTATCGAGGAAGAGCCGGGATACTGCGATCATCAGGAGATCCTCCCGCCCGGTGGGCCCGGCCCGGGCGATTCCCTGCTGGTAGAGCGGGGTACTGGTATGGACATACGGGAGGGTCACCAGCTCCGTGAACCCATGGGTCTCATCCTGGATCGTCCTCAGGAGCCCGAGGTGCTCGGCCTGGTCCCCGGCAGTCTCGTACGACCCGTACATGATGGTCGCCGTGGACCGCAGGCCCATCGTGTGCGCTTCCCTGATGATCCGGATCCAGTCGGCAGTGGAGACCTTGCGGGGGCATATCACCTGTCGCACCGAGTCCACGAGGATCTCTGCTGCGGTACCCTGGATGGTCCCCAGTCCTTCTGCCCTGAGCCGTGCAAGTACTTCCGGCGTTGAACAGCGGGCTTTTTTTGCGGCATGGGCGACTTCGTCCGGGCTGAACGCATGGACATGGACCCCCGGGGCTGCCTCGTGGACCCAGTGGATCAGGTTGGTGAACGTATCAAGGGTGAACGCCGGGTGGACCCCGGAGAGGAGACAGATCTCGGTCACCCCGCGTTTGTGTGCCAGCCTCGCCTGGGCCTGGATCCCTTCCCGGTCATGGCAGTACGCCCCGGCATCGGTCGCTTTCCTGCCAAAACCGCAGAAACCGCAGAGGTTCTTGCAGATATTGGTCACGTGCAGGTTCTGATTCCTGACGTAGGTGACCACGTTCCCCGCCTTCCGTTCCCGCATCTCATCAGCAGCTTCGGTGATCCTGGCAATCTCCCGGCCCCGGGTTTTCAGGAGCGTGACCGCTTCTTCCTCCGTGAGACGGTGGCCGTTCAGGGTATCAGCGAGGAGCGTCGAAGCCGTTGTCATCCTTGCCTCCTCTGTCTACTTCTTTCTCTTCCCGGGTTTCTTCGGCTGTTTTCCCGTCCGGGCACTCTCCTCCCGCGAGCGGAGGTACAGTTCGTGGAGGATCATGATGACGACGACAAGGATGACCACTTCAGCGATGTGGAGGGGAAGGTAGCCCACGAGCGGGATGGTGAAGAGGGCCTTGCCTACTATCCACTCATCTTTGACCGGTTCGGGCGTACCGATACCCTCGTAACTGACGAACTGGTCGGGGGCCGGGTTGTTGTCGCCCCACGTGATATACCCGTCGTGGGGCACCGTATAGTTCGTACGGGAGCTGCACGCCGCGGATCTCCGTGATCGGCGTGTCGGTAGTCGCATAGACCATCGCCCGGTGGATGATCGGGTGTACGGAGGTCATACCATTGGGTTTGTAAATGACGACGTCCCCGTAACCGTTGAACTTCGTTACATTGGCCTCCTTTGCATCTTCCCAGGTCATGAACTCGCCGTACCGGTCCTTCTGGACAACGACAACGAGGTCGCCGATGTTCATGTTGGGGGTCATGCTTCCCGACTCGATAGTGACGACTGCGGGCCACGTGCCGCAGAGAAGGTAAAGGATGAGCGCAATTGTACCGACGACACCGGCAACCCAGAGGAGGTCGCGGGCAAGCGATACCGCCCAGTGATCGCTTGTACGGAATTGCGCCACCAGCGCGCGAATGTCCCGGGATTTTTCTTTTTCTGCCATCGTGTACGCCTGTCAGGGATTTTTGTATGGTTCCGTATAGTGTTGAACCTCTTCCGCATTAACCATGCGGGACGGGGGATTCCCCGGGGTCAACGAAGCAAGAGTACCCCGAAAAAAAATAGATGCCAAAGAGGATGAGAAATACACCGCAAACCGCCATGACCCGGTGGTATGTTGTGGCCGACAGGACCGTCCTTCCCCGTGATACACTGGCGGACACGAACGTGTACCAGCCGGTATCGGCGCACCAGTGGCCGATCATGAAGACTGCGGCCAGCACCAGCCCCCCGGAGAGGCCGGCGATAACCATGGCGCTCCCGACGGAAAGCCACCAGATCCAGAAATACGGGTTGGCCGCGCTGGTCAGGAGGCCGGCCAGATACGGGTTCGTGACTGCACCATCTGCCGTTGTTTCCAGCGATGCACTCCTGCTGCCGGCAATCGTCAGGACGCCAAAGACCACAAGGGCGATGCCCCCGACAACGGAGATGAGCGCCGCATAGGGGCGTGCCACCGTCGTCAGGCCAAGAACGATCAGCAGGAAGATGACGGCCTCGACAACCATGTGCCCGAGAGAGATTTTCAGGCCGGTGGCCCAGTTCCCGGTAAGGGAAGCGTGAATGGTAGCGACAAGCGTCGGGCCGGGTGCAAGTGCTCCGGTAAGGCCGATAACAAATCCGAGCACCAGCATTGAGGGGAGGTCGTACATGGGTCCCGAGCGTTCCAAAACCGGTAGTAGGTTGATCCGGGAAGGATATCAACACTGCACTCCGGCGTCCCGCTCCCGGCAATGCCCATGCACATGTCCGATAACAGCCTATATTTTATCGGCGGCCAATACTCTTGTATGCTTGATGCGCAGGAGATCACGCTCAGGTTCCTCGATACCAAACTGCAGGTGCACCCCGACGTGGTGCGTTATATCCAGGAACAGGACGAGCCTGACCTGATCGACCGCATCATCGCGCAGGTCCCGGATAACACCATCGTCGTCTCCTCACACCATATCCCCGGGATGCATGCCACACGTGACGGAACGAGGTTCCTCGTTGATCCCATGGTTGAGGTCGTGAGCGGGAGCGCAGGCACGTCCGGAGCTGTCAACGGTACCGGTGACTACCTGCACTATTTCCGGGACCGCTACAACCGGCTCGGCAGCATGATCCGGGGGCGTGTCGGGGCTATGCCCATCGAGGACCTCACCCGGTCGAACCGGTACCGGCAGGAGGAGTGCACTATCATCGGCATGGTCGTCGAGGTCAAGACCACGACCAACGGCCACCGCATCGCCGAGATCGAGGACTCTTCCGCAAGCATATCCGTGCTCTTCCGGAAAGACCGCCCGGTGTTTGGCGATGCCGAACGGATCATCCATGACGAAGTGATTGGGGTAAGGGGAAAACTCTCAAACGACGGGCGGCTCTTTTTTGCCGAGCAGCTCTACCGCCCGGATATCCGTATCGACAATACACCGTTCAAGAGCGAACAGCCGGGCAGTGCGGTCTTCATATCCGACGTCCATGTCGGCAGCAATACCTTCCTCGGGGAGTGCTGGAACCGGTTTGCAGACTGGCTGTCCGATTCCGATTACGGGTATCTCCTCATTGCCGGGGACCTCGTGGACGGGATAGGCATCTATCCCGGACAGGAAAGCGAACTCACGATCAAGAACATCTATGAGCAGTATGACGCGTTCGGTGCCATGCTCAGCGACCTCCCGTCACGGATCAGGATCATCGTTTCGCCTGGCAACCACGATGTCGTGCGGGGTGCGGAGCCCCAGCCGGTTATCCCCGCAGCCTTCACAAAAAAATTCCCGTCCAACTGCCTGCTGGTCGAAAACCCTGCCGTCGTCAACCTCCAGGGAGTCCGCGTGCTGATGTATCACGGCAGGTCCATCGATGACATGATCGGCCTGATTCCCGGTGCTTCCTACGAGCAGAGCGGGCTGATGATGGAAGAGATGCTCCAGCGCCGCCACCTTGCACCGGCGTACGGGAGGAAAACCCCGATTGCTGCCGGGAAGACCGACCGTCTCATCATCGACCCGCTGCCCGAGATCCTTCATACGGGCCATGTCCATATCAAGGGCATTACAAACTACCGGGGCGTGCTCGGGATCAACGCGGGTACCTGGCAGTCCCAGACCGCGTTCCAGAAGCAGATGAACGTCAACCCTACCCCCGCGCTGGCCGTGGTCGTGGACCTGCAGACGCTGGTGCCGGAGACGGTCAGTTTTGCATGATGTCCGGATACGCGGTGTCCTGATATCTGCTATTTCTGGAAACGCGAGAGACTACTATTCCCGTACCCCCGGGGACTCCGGCAACTGCCCTCAGCAGCCGGATCTACCTGTCCCGGAGTACTGCTGACAGGATCTCCAGGTTCCGGCGAAAAAGTGCCTCACCACTCCCGGACAGCCCTTTTTCAGGCTCCGAACGGTCCGGCTGGATGCCCAGCAGGGTCACCCCTGCCCCGGATTCCTGTGCCAGGAATTCCATGACAACCGAAAGAGGCAGGGCGTGGGTAGAGAAGAGACCTGCCTGGATATTCTGAGGGTCAATGACCGCGATCGTGCCGGGCTCTGCTCCCATATCGGCTGCATCGAGAAAAAGGGTGTGGTCCGGCCTGAACCTGCGGACGGGCCCCGTGACGCTTTCCGGTACTGTCCCCGTAAGGAAGACACCGACATGCGACAGGTGCAGCTGATCGATCTTTTTCGCCGCAACCATGCCAAGCCGGTCAGATGGCAGGAGCTCGTCGCCGACACCAACGATCGCGATGCGGCGGGCCTCTTTCAGCCTGCGCCTCAGGATCGGCCCGAAACCGGGATCTACCTGTTGCATCAGGTAACCACCGCTTCCCGGTCAGTTCCCGAAGGCGAGAGTTCATTTTTCAGGTATATCGCATCGGCCGGGCAATGGCGCTCGCAGAGCGCACACCGTATGCATTTGAAAACCTCTATCTGCGGCCTTTTTTTACGCACCAGCTTCTTGCCCTTGAACTCAACTTCGCGCTGGTCCGGCACCATGGTGACGGCATGTGACGGACACACGAGAGAGCACATGGAACATCCTATGCACTTTTCGTCGAGGACTGCAACCCTTCCCCGGAATCCCTGCGGGACCGGGACCTTCTCTTTCGGGTACAGGATCGTGACGGGCCTGGATACGAGATTGTGCAACATCTCGGAAAGGACGCTCATGCACCCACCCGGATGGAGTTCATCACAAGCACAACCGCGACCTGCACGAGCGCGGCGCTGGCGATATATTTCCAGCCGATGGTGTTCAGCTGATCTATGCGTATACGGCCTGTAGCAACTTTTACCGAAGAAAGGATCAGGAGCACGACAAGAGTTTTTGCAAGGAAGAGGAAAAAGCCGCAAATCCAGCCGAGCCATACCGGCGCGATGGTCCATGGGATCGTCGGGCCGCCGAGGAATAGTGCCGCGATGAGTGCGCACCCGGTAACACAGGAGACATCGGAGGCAAGGTGCATGAGGGCGAGCCTGCGCCCGGTCAGCTCTGTCCACGGGCCTGCGACAAGCTCGGTCTCCGCTTCCGGGATATCGAAGGGGGTCCTTTCCAGCTTTGCCTGGAGTCCTATCAGTGCAACGACAAATCCTATCGGCTGGAGAACCATAAACCACAGGTGATCCTGCTGCCAGCTCACGATCTCCGAGATCGACCAGGTCCCTGCCATCAGGGCGGGGGTAAGGAGCGCAAGGAAGAACGGCACCTCGTAGATGAACATCTGGGTTACCGCACGGATCCCCCCTATTGCGGAGTAAATGTTCCGGCTCAGCCAGCCCATGACAAAGAGGATGATGGTCGGAAGTGCCATGAGATAGAGAACGAGGACCAGATCCCCCTGGAATGCAAGCGGGCTCGCGCTCACGACCGGGATGTAGAGAAATGCGGTCATGACCGCGGCCAGAGCGATCACCGGCGCTGCATCAAATACCGGCCTGTCAACACCCTGCGGATCGATGACCTCCTTTCCCAGCATCTTGACAAAATCCGCGAATGGCTGGAACAGGGGCGGCCCGACCCGGTGCTGCATCCGGGCCGCGATCCTGCGGTCCAGAAATTCAAAGAGCATGGCATATGCCAGCAGGAACAAAAACCCAGGAAAGAGGAAAATATACCCTATGATGAGGAGGGGATCGGTCATGCCCTCTCCTGTCGCCGGTTGCGAAGACAACTCCGTCTCCTGAGCTCATCCCAGGTCACGATACCGGCATTTCCGTCTCCTTTGTCCACAATGGTAATCCTCGACGTGCACGACAGGCAGGGGTCGATCGCCGCAACAATGACGGGTATGTCCGCCAGGTTCTGGTTGACCAGGCACGCAGCGACCGAGGTCCAGTTCGCCAGCGTCGGCGTCCGGATGTCGACCCTTTCGACCCGGTCCGTCCCGTTCGTGCGGATGAAATGCACGAGTTCCCCCCGGGGGGCCTCGTACCGGGAAAGGATTTCCCCTCCGGGCGCCGTCTTTGGCGGGTTGATACGGATCGGGCCTTCGGGGAGATGTTCGAGACAGGCCCGGACGATCTTCAGGCTCTCCGCAAGTTCGCCGATGCGGACGCAGGTGCGCCCATAGACGTCCCCGGACGTATCCGTCACCACGTTCCAGGGCACGTCTGCATACACCAGGTAGGGGTCGTCCCTGCGGATGTCATAATCGACACCGCTTGCACGTGCTGTGGGGCCGACCGCGCCATATTTCAGGACTTCCTCTCTGGTAAGTTTCCCGATACCCCGGAAACGGAGCAGCATCGTCTCCTGGTTCTGTACCATGTCCACGTACTTGGTTATCCGCTCTTCGAGGTTGGGCAGGCGCTGTAGGGCCGCATTTACCTGTAAGGGCGTCAGGTCACGGCGTACGCCCCCCACTTCGTTCATGCCATAATGGACGCGGTTCCCCGACATCTCCTCGAGCGTGTCCTGAACCGCCTCGCGATCGCGCCAGGTCCACATGAAGAGCGTATTGAACCCGATCTCGTGCGCAGCGACACCCAGCCAGAGGAGGTGGCTGTGCATCCGTTCCAGCTCCCCGATGATCGTGCGGATATACTGGGCCCTGGGAGGGATCGTGAGCTGCATCAGCTCCTCGACTCCCTTGGCAAAAGCCGTTGAGTGCGAGTGGGAGCAGATGCCGCAGACCCGTTCCAGAAGGGGGAGCGCCCGGATGAAGGTGCGCTGTTCGGCTGCCTTTTCGATACCGCGGTGGGTGTAGGATATGTCGAGTTCGAGACGGACGATCTTCTCGCCGTCGGCTATCACCCGGAAATTCACCGGTTCTTTCAGGGCGGGATGCTGGGGGCCGATGGGCACGATCACTTCCGGCATCTATATCCTCTCCTCCCTGATGCCGCCATAGAACGTATCGGGCCCCGGCTTCCAGTCCTTCCGCAGGGGATACTCATGCTCCGGCCAGTCTTCTCCAAGGATGATCCTCTTCAGGTCAGGATGCCCAGCAAAGACGATACCGAACAGGTCATGGATCTGCCGCTCGTAGATACCCGCCGGGGGCAGGATATCGGACGCTGAACGAATCTCCGGTGCATCGCGGGAGAGTTCCGCGGCAATGGAGATGACCGTGCGGTGAGGGCCGGTCAGATGGTAGATCAGTTCCAGCGTCCTGCCATTGTCAGCCGCACTAATCGTTATCAGGCGCTCGCACGCAAGGAATTCCCGGGAGGTTGTTATCGCGTCACGGACCCTTTCCGGGGTCGTCGTAATCCTGATCCGGTTTGAGCGGACCTGCTCTGCAGTACCAAATCCCTTCATCGTTTCCATCACAAAATCCAGCGTTAACGGACTGGTCATAGCATTGCCTCCACGGAGGGTATCATACCGCCGGGAAACTCGGATCTCTTCTTTTGCCGCCATTCCTTCCCGCCGTGAGCCGCATCCTCCTGCATGATAGTCAGGCATGTCACGACGGCATTGATGATCTCGTCCGGCCGTGGTGGGCATCCGGCCACGTAGACGTCGACGGGGATGACATCCTCCACGCGCTGCATGACATGGTACAGGCCGTGGAACACGCCCCCGTCTGCACCGCATGCACCCATGGCGATCACGTATTTCGGTTCGGGTATCTGCTCCCAGACCCGGCGGAGCCGTGGTGCCTGCTTCAGGGTGACCGGACCGGTGACGATGAGGATATCGGCATGGCGGGGCGAGCCTTTTGAAAGAATCCCGAACCGTTCCACATCAAAGCGGGGCATAAGACAGGCGATGATCTCGATATCGCATGCATTGCACCCTCCGCTGTTAAAAATGGTAATCCATGGCGATTTCTGCCGCGCCCAGTTCACGAGGCGCTGGCTCAGCGAGGCTGCCGGGGCTGCCATTGTGTACCATCACCTCCGCCGGCACATATTAACCCGATGATGGGGGCAATACACCGGTTGCCCGGCGTGATGCCGCTACGGGCTGACGGTTGCCCGTGCGGCGGACCCTGGAACATGCGTCTCTTCCTGCTCATTGCTCCCACCTCAGTGCGGTCACGGCAACGGCTATTACAAAGAGATATCCCAGCGTCCCCCAGAGCGGCGCATCGGGCGGAGCGATCGCGATGACCAGCGCTGCCACGTGCACGACCGCGAAGAACAGGGCCACGTAGAAGAACTGGTAGCCAGGCTGGAACGTCTGGGCTTCCGCGATTTCGCCACCGACATAGGGCATCGTCTTGTTGGCAGACGGCCTGAAGGCCGGCGCGATGGTAGCGGACCACGCATAGATCAGGAAACCCACCGCGAGGGCGAAGGCCAGGACAAGGATCGGCGAGGTCAAGAGATCCAGGGGGGTCATCATGGCACCCCCCACGTGAAGATCTGCCCGGATGCATGTGAGATCCAGCCATAGAACGGTTCGGGAAAGATCCCGAGGTAGAGCGTGGCTATCGCCAGTACTACCACTGCTGCAAGGACACTCAGGGGAATCCCGGGTCTGGTTGCTGCCGGCTGGTCAGTAGGATCTTGTTCACTCCGGGGAAACAGGAGTATTGACAGGATCGGGACGTCAGTACCCGAGTGATATGCCGGTGTTGAGTTCGAGGATCAGGCCAAGCACGATCCCTCCCCACATGTATGTGGCGATGCCCGACTGGATAACCAGCAGCTTGCCCAGAAAGCCGCAGGTGAATGGCTGTCCGATCAGCCCGAGAATGATCACGGCAAATGCAATGCCCAGAACGGGGTTCCGGGCACCCAGCCCCTTCATCCGTGCCGTCTCGGAAGACCCGGCACGTTCCGTGAATGCATCGGCTGCGATGAAGGCACCGCTCTTCATCACCCCGTACGCGACGGCATAGAAAAGACCGGCGGCAAATCCCAGCGGCAGGCTGTACAAGAGACCGATCCCAAACCCCAGCAGGATGTATCCCATCTGGGCCACGCTTGAATAAGCAAGGACGCGGCGGAGATCCCGCTGGTTGAGTGCGAGGAGGTTTCCCGCGGTCATCGTGATGACCGCAAAGAATGTCACGACAATACCGACGGTTTTGGGGACCGTGGCACTGCCTGGCAGAGCAGATAGCGAGAGGAATAACGCGATCAGTACCCCGATCTTCGTTGCCCCAGTCATGATGGCGGTGACACCCACAGGAGCCCGGCTGTAGGCATCCGGAAGCCACGTGTGCAGCGGAAAGATCGCAAGTTTTACGCCATACCCGATCAGGATGAGGACAGCCGCAAAAATGATGAGCACCTGGTCCCCGCCGGCAAGGGCGACAGGCAGCGCTGACAGGCTTAAGGTATGCCCCTGGGTATACAGGATAGCCACGCCGAGGAGGGCGGTGATGGTCCCTGCCACCCCCTGCGTGAGGTACTTGATGGCAGAGGGAAGTGCCGCCGGGTCTTCCTTGTGCCGGTAGGCGCACAGAGCATACACCGGGATTGCCGAAAGCTCGACCGTGACGAAAATGGTAAAGAGATCCCCGGAGAACCCGATCGCCACCGCACCGGTAAGCGCAAGGAGGAAGAGCGGATAATACAGGTGCACCGGTCCTTCCGGATCGAGACTCCCCTGGGATGCCAGCGCTGCAACGGTGCCGACACCGGTGATGAGGAGCCCCCCCGTAAGGCCGATAAACGGAAGGGTGCCGGGAGAAGACCACACCATAATGGAGAGGAGAAGGCAGAATACCGCAAGGAGCCACAGTGCCGTGAGCGCTCCGGTCCAGCGGCGAAGGTGAACGGGAAGAAATTTCGCGACAGCGTAGACGATGACACCACCTGTTGCGACCATCAGGGGGATGGAAACCGCAATTCCGGCTGGTGTCACCGCCCCACCTCCACGATGACGAGAGCAAGGGCGGCCACCAGCACGCTCCCGAAGACCGCCAGGTTCCAGTTTATATCGCGGTTTTCCGCTCTCATGGCAGATCTTCCGATGAGGGTAAGGGTATCGGCAGCATCTTCTGCATAACCGTAACTCGCCCTGAATGCGGCCTGAATCCCCCCGGCACACGCGGTAACGCCGTGCCCGGCGGCCATGTACACGGTGTCAAAATCGTTTACATGGATATCGTGTGGCTCAAGCCACCTCTTCCCCACGGTAAAGAAGAAGAGGGCTGCACTCCCCAGGATCAGGAGGGTTCCGCCCAGGAGTACCGGATCATATGCCACGTAGGTGGTCGGGTAGGGAAGGATGCCATAAAGGACGGCAGGGTATATCCCGATCACGATGCACAACGCGGCAATTCCGAGCATACCGGCCTGCATGAGAAGCGGAGGATCCGAAGCCTCCGTCTTCCCGGGCCGGAGGAAAGCGAAATATCCCAGCTTGAGGAATGATACGAACGTCCCGAACGATGCGATCTCAAGGAGCACCCAGATCCAGATGCTCACATGCTCCGCTGCCATGAGCACCATTCCTTTGGAGACGAACCCGTTGAAGAGCGGGACCCCGGAGATCGAAAGCGCGGCGATCCAGAATGCAAGGGCGGTCACCGGCATCTTTTTCTGGAGCCCGCCGATGCGGCTGAGCAGGTTCTCCCCGGTCTTCCATATTATCACGCCGACTGCCATGAAGAGGAGGGTCTTGTAGAGGATATTGTTGACGAGGTGGGCCATGCCGCCGTCAAGGCCGAGCTGCCCGATCCCGTTTGCTGCCCCCAGCCATCCCAGGATCCCGATGCCGGCGACCATGTAGCCCACCTGGGAGATGATATGGTACGAGAGGAGACGGCGCATGTCGTTCTGGAAGACCGCAAAGGTTACGCCATACACTGCCATGAGCGCCCCCATGAACGCGATGTATTCTGTCCCGGGCTGGGCCCGTGCGAGGAGATAAACCGCTGCTTTTGTCGTATAAACACTCAAAAAGACGCTCGCGACAAAATTGGCACGCGGGTAGGCATCCGGAAGCCAGGTATGCAGGGGGATGAAGGCCATATTCACGCCAATCCCCAGCACGATCAGGACTGAGGCCCACACTTGGTAGGTGGCGACCGGGATCCCGGCAAGCGGCCCCACGATGGGAGATCCTCCTCCGACAAAGAGCAGCGCAATCCCTGCACCAAGAAGGGCCCCCCCGAGCCCGTGGAACAGGAGGTACCGGAACCCCGCCCCGATCGCTTCCCCGCCTTCCTGCCAGATGAGGAACGTCGAAGTGACTGCCATCAGCTCCCAGAAGATGAGAAGGGTGATCCAGTCACCTGCAAAGACAACGCCGAGCGAAGCGCCGGCATAGAGGAGCGCGATGAGGTGGAGGCGGGGTGCTGCGACCACTGCGGCATACAGGATGGCAAAAAACGTGATGGTGGCAAAGATGACTCCCATCAGGTACGAGAGGCTGTCGACTCTCATGAGGGTCAGGGTATACCCCATGAAGGGAAGGTTCCACTGCATCACACCGGTCGAAAGCGATCCTGTGAAGTACCCTCCGGGAAGGAGGAGAACGTCAACAAGGGCAATGCCTCCCAGCACGACAAGACAGCCCTGCCGGGCGCGTCCGGACAGCGCGAGGACGAGCGGCGCACCGATCAGGAAGATCAGGAAGGGCGGCACCACCGGGCCGAAAGAGAAGGTCGCGGTGACGAGGAGGGCGCTATGGGTCACACTTGCAGCGACCTGTGCGCAGAGCGCAAAGGGGCTGTACGGGACAACAGTCCAAAGGCCGAGAACGACCACTCCTGCCGCGGTTATCACCACCGGTACGCGGAGCGTCCAGCGGACGGGGGGTGTCTCACCTTCAGAGGGCCGGAAAAATGCCCGGATAATGATGGGCAGGAAATAGGCGAGGTTCAGCACGCTCGATGCCACGAGAACGAGGAGTATCCACCAGTCCGCAGCGGTTCCCGCTCCGATCCCCAGTGAGAGATACCACTTGGCGATAAAGCCCGCCATCAGCGGCAGCCCTACCATGCTCAGGGTCGCGAGGGTGAAAGCAGCGAACTCCCAGGGCATCTTCCTGCCGATACCGTCGAGCTGCGAGATCTCGGTCTTCCCAGTCTCCACGGATACCGCACCGGCGACAAAGAACATGGTCAGCTTACCGAACGCGTGGGCAGCAAAGGCGTAGGTCGCCCCGATCACGGCCGCAGCCCGCCCTGCATCGGAAACGCCCGAAATTCCCGGAGGCAGCAGTACCGCGGCACCCAGCACCATGTAGCTGAGCTGGCTGATGGTGGAGTACGCGAGCCGCAGCTTGAAGTTATCCTGTAGCAGGGCAAGGAGGGAACCGACGATGATCGTGATGACCGCAGCCGCAATAACGAGATCCTGGAGCCCCAGCCCGGCCATCAGGCCGGGTCCGTACAGGTACAGCATCAGTCTCATGAGCCCGAAGACCCCGGCGTTCACGACGGCCACGGCATGGAGCAGCCCGCTGACCGGGGTGGGGGCTACCATGGCGTCCGGCAGCCACCCGTGCAGGGGCACGAGTGCCGCCTTCACGCCGAAACCCGAAAGGAGGAGGATGAAGGCGAGGCGGGCAAACCCGGGGTCGATGGAGGCAATACCGGGAGCGCCTCCGGCAACAAAGTCGAGCGAGTGCGATGTTACAAAGAGGATCATGGCGCCGCCAACGAACGCGATCCCGCCATTCAGGGTGTAAAAGAGATATTTCCGTCCTGCCGCAAACGCCTCCGGTGTCTCGGTATGCACGACCAGAGGATAGGTAGCAATCGTGATGAGCTCGTAGAAGACCAGGAGGGAGAAGAGATTGGAACTGAGCGCGACACCCATGACCGCGCCGATGACGAGAGCAAAGCTCGCATAATAGCGGGTCTGGGCATGTTCGTGCACCCCCCGCATATATCCGATGTTATAGACCGTGGTTATGATCCAGAGCAGCGAGGCGATGCTCGCAAACAGGAGACCCAGTGCATCCGCCGTGAACTGGAGGCCCAGACCGGGAAGTACCTGGAGCGCAGGTGTGGACACGGGCTGTGTCGCAAACGCCGAAGGGAGGGAGAGGATACAGAAGACGAACGTCAGGATGGCCGAAACGAGAGATGCGGCTTCACGTGCATCCGGATGGTTCCGTAACAGGATTACCGCGCCGGAACCGGCAAGAGGGACCGTCACGATGAGCGCGAGCATCCACGGCTGGACGTCCATCAGAGGTCCCCCCCCCGCACGAGCCTTGCAATGGAGGTGCTATCGAACGTTTTCCAGGCCCGTTTGAGCAGGATAACCAGCGCGAGAGCAAGGCCGGCAACCACTGCCTCGATGACGATCAGGGTGAAAACGACTGCTTGGGAGACCCCCGTATCACCGGCGAGGTATCCCCCGAGAATAAAGACGAGACTGACCCCTTTTCCAAGGAATTCGACCCCCATCACCAGCTTGATCAGGTGCGTGCGCGAGATCAGGGCCGCAAGCCCGGCCGCGAAAAGCGCGCCTGCGCAGACAACAAGGATCAGGGGGCCGCCCGGGATCACGGCGGCATCCCCCGGGATCGATCATGGCCGAGGAGCAGAAGGATCGAGAAAACACCTGCCAGGATAAGAAAACCCTGTACAACAACCTCGAACGTACGACCGCTCCACATCGCTCCTCCGGGTCCTGCTGCCGGAGGGGGGGCGACAGGCCAGGCAGCGGTAGCCGGCAGTACTGCGCTCAGAAAAAGGAGGAGAAAGGCCGCCCCGAGGATGATCGCACCGACCGTCTTTGCCCTCATGCAGGCACCTCTTCCTCTTCCCCGCCGGTAAGTATGAGCACAACCAGGAAGAGGACCGCGACAAGCCCTGCACCGACCGTCAGTTCCAAGGCTCCGGCGTACGGCGAGGACAGGACGAAGAAGAGCGCCGCAAGACTGGCACTGCTCACCGCATATGCGACAATGGCACGGATGAGGTTTGTCTGCAGTATGGCAACAGCTGCCATGACGACTGCTGCGATCCCGAGGGCTGCTATAACGAGGAGATCGATGTCAAGCATCGGTAATCACACGCCTTTGACGTGATCCCCGGATTGAAAAGGTGGCAGAACTGCTGACATTCCGGCGGTTCATTCCCGGATACCGTGAAAAGCAAAGAACGGAATCTACAACTGACACTGCATGGATAGAACAGCAAGGATCTGTCATCTCGGCCTTCCTGATAAGACAGCGAACCCAGACATTCCGGATGCCGAACGCATGGTTACCGTATTGATCTTCTGGTCAGTTCCCGTTACATGGCTGCGTATTTCCTGATATTGTGCTAAATACGTTCATCTTCCACAAAGGAGAACATAAACCTTTTTAAATTATGCTGGCAGGCTGTTCCCGGAAACCCCCGCCCCCCGGGAGATGACAGCCTCGACGTAACAGGCTTGCGATGGACAGGAAGAACAATTCAGTTTTGGAGAGGGCCGCGGTAACCTCAAAAGAGACTTGGTTTTGACCCGGGTACTGACCCGGAATACCGGCAGCAATTCTGCCGTATTATACCGCTGCCTCGTCCTTCTTCTCAGGCTTTGGGGGTTTTACGTACGTGATAGTGACCGTCTCCACACTCCGGGAGGTTACCGGAGCAGAGTACTGGGTGTCCATGAACAGGCATTTCACCGGGCATGTGTCGACACACGAGTTGCACACCACGCACCGGAGCCGGTCGATCTGCCAGGTCTTTTCTTCCTTATTGACCACCAGTGCCTGCGACGGGCATTTCCTCTGGCAGGTCCCGCAGGAGATACATTTACTCTCGTCGATGGTTACGTGCCCCCTGGTGAGAGCGGTTTTTTTTGCGGGCTCTGCCGGGTAGAGGATCGTTGCCGGGCGGTTGAGGACGGTCCTCAATGCCGTTTTTACCATTTCGAAAAATGCCATGGCACTCACCGCTCCGTACAACTTATGCAGGGATCGATGGACAATACGATGACCGGGACATCGGCAAGCTCGCAGCCCTGGAGCATCCGGATCAGCGGGGGGATATTGGTCAGGGTCGGGGTCCTGATACGGGACCTGACCAGGAATTTCGTACCGTTTCCCTTGATGTAATGGACAAGCTCTCCCCGGGGCTGTTCGGCGCGGGTGAAATACTCCCCGTTCGGCGTCCCGGTCACTTTCACGTCGATCGGCCCCTCGGGGATCTTGGTGATCGCCTGCCTGATGATATCCATCGATGTGAACAGTTCCCGTGACCTGACTACGCACCGGGAATAGCAGTCCCCTCCGCTCTCGCTGACAGTCTCAAGGTTGAGCTTCCCGTAGGCGGCATACCCGGTCTTCCGGAGATCGACATCGACACCGCTTGCGCGGGCCGTGGGCCCCGATGCTCCAAGATGATATGCATCCTCTTTTGAGAGCACCCCTATGTCTTTTGTGCGGTGCCTGACCGAATCGTCCCGGAGAAAGACGGTCGTCAGCTCATTGATCTCCTTATGGAGTGTATCGAGGTCCTTTTTCATCCCGTCGAGTTTCTCACCGCTAATATCGCGCCTGACCCCGCCGATCTTGCAGGACCCCTGGATGACCCGGCCACCCGTCGTCTGTTCCATTACGTCGAGAACGCGCTCGCGGATCCTCCAGGCATTCATGAAGAGGTTTTCGAACCCGAAGGAATCGGCAAAAAGCCCAAGCCAGAGCAGATGGGAGTGCAGCCTCGAATATTCCGACCAGATAGTGCGGAGGAACACTGCCCGTTCGGGCACCTCGATATTCATGATCTTTTCGATCCCCTGGCAATACGTCATCCCGTGGATGAAACTGCAGATCCCGCACGTCCTCTCGGCAATATAGACATACTCGGTAAACTCCCGCTTCTCCACGAGTTTTTCAAAGCCCCGGTGGATATACCCGATTGAGGGGATCACGTCCACGACCTTTTCGTCCTCCAGGACGAGGTCGAGGTGGATCGGCTCGGGGAGGACCGGGTGCTGCGGCCCGAAGGGGATGATGATCTGCTTGGTCATGGTTTCTCTCCTTTCGTTATGGTGACACCGAACGGGTGTTTTATCGCGGTCCGGATGAATGTCCCCTTGAAATCGATATTCATGCCCCTGACCTGGATGCCAAAGAGGTCGTGCATCTCGTTCTCGTACACGAATGCCCCCCAGTACATCCCCGAGATGCTGGGCACTTCCGTTTCAGCAGTGACCGTGATCCGCAGGTTCTTGAAGACGAAGTCCTTGTCGAAGGAGTAGTTGATCTCAAATGCGTCACCGACTTTCGTGCAGCCGATCTGGACAAGACGATATCCCTCATTTCTGAACTGCTCGACACCCCCGAAAAGTTTTCCGACATCGGTGGGTATGATTGTCTGTTCCTCTGTTGTCAAGCCGCATCACCTGCTGCTACCCGGCCAGCTGCTTTCTTCTCTGACATGGCCTGTCGTTTCGATTCAAGAATTCCCAGGGCCTGTACCACGCCATCGATGATCGATTCCGGCCGGGCTGCACACCCGGTAACATAGACATCGACCGGGATGACCTTGTCGATGCCGCCCATGACATTGTAGCATTCCCGGAAGATCCCGCCGGACGTAGCGCAGATGCCGATTGCGACCACGACTTTCGGGTCCGGGATCTGTTCATACGTGTTGATGAGTACCTGACGGTTCTGTTCATTGACGCTCCCGGTGACGAGGAAGATATCGGCATGCTTCGGGTTGCCGGTATTGACGATCCCGAACCGTTCCACATCGTAGAGAGGAGTCAGGGCTGCCAGGACTTCGATGTCGCAGCCGTTGCAGGATGATGCATCATAGTGGATGATCCAGGGAGATTTTTTCAGGTAGGTCATGGTGCGACCACCGCTCTCAGGTAATATAATACTCCGAGGTTTACAATACCGAGCGTCCCGGCAACAAGCCATGCGCTCCGCAGTGTCAGCTGCCATTTGACACGCGACATCGTATTATCGATGAGTATCTCAAGGAAATAGGCGACGATGATCGCGGCGATGGCGATCAGGGGGTTGAACCCGAAGAAGAGGTAGACAACCCCGAGCAGGAATACGTACTCGTACCAGTGGGCGATCTCGATCTTCCCGAGGTTGGGGCCTGCGAAATCGGTTGTAACACCCTTGACGATCTCCTGGTGCGCATGGTGGGACGTGGAGAGGTCGAAGGGTGACTTCCTCAGCTTGATCGTGAGGACGATCAGGTAGCCGATGAAGACACCGGGCAGAACCAGGATGATAGGTTTACCGGACGATACGATATCGCTCACATAGAAACTGTGGGTGACCATGTACATCCCCACCGCGGTGAAAATGATCATCGGTTCGTAGGCGATGATCTGAATGAGCTCGCGTTCCGCCCCGATATGACTGTAGGGAGAGTACGATGAATAGGCCCCGAGCACGAGGAATATGTGCGAGAGCGTGAACGCGAATATGACGAGCAGCATGTCCCCTCCCGAGAAGAACAATGCACCCGCGACCACCATGAAGACAAGATAGCTCAGCACATAGAAATTCTGGGTCGTTGTCACCACCGGGTTCTCTTTCTCGAAGAGCTTGCCGACGTCGTAGAATGGCTGGATTATAGGCGGTCCTACCCGACCCTGCATCCTTGCAGTCACCTTCCGGTCGATCCCGGCAACAAGCCCGCCTATCACCGGGGCAAGGAGGATATACACTGCCGCAGTCATAATGGAGGACCAGGGTTCTTCGATCACAGAATCACCCCCGCGATCAGGACACCGGCAATGAGCACGAGCCCCCAGCAGAGCAGGACACCGATCATGAAGAGTCTCTCCTCACCGAAATAATTCCGCAGGTAGTAATTCGACAGGACAAGGTCCCGGGTCGTCCCCATCGATCCTGCAAACTTCATCTCTCCTACGGTCGAGCCTCCCCCCATGTACGGGTGCGTGATGACCTGGTCGCGCCTCTGGAAGAGCATGGAAAAAGGCATGATCATCAGGAGTGCAAGCATCAGGATCATGATGGTGAGGTTCGCCTGGGCAAGACGGGTTGTTTCCCCGTAAATATGCATCACGAACGGCTCGATCAGCGTCGACGATATCAGGGGGAAGATGAGAGCGACGATGACAACCAGTGCGGTAAGGATGGACAGGATCGCCCACATCTCCGTCTTTACCTTCTGCTCGACATTTTCCTGGTTGCGCATGACGGAGATGATCTTCCCCATCCACTTGCTCCAGAAGAAGAGGCTTGCCGACCCTCCGAAGGCAAGGATGGTAATGAAGACGAGGCCGAAGGGTGCCGTGACGAACGCCTCGATTGCCGCCCATTTGGAGATGATCATGCCGAAGGGTGCGAGGAACATCCCGGCCATGCCGATGAACATCATGAGAGCGACCTTCGGCATGCGTTCAATGAGGCCCCCCATATCCTCGATGTCCCTACTGCCGATACTCTGCTCCACGGTGCCGACACAGAGAAACAAGAGTGATTTGGCTACCGCGTGGAATATGAGCAGCAGGATCGCCACCCACATGAGGTTGTAGGTCCCGACTCCTGCACATGCGACGATGAGGCCGAGATTTGCGATGGTCGAATAAGCGAGTACTTTCTTCGCATTGCTCTGGGATATCGCGATGAATGACGCGAGGAGGAAGGTGATCCCTCCAACGAGAGCGATCATGAGACCCTCCGTCGTTCCGGACAACACCGGAGCAAACCGGATAATGATATACACACCCGCTTTTACCATGGTGCTTGAATGGAGCAGGGCCGAGACCGGTGTCGGGGCGACCATGGCGCCGACCAGCCACGAGGAAAAGGGCATCAGGGCAGCTTTCGTGATACCGGCAAAACTGATCAGGACTGCCGGGACCAGTGCTATAACGTAGCCAGAGCTTACCAGGGTATTGAGTTCAAACAGCCTGCCGGAAGGATCCATCAGGGCGAGATAAACCAGTGCTGCGATAAACGCGACCCCGCCGAGAAGGTTCATGGAAAGTGCGAGGAATGCATTCGTGGTGGCTTCCGGTGCTCTGCGAATACCCGATCAGGACGAACGAACAGAACGTGGTGATCTCCCAGAAGAAGAAGACCCAGAGGAGGTTATTGGAAAATACGAGACCAAACATGGCCGACAGGAAGACAAACATCCAGAAAAAGAACGATTTTCTCCGGTCTTTTATTCCGGCGTGCTGGATATGGTACGTCTCCATGTACCCAAGTGAATACACGCATATCAGGCTCCCGATAATGCCGATGATCATAGCCATGATGATGGAGAGCTGGTCGATGAGGAGGTTGTTCCCGAAATGAGCGCCAGGAATAAGTCCGGTCTCTAAAAATATCAGCAATCCGGCCTGCAATAGTATCAGGACAACGGTGAACAACTTGCGGTGTTTTATTCCCACGTAAAGGATGTATACTGCAAGGAGCAGTTCGATAACGAACATGAGCTGCCCGACCTGTTCGGAGCCGAACGCGAAATAGAGCGATCCCTGATCAAATGCTACGAAAAGCAGGCACAGCACTATCAGGCCGATAACCAGCGCGGAGATCCTGACGATCCAGTTGCGATCCGCATCGCGCCGCACAAGAACCATGAACAGCGCCGTAATTAAAGGAAACAGGATGAGGAACACTAAAAACTGCGAAATCTGCACGAACTATCCACCCTCTCTGAATATGGGAATTTTTCATTATTAATCATATTGAATTGTGCACGGCCCCGTATTTCCCTTTCAAATAACAGGATTGTGCCGGAAAATGGCCGGGACCGGAAAAATAGAATCCACCGGAATTCCGAAAAATGCCGGAGATTCAGGAACATATTTCCGTGACCTGGTGCGGTCTGGTGCGGATTCTGCTGTAGGTTCAGGTGGGGATAAAAGTTTAATGTTTCAAAAATGTACTAATAATCTCTTAGGATGGGATATGGACGAGTGCGGGGTGAGCCCCGGAGCCATTGCACCTTCCTTTGGGTCATTTGAGCAGGTTACTGCTGATGCCAATACATGATACCTGATGTGTCTGTCCCGCGTCCCGGTTCCGGCTGTTCATTCATTCAGTCGGGGTTCGGTCGTCCAGTCGCAACCGGGAGCGGGGGCAGCATGGCAGGAGGGTTTGGGAATGTTTGAATTCGCGTTACCATTTGTGGTTATTGTAAGCGTTATTGCATTGATCGTCGCGGCATTCCTCGCACGCAGTGTCCTCTCTCAGGATGAGGGCACGCCGAAGATGCGCGAGGTCGCGGATGCAATCAGGGTGGGTGCAGAAGCATTCATCAAACGACAGTACTCGACTATTGCCATCCTGGCAATCATACTCGCTGTGGTCATCTTTGCGGTGTACTTCATCTCGGGTCAGCGGCAGCTGGCAATCGACACTGCCCTTGCGTACCTGTTCGGTGCGTTCTGTAGTGCGATGGCAGGCATCATCGGCATGTCCATTGCAGTCCGTGCAAACGTCCGCACGGCATCGGCCGCACAGACCAGCTCCGGAAAAGCGCTCGACATCTCCTTCAGGGGCGGTGCGGTCTCCGGGCTGATCATAACCGCGATGTCACTCCTCGGTGTCTCGCTCACCTTCTATGCCCTTGGTGCAAACCCGACCGAGACCCCGTTCATCATTGTCGGGTTCGGTTTTGGTGCGTCGTTTGTCGCCCTGTTTGCCCAGCTCGGCGGCGGTATCTACACCAAGGCCGCTGACGTCGGAGCAGATCTTGTGGGCAAAGTCGAGGCAGGTATCCCTGAGGACGACGTCCGGAACCCCGCGACCATCGCAGACCTTGTCGGTGACAACGTAGGCGACTGTGCCGGGCGTGGCGCTGACCTGTTCGAATCAACCGCAGCCGAGAACATCGGTGCGATGATCCTCGGTGTGGCGCTCTTCCCGGTCTTTGGCATCAACGGCATCCTCTTCCCGCTCGTGATGTGCGCCTTCGGCCTCATCGCAAGCATGATCGGCATCCTCTCCGTCCGCGGAAAGGACGACGCCGACCCGATGGTCGCCCTCAATCGCGGGTACTATATCACCGCCATCATCGCCGCTATCTTCTTCTACGTCGGCACCATGTGGCTCCTCGGGAACATCTGGTTCTTCTACGCCGGTCTCGTGGGTATCGTGATGTCGGTTGTCTTCCTCCGGGTGACGCTCTACTACACCGATCACAACTACCGCCCCGTGCAGGAGATAGCCGACGCGTCAGAGACCGGAGCGGCGACCAACATCATCTCCGGACTCTCGGTCGGGCTTGAGACCACCGCCATCCCGGCGATCGTCATCGGCCTCGCCCTCCTCACCTCCTACGCACTCGGTACCATGAGCGGTATTGCCAGCGGCGGGCTGTATGGTACTGCCGTAGCGACGATTGGCATGCTCTCGGTCTGTGCCTACGTCCTTGCCATGGACACGTTCGGCCCCATCGCCGACAACGCTGGCGGCATCGTCGAGATGAGCCAAGCCCCTGAATCCGTCCGCAAGCGCATGGACCGGCTCGACTCCGCGGGCAATACCACGAAAGCGCTCACCAAGGGGTATGCGATCGGCAGTGCAGCGCTCGCCGTCTTCCTGCTCTTCAACGCTTACATGAACGACGTGGCCCACCTCATCTCCAAGCCATTTACCACCGTCAACCTCGCAGCGGTCCCGGTATTTGTCGGTGCCCTGCTCGGTGCGATGCTCATCTTCCTCTTCGCGAGCCTCGCCATCCGGGCGGTCTCCAAGACCGCACAGTATGTCATCACCGAGGTCCGTGAGCAGTTCAAGGATCCGGCCATCATGGCAGGGACCAAGAAGCCCGACTACGCCCGCGTAATCGATATCACCACGGTCGGTGCGCTCAAGAACATGGTCCTGCCCGGCATCATCGCCGTCGCGTTCCCCATCATCATCGGCGTCACCCTGAAATACGAGGCGCTCGCAGGGTTCCTGATGGTCGGCACCATCGCCGGCATCCTCCTCGCCCTCATCCTCAACAACGCAGGCGGCGCATGGGACAATGCCAAGAAATACATCGAAGCCGGCGCCCATGGAGGCAAGGGCAGCGATGCCCACAAGGCAGCAGTCATCGGAGACACCGTCGGTGACCCGTGCAAGGACACCGCCGGCCCGTCACTCCACGTGCTCATCAAGCTCCTCGCGACCCTGACGCTCGTGCTCGTGCCGCTCTTCATCTAATTTTTTTTGCGTTGCCCCTCGGGGGTTATCGTTCAGACCGGAACTGCACCCGAATTCCGGCTGTTATTTCTCTACCAAGAGCTTTTTGTTTCCGGTTTTCCCTGCCCGTTTCCCGGCAGATCCGGTAACCGGCAGGCGACTTCACGAACAGAATGAAAACAGGGGTGTCTCCTGAAACCCTTCAGCACCATGACAGAGTGTACAAAAAAGTTCCTTTCCGGGTTTGCCGATCAGCTGGCAGCACAGCCCGGGTATTCCCACCGAAAGGGCCCCCTGCCCCGGATGTTTTTTGCTTATGGAGGCAGTTTGGTTGCAGCTGTGATGATCATCCCGGAATCTTGAAAGGACGCCCCAGAGTGGGGAAGGGAGGAGGATCACCTTTCAGGTTACGAACAGCTTCCCAGATCGACATTCATATCAATGGAGAACCGAGTATACCGCTTCGGGTTCTCTTCGAACTGCTTTTTACAGTAATTGCAGCAGAAGTAATACTTCTGGTTTTTATACGTGCTCATTACCTTCGCATCGTCTTCATCTACGATTGCCAGACAGACCGGATCAGTTGCCATGGGTCAGAACCTCCCCTGCATACAATCTATTCTCACGTTGTCCCTCATATTCCCTTGCCCGCGATCCGCTCCTGATATCTGAAATCTGCTGGCAGGATTACCTTCCGGGCGTCTCCCGTTAATTTATTCTGCCCGGTTCAAAAAAAGAACAGCTCCCTGCAGGAAGAGACAGGCTGACAGGACAGGGCGGAGTAATGTCCCCGACGGTTCGTGAAGACGGTCCCTGCCCGGAGTATCGTGCAGTCGTCACAGGCTGTACGATGACTGCGAAGCCGTCCACTGGACACGAGGGGGACTGCCGTTTTCAGGCGGCCGAAGATCTCCCTGTGGAATCGGGTGCGAACGCTGTGCGATTATCCTGAAAACTGGTTCATTCGACCGCATCCTGTCAGGTATACGCCAGAGAGCACTCGCAGATCCTCCATTCCACGCTTACCCGCGGGCTCCGGAACGTGTCTCTACCGTGTTTCCTATTCTCTGGTCTTCCTGAACATTCCATCCGGGATATGGATCCTGAACTGGGCGCCCCTGCCATACTCGCCGCTCTCCCGGATTACCAGAGAGGTAATCGCAAGAACCTCCTTCACGAGGAACAGCCCGAGGCCGGTATGGGAGCCGAACCCTTTTCCGAAAATCTTCTGCTTGTCTTCAGGCAGGATCCCTCTCCCGTCATCCTCGATTATCAGGTTGAAACCGTCGGGAGCCGCTTCTCCGGTAACCCGTATTCTTGTAACGGTGCCGCCGTGCATCACGGCATTTTCAAAAAGGTTATAAAATACCATTTCCAGAAGCGGGTCGGCGAAGATCTCGATACAGGATAAGGATTCGTCTATGGAAACATGGGAGAAAACGCCGTCCTGGCATACGTTCATCGCAGAGCTGTAGACATTCTGCCAGAGAGGGTTCCTCACGCCAATATCCTGGTATTGCCGTGTAAACAGGATCTGGCTTTTGATCACCTCGCTCGCCTGCATCGCCTTTTCAATCAGCTTTCTGGCATCAGGATCCGTGATTATTTCTTCGGTCAGCCCCAGATATCCATGGAGCCCGGTCAGCTGGTTGAGGATGTCGTGCCGGGTGATGACTGAGAGCAGGTTGAGTTTTTTGTTCGCCTCGAAGAGTGCCTGGTCAGTGCGCTTGCGCTCGGTGATGTCCCTCCCCACGGACTGGAACTCCACCGCCATACCGTTTTCATCGAATACGGCGCGATCCGACCACTGCTGCCAGCGGATCCCGCCGTCCGGCATCCGGATCCGGTGTTCGATAGTCGCCACCGGCTGAGACGGTGTTATGGAAGAGAAATGCGCTTTGACAATCCCCATATCTTCTTTCGGAATCTCGGGCGGGCACAGAGCGCCGACAAGTTCTTTCCGGCTCTTCCCGAAATACCGGCAATACGCATCGTTGACGAACGTGAGTTTCCCATCCGGCGTGAACCGGCAGATGAACTCCGTCTGGTCCTCGACAACGTTCCTGTACCGTTCCTCACTCCGGCGGAGTGCCTGTTCGCTTTTGCTGAGCTCGTCGTAGTTCTGGCGCAGCTCTTCCTCGGTCGCGGTCAGCTGCTCGTATGCTGCATTCAGGTCTTCATAGACGAGTCGCAGCTTCTCTTCCGCGACCATGCGATCGGTCGTATCCCTGCCGACCGACTGGAATTCAACGATCCGGCCATTCGCATCGAAGACTGCACGGTCGCTCCAGCGCTGGTAGCGCACCTCACCGGAAGGCATGATGATCCGATGTTCGATAATACCAACGGTGTTTTCAGGAGTGAACGCCGAAAGGTGTTGTTTCATCAGCTGCAGGTCTTCGGGGGGAATGACAACCGTGTGTTTCGTCCCGATACATGCGGTTTTGTCGAGACCGAAATACCGGCAGTACGCATCGTTGACGAACGTGAGTTTGCCGTCGGGCGTGAACCGGCAGATGAACTCTGTCTGGTCCTCGACAACGTTCCGGTACCGCTCCTCGCTTCGGCGGAGTGCCTGTTCGCTTTTGCTGAGCTCGTCGTAGTTCTGGCGCAGCTCTTCCTCGGTTGCAGTCAGCTGTTCATATGCTGCATGCAGATCCTCGTTCATGCGGTTCAGTTTTTCTTCCGCTTCCTTTCGTTCGGTGACATCCCGGAGAGCAACGATTGCACCGATTACACGGCCCTGCGTGTCATAGAGCGGGGAAGCGACGAGCCAGAGGTGCGCCCCCCTCCCATTATAAACGGCAGGGCTGTGGAACTCTGACGTGATTTTATCCCCTTTCCTTTCCGTGCTAGAAGCCTGTGATTCATTCGTCCTGTCATTGTTCATGACGAGATCCACGATGTGGGGGATCTTCCCCCCATAACAGGTGATGGCCCGGGAATAGTCCCCGGTTCCAACGATCGATTCCTTCGGAATCCCGGTAATCTCCTCCATCGTCCTGTTCCAGGCTATCACTTTGTTGCTCTGGTCGATAACGAACATCGCGTCCGGAAGGAAATTGATGATATCTGCCATCCGCTGCTGCGATTCCTTCAGCTCGTCCTGCATCCGTTTCCGTTCAATGGCGTTCTTGAGCTTATATTCAAGTTCGACGAACTGGGATGTCGGTTCGCCGCCTTTCTGGAGATAGAAGTCTGCACCGCTGTTCAGTGCCTCGATTGCAACTTCTTCCCTGCCCCTTCCGGTGAAAAGGATGAAAGGGAGGTTCTTGTGACGCGCCCGGATAAGGCGCAGGAACTCGATGCCGTCCATGCCGGGCATCTGGTAATCGGAAATGATTCCGGCATAGTCCTGATGCTGCATCTTCTCCAGCGCTTCTCTGGCAGACGTAGCGGTATAAACCTGAAGATGGCCTGAAAGTTCAAGATAGGTTTTACCGAGATCCAGAAGGGCTGGTTCATCGTCAACGTAGAGCACATCAGGCATGGTAATTTCCGGGAATGCGAAATAGACATATTAGTGTACCCATATAAAAAAAGATCGATTTTCTCCGATGTCGAAAATATAGGTTTTCCGGGCTTTTTCACGATTAAAAAATTCCAGATGCCAATCCTTAATTTTCTGACCACGAACAGGAAATCAGGACACTGGAATCGGGATACGGGAGTCCCGACCCTCTTCACAAACAACACCGCCTTTCATGACAAAATCCACGCTTTCCGTGACCACGATATCCTCAAAGGGATCCCCGGCATGGCGACGATATCAGCAGATCTTCCCGGGGTAAGTACGCCAATGTCGTCCCTCTGCAGGAGTTCTGCAGCCATGCCCGTCGCCGCCCGGAGCGTCCTGACAGGGGGTTCCCATTGGTCACCATCTCACCAAACTCCCGTGCCCCGTTTGTCCGGTACGAGAAGATCCCCAAGTCCGTCCCGAAGACTGTCTTCACTGAGCCCCACATTCAAGAAAGTCATCCAGTGCCGTATGGTTCTCTTCTCTCATCAGTCCACTCCGGAATTATCGGTACTTTGTTCCCCGGGTTAACGCAGGACAGGATAACCCATCCGTAACGGGATGGATGAAGGATACAACAAAGAGCGCGCCTTCATACGAACAGGAGATGGAGGATAGCAAGACGCGAAAAGATCCGTTCCTGGATATTCGTCGGTATCTGACGCCGGATCAGGGAAAAAAGGAATTTTAATCATGCTCTTTTCCTGATAAGGAGCATTGTACCGCAGATCCTGATCGCTGAGATGCTATGATAAGTGTTTTAATCTGTTGTATATGTGCTCGTGATATTATCACATCGGTAGTCTCGATACAAAACCATATGCCGGATAGGCTCGAACTCAACGGAAAATATGCATTCGACGCCCTTACCGGGATCATAAGGGTAGCGAGGCCAATCAATAGAATCCCAGCCATCGACAGAGTACCGTTGTTACTCTGTGACAGTATGAGCCATTATCGATTCTAGTACTGGCGAGAAAAAGCCGCATAATCAGGGCCGGTGCTTTGACTATTTTGGTTCTTTGGCGTACTGCCGGGAATCCCATTTACCGGCGACTAATCACCGATAGTATTCTCTTTCGGCCCGTGAGTCATTGCAAAAATATTATAATAACCTGCTTCATAGGTAACATATATAAAATAAGAAAAATTGAGTGATGGATATGGCAGAAAATCTCACTGAAAGAACTCCGCAGAAGCGGGAATACCCTGATGATGAGCGGGCGAGGATCCGACAGATCGGGTATTACACGATCTGCTTCATCATAGTCCTCGCAGGGATCGCGATTATGACACGGCTCTACCCCGCAGGGCTTGATGACATGACCAAACTGATCATTTACGTGGCCTGTTCCGGCGGTCTAGGAGGGCTTGCTTTCAGCATATACGGGTATACCAAGCACCTCCTGAAGAACGACTTCAACCTCAACGCAGTCTGGTGGTATATCATGCGCCCCTTCATCGGCATTGTCTACGGTTCTTTTGCATTTTTTTTTATTGCCGGTGGGCTCATGACATTATCCGGAACCAGCCAGCCCGTGGCCGAAACCCTGTTCACGACAAAAACCGTCATGTTCTACTGTGCACTGGCGTTCCTGACCGGGTATTCCGAGTCATCATTTACTGCCCAGCTCAAGGAACTGGCGGAAGCTGTTTTCAAAACTCCAGAGAATAACCAGACCGGTACGCCGCCGGAGAGTACAGGGTACTGGCAGTACAAATTCGACGGATCAGTTATCAGCGGGTAAGTAAGAATTTCCCTGCCTCCTCCTTTTCGCCATGAACGGGCAGGTTGCGATCCTGCCGGTTGCATGCATCAGATACTGCCGGTCTTCCTGAATTCCCTGAAAATATAATGGTTATTATACGACAGGATTTTATTTTCCGCGCTCCGACCCTGATCATGGCCCGGCAGGAGCATGTCCACATCATCAGCGCAGGAGAGAACATCTACCCGTCCTATGCTGCAACCGTCCGCGACTATCCGGACATCACGCAGACGTTCGTCTTTGCCGATACGGAGCTCTATACCAACAGCCTCCGGGACGAAGGCGCTCTCCGCGAACAGAAAGAGGCGGCCCGGAAAGAGGTGATAAAAGTCAAATCCCTCTCGGCAACGCTTGCGATCCCTGCCTCGCTCGTGTACGTCGTACCACCGGCTGACGTGTCCGCACGCGATGCTGTCATGAAGATCCGGAAGGAGCATCCTGGCGCAAAGTTCTCGTTCGATCTCACGGCCGGATCGAAAGATCTTTCCATGGCCCTCTTCGCCATCTCGCTCTGGGTAGGCGGGAACGCGTTCTATGCGTTTGGCGGGCGGAAGAAGGGGGCAGAGAACGCAAAACTTGCGGTGCCGAAGATACCTGCGGTGAACGTGGCTGCAAACCCGAACTATATCCGGATCCTCCAGACCCTTGCACGCATACCGGGAAAACAGGAGGCTTTGGGCAGGGTGCTGCCCCGTCATTATATTTTCACTCAGCTGGAATCCTTCTATGTGCCGGTGCGGAAGAAGGGGGTGAACGTCATCCCGAATGTCACCGGCAAGACCGACGTGAACACAGGAAAGAAGGCCATTATACCCAGGCTCAGCCAGGGGACGCTATCAAGCCTGCTCAATACTCTTGCGAGCTGGGATATGATCCGGGAAGTACCCGGCCCGGATACCGGCAGGAAAGAAAAATACTACCGGATCACTCCCAATGGTGAGCTCGTATTGCAGCTCACCGAGATCAAACCGCGAAACGGGTGAGTGAGATGTACATTTGATAGTCAAATGTACAATTGATTATCAAATGTACATCTGACAAAAGATCCATGAGCTCACGCCGGACGAATTCGTTGAAGGGGGTAGGGGTACCCCCACAAGGACATGGTGAGGGGCGGGCATTTTTTCACGCGGATGGACGGGACCCCCGGGGGGTGAGGGGTCCTGAGGGGAATACATAAGGGGCCTTGACGCAAGCGGCGTGAACGCATACAAAACGCATTTGTTGCACAGAAACAACTCGTATATCCGGAATGGGCGTTACCCGGCTCACCGGGCTTTTCCCAGCCTCACCCCCAGTTCAAACGCCCGCCTGCAGTCCTGAGGGAAGACGGTTCTGCGTCGTACCTTCCGCTCCTCCGGGTCGAAATAACTGAAGACTACCTTTTCATAGTCCTCGAACTGGAGGGTCTCGAAGGAGAAGAGGGATTCGGCATGTCCGAACGTGCGGTTCAGAACGTTTTCATTCAGACCGGTATGCACGGTATAATGGTACTCCTTCATCAGCTGTTCCGATACGTTCATCGTGTAAATGAACGCGGTCCGGATCTTTTCCTTGAAAAGGGACGAGGGGGGGCTGGTGTACGCGAGGTACGGGAAGAGGAGCCGCTCCATGAAGCACCGCATCATGCCGGTCACTGTCCCGAAATAGATGGGGGAGCCGAGTATGAGGGCATCAACATCCGGTATCTCTTCAAGAACGGGGGTCAGCCCGTCCTGCACGGCACATTTCCCGTAGCTCTTCCCGCCTTTCAGTTTGCATGCAAAGCAGCTGGTGCAGCCGGTGTAGTCCAAGTCATAGAGGTGGACCAGTTCTGTTTCTGCTCCCTGAGAGCCTGCACCGTCAAGGGTGTTCCGGAGCAGGGTCGCGGTATTCCACGTCTTTCTCGGGCTTCCGTTGATTGCAAGAACTTTCATGGTCGTGTTCCTTCCTGTTTTCTCAGGTGCTGCAGGTTTACTGCCACGTTACCTCAAGGGGTTTCCGGCGGGGGATCCCGTAGATTTTGTACTGCGGGTGGCCGAACATCATCGCATAGGCGCATTTCCGTCCGGCGGGGATTCCAATCTCCTTCCAGAGGGGCTCAGAGGATGCTGCAGCCATTGCGACAAAACCGGCCCAGCAGGTCCCGATGCCAAATGCCGGGGCAGCGATATCGACGTGGGTGAGGGCGATGATGGCATCCACGGATGCAACCGGGTTGCCATCCGGTATGTGGGCGAAGAGGAGGTGCGGGGCGCCGCGGCAGATGACGTCGCGTCCGCTGTCCCATGCCCGGATCAGGGTCGGAATATAGCCGCTCATCGGGTGGTCCGTGTTCTGCAGGGTCTTCATCCACCCGATGGTCAGCCCGGCGATCTTTTTCACCTTTTTTGAGTCATGCACGACAATCCACTGCACCGGCTGCCCGTTGCCTCCCGAGGGGGCATACCGGGCAATATCAAGGATCTCAAGGATCGTTTCCTTTGGCACTGAATCTTTGGTGAAGTGGCGCACGGACCGGCGTTTCCTGAGGTAGGAGGCCATGTCCCAGGAGGAGATCGTTCCGGCAACGCCCGGGAGGGGCACCTTCTCATCCGGGCGGTCGTTCAGGAGGAGGGCCTGCGTGGGGCAGGAGACCTCGCAGTGACCGCACCGGATACACATGCCGGCGACAGCATCGTTCACTGCCGGCAGGGTGTTCTCATCGGCGGGGGTAACAATCGCCACCGGGCAGACGACGGAGCAGATCCCACAGCGGTTGCAGAGATCCTGGTCAACAAGTATCGTGGTCATGGGGGTCACTCCATAGATTTGTAGTCGGGCATACGGTCAGCATTTTTTCCTCTTTTTAGGCACAGGTTCCGCCTTTTTCAGCATTGCAAGAAGCCATGCCATGGTTGCCCCGGTATCCCGTGCCCAGGCCAGGCCTTCCTCATCATTCATAACGTCCCCGATGTTCCTCCCCACCCCGATGGGAGGCAGGCCCGGGACGACCATGCCGCCGATCAGCAGGAAATGGAGGAGCGAGTCGAGGGTATGCACGGCCCCGGCACGCCGGACAGAAACCACTGCGGAACCCGCCTTGCGCCGGAACAGGCCGCCGTTAGCCATCGAGACGAAGCCGGCCCGGTCTATCAGGGCCTTCATCTCGGCAGTGACATCCATGAAATAGACCGGGGAGCCAAGAATAATTCCGTCCGAAGCGGCCATCTTCGCGATACACTCGTTCACGATGTCGTCATCGATGACGCACCGCCTGTCCCGGTTCTCGAAGCATTTCATGCAGGCAGTGCACCCGCGGATCTTCTTGCCGCCGACCTGCACGAGTTCCGTCGTGATCCCTTCCTTTTCGAGTTCCTGCAGCACCTGGCGTATCAGGAGACTGGTGTTCCCTTCCGGCCGCGGGCTCCCATTGAATGCAACAACTTTTGTCATCTCATCACTCCCTAACCAGATTCTTCCCGGCACACCATGCATCACCGGCATACTTCCCGAGTGTCCAGTAGCGGTTGTCGGGCATCGTCAGGATGAGCGGGTCGATCTTCGGGAAATCCGGCTTCCCGTCCTTCATCACCCTGCCATCCGCATATGCTCCTGCAATTTCACCGATGAAAAGCGTATTGGTCGGCAGGGGGACAGTCTGGACAAGCCGGGCATTCGAGCGAGACCGGGCATTCCCTGATCATCGGGGCTGTCTTCAGCGGACCGTAAAACACCTCAAACACCCGGGACTTGTCGGTCACCGCACCGGATACGAGACCACAGTAGTCGGTCTTCTCGAGAAGGTCCGATGAGGGAATATTCACCGAGAACGTCTTTGTCTCCGTTATCCCTTTCGGAGTGTAATGGTGGTTTCCGATCCCGCAGACTATCATCGGCGGGTTCGCGTTCGCCCGGGCACACCAGCCCACGGTCATGAAGTTGTCTTTTCCGTTCACCTGTGTTCCCACGAGAACGACAGGCATCGGGATGAAAAAGTTCTGTCCGATCGGTTTCTTATCCATAACTTTTTCCTCACCCCCTCCTCTGCGGAGGCTCCCTGACAGGAGGTCACAAACAGCAGAATACTTGTTATTTTTCTGCAAGGGCACTTTAAGCCATTAGATTAAAATCTGCTTTAACTGAATATATAGGATATACAAGTAAAATAGTAACATACTTTCATTGGGGTAACCATGATCTACACGAAGAATAGGAAGACCTTTCACTGCCCGGTTGAGGTTGCCCTGGATGTGATCGGGGGCAAGTGGAAACCCCTTATCCTCTGGGCCCTCGGGGACAATGTGCTGAGGTTCAACGAGCTGCAGAAGGGCCTGCCGGGCGTCAATACCAAGATGCTGACGAAGCAGCTTCGCGAGCTTGAGGGGGATGGCGTGATCCGTAGGACGGTCTATCCTGAGGTACCGCCGCGGGTGGAGTACGCCATCACGGATTTCGGCCGGACCCTTATCCCGATCCTGCAGGCACTCTGCACCTGGGGGGCCCATTATCTTGGGATCGAGGATGCGTCCCCGTACCAGTGCCCAGCGAAAACGGGCAGGACTAAGCGATAATATGGATTCGATCATCTCGCGTATCCGTAAAGACCTCGCCGAAAGTGCAGACCCGAAGACCCGGCAGAACTTCCAGCGTTTCTTCAAAGAAGAGATACGGTATTACGGCGTCAAAGTGCCGGCCGTCAATAAAATCGCGAACAGGTACTGGAAGGAGATAAGATCCTTGGACAAGCAGGAGATCTTCGCACTCTGTGAGGAATTGTATCTGTCCGGCTATTGCGAGGAGGCGTTTGTTGTCTCCACATGGGCCCCGAAACTTGCTGCCAGGTACGAACCTTCCGATATCGCGGTATTCCGGTACTGGATCGACACGTACATCACCAACTGGGCGACATGCGACGCATTCTGTAACCACACGATGGGCGACTTCATTGAACAGTTCCCGGAATATATTGACGAACTGAAACGCTGGACGAAGTCGGGGAACCGCTGGATGCGGCGGGCGGTTGCGGTATCGCTGATCGTCCCGGCAAAGCACGGGAAATTCCTGAACGAGGCCATAGGGATTGCCGACCTGCTGCTGACCGACAGCGAGGATATGGTGCAGAAGGGCTACGGGTGGCTCCTCAAGGAGGCGAGCCGGAACCATACAGACGAGATCTTTACCTATGTCATGCGGAACAGAAGGGTGATGCCCCGGACAGCGCTGCGGTACGCGATCGAGCTGATGCCAAAAGAGATGAAATCCGAGGCAATGAAGAGGGACTGGTAATATAGGGACGGTATATCACCGGATTATCCGGTAACTGTCACAAAGAAAAACCTGGGCCGTGTTCACAGCATCGCGGGTTCGGTTAACCGGGTTTTCACCATGAACCATCCGTTACAATTCACGATGAAAAGCAGATCCCGGGCCGGAAATAACGGATGCCGGGGAGGGTGATCCCCCTCAGGCACGACATTGAAAACAGCCCTTTATTCCATATGGTCGACCCAGAAACCGTGGATGTTGCAGGAGATCCTTACGTTCTCTACGTGGCTGATGTCCACACAGAACTCTTTTCCGGAGTGAGCTCAATCGCTTCATGCCCTGGTTCTACAGAACCCGTTTCCCCTTCCTTGAAGAAACCGGGTATTTTACCGGATTTGTGTCACCCTCTGTTGTACAAGATCGATGAGATCCCCGAGACCTGCACACCGGTTGATCTCTTCGGTGCTGATAAAGAGCCGCAGCTCGCTGCCGGCCTGGAGAAGCACGACAGGAAACTTCAGGGCCCGGGGGCCGAACTCGGAGGAGAATTCGTTGCGGTTCAGGAACCGGGCCGGGATGCCCAGATCGCGGATGAAACGCTTCCACTCCTTCTTCATGCCAATGGGACTGTAGGTGAGGGAGTACAGGGAGCAGCCATCCCCTCCCGAGGCCGCCGCACGGCTGGCATAATCCTTGATCTTCGGTAGCACTCCGCTGTCGCTGTTAAAGATAAAAATGAGAGTCCTCTCAAGCGGCATATAACAAGCCACTCTCTCTGTCAGGAATTAAACTTTGGGATCGTTCAGAGAGAACCCGGAGAAGCCGTCCGGTCACCAGTCTCACTGCTGGGTACTCGGGCACCTTGCGCAAACTGGGGGATTAACTTCCCAGGTTCAGGACCAAATACCCGTGGTTCGCCATAGAGGAGAAGAGCGGACCGGTCACTGTTTCGCAGGTTCCTGCCGCGGGAGGGAAAGGGTAAACGTGCTGCCTGTACCTGATGAACTGGTGACCGTCAGGGTACCCCCAAGCATGGACGCCCGTTTCCGGGCCATCGTCAGTCCGAGGCCCAGTCTGCCATATTTTCGGGAGAGTTTGTCTGCATCGCTGATGAAGAAGGGTTCAAAAACAGTCTCAAGTTTCTCGGCGGGGATACCCACACCGTTATCGGTGACAGAAAGCCGGAACAGGGTATCCGTCTCTTCAGAGGTGATGGTGATCTTCCGTGGCGGGTGGGAATAGGTCATTGCATTGGAGAGGAGTGTGTTCATGATCTCAAAAATAAATGCTCCATTGCTGGTTATGATGGTATTTTGTGGAACGTTTAAGGCAACGCGGGCTTCAGAACAATACTTTCCCTGCAGGAGAACCAGTTCAATAAGATCGCGGATAGAGACCCGCTCCATCGGGGGCCTGAACTGGTCATGAACCGATTCGAGAATGCTGATCGCAAGGATCTTATTAACGATATTCCGTTCCATCTCTACATAGGTCCTGACTTTTTTTATGATTTTGAGAACTTCTGGGGGGATCCGGTACTGATCCGCGTCAAGCACAAGGAGATCAAGAAAACCGACTATGGGCTGGAGCGGAGTCCGGAGTTCATGTGCAGCCACATCAATAAAGTCCTTTTTGCGGTCCAGTTCCTTATGAAGGTTGATCACCGCACACTCCCGTTCATTGATATCACGTAAGGCAATGATATTGGCAGGTTTTCCCCAGTAGGTTATCTGCGTTCCAACTGATTCAATAAAGAACTCTTTGCCGTCAGACTTTACCGCCTTGTATTTCTGGAGATGGCCCTGGTTTCCATCGATAACCTTCTGCATGTCATGGATAACCCGTTCCCGGTATTCCGGAGCAATGAATGAAAGGATATTCTTCCCGAGAACCTCCGCACTGCGGGAATAACCCAGCATCTGCACAATGCTCTGGTTGACGTACAGGATTATTCCGGAAAGGTCCAGGACCGCTATACCGTCAAATGCATATTCAGCAAGTATCCGGTACCGTTCTTCACTATCCTGCAGGGCCTCTTCTGCCTGTTTGCGATCCGTGATGTCCGTTGCAACGGTCTGGTATTCGATAATTCCGCCATCTTCATCGAAAAGTGCACGTTCTGTCCTCCGGATCCAGTGAAGACTGCCGTCCGGAAGAACGATCCTGTGCTCAAGAGTGACCTTCGAATTTTCAGGAGTAAGCGCTGCCCGATAGCCTTCCAGAAGACTGCGCTCTTCCGTCGGCAGGAGAAGATCGAATTGTTTTCCGATCAGTTCACCGCGGGTCTTTTTAAAATACTGACAGAACACATCATTGACATAGAGGATCACTCCGTCAGGTCGGTAGCGTGCGATCAGTTCTGACTGATCGATAATAAAGCGCCGTACATTGATCTCTTTTACATCGTCCGGGATACCGGATTCCGGACTTGTACTTCAGAACCGGATTCTGTGTCGCATGGGTGATCAGCATCCCGGACCCGGCGTGTTCTCAATGTCCGTCCGATGATCAGGGGGAGCACTTTGAGATAGTTGTAATTCTGATCCTTTACCAGAAAGTCATCGACACCACTTTTTATTGCGTGTGTGGCAGCATCGTGGTCTTCGACACTGGTCACGACAATGACCGGGATCCCCCTCCCAAGGATCTCGGGAAGGATATCGAGGGGGGTTCCGTCACCCAGATAGAAATCGCTGATAATAATATCGATGGGCTTTTTCTCTAAAAGGGTCCGGGCATCTGCAATGGATCCTGCAATCTCAACCTGATAGGACTCCGGCTGCTCCCGCATCGACCGGCTGAATGCCATCTGGTCGACAAGATCATCCTCTATCAGGAGGACCGCCAGTTCCTTTTCTTGCCCGGGAGACGTATTCACGTTCTTCATTCAGCTGACTTCGCTCAGTGTCCAGTACATGCACATTGCCCGGATCACTTCCATGAACTGCTGGTAATCAACGGGTTTGATCATGTACCCGGCAACACCCAGATCGTATGATCGGACCTTATCGTATTCTGCCCGTGATGTGGTAAGGATGATGACAGGGATCCTCCGTATTGACTCATCTTTTTTCATAATCGAAAGAAATTCGATCCCTCCCATTTTGGGCATGTTGAGGTCGAGAAGAATGATTGTCGGTCTCGGATTCTCCTTATTTCTGAGATATTCAAGTGCCTCGACACCGTTTTCGACATGATACAGAGGGTTCGTTACATTGATATCCTTGAGTGCCCGTTTGACGGACATCATATCAACCATATCATCTTCAACAAGAAGAATCGATTTTATTGAAGTCATTTACTAATACCCCCGACGGGTTTATCACCTTTCATTGGGATCGTGAAGTAAAAAGTACTCCCTTTTCCCAGTTCAGACTCAATCCATACCTTTCCACCATACGTCTCAACGATCTTCTTGACGATCGAGAGTCCGATGCCGGTGCTCTCAATATCATCCCGTGAATTCAGCGTCTGGAATATCTGAAAGACCAGATCATAGTATTTTTCATCGATGCCCGGTCCGTTGTCCTTCACAAAAAATTTCCAGTAATCCCCATCCCGGATGCAACCGATATGGATCTCTCCCTGCGGCTTGTCCATGTATTTGACAGCGTTTCCTATCAGGTTCGAGAGGACCTGGCGAAAACTGGTCTTTTCATAGTGGACCATCGGGAGAGGGTTGTCAATGATGATGCTGATATGGCGGGGTGGGGAGAGGCTGTCAATAACCTCTTTGACAAGACTGTTGGGGTCAAAATCCTCTTTCTCCTTCTGGATCCTCCCTACACGGGAGTACTCCAGAATCCCATCGATCAGGTTCTGCATCCGGTTGACGCGGTTCACGAGAAGATCCAGCTGGGCCTTTCCCTTCTCATCGAATTTGTCCTTATAATCGGTGTAGAGCCACTGGGACAAAGAACCAATCGCCCGCAACGGCGCCTTGAGATCATGGGAGACGATATAGGCAAAATCCTTGAGCTCACTGTTGGCAAATTCCAGCTCGCGGATAAGCTGCGCGTTGATATTTTCCATCCTCTTTCGGTCGCTGATGTCAACAAAGGTCTCTATGAGCAATCTTCTCCCGTCGATCGTGGTGCTTTTTACACTCTTGATAATCGGAATTTTCTCCCCACGAACATTCAGGAGAGCCCGTTCGGCACTGTCGACCGTCATGTTGAGGTCAGTGATCGGGCATTTGCCTTTTTCAGCAGGACAGACAAACTTATGGCATACCTGTCCGATAACATTGATCTCCGTTGCCTGAATTATAGAGAGTGCCATCGGGTTTGCATACAGAATTGCGTGCGTTTCTGCATCGATAATGAGAACTCCCGTCTGGAGAGTTTCTATAAGGTTTTTAAGGTACTCTTCGTTTTCAAATGCAATTTTCATGGATCAACACCGTTATCAGCGTAATTGCTTTAGAGAAGATCGGGTATCTCAATCTATAAGAATTTGCTTCTATTTTTATCGAAACGGCCAAATATTTCACAATTGTCATGTTCTGGCATCAGATCAGAAAAAACGGGCAATCACCCATAAGCAGTCTACCAGAAAATCATCATTTACAAAAAACCGGTTTGGAGCGCTCTCATACCTTAAAACCCCTAATTTATGCGGTACCCTGAACTGGAATCGTGAAGTAAAAAGTACTCCCTTTCCCCGGTTCAGACTCAATCCATACCTTTCCGCCGTACGTCTCAACGATCTTCTTGACGATCGTGAGGCCAACGCCGGTACTCTCGACCTCGTCCCGTGCATGGAGTGTCTGGAATATCTGGAACACCCGGTCATAATATTTTTCATCGATGCCCGGTCCGTTGTCCTTCACAAAAAATTTCCAGTAATCCCCATCCCGGATGCAACCGATATGGATCTCTCCCTGCGGCTTGTCCATGTATCTGATCGCGTTTCCTATCAGGTTCGAGAACACCTGGCGAATCCGGGTCTTTTCGTAATGGACAGCCGGGAGGGGCGTGTCAATGATGACGCTGATATGCGATGGTGGGGAGAGGCTGTCAATAATCTCCCGGATAAGCACTGTGGGGTCAATGGTCTCTTTCTCATCCCGGATCCTCCCCACACGGGAATACTCCAGAATCCCGTCGATCAGGTTCTGCAGGCGGTTGACACGATTCACGAGAAGATCCAGCTGGATCTTTCCCTCTTTGTCAAACTTGTCTTGATAATCAGAATACAGCCATTGGGAAAGCGATCCTATCGCACGGAGCGGTGCTTTCAGGTCATGGGAGATAATATAGACAAAGTCCTTGAGCTCGTTGTTGGCAAGCTCCCGATCGTGTATGAGCTGGGCGGTGAGCTCTTCCATCTTCTTGCGCTCCCTGATATCGATAAAGGTCTCGAGGAGGAGCAGCTTTCCGCCAAACCTGATGGAGTTCACGCTTTCGAGAACCGGGATCCCATCTCCTTTTGCTGTTATCAGTGTCCGTTCAGCATTCTCAAAGATCTGATTTCCGTCAGTTACCGGGCAGGTACCTGGTTCTGCAGGGCAGATATAATTCTGACAGTTTTTGCCGACAACGGTCGCTTTCGGGGCTCCAATCAGGGAAAGTGCAAGGGCATTCGCATCTACAATTGTATGCGTCTGTGCATCGATAACGAGCACACCTATCTGGAGCGATTGCAGCACGGTATTAAGAAACTCTTCACTCTCCTTTACCGCCTTGAGCGCTCTGTTCCGGATGGATGTAATATACACACCCAGGCAGATAACAAGAGCGAACATGACGAGAAGGACAAAAAGGTATTGGAGTCGCAGGTTCTGCAGCCGTGCAGCTACGATATCCCCGCTGATACCAATAATGGTAATAACTGAGAGTGCGAGAACGACCAAAAAAATGACCAGGCCGAGTTTATTTACGGAGAGAGCCTTCAATACTGGTTCAAATGAACTCCCCATGAGTGCACGTTCCTTCCCATGGCTATATGCCTAATATTGTGCATACCTGAAAGTTCATAAGTTCATGGATCTTTTGTCGGGTCTTTGATCAGGCAGACCGGGAGTTATATGAGAACTGGGGGGTTTAACCAGTGGCATGCCGTTAAATGCCGATATTTTTCAGGAACCACTCGTGCAGCCGGGTATCGTTGCCGAGTTCCGGGTGGAACGAGAACGCCATGTGCTTTCCTTTTTCCACTGCCACGATACCTTTCTCGACCCGGGCAAGGACTCTCATGCCGGTACCGATAGAAGTAACGACCGGTGCCCGGATGAAAACTGCATGGAATGCGTCCCCATTAAGCCCGTCAACCGCAAGGTCTGCTTCGAACGATTCCCGCTGCCGCCCAAACGCGTTCCGGTCGACCGCCATCTCCATCAGGCCAAGCGGCCTGACCCTGGGGTCTTCCACTTCGGTCGCCATCAGCACCATGCCTGCGCAGGTCGCAAAAATACCCCCGGGAAAGGAGCGGATGGGCTCATAGAGCTGGTTTTTTCCAATGAGACGGGAGATGGTGGTGGACTCCCCGCCCGGGATGGCAAGGGCCTGGCACTCTGCAAGATCGGCAGGGCGCCTCACTTCAAAAACCTCGGAGGAGGGGCCGCGGCCCATCCGTTCGAGCGCAAGGAGAAACGCGTCTATATGCTCGCTCACATTCCCCTGGAGCGCCAGCACGCCGATCTTAGCGTCCACGGTACTGGAGCACCTCATCATCCTTCAGCGTGTGCACGTCGAGACCTGGCATCGCATCGCCGAGACCCGTGCTGACCTTTGCAATCACGGGGGCATCGTCGAAATGATCGACCGCTTCGACAATGGCTCTCGCCATCCGTTCGGGGCTCGAGGACTTGAAGATCCCCGATCCGACAAAGACCCCGTCCGCTCCCAGCTGCATCATCAGTGCTGCATCCGAAGGTGTGGCGATACCGCCTGCCGAGAAGTTCACGACCGGAAGCCTGCCGCGCTCTGAACACTCGATCACCAGTTCGGCGGGGGCCTCGATCTCCCGTGCGTAATCGGTCATCTCCTGCCTGTCCATCCCCTGAAGCATGCGGATCTCTCCCATGATCGTGCGCATGTGGCGGACTGCCTCGACAACATTGCCGGTGCCGGCTTCTCCCTTTGTGCGGATCATGGCCGCCCCCTCGTTGATCCTGCGGAGCGCCTCGCCAAGGTCACGTGCACCGCAGACGAAGGGGATCTTGAACTGCTTCTTATCGATATGATATTGTTCGTCTGCCGGTGTCAGGACCTCGCTCTCGTCGATCATATCGACCCCGAGGACCTCCAGCACCTGTGCCTCGACAAAATGGCCAATCCGGACCTTCCCCATGACCGGAATGGAGACCGCCGCTATGATCTCAAGGACCTTCTCTGGGTCTGCCATGCGGGCAACGCCTCCGGCTTTCCTGATATCGGATGGCACCCGCTCCAGCGACATGACTGCGACGGCACCTGCCTCCTCGGCGATCTTCGCCTGTCCGGCATCTACGACATCCATGATGACGCCCCCTTTCTGCATGGACGCAAAGCCGCGCTTGAGAAGCTCAGTGCCAAATCTCAGTTCTTCCAGTTTCATATGCCAGTACTATTGATCAGCGCCCCCCATAAAAACAATGTCACTACCGGCAACTATTGCCAGCACCAGGGTGACGGCACGGGTTGCCGATATTATCGCGGGGCCGGCTTCATCGAGGCTTTTTTCCCCATCTCCGATCGTATACACACCAGGCTTTTCAAACCGGTTCCGGTACCCCGGCCATTGCTGCCATGACAATCCCTCCGTTGAATCCCGGGCGGTTATGCCGGTCGCGGCGCATGACCTCCCACGCAGGGGCAAACCTTCCCCTGCAGGCAAAGTACAAAAGGAGCAACACAGCGGTGATCCGTGCTGGAATATAATTGAGCACGTCGTCCATCCTGGCTGCACACCACCCTATCCGCTCCCGCTCGTCCCGGTAACCGAGCATTGCATCCATCGTGTTTGCCGCACGGTAGACTGCTGCGCCCGCAAGCCCGAAAACAGAGAAATAGACAAGCGGTGAGACGATGCTGTCCGTGAGGTTCTCGGTCATGGACTCGTAGCCCGCAGAGAGGATATGTTCACGGTCGAGATCTGCTGTCTGACGTGATACGAGCATGCTGACACGCCCGCGCCCGCTTTCAATCCCCTCTTTCAGCGCTGCGACCACAGCGAAGGTATGCTCCTCGAGAGACCGCCACGAGAAACAACATTTGAGCAGGAACGGGGCAAGGATAAGGTAGAGATACCAGGGGGCAACAGCAGAAAAGACAACAAAGGGAAGGGTAAAGAGGGTGACTGTAACAATCCAGAAAACAACACCAACGGCACGCTGGAATTTGGGGGAGTAATATTCCGGTCTTCCCCACCACCCGATGAACCTGCCGAGCAGGGCAACCGGGTGCAGGGGCGTATGGGGGTCTCCGATCAGCCGGTCAACGGCAAGCCCTGCAAAGAGCACGACAGCGCCAAGCGTTACTGCTGCAGGTACCATGTATAGAGTGCCCCGACAATGAGGATGATAAAGGATGCGATATTGAGGAATTCGCTTTTGGTATAGAGCCAAATAGTATACAGGATGAGAGCGACGCCCATCATGACCATCAAGAGGTGGGGGCGCCCGTGGGCAACCGGCTGGAGGGGGAACTCCTCCTGAATGGCCGGCCGTGGAGCCGGTACATGGGCGACATTCACCCGCATCATAGTCTTCATGACGCCGTATCCCGAAATGATCTCGAGGTCAAAAAATCCCTCCTCACTGTCTTTCCGTACCGGTATGAGCAGTACCGACTCATCGACTACGTACATGTTTTCATGGAAAAAATCGGTGTACATACCGGCGTTCGAGGTAGTGACCGTGATGTGGATAGGCGCTCCGCGGTTTGAGAAAACAAGCCGCAGTCCGCTGCCGGGTTCAACAGAGACCTTCTCGCGGGGAAGATCGATAGAATTGATCCCGCTCCGGTTGAGGTGGATTTCGAATCCTGCCCCGCTTCCACCCGTTCCGGCGGAGACCACCGCAAAAATCGGAAACGGGAGATTCATGGCAGGACCTTAGTGCTCGTGCATGGCCGGCGGCAGCAGGTTGGGAATTCCGTCGTGAATGGGATAATCCGCATTGCATGCTGCGCAGTGCAGCCTACCCTCAAGGATCTCCTTTTCGTCTTCCTTTTCGACAGCAAGAGTGAGGTCTCCCTTGCAGACCGGACAGCAGAGAATATCCATGAGCGAGCGTCTCATGCCAGTTCGTCCCTCAGGTCAATGATCTGGGTGATTTCGGGTCCTGTCGAGATGAGAGTTACCGGGCTCCCGATATCGTCTTCTGCCTGTTTGAGAAAGTCTTTTGCTTTTCTGGTAAGCCGGGAATATTCGGTGATGCCAAAACAGGCCTTATCGATATTATCGATCCCGGTGATGGCTGCCTGAGTGCATCCGTTGATCATGGCGGAATACTGTGCCATGTCCCCGTCCCACCCGCCGACGCGCCTCTGTCGATGGGTGACGGTACCGAACTCCTGAATGCCCATTGCATCCGACTTCTCCACCGACATCTCAGTGCTGAACGGGCCTTCCCCGACACGTGTCGGGTAGGCCTTGAAGACCACGACAACGTCATCGATCTTCGTCGGGCCCACACCATTGTCGGCGGCAATCTGGGACGCTGAGGTATCCTTGCTCGTCACGAAGGGATAGGTTCCGTAGTACAGCGAGATGCCAAAGCCCTGGGTGCCTTCAAGCAGCACGGTATTGTTCTTTTTCAGTTCGTCGTCAATGGCCTTAGGCACATCGAGCAGGTATTCCGCAAGCTCCGGCACGTCCTTTGCCTGAGGGGAGACCCTCATGACCCGGTCGGAATTGGCCGGCCCGCACCCGGAACCGGTGCTCCCGATCTTCTTGGCAAGGTGGGCGCTCCCCTTGTCACGGGCAATATGGTCTTCGGTAATGATACCGCAACGTTTGTCCACGAAGACACGCCCTTTGACTCCGAGAGTTTCGACTTCCTGCTTCAGGACCCTGGGGTCGACCAGTACGCCGCTCCCAATGCAGAGTTTTGCGTCCTTGTAAACAAAACCGGACGGGACCATACGGACACCATATTTGTGGTCTCCGACCTGGACAGTGTGTCCGGCATTCGGACCCACACCGCCGCGGGAGATGATTGCGGGTTTGTCCTTATAGGCAATATGGGCAACAACTTTGCCCTTCCCTTCATCACCAAAAAATCCACCAACGATGATTGTACAGCTCATTGTGTTTCACGTAATATTGATCCAGTTGGACAATAAAGTATCCCACAGGTCTGTCCTCCCTGATATATTGTTAAAAGTCAGAATGAAATGTCAGGAAAGTGAACGAGATGAAAAAAGCGGATTGGTTGAATCAGAGGCCGCTGATAAAGGCCTCCATTCTGCCGAGCGCTTCATTGAGCTCTTTCCTTGAGACGGCGTAGGCACACCGGAGGTGGCCTTCTCCGCCACTGCCAAAGACGCTGCCCGGCACTACGGCGACCTTCTGCTCCTTCAGCAGGCGCTCGGCAAATTCCACATCCGAGAGCCCGGTCTTTTCTACCGAGGGGAATGCATAGAACGCACCGTCAGGCACATGGCACGACAGCCCGATGCGGTTGAGGCCGGCCACGAACATGTTGCGCCTGAGCCGGTACTCACTGACCATGCTGTTCTTCTCATCCTCTGCCGAGCGGAGCGCTTCAAGTGCCCCGACCTGTCCCATCACCGGGGCGCAGAGCATCACGTACTGGTGTATCTTCAGCGCAGCGTCGCAGAGCTCTTTGGGTGCGCAGAGGTACCCTACACGCCAGCCGGTCATCGCATAGGCCTTCGAGAAACCGTTGAGGGTGATTGTCCGATCCCGGAGATCGCTGACGGTCGCTGCAGCGCAATGGCGTGTTTCATACGTGAGCTCCGCATAGACTTCATCGCTGATGAGCAGGAGATCGTGATCGATCACAATATCAGCAACCGCTTTGAGCTCCTCTCTTCCCATGACCGCTCCGGTCGGGTTGTTCGGGAAATTGATGATCAGCGCCTTTGATCTGGAGGTGACCTGTTCTGCCAGCGTATCCGGGTCCAGTTTGAAATGGTCCTTTTCCATGCACCGGACCGGGACAGGTTTTCCCCCGGAAAGTGTCACGCAGGGGGCATACGAGACATAACTTGGCTGTGCGATAAGTACCTCTTCCCCGGGTCCACGATGGCGCGGATCGCGATGTCAAGGGCCTCGGATACACCGCTCGTTATGATTATCTCGTCATCACCGGAATAGGTGAGGTTGTAGTGCTGGGCGAGGTACCGCGAGAGGGCAACGCGAAGGGAATGGAGGTCTTTATTGGACGTGTAGGATGTCGTTCCCTGTTCGATAGAATAAATACTGGATTCGCAGATATTCCACGGGGTGCGGAAATCCGGCTCCCCGACGCCAAGCGATATGACCCCCTCCATCGTGAGGACGAGATCGAAAAATTTCCTGATTCCCGATGGCGGGATCTCCCGTGCACGCCCTGAAACAAAATTGCGCATGGTTTCACCTTAGAAAGAATATGGGAGGCGCTCTGCTTCCTGCTGTTCAAAGAACGTGTTTCCATTCTCCTTGTACGACTTCATGACAATATGCGTCGCCGTTTCCCGGATCCGGTCCATGGGGGCGACGTGCTCGGATACAAACCGCGACACTTCCTGCATGTTCTTGCCGGTCACGATGAGCTGGAGATCATAGGTCCCGGTGATGAGACGCAGGGTCTTGACCTGCCTGAACCGCGAAAGCCGCTCCGCAATCCGATCGTATCCGTAGTCGCGCTCGGGGCTTACCTTGAGTTCGATAATGGCCGAGACCTCGACGTTGCCTGCCTTCTCCCAGTTGATGACGGTGGAGTAGCGCTTGATGACCTGCGCAGCTTCCAGTGTGTGTATCCGCTGCTGGACATCAGCGGTGCTGAGGCTGGTCATGGTCGCAATTTCATCTGCTGAGAGCCGGCTGTTCTCCTCAAGAATACGGAGGAGTTCGAGATCTTTTTCATCCATCCTGTATCACCTGAACCAGGTTTTCAACCACTTTGCTTCCATCTGGGACACATCAAGGTCCTTGAGCCCGTTCAGACGCGGGTCCTTGAGTACGACCTCGCGGATCTTGCCAGTATTGGCGTCAAACCACATCTCTTTTGTCCTGCCATAACGCCCGCGGCTTACCACCCGGGTATTGATGACACCCAGCATGTTCAGCTCGGATATGAGATCCGTTATCCTGCGGTGGGTGAGAACATCGAGCTCGATGGATGGGGCGATATCCTGATATATACGTGAAACTTCGCCGCTCGTAAAGATATTCTGTCCCAGCTGTTCGAGAATCAGCATCGAGAAGAGGATCAGCTTGCTCTGGGTGGGCAGCGTAGCGATGCACTCGATCATGCTGTCGGTCTCAATCTTTGCCTGAGCCTGTTTGACGTGCTCTTCAGTCACCCGTGCTGACTCGTCACGATCGGCAAGTTCCCCGGAGATCCGGAACAGGTCAAGTGCACGCCGTGCGTCCCCATGTTCTTGGGCTGCAAGGGCCGCACAGAGCGGGATGACTTCCTCGGCAACAGCCCCGACAATAAACGCACCCTCAGCGCGCTGGGTCAGGATGTCCACGAGCTGAGGCGCGTTGTACGGCGGGAAAACAATCTCTTCCTCAGAGAGCGAGGACAATACCCTCGGGTCCAAGAAATCCTTGAAACTCAGGTCATTGGAGATACCGATGATACTGACTTTTGAATTTTTGAGATCAGAATTTATCCGGGTCAGGTTATAGAGGGTATCGTCACCGCTCTTTTTCACCAGCTTATCGATCTCGTCCAGAACGATGACCAGTACCCCCCCGCCCGCTTCGAGCTGGTTCTTGAGCTCAGCATACACCTGATCGGTGGGCCACCCGGTCATCGGGATATGGGTGCGGGTTTTATCGCTTCCTAATTCATCGACGACGTCCAAGCACTTGGCGATCTGCGCCAGCACCCGGTACTGGGTATCGATAACTTCGCAGTTGAGGTGGACGAGTCTGCACATCGTCCCCATCTTGCTGCTCGCTTTCTCAAGCTCAAAACCGACATATCTCACGCAGGCTGTCTTCCCGGTGCCGGTTTTTCCGTAAATAAGGATGTTGGAGGGCGTTTCATTCCTGAGGGATGGTGCCAATATTGATGCTACTTCGTCGATCTGTGGTTTCCTGTGGGGAAGTATCTGGGGGCGATACGAATGGCGGAGCACCTCGCGATCCCGGAATATCCTGTTATTGGTGAGATACTTTTTAAATAATCCTGTTGAAGGGTCTTCAGTTTCGGGCATAGTTACACTGTGGTGCTCAGGATTAGTGAGACGAGACTAAAAAACGATCGGTTTGGCCGGACTATAAACCCCTTTATTTCGTGTGGAGCGCATGTAATTTATGGTTTATTTTGGAAATAGACAAAAAATGAAATTAATTTGTTAAAGATATTGTAAAAGTTATATTTTATTATCCAATATTCTGAATACTTTGTAATTATTTAAATTAATCTATAACAGTAAAGGAGGGACCCCTTTATTTCGTGTGGAACTGTAAAAAGACGATACCTTGTTTTTTAAGTTCACAACAAAAGAGCTATTAGATGATATATTCTTTATAATATATAAATAAATCGAAATGAATTCGGTGAAAACATTTGCAAGTACCTAATATTCAGTTTGAGGAATTTCAGGAAAAGTTTTAATTTTAATTCGATAAAATGCAATTATTGTAAAATTAATTATTTTAAAATGCTGAAAGGTTACCTCACTCCAAATTTTGAGATCAAATATAATTCACAACTGGGGGCATATAATAATCATCTCCACAGGAAACAATGGGGTCTCCACTCCCCCTCAATTTTCGAAAAGAATATCCCGGAATTCTCTTAACACATAACTGCATAATATCTTTTGTACTATGGATAAAAGTCACATTAGGTCTTTTCCAATTAATGCAGCAGTCATCACAATCTCGACAACCCGGACTGTCAAGAATGATACCAGTGGAAATACCATCTGCATCCTTCTGAACAACAGTAATATCCCCGTCAATCATTATGCAATAGTCCCGGATAGGATTGAAGCAATACGTAATGAACTGTTTATAGCCCTGAAAAAGACCAACTGCATCATTCTGAACGGCGGGACCGGTCTTACCGATGATGACTGTACAATTGAAGCAATCTCACCCCTCCTGGACAAGAAGATTGATGGATTCGGGGAGATGTTTCGCGCAAAAAGTATCGAGCAGATCGGGACGGCGTCCATGCTCTCCCGAGCTCTCGCTGGTGTGATCGCTGGAAAGGCGGTATTCTGCATTCCCGGATCAACACCCGCAGTAACCCTTGCGACAACCGAGCTCATCATTCCAGAAATTGCTCACATCATCAGTCATGCCAATAAATGAAAATGTGGGTTCTGCAAAATACATTTTTACTATGGAATGATACAGACTGTCATCGAGTTCCGCCGTGCCCTCGCTCTCGAGAAATCTTCATATGGCTCTTGTATTTGCCCGGAAGATTAGATCAGAAATTTTCCGATGTTTGAATTACCAAAAAATCATGAGCTCTCTTAGATCCCGTTATAGAAAACGCAGAATTTGTTGAATTCATTTTATAATTTTCCATCGCGCAGCAAATAGCTCTCCAATAACACTCTTCTTGTCCACAATCGAAGAAAAACGGAGGATCCAGCGGGATCTCCGATCTCTCCCTGATTACACAGTAAAAAATCCGTTGAATTTTTTGCTCTCATTTGTCAGATATACAGGAATTAGCTTTGTAAGAAATCATCGATAGCCGTTGTAGCTGCTCCTGGGAAAACCGCTATTCCCGAAGGGAAGAGCATACTTGAGAAGACCAGCAGGTTCTTCGATTTTCGAAAAGGTTCATCAGGACCTCGAGGATAAGAAGAACTCGTCAGTGTTCTTCGACGTGAGAGGGGGTCATCCTCATAACCATCTGAAATTATAAGCTAATTTATGGAAAACTACCGGGCTCAAGCACTATTTCTGGAAGATTGCAGTATCTCATAACCGGATGCAGGATTCAAATTGTCAATTCTGGTCCAGTATTATCGAAGGACATTCAGGAGAGCTACACGTTCCAGCACGAGATCCACAATGCTGTCTTTGTTGCCGGCGACCTCCACCTCTTCTGTCGTGATATCAAAAAGCTGCATCAGGCGCACCTTCTTTTCACTATCGATGATATCTTCCCACTCCCCGGTGAATCGGAAGAGGTGAGCGAGGTGTTCCCATACGTCCATTTCAGGGACGGGATACCAGCAGACATAGAGATGGTTCACACCATTATGAACCCCAAATGAGGAAGCGATATTGCACTGGCGTGAACCCGCAGCGTACAGAAGGGATTCCATCTCGATGGTGTTCGAAATGGCAGTCCCCTCCTGATAAGAGCGCACCGCATGTTCCACTGCGGACTGTGCGTGGGCCCTGCTGGCTAGCATATCGGCATTGAAACAGATGATATGGGTAGTGTACTGCCGGGAAATCTCCCGGAGTTCCTTGAGAAAGGCATTCCTGTCCTGAATCGCACATTGCGTTTTGCGGATTTCACAGGGGCGGCCCGGGCTATCCATGAGATCACCGGAACCGGGAAAGAGTTGACTGCCCGCCCATAGTATCTTCACCGGTATTCTGCGCAGAGATAGTTTTTGCATTCCGAAGCTGGGAAAAGATCTGCTCTGCAATACCCCGCCCGATGATCCGGGTCACGGTATCCATGCCTGCAGTGAGCACCTCGTCGGGTGTCGTGATGCTGTTGTTGAAGAGGCGGCGGGCCCGCACCCTACCTATGCCCCGCAGTTTCACGAGCGGGAGCAACTCGCGCCTGATACCGTTCTTCATGCAGATCTCGTATTCGCGGACCTTGGGATTGAACCTTGCAGCAAACATCCGGGAGAGCTCTGCACTTGCGTGCAACAGCCAGTTGATGCTCTCAACCATGCCGTAGATATCCCCCGGCCCGACGCCGTAGCGTTCGCATATCTTGGCATCGGGAAGCTCGTCAGTCCAGTCAGTGAGTAGCATCGCAGTCTTGAGCGCCCGGTAGTATTCTTCGACTTCGTCCTCGTCGTGCGGCAATGGCAGCCAGAGTTCGCTCTCGTGGGCTTCGATCATGCGGTCGAGCGCCGGCCGGTCCGTATTCCTGACATAGAGGCGTGGCATATCTGGAGTGCTGCAGATCAGCTGGAGCAGGCCGATATCGGCATACCCCTCCCGTTCTCTCAGGGTCGTTATAATAAGGGCTGCACTCCGGGGGTCAATGTATAACCGTGAGACGAGGGTACCGAATTCGGTTGATCCCAAATGCTCACCAATCTCCATTACCATCTCCGAGCTGACGAGAAACCTGAGCGCCGCATCCACGGCTTTCTGCATCAGGCGCCCGTGCCGGTGTTCATGGACATAGAAGCTCCGGTCCATGAATGACATCAGTTCGCCCCTTGTCCCGGCAAAGCCCGAAGCGATGAGCGACAGGACATGAGTATAAAGGGCCGTCGGTTCAGCAATCCTCGAATGGACCTCCTCTGCAGGGGCCTCAATGTAGCACTCGAAGAGCTCTTCGACCTGACCTTCGTCTTTGGCAATGAGTACGGCCTCGCCGTACGGATCGAGGCGCGGGCGCCCGGCCCTACCGGCCATCTGGTGGTATTCGCTTGCCGGGATAGGCAGCATGCCCTCTCCTGCGGAGAACCGCAGGTAATCTCGGATGATGACCCGTCGTGCGGGCAGGTTGAGCCCGGCAGCAAGGGTAGGTGTAGATGATATGCACTTGATGTGACCTTTCCGGAACGCTTCTTCGACCACTGCCCGTTCCTGCCGGCTCAGGCCGGCGTGATGAAAGGCCGCCCCTTGCGAGACGCAGAGTGCAAGTGTCCTGACCATCTCGGTCTCCGCGGAACTGTCGAGCTTCTCCGCACAGGCTTTGAGTTCGGGGGCGTCGCTTTTTATGGCGCCCGCTGCCCTCCTCGCGAATGCCTCGGCATTCCGCCGCGACGAGACAAAGACGAGGCACTGCCCGCCTTCAGCGATGGTGTCGAGGCAGAGGTTGAGGTCATCGTAATTTTTTGATACCTGCCGGATCTCCCGTTCCCCTTCACGGAAATGGATCCGGTCTTTGCAGAACACACCCTGCCTGAGATCAACCGGGCGCCAGGTGCTGGTCACGAGTTCTGCATCAAGCCACCCGGCAAGGACATGCGGATTGCCAATGGTTGCTGAAAGCCCTATTACCTGCATGGCAGGGTTCCGGTACCGCATCTTGGCGATCACCATTTCAAGGGTCGGACCCCGACTCTCCGAATCGATCAGATGGACCTCATCGACGACAAGGAGGGTGATCTCGCCGATCCAGCGGGCATTGTTGCGTAGCAGGGAATCCACCTTCTCGCTTGTCGCAACGATAATATCGTTCCGGCCGAGCATGTCGTCACGGCGGTCAAAATCCCCGGTTGCGATGCCGACCCGGACGCCCTTGTTATTGAATTCGTTGAATTTTTCGGAAGCAAGTGCCTTGAGGGGAACAATATAGAGGCATTTTCCTTTCTGCGCGATATGGATGTGCATCGCCATCTCGGCGACCAGGGTTTTCCCGCTTGCGGTGGGGATTGCCATGAGCAGGTTTTTCCTGTCAAGCATGCCCTTCCTGATACATTCTTCCTGAGGGGGGTAGAGCTCAGTGATGCCACCCATCCGGTACTGCTGTTTCAGACTGGGGGGGATAGGGAGCTTTTCGATCAGCATGTCAGAACCTTCTGTTTAACCCCATTAATTCCACTGAAATTCGCTGCAGATTTTGTCTGTTTGGTGAAATCTATCTTATATAACCGATTCTTTTCCATGGGAAATAGAGCAAAACATATATATCCCAGTGCACGATTTTGAGGATCCGGAAACACTAGTAATAATAACTTATCATATCCTGTTTTGCCTCTTTCTTTTTCCGGTCAAGGAAGGCGAACACGTTCTCGTGAGGGACCCCTTCGATGAGCATATCGATTGCCGCCCGGGCTGTCTTGAGCGGTTCCGGGTACCCGATAAGCGCAACGGTTTTGCCAAAGACTGAGATCTCCACATCGGTCATATCTTCGATCTGTTCACGCGCCCTCCCGTCTTTGCCAATGATTCTTCCCCTGAGCCGGTCAGTCTGCCTGGGACCTTCTGCCATCCCGGAGAGATCGATTACTTCGAGGAGGAGGTCCTCGTCTTCGATCATCTCGAATGCCCGCTCAGGAGAGAAACCGCGGTTAATGGCATTGATGATCTCGACTGCCCGGAGGAGGAGGATAGTGTTCTCCTCAGTACCTTCGACCTTGATAAGCCCCTCCTTACTATCAATGGTTATCGTTGTGCACGTTCTGGTCTCGAGCTCTTTTTTTGTTGCACCGCCTTTTCCGATAAGCACACCGACCCGGCTTCCTGCGATCTTTACTTCCTGCATCATATTCGTTCACCTTGTATTCTGGGTAGATCTGTCAACCTGTCCCAGCAACCGTTTTTTCCAGTACACGATACGAGGGAATCATGGCTCGGCTGCATCCAGTCCGGTCACCTCATTGAAAACATCGATATCACTACGAGCATCGCACCGGCTCCTGAAGAACCGGTTGATGTTGCGGATATCCCTCATGAGGAAGGAGAGGGCACGGGGGTGATCACGGGTGACGGACTGGCCCATATCGATAAGATATGGTTGGTCGCCGTACAATATATTGAACTCGCTCAGGTCCGCGTGCACAAGCTCGGCCTTGTTGTAGAGTGTACCGATGTCCCGGATTATGCTGGCATATACCTCCCCGGGATCTTCTATCTCCACGTTCCTGAGCTGCGGGTAGGGGACCTCACCCTCTCCCAGAAACGACATGATGAGAATATTCCGGTCCCAGACGAGGGGTTCGGGAACGGCAAGACCTGCTTCCCGAGCCCGGGCAAGGTTGGAAAACTCCTTTTTTGTCCAGGCAAAGATGAGCTCTTTTTTTGCCTTCTTGACATGGGAGAAGCGCCGGTCACCGGTGATGTACCAGCTCATCGTGGTGAAATTTGCGGTCCTGATCCGGTAGATCTTAATGGCAATGCCTCCACCGTCCCGTTCACCATAGAAGACATTGGCCTCTTTTCCCGTACTTATTGATCCGCCGATAGCAGAGAGCCACTTCTTGTGCACGAGCTTATAGAGCGCAAGGAGGGTGACCTCATCAAAGACGTCCTCCCTCACCTTGAGCTGGTCAGCATCCTTGATGCGGACCCCCATCTCCTCGAGGAGATGGTCGAGCTGGTCGAGTTTGTTATCGATGCTTTTCCCGTTTTTCACGCAGGTGCCACCAGTGATCATCCAGTTATGGTACCAGTCACCGTATATACTCCCGTACCGGGGCAAGGATCCCGGCAAGGGATTCGCCGCACGTCTTCTTGAGATCGAGCGGATGAACCTCTTTGTTGCCGTACGCAGTTTCAAGCTCAGCATAGCCGGAAAATGTGCGGTTGCCACCGAATTTTTCCGGTCGTTTGATCGTGATTTCCGAAAGACGGGGGAAGATGTGGTGCTGGAATATCTGAAGGATGGGGTTATCCGTAATTTCCGGCGGGCAGAAGGCCTTCTGGCATTTCTTCCGGATATCCTCCTCGCTGTCGGCCACGGAGATGAAATTACCCTGTGATGAGGACATCTTCTTCCCGTCAAGACCGTTCAGGATAGGTGTATGGATGCAGACCGGGACCTTGTAGCCGAAGTTGACGAGGTGCTCCCGCGCAAGCATATGAATCTTCCGCTGGTCGATCCCCCCCACGGCTGCATCTACCCCGAGCACGGCGATGTCAGCCATCTGCATGATCGGATAGATCATCTGAGAAACCGTGGGGTGGTCCATCTGCCGGCCCACTTCATCCATACTCCGCGTAGCACGATTGAGGGTTATCTGCTGGGAGAGCTGGAGTACCGAGCAGTTCATAGGCCCGGTTCAGCTGGAGCTCGGAACCAAGGACATAATTCACGTTCTTTAGTCCCAGCCCCTCAAAGCAGCGTTTGTTGTACTCCGCCAGTTCTCCTACCTTTTCCATGGTCCCTTTACGGTTGAGAAACGCATGGAGGTCGGCGAGCAATACGGTGACTTCGAAACCGGCAGCCTGAAGATCCACCAGCTTGTTTATCGTGACCAGGTGACCAAGGTGGATCTCGCCGCTTGGCTCGTACCCGGCATAGACCATTTTATGCGGTTGTGTGAGAAGAACCCGGAGGTCATCGTCCGTGACAACTTCAACAGTATTCCGGCAAACCCGCTCGTACGCATCCATTAAAAAGAGTGGGTGATGAAGGGTGTTAATGGTTATTCTGGATAGTGACAAAGCCCAGTGCTTCGTTGGTCATTCTGACTGACCGGTCAGCATCTTTCTCGGTGCCCATCATGGCACGGATGGCATCGACATTCTCAACAACGACATCTGCTTCCTGGTGGATGGCCTGGAAGAAGCTCGATCTCATTCCTGTTGGTATAAATCGACTCCTCGAAGATGCAGTTCTCGATCAGGTCAGCACGCTGCCTGCCGATATCCATGGCGAACTCCTTGAGTTCTGCAGTGCTCTTTATGCCAAGGGATTTTTTGATGAGCCCCATCCTCGGGTGGTGGTTGATGAGATCGACCACCTTCTCGCGGCTGACCTCCCGCTTTGTGGTGATCTTGACCGCGTGCATGTGCATCATCGTTGTCGGGACGATCATTGCCATCGTGGTGATGGAAATGTGGGGGAGTACGGTCTGGACATCGGGGCCGTGATGGCTGGGAACGCTGACCGGGTCGAGGACTACGGCATCTATCGGTCCTTTCTTGATCTCCCCGGGATCGGAGCCGCGACGCACCATGATCGCGTGGACGTGTTCCACCCCGTACTCGTGATCAATGGTGTTTATTATCCTGACAAGACCCGTGGTGTTGCAGGAAACGACGCGGGTGAACTTCCGGCCGATTGCCTCCTTGTAATTGCAGGAGGAGTTGAATGAGAAACCGGCAACTTCGTGGTCCTCCCCTCCCTGCCAGATTGCCCTGATGCCGAGTTTCTCGTAGAGCGGTTTATTGGTCGCCCCGACATCACCCGGGGTTGCATCGACAACGATATCGGCAGCCCTGCACATATCCTCCACCGATCCGGCAACAGCCAGCCCGGCTTTCTCAAATGCAGCTTTTTTTGAAATATCGGCGATAAACAGCGGGTACCCACGCTGTTTCGCTACGAACGCTTCCGCATTCGGGCGAGTCTTTGATACCCCGATTACCTTCATATCCTTCTGAGCGGCGACCGCATCGGCAACGCGTTTACCGATAGTACCATACCCGTTGATGGCAACCTTGATCATACAATCGTACATTGCTCCCGGATTGAAAAAACTATTGTTTAATTTTCTTACCATGTCCGGCTCATCCGGATTGGTACTGCGGATTTTTCGTTCTTTTGCTACATATAGTTAAATGCTTATCAGAAATAACAACAAGTATATGAATAATCCATCGCTCGTGTTCTGCGATATGCCGGTACGGTGGTGGCAGATCTCAGTCATAGGTATTATCATTTTCATTTCCGGGATCGATGCATTCTTCTGGACTCCGATGTTTATTGGCCTGCTTATCCCGATATTCGGGCTGCTTGCCCTGTCAGTGGGTGCGATCATGATTGCATTTTCTCTTTCTATGAAAGAGGAGCTCGTCCACCAGTTCCCGGTCTTTTTGCCGGTGCACTTTCCCTTATCATTGCCGTTGTCGCACTCCTGCTCCCGGGTTTCATTGAACCCTCTTTCATCATCATCATGGCATTTCTGGCAATTATCAACAGCGTCCTCTTGATAATTGTAGGTTGTTCGCTTTCCGAGGAATGGAAGACCCGGCTCGTTATCGTCCTGTTTGGAATGCTTACGCTCTTTTTGAGTATCCTGATGGCGCTTTTCCCGGAGCTCTCAAGTGCCGCTCTTGTAAAAATCTGGGGAGTTTATGCGTGGGTGATCGGTGTTCTCTGCGTTATTGCTGGTGTTTCCATGAAACTTGTCGAACCGGCAAGTACAATGGTCCGCAATAAACCCACAGTACCTTAACCAGCGATGTGAGAGACCTCTTTTTACATGCCTAAACCGTAAATAGAACTCAGCAGGCATGTTTCCGGATTTCGGGAAAAATGACTCCGTTCTCAGGTAATCCTTATATATTCTTGGATATGTCACAGGTATAATTCCTGGATTCCGATTACTTCGGTACTGTCTTTTGCCCGGGCATAGAGGTCAAGTGGTTCCTGGTTCACTTCAAGAAAACGAACCCCCCAGTTCACTTTTGAGAGGATCTCTGCCGCCCGTCCCTTCTCACCAATGATAAAGAGAGCAACCGCAAGTGCTTCCACAGATGATAATATGCAGGGTTTGCCGAAATTGACAGGGTTTGCCGCCATAAGAAAGGGGAGTGCGCGACGGATTCTCCAGGGTACTGATGGCGCCGGTATCCAGAACCTCCCACGAACAGTCAAGCACCGTGATGGATCGGACAGACCTGTCAGCGGGTGACAGTGCCTGCTCGGCAGTGGGATCCAGAAGAAGTGTATTCCGGGGTATCTGGGAGATCTTCGTAAAAATTTTTAAAAATCCTGCTCTTTCCAGCTTCTTAACCGTGCACTTCCGGGGATCACAGCTGTTGTCCCGGTAAGCAAACAGGGGGATCATTGATCATCTGTGCGTGCACACACTGTAATAATGTACGTGCTCTGCAGCCCGTGTATCCTCACGCCGTCCCTCCGGGCGAAGGGTATTACAAAACCCTCGGATCTCGAATTATTTGGGCGCATGAAACAGCGGTGCAGGAAATTCGGTATCGATATGGTTCCCCTCCCATGTCCTGAGACCTTGTACCTGGGACCTGATCGCGAGCCGGGAACCTTTCTTGAGCGGCTCAATACGGCAGAGTTCGCTGCACTGGCAGACAAACTGACGAAACAGGTATATGATCTCATCAAAGCCGGGGGTCCTCCCCTCTGCATACTTGGTGTCAACTCCTCACCCACATGTGGAGTTACCACAACTTATTATGGAAGTGAAGGAGATACGCCCGCGAAAAGAACCGGCCGGGGTGTCTTCTTTTCGCGGTTTCCTGAAGTCGCCGCGATGGATGTCGCAACATTTTGCCGTTACCGGATCTATCTTGCTGCGCCGCTGTTCTCGGAAGCCGAACGATCCTACAATGCATCCATCGCTGCGCTCCTAGAAAAAAACCTGTTTGAGGTGTACCAGCCTCAGGAGAAAGGCGATGATTCTGATACAAGGGATGCAGACGAACAGGAACGACTGTTTGTGCAGAACAGGGCAGCGCTCGAAAAATCCGATATTGTTGTCGCCATCATCGATGGGGCCGATGCCGACTCCGGAACAGCCTGGGAGATGGGTTATGCATTTGCCCGGAAAAAGCCGGTCATTGCCCTGAGAACCGATTTCAGGCGGGTGGGCAATCACGAGCAGGTCAACCTGATGCTTGAGCAGTCTTCGGTCGTGGTCACGGATACCAGCCAGCTTCTTGGTGCGGTCAATTCTCCGGTTAACCGGAAAACCGATGCATAGGTTTGCCTTATAAGACATGCCGTGTCGAAGGTATTTGAAGTGCATTCTTTCCTGTTGTTGATATGTTTTTGTCAGGGATGGGGAGACTGGTGGCAGAAGAAGGGGACAGCCAAAGGTATCTTGGAAATATTCATTGGCAGCGGATCATCGGAAAACGACAGATATGCAATAATCTATATCAGAAGATTTACGAAATAGTAAATGATTGCAATGGCAAAGAAACGCGGGGATCGTACACAAGCAAAGAGAGCAGCTTCGGATTTTGACGGTAATCTGGACAGGGATTACCGCTCCCCGATCCAAACGTTTCACGATCTCAGCTGGGATAATGTCAGATCAGTTCTGCTTGGAAGCCGCTACATGCAAATCCTCCTGGCTCTGACCTTCATCGGATGTTTCCTCCGGTTTTACGATTTGGGATTCAATTCATTATGGCTCGATGAAGCTTCGACCTATACGCTCTCCATTGGTTCAATCCCTCAGATCTGGCAGGAGACAATGGCCGGTGAATTCAACCCCCCTCTGTTTTACTGGCTAGAGCACCTGATGCTGACAATTGGGAATAACGAATTTATTCTCAGATTCATTCCCGCGTTACTCGGTGTCCTGACCATTCCTCTGGCATATCTCGTGGGCAGGGAGTTTATCGATCGGAATGTCGGCATTATTGCCGCAGCCGCATTCGCAGTTTCCCCGTTCCTCATTTATTATTCGCAGGAAGCACGGGCATACTCCATGATGCTCTTTTTTGTCGCATTCGCAATGGTGTTCTATCTCAGGGCTCTCAAAACGAACAATACCCGGAACTGGGCACTTTTTGGCGTACTCTCTGCACTGGCTTTCTGGTCCCACTTCTATGCGTTTGTTATCATCGCATCGCTGGTCTTGTACGCGCTTGCTCTGAGGATCAAGGATCTCCGGAATAACATCAGGAATTTTTTGCCGATTGCGGCAGGATTAATTTTTTTTATCGTCCTGTGCCTTCCACTGATAGTTATTACGATTCAGCTCTTTGCAACAAGGACTGCATCTGCTCCCACGTTCGGTGTCCAGGGACTTGATGTAATCTCTACGACATTCCAGCAGGTAGCAGGGTTTTCTGATGTCGCCACGTATCTGCTCCTGATCTTCTTTGTCCTCGGAGTCATTCAGGCATTCCGTATTGAAAGGAACAAGGGCCTTCTGCTCGTGACACTCACTGTTCTCACGTTCGTTATCAGTTTTATCCTCTCTTATAAGATGCCCATGGAACCCCGTTACCTTATCTTCTTCTCCCTAATCTTCTTTATCGGGGTTGCAGTCTCATACCGGTTGTTCTACTCTCTCATCAATAACCGCGGGATCGTTGTATGCTTCATCGCATTCTTCATCATCCTGAATGCACCGACAATTGCTAATTATTATTCAGGATACACCAAGGATGACTGGAGAGGCTTTTCTGGGCAGCTTCAGCAACTGACCAAACCGGGTGATATTGTCGTGGCTGTACCGGCATACGTCGACCAGCCGCTTGATTATTATTATTCAAACATCTCGGATACTACATTCCTGGAGCACGCGTCAACGGCTCGTGAACTCGCTGCCCTGAACACTCAGAAAAACAACCGCACGATCTATTATGTAGTCACTCAGGATATCAGTTCAGCGGATCCCAGCGGTGATGCCATCGCATGGCTGAAGACGAATGCGACATTTCTGAAGCAGGATACCGGCATTTATCTCTTCTCTTCAGAGTAACCATCCGGATCTCGACAACCATGTACGACCTTACGGTTATCATTCCCACCTACAACGAAGAAGCTTAATATCCGGGATATTGTTAGCGAAGTGGATAACGTATTCCGGGATAATGCACTCAACGGGGAGATCTTGGTAGTGGATGACAATTCCCCCGATGCCACTATTGCGATTGTTAATGAGATGAAAAAGGCAAAACCTAATCTCAATATTCTCGTCCGCAGTGACGATCGCGACCTCTCCCAGTCGGTAGCCGAAGGATTTGCTCACGCCTCTTCCGAGATCTTTGTGGTCATCGACGCGGATTTTTCCCATCCCCCGTCATTGATCCCCGCCATGTATAGCGAAATCAGGTCGGGGAACGAGGTTGTTATCGGAAGCAGGTACATGGAGGGGGGGGAAATAAAAAAATGGCCTATCAAACGGCGGATCATCTCTATTGGGGCAACATTTCTCGGGCGGCTCCTTTTTCCGGATATTACAGATCCTGTGAGCGGATTTTTTGCGGTCAGAAAGGAAGTAGTTACCAATGCGCCACTAAAACCGAGAGGTTATAAAATACTGCTGGAGGTGCTGGGAAAGGGGACTTGGGAAAAGGACAGGGAAATTCCCTTTGAATTTGTCGACCGTGACGTCGGTTCGAGTAAGCTAAAACTGAAAACGATTGTCGAATATGCAGAGCAGGTTATGGACATCACACTTTATTCCTTCTCCCATCACCAGAGTGCTGCATGGAGAGAATGGAAAAAAGTGCTCAAATTCGGGATAGTAGGGATAATCGGGATCCTCATAAATATGGGGGTATTGTATTGTCTTACAAATTATGTCGGGTTATTTTATCTGGTATCCAGTTTGTTTGCAATCGAATTATCCGTCCTGAATAATTTTCTCTGGAATGATCTTTGGACGTTCCGGTCCTACCAGCAACACCGATTATCCAGTCGCTGGCATCGCTTGATTGCATTTCACGGGGTTTCTGTCGGGGGACTCGTCATAAATATGGGAATATTATATCTCCTGACCAGTTTCTTCGGTATCTACTATCTGGTTTCGAACCTTCTTGGGATTCTTGTTGCCTTTGCATGGAATTTCTGGGTGAACCGGCGGGTGACGTGGAAAACAGAAAAATGAGAGATAACTCCTCAAAATCTGTATCGCGATCGACTTATCCGGATTTACCAGTTCCTATGCCAGTCACTGCTATTCCTGAAAACCACGATCTCTGTCGATACTGATCGGCAGATCATCACCCGTCTGAAGATATCTCAACATGTCCATGATATCCCTCACACCGAAACACTCTTGGAACAGTGCTAGAGGTCAGACATTCTGATCTTTATGCCCTGGATAAAAGATACGATTCTGAAGAGATTCACCGGCTGATTCGGTATACCTGAACGCCTGCTCGTTCATCCCTGTTTGAGATAGAAAACGGAAAAAATCTCCGGGTATGATCGAATAAGAATCGCTCTATCATTCGATCGGGAGAAATATGATCAGGGAAATAAGGTGGAAACGATATTCTTCGTCCTGAAAAGAGAATCCGGGGAATCCCCCAAGGCTCGAAAATCCCAACTTCAGATTAGGGAGATCAAAATCAAGGAGATCTTCTATAACCTTTCAAGATTGAGGATATTTTTTGCTATTCTGATTATTGTTGAGGAATTCTACCGAGCCTGAAAAAATATATCAGATCCTGTTCTTAAGAGTATACAATGAGAATCTGATGGTGCTCGTTCGGTCTGTATCTTTACGGATATTTTTCGGCATCAGATATCCAATAAAAAACATCGATGGTATTGGTGGATCAGATGAGTCTTGACTGGATAAAAAACAGCAATATTTCTGTAAAAGAGGTTTGTTACCTCATTTTGCCTTTAGTACTCTTATTAGTGGCGTTCCCTTCGATCATTCAACCGGATCAAGGGTTCATTTCAAGTAAATATGATACGCTTCTTGGTATTAACACCGAACTCTCTGTTGCTAATGATCCACTTGCATTATGGAATCCGAATTGGTTAACGGGCATGCCGGAATATGCACTCCCTCTGTCAGAAAAATTCTACCCGACTTATATTCCCAGTCTTCTCCTTTCACAGGATATTTATTTAATAAACTGGTTTATCATCATCAGTCTGTTTTTGGCGTATCTGTTTTTTTTCAAAATGTCGGGATTAATGACCAGAAATCCTGAAATTCGGATGATATTTTCCACGGCATACCTTTTTTCAGGAATTCTTCTGTCGCGAGTCGATGCAGGTCACCTTTCCATCATATACGCATTGACCTGGATACCTTTGATGTATTATGCATTTTTTAAGATTATCTGGGATAATGACACATCCGTAGTGAATATTGTCATTTTTTCGATCTCCTTCGCATTGATTTTCTTTACTGGCGCTGTGTACTATCTCTTTTATAGTTGTGCAATTCTTGCAATTTTTTTTATATATTATCTTTTAAGGAAAATGCTGAGCAAGCGTACTATTACCGCAGTCTTTTTTTCTGCATTTATTGGTACCCTATTACTTTCCATTGAACTCATCCCCGTTATGATCAGTTCAACTGCTTTAGGTCGAATTGATATCATCAATGTTTTGGGGGACGGGGGCTCGCTTGAAAATAATATCGCATCATTTATTGTTGGGACTCCCATTGATCATGCGTTCAGTGGCTATGAGAGCATCGCATTGATTGGGATTTTTCCGATTTTATTTTTGATTATTGCCTTTGTCTTCGGCAGGGACGACTGGACAATTCCTGCTTTTTTTGCGATATTGTTCTCGTTTATCTGGGCCGATGGAGGAAGAACCCTTTTATCCTTCATTCACCTTCTTCCCGGTGTTAATAATTTCCGCGTTGCAGGTCGCATGTTAGGTGCTATCCTTCCCATAATCCTCCTTTTCTCCTTGTATGGTCTTGATCTTCTGTTAACACGCCTTAAAAATGGAGAATTTTTTGCAATATCTTCACAACAGAAAAAAAATGTCATCTATGGCATAAGTGCCCTTTTCATATTAAAAATGTTAGAATTGCCATTTCAGATTGATGCATCAGTTGATGCATGGATTTCACTGATTATTATCGCAGTTTTCATAGCGTTGTTGTATTTTAACCGGGTAACATTGAAGATCTTGATTATTTTTTTTACCGGATCATTGTTCATTGATGCATACTTTATTTTCCAAAATTTTCCTGGAATAGATATCGGTATTGGAATAAAATCAATCATTATCGTGGGAATTGTCAGCGCCGCGATAATCTTTTTTAATCGGAATCTTATTCAACTCCGGGCCACTCAATCCAACCTTCTTTGTGGTTTGTTGATGGTAAGTATCTGTATTGTAGTTATGGGAAATCTCAGTTATCTTTCAGTTTCCAATCCAAACTTGGGGAGCAGTCCTGCTCTTCCGATTATTGAGAAGATCAAATCTGTCAATACGGCAGAATCGCAGATCTGGGTACTTGAAACTGGCTGGCCGTTCTATCACGAAGATTTTACCTATTGGTTTATTAAAAATGGCATTCACCCAATCAGGGCGTATTATCCCAATTACCTCACCACGACTCTTGCTGATACCTATAATATCGGGAATGCCTCGTATTTCACAGCGGATTATGTCGTGGATGATCAGTATCTTGAGAATGGCGATCAGAATATCGATAATGTGACATTCAAGGTTCAGAATATATCAATCTACCAGCCGGATCATGTCCTTCCAAATGTGTTCGTAATCCGAAAGAATGAAGTCATTCCTGTCAATATTGAAAAATTTGGATCAGATGAAGTAACGGTATCTGGGCAGTTTACTCCCGGAGATATTGCCGTACTAAAAACCTCATATTACCCTGGATGGAAAGTTAATGGTCAGGATGCGATGAATGGCGGAAATATGGTCGCCGCTCAGGTCACATCGGAAACCACGTCACTCAGCTTCAAATTTGATCCCAACGACGTAAAAATCGGATATGTATTAACCGGAATTGGTATAATTATACTTGTAATTCTGATTATTAAACGCAGTGAAATCGAACAATATTTTGAAAATATGGATCTTATTAAAAAAGAACAAGTATCAAGCCACAAAAAGAAGAAGCGGTGAGTACTTGAGCAATCTTTTCAATTCTTTTCTTGGGTGTCATCCTCACAATGTTTCGTCTTTTTCTTCAATTTTTCCAGTCTGTTAAAAAATCCTCATATCCTTAGCCGACCAACTACCTACCATCATGTCCAACCTCACGGTCGCAATCATCGCCCCGCCCGATTATTCAAAGGATCTGGGAAAGAAGGGGACGGCAAGCGACATCACATTCTATAACCTGAAGAAAGGTGACGCAACGGTCACCTTCATCGAACCGACACGGTATCCGGAAAAACTCTCCTCGCTCTTTTATTCAATATCCCTCGCGGACCGCGTGATACTTGTTGTCGATGAGATTAACGCCTCGTTTGGCGAATGCGTGCTGATGCTCCAGTGCGCCGGGAAATCTGCCGGGTATCTTATTCTCAAGAACTATATCTTTCCTGACCAGATTGCGCCGCTTATCAAAGGCACCGTCCTCGAACATTACGAATTGATGGAGGCGGACATGGTCGGAATACGTGAAAAGCTCCTCGATATTGCAGTGAAAAAGACCCACCACCAGAAAGAGAAGACAAGCGGGGGCAACGGTGTCGTTCCCATCGACCACCATTTCAATGTGAAAGGTGTGGGGGTTGTTGCACTTGCCTGTGTGGCACAAGGTACCATAAAAAAGCATGACCTCCTTAAAGTCCTGCCAACGGAGAAGACTGCACAGGTGCGGTCTATCCAGAAACATGATGATGATGCTGATACCGCTGTTGCCGGTGACCGTGTCGGTCTCGCCCTGAAAAACATTGAATCTGAAGACCTTGACCGTGGTTACGTTCTGACAAACGACCCGTCAATAAAATATTCCAATAACGTTACCGGCAAAGCCCAACTCGTAAAGTACTGGCCGGCCCCGCTCAAAGAGGGCATGGTGCTGTATGCCGGTCACTGGATGCAGTTCCTCCCCACCCGGCTGGAGAGCGTTACCGTGGAGGGCGACTGGCGGATGCCCACCCTGACCCTCTCTCTGGAAAAGGCACTTGTGTACCCCCCGGGTGCCCGCATGACGCTCCACTATCTCGAGGGCGGCAAACTCCGTGTGGTGGGATCCCTCATCCTTCCATAGTTATTCCGATATCTTTTTTCCGAATTGTCTTATCTTGAGAAACGGTCCTCAGTACTCTGAGTAACCATGCTGGAAGATTACATTGGATGGATAATCCTTGGCATCATTGCCCTCATGATCGTTGCCCTGGTCCTCCGGACCATGGGCATTTACAACCGGTTCTACACCCTGAAAAACGCATCTGAAGCCACGCTGGGCCAGATCCGCGTCGCCATGAAAAAGCGACTGGACATGATCGACCAGCTCCTCGGCGCAGTCAGGAGTTATGCAAAGTTCGAGAAAGAGACCCTCGAAAAAGTGACTGCCATGAGGGCAAGTGTGGGGACAGCACGTCCCGGGGACCTGAACAAGGTAGAAACCGAGTCCCGCGCCATCTTCGGCAGCCTGCTCGCAGTGGCAGAAAATTACCCGGATCTCAAGACCTCAACAACCGTTACAAACCTTATGGATTCTGTCAAAGGCCTTGAGGATGAGATTGCGCGGCAGCGCAACACCTACAACAACATCTCGAGGGAGTTCAACACGATGATGGATACCATCTCGTCGAATTTTGTTGGGCGGTTGACAGAATTTCTGAGACTTGAGTACCTGCAGTTCGAGAAAGCGATCGCAACTCCGCCGAAAATAGAGTTCTGAAAGGTCATAGTCGTGGGAGAAACCACACAGCACGTCGCCCTAGCCGTCCGGGAAAATGTGGAACGGGCGATCAGATCGCTCAATATTCATGTCGCCGAAACCGGCATTCCCGTTGGAGTCACAAAGGATGTACGCGTTTCTCCCGCTCCTCTATTTCACCCCACCATGTCATGGTGGTTTCTGCAGTATGGGCGGGTTCGGCGGTGGAGGCGCCGGCGGGAGATAATAATGGAGATTCCCCCGAATTCAAGGAACCGGAGGTCATTTCCTGCCCATTCTATCCATGAAAACGGTATCCTGCGTTTGTCATAGAAGATATAAACCCGCGAAAACCATATGAATACCAGAAAGGGTATCTGATTATATGCAATATACGGAAGGTCAGCTCGGCAGGGTCTTTGTCGTGAGGATCGATGACGGTGAGGATATGTTGGTTTCCCTGCACCAGTTCATCGGAGACAAAGGTATCCTGGCGGGCTCGATCCTCTTCCTTGGCGCCCTGATGAACGGGAGGATGGTGACCGGACCTGAGGAACCGGTCATTCCCCCGGTTCCTCATTTCGTTATGTTTGAGGGTGGGCTGGGAAGTGTTTGGTGTAGGCACTATTTACCCGGGGGAAGGTGGTCCCCACATCCATTACCATGCATCGGTCGGCAGGGCCGGCCACGCCCTGACCGGCTGTCTGCGGGAAAAAGCCACGGCGTACCTCATTGTTGAAGTGGTTATCCTTGAATTTACCGGGCTTTCTGCCCGCCGGGAATTTGATGAAAAATCCCAGATTCACATGCCGGTGCTTCAGAGCAGCGAAGGCGAAACGTCAAAATCCGGAGAGGAAACCGATGAAACACAAGAGACCGCTCCCCGCACCGATAAAAAAGACGAGACCAGCGAACTGCCGGGAGGGCTTGCAGAAATTATCCGGGACCTTACCCGGCGCCCGTCAACATAACCTCATATCCCGTTTCCGGGATATGAAACGCACACATCGTCTCACTCTATGATCCCACAGCCCGCGTTTCTCCCGATGTCCCTGAAAGAAGGCAGGAAACTCGGCATAGAACGATTCGATGTCATTCTCGTGAGCGGAGATGCTTACGTCGACCACCCATCATTTGGAACTGCGATCATCGGGCGGGTCCTCTGGGATGCCGGATTCTCTGTAGGGATTATTGCCCAGCCGGACTGGAAGAATACAACGGATTTTCTGGCACTGGGAGAACCCCGCCTCTTCTTTGGCGTCTCATCGGGAAATGTCGACTCCATGGTGAACAATCTCACGCCCGGCCTGAAGCGGCGGAGCGATGATGTCTACTCTCCCGGGGGTATCCCGAAACGCCCCGACCGGGCGACAATCGTGTATACCAGCAAAATACATGAACTGTTTCCCGGTGTACCGATCATTCTCGGTGGTGTCGAAGCAAGCCTCCGGCGCTTCGCCCATTATGATTACTGGCAGGACAAGGTCCGGCAATCGATCCTCGCGGATGCGCCCGCCGATCTTCTCGTTTTCGGTATGGGTGAACGGCAGGTAGTGGAGATTGCCCAGCGATTGAGCGCCGGTGAACCTGCGGGGCTGCTACGGGACATTCACGGGACTGCCTTTACCATGGAGGTAGCACAATGGCGATGCAACCGTCCGCAGAGCATTATTGAAATCCCAAGCTTTGGGGAGGTCTCACAGGACAAGAGAGCATATGCCCGGGCATTTGCCCTGCATTACCATGAGCAGGACCCGGTCGAGGGCGCTCCGGTTGGACAGCCCCACCCGAAGACCGTAGTCATCCAGAACCCCCCGGCGCATCCCCTGAAAACCCCGGAACTCGACCATATCTACGAGCTGCCGTTCTCCCGGGAGGCCCACCCGTCCTATTCCCGGACGGTACCGGCACTGGACCCGGTACGGTTCTCGGTGACAAGTCACCGCGGTTGTTTTGGGGGGTGTTCATTCTGCGCCCTCACCCACCACCAGGGCAGGATCATCCAGAACCGGAGCATCGGATCCATCATCAGGGAAGTCACCCGCATGACAAAAATGGCCGGTTTCAAAGGCATTGTACAGGATGTCGGCGGACCAACGGCAAACATGTACGGTCTCATATGCGACCGCTGGGAGGGATCCGGGGCGTGCAGGGATAGGCGCTGCAGCACGTCCTGCCGGACCCTCCATACGAGCCACAGATTCCAGTGCGAGCTTCTTCAGGCGCTGCAGCAGGTCCCCGGCGTCAGGAAGGTCTTTATCTGTTCGGGTATTCGCTACGACCTTGTACTTGCCGATGATTCGGGGTACCTTGACCTTATCTGTGAGCACCATATCTCCGGGCACCTCAAGGTCGCCCCTGAACATGTGACAAAAAACGTGACCGACCTTATGAACAAGCCCGGCAGGGAAGTCTTCGACAGGTTCCGCGAACAGTTTGCAGAGCAGCAGAGAAAAAGAGCCGGCAGTACCTGCTCCCCTACTTCATGTCCGGACATCCCGGCTGCACGGTTGCAGACATGGTGGAGCTTGCGCTCTATATCCAGAAAACCCGGATGTATACCGAGCAGGTTCAGGACTTCACACCGACTCCCATGAGCGTCTCGACCTGCATGTACTATACCGGCCTCAACCCGTTCACCCTGGAACCAATCCATATACCAAAAGGACACGAGAAGAAGATTCAGCGTGCCCTGATGCACTATCGTGAACCGAAGAACCACCGTCTGGTTGCCGAAGGTCTCAGGATGGCGGGAAGGATGGATCTCATCGGGCCCGGTCCGCGAACTTTCGTGCTGCATGATTAGCAGGGGGGTCCATTATCCCCGGCGAAACCTCCGGGAGCAAAGAAATAATCAGATTTTTTTATTTTGTGTCAACGAACCAACTGCAGATCCTGTCGTGGACTTTTCTTTTCTGAAGGAACGTAATTGTTCGTATTCCGTTCTGTACTATGGCAGAAATAATCAAATACCAACTGCCGCGTCAGATCCGCCCGTACTCGTCCTCGAAGCGCACGATATCGTCCTCTTCGAGATACTCACCGAGCTGTACTTCGATGACGTCGAGAGGGATGAGACCCGGGTTCTTCAACCGGTGCACCGTGCCGCTGCGGATAAAAGTACCTCTCTCCTTTCCGGAGCAGCCGGGATTCCCCGTCAAGCTCGACTTCTGCAGTTCCGCGCACAACCACCCAGTGCTCGCTCCGGTGGTGGTGGAGCTGCAGGGAGAGCTCTCTCCTGGCTTTACCGTTACCCGCTTGATCTTATAAATGGCGGTGTCTTCCAGAACCGTGTAGGAACCCCACGGGCGGTGGACCTGCCGGTGGAATTTGGTGACCGGGTTATTGCCGGTATTATAGCGGCTGACCAGCTGTTTTACCTGTTCGGTCTGCTGGTTATTACAGATGAGCAGGGCATCCGCTGTATCCACAACGATAAGGTCATTGACACCGATGAGCCCTACATGTTTTCCCGGGGCGTGGACAAAATTGTTCCTTGCCGCAATATACTCGGCAGTCCCAACGTTGCCATCCCCGTCATGGGCCTCTGCATCGTAAAGTGCCTTGAATGTGCCAAGATCGCTCCATTCCGCATCGAGAGGGACGACTGCGACCCGTTTCGAATGTTCCAGCAGACCGTAATCAATTGAGACTGCGTCAAGACTGGCGTAATCAGGTATATTGTCTCCGATGGATTCACTATACAATGCGGGCCGGTATTTTTTCAGTTCCTTAAAAAAACAACCGGTGGATAGGAGGAAGATCCCGCTGTTCCAGAGGTAGCCCAATTTCACGTACTCCCGGGCGGTCTTCTCATCAGGTTTTTCCCTGAACTCATCAGCGATGTTTCCGACATCCAGCTTCCTGCCCGGCCTGATATATCCGTAGCCGGTATGGGGTGATGTAGGCTTTACCCCAAACGTGACGAGATAATTTTTTGCGAGCGGCTCGGCAGCGCGTATCTGGTCGAGAGCAGCATCTCCCAGCAGGTGATCACTCGGAAAGACGACTGCCACGTCATGGGGGTTGACGGACCTGACCTGCCGCATCGCCCACATGATTGCGGGAAGGGTGTTTTTCCCCTCGGGTTCAATAAGGATCTGTGATTCCCTGAGCGGGGATCCCATCTCCTCGATCTGGTTGCGCACGAGATACTGGTGGATCGCATTGGTCACCACAATCACCCCGTCAGCTCCCGAGAGGAGGACTGCACGCTGGAATGTCTTCTGGAAGAGCGACTGACCGTCAAGCTGGATGAATTGTTTAGGGTAGTATTCCCGCGACAGCGGCCAGAGCCGTGTCCCAACGCCTCCGGCAAGAATGATAGATTTCATGGTCTGCTCAAAATCTCCGGAAACGCAGGAATATCCCTTCATCCGAAGATCATCATATAAATCTGTCTGGATAGACCATTTATATGATTCGATCCTGTACGACCCAATTTCACCGGGTCACCATGAGACGAGCACGCCGGATCAGGTACCAGCCGGAAGCCTGCCCCGCATATCGAAGAACATTCTCAGCCACAACTCAGCACACACGATCCTCCATACTTCCTGAGAATAGGCTGTTTTTCCTTCAAGGAAAGCGAGATAATCCTTCACCACCGCATCCGCATGCCAGTAGGGACGGGAGTGGAAACTGTCCGAGCTGAGTACTTCCAGCATGAACGGACGGAGAGCTTCTTTCATCCACAGTTCTTCGGGCGTGACAAAACCCATCTTGTCCATCCGGCAGCGGACGGACTCGGGAATCAACCCCTTTATTGCGTTCCTGAGAGTAGTCTTTGTTACGCCGTGGCGGATCTTTTGACTAAGAGGAAGAGATGCAATATATTCCACCAACCGGACGTCCAGGAACGGGACCCTCGATTCTATGGAGAATGCCATGGAGTTCCGGTCTTCGTAATGGAGGAGCCCCGGGAGGTTGGTAGCCATGAGTTCCCGGCTGAGAACTTCGTTCAGGCTGCCCGCGTACCGATCGACTGCGGGGGCAACTGATTTCAGGAGTGTCCGGCGTCCCCGGCGGACGAGGACCTGGCGGAATGCGGAACCGAAAAACCCCCGGTGATGGCGGAAGCTGCCGGCAACTTCCTGCAGGGCGGTCCACCAGTGAAAGGAACGGATCAGTCCGCGGACATAACTTCCCTGGTACGCAAGGTAGCCTGCAAGGAGCTCATCAGCTCCCTGTCCGTCGAGCACTACTTTTACCGTTTCCTTTGCCAGACGCATGACGCAGTACTGGGCATAGATTGAGAGCGAACCGAATGGCTCGTCCTGAGCCCAGACAAGCCGGTCAATGTCATCCCAGAGCTGTTCGGGTGTGGGTTCAACGCGGTGTGCGTCAACCCCGGTTGCTGCAACGATCTCATCGATATACCGGCTCTCGTCAAACCGCTTGTCGGTAAAGACCGCGGAGAAGGTCTTCTCCCGGGAACCGACACTCGCAGGTGCCTCATCCCGGATGAGATTATTGATGAGTACCGTGACTGTCGATGAGTCAATTCCGCCCGAGAGGCAGGTCCCCACCGGTACATCGCTTCTCAGGTGGATTCGGGTCGCGCTCAACAGTGCTTTCAGAAGTCCGGATGCCGCCTCACGGTCAGAAATTTTTTGTTGTAGGGACGGACTGACCGTAATGTCCCAGTACCGGGACGGCTCCTGCGGCCCCTCAGCGGTCACCCTCATCCAGTGGGCGGGTTTCAGCTGGAAGATGCCGTCAAACATCGTCTTTCCCGAATGGTCGAATACACCCCAGGCAAGATAGGTACCAAGAGTCCCATCTTCAGGGCGTTTCCCGACATCAGGATGTGCCAGGAGCGCCTTGATCTCGGAAGCGAAGAGGAACGAACCGTTCACCTGAACATAATAGAAGGGTTTGATGCCGAACCGGTCACGGGCGCAGAAGAGATGTTTCCGGCGGTCGTCCCAGATAGCGAATGCCCACATCCCGTTGAACTGCCGGAGGCAGTCAGCCCCCCATTCTTCGTAGGAGTGCAGGATTACTTCTGAGTCGGATTTTGAATGGAAACGGTGACCGTTCCGGACCAGTATCTCCCGGAGTTCAACGTAATTGTAAATTTCACCGTTGAAGACCAGCCAGAGTGTCCCGTCCTCGTTTGTCATCGGCTGGAGGCCATCATCCGTAAGATCGATGATGGCAAGTCTGCGATGGACCAGCCCCGTACTCTTACAGGTCCAACTCCCCTCCCCGTCAGGACCACGGTGAGAGAGGCGCCGTGACATTTCAGCAAGGAGCTCCCTGTCAGGTTCCTTACCGGTAAAACAGGTACTGCCCTGCGATCCCGCACATTGTGTAAACGTGGGTGGTATGGGATAAAAAATATGCCCGCAGTGAACCATTGGTCAATTACGGGATACCTGCTGAACAAGGAATGGGTAAATTATCGGGGACCACCTTTTCATGAAAAATTTCCCGTTACAGGAAAGCGATACAGAGCCGTTGATTTTAACCATCGGCTGTCACATCGTCGCTGCAAAATGGTTCCGGGACGATCCTGCCCCGTGAAAAGTGATTGCAAAAAATTTGTCAGAGATAATTATTCCGCCGGAGCCACTCCACCTGCGGACCGGTATACCGATAGATAATATCGCATTTCTCGTCCTGGAAATTCCACGGGATGACAATAAGGATGTCACCCTCGCGGATCCATACTTTCTTTTTTATCTTTCCCTTGATCCTGCCCATCCGTGTCACACCGTCGAAACAGCGGACCCGGATATGGTTGGCACCCATCATCAGTTCGGCACACCCGAACATTTCCCGGTTGCGCTTCTGGGGCAGTTTCACCCTAATGATCTCATCGCCCGGTGGCGCTCCCGGTTTCTTGTCAGTCAGTACAACCTCTCCTGTGTCCCGGATATTTCATGAATTTTTCGTGCTTAATTGTTGGCGTAAGAGAAAATATATTTATTCCTTCTGTTAAATTCCGGCGAGAAGGGATCCGGTAGACCTATTCATGATAGTACATACTTCCGGGTAGTTTCATCCGGTTCAATTCCGGTTCGGGCGTTATGACTGAGTGTAAACCGGGATCAGGGTAGAGAGATGACACGGCCGGCGATGAGCAGGATGAGCATCCCGGCACCGAAGAAGACGATCAGCAGCCCCGAGATGCGGTTGATCAGCTTCAGATTCTCTCTGCCGATACTGGAGCGGACGGAACCTATTGAGCCGCACAGGACGATCCACCAGATCGTTGAACCGATGAAGACTCCGGCAACAAATTCCGCAGCAGCGATAACCGACGTACCCTGGAATATGTACCCGAACCCCGGCAGGATAGCGATGAAGAAGACAAGGGTCAGCGGGTTTGCGATCGCGATGGCAACCATCGAGAGGTAATCTTTCAGGTAGGGCTCGTGCTCCGAATCAGTGCTGACACTTGCAGGTTCTGAAAAGAAAACCCGGAGGCCGACCAGGACAAGAACGAGCCCCGCGAGGGACCGGAAGACCGACTGGTATCCAAGGATTAGGCCGGACACGACGGTCAGGCCAAGGAACGAGACAGCCGCGTAGACGGAATCCGCAGTAGCCACACCGATGCCGGAGAAGATCCCGTGGAGGCGGCCGTCAGCAACGGTGCGGTGGATGCAGAGCAGGGAGATCGGTCCGACGGGTACTGCAAGGGTAAGACCGATCACGATTCCCTGCATGACAAGGCTGAGGTCCACGAAACACCCGGGAGTTTGTTGTTAACCTGTTGACCGTTCCCTGACATCAATGTTCCATAATTGACCGGAAGTGATTTCCTGGACCGGAGTGCGAAACCACCTCCCTCTTTGGTAGGGGATGTTCGGAAAACGCGACGATAAGGACGCGTCGGCATATCCCATGAAATAAACGGATTTTACCAATGATTTTGTATACATGAAACGATGCGGGGAGCCGGATTTGGACGGACGAACTCCTTCGAGGATCCACCGTAACTTCGAGTCGATATTACGGGCAAGAAGCGTCGCTCCAGCGAACAATTCCCCCCTGCCAAAATGAATCTCGGGAAAATGCAGAAGGAATACCGACTAACCTGTCTGTAATCCGGTTATCTGACGATCACTCATCGGCAGCTTACTGACTGATTACCGGCAAAGGAACGGTGTTCCGGATAACATCTTTCTATTTCTGGAAATGAGATCTTTCCATCCGGTTCATCCGAAAAATGTGACGGAAGAAATTCACTGGTGACATGAATGCAGAAAATCAATCCGGTTCGTTGTTCTACCCCACGCCGACCCCCTCCATCATCTTCATGACCTCCTCCTTATCCCGGTAATACTGCTGGACCATCTGGGTCACGGTATGGTAATCCCTGATGTGGGTCTTCTGCATCCAGTTGATGAACCGGGTCCTGTCTTCCAGTTCCTGCTGGAGCTTTTCTTTGCTGACACCATGGGTATCCCGGATCTTGTCGAACAAAAAGCTGCGCCCCTGCCACTTGAACTCATCAACCTCAGGCACCCACTTAAATACCGTATTGGTGATGAGGTCCCCCTTATCCCTGTCGAGTTCAAGGATCTCTACGATATTGGATATCCTTCTCATGCTCCGCTCGCCTTTCTTGATGTGCATCGGAAAGATGACGAGATCGAGGTTCGAGAGGAGGCTCCTTGGCACATTCATCGGGTTGGATTCCACACGGGCGAGCAGTTCATCCATGGATCCGGCATGGATTGTTCCAAGCGCCGCGTGACCGACGGCGATTGCCTGGAAGAGCGTGAAGGCTTCTCCGCCCCGTACCTCACCAACGATGATAAACTCGGGCCGCTGCCGCAGGGCCGCGACCAGGAGATCGTAGAGCGAGATGTCGCCAGGCGATTTTGAGGAACCCCCGCCGAGACCAGAGATACCGCTTGAGCCCCCACTGGATTCAGAGGTTCCGAACCCTGAACGGGTGATTGACTGGATCCAGTTGGGATGCATAAGGTTCAATTCAGCGGTATCTTCGATGGAGACGATCTTGTATTCCGGGGGGATGAAACTGCAGAGAACGTTGAGGAACGTGGTCTTACCGGTTGCGGTTCCGCCCGATACGAGAATCGAGCGCTTGTATTCCATGAGGATCCACGTGTAGGCAAGCTGTTGCGCGTCGATTGACCCGTAATCCATGAGTTCGATCGAGGAGATCGGGTTGGCCCTGAATTTACGGATTGTAAAAGTTGAGCCTCTCTTGGTCACTTCACCGCCGAGCGTGATATTGGCACGGCTGCCATCCGGGAGAGTAAGATCGCGGATCGGCTGGAGGAGAGAGACGTGACGGCCGCTTACCTGTGCGAGTTTCAGGACAAAGTTGTTCAGTTCGACTTCCGCAAACTGGACATTGGTCCTGATAGACCCGTACGTGCGGTGCTGGACATAGATATTCATGTTCGAGCCGTTGCAGCTGATATCTTCGATGTACTTATCCTTCATCAGGGTGTCAATCCGCCCGTACCCGAGGTAGTTTTTCTTAAGGTGAAAAAACATCCTTTGTTTCTGGGTATCGGAGAGTTTGAGCCCGAAGATGTGCATCAGCGAATAGAAACGGTCGTGGAGGTAAATCTCCCGTTGGGCGGCGTCGATAAGCTCGACGTTCGTACTCACCAGCTTTTCGAATGCGTTCTCGATAATCCTGAGTGCACTGGCCTCCTCATCGCTCAGTGCCGGCTCGGCAACGCTGTAGACGAGTGCCCCTTCCTGCCGGATGAATTCGATATGGACGAACTGGTAAGGCTCCTCGACGATATACGTGATATTGACGTCCCTGAGCGCACCTTCGAGCGAAGGAATGGATGTCTCCCCGGGATCGAAGGTCACGGTATCGATCTCCCGTTCCGCAGGCCTGGAAAAGACTGAGAGCAGTTTCTGCAGTCCTCCCAATGGCGTACTGGCAATCCGGCTCCCGTCTCGAACGTTCACCGAAGAATCCGAACCCTGCATCTGAACAGCTGGTGGAGCAACGGTTGCAGCACCGGTAGCGGCAGGGTCGGTTTCCAGTTTCTGCGCAGAAAATTCCTCTTCGTAAGGTTCCTCTTCCACCATTAATGACCGGAGTTTCCGGAACCCGGAAAGCCCGCCGGCATTGCGCCTGCCTAAAGGCTTTGCACGGGGATTTTCTCTGTCAGCTTCGTGGGGTGTCTCAATTCTTCCAGCCCCCTCAGGAGGGGAACCGGCCGGCATCAGGTCCTGATCATCAGGGTCGGTATCGAGAGCCCATGACCGGAGTTTTCCCGTAAAGGAGCTGGTATTGGAGTCTGTCATTGATCTCTCCGGTCGATCCTAGTGCTTGAGGAATCCCGCGTATTTCTGCCGCTCCGGTCACCGATTTTCCGGTGATAAAAGTGTTCGGCCTTACCTGAACGGTCAGGAAGAGAAACTAAGCCCCTTCGTGTCATCATCCGATCAACGATTGTTCCATGGTTGAACGGCGATCAATATATAATTTTTCAATTGAGTATATAGTTTTCACAATATGAATATATCCCGGTTTTCTCTGCTGGACAAAAATGGTATCAAAACCCGATAATGTCAGGTTGTCTTCAAGATGACAAGGTATCATGGGTGTGATGACCTGCCTGGACCATCAGACAATGAATAGAAGGTTGCTGCATAATCAGGCACCATTTCGTTTGTAACTGGTACCAGGCGAAAAATGACAGCCGAACGTGCCTAAAGCGATTCCAAGTGCAATATCGAAATCAGGGTTATCGAAATACGCAATCGGAGCTCCTGTCATTGCTCCATGCATAACAACCCAAAGTTCGTACCGGACCTTGCCGCAATAGACCCGGTAGTTTACATTATCTGTTACAATTTTTAAAATTCATGTTCATACAAAGCATTCATCGATGAAAAAAATCCGGGAGGTATTCGCTCATTCATACTCTTTCCTCCTTGCCTGCGGGCGCTTATCCGCTTCTATTCCCGGCGAAGACGAATAAATACGTGGAAGTGTTGGAGTGAACCGTCAGAAACGGTGGTCATGTAACCGTTACAGCCGCACTCCGGTTCACCCATGCCATGCCTGCCGTACTGGTTATCCTGAACTTCACATCGTACGTACCAGGTAGTATATACTGGTGGGTACTATTCCGGAAACTGCTGGTCATACCATCCCCGAAGTCCCAGTACCATGCGGAGGGTTGCGGGTACCCGGTGCCGGCATCGGTAAAGGCGACCGTAAGGGGATGAGGGCCCTGATTGGGAACTGCCAAAAATCCAGGTGAATACACGGAGATATTTGTGGTGAAATCGCTCGATCCGGCCGCATTTGTTGCAGTGAACACGACCATATACTGCCCTCCGGAATAAAACGTGTAGCCGGGGTTCTGCAAAGTCGAGGATCCTCCATCACCAAAGTCTCCAGGACCAGACAGTTGGCATGTTCTGCGAGGAATCCGTGAACTGAACCGCAAGCGGTGCAAACCCCAGAGTGACGTTCGAAGTAAATTGTGCAACCGGAATCGATATGCTGCCGATAGTGGTGCTGGAATTCGTTGCATTGCCGGTAATATTTGTCGCGTTGATCGTGGTATATTGTGCCGGCGATATCAAAGGAATATCTTCCGTGAGGTTCGGGGTCACGGTACTACTGCCCGATCCGGCCCCTGGCGTTCCGACCGGCGATGCGACATACTGGTCCGGGAGCGTCGGTGTTTCCACCGGAGTATTCAGGGAGTTCTCGCCTGACTGCGGAATGGTTGCCGGATTTGTGAAGCAACCGGCTGATATCATTCCGGCCGCGAGAAGCAGCAGGACAATTACTCCCTGAGATTTCATAGATAAGATTAAGTTACTATAGTCTTAAACCATTTCCTATATTTTTCAGGATGAGTGCATAAAATAATATCGGAACCAGATTTTTCTTGCAATCATATACCATTTTTACGACTGATGGAAGGGAAAGATTGATGAAACTTCCGACCCTATAGTTATTCGATGACGTATAGATATCTCCAAATCGTCGCTCTTTTCCTGCTTGTTCCTGCACTTTTTTTCTCAGGGTGCACCTCAGTGAGGCTGGCAGATACCCATGATATTACTCTTGCCGTGAAGAGCTATGACACATGGGTGGATGCCCAGAAAACCTATGACCGGCAGGTGCGCACGTCGCTTGACCAAATAGGGCAACATATCACCATCTATAACAACGAGCTTGCGAAAAGCCAGCCGGATATAAAGGTCCTCCGTGCCGATACTGCATCCGATCAGCAGGCTCTTCGGGCTTGGGAAGCGCAGAGCAGCGCGCTTGATGCTGCGACTGATCGGTTTAATGCCGAGACATCGGCTCTCAATTTTTCAGCATCGCCCGATGCCAGACAGGCAGTGGATGTGGTTGCGCAGGATATGAAGATCTATTCCATTACAATGAACAATGCAGAGCAGCATCTCGTAGATTACACGAACGCAATGAACGCTTATCTGACTCCGGATGATCCTGATTACTGGAACGATGCGTTCCGCGTTGCTGCCATGGATGCGAACAGCAAAGCGGTAAAGACCATCACGGACGGTGACGATGCACTTGCGGCACTCTCATCGGCTGCAAAGAAGCTGGAAGCGTACCAGTAAAAGATCTTTTTTCAATAGAGTGGGCGTTGCGTGAAATACATGCCAGCATATTCCTACCCGGGCTTCCCAGCGGGAAAAACGGGGAAAACGTCACTTTCGGCAGCTCGCATTTTATCCTATCGGACGGGGCAATGGAATGCTGTACAAAATTCCCCCTCTCTTATTCCGAGGGAACCATCGCGCCGGCTATCCTTAACAGGGAGGGGATTTTTTGATCGCATCCAATTGTGCAGGTTCAACCCGGAATGTTGCAGGGTGAGTATACACGCGATATTCTCTTTTCTTTCACTGTACGTACCAGTCGTGAATGGTCTGGTTCGCCGCGCCGTCGATCATGGTCGAGTTGTCCGATGAGATAAGGCTCAGGCTCCCCTGCCCGTTCATGCCGAGGCTGTTGATCTGGATCCAAGCGTTGTCAAGGTCGTTGAGGATCGGCGAACCGTCGACGATGAATAATGTCCGCGCCGATGCAGGAGGGAAATAGTAGGTCAGGGCGGTGTTGAAATCACTCATATACGGGATGTAGATGCTGTCAATCTTCCCCTCCGATATGAGGTCGCCGTCGATATAGAGAGCCATATCCGGGAAACTGAACTTGAGGATTTTTCCGGAGTCGATGTGGATATCGCCGGACTGATCCTTCTGCGCCACGATACGGACGACAGCCCCTTTCGGGATCTCGCGGAACCCGCCGTTCATACCGATCGTTGCCGGGGAATTGCTGATTACAAACTGGACGTTGGAGTCCTTGCGGATGATACCCTGTTTCCCGGTCTTCACAACGATATCCTGCAGGGGGAGCATGTAGGGGGCCGTCACCGTAACGTACCCGGTCTTGAACGCATCGCTGCTGGCGTAGACGGTGCCTATGGAAAGCCAGACCGGGTAGACCCCGGGCTGGTCGTACTCAACAACCGGGTTCGGGTCGTTCGAATAGATCGGGGTGGCATTGGGCCCGAAACTCCAGTTCCACCACCATGGCGAGCCCGACGAGAGATCCTGGAACCTGACCTTGAGCGGTGCAGCTCCCGTTAACGGGGTGCCATTGAAATCGGCGACCAGTTGCGGCGAGTCTACAATGACCGCATTCTCCCGGATACGGGAGTCGGTCTGGTCGCCGCTGTGTACCGTGAGATTGATGGAATAGGAGCCGGGGTCCTGGTACTGGTGGACCGGATCTCTCTCCGATGACGTGCTCCCATCCCCGAAGTCCCACGACCACGCGGTCTCATTCTCCCGGATACCCACCGACTTGTCCCGGAACGAGACATTGAACGGTGCCAGGCCTTCATCCGGCGGGCCGGAGGAGAAATCTGCGATGAGGGCGGGCGAGAGGGAGATCGAGTCCGCTTTCCCTTCGTAGAAGGCAGGAAAGCCGACGAGCGTAAGATCACTGCGGATATCGGCAGTATCGAGGGATAGATCGATCTGCGAATTTTCTTCTCCTGACAGGTTCTCCTCTCCGTCGATGACGAGCTGGCGAATATCCCCTTCTGTCGGAATAATCCCAAACGACAGGTTCGCCCGGGCACTCGCAGGGCCCGCGACATCACAGTCCCCGGATACGCCGGTGGCAGCCTGTGAACCGTTGACAAAGAGCGTCGCGTCATCAGCACTAAACGCAAGCAGGTTGCCGTACCGTATGGTCACATTTCCGGGGGAATCGATATCTGTCCTGAGCTTCACCACCGAGCCGTTGGGGATGGTTATGTGCTGCCCGGCTATGGTGACCGAAGTGTCGTTGCGATCCGACACGAAGACAAAATATGACCCTTTCTTCAGCACGCCCTGCCGGAGCGTATCGAGAAGGACCGTGTGCTCCTGACGGATCCCGTCGCCGACCGCCGTATTCTGGGTAATGGTCTGGGGTGCCCCGTCACCCCGGGTAACCGTAAGCGTAACATTGTAGCTCCCGGGCGACGCGTACTGGTGGACGGGGAAACGGCTGTCGCTCGTACTGTTGTCGCCAAAGTCCCAGTACCAGGTCACGGGATCACCCCGGCTCAGATCGAGAAACTTCATGGTCAGCGGAGTGTACAGATCCGAACGCGACCCGGAGAAATCTGCAATGAGGGGTTTTTGAAGCGGCGTTGAAAGAGAGGTTGCCATCCCCCCAATCGGCGTCGTCGGGGACGCCGAGGCCCTGGGCTCGAACACCTGGGCCAGGACAGCCGGGCCGGGGAGCAGGTGGAAAAAAGATGCTGCACCGGCAAGAAGGAGAACCATGAAGAGGATGCCGGCGATGAGCACGCGTTTTTTTATACGGGGAAATGAACGCTTCATATATCGGTTCCGGGTATCGAAGAGTCTGAGGAAGAAGGTCGCCGATGGAGGATGATGGTTCGTGTGCACTGGCTGGATCCGGAGGGTATTCCGCACCGGGTTTTATGACTACTGTACTCTTCCGGGTTTTTTTGAAATATATCTTTTGAGTAGAGAATATAGAGTGATATAATGTCCCCATATGTTTTTCAAAAGTTCAGTCTCTGCAGCTATTCCCGTGCGACAGTGTGCGCTGTGGTTCAACCGAGACACCACCGGGTTGCGCTGTGCCCGTTGAACGCAACCTGCATGTACGTATTCTTCAGGTCGTTAACCGCCGCGTCCGGGACTTCGTAAATGAGGTAGCCGTCAATCGCCTGACTGGGCCCGGGTTTGAGGTTGTAATTCAGGTAATCCATATCGGTTACACTGTTCTCCTGCCATCCCGAAATACCAGTGCTGGCAGGCGCCGGTGTCGGAGTTGCGGGTGTCGCCGTCGTATTGTTAAGAAGGCCCTGATCTTCAAAGATATTGTACCCCATCAGGAAGGCGTAGTCCCGCTTGTCCTGCCCGAGCTCCCGGATCCACTCGTAAGGGATATTGGGAAAGACAGCGCTGTAATCGTTGATATTCTGCTGGTCGGCTAACGACAGGTCGAAATAGGGACTGTGACCATAGCTGACGCCATTGTAGGTTACATTGAACTGGTCTGCAGAGGGAATGATGGCGCTCATCTTCCCGGTGTTCTCAATCCTGATGAAGACGACGAGGTACGAGTCCCCGGTTGCGGGGACCTGCTGCACAAACCGGTTCCAGTCTGCCCACCACCAGAAGTAGAACGGTAGCACCTTCACGTCATATATGGTGGCGCGGATCGCGTGGGACGGATCGCCGTACTGGTAATTCTCGCGGAGGGAGAGCGCGTCCCGGACCGGCACTCCCCCGACAGAGGTCGCTGGTGCGGGTCCGGAGGCGGACCTGGAGGTTTCCGACGGAGTTACCGGGTTCGTTGTCGTGGGACCTTCACCGTTCAACCCCTCGGATGCGAGCAATGCTGCGAGACGGGCGCTCCGGTCGGCGGCAGACAAAGATGCCGAGGATGATGACGCTGATGCGGGGGTATTGCCGGTATTGAAGAGCCCCGACCCGGCCGAAGAGAGCACGCATGCGACCGCGAGGACGAGGCAGAATCCGGCTGCCACGCCGGCAGCGCCGGCCTTCCGGTTCTTCGCCCTGAAGGCCCCGCCCCGTTTTGCAACGAACAGTCCGAAGACGAGGCCGGCTACGGCAACGATGAGGGTGAGGGAGGTGGAGAAGAGGGCGGCAAGCGACGGGCTCGCCGGGCCGAGCGCATGGTTGAGCGGAGGTATACCGGCAAGGATTGCGATGAGGATAAGAATGACCAGCGGGATGGTGAATGGGAGGAGGGCGCGGATGAAGGGGCGGATTGAACGTCTTGAACTTCCATGATCCGCCGGTTGTACATTAATTGCTCCTTCGGGATGATCCTTCTTACCGGGTACTGGAATACGCATCTTCTGGCGGAACGTACGGAACCATTGCCTGATGCTGGTGCCGTCTGAATAGATTTTTTCCCCTGGATGCGATAGTTTCGGGGGGTTTGTGGCAGAGTGAACGACCGGGATTGTATCGGCATCAGGTGAAAATTGCGGACCCGGCATCGGCTCTGCCGGTGTTCCGCCGTGGCGGACCACTTCCGGCTCGGAAAACAAACCCGCTGGTACCGGGGGGGCAGTCTCCTCGTCGGTACGCAAGATCAGATCTTTTGGTTTTTTCCTGCGGAAAGACTTTGATAGAGATCTGAAAAGTGAAGACAGGCGGTTATCCTGATGCCCCTGTGCCTTTGCCGTGGCATAGGAGAGAATTCCCTTTGCCGAGATGTTTATGAGCATCACCATCATGATGAGGATAAACCCGGCAGCAAATATTGACGACACGGGAAAGACATTGGAATTTTCATAGGAGGTATAGAGGAATACCGGTAGTGACCCGACCAGATTATTGAGTGGATAAATCTTTATGCCAAGAAGAAACTGCGGGTTCAGTGCGATCCTGAATTCCGGCATGTTCTGGGAATACCCCGCGGTAAGGATGACGACTGCCGACTCTTCTGCAGCCCTGCCGAATCCCAGGATAGCCCCGACGATGATGCCGGAGAATGCAGAGGGGACGATGATATTCCGGATTGTCAGCCATTTTGTTGCACCGAGTGCGTAGCTGCCCTCTTCAAGTTCCTTGGATACGCGTGCAATTGCGTCCTCAGTTGCGCGCTCAATCACCGGGAGTATCAGGATGGCAAGTGCCACGGTTCCTGCAAAGAGGGACTCTCCCCCGGTAATTGGCCTGAGATAGACGACCAGTACGAGGACGCCGAATATCCCCAGTACTATCGAGGGAGTGCCCGAGAGCACTTCGATCATCAGCCGTAAAAACCGGGTGAGATGGTTGTCGGGCGCGTATTTCTTGAGATAGATTGCCGTTCCGATTGCGAACGGGATCGCAAGGATAGTAGACGTGATGGCCAGAAGAATAGTACCGACAATGGCATTTGCGATCCCGGTCCCGAGACCCATCCCTGAATTGATTTCTGTGAAGAGAATAAAATGCGGCGTCAGGGATGCAATGCCTTTAAGGAAGATAATCACGAGAATGAGCAGGAGCATTCCTGCGGCAGAGAGCGCGGCAGCTCCGCAGATCCCCATCATGATCGTCCCTTTGAGCTTCCGGAGGTTCATGTGGCGCCCTCCACCCGTTTTTTCAGCCGGTTACTGATGATATGGATCGCAGCAACGAACCCTATCTCCATGACCATGAGCACGGCACCGATGGCAAAAAGCGCGCTCCGCCCTTCGGGCTCCACTACATAGTACCCGATATCCAGGAGAATTTTGGCGGTCATCGGCATGCCCAGATCGAGAAACGACGCCGGAGTACTTCCTACATTTCCTACAAGCATCACGACCGCCATCGTCTCGCCCATCGCCCGCATAATTCCCAGGATCAGGCCGGTGACGATGCCGGAGAGGGACGCAGGGAGTACGAGGTGCTGGATGGTTTCCCATTTTGTTGCCCCGAGCGCAGTCGATCCCTCCCGCAGGTCTGCAGGTACCCCCCGCATCGACTCCCGCGAGAGGGCGACAACGGTCGGAAGGATCATGATAGCAAGGACGGTAGCTGCCAGCGGGATGCCGAGCCCGCTATCATTACCCGACCGGAATAAGGGAATAAATCCCAGAGTCTTCCCAATGAACGGATTGATATAATCGGTGAAATAGCTCCGCAGGACAAAAAAGCCGAAGATACCGTACACGACTGACGGTATCCCCACCAGCAGTTCGATGAGTGTGCTGAGAAGGTGATCGAGCCATGGAGGTGCAAACTCCGAGAGGAATACCGCGGTCGCAAGGCCCAGCGGGACCGCGATTGCGACGGTAACGACGGTCACCATCAGGGTTGCGACAATGAATGGCCAGATACCGAACTGGTGGGTTGCATAATCCCACGTAGATCCGAAGACAAAACCGAGCCCCTCGCGCCCCAGCACCGGGGCAGCGGCGAAGAGAATATACCCGATGATTATGATGACACTCAGGGCGGTTACAATAGAACAGGAGAGAAAGAGAAACTTGTGGATATCGGGTTTTCCGTTCATTGGAAAAAAGAAAAAAATTATGGTTCAACTTCAGACGAAGTCGTAGAGCGAGTACATACCGGCGTTGTTGTACGCGGTTGCTTCGGTCGGTGACTTTGCGAAGTTAATCAGGTTGGTAACAACCGAGCTTGCTGAGCTGGTGCCCGGGGTCGTGACGATACCGTTGGTTGATGCAGTGGGTGCAGTTCCCTTGGTGATCCAGTAGAGACCGCCAACAAGGCCCTGGGGGTAGTTCTTTGCGGATCCGCCAGTGTTGTCCTGTGCATGCTGGTAATACCAGTCCTTGAGGGAGTTCTTGATGTTAGCGTGGGACGGGACGTACGTTACGGGTGATCCAGAGGAACTGTCGGTGACGTTCAGAATGATGATTCCCGATGCGGGAGTTGTGCTGGCAACTCCACCGGTAATCGCGTATCCTGCGTCAACGTAGCCGAGAGCGGACGGGGTGGTCTGAACTAAGGAGAGTTCTGCTGCATTGCCGTTGTTGGTTCCGGCGTTTGCAATCGGCATTGAGGTGCCAAGGTAGCTGTTGACCGTGTTTTCGGTGCCGGAGCCGGACTCGCGCTGTTCAACTACTGTATTTATGAGAACGTCGCCACCAGTAGAGGCTGCAGTTGTCTTGCCATTTAAGACATTAGCATTGGTGAATGCAAATACGAGATCTGCCGTGTGAACGCCACCGGTTTGTGCCGCTGGTGATACCGCGGGTGTCGCCTTGTTGGTGATGAATACGACACCGCGGCCACCGATCTGCGTGTAGTAGAGGTTCTGGTAGTTCGGGTCGCTCGGGTTGTTTGTCTGGGCGGTTAGGATGTTGGATGCAGACGATGCTGCACCGATGTCGCTGATGCCCATCGCTACGGATGAGACACCGGCGCCGGAGCCGCCACCCTGGACATTCAGCTGGTAGCCGGGGTTTGCCTTCTGGAAGTCAGACTGGAGGTTGAGCTCTGCGGGAAGGAGCGTGGTCGATCCAGCGATGAGGATCTCGGTCTGGGATGCAGACGACGCCTGCGAGGCGGACGCCTGTTTCGATACATCGGTCGAGAAGGTACCCATGATGGTACCGACAGCGACCGCACCGATGACTGCGACGACGATAAGAACGAGGGTCGCAACGATCGGCGAGACTGCCATTTCATTGTTCATGTGTTTCAGATTTGCCATTGGGATTTCACCTGGGTTTTGTGGATGGAGGAGGCGATAAAAAATTACTAGGGTTTTGGAGTTCTTGCTGATTGATTCCTGGATGTGTGCTCTGCTACGGTTTCTTGCGGTGAAGTCATTCATCCCCCACAGATGTCATATCACCGATCAGATAATCGACTGCAAGATATATATTTTTTGCGATCTTAATATAGATTTTAAAGTAACTAATATAGAGTTAACAATAGACTTTGAAAACCTGGCGTACCGCCGATCTTCAGGGACCCGGGGATTCCGGGACCGTGCGGCATTCCCGAAAAAAGGATTGGCGATCATGGATCTTCCCCACGCCAGGAAACCATGATCAGGGTGAATGTGATTAACACCGCCAATATCAGTATGGGCAACGTAAAATCGACCCGGAACGAGTACAGGGATATACTCGCCATTGTCATAAGAACGAGACAGGCAGCGGAGACGAATCCAAGTACTTTTTTGTTGCCCGAAAAATTTCCTGGATAACTGAAGATGTCCGGATTGTGATCGCTGCTCAACAGGATGTCCCCCACTGTCTGTATGATCACTCCTCAGTCTTTGAGGGATATATGTTTTCGCAATTTAATCTATAGTTGTATCTGTTGGATATAGTGAGATTGCAACCCCTCTCCCGCGATACCGCTGTTGAGTTTTGGAGGGGAGGCGCGTATCCGGATCGGGCTCATCAATCCCTTCACCAGGTATCGGACTATAACAGTTGCCGGTATCCGGCTCTGCAGAACAGGTGCATCGTGTTCCGCCTGCGGCAAGCCATGCGGGGCATTCGCCACTCCTACCGGTCCTGATCTTATGGGAGATCTTCCCACCGGGGTTTGGCAAAATACCAGGCTTTATGCGCTTTCCGATCCGGAAGATTCCCGCGAACCCGGGACCGGCGACCGGGTGCGATGGGGCGGAGTCGGGGATTCCTGTCCTGATACAGAGGGAAAGGTATCAGATTCCCAACCATTCCCGCCTCCCTGTTCTTTCGGTCGGAGTTCCCGCCCCTCCGTTTTTCCTTTGTCTGTCACAAACCTGACGTCCATAAAAAAAAATAGATCAATAGAGAAGCAAGCGATGGATCTCACGTATGACAATTTCACAACATTAATGAGATCAGGTGGAGATTCCATGGTATCCTTATGCTGGAAACTTCTGGTCCGGTTCCGGAAAATACCGGGAAATGCTGTCCCTGTTGCAGCAGTGTTCAGGATGTCATCCCGATTGTTTATGCAATACCGACACCGCATCTCCGCACAGCGCAACGGAAGGGAAAGGTCATCATATCCGCTCCCCCCTGCGGCCCGCATACGTGGTATTGCAAGAACTGCGGCACCCAGTGGTGATCTGAGGGGGCCGCTGGAGGCTGTTCCCTCAAGGGGCAGCGGCTTACTGCCGTGTCACGCTCTTGGCTCATATAAGATAAGTCACACGGTACTTCAGGAACCAACGATAGGGTTGTGCCCGGACCTGTCGGGGCACCTTACAGATGTGTGCAGAATCTTTTCCAGTTCCCGGTTTTATAGTACATCGTTTCCTATCTCCGGAATAATTCGATGAAACTCGCACAGATATATGAAAGGATGAAACCCGCAATAAACCCTTCAGCAAATACGATAATCATCTTCACCGGACCGCCGGTGTAAAACCCATAAACGCCTCCCGCTATCGCAAAAAATACTGCTGCCCACCCGACATGGATTATTGTGATCGCTTTTTGTCCGGATTGATTTTTGTGTTGAGATTTAGTGCTCATATTGTATTGTTATATTAATTCGCAATAATCGTGTTGTTTTGTTATCTCGGGGATTGGTAAAATATCGTCTGGAATCAGGTGTTCCGGTCGTAATGCGGCAAACGTTCCCAATAACTATAGTCATCTATTGATTTTTTGGACAAAAATATATAAATACCATCTGTGAAAAGAGATCATCCTGAGAAGTCTTAATGAAAACCTGTTATGGGTGGGTTGAGATCGATGGCATCCGGTACGACCATGACGTAATCGTCCACCGGAACCGCTCAGTCGAAAAACGATCCAAGAAAAAATCCCGGAAATGCCGGGGTTTCTTCCGGCATACACCACTCGCCGACAGTGAGCTCGTCTTTCTTGACAAAGAGAAACCTGAGATCGTGTATATCGGGACCGGACAATTCAATGACCTTCCCATCACACTGGAAGCCCTCAGGATCCTGGCGAAGTTCACGACAATTATCCGTCCAACTCCGGAGATCATGAATTTCCTCACCGAAGAATATCGTCCATTTGCCGCGGTACTCCACGTGAAATGCTGAAAGCTTTCACGAACCTCTTCCGGATACGGACTCCCGATATCTTGATAATGGAATGGCGGTACTGATAAGATCGGAAGGAGGTTAACCGGATGGATCTCTTCATTCTCAGACATGGAAAAGCAGGACAACCTTCAGAAGAACCGGATGACAGTGAGCGGGCGCTCACGGCACCAGGGAGAGAAGAAATTCGGGATATCGCCCGCTGGATGCGGAGAGAGAAATTCCGGTTCGGTGTCATCGCGTCGAGTCCGCTGATCCGCGCCAGCGAGACCGCCGGCATCGTTGCCCGGATACTGGACCGGAAGGACAGACTGGTCATCTGGGATGAACTTGCACCGGGAGGCGATCCGGACACCGTCTGTTACCGTGCCGCGCAATCCGGTAAGGAAACAGCCGTCCTTATCGTTGGCCACGAACCGGATTTATCCGGTCTGGCCGGCAGGATCATCTCCCAAAGCGGCGGACCGGCTTCTCTTGTCATTGCGAAAGGGGGGCTTGCAAAGATCAGGAATTTTTCGTTCGACAGCCGGCCTTCAGGTAATCTCCAGTGGCTCCTCACCCCGAAACAGATGCTGGCGATGCGATGAGATCCCGGTGAGGCCGGAACCGGGAGACGAGATCCACGCCCAACCCGGCACCATCCCCGCGGGGGACGCGAGCCCGGGCCCCGGTTGTTCCCGTTCCGGAAGGCCCAAACCGCAGGGATGCGATTTACTTCAGCGCCGGTACACCTTCCGCCCACGCCTCGATCCGGGTACGGATCGCGTCGTCGCGGTAGGACGAGAGCGTCACCCGGTGGCGGGCAAGGTTCAGGAAGAACAGCTCGCCGCCGGGGTCATGACACTTCAGCGATACCGCATAGGAGTCCCCTTCCGGGTTCCTGCTGACCGCGCCACCGTGCGCGGCGGTATTCGCGAGATGGGAGACAACCGCGGCGATGCCGGCGTGGAAGCCATCGATGGAGTTATAAATTTCTGAGCCGGCGCCCACGCGTTTTCCTTTACTGTCCTTATACACGAATTTCGCGGTGTACATCTCGCGGACCTTCTCTACCGGCGGGTGGTTGACGCCGGCAGTCCGGTAGGAGACGCACCCGAACGGGTTGTTCTGGATGACATCCCGGACGATCGCATGGAATGCGTCCACATCAGCGATGGGGCTCGCAAGTTTCCTGACGGCACTTTTCTGTTGGGTATTCTGCTGGAAAGCTGCCATTTCAAAGTCCTCATCAAAGGAATCCCCTGCTCACGTCCTCAACCGCTCTCCCGGGAATCATCCGGAAATCTCTCAAGGTAAACGGGTCTTTACCCGCTCGATGCGTTGAGAGTTCGGGCAAATACGGGGTATCTCTTCGGGAGCATGTGCCGGGATTCTTATTTATTTATAATACTCATAAAATGATTCTAAAAAATATATACCCTGCGGTTGAATGGAGGCACCAAGGGTCATCAGGGTCATACAGGATCATAAGGTGACCCCCCCTCAAGAATTACATGCTCTTCCCGCGGAGTAAAACCACATCTTGCCTTTAGCCTTCAGCGGAAAAGATGCACAGGGCAATTCCCAGGGTGGGTCAGGGGGTCGTCCCTTTTCATGCCGGACCTTAAAGGAGGATCCTTCATATTTGACATCTGACCCTCCCTCTGACTCCTGCCATCAGAACCCGTTTCGTCATCCTCCTGGCCGGGGTTACCCGTGTGGACAGCCTTAAACCTATGACGTAAGAAATCGGAATCTCTCGATCGGCTGTTGAACGCGGGGGTCCGGTGGGGTCAGGGGGTCGGGTACCGGATTGAAGTGACCCCTCTGAGAGATAGAGGGGTCGCCTTGGTACAAATGGGGACCCCCAGGATGGGATCAGTCAATCCGGCGCTGCAACCCGGGAGAGAGGAAACCAGATCATTGTACGATAAGGATGATCTCAATAACCGGATTCCGGTGCTTCGCGTTTTTGGGGGGAAACGTTTCAGGAATCTGTGGCAGGTTTCTCATGCAGCAGGGAGAACCCGAACAGAATGAATGCGATCACGACAGACAGGAGTGAGAGGACGAACACGCCGTTGGAGTAGAAAGCGTTCCGGAAGAGCCAGGAGAGCCCCCCGAAGACGTGCGTGATACTCAGCGTGAGGATGAGCAGGACCCCAAACCGGTAGTAAACAGAGTCGTGGAGGATCCTGAGCACCGCGTACCGAAGCTCCGTAGTAGAAGAGGACGATGGCTATGAGATAGGGTGCCATCAGCTGGTTGATAACCGCGAACCGGACGAATGGGCTCGCTTCCCAGGTGGTGATCATCGAAGTATCACCTGCCAGATAAAATGTCAGCGCATAATCGATGATTACCGCTATTGCGGGCAATAAGGCAATGATTTTATAATTGCCATAAAATTTTTCGATGATTTCCGATTTCACCTGCATTTTTATCCCCGATCCTTATTTCTCTCTGTTATTGCAGATTTTCCTGCACATTCTTCTATGATGTCCCAATATTATATATATTTTAGGTGACCTGCTGCCGGATTGGGAAAGAATTGCCGATATTTTTTCTTTTAGCCCTCGTGAGCGCGGTACACTCCCGGGTCTTGCGGCCGGCGTGAGGAGCCGGCGAATCCCATCCCGCTTACCGGATATATAGAGAAGCGAATGCATTATCATAGATCGGGAAGATAATACTTCAGCATGGCAATGGCAAACGGGCTGGAGATCGTCCCCGATAACAGCGTTTTGTGCATTGAAGAGAATTCCGGCAATATCAAATCGATCTATGCACTCTATGCTGCTTCAGAGAAGGCTGCTGAGGGTGCCGTTGTCATCTACCTGACCCTCCAGACAAAAGATGAACTTCTCGGACAGATGAAACGGTTCGGGATCCCGGTCCGGGATTCCCTTCGGATTGTCGAGATCTCCCCGGCCCATGCGAAGCTCGACGTCCTCTCGCAGATCGATTCCATCGAAGGCCCGCTCCTCATCATCGATCCCTTTGCCGTTTTCTTCGTTGACGATTCGACAAAAGATCTTACGGCATTCATGTTCGATCTTATGAAAAAGAGCCGGAAGGGGACCACCGTGCTCCTCCTCATCGATATCGGCGTCCTTCCCGAACGTTCGGAACAGCTCGTCCGGGCGATGTCCGACGGCATCATCCAGTTTGTCATCGTACCCGAGGGAGACAAGCTGAATAAGTACATCAATATCCCGAAGATGCGGGGGTCGTTTCCCAGGGACAAGATGCTGCCGTTCACGCTCAACGAAGAGGGGCTGATGATCGATACCCGGGAGAGGCACGGGTAATTTTTTATTTTTGTCGGGCTGCCGGGATCCCGGATATATCTGCTATTTCCCTCATCAATCCCGCCCCGCCCAATTCTTTGGAACCTGGAGAATCCTGGTGAATTCTCCTCTTCTGGGTCTGATGACTTCCTGGAAATCGACGAGATGCTTCTTACTTCCCGGTTATGGCGACCGCAGGATCCCCAGCTTTCGGCCGGCCTTCACAAGTCGTGTGACGCTATGGATCGCAGGGTGAGTGTGGTTGTAGTGGACCGATGCATCCGGCAACACCTTCATGAGCCCTTTCGGATCTGAGAAGGGTTCGATGCTGACATATGTCCTGCCCAATTCGAGTGAGGTATGTGCATCGGATCCAGCAGATACCGGTTTCCTCCGCCGGCCTGCATAGCCACGCGCCAGCGCGTTCTCCCCCTCGTCAAGTACCCGGCTGTTGAACCCCTCTATGATGTCGAGACGGTCGATGATCCTTTCCATGATATCATGCCTGAGGGCGCTCCTCCTGTAGGAGCAGAACGGGTGGGGGACGATCGAAAGTGCTCCCTGTTCATGGATCTCGTCGAGGGTCTCCTCGGCTGACTGGTACGGCGTGATGTGTTCCTGAAGGAAGAGTCCGATGATCTCGCCGTCAGAAGTCATGATCTCCTCAGCCAGTATACGCGGAAGATCAGGATCGTTCCTGCAGAGAACGTCGTAAACCCGCTCAGATCCGGCGATACTGTTGTGGTCGCAGATGAGTGGCAGGATGCCGGTGCGCCGGTAGCATCTTGCGATGGTTTTCACCGGGATCGAGGAGTCCGACGAGTAACAGGAATGGAGGTGCATGTCGAACCGGACGCACTCTCCATTGCCCTTGCCATGGGACGGAGGATCTTCCAGCAGGTTTATTGTTTGTGACATTTTCGCGTTTCCTGATGTACCCGACATTCAGGAGAATTCTTTTACTTACCAATTCAGCGTCCAGATCTTCCATTCCCCATGCTGGTAATACAAGGCAAATTTATATTGGATAGGAATTTCCGTACCCGGGATGTTTTGCTGGTTTGCCGGCTGGTGGAAGAATATCTGGGCAATTATTTCGGCATACGTTGCATTCTGTTGTTTATCAATCACGTTATAATTTATAAAATAGTTGCCCGGTTGGAGAAACGTATTATTCCGGTTGTCCTCTTTAAACTGGGCCAGGGTCCTCTGCTCTTTTATCTCATCCGGAGCAAGGTCGTATACGCGATCGATATCTCCTTCGTTAACAGCTTCAATCCACATCTGAATACCGGTTTCCGGATCCATCCATGTTTTCCATTCCCCATGCTCGTTATAAAGATCAAATTTATAATAGAGGGGGACTTCCAGGCTCAGGGTTTTCTGAGTTTCCGGCTGCTGTAAGAATACCTGGGCAACTATCTGGGCATATGTCCCGTTCTGTTTTTTATCAGTCACGCTGTAATTGATAAAACTGTACTCTGGCTGGAGGAACGTATTATTCTGGTTGTCCTCTTTAAACTGGGCCAGGGTCCTCTGCTCTTTTATCTCATCCGGAGCAAGGTCGTATACGCGGTCAATATTTCTCTGGTTCATTGCTTCAATCCACATCTGGACACCGGTTTCCGGATCCGTTGAAGGAACAGAATGTTTCCCCGGGAGATTTTTGCTGTCCAGTACATAAACGCTTCCAACAATAAACGTGATGAGGAATAATCCCGCCACGAACCATTTTATATGTTGTAACCTTTTTTCTTCCATCATAATCACGACCCGGTCTATGAATTGGAATTCGCTATGATGTTCGCTTTGCCGGTATTGCCACCCGCTTTTGCAAATACGATGTAATTACCCGGGGTGGAACCAAGGATGGCCCGGACACTCACAATCCCGTTCTTGTCAGATGTATCTGAAGTCGGCGTTACATTTCCATCAGGAATGATGCTGAACTGGACTACCGTGCTATTCACCGGATTTCCAGACGGATCGGTGAGCTGGAACTGAATCGGATCTTTGAGAGGAAGTCCAGACCACACCCTGGTAGATATCAGGAGATACCGGAGTGATATTAAACGCCTGTGCCGGAGGTACAGCCGGCGGAGGAAGTATAAACAACGCACACGCGATGTAGCCCGCAGCCATCAGCACGACCGCATGTTTGAGCCCGTACCGGGCATCGCCTTCGCTGATTTTCCCGATGATGAGACCGCCGAAGAACGAGTTGATCATGATCATGTGGAAGAAGCCCCGGGAAAAATCGAGCCCGACAAGCCCGTTGGCCTTCCCTAAGATATTTGTAGAGCCGAGCTGCTCGACAAAGGGGAGCAGGCTCGTCGAAAGGGTGTATATTATAAAGACAATGATGCCCTGCGCAAAATAGAAGATCATCACGTACTGCGAGAGATTGCCTTCCTTCTCCCGTTCGATCGCGATGATGTTCCTCATGTCCTCGGACGCCTTGAGGATCAGGTCCGCAACGGCACCGCCGGAGTAGGATGCCTGGACGACAAGGGCCGTGTACCGGGTGATCATCTCCGAATGAAGGGACTTTGCCATCGCCTTCATCGATTCCTCGAATGACTTCCCGTAGGTCATCGAGGTTGCCGCGATGCGGACATGCGGCGTGAGCAGGCCGAGGTCGGTCTTCGAGAGCTCCTTGACCGACTTGATGGGATCGAGGCCGCCCCGCATCAGCTCGGAGAGCTTGAAGAGGAACTCCGTATAGATCTCCTCTTCCGCCGGATATTCCGTTTCTGGAGGGTAATATCGATGGCATAGGGCGTAATCGCGATGAGCACGGCAATGACCAGAACCTCGTCCAGTCCCATTTTCGATGCGGGTGCCTGTGCAGGGGCCTGCGCGGTCTCGCTTCCTGGGGTCGCATTCCCTCCACTGCCTTGGTTGAGCTGGGCGGTGAGCTCCTGCAACTGCTTGAGCCGTGTATCGTCAGTGGTACCGGTAGCTTTTTGCGTCCCCTGGAAGGCGGACCCGGTCAGGAATGCACCGAGCAGGACCATCAGGGCGATCGCCACCGGCACTCCGATGGTGAAGATCTCCCGCGGCGGGTTGTAGAGGATACTGATCCGCTCTGCTATATCGTGCATCTTCTGGATGTTCTCTTTGAAAAAATCCGGTTTCGGAGAGGGGCTCATGGCAATCAGGGGTTGGTCGAATATTTTACGGAGAGCATCTGGAGGAAGACGATGTTGATGACCGGGATCAGGACATAGACGAGGACGTTGAACATGTCCGCAGGCTTGAAAGGCCCGAACTCGATGCCGAGCGCTCCCGAGATCACGATCCCGAGCACCGCGAGAGTGATCGTCATTACGACCCCGCCGAGGTACCCTTCGCCGAAGACCGCAAGCGATTCAACAAACTCCTTGTAGGTCTGCCTGCGGATGGCCATCAGTTCCTTGGATTTGGTCTCGAGGTAGGATTTCAGCCCGCCACCCCCGTAGATGATGTTGGTCATGTCTACGCAGATGTCCCGGAAGAGGTCCGACGGCGTGTTCTGGGTGAGGCCGTTCATCGCGGTCACCACGTCTTCTCCGAGGATGTCGACGCGGAAGAGCACCTTCCGGAACTCGTTGGAGATCTGCCCGTACTCCTCGCGGGATATGCGGCGGATGATATCCAGCGGGGTCGCTCCCGAACTTGCGAGGATCGACATGAACGCGAGTGCATAGGGGATCTGCTTGTCGATATCCCGTTTCTTGTTCTCGATCTCGTTCTGGAGATAGAAGGGAAAGCCTATGCCCGCTGCCCCCGCACCGATCAGCGTCATGAGAAGGATGTACACTGCCGGTGTTGCCGACTTGACCGGGCTCTCCGGGAGGATAAATATGATCGATGAGACGATCAGCATTGCCACACCGGCAAGTGCCGTCGTCACGAACCAGAGTGAAGTGAACATCCCCGGTGTCATCTCGAGATCTGCCTGGTAGATGAGCTTCGTGATGTCCCTGCTGGGATTACGGTCGTATTTTTGGCCGAAAATATAGCAAAACCGCTTGTAAGACTCCAATAAATTCACGGTACTCAATGCATTCTGGTTCATGGTTCAGGCAAACGTATATATATTGTCAGATGCAAAAATATAGAGTATCAGGAAGTATCTTCTCCTGATAAATGTTTCAGATTTGCTTACGGCAAATCCCCCACAGACTCAATTTTTTCTTCTTCCGGATCTCGCCACAGGGACTCCGTCACCCGATTATCCCGAAGTAGACTGGTTTTTCCCGGTATGTCTTCCCAATCCCTTTCTCGTGGAAACGCTTTGCGGTAATCCATGAAAGAAGCGCGGCAAAGTCATCCGGATGCATCGGGACTTTCTCGGAAGCCCTTCCTGTGCATTTTGTCCCCTCCAATGTCTCCTTGGTTGCAGACAGGTTTTCCATCGTTTTTCCTCCGCTTATTTAACGCTGAAACGCTCCAGCTCGCAGGTGTTGATTGCGATGTAATGCACGCCGTTGATGTCATCCCTGTAAACCGGAGCAGGTACACCGGTCAGCTGGAAGCCGAGATCCTCTGCCAGTGACTCCACGGTCGAGAGCGCGGCTATCAGTGATCTGATATTTCTGAGTTTCCTGTCATCTTCGCCGCTGTCGTCGCAGAGTGAATCGATGGTGAATGAAAGGATACGGATCAGGTTCCTGCACTCCGCCATGAAATTCGTCTCGTTGCCCAATGTGGGCGGACTGTGGGGTACGGTAATCGCATCGGGTGAAGTTAGCATAGGTTTGTCCATGAGAGATTTCCTGCAGCCGGAAGCCTCCCGCAATCCCCGGATTTGATTCCTCCAGGCTCCATATTTTATTAATGCAGTATATACTTAAAAAAATTTCTATAGAGATACAAATCCCGGCTACCTTCCGTGGTCTCCTGCGGACCGATTGCGCTGTAAAATTGGTGAGATCAGACTCCTTGCGCCATACCCATTTCATGCTTCCCTGTCGCTCAGTATGGCATCCTTTGAATCCGGGTGCAATTTGACTATAGATTCTCAATAGCCCTATGTTACGAAGATTTTTATCGCGAAGAGGCGCTATTTTATCCGGGACATCTTTCGGAAGGGATGCACTCCGACACTTCAACGCACGACGGTAACCTGCACCATGAACCTGTTCATCCTGAAATACTGTCTCCTGATCGGGGGAATCCTCACCAGCACGGCCCTTGTTGCGGGGCCGCTGAACCCTCAGATAATCCTGTCGAACCAAAATCCGACGGTAGGCCTGAGCGCAGATTCGATCTACCAGTTCGGATCCGATGTCTTCTACAAGGAGCTGAACAAAACGGGGAACGAATATATGAAAAGTGCCGTGGCCGGATATGCTACCAACCTCGTCCAGACGGACAACCAGACACAGCAGTACGATGACCTGTGGGCGCAGGGCGTGTCCGCGTTCAAGTCGGGATACAACGGGTGCATCATTGCCTATCTCGATCTTGCCGGAGTACCGGAATTGCACTCGGCAAAACAGAAGGATGCAGTCTGCGATGAATTCAGGCTCGCAAATGACGATCTGAAGCAGTCCGAGGATTACTTCACCAGCGCAAAGGCAAGCAGTACCGCCTCTTCGGTGCAGGGATTCGAGGTCGGGATGGTTCTTGCACGGGTAGTACCGATACAACAGCATGCAGAGGATGCAGAGATTGGGTGCATGAAAGCAGTACTCGCCGACCAGGAAGGAAATACCAGTGAATTCGAAAATAACCTCCGCGCCAGCGGTGCTGATATAGCCGAGATGAAACGGATCTACCCGGAACTCGGGGTGCTGAGCAATGACTTCAGCTGAAAAAATGGACGTGAATACCGGGTCCCTGTTCATTCACCAGGGCAACCGGCTTGAGAGACCATGATACCCGCGCAACCGGGATGCAGGTCGTGATCGTATGAAAATTCCTGATAAAAAATCGCTGAAAACACTAATCTGTTCCAGTTCAACGAACCTCTTTATCGAAGACAGCTGTCAGACCGATAACCTGTTCGAGAAGCGGAACCTGCTGACGATCCTGTCGTCCGCAATCTTCATGATCGCCGGACCGCTCTTCATCTACTTCGGGTTTTACCTGCTGACATCCCCCTTCACGGTGAAATGGGGAGCGCTCTCCATCGCCATCGGCATGTTCGTGATGATGTTCGGGTTCAGTCTCTGGCAGGACCGCCAGATCCAGATCCAGTGGCGTCTGATAAAAAAAGAGAACGAAGAGATGAAGGCCATGCTGCGGGAACTTCTCGGTAAAATGAATTAGCATATATCCGGCAGTATAAGATCCGGTTTTGCCAAAGTATTCTTCCGAGAACTTCCTCCCTGATTCCGGTGGAGCCGCAGATCGCGTATCCCAGCTTCTCAAGTCGTTATGCCAGTACTCTGGCAAAAAAGGGTCATCCTACAAAGAAGATCCCTGCCTTACGGTCTGTCTCATATATCAGGTGCCCGGTACAATCCTTCGGGAACGAAGATCTCGAACCTGGCTCCTGATCCCGGGACGCCCGTTTCACGTATCGTGATCCCGGTAATGGCGAGGATCTCTCTGATGAGATACAGCCCATAGCCGGTATTTTTTCCCACACCGAGATCGAATATCCGTTCTTTCTCCTCTGCGGCAACTCCGGAACCATCGTCCTCGCAGAGTATCGCAAGGCCTCTGGCCGAGATACGGCAGCTGAACCGGATCTGTTTTATTTTCTCTCCGTGCCTGATGGCGTTGTCGATGAGGTTATAGAATACCTTCCCGAGAAGCGGGTCTGCCATTATTACGACATCCGGCACAGAGATCACAATCAGGACAGGACTTGTCTCAAATCTCCTGGCAGAATTCCGGATTACGTCAGCGAGATCCTGCCACTGAGGGGAGTGCATCCCGATCTCCTGGTATTCACGGGTGAACATTACCTGTTCCCGGATCGCAAGGCCGGCAGCCCGGATATCCTTCAGGAGATCCCTGCATTTCCCCCCGGCATCGGTCTCGCCCGCCATATCCACGCACCCGAGCAGCCCGGCGACGGAATTGAGTATGTCATGACGGGTGATGGTGTTCATGAGGGTGAGTTTCTTGTTGATATCCGTAAGGCGCACCTCGGTTTTCCTCAGATCTGTGACATCGCTCGAGATGACTGTTACTGCTACTATCGATCCGGAAGCCGGATCCCTGACTGGTGAGAATTTCCGGTGATAGTATCTTCCGTTGTGCTCGGATTCGTCCTCCACGGATTGCCCGATCTGGAATACGGTGCTGGCGAGTGCAGTGAACCGGCTGGTTTCGGCGGCTGTGTGGAATTCAGCGTACAATCGCCCGAGGAGGCTCCGGTCTTCCGATCCCCGGCGGGCATTATATTTCGGGTTTATCAGAAGATACCGGAGGTCCCGGTCTATCGTGTAGATCGACTCCTCTGCAGATTCTACGTAGGAACGGTAACGGGCTTCTACTGTGCGAAGGTTCTTCTCAGTATCTCTCAGTTGTCCGTACAGCGTACGGATCTCCCCCTGTTCAGTGAGCGAGGATCTAAGCGGGAGGTACACAAGAATTACGGCGACGATGCTGGTGAAAAATATCGTGATGATATGCGACTCCCACAGCGTTACTGAAGGGACGACGATCTGTTTTACAACTTCAAAGACCGTCATCAGGACGATCATCGAGAAGAAGACAATCACCAGCGAACGGGAGAGCACTGATGTTCCGGAATTCTTCTCCACGGTAGTCCCTCACTGTCAGACTCAGGGGGCTGCCCCGGTTTTGCCAAACCGGCAAAGGTCCCGTCATCGGTGTTATCACGTTTTGGTCATGAAATGAGATATACTTTGTCGAAATATACTCTATTATTGAAATTTTGCTCTATATTGCTATAGATACTCGGCGAAATGGCCTGAATCGCTGGGCCCGGACATGGCGGAGGGTCCGACTGTTGCGTGTAACCCGGAAAGGCGGTTTTTCAGGAAGGACGCCGGCACGACCTGTTTTGATCGGATCGGGTTCCGGTTATCCGTGCCCATCACTCCATAGTTTTTAATTTTTTTGTTCTGGCAGCGGATGAACTGCTGCGGCAAAAACTTCACGGTAAGGCAATCAATCCCTTCCGGTAACCGTCCTTACCGAATAGATATAGGCACCGAACGCCGAGAGGATGCCACCTGTGAAGACAAGAACAATCAGCAATCCTACCACAAGGAAGACACTTTCATAGCCTGAGGTCAGTGCGGAGTTCGCGTATCCGGTATGGACTACGAGGCTGACGATATCGGAGAACCACATAACCTCGAGGATGATACTGGTTGTTACACCGGCAATCATCCCGGTAAGGAAGGAATCTTTCGGGCCTTCGGTCTGTCGGCGACACAGCCGGCCCGCGAAGATTCCCCCCATCTCAAAAACGATGATAACGAGAAGCGGGTATGCAACGTTCCAGATAACAATGAGAGGAATCCCGGCGGATGCAGTCCCGGTTCCGGAATAATTTCTGATGAGGATGATGTTTATGAGTACTATCAATACCATGATCTCGCCGCTGATCGCACCGGCGATCAACCCGCATCGGGTAACCGGCGTCATCATATCTTTCCGCCATACCTGCATAAAGGACAGTCCTCTCTGGCCCCGGATCACCGGGAAACGGATCCGGTAGGCTCCTGAATATAGTTCAACCGGGTAATTTATATATTTTTTTAAAAACTATAGAGCACATCTGAAGATCTACTCTGAAGCAAGGGAGATCGCGGCAAGGGCGACAAGAATACCTGCGACGAGGAACAGCAGGTACGAGATCTGGGAGAAACCGGGTGCGCTGATGATGATCACGCAACCGATGATCGCGAGGAGAAATCCCATAAACAACTGGATGAGTGGGCCGTCGAGGTTTATCATATTCGAAGAACCGTATCCCGTGCATATCACCTGCTCATCTTTGTTGCCGTCAGGAGAGACCGGTTGCCACGGTTTCCCAAAAGACTTCTGACAATATCTTCTGTCCCGGAGAGATCCGATGAGCCACCCGGGACACCGGAAAACCATGGAAGCAGGCGGAGGGCGTTCAACGGCTTCCCCTGACCGCAACGTCGATGGGCGCGAAATTCCCGGATATCACTTTCACGGTGCCGCTTCCTGAGGTCACGTTCGAGCTGTTCATCCCGTTCCCATCGGTTATCCCCTCATAGTTGTCGAGAGACAGGTTTCCGAACTGGTTGGTATCGATGATATAGTTCACGACCGCATCGGGCACGGGTCTGCCGCTGATGTCCTTTATCGTGACATTGATGAAGTAAGACGGAGGATTCGGGTTGAACTGTACCCAGAAGTTCGCCGGTGGGACAAACTGGTTATTGGAGGGAATTACCACATAATCTGAGCTCCTTCTCATCCCGCTGTTGTCCTGCACGGTCAGGTATACACAGAACGGGCCCGGTAGGTCTGGCTGGAAGTGAGCAATCTTCCCCTCTAAATAGTTCGGGGTAGTGAGGTTTTGCGTATCCGTGCAGTTTCCCTGTTGGTCGGGTGCACCATCTGTTATCGTCCCGGATGCGTCCTGGACCGACCAGTTCCAGTCAACGATCGTATTATTGTTCGCTGCAAAGGATTGCGTCCCGTCCAGCACGAGGGCCTCCCGCTGGATGGAACCGAGGTTCTGCGTCACGGTATTCGACTGGATCACCGGGTTCGGGGGTTGGAACGATTTCCCAAACGTATTGTACAGGGTGGTCATTACCTGGATCGTTACCTGATCGTTCGGCCCGATGCGGGGAGGCGGCGAGAAAAAATCCGTCGTGAAATTGATCCGGATCTTTTCACTGGCACTCGCTGGCACCGTAAGAGAAGATGAAGGGTCCTGGCTTGAGAAATTATAGGGGATATATACGGGCTGAGAGGAAGAGGAGACCACCGTGAAGTTATGTGCATACATGTCATTGACCGATATGCCGATCACGCTTGAATCTTCGTTATTCAGGTTGGTGAGGGAGAACGTCACCGCATTATAGCTCCGGTTGAGATACCGTTTGGCGGCCAGAAAGCCTGATCCCACGCAGCCGGGACGGATTCAAAAGTTACACCGGTGATCAGGATCTGTTCATTCTGCACTGCAGAAATGTGGGCCTGCCGGTTCATCGCATCTTTCTGCATCTGGGAGATCATGATCGCGAGGCCGGCGGCGGCGGTCACTGTGATGAGGATGAGGAGGAGCGTCCCGACGATCACCGAAACGCCGTCATCACCTGTCCTTGCGATCATGGAATTCCTGGGAGAAATTGGTTGTCCGAAGATATATCTTTTATCGATTAAGTCTATACTAAACTATAGTTTTATCAGAAAATACAATAGTAACGTTCGAAGATTCCAGCGGAAATTATTGTCACAGCACGTACCAGTATCATCGGCAGCATCAGCGGACTGACCGATTGGACGCGGGATCCTGATAGACGACCGGTTTTTCCGGAGAATTCCCCTGACTCACCGGATCAGTACATCCCGGGGGACCCATAACGGGTGTTCCTGACGGGCAATCGGGAAATATCTCCGTAATCCACGCCCCGATGTCGTTCCGCAGTTTCCGGTAATCCGCAATGATCTCATCTTTGTTCTTCCGGATTTCGGACGGGCTGACAAATCCCCGGTGGCAGACCCGGTTGCCTTTCGGAATTATACTGGAGGCAGCGCGGGCAACCTGGTCGCAGAGAGTAATCACATAGTCGAACTTTCTCTGCGAAAAGATGGCAACCGATTTCGATCGCTGCCGGGAGATATCGATGCCGGCTTCCTTCATGACCTGTACGGCATAGGGATTCAACCCTGCCGGTGCGAGGTCTCCGGAGCAGACGGAGTACCGGCCTCCGCACCGGTGGCGCAGCAGCCCCTCTGCTATCTGGGATCTGACTGAATTGAACGAACAGACAAATAGTACCGTCTTCTTTTCCATGAACCCTCCCGCGATCACAACGTTTAGTGAATCTCGATCCTCTCACCAGTCTGCATATAATGGACATTTTCTGCGATTTTGCAGGCATGGTCGGCACAGCGTTCGAGGTAACGGGCGACGAGGATGTAGTAGGTGCAGCGGGTGATGGTCTTGGGGTCTTCCATCATGTAGGTGATCCCCTCGCGGAAGATCGAGTGCCTGAGCGCATCGATCGTATCGTCCCGGGCAGAGAAATCTGCTATCAGCGCAACCGAATCGGTATCATATGCTTTGATTGCATCGTCGATCATATCCATGGTAAGTTCCGCCATGTGGGGGATACTCATCAGGCGGGCGATGTGGGGCCTGTCGGAAATATCCTTGACGATGTTGGCTATCACCTTGCCGTATCGTCCAATCCGCATGGATGCATTGATCACCTTGAGCGTGCAGGCAATGACCCGCATGTCCTTTGCCATCGGCTGGCCGGTGGCGATGAGCTGGTAACAGTGCTCCTCAAGCTTCACTTCCATCTCGTGCAGTGCATCTTTCTTGGCTACGACCGTGGCAGCAAGTTCCTTGTCCTGCCGTATCAGTGCATCCACAGCGTCCCTGAGCATCCCGCGGCCGAAGAGCGCCATTGCCACGGTCTCTTTTTTCGTGGTTTTGAGTTCCGTATGGAATTTTTCTGCCATTCCTTTCTCCTAACCGAACCGGCCGGTGATGTAATTCTCCGTGAGTTCCTCTCTGGGGTGCTCGAAGATATCCACGGTCTTCCCGCACTCGATGAGCTTTCCCAGATACATGAATCCCGTATAATCGCTGACCCGCGCTGCCTGCTGCATGTTGTGGGTGACGATGATGACCGTGTACTCCTGCTTGAGCATATCGATCAGGTTCTCGATCTTCGCGGTCGCAATCGGGTCAAGCGCCGAACAGGGCTCGTCCATCAGGATCACCTCAGGCCCGACAGCGAGGGTGCGGGCGATGCAGAGCCGCTGCTGCTGGCCACCGGAGAGACCGAGGGCGGAATCGTTCAGCCGGTCTTTTACTTCGTCCCAGATGGCGGCATGACGGAGGCTCTGCTCCACATCCCTGTCAAGTTCGCTCCTGTCCTTCACGCCATGGACCTTCGGGCCGTACGCGATGTTCTCGTAGATGGATTTCGGGAACGGGTTGGGCTTCTGGAAGACCATACCGACCTTCTTCCGCAGGGAGACGACATCCGTTTCCTGGGCATGGATATTCTCATTATCGAGCATGATCTCACCGGTGATCTTCACGTGGTCGATGAGATCGTTCAACCGGTTGAAGCAGCGCAGCAGGGTCGATTTCCCGCATCCCGAAGGACCGATCAGGGCAGTCACCCTGTTCTTGGGGATCTTCATGGTGATCGACTGGAGCGCATGCTTCTCGTTATACCAGAGGTTCAGATTGTTTGTGGAAATGATACTGTTGTCAGACATATTATCCCCGTGATTTGTTCTGGAAATGGGTTCTCACAAGAATCGCTGCCAAATAAAATCCAACCACAAGCGTCAGCAGGACCAGGGCCGTGCCGTACCTGTTGGTAGAGGAATTCGAGACATTGGTTGCAAGGTAGAACAGCTGGAACGGCAGCGCCATGACAGGATCAAAGATTGACGAAGGCAGGTACCGCTGCGAAACGACAACTGCCGTAAACATGATGGGCGCTGTCTCACCGGCAGCCCTCCCTATGGAGAGGATCACGCCGGTTACAATGCCGGGAACTGCAGGGGGAAGGACCACTTTACTGATGGTCTGCCACCTGGTGGCCCCGAGTGCAAGGCTCCCCTCCCGCAGGGAATGGGGGATATTCTTCAAGGATTCTTCGGTTGTCCTGATTATGGTGGGCAGAACCATCATCGCCAGCGCGATCTGCCCTGCAATCATCGAGATCCCGACATTGAGGTACAGGACAACGAAGGCAAACCCGAAGAGGCCGAATACGATCGACGGAGTACCGTTGAGGAGATCGGCGCCGGTCCGGATCAACCGGGTGACCCTCCCCTCCCGGGTGTATTCCACCAGGTAAATCGCTGCCCCGACACCCAGGGGCAGTGCGATGGCGATCGCGCCGATCACCAAGTACATCGTCCCGACGATCGCCGGAAAAATTCCTCCTGATCTGCCTGCATCCTTAGGTGACTGGGTCAGGAAATCCCACGAGAGTGCCGGGAGACCGTGGACGATGATGTCCTGGAGGATGATGACAAGAATTGCCAGGACGATGAGGGTAGCTCCTGTGATCAGTGCGAAGGAGCATTTCTGGATCGTTGCCTGTGAGAGCCGGTTCCTGCCGAAATACCATGCGCCACCCGCGAGCAGGACAAGGGCCGCCAGCCACCAGGATGCGGCTGCGAACAGAACTATAAAGAGGATAGCCGCAAAGAGGATTTTTGATATCCTCACGATCGAGTCCATTGCAGAGGTGCTGATGAAGGGTTTCCGGCCGGGACGGGTCGTGCGCCCTTCGTGAAGGTAGCGGAGGATGGCGACCGCAGAAAGGTTGATGACGAGCGTGATGAGCAGCAGCACGACGGCCACGGCAAACAGTGCATGGTAATGATCGCTGCCGACGGAGACCTCCCCCATCTCAATACCAAGCGTCGCGGTCAGGGTTTCCACCGTGGAAAAGATGTTCCAGATCGGGTTGGGGATGATCGCGGTATTACCGGCCACCATCAGGACCGCCATAGTCTCCCCGACCGCCCTGCCGATACCGAGAATGATGGCAGCAGCGATGCCCGAGAGGGCTGCCGGCACGATCACCCGGCTGATCGTCTGCCACCGGGTTGCACCGATGGCAAGCGAGCCTTCGCGGAATTCGTGGGGGACGGAGCTGATCGCATCCTCGGACACGCTGACGATCGTGGGAAGGGCCATGATCCCCAGAAGGATGGATGCGGCAAGCCATGAGTTTCCCGTCGGGACATCAAATACAATTCGTATGAAGTTCGTGAGAACGACGAGACCGAAGAACCCGTAGACCACCGAGGGGATCCCTGCCAGCAGTTCGATTGCCGGTTTGAGGATCGTTTTCACCCGGGGGGATGCAAGTTCGGCGATGTAGATTGCACAGCCGAGGGAAAGCGGGATAGCGATGACCATGGCACCGATGGTGACGAGAAGTGTCCCGACAATAAGGGGGAGGATCCCGTACAGCGGCACCGCTGCAGTTGGTTGCCATGACAACCCAAGGAGAAAATCAGGCAGGCTGACCTGCTCGAGGATTGGGTACGCATCCCGTACCAGGAAGAGGATGATGAATGCAATGACAATAACGGCAAAGAAGGCTGTGAAGAAGAAGAGGGTCTTGATCGATCGCTCCCTGAGCCGGGAGCTGCGGGCACTGCCCGGTGAGGCGGTTCTGAATCCGATTGTGGTTCCGGCAAGTTTCACGATCTTCGCCCCATGGAAAAGAAAAAGAATTGATGTTCATCCGGACCGATCATCTCAGCTCAGGGGGACATATCCCTGATCGGCGACGATCTTCTGCCCATCTGGGCTGAGGATGTAGTTGATGAAGTCGCCCGCAAGTCCGGTTGGCTTGCCGTTGGTGATGAGATAGAGATCGCGGGACATCGGATAGGTCAGGTCCTTCACGGTGGCAACAGAGGGAACAGACACTACACCATTCGTTCCCATGATGGGGACCGCTTTGACACTGCTGCTCAGGAACCCGATTGAAACGTAGCCGATGGCCAATGGGGTCTGTGCAACGTTCTGGCTGACCGCGCCATTGGAGTTCAGCTCCTGCATCGAGGCGATCGGGTTCGTATTTCCCGGCAGAACGCTCTGTTCGAAATACACCCGGGTTCCTGATGCGCTGTCACGCCCGATAACGACGACCTGGTTATTGGTGCCGGAAACACCTGCTCCGGTAATCTGGGACCATTTGGTGATCTTGCCAAGATAAATCTGCTTGATCTGATCGAAGGTGATAGTCTGGATCGTGTTGGCCGGGTTGACAATGACGGCAATGCCATCCTGCGCAATTGGCGTAATGACGAAGGCGGGATACTTGGTCATCTCGGCGCTGGTCACTTCACGGGAGGTCATGCCGATATCAACGGTCTTGGCACCAATCGCCTGGATGCCGACACCGGATCCGCCACCCGAGATCTGGATATCTGCGTCCGGGTGGGTTGCCATATAGGCGTCAGCTGCTGCCTGGGCAATCGGGAGGACGGTAGTCGATCCGCTGATCTTGAGGGTCTGTTTCTGGCCTGTTGAAACCGGCGCACTCGTGGTTACCGGTACTGCGGTCGTTGCCTGGGCAGCGGGAGAGTTAGTGGGGGTGGTCGATATTGCAGTTGCTGCACCCGGTGCCTGCGTGGAAGCCGTATTCGTTGATCCGTTGCCTGTACACCCTGCAGCAATCGCGAGCATGAACACTGCGACGAGGCTGAGGGTAATAATCAGATAAGAACTCCGTTTCGCATTCATGGTGTTCGATTATCCATTCAACCCGGCCTATTAAACGTCTTTTCGCCATAAACTATACGAGTATATATACAGGAAATAGACAAATAGAGTAACATAGGGAAATCAGAATTCTATTGTAATCCGGTGATGAAGATGGAGATACGGCGGGTGCAGATGACCGGGGGTGCCTCCTTTGTGGTGACACTTCCCAAGGACTGGGCGGAACAGCAGAAGATCAAAAAGAATGATCCGGTCGGTATCATGATCCAGCCGGACGGGACGCTCGTTGTGACCAAGAAGATCACGGAAGAACCGGATCAACGGACCAAGGAGATCAATTGCAGTACTATTACGGATCCTGCATTCCTGTTCCGGATGCTGATCGGTGCATACATTACGGGATTCAATGTGATCCGTCTCACCACCAAGCAGCGGTTCTCCCCCTTTGTGCGGACGGGGGTCCGGGACTTTACCCAGATGACGATTGGCCAGGAGATCGTGGAAGAAACTGATACCGTTATCACGATAAAAGACCTTCTGAACCCGGCAGAGATGCCCTTTGACAACACCATCAAGCGCATGTTTGTTATCGTCAAGAATATGCATGAGGATGCCATTGCTGCGCTTGAAACCCATAATAAGGAACTCGCACAGGATGTGATCGTCCGGGACATGGATGCCGATCGGCTCAACTGGCTGATTGCCCGCCAGACGAACATGATCATGCAGAACGCCTCGCTCTCCCGGAAGATGGAAATCTCCCAGAGCCTGGCAATGCATTACTACATGCTCAGCCGGATCATCGAACGCGTTGGCGACCACGCGGTGAGGATCGCTGAGCATACTTTACCGATAGTCGGGGCCGACATCGACAAGAAGATCCTTACTGCGATCAAGAAATCCAGTACCCTCTCCCTTGAGATCTTTGACCGGAGCATCGTCTCATTCTTTAATACGGACATGAAGGAAGCGAACCGGAATATCGAGTCCATCAGCGCCCTTGAGAACATCTGCGGGGATATCAATAACATGGTGATCAGGCAGGACACGATGATCGCGATCAATATCGGGTACATAGCAGAGAGTATCCGGAGGTCCGGTGAATATGCAGGGGATATCTCGGAGACGGTCATCAACCTCCTTATTGAGAACGAACAGGGGCCCCATAAGAGAAAAACCAGCAAATAACAACTTTGTTGTACCGGTCATCCTGGATCCATAATTTTGCCGGACATCCGTTTTCCCGGAACGGTGTGGAGTGCCCTCCAGATCCTGTCAGGGGAATATAGTTTTAAAAAATTTTATATAGAGAACTGACAGACTCTATTGTGTCGCATTTGGAAAAACCCGCTGGGACAAGCAAGCCGATAGCAGCCGGGCGCTTCACTTCGCCTTTACCATTTCACCTGCTCCGGACGGGAAGTTTCACGGTACTTCTTGTCAACCCGCTTGTTTTCCAGAGAAAGCCCTGCACAAATTTGAATTGCCATGTCCCGGCCGGAAATGGTGACGGGACCGGAACCTGCTCTGGCTCCCGGAGTGGATGGCTATGAAAGTCGATTTTCATGTACATACCCGGCGATCTGTTGACGCGGTTCACAGCCCGCGGGAGATGGTAAAGAAGGCACGGGATGCCGGCATCAATGCCATTGCAATAACCGATCACAGCCGCCTCTTCTCTAAGTCCGAAGCACAAAGGCTCAGCCGGGAGTTCGGTCTTGTGGTGATACCTGGCATTGAAGGAGGAAATATCGCGGTCCAGAGACACTGGATCGCCCTGGGCATAGACCGTCAGATAACGGATACGCGGATAGACCTGGTCCTTGAATCCATCCGACAGGACAGCGGCGTGTCCGTCGCTCCCCATCCACACTCACGGCTGGGCTACGGGAATTATGCGGGGCTCGGGTTTGATGCCGTAGAATCCCTCAACGGGAGCGAGCCCGGATCCAACAAGCAGGTCAGGAATATCCGCAGGATTCCCGAGGTTGCCGGCAGCGATTCGCACGCGCTTTCGATGCTGGGATTCTGCTGGACAGAGGTTGATGCCGATGAGACCATAGAGAGCATCCTCGAATCAGTCCGGCGGGGTTTATGCAGGCCTGAGGGATCCACCATCCCGTTCCTTGATCTCTTCTGCTTCTATCCCCTCTACATCCGGGACCGTATTCTCCGGCAACCGGTAACTGCCCTGTCTGCTGCCCGTCAGGTCATCCGGGATGTCCGCAGGGTAAGGGAATACGAATCCTCCTGCCGGAATTGTCGAATATACCTGGGACCAGGGTGATCAGATTTCATAGAAATACGTTCCTGCAAACCCGCTGGATAGGAGTTGACCTGAATACCACCGGCCATGCAGTGGTCGCTGCTGATCTCGTAAGCGGGAAAGTCATGAAACTTGGAAAGAGGCTGCACTATGCAAGGACTTCGTCGACACAGAACTGCACGAAACTGTACCGGGAGAGAAAACTCTGGAAACTCAAAAAGGTCAAGAGCCGCGAGAAGAAGGAGTTCAAGGCTGCTCTCCACAAGATTGCCCGGCAGATCGTCGGATTTGCCGAATCCTTCTGCGCCGGAATCAAGTTTGAAAGACTTTTTTCGGTCCGTTACCTCTGTAAGCGGGAAGTGGAGGATGCATACGAGTTCTCTTTCGACAATGGATCATTTGCCACTCTGCTACACCTCGTGGAAAAACGGGCGCTCAACCGCGGCATACCGGTCCTTTATGTCAACCCGTCCAACACTTCCAAGCGATGCAGCAGGTGCGGGGGGTTTGGGAGACGTGTTCGCAAGCGTTTTGAGTGCCCGCAGTGCGGCAGGGTTATTCATGCCGATGTGAATGCCGCGTTCAACATCGCGGCAACATCCTGCACTTCCGACAAGGCTGAGATTCACCTGCTACGGGCCTCGCGCAAAATGATGCGGAAACGTGCGAGGGCAGATCAGGCCGTTCCGGAGGGAGGAGTCCTCGCAGGTCCCGACCTTTCCTGTCACCAGGAGATGCTCTCCCGATGGGAGGATATACAGGGGATATCCTGAAGGACTTGATGATAGCTGCGGAACGCAGATGTCCGATTACCCGGGGTGAATGATGATAACGTCCGTAATAACCGTAGAGGTCAGATGTCCGAAATGTGGGATCTCATATGCAGACCGGTATATTCCTGCGTTTGCCATCCCGGAAGTCACCGGTAGAGGGGATGATTATACGGATGATTGCGTAGTGGCCACCTGTCCATCCTGCGATCACATGGTGAGCGTAGTTGTGCGGATGAGTAGTGCAGAAAAGAGAGAATGCATGGCAGGAGGGAATCCTGATGTTTGAAAAAGATCGGGAACCATCACCGCCATCTTTTCCGGAGACCTATGAGCCTGATCGGGACAGCCCGTTTGAGATCGTAATTCCGGGCGGGGACCAATTCCATTCTGCTTGTACCGGGTAGACGCTCTTAATCGTTCCCGGAAAAACGGGTGATGAAGATACCGGGCCTTCGCTGGGATTATATCATAACCCCCAATAAAACACTATAGTCATATTGGATTTATGGCGAGAGATATGATATGCTATTCCGGAGAAACAGTATCCCAGAGTTTCCCGCATGAAGATACGAACCCGCACCCGACTGATTCTGGTAACCACATTGATCATTTTCCTGATTGTTTTGAGTTTCATCACCCAGGCAATCATCCTCCAGTCGTTCGGAATTATTGAGAAGCAGGAGACCACATCCCATGTCCAGCGTTTTATTTCCCAGCTCAACAACGAGATAGAAACCGTGGCAGCCACCTGCCATGACTGGGCAGACCGCGATGAAACCGCGGCGATTTTTACAAACCCGGACGGGGAGCAGGATTCCTCGCGGCTCTTCCAGTCGGTCTCGATGAAAGACCTCGGAATCGATTACATCATCGTCTACAATGCCAGCGGGAACCGTGTTTTCTCCGAAACCATTTCCAGGAACGGAAATACTGTCGAGGATGCTCCTCTCGAACTTGACACCATCGTCCATGATAGTATACTACCCGAGGGATTTTCCGGGGGTGTCTCCGGACGGAGGGGGATCTCCTCCATCAATAATGATCCCGTCATCCTTGTCGGTTATCCTGTCCTGTACGGTAACCCGTCTAATTCCACGGCGGGGACTCTCGTCATGGCCCGTCTCCTCGATTCTGAAAGGATCAGCGACATTGATACGATGCTTCAGCTGGACGCCACGCTCCTCCCCTACAACCCAAAAACTGCTGATGGAGTACTGTCAGCAGACGAATGGACGAAAGCAAAAGGGGGGGCGATCATTATCCGTCAGGCGGATGAAAACCATCTGGACGGATTTGCGATCATTACGGGAATAGAGAACGAGCCTTCGTTCTTCCTCCTGAAAATTGAGACCAACCGCCCGGTCTACCAGGAGGTCCAGAGATCAATCCTGATCGTTGCAACCGCCATCATCTTCCTCAGCATCGCGTTTTTAGTTGCGATCCAGCTCCTCCTCCAGGGGTTCGTCCTTGCCCCCCTGAATGAATTGGACAACGGTATGAAATCCATAGGAAGGTCCGGTGACCTTACCCTGCGGATACCCGAGAAAGGTGATGAGGAGATCGTCTCCCTCACCCACTCTCTCAACCAGATGCTCGGCCAGATCCAGCAGCAACAGGACGAACTGCATGACCTTCTGGAAGAGATCGAACAGCAGCGGGATGATCTCAGGGATGCAAGGGAGGTCCTCGCAGAACGAAACCGGGATCTTGAAGAGCTGAACAGGAAGGCAAACCTCTACCTCGATATCTACCTCGATGCGATTACGTATGAAATCCTGAACGCGATCATGGGTCTTCGTGGGTATGCCGAACTGTTCCGCCACACGGCGCAGGATTCAGAGAGAATATTTGCAGATAAAATTATCGCGCTTGCCAAAAAGAGCGACGATGTCATCCGTAATATCGAGACGATCAGCCGCATCTACAAGAATCCCTCCGAAATAAAAGCGGTGGATCTTGCACCGATTATCAAAAAGGAGATGCAGTCCCGCCCAGGCATCCGCCTCATTATGGAAAACTGCAACCGGACGGTGCTTGCAAACGACATGCTGGGCGTAGTATTTGACAACCTCTTCTCAAACAGTCTTAAATTCGGAGGAATGGATACCGAGATTACGGTCACAGCCCGTGAGGTTCCTGAAGGATTATTGGAAATATCCGTCAGTGACACCGGGCCGGGCATTCCCGAGGCTATGAAACCGCTGGTGTTCGACCGGTTTATGCAGGATTCCCGCAAGCGGAGCAGTTACGGGCTCGGGCTCCATATCGTCAAGATGTTAATAGAGGGCTATGGTGGAAAGGTATGGGCCGATGACAGGATCCCGGGTGACCAGCAGTCAGGGTACTGCGATACGGTTTACGTTGCGGCTCGCCTGAACGGGCCGGTTACAATCCTGACGGGGTGTGCAGATTGCATTCCCCTCCGATGCAACGCTGGAACCGGTAGCGGAATGCCAGGGAGGTGACAGGAAGATAGCGACTGATGAGGGACACAGCTGCCAGCGGTTCTGATAAATTGAGGTTGGCAGGAAATTGTAATGAAGTGAAAAACCGGTCACCAACCACTCCTTATCTGAACCCGCAGATGCACCAGAACCTTTTTCCCCACCCGGCAGGATCGTTACATGAGAATTACCATGACAATCAGGGTAGTCTATTACTCGTGGAAAGGGCACACGGAGAAGGTCGCAACTGCCCTCGCAAAGCTGCTGGATGCAGAGCTGGTACGGATAGAGCCGGTCCGTGACCGTGGCGTTGCAGGAAAAGCGATGAAGGCGTTCTTTGGGATGAAATCGCCAATCAAAACGACGAAGACCGATCTCACCGGTATTGACACTCTCGTCATCGCGAGCCCGGTCTGGGCCGGGAAAGTACCTGCGTACGTCAATACGTACCTCGATTCGGTTACGGGCGGCAGCGGAAAACCGTTCCACGTGCTCGTTGAGATGGGTGGCCGCGGCGACCAGTCCGCCATCACTGTCGTGAGAAAGGCGCTTGAGCAGAAGGGAATGACGTTTGTCTCGTCCGTATCGACCATCGAAAAGGATATCGACAGCGGATCGTTCGCAGGGACTCTGGAAAAATTCGCAACCGGCATCCGGAAACAGTAACCCGGGAGATGCCGCACCGCCGGATTCTGGATTATTCACATAATCCAGTTCAGGAGTTTACAGGTAATGCGAGAAGCAGGAGTTGAACCTGCGAACGCCTGCGCGAATCGATCTTGAGTCGATCACCGTTGACCACTTGGTTATTCTCGCTCAGATTGTATTTGGTGCGGAGCAGTATAAGCTTTTGAGTAGATGTATATTTTTCCAAAATTGTTGGTAAAACCCTGTCTCAATCACTGGTGGCCGGGCCTGGTTATCCCAGCGCCTGTGCAGGGTCGGCAAGGGAAAAGCCTGCGGTCACCGATCACATAAAATCCGCAAGCCCGAGCTGCTGCTGTTTCTCCTCTCCGAACGTGGAGGTGATCGCAAGGTCAAGCACCTCGACCCGCTGCTTGGTATACTCGGAGACCTTGTATTTCCGGCAGATCTCCCGGGACATTTCGAGGTATTTCTTCACCGAGCCTTCATGCACGGTGGGGATGATGTTGCCGTTGCAGATCCCTTTCCCCCTGAACTTCGTACATTTCCCGGCAAGCGGCATCCGCCGGTAGCTCGTGTTGCATTTCGTGCACCGGAACTTCTGCTTGGAGAACGCCGAGAGGTTGCCCATGAGGTCGCGGATGAAATGCGTGGTGAGGACCCGTTCCGCCACGTCGTCCGCGTCAACGGCCCGGATCTTCTCGGCAAGTACCAGTTCGGCCCCGAGTTTGTCTGTCATGGTCTTGAGCTGGGTATACATGGACTCCAGCGGGCCGGCGGAGATATCGGAAGTATCGTGGGTGAACTGGAACCCCTCGACCTGCGCCGGCGTACCGACCCGTTTTTCCACCCGGTCGATCAGTGCCGCAATGGTCTTGGGATCGGCGTAGGCGAGCGCACTGGTATAGAGTTCCAGAGGGTAATGATCGCAGACGTCTACGTTCAGGGCTTCCTTGTCGATCTCGGCGGGGTCGATCCTGCTCGTCAGCACCAGGGGAGCGTCCATCGACCCGCCCCGGTTCTGCGGCAGGAACGAACGCGAGAAGTTGATGAGCCCGTCGAGGAGGAGCATGATGCAGTCCTCGTCGCCATCGCACTGGCCGGTGAAGATGCCGTTGGCAACAAGGGTGTGGTCGTCCGCGACCGTCATGCAGTAGACCCGTTCGTCCGGCGCCGGCACGGCATCAGCGGCAACGATGCGGTCGGCAAGAACGCACGATCCTTCGAAGACGGGTACCGCATCACCTGCTTTGAGCTCCACCGCCCTGATCTTCCTCAGGTAACCGGTGTCCCAGACAAGCATCGCGTGATCGGGGGTCACAACGAGCTCTTTTCCCCGTGAGGTCGTGAACCGGATCAGCGAGGCGGGGGAGCGGTGGATGGACACCGACGTGATCCTGCGGAGATGGATCTGGCCGCCGGTATCCACGGTCCGGGTGAGGAAAGGGAGGGCCGGGTCCGAATAATAGGTTCCGAGTCGGTCTAGGCCGGGGCGGGTCAGGTCGAAGTTCTCCAGCACGAACTTCCGTATCTGGCATTTCGTCCAGCTCTTCCCGTCGTAGACCTCGACCGTGGTATCGCCATAGAAGCAGTTGCGGCGCTTTGCAGCATGGAAGAACGGGTGGGCATATCCTACATTCGCACGCGTGAATCCGACGATCCGGGCGAGGACCCCGGCGCTCGTGTGCGGGGCGAGCCCGATGACGAGGTGCCCGACGAGATCGGCTGGCTCTTTCACATTGTAGAACGGCTCAAGCCCGTAACACTTGACGAGCAGGTCGTCCATGAACTGCGCCACGCTGACCATGTACTCGGCGCAGGAGTCGGAGACAAGGATGTCCTGCGGGTGGATCTCCACGACCTGCGAACCGTTCTGGAGGTCATATCCCCGCGTATCCCTGACATAGCCGAGCGAGCGGAGTTTTGATACGGAGACCCGCACTTCGTCCGGGCGGATGTGGGTGAGGGGCAGATCGATCATATCGAACCTTGTTGTGCCGTCCTTGAAGACAAAGATATTGCGGGCAGCCCGGAGGATCCCTTTTTCCATAGCCTCCACGGTCTTTTCCCGTGAGATCACCCCTTTCACCCCTTTCACGAGCGCGACGCTGTCTACCTTAAGGCCCAGCCGTTCCATCACCTTTGCGTATTCCGCCTTCATATTCAGGGTGACCCGCTGGCTGCAGCTGGTGGGGACGTTGCACGCCGGGCAGCGGTCAACCGTTGTCTCCCTCCCGCACTTGGGGCAGGTGGTGATGGGAACGGTGTGGGCGCCGCACTTCTCGCACCGGTTCAGGTACGTGATCTCCTGGCACCCGCTGCACCGCCGTCTCCCGACTTCTATCTCGATGATCCCGCCCTCTTTCTGGAAGTCGAGGTCGGTGTTGTTCGCGTCCACCTCCGCCGTATGGGCAGATGCAGACTGGAACGAGCGGCGGTTGCCACCGGAGTCCCCGAGCGGGAAGAGTACGTGCGGCGGCGGATTCATCTTGCGGGGCTTGGATTTCCCGGGCCTGCCCATGCGCCCGCCGATCCGGGTCCCGGACCGGGACCTGAGCCGGAACCCGGACAGGTGGGTGACGAGGTCCAGGGGTTTTTCCGGCAGCGGTTCGTTCCAGACCGCCTGTTTCTTCAGGTTCCCGTCAAGGCCCAGGCAGGCGATAAGCGAGCGGTAGTTCCTGATCTTCACGACTCCTTCCCACACTTCATGGGGGATGAGGAGCTCTTCGAGAATAATCTTTATTTCCGGTTCCTGCGGGAGGTGGAGGCAGTTGTCCTGCACCGTACCGCTGCCGGATACGGCCCCGGCGAGGGACGCGATCTGCCCGGCCGTGATATCGTCCCAGAACCAGGTGTACGCGGGGTGGAGGTAACCCCCTGCCCGGGCGAGGGCGAGCGCCTCATTCTCGTCGGCCGGCGGTTTTGTGCCAGGTCCGGTGTCAAGCAGCCACCACTCCTCGCAGTACCCGGCAGGGACGAGCGGGTGGTTGTTCTCGAGGAACTCGCCAAACGATATGAGGATCTCCCCGACATCGAGGATCCTCTCGACCGAGGGGGAAAGTGTCTTAGCGGTGACCTCGTCATCGATGCGGAGCACCGTGCCCCCGGTGAGGCGGACGGTTGGCCCCTCGATCGAATCGACCGGCACCACGCCGCACGCCTTGCCCGGGCGCTCGGTCTTCATCTGCGTGCCGACCGCAAGAAATTCCCCGAGGATGTGCAGGGTCGCCGGGTGGAGCCCGGCAGCGGCAAACCCCGTGTTCCGCGATCTCCCGTACCGGAGCCGGAACCCGCCTTTGCGCATCGGGTACGCAAAGACGGGGCGGCCGCCGATAAGGTCGCGGAGGTACTTGTCGAGAGGTCTGATACCGGCCGTCTTCTCGCTCTCGCCGGATTTTGCCCCGGCAATGAGCTTGTCCAGCCAGTCCCAGCCCCCCATCTTCATCTTCTCGACCCGGCTCTTGAGCTTGCGTGCCTTGCCGGCGATGCCTTCCCCGATCACGAGGGCCATGCCGCCCCGCACGACATTCGTCTCCACCCTCTCGAGGTTCCGGTGCCCCGAAACCTCCTCCTGCTCGGTCGCTTCGCCATCGATGCAGACCGGGCAGTTCTCGATGATGAGCCGGATCTCCGCCTCGCTCGGCAGGTACTGGAGGTTCATGATGGAGTTGTACTGCCGGATCTCCTCGATGTAGCGCTCAACCTCCTCCTGCCGGGGGATGTACCGCCCGATCCCGAGCTTCTGGCGGACGTAGTCCCCTACGAGCACCGACAGTGCCTGGGCAGTACCGCCGGCACTCCGGATCGGTCCTGCGTAATAGATCATCAGGTACCGGGTCCCGTCATCGTTCCTGCCGAGCCCGATCTTCGCGATCCCTTCCGTCGGTGCTGCCACGACACCTTCGGTCAGGAGTGCCATGGCGGTGCGGATGGAATGGTCGAGGATCTCGTCAGTGTTCTTTTCGCCGAACTTTCTCGCGACAAAATCATCGCCGATGCGGAGTGCGACCTCCTCGCGGGACATCTGCTGCTCGAGCTCGCGGATACGTACCGCAACTCCTTTGATCCCGAGAAGGGCTTCCACACGGTCGGCGAGATCGCTTGCGATGGGGATCTCGACATCCGTTGTCGGGTCGAGGTCGCGGGAACGCGCCTCCTTGGCTATCGCAATTGCGCGGAGGAGCTCGTCCATCAGGGACTTTTCGTACGCCTCCATCGCGGGCGAGAGCACAAGCATACCGGTACGATGGGTGGGAGGAGATTTATGGGTTCGGTTTCGGGACCGCTCGTACGACCGTGGTTCAGTTCTTAAAAAAGTTTGGGAATGATCAATAATCAGCCCCGAATGCGGCGACAACTTCATATTTTTTAGTCTGTAAAAATCCATTTTCGTGTATTATGATTCCCCCCCTCTTGCGCCACCAGAGTCGCAGAGCCACAGGCTCTTCTCCAGCCTGCTCTTTCAAAGAGCAGCCTTCCCCCGATGGGGGATGATGAGGGTCTTCAGACCCGAAGCAGGAGAAGAACGGGAACCGTTCTTCGACCCGGGGCGCATTGGGATGACACCAGAATAGGTAATACGGCACTATCGCAATTGGGGGGTGCCCGAGCGGCGGGGGCGTAGCCCCCGAGAGCGGATTTCTTATGATTTTGACTTCAATTGATTGGGTATTTGCTTTTCTCATTACCAATTTGGGGGCAGATGTTTTAAAATTACCAAAAGTTTTTAGAGATACTGCTCCCGCAGTCACTCTTTGTCCTGTATGCTCTCCACTATCGACGGCAGCCCCGTCTCGCCCATCTGCCAGAGGGTCAGCGTTGCGCAGGACCTCATGACTCCATCAGCATCTGCAAGCCGGCGCGTGAGGGGTTCAACCGCGGGCTTTCCGATCCTGCACAAGGCAAGCGAGAGGACTCCCCTCAGCTCCCGGTCGTCGCTTCCCATCGCATCGATCAGGGGCTCGACTGCAGGCCCTCCCATTCCGCCCAGTGCTGCCGCCGCATAGCGCCGGAACTCCTTATCCGTGTTCTCTTTCATGGCCGTAATAACCGGGATTACCGCCGGCCCGCCGATTTTTGAAAGTGTCACTGCCACATACCAGCGCTGATCGTTATCCTCTGCTTCCGCAAGGAACCGGATCAGGGCTGCCACCGCAGGCTCCCCGCAGGCTGCAAGACCTGCTACCGCATTGTGCCGCTCATCGATGGACGGGTCACCAAATGCAGCGATAAGCCGCCTGATCTCTGTTGCGGGGGGTTTCCTCGTTTTCTTGCTTTTCGGGTTCATACAACGACGCTCGGCTATCGTTATTCTCTGTGTTGTTCCTCCTTATAGAAGAAGTGTGGGGAACTGGTCGTATCTCAGGCAAAACCCAGGATCGCCGGAACAAACAGGATACCAAAAACGAGGACCATCAGGGCAAGTCCGATCGGGATACCGGTCCTTGCCCATTCTGCGCTCGTGATCTCCAGTTTACCTGCAGCAATAATATTCGGAATGTTCCCCGGGATCAGCATTCCTCCCGCTATCATGAGTCCCATGAGGGCGCCCACAACCTGCTGGAGCGAGAGGGCGGGACTTATCTCAGCAGCGGCAAGCGTCGCATTGTCGAGGACGGCCGAGATGATATTGATCCAGTACAGGCCAGCCCCCGGGATCATGGCGATATATCCCAGGATCAGGGGCCTGAACCCCTCGCCAAGGAATATGAGGGCCATGATGAAGAGGTAGACCTTGCCGGCACGGACCACTATGTCAGCCAATTTTTCGCGTTCAATGATACATTCCAGCAGGGTGTCTCCGGTATGGGATCTCCGGAAGAGAACGAGTCCGACGATCCCGAGACCGAAGACCGAGGGAACAATGTACAGTCCCAGGTTCTGGAGGAGGAACCCGAACCCGGCATGGTACGGTTCGCCGGAAAGTTTGGAGACGACGATGGTCGAGAGCGGTTCTCCAAGGGGTGTCAGACCGGCACCGAGACCGATAGAGAAACATGCGACAACTGCAAGTTCGATCTTCGACCGCCTCCCGACCGGGAGGGCATTGACGATCTCGACAAGGATGATGGCCGCAAGGATCGCCGAAATGATGCTCGAGACAAGTCCGAGAATGATGATCACGGAGGGCACGATAACCGTGAGGGGGACGGTCTCGATCAGCCGGGTGAATACGTCCTGCAGCTGAGGGTGAAAGAGATAGATCACGATTCCTACGATGAGGACGATCTGGACTATCCCGACGGGAATACCTGCTATTGTTGCGATATTGAGCGGGATGGTCAGCGATTCAAGGACGATACGGGCACTCCAGACCGGTGGTCTCGCCGGGAATAACTGCAAACCCGGAGAGCGTGAGCGCAACGGTCCCGCAGAGAAACAGGAACAATTCCAGGTTCCGTTCAATGATCTTTACTCTGAATGGCAGGACCAGTACAAGGATGAAGATGATCAGGAGTCCGGTATTGACAAAAACATCCACCTGTCCCATCCCCGGTTATTCCGCCCGGTACCTGCCGGTCGCTGGTCTTTAGGTTGTGCGGCCATGAGATTAATGGATTCCTTTTTCTGCAGCCGGGTGGAAAGAACCGTAAGGGTATGACCTTCGGGTAAGAAAGTATATATCCAACCTCGGGGGAATACACCAATTGATCGTTTCTGGAGCGGTAAAAATGACCCGGGACATCACCGCGATCATCGGGACCATGCGGAACAATGCCGTAGGAAGGTGCAGGGAGCGGATCGAGCAGGCCGCCTGGAAAGCCCGGGAACTTGCTGCGGGCGGACACAAGGCTGATGCGAAGAAGGAGCCGCTGAACAGCGAACCTCAGTGCGGCGTCACGAGCATTTTGAAGCGAAGGCATGGCTTATAGGGGAGGAACCATGGAAGATGAAAAAACCCTGCTCCAGCAGATACGGGAAAAGGAGCAGGAATTCACCAGGAAGATCGATATGGTCAGGGCCGAGACCGAGGCTGCAGTCGCTGCCGCAAGGTCGGACGCGGAAGACCTGCTCTGTACTGCGGACAGCGCCGGGAAAACTGCTGCCGAGCAGCTGTACTGGAAAGAGAAAGGGAAGGCAGAGATTGAGATAGAAGAGCTGAAAAAAACGGCCGCAACCGAGAGCGAGGCAGTATCTGAACGGGGAAAACGGAACCTTGCCGCTGCGGTGAAAAGGGTTGTCGGCTATGTGACGTTGGAATAGTCCGGAACGATTCCGGAGAGGAGTGGTATGCTCCAGAGGATGAAACGAATCCAGGTTATCGGGCCAAGGGAAGATCTCAACCGGGCAGTCGATGTGTTGTACAATGCCGGCACCGTTCATCTCGAAGATGCACCGTCGCTGATCTCCCCGGATGAAATTCCCCTCACCCCGGTGAAACTGGAGACGGTGAATGATATCTCCGAGGTCCTGGGCAAGATCAACGGGATATTTGGTACATTGCCCAGGACTGCCGACGATCCGGAAGGCCAGCAGACGGTCCGTGCGTCCTTGGAGAACAAGAGCCACGAAGAGCTCATAGCGAAGGCACGGGACATCATCCGCGAGCTCGAAACAACTACGCGCGACCTGACGGCAAAAAAAAGCGAACTCACGCTCTCGATCACCGCACTGAACCGGTATGCCCGGGTCCTTGAGATCATCCAGCCGGTAGAAAAAGAACTGCCGCTGCTCGAAGGGTTCGAGATTACCATCTTACTCATCCAGAAAGAACACAGCGAAGTCCTGGAGATCATACGAAAAGAACTCAACACGCTTACCCACGACCAGTTCGAGATGACCTCTACCACGGTCGATGCCGATACGCTTGCGGCCATCATGGTCTTCAACCGGCGGTACTCCGAGCAGGTCCACTCGTTTATTTATTCGGTCAATGTGAACGAAGTGCGGCTGCCACAGGAATATTCGGGAAGGCCTTTTTACGAGATGTTCGCCCTCATCGGGGAGAGCAAACTACGGGCACAGGAGGATATCAGAAAAATTGATGAACAGCTCCTCGCCCTTGCCTCAGTCTGGTACCAGGAACTGGTAGTGCTGAAAAAGCGCCTTGAGGACATCAACGGGGAACTGGGAGCATACCGGAACTTCGGGTTGTCCGAGTAACATCTTTGTTATCATGGGCTGGATCCCAAAAAAATACCTGCAGCGCACCCGGCTGGCGGTCAGGGAAGTCTTTGGCGAGCGGGTCGCCGTCATCGAACTGGACCCGAGCGGAAAAGAGATGGAGAAGGCCCCGGTCTTTTACGATAACCCGTGGTGGGTAAAACCCTTCGAGTTTATCATGCAGCTCGTCTCCCCGCCCCGGTACCGGGAGGTGGACCCGTCCCCGATCCTCGCGATCTTTTTCCCGATCTTTTTTGGTATGATGGTCGGTGATATCGGGTACGGACTTATCATATTCTTCTTTGCCCTGGCTCTTAAAAACCGGTTCAAGAAAATGGATTTTATCGTCAGTCTCTCCGGTATCCTCATGATCTCTTCGATCCCCACCATCATCTTCGGGTTCCTGTACGGGGAATTTTTCGGGGATTTCGGGGAATCCCTGGGCTGGCTCCACCCGGTCACGTTCCTTGGGATAACCTGGAACCGTACAGAGGCGGTGATCCCCATGCTCCTCTTTGCCATTACCGTCGGGGTCATTCATGTTCTGTTAGGGCTGGTCATCGGGATCCGGAATGCCGTGATCACCAAAAGCAGGAAGCACCTTTGTGAAAAATGCGGCATGCTTTTCATGATCATCGCGATCATCGCCCTCATCCTGGTGCTTGGCGGATTTATCCCGCAGGGGGGCATGTACCCGGCGGTACTGTTGATCGTTGTCGCCCTGCCACTCATCATCTACGGCGCCGGTGTGTTCGGCACCATCGAGATCATGAGTACCGTGGGAAACATCCTCTCGTACGCGCGGCTGATGGCGATCGGCATGGCCTCGGTCATCCTTGCCATGGTTGCCAACCAGCTCGGCGGGGCGCTCGGGTTCGTGATTATCGGTGTCATCGTGGCGATCCTGCTGCATGCGCTCAACATCGTGCTGGCCATGTTCAGCCCGTCGATTCATTCCGTGCGACTGCACCTCGTGGAGTTCTTCTCAAAATTTTACGAGGGCGGCGGGATAGTGTACAGACCGTTTAAAAAAGAGATCGCCGAAGTGAACCCCCCGCCGCCTTCCCCGCAATAAGTATTACCTGCCGGCCTGTTTTTTCTTCGCAGCTTTTTTCTTCCTCTCCATGATGCTCTTGACCTTTTTCAGCCTGAACAGGTCCTCCCGCTCCCGTTCCTCGATGGCATTCTTGATGTATTTTGCCTGGCTCTTCAGCTCCGGGATCAGGATCTGTTCAAGGGCATTCACCCTGCGCCGGTTCATCTGGATCTCCGCCCCGAGCCGTCTCATGGCCGTCTCCGTCTCTGCAAGTTTTATCAGGAGGTCGAGTTCTATCTCGTACCGCTCGGCGGCCTCGTCGATCCTCGCGCTGGTCGAGATGATGTCATACCCCCTCTCGAGCATGGTCTTTGAGACCCGTTTCTTCTCGATGACCGGGACCGGCACTCCCATGATATTTTTTCCGGTGATGTCGACGGTGATGGACCTCCGGGTTGCGAAGGTGGCGGATTTCAGGGTGACCGGATCATCGACCGCCTGGGCGATCAGGAGCGCGAGGTCTGCTGCGCGGGAGACCTGCTCGAGTTCGTCCCGCGATTCGGAGACCGAATTGAGGATCTTGAAGAATTCCTGGATCAGCGCGTCCATCTTCTCCCTGAGGAGGTCCCTCCCCTGCTCGGCGAGTTTGATCTGGGCCTTTTTCCGGATCAGCTCCATCCTCGTGGGCTTCACCTGCTCCATGGTCAGGCTCCCGCGTTCTCTGCATGTGCCGGGTGGTATTTCGCTATGTGTTCCCGCTTGATCCGTTTCAGTTCGTCCTCCGGCAGGAGCGAGAACAGGTCCCAGGCGATGGAAAGGGTCTTCTCAATGGACCGGTCTTCATCGCCCTGGGTGATGAACTGCCGTTCAAAGCTGTCCGCGAACTTCAGGTATTTTTTATCCAGGTCCGTGAGGGCCTCCTCCCCGACAATTGCCACGAGCCTGCGCAGGTCCCGCCCGTACGCGTACGAAGCATACAACTGGTCCGCAACGCCGCGGTGGTCTTCCCGGGTCTTCCCCGCGCCGATCCCCAGGTTCATGAGCCGGGAGAGGCAGGGCAGTGCATCGACCGGGGGGTCAGCGCCCCGGCGGAAGAGGTCCCGCGAGAGCACGATCTGCCCTTCCGTGATGTAGCCGGTCAGGTCGGGAACCGGGTGGGTGATGTCGTCATCCGGCATGGTCAGGATAGGGATCTGGGTGATGGAACCGGCCTTTCCTTTCAGCCTCCCGGCCCGCTCGTATACCGATGCAAGGTCCGTGTACATGTAGCCGGGATATCCTCTCCTGCCGGGCACTTCTTCCCGGGCTGTTGAAATTTCACGCAGCGCCTCGCAGTAATTGATCATATCGGTCAGTATCACCAGCACGTGGAGGTGGTGGTTGAACGCGAGATATTCGGCGACCGTGAGCCCGCACCGCGGAGCGGCGAGGCGCTCCACCGTAGGGTCGTCCGCAAGGTTCATGAAAAAGACCACGCGTTCGAGGGCCCCGGTTCTCTCGAAATCCTGCATGAAGAACGAGGCCTCCTTGTGCGTGATGCCCATCGCGACAAACACGACGGCAAACCGCTCTCCCTCGCCGCGGACTTTTGCCTGGCGTGCGATCTGGGCCGCGAGCTTGTTGGCGGGAAGACCGGAGCCCGAGAAGATGGGCAGTTTCTGGCCGCGGACAAGCGTGTTGAGGCCGTCGATTGCAGACATGCCGGTCTGGATAAAGTCCGCCGGCTTGTCCCGGGCTGACGGGTTGATGGGGGTCCCGGCAATGTCGAGCACGGCTTCCGGGACGATGTCCGGGCCCCCGTCCCGGGCCTTCCCGACGCCACTGAACACCCGCCCCAGCATGTCGATGGAGACATTGATCCGGGCGGGCTCGCCGATGAACCGGACATTCGTGTTGAGCGTGTCGATCCCCCGGGTGCCTTCATATACCTGGATGACCGCGTGCTCTTCGGAGATGTCGAGGACCTGCCCGGTACGTTCCTCCCCGTCCTTTAAGGTTATCCTGACGATCTCGCCGAACGATGCCCCGTGGACATTGCTGACAAATATCAGGGGGCCCGAGACGTACCGGATAGTCCGGTAATCCTTCGTGAGGAGGGAGTCCTGTTTCATTTTTCCACCTCAAGGGACATAAGTTTCTCCTCGATCTCGGTGAGCATGTTCCGGATGGCGTCCAGGTCCGACACTTCCTTCATCCGCCCGATGGTTGCCTTCAGCGGGAGCCCCTGGATCTGCCGCAGGGAGACACCGCGGGTCATCACCTCGTTCACTTTTGCATAATACACCATGATCACCTTGAGCATCAGGTATTGTTTTTCAATAGGGCAGAAGGAATCCGTGTCGCTGTACGCGCTCTGCTGGAGGAAGTCCTCGCGGATCATCCGGGTCACTTCCAGGATGGCCTTCTCGCTGTCGGGGAGGGCGTCGGGGCCCACCAGCTGGACGATCTCCTGCAGTTCCACCTCCTTCTGGAGCAGGTACATGGCATTTTCCCGCATCTCCCTCCAGTCCCGTGCGACGTTATTGATATACCAGTCCCCGATACTGTCGAGATAGAGCGAGTAACTTTTTATCCAGTTGACCGAGGGGAAATGCCTGCGGTACGCAAGGTTCGTGTCCAGCGCCCAGAACGTGCCGACGACCCGCAGCGTGTTCTGCGTGATCGGCTCCGAGAAATCCCCGCCGGGTGGCGATACCGCACCCACGACCGTGATGGAGCCGTTCCGCTCCCCGGAACCCGTGCATACGACCCTGCCGGCCCGCTCGTAAAAGGCTGAGAGCCGGGTGGCAAGATATGCGGGGTAGCCTTCTTCTCCCGGCATCTCCTCGAGCCTCCCCGACACTTCACGCAGCGCCTCGCCCCACCGGGATGTGGAGTCGGCCATCAGTGCAACGTCATATCCCATGTCGCGGAAATATTCGGCTATCGTGATCCCGGTATAGATCGAGGCCTCCCGTGCAGCGACCGGCATGTTGGACGTGTTTGCAATGAGGATGGTCCGCTCTATCAGCGGCAGGCCGGTCCTCGGGTCTACCAGTTCCGGGAACTCGGCAAGCACGTCGGTCATCTCGTTGCCGCGTTCCCCGCACCCGATATAGACCACGATCTGCGTGTCCGACCATTTGGCAAGGGTCTGTTCGGAGACAGTCTTCCCGGTCCCGAAACCGCCCGGGATCATCGCGGTCCCGCCTTTGGTTACCGGGAATATGCAGTCGAACACCCGTTGCCCCGTGATCAGCGGGAGGACCGGGTCGAGCTTCTTCTGGTGCGGGCGGGGATCCGGACCGCCAGAGCTGCATCATGGAGAGCCGGGTGGTATTGTCCAGGGTGCAGACGATCTCCTCGACCGTGAAAGTGCCCGCCCTGATGTCGGTGACTTTCCCGGATATTTTGTGCGGGACGAGGATCCGGTGCTCGAAATGGAACTCCCTGACGGTCCCGATGATGTCGCCCTCGGCTACCGTGTCGCCGGTCCTGACTGCCGGGACGAAGTCCCATTTTTTCTCGCGGTCAAGCCCGGGTGCCGAGATACCCCGGGCAATAAAGTCCCCGCTTTTCTGGAGGAGGACGGGCAGCGGGCGCTGGACGCCGTCATAGATTGACGATAAAAGCCCGGGGCCGAGTTCCACGGAAAGAGGCTTTTCCGTGTTCTCTACCGTCTCCCCGATCGTGAGACCCGTCGTGTCCTCGTAGACCTGGATGACCGCTTCTTCCCCGTCAAGCCGGATGATCTCCCCCTGAGGGCCTCCCCGCCGACTTTTACCACGTCATACATCTTGGACCCTTTCATGCCCCGGGATGTGATGACGGGTCCGGAAATCCGTGAAATCGTGCCTGTTATCATAGCTTCACCTCTTTAATACGATGTTATAGCCGATCGCCCTGCGCAGGAGCTGTTCGATGTACGTCCTCCGGTCAACCTCTTTCGACTTCGAAGGGATGGGAATGATGAGCGGGCGGTGCATCTTCTCGATCCGGTCCATCAGTTTCTCATCGAGAGAGAGCATGTACTCCTCGTTCACTGCTACGATGCCGATGTCGTCTTTGTACAAAAGGGGCGGGATAATCTTTTTTGCCTCCTCGATTGACCCCGCCTCCAGGACCTCGACGCCGGCCAGCCGGAACCCCGACGCCCGGTCACTGTCCGTAACGATGACGAATTTATACATACACGAGTTCCTCCTTCAGGTTCTCAAGGGGGAAATCTGCGGTCTTGCACCGCGAGATGATCCGGATATTGGTGATCTCGTTATATTTTGCCCAGAAATAGCCTATGAGCGAGGTCACGCTGAGCGGATCCCCCAGAAAAGAACCCACGCCTTTCTGGATCAGGGACTTTTCGAGCTGTTTCTCGATGACCGATATCTTCTCCGTGCGAAGGGCGCTCTCGGGAATGCTGTTCAGGAACCGGTACCGGGTGGACTCAAGTGCCGAAAGGACATCCCTGATCGTTTTCAGGGAGAGGAGGGCGCTCAGGTCCTCGGGACCCAATTCCTTCCCCCCGTCAATCAGGAATGTTTCAGCCTCCTCCGGATCGATGCGGTCCCGTATCATCCGCAGGATCGTCTTGATATTGATGACATCGATCTCAAGGGATATGAGGTCCCGGATGATCGTGTTGTTGTAGGACGGTTTTTTTACTGAGACCAGAGCGTCCTGATAATAATACTTGTCAAGTTCGCATTCAAGAGTGGCAAGATTTTCGGTCTTCAGAAAGTCCGGGTACTTCTCCGTGAGGGGTTTTGCATAGGAGATACCCCATGTCGCAAGCAGGTCAATGACCGCCCGTACATCGGGCTGCCTGACGAGTTCCGTCAGGGTCGCCTCGTCGAGCTCCCCCGCGGGCACAAGACAATCGAGGATCTCCTCGTTCGTGATATGGATATTCTTCCCGCGGATGATCGTCTTGATGTTCTGGACGTCCCAGCGGTGCAGGAATATCCTGATGTACCGCTCTGCCTCTTCTTCATGGGCGAAAGCAAGGATCTTCCGGAATGTCCGGGTGAAATTTATCCGAAGGGCGTATTCAATGCAGAGTACCCCGGAGTACCTGCCTTTTGCCTCGGTAATCTCGTCCAGGTACGGGGTTTTTTCCAGCCTGGTTATCAGGGAAGGGATATCCGGCTGGAGGATGAGGTCATCGAGTTCCCGGTGGTCGAGCAGCCGGCTCCTCATCCCCCTCATCCGTGCATTGATATATCCCCAGTCCATCTCAACCTCCGAACAGGACCGAATAGATCTCGTGTCTCTTTCGCTCTTGTGCCCGTTCAAGCCGGGACTCGATCGTATTGGAGATCACCACGGCTCCGTCAGGAGAACTCACCACGAGGCCTCCTGCACACTCCAGATCGGTGAATACCTCACAGGAGATCCGCATGGCAGAGAGCGTCTTTCGCAGGAGGTCCTCGTCCCGTTTGTCGATATGGACCGAAAACCGGTCCTCACCCACAGCACCGATGGCCTCATGTACCAGTTTTTCAAATATCGCCGGGTATCCCGGATGCTCCCGCACCGCCAAAAGCTGCTGCCCGGCCTCATGAAAAGCTGAAGAAAAGATCTTCTCCTTGATAGTTATGATCAGTTCCTTGTTCTCCCCTTTTGTGAGATAGAGCAGTTTGTTCTTTTCAACTTCCGCAGACTTTTCTGCACCTGACAGGTACGACTGCTGTATCTCGTCCGCCTGCTTCTTTGTCTGCGCCTTGATCTCATCGATCGCGACGCGTGCCTTTTCCCGGAGCTCCCGCTCCCGTTCCGTGGCACTCTCCTCTACCGACTTCAAAAGATTTTCATACGCCATAGGCTTTCCCGTCCTGTCTGAAGGTCCCGGAATCACCAGCTGTAAGAACAGGATACTCCCGGTTGTTCCCGGTACGGGAGTTCGGTGACGATCCGTGGAGACGGGAACGAAGTGAAACTACTGCACCTCTGGTTCTAGGATTACTTGACCATCAGGATGATCATTGATGCGATCACAAACCCCAGAATCACCAGCGTTTCCGGGATAGCTTCGATGATGATGATAGACCCCGCGGTCTCGGGTTTTTCTGCAATCGTCCCTGCTCCGGCTGCACCAATCCTCGACTGTGCCCACCCTGTTCCAATCGCACCCGCGGAAAAGGCTAATGCCGCCCCGATGGGTACTTCCCAGCCTGCCACATCCACACCTCCTAATGATAGAACCTAACAGATTGCAGCTATATTAAACTATTGAGAATAGTTCCGGAAAAATTCCGGGTGTCCGGATCCTTTCAACACGGTTATTCAACAGGAGGACGCCCGAGAATCGCGTCCAGTGCCGTGAACGTTTCAGGCGTCAGGCAGTGTCCGGATCGTATATCTCTTCCAGCCGTGATAAGTAAATGTATCTCTTCTTTGGTAAGTTTTGCAAAACTGTACGTATCCCATCGTTCCTGGTCAACATTGATCCAGACCTCGCCCAGAACTTCCCTCAATGCTGCATAATCTTCATCCGAGCACGATCTCCATCCGGAATCCTTCGCGCGGCGAATCCTTTCGAGGGCATGCTCTACTGCTTTTTCCTTCCGGACCTGGAAACGCCTCCTGCCAAGAGTATCATCGGCTACGCGGGACATACGACTATTTTGTGGGAATTATACAAGTACCGGTTTAAATTGCTTGTGCCGGTTGTATCCGTCTTTTTTGGATCTCCGGATTTTTCCCCGGGTTCAATCTCTCACCCCGGCCACAAGGAATATAGGCAGGGAGCGGGATTGTTTCATCATCTGAACACATGAGGGGGGGAATAAAATGCCGGACGTGACAAAGACCGAGATCGGGAGAAGAATGTACCAGCTCCACAAGGAAAAGAGCGTGGAGAAGATCATTGAGAAGATACGTGATAATATCGGACATGACTGGAAGTCATTCACCGGGGACGAGATCCACCTGCTGGAGCGGCTCCTGAGTGCAGCATGGGCAAACATCGAACAGTCAAACTGGGACAAAATACCGTTTTCCCGGATGTCAAAGGATGATGTCCGGCGGGTACTCGATGTCGGGAAATACACTGATCTTGATAAAACACCGCAGCATGCTTTGGTGGCGGAGGTGGAAAAGGTCCTGCTCTCGGTAAAATGATCCTCTTTTTTCCATATATCATGCTGCCGGGAGATTTTTCAGAATTCCCGGTGAAACGGGAGTGCCGGTCCTCTGCTGCATTCAGCCAATCTCAAACCGGTCGATCACGCTCTGGGTCTCTGCTGCCGCCCTCTTCAGTTCCTCAATCCGGTCCGCGACCGTCTCCTCATGATGTTTCCGCTTTGCAGGAGCCGGGTTGATCGCGCCATGGGGTGCCCCGATGGTGCCATGGTCTTCTCACTCCAGACCCGTCCGGCCACCGCACCAGCACCGCCGGGACGACAATCAAATTCGAAGGGTGATTGATGTCACCCTTCTCATCCTCGAATTTCGCTTTGCTCAATTCTTCGGAGATCGAAGAATTCTCGCGAATTCGGTCGAAGAACTTCGTTCAGGAGAAGATTCTTCTCCTGTCTCAAGTCCGATGACTTTCGACAAGAGGGATTTTTCAAATCCCTCTGCTTCATCCTTAAGGGATGAAGCATTCTGATGACCCTCAGCATTCTCCTCCTCCAGGTCGGAGAGGTTTATCAAAACCTCGATGAGGAGAAGGGAGGTGTAAGCCGACCTTCGACTTTCTTATGGACCTATCGGACGTCGGAGAAACCTGATGGTTTCTTCTTTTCCTTCAGGTCTGATGACCTGTCGGACAAAAAAAACGACCGGCATGTACGCCGAACCCCTGAACACGACCAGCACAATGTCCAGCACCATCCCGAGGGCCAGCCCTGCAGCGATGCCGACGATGAGGCGCCTGATCGTGCGGTCTTCGAAAATGGTGGAGTCCGTCATGGTTATTTCCTTACTTATCTTGCGTCATGCTGGTTCTAGAAATTTTTTGCGGGGTTCAGCTTTGTTATTTCCATCACATCCAGGCACCGGACGGTGCCAGTGCACGGGTCATCATGCATCTCAGCCGTCCCCGCTCCCGAACACGTCCGGGAAATATTCCCGGACCCGGCGGCGTTCCCGCTCGTTTAGCTCGCGGAGTTCCGGGCCGGCGAGCCCTATGATGAATGCCGCCGCATCATCGCGGCACCTGAATATGCGGATCACCGGCCCGTCTCCCGCCGCGATCTGGTACCGGAGGTGAAAACAGGTCTCCTTTGCGGGCACCGGGCGGGCGCGGGAGTATTGTGCTGCCATTATCCCGTATACCGGTGACTGGTGAGGTTTTCCCGGAACGACAGGGTACCACGTTCAGACCAAGCATCTATAGCCGGGGGTGTCCGATCGGGATTTTCTTTGGGGTCCGGGGTTTGACGAATTTGATTCACCAGGCACCAAGGAATGTGTTGGCGGGCGGGGAGGATAAATTTGTCGACTATAGTCTGCGATAGGCATTAGCCTATTTTCAACTGAATCTCATTTGAGTGAAAATGCACGAGGAAGAAATTTTTGGCAAGATGCTGCAGGAAGAGCGGAAAGCCAAAAAAATTTCCCAGGAGAAACTTGCAAAACTCGCCGGCCTCGACCGGACCTTCATCAGCCTCATCGAGAACGGAAAACGGAGCCCGACATTTTCTACTATTTTGAAGATCTGTTCAGTTCTCGAGATCGCTCCTTCTGAACTATTCTCGATTTACGAGAAGAAGGATCCGGATTACAGGGCGAAAAAAGGTGGGAAGCGTGAGAGGTTTTGACGCTCAATGGGGCTGGTCCGGCACCATTCACGATATTCTCCGATTGAATAAACCGCACTGGCTCGCATCCATGAATGTAGCAGAACCTCTTTAATAAAAAATGCAACCATTTATCGTTTTCAGATAATAAAAGAGAAGCAGTGAGCCTGTCGTGAAGATATACCTGGACGTATGCTGCCTCTGCCGGCCTTTCGATAACCATCATGAGACCAGGATACGGTTGGAGACGGAGGCAATTCTTACGATCCTGAAACGCTGTTCCCTCGATTGGGAACTGGTCACGAGTACCGCAGTGCTGTACGAGGTTGGCCTCATCGGGGATCCGGTAAGAAGATCCCATGTCATGAGGCTGACGAGTCGCGCCCGAAAGACGATAACTGTTGATGAAGCCCTGTTGTTGCGGGCAGAAGAGATCGAAAAGGATGGAATCATGGGAATGGATGCCATTCATATTGCGTGTGCTGAGAGAGCCGGTGCGGTGTTCCTGACAACGGATGACGAGGTGATAAGGATTATGAAGAAGCATACCCCAGATATATCCATACGGGTCGATAACCCGCTGCGCTGGCTGATGGAGTTGAACCATGACGGAGAGTAAGACCATTGCCCAGATCCAGAGTGAAGGGTACGATGCCCTGGTAAATGCTCTTGGACCGGAGGATGCCGTCCGGTTTATCCGGAGTTTCGATCCCGGGAGTGGCGATTATACAAAAGAGCGGAAGAAAACGTTTAAGAAAAAGACGGCAAAGCAGATCGGGAAAGAGATCCTTGAGCTGCAGAAGACGATCTGACTCTATTTTCACTTCTCTATCGTGTCGATCTCCGCAATGAACTCCATCAGCCGTTCGAGTTCCGGCCCGGACCATCGTTGTTTTTACTCCATCCCGTTCGACCACCGCACTAGTACCGCCAGGACCACGATGAGCACGAAGTCGAAGACTAGGATTACCAAACTAATTCCGGATACTTTCATAGTATACCGGTAAGCGGATTTCGGTATCCTCCACTTAACGTTTCTAACGCGATCGTCTACCGGTCAGGGGTCCGGTAGAGAGTTGCGTTAGAATCGTTATATATCGCGTAACGAAATCCCCATTCGTGGACAGCCGGGGGTTGTCCCGAAAAGAAATGATGGGTTCACCAGGCGACGAACTTCGTTGAACCCGGTCCGCCCGCAGGCATGTGATCATTATCGTACATTCTTATGAGGATTTTCCCGTGCCCGGGTTGACAGCAAGGGAAGTGATAGCATAGACTCCACATACGGAAAGCAGAACAAAATGGCGGTATCCGGCAGGATACCGTCCTGGTTAACGAAGGAGAGCGGCCACTTACACCTTACCGGGGATGTACTCCGGGGGCAGGGATTCCCGGCAGGGGTATCCGGTCAGCCTGCAGGAAAAAACCGGAAGCGGAGGCGGGCACAGGATGCCGAAGAGTAAATCCGTGACTGAAGGCGGTATTCCGCTCTATCTCCTGCCTCAGGCAATCGCACGGCAGATCACCAGGATCGGCAACTCAGTGTACCGCATCAGCGTGAAACGGACGCACTGGCATTATTACAACATATCCGTCAGGACAAAATCCCTGCCAAAGGAGCTTGCCCCGGCACGGGTTATCCAACGTGCTTCCCCGCAGGAGAGGGAACCGGACAATCATTATCCTGTCATCCAGGAGGATAAACGGTGTACGGTATGAGCCGGGGACCACACCCGGGAAGGACGCTCGCCGTTGCCATCCCGATCGCAGAAATGCGGGGGACTGTCCATATCGTCCGGCAGGCCCGCGGGAGCCTGTATGATTTCGTGATCTCGACTGCGGTCCCGGTCGCGTTTGTCCGCGTGAAGTATACGGACTGGATTCTCATGACGCTCCCGGAGGCAGAAGCATACTACCGTGATGTGATCAATGGCCTCCGTGCCATTGCATCAACAGAGAATGTTTCGCGTGAACTCTGGCTGCGTTCCCGGCATGGGACCTGGCGGTTCTTCCGGGTTGGCGAGAACGGTCCCGTTGAGCTCTCACGGAACGGCATGGTATTCAATACACCCGGTAAGGAAAAAGTCAAATCTCGTCAGGTATAGGGAAGTGAGGAAGAAGGGATCTCCCCTCTTTTACCTCTCTTCTGATGGGGGGGATCCTGATCCTCTTTTGGGGGCACCTCCCAAATCTCCCCTATACGGGCTCCGATTGGCCATTTTTCCGGATCCAGAGGAGGTATTTCGTCAAAATGAGACATTATTTCGCTAAGATTTGCTCATTTTCACGTCAGTAATCCAGAGACGCTATTTGGGTGTATTTGGAAGGCGAAAAACAGCTTGGATCGGCCTTCAGGCCAGGAGCGCCGGGAGGATGGTTAATGGGGCTTTTCAATTACGATCCCATTTTTGCGAAACCCTCCGGCAGATTTCCTGCCACGGATTATCTCCAAATGCCAGCAAAACCCTCCGTTTTGCCCTCTGAAAATTTATTCAGCCAAGCCCATCTGCTCATAAAACCCATACTGATATGTCCAAAGGAGTTCTGCAGAACCCCGTGGACGAGAAGAATGACGAAGTCATTCTTCACTGTCAAAGGGGCCCTGGAGACACCAAAAGAAAACGAGGTTCGGTGAACCTTCGAGAGGTCGAAGAAATGTTTCACATTTCTTCTCCTCTTCGAGGTTCGAATCGAACCTCTCAGAAACAAAAGGAGGAACCAAAAACATGGCAGATTTCGTACAGAAAACAACCGTAAAGACAGCGGTTCGCATCCTCGCGAACCCGATAGCAGACGCAGCGGCGTTCAACACGATCGTCCAGTCGGTCATCACGACCAACCCGTTTGCATGCACAGCCTATGAGACCGCCGGCGTCAGCCACCAGCCGGTAGAGAAGACCAAGGAGTCCTACGTGGCGAAGATCGTGTACCAGGATTCCGACGCGAAGACCGTCGGGACCGACTCCGGCAGGTTCAGCTCCATCGCCGGGTTCAATGCCGGCGCCACGGCACTCCTCGGGAATGCAGCCCTCACCGCAGCCCACGGGGGCACCCCGGCCCGGGACACGGCACACGAGACCTACTCGGCAACCCTGAAGTGTCACGACGCGAACGGGGAGATCTACATGGTCACATTCGGCCGGCAGAGTGTGAGCCTCACCTCGTACTCGGACGATGCGATCCGGACCAAGGTCGATACCTGGGCCGACTCGGTGGGGGCCCTGGCATAACGTGTTCTGGGCGTGAAGTCGCCAAAGGGGGTGACCAGCGGTCACCTCCCTTTCTGGCCCGTCCATCCTATCACGGAGGCAAAACCATGGAAACTGAAATTCTGGGATTGCTGCTCGGGGCCGTCCTCCCGCTCTATCCCCTGCTGTTCGCCATCTACCAGAAGACCGGCAGGTATGACGAGATCGTCGAGGAGTTCAAAAGACTCCGGGACGAGCACGAGCATTACCGGGAGGCGCATCATGGGGGATGAGATCGCACCGGTCGCAACCGTGACCGGCCTGTACCGGGGCACCTTCAGCGGCCTCGAACCGCTCACGAAGGACACCCCGCTCACGCTCGACGAGGTTCGGCGCAACCCGGTTTTCTACGAGCTGGAACTGCACCCGGAGCAAGAGAAGGCGAACCTGATCATCGATGTGATCTATGACAACATGTCGCCGCTGCGGCTGCAGGACCTGATGCGGGGAACGGATCTCCCGCGGGGCGTCCGGTTCTGGCCGGACTGGTTCGAGATCCCGCCCTACCGGGAGATGCGCGATATTGACGGCCGCAGGGTCTACCCGCGCTCGCCGGGCATCCACACGGTCCGTATCCGGACCGCGAAGCGGAAACTGGGAAATGTCCGGGACTTCAGCCCGGCAAACGGCGGGTACACGAGTCCGGTGTTTGAGATTACCATAGTCGCGGACAGGAACAACGTTTGAGAATGTTGAGGGTCATCAGACCCGAAACAGGAGAATGTCGAGAGTCATCAGATTTGAGACATGAGAAGACCGAAGGTCTTCGAATGAACGAAGTTCTTCGACTGAATTGAAAGTCATCACATCCGGGCAACCCTCTTCAGGAGGGAGGACGATGTTTGAGAACGAGCTGCAGGCCCCGGCCGCCGTCTGCGGTTCCAGGCTCCTGCCCGGGATTATTTTTTTCACCTGCCGCTCCGCGATGACTGGTTCGGGACTTTGACGGGATCAAACCCACCCTACTCCGTCGCCACCTTCACGCACTCCTCGATCGTCCCGATCCGGGCCACCGCAGCACACATGTCCGGGACGTACGCGAGCGCCTTGCCGCTGTTCACCATGATCGCCTCGTACTGCTCCATGACCGGTGAGACCACCATGCAGGTGTCCGCAAAGACCCGGGCCCCGCTCTTCTCGATAGAGTCGGCAACCCGCTGGCTGGCCTCGATGACGCCCTGCGCAGCAAAGACGTAGAGCGGCATCGTGACCAGTTTTCCCTTCAGGAGCCGGGCGATCTCTTCCAGTTCTTCAGGGGAGCAGTGGGGGCACCCGACCGCGACCGCATCGACCGGGATCTCTTTGAACAGGTGCCGGATCTCACCGGATTCCACGGCGATAGTCTCAAGGCCGGTGAGATCGAAGGGCACCTTCACCGCCTCGGGCGTGATGCCCTCCACATGGTAGAGCGCCACGGCCCCGGTCGCCGCCATCGCCGCCCCGAGGGCCTTGAGCTGGTCGCGGTCCGGGTTTATCCCTGAGAAGAACGGGATGCGATTGCCTGCCAGTTTTCCCGCATGGTAGCCAAGCGCCCCGAAATGTGCGATGGACCAGTCACGGGTATCGGCCTGCACCCGGATGACCAGCTGCGGCTTCCGGTTTTTTGCAAGGTGAAGGCCGTAGCAGGGGGTCTTCCCGACCAGTGCGGCGGCAAGGGCGCCGGGGCCCCCTTCCCGGTTCGTCCGGGCACCGATGACCGAGTTCGCGTAGCTGACCGCGGACGACTCCGACCATGCGAGGTGGTCGCCAAAGCTCGTCTCGTGCAGGTAGTAGGGCGTGCAGGTGCATTCGAGGCCGATGCCGAGCCGCTCGTAGGCAGCGACCACGGCCTGCTGCTTCTGCGCAAAGTCCTCGTCCACGCCCATCTCCTGCCAGCGCCCGCGGGGCATCCCTATCGGGTTCAGCACGGCCGGGACCACGGCTTTTGCGTCGAGCGAGTTGAGCCACTGGAGGCCGTACTCGCCGATCGTCTTGTAGGACGCGCCGCTCACCTGTGCGCTCCGGATCCTGACCAGCCGTTCCGCACCGAAGACCTTCCCCAGCGCGACGAGGAGCTCCAGCATCCTCTGCCGGGTCTCGCCCTCTTCTCCGGCAAGGACCCGTTCGTCCTCAGGTTCGAGCTGCATCGGTTCACCACGTCGCACGGGAGAATTCGTCCTCGCGCCCGAGCACCATCGTTGCGTCGATCCCGACCTTGACGTTCGTGCCGTCCTCCAGCTGGCAGGGGTCGAGGGACGACCCTCTCACGCCGGTGATCACCATGATGTCCCGGTCGCCGCTGACCCGGGTCGCGACCGCGTACTCCACGTCGTTGGGGTCGCAGGGGTCGATGTCCTCGTCAACGACAACGACGTGCTTGAGCGAGGTGTGGGCGGCGAATGCGGCCATGATCGCGTTCTTTGCATCGCCCTGCGTGCTCTTTTTGATCTGGATCACCGCGTGGAGGTAGCCGCAGCCCCCCTTGGTCAGGACCACGTTTCTCACTTCGGTAACCCCGGCCACTGCGCGGTAGATCTTCGGTTCATACGGGCAACCCATCAGCACTTTATGCTCGTCTCCCCCGGGCAGGATACCATGATAGATGAAGTCCGTTTTCGTGTGCATACCGCTGAACTCGATGACGGGCTGGCGCCGGACAGGATCGTAGGTCCCGGTGATATCGACAAACGGCCCTTCGTCCGTGAGATCGGGGCCGATGAACCCTTCGAGCACGATCTCCGCATCGGGCACAAGCACCCCGTTGCTGCACTTCCGTACCGGATTTCGCCGCCGAGAAGTTCTGCTGCATACCCGAGCTCCATGCCGGTCGGCACCCGGGTGCAGCTCGCAAACGTGACTGCCGGGTGGGTCCCGATGGTCACAGCGATGGGCAGTTTCCCGCCTTCCGCGAGCGCTTTTTTGAGCATCACGTGCGTGTGCCGCCCCTCGACAAGCCGGGCCGCCACCCGGTGGTCGTCGAGCACCAGCATCCGGTGGATCGAAGCGTTCTCCACGCCGTCGAACCGCGAGAAGACGATAGCCGAAGTGAGGTACTTCCCTGCGTCTTTCGGGAAGTGGTGCATGATCGGCAGGCGGGAGAGGTCGGGTTTTTTCATCGGCAGGGTGCCGTCCTGCACCACCTTCCCGTCAAATTTTGCATCGGCAAGGGTCTTCACGATCTGTCTCTCGTCGATGCCGAGGGCAACGGAGAGCGAGGCCCGGCTCGCGGTGAGGTTCATGACCGCCCGCCCCCCGCCGATGTTGTGGAAGAACAGGAGCTTGTCGGTGGTGGCTGCCATCTTCGGGGCCTGCATCTCTGCCGAGACCGGCTCGTCGATATCGATGACCAGGTCCCGCTTTCGCATCTTCTCTATGAATTCACGCATCGTAACCATTCCAGCGTTTTATGAGGTCGTGCTCCACCCCGAGATGGTCGAGCACGCGCGCGACGACCATGTCCACAAGGTCGTCGATGGTCTTCGGGTTGTGGTAGAATGCCGGGCAGGCGGGCATGATCGTTGCGCCGGCGTCCCCGGCGGCCAGCATGTTCTTCAGGTGGATCTTCGAGAGCGGGGTCTCGCGGGTGACAAGGATGCACTTCCGGTGCTCCTTGAGGCAGACATCGGCAGTGCGGGTGATCAGGTTGTCGGCGTAGCCGGCTGCGATTGCGGCAAGCGTCTTCTGGCTGCACGGGATCACCACGAGGCCGTCAAACCGGTGGGAGCCGCTTGCGATGGGTGCGGCGATCTTATCAATATCATGGTAGACCGCATCGAAACCTTCGAATGAGACCCCTTCGTGGCTGGCAATCTGTTGTGCCACGTCCGACACGATGATGTGTACCGTTGCGTCCCTGCAGAGCACCTCCAGCAGGCGCCGGGCATAGCAGGCCCCGCTCGCGCCCGTCACTCCGACTGCAAACTCTCTCTTCATGGTTGCGTTCCGCTCTCCTGTGATACCAATGTCGGGTTTATGACAAAAAGAGTTTATGCCGGGATCCGCCCGCCCGGGCCCTTGTTACCGGGTTTTGGGCGGGGCGAAGAAGCGGTACCTGACCTGGGCCTCCTCGACCTTCCGGGCATGGGACGGGTTGAGGTCGCGGCGCGCCTCGATGACCAGGGTGTTGAGGATGTTGTGGAGGCGGAGCGTGTCGTATTCCTTGTCCTTGTGTTCATTGAGGAAATCCAGCAGGTCGTTGGTGCTCCTCAGGACCCCGCCACTCCCCACGAGGTTCAAGCGGTTGAGCGTCAGGGCAAGGTTCTTCTTTGCGATGTCCATCTTGTACGGGTCGCCACCGGCAAGGTTCAGCTCGGTGATAGCATTGAGCAGGTCCGTATACACCCTGAGCTTGTGGGTGCTCTCGTGCATCCGCCGTTCTGCGCTGCGCAGCTTCAGGAAGGCGATGGCGATGACTATCACTACAGCCACTGCGCAGCAGGCCGCTACAATCCAGTCTTCGATCATATTCCTTTCACCATTTTTCCATCATAGAGAGATTACGGGTTCCGCCTGGCAATAATGACATCGACACTCACACGGTTGCCCTTCAGATCAAACCGGTAGGGGCCTTCATTGTACATGGGGTGCTGCTGGTATTTGTCCAGAGGGTAACCGCGGCCATAGCCAAAGGTCTCCGACCGGCGGAATCTATGTTGGTTGCCGTGATCTCGAACCAGGTATACTGGGGATCGGGATTTGTCGGGTTCACGGTAAAATCAATTGCCCACGGATCGTTCGTAACATGGAACTGCTCCGAAAATGTTTCGCTCTCACTGGTAAATGAATATTTTTTATGGAGATACTCCTGCCCCAGCGTAAATGAGAACTGAGGGACTGCGGTTGTCGTGACCGGCGCTGCGGTCATGGCCGGAGTCGTCGCAGCCGGCGGTAACTGGGCCGGTGGAGCAGTACATCCGGCAAGGATCGCTCCGGCACCGATGAGCAGGAGTATGGCAATGACACGGTCTCTCATCATGGGGAATGTTTGGGAACCGTGCTATATTATTTTTTATTTGTGGAATGGTGTCATTTCCGCTGGACTTCAGCGATGGAATCCCTGCCAGGCCGGCATGTGCCGGATCAAAAAAGGGTGTCCTGGCGGGTGGGTTTCCTGATATGCAGGACCTCGCACCCTGCCTCGGCGACTCTTTCCCGGAACTCAGGGAGCGTATAGATGCCGAGGCGCCACTGTTCCCGCCGGGTTGCATTGAACGTCCGTATCCGGGGCGAGATCTCCTCGAAACTGACCACGGTATGCCGGTTTTTCACCCGCACGCCCAGCGACAACTCACTGGGGATGGAAGGGATGTCCACGAGTACTTCATGAGGGCTGATACCTGCGCAGTCCGCGATCTGCCGGGCGAATTCGCGGCATCTCTCGATGGCGATCCCGTCCTGGAACGGTACCGCATTGACCTGCCCGCTCCCCACGTAGAGTGCCCGTTTGTACAGCCGCCGCTCGTACAGGCGGCGCGAAAGGTCCCTGGCAACAGGGCTTGCCGATGTGCGCAGGGCCTGGAGGCAGGTGGGGTCATCCATGCTGAGGAGGGACTCCGGTGTTACCCGGGTCTCCCGCAGGTGTTCCAGCACCGCCAGCTGGAACATGCTCTCGCCGATACGACTCACGTGGTGGTAATAGACCGAGGGGCGCATGAGCGTGCGGGCGATCAGGAGGGATTCGGCTGCGTTCACCCCATTCTCGTCCAGCACCGTTCCTTCCGGCGTGTGGATCAGGTACCGGATCAGGCGCTGGGCATCCACCGTCCCGTACGGGGCCCCGGTATAATAAGCATCCCGGAGCAGGTAGTCCATCCGGTCGACATCGAGATCACCATGGATGATCCCCGAGAGGGGATGGTTTCCTTTTATGACCGTGCAGAGCTCGTCCGGTTGTATCCCTGACTTCCTGAGCAGGTCTCCCACCTGGTCTTCGACGATTGCCTCGATGTCGTCGTGGGTGCGGTGGAGGAACTCCTCCATCAGCGGCTCGCTCGCGTGCGAGAACGGCCCGTGCCCGATATCGTGGAGGAGGGCCGCGGCCGTGACAAGGGTCCGCTCGTCTTCCGGAAGCCCGAACCTCCTGCCTGCCACATCGGCGAGGAACATGGTCCCGAGCGAGTGCTCGAAGCGCGTATGGTTGGCGCCGGGGTAGACCAGATAGGAAAAACCGAGCTGCTTGATGTAGCGGAGGCGCTGCAGCGCCGTGGAATCGAGCAGGGCGAGCGCGAAATCCTCCACCTCCACGTAGCCATGGACCGGGTCCTTGATGATCTTCACAGACTCACTAAAAGAATCTTCATATACATCGCATAAAAGTATTGAGTAATGATAACGTTCCTTTCTGGCGGGACCGGCACCCCGAAGCTCCTCCGGGGCATGCAGAAGGTCATGGACCGGCACGAGATCTCGGTCGTTGTCAATACTGCCGAAGACATCTGGATATCGGGAAACCACATCTCTCCTGACCTTGACACGGTCATGTACCTGTTCGCCGGTATTCTCAACACGGAGACCTGGTGGGGTGTCCGGAGCGATACCTTTACCACCCACGAAGAGGCCACCCGCCTCGGGGCCGATGAGTTCATCGCCATCGGCGACAGGGACCGTGCGGTCCACATCGCCCGCGGCGGGATGATGCGCAACGGCATGCGCCTCACCAATGTGACAAAGATCCTCTGCGAGCGGTTCGGCGTCCGGGAGAACGTCCTCCCCATGACCGATACCGAAGTGACGACCCAGGTCAAGACCGATCTCGGCCTGATCCATTTCCAGGAGTACTGGGTGAGGGCGAAAGGCAGGATCGGGATTGAGGAAGTCCTGCGCACGTACAACGAACCCCCGGTGGCCACGGAAGAAGTGCTCCTGGCTGTTGCGGCCAGTGACGCCGTTGTCATCGGTCCCTCCAACCCCATCACCAGTATCCTGCCGATCCTCTCGTGCGAAGGGATGAAGCAGGCACTCGGGGGAAAACCTGTCATCGCCGTCAGCCCGTTTATCGGCAACGCACCGGTCAGCGGCCCGGCAGGAGTGCTTATGGAGGCCTCGGGATTTGAACCGAGTTCGATGGGCACCTTCAACTGCTACGAAGGGATCACCGATATCTTCGTACAGGATATCCGCGACCCGGTGCAGGTGAGGGACTCGGTACGGTTTGACACCCTGATGACGGATGAAGAGAAGAGCATCGCCCTGGCACACGATATTCTGGAGCTGGTCCGGAAATGCTGACCCATTCCTGTTACAATCGATGTATCCACCCGGGTGTTGAAAAAAATCCCGTGAAATTCGCACGATCCCGTCACCAGCACGGTAAAACCCGCAGAGGACCTTCAACCACGTTACAATCGACCACATGAAAAAATTAAAAAAGTATTTCAGGGTTCAATCCAGATATCCAGTCGATGATGTAGGAGTGGAGATGTTCCGGAAACTTGTTATCCCCATGGTAATTTTCAGTATCCTCATAGCAGGATGCATATCCGGCCCGAATACGGCAAAAGGTACGCTCAATTTTTCATCCTCACCATCCGGTGCCCAGATATACCTCGACAGTCAGTACCAGGGGACTACGCCGAGCACCTTACCCGGTATAAATCCGGGAGATCACGCCCTCGAATACCGGTACCCCGGGTACCAGAGCTGGTACACGAATATTACGGTATCGTCGGGTTCGTCGGTAATCTATGCAGCGTTGATCCCTGCCGGCATGATCGCGAACCCTTCGTCGCTCGTTCAGGTTGAAACCACCCCCGCTCCTTCTTCCCCGCAGGCACTTACCCTGAATGTCGGGAAGGACCCTATGATCGTTGGCAACTCGCAGATATTTTCCGGCACAGGTACCCGGGCGGGACCGTGCAGCTGGTCCTGTCGGGCCCGGGAAAATATACGAACGGGGTGAACCTGTCCCGGCAAACTGTCGGTTCCGGCGGGACCTGGCAATATACCTGGAACCCGGGGTCTTCAGTCCTGGCCGGTTCCTACAGCATCGTCGCAAGCGATCCTCAAAAGGCAACGTCCGTGAGGGCCGCGTTCAATGTCGTCGGCGGGGGCCAGGTTACCGTCATAACGGGCAGGTATTCCTACAAAATTGGCGATACCATAACCTTTTCCGGTTTATGTACAACCGGTGCCCAGAGTGTCATCCTGACCCTCTCCGGTCCGGGGCAGTTTTCCAATGGAATAAGCCTTGGGACGCAGTCGGTTAATGCCGACAACTCCTGGACGTACAAATATGTGACATCCTATTCGATGCCGGTCGGATCGTATACGATAAATGTCAACGATGCACAAATGACGGCTTCTGCATCTTCGATCTTTTCAGTCTCCAGCGGGTGAGGGAACAACCGGCTGGAAATAATCCGGCGCCGCTCATAAAAAAATTTCCCGTTTTTCTTTCCGGTTCATGGAAAAAATGTCGTTTTAATGGAGGAGATCCGCCAGTATTCGGCAAATACTCGGCGCAATGAAAATAAAAACCCGAACCAGCCATCCGATACCTATTTGAATGATTTTATACTAATATTCGTTCGGAGAACACCATGGGCATTATCAAGAAATTCCTCAACATGTTCAAATCGGGAAAAGGAGAGGAGGATGAAGCGCGCCTCCGTGCACAGAAGGAGCGCTCAGAGAACTTCCTCAGGGCCCTGACGGAGGGGGACCTCGACGCCCGGTGGGCAGCAGTCCGGTCTGTCGGTGATCTTGGTGAACCCTTCATCGAACCACTGATACAGGGTCTGAAGGATGAATACTGGATCATCCGGAGGGGCTCAGCCGACACCCTTGGCAAGATCGGCGCCCCGGCAGTTGCCCCGCTGATCGGTGCGCTGGATGAGCCGTGGGACGATATCCGGCAGGAGACGATCCGGGCGCTCCAGCTGATCGGCGAGCCATCGGTCGCGCCCCTCATCCAGGCGACCACGAACCACCACCCGCTCATCCGGCGTGGCGCCGTTCAGGCGCTCGGTATCATGGGAGAAGGGCGGGCAGTACCGGTCCTGATCGGGTCCCTGAAAGACGCAGACGCGGGCGTCCGGCGCGAGTGTGCCGTTGCGTTAGGCAGGATCGGCGATCCTCAGGCAGTCCCGCACCTTGTCGATTGCCTCAGCGATGCACAGGAACAGGTCAGGAGTGCCGCGATGGCTACCCTCTGCTCCCTGGGCGGGCCATCCATCGGGCCGCTGATCTATGCCCTTGTTGACGTGAATGAGGATGTCTGTCGCCGTGCCGCGATGGCCCTGATCACGATTGGCGAGCCGTCCGTCGATGCCCTGATATCCGCCCTGAAGGATCCGAACCCCGGCATCCGCAGGGGTGCTGCCGAAGTGCTCGGGCAGATCGGGAACACGAAAGCCATTGGCCCGATTATCGATGCATTTGACGATCCTGAACGGCTGGTCAGGAGCGAAGCAGTCCGGTCCCTTGCTGCGCTTGGCGTACCTGCCATTGCCCCGCTCATGCAGGTCTTCCGTGAAGGTGACAACCGGATGAGGACCGGTGCCATGGAGGCGCTCTGGATGCTGGGCCAGCCGGCAACGACACCGCTTATCATGGTGCTGAAAGACGACCAGAGCGATGTGCGGAAGCGGGCAGCGCTCCTGCTTGGTGAGATTGGCGACGCCAAAGCTGTTGACCACCTGACCGGGCTGCTTTCCGACGATAATGTTGCGGTGCGTAAGGAAGCGTTCGAAGCTCTCGAGATGATCAAGAACCGGACTTCTCCATAAACTCCCTCCTTTTTTTGAGCAGACATCCGGTTCAGGGTAGTTATCGGACAATAATCCATCCCGAAGTCTTTTTTCCCTGCCAGTGAAACAGTGATACTGACACCATGTTCGGGTTTTTTTCTTATAAGAAAGCGGTGACCGGCCAGTCCGCTGGTGCCAAACAGCAGACCGCCCGGCTCTCGGTCATCTCCAATATATCCCTTGTTGTCATGAAACTCGCTGTCGGGTCAGCCGTTGGCTCGCTCGCCATCATCTCCGAAGCCCTTCACTCGGGGATAGACCTCCTCGCCGCCCTTATTGCGTACTTATCGATAAAGAAAGCAAGTGAGCCGCCGGACGAGATCCACCGGTTCGGGCATGGCAAATTCGAGGACATATCCGGTTTTTTCGAGGCCCTGCTCATCTTTGCTGCCGCTGTCCTGATCATGTACGAAGCCGTCATGAAACTCATCCACGGTGAAACCGGCCTGGACACCGGCGCGCTGCTGTATGCCGGTATCGCTGTCATGGGGGTTTCGGCGGTGGTGAATTTTTACGTTTCCGGTCGCCTGATGAATGTGGCAAAAGCGACCGAGTCCATCGCCCTTGAAAGCGACGCCTGGCACCTCCGCACCGACGTCTATACCTCCCTTGGGATCATGGCAGGGCTGGTCCTGATCAAACTCACCGGTATCGTGATTCTCGACCAGCTCTTTGCTTTCGGGGTTGCCGTTGTTATCATGCACGCAGCATACGAACTGACGGTACGCTCCTTTGGCACCCTCACCGATCGCCGCCTCTCCGATAAGGAGGAGGACCGGATCAAGCAGATCCTGTGCGATCATGCGACGGACTATGCCAATTTCCATGCCCTGAGGACGAGAAGGTCCGGTGCCGACCGGTTCATCGACCTCCACCTGGTCGTGGCAAAAGATACCACGGTCCAGGAAGCGCACGATCTTTCCGATCATCTCGAGTCCGATATCCTTCTTGAGTTCCCGAGGGCGAGCATCTCCATCCATGTGGAACCGTGCAGCGGGGACTGCAACGACTGCTCCTCTCTGTGCAGGGGACATAAGCCTGCAGTCTGATCGCAGCTTCTGGTAGTATTGCCTGGTACCCTCCCCTCCGGTACGCCCCTGATCGTACCCTTTGTTTCCGCACACAGCACTTGCCCGGAGGGAGCAAAGGCCTCTGCCGTTATCGCCCCAGGGCCGGCAGGGTGTCTTTTGCCTTCTCCGGTACATTCTCTCCAACACTACCGTGCGGGAATTCTTCCATCCCACTCATCCTGCTGCCATGGCAGGTTCACAACCTATTTCCGATCCGGGGGACACTACCAGTGAGGTATGGCAATGCGACTGGTGGTTACATTACGAAACCGCGAAGCAGTGACAAAGGGGTCAACGGGTGGCCCTGCAGCTGGTGTCCTGCCCGACACCTACCGCGAACGGCTGATCAAGTATATCCCGGTAGAAGTGATCGTGCTCTTCGTAGCGGCATATGGCACGGGCTACGCTGTGCTGGGTACCGAGCCGCTTTTTCCCAGGATTGCCCTCTGGATAGTTCTTGTGGGGATCATAGGGACACCTCTCTATCTCTGGAAGGCCGGACAGGTGACCGACCTGGTACAGCTGTTCATATCGACTCTTGGGTTTGTCCTCTGGGTGTTTGCTCTCGGAGTGCTCCCCATTTCAGATCTTCCGTGGTATAACCAGGTGGTCGCCGCGCTGGTCCTGCCGGTGTACGTCTTTGCTTCGCCACTCGCCGTGGGCATTCCGGACCGCTGGTGAGTGCTCCTATGCCGGGTCACCGCGATCAAAAAAAAGCGCGGTCAGCCGGAAAGAGGCAGCGCCGGAATGAAAACAGGTCGGGAGGAAAAGGACGGGAAAGGATCATAGTATAGCCGGAAAATGATAAAAAAATGGGCTTTGTAGAAATTCTATTTTATCGCATGATTCGCTCATATTCTTCAACGGAATGAGCGTGACCCCCTCTCTCAAGTCGAAGGGGGGAGGCAACGCAAGGGAGCATCCCCTTGAATCTCTGAGAGGTCTTCGGAATGTCGAAGGTCGGCTTTTGCCTCCCTTCTCCTTCTCGGGATTTGATAACCCCTCGAACCTCGAAGAGGAGAAGATTTACAAAGTAAATCTTCGACCCCTTTTTCGGGATTTTTCATAAACCTTCTGAGGGACTATCGCAATTTTGGGGGAAATCTGCCGTTGCCCAAGGCAAGGGCAGATTCGAGAAGATGCGAGAGCATCTTCGCTGTGCCCTGGTGGCAGGCAATTCGAAGAACGCTGACGCGTTCTTCTCTTGTCTCCATGACTTCGTCATGTCGACATCCCCAAGAGCGACTGCTTGTCTCTATAAGGATTTCTACAGAACCAAACAATGAGAAAGGACTTACAGTTCCCCGAGGTCCTTCCAGTAGTCGGTACTCATGCTTCCAGAATTCTTTGTTGAATGACACCAGGCGTTTGAAGTACTCTTTGCGCTCGTGGTGGTATTTTTCCTGGGCCGGGTCTTTCCACTTCGTCCTGACGGCATCGGCCAGTCTTCTCCCGAGTTCCTTTGCCTGGTGTTCTCCGCCGGTGATGGCATTCGGGTCTGCGCCGACAAGCACTCCGACTCTTCCTACCGTTGTTGCCCCGAGGTTCTGGAGCGTGACGTTCATGTAGTCGGCAACCTCGTCTGCCATGGAGCCCCCCGCCGTGCAGACACCGCACCCGTACTTCCCGGCGAATGACTGGCAGTGGATCGAGTCGGCCATCCGGTCGAGTACCGTTTTGAGCTGGGCCGTGACCTGGTTGATATAATTCGGTGAACCGAGCACGATCCCGTCCGCGTCCATCATCTTTTCGAGAAGCGCGGGAAAGTCGTCATCGTTGACGCACTCGCCTTTCGCATAACAGGTCCCGCATGCAGTGCAGTACTTTATATCGAGGCCACAGATGTCTATGAACGTTACATCCGCTCCCGCCTGGCGCGCTCCTTCGAGCACCCCCATGACAAGCCGACGGGTCTGGCTCTTCTCCCCTTTCGGGCTCGCGTTGATTCCGATGATCTTCACGATATCACCTACTGTACTGGTGCCTGCCGGGTATCATAAAGATGTGCGGTACCCGCTCATAACCGGAATGTTCCGGCGGAATACATCTGCAAAAGGGAGGACACTTATAGGCGGTACGGACCATCACTTTTTGTGAATCAACCATGATCATCCGCGATGTCACCGATTGCTCTCATGAACGGGTCATTGACCGGTCCCTTCTCTGCGAGCTCCTCCATCCCGACAGGGTGGAAGGGACAGGAAGTCTCGGGTGCAGTGTCGCCCACGCGATCGTCCCGCACGGTGAATCGACTCTTCCGCATGTATTGAAAACATCATCGGAACTCTACTATATCCTCGAAGGGACGGGAGAGATGCATATCGGCCGCGAGAGCACGCCGGTTCATGGAGGCCAGATTGTATACATTCCCCGTGGTGAGCAGCAGCATATCCGTAATTCCGGCTCAGGAGATCTTGTATTTCTCTGCATCGTTGCCCCGAAATGGCAGGCCGCGGACGAGGAACTTGTCAGATATCCTGCCGGTCAAAAGTAACCTGAGCGAGGAATGGCGTACCGATGCGGATGTTTTTTATAAATTGAGCAATATTCCTCATCTATGGGTATCACAGGTCTAAGTCAGGAAAACAGGACACGGGTATTCTTCTTCCTGATCCTTTTTGCTGCCGTGCTCTGGGCAGTATTCCTCCTGCAGCGCGGCGAGATATTCCAGCTCAGTATCCTGGTCGCATCGCTTGCCGCCATCAACCCGGTGGTAGGACTTATCGAAGTGAGAAATCCCCGGAAAGCACGGTCCCTGTTCTTCCTGTATCTTCTTATCCTTGTGGGCCTCCTGTGGGCGACGTTTCTCATTGTCCTCGGGGTTCAGCTCTGGATCAGCCTCTTCCTCATCATCGTTGCCATCGGGATACCCGCAATCCTCAAGATGACTACCCATGAACTGGATCCGGTTGTGAAGTAACATATTTACGATTTTATCACGAAACCGATACCAGGCAGGAAAATTATCCCTTACGAGAGGAAAGGCCGGGGGTACAGGGTATCCTGTCGTCAAAACCGGAATGAAAATGCATCGATGGCGTCTTTGCTGGTTGCTGTGACCGGCCCGGTTGCCGGGACAATAGTCCACCGGATTTCTGACAATTCAAAAAGAGACAGGATCAAAAAAAGTTATTCCCAGTAATATTTTACAAACAGCTTAGATTTCTGGATGGATGGCGTGAAGACCCGGAGTGCAACCGGTATTATCAGGACGGTCACGATAATGTTGCCGACCAGCCAGCTGGAGAAGACACTGCCCATCTGGCCGCCAGGGATTACGTTGCCGAGCCCGAGGGTCCAGGCACCCCATGCGGCACCGACGATATTGTTGATCACGACGCCGAAGAGGAGGAGGAGGGATATGTCCCGCCGGTTTTTCAGCGTCAGGTCGACTTCGAAGGTACGGAGCGCCACCAGCGGGATAAGGACCTGGAGGAGTCCGGCAACAGCCCAGTATATCGCGACATCGGGATGGCTGGCAATGGTCCCGGCGGAGAGGAGCCCTGACCCGATCAGCGTGCCGGCATACGCGGCAATTGCACCATAGGCGCCAAACCAGAGCGTGAAGAGGATCATGAACGCAACGGCAGGATACAGCCAGGAGACCCCGCTCACGCCCGCGGGGAAGAGAGCACCGGAGAGCTGGGCGAGGAGGATGTTGACAACGATGAGAACGAGCGTGAGAATGACAAAGGAGTACGTGGGTTCATGGACGTTTTTCATGAATTCACCTGTATTCCATATGGTACGTGTATATATAGTATTTTTCCGGGTTCTGGCAAGTTGTCGGGAGTTCGACTATTCCGGAATCTTTGTCAAAAATCGGCAGCTCGCAATGTAAACTTTGAGGATTGTTGAAAGCAGTTATCATCATGGGATAAAAGTTAGTGTTAACTGTCGTGGATTAGAAGAAAAAATTTGTTACTGTGGTAGCGGACGATTATAATTAATGTACCATTAATCGTCGTTGTAATCGCTTAAAGGTACATTCTTGCTGATTCTCTCAAGCTCTCTGTGAATGTCAATATAAAGCGGGACTGTATCACGCCCTTTCAATTTTTGAGGATCTATGATTGCTTCATGAAAATCAAACCTTTTGTAGAACCCAACGGCTTCTGGTTCGCATCGACCGTAATAATTCTGCAACCGATATATGCTGAGAATCGGATCCAGATTGCGTAAATCTTTCTAAGCATACAGCGGCCTATTCCCTGTCGTTCAAATTCTTGATGGGTGGCTAAACGTGCAATTTTTAGTGCAGGATATGTACTATATGTAAAACCGGGATCTCCATCTCCATTAATGAGTTCCTTCTTCTTGATGACGTCAGTGACCAGAGTGAAATACCCCGCAAGCCGACCTTTATAAAAAACGAGTCGTGTAACTGATGTCCGGTCTAACTGATTCTCATAGGCATCCTCAATTAAAAAGCCCTTCAATTCATCATTATTGCATTTAAAAGTGGGAAGATGATGAAGATAATCAGCAGTCAGAACTAAAAAGTCTAGATCTTCACAGCCGATACTCATTTAAAGACGTGATCTCTCAGCTAACTCAGCCGCTTCCCTAATCAGCTTACGACCCGCATCAGTATATTTCGGATTATCAATATATTCTTGAAATCTGATAGACTCCTCGTGATCAAGGACGAGTCCCAACTCAATAGGTTTTGCCATCTCTCATCTCCCCTATGTTAACACGAGTGTTAACACTTTGTTAGCAATGTTATATTATAATTACTTAAAGATTATTCCATTTTACTAGAGAACACTCTCTTATTTTATAGAGAAAAATTCCATAACTGGTTGTTATCTCACATCATCATGAATTCATTTGTTCTTATGTTTTTACCAACAGCCACTTATCACACCCATTAGAATCTATCTAAAAGAAAAAAATATTGAGATTATTTTACTCGTGCCATCTGGCTTGCATTCCGTATCAATACCATCCACTTGGTATCCCCCTCAACAACAATCCCGCACGCCTCAGCGGGTGTCTTTCCTTTTAACGCTTCGTGCCCACGGACAAAGTTGTGGTAAATCTGCATTCCGGGGAGGATCTTTGTATCGACTTTCTTTAACCCGCGCATTGCTTGTTCCCGGTCCCGAATCAACTTGACAGAACCTTGTTGCGGTCCGGCCGGAAGCGGTACCGTTCCGGTCTTTCAGCCCGGCCGGAACAGTGATATGCAGCAATTATTATTGCAGCGATACCGAACTATAGATTGAGGAAGGTCGCTCATGAAGAAGTCACAGGACCCGGATCTGGCTTCAGTATCTGCGGAAGAGGCTGAACTGGTACAGGCAGCGATGCAGGCCGTGAGCGAACGCGACAACGCAGGACTCGAAGGGCTCGTCGGCGGCCTTGATTCCGTCATCATCACCACCGAACCGGACAACCTCGTCCCCGCCGTCTACGAACTGCTGAGGTATACCGGCCTCTCGTGCCAGGAGGCATTTTTTAACGCCGAAGCGCAGAGCTATGTCCTTGGCCTCCCGGGATCAGCGTCCCTTATCATACGGTCACGCGGCGGGGCGCCAAACCCGTTTGCCGGTGCCAATAAAGCCCGGCTGACTGCACACCTCCCCAATACACGGCTCGAGACGTTCGTCTTCTCCACGCCGGATATCCGGCAGTACGTGGCGATCCAGAAGAAAAGGGGGGTGAAGTTCCTCACTGCCGGTCCCCGGGAATCGGATTACTTCCTGTTCATCCAGACCGTCCCCTCCCCGTTCACCGGAAACTCGGTCGGGTTCATCGAATGGCAGGATGATATGAAGACCTATGCACCACAGGGGGCGACCCGTGTCTCACCTGACCTTGAAAAGCCGTCGTTCCGCCACCTCGGCAATATCTTTGAGCTCGACCATGTTGCCACCCGTGTGCGGGCCCAGGACCGGAAGGCCGCCATCCTCGAATTCGTCGGTCTCACCAATTACCATTACGATTTCGGCGTGCATGTCAGGTCCCTCAACTCGATCACGAGCGTGGCACGGCGCAACCCTGACGATTTTGCCATGGTGTTCACTTCCGGGATCACCCCCTTCGTCTCGGAAGAGGTGTCCGGGCCTACCGAGAAGTTCATCCGGAACTACGGGACCCGGGCCCACCATATGGCGTTCCGGACCGGGAATATCGAGGCGACGATAAAGAACCTGAAAAAAGACGGGATGAAGTTCCTGCTCGAGCTGGCAGGTTCTGAAGAGGAGGGGCTCAAACAGATCTTCTCGGAGCCTTCGCCCTCCACCCTGATCGTCAACGAATACATCCACCGGTATGGTGGTTTTGACGGCTTTTTTACCCGATCCAACGTAGAAAAACTGACCGGGGCAACCGCACGACAGTAAAAAAAGATTATCCGGCTTCAGGCATTCCGGGTTATTGCCGGGCGGGGCCCTGAAAGATGTTTTTGACGGTTCAGGCCGGCTGGGCATTCATGTCAGGCGGGATCAGGTGCCTGAGTATGAGTTCCGGGACCTGGTCGGATGTCCTGACGGTCATGGTGAAGTCCGCGTTTCCTCCGGTCGAGCCGAGATAGGTCAGGGTTATCTGGAAGTCCGTGTCAAAGACCGGGATACCCATAACAGTTATCCGTGCGTGCCGGGGGCTGATCACCCGTTCCTGTCCGACCACCAGTTCCTCTTTTGTCCCGTCCACGTCTGCCACCGTCCCGTTGTTATACGACACGACAAGGATATGGCTGCTCCCGATCGTGATCGGCTCCCCGTCCGGGAGGGTGACCCGGTACGTCGTGGTGTACGGGAGCGCCGTCCCGGTCGTCGTATCGAGCACTGCGATGGTGAGGGTAAAAACAGCGAGGGTGGCAATGACGATGACCAGGAGTACGATGCCGAGCAGGACCTTCGTCCCGGTACTCCAGCCTCGTGCGCCCTTTGTATCAGCACTTCGGGAACTTTCCGCCATAGGTCTTCCATTGTACAGGAGTTCCCGGAATATTATATGGGTTGTGGATTTGTCGTGTCCCGGCCCGCTCATCCCGTGGTGCTGGTACTATCAAAGTCGAAGAAATTTTGATGAATCTCATCTCCTGCCTGTTTTTCTCTCAGTGCTGATACTGACATGGTCGAAGAAATTCTTTTTTGAATTTCTTCTCCAGCCTGCCCTTCCCTGCGGGATCCGAGAGGTTCGACAGAACCTCGAGGAGGAGGAGAATTCATCAGAATTCTTCGACCAAGGCAGGCTATCATAAACTCCATAACCCCCCCCGGCCCAGTATTATAGGATTTTGATGCGCATACCCATACAATCAGTGACGCCGGAGTGCGGCCACGCGGAGATCTGCGGCTGGGTCCACGAGGTCAGGGATCTCGGGGGCCTCGCGTTCTTTTTGATCCGCGACCGGACCGGCATCATCCAGGTGACCATCCCGAAGAAGAAGGCTCCCGAGGCGGTGCTTGCCGCCGCAAAAGCGGTCTCCCGCGAATCGGTCGTCCGGGTAACCGGGACCGTGAAGGCGATCGACAAGGCTCCCGGCGGCCGTGAACTGGTGCCCGAGACCTTCGAGATCGTCTCCCTTGCGGAGACCCCGCTCCCCCTCGATGTATCCGAGAAGGTCCCGGTCGAGCTGGATACCCGGCTCGATGCCCGGTTCCTTGACGTGCGGAGGCCCCGGGTTGCTGCGGTCTTCGAGATCCGCAGCGCGGCCCTGCATGCCATCAACCAGTATTTCCACCACGAGGGGTTCACCAACATCACCACGCCCAAGATTGTCGCAGCAGCAACCGAGGGCGGGACCGAGCTGTTTCCCATAGCGTACTTCGACAAGGAGGCTTTCCTCAACCAGAGCCCCCAGCTCTACAAGCAGATGATGATGGCGGCAGGCTGCGAGAAGGTGTACCAGATCGGCCCGATCTTCCGTGCCGAGGAGCATAACACCACGAAGCACCTGAACGAGGCGACCAGTATCGATATCGAGGTCTCGTTTGCAGACCACTTTGAGGTCATGCGCATCCTCGAGGATCTCATTGTCAGGGTCTACGGGTACGTGAACGGGACGTGTTCTCCCCAGCTCGCAAACCTGGAAATTACGGACTTCCCCTTGCCGAAAGCCCCGTTCCCCCGGCTCCCGTACAGTGAAGCAATCGAGATCGCGAAGAAGCAGATCGAGGACCCCCTCAGGTATGGCGATGACATCAGCCCCGCGGCCGAGCGTGCGATCGGTGCTGAGATGGGCGGCCACTACTTCATCGTGGACTGGCCCAGCGAGATCCGTCCCTACTACGCAATGCAGTACCAGAACGATCCCTCGATCTGCAAGGCGTTCGACCTGATGCACCCGCGGATGGAACTCTCGAGCGGGGCCCAGCGGGAGCACAGGTACGACCGGCTCGTGCACCAGATCAGCAGGAAAGGTCTCAACCCCGGGAGCTTCGAGTTCTACCTCCGCCCGTTCCGGTACGGCATGCCCCCCCACGCAGGCTGGGGTCTCGGGGCAGAGCGGCTGGTCATGACCATGCTCGGCCTTTCCAATGTGCGGGAAGCGGTCCTGTTCCCGCGGGACATGCACCGGCTGGTCCCCTGACCACGAACTATTTTTACACACGGGACAATCCAGCTGTAGCAGACACCTGCCCGGATCCCTTATGGCAAAAGCGTATTTCATCAATAAAGTGCTGGCAACTACGGTAGTCGGCAGCTACCCGGTCACGAAGGGCGGGGGACTGCGGAGCCTCTTCGACCCGCTCCACGCTGCAGTAGAGACTGCGGTCGCGGACCAGATTGCTGCCGGCATCGACATCATCTCGGACGGACAGGTCCGGGGGGACATGATCCAGATGTTCACCGCACGACTGCCAGGTATCAGAGGGCAGGACGTGATCGGCAAGGTGGAACCGGCCGCAGGCGCTATAACCGTTGGCGACACGAAGTATGCCCTCTCGAAAGCCCCGAAGGTCAAGGGGATCATCACCGGCCCTTCCACGCTCGCACACGACCTCCATATCAGCACCCCGATGTACCGGAACAAGGAGGAGCTCGCGCTCGACCTTGCCGCAGCCCTCATTGTCGAGGCAAAGAGCCTGGAGGCTGCCGGGGTGGCCCTGCTCCAGATCGATGAGCCGATCCTCTCGACCGGCATCGCCGATCTCGCGGTGGGGAAGCAGGCCGTGGAGATGATCACATCGGCAATCCGCATCCCTGTCTGCATGCACGTCTGCGGGAACCTTGCAAACGTGCTCGACGAACTCCTGAAGTTCAATGTCAATGTACTGGACTTCGAGTTCTCTAAAAACCCGGCAAACCTCGATATCCTCTCACGCAGGGACCTTGCCGGCAAGATGCTCGGGTACGGGTGCGTAGACTCGGCTTCTGAAGAGGTTGAGCCGGTACAGGAAATCCGGAAGCGGATCGAGAAGGGTCTCGCTACGTTCGACCCGAAGATCATGCTGATAGACCCGGACTGCGGGATGCGGATGCGGAGCCGGGAGTCGGCCTACTGGAAACTCAAGAACATGGTCGAGGCGGCAAAGGAAGTACGGATTGCACTGTGAGCCGTGAATTTTTTCCTGCTGAATATCAGATCTGAAGCCCCGCTACGGGCACACCGGTTTTTTTGTCTATTGCACCCTGCTGATAAATCCGGCGCGGATTTGATCGGCCCAAAATTATCTTTGCCGTATGTCCGATCGGGGCAAAATACCTCCGGTTCCCTTCAGATCGCACCAAAAGGGTCCGGCACAGGAGTATTTGATCCGGGTAATCTCCCATGGTACCAAATTATCTCCCCTCAACGGTTTGCGCAGCAATAGCAATGACGCATCCGGTTGTCGTGTAAAGGATTGGGGGAACCTCCAGGAAACCGCAGGGAACAACACCCGTCAATACGGAAAGGTCCGAATTCCGGGCCACATCCCTGGTTCAGTGGATGTAATCCCGTAATTTCCGGATAAGGGCGAGCTGCTGGTTCGCCTCTTCCTTCTTCTCTGTCTCGATGCTGTTCATGATCTCGGTGATGGGTCTGGCCAGTGTGTAGATCTTCGTCGGGCGTCCTATGGTTTCTGCCGAAACTTCGCGGCTCCGGATCCATCCCTTCTCCGAGAGGGACCGCATGGCCATGCTAACCTCGGGCTGGCGCAGGTCGATCCCGCGTTCGATCTCATGGGACGATGCCTCCGGGGTATTTGCCAGAAACACCAGTACCTTGGCAATATTTTTCCTGGTTCCTATCTCGATCAGGAGGTTGGCAAACTCTTCTTCTTCATCGGTAAAATACAGAACGTTTTTCTCTTTCATGGTGCTCCCGGTTTTTTATCCGGCCCTCTTTATCATGATTTTTAAATATTCCCATAAATGCATTCCGGTATTACCACGGAAACAGGCGCAACTCTCAGGATACCTCGACATGATCGGGAGTAACTCTCCCGGAATTCCCGCACCGGGTTCAAAAAAGCGTGAGGGGTTCCGTTACACGACTCTCGATGTTGTCGACGCCTCGATGCCCTTATCGGTGATGATGAACGGGAGCAGCCGCTGGGGTGCTGCCGAGTCCTTGATCTTGTGGACAGCAAGTGTCCGCTCAATCTCTGCCTGATGGATCTCCGTCTTGAACTCAATGACAATATCCGCTGCACGCATGATCCGGGTCATTTCCATGGGCGGGTGGATGCCGGTATAGACGACAAACATCAGGTTTGCGCCGCGTTTCTTCATCTCATCGCGGGCGAGGCGCAGGAACTTCAGCGCCCCGTCAATCCCGTACCTGACGACAATGGCGGAGAGCGAGTCCACGACAATCCTCCCGCCGGCCATCTGTGTGAGGTACATCTCGGGATGCATTTCAGAGGCGTCGACCATGCCGGTATCGACATCGCCATCGTTCATGAAGTACGTGCCCTCTTCCCCACCTTCCGCCTTCCAGAACTGCATGGCGGCCAGGTCGACCCCGGCGAGCGGCGTCCCGTAGATCATGATGAGGGTCCCCTCGGGAAACCCGCCGTCAAGGAGGAGGTTGAGCCCTACGATACCGGTGGTCCGCTTCTTGTACCTCCCGCCAGCCGGGATGTCAAAGATGCGGCTTGTCGTGTCCATCGGGGATGCACCGGAGAGTATTATTGAATATCTGCTTAAAAAGTTTGTGGGGTCACGGGCGATTTTGTCGCAGAATATCCCTCTATTCCGGATTAGGAGTCCGTTCCGCCGAACTTTTGCCGGAGGTCCCTGCGCAGCAGCTTCCAGCCATGGACGCGGGGCAGCGAATCAACGAGAATGAGTTTCCGGGGAACCTTGTACCCTGCCATGTGGTCCCTGCAATAGGTCGCAAACTCCGGTTCTGTCAATGATGTACCGGGCCTGAGCACAACGGCAGCGACCGGAACTTCGCCTCTGCGTTCGTCCGGAACCCCGAACACTGCAACGTCTGCAACCGCAGGGTGCCGGACGATCATGTTCTCAACTTCAGTCGGATAAACCTTCCAGCCGGACATGATGATCATGTCCTTTTTCCTGTCGGTGATGCAGAGGATGCCTTCCGTATCAAGGTTCCCGATATCGCCGGTCAGGAACCAGCCGTCATGCCGGAATACTTCACGGGTCGCTTCCGGCATGTTCCAGTACCCTTTTGCAACTGCCGGGCCCCGGAGTGCGATCTCGCCGATCTCGCCGGAAGGCATCTCTTTTTCAGGATCTTCCGTGTCAACGATCCGTATCTCCGTATACCCGACTGCAACCCCTACGCTCTGATATCCTTTCGTGAGGTGCGGGTACTCCGGGAGCGTGGTTGTTCCCGAACCGATCACGATCGTCTCCGAAAGGCCGTACGAGTTCGCCACCGCGATGTGGTAGCGCCGGTCGAACGCCTCCCAGACCGCAGGCAGGAGCTGCCCGCCACCCGATATGATGACCCGGGCATGCCGGAGCCGCTGCTCGGTCCCGGGAGGGGAGTGGACGAGCGAGTGGATGACCGGTGGCATGCCGGCCAGAATCGTCACCTCGTGTTTTTCTGCAAGGGAAAGATACTGCTCACCCTCGAACCGCTCCATCATGACGTACGTCCCGCCGGCGCGGATGACCGAGAGCCCCCACGAGATCCCGACATGGCCCATGGGGTAGATCCCGAGGTAGGTATCGACCGGGCGGAGCCTGAGGGCGTCACGTTCCGTGTCAAGTGCCGTCATCCAGTTGCCATGCGTGAGCATGGCGCCCTTGGGCTTTCCGGTCGTTCCCGCAGTGTACTGAATGTGGCTGAGGTCCTCAGTCGAGCAGTTGGCCGCACGCATGCTGGCCGGGGCAGGAGGGAAGGACGCCCATTCCACCGATCCCTTGCAGGAACCGTCAGTGCAGATGATATGGCGGACGGCGGGGACATGCTGGCGGATGCTGCTGACGACCGATGCTCCCTGCAGGTCGGTAATTACCGCAATGGCGCCGGCATCATTGAGCACGTGCAGCAGTTCCTCACCCTTGTACACGATGTTGGTAGGGACCGCGACTGCACCGATCCGCCAGAGCGCAAAATAACTGATGAGGTATTCCGGTGAGCTGTCAAGATAGATGCAGACCCGGTCCCCCTTTTCCACACCGAGATTTACAAGGCCGAGGCCGACCCTGTTCATCTCGTCCCGGAGGCTCCCGTAACTGTAACTCTCGTTCCGGGAAGGGCAGATGAGGGCGGCTTTGCTGGCCGGAACGCTTTTTGCATCGAGGAGCGTAGTGACGTTGGACATATGAGACGGCTACTTCAGACCGTAAAAAAATTGGACGCTGATGTATATAGTTGTTCATTCCCCCGTGCAGGAATATGACACTGCCTCAGGTATTTCGGGCCGATTTACCGGGAATGCCAAACTATTTGTGGTTCCTGCCCCGATTAATCAGTCTGACACGTATGGCTGAAGAGAACCAGCAGACACAGGATCCCCCCGTCCAGCCGGAGCGGCCATTACCGACACCGGAGAATCCGGGGACTCCCCAGAATAACCGGCAACCGCGGCGAGACCGGGGCAGGTACCCCGGTGGCCAGAGGCACCATTTCCGCCGGGAACAGCCCCCGGACCCGGCTGCGGGAAAACCGGTGGAGCCTGCGGAAGAGGATGCAGGTACCGATGACGACGAAGAGACTGAACGTGACCGCTCATCATCTCAGCACCGGCACCGCCGCGGCGGCAGGCCGGAAAAGAGAATAATCGAGGAATGGGCAAACGACCCGTACTGCGAGTAGCCGGACCGGAGCGCGGCTGGCGGGGTTTGCAAATCTTTTTTTGGGGTAGAGTTCAGTGGGAGAGATCCCTCTTGGGGAACCGTCTTTCACGGGGATGGCACCTCTCATTAAACGATGGCAATTCCTCTCGGGCCTGATAACCGGTACTCCAAAACAACCAAGAAAAACCGGTAAAACGTGGGTAATAAAAGAGAGATTACTGGTATTCCGGCGGCTGGACCTGTTTTGGCAGGCCGCCCTTGAAGTGCTGCCGGATCTTATCGTAATACTGCCGCAGGTTCTCGTTCATGGTCGGGTGAACTTTCTTCTGTGCTTCCTCGAAGTGACGCTGTGAAATGCTCGTTGCGCCTTCGCGGAGCGCAAGCATGCCCGCTTCCCGGCAGAGAGATTCAAGGTCCGAGCCGACAAAGCCCTCCGTCATGCCGGCAAGGTATTCGGCAAGATGCTCCCGCGCCGGATCTGCAAAGCTGAGTCTCCTCTCCCCGAGCAGTTCGAGGAACCGCCTGCGGCATGTCCCGGGAGGATAGGCCGTACCATTTTCCGGTACCGGTACGATGGCGGATTTCACGTCGGCTGCGGTAACCTGCCGGTCCTTACCCAGTTTCCCGATCAGTTCTCCGAGAACATCGTCATCGCACTTCTCAATCATCGTTACGACTTCTTCGAGCGATGACCCCTCTACCGGCATGAACCTGGAGTGGATGCCGATGATCTTCTTCCGGTCTTCAAGCGAAGGCTCCCCGATATAGACGAGCCTGTCGAAGCGACCTGCCCGGAGGAGGGCCGGGTCCACGATATCCGGGCGGTTCGTCGCTCCCATCACCACGACGTCTCTGAGTTCTTCGAGCCCGTCCATCTCAGTCAGGATCTGGTTGAGCACGTTGTCGATCACATGTGAATCGCTGCTTGTTCCCCGGGCCGGTGCAAGGGCATCGATCTCGTCAAAGAATATGATCGATGGCGAGACCTGCCGGGCTTTCTTGAAGACTTCCCTGACCGCCCGCTCGCTCTCGCCCACCCACTTGGAGAGGAGTCTGCGACCCCGGACCGGAATGAAGTTCGCCCCGCTCTCGCTTGCTACGGCCTTTGCGATCAGGGTCTTGCCGGTGCCGGGCGGCCCGTAGAGGAGGATGCCCCGGGGGGGCACTATGCCGAGGTCCTCGAATTTCTGGCGGTCGGTGAGCGGGAGCTCTATCGCCTCGCGGACCTCGGTCTTGGCCGAGTCCAGGCCCCCGACATTCTGCCACTTCACGTGCGAGACCTCGAGCATCACTTCCCGCATCGCGCTCGGGCCGACATCCCGCTGGGCGCTGCGGAAGTCGTTTGCCAGCACCTTGAGCGAGTCCAGCACCTCGGCCGGGATCTCTTCTGCATCGAGGTCCAGCCCGGGCAGGTACCTCCGCAGGGCACGGATCGCGGCTTCTCGGGCGAGCGCCGCAAGGTCGGCCCCGACGAAACCGTGGGTCTGCTGGGCCAGACCATCAAGGCTCACGTCCTCCGCAAGCGGCATGCCCCGGGTATGGATCTTCATGATCTCGATCCTGTCGAGTTCGCTCGGGACGCCGATCTCGATCTCCCGGTCGAACCTGCCGGGCCTCCGCAGGGCAGCGTCGATGGCATCGACGCGGTTGGTTGCGCCGATGACGACTACCTGACCGCGTTCCTCAAGGCCGTCCATCATGGTCAGGAGCTGGGCAACGACCCTGCGTTCGACCTCCCCGGTCACCTCCTCGCGCCGGGGCGCGATTGAATCGAGCTCGTCGATGAAGATGATGGACGGGGCGTTCTCGCGTGCCTCCTCGAAGACCTCCCGGAGCCGCTGCTCGCTCTCGCCGTAATATTTCGAGATGACTTCGGGGCCGGCGATTCGATATGAAGTGCGCCCCGCTCTCGCTTGCTACTGCCTTTGCGATCAGGGTCTTGCCGGTACCGGGCGGCCCGTAGAGGAGGACGCCTTTGGGAGGCTCGATTCCGAGTTTCTGGAACAGTTCCGGGTGGCGCAGCGGGAGCTCGATCGTCTCGCGGAGCCGCTGGAGCTCGATCTTTCAACCCGCCGATATCTTCGTACGAGAACCTCTTGACGCCCTCGAACCCGGCCGCCGGCTTGTCGGAGAACTCTATCGAGGTATTCTTGGTGATGATCACCGCTTCCTCCGGCTCGATCTCCACGACCTTGAACCCCACGATCTGCGGCTGGATGAACGGCAGCCCCAGCATGATCGGGATCGTATCGTTCCTTACAACCGGGAAATCGATCAGGCCGTTGACAACGTGCGGGTTGTTTGCTATCGGGATCTTCTTGGGCAGGTCCTCGGGTGGCGCAAGGACGACCCGTTTTGCTTCGATCTCGTCAGCGATCTTGACGACTTTGACCGTATCCCCGATGCTGACACCGGCATTGAGCCGGGTAAAATTGTCAACCCGTACCTTACGCTGGTTCCAGTCCTCGACAAGCGCACGCCAGACCTTGGCGACCGTGCGGCGCTTCCCCTCGATCGCTACCAGGTCGCCGGGAGAGATCTTGAGAAGCAGCATCGTTTCGGGATCCAGCCGGGCCTTCCCGCCACCCTGATCGCCGGGGTACGCGGAATCCACCCTCAATTGCACTTCAGGCATTACCTTAAAGGTCATATACGCAGGGATTTATAAGTACTGATAATGAGGGTCCTTATTCTCGATCCATTTCACGGGGCGGCGGGCGACATGGTCTCCGGGGCACTGCTGGACTGCGGGGCGGACGAGAGCCTCGTCGTCCGGGCAATGCAGTCTGTTGTTGCCGAACCCGTGATAACCCGCGTCACGAGAGCCGGCATCCGGGCGGTAAAAGTGGATACCCGGGCGACACCGGCCCACCGCACGCTTGCCGACGTGTTCAAACGGCTTGACGAGGCCGCTCCCCGCGTTCCGGGACCGGCCCTCGCCATGGCCCGCCGGGTCTTTGAACGGATCCACGCGGCAGAAGAAGAAGTTCACGGGGCCCACGCCCACTTCCACGAAGTCGGGGCCGATGACGCGATCGCGGACGTGATCGGTGCATGCACGGCCCTTCACTCGCTCGAAGTCGATGGCGTCAGGGTCCTGCCCGTCACCGTGGGACACGGGACCGCAACCGGCTCCCATGGTACGTTTCCGGTCCCGGCTCCGGCAACTGCCGTGATCCTCAGGACCAGCGGGCTCGTCTCCGTCCCCGGCAACCATATGGGCGAGCTCTGCACGCCAACCGGGGCGGCACTCCTCGCGGAATTCGCCACCATGGCCGTTGCCGAACCCGCTGCATACACAATCGAGGCTGTCGGGTACGGGGCCGGTACACGGGATCCGCATCACGCCCCCAACGTTCTGAGAGCGATGATTGTCCAGACGACCGGGAGCGGGGCTTCCCGTGCAATGCCCGAAGACTGCGTGGATATCCTTGAGACAAACGTGGACGATGTAAGCGGGGAAGTGATCGCCCACGCGATCACGCGGTTCATGGAAGCCGGTGCACGGGATGCAAGCGCCACACCGGTTATCATGAAGAAAGGCCGCCCGGGCTTCCTCATCCGGGTGATCAGCCTGCCGGAAACAAGCACGCCGCTCGCGGAACTGATGGCACGCGAGCTCGGGACACTGGGTATCCGCTGCATCCCCGCAGTCCACCGCTTCATCGCGGAGCGGTCTGTCGAAGAGGTGGAGGTCGAAATTTCCGGGATACGCCGGAAGGTGCCGCTGAAGTGCGGGTGGATGAACGGTTCCGTATATAGGGTAAAAGCTGAGTTCGGGCCGGCCAGGGACTGGGCGACCGAACTTAACCTCCCGGTGAGGGAGGTACTTCGCATCATCGAAGATGCCGGCTGGAACGCCGTAAAGGCCCGGGCAGGTGGCGATGAAGACCGATAGGCAGACAAGCGGGAACGAGGCTCTTGACGCGCTTCTTGGCGGAGGTCTCGAAATGCGGACAGTCACCCAGTTTTACGGCGAACCGGCGAGTGGCAAGAGCACGCTGTGCGCAATCGCCGCTGTTGCCACTCTCAGGGCCGGCCATGCTGTGGTGTATATTGATTCCGAGGGCTTTTCCATAGAGCGGTTCCGCCAGATCGCGGGAGCTGATACGGAAAAGATTGCCGATCGCCTCTTCCTGTTCGAACCGATCGATTTCGAGCACCAGGGGGCTATGATCGCCGAAGCAGAGAAGGTGCTCAAGGCCCACAAGCCGGGCCTGCTCGTCATGGATTCAGCAACCGCCCTGTACCGTACTGATCTTGAGAAAGGACGGGATGCCATGCAGGCCCTGACCCGGCAGATGATCCACCTCCTTGGCTATGCCAAGCGGTATGGGATCCCGGTCGTCATCACCAACCAGGTTTACATGGACACGGTGAAAAATACCTATTTCGGCCTTGGGGGAACTGCTCTTGAACATCTCTCAAAAGTGATCGTGCGGCTTGAGAAGACCGACAGCCCCGGAATCCGTCGGGCCAGGCTCGTCAAACACCGTTCCCGGCCGGAAGGTGCTTCCTTTGACTATGAGATCGTCGAGGATGGCATCAGGGTAAAAGCGTAATACCCGGACTGCCGGGATATTTCCATTCTCCTCCCCATTTTTTTATCACCGGCACGAGAAAATTGTAATGATTATATCTTCCGGGATCGAATATTTACAGTCCGATGCCTCTGAGCAGCGAAATTACCGCGCAAATCAAGGATATCCTGAAGGAGAACCCGCAGGGCCTCAGCATCACCGACCTCGTGAAGTCAGTCGGGATCAACCGGAACACTCCCGGGCGGTACCTGGACAACCTGCTCGTGTCCGGGGAAGTCGAGATGCGCCCCTTCGGGATGTCCAAGATCTATACCCTCTCCCAGCGGATCCCTGCCTCTTCCGTACTCTCTATCTCATCTGAATTTGTCCTGCAGCTTGACGGCAACCTGCGCATCATTTTTGCCAACGATCCTTTCCTCCGGTTTCTGGGCGTCTCCTCGCAGCACCTGCTGGGGAAAAATATTGAATACACTCGTGTGGCTTTGGACTTTGAAGATGTGTTTCCTGATTTTCTCACCCGCCTCAAAACCGGGCTTTCAGGAACGGCGTGGCAGGGAGAGCTCGCCCTGCCCGGACGGGGGATGACCTTCAACAGCAGGATTGCCCCGACGGTGTTTGGCAACGGTCTGAGGGGGGTCTCGTGCCTCCTCGATGATATCACCGACAAAAAACGCACCGAAGAACGGGTCTTTGAAAGTGAAGACCGGTACCGGAAGCTCGTGGAGAGATCTCCTGATACTATCCTGCTACACCGTGACGGGAAGATTATTTATGCAAATCCCGCCGCCTTTAATCTCCTTGGCGCTTCGCGGGCTGACGAAATTGTCGGTAAACCTCTCTTTGATTTTATCAGATCCGGATACCGCGATGGCGTTATGGCAAATATCCAAAAAGATCTCGGCGGCGGTGTATCGCCACCTATGGAAGTGGAGATGATCCGGCTCGATGGCACGTCGGTGATGATCGAGGGCTGGGGGGTACAGACATTTACCGATTGCAAACCTGCGGTTCAGGTGGCAATCAGGGATATCACCGAACGCAAACGGACAGAGGTGGCGCTGCGCGAGAGCGAAGCCCGGTACCGTTCCCTATCAGAGGCCTCTCAGGATCTCATCTTCGTTGTCGATCGGGAGGACAAGGTGCTCTACATCAACCACAAAGCCGCAGCTCTCCTCCGGAAACCGGCCGAAATGGTCATCAACCAGCCCCGGAGCACATTTTTCCCCCCGGATATCTCCACCCGCCAGTACGAGGCGCTCCAGCACGTGTTCAGGACCGGCCAACCGGTGAGGAGCGAGGGGCCGGTGATGATCAGGGATGAGATCCTGTGGTTTGATCATGCGCTGGTACCGATTGCGGACACGGGAGGTCGTGTTGCTTCAGTACTTGGTGTGTCACGGGATATCACAAAACGCATCAATGCAGAGCGGGAGATCCGGGAGAAAGAGGAGAATTACCGGTTCATTGCCGAACACTCTGTCGATATCATCAACCGCCAGACCCCGGAGTGCATCTGTACCTACACCTCTCCTTCCGTCACCACGCTGCTCGGGTATGCGGAGGAGGAGGTGCTGGGCAGGTGCGTGCTCGAGCTGGTGCACCCCGACGATCTTCCCGGCGTGATGAAGGATATCGGGACGATCCGCCGCCTTGGCCTTACGGATGTCACATCGGTCTTCCGGTTCCGGCACAGGGACGGGCACTACCTCTGGTTTGAGTCAACGACCAGGATCGTCCGGGACGAGGCAGGGCAGATCACGGAGTTCCTGAGCATATCTAGGGACATCACGGGACGGAAGCCGGATAGTCCATGCCAGACCAGGCCTGCCGGAATCGAACGAAGGAAAAAGAGAGGGATCAGAACGGGATGACACCGGAAAAAACGGTTGTCGCCGGCCCTTCCATCTTTGCCCCGTCCTGTAAGTAAATGGTGAGGGGACCGCCCCGGGTCTCGACCTCGACGGTCTCCCCGGTATGCCCGAGCCTGTGGACCACCGCTGCCGATGCTGTTGCACCGGTACCGCAGGAAAGGGTCTCCTCCTCCACGCCACGCTCGAACGTCCGGATCCTGATACTGTTCTCACCCGTCTTTTCCACGAAGTTGACGTTCGCCCCCTTTTCGAACGTGGCATGATGGCGGATGGGGGGGGCTGCGGTGTCCATGTCGACAGCGTCGACGGAATCCACCAGGATGACGGCATGGGGAACCCCGGTATTCACTGCATAAACATCGTAATCCCCGATTCGCTCCCGGTACTCACCGCTTCCGGTTGCGGGGATATCCCTGCGATCGAAACGTGGCGGGGTCATCGTCGCGGTCGCGAAGAAATCGTCCTCCCGGTACCCCATCGCGACGCCGATCTCCCCGGCAGGGGTCTCCACGGTGCAGGACTCCTTTGCATAGCCGGCATCGAAAGCGTATTTGGCAAAGCAGCGGATACCGTTGCCGCACATCTCAGCCTCGCTCTCGTCCGGCTGGAGGAGGCGCATTTTCAGCCCGCCTTTTTGGGACTTTGCGAGGTAGATGATGCCATCCGCCCCGATGCCGAAGTGCCGGTCGCAATAAATCGCAGCGAACTGGCCTTTCATCTCATCGGGTATGACAACACCGTTGTACTCGTCTACTATCACAAAATCATTCCCGTTCCCGTGCAATTTAGCGAATGGTATCTCCATGGAAAAATCCCTCACTGGTATACGGACACCGGCAGGTGCACCTGATCCTGTATGATCATCAGCACCTGTCGTTTCATAAATGCATCGACGGCTGACGCGCCTGCCATATCTCCCCTCAGGTAAGACGGACTGAAAAAAGACCTTCAGGTCACCTGCATGACCGGGCCGCGCACAGGTTCATTCATCATGGTTGGCACCGATCCCGATCGATTCATGGAATTCCTCGATGCCCCAGCCAAGGTACTCCCGGATGATGATGTAGGCCATCTGCGGCGGGATCGCCCCCTGTTCCGTAACGATAAGATCGATATATTCGGCAGGCGTCACATCGAAGGCGGGGTTGCGCACCGTGACGTTCGGGAGGGTCCGTGCGATCTCGTCGGCAAGCACCTCGTTTGCCTCGCGCTCCTCGATCCGTATGAGATCTCCCATGATGGTCTGCGGTGCAAACTTGTAGGTCTCTGCGGCAACCAGCACGCTCACCCGCGCCTCGGCCGCCGTGTGGGCGACCTGGGAAGTCCCGATCTTGTTCACTACGGCACCGTTGACGGTAACAGCATCTGCCCCGACAATGACCAGGTCGACATCGTGGATGTATGAGCGTACGGCCGAGTCTACGATGAAATTTGTTTTTATCCCGGCATCATTGAGGGTCCGGATCGTGATGAGCCCCTGGTTTCTCGGGCGCACTTCCGTTGCGAAGACCTCGATCTCCTTGCCGCTCCGGTGCGCTTCGATGATGCAGCCGAGGGCCACCTCCGAGTTGCAGTGCGTGAGGATCGTATCCCCATCCCTGATATGGCGTGCCCCGAAACCGGAGATCTTTTCCACCGCATGCTGGGACGACTGGATGAACCGGGCGGCCCGCTGGATCAGGCCCTCCCGTGCCTCTTCCGTGGTTGATGCGTGTTCGAGTCCCGCCATGACGATGTGAACGGCGTTCGGGAGCGAGACTGCAGTCGGGCGGGTGGCAACCAGCGTTGCTGCGGCCCGCTCCATCTCCTGACGGAACGCAGCGACGTCAGATGATCTGACGGAAGCAGCATGGTCACGCAGGGCTTCTGCGGCGGCCCGTGCTATCCGCCCCGCGCCACGGACCTCCATACTCTTTATTTTCTCTGCGGTATCAGTTACAGACATCAGTTTCAAATGATTGAATGTCAGGAAGAGACATAGAGTTTATTACCGGGTGCCACCTTGTCAGTCGCCGTTGTTTTTGACAGTGCCGGGACGCTCCTCAACACCTACCGGGTAGCAAAAGACATCCGTAACCGGAAACTGCTCCCCGGCATAGAGACGACGACCCTGACGTTCAGTTCTCCCGACCGGGTACTCATCGTCCTTCCCGTGCACTCAAAAGACCTCATGGCCACCCGGGGGGACCTGCTCCTGTCCGAATACCTTATCCGGCACCACATCGGTTTCGGCGTGAGCTGTACGAGAAAGATCACGACTGCCGAAGAGATCGGGGACGTGCTCTATACCGACAGCAGGACGCAGGTAGGCGACCTGCAGGAATGCATACGGAACGTCTGGACGGTCTGCAGTCAGGAATCCGTGGTAACGCTCAACAGCGGGGCGATCATCGACATGGCGCAAAAGGAGATCGAGTTCGCCATCACCGCGGGCGGCTGGCCGTTTGACGGTGCAAAAGAGGCGATCACCGCGTTACACCGGATGGGAGTGCCGACCTTTATCGCTTCCGGCGACCGGGTCACAAAACTCGAGAAGATGGCAGATCACTTCGGTATCCCGCGGGACCGCGTGTACGGGGTGGCAACACCCACGGTAAAGGCGCAGATCGTCAATGACCTCCGGCAGGAGTATGACAAAGTCCTGATGGTCGGGGACGGGATCAACGATCTGTGTGCCATGCAGAATGCCGATATTGCCATTCTTACGGTCCAGCAGCCCGGCAACCGCCCTGAAGATCTGTACAAGGCTGCCGATTACGTGGTGAAAAGTGTCGGCGAAGTGGTGACCATCGTGGAGGGGCTGGTACGGCCCGCACAGAATTTGCGATCGTGACAGAAGTGATACATCATATAAAAGGTAATATGCGACTTATGTCACATTAGGTACAAGGGTATTATGAAGGCTCCATTGATCACGGTCGATAACCTCTGCATGGACTTTGATGGCGAGAGGGTACTGAAGAATATCTCTTTTGAGATCGCTGAGGGAGAGATCCTGGGGATTATTGGCAGGAGCGGCGCCGGTAAGACGGTTCTGATGCATCTCCTCCGCGGTGTGGAACAGCCCCCGACCAGCGGCCGGATTATCTACCATGTTGCTGCCTGCAGCGGGTGCGATTACATGGACGTCGCCGGTTCGGCGGGAAAACCCTGTCCCCACTGTGGCAGCACCCTCACTCCCCTCGACGTGGATCTCTGGAATGAGAAAGATGAGACCCTGAAGCGGCGTCTCATGCGGAGGACCGCCATCATGTTCCAGCGGACCTTCGCCCTGTACGGCGACGACCGGGTCATCGAGAATGTCCTTCACGCTCTCGACGATATCGACTATCCCCCGGACAAGGCTATCAACCGGGCGGCAGACCTCATCGACCAGGTCCGGCTCTCCCACCGGATGATGCACATCGCCCGGGACCTGTCCGGCGGAGAAAAACAGCGTGTTGTGCTCGCACGGCAGCTGGCAAAGGAACCGTTCATGCTCTTTGCCGATGAGCCGACCGGCACGCTCGACCCCGGAACTGCCCGGATCGTCCACACGATGCTGTCGGACGCGGCGAAGACCAATAACATGGGCATCGTCGTCACTTCCCACTTCTCGCAGGTCATCGAGGACACCGCACACCGCGCCATCCTCCTTGTTGACGGCAGCATCGCAAAGATCGGGAGCCCGAAAGAGGTCATCGGCGAATTCATGAAAGGGTGCGATGATACCGAGAAGTTTGAAGAGGCAGAGCTCGGGGAAAACGTCGTTATGGCACGTGACCTCTTCAAGCGGTACATCTCCGTGGACCGCGGGGTTGTCAAAGCGGTAAACGGTGTCTCCTTCGAGGTCAACACGAAAGAGATCTTCGGGATCATCGGCAAGAGCGGGGCGGGAAAGACCACCCTTTCGGGAATCATTGCCGGTCTTATCGAGCCGACGAGCGGCGAGATGAACATCCGGATCGGCGATGAATGGGTGGACATGACCAAGCCGGGCATCGAGCAGAGGGGGCGTGCGACAGGCTACATCGGGCTCCTCCACCAGGAGTACGACCTCTTCCCCCACCGGACCGTGCTTGACAACCTCACCGATGCGATCGGGCTTGAGTTCCCCAAGGAACTTGCAATGCGCAAAGCTCTTGTCACCCTCAAGATGGCGGGGTTCACCGACCAGAAGAGCAGGGAGATCCTCGACCGCATGCCTGCCCAGCTCTCGGAAGGAGAGCGGCACCGCGTGGCCCTTGCCCAGGTCCTGATCCGCGAGCCCCGGATCGTGATCCTCGACGAGCCGACCGGTACCATGGATCCCATCACCAAGATCGATGTCAAGCACTCGATCATGCACTCCCGCGAGGAGATGGACGAGACGTTCATTGTCGTGTCCCATGACATGGAGTTTGTGCGGGACATCTGCGACCGGCTCGCGCTCATGAGGGGCGGCAAGATCGTCCAGATAGGCAAGACCGCGGAAGTACTCGCAACCCTTACCGAGGAAGAGCGCAGGATTATGGGCCAGCCGACAGCCTGAGGCCTGCCATGCCAGTTATCCACCTCGATGGAGTGAGACTGGAGATCAGCGAAGGAAATACCCTCTCTTCTGTTCTTTCCCGCCAGCCCGAGGGCTGCTGCGTGGCCATCATCCGCCCGGCAACCAAGGAACAGGCTAAGACAGCAAGCCTTGCGATGAACACAACTGCCGGAGAGGTGACCGTGGAGATGACCGGGCAGGGAGCCGGCCTTCTCGAATCGCCGGAGATCGCAGGCCAGCTGGCGATTCACTGGAGCGACCGGTACGCAGCGGCATTCGGGCCGTTCCCTTCCACGATCCGTCCCGAACGCAAACCCCATCTCTATGAACGGGGGGACATTATCCTCGGTTGCGGCGGCTATGATCCCAAACGGTCTTACCTCATCTTCTCCAGGACCCGCCACGCGGCAGACCACGGGGCTGACGAAAGCGGAGGGGTCATCGCAAAGGTCGTGAGCGGCAGGGCAGTGCTCGACCGCTGGGCAAGCGGTGACCGGGTCACAAAAATCGAACCGGTTATGTCCTGGGCAGACACCAGCCGTTCGTTCACGACCAGCGACATGGGTCTTGTCCTTGAGGACGGGACGCTCATTGTAACCCACCTGAAGATCCTGGCCCAGGGATATTCCCCCGACAGTGTAACCACCGAAGCTGCAGGCAGTGTCGAGCACCTCATTCTTGCCCTCCAGTCTGGGAGGCTCACCGTGGACAGGGCGACGAGCACCCACATCCTCGATCTCCACCTCGCCGGGACCGATGACATCCCGGTGGAACACCGGCACCCCCGCCGGGAGGGAACGGTTACCGTGCGTACTTCGGGGAAATCTGCCGGAGGGATCTATCTTTACCGGACTGATGTCCCCAGCAGCCTGGTGCATGCCGTTGTCGGCCATGTCGTTCACGGGATCGAACTGGTCAAACTCGCAAAAGAGCGCGACATCATTGCTGTCACGGTGGAGCCGGAGCGGATCGACCTCCTCGGGCTCCCCCTTGGTAAAGCACGGGAGATCGCAGCGTCACGAGGTGTTGCACTCAGGTTCGATAACGGCGAGGGAGAGCGGATTGTCGTGTCCCAGGAGCCGGGCACCACCCTTGACGTACTCTCGGAACGCCAGGTGATCGTTACCACAGCACCGGTCGAAAAGGTGATCGATATCGAACTTGATGATGGAAAAGCACCGATGAGCTGCGAAGTGTTCCGGAGGTTTACCGGCCTCAAAGACCACGACGCCGGCATGATGCCGGTCTTTTTCAGGTTCGATGATGTCATCCTCTTCAAGCCGGCCATTGCCCCGGGCACCAAACTCATTCCCGAGAATCCCCCGAAAGATGAGGCCCCTGCTGCAGCTCTTGGGATCACCAACGACTCCTGCAAAGGGTCGGGACTTGTCGGCGTACGCCTGTCGGCAAACCGTGATTTCGGCCCTACGTCAGAGTTGTTCGAAGGAACCAACCTTATCGGGCGCGTGATTGACACAGAGAAACTGGAAAAACTGAAGGAGCGGGAGACCGTGTATATCCGGGAGGTGAAGCGGTGACCGATTATGTGCCGACCCACGCGGGCACCGTTACGAAATACGTGGTCGTTGAATCGTTCGATATAACTCCGGCGGATCTCGGGATCCGGGCATACGGGCTATCGAAAGGTGTTATGATCAAGGAGACCTGCTTCGGGCTGGTCATCAACGGCGAGGAGAAAGAGGTCGACCGCATCGTTGCCGAACTCCGCAAGATCGACCCTGCCCATATCTTCGTCAAGGACCGGGGATTCCCGCCGGGAGACTCGCGGCGGTGCCGGGCAAACCTTGGCGGCGCACGGCCGGGATACCATGGCATGGAATTTGAGATGACTGTCATCCCCTACATCTCCCACGGTCTTGAGGAACTGAAGGACCGGGACGAGAGCACGGTCGCCCCACCCGAGAACCCGCTCGACCATACGGTGCTTGACATCGCAAAACTGAAGAAACTGATCGATGCACAGGAGTCCTGACATGGTAAAAGTATTCATCTACCCCTCAACAAGCCTCATCCTCTCTGACCTGGTGGCACGGCACGGCCATACCCCGCTCTCGTCCGCTGTCGCCATCCGCGAACGTATCCAGACCGCAGGACTCGAATCTCCCCCGCTCCAGGTCACACCCGAGGAACCGAAAAAAGGACTGAAATGGGCTGCTGTCGAGGTCCCGAGTGGTGTCCGGGGTCGTATGGCGCTCTACGGGCCGATGATCGAGGAGTGCGAAGCTGCCATCATCATCAACGATGCCGACCTCGCGTTCGGGTGCATGGGGTGCGCACGGACAAATGAGCTGATCAAGTTCCTCGTGCGCCGGAAGGACATCCCCAGACTCGACCTGTACTACCCGAAAAACGAAGAAGAGGGTGTCAAGTTCGTCGCAGCCATCAGGCGGTTCCTGCACGACCTCGGGGGAGTGAAATGACTGCACCGGTGCGGATTGCCCAGCTCTCCTGCGGCCCGGAATACTCCGGCGTCCAGCACGAGATCGATGCCGCGGCAAAAGAGGTGAACGGGGAGATCTTCTACCCGGATATCGCGCTGAAGGATGTACAGCGGGACTTCGACCTGTTCGGGCTTGACGTGCGCAGCCCGGATCTCAAGCTTGCCATTGCCCGTGCCAAGGCCCTTGTCGAGGGCAGGGTGGAGGCAGATGCAGTCTTCATCGCGACCTGTTTCCGCTGTGCCGAAGCTGCCATCGTAAGGAATGAACTCCGGCGGTACATCCACGAGAATTCCCGGCTCCCGGTGGTCAGTTACTCCTTCACCGAAAGGACGACTGCGGGCACGCTTCTCACGCGGATGGAGGCACTGACAACCATTGCACGGCGGCGTGCCCTCCTGGCACGTGAAACCCAGCAGGGGATCACGCTCGGGGTCGACTCCGGCTCTTCGACAACCAAGGCCATCGTGATGAAGGACAACCGGATCATCGGGACCGGGTGGCAGCCCACAACCGAGGTGATGAAAAGCGCTCAGGACGTGATCGACCATGCGCTCTCGGAAGCCGGCATAACGGCTGATGAAATTCAGGCCACTGGCACAACCGGGTACGGGCGGTTCCTTGTCGGAAAGGAGATCAAGGCGGACCTCATCCAGGAAGAACTGACCGTCAACTCGAAAGGTGCGGTCTTCCTTGCCGACCGGCAGCACGGGCCTGCAACGGTCATCGATATCGGCGGTATGGACAACAAGGCCATCTCGGTCATGGACGGCATCCCGGGCACCTTCACGATGGGCGGTATCTGCGCCGGGGCAAGCGGGCGGTTCCTCGAGATGACCGCCAAGCGGCTCGGCGTTGACATCACCGAGCTCGGGCCGCTTGCCATGAAAGGGTTTGGCGGACGCGTGCCGATGAACAGCTACTGCATTGTCTTTGGCACCCAGAGCCTCGTGAACGCCCTCGCGGCCGGAAGTACCCGTGAAGATGTGGCTGCGGCAGCCTGCCACAGCGTAGCCGAGCAGGTCTTCGAACAGCAGCTGCAGGAAGTGGATATCAAGGAGCCGGTCATCATGGTCGGGGGGACGTCGCTCATCGAAGGGCTCGTCCATGCAATGGGCGAGCTCCTGCAGACGAAGATCGTCGTACCGCGCCATTCCCAGTATATCGGTGCGGTCGGATCGGCGCTCCTTGCATCAGGTTTTATCAGGGACGATTAGATGCTTGCCATTGAGTACTTTGAGGTGGAATGCCCCGAACCCCTGGGTGCGGAGTACTACAAGCAGATCACGAACGATGTCCTGCTCGACCACAACCTGCTCAAGGTGATCCGGAAACTCCACGTCTTCATCGATCCCAAGGTGCCGCTCTTCGTTGCGGTCGGGACGCTCAAAAAACTGACGACCGTCGTCAGGGTGCGGGATCTTGCCAACGTAAACCCGCTTGAAGGCAAAATTACCCTTGTCATCTCCGATGAGACCTATCTTGCCCCCATGCTCAGGATCTTCTGGCAGCGGTTCGGCAAGGAGCACGTGGAGCAGCCGGACCGCTTCACCGTAATCCTCTATGATGTGCCGGCCGACCCGCGGGAGATCGAGGAGATCGTGGTCGGTGACCCGAGCGAGTCCCTCTTCAAGGACCTCATCTACGCGTTCCGGTGCATCGCTCCTGAGGGGTTCAGGGTCCGGAGCGAGATCTTCACTACGGAAAAGTTCTCGTTCGTGGCAAGCGAGAACACTCTCGCCGAGGACATAAGCCCGGTTATCCGGGAGAAATTCGCGCTCATGGGTGAGACGCCATGACGCTCGTCCCGGTAACCTACAAGGGCGGCATCTACCAGCACGACCTCATCGAGGACCTCATCGAAGACCTCGGCGGATATATAGTCCAGAAACACATCATCGCAGCAGAGGTAGTACTGCAGTGCTTCGTCCCTCAGGGCGACATCGAACTCATCCGCCAGATCGCCCGCCCGCTCTTCGGGGAGGTGACGGACTCCCCGCTCGTGGGCACGGAGATTGCGGTCGTCAGCATGAGCCTTGAGATCCACCACCTCCCCCACCCGTCCTGCGACATTGCGGAGTACCTCCGGCGGCTGGGTGCCAAGACCAACATGGTCAGCCTTGCCCGCGGGCCGGGAAAACGGATTGCCGGGCTGAATGATGAGGAACGCGATGTCATCAACGAACATGACATCGCGGTCTATCTCCTTGGCAATTTTGAAGCATGTATCGAATACAAGATGCCCACGCTGAGGCGGGGGATTGAGGTGCCGATCGTGCTCTGCGGGGGCCCTGACGAAGAGGCCCTCAGGAGAATCACCGACCCTCCGCTTGACGGGTACGTGGGCAATGTCGGCAGGTTCATGCGCCGGACCAAGGAGGCGGACGAGCTTGCAAAGCTGGACGAGATCATAGCCGAGGTGACCCGTGTCCTCGGGAAGAAGCGGGAGGCGATCGCGAAAGACCCACTCTCCGTATCCCCGGCCCGGCTCATGGGCCTGATCCGGGAGAATGTCCCGGCGATTCTTGATGTGACGTCCCCGACCCCGCTGACCGTCCAGATGGCGGGACTCCGGGTCAAACTCCCGTACGATACGTTCGCTGATCAGATCCGGAAGGTGGAGATCGAGGACGGGATTACGCTCGGGGACGTAACAGAAGTAGTCCCCTCCCGTATGCGGGACTATATCCTGGTAAAGATCCTGCCGTTCTCGGAAACGAACGTGGTGGTATGATGACAAAATCGACCAAAGAAGAGTTCGAGGAGAAGCTTGCAAGGATCGTAGAGCAGGGTGCGGACCTGACTGCCGATGAATGGATGAAGGCGATCGAGTTCGAATACGGGCGGGTGCCTCTCATCTTCAAGCGGATGGGGGAGCGCCCCGAGGTTCTCATCTCCCACCTCCTGTACAAAGGAACGGTGGCGCAGACAAGCCCGCTCGACCCGAAGTACGTGGAGCTGATCAGCCTCGCCGTGGGTGCAGCCCTCAAGTGCCCGCACTGTACCGGCTACCACATGCAGGCGGCAATCAAGATGGGGGCGAGCCGGGAGGAGATCCTCGAGGTGATCCTCCTTGCCGGCATGATCTCGAACTCCTCGGTGCTTGCCAACGCCTACCGGATCATTGATGAGAAACTCGAACGCTGTATCCCCTGCGAGACGAAGGGCGTGGAGCGGGAGGCAGAGGCTACAGGGCGGAAGAAAAGAACGGTGCGAACGAGGAAAAATTAACGATCTCTTTCAATCTTTTTTCCATAGATCGCAGCCCGTTCCAGCCATCTTTTCAACATCTCCGGGATAGCGGAAATATCATATGATATTATCGGACGTTACCGTATACCGGTAGGTATACGCGCAGTCAAGGCCCCCGATCTCTGAAAAGGAGATCTGTTCATTCTTCTTCTCGTTCGGGTAAAATACCGGGAACTCGAGGTTTGTTACCTGCTGGTGGCAGTAGGTCATCGAAGGGATGAGGACGATCTGTGCCCTGACGTTCTCGAAGGTCACGTTCGTGGGGTTCTCGACCCGGAAATTTGTGGTGTAGGTATCGAACGATCCGACAGGGATCGGGGTGATGTCCGATATGTCCATGCTGGTGATCCTGATGGTTGTATTCTGGTATCCCGAGACGCACCCGGCAGATATTGAAAGGATTACCAGCATTCCCAGAATAACGCACGCGGTCTTCATCCTGTCACCCGGCTGCATACGGTAAGAATATACCAAGGTTTGTTTCTGGCACGAGAAAAAGGAGTCGTGTAAACGGATGAATCTACCAGGTTCACGGTTATCACGTCATCGTGCAGCATGCCCCGCCGTGGAAAAGTCGGATCGCTTTCAGAATGCGGGATTTCACGTGAAGGGCCCGGACCCGGCTGGTCAGGTGGTTTATACAGGGTCGTGATAGAAACCGAACCCTCTCAAAGGAATAGGGTAAGACCGGCGCCTTGGGCGAAAGGGTTCCTGTCATCAGAAGAGCCGGCTGAAAATTATCTGGACAAGGTATGACACGGGACCGGAGTGTCCGGGGAGCCTGCCTCTGATCAACCCTCATTTTTCTGTCGCGGCTGCAGGCTTTATTGCATCTGCATGAACTGTCTCCTGAAACACAGTTATCATCCAAGCACACCAATATCATTCGCAATACAGGGGATAGTCTGAATGGCAAAACCGTGCGACGACCCGGTCATCCAGATCCACGTCAGGCCCGGGATGACGGTCAGCGAGCTGGTGGATGCGATGGGCCGGGCCGGCGCCTACAACGGCGGGGCACTGCACCGGGCGGCAGACATCTGCGAGCGGATGCTGCGGGATCCGGAGGCAACGAAATTCTTCGGTCTCGCGGGCGCGATGGTGCCGGCGGGAATGGGGGGGATAGTCTCCGATCTTATCAGGGAAGGGCATATCGACGTGCTCGTGTCCACGGGGGCCAACCTGACCCACGACATCATCGAGGCGATCGGCTGCCGGCACTTCCACGGCACCGCCTTCTGCAACGACATCGAGCTCCGCCACGATGAGATCAACCGGATCTACGATGTCTACCTCCCGAACGAGGCCTTCGGGCATTTCGAGGAGTTCATGCAGACGGTCTTTGGGGGACTTGAACCCGGAAGCACCATCTCCATCTCCGGGCTCCTTGCCTATATCGGGAAAAATACGAAGTCCGGTATTCTTCACACCGCCGCCCGCAACAAGATCCCGGTCTACTGCCCGGCCGTACAGGACTCCATGGTCGGTCTCCAGTACCTGGCTCTTCTCCCAGACCGGCACCGTTACCGTGGACGCGTTTGCCGATATGCCGGCCCTCATGGACCGCTGTTTTACAACAAAGAAAGCCGGGGCGCTGCTGGTTGGCGGTGGCGTTCCCAAGAACTTTATCCTCCAGAGCATGCTCATGACCCCGAACGGGTTCGATTATGCAGTCCAGCTCACGGGCAACCGGCCGGACCTTGGCGGCCTCTCGGGGGCTACGCTCGACGAGGCCCGGTCCTGGGGCAAGATAACCGAGGAAGCCCAGGCAGTCACCGTGTACGGCGACGCGACGATCACCCTCCCGGTCCTGATCGCGGCCGTGATGGAGCGGATGGCACGATGACCGAACTGATCCTCGCCCTTGACGTGACCGGGAAGAAGGAAGCGCTTGCCATAGCACGCTCCTGTGCCCCTCATCTCGATGCCATCAAGCTCGGCTACCCGCTCATCCTCTCGTGCGGTCTCTCCATCACCCGCGAGATGGAAGACCTGGACCTGCCCCTCATCGCCGACTTCAAGGTCGCCGATATCCCGAACACGAACCGGCTCATCACCGAGCAGGTCTTTGACGCGGGATTCGCCTCCGTCATCTGCCACGGGTTCACCGGAAAAGACTCCGTTCAGATGTGCGTGGACACCGCTGCCGATTATGGCGGGGCCTGTTTCGTGGTCGCGGAGATGAGCCACCCGGGCGCGACCGGGTTCTTCCATGCCGGAACTGCAGAACAGATCGCCCGGCTCGCGGTGGAGTGCGGCGCCGACGGGATCATTGCGCCCGCCACCCGCCCCGGGCGCGTAACGGTGCTGCGCGGTATCGTGGGCAGCCGGAAGATCCTTTCACCCGGAATCGGTGCACAGGGCGGGGATGCTGCGGCGGTATCAAAGATCGTCGACGGGATCATCGTCGGGCGTGCAATTTACGAAGCAAAAGACCCGCAAGCCGCTGTAAAGGCATTCTCGGATGTCCGCAAATGACGTAAAGGCTTATTAATACCCTCCAATTTATGACCAGATCCGCATATGCGCGCTTTATAAACGGTAAAATGCCAGTCCGCTGAACCTAAAGGGTCTAAAAATTTATTAAGGACTTGTGCGATGTTATAGTATGGATTGGAGTTCAGAACAAAGGAAAATAGCGGATACCTACAAGGGCCTCGATGAAATTCCGGAAAAGGAGCGGAAATACAAATGCCATACCTGTCACCTCATCGTAGCCGAGAAGCCCTGCCCCAACTGCGGTGAGACGCACCTTGAAGTGATGTGCCCGCTCGACCACTGCCACTGCACCCACGAAGTCATCTCGGGGATCGAGTACTGCCCCCTCTGCGGCCAGCCGGTCTGCCCCGAGTGCGGCTCGCACGACGTCACGCAGATCAGCCGTGTCACCGGTTACCTGCAGGACGTCTCCGGCTGGAATGCCGGGAAGCAGCAGGAACTCAAGGACCGGACCCGCTATTCGGTCGCATGAGATATTATACCGATACCAGTACCTCTTTTCATCCGCGGTGATTTCCGCGCGGCAAGCACCGGCACCGCGGGCGGGATCCGCTCGGTCTCAACGCTGTTCAACCACACGATACCCCTCGAAAATGACCACCAGGATACGGAAAAGGAGCTTGAACTCGTTGTTGCTGCTGCGGGTATTAACTGTGACGCGTTCGGCCTGCTGACACCGGTGCCTGTCAGCCAGACCGTCGTGCTCCAGTATGATTTTGTGACCGTGCTCATCACGGCCGGCATCCGCCGCGAACCCCCGGCTTCCACCGGCTCCGTCAGCATCATCGTCTGCAGCCGCGAGGGAATGGCCGATTCAGCGCTCCTCGAAACGATCATGGTCGCAACCGAGGCAAAAGCCGAGGCCCTTCAGGCCATGGGCCTCCCGCTCACCGGCACACCTGCGGACGCGGTGATCACTGCGTCTGAGGGCGCCGTTGCGCACAGAAGTGCCGGGCGGCTCACCGGGGTTGGAAAGAGAGTCCGGGAAGGGGTGCTTCACGGGATACCGGAAGCACTCAGGCGCCACGACGCCCCGGTGGAATCAGGCAGGGCTCCTGCATTTTTTATCTTCAGCCGGTTCAAAGGCGAGCACTGGATCGAATGGACTCCCGATAACTGCCCGTATTATCCCTGCCATTTTGCCGGCCAGGCCTGCGATTTCTGCTACTGCCCGTTCTATCCCTGCAGCGACGAGGCTCTCGGGCAGTGGGTGGACAGCATGAACGGCGGGAAGATCTGGAACTGCGCCCGTTGCAGGCTCCTGCACGAGCCGGAGATCGCGGACTATTACAAACGGTTTCCCGGTGCCTCGCGTGATGAACTGATGCGGCTGTATGAAAAGGGCAAAAAAGAAAAAAAGTGACGACGATTTTTCCGAGGTCCGGCAGGGGCCTGGTGAAAAGAGTAATCGCTATTCACTCTTTGATTCTGTACGACATCAGGAGCACAGATACAAGAAAAAGGTCAATGTATTCTTATATTTCGTGCGGTTTTACTGCACGATAAAAAAGAGTGAGCTCTTCACTCTTTGACATCGAGTGCCTTGAGGAGCTCGGGAAGCGGGATGCCGTGTGCCTCTGCTGCTTCCCGTATCGTCTCGCCCCGGGCAATAGCACAGCCGACACAGCCCATGCCGAACTTGAAAAGGGCCTCGGTTGCATCGGGTTTTGCCTTGAGAAGATCGTAAATGGTACTGTCTGCGGTAATTTCTGCCATACCGTTCTTAGTCTGCTTAGGGTGAGATAAACTTCACCATAGCGGCGATGCAAAATTCATTCCGACACTTTCACTACACATACTAACCCTATATAGTCAGGATAACACCGCACAAATAACTGGAGATGTATGAGTATGGATTTTTCCGAAGCAGCAGAAAGAATCTCCCGAAAGTTCTCAAAAGACGGACAGCCCGCAGATCCGAAGAAGATCGAGGGCAAGCTCCGCAGGCTTGTACAGGAATTCGGCGTCCAGCCGTCTGAGGCAGAGCGCAGTGTAACGAACGAACTCGCCAAGGAGTACAATGTACCTCTTCCCGGATCCGGTTCTGGTGGCAGGAGCGGGGGCGGGACCGAGGAGAAGACCATCGCCAGGGCAGCGCCCGGCGAGTGGGTGACTTTTGAGGGCAAGATAGTCGCCCTCTCCGCGCCAGCTTCCCCGGCCATTGCCCAGAGCGGGATCATTGCCGATGAGTCCGGCGCGATCCGTTTCGTTGCATGGGCCAAGGCAAATGCCCCGGCTATGACCGAAGGGTCATGGTACCGGATCGAGTCTGCGGTGGTGGACGAATACAAGGGTGTCCCAAACCTGAAGATCCATTCCGGCACCACAATCAAGGAGATCGGCGAGGACCGGGCACTCATCCCCACCCCGGTCCCGATCAAGGATCTTCATCCGGGAATCGGCGGGGTCCGTGCTAAGGTGATCCAGGAGTGGGACGCGAGCCATGAGCGTATGCTCCAGTCCGGGCTGCTGGGCGATGAGAGCGGCACGATCAAGTTCGTGATGTGGAAAGAGCCGGGCAAGGAGAAACTCGCCGTCGGCTCCGTGTACAATATCTTCTATGCACAGGTGGACGAGTTCAACGGCAGGCTCTCCCTGAACCTGAACACGGCCACCATCATGCAGGAGGATGCGGACATCCCGGTCAGTGGCGGAGAGTCGGCTGTGCGGGGCTCCATTGTCCATATCGCGCCCGGCTCCGGTATTATCAAGCGCTGCCCGGTGGAGGGCTGCAACCGGGCCCTCTCGCGCCAGAACTACTGCCCGGTCCACGAGATCCAGCCGAATTTCGTGTACAACCTCCGGATCAAAGGTTGGCTCGACGATGGTGAGAAGACGCACAACATCCTGCTCCAGCGGGACGTGGTGGAGTCCCTCACCGGCATCGGCCTCGATGCGGCAAAGGAGATCGCGGAGAACAACCCGCTCGGGATGGACGAGGTCTTCCTGCGGATGCGGGATGAGGTGCTCGGGCGTTACGTCATCTGTCACGGGCGGGAGATCGATAACCGCATTCTCGTCAACAAATGCGAACGCGTGAAATTCGAGAGCGGTGAACATGCGGCGCTGCTGAACCGGGCCGGGGGTGCATCATGAGCGCGAACCCCCGCGATGCGGGACGGAAGGAGGGGGCGTTCGAACGCGAACCGGCACGGCGTGTCTTTCCCGGCGAGCTGCGGGAATGCCGTTACCAGTTCAAGGACGGCGAGGACGAGAAGAGCCCGACATTCGTGCTCCTGCCGACGGGAGAACGCTCCAACCGCATATTCCTTGTCGGGACGCTGACCGAGAAGCAGCGGCAGGGCGAACAGAACATTTTTTACCGGGGGCGCGTGGTCGATCCCACCGGGACCTTCTTCATCATGGCAGGGAGTTACCAGCCGGAAGCGATGCAGCAGCTGGCAAAAGTGGAGGCCCCGGCCTTTGTGGCGGTTATCGGGAAGCCCAACCTGTACCAGAAGCCGGATGGTTCCGTCCTCGTCTCAGTCAGGGTCGAGTCCATCACGGTCGTCGACAAGGACACGCGGGACCTCTGGGTGCTCGACGCTGCCGGACGCACCCTTGACAGGGTTGATGCCTCCAAGGCAGGCACTATGCCGGATGTTATCAAGGCAAAGGAGCAGTATCCCACCATCGATCCGGCAGTCTTCCGGAAGATGGCCTACGATGCGCTCGCGCAGATCAAGATATAATTTTTGGCTCTGGGGAGATCATCGGCTTTCATCATTGATGGTCTTGGGGCTACAGCATCTGATGCATCTGTCCCCGCGACAATGGTATCCTCTCTATAGAGATCATCTCTTGGAATGTTAGTGAAAATACCCCCTAAAAGGGAGTCACTCTCATAACTATTGAAGAATATAACTGAATCGCACGATAAAACAGAATTTCCTTTGAAAATCGTAGTGTTCAGATATCACAGGAGATGAGCCCTCTTTTTATTATTGCGATGAACCCCGCCGCCCCCGACGGGGCGCCCCCGCGGCGGATCAATTACCTGAATGATAACAACGCAGGTAATCTGCCCAGCGAGGCCCCGACGAGGCGGCCGAGCGACCCCATACAGGGTTGGGTTTCCTCATAATTTTCGATCAATCGGACAAAACTATTTTTTCTATCTATCTTTACTTCGCTTCGATCGCTTCAATACTCCCAGCCCCGTGCCAAATATGAGCCATAGCCAAAATCCTGTACTCACGAGGATTTCCAAGCAGCGCAAAAAACTCCAGCAGCGGCCGACCCGCTAAGATACTATGCAAATCATAACCGGGATGTAGTCATCCGAAAATAAATTCCGGAAAATCGTTTCGCGATTGAAAAATTTTCAGGAATTTTGCGATCGCGATCTTTTGGAAAAAATCCGGATCAGGGCCGGCAGTCCACGCCGGAGAAAAATTTCTGCTGTTAGTTGTACAACCAATTGTAGGATAATTATCCAATTGTAGCCTCATGAACTAACACCTCATGATCGCGATCGAAAAATTTTTACCGGACTTTGTTCATCAGAATTTGGTCCGGGCCTGACCGGATTTGCCGGAAATTTTGCAGAAAAAAATTGTGGGAGGTAAGAGTAAAAGGGTCAGCCTCAACAGGTGTTCTTCCTGCCTTTCTCAACTTCCCACCGCTCCAGCACTTCCGGTCCCTCGATAAACACGAGCCCGTGCTTACGGCCATAGAGTTTCGCATCCGCTTTGGAGAGGGCATAGCCGGACTCGTCGTCCAGCATCTCGCAGATCGTGACTGACGGCGTGATGCCCGCCATGTCTGCCATTGCGATTGAGAGCTCGGTCTGGCCGCGCCGCACATCGAGGAGCCCGTCCGCTGCCCGCAGGAGCGCCATGTGGCCCGGGTCCGGAAGGTCTCGTGGAAGTTCACCCCGCCACCGTTGAGGGCACGTTTGACCTGCTCGGCGATAGCGTTCACGGTCAGCGCCCGGTCCCGGTCGGTGATGCCGGTAAAGGTGTTCCGGTGGTTCACCCAGAGCGAGAACGACGAGTGGTTCTTCCGGTCATAGGGGATGTCGCCCTCACGTTCTGCAACGGCAATTGCCCTGAGGGCGTCGCTCGCAAACGGCAGGCCGAGTCGCTGGGCAGCGACCGGGTGGACAGCCGTACAGATCAGGCCGCCGCCGTCCTTTCGCATCCGGACGATATCCTTCGGGGTTACCGCATCCGACCGGATTGCAAAGTCCGTCTCTCCCTCGCGGTCGTCGAAATCATAGAGAAGGATGAACTTGCCTTCGCGGAGCGCTGCGAGCGCATCATCTATCACTGCCCCACCTCGACGCTCACGCTGTCCGTGTCCTCGACCCCGAGCCTGCGGCGCAATGCGATGGGCGCGATCACTTCGATGATGTCCTCGGGATAATGGGTCCTGCCGGGCACGACTATCCCGCAGGAGATGTCTCCGATCCGGCACGGGAGGCACCGGGCGTCGCCGAAGGTACGGCCGTCGGTCGAGAACCCCTTGATCCTCACCCAGTTGAGGGCATCGATCTTCTTGCGCACCGGGACACTCGCCGGAGAGAGACGGATATTCAGGGTGCCCGGGTACGGGACGAACCCGAGGTGAGTGTTGAACTGCTCTTTGTATGCCGGGAGGCTCATGTAATATTTCCCTTCACCGATGCCGCTGACGACCGTTCCGCTCAGCGTATATCCTTTCGTGTGATCCGAGAAGATCCGGCAGTAGTCCTGGAATTCCTTCCGGAGCTCCTCCTCCCCATGACGGGTCAGGGTGACATGCTGGCCGTCTGCGGCCATCGTCCGCGTAATAAAACCCTGTGTTTCAAGGCCTTTCAGCCTGCGCGATGCGGTCTGCTGGCTGATCGCGAGCATCTCGCCGATACTCTGGGTAGAGACAAAGACCGGCCCCCTGCACCCGCCCCCCAGGGCAATCGCCTTGAGACACTGGAGATCCTCCGCTGGTATCATGCTTATCAAAATTGAGATGCTTATTATTTATGGGTTGCCCTCCGGTCAAACCTCCGTCGTGATTCGTTCACTGTCGAAATCCTGTTCGTTAATTATTTAACATCACGGGTGCATCCTATTGAGCATGAAATCCGGATTGCGGAACCAGCTTGCCGAGAAGATGGCAGGTGAGATCACGCTGTCGGACTCACCGGGACATGCGCTGAAGAAATGGCGCATGAACTTTGAGATCGCCCCCGGCGTCCTGTCGGACCGCCTTGGTGTCTCGCCTTCTGTCATCAGCGATTATGAAAGCGGCAGAAGAAAAAGTCCCGGCACTGCCGTAGTCGGCAAGATTGTCGACACGCTCCTTGCCATTGACGAGGAGACCGGCGGTAAACACATCCAGAAATTTTCAACCATGCTCTTTTCGAATGTTGACGATGACGTGATCTACGACCTCCACGAGTACGCGGAACCGGTCCCACTGAAAGATTTTACTGGCGCGATCGGATGCACGCTGCTCTGCGGGTCCATGGACCAGGTTATCTTCGGCTATACGGTGGTAAACAGCCTGAACGCGATCATGCAGCTCTCTTCGGACGAGTTCAACCGCATTTATGGCTGGAGCACGGAGCGGGCGCTGGTCTTCACCAACGTCTCGACCGGAAAATCACCGATGGTCGCGATCCGCGTCACCCCTTTCAAGCCGCGCTGCGTGGTGCTGCAGGGAATTGACGCTGCCGACGTCCACCCCATCGTGGAGAAGATGGCAGAGAAGGATCGCATCACCGTCATGTGTACGGGCATGGATATCGACAAGATCGTAAGTACCCTGAGGGAAAAAGAATGGTAGGCATCATTACCTACGGTGTATATATACCGAGATACCGCATCAAGGTCGAAGAGATCGCACGGGTCTGGGGCGCGAATGCCTCGGACATCTCCGGGGGTCTGGGGGTTTTTGAAAAATCCGTCCCGGATCTCGATGAGGACGCTGCGACCATCGCCGTCGAGGCGGCACGCAATGCACTGCTCCGCAGAAGGGTCAGCCCGGACGAGATTGGTGCCGTGTACGTGGGGAGCGAATCGCATCCCTATGCGGTGAAACCGACCGCCTGCACGGTGGGTGAAGCCATCGGCGCAACACCCAACATGACCGCTGCGGATTACGAGTTTGCCTGCAAGGCGGGTACTGCGGCCATCCAGACCTGCATGGGCCTGGTGAAGAGCAGGATGATCACCTACGGGCTCGCGATCGGCTCCGATGTCTCGCAGGGTGCACCGAGTGATGCCCTTGAGTACACGGCGGCAGCGGGCGGGGCGGCTTTCGTGATCGGGCGTGACGACCCGATCGCGACCATCCACCACACCTGTTCGTTCACGAGCAACACGCCGGACTTCTGGCGCCGCGAGGGGCAGGACTATCCACGCCACGGCGGCCGGTTCACCGGTGATCCAGGGTACTTCAAGCACGTGGAGGGGGCGAGCAGGCTGCTTTTCCAGCAGACGGGAAAGACTCCGAAGGACTATACCTACGCGGTCTTCCACCAGCCCAACGCGAAGTTCCCGCAAAAGGTAGCCAAGACCCTCGGGTTCAAACCCGAACAGATCAAGCCGGGGCTCGTCGTCCCTTACCTGGGCAACACCTACTCCGGGGCCTCACCCATCGGCCTTGCGGCCACGCTGGACATTGCAAAACCGGGCGACACCATCTTTGTCTGTTCGTTCGGGTCGGGTGCCGGGAGCGATGCGTTCGATATCGAAGTGACGGATGCAATCCATTCGGACACGTTCCGGCGTGACGCCGCACCGGGTGTCGTGCAGTTGCTGAAAAACCCCATCTACCTTGACTATGCACGGTACGCGAAACACAAGGGAAAGATCGTGATGCAATCATGAGAGACGTAGCAGTTATCGGGGCCGGCTGCACCACGTTCGGTGAGAAATGGGAGAGCTCGTTCCGCGACCTCTTTGTCGAGGCCGGGGCCCTTGCGCTCGAGGATGCCCAGCTCTCAGGCGAGAAGATAGACGCAATGTATGTCGGTAATATGAGTGCGGGCCGCTTCATCGAGCAGGAGCATATCGGTGCCCTTATCGCGGACTATGCCGGCCTGACTACCAACCATATCGCCTCGACCCGTGTCGAAGCTGCCTGTGCTTCCGGCGGGCTCGCCTTCCGGCAGGCGGTCATCGCGGTCGCAAGCGGCATGGAAGACATCGTGGTGGCAGCGGGAGTCGAGAAGATGACCGATGTCGAGCCCGGTGCAAGCACCGATGCCCTCACCGGTGCAGCGGATCGCGAGTGGGAAGGGTTTGTCGGCGCGACATTTCCCGGCCTGTACGCGATGATCGCAAACGACTACATGCACAAGTACTCCATGACCCGCGAGCAGCTCGCTCAGGTTGCGGTGAAGAACCACTACAACGGCGCACGCAACCCGATCGCCCAGTTCCAGCAGGAGATCACGCTCGAGACCGTGCTGAAGTCCACCATGGTTGCTGAACCGCTCCGGCTCTTCGACTGCTCGCCCATTACTGACGGGGCGGCAGCCGTCATCGTCGCACCGCTCGAACGGGCACGGGAGTTCACAGACACGCCGATCAAGGTGCTGGCCACGGCACAAGCAAGCGATTCCATCGCGCTCCATGACCGGCGCGATATCTCGACACTGGACGCAACCGTTGCCGCAGGGCAGAGGGCATTCAGGATGGCGAAGCTGACGCACAAGGATATCGACATGGTGGAAGTCCACGACTGCTTCTCGATCGCGGAGATCTGTGCAATCGAGGACCTCGGGTTCTGCAGGAAAGGAACGGCAGGTAAGTTCACCGCTGACGGCGAGACCGCGCTTGGCGGGAAGATCCCGGTCAACACGAGCGGGGGGCTCAAGGCGTGCGGCCACCCGGTCGGCGCGACCGGTATCAAGCAGGTGTACGAGATCGTCCAGCAGCTCCGTGGCGATGCAGGCAGGCGCCAGATCGAAGGCGCAAAGGTCGGCATGACCCACAACGTTGGCGGCACCGGTGCAACGGTTGCCGTGCATATCCTCGGGAGGGTATAACATGACCGTTGCACGATTCTGGAGAAAGATCCCGCAGCGGTACAACCTTGTGGGCACGAAGTGCGAGACCTGCGGGCGGCACTTCTTCCCCCCGAGGACATTCTGCCCCGACTGCCGCAGGACCGGGAAGATCGTAGATCACAAGTTCTCCGGGAAGGGGACCGTGGTGACCTATACCATCATCCAGACAGCCCCCGACCAGTTCGCCTCCCCCGGGCCGTACGTGCTTGCTATCATCAGGCTCGATGAAGGCCCCGGATGACGACCCAGATCATCTGCGACCCGAAAGACGCGAAAATCGGCATGAAGGTCAAAGGCGTCTTCCGCCGGATCGCCACGGATGGCGAGAGCGGCATCATCCACTACGGTACGAAGTTCGTGCCGGTGGAGTAAACTTCTATTTTATTGCTGACAATACGGGATAGTTCCCGACCGGGATTCTCCGCGATTCAATCGAAACTTGTGATACCCGTTAATCTACTGCTGGATTTTCCCATCATGGGTAGGTGTAGTGTAAAGTGACATCGTGTCCTTTCTTAATGATCTAAAACGCTATGGGACTATGAACAATCATCCAGGCATGTGAATTTTTATCTCCCAATTTCCCACCACCAGATCCAATTTTAGATACGGTTGAGAATGAAAAAGAAAAGTAAAGATTCTGTTATTAGAAGAAATGGCAGAAGAAGAGGGGTAAGGTCTCATTTGCATGAGTTGTTCTCGTAAAGTTCCAGTGAAAATAAAAGAAGAGTTGATCAAGGAGGCAGGAGGCAAATGCGCTAATCCAGGATGCCCCAATACTCTAACTGTATTTCATCATATTCATGAATGGCATGTCTGTCTTACTCATGATAAGAAGACAATGATTGCAATATGCCCCGCATGCCATCATCAAGTACATTGGGGATCTATTAGAATTACTGACGATACAATATATGCATGGAAAGCCATAAAACGACCTCCCGACATGCGTCCTGTCGGTCAGATTTACATTGAACCTCAACAACCAATCAAATTATTAGTGGGATCAATGGCCGTGACGGGGCAAAAAGGCGCAATAATTTTACGTTTTAGTAAAAATCAAAAATTAAGTTTTAAAGTGATAGATAACGATCTTTGTTCGTTGAATATATCAGTATCCGATCTCGATGATCAAAAAGTAATCCGTATAACTGATAATTATGTTAAAGAATATCAAACAAATAAAATACACTACGAGAAACGGACGGGTAAAATCACATTAAAAACCTTTAATATTCAACAATTTATCCCAGATTGGTTACTCCAAGAAATTTTAAAATTTTACCCTGAGTATGAAAAGAATTTGCCGTTTACATTATTTGATTTAGAAGTCGTTAAACCCGGAATGGTTAAAGTTCAAGGGGTATGGTCAACATCAAACCAAGCAATAGTAATTACTCAAGATCAGATAATTTTCTCCCCTCATCCAACAATAGGGCCCACCGTTGCTATTAAGGGAATGGGGGAAAACACCATTATTAATTGCGTTGGTCCGCTTACAATTCCCTTATTTAATCCTGCAAGCCTAAAGTGCGGGTAATCTTTCCTTCTTTCCTATATTAGAAAGTGGGTTCAATTGCCATAGATTTGCCAGTTATAAGTTCCACGGTTTGGACACGGTGTCACTTTACACTACAGGTACCCTCCCCCTTTTGTGATGTACTGAGATGTACCTTGGCCGACGGAGCCTATCCAATATTGGGAGAGGAAAGGGCATGTGGGGGTACCCCCTAGGGGGTTGGCAGAATTCGCCTTTCATGGAGTGGATGAACGAGAAATTCAGGAGAGGTTTGACGCTCAAGGGGGCATCGCCCCCGCCGCGTGGGCTCCCCCAATAGCGATAGTTTTGATTCAAGGTAATGAGTAGCGCAAAACCCGACGAGGATCAGTCGTCGTACAGCGAGGACTGATTTGAGAAGCCATCAGGCTTCGAGGCGTTTTGCGCGTAAGGCATCGCAATAAAAACAGAATTGGATTTTTCGTTATCGGGAAAATTAACCATTAATCTGAATATCATACACCGCATGCCACTGCGCCGGCGAGTACGAGCGCACAACTCTTTCAGAAACAATCCTTCCGCCAAACTCTTCAATCCGGTGTGTGTGCTCCCCTTCCCGCGACACCAGCGAGTAAAAGTGAATTGCGCCACCCGGCCGGCAGAGCAGAAACGCTTCCGGCAAAAATTCCGTGCCGGCAAGGGGCAGGTTCATCACGATCCGGTCGAATTTCCATGGAAGTAACCCTGACCAACCGCCGTGCGTCTGCGAGCATCGGGAGTACATTCCTGGTCCGGTTCTGTGCGATATTCTCCAGCATCAGTCCGATTGCCTGCGGATTGAGATCAGACGCGACCACGAGCTCAGCCCGGGCTGCAAGGGTGATGGCAAACGGCCCGACACCAGCGAACATATCGAGGATTGTTTCTCCTTCCCGTACTTGGGCAAGGACGCGCTGCCGCTCGGTGGAGAGGCGGGCGGAGAAATAGGCACCGGCAAGGTCAACCGCGAACCGGTGCCCGTGCTCGGTTATCTCTGTCCGGGTGGTCTTCCTTCCAGCAAGTACCGTGAACTCCCGGGTACGGTACTCGCCGCGCACCTCACCTCTGGCAAAGACCACCGTGTGGAGCGAAGGGCGCGACGCAAGCAGTCTCTCCGCTCCTTCAGGGTCTTCTTCCTGCAGGATCGCGATCCCCCCCACCAGTTCGTGGCGGGGAAGCGGTTCCCGGCCCGGGTGTGCCTCGAACTCGCGCCACTCCGCACCTTCGCGCTTGTCGAGGACCGGCAATATGAGCGATTCCCCGTCCCGCAGCACCCTGAGCGAGAGGTCGAGCGCGCCCTCGTGTATCAGCGCCTGCCGCATTTCCTCCCCCTGCCGGGCCGGCACCCGGACGCCCCACTGCGGGACCGTCATCCTGACCACGTGTATCATATCAGTATAAGTGCTAACCATTAATCATGGCTGATGATGCGGAGGGCCGCTCTGGAGCTGGCAGCGGTGCAAAGTCAGGTCACGACAGGGACAGGGATACTATTATTCACCAGCGGCTCAGGGACGGGACACTGAAACTCTATGAACTCGAGAAGGAACTCACCCCGATCGATGCAATCCGGGTGCGGCGGGAATTCATCCAGGAAGAGACCGGCACGACTCTCGAAAATGTCGGCATCCTCTCGATCGATGTCGAGCGGGTAGTAAAGCGGAACTGCGAGAACATGATCGGTGTCGTACAGGTGCCGCTCGGGGTTGCCGGGCCGGTTCTCATAAACGGGGGCTATGCTACCGGGAACTACTGGCTCCCGCTCGCGACAACGGAAGGAGCGCTTATCGCTTCGGTCAACCGTGGGTGCAGCGCGATAACAAAAGCCGGCGGCGCTGAAGTCCGGGTCCTCCACGACGGCATGACCCGGGCGCCGGTCTTCTCGACCGACAGCGTGGGCCACGCGACGCAGGTCGGCGACTGGGTGAAGGTCCACTACGACGAGCTGAAAGCCGCGGCGGAGAGTACCACTTCCCACGGTAAACTGACTGGCATCGTCACATTCGTTGCGGGAACAAGCGTTTACGTACGGATGGAATTCGATACCAAAGACGCGATGGGCATGAACATGGTGACCATCGCAAGTGCCAAGGTCGCCGACCTGATTGCACAGGGCACGGGCGCAAAACTGATCGCCCTCTCGGGCAATATGTGCTCAGATAAGAAACCCGCGGCAATCAACAGCATCATGGGACGGGGCCGGAGCGTTGTCGCCGGTGTTGCCCTCACCCACGAGCTGATCAAAGTGGTTTTCAAGACCGATGCAAAGACCATGTTCGAGGTGAACTATCGGAAGAACCTTGTCGGCTCTGCCCGGGCCGGCGCCATGGGGTTCAACGCCCATGCCGCGAATGTCACGGCAGCGATGTTCATCGCCTGCGGCCAGGACGCGGCGCACGCGATCGACGGCAGCACCTGCATCACAACCGTCGATCTTACAGAAACCGGCGTGTATGTGGCGGTCACCCTTCCCTCGCTGCCGGTCGGAACCATAGGCGGCGGGACCGCTGTCGATACCCAGCAGGAATGCCTGAAGCTGCTCGGCGTTGCCGGCAGCGGGACCCCTCCTGGCACCAATGCAAAGAAACTGGCCGAGATCATCGGCGCGGCAGTCCTTGCCGGGGAACTTTCCCTTCTGGGTGCGCTTGCCGCCCAGCACCTTGCCCGCGCCCACCAGCAGCTGGGGCGGGGATGAAAAAAACATTTTTTTAAGGCTCTGTTGAGCTCCTCAGAGAAACAGCAGTCGCTCTTGGGGGATCCAGCACTTCATGCTTCCGCCCCCGCCGCTCGGGCATCCCCCATATAGGGATAGTTCCTCAGAAGGTTGATGAAAAACCACCGAAAAACGGGAGGCAAGGGGATGCTCCCCTTGGGATGCCTCCCCGCTGGGGGAGAGAGGGGGTCATCCTCCTGACCATAGCAGAGTATACGCAAATGATTAGAAAAATAGGATTTCAACAAAACCGTTTTAAATAGAACTTTCGCCAAACCGATCGAGGACCGGGTAGGATCCCTGTCAGTGTAAAACACGGCAAGGCGTTTTGCGTGTAAGGGAATCAGGATCGAAGGAAGAATGATGCCCGGGTATTCCGGGTCAATTGGCCTGTCTTCAGAATCTGAACCATCTCATCATGACGAGGGCATCTTCCCCATCGGCATAATAGTGCTCGATCCCGAAGACTTCCCGGTAACCGAGACTGCGGTAGAACCTCTGCGCTGCCGTGTTGGAAACCCGCACTTCAAGCTGGACCCCGGTTGCCAGTTCCAGCGCAAACTGGTGCTCGACCCGCCGCACGAGCAGCTTCCCCACACCCCTGTGACGGTACCGGGGGCTGACGCCAAGATTGCAGAGGTGCCCGTAGATGTTCTCCCCGGTATCTTCGAGTCCGCCCACGACAAAACCTGCCACCATCCCGTCGCAGACTGCGACAAAATACGTGGTGGGGTAGTAGGTGAGCGCTTCAAGGAACACGGACTGCTCCCAGGGATCGATGAAGGAGTCCTTCTCTATCGCCACGATTGCCGCAATGTCTGAAGGAACTGCCCGCCGGATCTGCGGCAGGGAATAGGTGGCAAGGTCGTGGGGTCGTATCATCGGGGTCTCCTCAGCAGTACCACTCATGAGCGCCCGGGAATCATAGTATTTGTCCTGCAGGAAGCCGGGTCCGGTAGGAGTTTCAGGTCTTTGGCTATATATGGGATCACGCCCAACTATGAGAGCAAGTCAGCGTCTCCCTGGCGGGGCAGGGTCTGGTATGGTGAAGATTTATCGATTTGCAGGAGTGCGGCCCGAACCATCTGCCGCACCGGAGATCGCGGCAGTCCCGTACGATGTTGTGACTGCGGATGAAGCTCGTGCAATCATTGCCAGAAACCCGCAGAGCTTCCTGCGCGTGAGCAGATCGGACGCGGAACTCCCCGACCTCTCTCCCCATGACGAGCGTGTGTACCAGCGGGCGCGCGACAATTTCCTGGCGTTGGAACATGACGGACGCATAAACAAAGATCCTGTCCCCGGCATGTACATCTACCGTGTACAGCAGGACGGCGACACATTTTTCGGGCTCTTCTGCTGCCTGGATGTGGACGATTACCGGAACAACATTATCCGCAGGCACGAATTGACGCGGTATGACAAGGAAGAAGACAGGACCCGGCATATCGAAGCCACAAGGACCCACAACGGCCCGGTCGTGCTGCTCTACCGGAACCATGATGATATCCTCTCGTTCATCGAATCGCAGGTCGCAGCCGCGGACGGCCCCGTTGCCGAAGTGCGGACCGGTCAGGGAGCGCTCCACCAGGTGTTCCGGATTACGGATGACAAGGTACTCACCCGGCTCGAACGTCAGTTCTCAGCATTGCCATCCCTGTATATCGCGGACGGGCACCACCGCGCAAAAGCGGCGGTGAACGTTGCCGACCGCATAATCGCAGCCGGGAGGACACCTGATGAAGAGGCCTGCCGTTTCATGGGGGTCATTTTTGCCCACGATTGCGTGAAGATCCATGGCTACAGCCGGTTGCTCGCCGACCTTGGGCGGTTTACGCACGAAACATTTCTGGAAGAACTGAAAAAATTCTTTGAGGTCAGGTCCTATGGACCGGTCAAAGGCGGCGGGTACAACATCCCGCCGAAGATCAAACGTCCGGAGCACTACCATGTCATGCACATGTACCCTGGCCGGCCGGTGGTACGAGTGCACCCGCCCGCTGGAGAAAGGGGCGGCACTTCTTGATCTCCTGGACGTGGCCGTCCTCCAGAAATACGTCCTTGAGGGGATGCTCGGCATCACCGATCCCCGCGGGGATGCACGCCTCCAGTATCTCGGAGGGGCGAGGCCGGTTGCCGACCTCGAAAGGCTTGTGGACACTGGGGAATATGTGCTCGCATTTGCCATGCAGCCGGTCAGGGTCGAAACAGTCCTTTCCATTGCCGACGCCGGTGGCGTAATGCCCCCGAAGTCGACGTGGTTCGAGCCCAAGCTCCTGAGCGGGCTGGTCATCCATACATTCGGGTGACCCGCCTACCTATTCCTTTAACGTTTTTTACGGAGAATATTTTACGGTATGATCACCATCGCACTTCCCAAGGGCAGCCTCGAGGCCCAGACACTCCAGCTCTTCAGGGAGGCGGACCTCGAGGTCAGGCGCACGGACCGCGATTACAACCCCCGCATAGCGGACAGCCGCATCGGTAAGATCAAGATCCTCCGCCCGCAGGAGATCCCGACCTACGTGGAAAAAGGGTATTTTGACCTTGGCATTTCCGGGCTCGACTGGGTACAGGAGACCGGGTCCGATGTTGTGGAGGTGGCCGACCTTTCGTACAGCAAGACCGGCGAGGGGAACGTCAAGATCGTCGTGGCGGTCCACCGCGACGAGCCGGTCGGTGATGTCAGCCAAATCCGCCCGGACAGCAGGGTGACAACGGAATACCCGGAACTCACGAGAAAGTTTTTTGAGCGGTCTGAACATCCCCGTCCAGCTCTTCCACTCGGTACGGGGCATCGGAGGCGAAAGTGCCCGACCTGATGGACGTGGTCGTCGACCTCACCGAAACGGGGACAACGCTGCGCAAGAACGGGCTCAAGATCATCGGCCAGATCATGGAGTCCCACACGGTCATTATTGCCAACAGGGAGAGCTGGGCAGATCCCGGGAAGCGCCGGGAGATTGAGGAGATAAAGACCCTGCTCTTCGGTGTGATCGAAGCACGGCACAAGGTGCTCCTGACCATGAACGTACCGACCCACGCCATGGAGCACCTGATCGCTGCGCTGCCGGCCATGAAAAAACCCACGATAAGCCGGCTGCACGGCATCGATTATTACAGCATCCAGACCGTAGTCCAGAAAAATGCAGTCAACCAGCTCATCCCCCGGCTCAAAGAGTGCGGGGCAGAAGATATCCTTGAGATCCCGATCTCAAAGATCGTACCCTGATACCTGGATACCGCTGACCCGGTTCCCTTTTTCCATCGGTACTTACATAACAACTTCCGGTTGTGCAGGAGCCAGCTTCCCGCGATCGTTTTGCAATACCCCAGGAAAATGCATAAGCGGCACCGGATCTCCATTCCGGTTAGAAATCCAAACCAAATTATTTTCCCATGTCAGGTTCATATTGCTGTAAGGACGCCCATGCACATACGAACATCCCCGTTTCCGTCCGACACCCTGATGGCGATAGAGATCGATGCAAAAAAAACCGGGGTGCATTCCACGTGTCAGCTCCTGAACGAGCCCCGTTCCCGGCAAAAACCGTCATCTGGCAGATGCAATCGTCTCTCCGTGAGAGAGGATGCAAATCTTTCCCTTGATTTCCTGGTGGGCTTTACGGTATTTATCGTAGCCTTCATTTACGTGGCAACCCTCATACCCGGCCTCCTGCTTGATATCCAGAATAAGAATATTGATTATAGCGGTGTTGCTTACCGTACAGGAGTCATCCTAACCGAAGACCCCGGATCTCCGAGCTCATGGGAGAGCCAGGCAATGTATTCTGATTACTTCATCAATACCAATAACATCCGGTTGGGTCTCGCGGTCTCCAAAGATACGCCGAATGTACTGTCCATCCAGAAAATAAACCGGTTTTATTGCAGTACTACCTTTAATTCACCGCAGGAGTACCTCTCGCGGGTGATATTTGGTGACTATCCCTATATGTTTAATATCTCGCTGCAGATAACCGGTGAAAATGCAACGCGGTCGGTTGGCGAAATACTACCCGATAAGTACGGCTACATCCGCAGGGTCGTGAAAGTGAAGAGCTCCAGTAATGTTACAATCGGACTGCCTGTCATTACTGCTTTGAACATGATCTCCACGGATAATGTGACTACGCATCCTTTCACCGTGCTTTTCAACTCCACCGACCTGCTTGCCAATACGTCAAATCCCGCGTGTAATAACCCGTTGTATCAGATCAACCTCTGGCAGGATCAGATGATGGTCAACCTGACCGATCTGCATCAGACGATGAGGAATTCAACCTACACGAATGCCAACCTTGTCAGCGTGACCATCCTCCGGGCACAGCAGTCCCAGCCGTACCCGAACCCTTCGATCTCTACGGTCGAAATATTCGACAGTACCAACCCGCCGGGAGGGGTCCCGCCGTTGTTCCTGTACGTTGATGGCAATTCCACACCTCAACTATCGCTGCCGGTCACCGTTGTTGATAATGTCTCGCTCATCCTCTCACCGGGATTCTTCTACAATATGGGCTATAATACCAACAATCAACTGGATCAGCAGACCCAGTTATATGTGAAATATACTTTTAATCTTACTCAGCCTGATCACTACCTGAACAACACGGTACCCGGTCCATTTGCGTATACCTATTCTGATGTCACACCGTCGACATTCAGAGACGGTGTCATGGAGGTTGCCGTATGGTAGATGACCGGGGACAGCTCTACACGATCGAAGGTTTCGCCGCCGCGATCATTATGGTTTTCACCGTCCTCCTCGTCCTCGGTTCGACGACGGTATATACTCCGGGCGATGCCCACATCAGCGACCTCCAGCTGCAACAACTCGGACACGATGTCCTGTGGACCATGAGCATTCCGCCAGCCCCTGCTGCACCAAGCCCCCTCCAGCAGGATATCGGGGGGTATCAGCCCGCTGCATTCAAAACATCGTTCATGAACGGCATCAACAACAAGACCGGGTTTGAGACCGATACGCTCCAGTACAGCGCTTCGGTCACCTGCCGTGATGCCAGCAACAACATTATCCAGACCCCGTTCGCCTCCTCCCGGAACCTGACCGGGGGGAGCATGCGGTGAGGGTGACCGAGTGGGTTCTGGTCCAGCAGACATGCCCGCTCAATTCAGGGGGAACGGCGGGTGTACACGCAATGCTGGTAGAGGTGCTTCTATGGCGCGAATGAATGATGATGCCCAGTGGATCATTCTCATGGGGTTCATAGTCAGTTTCAGCCTGTTCTTCCTGGCAACGGTGATCGACCAGTCGACCTTGGTAGGCCAGACAACGGCAGAAAATGTACAGGACTTTGGAAAGAACGATATTCGCGACACGCGGGCGGTGATTATCGATGCGGTTTACACTGATCCCAATGATTTTAATTCCCCCCCTGGTGTCAGTCAGAGCATCCAGACAGACATCCAGACAATTTCCCTCGCGCGTAAAGGTGCGGTAGTGAATTATTCAAGTTCATTGAATAATCCCTACATGATTATCCAGATTCACTATAATAATGGAGTGACCGTTTACAATGAGACCTGGACATCCCCCTGATCGGAAATCTGAAAGCGGTGTTGCAACTCTGATAGAATATGTCATGATAACGGGCGTCTTCATGGTTCTCTTTGTTGTTATGCTCCTGCTGGTCAGTGCAAATATTATGGAGAACCCGGCCAACACCCTCAAATATTATGCGTTCACCGATATCGGCAACGGGATCTCCACAGAGATCGTCGATGTCTATAGTCTCGCTCCCCAGAACGGGACCATATCGACAAAATTCAGTATTCCGCAGGATGTTGCCGGAGAAGCCTACTCGGTAGATATCGAACCGAGCATCAACCGGAATGATCAGGATGTTATCGTATGGCGGAATTCCATATCGAGCAATACCAGCCTGAGTGGTATTATGCTCTCAGATCAGGGAACCGTTATCGGAAATACAACAAACGAGGGGATAAACATGATCTCCTATGATTCAGGAGGGTTTTAATCATGTTCGCGTGCAAAAGCAATCCGTGGTCTGATGCCGGTGTTTCGGAATCGGTCGGGTTCATGATTATTTTTACGATCATTATCACGGGAATCGCGCTCGTCACCCTGTACGGTTATCCTGTGCTCCTGCAACAGCAGTCAAGTGCAAACGAGCAGGTGATGGAAAAGAATATGATCGTTCTGCAGAATGACCTCAAAAGTCTCTCGTACAGCATGGATCCGTACTCCGAGACTTCTCTGAGCATTGGCGGGGGGACGCTGTTCGTGTACAATGAATCCTACAGCCTCAGCCCCGCCACATTCAGTGTCGCGTGTAATAATGGCAATATTCTGATCCCTCCGAACTCTACAGGAAAGATACAGTATCAATCTCTCGATGCACAGACAAATATCGCGCTGGAAAACGGCGCCGTTGTGATGCGCATGACTACTATCAACGGCTCGGCAATGCTTGCAGAGCCTCGTTGGTTTTATGATGGTCCGACCAACACTGCCGCACTCTACCTGATCAGCTTTACAACGGCATCCCCGATGGCACGGTCGGGTATCGGTACGGTCTCGATGGAGCGCGGGTATTCCAATTATTCTTCTCTTCAGGTTCCTGCAGGAACTACCTGCACGGTGAGTTATACACCGGATTCTACAGATGATTATAGTGTAGCGTGGAATAATTATTTTGCCACGACCTTCTTCCCGCCAACTTCACCGGGCGTATACCCTCTACTCGATCCCACCAGGAATGGTCAGATCGTCATCTACCAGGATAATATCAAGGTAAAATCTGTATAGTTTGAAAGAAATCGCTTTTCACTTGCAGCGAGAGTAAAAGATGATGGTAGTATTTTTCTTTGTATTTCGCGAATTTTCGGATAGGAATTAATCCCGGATACTACGTCAATAATTTTTTTAAGAGAGATTCATTGCAGCTTGATGTATGCTTTTCCTGAGGTTTTGACCTGTATGTCACTCGCAGTTTCAGAAACTGCACTGAGCGCATCATTCGCCTGGGCAAGGACACAGATATAATAGGTCCCCGCGGGCAGGGTACGGACATCAAGACTCGAGGACTCGCTCGATTCACCAGGTGGTATACTCGTCTGCTGGTTAAAGAGTACCCATGGCGATGCCCCGCATGTCTGCGGTTGCTGATAAACTGTCGAGTAATAGAGGCGTTCCATGGCAGTCTGTGCGCCCGGGTAGGTTGTATTCCATTGCAACGGCACGAAATCGGTAATTATTCCTGACTGGGTCACCACGAAATTAGAGAGCTGAATCGACTGTGTGGTCACCCCGGTATTGGTAAGATTATTGACCGCGGTGATATATGCAGGGGGGAGTGTCATCGAACTCGTTCCATTATTGAACGTGATGGTTGACGGGCCGCCAAACAGCTGGATGCTGCCTGCCTGTGTTACATTGAGCTCGAATATCGCCTGCCAGGTCTGGCCGAGATTTATGGTCCCGATGTTGAAGTTCAGTTGCTGGTTGAGATTCCATTGACCGGACTGATCCGTGTTATTTGTTACTCCGTCCTGCCAGGTGATATCCGTAGAACCGGGATTCGCAGCTACGTACCTGAAGACCTGGGCGCCCGGGACCGTTACACCGCTGACGTTCACATTCTGGAAATCCAAATTCATCTGGGTGTTCACGCCGGCCGCGGTCTGCAGATTTCCGGCAATATTGGTGTAGATTTGCGCAAGCGTGGCCGCGTCAGGAGCATTTGCATAAAATCCACCGGTTGCCCCCGCCAGTACTTCCATATCTGAGATCGCCTGTGGATCGAATGAATTATAGTAGGATATCGTATAGATCCGGATATTGTTGTTAGCGGCGAATACGGACATATTCTGTGCGGTAAATGCCCCATCGGTGCATGTAGATGTGGAAGAAGGTGTCGGTTTTGATGAGGGGGTGTTCACCGTAGTTGTAACCGGACCTGGATTAGAGCCCGTAACAGTGATATAATTCGACTGTGCAATTTGATTGCTTCCGGCAGCGTTGGTCACCGTTTCGGTAACTGTGTAATAGTGGGTTGATTTGTGTTGTGCGTAGGTATATACGGGATTCTGGAGGTTTGATGTCCCGGAATTATCTCCGAAATTCCAGCTCCACGAAGTGCCCGCGGTGATGCCGGTCGATGTGTCCGTGAACTGGACCTGACGGGCAGTTCCGGTTGTATTGCCGATAAAATTGGCCTCGGGGGGTGATATAAGGTCACCACCCAACCCGTTGTAATACAGGTATTTGTTCGGTTCAAGTGCGCTCGTACTGTAACCGGAGTATCCGGCGGGCGGAGCAGGGTAGTAGCCGGTCCCCCTGCCAAGGAAATCGCCCAGCCAGTTGTAATCCCCATCCGTCAGGAGAATGACCGCCCGCACCGCTTTCGGGTTGGGATTGGGATTACTGTTGAGCAATGCAACGGACTGGTAGAGCCCGTCCCGCGTCCCTGTCACTCCGTTCGCCTTCAGATTATTGATCGCAGTATTAATCGTTGCAGAATTGGTCGTCAGTGGTGAATTGACAGTGGTATCGATATTCTGCCCGCTGTCATAACCGGAAAATGAGACAACGGCGATCCGGTCATTCGACGCATTCATCATGGAGACAAAATTTTTTGCACCGGCTTGTGCATTCTGGAGCTCGGTTTTACCATTGCCCATCCCCGTGCTCATACTCCCGGATCTATCGATAAGGAGGACGGCATCGATCGGATTCGGAGCGAGTGCCCACCCGTCCCCGGTCAGTTTGACGGTCACCGTGACCGTTCCATTTACCCCGACCGTTGGGGGGAAGACGCTCGTAAAGGCACTGAGATAAGGATAGTTCTTCCAGGTCAGAATGACGCTCTGCTGCATGCCATTCCACGTTGCAGTAACAGGACAGGTTCCGGTAGCCGTTGGATTATAATACATCATCGAAGCGTTTGTTGAAAAACCCCCGGGAATAAACTGGACTATGGCATTACCGTTGCTATCAGTCACAGCACTGGTGCCTGTAAGTTTTGGTGCGGCGGTGACAATATCAGTACTTTTGTCATAGGTGGGGGTGCCAAGACTGAACGTCACCGTCTGGCCGGCCACAGGGTTGCCCATCACGTCCATGACCTGTGCCGTTATATTCGCCGCAGTATTGTTATTCGCATCCAGACTGGGCATTATCTGAGGATCTGCGGTGAGCACCCAGTTCACGGGCGCCGTACTGTAAAAGGTCACCGTTTCATTGCAGGTGACCGAGGAATTCGCGAATGCCGTTGCCGTGAGGGTGACATTTTCAGCAGTGCCCTGCGGACCGTACGTCAGCCCTATCTGACCAACCTGATTTGATGTCAGATTCGGATAATACTCGCCTGCACTTGTCTGAACAGATATATTCTGGCCAATTGTAGGGTTACCGTATTTGTCATACAGAATGTATTCAACGGAAACGGTATGGGCCATATCTGCCGGCACGTCCGGGGGACTCGGGCTTGTTGTCTGGACGATCGACGCAGGAACACCATTGGCAATGCCAAGAATAGATGGATATTCATCCGGGATAGCGCCAAATGTTTGCATATGGATATTGTTCTGTCCCGCAATGGAATCGAGCAGAACTTTCACCGATAGTACTCCCTGTCCATCCAGCTGCTGGGTAGTGCTGGTTACGTAGGCTCCATTACTATCAAAGGCTGCCTTTCCACTGACAGAACCGATCTGGAGTGAGACGGTGTCGGGATCAGCAGGATTGCGGTGGTCGATGACGTTGCCCCACTGGTCGGTATAGGAGACATTGAACCAGATCTCGGTGCCGACGGATGCCTGAGGTGGCGATGTCACCGTCCAGTAAAACGGGACATCGTGATCAATCTGTTGAACGTAAACGAGATTTGTGATGTTGCCATTGTAAGTCAATGCTGCTCTGATGGTGGCGCTGCCACTTATTTTATTGACCGTGAACGTGGTTGACGCCTGGCCATTAGAATTGGTATTACTGCTTGATGGACTGACTGTCCCCATGCCAGTAGAATTTGGATCCAGGGAGAAGGTTACCGGTATCCCGTTTTGATGTTCACCACTCGAATCCACGGCTGTAACCGTGATTGTTGACTGGGAATTCCCGTTTGCTATCACCCATGTTTGCGTAGAGGTGATGGTCGAATTGGCGAGATCATTTGCCGCCACAGGGGCTATAAGAAGATAGAGACAGAGAATACCGATGATAGCGAAAAATATTCGCATGGCCAGCCCCTGAACAGGGGATTACATTTTAAAGTATAAATATTTATGCTTTTAAAAAAAACAGATTTTTCGTGCCCGTTCTCCAAATAAAGATATAATCTATGAATATTATAGAGAGTTGTACTTTTTTTAAAGAGAAGTTGAAGAGATCCAGAATCTTCCATGGACGCATATAGATGCGCGTTCACCTGGAATGGCTGCCGTGGGCCCACAGCCTAAGATCATGAAATATTTTTATTGATCTCCGCAACGCGGGGCTTCGCGGGAATTGTACGCAGATACGGCAATTCACCCACCCTACGTTAAAAATGAAGAATAACGTATGACTATTCTGTTTCAAGTTCTTTTTTGGCAGCCAGGATCTGTTTCAGCTGCTCTGCGGATATTTCCGGGCTGCTGAGGTTGAGCCCGCTGATAGCAGAGGTCACCACTTCGGCGACAAAGGTCCGGGCCGCCCACTTGTAATCAGCAGGAACAATGAACCATGGCGCATAATCAGTGGACGTTGCAGATAACATCTCCTCGTAGACTTTCGTATACCGGTCCCAGAACTGCCGTTCGGCAAGATCTGCGGTCGAGAACTTCCAGTACTTTTCCTTGTGGTCCAGCCGGTCGAGAAGCCGCTTCTTCTGTTCGTCTTTTGATATGTGGAGGAAAAACTTGAGGATGACCGTCCCGTTCCGGACAAGGTGCTTTTCAAAGGAATTGATATCCTTGAACCGGGCGGTCCAGAAACCATCGCTGCCCGGACCGAGATTTCCGGGGAGTGTTTCCACGCGTTCCGGGTGGACCCTCACCACCAGGACGTCCTCGTAGTACGAACGGTTGAATATGCCGATCATCCCGCGCTCGGGCAGCACCCGGGAGTAGCGCCAGAGAAAATCATGGGCATGGTCTTCCGGGCCCGGGACCTTGAAGCTGTGGACAGAGCAGCCCTGGGGGTTTACGCCGGACATAACGTGCCGGATCGTCCCGTCTTTTCCCGCCGTGTCCATTCCCTGCAGAACGATCAGCATCCCGTATTCCTGGGAGGCAGCGAGGAGTTCCTGGGCTTCTGCAAGCGCTGCCCGGTCTTTTTCAAGCATCTCCTCAAGCAGGCCCTTTGCTCTCTCTTCGCTCATCGTTTTGAGCAACTCATGCCGGACCCAGCCGGTATCGTATCTTTTCAGGTGCACCTTTTTCCCCGGCTCGACCCTGAACATCCGGAGATAGTCCTTCACTTTCGGCCCTCTGAGTTCCATTCTTTTCACCGTCGTGCTCTCACTGACAAACTTCGCCCCCCGGTTTCCGGTCAGGCAATGTTTTCTCCTGTTTCCACCGGGCGGACGCTGATATCCATCCCGGCGATCCTCCTGCAGACCTTTGCAGTCTTGTTCTTGGTCCAGCGGTCGAAAACGAGCGACTGGAACGGCTGCCAGATGGTCACCCAGCAGAAGATCACCAGCACGTTCTCAACGACCTCGGTGAGGGGGTTCCCTTTGAACTGGGAACAGATGGCAATGCCGAGGAATGAGGGAATACACACGGCGATCGTCAGCCGGAACTCCCGGAGGCTCGACCTTCTGGGTGAGCCTCCCCTCTTTCAGATAGTCGAGCGACCGGTTCCGGAAATGTGCCCGCACCGCAGAGACAATTGCATCCCTGCGATCCGGGGTAAGTTCTGAAGCGGGCAGGAGGATCTCCAGCCGGTCGAACATCTCCCCGCGATACCCTTTCGGGACGTCCAGCACTTCACGGAAGATCTGCTCCTCGGCACGATCCGACAACCCGCGGTTGTTCTCGGGAGTCGGATCATCCGGGTCAAAGAAATGAGCAATCGTCCGGAACGTTACGGACGCACACGTGTTCTTCTGCATGTCTGGTCTCCAGATTTTTTCTCATTATCTCTAAAGTCAGCAGGGATTGAAATACACCATCAGCACCATCTCAGGACCAGCGATCATGAGCATCTGCACCGGGGTACCGCCCACCGGTTATTGACCAGGTTCATACCAGGGAACCCCCCCAACGATTGCCAGGACCCCGGTAAGCGCTGTGAGAACTGCGAGAATCTTCATGACGCGTGCAGGTGCCTTATCCCCGTTTTCGCCACCTTTCCAGATAGTATGAACCAGTCTCATCCCCGCTCTCATTTATAAATAACGTTTTTGTTTCACGGGTCTCTGCCGGCAATATCCCCATGACAGGAATTCGTGGCAGCGGGAACGGATTTTGGAAGCATTCTTATGGGGAAAAATGCAATGTCCCATATTCTGGACATGATACCATGAATGAACCCACCGCCTCCCCGAAGATGGCCAAAAAAGATCTCCTGATCGTTATCGTGATCGCCCTCGGGTCGTTCATGGCCGGCCTTGATGCCACTATCGTGAATATCGCCCTTCCGGATATCGCAAAATCCCTTGACGTCTCAACCGTGACCGTCTCGTGGGTGCTCAACGCGTACCTGATCATCCTCGTGAGTCTCCTGCTTGCAGCGTCAAGGCTCGGAGATATGAAGGGATACCGGAATATCTTCATTGGCGGCTTTGCACTCTTCACCGCCGGCTCCGCGCTGTGCGGTCTTGCGCCCGCGTTTGATGTCCTGATCATCGCCCGGATGCTCCAGGCCGTCGGCGGGGCGGTCATCTCCGCGCTGGGGGCGGTCATGGTCACCTCGTACCTGTCGGCATCCGTGCGCGGTCAGGCGCTCGGGATCGTCGCCATGTTCACGATGCTCGGGGCAGCCCTCGGGCCGGTGATCGGGGGATTTTTGACGAGCGCGTTCTCCTGGCGCTTCATCTTCTACGTGAACCTGCCGGTGGGAATCATTGCGATCCTCCTGGGGATGCACATCATCCCCCGAAGGGCACCCGTTACACCCGACGCAAAACTGGATATTCCGGGCGTGGTGCTGGTCTTTGTGGCACTCTCGACCCTCATTGTCGGTCTGACATCTGTCCAGGGTGACAACGCACTCGTTGGTATGGCTGCCCTCGTGGTATCGGTCATCTTCTGGATCCTCTTCTATGTGCAGGAACGGCGGTCAAAAGAAGCGCTGGTCAATATCAGCCTGCTGTCCGGCCGGGCATACACGCTCCAGAACGTGAACGTGATGCTGATCCAGATGGCGATGGCGGGCGTGATGGTCATCATGCCTTTCTACCTTGAACTGGTAAAGAACATCCATGCCGACAATGCCGGGACGATCCTGCTTGCCCTTCCGGTGGGGATGATCCTGACGGCTCCGCTCGCCGGGAAGATCTCGGACGTGATCGGGACGAAAAAACCGATTATCACGGGTTTTGTTCTCTGTGCCGTCTCCCTTCTCCTCCTCTCTACCATCTCCGAGCGCACCAGCGTGGGCCATATCTGCGTCTACCTCTTCCTGCTGGGCGCTGGTTCCGGGGTCGCGTTCTCCCCGCTCAACAGTGCGGTCATGGGGGAGGCGCCGGTGAAAGACCGGGGGGCAACGAGCGGGCTCGTCAAGATGATGACCAACCTCGGGTCGTCGCTTGGCGTGGCCATGGTCATGCTCGTTGCGACCATGGCGGCCGGGCCAAAACTCGCCGAAGTTTCCGCCCACACGCTCCCGTCATCCGCCCTCGCCGCGGCGTTTGATGCCGCCTTCCTCTTCTGCATGGTGCTGGAGATCATCGGGGTTGTCCTGATGCTTGCCGTTGCGGAGAAAGAGCCCTCAGGCAGCAGCGACGGGGAAGTAGCGATCGGGTTCTAGACGGTGGGCGGGAGAGGGTAGCTTTTTCCCTCTCTCCTACATCCCCCTTCCTGTTTTTCATCATCAATACGGTTATTTTCCCGGTAACGAAGTACTACAACAATGCCGAGGCCGGACCCTGCTCCCTGTGAGGAACCTGACACGAATCCCGGGAACCGTGCGGAAACCTTCCTTTTCGATGACCTCACCAGCTGGCGCGAACATCTCGCCCGGAGCATCGCGAGGAACAACATCGGGCTGCGCAGCGAACAGATCGCGGCTGCCACGAACCGGATCATCTTCTCCACCCTCTTCCTGCGCATAGCAGAGGACCGGGGGCTCGTGGCGGCAGGTACCCTGCAGCAGATCAGCGATCATGGTGACCAGTACGGGCAGCTGCTGGAGACCGCCTCGTACCTGTCCGGACTCTGGGAAGACAGGGACAATCCTTCCCTAGCGCCTCCCGTTCCCATGGGAATGCTCATCATCGAAGACCGCGTGCTCAGTGCGGTACTTTCCCGTCTCGTATCCGACGACAGGCCGTATCATTTTGACCATCTCGATCTGGAAGTCGTTGCCGGGGTGCTGGAGCACTATCTCACCCGGACCGTCAGAAGATCCGCGGCGCACCAGGTGACCGTGGTCGATACTCACGATACTGTCCTGTCCCGCGGCAGGACGTCCCCTCCCCTCCATGTGATCCGGTATATGGCAACGACCTCCCTTGATGGAGCGAGGTTGAACCGCTCGCCCCGTGATGTGCTGCCGCTCCGGGTCCTCGATCCTTCATGCGGGGCCGGAACGGTACTTCTCTGCATCTTCCGGGCTCTCCTTGTATCCGGAGGAGGTAACCGGCTGACCTTAGACGAATGCCACACCATCCTCGTCGATTCCCTCTACGGGGTGGACATAAGCCGGCAAGCCGTTGCGGTGACAAAGATGCTCCTGCTCTTCCGGCTCTTTGAGGTGTGCACACCTTCCCAGGTACCGCAGGATGTTCCGGGCATAACAGAACGTGTGCTCCGTGACCTGCGGCACACGGTCCGGTGCGGGAATGCTCTCATCGCGCCCGATATCGTGAAAGACGAATCATGGATGTTCTGCCCGGCGAGGGAGCGCCACACGCTCAACCCGTTTGCATGGCCCGGGGAGTTCCCGGAAATTTTTGCAGCGGGAGGGTTCGATGCAATGATCAGCAATCCCCCGGAGGGGCTGCCAGAACAGAAAGAATGGATCCAGCGATACCTGCAGCGGCACTACGCGGTCTATGACCCGGAGGTTGACCTGTCGGCATTCTTTGTCGAAAAAGGGCTTGTGCTTCTCCGGCCCGGCGGGACCCTATGTTTCTCCATGAGTGACCGCTGGTTCCGGGGGAGGGCCGGGTCGCCGCTGAGATCTCTTCTCACAACAAACCAGATCGAGGAGATCGTGGATCTTCCGGGATCCGGCGGGGTCCTAGATGAAAAAGGGATCAATATTCTCCGGCTCATCAACCGCCCCCCGTCCCACCCTGCCATGGTGACGCTGGTGGATCCCGCATTTTCAGGAGACCTGGAGGAGTATGTAAAGGCCCGCCATTTCCCGGTTGACCAGGCAGATTTTGGTGAAGGAGGCTGGACACTCCTCGACGGGAGGACCGAGGAGATCCTGGAAAAAATCCGGAAGTCCGGTTCCCCGCTTGAGGACTATGTTATGGGGCAGGTCCACCCAGGGACAGAATGTGCATCCGACCCGGCTTTTGTCATCGATAGCAGTCTTGGGAAAACCCTGATCAGCGCAGACCCGCGATGCAAGGGGTTCATACGGCCGGTGATCACCGGAGACATGATCGGACGGTACGAACCGGCAGTGCACACCTCGTTTGCGGTCTTCATCCCGCAGGGCTGGACGGACCACCACCCGGGAGCCCCCTCCAACCCGTGGCGCTGGTTTAAAAAACGGCACCCGGTGCTCGCCCGTTTCCTGAAGTCCCGGAAATCAGCGCAAGCGGAAACTGCCCCGGATCACTGGTGGGAGACCGCGTGCAGCGAGGAGTTCTGGCGGGAATCGCATCCCAAAATTATTTTTATGAACCGGTTCCGGGGACTGGCATTCGGGTTCGATCCCGGTCGCGGTATCGCGGGCCCATCGGTATGGGCTCTCGCGTCTTCAAGCCTCTATCTCCTCGGCATCCTGAACAGCCGTCTGATCTCGTTTGTTTTTGCCCATACCGTCCGATCATCATCCCGGCATCGCACGGAGTTCTCAGGTGACGATCTGATGGGTATCCCGGTCTACACCCCCGACTTCGACAACCCGGATGACAAAGCCCGGCACGATCGCATGGTCGCGCTCGTCACTGAAATGCTGGAGCTGCACAAGCACCTGAGCCAGGCAAAGACCGACCAGGAGAAACGGATCATCACGCAGGAAATAGAATCGACCGACCGGCAGATCGACTCGCTGGTGTACGGGCTCTACGGGCTGACGGCCGATGAGATTATGGTGGTGGAAGCGAACTCTGCCTGAAAGGCAGAGCGAGCTGGAGAAGAAATTTCAATTTCTTCGATAGAAGAGCGTCGGGAAGTAACCCATTCACTTTTTTTGCTCTGAGAATTCCCCTGACGTTCCTGGGGAGGAGGCAAGCATATCCCCTTGCCGGGTACTCGCCGGGTCCCAATCACATCCCCTCCCGCTTTTGGTCTCCATAACGTTGCTATATACGACCTCATCCATTCCCGCCGGAGATTGCCCGATTATTCCTGGCCGGTTCCGCATTTTTCCGAATTATGACCTCTAAAATCCAGGGTTCTGGGGAAAAGAGGTACAGCCAGGCCCGCAGCGGGCTTTGATGTACCAGAATTCCCGCAGGGATTTTTGACCGTGAAAGCCGCTTCATCTGACGATAACATCTGGCCTGGTCTTCGGTGAGATCACTCCTTTAAAACAGGATTTCTACAGAGCATAAATTTGTTAAAACGACCAGTTTTCTTCCCTGAACATTCCGAAATGATCAGTTGAGTCAATTCGCAAGCAAGAACAGACATCCGGGATCTTTTTCATGTTATTGGGATGCAGACGGGGATTGTCACTAAGTTTTCCTTTTTCATTTGTGACAACACAAATCTTGTAGCGTGTCAGGGTTTGCTGAGGTTGATCTCTCATCGTTAACGCCAAAGCGACAACGAATGGATCTGCATGATGCAATTTATCGGATTCAGCATCTGCTAATCGTGGAAATTGTGTCAGGACCTCTTGGGTTTTTATGATAAGATCGTCATCGAACTCCTGAAAAATAAAATCGTGATCAGTTACCCATTGCAGGAGAAGATCATATCCTTCGAGAAGTTCCTTTTTCACTTCAACAGGCGCCACCAGTAGTCCGGAAACGGCGAGATCGTAGATGTGCTCCCAGACACTCGGAAATATATCCGGGGGATACTGTCGTTGCAGTTCGATAAGAGAAGAAGTATCGATAATATACAGATTTTCAGTCCCGGACATTCAGATACTCACGATTTTGCCCTGAGGCTTTCCAGATTCTTCATTTTAATATCGAGATAATCAAGGGCATCGCGGCTGGTGATATATCCAAGATCAGAATTCTTCAGGACGAGCGAGACGAATCGGTGCCCTTTCTCGTCAAAACATTTTTTGTCAAGAGAGATCGCCGGCCCGCCCTTTTTCGCACTTTGTTTTTGTCTCTCTTTAGCAAGAGTTTTCTTCAATAGGGCATCCGCCCGGATCTTATCGCGCTCAGTCCTGAACTTATCCGGGCTGATATAATCAAGCGTGAGCAACCGCATCAGGGCCGACTCTTTACTGATCTTTAGCATGTTTGCCAATGAGCCGGCAATCCGGGAATAATGGGCATTTTTCAGAAATGTCTCAATACCGAACTCTTTTTTGAGAAAATCTTCCGGGACTAAAAATGCTCCGGCGAACCGGTTACACCAGTATTCAATCCCTTTAATCTCTTTATTGTCTATTTCATCGCTGTCCCGGTTGCAGACAGCTGATTGATTTAAGAGAATATGCCCGTATTCATGGAAGAGCGTGAATATCTTTGCATTCGGCGCATCCGATTCATTGACAACAATGACAAACGGTTCGACTTCTGTAAGAGAAAAACCACGGGCATCCTCAATGGGCATCTTCAGCTGGAGAATCATGATATTTTTCTGTTCGAACCAGTCTCTCCAGATTTGGAAAAGTTTTGTTGATGTGCTGGTTCTGATCTGAGCCATATCTATTGGCAAATCTACTCTTTCATCGTTGGCGACAATCTCTGGATTATCCTGTATGATACGGTTCCTGACTTTAACACGCACATCGCTACCCAGATTCTCCATCAGCTCGCGGCGGACTTTCTGTAATCTCCGGGCTTTCCGGATCGCAAGATGCGTCTCTCTTGAAAAATCTCCCTGAGCGCCGGAAAGTTTCCGGAAGTCCGGAAGGGTTGTAATCTCCTCAGGAGGTTTCGAGAGCAGGAAGGCTGCAAGTGGTCGTTTGAATGCTTCAGAGAGCTTCTCGACTTTGGTCAAAGGCAAAACCGGATTCGCCTTTCCCTCGCACCAGTTCCGCACATCTTCTTCCTGAACTTCGATACGTTTGGCAATGTCCTTAGCAGGCCACCCGGAAGTACCACACAGCCACCGGAATACCTCGGGAGTGATCGATACCTCAATAGAAGCGCGTGACATAGTATTCAGACTATAGAGAGAGTTTTGTGATAATCTATTAAAAGATAACCCGGAAGCGGAGAAAGTGCGTGAGGTTTTATCGTCACGTTCGTGACCGGGATGTTGGAAATCCGTTTCTGGTCATCAGACCCGAACCACAAGATCCCATCAGGGATCTTCGACTTCCGAAGAATTGAACGAAGCGAGATTCGAGGAGGAGAAGATCCCATCAGGGATCTTCGATTTTCGTTTCTCAGTCGTAAAAACACCCCCGGATCTGAAAAACGGCTGCCAAGGCATCCCGGAGGGACGATCTCCCTGAAAATGACCTGCAGGTTGTCTCAAAAAACCGGATCGGTACAGGCCCGCTATTTTGCAGGTTGAAATGGGGTTAAAATCGCCCCATTTTGAAAAATATTCCCTATACATAGGATTTTCTATCGGCGTGGACATAATTTCCACTCCACCAAAAAATGACCTTCGTCCTTTTGGCAAAAGGAGCGTTTTATGGGTATATCTGGTTTCAACCATCCTCACCCTCCATCCATATGACGTGGGGGATATCATTCCGGCACCCTATGACAACCTGCGGGTCGCATGCCTTCCGGAAGTGGCGGTTTATAGGAATTCCATGCTTGATTTAGAAATACCTATAAGTTCCCAAATCTCCACGCTAGTATGAGACGCTGCCCCTATTGCGGGACAACAATTGCCTGCGATGACAATTTTTGTTATCTGTGCCAGCGTCCGTTTGAATCCCCCCCGCCCAAAGATTCCACGCACCCGATCCTTGACCTCTCCAAAGATGAATGGAGAAAGCCCCTCGTATCTGCGGCCCTGTCCCTTGTCGGCGTGGGCCTCGGACAATTCTACAATGGTGAGACCGTCAAGGGGCTCGTATTTCTCCTGGGTGTGCTGGGCGCCCTTTTCGCCATGCCGGTATATACGGCATTTGACCTCCGCATCGTTATGGTGATCGTCTGGGCAGTGGCGGTCCTCGATGCCTACCTGAGCGCAAAAAAGATCAACCAGCTGAAAAAGGAGTTCCGGAAAAGGAGCATCCTGTTCTGGCCGGAGGTGGCCGGCCTTGTCATCATTGCCGGATTTTTCATCATTCTTGCCGTTGCTCCGCACGTGGCAGCACAAAGCATATCGCTTGCGGCGGGTGAAGTTGCAACCACAAAATACCCGGTCTACGCAGTCCCCCTCTACGAATCCGCCATCGCCCTCTCGCCGAACGACACGGCAATACGGATGGACGAAGCGGGTCTCATGCAATCCCTTGGCAGGGACGGGGAAGCCCGGCAGGACCTGGAGTACATCATGGCCACGAACCCGAATGAAACCGCCCCGATCGTGATGACCGGCAATATTCTCTATGACCAGGGCCAGTACCGAGGAATCCATCCGGTATTTTGAGAAGGCGTTGTCAGTCAACGGGAACGACGCACAGATCTGGATACGGAAGGGCGACGCAAGTCTCGCAATCTCGATCAGGGAGAATCGGAAGATCCGGGCGAATTTCCAGGCACTCACCACGAATAACCAGGATTCTGGGGCGGCATCCAATGAGACCCTGGACACCTTAGAATCCACGCAGTCCTATCAGGACGCGATTGAGTCCTACAACCAGGCGATCAAAATTGATCCGTTCGTCAGCGTGGAAATTTCCTCGCACATCTTTGCCGCCACTCAGGACCTCCTGAACACAGAACAGGGTATCGTAAACGATATGAGCAACGGAAATACGACCCCGGGGTGATCCGGAAAACGGCCCCCGGTTCCCCGCGATGGTGTTATACCCCTCGGCAAAAACCGGGGCGGTTTGCGGGGCGCTATTTTGCAGGTGTAGCAATCGTTTTAATCAAATATTTTTGAAAATAAGCCATGAATCTCACGATCTTCCACAGGCGTGGACATGCTTTCCACTCCCCCCGGAAATGACCTTTGTCTGTTTGGCAAAAGGAGCCCGTTTCGGGCTTTTCCGACTTCAGCCCCCGGTATCACCATCCTTCCGGAGGGGTATATCTATCCTGTAGGGTGCCTCCTTCCAGTACCTCTTCCCGGAAGTGGGTGTTCCGGTAATTCTCCGCAGTGTTGATCTCTATCTCCGCGGTGGTGTCGGGCAGGATGTAGAACCGGCGCCAGGTCCGCTCGTTCTGGGTACGAACCCAGAGCTCGCGGACGATGTACGGCGGGAGGGGAAGTGTCCGGAGATCCGCGACATCGTCCGGGAACTTGTTCTCGATGATGCAGTCATCGGAGAGGCCGTACCGCACTTTTTTCAGTCTCACGGCAACCATTATTGCCGGCCTGTAGATCAGGCCATCGAACCGCACGGACGGATCGGTATTGTCCGTCCAGTGGTAGCCCATGCGTTCGGCACACTCTTTCGCTTCATCGTTCAGGCTGGCGCTGCCGGGCGTCCCCGCATAATCGATCTCCTCTGGATGTGGCGTGAAATATTCACGCGGAAATATTTCTCTAAGAGAATGAACCGGAAGTTGATGCACTTTCCTGTTTCGAAAGCATCGGTCTTTGCGACCCGGGGCGACCTTCAGTCGCCAATGTCCAATCAGAATTCCCGATCGACCATCCGGTCCCCCGAGTCAGTTCAGGTACATAAGCATTCCCCTGTATCAGATGCGATTAGTGTTCCGCAGCGATCCGGTACGCTCCCTTCGGCACAACAATCTCAAACCGTGCTCCCTTGCCCGGCTCTCCTGTTTCGCGGATCCTGATGCCGGTAAAATCAAGAATTTCGCGGGAAAGGGCTAAACCGAGTCCGGCGCTCTTCCCGAAACCCTGGTCGAAGATCCTCTCCTTCTCCTGAGCCGGCACACCGTCACCATCGTCTTCGCACAGGATAACGCAGTTATCATCGGATTTCTCCACAGAGAAACGAACGGTCGTGATCTTCCCGCCATACTTCACCGCATTGTCCATGAGGTTGTAAAAGATATTGGCGATGAGGGCATCGGTGAAGACTTCGGTCCCGGCAGGAATATCATTTACGAGCCGCAGGTGCCCGGTCGCTCCCTCTTTTTCTGCGGCCTCCACGATTGCACGGGCATCCGCCCAGACCGGAGTATTGATCCCCATCTCCTCGTATCTCTCGGTGAACCGGATAATGGAGGAGATCCGATCAGTAGCGGACCCGATCTTTTTAAAATAGTCATGGTATGTGGTGTCAGGCAGCTTCTTCTCCAGCATCCCATGGTATAAGTGCAGTACCGTCAGCTGGCTGATGATATCGTGCCGCGTGATGCTGGAGAGAAGTTTGAGCTTCTTGTTTGCAGCGTCCAGAGACTGGTTGTAAAATTTCATGAGTTCCATCTCATGGTACTCCATCTCCTTTTCAACTACCTCACTGACCCCCAGTGCTTCCTCAACTTTCTTCCGGGAAACAGCATAACGAATCTTGTTCGAAAGCTCGGCAAACTGGCTTTTCGGGTCACCGCCTTTCTGGAGATAAAAATCCGCACCATTGTTGAGGGCCTCGATGACCACCTCTTCCCGCCCTCTCCCGGTGAAGATGATGAACGGTGTTGTATCCCCAGATTCCCTGAGCTGCTTGAGGAACCCGATGCCATCTATCTCCGGCATCTGGTAATCTGAGATGATGGCGTCATATCGTTTTGTCTTCAGATGGATGAGCGCCTCGCTGGCAGATGTGAGCGTATCGACAGCGAACGAACCCTCACTCTCAAGGAAGAGTTTGCTGAGCTCCAGTAAGCCGGGCTCGTCATCCACATAGAGGACCCGGATCGTATCCGCCATTATGCGCTCCTTCCCGCGACACGCCACATACCTTTCGGCACCACGATCTCAAACCGTGCCCCCTTCCCGGGATCGCCGGTTTCCCGGATAGAGATACCGGTGATATCGAGGATCTCCCGCGAAAGTGCCAGGCCAAGCCCCGAGTTCTTCCCGAACCCCCGCGCGAAGATCCGCTCCTTGTCATCAGCAGGGACGCCATCACCATCATCCTCACAGACAATGATCTGGTTTCCATCCTGCTCGTGCACAGTAAACCGGACTGCCGTGATCTTCCCGCCATACCGTACGGCGTTATCCATCAGGTTGTAAAAGACTTTGGCGATAAGCGGGTCGGCGAATACTTCCGTGCCGGCAGGGATGTCGTTTTTCACCATGACCCTGGCACGAAGGGTCTCCTTTGATGCAGTGTCCACGAGTGCCCGGCAGTCGTGCCAGAGAGGGGCATTTACCCCTATCTTCTCGTAGTCTTTGGTGAACTCGATCATGGCGGAAATCCTGGTACACGTGTCCGCGATCCGGGTGAAATAGTCATCGAGAGCGGGATCCGGGGTCCTGGCATGGAGTAACTCAAGGAAACCATTCAAAGCCAGAAGCTGGTTGCTGATATCGTGCCGCGTAATAGCGGAGAGGAGGTTGAGTTTTTTGTTTGCCTGCCGGAGCGCCTCCTCTGCCAGTTTACGATCGGTGATATCGACGAAGGATTCTATCAGGACCTCCTTTTCCCCCAGTATCGTCCTGGAAACGCTTTTGAGGATGGGCAATCGCTCTCCCTGCTGGTTGAGAAGGAGGCGTTCAGAGGATTCGATCGCCTGCCCCAGATCGGTAACCGGGCATTGGGATGATTCGGCAGGACAAATGAAGCGGTGGCACACCGAACCTGAAACCGATTCGCTGTTGCCTCCGATCATCTCGAGAGCTTTGGGGTTGGCGTCAAGGATTGTATGGGTATGGGGATCGATGATGATGATACCGGACTGCAACGAATGGAGGATCGTACGGAACCGCTCCTCGCTCACCCGGAGCGCCTGCGTTGCGGTCCTCCGCTCGTCTTCAATTGCGATGGCCTGTGCAAGGAACGACAGGATCTCCAGTTCCTGCGGGGAGGGCGAATAGATGTCCTGGTACACGACGCAGAGTGACCCGAGGAATTTCTCACCGATTTTTACCGGAATACCAATATAGGTCTGCAGCTGATACCGTCCGACATTCGGGTCGGTATCCGCATAGGAGGACGTCATCAGGTTGGTAATAATCGCAGGAGAGCTGCTCCCCTCCAGGATTACATCATTGCATATATGCCCTTCCGGCAGATCGCAGGGGGGAAAATCTGCCGGAGTATTCCACATTCCCAGCGAGCGGAGCATACCGCCTTCGAGCCGGTTATAGAGTGCACAGGTCCCCTGAAGCATCCTGCCCGCGAGGCCCGTCAGGATATTGATATTGCTTACGGGGTCTGGAGAGAATGACAAAAATGCCCTGTTCACTTCCGATAACCGCTCTTCGGCCAGCCTGCGGGGAGTGATGTCCTCGATTTGCGCAAGGTAGAAGCGCAGGGTGCCGTCCTCATTCCTGATGGTTGTTACTTTGAGGGCCCCCCAGAGGGTACTGCCGTCTTTCCTGACGTACCGTTTTTCCGTACTATATTCAGGAATAGTACCTGCCTCCAGCGCCCGGATGCCTTCAATATCTCCGGCGAGATCATCCGAATGAGTGATGTCCTTGAATGACATCTTCCGGAATTCCTCTTCCGTGTGCCCCATCATCGATACCCATGCCGGATTGACAAGCAGGAACCGAAAATCCGGCAGGGCGAGCGTCATACCGAGCGATGTGTTCTCAAAGATCTTTCTGAACTTCTCCTCGCTCTCCCTGAGCGCCGTCTCCGCCTGCTGCCGGTCGGTGATATCCCGGATGGTAACGATAAAACCATCCGGGCGGTCGTCTGCACCGGGAAAGATTCCATGGCTGCTCTCGACAAAAAACGACGACCCGTCCCTGCGCCTGACCCGGTACGTAACCGCATGCCGGAACTTCCCGTCAAGGAGCTCCACCATGGTCTTCCGAACCAGCTCGTGGTATTCCGGCTCCACCCAGTCAAAGACGCTGGTTCCGACCGCTTCATCCATGGATGAGACACGGAACACCCTGAGGGCTTCAGGGGAAGCAATAGTGATCCGCCCGGTGAGGTCAAAGAGAATGATCCCGTCCGGGGAGATCTCAAAGAGGGTCCGGAAACGTGCTTCGCTTTCCTGGACTTTTATCTGGAATGCTGCGAGCTGGTCATAGTTCTGGCGCAGTTCCTCCTCGCTCGCAGTCAGTTCCTCAAATGCAGCGGCAAGTTCCTGGTTTTTTTGGTGAAGTTCTTCTTCGGCCCGTTTCAGCTTCGTCACTTCCACGGTCACGGTCAGGATGGCGGACCTGTTGTTGATGGTGACCGGGAGGGTAGAAAACTGAACGTGAACCCGTTTCCCCCTCTTTCCCACGAGAACCATCGGGACATTCTCGAGCCTGCCCGACAACACCAGGTGCGAAGAGAGCCTGCCAAAATCCAGAAGTGAGAGCATCCCCATCTCTATCGGGGTCTTTCCCAGGACTTCGGCTTCCGGGTACCCGCTGCTCTGCAGGAAAGCTGCATTGACAGCGATGAATTTTCCATCCGGGATACTGTTGATGGAGATGGGATACGGGCTGTTCTCAAAAATGGTCCGGAACTTCTCTTCACTCTCTGCGAGCGCATTTTCCGCCTGCCTCTTTTTTATGGCATAGCGGACCTTGTTCGAAAGCTCGACGAATTGTGCTTTTGACTCACCGCCTTTCTGGAGATAAAAATCAGCACCGTTATTGAGCGCTTCGATGACAACCTCTTCACGCCCTCTCCCGGTATATACGATGAACGGTGTCGTATTACCGGATGCCTTGAGCTGCTTGAGGAACGTGATGCCGTCCATCTCCGGCATCTGGTAATCCGAGATGATGGCGTCGTACTGCCTGGTTTTCAACAGTCTGAGAGCCTCGTTGGCAGACGTGAGCGTATCAACGGAAAAATCTCCCTCGCTCTCAAGGAAGAGGCGGGTGATCTCAAGCAGGCTGGGTTCGTCGTCCACGTAGAGAACCCGGTACGCATCAGTCATTCTGCATGCCTCACTGCTCAGTAATCTATTCCTTTCGATTTTAAAATAATGCTAAAAAACTCCATGCAACGTATTCTTTTCCGGAATGGGGATATTTAGGAATTGGAAGGATTTTAGGCAACAGAAATTCGTATACCGGGATCTTATAATCCCGGCTCTCCCCGGCACAGCGGCTTGGCCAGATGTCTCCGCGCAGTGGGCGGGACTTCGTACCAACCGGGTGCAAGTGCCCGCGAAATCTCCCGGACCTCCGGCTCTGCCGCCCGGGCTCCGCACTTCTTGCACTTCCACCCTTTACCTTTCCCGTCGCTCGTCATCCGCTTCTTGCATACAGTACAGAGCGGCGGGCGGATAGCCTCTGCCATCCCAAGCGATACAAGCTTGATCTTCTCGAGATTGATGCTGCCTTTCTTGAAACTCCCAAACGCGATCACCTCATCGCCCGGCAGCAGTTGCCTGACAATATGCCGGAAATTTTTTGTGGGCTCGTAGGTCATGCACCGCACGGGAAAATCCCCGTCTTTCATGATGAACGAGACATGCCCGCCCGCATGTGTCCTGGGAACACTGGTCACGTTCCCCGGCACAGAGTAGGAGAGCAGTTCGTGAAGATGCCCGGCCGTCCCGGGCAGCAGGTGGGCATCCGTCCCCTGGTTGGTGACCCAGATCTGCTCGATGCCGGGCGGCTCTGAACGGATCATCTGCCGGGCATGCATCACCCATGCCGGGCTCTCGCCACGGATTCCGAACAGCACCGGGTCCGGCGTATGCGGGACGCAGACCACGACGTCGTTGACAACGTCTACCGTGTCCCAGGTATGCGGGAACGTGGCCTTCTCTGCGTCAAACAAACTCTCCCGGTCGACGTTGCGGGGCGTGCCCCAGCGCTCCGGCTTCCGGTAGACCAGGATCTCTGAGGTGCGGTCCGGCAGGTCGCTTGCCACCGCTGCCGTTGCACCGATCAGCCCGCGACGGTTCTTCCAGCCACGGTAGCGGGCACCTGAATCGTCGAGCACCCGGATCGCCTCATCGATCTCGCAGAAATCCTTCACCGCACGCCGGTAGAATGCAGGGTCAGGTTGTTCTTCGACAACCACCAGACCGGGATTCGTATTCCCGCACGAAAAATCGGCAAACTCCTCGACGGTCGCGCATGCGATCTCAAACGCCCGGTCTGCGTTGCCCTCCGCGTGTAACGCGATCGCCGCATTGCCCCGGGTCTTCCAGGTCACGTTCGGGTTGAGCCGGACGAGCCGGGCCTCCTTAACCTGCATATGCTCCCGGATCAGCCGTCGGGCCAGCACCGCCCCGAGGTACGTCGTGCACATCCCCTGCGGCGAGTCCGTGTCATCGATGCCGATCAGCATGTCTATATTAATATATGGGCACGCTCCATCCATTTGTATCTACATGTCCCAGGACCGCCAGCTCCAGCTGGTTACCAGCGTGATGATCACGGCAGGCTTCGATGTCTCCGAACGGTTCACCATCCGCCCGCGGAGTTTCGACCTCATCGCCCGCAACAACGGGACGCTGCTGGTCATCAAGGTGGTCTCCCACATCGATTCTGTGAGCGAGGAAGGGGCATTCGACCTCGAGCTGATCTCGCGCCATCTCGGCGGCGTCCCGCTGATCGTGGGCAAACGGGCCCGGGAAGCGGAGCTGGAGCGCGGGGCGGTGTACGTGCGGTACGGCATCTACGCGATCAGTCCCGCGACACTTTATGATTATTTCGTGGAGAAGATCCCGCCGCTCGTGTATGCGTCGCCCGGCGGGCTGTATGTCAATATTGATGGCGAAGTGCTGCGCGACCTCCGGGAAAAGCGCAACATGTCCCTTGGCGACCTCGGGCAGGTGCTCGGGGTCTCGAGGCGCACCATCAGCAAGTACGAGGGTGGGATGGGCACAACGCTTGACGTGGCGATCCGGATCGAGGAGTTCTTTAATACGGGCGTAGTCGAGTCCATCGATCTCATCCGGCACGAACCTCCGAAGGCAATGGAAGGAGAGCAGAAGGAGGTACCGATCAGATCACCCATGGAATATCTCGAACAGCTGGGGATGCAGCTGCACACGCTCCATGGCGCCCCGTTCCAGGCCCTGCTCATGTTCGAGAAGCATACCATCCTCACCGGCTACGGCCCGGCCCAGAAGGTCGTAAAACGGGCAGCCCTGATCGGGAACCTCTCGAAGATCGCCAAGAAGCACGCGATGTGCGTCATCACCGATTACCATAAGCAGAAAATGATCGGCAGGACGCTCGTGATCGGCGAGGAACGCCTGCACCGGATCCAGAACGGCTTTGAGCTGCTCGACCTGCTCGGGGATTGAATTTTTCGGGATTCCGATAGGTTGACGATTGAATTGAATGAAGAGAATTGAGCTGGACGATGTTCCCGGGCCGGACCGGTCATCGGTCCTGCCCGGCAGTCACTTCCCCGGTAGGGTGGTTCTACTGCCCCTTCATAGCCTCGTCAGGGAGACTCCCCCCTGTCACCCCTATTTTCAGGGTGGGTGGGAGACTTACGATCGCCTGGAAAATAAATGTAGTCGAAGACTACGTCTTCTCCAGCTCTTACCTTCCTTCGGAAAGTAATCGCTCCGTAAAATGCCCCTTTTGGCAAACGGATCCCGATTTGAAAGCTCGGTTTTTTGATAGTCGCGTTTTTTTGCGAATTACAGAACACGGATCGGGAAATACTTGAAATTCAGGGGTTGTTTTCGATTCAAAGGATTTTAATCGCCCGGAAAAACGTCTAATTGTTGCCTTTTGGATGATCCGGGAACCGGGATCTTGGAGATCAGGTCGTGAAATGAAGTGGCAGGGGTGTGGGATCCAGGGTCACGGGATCAGAAATTTACGACGGTTGTTGCTTCCCAGTATGCAGACTTATTATAATTATCTTAGGCCACATCAGGGAATTGGCGGGATGGTTCCGGCACAGATGGCAAGCATCCCGATAAATCTTATAGGGAACCGGTGGGAAACGATGATCGGGTTAGCTGCAACAAAATAGGATAAATTTGCTATTCTGTTTGTGTAGTTGGCGCAATTGAAACACCGGTAATGAATACATCATAATTTCCGCCCCCCACCATATTACAATATGAAATGGATGGTGTGCTAAATTGATATCCGGCTGTACCAAAGGGTTGTATAAATATAGAATCGTACAATGTAGAATTATCAACAGATAACTGGGTACTTATAATATTCACTTCCAAATCTACGTTAAGCGAGTATTTTGATCTTGAATTAACGCTTCCAAATATGAATAAAGTCCCATTTTGGTATTGGTTGCAATATAAATTATATCCCGTGTAATCGGGGACATAATGAGTTGCATTCAGCTACAAAATTTGATCCAATACCTGAAATTGTCAAGAAACTTGCCAGCGTTGTTTCGTCTGGTTGTTCGATTGTGGGTGTTGCAGATATGGTAACCGCTGTTGTGGATATGGCAACAGGAATGGAAGTCGTTTCAGGTAGCGTTGCATTCACATGCACTATTTGAGGAGTCTGGGGTGTTACTGTCGGGACCGGTGTAGCGTTTATAGTTTCCGTGCTCGTGCATCCAGCAGCACCCGTTGCTACGATTAAGATAATCAGGAGAAAGAGAATTGCACGTTTCTGCATATCTGCATAATAAAATCATAAAACGATATTAATTTCCATAGTATCTTTCATAGGAACGGATTTGTTCAAAATCAAAAAGTCCCGCGATGCAACAGTTGGGCGCGGGAACCCCAAAGTCCCTACAACGCACCAGAACCATTTTAGCGGTTCTGATAACTTCGCGGGGGTTTGAACTTGCTCGCGGGTGGTGATAAGTGGCGGTTGGTCGCGCAGATAGGAATGCTTATACACCTAAAGCAAAGGGTTCTATTGTCACCACTTTGTAGATGAGTAACTATTGCACATTTCAATATGCTGATCTTCTGTTAATAGCACCTTAGATAAAAAGTGGTGGCAAAAAAGGGTTCTGTTTTCTGTTGCGTCTGCGTTTGATCAACCGTACAAGCGGTTGGTGGATGCGCAGATATTTTACAGAGTTTTTATTAGTGTGACAGGTCTGATAGATCGCGGGACTTGTTCGCGCAAGTGAGATTGAAGTTGTGTCAATAAAATGACAACTTTTCTTGCATAAATCTAAAACAGAAAGCACACACTCTAAAATAATTTAACGTCTGATATTAATAGTGTTTTAGAGGGATTACACACACTTATGGCTAAATGTTGACCTTTTCTGATGCGAAGAATAGATATATATAGCTGCAAGAATGTACAAGAAAGTGGGAAGTGATTTGGATGAAAATTGGAACATACTCATATCCCTTATTCAGGCTCAATACCCTGTTAAAGGATACTAAGATTATCTATGAAAAATTTGGTCGCAAAGAGATCACCAGAGAGCATATTGCTCAAGTGCTAGGAAATACTGCTACAAGTGGCGGCTTCAGTCAAAAGGTTGCAGATCTTAGAACGTATGGATTACTATCTGGTAGTGCCGGCAGATATAGTGTATCCGATATCGGTGTAAAAGCAACATTCGGAAATGAAATCGAAAAAAAAGAGGCGCTAGGCAAAGCCGTACGATTGGTGGATCTATGGGTAGCCATTTACGAAAAATGCGGAATAGAACCTATCCAAGATACTTTTTGGCTTGATTTAGCAGAAATTACGGGCATAGAGCGCCCAGAATCGCAAAACAAGGCCGATGCTGTCCGCAAAGCATATATGGAGGATGCAAAATACATATTAACTGTCAAAGCCCCTTCAGGAAAGCCGGAATCGAAAAACGACGAACCGGCGAAAGGATCTGAAAAAGGATCTGAAGGCGCGCGTGACAGGAGACCTAAAGTGGAAACAACAGAATCGGCTGGATTTGTTCATGTCAAATATCCCGGATGCTGTGATGCAATCATCGACATTCATGATGAGGGCTCATTAAGCGTTGTTGAAAGTTTGCTGAATGCAATTAAGGCGAAAATCAAAATTATTTCGGAAAACAAAACACAAACCGATAACGTCTCCGATGATACTTAATTCAAGAGTTGAGGAGAGAAACAGCCGTGGTAGTCCAGTTTGGTCAAGACGTCTGACTTATGATCAGATGGGCATGCCAGTGCCCACAAGGGTTCGAATCCCCTCCACGGCGTTAATTATTAATATATTATAGCTTAGTATTAAAGATTTCTTCGTTACACCTGCATCATTATTCATCTATCGGTTCCATAAGGGCGACTTTCACCTTTTTGCCTATCCATTCAACTGGCACATATACACGGCCAGAATTACCAGATTGTTTTACGGTTTTCTCTACGATCTGATATGCGGTGATCTTAATCTCCATCTCTCGACCCATACTTAATTATAAACTTTCATTTTTTAAATACCTTATGGCTACATAGACACTTGTAAGTGACTACAATATGAAAACATTTATTACACTGTAGCTACATATTAGATACATAGTGAAATATTATGATCCGCCAATTAACCAACCCAAGAGAACTTCGCGGCCTTGCGATCCTCTCGCAGCCCGACACGGTTATCCAGACCGGCAAAGATGCATGGGATGTCCGATCACAATCAAAGGACGCATACTACCAAGTCGTCCGGACTTACCAGGATCTCCACGCAAGGATGCGCGGGCAGGCAACATGGACATGCTCATGCCCCGATCACGTAACCAGAAACGTGATTTGTAAGCATATCCACGCCGTGCAGCTCTCGTTAAAGATAGCCGGTGATGTTCAGGAACAGAGCGCACCCGCCGCGATTGCTGAGGCAGAACCAAAAATTATCTGTCCTGAGTGCAAAAGTGAGAACATCAAGAAGTGGGGAATCCGGAAAACAACGTTTGGAGAGAACCAGCGATACCGCTGCAACGATTGCGGACACCGTTTCATTGTCGATAAGGGATTTTGCCGGATGAAGAACAGCCCGAAAACAATCACCCTCACCCTTGATCTCTACTTCAAAGGCGTATCACAGAGGAAGATTGTTGATCACCTTAAGCAGTTTGAGAACGTCGATGTTACACAGCCAACAATCCTGAGCTGGATCAAGAAATACCTGAAACTCCTGTCGAAGTATTCAGAGAAGTACAAGGTTGAAGCTGGGAAAATCTGGCACTGCGATGAGACGACGGTATTCATCAAAAAAGAAGGGGAGAAAAAATACTATCAGTGGATCTGGAACCTTATGGACGCCAAGACCCGCTATCTCCTTGCGTGTCAGGTTACGGAAACCCGGTACGTCAAGGATGCGCGCAAGCCGCTCCAGAAGGCAAAGGAGGTTACTGACGTTAACCCCGATGCAATTGTGACGGACGGACTGCCAGCATACCCAGAGGCAATTAAGGCGGAATTCTATGGACTTGGCAGGATCCAGAACCCACATATCCGGCTGAAGGATTTCGAGACGAAACCGAACAATAATATTTTAGAGCGGTTGAACGGAACGTTCAGGGAGCGCACCAAGGTAATGCGGAGTCTCAACAGCGCGATGGATGCTGAGGATTTTGCTGCCGGACTACAGACCTACTACAATTACATCCGTCCGCACTCAGGGATTAACGGACTCACACCGGCACAGATGGCAAATATCCCGATCAATTTAATGGGGAATCGATGGGAAACAATGATCGGGTTGGCAGTAAAATAAATTTTTATGAAGCTTCGAGGTATTTTTTTATCCGGGTTTTGTCTTCATTTGCGGTTTGACTCTTGTGGTATATCTGAATAAATTTAATTTCGTTCGTTGTTTCATCGTGACCGAAAATAACTCTAATGCCACTTTTGCACCCTTTCCCTTTCAGAGATTCACAGCGAAAGTGTCTTGCTTTGTAAACGGGATCGTGGATGCCTGCTCCCAAATCTGAAATTCTAACAGCTCCCGGCAAATCCTTGGGGTGTTTCACACGAAGAACTGATTTTAACCGTTCTATATCTACATTTAAAGACGGATATTTTTTAGATAGATGCGCCAGATCATTGTCAAATTCGGGAACGTTGTTAAAATCAGTCATCCGAATATTCTCTTACGGACATATCTGATGGGCGATAAAAAACTAACTCATAATCAAGATTTTTATTGATTTCTGCTGCTTCCCACGGGATATCTTTGTGCGACAAAGCCTCAATTTTTGATCCGTTCATTTTACTATATCGACTCAATGTATTCTCTAGATGCTCTAGTTCATCCGCACTTAAAATCGACATGTCGGGTTTTGTCTGCGAGATATATCTAATCTGAGTATGTCCGTAATAGTCTGCCTTTGTTTCGACGATTTTCCCTTCTTCTTTTAACTCTTTAATTATATCCTCGAAATGACGAGGAGCCGGGCCATGCTCTAGTTTTGAGTAAGCTTCACCAGTTAGTTTCTCCTCAAATAGTTCATAATAATCAAAATCGTTAAAATAAAGGATCTTGTACAGCGCCTTCTTCCCGATATTATCATGCGATGATGTTCTATCAATAAAGAAATGAAGAACTTGCTTGAATTTTTTGGGGTTGAAATTTTTGTCCCTTGTTTTTTCCCTTATTTTTTTCAGTATATCTGATGATAATTTAACCATATCACTTACATAACAATCGATCTGAGACATATAAAATCTTCGCTAGTACCACAAAAGTGAACTCAAAGAAATTTTACATACATGCAAAGTTCATACCCTGGGGTAGCTATTTATTTTTACAATGAAGAGGGTAACATAAATGGATACTATCACCGCTGACAATATCGTCATCCTTTCTTTAATTATCGGATTTATAAGTTTAATTTTCGGAATTATTAGTACACTCCTTGCAATTCATTTCTATAGAGAGAATAAGATACTTACTGAACGTTTAAAAAAAGAGATTTAAATGCAACTAACGGAAACCCAAGGACAGATAAGGGGATTGGGTGTGTTGCTTGCACAATTTAGCATTCAAGAAAGAACAACAAATTTTCCAGATATAAAACACGAGCAAAATATTCGTAAAGCATTCGCGGCATTTGTTGTTTTTATCCTTGCTGTAATATTAGTATTAGCGATAGCATCTTATTTTTCTAAAAGATCCAAGAAAAGATAACTTTCCCACCTCCCGATTTTTGACAGCACTTCCTAAGAGTGCTCAGCTCCCAAAGACTTTACAGAACCTTAATTTTCGATTTTTGCATTCAACCACCCGCGATTTATCACTTGTTGTCAAATTTATCAACCACCCTTCAACTTATCAGAACCATTTTAGCGGTTCTGATTAGTTCGCGGGGGTTTGGGATCGCTCGCGGGTGGTGATAAGTGGCGGGTGGTGGGAGCGCGGATGATTTTTATCCTAAAAATTCTATCTCATTGCATGCGATGTTTGGTTTGTGGTGAAAAGACCGAAAAAAAAGTACTATGTAAAAAACATATTCGAGATACTGATTCTTTAGCGTTATATGTGACAGGTCATACGTGTCACTCGTTTTTCCAAATAAAAGATGGTGTTCCTGGGATGTGTCAAAATCATCTTCTTTGTGAACCAATAAAACGAGCGTTGAAGGGAGAGATTTTAATCGTTCCTAACTTAGGGCATGTTGTTTGCCCTCACCCTACAATAAATCTTGCAGATTTTGTATACGGAAAAATAGAAGAGAAAGATATCAAACAAAATTATCCAGAATGTTTAGAATGACTTCTTTTTTACATTCACACCGCAAATAGATTAGAATTAAATATTAAAGCGTTAATGATCGATCGATAAAAATATGAAAATAGTTTGGTCGCCTGAGTGCAGGGCTCTGGCAGAATGGTTGCGTGCCCATAATGACAGTGGGATTACGACAATAAAAGACCTTGAAGAAACACTTGGAATAGAGCGCCTAAAACTATATCGCTGTCTTACTTATTGGAGAAGAAAATTTTTAGAATTTTACCAAATGCAAGATAAGAGAGGAATCCTTCGTGGTGATCCGTACCAAAAATGGCTTGTTGCATTAGAGAATTTTCGAGTGAATTATTTGATCCAGCCCCTATTTTATGATAAATCGGGAAGAATGTATTATACACCACCTAATCTTCGCGCCAAAGAGGAAATTACCCAACAGCGAGTAATTCATTGGATTAAATCGGGGCAAACTGTAGCCAATGAAGCACATACATACCATGAAACCCTTCCATCAGCGGCTTTGCCATCTGAATTATTAGGCGATCTTAAACTGCTTAGGGAACGAATTGAAGATGGAAACGTCCCACGTTGTCCGTCGTGTGGTCAAAATATTCAGGAAAATTGGGTAAACTGTCCATCCTGTGGACTTCCCCTACAATAAAATTTTTTTATCTATTGTCGGTAATTTCGCCTAAATCTGTTAACACTTTCACACATACACCATATGTTTTCTTAATATAGTCAACGCATGCCTTTTTTACGTTTAAATCCTCGATTTGGTTTATGTGATCGGCTCTAAATGTCATGACCTTAAAATAAGCATCTTGGTATCTTTTGAGAGTAAGCTCATTATGATCAATTTGCCCGGGTCAAACCTTGTAAGGTTATCTCTAACCTCTTCACCACGTTCTAATTTTTCAGCTTGTTTCACTCGTGCTTCTTTGAACCTTCGAAGATCCTTCTCGCTATCTTTTCTGAGCATCTGACGCTCTTTTAAAACCTGACCTCTCTGTTCCGAAGTTTTGAAAATTTTAACTTCAGCTGCTTCTTCCGGGGTTATCTCTTGTGTAATTATCTTCTTTTTTAAATCCGGGGGAGATTCTTTGAGGGCTTGTACAAAAGATTTTACCTCTTTTGGTTCAAGTTTTTCTTGAGCGATAAGTTTGACAACATCTTTTCGTGTTTCTTCAGGCGCCTCTTTAACCGCTTTAACAACTTCCCGCATATCTTTTTGTGTTAATTTTTCAGGTTTTTCCACTCTAACTTTTAAAAGGTCTTGTCTTGCCTCTGGAGCAATTTCTTGGAGGGGGCGAGTTTCAGCTAAGTCTTGTGCAGTTGATTTTTTTATAACAGTAGTTGCTGTTTTTGCATATTTCTCGTCCCCGGCATCAATAATCCGTCCAAGTTGGGAACTAGAGATACCTATTTTCCGGGACATCTCTGGGATGTTCTTGTATCTCCCCAATTTATTCCCGTCTTTCCAAAGGGTGTAGATGAATTTCTCCTTTTCTGGTTCGGTGAGGTCTTCCCGTTGCCAGTTTTCAATAAGGCTTAATTCCATGGCTTCAAAATTGTTAGATTCTCTAATGATTGCAGGAATCTCCTTCCGTCCAATATTATGCCATGCCCTCCACCTGCGTTCGCCTGCTATGATCTGATAAGTGCTTCCCTCTTTTCGTACCACGATGGGAGCAATCAAATCCATCTCTTTTATGGATTCAGTTAATTCAGCAATTTTCTCCTTATCAAAAAGCTCTCTTGGTTGGAACGGTGCTGACCGAATTTTATCAATTGGAATCATTTTGACTTCCATTTTTTAATCCCTCCTATTTACACAGATTTCCATCATCCTTCCGGCCGGAATGATTGGTTATTTCTTCTTTAACAATTCCATTGCGATTTCTGCCCACGGGATAGTCACGATTTCCCATTTCTCCTTAGCAATGTTGACCATAAAAATGTTGACCTTCTTATGATCCAATCCCTCTTTTTGACTGACAATGTTTTTTAAGGCATCAATTGCATTAGGGACACTATCATAAATGGCTTTTTCATCTTCAGACCTCCATCACGTAAAACGCACCATTTTTTATTTTCATTTCCATTCAATCAACTCCTTTATTTCTCTCAATTTTCTCTATAGTAATTTTAACATAATCTCCTTCTTGAATGTTCTCCAACTCTCGTACCTCAGTGGGTATTGTAATGCGCCCACCTTGGATTACTTTTAATGTAGCAGTGTGTATCTGTGTCATATAAACCTAAGATAGATATACGCTACGCACCTATTTAATACTTTCTAATTGAATCGGTATCAAAAGGTTTATAATGTATTAAAACGTATTATAATGTATAATAACTACATTAAAATATGGGAGAGATAAGAAATGATTCGCCAATTAACAAACCCAAGAGAGCTTAGAGGACTTGCGATCCTCAGCCAGCCCGAATCGATTATCCAGATAAACAAGAATGAATGGGATGTTCATTCCCAGTCGAAGAATGCGTATTACAGGGTATTACGTCTATACAAGGATCGCCATGCTATAATGAGAGGTCAAGCGGAGTGGAGATGTACATGCCCAGATTATACAACCCGCAACGTCATATGTAAGCATATCCACGCAGTTCAGCTCTCATTAAAAATTGCTGGCGATGTTCATGAACAGAGTACTCCGGCGTCAATTGAAGAAGCCGAACCAAAGATTACATGCCCGTCCTGCAAGAGCGCGAACATCAAGAAGTGGGGGATCCGGAAAACAACGTTTGGAGAGAACCAGCGATACCGCTGCAACGATTGTGGACACCGGTTTATCGTTGATAAGGGATTTTGCCGGATGAAGAACAGCCCGAAAACAATCACTCTTACCCTTGATCTCTACTTTAAGGGAGTGTCACAGAGAAAGATTGTTGATCACCTTAAGCAGTTTGAGAATGTCGATGTTACACAGCCCACTATCCTGAGCTGGATCAAGAAATACCTGAAACTCCTCGGCAAATACTCCGAGAAATACAAGGCAGAAGTCGGCAACATCTGGCACAGCGATGAAACAACGGTTTTCATCAAAAAGGAGGGCGAAAAGAAGTACTACCAGTGGATCTGGAATATTATGGATGCCAAGACGCGCTACCTTCTTGCCTGTGAGGTCACTGAGCACCGGTACGTGAACGATGCACGCAAGCCACTCCGGAAGGCAAAGGAAGCCGCTAGCCGCGCTCCGGATGCGATTGTAACCGATGGGTTACAAGCGTACCGCGATGCGGTTAAGGCTGAGTACTGGGGATTAAGCGAGAATGTCCTTAACCCGCACATCAGACTGAAGGATTTTGAGACAAAACCAAATAACAACATCCTTGAACGCCTGAATGGAACCTTCCGAGAGAGGACCAAAGTTTTCAGGAGTCTTGACAGCTCAGTGGGCGCTGAGGAGTTCGCCGCCGGTATGCAGACTTATTATAATTATCTCAGGCCACATCAGGGAATTGGTGGAATGGTTCCGGCTCAGATGGCAAATATCCCAATCAATCTTCTCGGGAACCGGTGGGAAACAATGATCGGGTTGGCGGTAAAATAGACCATGTTTATTCTTTAATATCGGGAATGTCCACTTTGTCTTTTTTCCCGCGCATTATATCTTCAAATTTTCCAATATATTTTTCATAATCTCTAACCGCGTCCATATGTTCGTGAATTTCCGAATCGTCAATGTTTGAGGCAACGAATTTCTTTCCCTCTTCGTTCCCTTTTATAGCAGCCATTTGGAGGGGTCTGTTAATCCCACCCGGATTCAGTTCAATTGCATGTATAAGAGCCCAAGCAGTGACCAATTTTGCTTGAGCAAGAGTGGGAATAGTCTGTTTCCAAAATATCCTACGCATCAATCCTAAAAACGGATCAATTATTTGTTGACCGCTTCCTATAGAGGCGAAAAAAATTTTTTGGCGGTGAGGCATTTTAAGCTCTGGTTGAAATTTCATCTGATCAAATTCGCATAAATGTAAATCATCGCCGTGCGTATACGCTATTAAGGCTCCATAACCAAATCCAACAGTATTTCCGGGTTGATTATAAAATGGGTTTGTTGAATGGAAATTTTGGACCGTTTTTTGTGCTAGATTTCTCATTGCCTCTTCAGGGTGTTTTTCTTTGTAAAAACTATCTTTTGGAATTTGGGGCTCTTTGAGTTCTCCCAGTTCTTTGTAAATAATATTGCAAAAACGTTGACCTAATCCAATTTCACCTGTACCTGCAACGATAACCTTGTCTCCAATGATTTCGATTTTTCTATGAGGTTGTTCTATAGTGCGAAAATACGGAGGTATACCAAAAGTTGCTGAACTATCTGTGCCAATAATAATTCCATCACTGCATATGATACCAATAACCGCTGTCAAAAAATATTACCCTCGAAAAACACTATTTTCACGCATTTCTGGATATGCAGTATATATTGCACCAATTAGCTGAGCAAATGAAACGCTCCTCACCCATTCTGATAGACGGGTAAGGTAATCTTGATCGCTTTGGGATAATTTGTTAAGTTCAGCTTTTGCTCTTTGTACGCCATCTGGTGTTAACTTGTATAATCTACGTTTTGCGTAAGGTCCTCCTACGATTTCAACAGATCCCTCATCCGACAGTTCTTCTAATCTATGATAGATTTCAGGATCATACGGCCCGTAGTCATACGGGATAAAATTAAAGATCCCGCCTTTATTTGTTCGCTCTTGAAAAAGAAAGATCAATTTTTGGATCTGTACCGGTTGATAAGAGGCGCCATTGGCCGCTGCCATACATGCAAGTACCAAGTCTTTCTGTTCCATAATCAGAATCCCTTTCTCCTCGCGCTCGGGATACCGCGCCTTATTTAAATACGCTGATAATCTAAAAACAATTCTTCTCTTGACGATCAAAGTATATAAGTCTTTTATTAAATTTAGAATTTTATAGTATATATTAAATGCAAAATTCCATTTAGGAGTGCTCACGCGCTTTACCCCCCGCGACTTATCACTTGCTTCCAAATTTATCAACCACCCTTTAACTTATCAGCACCATTTTAGCTAAGATTTATATAGAACCACAAACCAATTTTAGTGCTAAAAGTGGTGATTTTTATGTCACAGCAACTTGGAGGACAGCAGATACTTATTCTCAAGGAAGGCAGCACCCGTACCCGCGGCCGCGACGCCCAGGGTATGAACATCACCGCCGCAAAGGCAGTGGCAAGTGCAGTCAGGACCACGCTTGGTCCCAAGGGCATGGACAAGATGCTCGTCGACACAATCGGCGACGTAGTAATCACGAATGACGGTGTCACGATCCTCAAGGAAATGGACATCGAGCACCCGGCCGCAAAGATGATGGTCGAGGTAGCAAAGACCCAGGACGATGAAGTCGGCGACGGTACCACCACCGCGGTCGTCATCGCAGGGGAACTCTTAAAGAAGGCAGAGGACCTTCTCGAGCAGGACGTCCACCCGACCATCATCGCAGCCGGCTACCGCCAGGCTGCCGAGAAGGCGCAGGCTCTCTTAAAAGACCTCGCCTTCGATGTCAAAGCAACGGACAAGGCCCTCTTAAGGAACATTGCAAGCACCGCGATGACCGGCAAGGGCGCGGAGGCATCCAAGGACAAACTCTGCGACCTCGTTGTCAGGGCAGTGACCATGGTCACTGACGATGACGGCAAGGTCGACATTGAGAACATCAAGGTCGAGAAGAAGACCGGTGGCTCAATCGAGGACTCCGAGATTGTTGAGGGAGTGCTCATCGACAAGGAACGCGTCCACCCCTCGATGCCCAAGAAGGTTGTCAATGCAAAGATCCTTCTCCTGAACGCAGCAGTCGAGTTCAAGAAGACCGAAGTCGACGCCGAGATCAACATCACCAGCCCCGACCAGCTGCAGGCATTCCTCGATGAGGAAGAGCGCATGGTCAAGGGTATCGTTGACAAGATCGTCAAGAGCGGCGCAAACGTCCTCTTCTGCCAGAAAGGTATCGACGATATCGCCCAGCATTACCTTGCCAAGGCAGGGCTCTTTGCAACCCGCCGCGTCAAAAAGAGCGACATGGAGAAACTCGCCCGCGCAACCGGTGCAACCCTCGTCTCCTCGATCGACGCGATCAGCAAGGAAGAGCTCGGAAAGGCCGGACTTGTCGAGGAACGCAAGGTTGGCGGCGAAGAGATGACCTTTGTCGAGCAGTGCAAGAACCCGAAAGCAGTCTCGATCATTATCAAGGGCGGCACTGAGCACGTTGTCGACGAACTCGAGCGTGCCATCCATGATGCACTCCGCGTTGTCGGTGTCGTTGTCGAGGACAAAAAGGTTGTTGCCGGCGGCGGTGCAATCGAGACCGAACTCTCGCTCCGTCTCCGCGAGTACCGGCTCAACCGTTGGCGGCAGGGCACAGCTCGCCATCGAGGCCTTCGCATCAGCCCTCGAAGTCATCCCGCGCACCCTTGCAGAAAATGCAGGTCTCGACCCCATCGATATGCTCGTCGAGATCCGTGCAGCCCACGAGAAGGGCAAGAAATCCCACGGCCTCAACGTCTTCGAAGGCAAGGCAGTCGATATGAAGGCAGCCGGCGTTGTCGAGCCGCTCCGGGTCAAGACCCAGGCCATCTCTTCTGCGGCAGAAGCGGCGGTCATGATCCTGCGTATTGACGATGTCATCGCATCGTCCAAGTCCCCCTCACCCGGGCCCGAGGGAATGCCTCCGGGCGGCATGGGCGGTATGGGTGGAATGGGCGGCATGCCTCCGGGCATGGGCGACTACTAAACCCGATTTTTTACATTTTTTCCCGTTCTTTTTTCTGAATCCGGCTGTATTCAGGGTGTACCCGAACCGTTTCTTTCGAAAATTGTCTGCCGAATTGATCCTAATTCTGCCTGCCGGATTATCCACGAATACCTCTCCCGGCATACAAGAGAAAATAAAAAGAGTGATAGGTCTCCTGATCAGGAGGTTGTTGTGGGGGTCGGTGCAGCTGTGATGATGCTTCCTCCGACAAGTGACGCACCCTTCTGGATGATGATAGTACCCGGTTACATTGGGGTAGTAACCATCGACAAACTGATAGGTGCCTGGGGTCTCCCCGAAAGAAAAGCTGAACAATGCGCCGGGTACCATAGCTCCGGAATTGAAAATCCCTGTTGCCTTGACCGAGTGGACGATGGTATCATCGTTTCTCCACGTAACCGAGGTTCCCGGAAGGACCATAAGTGTCGCCGGCGTGAACGTGTTGTTCGCGATATGGATGATCGTGACCGTGGTGGAGGGTGTCATGACCGCGGTCGGGGTCTGGGTCAGGGAGGGCAGTTCAGTCGGCGAAACCGGAGGAGTCGAGTTTGCCATTGTCGCATTCGCCATTATTTCTGTCGTAGGAACCGGCGTTGCAACAGTGGTTACAACCGTTGTTTCGACCGTGGGGGCAACTGTTGTGACTACCGTTGTCGGCGCTGTGGTCACCTGTGCAGGTTTTGCCTGCTGCGTGCATCCGCTGGCCGCAACAAGGACAATGAACAAAAGAACCAAGCCAATACAGTATTTCATGGACAGTAAATTGAATTCGCCCTCTAATTAAATTTACTCCCCAGACTTCGGGTGTTTTCCTCCAATTCCCGTGAACTGTGGCGTTGATGCAAAAATGTCGTATAATTTACGGCCGGACCGGTTTTGTTGTGCGGCCTATGCGGTTAACCGCTCTTGTACCGGTGGCGGGTCGGCATGACTGCACTCCAGGGGTGGTCCGGCAAAAGAAACTGGCAACAGGCACACCCTGGCGTTCTTTCATGGATTTTCTGTTTCCCTGCATATCAGACAACAGATTAATGAACACCGACGCATCAGTACCTCCCATGAGCGACCGGTTCATCTTTACAAAATACCGCACAGACTGCTACCATTGTAAAGAGCTTGCCGACCAGATCATCAAGGCAGTGCCGTACCAGGCCCAGGTCGCGTGTAACAACTGCGGTGCAACGCGGGTTTTTGTCCCCCGCAGCGAAGATGTCGATGCGGCAGGGACGCTCACCCGGATCGGAAAGTATCCCGTATGGGAGCTGGTGCAGGACGCCACGTGCCGGAACTGTAAAATTACCGGCCCCCACGATGTGATCGTGAGTTCACGGCACCTCACCGTCCGCTGCCGGAACTGCCATTTCACGCACTTCTACAAATTCGATCTCGAATATATAGCCAAGGATGAGCTGAAAGCACCGTGACCAGGTCCACGTGACCGGTTGTCAGCAGGATCCCGATGAGCTCAGGACCGGATAGGTATCTGCGTACAACTCGAGAACGGCTTCAAGCCGGCTTTTCAGCTTCTCATTTCTCGCGATAAGGAAGAATACGATTTCATTGTCCGTGATCGTCAGTGGGTCTGCACCTGCGATCTCTGCAAGCTGATTGCAGCGGTGCCGGACGTATCCGTCACGCTTCAGCCGGGGAAAGTGCTGGTAGATGACGAGGATCGAGTGATCGTCCATGCCTTTCGCGATCCTTTCCACTTCTTCGAAAAGCAGGTGTTTTTCCGTGGGCCTGCTCTCTTCCAGCCCGATATCCGGGTCAAGGAATATCAGGGTTTTCTTGGGCAGGCGGGACAGTATCGTGTCGAAATACCGGCTGCGCCCCTGATGGGAGAACTGCTCTTTGTGGAGAATATCAACGAGAATATTTTCCTTTTTGAAATAATCGTGGATTGTCTGGAAATATTCGAGATCGTTGTCGATCTCCTGCAACCGCTCCATGTGGGTTACAAGATCCCTGTTCTGGCTTCCCGCCCTGCCGAGTTTTGTCGCTTTTTTGAGATCCCGTACCGCGCTCTTCTTTCTGCCTGCCTGTAGCGGGGTATCGGTCAGCATCGGGATAAAAGTAAAACTGTCAAAGACCGGCATGGCTTTCATGATGTGGCGCACGAGGTCAAACTTAAAAAGATCCCGCGTGTCGCCAAAATAGGTACGGTTCATCAGATCATCCTCATGCGGTGATATTCGGGTATTGAATAAAAATGTTATGAATTGGGTACCGGTTTTCCCTTCAGGATAAATACCGGCAATTTACTGCCGCAAACTTGAGTTTTATGCCGCACATTCCACCCGTTTTTGGCGGATGGAAAAAGGTGAATACGAACCCTACTTCTCTTCCCGTACCATGGTTATTGCCTTTTTCGGGCACTCGTTTGCGCAGATACCGCAGCCCTTGCAGAAGTCCAGGTCAATGGCAAGCTCTTCATCGATGGCCGCATCCGGGCAGTACGTCTGGCAGAGCCCGCATTCGTTGCACTTCTCCTTATCCACAACGGGACGGAATACCCTCCATGTCCCGGTCTTTCCGGCTGCGCCCACAACGGGCCTGCTCATGGCGAGGCGTTCGCGTTTTGTGTCGCTCGTCATGGATAAACCTCCTTATAGGCAGACTTCGGCTGCCTTGACATTGCGCTCATCGGTGAACATCTCCCTGATGGCCTTTATTGCCGATTCGGATGAGACGATCCCCATCCTGGCAAGAGCCCCTATCACCGGTGTGTTCAGGATCGGGCTTCCTGCCACGACAAGGTTCTCCTTCAGTGCAATCCCGGTCAGGTCGACATGGCCAGACGAAAAGCCCTTGAATTCCTTTGCATGGGCGCTGTTGATCAGCACCCTTCCGCCGGATTTGAGCCCCTGCAGGACATCGACCACATCCATAACACTTGCGTCCAGCACGATTACCATGTCGGGTTTTTTGATCTGGCTGTAGACCCTGATCGGCTTGTCATCGATCCGGACGAACGAGACGATCGGCGCCCCCCTGCGCTCGGCACCGTAAAACGGTGCCGCGGTTGCATATTTCCCATCATGGATGGCCGCGAGCGCGAGGAGCCTGGCTGCAGTGACGCCTCCCTGCCCGCCCCGCGAATGGATCCGGATCTCATACATGGCTGTTCACCCCGAACCAGGACTCCGTACCCATGCGCCGTTTCCGCACGAACCCGGCAACGTCATCAAATGTGACTTCCTGCCCCCCGATACCGGCGATTACGCTGAATACATCTTTTTTGGTCTGGGCCACGATGGATGTCGCAAGAATGCCCCCGTGCCCGAAGGAATAGTCGCGGTCGATCACGATCACCTCTTTTCCGGCAAGGTCCAGTTTCGGGAACGGGCGGAGCCAGCGCAGGCGCATCGAACCGGCTTTTACGCCCTCGCTGCGGAGCTGGTCAACCGCGACTTCCGCCTCCTTCCCAAGCGTGCCCATGGCTACGACGACCACCTCAGCATCCCCACACCGGTAATCCTCGGTGAACCCGTACTTCCGGCCGAACCGCCGTGCGAATTCCTTTTCAGTCTCTTCGATCACCTTCACCGAGTCCCGCATCGAGCGCTCCATATCCCAGCGGAACCTGAACTGCTGGTCCGGGCCGGTGAGTCCCCCGTACCCGGCCGGATTGTTCACATCTATGGCATGCGGCAGGTGCATCGGGGGAATGAAATCCCCGATATCCACCGTTTCAAGCGGCTGCATGATATGGGAGAGCAGGAACCCGTCGAGGTTTACCATCACCGGCAGGAGGACGTCGTTATGTTCTGCGATCCGGAATGCCATCAGGGCTGCGTCATAGGCTTCCTGCACGGTGCTGACATAGACCTGCAGCCAGCCGGTGTCCCGCTCCTGCATGGCGTCCGTGTGCTCCGCCCAGATGTTCCAGCCGGGCCCGAGCGAGCGGTTGACGTTGGCCATGACCACGGGAAGTCTCGCGCCGGCAGCCCAGTTGGTCATCTCATGCATGTAGAGGAGCCCGTGGGAGCTGGTTGCCGTAAAGGTGCGGACCCCGGTGATGCTCGCGCCGATACAGGCCGCCATGGCGGAATGCTCGCTCTCGACCGGAATGTACCGGGCCTTCAGTTCTCCGCTGGACACGAACTCCGCGATCTGTTCCACGATCTCGGTCTGCGGGGTGATGGGGTAGGCTGCGATCACTTCGGGCTGTGCCTGCTTTACTGCTTCGGCCACCGCCTTGTTGCCGGTCGCGATCTTCTTCATGGTGCCGCCTCCTCTGCTGCGAGTTTCTGCAGGTTCCTGGTGAGCCGCTGCCGGAGAATCTCAACAGTCTTCGGATCGATCCCCTTGAACCTCCCCTGGGGTGCAAGATATTCCTCGAGAGGTACCGGTTTTTTTATTGCCGCTTTCGACTGTGGTCCGATGGTCAGCTTCCCGTACTCGCGCTCGTAGAGCACCCACATGCCCGATCTGACGGCAAGCTTGCCCATCTCGACGCTCTTTTCCGTGGAATAACGCCAGCCGGGCGGGCACGGGGCAAGGACGTGGATGAATGTCGGGCCGCGGAAAGTAAGGGCTTTTGCGACCTTCTTGAACAGGTCCTGCGGGTAGGCAGCGCACGCGGTGGCCTGGTATGGAGGTTCATGGGCGGCGATGATCCTGTCGATGTCCTTCTTCACATCGGTTTTTCCGGTGGGTGTCGTCGTTGTTTTCGCACCGAGCGGCGTCGCGCTGGACCGCTGCATACCGGTATTGCCGTAGGCCTCGTTGTCATAACAGATGTAGAGGAAATCGGTACCCCGCTCAAAGGCGCCTGACATGGACTGGATGCCGATATCGAGCGTCCCCCCGTCGCCAGCGTACACGATTACGTTCGTCTTTTTTCCTGCCGCCCGGAACGCGTTGCTCATGCCGCTGGCGCATGCAGTCTGCCGCACCGAACGCGATGTTGTAGACCGGGATATTGAAGGCGGTATTCGGGTAGATTCCCTGGATGACACTTGTACAGCAGGCAGGCACGACCAGCACGGTGTCGGGCCCTGCCGCCTTGAGCACGTACCGCAGTGCGAGCGAATCGCTGCACCCGGCACAAGCCGAAGTACATTTCAGGATATATTCTTCTTTCGGGATTTCGGCGATAGTATCCAACTCCTGCAGTGAATGAACGGGACTGGTGAAAGCGACAAGACGGTCGCGGTTCTATCATTATTTATCATCATGATTCATGAAAAAAGTATCATAGTTGAGCTGGAGGGGCAGGGGACTTTGGACGGTGGCAATGTTCAGGTTTTTAGGAATGTCGAGAAAGAGCGATTGAAGATTATTGAGATGCGGCAATGTGACGCGGAAAAGATGGGGATTTGTCGGAGTGCTCTAAAGTACATCAAGGATAGGATACGAAAAGGAAAAAGATTAATTTCAAAACACTGGCAGTGAGGCGATTGTTAGCGGTGATGAATTAAAAAAATATTTAATATTTTGTTAGCCTTCTTAATTTATGTATCAAATATCCCCACGCGATTTTTCTAAATTAAATCGTTCCATAAGTAACGAGATTGAGAAGGTTTTATTAAAGTTTGTTTCCGATGGTAAAATCAAAGTAGTTCCGATGAACCAAAACCCACTACCGGAGAGAAGAGACCGCGCGGCAGGCCGAAGAAAATTAAAACTGATGTGGCTACCCCAAAAGTACCGAAGAAGCGAGGGAGACCTACCAAAATTAAAGGTGAAGAAAATATCAAAATCGTAAAACCTAAAACAAAACCAAAAGCAAAACCGAAAAATTGAATTGGGCGGCTAGAATTTCTAATAGATTTGAGTGCTAACATGGATCAAAATCTAAAATATTGCCCCAATTGTGATTGTAAAATTGATACTGAGTCACAAGAATGTCCTCGTTGCTATACAAAAGTTTCCCGCAACCTCGAAAATTTTCTTTTAGCGAAATACAAATTATTTACTTTGATAGGGATTTTTGGAGCACTTTCAATTTATTTGTTAAATAATGCGATCCCAGCGAGTAATCCATCTAATCCATTTCTGCATGCGGGCAGTCTGTTAAGTTTAATGATTGTCATTATTTTATCGATTATTTGTATTTGGGATTTAGTTCATTACATTAAAATTGAGGAGCCGGATTACAAGGAATTCCCTTGGTCCACACTGATCAAGAGTATCAGGACTTTACCTGCGATAATAATGTTTTTTGTATTTTTTATTTGCTTAATTTCAATTTTAGCTATCTATGTATTGTCTAATCCACAAATGGCTCAAGTTTTCATCTTTACTTTGTTTATTATTGTTTTTTTACTCATTTTCATCGGAACTTACTACATATATCGGTATTGTTTGGAAAAAGTGACAGATTTATTAAACGAAAAACTAAAAGGGAAAATGTCTGATATCGCGGTAAGAAGAGTAATTTTAGTGATATTTGGAGTGTTTTCTTTTTTTCTGATTCTTTCAGTAGCTCAGATGATTCAGACTCAAATCTCAGGTACTTCCTATGAATTCCGGAAATCTTACAATGTCCTCGGTCGGAATAATTATTTTCATAACATTACTGATTGATTGCCTAAATCTAATGTATAAACGTCTGATTTTTGTCCCTTCAGAAACTTCTATCAATACCGAATCTGTGTTAAATGCGTCTTCAAAGATTATTGAACCAATCTATGAGGTTGCGGCACAAGAAATTATTAAGCCTAAAGAAATAATCAAAAATGACGTAAATTCAGCGAATTTAGACGCTCACAAAAATGATTTTTTTAGCAAATTCTATAAATCCTATATTTTACCGTATGCAAAACCAATTATGAGATTTGTAAAGTATTTCGTTGCAATAATAATTTTTGTGTATTTTGCGATGGAATACGAATCTAAATTACTTCCGAATAGCTCAATTGATCTCGTCGTGGCAGTAATTGGCGGAGTAATTTCAGGATTTATTATCATCTTCTTTCAAAAGGGAATGGGAGAATGATATTATCAGAGGATCAAATTTCATTATTTATCGAATTTATTTTTTATTTTTCGCGTCCTGAGTACCTATATTTTACAACGCAGAATCATAAAACGGGTCAGAAAGATCAGAATCTATTAAGTAATATTTTCGTTGCCAGTCATGAAATAAATCGGATATTATTTTCAAAAATTGTTCACTAAAGGGAATAAAATCTTCTCGTAACTCTGAATATTCTTTAACAATTTCCCCCATCTGCGATTTTATTACAAATGATCTCAGGGCATCTCTGTTCTCGTTAAAAAAATGGTACATGTGTGGTAATTCGTTAAGTTTTCCATTAAGTTTTGCATCTGCTATCGCTAATGTAAATACGCACTCATAATCGTCAACATTCGGAAATTTTGATTCCGATTGATTAAGGGAATCACATAAATTTTTGAAATCATTCCAAATCACTTCTTTTTCATTAAAAATTTTCATATTGATTTCACGAAGTCTTTTCGAATAATTATCATATTCGATACTAAGATTTTTGATTTCCTCAACATTTCTCTGCAAAATTGGATCAAAATCATGAATTTGTCTCTTTAAAAAGTAATTTGGGGAATCCGGAAAAATAATTCTATTTTCCGGTTTAACCTTTTGATCGCATAAGAATCTTAAAATGTTATATCCCCGTTGAAAAAAATCTTTATCGTCATTTAATTTTCGGATTATAGGTAAAAAAATGTTCTTTGCCATATCCTTAATTACTCTGCTCTCACGGTCGAATTGATTTATTTCGACAAGCTTCCGGTTCGCGTCTGCTATAACATATGTTGCGGATATCGATATTCCGGTTATAATAAGAAGCATTGTTGTTGCGCCAGCTTGTATCCACACTGGAAGTGTAGAGCGATCTGATTGAATAAACCCCCATAACATAATTAAGCCAACACACCCTGTTGCTAGAATAAACGCATAGTGAATACGAAGAGTACCTTCGATTGTCAAATAAAAAATAGCTGATACGGCTATGAAGAGACCGATAAAGATGATCAAATCCACAGATTCAATTATCATTTGTCCACATCAGATATCCAAGACTTACCTTTTATAAATTTTCTATCCCATTTTTCCGGCCTTTACTAATATCCGGTTCTGTTTATTTCCGGGCTTTTAATTCCAATTATATGAAAATTGACGAAATGTAATTATTTACGATCCCCCTTACTAAAATTAATAAATTAACTTTAAATAGAGGATTATCAAAAAAAAAGATCCATGTTATTTTTAAATGGCAAAAAAATAAAATTAGCTCTCTTTTTCATTCTCTAATTATAGGAATCTTCCTTTCATTTTCAATTGCCATCTCTATCGCAAACCCGAACAATTTAATCGATATTAAAAAATTAGAGCCAGCGATTCAAACCTTAGATAATGCAAGTATTACGATTGGAGCAATAATCCTCGCAATAATATTTGCAATAATTACAATAGTTAAGACAAATTTACAAAATGGCAAGGAAATCGATGATAAGAAAATAGGATTTTTTATGTTTTTAGCTGCATTGATGATTTTTGCCATTATTTTAGGGTTATGCCCCTGTACCAATCGTATTTTGCTAAATTGAGTGATGCAACTGGCACCTGCGCATTGTCAATCGGTTTGGTTATTTTTGTATTATTTATTTTAGGCCCTCTGTTTTATTTTGGTGAGGGGGATTTTTTATTGAAATAGATCTTTTTGAAAAGAGCGCGCCGCCACTCAAGCAACTTTTCAGAACAGTATGATATCACATGTGATGGGTCACAATTTACAAGATAACTATAACCCAAAGTAAACGTGCGGGCATAGGGATTCGAACCCAGATAACGAGCAAGATCGATTGGTTATAATTGTGGTAAAAATGTGTGAAAATGGGGTTTTCTCATCTTTCAAAGGTTGCGATGCACGCCGCCGCAGTCGAAGTTATCACTTCTCCACAGCCTTCGGCTGTTCCCGAAGGGACGCCCCCGCAGCGACCTCAACGACTAAAGAAATAAAACTGCCGTGACCCGCCGTGCTTCATCCGTACTGGATGAAGCAAGTCGAAGAACCTGACGGTTCTTCTCCAGTCAATCCTCGCAGTTGCGACGATTGACTCCCCGGAGAGGCCCTGAGGCGGGGAACTCTCCTGAGTACTCCCAAGCTCAAACAACCTGATGATTCGATCATGAATCCAGTTTCAGATCAAACAATGGCAAGCCCTTTTACAAAAAAATTCCGGATTCCGGCTCGCAAAAAAAATCGCGATCGCTCGTGCGCCAAAAAAATTTCAATCGACCCCTCACCCCCCGCTTGAAATTTTTCAATCGACCCTTGATTGAATGTTCCGGACCATCACGCCGGAGAACGAAAAATATTGTAGCATGTACATGCATTTTGTAGCATAATTATCCAATTGTAGTCTTACAAACTAACACCTCATGATCGCGATGAAAAAAGACGAACGTGAAAGTCACGTTGACTTTCATGTGAGGCTGCTGAAAATACAATGCATTTTCATGCCTTTTTAGGCAGGGTCCGACCAAAAAAAAATTCGAAAAAAAGAAAATTCCGGCAGGAAAATGTGCACCAAAATGCACGAAATACGTGATCAGGGACCCTGCCTCAGGAACTCTCCAGCATGCTCCTGACCAGCGAGCTGGTGGCAGGATCGGAAAAGAACCGGAAGGCAGTCTCCCCGGCTTCCGTAATCCGGTAGCTCTTCTCTTTCCGGCTCTCCGGAGAATATGCCTCCTCAATGAGCCTGGCATCGCGGAGGGTGCGGATAAACCCGGAGAATGTGGCATGGGACAATTCTGCGGCGGGCTTCCGCCCTTTCTTATCATGAACAACCGGTTGGGGTGAATCGCCGGGTTTTTCCTTCTTTGTCCGTGACGGGACATAGGCCGGCCAGAGCTGCTGATACAGGTACTGCCGTGGCACCCATAACGCCGGGACTGCGGGAACCGTTTCCTTTGCCGCGTCCTTTTTCATCTTCTTCCGGTTGAGGAGGATCGCGAGGATCTTCTGGTGATTGGGATTGGCGAGCAGGGAACTGATGGTGCGGTCTGGCAGCGGAACCCGGCGTGCGGTCTTCTCATCAAAGGATGCATAGACCTCCCCGCCAATCCAGGGTGCAAAGGCAAAGAGCGCGAGGCAGAGTTCTTTTGACCCTCCGGAAAGATCGAAAGTGAACCGTGCCTCCGGGTACTCCCGGCGGATCTTCGCAAGCGCCGACCGGACAGAAGGATAGGCCGGCGGCCAGATCACCACCCGGGTGAAGGGTATCGAGAGGGACGCCGAGATCTCCTGCACTGCCGAGACCGCATTCCGGACCGCGAACCGGTGCTTTTCCGTTACCGGGTCGGGAGATCCCTCATGAACGATGCTGTCGGTAAACACCATGGTCCGGGAGATAGCCGGGAGTTCACGGAACATTGCAGGATACGCGATAGGTATCTTCTCACCGGCGCTGATGATATGGACGTGCTCTGTCCGATCCATAGATCAATTCAGGTTCGGCGGGTTAAATGGTTGTTTGTCTGGCGCGCCGGTGGGGAGGGTGGATTCACTTTCACCCCGCCCGGTACCGGATTTATCCCCCTCGTCCGGTTACAAGGTATATGGGTAGGACGAAGCCCTCTCACCATGAGTCAGGTGCGAGAACGGCTTGCACTTCGCTCCTCCCGCCCTCTCAAACAAAACCCCAAATTATTTTCTCTTTTGCGAGTATTTTATGGTACAGCCGCTTGGTGCAGAGCACTTTTGGGCAATCATAATTTATTTTACATTGGTTTTGTCCAGCAAAAGGACAATATATTTTAGGATCATTTTTCTAATGTCTGCTATGGCTCTCCGATCCCTGAATCTTCCCGGTATAGGAACAAAATACGAATTTGAGACTGATAAGGGGGATACCGTTGCAATTTTTTTCACCAAGAGCGGCTCAATCCAGATGTACACTCTCCAGAAAGGGTGCCATACCCCCAGCGCCGCTGACATGACCCCGGTAGAGGCGCGGAGGCTGGGGAATATCCTTACAGGCGCGATCATTGAAGCAGACCAGGAGAGCGTGGAGATCGCCTTCTCTGCCCTTGCCGACCTCAGGGTGACAATCCACACGTTTTACATACCGAAAGCCATTGCCGGGAAGACCATCGAGGACCTGCAGATCCGGGCCAAGACCGGCGCGACCGTGATTGCGGTCTGCCGCCATGACAGGAATATCATCAACCCGCCGCCCACGTTCGTCTTTGAGACCGGGGACGCGGCGCTGGTCATCGGGGAGAGCGACCAGATAAAAAAGTTTGAGCGCGAGATCATGGTGGAGTAATGGAAGGCCTCGTAATCGCGCTCTTCCTCTGCCTTATCCTGGCGCTGGTCACCAAGTACCTGTCGATCCCGGCAATTCCGTTTTACATCCTTACCGGTGTCCTTCTCGGGAAGGCCGGGCTCGGGATGGTCCAGGCCGATGATATCAGCCAGTTCTTCTCGGAGATGGGGCTGATCTTCCTGCTGTTCTTCATGGGGCTCGGCCTCAAGCCCGAGCGGATCGCGGCCAACCGGTCTGCGGTCCTGACCAGCGGGATCATTGACCTCAACATCAACATGATCATCGGGTTTTTGGGCGCGTACCTGCTCGGGTTCTCAATAATAGAATCACTGATCGTTGCCGCGGCATTCTATATATCGAGCACGGCCATGGCGATCACCTCGCTTGTCGAGAACAGGAAACTGATGTTCCGCGAGGCAGAGACGATCATCTGGCTGATGGTCTTTGAAGACCTCGTGCTGATCATCTTCCTTGCGATCATCTCAGCCGGGGACCAGAACCTCCTCCTCTTTGTCGCAAAGATCCTGGGTGTCCTCGGGGTCCTGTACGCGTTTGCCCATTACGGTAAGGAGTTCCTCATCTCCATCCTCGACCGGGATGACGAACTGCCCATCATCTTCACCTTTGCAGCAGTGCTTACCACGGCGTCAGTTGCCCTGGTGCTCAATATCCCGGAGACCCTGATGGTGATCGCGCTTGGCGTTGCGTTCGCGACAACCGACCCCGATGCGTTCGAGCAGCACGCCCGCCCTTTCAAGGACGTCTTCCTCGTGGTCTTCTTTGTCTTTTTCGGGGTAACGATTGACTTTTCCGGGGGGGCGAACCTGTTTAATATCTCGGTTATCTGCATCCTTGCCGTGCTGAGCAAACTCCTTTCGGGACTGATCACGGGCCTGGTCATCCACGAATCGGCCTTGTCGGGTCTTGAAATATGGGCGAACACCATCGGGAGAGGGGAGTTCTCGATCGCGCTTGCCGTGCTGTACGGATCTCCGGTTGTCGGAACAACAATTGCAGCGATGGTCATCGTGACCTCGATCATCGGGTCCTTCGCTGCAAAATACAGCACGATACTGCGGCGTGGGATCACCCATATCGGGAGGAGAAAAGCCCCGACGCACCGCGTCCACTCCGGCCGCTGAAACTCATTCGATCAGAACAAGCCCGACCGAGTGGATGTCGGAATGCACAATCTTCCCGTACTCGAGGTCTTTGCAGGGAATCGTGAAAAGGTCCCACCCCACGTTTTTTGCTGTAGCAAAGACATCCATACAGGCCGCTTCCATGGACGGGCGGACCAGATCCATGTGCCGGCACTTCCTGCGCAGGCTCTCGTCGACAAGGCCCTCCTGCTCTTCCGCAACACAATGCTGGTGCTCGCACCAGATGCACGGGTAGCCCCCGAACCCGAATGCCTTATAAAAACCATCATAGAATGCGGTCTTCTCGAGAAGATGCACGGTGCCGTTAACCCAGCGGATGAGATCGCTGTACCATGGGTGGAAGTCCTCGGGGATATCGTCCGGGCCGAACGTCCCGTGTCCCGGCACGCCATCGAAGCGCAGGAGAATGCCGGCGGAATATTCCCCAACCATACGGAGAGTCTCATCGTATGACGGGGCATAGGGTGGGCAGCCGAAATGTTTGCCATATCCCTTACAACCATACCGGCACTTGAACCGGACCCACTGGGAGACAACGACTTCATCGGGAGTGATTTCGTGGACGTACACACCCGATTCCCCTGCAAGTCCCCGCAGTTTTTCGATCTCTTCCAAAAGGTCAGCCACTATAGGTATCATCATTGAGCCAATGCGGGTCTGTGACGATAAAGGTTTGGTGAGGAGTTATTGCGGGCGGTTGGGATCATGGGACCGTTTGTCGATGATACGCTGGACAACGAGGCGTGAACTGCACAGGTCCCCGTCAACATATCTGCCGATGCGGACAATCCGCGGGTTCAGGTTGCGGGCCCTGAGCTGTTCCGTTAATTTCGTCTCATCGAACATCTGGTTGAACCCGATGGTGATGATATCGGGATGGATCTCCTCGATCGGGCGGAACATATCCGTTTTATCCCCAAGGACTGCGTGGTCGACGGTTTTCAACCCTGCGACCATACGGAGGCGGTGCTCCTCCGGGATGATCGGGCGGGGTTTGTGTTTTACGTTGGTGTCCCGTGCCACGATCACCCAGAGTTCGTCGCCGAGTTTCTTTGACTCCTCGAGATAGAAGAGATGGCCGGGGTGCAGGATATCGAACGTCCCGGTGGCAACGACACGCCGGGGGTTCACGAGACCACCTCCAGATCGTACGGCTCCCCGTCCGCGGTAAAGCACCGCCAGTTGTCCTTCCCGTACGGATAACCGATGATCAGGTGGTACTTTCCCGTCCGCGGGAAAAAATTCACATCAGCGGAGGAGGGCCTGAGTACGCCATTGGGGTGGCTGTGGGCACTACCAGCGACATGGGTGTCCAGGGGCATCATGGTATACAGGAGCGAAGCTGAATCCCCGCGGCCGACGGTCCCGGGGAGGAGGTTGAGCTCTTCCATGATGCCATCGCGTTCCCGGAGCAGGCCGACGAACTCATTCGGGTGGCTGTCGCGCCCCATCTCAAGAAGGAGTAAAAGGAGGTCCTGTCGGATACCGTGGATGTTCATGGGATACTTCCTGCAGAATGCCCGGAGTTGTACTGAACTATGGTTGTTGTTCTGCAAAAAAGGCTCCTTTAAAAATCGGGGGATCATCGCCCGGCTTTTACAAGGTCCCCCGACATGTCCCGGGACAGGTCAGCGTTGGCAAAGGATGTGCTGTTCGGGAGCAGTGCCGAGAGCCCGGGCGTAATGTCCAGTTCTATTAAAGTTTCCGGAGCCATGTCAAGATCAAGAATATGGCCACCGGTACGGAGGTCATCAGAGATGAAATGAAGGTGGTACCCCGGCATATTGAGCCTGTTCACGAGATCCGGCAGGAACAGGCCTTCAGCCGTCCCTGTTGTGATGTACTACGTAAAGAGCGACGGTTCTTAGCGGCATCTGTCAATGGGGATACGGTTTCTGCCGGCAGGGACAGGATCTTTTCCGTGAGAGAAAATCATCGCCTTCCAGTCACCTTGATGACATGGTACCCAAACTGGGTCTTGACCGGGCCTACGACCTTGCCAACCTGTTCCTCGAATGCGATCTTCTCGAACTCGGGGACCATCATCCCCTTGCCAAACCACCCGAGGTCGCCTCCCTGTTTACCGGACGGGCAGCTGGAGAACCTCCGCGCGACCTTGTCAAACTCCTCACCGTCGTTGAGGCGTTTCAGGATCTGGTTTGCCTGGTCTTCGGTCTTCACGAGGATATGGGAGGCGCGTGCCTGTGTGGTCATATATAGAAATGAGCAACTGATGAAATAAAATGGTTGATAAAAACAGGCATCTCCCCCGGCTTTATAGTAAGTGCGATTGTTCAGATTATCAAAAAAAATCCTGTAACGTCTGTCTCTCTCCTGGCCACTGGAGTAAACTCAATTTTTATCTCATATCCCATGCAAGTTCACACTATGGCAAAAGGGAATTTCTGGCTTGCAGCGCTTGCGGGATTTATCATTATGGTGCTCCTTGGGGGGGTTCTGCCCATCCTTGGGCCTATTATAGGGGGGGTCGTCGCGGGGCTGATCGCAAAAGGCGGAATGTGGAACGGGGCAAAGGCCGGATTTGTTGCAGGCATTTTCGGTGCGCTGGTTACGAGCATTATTGCGCTGGTTATCGGAACGATGGCACTTGGACTGCTGGGATTTCTGGCGGCACTGGGTATCGGACTGATCCTGGTGATCCTTGCTCTTTACTTTGCGATACTTGGGCTCGTGGGTGGGGCAATCGGGGGAATTGTCGGCAACTAGGGAACATCTCATTCAGGCATTTTCCCTCTTTTAAAATTTGTAAAAAAAGGCTCTGCAGAAAACTTGCATTCTCCGAGGAAATCCCAAAAGCAATTTTAAAGAGAAAGAGGAAATCAATTTAGTTGCCCTGAAAATTTCAACTGATCCGTTTAATTATTAATTATGCAATAGCCGGTTCAGAACTCCCCGTCCTGCTCGAAACTCCGCCCGTACCGGATCGCCAGCTCAGCCTTGTAGAGCTCACGGCCGAGGTAGCCGGCATGATCCAGCAGGGAGACGTCCCCCTGAGACAGGAGGGTGTACAGAACATCCTGCCAGCACTTTCCCTGCACGGCCTTTCCATGGATCACTGCCACGATCCGGTTGCCTTCGATGCCAATCCGGAAGTTCCCTTTCGGATCGTACCCGATCTCCTCCGGCATCTTCTTTGCGGGGATGATCGTGTCGTAGTCCAGCGGGGGCTCGCACCGTCGCCGTTTCTCCTTCAGGACGAGGAGGTCGATGCCGAGGTCTTTGGGGTACGGGCGGTCACGGGCAAGGGCCATCATCTCCGTCGCTCTCCGCATCTCGTGGATGGATCCCCGGGTCTTGTCCGAATGCTCGCTGGTGAAGACCACTGCTGCACCCAGCTCCATTGCCATCGCTGCTAGGAGGGCGTTGAGACCGATCGAGTCAGCATCCAGGAGCTCTGATACGTTTCCTGCCCCGAAAAAGAGGGGACAGCCGATCTTTTTGAAATTTTTCAGAGATTTGACAATGCCTGACCCTGCCGGCTGCAGGAGGGGATCGGCAATGATGCACGAGATCCCCATCTGTTTTGCCATCGCAATGTTCTTCGCGAGAGTGCTTGAACCGGTACAATAACCGCAGCTGCACCTGCCTCAGCCACCTCTTTCCCGACTTTGGGTATGTTGCGTTCCTGCAGGCTGAGCACAATATCTGCCCGCCCGAGCGCCGCGCGGATCAGGGCAGGGTCCTGCGTGTCCACGGCAAGCGGAAGATCGATCTCTTCGAGGAGAGAAAAGGTATTCCTTACATCTTCCGGCGTTGCATCGAACCCGAACCCGAGATCAACAATGTCTGCACCCGATGCGAAGTACATCTCTGTCATCTCGCGGACACTCTCGCACCGGTGCGCATCCATCATCTCAGCGAGCACCTTCATCCTCGATTCTCCGCCAATCTTCACGCCGCGGATAATGCAGTCAGCTCCGGAGTCCCTCTCCAGTTCCCCGACCCGGCGCATCGCCTCTTCTGCTTTTTTTGTTGCGAGGAAATCATCGGCCGGAACCGTGCGTGAAAGAGTGACCGAACCGAGGACCGGTAGGATCAACGCGAGGTCAGCAGCATGCCGGGGCCCGAGATATACCGGGACTCCACTCTCGTGTTCTACCTGTTCAAATGATGCCGTGCACATGCCGGAGACGATGGCAAGATCGTACGCGCCTTTCTTCAGGAGTTCCCGGAGGCGGTGCGGCGTCAGGAACGAAGCGATCTCTCCTGTGACCACCACATCAGCGTCATACCCGGCTGCAGCCTTTCTTACCATCTGTTCGGTGGGAGCACCGGTCGGGAGGAGAATGCGCATAAGTTCCCTTAATACCAGAGAGATAAAAACACTATGATCAGATGCTGATCTGCGACCTGCATGTGCACACCAACTATTCCAAGGACGGCGAAAGCAGCATCGAGGACATCCTCAAAAGGGCTGAAGAGGCAGGACTTGATGTAATCGCAATCACGGATCACGATTCGGTGGACGGGGCCAAGAAAGCTCTCACAATCCCCTCGGCAGTCCTGGTCATTCCCGGGATAGAAGTCTCGACAAGACAGGGCCATCTCCTGGTCCTCGGCGTCACTGAGGTCATCCCGTCCATGCTCGATGTGGTGGAAACCATCACTATCGCCCGGCGCATGGGTGCCCTCCTCATCCTCCCCCACCCCTACCATGTCTGGCGGCACGGGGTCGCCCGGCGCAAGAAATCAGGAATGACGGCAGTCGACGCCGTCGAGGCATTCAACAGCAGGTATATTGTCGGTTCGGCAAACAAGAAGCTGCCCGTATTGCCAAGAGGCTCGGCAAGCCCTGTGTCGGGGGCAGCGACGCACACCATGCAAAGTTTGTCGGTTTTGGCAGGACTTTTGTCGATGCGGACAGAAATGTTCCCGCGATTCTCGATGCGATCCGGGCCGGTAAAGTATCCTGCAGTGGCAGGAAGACACCGCTGCGCACCTATACGCGCCAGTCCATCAAAAACACATGGAGAAAGATAAAGAGGATAACACGTCGGGTTCCCCTCCGGTAAGACTTGCGTTCCGGGTCTCGTATCTCGGAAGCGGGTTTTATGGTTCACAGATGCAGGTGGACCGGCGCACTGTGGAAGGGGAGTTTGTCGCAGCCTGTGTGCGGCTCAGCCTCTTTGACGACTGGAGGAAAGCTGGATTTCTCTTCGCGGGAAGGACTGACCGGGGTGTCCACGCCTGCGGTCAGGTTGCAGCCTTTTCGACCACGGAACCGGAACGGGCGGTTCACGCCATCAACACCCAGCTTCCCCCGGATTGCTGGTGTTCCGGTTATTCGGAAGTATCTCCTGCTTTTCACCCGCGGTACGACGCGAAGTTCCGAACATACCGTTACTATTTCGAGGAAGGAAGGTATGATGTTGAGGCGATGGACCGTGCTGCCGGCCGGTTTCTGGGAAACCACAACTTCACCACTTTTGCGAGGGTAGAAGATAAAAACCCCTATCGGACGATCCTGGCAGCCGCGATCTTTGACCAGGAAGATTATGTCTTTCTTGAGGTGACCGCAGCGAGTTTCCTTTGGCACCAGGTGCGCTGCATGGCAACAGCGCTTATCAGGGTCGGACTGGGGAAGCTTCCGACAGTTCCATGACTGAACTCCTGTCGGCCCCAGCCGGAAAGCCCCTCCAGCCTGCATCTGCCGAAGGCCTGATCCTCTGGGAGACGGGTTGCGGCCTCACCTGGCACCCCCTCGGTGCGGGCAGACGCAGCATGATTTTTCTGGATAACCTCAGGCGGCACCATGCACGGATGGAAAATGTGTGCAGGGTGATGACACTCCTTCCCGGCCATCATGATGAATGCTGACCCGGCACCGGATGAAATACGCAAGCCTTTTTACAGGAGTTTTCAATAAACATACGTAGGTGCGCCAATGGCAGTCATCAAGAGTATTGATATTATATCCTGGGCGAAAATCCACGCCCTGTTTGGTATCGTGTTCGGATTCATCTATGGCGTCCTGTTCGCAGTAATAGGAGCAGCAATCGGGTTTCACCGGGCCATGCCCGGCGTGACCGCATTCGGACTGATGTCCATCATCATCTTCCCGATCATCTTTGGTATCATGGCGTTCATCTGTGGGGCGATCATGGCCTTCCTGTATAATTTCTTTGCGAGCAAGATCGGCGGCGTCCAGATCGAGCTTGTCTGAAAAAAATCCCCTTTTCTTTTACGCCCCTTCATTCAATATGGCGGGCACAGCCGCTTGCGACCGCTGCCTCGCTTACAGCCTTGGCTACTGCTGTAACAACATTACGATTGAGGATCTGGGGAAGAATCCTGTCCTTTTGCGGCCGTCTGACATATCCGGCAAGAGCATGTGCGGCAGCAACCTTCATCTCATCTGAGATCCTCGTCGCACATACATCAAGCGCACCGCGGAAGATACCCGGGAATGCAAGGGCATAGTTGATCTGGTTGGGAAAGTCACTGCGCCCGGTGCCGACTATGGCAGCACCCGCCTGGAGAGCGTCCCCGGGAAGGATTTCCGGGACCGGGTGCGCGAGTGCGAAGATGATGGGATCCTTGTTCATCGAGCGGATCATCGATGCGGTGATAATCCCCGGAACAGACACCCCTATGCAGACGTCGGCGCCTTTCATGGCCTCGGCAAGTGTTCCCGTCCGCTCTGTCAGGTTGGTCTCCGCTCCGATGATGAACTTGTATTTATTTGCATACAGTCCTTCGCGATGCCGGTGAATGATCCCGCCGGTGTCACAGACGATGATGTCGTTGACGCTGCTGCAGAGGTTGGGATCGTACCCGATGCATTTCAGCATCCGCGCGATGGCAAACCCTGCAGCCCCTGCGCCACATATGACGATATTGAGTTCTTCGAACCGTTTCTTGGTAACCTTGCACGCGTTCAGGAGCGCGGCAAGGACAACGACGGAAGTGCCGTGCTGGTCATCGTGCATTACCGGAATGCCGATGCCCTGCAGCGACTCTTCAAGTTCGAAGCATTTTGGTGCGGCGATGTCCTCCAGTGCAATCCCACCAAAAACCGGGGCGATATTCTTGATATCATCGGCAAATTCCGTGTGGTAACTTTCAAAGCAGATAGGAAATGCATCGATACCGGCAAGTTTTTTGAAGAGGAGTGCTTTTCCTTCCATCACGGGGATGGCGGCATATCCCCCGATGTTCCCGAGAGAGAGTACCCGCGAGCCATCCGATATGATGGCGATGGTATTCGCCTTCATCGTGTATTTGTAAGCGAGGTCCTTATCACGGTGGATCTCCCTGCACACGGATGCGACTCCTGGTGTATAGGCTAGGGAGAGTTCCCTGCGGTTTGTGACAGGAACCTTTGAGTGGATCTCGATCTTTCCCTGGTGCTTCCGGTGAAGTTCGAGCGATTCTGCGTAAACGTCCTTCTTCTTTCCCCGGCTCATGCATAACCCTGCATTGAGTCAATGAACGCGATGGCATACCATCAATGTTATTGTCGGAAGGATCGTACGGTCACTGCGGCCCGTTTAACCCGAATGCAGCGTCGATCCAGGCGGTAATCTCATCCCGGACCCGGCGATATCCTTCGAGAATCTCATCATCAGTACCGGGTGTCAGGTGGGGATCGGGGAATCCCCGGTGAATGGTTCTTTTTGCGGCAGTCACAACCGGGCAGACCTGGCGGGCACGATCGCAGAGCGTAACGGCCAGATCAAAATGCATACCGGATACTGCATCAAGTGTCTTCGACCGATGGCCCGAGATATCGATCCCGATCTCCTGCATCACAGTTATTGCACGTGCACTGACTTTGGACTGGCGGGTGCCGGCGGAAAAAGCCTCGAACCGGTCGCCATACCTTGCCCTCAGGTAACCCTCTGCCATCTGGGAACGTGCAGCGTTGGCGGTGCAGATGAAGAGGACCCGGGTTTTTTCCGTCATTTTCCCTCGCAACACGATGACTCTTCTTTGTCCCCCCCGCAGCTGCATTCCCCGCTGTCCATGTCCTTTCCCCGCAGGGCCGCGCTTATCATCGCCCAGGCACACCCGACCCCGCTCTGTACGGTAATTGCCTGAACGGGACAGTTTAAAGCGCAGGCGCCGCACTCCATGCAAGAGGCAGGACGGGCGAGATCGACATGGTTATATCCCTCGGTATAAACTGCGTGCGGGCAGACCTGAAGGCAGCGTTTGCAGTTGATGCACCGGTCTGGATCAAGTTTCAGCGTGGTCTCCCTATAGGAGTCGAAGAATCCTGCCGGATTCTTCTCCCCGTCGAGGTTCTGAGAAACCTTTCCGGAGTCGGAGAACCCTGATGGCTTGTTCATCTCACCGGGGTTTTGAGGAACCTTTCCGGAATTGGGCATCAGATCACCCCGATAAGACGGCTCACGCCAAGCACTATCCCAATAATTACCCCGGCACCGGCCATGAGTGCCATGACGGGTACGTACCGGAAGATCTCCTTCTTCACACCTGTCCGGGAAGTGAAAGTTGTTGAGCCGGTGAAATTCAGTGCAAGATATGCGGTTACAGCAGGTATGATGAGGAGCGGGGCGAGGGCTCCGGCGGTTGTTGCCCAGCCGGGCAGGGCCGGCGCGGAAGCGAAGGCAATTGCAAACGGAATTGCCATGACTCCCCCAAGAAGCAACCCTTTTGAGGAGAAGTCCTTTGTCGGGAGAACCGGTAGCAGAACCGGGAAGATCACCGTTCCTGCCATTACCGCGACAATGGCTGCAAGTGCAGCTACCGGGCCGGCAAGGAACCAGAGCGTGACGGCGGCGATAATCGCCGGAAGCGCGACATTGATGAATTCGACGGGGATAAGGACGGCGCGATCCCAGAGCGGGAACACCACCCTGCGCATCTCCGGTGTCGCCTTATGCACCCTGAGGTATTCCGGGAGGTCGCGCGCCCGTACCGGGCCGTATTCAACGGAAAAACCGGATTTGTGCAGGACTTCCGGCCATGAAATTCCCGGTGCCCGAGCTGGGGCACGATAATCTTCGTATGGTCCACGACACCTGCAAGCCCCGTGACTTCGATTCTCCGTACCAGTTCCTCCGTCCCGAACGTTCCCTTGCCCGCGGCGCACCAGACATTGATCCCTTTGGTATCCAGAACCAGAATGAACGCATCGAATCCTCCGAGTACAGAACGCAGGGCATCGAAACTCAGGGTATAATTTGCCGAAGCAAAGACCGGGGATTCCGGGGTGGGGTTCCCGAGCCGGTACAGGCCGGGCTCCACGCGGTGCCCGCCACGGTTCACGCCCCAGCGGGCGAGGAGATGGTCGAGCCGGTTGGAGACGGTAATCGCGCTGTCAGTAGTCCGAATCTCCGGTGGTGACGAGCGGTCTGTCCCGCAACCGCAGGACGGAATAACCTGTCCGGGTGAACAGGTGCAGCGATCTGATCCGGCTGTTGGGATCGTATCTATAATCTCCCCTCCCCCTCACTCGCGCTCATGGAAGAGCGGGCCGAGCACCTCTTTTACCATACTACTCAGGTTCTCGGCTTTCATCAGTGCAAGGCAGCAGACACTGCCATTCTTCTCCCAGCTGATCAGGGCGAGTTTGTCCCCGGTTTTGATCCCGGCTTTCTCACGGACATCCTTGGGGAGCACCATCTGTCCCCGCTCGTCCACCGAGAGGACCGCTTCGACTTTACAGCCTGATCCCGGTGTGCATCCGCACTCAGTTCCCGGACTACACCCGATACCGCTGTTCTTCTTAAGCATCTGGATTCTCCGGATTATTGTTGGCACGTCCACTATTTATATTTTCAGAAAAATCAGAAAATTCTTATTTTTTAAATATATGATGGCAAAGGAACTGCTGATACCAGTTTGTGCAATTGTGAACCGTAATCCATTTGTCTTCCCTGGATAATACACTCACAATCTATGGCGGCGTTCGAGTGCGACCATTGCGGGAAATGCTGCAGGAGCTTCGGTTCATTCATCACCATCGAGCGCCAGCTGAACGACCGGGACTACTATTGCCGGTATGGTATCACCGGTGATCTGTTCCTCGTGCACGTTGACGCGGATTTTGCAGAAGAGGTATCTGAAAAATTTTCTGACGGTCCAGGGGCAGACCCTGTAAAAAAACCCTGTCCATTCCTGTGCAGGGGGAAGGATGGTGAAGGATTTTCCTGCGCAGTCTATCCTGCACGACCGCGGGTATGCCGGGAGTTCCGCTGTTACCGGATGCTGATCTTCAATCATGGGGGACAGCGTTGCGGGACGGTAATCGGGGCGCAGGAAATTAGCACGTCAGACGAAGTTCTTGCACAGCTCTGGAAAGAAGAGATCGCATCCCTGCCCCATGCACATCCCCCGGGCGCGAATGATCCCGAATGGGTGAAGAAGGTTACCGGCATCCTCGCAGTTCATGGATACCGCGGGGAACCGGCAGAATAAACTTTTATCTGGAAGAAGTGGAAGCGTTGGTGGCAGCAGTGGCGGGAGCTACGTAAACGTTGGGCTTGCACCCTTCGTTGCGGTAAAGGGCCCACTCCTCACATGTCGTTCCGTTGGGGAACGTGCACATGCCGTACTGGCTGCCGTCCGGGTTGGACATGATCTGGGTCGTTCCACCAATGTTTCCGCAGTTGACCGAGGCAGGATTGGCCATGCCGATAGTGGCAGGCTTTGTTGCGGCCTGCACGTACGGTTTGCAGACGTGGTCGTTGAAGAGGGCCCACTCCTCGCATGTCGTTCCATTAGGGAACGTGCACATGCCGTACTGGCTGCCGTCCGGGTTGGACATGATCTGGGTCGTTCCACCAATGTTTCCGCAGTTGACTGATGCCGGGTTTGCCATGCCCGCACTTACCAGCGCTGGGGTTGTAGCGGGTGTTCCCTGAGCCGGAACAACGGTAGTCTGTACCGGGGTCTGTGCGGGCTGCTGCGTACACCCCGCAATGAGCAATACTGCGACGATACAGGCTAGAATAACAAAAATGCTGGTTCTGGACATCGTACTCATCCAAGGATATCTGTAGGCAGGCACGCATTAAAAAGGTAGTTCATCCAGAAGTTTTGGATCGGGTCAGGGAAGCATCCCGGATCTCATCTGCGATACGTACCTCTTAAGTTCCCGGATCATTTTGTCCGGCGCATTCAGGTTCCGTTCAATGATATCAACAATCGCGCTGCCAACGATCACTCCATCAGCCCCGGCTCCTGAGCAGGTCTTCGCATGATCGGGGGTTGATATACCAAAACCCAGGGCAAGGGGAAGATCAGTATGCCTGCGGACCCGGTGCAGCAGTTCGATTGCACCCGACGACATCTCGTCTCTCATACCGGTCACGCCAAGAACTGATACGAGGTAGAGGTAACCCCCGGCCTTCCCGGCAATTTTCCTGATCCGCTCGTCTGACGTTGTCTGGGCGATGAGAAAGATCGGATCAATGGCAAAACGGGCTGCAGTTTCGCAGATCTCCGTGGACTCCTCGACCGGCATATCCGCGATCAGGATGCCGTCGACCCCCGCATCGTGCGCTTCCCGGTAAAACCGCTCGATCCCCCGGTGGTAAACCGTATTGTAATACGTAAGGAAAACGATGGGTACCTCCGATGTTTTCCGGATATCCCTGACGATGGCAAAGACAACGTCGGGGCTTGTTCCGGCTGCACGTGCCCGTTCATCCGCCTTCTGGATGGTCGGCCCGTCAGCAACCGGATCAGAGAAGGGTACCCGAGCTCCAGAATGTCCGTCCCGCCCTCAATAAGAGCACGGGCGATCCGCACACAGGTCTCCTTATCCGGGTCCCCGGCCACAGTAAAACCGATGAAAGCCGGCGTCCTGCAGTTCTTGAAGGTGTCAGCAATCCGTCCCATCACGCACACTCCTGCGTCCTTGCCACTTCGGCAACGTCCTTGTCCCCGCGGCCGGAGAGGTTGATCACAACAATGTCGTCTTTATCAAAGCGGTCCGCGTTTTGCATGACATACGCTACCGCGTGGGCTGATTCGAGTGCGGGAATAATTCCCTCGGTCCGGGAAAGGAACCGGAACGCGTCGAGCACGTCAGGGTCGTTGACCGCGGTATAGGTCACCCGGTGACGGTCCCTGAGCATCGCGTGTTCGGGCCCTACTCCCGGGTAATCGAGGCCTGCAGATATACTATGGGTAGGGAGCACCTGTCCGTCAGTATCCTGCAGCAGGTAGGAGAGCGCCCCGTGCAGCACTCCCGGCTCCCCGGCGCACAGCGTGGCCGCATGTTCGCCGGTCTCTATCCCTTTCCCTCCGGCTTCCACGCCGATCAGTTCCACGTCGTCCCTGAGGAACGGGTAGAAGATGCCGATCGCGTTCGAACCCCCGCCGACACAGGCCACTATCGTATCAGGGAGCCTGCCCTCTTTTCTCATCACCTGTTCGCGTGTCTCCCTGCCGATCACGGCCTGGAAGTCCCGGACAATACGGGGGTACGGGTGCGGGCCTACCACTGAACCGAAGAGGAAATAGGTGTCCTGTACGTTTGCCACCCAGTTGCGGAGCGCCTCATTGACTGCGTCCTTGAGGGTACGGGTCCCGGAAGTGACCGGGACAACCTTTGCCCCCATCAGCTCCATCCGGAAGACATTGAGTGCCTGCCGCTGCGTGTCGAGTTCACCCATATACACTTCAACGGACATCCCGAGCGCCGCCCCGACGATCGCCGTTGCAACGCCGTGCTGCCCTGCACCCGTTTCGGCGATCAGTTTCTTCTTGCCCATGCGCTTTGCCAGCAGCGCCTGTCCGAGGGTATTGTTCAGCTTGTGCGATCCTCCGTGCACGAGGTCCTCCCGCTTGAGGTAGACCCTGCACCCGAGTTCCCGCGATACGTTCGCGCAGAACGTGAGCGGTGTCTCCCTGCCGGCGTACTCTTTCTGGAGTGCAGCAAGATCGGCAGCGAACTTCAGGTCATTCTCCACCTTTTCATAGGCTGCTTCGAGTTCGAGTAATGCGCTCATCAGCGTCTCCGGGACGTATTGCCCGCCATATTTCCCGTACCGTCCTTTCTGTATCATCTCAAAAACTCCTGCATGCAGCAATAAACGCCCGCATTTTCCCGTGGTCCTTGATCCCCGGCGACACTTCAACCCCGCTTGCTACGTCCACCGCGTACGGGTGAACCTGCTGGATCGCGTCGCGGACATTTTCTGCAGTCAGCCCCCCTGCAAGGATTACTGGTACCCTGGATTGCTGTACCGCGGCGCGGGCATAGGACGGATCATACTGTCGCCCTTTGCCATGGCTGTCATCGATAATGACGGCATCGCAGTCTTCCGGCAGGAGATCACCCCGGCCGATGACCCGGATCACCCGGACCCCCGGATCTTCCCTGAATACGAAAGGGTGTGAGATCTGGATAACATCCGGGTGCAGCGCAAGCATCTGTTCAAGATCCTGCCATGAATTCGTATGGCTGACTGCAACTGTGGCCGTGAACGGTCCTATCGAATCAAAGATCTCCCGTGCCCGTTCCGGAGAGACGACCCGGCGCGATATACCTCCGGAAAATACGACAACACCGATCGCATCGGCCCCGGCCTCTTCGGCAAAACATGCATCTTCCGGCTGCGTAATCCCACAGATCTTTATGCGCATACGAACTCCTCCAGTTTTTTTCTCGGCTGTTTATGGGCCATGATTGAAGAGCCAATCAGGAACGCATCGCAATAGGGTTTCATCTCCCGGATGTCGTCGGCTGACCGCATCCCGCTTTCGGAGACCACCAGTTTTCCCTCTTTCCGGAGTTCCTCCGAAAGAAGGCGGGTGGTCGAACGATCGATCGTCATGGTCACGAGGTCCCGGTTGTTGATACCGACCAGCAGTGTCTCTGTAGCAAGGGCAGCATCGGCTTCAGCCCGGGTGTGCACCTCCACCAGAGGTTCAAGGCCGTAGTTCTTGGCGAGATCCACAAATACCGGGAGGCGTTTCCCCAGCACAGCGGCGATCAGGAGGACCGCATCTGCACCGAGAGCCCCGGATTCGGCGACCTGGCGTTCGTCAATGATGAAGTCCTTGCGGAGCACCGGCAGGCAAACAGCACTCTTGACGCGCTCGATGTCCCGCCCTGTTCCCCCGAAAAAGTAGGGCTCGGTGAGGACCGAGATTGCGACGCAGCCCCCTCCCGCAAGTTCGCCGGCCATCATCGCCATGTCAACGTTGCGCCGGATGATGCCACCGCTTGGCGATGTGCACTTGATCTCGGCAATCACCGCGTTTTTGCCGTTTCTGTTCCGTATTGCAGCCGCGAGGCTTGCTCCCAGGCAGGGTTTTTCTGTGGTCTCGGGAAATGACTCCGGCAGTCTGGCAACCCGTTTCACGGTGCGCCGCACAATCTCGTCCAGTATCATGCTGCACTCCGGGTAGCCGTGACAAGTGCGTCCAGCCTGGCACGGGCCCTGCCTGAATCTATGGAGCTGGCAGCACGCTGTATCCCCTCGTGCAGATCACCGGCCCGCCCCCCGATATAGATCGCTGCTCCCGCATTCATCAGGACAATATCCCGCGGTGCGCCCCGTTCGCCGTCGAATATCTCGCGGATGATCCGGGCATTTACTGCGGCATCTCCTCCGACCAGATCCTCAAGTACCGCGGGTGCAATACCAAAAGTACCGGAGGTCAGGATAAACGTGCGGGTCACTCCCCCGTCCAGTTCAGCAACGATAGTCTCTCCTGTCGTGGTGATCTCGTCCAGACCGTTCCCGTGGACCACCATGGCACGGGAAAGTCCAAGGCGCCTGAGCACATCTGCGACCGTCCCCGTTAACCCGGGCCGATAAACCCCGAGAACCTGGGCCTGTGCCCCGGCAGGGTTCGCCAGCGGACCGAGAAGATTGAAGACGGTCCGGCACCCGATCTCCTGCCGTGCTGCCATGACGTGTCGCATTGCCGGGTGGTGGTGCGGAGCGAAGAGAAACGCGATGCCTGCCTGTTCTACGATCTTTGCCTGTAATCCCGGCGCTACCGAAATATCCACTCCCATTTCGGTGAGAACGTCAGCAGATCCGCACGTGCTGCTCACGCTCCGGTTCCCATGCTTGACGATCGGCACTCCTGCGCCAGCTGCCACGAATGCCGAAGCGGTACTGATGTTAAATGTCCGGGTGCCATCCCCCCGGTCCCGCAGGTATCGACCAGCATCCCTTTGACCGACGGCCTGACCTGTATGGCATGCCTGCGCATCACTCCTGCAAACGCAGCAATCTCCAACGGGGTCTCGCCTTTCATGCGCAGAGCGAGCAGGAACGCCCCTATCTGCGCCTGAGACGCCCTGCCGTCCATGATGATATCCATGACCCCGGATGCTTCTTCAGTTGTCAGATCCTGGTGGTCTGCCAGCCGGTTGATGGTATCGCTGAACTTCATTGTCCGACTCCTGTCATACAGAGAAAATTTCTGATGATGCGGTCGCCATCCTGCGAGAGGATGCTCTCCGGGTGGAACTGGACACCTTCGATGGGGTACTTCGTGTGGCGTATACCCATGACATAGTTGTCATCCAGGCTCGTCGCAGTGACCACAAGTTCCCCCGGTAGTGAATCCTCCCGGGCGACCAGAGAATGGTAGCGGGTAGCGGTGAACGGCGACGGGATGCCGGAGAAGATCCTCTTGCCATCATGCCGGATCTCCGAGGTCTTGCCATGCATCAGGTGCCGGGCACGGACAACCTCCCCGCCAAACACCGTGCAGATAGCCTGGTGCCCGAGACAGACGCCCAGCGTGGGGATCGTGCGGCTCATGGTGTCCAGTACCTCAAGGCAGACCCCGGCGTCGAGGGGTGTCCCGGGGCCCGGCGAGAGGATGATCCGGTCGCACCCGCTTTCCTGCAGCCGCCCGAGCGGTGTATCACATGTCATAACAACCGGGTTACCTCCAAGCTTGCCCACCTGCTGGTACAGGTTGAAAGTGAAACTGTCGTAACAGTCCACGATCAGCACTTTCATTGGTATCCCCCCGACTGCTCGATCGCCCGGACCATTGCGGCTGCCTTGTTCTCTGTCTCGTTCCATTCGTTCGCCGGTACAGAATCTGCGACGATTCCGGCGCCCACCTGGATGTAGGCACGTTCATCCCGGATCCGGATAGTCCGGATGGCAATTGCAAAATCGAGGTTCCGGTCAAACCCGATATAACCGACTGCGCCGGCATACAGGCCGCGGGCTTCTTCTTCCTGTTCATCAATAATCTGCATGGCCCGGATCTTCGGCGCTCCTGATACCGTGCCAGCGGGGAAACAGGACCTGAAGGCATCATAGCAGTCAAGGTTGTCTCTCAGCACACCGTTCACGGTCGAGACGATGTGCTGGACATGAGAGAACTTTTCAATATTCATGAACTCACTGACCTCAACGGTCCCGAACCTGCACACCCTCCCCAGATCGTTGCGCGCGAGGTCGACCAGCATCGTGTGTTCGGCCCGCTCTTTTTTGTCCTGCAGAAGATCATTGGCGAGCCGTTCATCTTCGTCCCTGTCACGCCCGCGGGGACGGGTACCTGCAATAGGAACCGTCGTGACCCGGCGTTTCTCTACACGCACGAGCATCTCAGGGCTCGCCCCGACTATTTTCTCGTCACCGAAGTCAAGGTAATACATGTACGGGCTCGGGTTTATCCTTCTGAGTGCAGCGTAAATCGTGAACGGGTCATGGCTTACCGGTACTTCCATGCGCCGGGAGATAACCGCCTGGAAGATATCACCTGACGCGATGTATTCCCTGACCCGCTCTACAGAACACTCAAAGGCATCCTGCGTGACCGGCGAGCTGAAATTCAGCGCAGCCGGATCTCCGTTGGCGTGACCGGGGTCCCGGATATTTCCTGCCGCAAGTCTGCCAATGATGCCTCCAAGGGCGTGGATCTTGGCTTCGCTCCTGCGATATTCCTCAGCAATGTCGGAATCGTAGGTAAGGAACGGGCTGGAAAAGATGAATAATTTTTTATCCAGGTGATCGATAACAAGGCAGTCCTTTGCGAGCATGAAGCAGGCATCGTTCTCCATGCCGGTCTTCTCAGGGCCCTTTCTGACCCTTTTTGGGACTTTCTCAAACAGGGAATACACACAGTCGTAGGCAAAATAACCGACCATACCGCCGAAAAACCTGGGGGCCTTGACGTTCATGTAGTGGAATCGCGATAAGATCGATCTGATCCTGTCCACGGGATTATTCCCTTCCGGATCGCGTGCAATGGACACAAAGGGCTCATTCCCCCGGACCTCTATGGTCTCTCCGATGGAAACAACGCATTCCGGATCGATCCCGATAAATGAGTACCGCGCGAGTTTCTCACTTCCCTCCATGGATTCGAGCAGGAACCCGCATCCCGTCCGGGTACCGGTATAAATCTCAAGAGGCGAGATATCCGGGAGCGGCAGCTCGGCACAGAGGGGGATGACCAGTGGCCTAGGCTGGTTGCTTACTGCAATGACAAATTCCTCAAGCCCGAGATTAAGATTCAGTTCTTGGTTCATAGATTCAGGTTCCTGGTATAACTGCACATCATCTGATGTGGCATTTTCCCTCTTTTCAGACTGAACGGACCAGTTCCTACGTTGAATTTCATGATGGATTCGGCGGCCCTTGGATGATATCCTGTTTACAAATTTACTTTGTACATATTTATACATTATTGTAATTTTTTGGATATTATTGCATTTTAATTTGCAATATTGTACAATATTTATATGGAAAACTGCAGGGAGTCCTTCTTTACAGAAGAAGGAATAGTTCAGGTTGCAGCAATTTCGGGGTTTTTTCGAAAGAAACAAGAATAGCTCAAGCATACTACAGAACTGTCAATATCAGCCGGTCTGGCGTGGGGGGGGGTGTCAATGGACATACGTAAAAAGACCGTAGTAATTGTCTGCATCACTCTTCTTTGCCTGATCCTTGCCCTCTATATCTCGTCAGAAGTTATCGTGCTGGGCGGTTTTTCGAGGGTTGAGACGCAAAATGCCCAAAAAGAGACCAACCGCGTACTTGTCGCACTTGGCAATGACATAAACGCGCTTGATGCGGTGACATATGACTGGGCTTCGAGAGGGGATACAATCGCGTTTGTGACGGCCAACATTTCGGGGACTGAATGGTCACGGCTCGACACTGATACATTCGAACGGCTCGGGTTCAATGAGATCCTGCTGTATAATGCCAGCGGCAGTCTCGTATCGGGACAGGGGTACGATCTCAACCGCCATACCTTGGTTCCCGTCCCGCCAGACTTACATTCACCGCCATCAGTGTATCCCCACCTGAAGTTCCAGAACGGGTCAAGTACCGGCATCATGGGGATTGCAGATTCTCCCGATGGCCCGATGATGATTGCGATCCGCCCGGTCTTTGCCGGCCGCGAAAACCAGCACGTGGCCGGATACGTCCTCATGGGTCGCTATATTGATACTACGGAGATCTCCCGTCTCTCCTCGCTGGCCCAGCTGCCGCTTGAAATGCACGGGTATAGTGATAGAGATCTCCCTCAGGATTTCATCACCATACTACCGATGTTTCCGGCATCCTCTATACCGTTCATCCAGCGGGTGGGAAAAGATGCCCTTACTATAGATGCGCCGATCATCGTTGAACCTATAAACAGCACTCAGCTCGGCGGATATTCACTCATACGCGATATATCAGGTAAACCGGTACTTATCATCAAAGTCGGTATCGACCGGGGGATCTATGATCAGGGAAAATCTACCACGTTGTATTTTGTGGTCCTGCTCATCATTGCGGGCCTTGTCTTTGGTCTTACCACGCTCCTTCTGCTGGAAAAAACCGTGTTGTCGAGGCTCGAGCGACTGAGCCAGGGAGTGAACGAAATTGGCAGAAAACGCGATTTCTCCGCCCGGGTGCACATAGCCGGTGAGGACGAGATCGGGGGGCTCGCGGGCCGGGTCAACGGGATGCTCGAAGATCTCGAACAGTCCCAGAACGTACTGCACGATAAGCTTATCCAGAGCGAGGAAAATTATCGTCTTTTTTTTAATAGTGTCACCGACCCGATCTGTGTGTGCCGCATGAACCCAGACAACAGCCTTGGCAGGATTGTCGAAGTGAACGATGCCGCATGTGAAGTGCTGGGATACCAGCGTGCCGAGTTTCTGGAAATGCATCTTTCCGATCTGCTCCCTGGCGAAAAATCCGGTGGTGTAGATCTCCCGACCAAGATCCTGCAGTCGTTCGGGCATGTCATCTACGCAGGAGCTGTATCCACAAAAACCGGAAAACGTATACCCGTTGAGGTCAATGCCCGGACATTTGACCAGTTCGGGCACCCTGCCATAGCGGTTATTGTCCGTGACATCAGCGAACGGGAAGAGATAGAGCATCTGAAGAAAGAAGCATTCCAGCAGATCGAGAAGAACCTGCAGGATTTTGCCGTCCTGAACGACCATATCCGCAACCCTCTCCAGGGCATCGTTGGCATCGCGGACATGATGGATGGTGCACCTGCACAAAAGATCATCACCTATGCCACGATGATCGATGAGATCGTAAACAGGATTGATCGCGGATATATTGAATCAGAAAAGATTCATGAATTTCTCAGAAAATACTACGGGATCGGGAAAAAATAATGCCTTCCCAATGCGATGGCTACTCCGTGCGAATGCCCCTTCCTTTCAATTCATCAGCCTTTTTCTGCGAGCACTTCTCGCACCGGAACTCCGGCTCAGGATCATGCGTCCTGTCGTAATCTCCCGATCTGACCAGCCGGTACCCCCGGGCAACCTTTCCGCAGTCAACACAGGTAATATTGTCCCTGACTTCCCAGTGTGTCAGCAGTGACTGCGATGTGAAGATGAACTGGTCCACCCAGAAAAAGATGAGGTCGCCGATCAGGTTTGCTACGATTGCGGCGACGAGCTGCCCCATGGATGCAAGAAGGATCCCAACCCCTGCCAGGATGGGAGTGCTTGCCTGCCACCTGAGCAGGTAGAGCCCATAGCGTTTATAATTGACCTGCATACCAGTTGATCATGCAATCATCATAATACATGTTGTGCTGAAGTGCCCCGGTTCATGCCAAAAGACCGATGCTCAATACTATTATAGACGTCCTGATAAAACCTATACTGCATTTCCGGGAGACCGTATGTGGCGATATCGTAAACAACCGCTTGGCTGGGTGTTCGTGTCACGGATGATGGGGATCATCAGTTTTTTAATTGCGGTAGTCCTTGCAAACATCCTTACATACTATGTGTCGAACAAGGTGTTCCTTTCCGGTGTTCTGTTTCTCAATGAGAACTTCTGGCTCCTCATCCTCATCGGCATCATCTTTTTTGTCAGCGATATATTCGGGGCATTTCCCTTTCCTCTCAATCTGCCGTTTCCGATTATCAGGGCTATCGGGAGTGTCTTCTGTATCGCCTTTTTCCTGAAATTGTTCCAGTGGGTTGACGCGGTTGCGTCAACAACGCTTTACCCGATGTTCTGGTATATCTCATTCATCATTATCCCGCTGGTGTTTCTCATCGTACTGGCAGGTGGCTATTATGAGATCATGCGGCAGCTCTGGTTGCAGTCTGGGACCGGTAGAAGCACCGATGCTCAGGTTGTGCATGAAAACCGTGAAGTCGCTCCTCCAGACCAGCCGGTATCAGATGCGAAGTCATGGGAAGATATCGGGGTGGAGTTTCGCATGATGCTCTACGATCTCCTCCACCGGTTCCGCCAGGAAATAAAGAGAAAATAATGGCTCTGGAGAAATCCTATTTTATCGTGTGATTCGCTTATATTCTTAAACGGTTACGAAGGTGACCCCCCCTCTCTCGAGTCGAAGAACTCTGACGAGTTCGATCGAAGACCTGCGGTCTTCTCCTGTCTCAAGTCTGATGACTTTCGACATTCTCCAGCCTGCTTTTCCCTTCGGGAAGAGCAGTCTCCCCGGAGGGGGAGGCAACGCAAGGAGAGCACCCCCTTGAATCTCTGAGAGGTCTTCAGACCTCGAAGAAGAGAAGATTTACGAAGTAAATCTTCGACTCCCTATTTCTCGGCAGGATTTTCACTAACCTTATGAGGGACTATGTCTATATGGGGGTCGCCCAAGTAGCGGGGACAGCCAATGGCTGTGGAGAAAATTTTCATGGGAAAATCTTGGACTTCGGAGAGTCGAAGAACCCGTTGGTTCTTCTCCAGCCTGTTCTGACCTTCGGGAAGAGCAGTCTCCGGGAAATTACCAGTCGGGGTTTTCTTCACGGAACTTTCTCTCTCTCGTTTCAAGCTCTTCAGCACTCAGGGAGGCAGGCATGCAGATGCACCGGTGTTCAATAAACACCCCTGCCTTGAAAACGCCCTGTTGTTCACCGGCCTGGCATGCTCCATAGGTTTCAGCATCCCAGTTGTGGTAGACCTGCGGAAGACCTTCGCTGGCAGCACATTCCCTTGCCTCTTTCCATGACCCTGCCATGTCTGCATATTTGCAGAGCGCCACCATGATGTTTTCGATGAGGGTACCTGGATATATGAAAACCACAGGCAAATCTCTAAAAAAAGAAAAATGATGAAATTAGAACCGGGGTTTCCGGTGCTTGGGCAGGCAGTCCCTGCAGTAGACCGGCCGTCCTTCAGTTGGCTTGAAGGGGACTTCGCACTCTTTGCCACAGTCTGAACAGACTGTCTTTGTCATTTCTCTGGGACCGAAATTTCTCGGGCCACCAAAACTCTTTCTTTCCATTGTATTACTCATGCAGTTGTGATCTGCGTATATACATCTGACCATTCAGTATAAATACATCTGCATTATCTCATCTTTTTTTATTCAAACAGTTATATAACGTCTTTTACGGTATGATCTCGCATCCGTTGAATTTCTCATGCTCGAAATCCTTCAGGGTGATAATATCCCTGCTGATGAGTGCTTGAACCCGCGGGAGTTCTGCCTGGAGCGAATCGTGAAGGTTATCGACGGCAGCACAGACCAACCGCCTCTCAGCCTCCCCCCATGGCCGGGTGATATTGGAGTACAGGCACCTGCCGCCGCAGAAGTCGCGGATTCTGCAGTCCGTGCACTCCCCGCTGACGAGAATGCGGGCAAGCTCCAGCGGATGCGAACAGGAGATATGCCCGACATAATACTGGGACATCCCGATCATGACCGGGCATGGGCCGATGCTTCCATCGGTCATGATACTGTAGTTGGCATACCCGGACCCGCACCTGAGCAGGCTGGTCTTTCCAAGAAGCAGGTCTTCCAGGGGATCCAGGAACGGGTACCAACGCAGAACTTCACCTGAGTTCTCCATATGATCTACCCAGGAACAGACCAGCGTACGTATCCCGGGATTATAGCTCCCGTCCGCCCACTCTTGAAACTGGCGCAGGGAAAAATCCCCGGCAAAATTGGCATCGATCTGCCAGTGGATGGAAGAGAACGAATAATCGGGGTTGGATGCAAGATACCGGACCGCATCCACGATATCGGTCGTTTCCGTGACGGTCATCCGGGCAATCAGTTCACCTGCATAGCCGTTCGCACGGATCTTCCGGATATTCCTCATGACCCGGTCATACACGCCCATTCCTCGGTTCGCATCGGTGAGCTCTTTTCTCCCGTCAAGGGAGACGAGAATTGTGGTGAACCTGTTCAGTATTTCCGCTGGGAGCCGGTCCAGCAGAAGACCGTTGGTCTGCACCATGAACCGCTGCACGGGGGACTCCCGCACAATCCGTTCGATAAGGTCAGCCCGTAACAGGGGTTCACCCCCATAGAACGTAAGCGTCGCCGCAGGATCTTTTTTTAAGAATTCATAAAGATGATTCAGGTCGAACTCCAGTTCCAGGGGAAGACCCTCGTCGATGGTCAGGTCACGCCCGCCCCCGCTCTCCTCCAGATCCTCAAAGGCCTTGGCCCGGCAGTACCTGCAGCAGAGGTTGCAGTGATCCGTGAGGATGAGATGGAAGTACATGAAAATGCGTGTACTACTGGCGCCTGCCAGACGATAAATGGGGCACTTGCAGGGGGATGAATCGTGCTCCTCTCATTAATAAGTATGGCCCTCATGATTTATGAGGATCCCCGGATGGCGCCATCTGATCCATCACCGCCATTTATCGGGAATGCAGCCGACGCTATCCGCATTCCGGCACGCTGCCGCTTATATGCCCGAACTGGACAATATCGGGTAAGCACAATATGCCCCCCGGCCACATTGCTGATGCAGACAACTGGCTGGAACCTGACAAGGAGTTTGATATCCTTGCCTGCCCGTCACGGGGCGTCGGGCTGTACGAGAGGTTCGCGCTCATCATCAGCCCGGAGGGTACGGTGATGCCGGTCACCATCAGTCATACCGTTCCGGACAGGATACGGCCGGTCACGAATCTCGGCTGAGTGCCGCACCCTTCCGGCCACCGTCGCTAAAACCCCTGCGTGGGCTGCGCTTTCGCTTCCGGCGCGCAATAGTCAGCCGGCAGGCATTCCGTCATTAAAACCCCCGAATTTTGCCAAACCGGGCAATTATAATGTGTTTTTAATCGGAGTGAATAGTGAGTCAGAATGTCAAAAATACCCCCAGAATTATGGTAAAATTGCAGACTTCGACGGGCTTCCGACGGAAACCTTTTATATTATCAGGCGTCAACTCTCATTATCAAAACCCAATAGTGGTTTTGAGGTGTTTAAATGGGAACCAAAATCGGAAAAGAAAAGATCCAGCGTGAAAAGGGATACCTCTACTTCATCGGCAAGGATGGGTATGTCTGGGCCGCCCCTATGAAGCACAACAAGACCGGCAAGAAGAAGAAAGTCGGTACTGAGAAGATCGCCAAGGAAAAAGGCTTCATGTACTACATTGGCAAAGACGGATTCGTCGCAAAAGCCAAGATGAAGAACGCATAATCTCACTTTTTCCTTTTGCACGCAGTCCGCCTGCCGCCCGGGTTCATCCGGTCGGCGGGACTGCTCAATAGTTTTCCGCTGACGCCAGAGTCTCTCTTGTGGTCAGGTATCGCTTGTGCCTGCTCCAGGCAGCTACCGGCAGCTGCATTCCGTATCCTGGTGGATTCCCATTCAGAAAGTTTGAACTGATGAAGAGTGAAGAGGATTCTTTCAGAAGCGGGCGTTAGTCCCGGGAATTTCCGATGTCATCCCTGGTGAATGCAAAATATTCTGAATGGACGCGTGGCCTTGATACCCGCAGGAGTATGATTGCAATTTTCGAGCATATCCGTGACATCCCGTACTCACTAGAGGTTCCCATGACCAATCCTGGCACAGCACCGGAGCAGATGCTCCGTCTCGGGAAAGGGTACTGCGGGCCCAAACACTTCCTGCTTGCGGAGATGTACAAAAAAATGGGCCTGAACGTCGTATTCGCCACGATAGCATTCCTCTGGAATGATCCGGATCTCCATTACCCGCCGAAGCTCAGGGCGCTTGCCACCCGGCTCCCGGTTGCCCACCACCTCTCTTGCCGGGTACAGATCGGGTGGCGCTGGGTGCTGGTGGATGCCACCTGGGATCCGCCCCTCAAAAAGGGGGGGTTTCCTGTCAACGAGAACTGGGACGGCTATTCGGAAACGCAGTGTGCTGTAAAACCGCTCAGGTCGGCGGTAAGGACGGCGTTCTGCCGCACGGCAACCAGCGAGGCATGCCGGACGAAGAACGAGGCTGAGCTCTGCTCGCTCAATAAAGAAAAAGATCACCGGGAGGCAGAGGATCATAGCCGGTATTACCGGGAGATCGTCACGAAGAGGACGCCGGAGGATATCGAGCAGTTCCACCGGTTTTACCTGGAGTTCGAGGAGTGGCTGGTAAAGATACGGGAACAGGAATAAAATAGTATCCGCTTGATTCCCGGAGGATTCTTGTTAATCGTCTGCCAGCAGGCTCTTCCGGTCCCGGACCCGGAGGTTTGCCGCAAAAGTGCGGGCGAGCAGGGGGTTCACCGTCTGCGGGGGCAGGCCGATGACTGCGGCGGTTTTTCTGGTGAGTTCCATAGGGTCGCGTGAGTTATACCCGGCACTCGAAAGCACGGCCTCATGGATCGTCTGGAGATATTCAAGTGCCTGGTTCATCTGCCGGTACGCCTCCTCACCTTCCCTCGGCTCGTCCCATGCTGAGAGAAGAACCTGGATGCCAGGAAGTCCCCGGAGCCGTCTTACTGACTGAACGGATGCGAGGGCATCGTCATAGACCGGCAGATCCCCGGTCACGGGTATCACGTCGCCGGAGAAGAGCGCCCCCTCGCTGTGAAGGAAGAGCGAGATGGACCCTGCAGAATGGCCCGGGGTGTGGAACACCTGCATGTCGCACGTCATGCAATCATCCGGCTCTATCGAGTCCCCGTCTACAAGTTCGTGATCGAGCTGCACCGATCCTCCGACCAGCGTGGAAAAACCCGGCACCGGCCGCTCGCGGTTCTGGAGTTCGACATCTTCGATCCACGCCCGTTCAGCCGGGTGTGCCGCAACGCTGCATCCGGTTACCTTTTGGATTGCCCGGGCCGCGCCGATATGGTCGGGGTGCGAGTGGGTCAGGACGATGAGGGCAATCTCCGAAGGGTCGCGGCCGGTGGACCGGATATACCCGAAGATCTGCGTCTCGCAACCCGCTACTCCGGTGTCAATGAGGGTGATCGTCTCGCCATAAACGAGGTACCAGGTACACGAACCGGTCAAGTGCGATGCCGGGGCCGACAGGCACCCTGAACGGGTGCCGGAGTGCATGGATGACCGGGGTGACCTGCATGGGATCTCCTTGTGGGGGAATATTTGGCGGGGAAAGGTATATTGGTGAGGGCTGGGGGATCGGATCGCGTTTGAAAAAAAGTGGGGGGGTTACCCCCTCCGGAAAAAGTATAGATGGGGGAGGTCAGCGGTTGACCCCCCTCCTCAACCAAGAGTAACGTACGTTTTTGCGCAGCCGTCACGGCATCGCTTCACGTGGAACTACCGGCGTCAGCAGTAAAAACCGCAAGGTAACCAGAAATGAGTAGGGAATCAGAATTTCCTGAAGGGGTTGGGGGTACCACCCCTCCGGGTACCGGGTTTTGCCGGGCCCAAAAGGGAGGGGTTGGCAACCTAAAAGAAGAATATCAAATGCGAACCAATCTTTGGTACGAGGAGAATTACGGTATGCCAGTAAAAGAACCGATAAGCAAGGTCAACCTTGAACGTCTCACCAACGGCATCTATGCCTTCACTATGACGCTCATGATCCGGAATATCCAGACCCCCCCGGCCGGCACGCTCATCGACACCGCCTCCCTCTTCCGGTTCATCGACACCACGGTGCTGACCGGCATTGACTTCATCGGGGCGTTCATCATCCTTGGCATGTTCTGGCTCTTTTACTTCCAGATGTTCCACCGGATGAAAACCTTCGATTACCGGTTCCTCTACATCCACATCTTCTCCCTCATGATCGTTGTCTTCGTCCCGTTCACCCAGTCCTTTACTTCGGAAAGCACCAATATCAAAGTCGCCGATATCCTGTTCCAGTTCAACTATCTTGCCCTCAGTATCTTGCTCGTTTATGCATGGAATTATGCCAGCAGGACGAACCCGTCCCTTCTCGTCCCGGAACTGACCGGCCCCGAAGCTTCGTTCCTCATGAAAAAGTTCCTTGTTCCCCTCGGGGTTGCAGTCCTCGGGATCGTCATCCTCATGTTGGGATTCCCGTTCTTTGACATCCTCTATCTCTTCCCGTTCGTCATCCTTGCGGTCTTCTTCCGGCATCCCCCGGGCATACCGGAAAAAGTTGTGTGAGTGGGAATCCCCCCCGGACCCTGTCCTGTATGGCAACTGCCGGAATTACACCACTATGCAATGGATTGTCATACTATTGAGAAATATGACATGAATATAGATACCCCTTTATTTCCTGTGGAAACGTTCAGGAATAAAATGGTTGTCTTTGTACCCGGGACTAATGGAACGCGTACAAAACAGAGATGGGCCCGTCGTGATTCGAACACGAGATCTTCGCCGTGTGAAGGCGACGTCATAGCCAACTAGACCACGAGCCCGCATGCATCGACCGGGAATCGAACCCGGGCTATAGGCTTGGAAGGCCTAAGTCATGCCTCTAGACCATCGATGCACTGTGCTCTACAATTTTGGCGGCGAGCTGTATTAATAATTGTCACCGGCATTCCTGGCCCTGCAGCAGTGTCCCTGGGAAGTCCCCCTGCCGTATTGGGAGTACCCGGACTCATATTCATCCGGCAGATAGGTACAATACCGGAAACCTCCTGCAGAGAAATGGATTATTTTTGATGAGCTGCCGGAGGCACCTGCCATTCCGGCACCGCTGCCGCAACGAACGCGATCAGAGGGCCGATGACCAGTCCCGCCCAGAACACAAGCCCGAGCGCCCCGATCAGCACCAGGAAAACCCGGTTGCGCAGGGAACGCAGGGCAGGTGATCGTGCCATACGTAGCATCCAGAGTCCCAGCACGATCGGAATGAGTGAAAAGACCAGTGTCACTGCTACAGCGGGAGACGGGCCGGTCATCCTCAGTGTCCGGCCCATCTGTACAAGGGTGATCGCCGCCCCGCCAAGATAGAACAATCCGGCACAGCTTGCAAGCCAGAACGGAAGTGAGGGCGTATTGCCCTTCCGGTGTTCACGCCGGGCGATCAGGACCAGGCCGAACACAATCACGGCAAGAAACGGTGCGACGACCGCTATGTCAGACTGCCCCTCCCAGAGGTGCGTTGAGATCCCATCGACGGGCACAAGAACCCACTCAGCAGGAGTAAACTCCTCCAGGTACCCTACCGTGAGGCTGTACCGGGTTTCGTCAGCCGGGCTGATGACCGCGACATAGTAGGTTCCCGGTGCCATGATCTGCTGCGAGTAGTTCGCAACTTCAAAAACTGCACTTGGGGAAAACGGTTCGTAGTCTGCATGGCCGGGTTTCTGCCCGCTGACAATCACTGCAGCATACCCGGCAGGGATCGTGACCTGTGCTGGAATGCTGGCCAGATCTGCGACCTTTGCGGGACTCATAATGATCATCTCCGGTAGAGGCGTGTCATAGCCGGGTGTCATAAGGGAGAGCGAGAGCCGGTCACCGGCCTTCATGCTGAACCGGTAATAGGTTACGTCCCCGGCACGATGGAGATCGCTATAGATGACATAGGATTTTACCGGGTTTTCCACGGAAAATGCCGCGTTGGCATTGTCGTTATTATCGGCACTGACCGTCACATGGGCCTGCACCGGCAGGAAAAGGAGGAGGATGAGCAGGAACAGGAGCGGGAGGGACCATCCGCGGATCATAGTGAGAGCGTCGTCTATGGTACCATATAAACCTGAACGATGCAAGCCCGGGCGGTACGACACCGGTTATCACCGATGGAAACTGCATGAACCGTGTACGGTGCAGTCAGCGCAGGGAAAAAAGTATCGGTATCCGGGGTTATCAGAATCCGCGGAGTTCAGCCTCGACTTTCTCGAGGTTGGCGATCCGCTTTTCAAGCGGCGGGTGGGTGGAGAACAGTTCCATGATCGTGTTGCCTGAAAGTGCCGGAATGATAAAAAACGCATTCGCGCCCTCCACTTTGGCCTTTGCCTGGACCGGGACCATGTCCATCCTGCCGCTGATCTTGTTCAGCGCGGAGATGAGCGCACGGGGATTTTTCGTTATGAGTGCGCTGCCCCGGTCTGCAGCAAATTCGCGGTAGCGCGAGAGCGCGAGGATGAGCAGGGTGCTGACCGCATACACGATGATCGAGACGATCCAGATGATGACCCCTGCCCCGCCGTTCTTCTGGTTGTTACCCCCGAAGAGCGCGGAGAAGAAGAAGCTCTGCATGATCATCGCGGCGATCATCGCAATAAAACTGGCGAGCGTCATGGTCAGGATATCGCGGTTCTTCACATGCGAGAGCTCGTGGGCGAGAACTGCCTCGAGTTCATCCTTGTTCAGGAGGCGCATGATCGAATCCGTGCACGCCACGACCGCATGCTTCGGGCTCCTGCCGGTGGCAAACGCGTTTGGGACCGGGCTCTGCATGATCGCGATCTTCGGCATGGGAAGGTCAGACCTCTTTACAGAGTTTCTCAACGGTCCGGTGGAGGTCGGGATATTCGTCCTCTGCTATGATGCGTGCCCCTGTTGTCCAGAGCACCATCCTGTCAGAGAAGAAGTACTGGACCAGTCCTATCCCAACTGCAAGGAGGACTATCAGCCAGTACCCGGCTCCGAACGCCAATAGCACCGTCATGAAGACAAGGTAGAGTATCAGCAGCAATAATCCTGTCAGCCAGACTCTGGCCGTCAGCCCCCAGTCACGTTTCCATTCCATAGTTGGTACATGTTTGAAACCCCGCGCTCTTAAACCATTCGACAATTACAATACACGGCGTCATTTCAACGTCATTCCGGACCTTTTCTCCAGACTTTCAAACCGTGGAAGTGGAAAAATAAGCACCCTGATCGCAGGATCAATACAGAAACTATTTTTTTGCTGACACCAGACGGGTACTCATGGCTGAAGTCGATCCCGAAGCGCTGGCTGACGTGGCATACGGCATCTTCGAGCACCTCCTGAACCGCGGGCTGCAGGCAGAAGGAAGATACCTGTACGCACTGGTAGAAGGAGGCCTTGACTTCAGAGCGGATCTCTCCGCGATTTTCGGGAAATTCAAAGAAGAGTACCCCCAGCTCGGAGATGCCATGCTGAACCGGTTCTCAGGCCTCGATACCATCTACCAGATGCTCTGCAGTGGTGAAGGTGTCGTTCCCTCTAAGACCACGCAGATGTACTGGGTCGTGCTGGACGCTCCCGGCAGTGCGCCCGAAGCCATCGAAGACGAGAAGGCGGGGAAATGGCTCATCTTCCAGGAACCGGATCAGGTGGATGCGGCCTGGAAAAAGGTGCGTGACGCTACGGTTGCTCTCGAACTTGGGATCTCCGCCAAGGTAAGCACGGCAAAACCCAATCCCGACTCCCGCGACAACCGCAAAGTCATCTATGTCTACACAAAAGACTGGGCCGATGAGAGCGATGTAATGAGGGTGCGGGAAAAACTCCGTGAGCTGGGCTTTGTCGACCGCATCGGGTACAAGCGTAACATCGAGACATTCGCCGGGGAATATGCCAAGAAAGGCAAGCGGGTCACATATTACTCGGCATAAATGTCGGAAAACTCCTCTTTTTGTTTTTTGGGTTCTGTTGAAATCCTATTTTTCTGATCATTTGCTTGTATTCTGTTGCGGCTAGGATGGTGACCCCCCTCCGTCAAGTCGAAGAACTCTGACGAGTTCTTCTCCAGCCTGCTCTTCCCTTCGGGAACAGCAGTCTCCCCAGAGGGGGAGGCATCCCAAGGGGAGCATCCCCTTGAATCTCTGAGAGGTTTTCAGACTTCGAAGAGGAGAAGATTTACAAAGTAAATCTTCGACCCCTTTTTTTCGGGTTTTTTCATCAACCTTCTGGGGAACTATCCCAATATGGGGGATGCAGCCATTGCCAAAGGCATGGCAGACCCCAAGAGCGACTGCTTGTCTCTCTGAGGATTTCAACAAAGCCGTTTTTAGGTATAATCCGGTGCTATAGGTAGTATCCGGTTTTCCCGCTTGGTCCCTTTCTGCAGATGCCAGCCAGATCAAGGTTTTAAATCTCGTTAAATCCTTCGTAATCTCTTTAAGATTTGTCTCTCCCCCGAGTGATGGTGGTTTGTATTCAATTGCACCTTCCGCCGAAAAATTGTCTTCGGAAACCGGAACTCCTACTGTCCTGCCGATGCCTAGCTCGATAACGTCACCAAAGGGATTAGCCAACCTCTCTTTGACATCGATCCCGGCTGTCGAAAGTACCGGGGGAACCCGGATAAAAAGGCCGTGAAAAATTCGGGAAAAACAAAAAAAGACGTATAGATTTGTTTGATTACGCTTTTCGTTCCTTGTTCTTGGGGCGCAGGTTCTGATAGCCGCACTTGCGGCAGCTGGTTGCGCGGATTGCATTGCGTGCATTGCAATGCATGCATATCTTCACGTTGAGTAACCGGGCTTCGGCTTCGGGGAACTTTGCCATTATTGAACACTCCTGTCTGCCCTTATAACAAAGCTGTAAGACTTCTTAACCGTTTGTGTCAATGGCCGCCCGGTATTCAGCCACGAACCAGTCACGGAAAGCGGCAAGTGCACGGGTACGGTGGGACATCGTGCTTTTCTCTTCAATGGGGAGCTCGGCAAGCGTCTTTCCTCCGACTTCGAAGATCGGATCATAGCCAAACCCCCCGGTCCCACGCAGGGCATACGTTATCCGCCCTTCGATGGTTCCTTTGAAAACCCGAACCCCCTCTTCACCAGCAAACGCGATGGCAGTGATGAACCGGGCAGTGCGATCCGTTTTCCCTTCCATCAGCTTAAGAATACCTGCATTCCCGATCGAATGCAGGGCGTACGCTGCATAGGGTCCGGGAAACCCGGAGAGAGCATCGATGAAAAGACCGGTATCGTCAACAAGAATGGGGGTTTTCAGCCGCTCGTAGGCATACTGCGCCTTGCCCCGGGCGATCTCACCCACGTCGTCAGAGTGGTGCTCGGGTATTGCAAGGGCAACATGGGCAACTTCGACTAATCCCCCGAAAAATGCTGCAACTTCTTTCGCTTTCCCCTCGTTGCTGGTTACCATTGTTACCTTCACAGGTATCTCCCCCGCAGTTCGATCTCGTGCTCCCGGGCAATGACATCACCGGCGCCGGTAAACGTTTCGGCGTATCCCTTCGCAAATGCATCTTTCAGGGATGCAGCACGATCAGGTGCCGTGCTCTCAAACGTCTGGTACATGACGTGGAGGTCCACCCCCCGCTGCTCGATCTCCGTTGTCACTTGTGCGAGACCGAAATCGATCAGCACGCATTTCCCGTCGCTCTGGCGCAGGATCAGGTTGCTCGTGGTCAGGTCACCGTGCATGATGCCTGCCGCGTGAAGCCGGCCGACCATCCTCCCGGCTTCGCGGGCATTCACATCCGTAAGATCCCGGGTGAGGAGTATACCGGTGATCTGTTCCATAACGATAGTGTCTGCCATGATATCCCGTATGACTGGTGTCGGAACGCCGCCTTTTCGTGCAGCATGGATGAGACGTGCTTCAGCACGTGTCCGCTCGCTGATCAGGCGTTTGTCGAGTGCAGGCACCCGGTACCGTTTCGGGACACGGCGTTTCTCTGCAAAACCGTCCCGGAACGTAACGATTGCTTCAGCGCCACGTCGTGATGTTCCATCGGAATCATGAACCGCTGAGGAAGAACGGGCCAGGTCCTGCCTCCAGGTAACCTCCACCTCATCAGAGCGGAAGGAGGGATTGATCTGCGATGATTCAACGGGAAAGGAAACCCCGCTTTCGAGCATGAGTTTCCCGGTGTAAGCGATCATCGCCCCGTTGTCCCCGAGGTATTTCTGCTCGGGTACAAAGAACCGTGCCCCCCGGTCCTCGCACATCACTCTCAGCATTTCCTGCAGCCGCCGGTTTGCCCCGACACCCCCGACAAGGAGTACTTCATTCTTTCCGGCAAGCGACATCGCCCTCTCAGTAACTTCCACGCACATTGCAAACGCGGTCTCCTGCAGGCTGTAGCAGACATCGGGGAGTGGTGCCCTGCAGTCCTTTGCAGCGGATATCAGCCCGGAGAAGGCGAGGTCCATACCCTTGACCGTGTAGGGCAATTCGATATAGCTCCCGTCTTTTGCCTGTGTTTCGATGATCGGGCCGCCGGGATGTGGGAAATCTTTCGCTCGCGCGAATTTGTCGAGCGCATTTCCGATCCCGATATCGAGCGTTTCGCCAAAGATCCTGTACCGCCCGTTCAGGTACCCGATTACCTGGGTATTGGCCCCGCTCGCATACAGGACAACCGGGTCCCTGCATCCGGTTGCATAGCACCCGATCTCCACATGGGCAACGCAGTGGTTAACACCTACCAGGGGGACATCAAGGGCGAGCGCAAGCGATCGTGCAGCCGTAGCGACGGTCCTGAGGCATGGCCCGAGGCCCGGCCCCTGTGAGAATGCGATACCGGTAATCTTTTCCGGTTCCCTGAGCACCGACCCGATGAGATCTTTCATGACGAGCGCGTGGTGCTGCGCTGCCTCGCGCGGGTGGATACCTCCCTGTGCAGGGCTGTACGGGTGTGAAGCAAGAGATACGAGATCCCGGTCAAAAACAGCGGCGCTGAGGTTCCAGGCAGTCCCCTCAATCCCGAGTATCTGCCCAAAAGCAGGCATTGATGGTTATTTTCTGAATTCAGTATATCCGCACTTGCCGCAGGTTGTCCGGTCCTTGTGGTCCGCCATCATGACACCGGGTCCGCAGCGCGGGCAGTATTTCTTTGACGTGGTGACCTTTGTGCCTTCAACCTTGAAGTGCGAGCCCCTATTGGGTCCCTTCGCCGCTGCCGCTTTCTTTGCTGCCGCCATTCTTACGCAGCTCCCTCTTCCTTAGGCTTGGGCTGGCCGCGCGCTGCGAGGTGCGGGCGCTCGGTCTTGTTCCTGCCTTCTTCTGAATCATAGATTCGTGCCGAACCGGTAATTTCTGTTTTGCCAAAACTGCTGTGCAGCGTATCAAGGGTGATCTGGTGCTCTTTCACATTGAGCAGGGCACAGAGTTTGCCGATAATCTGCATGCGGGAGGGGGTTGCACCATCGTATTTGAGGGTAAACTGAACCTCTCTTCTGGATAAAAGTTCATTCTTTTTATCACTGGTGATCTCAAAGTCCATCGATATCCTGTAATTATTGGGAACCGGGTTATTTAAAATATGACCTTTGTCACAAGCCCCAAGCGCTCATATATCATCCGTTAACCCGCCCGGGGCAGTTAACTCTATTTCCCGGTCCCGGGTAAAATGCTCAAGAAAGTGCCGCGCGGTCTTTCGGGCTTCAGGTGTGACGGTACGCATGACAACACCTTCATGCGGCTGCCCGTACAGCACGATTCCTCCGGCCGGGGCGGCGAGCACCATGGGTATTACCGCAAGGTCTTCCTCACCGTCCACGAGGATCGTTGCCGGCGGGTGGGCAACAGCATGATCGATTGCACGGATCAGGTCATCCGTCAGCGATCCCGCAGGATTTTTTACCTGGATGCATTCCCCGGTAAGTTCCGGCATCCTGCTGCAGGGAGATCGCATGGTATATCCATCGACAACCGCGACAACTGGCCTGATACCGTTCTTCTGGAGATTATGGGTGACGACATCTCCGACAGCGTATACAGGGTTGAGCGCGAGCACCGGGAGGATCTCCTCAATGTTCTTGTGCAGTTCCCCGAATGGTTCCTTGAAGAGCCTGCGGTGCTCTTCGGGAAGCTTGAGCATCAGCGGACCTTCAGCGCATAACGGCCCGGCAGCTTGATATTCATTCGTTTTGCCACTTCGGAATTTTCCGGGTCAATGATAACAAGGTAGCCGGACCAGTCCTCGCTCAGGTTTGTTGTCCCGCAGACTACGCAGTTCTCACCTTCCACGACCCTGTGGCAGTCGCGGCAGACCTTTCCCTGTTTCTTCTTATTCGCCGGCGGCATGCTCCTTCCTCTTGCTCTTTGCTTTCTCCGGCGCCCGTTCCTTTACGGGAACGGATGGCTGATTTGCTTTCTCTTTTTCCTTGTTCATCTCTTCTTCGAGCCAGAGCGCAGTGCCAAGTCCGGCCTGCCTCATCGTAAGTCCGATCTTGCTGTCGCGTGGTTCCCGTTCATTCAGGGAGAGGGTCACGACACGGACGCGGACAACGTCCCCCACCCCGATAAAGCGTTTGGATTCCTGGCAGATGAGACGTGCGTTCTTCTCATCGTAGTTGATGTATTCGTCCGAGATCTGGCTCACGTGCAGCATCGCATCGATAGGTCCGAGGCTGATAAATGCCCCGAAACTTGTCGTTTCGACAACAACTCCTTCTATTACCTCCTGCAACGCGAGCCTGAGCACCATCGCTTCAAACTTGACATCGTAATAAACACCGCCGTCACCGGGTACGAGTTCGCCTTCCCCGACGTCCTGCACCTTAGTTACGCATATAAATATCCCGATCTCTTTGTCGATACTGCCCTCGAGCTGCTCCTGCAGGACATCGAGTATGACTTTTTCGAGTTTTTCGCCCAGCCTCTGGGGTGGCACCCTGACTTTATCCTCAAGCATCAGTTTATGGTACATACTTCATCTTATCTCCGCAATATCTCCAGTTTTTTCTGCTTTCTCAATGATATGACACTTATCCCGCGTGCGATCAACGCATCCCTGATGCGCCGGTCGTTCGTGACCACCATACACCCGTTCTGAGCTGCATATTCGATCACTTGGGCATCGACCGTTCCGGATTTCAGATCCCCGTTCTTCGCAACCGTGCACTTTTCACCGAATGCCAGGCCGCACCTTGCCGCCGCACCATCCCGGCCCTTCGCCCTGCTGAGACCCTCGAGCTCTCTCAGCACGCCGGGAAGCACGAGCGGTTCGAACCCCCCGAGAAGCATGCGGAGCTCATCGAAGAGATCGATCTGGAACTGGACCGGCATCATCAGGGCGTTGGCATCCAGGAGGACTTTCACTCGCCCAGCACACCCATCCCGATCAAGCGCCAGCGTGCTCCCACCTGCCGGCTGATAGCGATCCTCGAACCCTCTTCTGCACATACGGGTCGCTTCAGCTGAATTTCGACACTGTCCTTCTTTGTGTTCGTGACAACGCCCACGGTGACCGCAGTTCCTACCGAGAGCATCAGGGGCTCGGAATGCTTCAGTGGTTCGATGATGAGCTCGCTTGTTGCCCCCACGACCCTTTCCATCAGGGTGACCCGGCAGCGGATCTTATCCCAGACCGGGGGGAGTTTGCCCTCATGGCCCAATACCTGGCCGGCAAGTGCATCGCTCTTGGTCAGGGCAGGGTCGAGTTTGGTACCGACACCCAGAAGTCCCCCGGGTGTCGCGGTTTCCACCTTTTTCGAGCCGGCATTGATCGATGTGACGGTGGTGGTGATGGGAACCCATTTGATCCTGTTCTCAACCTGTGTCTGCCTGCCGGGGCGGATCTCGATCTTGTCATCTGCGCGGAGGATGCCCCGGATAAGAGACCCCCCGACGACACCGCCTTTGACATCTTTCCAGTTGCAGCCGGGTTTGTTCACATCGAATGAACGGGCTATGAGCATCACCGGCTCAGCATTCGGATCCCGTTCCGGTTCGGGGATAATCTGGTCGAGTGCCTGCACAAGTGCACCTATATTGATCCCTTTCTGTGACGAGACGGGGATAACAGGGGCATTTTCGGCGATGGTCCCTTTTACAAACGCCTTGATCTCGTGGTAATTATCAATCGCCTCTTTCTGGCTGATCACATCGATCTTGCTCTGGACGATTACGATCTTTTTGATACCGACGAGCTCAAGTGCCATCAGGTGTTCTTTTGTCTGCGGCTGGGGGCACTTTTCGCTCGCAGCGATGACTAGCATCGCCCCGTCCATCAGTGCCGATCCTGAGAGCATCGTCGCCATCAGGGTCTCGTGTCCCGGTGCGTCAACAAAAGAGACGGAACGGAATGGCGTCCCTTTTCCGCCACAGGCCGGGCAATCGGGACTGGTCGAAAAGGCCTCGGTCCCTTCGCACTTTTCGCACCGGTAAAATGTTGCGTCAGCATATCCGAGACGGATGGAAATCCCCCGCTTCACTTCTTCGCTGTGCCGGTCTGTCCATGTCCCGGTGAGTGCATTAACTAGTGTGGTCTTGCCATGGTCGACATGGCCAACGACCCCGATGTTGACATCGGGAACTGTCACATCATGCAAATGAAATCGAACCTCCTGACTCTCTATAAATTTAGAACACCAATACCCTGATCTGGAATTAACACCATCTTTGATTCATGCACCCGGACATTCAGCGAGACACCAATCAGAAAGCTGATGCTGGTTTGATAACATATAAGGACTCCAGACTTTTATTAAAGTATCTTGCTGAACAGCAGACCATCCGGCTACCAAAATTCAGTAAGTTTCAGCGATGCTGAGTGATTTAACGGTGGGGATCGTTCCTTTTGTATTTTCCAAAAACAACTCATCATCACTGTATCGCTATCAGATGTGTGGTGTGGCGGGTGGAGAGAAAATGCGATTCAAAGATATCGCTTTTTGGATCGGTCTCCGGTGAATAACTCCGTCACACGCTTACGGTGCTGATCCGCGGGTTTCGTGCCCCCGCATCCAGGAGAGCACCCCGGCAATGCCGATAATGATGACTGATGCCCAGAGAGCGGCATCGATCCCCCGGATGAACGCATTGGAGACCCCGCCCACGAGGTTGGTGGTGCCGATGAAGACCTCAAACGCCACATCTCTTGGTATTGAGGCTGCGGAGACCGTGATGGCGATCACGAAACTTCCCAGGATCCCGATATTCTGCATGGTTCTCAGGATACCGGATATCCCGCCATAGGAACCCTGCGGAGCGTTTGCCATGACGGCACTGTTATTGGACGGGAAGAACATCGCAGTCCCCAGGCCGGAGATACCCGATGCTACCAGCACCACCCAGAGCGGAGTATCGACCCTGAGTGTCAGATAGAAGAGGGTGGCAAGGATCAGCATAAGGGTGCCGGAGGTTGCGAGCAGCCGTGCCCCGTACCGGTCGGAAAGCCTGCCCATGTACGGCGAAAGCAGGCTGCCCACGACATACCCCGGAGTGAGGAGGAGTGCGGCATCGAGAGGTGATAATGCACGGATGCCCTGCAGGTACATCGTGATAAGAAATACTACCGACAGGTACCCGAGACTGAGGAAGAATGCGGCTGTCATGGAGTATTTGAGAATCCGGTTGCCCAGTGCGGAGAAATCGATGATGGGCCATTCTGTCCGCCGTTCGAAGAGCACGAAGAGTACGATGAAGACCACGCCGAGACATAACGTGACAATGTTCAGAGCAGTCTGTCCCCTCTGTCGCGAAGTCCACCCCACTGAAAGATATGAACGTGAGTGCAGTGCCCAGCAGGATCATACCCGCGATATCGAGCCTGGCATTCACCCGGAGATTATCTGTTACGTACCGGAAGCCGAGAACGGTGGCCGCAATCCCGATCGGGACGTTGATGAAGAATATGTATTCCCAACCGACATAGGTCGTTATGATACCGCCCAGCACAATGCCGAGCATGGCGCCGCTCGTCCAGCCAAGTGAGAGATACCCGAATGCGGTACCCCGAACGTTGGGCGGGAAGGTGTCGGCTATGATCGCACCGCTGTTTGCCTGCATGAGCGCCCCGCCGACTGCCTGGATTCCCCGGGAGGCGATCAGCCAGTAGATTCCGGGGGAGAGACCGCAGAAGAGCGAGCCGAGCGTGAAGACCCCGAAGCCGGCATTGAACATCCGGCTCCTGCCATAGATGTCCCCTATCCGGCCGAGCTGGGTCGTGCAGACCGCGACGACAAGGAGGTAGATCAGGATCATCCAGAGCGTGGTGATGAAGGTGGCATGCAGAGAATTGGAGATGGTGGGGAAGGCGAGGATAACGATGGTGGAGTCGAGCGACCCCATGAGCGTGCCGAGCATGAGGACGGATATGATGATCTTCTGCTTCGTGTCCATCCGGATCTCATGAAATATTACCGGGGCGTGTTAATGTACCTGTCGAATGGATGGATGAAAAGGGAAAAACGGGTTTTAACGACGAACCTGCGGCGGGCGTCTGCGGTTCATTTTGTGATTTTCGCCTTCAGGCAGCACATGGGCGCATTTTCGTCATGGTACTGCCATCAGGACCTTTGATCTCCCTGATATACCGTATCCGGGATACATCATGGAGGTCTTCAGCACCGTGCTCACGGACCTTCGGGTGGATGGGGAGGAGTCCCCGCCGTTCTTTCATCCTTCCGTCTTAATAATGGTTTCCCGGAATAGTTTACTCAGGTCTGACGAGTAATTGCTCAATCTGCAGGATGAATTGGGATTCTCAAAAAAGATCGGGCAGGAGGATCAACCCCCTCCTTCACAGCTCTGGTCGATGTTTTTCAGCGCATCCTGCAGTCCGCTTCCTGCAGCAAATTCCCGTTCGCGGGCAATGACTTTTTTTGCATCTTCAATGATGCCGGCGGCCGTTTTTTCCGAACCAGATGCCGGAACCAGCTGGTCTATACGGTACAGGAGGCTGGTACTGTCCAGTTCGGCAAAGGTCTCGCCTCTCACCTGTTCGGTGCGCAGGATCTTGCCGGTAGTTCCGGTTCGCGGGTAACGCACCCGCATGCCGAGGGCAATCTCTTCTGCTAACATATAGGAGAATGAGGTGTATTCGATCATATAAGGATTGTTGATCTGCCACCGCCAAAATGATGTCATCACCGTTTGCCGGGGTCATGAAAGGGAACACAATTTGTGCGAGCTGGAACGTTGTTCTTAAAAAAATGTTATAAAAAAAGATGAGTTGCTAATTTAGGCTCCGGAGAAATCCTATTTTATCGTGCGATTTGCCTATATCCTTCGACATTTATTAGTGTGACCCCCTCTCTCAAGTCGAAGAACTCTGACGAGTTCTTCTTATCTTCGAGGTCCTGTTGAACCTCTTCGGAGATCGAAGAACCTGCCGGTTCTTCTCCAGCCTGCTTTTCCCTTCGGGAAGAGCAGTCTCCCCGGAGGGGGGAGGCAACGCAAGGGGATAATCCCCTTGAATCTCTGAGAGGTCTTCAGACCTCGAAGAGGAGAAGATTTACAAAGTAAATCTTCGACCCCGTTTTTTCGGGGGTTTTTCATCAACCTTCTGAGGGACTATCGCAATTTTGGAGGAGATCTGCCGTTGCCCAAGGCAAGGGCAGATTCAAGAAGATGCGAGAGCATCTTCGCTGTGCCCTGGTGGCAGGCAATTCGAAGAACGCTGATGCGTTCTTCTCTTGTTTCCATGACTTTGTCATGTCGACGCACCCCCAAGAGCGTCAATGAAGCAAGCCGATGATTTCTCCAGAGCCCTATTTTATCGTCGTTCCCTGCATGACTGCTGATTCCGGGACGTCGAATGTTGTGCTGGTTCCCTCGATATGGTATGGCCCGGTGGCCTTCACGTCATACGGGTTACCGGTTGTGGAGTAGGGAACGATAAATTCGCCGTTGACGCTCGCCTGCCGGTACGTGAAGTTTCTGCCCGGTATTGGTGACAAGAGGAATATTGATGATCCCGCTGCCTTTGATGCGTGCTCCCTTGACATATTCAAATATTTTTACATATTTCAGGTCGTTTGCCGGCGAATTGAACACATTCGTTGGTGATTCATGGACGAGACGGTAATGGCTGAGAGCCGGGACGGTATCGAGGGGAAGAAGTACGGACACACCGAGAACGCTCGCGTGGTAACCAGCCTGTGCGTTCTGGTTATATTGATCAGCGCGGAGTGTCGCTTCTGAAACGTTCATTGCTGTTGCCGAAGTGATGACTGGAAGGGTTGCGTGGGCAATTCCAGGATCAACATATTCGATATAATAGGCGGATGAAGGCTCTGTCATCGAACCGTCGAAGTTGTGGAGTCTCGAGACCATAGTGAGGTAGTAGAGTTGTTTGTTGAGGAGGGTCGTCTGGTCACTCTGTGCACTGCTGTCTGTGGGTGCAAACATGGTTGTCTGGTATGGCTCGGTAGCAGCTGTCGCATTCAACCAGGTTGACATAGCCCAGAATTTGCCGGTATCCATCTCGATATCAGTGACAACATACCGGGTCCCGTCGTGATCGAGAATTGAATTTGCGGTATCTTCAGATGTGGACATGAAATACGCTGCTGATCCATTCGGACCCGTAACACCCTCCTGGAACGGGTTGGCATTCGGAATGCGTTTCGCGATGTACGTTATCATATGCCCGTAATCCCACCAGGACATGACCCCGTATGATTCCGGGGGATAGGTGAACGTCTTCGGGTCGTAGACCCCAAAGTAATTCACGCCGGGATCCGGAGTGTTATTCCCCATCCAGGTAAGGGATTCCTTCCAGTCATCGTTCATCTTTGTGGGTATGGTAATGGCACTGGAGTAACTATAGGAAACGGACGTGTATACAAACAGGACCCCCAGCCCGGCCACGAGTACGATTAATGCTACGGCTGCATAATTGCTGACGGGAATGTCATCACTCTTCTGGGATTTTTTATGTTTTCTGCCCCGTGCCCCTGTGCCGGTATCCGGTTTTTTCGGGTGGGGATCCTTATTTTCTCCAGACAATGAACCCGCAAACCTCCGGATATCTGATTCTCCGAGCTCCCAGGCAAAACTGATACAGACTGCTGCAAGGAGAGCGACGTTCACAGCAAGGTAATATTCATACCGGACGTGCTGCCATGTCGAAAACAAAATAATAACTGACCATACGAGTGCGAAGACATGGGCAGGACGCTCTTTGCGCACGTTGTTGAATATCATGACAACGAAGCCGCCGATCATCAGCAGCAGGCCGTAATTGAATGTCACCCAGGCGAGGTCGAGGGCCACCCCCGCGCCTCCTCCACGGTATTCGTAACCGGCTGCTGTCCAAAGAATGCAACCAGATCCAGAATGAACAGATCGAAAATTTCATGGCTCACGAGAAACAGGACGGCGATACCAAGAATTACCAGCCCTGCCAGCGTCAAGGGATAATAATATTTCTTCCGCCCCTTGAGGTATTTCGCAATCAGGTAAAGTCCAATAGTCCCGAAAATAAGGAACAGGTAAGCGATGATATGCCCGACTGAGTAGGTTGCCAGATCGATACCGGTGCTGTTTTTGAATCCGAACAGCATGAGACCGATAATGGCTATCGTAAAAATAATTATATTGATAATAAGGAGATAATCGCTCGAACGGTTGCGGTAAAAATCCACGATGAACTGGATGATGGTGAATACGCCGACAATCATCGCAAAGAGGATCATGGTCGGCATGAGGAAGAGGCCGAGGAGATACGCGATGCCGGCAAGAGAAGCCAACAGGGCAGTCTTTCTCCAGCTTGTGAAATCTTTCAGATTGATAGTTGCGCCATTCTCAGAATTGATCGCATAGATATACACGAGACAGAAGAGGGTTGAAAATAGCACTTCCCCTATGTGATGATCGAAATACCCGTATAACGATCGATAAAAATACTGGCCCGATACTATTGCCGTAAAACCCGATGCAAGAAGCCCGGTTTTCCAGTCCCCGCAGGCCTTCCCGACAAAGTACATGAGAGCCGTCACGAGGGTTGCCATAACGGGAGGTACGAGAAGACAGATGCCGATAATTTCCGGCCTTGTCGTCGCCCCGAAAATCATGCAGGCAATGGCGGAAATATAAATAAAGAGAGGGCCCCAGTAGACCGTGGTGCCTGTCGGGTACAATGTCATGGGGTCGAACCACTGGTAGGTGGGGAAGTTCACGAGAAGGTGTTCCACCTGACGCAGGTTGTATAACGGGTCATCGCTCCCCACCATCGACAGGATGTCGGTTTTTCCCATAAGGAACATGGGAACCAGGCGGATCCAGAGGGCAAAGAGAGAAAATAAAACGACCAGACCGAAAACCCAGTAAGTCCGGCGGCTTTTGAAATCTATTGATATCATAAACTCAACCTGTATTGAGTATCAGGTTTTCCGTTGAGACCATTAATAGATTTGGATGAGTGCCTATAGCAGGCTCTGAAAAAGTTCTTCAAATTGCCGGGCCTTCTCTTTCCAGCTGTTTCTTTCAAGATTTATTGAAAACGTAGCAGGGTGGGTCATAAGATGCTTTACCTGTTCGATATATTCCTCCCGTGTCCGGTAAACAAAAAGGTTCGGCCCCCCGATCCTTTCCACATCGGGCATCGGCCGCATCAGGATTGGTTTGCCACAGGCAGAATACTCGAAAAATTTGTTGGGAAGAGCAATATCTCCCCACCGGGGTGGTGAAAGCGGTATGGTGCAGACATCCATGCTGGCGATATACTTCGGGAGATCGTGGTAAGGTTTTGTCCCGGTAAAAATGACATGGTCAGCAACGCGCAGTTCCCGGGCAAGAACCTGCAACTCATGCAGGTAATCAGTGAACAGCGATCCCCCGACAACGAGGAGTCTGGTGTCGGGACGGTGACGGATTAATGTCGGAAGTGCCCGGATCATTTCGTCAATGGCATACCAGCGCTCGACACTCCCGCAGAACCCGATCACGAAGTCGTCGGCCCCTATACCCAGTTCAGAGCGGGCCACGCTGCCGTCCATGGGCCTGAAGAAATCGGTATCGACACCATTGGTGATCAGGTCAGCTGAAAAACCAAACCCTCTCAGCTTTTCAACAAGTGATGGCGAAACGGTTGTTATTTTGTCAACAAGGGACAGGTTCCGTTTTGTTATGGCCCAGACACTTTTCCTTACGGTCTCCTGCAGAACACGGTTGGTAAAATACGCTGCAGCGGAGTCCGGGAACCAGTCTTTGAGGTCGAAAACAACAGGGACGTTCTGTTTTCCGGCTGCATGGATCACCGCGGTTCCGGCCAGTACGTGAGCGGCAACCACAAGGTCAAATTCACCGGTTTTCAGGATCCGGTCGAAAATGTAGTAATGGTAAGGAGTGTTGAACGTGTAATGCAGGAGAGGGCGCTGCAACGGGAACAATGTTACCTCTTCAACCGTGAGGCGGGTCGGGCGTGGTACCGCTCTGCTGACGTGGAAGTGAGCAACATGAACATCATGCCTCAGTGCGATATCTTCGAAGATATTATGGTGCCGCGACGGTACCGGGTGGTGGATATAATCCTGGGATGACACGAGAAGGATTTTCATAGGATTCTGGTCCCTGCAATGAAATACATCGGGTGTCCGCACCCGATTTACCGGCGGTTGAGTTTCACCTGGCCCGGAAGATCCCTGAGTCTTGCAGGAGAACCGATTGCCAGCATATGCTCCGGTACGTCCCGGGTAACAACTGCACCGGCGGCAACCATTGAACCTTCTCCGATACTGACGCCCGGGAGCAGCGTTGCGTTGGCACCAATTGCTGCCCCGTCCCTGATATGCGGCCCCTGAAGCCCGCCAATCCCCGAAGGGGGATAACGGTCATTGGTGAGGACGGCATTCGGGCCGATAAAGACATGATTCCCGATACGGGCATTTGTCGGGACATATACCATACTCTGAAGGTTCACATCGTCCCCGATAATAGTGTTCCCCTCTATCACCGTCGCCGTTCCAATCGAGACCCGGTCCCCGATCCTCGTCTTCTCACGGATGATGACATTGTGTCCTGTCTGAAAGTCGTCTCCAATAACGACATCGCAGTAGACGATGGTCTGGGACCTGATGATTGCATTCTTCCCGATCATAGTTCCGGTAAAGCCGGTTCTTGAAAAGTTGTCCCGGGAGGGAAAGCCGATCGTCACGGGTTCAAAGATCCGGGCGTTGGGGCCAACGGTATTTCTGCCATATTCGATCATTCAACGGTCACGCTCTTTGCAAGGTTTCTGGGTTTGTCGATATCACGTCCCAATGCAACTGCTGTATGGTAGGCAAGAAGCTGAAGCACTACCAGACTGGTAAGGATCTGGACAAAGACCGGGTCCGGGGAATAGCAATAAAAATATCTGCAATATCCGGAAGTTCTGCATCCCCATCACAACCTATGGCGATGACCGGTGCTCCGCGGGCTTTTATCTCCTTGATATTGGAGATCATGACACCGTATGTTTCCCCGGGTACGCAGAGTGCGATCACTGGTGTTGCCGGGGAGAGGAGCGCGAATGGGCCGTGTTTCAGTTCCCCGGCAGCATAGCCCTCGGCATGAATATAGGAAATTTCTTTCATCTTGAGGGCCCCTTCAAGGGATACTGCATAGAACGGGCCGCGACCTACATAGAAGATACTTCGGGCATGTTTGCAGGCGGCGACCGCTTCGGTGAGATCAAGGAGAAGGACCTCCTCAATCGCCTGGTGAGCATGCAGGAGTATATCGTCAAACTTTCTGTCGCACAGGCTGTTGATGAGCTGTATCAGCACTGCCAGCTGGGCGACGAATGACTTGGTTGCAGCCACGCTGATCTCCGGTCCGGCCCGCATAAACATGGTTGAATCTGCGATCCTGCTGACGGTACTCCCCAGAACATTGGTGATCGCTAAAGTCCTGCAGTTATGGGACTTCGCCTGTTTAAGGGCGGAGAGGGTGTCCGCAGTCTCTCCAGACTGGGAAATCCCGATCACGAGTCCCTCAACCGGTGGTGGGTAGTACTTGAATTCGGATGCAAACTCCAGACGTGCCGGAATTCCGCACGTGTCCTCGAGAAGATATTTGAAGATGAGTCCGGCATGATACGATGTACCGCAGGCGACTATCGTTATGGACGGTGGTCGGTGGGAAGACCAGGGTATCGTATCGGAGTTCACTGCACGAATCGTATTGTAAAATGCCTGGGGCTGTTCATAAATCTCCTTGAGCATATAGTGTGCGAACCCGCCCTTTTTTACATCCTCGACAGACCAGTCTATCAATTCTACCGGCCGGGCCACACGCTCTTCCCGGTTAAAAACCTCGACCCCCGTCCGCTTCAGGGAAGCAATATCTCCGTCTTCCAGGAACATTGCCCGCTCGGTATGCTCGATGATGGGGGTCATGTCAGAAGCCGCGAAGATCTCCCCGTCACCAATACCGATCACCAGCGGACTTGCGTTTCTTGCAGCAATTATCCTGTCTTCGGAACTCGATATGACCAGGATGGCGTAGGATCCTTCGAGCTTGGGCACGACCGCCTGTACTGCCGCAAGGAGATCTTTTCTTCCCGGATATTCCTCCTCAATGAGGTGAACAATCACTTCAGTGTCGGTTTCTGAACGGAACGTATGCCCCCTTGAAAGGAGCTGGCGTTTTAACTCAGCGTAATTCTCGATGATCCCATTGTGGACAAGTGCAATGGTACCTGTGCAGTCGGTATGCGGATGGGCATTTACATCATTTGGGATCCCATGGGTTGCCCACCTTGTGTGACCAATCCCTGTCTTACCCGTCAGCCGGGCAGCAGCGCCTGAATTTTCCGATATCCGTCCCTGGTGCTTGACAAGCGCAATGCTGTTTCCGGTCGTCGCGATCCCGAAAGAGTCGTAACCCCGGTACTCCAGTTTTTTCAGGCCTTCGACGATCAGAGGTGCAGCGTCTCTCCTGCCAACGTACCCTACGATACCGCACACGCTATATCACCATGGAGTTGTCCTGAATACTGCGGGACACGATACAACTTCGCCCTTCGATAGTGACACTGTTCCCGATTATGGAATTTTTAAAGGTCGTGAAAGGTCCGCTGACAACGGTATCCCCAAGGACCGCCCCGAATTCCGACCTGGTTACCTGCCCCTCAATTTCCATGAGTCCAACGCCGGTCGATGTGGAAGTATGATCCGCAAGCGCACACCGCTCTCCAATGACGGTGTCGATGATCCGGGAATGTGAACCGATGGTGGTATCGTCCATGATCACGGAATTGCCGATACTGATAAACGGCTCGAGGGTAACCCGGGAGCCGATACTGGTATTGGGCATTATACAGGAGTTCGGGCCGATAGTGCAGTCATTCCCGATAACAACCGGCCCGGTTATAACGGTGTTGGGCCCGATTGTCGTGCCCTTCCCGATACTGACCGTTCCCTGGATGATGGTCTGCCTGCTTGCCGTTCCTTCACGTGCGGCAGGAATGTGGCAGAGGAGGCGCCGGTTCATCTTGAGAAGATCCCAGGAGAAGATTGCATCCTGCCAGTCATCTGCAGGGATTCCCTGCAGATGGATGCCATTTTCGATCATGGAGGATATGGCGTCGGTCAGATCATTTCCCTGAATATAGGAGAACACCTCTTTTTTCAGGCAATAAATGCCGGTGCTGACCATGAAGCTCGGGGCATGTTCGGGTTTCTCGATAATCTGGGTCACCCGCCCCTCATGGAGCATAACCACGCCGAAGTTTGACGGGTTCGGATGTTCTTTTACCAGCATCGAATCCGGGATATCCCTGATGCGTGCAATCGAGTTGGGGTCGATATAATTGTCCCCGGGAAGGAGAAGAAAATCTCCATGAATTTTTGATTCTGCGCATAAAAGGGCGTTTGCCGTCCCTAATTGTTTATCCTGGACGATTACATCGACCGATACGTCCAGCTGGTTTAAAAAACGGGTTACCTGTTCTTTGCGGTATCCTACGACAACAATAATCTCCCGGATCCCGTTTTTTACCAATGCGTCGATTACATATTCGATGATCGGGTGGTTGGCAACCGGGATCATCGCCTTGGGCCTTCCTCTCGTCAGGGGGCGAACCCGCTTCCCTTCACCTGCTGCTAAAATCACTGCCTGCATCTGAGTACCTACCGGATTATCGCTTTATCACCGATACAACCTTCGATAAATGAATTCGGCGCAAACTGTGCGTTACTCCCGATCATCGATCCAACATTGATCGAGCAGTTGATCCCGAACCGGACATCGTCCCCGATAACCGCGCCGAATTTTTTCCTTCGTGTGTCGTTCCCACAGACTCTGATGTTCCCATGGTCGTGGCGGAGGTTTGCAATCTTGGTCCCGGCACCAAAGTTGCAGCCGGCACCTATGATGGAATCCCCAACATAATTGAAATGCGGGATCTTTGTTCCGCTCATGATGACGGAATTCTTGATCTCGGAACAGTGACCGATATGGCATTCATCCCCGACACTCGTTGTGCCGCGGATATAGGCATGAGGACCGATGCGACAGTTCCTCCCGATGATGCAGGGACCTTCGATATATGTCCCGGATTTGATGATACTGCCCTCTCCGATCATGACGGGTCCCCGGAGAGATACACCCTCTTCAACGGTTCCTGAGTTTCCTGGCCTGAGATCATCCATCAGAGTGGCATTCGCGTCAAGCATGTCCCACGGGTGACCGACATCCATCCAGTAGGACAGGTGGTACGAGTGCAGTTTCCGTTCTGCGACCAGCACATCGAGTGCATCCGTCAGTTCAAGTTCGCCCCGGGGAGAGGGACGCACCTTGCTGATGAGATCGAAAATATCGGGTGAAAAATGATATGCACCGGCATTGATCAGGTTGGATTTCGGTTGTTTTGATTTTTCTTCCAGCGAAATGACGAACCCGTTCTCCACCAGAACAACCCCATAATCCCCGGGATGGTCGGTTGTACTGATGCTCATGCAGGGCGACTCGGCACTGCAGAGGTTTGCAATATCCGGTGACCTGACGACCATATCCCCGTTCAGGACAAGAAACGGGCCCGTGACAAGATCCTGTGCTGCCCGGACGGCATCCGCTGTTCCGTACTGGTGGCGCTGCGGGGCGTATTCGATATGAATTCCCCACCCGGCACCGTCACCAAAATGCCTGCGGATCTCCCGCTCCCCATACCCCACGATAAAGATAAAATCCGTGATGCCGGCGTCGCGTGCCGCGAGAACGAGATGCTCCATCATGGGGCGGTTGGCGAGGGGGAGCATCACTTTCGGGCGTTTCGCGGTGAGAGGGCGCATCCGCTTTCCCTCTCCTGCGGCGAGAACGACGCATTCCATACGTAAATCTCTTCCTGCAACGTTTAAGCAGTTTTCCCCTGCCGGATCCGTTCTTTGCCCTTTGCAAGCATCGCCTTTGCTTTCCGGAGAGTTTTCCCTTCTGCGGTTATGCGTATCTTGGGTTCTGTGCCACTCGCACGGATCAGGTACCAGCCATCGTCATCAGCAACACGCACCCCTTCGGTCGGGCTCGCCGCACCGAGAGCAGAGACTGTTTCCCGGGCATGTTCGTCCGGGAACGATTCCCGGAGGACAGGGTAAGACGGCATGCTGTCGATCTCCTGTGCGGTGTCCCACGCGGAGGCGATCTCGCAGAAGAGTGCTGCTGCGTACGGGCCATCCGGGCAATAGGAGATATGCGGGAAGATCCACGCCCCGGAAGGTTCACCGCCGAAATCTCCCCATTCCAGAAGTTTTTCCGAAACGTACGTATCCCCCACCGGGGTTCGCTGTACATCTGCGACCTCATCAATGATCATCGAAGCGTCACTTGTCGTGACCACCTGTCGTGCACCGAGATACCGGGTGAAGAGCATGAGGAGGTGGTCACCATCGATATACCTGCCTTTGTTGTCAAATGCCATCATCCGGTCAGCATCGCCGTCATGGACCACGGCACAGCTGGCTCTGGTGTTCTTGATCATCTTTCCTATATACCCGAGATGTTCTTTCAGGGGCTCGGATGGCCGGGCAAAATAGCCGGATGGGTTGCAGTTGATACAGACCGGTTTTGCCCCGGCTTCCGTCAGGAGTGCGGGTGTCAGATTGCAGCCGGCGCCATTGCCGCAGTCCACGATTACCTCGATCTCGCGGGTGAGATGCACGTTATTTAGTATTGCATTTTTATGGAGGGTGAGGGGGTCGGTCTTTACCTCGACTCCTTGGTGCTGCCAGTCAGTCCAGTACCTGGGTCTTCAGCATCTCCTCCATCTCCAGCTGCTGGGGCCGGGTGAAGGATGAACCGTCCGGGTTGAAGAGTTTCAGCCCGTTGTAGTCTTCAGGGTTGTGGGAAGCGGTCACCATGCAGCCTGCCTGGACGATGCGTGTACCGAATGCAAGGGTGGGTGTCGGTACGACGCCGGCCAGATACGCGGTCCCCCCGCTTCCCAGGATCCCTGATACAACGAGGTGCGCGAGCAGGGGACTCGTGGTGCGCGTATCCATGCCAACAAGAATATCAGAGGACTTCGAAGCGAGGGCAGACCCGACTTTCAGCGCAGTATCGGCAAGGGTCTGATCAAATTTCCTTCGTATCCCCGATGACCCGAAAAGCATGATGATGTATTGGGCGGCAATAAAAAAGATTTTACCTCTCCTTTTGAGGAACCGTGCACCTGCCTTGACCGTTCCGGCAGGATTAACCGGTCCCGTACGGACACCAGTGTTCGATCTCATGAAGCCGGGCGTTCCCCGCAGTTGAGGGACCTAAGCAGAGAATCCGTTTCGTTCTTGTATGGGCCTCTATGAGATCGCCGGTATCTTTGGCAATAATGCCCTCGCCATTGATGAGAATGACATCGGCTTCTGAAATTTCCGTGCTGAAAGAACTTCCCAGCTCGCGCTCGATGGAAGCCATGGTGCCGATGCAGGATACCCTTTTGCCGGAAATTTCGTTCTTAAGTTCCTGAAGACAGGGTGCATGGGAGGTTTTCGGGCAGGAATGAAGTACCCGGGAAAGACAGAAGAAACCCGCAGCAACATTGATGATCGCACCTGCGGCGCTTCTCACTGCCGGAGTTTCCAGGGGGGCACCGAACATAAATGAGATCTTTGTCAATGCCCTGACCGGGTCGTGGGTTACGAAAACTGCGCTCTTCCCCCCGAAGGAAGCAGTCATGCACGCGCCCTGTTCGAACTGGCAGGTGACAACATCCGGGTCGACATCAAGAAGGACTCCTGCATCCTCGCACCCGCTGTGCCTGAGAATGGTCTCGAGCTTGTTGACCGATTCCCTGATTATATCCATGGGTCACCTCCGTTTTTGCTGATAAGGATAACCCTCGCGGGAGAGCCGTCCAGACCGGACAGCCGGAGGGGGAGTGCCACCATCTCATAATCTCCTTCAGGCACCCCCGAGAGGTCGAGCAGTTCGATGATGATGCACCCGTGACTGAGAAGTTCGCGATGAACTGCCCCATCACAGACAAATGCTTCGATCGAGAAAGAATCGATGCCGACACACTGAATCCCCTGGCTCGTGATATATTTCGCTGCCTCAAGGGTGAGGGACGGGTAGTCCTCCCTGAATCCGGCCGATTCGGAAGAGGAGGTCCTGAGTAAGATGCGGGATGCCCCGGCTGTTCGTCCTTTGATAGCCGATGCCCCGATCTCCCGGCGGTCCGGGAAAGATCCAGAACACGACAGCTCCCGATGAGGTGTGAAAGGGGAATCGTATCGATCGTGTCTCCGGATTTGAGGTAGTGCACCGGTGCATCGATGTGCGTTCCGGAATGGCTGTTCATATGCAGGTCGGAGATAAGGTACAGCCCCCGCTCTTCCTGCACGAAACGGGGTGGCGTATCGCCGGGATAGACCACGGTACTCCCGGATAAGGGGCGGGTTATATCGATTATCTTCATGAGTTCTCCGCCCAGCCGTGTTCACCGATGAGCGGGACGAAACGGACGCCCCCATGGCCTGACTTCAGGATCTCCTTCCCGTGTCTCGTGAGCGTGACCAGTTCCTGGAGATCTCTCTCCCCGACCGGTGCTACCAGTCTCCCGCCTTCGGCAAGCTGGTCGATGAGTGGACGGGGTACTGAGGGAGTGGCTGCGGTTATGATGATCCCGTTGTAAGGAGCATTTTCCGGAAACCCGAGGGTTCCATCCCCCACGACGATTCTGACATTGGTCAGGCCGAGTGCGGCAAGGTTTTTTCGCGCAAGCTCGGCCACGGACGGGATCCGCTCAATAGTTGTCACCTGGCGGGCAAGGGATGACAGGATCGCTGCCTGGTACCCGCTCCCGGCTCCGATCTCAAGGACACGGTCATCCGGCCCGAGGCTGAGGAGCTCGGTCATAAGCGCCACAATGTAGGGCTGCGAGATGGTCTGGCCATCCCCGATCGGGAGCGGGTTGTCGTCGTAGGCCGGCTCGTCGTAGGGAGGGGGGATGAAGAGGTGGCGGGGGATCTCCCGCATCGCCGCAAGCACCCTGGGGTCGGTTACCCCCCGTGCCCTGATCTGGCGCTCCACCATTCTGGAACGTTCTTCGGCCCGGGGATAAGTCTGCATAATGACTCAGTTTTTTAGAATCCTGCTTTCTCTGCAACATCAATGGACGCGTCGATCTGTTTCTGCAGCGCCTCGGGAAGTCCGGAGATCTTGACATCAAGGAACCCCCGGATAATTGTCGCGGTCGCCTCATCCTCGTCAAGCCCCCGCGACATAAGATACTCTATCTCTTCTTGGGCGAGTTTGCCTACTGCCGCCTCGTGGGAGAGCTCGGTACCGACGACAGACCCCTCGATCTCCGGGATCGCGTAGATGACCCCGTCCCTGAGGATGAGGCCTTTGCACTCGAGATGTCCCCGGGTACCGGCGGTCTTCCCGTTGATGTGCCCGCGGGAGATGATGGTGCCGCCTTTTGTGATGGCGCGGGTTATCAGCTCGGCACTCGCGCCTGTCCCTTCAAGGATCGCCCGGGAACCGAGATCCATCGTTGACCCGGGAGTCGCGATGACAACACTGCTGAACCGGGCAACCCAGTTCTCTCCCTTCAGGTTCGCGGTCGGGTACATCTGGACTTTTTTCACCGGCTGCATGCAGACATAGTTGGAGAGGAATACCCCGTTCTCTTCGACAATGGAAGCACTTCTCGGGTACACTTCAACATTCTCGCTCCAGTTATGGATCATGGTGAAGCTGATCTTTGCGTTCTTTTTCACGTAGAATTCGGAGATACCGTAATGTGCCCCGCCGTTCCCGACGTGGGCGCCGCTCGCGCATCCTGAAATGATGTGGAGCTCCGCCCCTTCTTCGGCAATGATGATGTTGTGGACATGCTGGATCTGCTCACGCCCGAGATAGAGGCATGCCTGTATAGGGAGGACATTGTTCGATCCTTTATGGGCGATGATGACGTAGCCCTTGGGGTCTTTCTGTGCAGCGACATATTTGGTGACCTCGTCTTTTTCTGCGGAGACGACCTTCCAGGCATACTCCTTCAGCCAGTCATATTTTTCCATCCCCCGTTTGTAGGAGAGGACTTCGATGCCTTCCTCCGCACATTCGGCGTGTACTATGTTCTGGTCCATCTGGATGTACGTACCGCACCGGTTTTTCATCTCGAAGTCGATGCCGGCCTGGGCCATCCTCTCCTTTTCAGATTGTGAGATTTCCGTAACGTTCACGGGTTGCGACATTCGAGACACTCCTTGTAGCCGCGCTGTTTGATGTCCTTCATGATCTCCCGGGGGTTCCCGTGGCAGCGGATCTGCCCGTCACACATCACGTGACCCCGGTCAGTCTCGAGGTAGTCGAGGATGTAGCCTGTATGCGTGATGACCAGCCCGCTCTTCTGGCGCTTGACGATATGTTTCTCTTTTTCAAGGAGAGAGCCGATCGCGTGGCCGATAAGAGAGATATTTTCGATATCAACACCGCTTTCCGGCTCATCGAGCATGATGAAGTCCGGGTTCTGGATCATCAGCTGGAGCACCTCGCTGCGCTTGATCTCCCCGCCGGAGAAACCCTTGTTGATGTCCCGCTCCAGGAATTTGTCCATATGGAGTGACTTGGCCAGTTCCACCAAGTCTTCATTTTTGGTTTTGGATATGGCAGTGAGGAGTTTTCCCAGTTTCAGGCCCGATATGGTCGGAGGACGCTGGAACAGCATGCCGATACCGCGCTTCGCCCGTTCGTGGGCTTTCATCCTGGTAACATCCTCACCTTTGAAGATAATCTGCCCTTCCGTGATCGTATAGTTCGAATATCCCATGATCGTCATGAGGAGCGTCGTCTTCCCCGACCCGTTGGGGCCCATCAGAACGTGGGTCTCTCCATCACCGATGTCGAGGTTGATATCGTGCAACACTTCTTTCTCACCGACCTTTACATGCAGGTCCTCGATATGCAGCATAAGTTAATCGTAGACACTATGTCCATCGCTGCATTAAACGCTTTTCACGTGAACACTTTTCGTGCGGCCCTTGCTCAGGGAATTCCGACACCCTTTAACCGATCCTGCATGAAAGTACAACCGGGAACCATGGTCATGAGGCCGGAGAAAGTTCGGGACAAGGCTGGCAAGGCGAGAGTCAGGAAAGGTACGAAGGATGCCAGAAAAGAGATGCCCGTGGCGGACTCTGCAGTTATCCTGCCTTTCGTGAACCGGATCATCTGCGGGGATGCCAAAAAAGTCCTTTCCCTGATACCCGACCGGAGCATCGACCTGATTATTACCTCACCCCCGTACAATTTCGGCCATTCCTACGCCCAGGATCCCCATGACGACACGCACGAATGGAACGAATATTTTGAAAGACTTCTCTCTGTCTGGAAGGAATGCGAACGGGTCCTCAAGCCCGGGGGGAGAATTGCCGTCAACATCCAGCCGCTCTTCTCGGACTATGTCCCGACCCACCATATCATCTCCCGCCAGCTAGCGGGTCTCGGGCTGCTCTGGAAGGCGGAGTTCTTATGGGAAAAGAACAATTACAATGCAAAATTCACGGCGTGGGGGAGCTGGAGATCCCCCTCGATGCCCTACATAAAATACACCTGGGAGTTCATCGAGGTCTTTGACAAGGAGACCCATAAAAAGGGCGGGAGACGCGAGGATATCGACATCAGCGGCGACGAGTTCAAGGAATGGGTGATGGGCAGGTGGTCGTTTCCCCCCGAGATCCGGATGAAAGAATATGATCACCCCGCAATGTTTCCCGAAGAGCTCCCCGGCGGCTGATGAAACTATTCTCATACAGGAACGACCTTGTCCTCGATCCCTTCAACGGCGTAGGGACGACCACGGCCGTTGCCTGGAAACTCCGGCGGCGGTTTATCGGTATCGACGTGTCACGACAATATTCTGAGAGCGCTCTCAGGAGGCTCTCTGCCCTGTCAGCTGGTGAAACCGTGTCGGAAACGTACCCGGAACCGGAACTCTTCGACCTCGGGACATAGACAGGAAAACCGGTTTTATTGCAGAACCTCAGGCGGGTCTCTTCGTTTTCAGATGCATTTCCGTAAACGGTAACCGGTTTGTCCGCCTTCTTCGCTCCCGGATATGCCGAGTCATTGACCTGACCTGAGATCGTAACCGTCTCATCCTCAAAAGGGAAGGTCCGGGCCGGAACAACCGGATCCGATCCCGGAAAAACGGGATCGGAAGGGGGCGATACGCCCTTCCCCCGGGGGAAATCTCCCTCCGGACATCGGGCGAGAGAGGCTCCGGCAGCAATGAACATACCTGCCCGTACGATATACCCGTTTTTCCCACGCACTTTTTCCCGCACGTGTTTTCCTTCCCGGTCAGACAATATCGTTGATGTGTTCCAGAGAGTCAATGATAGAATCAGGTCTGACCGCAGAGCCGGTAACGGCATCTTCGCGGAATTTTCCCGTCCTCACGAGGATCCCCCTCATACCGGCTTTTTGTGCCCCCCCGATATCCGTGAGAATATCGTCCCCGATCATCGCAACCTGGTCCCTATGGAGTCCCATGTCCTCCCGTGCGAGATCGAAGAATGCCTCTGATGGCTTTCCAACTACGGTCGCCGTCTTCCCCGTCGCATACTCAAGCGCGGCGACAAACGGTCCTGCCGAGAGCGAAAGCCCGTCGGGGGCCATCCAGTACCGGTCCTTTTCGAGCGCGATCAGCCCAGCTCCGTCAACTATGTCGCGGAAGACAGAGTTGAGACTCTCATACGTAATTTTATCTCCTGCATCCCCGATGATCACAAAGTCCGGCCTTGTACCAGGATCTGAGGAGCAGGCATCTTCAAAGTCCCGGTACACGTCCCCGGTCGTGAGGAGCCGGCAGCGCCGCTTTCCGGCACGTTTCATGAACGCGACGGCAGCAAGGGGTGGCGTAAAGATGGTCTCAACGGGAATTGCAAACCCCATTGATGACAACCGGTCAGCAATCGCCTCCCGGCATTTACGGGTGGTGTTCGAGACAAACCGGATCCGGTAGTTGTTCTGCACGAGATATTCTATAGCCTCCCGGCCCCCGTCCACGGGCCGGTCGCCCACGTACAGGACACCGTCAAGGTCGATCAAAAACCCCCGGAGGTCCTTCATGCACTCCATCCCCCCGCAAACGCATCGATGAGCCGATGGCAGCGCCGGGCACTATTGGGAAGATAGCGATCGGACTCGCTGAGTATCTTCTGTTTCTCCTGGGGGCCGAGATCGTCTGCCCAACGGGTGATGATCGGGAGCGTCACTTCCGGGTGGAACTGGACTCCTACAGCACTGCTGAGCCTGAACGCCTGGTTTTTCACCGTATCCCCGTACGAGAGGAGCGTTGCTCCCTTCGGGAGATTAAATGTCTCACGGTGCCAGTGAAAGACGGTAAACGGTGCCGGGAACCGGGGACCCGCGTCCTGCCTGCAGCCATGAACCCGGCACCAGCCCAGCTCTTTTTCCAGCGGATAGACCTTTTCCCCGAAGGCCGAGGCGATCATCTGGGCGCCAAGGCAGATCCCGAGGACCGCCCTTTTTTGTGCCACCATCTTCCTGATCACCTGTTTTTCAGCGGTAAAAAAAGGATAATCGCCGGTATCGTTCACGCTCATCTGTCCCCCGAGAAGGATAAGCCGGGATGGCAGGATGTTCGGAATCTCACTGGTCTCATAGAGCCGTTTTGTCTCAAAAGGGAGGCCCCGTCCCTGAAGGTATATCCCGATCTCACCGGAGGACTCATGCTCCCCGTGCTGGAAGATGGTGATCATCACCCAACCGGTTGACCTGAATGTACATGAGGCTTTTCTTTACTTTCACCCCCCGCGGCAGGGGTTTAAACGCCGGAGCAAGGATGTTGTAGTCAGACGATGTCAGCCATACCCGCATCCCCCCGCGTAGGCGCTCTCTGGCAGCGACGCATCGAGACGCTGCGGGAATACGAGGTAGTACGTGACGGGAACATCTTCGGAACCAATTTTTCCAACAATTTTGTTCTTTCCTCCGAATACGAGCAGGCCCGTGATATCCTCGACACCCTCCTCGCACACTACCAGGATGTGCCGTTCGAAAGGGTCTTCTCTGGCAGGGAAATCTCGAACTGCGGCGGCACCTGCTTCTCGCTGGAGAGCCGCCAGTCTCTTGCGTACCCAGCATTCGATCTCGACCGGTTCCGGGAAGAACTGCTCGGGGATCTCACCCTTGTCCGCGGCATCGGGCAGGTGACCCGGAAGCGGCTGAACGCCCGGGGGTTCCGGGCACTGACCGACCTTGCCGGTCACCCGAAGTTCCGGTCTGAAGCCCGGAAGGTCATCAGCCGCCTGTCTTCCGGAGACTCTTCGGACATCATGGACCTGATCTCCAGCCGGCATCCGAAATCCCATCCGCTCGTTTTGGGGGCTGCAGGTCTTCACGAGCCGGAAGACCTCGTCTTTCTCGACATCGAGACGCTGGGTCTTTTTTCCCGCCCGATCATCCTCTTTGGTGTCGGGCAATTTGAGCATGGCCAGTTCATCGTCAACCAGTACCTGCTGCGGGACATCCACGAAGAACAGGCTGCACTTATTGCGACCCTGGAACATCTCTCCGGTGACAGGCCGGCCCTGGTTACCTTTAACGGGAAGTCGTTTGATCTTCCCTATATCTCTGATCGGCTGGCGTACTATGGCATGGACACCCCTGCCCGCATCCCCCATTTCGATGTTCTCCATTTCAGCCGCAGGAGATGGAAGGACCAGTTCCCTTCACTGCGCCTTTCCGCCCTCGAGCGGGAGGTCTTCGGGATCTCGCGGGACGATGACGTGCCCGGCCAGATGGTACCGGAATTCTACGAGAGATACCTGAAGACCGGGAACTGCGGGCCGCTGGTCCCTGTCATCGAACACAACCGGGAGGATGTCGTTTCTCTTGCCCTGCTCTTCTTCCACCTCCTGGGAGGGTCCTATGGCTGTTGACGATCTCCTCCGGCTGCTGGCCACAAACCCGCTCTATCGCAACCGGGTCGTCCATATCGAGACAAACGGTCCGGTACCTCCCCGGTACGGGAATCCTGCGACCCCCCTTTCTGCCACTCTTGAATCGTACATCCGCCAGCGGGGAATACGGCTTTACTCTCACCAGTGCGATGCAATCAACCGTATCAGGGCCGGAAAAAACGTGGTCATCACAACGCCTACCGCGAGCGGGAAGACCCTTGCATTTAATATTCCGGTTTTTGAACGGCTCGAGGCAGATTCCGCTGCACGGGCGCTGTACCTCTACCCGACCAAGGCCCTCTCCAACGACCAGCTCGGGACCGTGGAAGAGATGGCACAGTTCACGGGCATTCCGGCGAGGGCCGCGATCTATGACGGGGACACCCCGCAATCGAAACGTGCAGCGATCCGTGAGAACTCCCGGATCATCATCTCCAACCCGCACGAGCTCCACCAGGTGCTCTCCTGGCATGCGAAGTGGCGGCCGCTGTTTTCCGGCCTGGAATTCGTCGTGATCGATGAGGCGCACCGGTACCGGGGAGTTTTCGGGTCCCATATTGCGCTCCTGATCCGCAGGCTGTTGCGCCTCTGCAGTCATTACGGTTCCCATCCGCAGTTTATCCTCTCGACTGCGACCCTTGCCAATCCCGTGGAGTTTGCCGCACGGCTCACCGGGCAGTCATGCGATCTGGTCGGCGGGGACGGCTCCCCGCGCGGCAGGAACCATTTTGTCCTGTACAACCCGTTCTACGATGGAATCGGTGAGCGCTCCACCCACCAGGAGACAAAAGACCTCCTCGTGTCCTGCGTAAAAGAGAAGCTCCAGACCCTCTGTTTCACCGGCTCCCGGAAGATGGCGGAACTGGTCACCATCTGGGCTAGGGAAGATGCCCGCAGGACGTCCGCCCGTCTCGCCGAATCGATCTCTGCCTACCGGGCCGGGTACCTCCCGGAAGAGCGGAGGGCGATTGAACGGCAACTGAAAGACGGAGGGCTCAGAGGTGTTGTCTCCACCAATGCCCTCGAACTCGGGATCGACATCGGGTCCCTGGACGCGGTGATCATATCCGGTTTTCCGGGGACTATGATGTCGGCCCGGCAGCAGGCCGGCCGTGCAGGACGAAAAGGAGGGGAGTCCCTCGCATTCCTGGTAGCGCAGGCAAACCCGCTCGACCAGTACTTCATGAACCACCCGTACCAGTTCTTCAGCAGGTCCCACGAGCATGCTATCGTGGACACAGAGAACCTGTATATTGTCTCCGGGCACCTGCTCTGTGCTGCTGCAGAGATGCCTCTCCGGGAAGAGACCGACCGGGAGTTTTTCGGGAAATTGTTCTCTTTTCTCGTACAGGAACTCGAATCCAGCGATCTGGTGAGGAGGACTTCCCGCGGCTGGGTATATTCCGGGCGGGGGAGGGCGGCGGATGCCGTACAGCTCGGGGGCATCCCCGGCGAGACGTTCAGGATCCTCTGTCACGGGCGGTCTGCTTGAGACGATGGATCGCGGGCAAGCCTACCGCGAGGCGCATAAAGGCGCGATCATGCTTCACCAAGGCGAGACTTACATCGTCAACGAGATGGACCTGGAGACGCACACCGTGAGGGTCACGGAGACCGACGTGGACTATTATACGCAGCCCCTCAAGGAAGTTGATCTTTCCGTCCTCGGGATCCTGGAAACCCGGACGATCCATGGCGTGAACTGCTCATTCGGGGATGTTGAGGTGACCGAGCAGTTCACCGGTTACAAGATCAAGCGGGGGGATACCATCATCGGCCTGGAACCCCTCTCGCTGCCGCCGCTCACCTTCAGGACAAAAGCATTCTGGTTTGTCCCACCGGACTCTGCCGGGCAGAAGGTCATCAGGTCAGGTCTCGATCTCGCCGGGGGACTCCATGGCGCTGAACATGCGATCATCGCGCTGATGCCGCTCCATGTCATGTGCGACCGCTGGGATATCGGCGGGCTGTCGTCACCAGCGTTTGGCGAGAGCGGCGAACCTGCCATTTTTGTCTATGATGCCTACGAAGGAGGTATCGGGCTTGCTGAAAAAGCCTACGAGATCCTTCCCGAACTGTTTTCGAGCTCCCGGGAACTGGTGCGGGACTGCCGCTGCGATGACGGCTGCCCGTCCTGCATCTACTCTCCGAAATGCGGGAACGACAACCAGCCGCTCGACAAGAAGGCGACCGTGCTCATCTTTGAAGAACTGTGCCGCGAGCCGGAACCAAAGGAGCCCGCCGGGTGTTTCATCAGACCCGAAACAGTTGTCCCGTGAACGCTGACCGCTCAGTCGACGAGGACTTCCCGGGGTTCCGGTTCCGGTGAACCATCATCAAAGATGAACAGGTCATCGATCCTTGCATGAAGCGCAATGGCGATTTCGTGGGCGAGCCTGAGCGAGGGGTTGTACTTTCCCTGTTCCAGGAAGACGATCGTCTCCCGGCGCACGCCGACTTTTTTTGCGAGATCGTCCTGTGTCAGCGAGTGCCGGGTGCGATATTCTTTTATTCTGGTCTGCACGGTATTACTCCGGAACACCAGAGGTCATCAGTCAATATCCCCTTTCCGCAAGAGAAACATCGGATAGATCACTGCGGAGAGTCCAAGAACAAGGAGCGAGAGTGCGAGTGCATTCTGTGCGCTGAACCTGAACACGTTGAGGTAATCCAGCCAGATGAGACCGAACATGAAGAAGAGGCCAGTCAGCCAAGCATAGGATAATCCGTACGCAGCGATCTTCTTTGACCGCTCATCAGATTCCGGATCATCACCATCTCTCCGGTGACGGATAATTCCCGTGATCAGGAATGCAAAACCTGGAAAGAACAAAATAACGCCAACGACGGCCCCGTTCCCCGTCAGCAGGATCGATACAATGCCGCTGATCAGCATCAACGCTCCGATTATTATTCGAAAGAGGTTTCTTGATCTCACCATTATCACACCCGTATGTTATCTATTTCTAACATTCATTGGATATTAATGTTATCTATATCTAACACACAGGGAGAAAAAGACCGGCTCCGATAAAGAACTCAATAAAAAGAGAAATTATTCCTTGATCGAAGACCGGACCGAGAGGAATACCGGCCCCCGCACGTCAACTTTCTTCTTGTTGTCAGTCAGGAAACGCATCGCGTACTCATCTATCTTCAGGTTGATGTCGCTCGGGAGTTTTGCCATCTTGACCTGGACCGTGACAGGCTTCCTGCACCGGGCCGCCTCCTCGATCCGGGCCGCAGCAAGCGCGGATACCGCAGTGAGATACGAGATGCCGGTCGGTATCCCTTCCGTCCGGACCTGTTTCCATTTCTCTGCATCCGGGACGCCTAGGATGGAACCGTCGTGGACGAAGATCTCGTTGGCACACGCCGGCCCGCAGAGTTTCGCGGTGGACTCGGTCTCCTCGACCACCACCTGCACCTTCGTGCCGCCGATCGTCCCCTCCCATGCCTCGAATACGCACGGGCCTTGGGCGGCCGCGTTCGCGGCGGCTGTTGCTGCAATCGCCGCGGCGAGTACCTTCCCCTCCGGTGAGAGCGGCTCCTCTCTCAGGCGGACTGCCCGTGCGATCTCCCGACCCGTGAGGGCCCGGGGGAAGAACTGGGGGTAGCAGAGCTGCCGGACGTCGTCCGACTGGTAGGCGATCATCGCCAGCCGCTCGACCCCGAGGCCGAGGTTCATGACCGGGACACCGATGCCGTAATCGGCGAGTGCCGAGGGCGAGTACATACCGAACGTTGCCACCTCCACCCAGCCGTGCACCGGGTGACGGGCATAGACCTCGGTCTGGGAGTCCGGCATGTAATACTTGGACCGCTTCTCGTCCGGCTGGAAACGGAAGTCCGTATACCCGAACGCGGAGAGGAGCGCCTCGCTGACGGCCTTTCCCTCTTCATTGGTAATATCCTCACCGGCGACAACGCACGAGGCCGAGTGGTAGGTCATGAGCCGGGTCGGCCCTTCGGCCTGTTCGCGGCGGAAACAGCGGTCTACCGAGAAGAGCCGGATGGGGAGCGGGGTTTTGTCCCAGATCGAGCCAAGGGTCAGGAACCAGCCGCTCGTCATGTGGCTGCGGAGCGTTGAGCGGGAGGACTCCGGAGCGAGCGCCCTGAACTCCGGGAAAACGGCATCGAGGATGTGGACCACAAGCGCGTCGTCAACGCCCAGCACTTTCGAGAGCTCGAACGTCAGCTCGTCCCCATCGATCTCCGACTTCTTGTAGGCATGGAGCGTCTCCCGCAGGCGCTCCTCGGTCTCTTTTGTCATCGGCCGGTAGTTCTCCCTGCCCTGCCCGGCAGGGGCCGAATCCCGGTGGATCAGAGGGTTCCGGTGGCTCTGCAGGATCCCGTTGATCTCGTCCAGCTGTTTCCTTGCAATCCCCACGTTCGGGCGGGGAAGTCCGCCGAGATAGAAGACCCGGTCGAGCACGGCCATGGCCTCGGGGCCGAACTGCCGGTAGATGTCCTGCTCCTCGATGATCACCGGGTTCTCCGCCTCGTCAAACCCGAGCGCAAGATAGGTCTCCCGCAGGCGGTTGATGGTCGCAAATACCGGGTGGGCGACTGCCCTCCGGTAGGCCCGGTACGGGTACGTGCCTGCATGTCCTGCCGGTGTCAGTACCGACGGCCCCTCGTGCCATGCCCCTTCAAAGTTCTCATGCGCCTTCCGTTTCCATTCATCCGGATTGAACCTCATCTCCCTCGCTCCAGGCAGACCACTCTGCTCAGCTTGTTTTCATCTCTGAACCGGTAATCGCACGCAGCCGCGATCCTCTCCGCAAAGGCCCGCACGTACGTATGCTCCGGCATATTCTCCCTTGCCAACCTGTTTCTACTGTATCCCAGATACATATATCCCTTTATTTCCGCAAACATAGCGCCCGAGTCCTGCAGCATGGCCGCGTACTTTTCGGGAGCGAAATCGTTCAGGCCCCGGACCAGCGTGACCCGGATCGCGGAGCGGCGGGACCCAAGCAGGGATAGGCTCTCCCGGACCCGGTCCCAGGAGTCCCCGAGCGGGCGGCACACCGCCTTGTAGGTCTCCGCATCGGGTGCATCCAGGGAGACGTATGTCTGGAACGGCCTGCAGCGCCGCAGCATCTCCGGGTTTGTGCCATTGCTCACGAGGAAGGTGGTGTAGCCTTTGCTGCTGAAGAGGTCGATGAGTTCCGGGAGCCGCGAGTAGAGTGTCGGTTCACCGGAGAGCGAGATCGCAACGTGTTTCGGGTCGAGGGCCTCCTGCCACCGCTCCTCGGTAACCGTGTTGTCGAGCACCGCATTGTAGCCGGCAAGCGCCTTCTTCTGGTACTTGTAGATACCGGCAAGGATAGTCTCCGGCGGGCACTCCATCTCCTCCTGCGGCTCGTGCTCGAACGAACGCCAGCAGAAGAGGCAGCGCTGGTTGCAGCGGAGCGTAGGGGTCATCTGGACGCAGCGGTGGCTGTCAATGCCATAGAACTGGTGCTTGTAACACATCTCCCCGCCGGCGAGCGCACGCTTGCACCACATGCAGGGCTTGAGCGCGGCCGAGGAGGTCTTACTGAAGAACTGGTAGCCCTGTTTCCGCAGGGCTTCACATGGAGCTGATGGCATCGATCCCGAGCGTCTCGAGGGACTCTCTTAAGGTGTTCTGCACGGCTTTTACCAGCGTGAGCCGGCGGTCACGTACCCTGCCTTCGCTCTTCAGTACCGGTTCGAAATGGTAGAACGAGTTGAACGTATCGGCGAGCTCCCGGGCGTAGGTAGCGAGGATGTGCGGGCGGAGCTCGGCTATGACTTTTTCGACGATGGCCGGGAACTTTGCGACCTGCTTCGCGAGCGCGATCTCCTGGTCCGTCTCCATATCGTAGCATTCCTCGAATGCCCCCCCCTTTTCGAGGATGCTGCAGGCGCGGGCGTGGGCGTACTGGATGTAGGGCCCGCTCTGGCGTTCGAAGTCAAGCGCCTCCTTCCAGTTAAAGACCGTGCTCTTCTCGGGAGAGACCTTCACGATGTCGTAGCGGATCGCGGCAAGCCCGACCGACTTCGCGATCGACCTCCTCGCCGTCTCGTCCAGTTCCGGCCGGCGGGCCGTCACTTCTTCAAGGGCGCGCCTCGTCACCTCGGAGATAAGGTCGTCTGCTGAGACGAATTTACCCGCACGGGTGCTCATCGAGCCTTCCGGCAGGGAGACGAACTCGAAATGGACGATCTCCGGGACTTTCTCCCCGAGGAGTTTCAGCGTGCACTGGAGCTGCGCTCCGATCAGCTTGTGGTCGGCGCCGAGGACATCGATGACCCGGTCGAAGTTTGCCGCCTTCCAGGCATGGAAGGCGAGGTCGCGGGCCGCGTAGACCGAGGTGCCGTCGCTCCGGCGGATGACATACTTGTTCGCGAACCCGAACTCCGAGAGGTCGAGCGCGAGCGTCTCGTCGTCCCGGGCCTGGGGGAGTTTCCGCAGCCGCGAAATGATCCGTTCGGTATAGCCGTTCCGGATGAAGTCGCTCTCCCAGACGAAGCGGTCGTGCGCGACATTGAGGTCCTTCATCGTGACCCCGAACCCGTCGAGGCAACGGGAGACTTCCTTCCGGAACTTCTTGACGGTCGCCGGGTCGCCGTTCTCCACGAGCTGCATCAGGGTGTTCACCTGCTGCGTGATGCTCTCGTCCTTCTCGATCTCGCGGTTCGCAGCGATGTATACCCGGGCGATGTGGGCATCTTCCTTCTCCCCATCAAGCCGGGTGCTGTCGAGGTTGTCGAACCCCCAGACCACGATCGCGATCTGGCGCCCCATGTCATTGACATAGTACTGCACCTCGAGCGGGTAGCCTGCCTTCCGGAACGCCCGGGCAAGCGTGTCGCCGATGATCGAGTTCCGGATATGCCCGACATGTAGCGGGCCGTTCGGGTTTGCGCTCGTGTGCTCGAGCACGACCCGGGTCGGTCTCTGCGGCGATGTGCCGTAACCGGGCTTCACCGCTTCCCTGACTGCTCCGCTCACGTACCCGCTACCGAAGACGAAGTTGATATACGGCCCTTTTGCCTCAACCGTTATCCCGGCAAGGGCGGGATCGTTTGCTATCTCCACGGCGAGCTCCCGTGCTATCCCGGCCGGCGCCTGCTTTCTCTGTTTTGCAAGGGAGAATGCTACGGTCGATGCAAGGTCGGCGTGCTCCCCGCCATCCGTCAGCTGCGCGTCGGGGAGGGCGGTGTGTTCTCTGATCACGTTCCCGATGATCATAGAGGTCTCGTTCAGCATCAGTATCCCGTCCTGTAGCGGAGGATCGCGGCAATCCCGCCGAATGCCGAGAAGAGGATCGATCCCTCCTCGAAATCGTCGGATATGAGCTCGACTTTCGCAGAGCTCTTGTCGGCAAGTTTAGTCAGCTCGTCGATGATATCGATCTCCTCCTCAAGGATAAGGGGGGCGGTGCACTTCGGGCAGTTCCCGAGCGGGAGGTCTGCAACCGTCTTGCCGGCCTCGACATTGACGGTCTTCTCGCTCGTGTAGTCGCAGCTCTGGCACCTGATCCTCAGCCGGGACTTGCGGAGGTTAGCCGAGAGGAGAAGGATATCCACGGCACCGATCCCGAGGTTGTGGCGGATACTCTCCTCGCCGTACGCGGCAAGCCCGTCTTCCTTGACGAGCTCCCTGAGGAACCGGTCCATGAACGCCTTCTCCTGGATGACGGTCATGCCCTTGAGCGCGTCGGATGCCGCGTCCACGAGTTCCGCGAGCCCGTCCTCGTTGGTGTAAGCAACATCGAACAGCCCGATGATCCGCTTCTGGACCTCGTGGTGGAGATAGTTCCCCTTCTCGAACTCCTCTTTCGTCGGGCTCGGACCTCCGATGAGGACGCCCTTGAACCGCTCGAAAAAATCTTTCTCGGCAAGGAAGATGGCACTTGACCGCTCGCCGACCTTGGTATAGAACTCGTCGATGGCGATCTCGCGCAGCCTCCCGAACCGGGCTGCCGACTGGCCGCCTTTCCGCATCTTACCCGGCACCGTTGAGTTCGCCCCCCCCATCGGTTCGATCCGGTTGCCGCGCAGGAACCCCCAGTACGCCTCGCGCTTGTCGAGGACGAGCAGGCCGTACACGTACTTCTCCTCGAGCATCTGCTTGAGGGGTTCGAGCTCGAAATTGGAGCTGCAGCGGTACATGTAGAGGTTGAGGGGCTCGGGCGGCTCGATGATGGTGCACTGGAGGTCGGTGCGGTCGCCGTAGAGTTTTACCGTGCCGCAGAAGACTGCTATCCCTTTCTCGGGAGGTCGCTTGTAGTACTTGAGCCGGGAGAGGATGGAGGAGATGGCGCTCTGGACATTGGTCCGCGTCTGCTTGGACTTGATGTTCGCGCACTGCCCGAACTCGTCCTTGAGCTGGTTGGTCACGTCATAGATCTGCTTGTCGGGAGGGATGTAGAGGGTTATCAGTTCCGTCCCGTCCCCCTGCTGCGACTGGAGCTTCTCAAGGGTCTTCTTGAATTCATAGCGCTTCCGCGCGTCGTCCATCTCCGCTTCTTCTGCCATTGCCGGACTCAAACCTCTCACTAAAGCCAGTACCTATTCTCCCTCACGTGCCATAAATTTGCGCCAGTTGTGCCATAAGCCGCCGGTCAACATCCGGGTTGATCCCGTGATCGCCGTTGAATTCGGTGAAGGTTTTGGGCTCGTCTGCCGTTGCGAAGAGGGCCTTGCCAGAGGTAAAGGGTATGAACGGGTCGGTCGCGTTATGGTACATCCAGACCGTGCGCGGGGAGATCCCGGGCAGGTAGGTGCTCGGCTCGAGGGATGTCGCAAACTTCAGGAGATCCCCTGTCCCTCCCTGGGCAAGGACTGCGTCCCGGAGTCCCCAGTCCGCGGTCGAGATCCCCACGTACCCGGCAAATTCCGGGTCGACCCCGGCCGCAACTGCCGCGTACCGTCCGCCATTGCTCCCCCCGACGGCATAGACCGGGACGCCGAACCGGCTGGCAAGCACGGCGCGCAGGGACGAGATGTCACAAATGGTCTGGTAGTACCTCGGGCCAGTCGCCGCTCTCGAACCGGGAATAGTCCGTCTGGGGGTTGAACGGGTAGCCTCCCGTCTCCCCGCCCCTGCCCCGGATGTCGACGAACATGAATGCATAGCCGGCAGCCGCATAGGTCACCATCCGTTCCGCATGACCCGAGATCTTCTCCCCGGCCCCGGGTATGTACTCCAGCACCGCCTTTGGCCGTTCCGGATAACTCAGGTATGTCACCACGTCACCCGTCTGGGTGTGCATGACGACCCGGGATTCAGTGTAGGTACCGTTTGCAAAGAGCACGGTCTCGTTGGTCGTGACCGGTGCGCAGGTCACCGAGAGGACGCCGTTCTTGTCCACGGAATACGAGGGCTTCGAGGGGGCGCTGGTACACCCGGCAATAACTGCAGCAGCAATGAGAAAAACGGCAAGGATGAACGCGGTCCGCACGGTCAGCACCCCAGGCAGCGGCAGATCAGGCAGATGGTCTTCCCGTCGGTGATGGTGCCGTCGCGGACCATTCCCGCAAGGTCCCGGACCGGGACATCCACGACCTCGATCACCTCGTCCTCGTCCTTCTGGTATTCCTGCGAGGGCGAGAGGTCCCGGGCCTCGAACAGGAAGATCTTCTCGTCGGTGAACCCGGGTGTCGTATAGATGAACCCTCTGGGTGTGATCGTCTTCGCCGCAAGACTGGTCTCCTCGATCAGCTCACGGCCCGCCGTTGTCACGGGGTCTTCCCCGGGCTCCATGGTGCCGGCCGGAGCTTCATAGATGTGCTGGTCGATGGCATACCGGTATTGCTTCAGCAGCGTGCACCGCTTCCCGTTCAGGGGAAGGATTGCCACGGCATTGCCGGGGTGGACGATCACCTTCTCCCGCTCCGTGCCGGTCGGGAGCCGGATCGTGCGCTTCTCTATCCAGAGCCGCCTGCCACGGAATATCTCCATTCAGACCTCGTATTCTATCGGGTCGCGTATGCCCGCTGTATCGAATGCTTCCCTGCGGAAGTGGCACGAGCCGCAGGTACCGCAGGCTTTCTCCTCGTTCCGGTAGCACGACCACGTGTGCTCGTACGGCACGCCGAGCCGGATCCCTTCCCGCAGGATATCGGTCTTGGTCATGTGGATGAACGGCGTGAAGAGGGTGATCTCCGTCGTGTCCTTCGTCCCGAGCTCGATCACTCTCTGGAACGCGCTTATGAACGCCGGGCGGCAGTCGGGGTAGCCGCTGTAGTCGAGGGACTGGACCCCGATGAATATGGCCTCTGCCGCACGCGCCTCGGCAAAACTGGTTGCGATCGAGAGCAGGTTCGCGTTTCGGAACGGTACGTACGTATTGGGCATGTGGACACGCTCCGGGTCAAACTCTTCAACGGCAATGTCCTTATCTGTCAGGCTGCTCGCCCCGAACTTCGTGAAACAATCGAGGTTGACCTCGACAAACGCCTCTGCGTCCAGCAGCCCGGAGATCTTTTTTGCGCTCTCGAGTTCCTTTCGTTCCGTCCGCTGCCCGTAATTGAAGTGGAGGGCCAGGATATCGTAGCCCCTCCTCTTTGCGACATACGCGAGCGTGGAGGAGTCCATTCCTCCTGACAATAAACATACCGCTTTCATCATTGTACCCCGATGATCTTATGCAACTGTACCTGGAACCGCACCGGCAGGCTGTTGACGAGAATGAATTTCGTGATCGCCTTGTAATCCGTGCCGGATACGGGGGAGAAGAAGATCTCCCCGGCGATGCGGTACGTGGCGATGATCTCCTGCGCATACCGGCAGTCCGCCTCATCCTTCACCACGAACTTCACGCTGTCCTGCGGGCGCAGCGCCGCGAGCAGGGCGAGGTCGCTCTGCTCCCCGGAGGACGGGCATTTCACGTCCATGCAGACCGAGGCGTAGGGTCTGGAGGCGGGAGAAGTCGATCGTCCCGTTCGTCTCGATATCAATGGCCGTCCCCCGCCTGCGGAGCGATGCGAGGAGCGGTTCCAGTTCGTCTGCCTGCAGGAGCGGTTCGCCGCCCGTGATGCAGACATAGGGGGGATTCACCCGCCAGACCTGCTCGAGGATGGCGTCGAGGCCCATCTCCCTGCCGCCGGCCCGGGCATATCCCGTATCGCACCAGGTGCAGGTGAGGTTGCAGCCCGCGAGCCGGATGAAGAGGCAGGCCTTTCCCTGGTTCTTCCCCTCCCCCTGGAGGCTCCGGAAAATTTCCGCGATCTTCATTCGGTAAGCTCGGCGCAGGATGTCGGTGATTCCCAGACCCGGATCTTCGGCACCGTTGCCGGTATCTTCAGGTCCCGGCAGACCGCGTAGAGGTCATCGCGGATGATCGCTGCAATCAATTCACTTGTCGGGTCACCAGGCGTCGTTATGACGTGCTGGAACTTCTCCATGCAGGCCACCATGGGGTCGTCGCGGTTGAGGATGATCTGGTGATCGTATTTACCGATGACCTTTTTGATCAGGCTGTAATCGATCAGGATCTGCGTGGCCGGGTCCGGCTCCCCCTCCATCCAGACCTCCACCTTCCAGCGGTGCCCGTGGAGGTTGGCGCACTTCCCCTGGTAATGGAGCAAGCGGTGGCTGGTATCGATCTGCACCTGTTTATAGATCCCGACTTTCATTGCTCATGATTGGGTTCTGGAAGATATAATGTTATTATGAGCAAGGGACAATAGTATAAGACAGGCAGGTGGGAGGCCACAATTTATAAATCGATCACCCGCGTTAGTACATATCCCAGTGTGGGTTATCGATAACCACAAAAACAACTTTCATGAGGCTATTTAATGGGACAGGGTAAATTTGCAGCCAGAAAACTGGTTCGGGACTCAAATAAGTTCCGGTGGGCGGACAAGAACTACGCCCGCCGGGAACTCAACCTCGATGTGAAGTCGGACCCTCTCGAGGGTGCGCCACAGGCGAGAGGTATCGTACTGGAGAAGATCGGTGTCGAGGCCAAGCAGCCGAACTCCGCGATCCGGAAGTGCGTGCGCGTCCAGCTGATCAAGAACGGGCGGCAGGTCAGCGCGTTTGCGGTCGGCGACGGTGCGATCAATTTCATTGACGAACACGACGAAGTCGAGATCGAGGGCATCGGCGGCCGTCTCGGGCGTTCCATGGGAGATATCCCCGGCGTCCGGTACGTGGTCACCAAGGTGAACAACGTCTGCCTCCACGAGATGGTCATCGGCAGGAAAGAGAAACCGCGCAGGTGATGGAGATGGCAGAAACCGAAGGAAAAACAGCAGGGCAGAAACTCCTCTTCAACAAGTGGGACGCCTCCGAAGTCAAGGTCACCGACCCCGGTCTCATGCGCTATGTCACCCTCACCTCCATGATCATTCCCCATACCTGCGGCAAGTTCTCCCGCCAGGAGTTCGGCAAGTCCAACATGATGATTGTCGAGCGGCTGATCAACCGCCTGATGCAGACCGAGAATAATACCGGAAAGAAGCAGCTGGCCATCCGGATCGTGCGGGATGCATTCGTGATCATCAACAAGAAGACCAAGCGCAACCCCATCGAGGTGCTGGTCGAGGCGATCGCCAACTCAGGTCCCCGAGAAGAGACCGTCCGCCTGAAATACGGTGGCATCAACGTCCCGAAATCGGTCGACACCGCGCCCATGCGGAGGGTCGACACGGCCATCCACTTCATTGCCGAGGCAACCCTGAAGGGATCCAACTCCAGCAAGAAGAGCGCCAGTGCAGTACTCGCCGATGAACTGATCTCCGCCTCCAAGGGCGACATGAAGTGTTACTCGGTCGGGAAAAAGGAAGAACGCGAGCGGATCGCAAAATCTGCCCGTTAATTATCTTTTTTGAGGTTATTTTCATGGTCCGCGGCAAAAAATCAGTTGAGCGCGTAACTGAGCTCATGAAGGAACCGAAGCATATTCGGAACATCGGTATCGTGGCACACATCGACCACGGCAAGACGACCCTCTCCGACAACCTCCTCGCAGGCGCTGGCATCATCTCGGAAGAACTTGCCGGCAAACGACTCTTCATGGACTCGGACGAGGAGGAGCAGGCCCGGGGTATCACCATCGACGCGTCCAACGTCTCGATGGTCCACGAGTATGAAGGTCAGGACTACCTGATCAACATGATCGATACGCCGGGTCACGTTGACTTCGGCGGCGACGTCACGCGTGCCATGCGTGCCGTTGACGGGGCCGTTGTGCTCGTCGATGCGGTCGAGGGCACGATGCCCCAGACCGAGACCGTGCTCCGGCAGGCACTCAAGGAGCAGGTGCGCCCGATCCTCTTCATCAACAAGGTCGACCGGCTCATCAACGAGCTGAAAGTCGATGAGATGGAGATGCAGATCCGGCTCGGCAAGGTGATCGACAAGGTCAATAAACTGATCAAGGGGATGAACGAGGAGGCCTACAACAACGGCTGGAAGCTCGATGCCGCCAAGGGTACCGTTGCATTCGGCTCAGCTCTCTACAACTGGGCAGTCTCTGCGCCGTTCATGAAGAAGAGTGGCGTCTCGTTCAAGGATGTGTACAACAAGTGCCGCGAAGGGGACATGAAGTATCTTGCCAAGCACAGCCCGCTCTCCGATGTCCTGCTCGATATTGTCGTAAACCAGCTTCCCAACCCCCTCGATGCACAGAAGCGCCGTATCCCGGTCATCTGGCACGGGGACAAGGAATCAAAGGAAGGCAAGGCTATGATCACCTGCGACCCGAATGGTCCGGTCGCACTGATGGTCACCGACATCTCCTTTGACCCCCATGCAGGCGAAGTCGCCACCGGGCGTCTTTTTTCAGGAAAACTGAAGCGGGGCGACGGGCTCTATATCATGGGCTCCGCCAAGAAGGAGAACCGTCTCCAGCAGGTCGGCATCTTCATGGGCCCCAAGCGTGTCGAGGTCGAGGAGATTGTCGGCGGGAACATCGCCGCAGTCACCGGTCTCCGGGATGCGATCGTCGGCTCCACCGTCACCTCGCTCATGGAGATGACGCCGTTTGAGTCGCTCAAGCACTATTCGGAACCGGTCATGACGGTTGCTGTTGAAGCGAAGAACATGAAGGACCTGCCCAAGCTCGTTGAAGTGCTCCGCCAAGTGGCCAAGGAAGACCCGACCCTCGGTATCGCCATCAACGAAGAGACCGGAGAGCACCTCATCTCCGGCATGGGCGAACTGCACCTCGAGATCGTCACCGGCCGTATCAAGCGTGACAAGGGTGTCGAGATTATCACCTCTGAGCCGATCGTGGTGTACCGTGAGACCGTGACCGGCAAGGTCGAGGCAGTCGAAGGGAAGTCCCCGAACCGGCACAACCGCTTCTACTTTGACCTTGAGCCCCTGCCCGATTCGATCGTAGACCTGATCAAGAAAGGCGAAGTCTCGATGAACCAGCAGGCCATCGAACGCCGTGACGTGCTCATGAAGGCCGGCATGGACAAGGACGAGGCCAAGAACGTCAAGGACATCAAGGGCACCAACATGCTCTTCGACATGACCAAGGGTGTCCAGTACCTCAACGAGACCATGGAACTGATCATCGAGGGTATCCACGAGGCGCTCGCCGGTGGCCCGCTTGCGGACGAGCCGGTCCAGAACCTCAAGATGCGCCTTGTCGATGTCAAGCTCCACGAGGACGCGATCCACCGCGGCCCGGCCCAGGTCATCCCTGCAGTCCGCGGCGCTATCAAGGGCGGCCTGCTGCTCGCCGGCGATTCGCTTCTCGAGCCAGTCCAGAAGATCCAGATCACGGTCCCGATGGACCAGATGGGTGCTGCAACCTCCCAGATCCAGGGCCGGCGCGGCCAGGTCTTCGACATGGCGAGCGAGGGTGACACGATCACGGTCGTCGGTAAGGCCCCGGTCGCCGAGCTCTTCGGGTTTGCCGGTGACATCCGGTCCGCAACCGAAGGCCGGGCGATGTGGAACACCGAGTTCTCAGGCTTCGAGCTCGTGCCCAACAACATGGTCAAGGAAGTCGTGGTCAGCATCCGCAAGCGCAAGGGCCTGAAAGAGCAGATGCCCACGCCGAACGACTACCTCGCGGCACAATAATTTTTCACCTGGTCCCGGAACCAATACCCAATCTCCTTTTTAGTCTCATAGAAAAATTTTCGGTTTTTCATTTTTGACTTTCTTCATTGACGCTCCTGGGGGCTACGTCTTCAGGGTCTCCCCTCCTCTTCAGACGCCGCCCCCGCCGCGTGGGCGTTCCCCATATCGTGATAGTCCCTCAAAAGGTTAGCGAGAAATTTCCGATTAGAGGAAGAAGATTAGATACACCAGGCGGCGGATCAGTGACTATAGAACAGTTATTGTTACCACACTGCCCGGCCATGCCTCGGAGAGGCCCTGAGGCGGGGAACCTCATAACTCAACGATTTTCAAGGATTCGGGACGAATTCAATTTGTTTGCATTTGATTTTCCAGAGCCTTAAAAAATAAATTTTTTATTTATTTCCGATATGATTCCGAAATCCTCCAACCGCAATCGTGAACATGCCGCCCGCCCCATTTTGTATCCAGATGGCAAACGGCAGCAGGCTCAAGATCGTGATTTTCGGCGCCTTCGGTGCAGGCAAGACCACCCTGATCAGGACCCTCGATCCCGGATCGAAGCACGTGGAGGCCAACTGTCCCGGCGGGACCACGACTGTCGCCCTCGATTTCGGGCGCGTGGAGCTGGACGGCCGCCAGCTCCATCTGTACGGCACACCCGGGCAGGAGCGGTTCGGGTTCGCCAGGGAGATCATTGCAAAGGGTATGGATGGGGCGGTCCTCCTTGTCGACGCCACGGCGCCGCTGGACGAGTTCACCCTGCACCTCTACAGTACCCTTTCCGCCGCGAAGGTCCCATCCGTCGTTTTCCTGAACAAGTGCGGCTGCGAGGGTGCACACCCGGACGCTTTTTCAGGCTGTTTCGGGACAAAACCCATCTGGCCTGTTTCTGCGCAGGACAGGAACGCATGCCTCGACGCCCTCTCGCGTTTCGCCGGTAATCTGACACAGCGGATGAACGGGCAGGAATCATGAAGGTGGATTGGATTTTTTTCATCTGCGCCATCCCTTTGCGTGACTGTAACCGGAATTTGTGGTGTATCCTGTAATTTGCTGATGTGGGAGGCTGCCGACACCCATCCCGTCATGATAGACGCCGCCGCTCCCGACGAGGCGCCCCCGCGGCGGATCAGTGAGCAGAAGCGATACTCCCCAAGCGCGAGCTGCTGAACAACTTCCATCGGTACGGTTCCTTTGTCGCTTAAGATCTCCTGCTCGTTGAACCTGAGGAAAGCATCGAGTTTCTCTTTCCACTCCCGCATGTAGACCGGCTGTTTCCTCCCGGCCTGCAACTCGGCATAGTCGAGGTACATGGTGATGATGCGGTTCAGCTGTGGTCTGACTAAAAAGGTGCTATTGTGTCCGGATATTTTCCCGGTCGTGATCCTTGTCTTCATGCCATCGATGCCTTTACGATGGCGACATCCTTCACCGGCCTGTCGCCGGGGCCGGTCTTCGTCTTCCCAATCCTGTCGACAACGTCCATGCCTTCGATTACCTTCCCGAAGACCGGGTGCTTCCCGTCGAGGAAATTGTTGTCGGTAAGGTTGATGAAGAACTGGGAGCCGCCCGTGTCGGGCCCGGCATTTGCCATGGAGATCGTACCGCGGTTGTTCCTGTTGCTGGCGGTGAACTCGTCCTGGATCGCGTAACCGGGTCCGCCCCTGCCGGTGCCGGTGGGATCGCCGCCCTGGATCATGAAGCCGCTGATGACCCGGTGGAAGATGGTGCCGTTATAATACCCTTTTTTCACGAGCGTTTCGAAGTTCCCGGCGGTGATCGGCATGTCGGGTGCGAGGGCGATCGTGATCGTGCCCATGGTAGTCTCGAGTTTCACGAGTTTTGAGGATTGCTCTTCTGCGGTCATAGCTGGTTAAGAATATGGCACCTCCTGATTCTTCTGTGTTGTGAAGAACCGGGGAGGCCGGGATGAAAAAAGGGGTCAGACATGCTCTGCAGAAATCCTGTAAGTGTCTATTTTTTTGTAAACTCCTTGAAGAGGCTGTGAGAGTGACCCCCTCTCTCAAGTCGAAGAACTCTGACGAGTTCTTCCCCAGTCTGCTCTTCCCTTCGGGAACAGAAGTCTCCCCATTGGGGAGGCAGCCCAAGGGGTGCATCCCCTTGAATCTCTGAGCGGTCTTCAGACCTCGAAGAGGAGAAGGGAGGCAAGAGCCGACCTTCGACCCATCTATTATTCCTCCTGTTCTCCCGGGAATTTCTCGCTAACCTTCTGAGTGACTATCACAGTATGGGGCAAATCTGCCGTTGCCCAAGGCAAGGGCAGATTCGAGAAGATGCGAGAGCATCTTCGCTGTGCCCTAGTGGCAGGCAATTCGAAGAACGCTGACGCGTTCTTCTCTTGTCTCCATGACTTCGTCATGTCGACATCCCCAAGAGCGTCAGAACATTGTTCCAATGATTTCTACAGAGCCTTCAGACCATCACGGCACGGATGATCGTGATGTTCTGGAGGGGGCGGTTGTTCGGGTCGCCGGACGTGGGAGTGCTCCCGATCGCATCCACCACGTCCATCCCTTCGACCACGTTCCCGAAGACCGGGTAATGGCTGTCAAAGCCGGGCTGGAGGGCGCTGTTGTTCACGAGATTGATGAAGAACTGGGAGCCCCCGCTGTTCGGCTGCCCGGTGTTGGCCATTGCGACCGCCCCGCGGCTGTTCATGTTGTGGCTCGTGAACTCGTCCGGGATCGTGTAGCCCGGTCCGCCCAGGCCGGTACCGGTAGGGTCGCCGCCCTGAATCATGAAGCCGCTGATGACCCGGTGGAAGATGGTGCCGTCATAGTAGCCCTTCAAAACGAGGGTCCCGAAGTTGCCGGCCGTGATCGGCATCGCAGGGTCGAGCGCGATGGTGATGTTGCCCATCGTGGTCTCGAGCAGCACCTCCCTGCCGGAGAGCGCTGAAGTGGCTGTCGTGACCGCCGTGGTGGTTGCCGTGGCTGTTACCGTAGCGGACAGAGGTGCTGCCGTGGCGGCGGGCGCCAGGGTGGTTGCAGCCGCGGCCTGTGCGGTTCCTGAGGGTGCTGGCTGGGTGCATCCTGCGCAGAACAGAAGTGCTGCCGCAAAGAGCCCGAGAATACAGAGTGTCCTGACTGGTGACATCCTCATACTATCGGTGCTGCGGGAAAATAGAGGTTGCGGGGACTTTCAGTTCCCCTTGTATTCACTCTGCCTTCTTCTCATCGTCCCTACGGCCTCTTGTGCCGAAGAAGAAGATCACGCCGGCGGCAAGGACCATGGATACCGTACCTGCCAGGAGGACGAGCTCGCCTTTTGTGATTGCGTCATTGTAGTCCTTTGCCGACATATCGATGGCGAGCACGGCGACGGTGTTGCCGCCGGAGCCGCTGGCGGAATCATCGATCGGGGCATAGGCGCTCATGAACGACCCGTATTTTGTGGTGTAGGGCTGCTCCGAGGCGGTCGGGCCGGAGAGGGCGGCGAAGATCTCGTTCTGGTCCGGGGCAGTGGAGGCTTCGCCGATCTTTGCCGAGCCCTGCGGGTCCAGCGGGTAGAGGTCGTCCACGAGGAACGTGGCGGTCTTATCCGGGTTCACCTTGAGGATGTAGGCGTTGAGGATGCGATCGTCCATGCTGCGCAGGGTCTCCAGGTGCCGTGCAACGGCAAGATACTGCGGGGACATCTCGTCGCCGGCCCTGAGGCCGGCGATATCGCTGGCATTGACCTGCGTGGCCATGACGCCCACCGTGGACTCCATCCCCTGCCGGGTGGCGTCCCGGAGGGCGTTCTGCTCGCTGGTATAGGCGAACATCGTGAGGGCCCCGATGATGACGATCACGAGGACAGCGCTCACCCCGAGGTTTGTTGAAACTGAAGATTTTCCCGTCATTTCAGGATCGCCTCCTTAAGGCTCCACCGGTACCGATTATTGCCGCAACCCCGCCGATCAGGACCGCGGCGGAAGGGGCCGAGGCAGGCGTTGGTGCCGGTGCAGGCTGCAGGCTGATGGCAAGCGGCGTCACCTGCCCCGGGTTCACCGTTGCGGCAGTCGTATAGTCGACGTACCCGGCGTACCTCAGCAGGACCTGGTGCTGCCCGGGCGCAATACTGCCGGGGGTGGCAGGGGTGTATCCCTCGAAGAGGTTGTCGATGTAGATCTCTGCGCCTGCCGGGGTCGAGACGATGGTGAACCCGCCGGTTGCAGGCAGCGGTGTCGGGTTGGGCCCGACCTGCGTCAGCGTGGCCGTGATGGGGGTGACGACGTTGGGCATGATGTAGACAGAACTGAGCCAGTCATTATAACCGGGGCTGGTCACCCTGAAGAGGCGGTTGCCGTTCTGTACGCTGGAGAGAGCGAGGCTCCCCGACGGCGGGATCGTGCCCATGGGGTTGTTGTCCACAAACACGCCCGCACCGGGCAGCGAGGTGATGACCACCGTACCGTACACGGCCGGGGCCATGACCGCGTTCAGGTACTGGTTTGTGTTCGGGTTCACGTAGACTGTTGAGTGATAATCCGTGTACCCGGGCAGGGCCAGCCTGAACGCATGGCTCCCGGGATAGAGGGTGACGGTGAGCGGCGCCTTGCCCTGGTAGTTCCCGTCGACATAGATCAGGGCATGGTCCGGGTTCGATATCACCGCCACGGTGCCGGTGCTGCGGGGCGGTAGGGGGGACGGCTGGAGCGTCGGGTAATAGGTGGCGGTCTGGCCGGAGTACAGGGTGACTAGGCGGGTGTCCGGGGTGTACCCGTTCAGCGACGCCTTCATGGAGTACGTCCCGGGCGGCAGGTTCGGGATGGTGAGCGGGGAATACCCCATGAAATTGCCGTTCATGGAGATCGAGGCGCCCGCCGGGCTTGACTGGGCATACAGTGCCCCGGGCTGTACCGGGGGCACCGTTGTCTGGGTGGGGATCGGGTTCAGGGTAGCATACACCGCGACATGCTCCTGGTCCTGCGGCATATGCGGGAGCGGGCCCGACCACGGGGTATAGCCGGACAGCGATACCGTGACCGTGGAGACCGGGGACGAGGAGGGAGAGACCGCTACCGAGAGAATGCCCCCGGCAGTCTGCCCTTGCGGCACTCCGTCGAAATAGACGGTCGCCCCGTTCACGTTGCAGTACGTGTCGATCCAGCCCTTGCCGCCTCCCACTTCCGTCGGTTGCGGGGGAATGGTGATGGTCGGTCCGGTGGTCGGGACGGTCGGTAACGGAGTGGTTACGATGGTTGTCGTGGGCACGGTCGTCGGCTCCGTCGTAGGGGGAGTCGTCGGTTCCGGTGTCGGCGGTGTGACAAAGGTCTCCATGGTGATCGTCGGGGTCTCCCCGGCCGCTGCGACCGGTGCGATGACTGCGGCGCAGAGTGCGCAGAGAATAACGATAACCAGAAGAATTGCGATGGATTTTTTCACAGAATCACCCTGTAATGGTACATCAGGATCCTGCGCTATAAATAGGATACGTTTTCGGGTCGGAGAGGTTTCCAGCAAACCTCGACGAGATCGAAGATTTACTCCGTAAATCTTCTCCTCCCTGAATCTCGCTCCGCTTGATTCTTCGGATGGAGAAGTGAGGTGAAAACCGAACTTCGACTGTTCGGGCGGGGAACCGCCAGCCAGTCCCGGTCACCGGAATGACGCGATCACCCGCGAGAGCCGGTGCACGCCTTCCCTGATCTGCTCTTCGTCCGGGGCCGAGAAGTTCATCCGGATGGTATCGTCCCCTCCCCCGTCAACATAGAACGGGAGCCCGGGGAGGACCGCGACCTTGTTCTTTACCCCCTCGTCAAAGACCTTCCGCGAGGAGATCCCTGGGGGGAGTGTTGCCATCAGGAACATGCCCCCATCCGGGCGGGTGTGGGGGCACTGCGGCAGCAGGTCGTCGAGGAGGTCGCACATCAGCCGGCACCGCCCGCCGTACACCGCGACGATGCGCCGGATATGCCTATCGAGGTCATGCGTTGCCAGGTACCGGTGCAGGATCTTCTGGCAGAGGAAGTTGGAGTGCAGGTCCGCCGCCTGCTTGGCGATATTGAACTTTGCCAGGATCTCCCGGGGGGCGTACATCCAGCCGATCCGCATCCCCGGCGCGATGATCTTGGAGAACGAACCGGACAGGACGGCCTGGTCCGGCAGCCAGCGTTTCAGCGGGGGGCGGGGCCTGCCGTCGAAGAAGAGCTCGCCGAAGGCGTCGTCTTCGTAAAAGACCGTACTGGTGCTGCCGATGATATCGGCAACGGCTCTCCTCTTCTCCAGCGACCAGGTGGTACCGGACGGGTTCTGGCTGTTGGGGATGCCGTAGAAGAACCTGACCGGCGTACCGCTGACGAGCCGCCCGAATGCCGCAAGGTCCGGCCCGTCGTCCTCCAGCCTGACCGTGTCGATGGCTGGTTCATAGAGCGAGAAGGCCTCGATCGCCCCGAGGTAGCCGGGTCGCTCCATGCCCACGTGGTCTCCCTTGTCCAGGAAGATCTTGGCGAAGAGGTCGAGGCACTGCTGGGAACCATTGACGATCTGGATCTCTCCGGCCGTGGCCGGGATGCCGAGTCGCCGGCGGTAGCGGTCCGCGATGAACTCCCGCAGCGGGAGGTAGCCGTCGGTAGTCGTGTACTGGAGGGCGACGCCGGCTTCCCCCTCCATGACATCGCGGGTTGCTGCTCCAATCCCCCCGGTATCGATCAGCGCGGAAGACGGGAGCCCGCCGGCAAACGAGATGATGGACGGGTCGGCCGAGACCCGGAAGAGCTCGTCGAGAAACGATGGCGGGGCGCGCGAGAGCCTGTCTGCAAACCGGTAGTGCATGGGGAATCCTCCGGGGTTTTTTTGCCGGGATGTGAATGGCAATGCATTGGGCAGCGGGAACAAAAAACCTATGGAGACGGCGCTCCTGCTGCCGGTACCCGAGTTTTTTAGGCTCCCGGCACGATCCACTATCATAGGGGGATCGTATATGGAACGGGCGGCTGCCAGCCCTGAAATGACGGCGGAAGACTGGTACTGGCGCGGCACAGCGCTCACCTGTACCGGGCGGTACGCCGAGGCGATCGGGTGTTTCGACCGCGCCCTCGAACTTGAACCGGAGAGCCCAAGGGTGCTCGTGGCCCTCGGTGCTGCAGTCGACCGCCTCGGCCTGTTCCGCGAGACCATTCTCTGCTGCGAACGGGCGCTCGGGACCGACCCGGGCTGTACCGATGCCTGGTTCATGAAAGGCCTTGCCCTCTTCCGGCTGGCGCAGTACCGGGACGCGATCGCCTGTTTTGACGAGGTCGTCGCACGCGACCCCGGGCATGCAGAGGCATGGTTCATGAGCGGGAACTGCCGTTACCAGGGCGGGGAGCTGGAGGAGGCGATCCGCTGCTTTGACATGACCCTGGGCATCCGCAGGAAGTACCCGAAAGCGCTCTACAACACGGGGGTCGCGCTCGGGGAGCTCGGGAGGTTTGACGAGGCAGTCCTCCTCTACGATGAATGTCTTGCCGTGAACCCGGGGGTAGCCATGGTCATGACCAACAAGGCGGTCGCCCTTGCACGGCTCCGGCGGTACGACGAGGCGGAGGCGCTCCTGCGCGAAGCCCTCGAGATAGACCCGCTCGACGCGACTGCATGGGCGAACCTTGGCCTCTGCCTCGGGCGGCTCGGGCGGGAGCAGGAGTCGGTCGCGTGCTTTTCCCGGGTGCGGGAACTGACCGGCGCCAATGTCCGGGAGATCGTGCGGTGAACGGTGCTGCGTGGACAACCCGGTGCCGGGTGGCCCACGAAAACGATATCCTGTGTCCCATCGAAGAACGCTGCTGCATTCTTCTCCTGTCTCATCTCTGATGAGATTCGACATCCCCAAGAGCGTCGAACAGTATCCGCATAATTTTTTTCAGATCAGCCGGGAACCCGGCTACCGGAAGTAAACAAGGCATAAGTGAAGAGACCGCCAAGGTACTGGTATGAAATACACGGCGCGGCATATCCAGCGTTTCCTCGAAGCGGGAAAGATCGACCCTGCGCTCTGGAAGAACCATTTTCCGTCGCTGCTCCCCACCCAGGTCCCCGCCTGCAGCGACTGCGAGGACTACAAGAACCGGACCTGCAGCGGCGAGCGCAACCCGGTCGACTGCTTCCTCTCCGCACAACCTGGCCCGGAAGAGCCCGGGGACCAGGTTTCCCGGGGCGACGGGAAGCGGAAGAAGCAGAGGGACCCCATGCTGGGCCTCGGCGCCCGCAGGAAGACCATGCCCGGCGGGGCGAACAAGACGCGTGACCAGTCAAAGATGTGAATTCCGGCCCGCTGGCAGGCACGCTTCCGGAGATCTTTTTCCGACTTTTTTCTCATCTGCCGGAACCCATAACGACCGTCTTCTATCCGGGGAGGTCCCCCCCCCTCCTGCATGGGCCGGAGGCGGTACCGCGGCGCAATGTTTCAAAATTGGTCTCAAAATATGAGGTTCGGGTAAGGCGCTATTACATTTCCCGGTCCAATAACGGCCCTGGTGAAACTTATTCGCATCTCAGGAGTGCACGGGCATCTGAACCGGAACCGATCGGGACCTCTTTTATCCTGCTTCTTCTTGACGACGGGAGCGGGGATACCAGGTGCCTGGTTCCGGCAATCGGGTCATGGGTCCGGAGGAACATGGACAGCACGGGACGGCGGCGAGCCGGGGGAGGATGCATGGAGACGCTGAAGATAGCCTTCTTCTGCTGGGAGTCCCTCCATGCCGAGCGGGTGGGGGGGCTCGCGAGCGCGGCCACCAACCTCGCCGAGAGCCTGGCAAAGTCCCACGAGGTCCATTACTTCACGCGGGGGTCCATCCCGGACCAGGCCGTGAACGATGTGCAGTACCACTACTGCCAGCCCAAGGGGGGCAACCCGGTGGCGTACTGCCACGACATGAGCATGAAGATGGTCGGGCAGTTCCGGGAGTGCGACAGCCCCGGGCGGTTCGATATCCTCCACTTCCATGACTGGCACGCGGTCCAGGCCCTCCACCACCTCCGGGAACGGGACACCATCCTCACCTTCCACTCCACCGAGTTCGGGAGGAACGGCAACCAGGCGGGGGACTGGTGGGAGTACCGGGAGGTATCCGGCAAGGAATGGTACGGGGGCCTCGTCGCAAAGCGGGTGACGACGGTCTCGGCAACCCTCAGGAACGAGGTGATGCAGCTCTACAACATCCCGGACTGGAAGTGCGACGTGGTCCCGAACGGCGTGATCCCGCGCCAGTACCCGGGCCGCGGTCGACGCGGGAGAGGTGAAGCGTGCCTACGGGATCCACCCCTACGCCCCCCTCATCCTCTTCATCGGGAGACTCGTGTACCAGAAAGGCCCCGACCTCCTGATCGAGGCCCTCAGGAAGGTCTGCCGCGAGCGCTGGGATGCGAAGGTGATCGTGGCCGGGGACGGCGGGATGCGGCAGTACCTCCAGGAGCGGGCCCGTGATCTCCCCGTCAACTTCGTGGGCTACATCCCCGACTCGGAGTACCTCCGCCTCCTGAACGCGTGCAATGTTGTCGTCATCCCGAGCAGGAACGAGCCGTTCGGCCTCGTCCTCCTGGAGGCGTGGAGCGCGGAGAAGCCGGTGGTGGCCTCGAACGTGGGCGGCCTCTCGGAGAACATCGACTCCTTCGTGAACGGGATCAAGGCGGACCCGACGCCCGACTCCCTCGCCTGGGGGATCAGCAGCCTGATCAACGAGCCCTGGAATGCCGAGGTGCTCGGGAGGCGGGGGCGGGGCAAGGTGGACCGGGTCTTTCAGTGGGACCCGGTCGCGTCACGGATGGCGGACACCTACGCGAGGGCGCTCTCCTAGGGGGTGTTCCCCGGAAATAGCCCGGAGGAGGGCCGGCCAGGGCACCGGAGCCGGGGTGCTGCGGCCGGGCCGGCGTTTTTTTTTCAGAATTTGTCTCAAAATCCGGAACGAGAGCGAGATCCTATTATTCCCCGCTCATAATTGCGTCCTGACTGCAGGGAATGCAGGCAGGGTACTCATGCGCCGCTGCCGCTTGTCCTGCCGTCCCGGAGACAGCGATCGTTCCATAGCCCATGGCATGAATTCACCGGGGGATCGCCGTATTCCAGTCAACAGGGTGAGATGATGGACAAATTCGAAGAGATGATAAAGGCGATGAAAGGGATGTCGCAGGCGGAGATGGCTGCGGCCGTTGAGAAGTTCAGCGGAATGTGCACCTGCCCGGGCTGCCCGACCTACACCTCCTGCGCGAAGAAGGCGAAGGAGCTCCTCTTCTGTGCGACCGGGAAGAGCTTCATGTGCATCACGTTCGAGAAAGAATGCATCTGCCCCTCCTGCCCGGTAACGCCGGAGTTCGGGCTGAAACATACCTTATTCTGTCTGAAGGGTTCGGAGAAAGCCCAGCGCTACGAGCACACGATCTGGGGAACGAAGATGGTCTGAGGTTCTGCCGGTGGCGTGACGGAGCGGCTCTGCTAAAACGATGCAGGCCTCCGCGGTCCGCTATCAGGCTGGCCCGCGCCTGCCCCGGTCCCCTCAGGGAGAGAGCCCGGTCCTCTCCCCCCCGAGCGGAGGTCGCCTGGGCACCGGTCCTGTTGGAAAAAGGGGAGTCCGCACCTGGCCGCAGAGAGGGTTCGCACGTAACGGTCCGGATATGAGAAGGGGTATCGTGATCCGGCCGGGGGAGCGCGGGGATCCCGGGCGCCTTCCGCTCCGTATCCCGGCACCGGAGACGATCCGCGCCCTCCCCCGACCCGCGAGGTTCCCTGATGACGGAGAGTGGAGAGAAGCTGGAGAATGGCGGGGTCCGGAAGGACAAAACCCCTGGCCCGGGTCCATCCCGGTCCGCTGAAGAGCTGGCCGGGATCCTCACGACCGGAGCCAGAGGCCTCAGCCAGGCGGAAGTACAGGCCCGGCTGGAGGAGTACGGGTACAACGATATCCCGGAAGAGAAGAAGCACCCGCTCCGCAGGTTCCTGGGATATTTCTGGGGGCCGATCCCGTGGATGATCGAGATCGCTGCACTTCTCTCTGCAGCGATCCAGCACTGGGAGGATTTCGGGATCATCTTCCTGATGCTCATCATCAACGCGGTGGTCGGCTTCCTGCAGGAACGCAAGGCGGAGAACGCAATCGAACTCCTGAAACAGCGCCTCGCCCCGAACGCCCGCGTGCTCCGGGACGGGAAGTGGGAGGAGATCCCGGCCCGCGGGCTGGTCCCCGGGGATATCGTGCATATCCGGCTCGGCGACATCGTGCCGGCAGATCTCCGGCTCACGCATGGCAGGTACCTCCTGCTGGACGAGTCTGCCCTGACCGGGGAATCCCTGCCGGTCGAGAAGAAGTCCGGGGACGACGCGTATTCCGGTTCCATCGTCCGCCAGGGCGAGATGGATGCGATCGCAACGGGTACGGGGACGGGGACTTTTTTTGGCAGGACCACCCGCCTGCTCCGGGAGAAACCGCCCCGGTCCCATTTCCAGCAGGCGGTTGTCAGGATCGGCAATTACCTGATCATCCTCTCCGTATCCCTCGTCAGCCTTGTCTTTATCGTCTCCATGATCCGTGCGGAATCCATTCCCGACACCCTCCTCTTCGCCCTCATCCTGATCGTCGCCGCTATCCCGACCGCCCTGCCGGCCGTCCTCACCGTCTCCCTCGCGGTCGGAGCGGTCGCCCTTGCGAAGCGGGAGGCGATCGTCAGCCGCCTCAGCGCCATCGAGGAGATGGCAGGGATGGACATTCTCTGCACCGACAAGACCGGGACGATCACGATGAACTCCATCCGCGTCGCGGAGGTGAAGACGTTTCCGGGGATATCGGAAGACGAGATGATAACGGCCGCCGGATCCGCGTCCGCAAAGGAGAGCAACGATCCCATCGACAGGGCGATACTCGCGTGGGCTTCGTCGACAGGGACAGAAGGGGTGCCAGCGGCCGGTTATACGGTTGAGGATTTTGTCCCGTTCGACCCGGTCCCGAAGTACTCGAAGGCCACGGTCCGGGACGGGAGCGGCGGGACCTTCGATGTGGCAAAGGGAGCGCCCCAGGCGATCGCCGCTCTCTGCACGCTGGGCGAGGACCAGGCTGCCCGCCTGGACGCGTGGGTCCTCGGACTCGCGGAGAAGGGGTACCGGGCACTCGGGGTCGGGCGCACCGGCGCCGGGGGGAAGTGGCAGTACCTCGGCATCATCGGGCTCTTCGATCCGCCCCGCGACGACTCGGCGGCTACCATCAATGAGGCAAAACTCCTCGGTGTCAACGTCAAGATGGTGACCGGGGACCATATCGCGATCGCGCGGGAGACCGCCGGAAAGGTGGGTCTCGGGACGAATATCCTCCCCCGGTCGGCATTCATCGGAGGCGAGGGGAAGGATGCGCTGAAGCAGCTCGAATCTGCTGACGGTTTCGCCCAGGTCCTCCCGGAGAACAAGTACCAGATTGTGAAGATCCTGCAGGAAGGGGATCACATCGTCGGGATGACGGGCGACGGTGTCAACGACGCGCCCGCCCTCCGGGCAGCGGACTCCGGTATCGCGGTCGCCGGGGCGACCGATGCAGCAAAATCCGCTGCGGATATCGTGCTGACAAAGCCGGGCCTCTCGGTCATCATCGATGCGATCCACGAGAGCAGGACGATCTTCAGGAGAATGGAGAGCTACGCGGTGTACCGGATCGCCGAGACGGTCAGGGTCCTGATCTTCCTTGCACTCTGTATCATCCTCCTGGACTTCTATCCCGTGACCGCCGTGATGATCGTGGTCCTCGCCATCATCAACGATATCCCGATCATGCTGATCGCGTACGACAACGCGGTGGCCGCGGCACGGCCGGTCCGCTGGCAGATGAACCGGATCCTGACCCTCGCGAGCATCCTCGGGATCCTCGGGGTTGCAGAGAGTTTCCTGCTCCTCTGGCTGGCCAGGGACTATTTCCACCTGAGCCCGGGGATTGTCCAGTCGCTCATCTTCGTCAAGCTCGCGGTCGCGGGGCACATGACGATCTATCTCGCCCGGACCGGGAAGCAGCACTTCTGGGAACCTCCCCTCCCCACGCTCTCGCTCTTTGGTGCCACCGAGCTGACCGCGATCCTTGGCACCTGCCTTGCAATCTTTGGCCTCTTCATGCAGCCTCTCGGCCTTACCCTCGCCCTGGTGGTCTGGGGGTACGCGCTCTTCTTCTTCGTGGTGAACGATCTCGTGAAGGTCTGGCTCTTCACCCGGATCCACCCGTACTCATGAGCCCGCACGCGCCCCGGCCGAACCCCCCGCGCCGGCACCGGGCGGCCTCACGGTCAGCCCCCCGTCTCGAGGAACTCCTTCAGCGCCACGGCATTGTTGTGCTCCTCATCGCGGGCCGCATACAGGAACGTCACGGTCCCTTCCCGGGCGAGGAGGTCCCGGAGTTCCCCGATCACGCCGGGCCGGCCCCGGATCTCGCCGGAATATCTCTTCCGGAACTCCTCCCATCTCGCGGGGTCGTGCCCGAACCAGGTCCGGAGCGCGGGGCTTGCCCCGGCATCCTTCAGCCAGAGATCGACATGTGCCCGCTCCTTCGTGACCCCCCGTGGCCAGAGGCGCTCCACGAGGACCCGGTAGCCGTCACCGTCCTCCGGGGGGTCGTACACCCTCTTCAGCCGGATCGGCAGGGAACCGCTCCTGAGTTCATCCGGTACCATGGCGCCTCACCGCCCCCCCGAGCGCCCCGCCGGTGAAAGCGAGGATCGGGAAGTAGACAATCATCGCCCATACGAGGAAGAGGACCCCCGCGACCTGGAGGACGCTGGGTATTGCCGCCCGGAGGTAGCCGGTATTCGCCATGAAATCGATCGAGACGGCGGCCAGTCCCAGGACACCTGCAGCGAAACCCGCTTTCGCCCCGTTCAGGAGGTCCTTCCCCGCGAGATACCCGGCAACGATCCCCCCGAAGAACGGGCCGACGACCGGGACGAGGTCCATGACATTGACGGTCAGGATGGCGAAGAGGAGCATCACCACGAACCCGACGAGGACCGCTGTCCAGAAGCGGATCTTCTCCTTCTCCATGCGGGAGAGATGCGCCGGTAAAGATAAATAATTTGGTTTCGTATCATGCGCCCGGGCACGCGGACCGGACGGTATATACGTTCTCCCGGAAATCCTCCCCGGGGACTCCGCCAGTTTCGCTGGAAGCCCGGGCGGGAATCACCCGTACTTCCTGTTGAACAATCTTTTTATGTGCATATTCTGAATTACGGACTATCGATCGTCTCCCGCATCCCGCCATGCCAGCCGGTCAGGAATGCGGTGCGGCGGGAGAGACGATTGCACAGGAGGGCCTCATGACCACGACCATTGGAGAGTACATCAAGAGGGACCATGACGATTTCCGGCTGATGTTTGAACGGCTGATGGACAGCACCCCGGACGAGGGGGCGCTGCGGGAGGAAGTGTACCCGTTCCTGAAAAAGCGGATCCATGCCCATCATGTAGCGGAAGAGGCGACGATATTTCCGGCCATGGAGAAGAGAGCGGATCTCATGGCAGCCACGCTCGTTCTCATCGAGGAGCACCGTGGGATGGACATGCTGGCGAACGACCTTGCGGGAATGCCCACTACCGACCGGTTGTGGCGCCCGCGGGTCTTCCCCTTCTATGACGTAATAAGCTCCCACTGGCTCAGGGAGGAGACGGATCTCTTCGTCCACGCGCCGTATTATTTCCCGCGGAATGACCTTGTCGATACCGGCACGAAGTTTGAGAAGATACTCCTCCGGGAATGGAAGATCAAGGGAGTGTACAACGGCGTGCCAAAGGTGATGTACCGGAGGTGACGCGCACTGTGGACCGGTTCGACGAGCTCGTCGGGACGATACAGGAGAAGGAGACTTCCGGGCTCTGGAAGAGGTGCATCTGTGCCCAGTGCCCGAGCTTCAACGCCTGCGCCGCTGAGGCAAAAGAGTTGCTTTACTGCCTGTACGGGCGAAGTTTCCGATGCATTACCGAGGACTTCGGCTGTATCTGCCCTGCGTGTCCGGTCGTGGACGAGATCGGTCTTGTGAACCTCACGTTCTGCCTGCTCGGATCCGAAGGTGCACAGCGGTACACGAAGACCCTCGCGGAAAGAAAAATCCCCGACCGCTCTGACCTGGTGGGATGAGCAGACTAAAACGGAAACGGGGATCCCATAACCCTGCTCCTGAAACGGTGGAGAGACAGGTAAACCGGAGGAAAAAATGGTAACTGAAATGACAGATCAGATGGATTTGTACGTCTGCCTGGTGTGCGGATATATCTACGACCCGAAGGTCGGAGATCCAAAAGCCGGGATCCCACCCGGCGTGGAGTTCAATGCATTGCCGGCTGACTGGGTCTGCCCGGAGTGCGGGGCCGGGAAAGACCAGTTTGTCGTAGTACCGTAACGAAGCGGTGAAGACGGATATCCGACAAAAGCGACCGGGCCGCAGCCCGACGCAAAAAATGAGGTACACGCCATGCCCCGGGATACTGAAGGAACGATCAGGAGACTGGCCTCACAGCTGTTCGCATTTCCTGTTGAAGATTACCTGGCATCTGAACAATTTTCAGCCTTCTGCAGGGATCACGATCTGGTGGATGCATGGAAGGAACATCTGGAATCCTCCCATGACAACCGGCCGGATTTATACGGCCGCGATGTGATAAAAAACGCTTTTGTCCTGTTCCTGCATCATATTTTTCACACCCGTCCGGGAGATTTTCTTCCCCTGTTCACCCGGTTTTTGATCGACCTTTCACCGGGGATCTGCCAGGCACTGCCCCTCAACGACCTGAAAAAGGATTTAACCCTTCTGGGTTATCCTGAGAGCGTCATCGATACCGGATTTTCGATCCTGAAAGAGGACGGGGCAGATCACCGGAACCCGCAGGAGCGGTGAACGGGGACGGGAGAGCACTGAGAGGAGCAGGTGCCGCTCCTGCATGCCCCATGCCCGTCCTCTCCCCGGGGCTCTCCGCCGGGCCGCTCCTGCCGGCACCGGAAAAAAGGTACGGTCCCCGGAATTTCCGGTGACCTTATGCGGAGTCCGCGACTTCGATCCTGATGATCTCGGCATGGACTGCAGCAATGGTCTTGTGCAGTTCCGCGTTTTGGGCATCCCGCACCACTTCGATGGCCTCCCGGATCCGGGCAATCGCCTCACCCTGAGTGCTGCCATGGCCGGAGGCCCCGGGATCTCAACGCAGCGGGCGGTAAAACCGCCTTTCCCGTGAGACTCGGTTATGATAGTGTAGTGCATGATCATAGTACCGGGGATGGGCCGATTCACATAGTTTCTGGTCGGAAGGGGAAGATAAAGGGAGGGGGATTCATCAAAAGAATCCCGTCATCATTGCCGGATTCACGGGCATGCCCTCCTCCGTCATCTCCGGTTTCCTGCACCAGCCAGCGTGAATTTCCACGAACAGTAGGGGATGCCGGGCAGGGATTCCGGCGGGCAGGAGAGGCACTCGGTCGTGATCCGGGGATCGATCTCGCGGGCGAAGAGCGGGAAATCCACAAGCCCGACCGCTTTGCACGGGAACAGCGGCATCTTTTTGCGCTCGCGGGCTGCCTGCACCCGGCAGCTCTTCATCGTCAGGACGAGGGTCGCGGGGTCCGGCCGGACAATCTCCTGCTCGTTGACCAGCCCGAAGAGCCGGTTTTTGAGCGCCGTCTCCAGCGCGTCCAGTCCTCCCCGGTGAGGGAGGTCCAGCCGTTCCCGGATCCGCCGGGCCTCGATGACCGAGAACTGCTCCCAGACCTTCCGGTCCAGTCCGAGGGCGGCATCCATCCCGTATTCCTGTTCTACCGCCTGGAACCAGAGCCCGTCGATGGCCAGCCAGTTCCTGGCTGCATCGGTGAGGGCTTTTCCGGCCTGGTCATCCCTTCGTTTGTCCATGCTGTTAAAACCCCGTCGGAGTATGAACCGCAAAACCCGGACGCAGGGTGCCCGCTCACTTCCCGGCGTCCAGATGTTCCTGGATCTTCTGCGCTGCCGCCTCCCCGGCGCTGTCGAGCGGGACGAGCCGGATCTCATCGGCCGATGCCACGCCGACACCCAGTTCTGCTGCCCGGGCGATCTGCTCGAGGCCGAAGATCGGCCCGTCCGCCAGGTCCGGGACCGTGCCGTGCATCCGGAGGAGGGCGACTCCAACGGCATCGAGAGCGACCCGGTCGCTTCCCGCGAGGATGAGCCCCGGCCTGACCAGTTTCCCCGTGTCCGGGCCGCCGCTCGCGAACCCTTCCGTGGCATCCATCATCACGAGATCGGTGCGATAGAAGCGGTTAATCTCGGCGATCATCGAGCGCTGGTGCGGGGAGCCGTGCAGTTCTCCCATGAAATCGTAGTTCACGCCCGGTACCCGGCGGGCAATGCAGCCCACGGAATTCTTGAGGGACAGGGTGAAATGCCCCCCGTACCGGTGGGTCTTCAGGCAGCAGGTCTGCACGACCCGGTCGGCCCTGGCAAAGACCGAGGCGAGGAAGAAGCCGCGGCTCCAGTGGAGCCCGGGCGCCTGGACCTCCTGCCAGCCTTGGCGGCCGAGGTCGTCCAGGACCTCAAGGGAGAAGCCTTTCTCGTGCGCAAGCGCGGTGACGCCCATTCTGGTGAGCACGTCGCCCGTCCTGCCCATGCCGCTCCGCTCGGCAAGGGTGAGCCGGCCCGGCCGTTCGGCAAGGATGGCGCTGCAGATGGCATCGAGGGTATTGATGTCCGTGGAAGCCGGGAACGGGTCGGCGCTGTTGAAATTTGCCTTGAGGGCGACGGCTGCCCCGGAGAGTACCCGAGAGATCGAATTCGCCAAGCACCCGCCGTATGCCTTCCTTACGGTCCGAGGCGCCTGCAATGAATACATCCGTCTTTCCCGTCATGGTGTCCCACGCTGATCCTGTAGGTGCGGGACGATATGAACCTGCGCACTGCGGAGCGTCCGGGCTTTCCGGGTCGGGAAGATGCTGCAGGCATCTTCGCGGTGCTCAGGCAGCAGGAACGGTACCGGGTTGCCCGTTCCCGTACCGGGATCCCGGACCCGGCCATCGCGCCGAAAAAAGCCGGGCCCGCGAATGATTATTCCCGCGATACAGCAGTTCTCCCCGCGTGCTCCTCTTCTTCGCGGACGCGGCCTGCCGCAATCTCACAGTAGCGCGGGTCGATCTCGATGCCGACACCGCAACGGCCGCAGCGGGCCGCTGCGACGAGCGTGCTCCCGCTGCCCATGAAGGGATCGAGAACGGTATCCCCGACGAACGAGAAGAGTTTCATACAGCGGAGCGGGAGCTCGACCGGGAACGGGGCAGGGTGGCCGATCCGGCTCTTGCGTTCGCCGGAGAACGTCCAGAGCCCGTTGGTCCAGGCCATGAACTCCTCCTTGGTGATATCGGACTGCCGCGACCCGCTGGTCTTTTTCCAGCTCTCTTTGTAGAGCACGACGATCAGTTCCACGGGGGCGATCACGTACGGCGCCGAGGCGCTGGCCCACGACCCCCATGCGGTACGGCGGGAGATGTTCCCCTCGTTCCAGACGATGGTCGAGTGGTAGGAGAACCCGGCCTCTTTGGCAATCGTGGTGAGGTCGGCCCCTACGCTCTGCTGGCCCCCCTTGTTCTTGTCAAGGGGGATGTTCAGGCAGAACCGCCCGTCGGTTTTGAGCCAGCCGTGGCAGCGTTTCATCCAGCGGTGCGAGAAATCGAGGTACTCGTCGTACGTGACGCGGTCGTCATGGGAATTATATCTGATGCCCACGTTATAGGGCGGCGACGTGACTGCGAGGTCAACGCTCCCCGCGGCAAGCATGTCGGTTGCAAAGATATCCCCGTTGATGATGGAGGACTGCACTCCCCTGAAAAAAAACCCGTTCTCCACGCCGCACCCTTTTCTAAGCTTCGCTCTGGTGTGCTAAAGAATTACCCCTGCGAAATGAGAGGGGGATGATGCACCTCATACCTCTGGCTGCAGGTACAAGGGGATTCCCTGCGCCTGCCTGGTACAGGTGGTGCCGCCCGCCCGGTTGACTGAACCGTGAGGTTACATGAATAACTTTCACCATCAGGAAAATATTTCAACAGCGCCACTGAATTGATAGTAGAGTGTTCTGCTACAGGCAAAGCTTGGTGCGGATACTGTCCGGAGCGGGTAATGAACAGGCAGGTCATCTTCAGGATCGGATTGTGTTGTTTCCTTCTTCTCATAGCGGTCGGGATCCCTCTCGCCAGCGCAGCAACTGAAATTATCCCGCTGCCCGTGCAGCAGCAACAGAACCTTTCCCCGCAGGACAACCCGGCACTGATCGGTGCACTCAAAGCCCATGCAGCAGAACTTGCCGGGTACCAGAAAGCCCGCATGGATGGCGTCATCAGTACATCACGAACATCAGCGGAGGTTCCGGCGGGGTAGATCTCCAGATGATCGAGGAGGATTACCTTGCCACGGCGACCTCCATACCGCTCATGGGGACGGTGGACGAGATTGACGCGGCCCGAAGCAATATGGGGGATCTGACCCGGCAGTTCTCAGAGGAGACCAAGACGCAGATGCAGATCTTCAACGGCAGCACGGAAGACATGAGGTCGAGCATCAACGACTCAATTGCGTCGGTCGGGGAATCTGTGGACGGCGTGAAGGGTTATGCCTGGCTGGCCGGCGACGCCGCCAGGCTCCAGGTCTTTGACCTCGCCGTCATGAATCAGAACGAACTCCTCGCCTCGCTGAGCAGCCGGGGAATTGATGTCTCCGCTGCGCAAAGTGTCGCTGATCAGATCGCAGCCCAGCGCACGGTCCTCGTGGATGCTTTAAAAAACCATGACGACGCCGCCCTGAAGACGACGAATGCTGTCATAAAATCCCTGAACCAGCAGTTCCGGAACGATATCGCGACCTACCGTGCGAAGCTGGAGATCCAGATGACGGTCGCGGCCCTGAACCTGTAAGCGCTGCGGCCGGGCCAGTGTGGTATTTTCCTGCCTTCCGTAAAACCGCGGGAGGTTTTTTTGTCTGCGGGTCGATACTCCGGTATGCACGCGGATCCAGCAGTGCCGCCCTTCACGTATCTGCCGATCGGGACCATCCGGTCCCCGTTCCACGATACTGCGGGCATGCCCATCCAGCCGAACGGCGCCCGGGGAGTCCGGGGGACGGTCGAGATCTTCGGGAAGTACCGGGAAGGGCTCTCTGACCTCGACGGGTTTGCCCGCATCATCCTGATCTACGCGTTCCACAAATGTACAGACCACTGTCTGACGGTGACGCCTTTCCTCGACACGACGGCCCGGGGGGTCTTTGCCACCCGCTCGCCCCGCCGCCCGAACGCGATCGGGCTCTCGGTCGTCCGGCTCACCGGGGTGAAGGGCACGACCCTGGAGGTGGAGGACGTGGACGTCCTCGACGGTACCCCGCTCCTCGACATCAAGCCATATGTGCCCGAGTTCGACTCGTACCCGTGCTCGTCCTGCGGCTGGCTGGAGAAGGTCGCGGGGAATGCGGAGACGGCCCGGTCGGATGACCGGTTCCGGTGATGCGCTCCCGCGCGGGTATTCCTCTTTTCGCAACCCTTATCCGTTCAGGCGCCGGACACCGGGTGATATGCCATGACAAAAACGGAGAAGTACTCAAGCGTCCCCGGGATCCTGCGCCCATTCAAAGAGTTTGTGCAGGGTACCGGGATCAGGGACGGAGACCAGATCGCGTATTACGGGTGCACCGGCACCTGCACCCCTTTTGTCGAGCTCCTCGCGGTCTCAGTCCGCGGGCTCCGTCCCGAGCAGGTCTTCGTGCCGCTGCTGGACGAATCAAAGGCAAAGAAGATCCTGAATGTCGATGACGTGGGGATGCAGGTCTGCGGCGGCCCGGCAACCGTCCGCCCGAAACTCGTTGTAATCATGGGCGGGCTCGCGATGCCGAACATGCCGGTGACAAAAGAGCAGGTGCGTGATCTCATCCGCAGCCACGGCAACGCGAAGGCGGCCGGGGTCTGTTTCATGAGCATGTTCGAAAAGGCCGGCTGGCTTGACGAGGTCCGGTTCGACCTGGTGATCGATGCGACGATAGATCCGGTGGTAGTGACCATCCGGTAAGAGCATTTTTTTGGCTCTGGAGAATTCCGGTTGTACCGGCGCCGGATTTTTTCCGGTTTCCTGTACCCGTGCGGCGGAAATTTTCCTGATCTCCCTTCAACATCCGGTCCCAGCGACATCTTTATATGGAAAATCATACAAATAGGTATTGTATGAAAAGTATGAAATGTGGGAATGATGACCTGGTAGGCGAGATGATCGCACCACGGAAGGAGAAGACGAAACACCTCTTCGGCAGCGTGAAAGTCGGGGAGCGCGGGCAGGTTGTCATACCCAAGGAAGCCCGGGAGATCTTCGACATCAAGCAGGGGGATATCCTGCTGGTGCTCGGGGACGTGGAGCGGGGGATTGCGCTCGTGAAAGCGGATGCCCTCCAGGAGTTCGCACGGAAGATCCTGGACAGCGCAAGCAGGCCGGATGAATAATACCGGGAACGGAGATTATGATGAAAAAATCCGGGACGGGATGCGAGGAATTCAGGTTCCTTGCTGACAAAGTGCGGGAAGCAGGTGCCGCAGATGCGAGGGTCATCCCTGCAAACGGGATCGTTGTCGAGGACCGGGTCCGGCAGAAATGCAGGATGGGGTGCTACGAGTTCGGGAAGTCCCTTACCTGCCCGCCCCATGCACCGCCGGTCGAAGACTTCAGGCAATCCCTCAGGGACTACCAGTACGCGCTTCTGATCAAGTTCCGTTCCGGAGCGGAGTTTGGAGAAGAGATCCGGTACTCCCTTTTCCGTGACCTGATCGATCCGGCAGCGCCACAAACCTCGAAAGAATCCGCTGCTACATTCCTGTCCGCGTACGTGACTGAGACCCGGAAACTCCACCGGGTCATGCTGGACCTGGAGCGGGCGACCTTCAATGCCGGGTATACGTTTGCTCTCACGACGATATGCGGCCCCGGTTGCAGGTTATGTGAGACCTGTAACGTACAGGAAGAGAGATGCATCCACCCGACCATGATGCGGTTCTCCCCGGAAGCGCTCGGGATCAATGTGGTGAAGACAGCAGCGGACGCCGGCATGCCAATCCATTTTCCGGCACTAGAGAACCCGGAACGGATTGCAATCCTGCTCATCGACCAAAGATAAAAAATTCCCCCTCCTGCGGGAAGGGAAAGAGATACCCTGCAGGATGCAGGGAAAAAATGGTGAAGATAAGGGAAACCGTGAGGAAAAAGTCATGAAAATTGTTGTATTGAACGGCAGCCCTAAGGGCGATATCAGTGTTACGATGCAGTATGTTGCGTTCATCCGGAAGAAATTCCCGGAACACCGCTATGAGATTCTCAACGTGGCACATGACATACGAAAGATTGAGAAGGATACCGAAGCCTGGAATAAAACAATTGAGAGCATCCGGTCCGCAGATATGGTCCTCTGGGCATTTCCGCTCTATTACCTGGTCGTCTCTTCCCAGTACAAACGGTTTATCGAACTCATCTTCGAGCGGAAGGCACAGGACGCATGTGCCGGAACCTATGCCGCATCGCTCTCAACATCCATCCATTTCTTCGACCAGACCGCCCATGCCTACATCCATGCAGTCAGCGACGATCTCGGGATGAAATACCTCGGGTTTTACTCCGCCGGGATGAAGGACCTCTTATCCGGAGAGGAACGAAAGCGTCTGGAGAAGTTCGCATCCCTGCTCATCACCGCGGTACAGGAAAAGGTTCCCGTCCAGCGGGAGAACGCCCCGCTCGTCTGGCCGGCTCACACGTATGTCCCGGGCAAGGAACAAAAAACTCCTGGCACAGGTACAAAAAAGGTTGTCATCCTGACCGATTCCGATGGCAGTTCTCCCAATCTTGCGGCAATGACCGACCGGCTCCTCAAAAATTTTTCCGGCCCGGCAGAGATGATCAACCTTCATGACGTGAATATAAAGGGAGGCTGTCTCGGGTGCTGCCAGTGCGGCTATGACAACACCTGCGTCTATACCGACGGGTACGCTGACTTTTTCAAGAACAGGCTGGTGCCCGCGGATATCATCATCATGGCAGGCTCGGTGCACGACCGGTATCTCTCGTCGACATGGAAGCAGTTCTTCGACCGGAGTTTTTTCCAGGGACATATCCCGGGTCTTGAAGGCAGACAGATTGGCTTTGTGATCGCCGGCCCCCTCGGGCAGATCCCTTCCCTGAAAGAGGCACTCGCGGCATGGGCAGACAATGGCGGGTGTCATACACATTTTGTTACGGACGAGGTTTCAGGTTCCGGGGAACTCGATGCCCTGCTCGATGCCATGGCGGCACGTCTCGTACGGTGCGTAGAAGCAGGATACATCCCCCCGCGAACCTTCTACGCGATCGGCGGCCACAAGGTATTCCGGGACAGCATCTACGGGGGATTGAGAATTGCATTCCAGGCAGATTACCGGTACTACCGGGAGCACGGGATGTTCGATTTTCCGCAGGGAGACCTGAAGACCCGGCTTTTCAATGCAGCCCTCATCCCGCTTATGCGAATCCCTGGTTTCCGGAAAAAAGTGTTTGCCGATATGAAACACCACATGACAGAGCCCTTCGGACAGGTGCTCAGGAATGCCTGAGTTTTTCGGGAGAATTCCCATGAGGGGCCCGGGCATTCTCTGGGGCTTTGCCCCCCTTATCGTGTACGCGGTCTTCGCCGGCAGCTCCGCGGGGCAGGCGAAGATCGCCCTGCTCGCGGCGCTCGTCGCGGCCGTTGTTGCCGGGTACCACGACCTGCCGAAGGGCCGGGTCATGGCCTGGGCAAACCTCGCGATTTTCGGGCTCCCGCTGGCCGCGCTCGGCCTCTTCGGCCAGGCCTGGATCATCAGCTGGATGAACGTCCTGGTCTACGCAGGCCTCGCGGTGGTGGCTTTCGGCTCGGTCCTTGCCCGGCGCCCGTTCACCCTGCAGTACGCCCGGGAGATGGTGCCAAAAGAGATCCAGGAGCACCCGGGATTTCTCACCGCCAACCGGTTCATGACTTTGGCGTGGGGAGCGGTGTTTGCCATAAACCTCGGCCTCTCCTCCGCTGCGGTCATGGGCCCCCCGGGGTACAAAGGGCCGATCGTGCTCCTCACCTTCCTCGTGCTCGCGGCCGGGATCGCGTTCACGCTCTGGTACCCGTCCCATGTCCGGAAGCGGAAGGGAGCGGTGGGGGACCGGGGCGGTCCGGGCCAGCGATAGCGTGCCGGGATATCCTGGTGCCGGCCGTACGGCACATCTTTATAGGCCCTCTTCCAATCATCCGCCATGGACAAGCGACCACAGACACCCCATGTGAAACACGATCGCCCGACCTGCGAGCAGTGCCAGGCTTCCAATATCGTCCTGAGGGCCGACGGCACCTATTCCTGCCGGCGGTGCGGGTTCGACAGCGCACACGGGAAGAAATGAGCGTGGCGGGTCCGTGGCCTGACGCCCGGCCCATTCCCCTCCCCGGGACCATCACGGCCCCGGACGGCCATCCGTGCCGCCCCCGCCCCCGAACTCCCGGGCTGAACAGTACCCCTGAGGATGCGGGGCTTCCGGATGTGCCAAACGGTGGGGAGAAGCGGGACAGGCAGACCGGTACCAACAAATAGCGAGACGGAATAATCAGATAACTGAACAGAGTGAAAAAGAGGATATCCATGAAAAGAACTGCCATCGTTCTGATACTCATCATCGCCGGGGTATTCCTCGCGGGATGCACCTCGGCCGGGACAACCGGCCAGGATACCGTGCAGGACACCATCCGGGCCCACTATGGCTACGATGAGAGCTGGTCGTTTGGCCTCGGATGCTACGGGAAAGTTTCCGGGTATGCCTACAACGCGGGAAACACACCGGTGGAGAATGTCGTGCTGTACTTCAACCTCGTCAATGTCCAGAGCGGGACCATACGCGATTCGCGGTCCGTCTTCATCGGCCCGCTGGGGGCCGGGCAGTCGAGCACGTTTGAGACGGTCCTTGACGGGGAATGCACGCAGAATTACCGGGTCGACGGGACCATCGTAAAATAACCCCGTATCCGGAGTTTCCCTGTTCTTTCGGCCTGGGAGAATCCCTCACCAGGAACCGGAAACGGGGAAACCAGGATTCATGAAATTGTTGTTTTATTCCGGGTTGACAGGCAAATTCTTCCGGAGCGAAAGAGCGGTCACCCGCTGCTCACGTACCAGGAGCCCGGGCACTGATCTGCGGATTGGTGTCCCGTGCGCTCCGGACACCCGGGAGAAGAACGAAAAAAGATCTCGTTTCCGGTGAACAAATCCGAAAATCTCCCCCTAAAAGAAGATCTCCTCCTTTGGAAACCGCACTTTTGGCACCGGCTTGTCCGCCGCGTAGCCCAGCGGGCAGAGCATCGTGGGGACGAGCGGCGGCGGGATCTTCAGGATCCTGGCATACTCTTTCGGGTCGAACCCGCCCATCGGGCAGGAGTCAAAGCCAAGCGACTTGGCGCCGTTCACGGCATTGCCAAGCGCGAGGAAGAGCTGGGACTGCGCCCAGCAGAGTTTCTGCTCCCCGCTCATCTTCCCGGTCATGTCCGTTGCAATCCCGATCACCATCGTCCGGGCCTCCTCAGGCACCCCGGATGTTTTCATCAGCTGCCCGACCTTTTTGATCAGGCTGTCAAAGTCCGGGTTCGCGCAGAAGACCAGCAGGTGCGAGCAGGACGTGATCTGCTCCTGGCCCCACGTCGCCGGCTTCAGCTGCTCCTTCACCTTCTGGTCGGTGACAACCTTGATCTTCCACGGCTGGAGGTTGATGGCCGAAGGGGCGAACCGCACGAGCTCCAGGAGCTCGCTGACCTTCCCTTCGGGGATCTTCCGCCCGTCAAATTTCTTGGTCGCGTACCGCGACATCACAATCTCCCTGAACTCCATACCTTCACCCCGCATTGCGGTACGTGTCACTTATCCGGGGCTGGTATTTATACCATTCCCCGTCAGGTGCTGGTGCGTTGTCGGGACGTTTAAATAGTCAACATTGCCAGGTAACGACGATATCATTTCCATTAAGTTCCGTTAACGCAGCAGCACCCGCAGATGCAATAGAACTCGATTTCTCACCAAGTTCAGAACCCATAGCATATCTGCCGTCATATCTCCTTTGCAGTTATCCGCCAGTTTCCCTTCGGAACGGTCATCTCAAACCGTGCACCTTTGCCGGGGGTTCCCGTTTCCCGGATGGTAATCCCCGTTATATTAAGAATCTCCCGAGCAAGGAAGAGTCCAAGCCCGGTGTTCTTGCCAAATTCATGCTCGAAGATCCGTTCCTTCTCATCTGCAGGGATACCATTGCCATCATCCTCGCATAGGATCAGATGATTATCACTGGATTCCTGTGCAGAGAACCGGATGGTTGTGATCTTCCCTCCATACCTGACAGCGTTATCCATCATGTTATAGAAGACCTTGACAATCAGAGGGTCGGCGAACACTTCTGCACCAGCAGGGAGATCGTTATTCATCGTGACATTTCCAAGTGGGGCTTGCTTTGTGGCAGTGTCGACGAGTTTGCGGCAGTTCTGCCAGACCGGGGCATTGACGCCGATCTTTTCGTATTCCCCGGTGAACTGGATCATAGTAGAGATTCGTTGGGCCGCAGTTGTAGCCTTCTGAAAATATTTATTGAGTGAGGGATCGGGCTGCTTCTTTTCCAGAATAGCGAGGTATCCCTGTAGCACCGTCAGCTGGTTGTTGATGTCGTGGCGCGTGATGCCTGAGAGGAGGTTAAGTTTCCTGTTTGCCTCATGGAGCGCCTGCTCTTTTTTTCTGAGCTCTGTGATATCGTGAAGGATTCCTTCAACACCCAGCACATTTCCCTCATCATCATAATAAAAATGACTGCTGGCAGTGACCTGGAGGGGTATACCATACCGGGTTTTAAGCACGAGAGGATAATTTTCAACAGAGCCCTTTTCTTTCAGGATAGCAAGAAATTGTTCGCGTTCCTTGGGATTCTGATACGTATCAAAGGCAACATTAAGTCCGATCATCTGCTCTTCTGAGTCATAACCGGCAAGTTTTACTCCGTGAGGGCTGAACATAATAAGTTTGCCTTCGCGATCGGTCCGGTAGATCGCATCCTGCATTTTATTGATGATGTCACGGTATTTCTTTTCACTCTTACGGAGCTCCTCCTCCATGCGTTTCCGGGAGCTGATCTCCCTCATTGAGACAAGTATGGCAGGTGAATTCTGGAACACGATCCGTCTCCCGATGACCTCAACCCAGATCTGCTGCCCTGTGGAAGATATAACCTGGTAATTCACGGGGTAACTATCGATCCCCTGCGCAACCTCGCTGAAGTCATGGAGAACCTGGGATCGTGATTCAGGAGCAATGAACTCCATGACATTCCGGGTTCCGAACATCTCGACCGCGAACTCGGCATCAATTATCCGGCCCGCTGCCCGGTTGCCGAAGAGGATAGTTCCGGTGAGGTCAAGGATGAGGATGCCGTCCAGTGAATTCTCGACGAGCGTCCGGAATTTCTCCTCGCTCTCCCGGAGTGCCTCATCGGTCCGATGACGTTCGGTGACCTCCCGGAGGGAGAGAAGGATTGCAGGTAACCCTTCGAATGTGATTTTTTTCCCCATGGACTCGATCCAGACTTCCCTCCCCGTGGTGGATATCACCTTGTATTTGACAAGATACGCGTCACCTCCCTGCACGACATGGCCGAAATCCCTGATGGCATCCGGTAATGATTCCGGGGCCAGGAACTCCATGACATTCCGGGTTCCGAGCATCTCGACCGCGAACTCGGCATCAATTATCCGGCCCGCTGCCCGGTTGCCGAAGAGGATAGTTCCGGTGAGGTCAAGAATGAGGATGCCGTCGAGCGTGATGTCGATAAGAGTCCGGTACTTTTCCTCGCTCTCCCGGAGTTCCTCCTCAGTACGTTTACGTTCGGTGATGTCTGAGAGGAGGACGAGGATCCCTGGTCGCCCGTTCCAGGTAATCAGGCTGGCATTGATCTCCATCCAGAGAACGGATCCTTCTTTTGAAACTATCCGGAATGCATACCTGTTGTTCAATGGCTCTCCGTTAAGACGCCGTTTGTGGTATTCCCCGATCATGGTACGGTCGTCAGGATGAACGAATTCCAGAAATGGTTTTTGTGCAAGTTCCTCCACTGTATATTTGCCGATCTCCTCGAGCTTCGGATTTGCATAGCGGATCCTGCCATCCTGGATAACGAAAATCGCTTCATCTGCGTTCTCAATCAGCGTCCGGTACCTGTCTTCACTCTCCCTGAGTGCATCTTCTGCCAGCTTCCGGGCGGTAATATCACGGATTGACAGGATCACGGCGGCTGACCCCGCAAAGGATATTTTTTTGCCAATGCACTCGATCCACATGTCCTTGTTTTCCCTGTTCAGGATTTTATAATTCACCAGATACCCGTCATTCCCTGCTGCAACACGTGCAAAATCATTCAGGGCATTTATCCGGAATTCCGGAGCGATTATATCGAGGACATTTACCTTTCCCATCTGGTCCCTGGTAGATTCGGTAAATTGTTGTGCGCTGTTGTTTGCAAACAGGATAGTCCCGGCGAAATCGACAATCACGATGCCATCGAGAGACTGGTCCACCAGGGCCCGGAACTTCCCTTCACTCTCTTTGAGTGCTTCCTCTGCCCGGCTGCGTTCGGTGATATCGGTCAGGACAAGGAGTGTGGCAGTGGTGTTGCGGTACTGAATATGGGTTCCCTGTACGATCATCGATCTCCGGAGCCCGTCCTTCCTTACGATCGCGATCTCATAGGCAGGTACATTACTGTCTGTCTTGCGGGATGCCAGTCTCGCAATTACCATATCACGATAATCTTCTGCCACATACGAGAGAACGGGCTTTCCGATCAGCTCCTCAGCGGTGTATCCCAGTGCGGCTACCGAGGTCGGGTTCACGTAGAGGATATTTCCATCCGGTCCGTAGACAATGACATAGTCGGGAAGATTTTCCACGAGGCTCCTGTTAAATTCCTCGCTCTCCTTGATGATCTGCTGGTTCTTTTTCAGTTCATCATACTGGGAGTGCAGTTCTTCTTCTGCCGCAGCAATCTGTTCATTGGCCGCCCTGAGCTCGTTTTCTGCCTGTTTCCTTTCGGTGATGTCCTGAACGATCCCAATCACGCCGATGATCGTACCGTGGGCATCGTAGTTTGGGGAGTAAATGCTCTTTACCCACCCTTTTTTGCCCGTGGACCCGATGGTGAATTCGAAATCGGCCGACTCCGCAGTGAGGCCTGTCAACGCCTGCTGCATCAGGAGATCGATCTCCTTATCCTTAAGGAAGGGAAATACCTCGGCAGTCTTTTTTTCCAGTACATCTGCAACCTTCATGCCGGTCATCTCTTCCATAAACCGGTTCCAGAGCGTGATCCGCAGGTCCCGGTCATACACGATGATCCCCTCTTTTGCATCCGTGATCACCGTCCGCAGAAATTCTTCGGAACCCCGGATCTTCTCCTCACTCGCCCGCACGGCATCTTCCGCCCGTTTGCGCTCGGTGATGTCTGAAAGGAAGACAAGGTCTGCCGGTTGTCTGTTCCAGGTAATCAGGCTGGCATTGGTCTCCATCCATAGAACATTTCCTTCTTTGGAAACTATCCGGAATACATAATTATCTTTCAGAATCTCTTCAGTAAGACGCCGTCTGTACTGTTCCCCGACAATGGTACGATCGTCAGGATGAACGAATTCCAGGAATGGTTTTTGTGCAAGTTCCTCCGGTGTATACTTGCCAATCTCCACGAGCTTCGGATTTGCATAGCCGATTCTGCCATTCTGGACTACCAGGATCGCTTCATTTGCATTTTCAACCAGTGTCCGGTACCGGTCTTCACTATCCCGGAGTGCCTCCTCCACCCGCTGCCTGCGTAATGATACCGCGACAATGTGCGCAAGCTCGGCAAACTGTGATTTTTGTTCACCACCTTTCTGGAGATAGAAATCGGCCCCTTCGTTTAATGCTTGGATGACAACCTCTTCACGACCTCGTCCGGTGAAAAGGATAAACGGGATGGTATTACCCGATCTTCTTACCTGCTTTAAAAATTCGATACCATCCATCTCCGGCATCTGGTAGTCAGAGATTATAGCATCGTACATCTTGGAATTCAGCAGAGTAAGCGCGTCTGGAGCAGAGGTGGTGACGTCAACGCTGAACTGCCCGATCTCTTCAAGGAAGAGTTTGCCGACCTCAAGAAGGGCAGGTTCATCATCGACATAGAGGACTGAATACTTGGGAGGCATGTAACAATTTCATTGTATAGATCGAAAGTGATTATATAGTCATGGTCGGTTGGTTCTGTTGCGTTGTCGGGACGTTTAAATAGTCAACATTGCTAGGTAACGACGATATCATTTCCGTTAAGTCCCGTTAACGCAACAGCACCGTGCGACCCTCTCTTTTTATCCCAACGGAACCGATGTATAGATCACAGACGGGGAAAGACCGGCCGCATATTATGAACCTTGTGAAAAAATACCAGGACTTCCGATCGACCATCAACATCAGCCTCTTCTCCCTCTATCTCGCGATCGTGCTCATCATCCCGGCGATCACGATCCTCGTCGAGTATTACGTCTCGGTATACCCGGCATTCCGCTCGGGCCTGCAGGTCGACCTGCAGGACTTCCATGTCTATCAGCTCTTCACGTCGTCGTTTGTCCACCTGGACTTCGACCATTTCCTCGGGAACGTGACCGCATACCTGCTGATCGCCATCTACGACCTCGTGCTTGCCACCATCGTCAACCGGAAGCGGCTGTATCTCGTGCTGACCAAGGTGATCGTGGTCATCTTTCTCATCTTCGGCGCATTCTTTGCCCTCTTCAATGCGACAACGAGCTGATTATGCAGGCCTCTCGGGGATCGATTCGGCGCTCGCGGGGTTGCTCCTCCTCTTCTGGCTGATGTACCTGGAGCAGACATCCGGGAGGAGGATGCGCAGCTATTACGGCGTTGTACTGGCAGGTATCCTTGCCCTGTCTGCGGGGGTCATCGCCCGCTACATGCTCCTGTACCACACCGCGAGGAGCTCTCCTCTCCTGCTCAGCCTTGCCGCCGTGACCTGTATGCTGGTGCTTGCGGCCTTCGCGTACCGCCACCAGTTTAAGGATTTATACCGCGTCCTGCAGGAGTTCCCCTGGTCTTCCCGGCTACTCACCGTCGCGATCGTCGTCATCTTCGGGTACTTCATCTGGAACCTCTTCCCGGAGCGGCTGGCCAACTCTACGCGGACCGTGAGCGTCTCCCTGCACCTGGCCGGCATTGTTATCGGCGTCCTTGCCGGGTACCTCTTCATGGTGTACCTGGAAGAGATCGCCTATTTCAAGGGGGAAAAAGAGGTTATCTCCCGGCTGTAACGGGAAATTCGGGGTACCGCGGCCGCCCTCCGGGCCCCTGGGGCGGCGGACACAAAGTTTTTCCAGGCCTGCAACATCGGTAGCAGAAGGACTCGCGTCCTCTTCCTGCTGTTGCTGGTACGGGGGCCGGTCCGGATCATCCCCCTCTCCCGGGGTATATGCACGGGCGGGTGGCCCGGAGAGGACCTCCCGGACCACGCCGTCACCCTTATCGTCCCCCGCTCCCATCACTCTCCCATGCCACCAGTTACGGAGGACCCCCTCCTCACAAGGCCGGCGCCGGCGTTCTGCCTGCCGGACGCGGATAATAAGACTGTCTGTCTCGAACAGTTCCGCGGGAGATGGGTGGTGCTGTACTTCTACCCGAAGGACAACACCCCGGGCTGCACCATCGAGGCGATGCAGTTCAATGCAGCCCTCGAACAGTTCGCCGGGCTCGGCGCCCAGGTGATCGGCGTGAGCGGGGACACGCCCGAGAGCCACCAGGACTTTGCTGCCCGCCACAGTCTCACGATCCTGCTGCTGTCGGACACGGAACACCGGGTGCTCAGGGCGTACGGTTCCTGGAAACCGAAGGCAATGTTCGGGAAGGAATTTTTTGGCACCATGCGGGACACCTTCCTGATCGACCCGGCCGGCACGGTCGTCGCGGTCTGGCGAAGGGTGAGCCCGAAGGGGCATGCGGAAGAAGTGAAGACGGTCCTGCTCGAAAAGAGAGGGTAACGGCCCGGACTGCGCCCGCCCTCCGGGCCGGGAAGTCATGGCACGCAGTTACCCGATCGCCCTGAGTATCTCACCGGTCTTCCGCACCCTGCCCATCCTAGGGAATATGAAGGTGACCGCTGCGTTGTGCCCCTCTGCCGTCATCGAGGCCATGGCATCCTCGGCAAAGACCTGCTGGAAGCCGTACTCGTAGGCGAACCGGGCGGTGCTCTCCACGCCGAAGTCCGTGGAGATCCCGCAGAGGACGATCGTGCCCATCCCCCGCCTCCTGAGCTGGAGCTCGAGGTCGGTGCCATAGAACGCCCCCCACTGCTTCTTCCCGATCACGACGTCCGACGGGAGCGGGGCTATCTCCGGGACAAACTCCGACCAGTCCGCGGGCAGGGGCAGAGGGCGGGAGAATGACTGGTCGCTCGTGACCTTCAGCATCGTCTCCGGTGTCGAGACCACGTGCACGAGGAATACCGGCATCCCGTTCTTCCGGAACGCCTGTACGAGGAGGGCTGCATTCCTGACAACCTCCTGTGCGGGGTACGGCTTCGTGGGCTGTGCTGCGATCCCTTTCTGGAGGTCGATGACTACGAGGGCGGTTGTTGTTCTGTCCAGTGCTAATTCCGGCATAGTGCCACCATGGGAACATAGGGTGCCGGGCCCTATTTATTTCCTGTGGTAAAGGAAGTGCAGCAGGCGCCCGGGCGGCCTGGCAGGGCCGGGGGGAGGTCAATCGAAGACGACGGCTCGCGGTTCCCTCTCTCCATCGCGCCGGAGATGGATCATGGCCCGTGCCCGTGCGGCACCGGAACTGCCGGAGCTCACCGCGGAAGCCGGTCCGCTTGTACAGGATAAAGGAGAAAGGGGTTATTTTTTGATGACTTTTTTGATCTTGGCCATCATGTCGGCAGGAATCGTCTCGATCTTGTGGGCAGTCTTTGCGTGTTCTGCAATCTTTTTCATCAGCTCCGCTTCAGTTGGGGCGCTCGTCTGGAATTTACAGTCCATACCCAGATCCTTGCATGCAAACGTTGGCATCGTCTTTCACCGGTCGCACCATCTTTCTTTCAGGTATTTATGGTTTTTCCCAAAAAACAGAATCTGTAAAAACCCGCGATAACCCGTACCTGAAAAAAGAGAGAGGGATGGTCAGGTCGTGAAGTTCATGCTGGAAGTTGGTTCGCACCGGTACGAGCCGGATGAGATAAAGGTGTGGATACAAAACCACGCAGAAAAAATGGAATAACAGGTATCAGAGTTTACTCAGGATTTTGAGGGCTTTGTCATGGCGGGTCATGGATTTTTCCAGGATCACCCGCTCCGATGGCGCGAGTCCCCCGCCTTTCTCCTTACCTGTTTTTATATTGGATTTTTTTTCATCTGCCATGATCTCACCCCGTATTCTTTTTATCAGTCATGGGACGCATAAGGGTAATTATTTTTCCATTCCGGCAGGTATTCCATCAGCTGGTGGCGTTCCGGCCCGTCCATCGCCGGGCGTGAAGGGCCCTGCTCCGTGAGAAACCTCTGCGCGGAATTTTCGCTTACTAAAAAAAGAGAAATGATAAACCGTCAAACACTTCAGAAGCGGGGCTTCCGGTGTTTCGGGAGGCAGTCCCTGCAATAGACGGGCCTTCCCTCAGTTGGCTTGAACGGTACTTCGCACTCTTTGCCGCAGTCTGAACAGACTACTTTTGTCATTTCGCGGGGGCCGAAGTCACGGGGACCGCGGTTTCCGCCAAAATTCGATGAACCAAACATAATGATTTCTCGTACAGTCCTTGATGGGAAACTGTGTGCCATTCTATTGGTCTCCAAAGTATAAGAGGTGCTGTATTGATACACCCGGTTACATGCGTACGACCGGGGCGATCGGCCGGGGGTGGCCGATAAAGTCAGTACGGGAATGGTGGGGCGGGCTATCGGGACATCGGTGAGCGTATCCGGATTGGACAACCCGCATGTCCATGGTACCGGATTCTGCACCGGCGGTCGTGCCGGTTGTCGAGAGTCTGCTAGGAGTATACCCCGTGGGAACTCCCCCTCTTTCCGAGGAGGGAGGATAATCTCCCATTTTTCGACTATCAGTACCTCTCATATACCCGGATCGGCAAAAATGACCGTTCCGGGCTCATTTTGAACCCGGTTTCACTCTTTCCGGATGTTCACGACCGGCCGGTTTCGGGCATTTTTGACGGGAGTGTCACGGGAAATCCTGCTATTGGCCCCGTTCGTGTTTTCGGGGGTTTTGCAGGGGGAAAAACCGGCCTGTTTAGAGCTTGTTTCTTTCGCAGAAAGTGGGCTGGGATGAGGTTTGGGTTGTGGCGGGGTGAGGGCACAGAAATGCGACAGGGCTTTTCTAAGAGAGATCGACCTTAGTTTGCTGGATGAGAGTCTCTGGAGGTTGATTGTGTAACCTGCCTGATGGGTATGAAAGACCTCATCTTCCTGAATCAGGTAAAAGTGGCCATCCGGGCTCATTTTTGGCTCCGTCTCCCTTTTTCCGGATATCAGCGACCGGCCTGTTTTGGGCATTTTAAAAGGAAGTGTCACGGGTGATCCTTTTGAGGGCCCGGTTTGCCGATTAGGAGATTTTGCGAAGAGAAAAACCGGCCAGGTACAGAACTTGTTTTGAGGAAGAATGGGTCGGGGCTATAAGGTGATACTGTTTTTATGACGGGTAGTATAGTAAAGGGAAGAAGAGTCACAACTGCTAAATCCATTAAAATCTGTTTTTAATAAGAGACAGTTCTGACTCTATTGCTTAATCGGTTTTTTAAGTGAATTATTAGATCCAGCCTTCAACCCCCCACCGCTCCTGCACCCGTAGCGACTTCCGGTTCCCCTCACTCAACCGATCGTATGACCAGCACCGGCCGTTTCCCGGTTCTCACCACGTCCTGCACGATACTGCCGGCAAGGAACTCGTGCAGGCAGCCCCTGCCCTCCACGCTCAGCCAGATCAGCGAGACATCCTCTTCGCCTGCGACCCGTGCGATCCCGGGGGCGGGGTCACCGCCTGTCACGATCGTCCTGACCTTCACCTTCCGGTGGGGGAGCGTCTCCCGGATCCTGTGGAGCCGGGCTTTTGGGTCCGGTGCCGGGCCCTTTGCGGTATCCTCCGGCACCACGTGGAGGAGGAGGATCTCCCGCACGCTTCCTGCGGTTCCGGCGCACGCGATCGCTTTTTCTGAAAACTCCGAGAAGTCCGTGGGACAGAGGACTTTTGCAAAGATGTTCCGGCAGAACCTGGTGTAGGTCTTCCCCTGCAGGCTGTCGATCAGCCGGTTGGGCATCACCAGCACGTTGGTCCTGCTGATCCGGCAGAGGACCGTTGCAGGGACCCGCCCGAGGAGGATGCCGGCCCTGAAGCTCGTGGCATAGCTGCTGATCACGATGAGGTCAGCCCCTGCCGCTCCTGCGGCATCGAGGATCGCACCGGCAATATCCCTTGCAGCGGTCACGTCAAGGGTAACGGTGACCGCGGGGTTCAGGGACTCCAGGTACCGCTTCGCCTCCTCAAGATATTCCCTTGTCACCTCCGCTGCCAGCCTCTCGATCACCGGGATCGGGAACGCTTTCACGACATGGAGGAGGTGGATCTCGCGGACATGGGGAAAACCCGAGAGGCAGTCGAGCTCCGCCTGTGCATGCCCTGAAAAATCCGTCGGGAACAGTATCTTTTCAAACATAGGTACCCCCATTGCCCCCACAGGTTACGGCACCAGCTCCCCCGCATGAGCCCTGCCGTTAGTAAATCAATAGATCCTGCTCGCAATATTTAAGGATATCCCGGGCAGGGATTGCCTGCATCTCCCGGCCCGGCAGGGGCTGCCGCTGTCACATCCCTGTCGGATGGATCGCCGGGCTGGTGTTGCGAGGCGGGCAGAACGCCAGGCACTCAGGACAGAGGCGCTCCTGCAGACTATCTGAAATTAAGAGGCGGGCTGATCGGAACACATGCCAGGTTTTTTTAACAAACCATTTATTTCCGTACTTTCAACCGGGTGTCATGAACCCGCCATGCCGGAACCCGGTACTCGTCATCGTCGTCCTCTGGGCCATCGCGATCGCCACGACGGCCTTCCTCTTCATGGGGAGCCCGGACATCCTGTACGGCATCCTTATCCAGGTGATCTGCATGATCGGGTCGGCCACGTACCTGAAGCAACGGGAAACGGCGGATTGCAGGGCCGTCTGATTCTGCAGGAACAGCAGCACCAGCTCACACCGCGGCGGGGAGCCCGCTCCGGCCCCGCTCCCGGCAAAACTTTTTCCCCCGCGCCACCCAACAACCCGATAGAGTACGTATGGACATCCCGCAACTCTACGCCACCTTCACCAACCCGAAAGTCGTCACGAGCATGCTCCTCCTCGGCATCGGCTTCGGGATCCTCCTCTCGCTCCTCCTGCGTTACCTCGCGGGGCAGTGGTACATGCCGGCGGCTTTCGTCGCCATCTGTGCCGTCACGGCCATCGTGTACATGTACCTGGCTCGACCGGCAGGACTGGCGGGAAGATTGACACGGGCGACCGGAGTACCCGGCAGATCCCCCTCCCCCAATCCAAACGTTAATCCCCTGCGCACGAGCTCATTCGAGCTGAACGAGGCACCCGCATGAAGACCAGGACCATCCACCAGACCCTCACGCTTCCGGCATCTCCCCACGCGGTCTATGAAATGCTCATGGACGAGAAGAAACACGCCCTCTTCACCGGGGGAGCCGCAGAGATCAGCCGGAGCGCCGGGGGAACGTTCTCCACCAACGACGGCTATTCGAGCGGCAGGAACCTCGAGCTCGTGCAGGACCGGAAGATCGTCCAGAGCTGGCGGGCATTCGACTGGCCGGAAGGGCATCTCTCCACGATCACCATCACGCTTGCACCGGCCCGGGAAGGAACGAAACTCACCTTCGGCCAGGCCGGTGTCCCGGAGGAGCAGTACCAGGAGATACGGCAGGGCTGGTACACCTGGTACTGGGAGCCGCTGAAAGCGGTGCTGGAGAAGGTGACGTAAAGCGGGAGCGGGAAAGGACGCGCCGGGCTGGCCCCGGTTGTAACCAGAAAAAACCCTGCATCACCGCAGGCAGCTGCGCACCTTCTCTTTCACGCCCTGCTCCATACCCCCGAGCGTCCTGATGTCCCTGACCGTATCGGCACGGTCGACCAGGACCTGCCCGGCCGGCCCGATGCCGAGATTGCGGAAAAATGCCGTCACGACCCGGGTGATGCAGGTGAAATTTTCCTCCCCCTTGCGCCCGGCCACCGAGAAGACCAGCCCTTTCTGTCCTGCCCTTCCGCCGCATAGCGCCCGCTCGGCATGGTAGGCCTGCATGCGGTCGATGACCAGCTTGAGCCCGCCGGTCACGGTATTGGTATACACCGGCGAACAGACGATGAGGAGCGATGCCCCCCGGACTGCATCGATAATTGCCGTCATGTCGTCGTCAAAGACGCACGAGCCGGTGTTGTAGCACTGGTAGCAGCCGATGCAGCAGTGGATGTCCAGGTCATGGGGATAGATGACCTGAGCGGTCCTTCCGGCCCCGTGCGCAGCTTCAACCGCCCAGGAGGCCAGGATGCTGCAGTTCCCGTCCGCCCGGGGGCTTCCCTGGAGGACTATGAGATCGGCTGCCGGGGCAGCATGCCGGACCGCCCGGTCCGGCGGGTACTTCCGGAACAACGCCGAAGGGTCGTTGCGGATCTCCCTCTCCCAGGAAGCGGCGACCTCCCGTGCAGCAGTCTCCGCGGTGAGGGGGACGAGCGGGGAATACTCGTACGTGTTCGTGCGGAAGACCGCGAGCGTCTCGCCGCCGGACGTAACAGCAAGGACATACCTTGCCATGCCGGGATAGAGCGCAGAAAAATCCTCGCGGTGAAGGGTGAGCTGGTACGGTTCTTTCCCGGTACCGGCCGTCACGCTGTGGATCAGTTCCCGTGCAGGTTCCATCACGGTATTGTCCATCCCGGAAGGATAAGAGCCTGTGGGATCCGGCTCCCCCTTCCCGGCCCCGGGCCGGGCGGGACGGTCCAATCACCCGGACGGGGAAATGGTCTCACCGGAAAATCGGGAGAACGCTCATCGGACCTTCCGGTGGACCGGCGTGAAATCCCGGGAGGAGGAGAGAGAAAACGTGAAGTGCATCCCGGGGCCTTCTTCAGGGCGGCGGAACGCGGTAAATGCCTGGAATCTGCCCTATGAGATAAGTATATCAGGAAATTAACATGGATGAATATTTGTGCAGGAAAAATAACGTGCAGATAAAATCCGATCCAAAATCCGGCAAAAACAAGATGATATCAGTTCTCTATGTTGACGATGAGACTTCGCTTCTGGAGGTGACGAAGATCTACATCGAACGCAGCGGCGAGTTCAGCGTCGATACCACTCCGTCGGCCCTGACCGCGCTCATGATCATGGCTACGCGGATGTACGATGCGATCATATCCGATTACCAGATGCCGGATATGGACGGTATCGAATTTTTAAAGAAAGTCAGGTCTTCCGGGAACTCCATACCGTTCATCATCTTCACCGGGAAAGGGCGCGAAGAGGTGGTCATCGAGGCGCTCAACGCCGGCGCGGACTTTTATCTCCAGAAAGGCGGGGACCCCCGTTCGCAGTTCACCGAACTGGCCCACAAGGTCCGCCAGGCCGTCCAGCAGCGGAGTGCGGATATGAGGATCCGTGACCTTGAGCAGCGCGAGACGGACATCCTCAATTTCCTGCCGGATGCCACGTTTGCCATTGAAAGGACCGGGCACGTCATCGCGTGGAACAAGGCTGTCGAAGAGATGACCGGCATTCCTGCTGCCGGGATGCTCGGCAGGGGGGACTATGCCTATGGTGAGGTGTTCTACGGCAGCCGCCGCCCGATCCTGATCGACCTGGTCTTCGAACCCGACGCGAAGATCGCGGAGCATTATTCCAGCATCCGCCGTGAAGGGGCCGCCATCTCTGCAGAGAGCGAGATCTCTCTTCTCAAAGGCGGTGCACCGCTCGTCGTCCTTGCCAAGGCCAGCCCTCTCTATGACAAGAGCGGCAGGGTGACCGGGGCGATCGAGTCCATCCGGGATATCACGGATCGGAAGCGGGCCGAGGACGCCCTGCGGGAGAGCGGGGAGCGGTACCGGCGGATCGTCGAAACGTCCCTGGAAGGGATATGGATAGTCGATGCCGGGTTCCGGATCACGTTTACCAATACAAGGATGGCGCAGATGCTCGGGTACCTGCCGGAAGAGATGGCCGGCCAACCGGTCTCCGCGTTCCTGCCGCCCGGAGAAATTCCCCACCACCGGCACGTTCAGGAAGGCCTGATCCAGGGAACTTCCCAGCAGTTCGAGCGCCGGTACCTCCACAAAACCGGTGCGGGCCTCACCTTCCTGGCTTCGTTGACCCCGGTAATGTCGGATGACGGGACATTCCAGGGCGCATTTGCGATGTTCTCGGACATCACCGACCGGAAGCATGCCGAGACAGCGCTCCGTGAATCGGAGCAGCGGCTCGGGCAGATCATCGATTTCCTGCCGGACCCGACATTCGCGGTTGACCGTGACGGCAGGGTCATCGCGTGGAACTACGCGATGGAGATGATGACCGGCACGAAGGCAGCGGAGATGACCGGGAAAGGAGATTACGAGTACGCGCTCTCCCTGTACGGCACACGGCGCCCTGTCCTGATCGATCTCGTCCATTCCCCTCCTGATGAGATCCGGGCACATTACGACTCCGTGAGCATCGGACAGGACCGCCTCACCGCGGAGACGAAAGACGCATCCCCCGGCGGGAAGCATCTCGTGCTCCAGGAGAGTGCATCCGCGCTCTATGGTGCGGACGGGGCTGTCACCGGGGCAATCGAGACCATCCACGATATTACGGCACGGCGGATGCTCCAGGACGCGCTGACCACCGCGAACCGGAAACTGAACCTGCTCTCCCAGATCACCCGGCATGACATCGTCAACAGGATCTCAGTCTGCCTTGGGTTTATCGAGTCTGCAAGAGAGGAATCAGCCGATCCCCGGGTGAACGGCCATATCGCGAATATCGAGAAGACCATTGGCGACATCCGCCGCCAGATCGGGTTTACCCGGCTCTACCAGGACCTGGGTGTCAATGCTCCCGTATGGCAGGACGTGGAGGAGATCCTGAGCCAGTGCCATTCCCGGCACGGCATAGCTGCAATGGAGCTTGGCGGTGCGGAGGTCTATGCCGATTCCATGCTCCCCAAGGTATTTTCCAACCTGATGGACAACACGCTCCGGTACGGCGGGGAGCAGGTGAAGGTGACGGTACGCGCCACTGAACGTGAAGGGGTCCTGGTCATCTCCTGGGAAGATACCGGTGCGGGCGTCCCCGCGGACGAGAAAGAGAAGATCTTTGAGCGGGGGTACGGGAAAAATACCGGTCTCGGCCTCTTTCTGGCCCGGGAGATCCTGGGCATCACCGGCATTACGATCCGCGAGGCCGGGGAGCCGGGGAAGGGAGCGCGGTTCGAGATCACCATTCCGCCAGGTGCGTACCGGTACAGGGAATAACCCGGGTGCCAGGCGGTACCGGTTCACCTGCCGGGTATCTTCCCGGGTGGCAGCAGTTTTTCCCTGTGTTCGTTTTGTGCCGCCGGATCACGAAGTGCCGTGTCATGGGCCTGCTACGATCTCTCTCCTTTTTGTATATACCCGCCGGAGGTTTAAAAGAAAAACAACCTGTTTCCGCCCGTTTTCCCTGCACCTCCCGGCACCGCTGGACAAAGCCGATCAGGACATATGGGAGGAGAACAGACAGATCCATGATCACCAGTCATGAGACGAACCGGCGAAGAACGAAGCAGGGCCCCGGTTGACCTCGAGGCCATTGCCTGGGATGTCATGAAGAAGTACGGGTTCCGCCCGAACTACCCGGGGGCCGTCCTCCGGGAGGTCGGGGCCATCGACCCGTATGCCCGCGGGACAGCGCCGGGCACTGTGCAGGACCTGCGTGCCCTCCTCTGGTCTTCTATCGACAATTATGACTCCATGGATCTCGACCAGCTGGAGTACTGCGAAAAGGGCGGGGACGGCGGGATCCACGTGCAGGTCGCCATCGCCGATGTCGACCTCCGGGTCCCGAAAGGGTCGCAGACCGACCGGCACGCGGCCCATAACGGGGCCTCGATCTACTTCGATGTCGTCACGTTCCCCATGCTCCCGCTCAGGCTCTCGGGCGGGATCACCTCGCTCCTGCCCGGGCGGGACTGCATGGCCATGGTCGTGGAATACACGGTCCTTCCGGACGGGAGCATCCGGTACGGCAGCGTCTTCCGGGCAATGGTTGCAAACCATGCCAAACTGGTGTACGAGGATGTCGGCACCTGGCTGGAGGGGACCGGCCCGGAACCCTCCGCCGTGCAGGCGGTTGCCGGCCTTGCGGGCCAGATCCGGCTGCAGAACGAGGCGGCCCTCCGCCTGAAAGAGCAGCGTACCCGGCAGGGGGCGCTTGCCCTCGAGACGATCGAGGCGCAGGCAGTCTACGAGAAAGGAGCGGTCAAGGACCTCGTCCTTGTCGAGGAAAACGCGGCCCGCTCCCTCATCGAGGAGTTCATGGTGGCAGCGAACCGGACCATGATGGCCTTCCTCTCGGCAGCAGGCATCCCCCGGATCGAGCGGGTCGTGCGCACGCCACGGGACTGGGATGGGATCGTGGCCACAGCAGCGGAACTCGGGGTGAGCCTTCCGGCGGAGCCGGACGTGCAGGCACTCTCCCGCTTCCTCCTTGCACGGAAGGAGGCAGACCCCGAGCGGTTCCCCGACCTCTCGCTCACGGTCGTCGAGCTGATGGGCCCGGGAGAGTACGCCCTGCTCGAGCCCGGCAACCCCCCGGTCGGGCACTTTGCCCTCGCGGTCACGGACTATACCCACGGCACCGCCCCGAACCGGCGCTACATCGACCTTGTCATCCAGCGGCTGCTGAAGTCCGTCATCGACAGAAAGCCAAGCCCCTATACCGTGCAGGAACTCGGAGACCTCTGCGCCTGGCTCACCGACCGGGAGAAGGAGTCCAAGAAGGCGGAACGGTTCATGAGGAAAGCGGCGGCAGCAGTCCTCCTCCGCGACCAGATCGGGAGGACGTTCACCGGTCTCGTCACCGGCGCCTCCGATAAGGGCACGTACGTCCGGCTCACCACGCCCCCGGCAGAAGGCCGGGTTGTGGAGGGGGAACGGGGCCTCCGCGTCGGGCAGAAGGTCCGCGTCCGGCTGCTCGGTGCGGACCCCTACCGCGGGTACATCGATTTTGCGTTTTCAGGGAATGGGTGAAGGAATTTTTTCCGGCACCTGTGCCATCTGTGGTGCCGGTCTTTTCCGGGTTCAGTTGAACCGGATTTTTCAGAAAAACCATGTTTCCATCTCATGGCAATAGGGAAAAATGCACATCAGCATCACCAACTCGAAGAAATCTGATGATTTCTTCTCGTGGTTCGGGTCTTTTGACCCTTACCAACATTAAAAAGGGTAAAGTACCGATCCCGCCCCTGGCTATTTTCCAGCGGGGACCGGATGAAACTGATAGTCGAGGAGAGGAGGGAGCGGGGGCAGAGTATAGACATAGATCCCCGTGATATTTCCTGATCCATAGGTATAGCTTCCGGTAATGATCGAATCACTCCAGTTCCATACACGCTCCTCATTCATTGTCTTGTAAGGATAATAAAGATAATAAAAAACTCCAATAAACTGGATGATTATTGAAACGATGAGAAGAATTCCTACTACTATCAGGACAATATTCTTTTCCCGTACGGGATGATTCGTTCGTGGGGTTCCAAAATAACTGTTCAGAAAAAATCCGGTGTAGAGGCCCAGCACAGGGACAAACCCTGTCAAAAACCTTGGCCCGTAACAATATTCTGCCGAGGAACCCCATAAGCTGAAAAAACTATACACGAGAATCTGGAGGACTATTACCGGTCCAAAACCAAGCAGTACCTGCTGGATTTTACTGGTATGTATCTGCCATAATGTAAGAAATCCGGCAACTGACAGGATAAGGACAGGACAAAAAATAAAGAGTCCCACATTGGGTGCAACGAGCAGGCCGATATAATTTTTTATAAACCCGGAACCCAGGATAAAAAACCTGATGTTTTCATTGTAACCCCCGAAAACATTTCCAAAAACCGAATAATTATAGTACAAAAAGGGGAGACCCCCGATAATTCCACCGGATATATAATGAATCAGCTTCGCTTTCTGATACCAGAAGATATAGAATACCACGGGAATCAGCAGAACTGAATCGGGAGGGCGGTTGAAAATGAAAAGTCCGGAGACAATTCCTAGGAGGAGAATATGTAGTGTCCCCTCCTTTTTCTCATTCCTTACGGTGAGGTAGATGAGTGAAATCAGGAGTAGTTCCACCGTTCCGTGCTGCCACAATGCCTGGCTGCCGATAGACCAGGTACTGGTGGCAAATGCAAAAATGCACGTCGCTGCAAGCGCAACCTTCTGTGAAAATAACTCTTTTGAGACCAGATAGAAAAAAACCCCTGCCAGCGCGGCTATGACGGAAGCAGCGGTCTTTGCCAGGATCAAAAATCCAGCGGGGCTGAGGGGGATACTGAAGACATTGCATATCACGTACGATATCCCGTAGACCGGCGTGACGAGGATGGGAGTCACTATCGGAAACAGCGAGACGTAATGGCCGTTTATAAGGGGAAAAGCATAACTTAAATCAGGATCGGAAACGAGTAACGGATTGTAATCAAAATTGAGATTATGGTTCATCAGGATCGAAGCCGGAAGGAATGACGCGGGCGCAGCGTCCCCGCTGATTATTCCTATTCCCGTGACGGTATTATACGCGATAAAAAGCAGGAAAAAAAGGACAATAAAATCATAGCGGGTTAACAATCCGGCAAGCTTTTGTAGAACTCCGGAGAGATCCGGAGCGCCCTCATTCGTATATCCGGCTCTCTTGTTCCTGGACGAAACGGTTCGATCTCGTTTATTTTTTGATTTCATGGGACCGGGTTCGATGGTGATGGTTACTCAGTTCATATCAATTACTACCAGATGAATTAAACGATAAGCAGTTATCAGGCCGGTGTTGCTGCGACGATACAGGACGGTCAGTGAAAAAGAGGCGGCAATACGACGGGTCTGGTATGACGTTCGGGGAATTTATCCGAAAGCGCTTACGGCCCACCCGTGCCCCGCTCAGTCCGCTTTCACCACAGCGACTCTGATGAGTCTTCTCGTGGTACGGGTCTGCCCCTCAACAACTCGAAGAATCCTTGCGGATTCTTCTCATGATTCGAGTCTGATGACCTCTCACCAACTCGAAGACTCTGATGAGTCTTCTCCTTTCTCGGGTCTGAAGACCCTCAAAATAAAAAAAAAGATTAGATGTATGGGCTTCTGAGCGCCTTGCCGACACCGAAGGTCTTGCGGGCCTCGACGGTTGCCTTGTTCTTCGTGATCTTCTCGTTTGCGAGCTTGGTCACGAGTTCAAGGCCGGGCTTGACCTTCTCGATGGGCTGGGTCTCGAAGACGCCTGCTGCCATTGCCTTTGCCCAGACCGAGTCTCCGATCTTGGACCTGACAAAGACGGTGCTCCATCCATCGGGGCTGCCGACGGATCCGGTGGAGATGTCACCGAGGTTGGCAACGTAGTCAAGGCAGACGTGGCAGCCGGGCTGCTCGTACTTGTGGGTCACCTTGAGCGGCAGCTGGACGACCTGTCCGCGCTTGCCGTAGACCCAGAACTTGCCCTTGCCGATCTCCATCTTCTTGACGGCTTCCATCTTCATCGCCGCGTGGTCTTCCACGAGCTGGAGGATGCTCTGGTACGGGAAGTTCTCCATGCAGAAGATACCGACTGCGAGTGCAATGCTGGCGCCGACATCACGGGCACCGATCGGGTAGAGCTGGAGTTTCCGGACTGCCTGCATCTGGCAGGGGGTACCGACGATACCGACCTTGTCCAGGCCGAAGCTGCGGGTTGCCTCCTTGATCATGGAGACGTTCGGGCTGATGTTGTACTTGGTGCCTGCTGCTGCAAGCAGGTCAGCCTTGGTGTTGACGATCACCGGGATGGGTCTCCATGGCTCATGGAACTCCATATTAGAGTTGTCCATCATGGCTTTTTCCGGGTGCTTGTGCGCGAATTCCTTGGTCGCTGCGACAATTGCTCCGTCAATAATGCCCTCGTCAAGTGCGAATCCAAACAGCGAGGTGACGATACCGCCATCCTGGGCATGCTTGAGAATCTCCTTGTTGGTGCTCCGGGCTGAGACGCATGATTTGTATTTACCGAGTTCTGCTCCCATTTCAATCACCTTCACTGGAGTGCCGCCATTATGGCCTCGTTGATCGCCTCGTAGTTCTCGACCACATCAAAGCTGAACCAGCTCCGCGGGCACTGGTTGTAGCAGGCTCCGCACTTGATGCACAGGTCGCGCTCGCCCTGGGGCTTGCCGTACTCGTGGGTAATTGCATTGACCGGGCAGGCTGATGCACAGCTGCCGCATCCCATGCAGAGACCCTGGTTGATGACATTGGTCATCAGGTCGCAGAAGCAGGCGGTGGTTCCCCTTTCTGCTGCCATCATGAGGGGCTTGAGGAATGCAGTCGCGAGGTCCTTCTGTTCCTTGGTTCCCTTGAGGAGCAGGTATGCCATGACCGCAACGTTCCTGATCATCTGCGGGGTCGGTGCACATCCGGGGATGTACACGTCGACCTTGATCAGGTCGCCGATCGGCAGGTAGGCCTCGTGTGCCGGTTGGTTCTGCTGGCCACCGCGGCTGAACCGGGTGATGTTGCCATAGCAGGCGCAGCCGCCGAGTGCGACGACCACTGCCGACTTTTCACGGGTTTCCTTAAGCTCTTCCACTGCGAGTTTGTCGTTGATGCAACATGAACCCTCGACGAATGAAACATCGACTTTCTGGACGTGCCTTGCGTCTGCAAGTGTTGGCATGTACTTAAGGTCGACATACTTGTCGAGGAGCGTTAACAATCCGCCATAGTTGTCTGCTAATGCAACAGTACAACCGGTACACCCACTCAGGTGCGTGTAGCCCACTGTAATCTTGTCTGCCACAGGCTTAACCTCCTTTTTAGTTGATTCTGATTTTCCAGATACGTCAGCGGACTTCTGGGGAGCTGCAGGTTTCTGCGGTCCCGCGCTGGCGTCTTTCTTCCTGAAGATTGATAGTAGTCCCATAATCCACTCCTATTGTTTCGAGTATTACCTGAATTGCTTTCGGAATCGCGTTTTTCACATCTTCTGAAAGCCCCATCTCAACATCCGCATCTCCTTTCTTCAGGACCTTTGACGGCTGGCACAGGACAACTGTCGTATCGATCTGATCTCTGATACGACAGAGCTGATCGACCCCATCCCATGAATGCGGGTCAATGTATGCCCCTGGTTTTAGATCCTTGCCGGAGATTCTGGATATTGATCCCGGCTTTGCAGTAAAATCTGCAATATCGACGACGATTAGTTTCTTCGTCACTTCGGGATTAAGGAAATTAAAAATAAAGTGCGGGGCGCCTGCGCCACCGTCCTGTATTGTTACATTGTCGGGAAGTGTGAGCTTCTCCATCTCCTCAATCACCGCCGGGCCAAACCCGTCATCGCCAAACAGGGGGTTTCCGCACCCCACTATTACGATTTCCGAATGCAGCATCAGGTTACACTCACTGGATGAGCTTCTGAGCTACTACCTTGTTGTCCTCATCCAGTACGATCATGTGGGTTGCACATGATACACACGGGTCGTATCCGCGCATGATAACCTCGGCAAGCTGCCAGGGTGCCCCGGTGAGTGCCTTGCTGCAGGTTGCGAAGTTCCAGGTGGTCGGGACGAGCATGCTGTAGTACTGGACCTTCCAGTCCTTGACGCGTGCAATGTGGACATCAGTACCGCGGGGAGCCTCGTTGGATGCCCAGCCGAGGGATCCGTCACCGTCGGGGACGTAGTCTGCCATGACCTTGCCGCTTGTGTTCAGCTCGTCAAGGCAGTCGATCATCTCGTAGAAGCAGTCCTGGTACTCCATCTCACGGGCAACGTTCTGTCCCTGAGTGCCCTTCTCGTCAAAGTACTTGTAGGTAACGAGACGGGCGCGGGGGCCGACTTCTACGGGCTGGCCGTCGTACATCGGGACGCCGGTGCAGGCTTCCATCTGGGGGTTGGTCTTGGTGCCGAGCTTGGTGGTCCCGCCGATCGGGTACCGGGGCTCTTCAAGGGTGACGTCCATCTCGCCCATGTACCAGTCCCAGGGCCGTGCTTCCTTGAACCTGCGAATGTCCCAGGACGGGTTCTCGTCAAGGCTTGAGCTGCCATAGAACGCGTGGGTTGCAAGGTAGCCCTGGTCGTGGAATCCGAGGTCCTTGGGGAGGGCAATCTTCATGCCGCCGACGTCCACGGAGTCTCTCTTGTGGTAGGCGCGGATGACCGCGATCATGAACTCTGCCTGTGCATGGGCAAGGGTGAGTCCTTCCTTGGCAAGATCGTACATCTTGACCTTGGCCTGCTCGGAGACGTTGCGGTACATACCACCGACTTTGGTGTTTCTCGGGTGGATGCAGTCGCCGCCGGAGATCTGGCCGATGGTCTGCGCGATCTCACGGAGCCTCTGGATCCGCTTTGCAACCGTGCGCACCGGCTCTTCAGCCGTGAACGGGTTGATCTTGGTCTCGGTGCCCGGGATATAGAAGTCGGGCAGGATCAGGATATCGTGCAGTGCAATGCTGTGGCACCGGTTCGCGAGCTGAAGGATGTGACGGAGCATCAGTGCGTCCTTGGGGATCTCGCACTTGATGGATGCTTCCATTGCTTCAGTACCCGCTATGGTGTGGGCTATCGGACAGATACCACAGACACGGGATGCGATCTTGGGCACCTGCTCGGGGGTCTTACCCACGGCAAGTTTCTCAACGCCCCTCACCGGGGTAATGGAACACCAGTTACCCGTCTCGATGATGCCCTGGTCGTTAACCTTCAAGACAAGCTTTGAGTGTCCTTCATGTCTTGTGGTTGGGGAAATCTCTACAACTTTCGACAATATTATCGCCTCATGTTATGTTGAGTTGTTCGTATTGCGGTACAAATTTACGAAAGATCTCTCATCTCTAGAGATAATTGACCGTACAGAGTACGTTCAACTCTATCTTGTACTACCGATTTTATAACCTTTATGACTTAATCGCGGACAGGTAAAAATGTCAGAATGGAGTTATTTTCAGCATCCTGCCCCGGAATCGGGCGGATAAAAATATTTGGCGCAAAACTGCCCCCGGGCAATAAAATAATACGCTCAATATTTATTGCTCCATTTCCGGCAAAAAACAGGAAAAGCTGGTACTGCTTTTCAGCCGCTGAACTGTTTTTCCCCGTTCAGTTCATCGACCAGTTCGGCAATCGTGGCCCGGCGTTCCGCGTAGGCATCGTGCTGGTGGATGCTCTCCTCGTTGGTCTGCTTGATCGTGACGACCGAGTCACCGGGAAGGTACTCGAATTCCGCAAGGACTTTCCTGGCCATCTCGCGGACGCAGTCTTCCACGAACCGGGGATTCTTGTGCGCGGCGAGCACTACGGCACCTTCATCGCCTCTCTTCAGGAGCTCGTAGATGCCGCTGCTCATCGAGTCCTTGAGAATGCAGATGATCTTCTCGAGGTCAACGTGCTCGTCGTCGTCAGTTTCGATGCAGAGAAATCCCTTCCCCCGCTGGTTGTGGGTCGCCATGGGGACCGCGGAGAAGAAATCGTCGATTTTGTCCTGGGAGACATCGAGGTCCTGCAGGACGTGCATCGCGCGTTCCTTCATGATGTTCTGGGCGCAGGGGCAGGTCGTCATGCCGGTCACTTCCGCGCCGATACTCTTCCTGACGATCGGGCTCCTGAACGTCCTGCGGGCGATGGCCCGGGCGTGCACCTTGACGACTTCATGGCAGGCAGTATGGCTGATCGGGGTCTCGCGCTTGACCATGAACTCGCTGCGCATGAAGACTTCGGTACGGTCCGCGTATTCGTGGCGGTCGAGGAGTTTTCGCGCCACCACGCTGCAGAGTTTCTCGATCTCGTTCACCTCGCCGTCAATCGCCTGCTGGAGAACCTCGTCGATCACCTCGAAATTGCGGGAAAGGTTGGCCCCCTTGAGGCTTCCGGGGAGGTCGACGTAGACATCGAAGTTCGAGATAAAAATAACCGGGCGTTTCTCGCTCCGGTGGACTTCGACAAGCTTCTTGACGTTCTTGACCCCGACCCGGGTGAGGTTGATCCGGACATCGGGGGATGTTGCCTGGACATCCGGCAGATCCTTGGAGAAGGTCTTGTCCGGGGACTGCTCAACATGGGTGTGTTTAACAGGAATAGGTCATCGCATCCAGATGGTTCTTCGCGTTGTGCTTCTTTAGTGTTTTCATATCATATTTATGTTCTCTGTTGCTGATATCAAAGGGATCGCATATGTTGAAAAAATATTATGAGGCAGACGCAGATCCCGGCGTGCTGAAAGGCAAAAAGATCGCCGTGATCGGCTATGGGTCACAGGGCAGAGGGCAGTCGCTGAACCTGAGGGACAGCGGGCTCGATATCATGATCGGGCTGCGCCCCGGGAAGAGCTGGGACGCTGCCGTGAAGGACGGCATGACCGTGATGCCGGTCGCCGAGGCAACAAAGAAAGCGGATATCGTCCAGATCCTCCTCCCCGATGAGCACCAGGCGGCAGTGTACCGGAGCGAGATCATGCCGCATCTCAAAGAAAACAAATGCCTCATGTTTTCCCACGGGTTCAACATCCATTTCGGCCAGATCGTCCCCCCGCCGACGGTGGATGTCATCATGGTGGCACCCAAGGGGCCCGGGTTCATGGTGCGCCGCCAGTACGAGGAGGGCAAAGGCGTGCCCGCGCTCATCGCCGTCCACCAGGACCATTCGGGAAAAGCCCACGCGATTGCCCTTGCGTACGCAAAAGGCATTGGGGCGACCCGTGCCGTCGTCCTTGAGACCTCCTTCCGCGAGGAGACCGAGACCGACCTGTTCGGTGAGCAGGCCGTGCTGTGCGGCGGCTGCACCTCCCTTGTCAAGGCCGGGTTCGAGACCCTGGTCGAGGCCGGCTACGAGCCGGAGATGGCCTATCTCGAGGTGCTCCACGAGCTCAAGCTGATCGTCGACCTGATCTACGAGGGGGGCCTCACCAACATGCGCAAATACATCAGCAACACGGCGCAGTACGGCGACCTCACCCGCGACCCCGGGTCATCGGGCCGGAAGCCTACGAAGCGATGCAGGAGATACTCGAGGATATCCAGACCGGGCGGTTCGCCCGCGAGTGGATGCTCGAGAACCTGGTCAACCGCCCGCAGTTCAACGCCCTGACAAAAGCAGACGAGGAGCACCTGATCGAAGAGGTCGGAAAGGAAGTCCGGGCCATGATGCCCCAGTTCCGTAAGTAGTTTCTTTACAGAAACTCCTTACGTCTCCTATCAGGAATTGAAATTCCTTCGAGGTTCAGGAAATGATTTACAATCATTTCCTTCTCCACTCGGAGAGCACTGACGTGCTCCCTCGTGGTTCAGGAAATTATCTCCGGTCATTTTTACTTCCATTGGCGTGACTGCAGCATCGCTCCCCCGGCTGGCATAAGGTATTGCCGCTTTTACCATCTTTTTTATAGCGTGGTTTTCCAACTATATCCTGATGAAGATCTGCATCATGTACCACAGCGAGAGCGGCAACACCCGCCACGTGGCCCAGCATATTGCATCGGCCTGCGACGGGAAGCTGATCGAGATCACGGACAAGGCCAGCTACAACCGGCTGACCAGGTTCCTTGTCCGGTGCAAAATGGCACGGGGGGAAGAGAAGACACCGATCGAACCTGCGGTTATCGATGTCTCCGGCTACGACCAGCTCGTGTTCGGGTCACCTGTCTGGGCGTTCAAGCCGACACCGGCGATCCATGCCGCGATCGATGCGCTGAAGGGGTGCGAGGGAAAGAAGGCGACTGCGTTCTGCACGCACGGCGGCAGACCCGGGCAGACTGCCGAAGTCTTCCGGAAATGGATAGAGGCACGGGGCATGAAATGCGTGGGGAACGGGAACATCCACCAGGATGATATCGAGAATGAGAAGAAGACCCGGGAACTGGTCTCTGTTCTGATCAAAAATTCACACCCCTCCTGATCCCGGACTCCCTGTGCGGCGGTGCAGGCCCGGAGGGCAGTCCTCTTTTTTCGCAGGTGCGCTGGTTTCTGCCGGGATCAAAGGGAACCGTTCTGTATCTCCCGGCATGCATCCCCTCAATAAAACCCCGTTCCCGGCTGCCTGTTCTTTACCGGGGAAAGCCTTTTTGTCAGCCGGCACCATTATTGTATACAATTATGACGGACCCGTACGAAAATCTTCTCAAACAGGCCTATTCCAATATCACTGAGAAGACCGAATCCTCCGAGCGTTTTGTCGTTCCCGAGGCGAAGGCCTACGTCGAGGGAAAGACGACCGTGCTGGAAAATTTTGCCGAAATCGTGGGAAAAGTACGCCGTGACCAGGACCACCTGATGAAATTTTTGCTGGGCGAACTCGGGACGAGCGGGAAGATCGACGGGAACCGCGCCATTTTCAACGGGAAGTTCGAGGTATCCCTTATCAAGGCCATCATCAAGAGTTACGTAGACGACTACGTGATCTGTTCCGAATGCGGCAAGCCGGATACAAGGCTCGTCAAGGACGACCGGGTCATGATCCTCCGCTGCGATGCCTGCGGGAGCCACCGCCCGGTCAGGAAACGCAAGGCCCGCACCGAGCCCGTCTCGGAGAACCTCGAGGAAGGCCAGATACTGGATGTCGAGATCCAGTCGATCTCCAAACGCGGGGACGGGGTCGTGAAGATGGGCAGGTACATCATGTACGTGGCGAATGCAAAGCCGGGACAGAAAGTCAAGATCAAGATCTCCCGGATTTCCGGATCGATCGTTTTCACCGAACGTGCGGAATAGCCCGGCACTTTTTTTGGAGACCCGGTCTCCAGATAATGAAACAATTTTTTCCTGTCCTAAACGTGAGCCCCTTCCTGTTCAGGATGATACCGGGCCGGATGCCGGGGGGAGATCCCTCCAATGGCCAGGGTGGACCCCGCTGAAGGAAACGTCTTCCCGGAACTAAAGCACAATCTGCAAAAAAAAATATTCCGTAATTTTTTATTCAGCGCTTCTTCAGTCCCTTGATGAGTTCATCGCAGTGGCCGCCGATCCGCCTGCAGGCCTTCTTGATGATGGGCAGGGGATTTTTCCTGCCTTTCGTGGTGACGAGCAGTTCCGGGTCAGAAAACTGGAACTCGATCATATATTTTGCGACATCGACGTCAGGGTCGCTTAGGATCTCCTCGACAAGGGCGTTCATGAACGTGTGCCCCTCCCCCTGGATGATGAGCCGCACCTTGTCCTTTTCGAGTTCGAGTACTTTTACAATCATGCACCTATGTTTGGGAACGTGAAAACTATTAAGGTATGGGTGTGGTGACCCCGTAGTACACCTGCAGGCCGGTCTCTTTATGCAAAATCGAAGGTCTCCCCGTCGGTACCGAGGTGGGGGAGCCCCCAGGGAAGAAGGTGGCTCTGGTGAACGCAGCGGAAGTCCTGCGGGCCGAGCCGTCCGGCCAGCGTACAGGCATCAAGGTAATTCATGTGCTTATGGATGGTGATGCTGGAGGGCACGAGTGCGTCGACGAGGAGGAGGTCGAGGTCTTTCAGGAGGTCCAGGCTCTTTTGGGGGATATCGATGTTCGTGTCCGATGTGAACCCGACCCGGGACTCTTCAGTCTCGAAGAGCATCCCGCAGGTGAATGCCGGCGGGTGCCTGACCATGAAGGGCGTGACCGTGACCCCGAAGATATCGAACGACTCGTAGGGCTGGATGGCGCCCTTGTCGAAGGTGAGGAACCGGAAGATCTCGGCACAGTAACTGAGGACCGGCTGCGGTGCAAAGACAGGGGGGATGTCCTGGATCCGGTAGAACTCGCCAAAACCGATGAAATGGTCATAGTGCCCGTGGGTCCAGATGACCGCATCGATATGCGGCGAGCCGTGCAGCAGGAGCTGCTGCCTCAGGTCGGGCGACGAGTCGATCAGGAGGTGCCGCCCCTCGTTCTCGACAAGGAGGGAGGTACGGAGGCGCATGGCGCCGGTGGCCTTTGCATGGGAACACTGGAGACAGCTGCATCCCACTTTCGGTGTCCCGATGGCATCGCCGGTCCCGAGCAGCGTGATCTTCATGTTACAACCAGTTCAGGTGGCGGATCGCTTCCCGGTTCCTGACCATGCTGATCCCCTTTTCAATATCTGTTGCCTCGATGGACTGCCGCTTGTCCATGAGCGCGGAGAGAATAGCTTCCTTGATCATCATGCGGAGATCGGAACCGGAGAACCCTTCGGTCCGGGCTGCCAGTTTCTGATAGTCCACCGTGCACCTGAGAGTGGAGGTCACTTTCTTTAAGATGTCCTTCCGCATCTCTTCGTCAGGGAGCGCGAACTCCACCACCTCATCGAACCTCCGCCACGCCGCCTCGTCCAGCAGCTGCGGGTGGTTGGTGGCACCGATCAGGATGACGCTGTTCTTGATCAGGTTGATCTTGTCGATATTCTTCAGGAGGGAGTTCACCGCGCGTTTCATTGCCCCGTGATCATCAGTGGTCCGGCTTTTTGCGACAAAGTCGAATTCATCGATAAAGAGGATGACCGGCGACAGTTTTTTTGCCAGTTCGAATATGCGGTCGATATTTTTCGAGGTCTCGCCCAGGTACTGCGAGGTGATCATCGAGAGCCGCACCTCGAGCACGGGCATATGCATGGTCCGGGACATGGCGAGCGCCATGGAGGTTTTCCCCGTGCCCGGCGGGCCTACGAAGAGGAGTTTCCCGATCTCGTAGATCCGGTGCCGGTGCAGGAATTCGCGGTGGATCAGGGCGTGCTGGATCTTGCTGATTATCGCCATCTGGTCCGGGGTGCAGACAAGGTCGTCGAGATGCTGCTCGACCTCTTCGGGGGCGTTGATGATGACAAGGTCGAGCGCCCCCCGAGTTTTTCGTCTTCGCTCACCAGTTTCGAGATGCGGGCATCGAGATGCGCCTTCGTGTCCTCGAATGGAGGGTTTGCTGCGCGGACCGCCTTGTAGGAGACGCCGGTAGAGTCAAGGTTTTCGAAGAAAAATGCAAGTGCCGGGTTCTTCTCGATGCAGGGCCTGCCTCCCTGTTTCAGGAACCAGCGGGCAGCCGGTTCAAGTGCCGTGAGCCGGAGGCGCTGGCCAAACTCCTCGTAGGCGACAAAGGGGTTTGCCGCGAGTTTCTGGTGGGCGTCGGGAATGGCGAGGGTGCGCTTGATCAGCCCGTCGCTGACATACACCGGCCGCTTGACTTCCGTGGCGGTCGCAGCACCGAAGATCTCGCGACAGGCCGGGGTCAGGTCGTTGATATCGAGTTCTGGGTTCTGGTTGAATATCTCAGCGGTCAGAACGACTTCCATAATGCGCAGGGCTTCAGAATCTCCAGACATGGCTGTAACCTTAATTATTCATCGCCAGAATGAATAAGGCTATCTCACCGGGTCGTCACGACGCAGCCGTCCGGCGTGACAATCACCGTGTGCTCGTGCTGGGAGACCAGCGCCCCCGGGATGTCAGACGGTACCGGGTAGACATGGAGTACCTGCGACCGGACAAGCAAAGGCAGTGCTATATCGAGTTTTTTATCCCCCAGCCAGCGGCGGGCAAAGGGCAGCCCGTTGCGTTCCCGGATCTTTTCGAGCACGGTCCGGCCGGCAGGCGTCCGGACCGGTCTCTGGGAGACCTGGGAATAGATCTCCCTCCTCGGTTTCTCGCCCACCCGGCCGATGCCTGTCGAGGCGAACGGTTCGATGGCAAAGACCATCCCTTCCTCGAGCACCACCCCACCGGAGATCCCGATGTTGGGGATGGTGGGGGAGCGGTGGAGGACGTACCGGTCAAGCCCGTGCCCGGTCAGGTTCGAGATCGGGCGGTAGCCGCGGCTCTCGATCTCCTTCTGGATGGCCGCCCCGAGCCCTCCTGCTGTTGCCCCCGGCCGCACTGATCGTATAGCTGATTCGAGCGCCTCTTCCGATGCCTGGAGGAGAAGCGAATTGCTGCCAAGGTCAACCGTGGTAGCAGTATCTGCAATATAACCGTCGATCTGCACCCCGAGGTCCAGTTTTGCCACGTCACCCCGGGAGAATACCCGCTCATCGCCGTACGAGGCGGTGTCGTGCGCGGCGTCCTCGTTGAGCGAGAGGTTGAGCGGGAAAGCGAGCGCTGCCCCTTCCTCCCCGACCCTCGCCTCGATCGATTCGACGAGTTCACGGTATGATGCCCCGACACGGATGGACCGTGCACCGTCCTGCAGGATCGCTGCCGCAACCCTCCCTGCATCCCGGTATTTTTCGAACACTTCGTCATTCATACGATGAGATCCTCCGGGAAATCCGTGAAATTTGCAAAGCCCTTCCTTGTGACCGCACCGATATCCTCCAGCCGGACGCCGCCGGTTCCGGGATAGTAGAGCCCCGGTTCGAGGGTGATGACGTTGCCGGCTTCGAGTTCCTTTCCCGCGGGCCCGACCGTGGGGAGCTCGTGGACCTGCAGCCCTACGCCGTGCCCGAGATTGTGGACAAACCCGCGGGTGTCGCTCTCGTACCCCCGCTCCCGGAAAAAGTCCACAACGGCCTGGTATACCTCTGCGCCCGGCACTCCCGGTTTTACCCTGGACGCCGCGAGCTGTTTTGCCTCCCGCAGGGCATCGTACATCTCGCGGATCCCGGGAGACGGCTCGCCCTTGACTACGGTACGGGTCATATCGGAATAATAGCCACTCTCTTCTTCGACCGGGAAAAGGTCGATGATGACCGGTTCGTCAGCCCTCAGCGGGCCGGTACCGGTCATGTGGGGGATCGCGGTGTCCTCCCCGCACGAGACGATAGTGTCGACCGCGGTGCAGCCGTGCTCCAGCAGGTGGCAGTGCATGGTATATTTCACCTGTTCGGCAGTGAGGGGTCTTCCCCCGAGGTGGAGGACTCCCTTCTTTACCGATGACTTCCTGATGAGGGCCACGGCGAGCCCCATTGCAGCCCCGGTGACCTCCTGGACGTGCCGTATCGCCCGGAGTTCCGGTGCAGATTTTTTTGCCCGCAGAGAAAGGACGGTCCCCTTGTCGACCGTGACCGTACAGTACTCCCTGAGTGCCTCGGCAAGGGCTACGGGAAACTGTGGCGGTACGAGAATGTTCTCTCCCGCCTGGCCTGCGATCATCCGTGCCGTCGCGCGGAACGGGTCTTTTTCCGTTTTGAGTATCTCCGGTAACCCGGCCTGCGTCCGTGTCATGACCGTGGCCTTCGATTCGCGGGACGCGCGCCCGGTTTCCATCTGGGAGATGATAATAACGCCGTTCCTGCCGGGCTTTTTGAAGAAGATGAACGGGTCGCTCGTGACAAATGTCGTCAGGTACCTCATGTCTGCGTCGCGCGATGAGGCATACGCGACGTAGGCGTCGGCACCGCTCTGCCTGATCGTATCGGAAAGTGGATCCATCTGCCGGGAATATATGTAGTGAAACGTCAAGTACTTTTATTCCGGGGTCGACGTACGAGTGATGGATGCGAAAGCCAAAGACCAGTTCAGGTGGAAGTTCTACCGGCTTGCAGTACAGCTGAATATCATCGTCCTTCTCGTTGCGGTATCCGTCCTGGCCCTTTTTCTCATCCCGGCACGATTCCGGCTCCCGCTGGTCGCCGTGCTGCTCGCGGGCGCACTGGTGCTTTCGGTCAATTTCCGGAAAAAATACCGGGAGACCAGGGCATGGCTTCACGAACAACCGGATAAAAAAACCGGTGAATAAAAAACCGGTGAATAATACCGGCGATCCGGAGGATGGAGGAGACCGAATGCTCGAAAAGATGAAGGACGAGGCTGAACTGGTCAGCCGCCATCTGCAGGTGGCCCGTGCCGTAGCTGACCACGAACCGATCGGCATCATGAAACTCTCCGAGCTCCTCGACCTGCCCTCCCACCGCATCCGCTATTCGCTGCACGTGCTGGAGCAGCTCGGGTACATCCGTGCTTCACCTGACGGCGCAGTGGTAACTCCCCGGACCGTGGAGCTCTTCACGCACCTGAACGCGGACCTGGAGGAGATCATCGGGCGCCTCGAGGCCATGAAGCGGGATGAACATTATTGACGGTATCCCCCGTCACCGGCACACCCTGCCCATCCCGGTAGTTACCTTTAAAAGTACTCAGAAAGAATCTAATAAGGCGCAGTGAGACTGCCTCCCTAACTCAGTTGGTAGAGTGTCGGACTGTTAATCCGAATGTCACAGGTTCGAGCCCTGTGGGGGGCGTTTAAAGGGCCCGTCAGCTCAGTCCGGTCAGAGCGCCCGGCTCATAACCGGGCGGTCATGGGTTCGAATCCCTTCGGGCCCACTGTTTTCTGGTCCTTTTGACAGGTCCTCTCTTCCCGTCCTTTCCCGGCGCCATGCCCCGAAGGAAAATTTGAAAAACTTTCTATCTTGGGACGATCATAGGGAGCAGCATGAAGTGTCCTGTCTGCGAGATGGACTGTGTCAAATCCGCACAGGAAGTCCTGGCAACCCTCCCCTCCCTTTTTCTACCCTGCCCGGACTGCAGCCTGAGGATCCTTGACAAGCGTGCCCCGCTCCCGTCGCTGGAGTATGCCCGGCCGTGTTCGTGCGGCAAGAGGTTCATCGACGAGGTCTTTGCCCACATGTACGTAATCATGGTCGCGGAGGGGGACCTGAACAGGACGGACCCGCTGATCGCTGTCGGGTCGCCGCTCGTGCATCCCGGGTATGCCATGGACCGCCCGCCGTTCCTTACGGAGAAATCGCTCGTACTGCTCTCGCCGAGGGTGACAAAAAAGACGGCAGAACGCCTCGTTGCAGAGGTCCCTGAACTCCGCGGGGTCGTCAGGACCGGCAGTTTCGTCCCGGGAATAACCAGCCCGGACCTGAAAACGGTCCCGAAGGTCTACGAACTCCTTGCGGGATGCGATGTACGGGCGGATATCTTCCCGCTCCGCACGGGCCCCCTGGTGGTGTACAAGCAGCAGTCCCTCATGCATATCGAGTTTCCTCGCGGAGGGTACCCGAAGATCCGGGCCGTGGAGCAGCACGTGGGGAATCCCCCGGCCCGGTATTTTGTCGATGCCTGTTCCGGTGCGGGGACGCTCGGCCTTTCCGCTGCCTGCCTCGGTGTGCCCCGCGTCGTGATGAACGACGCCTGGTACGCCTCGGCATTCTGGTCTGCCTTCAACCTTGAAGTGAACCGCGGGTACCTCAGGATACGGCGGGTGAAAATATTCGAACAGTTCGAGGACATGCAGAAGCACCCGGTCACCCGCTACCCGGTAAAGATCGCGGAGACGGAAGGAGAGCAGGTGATCGAAGTGTACCAGGGGGACCTCCTCGAGCTGCCGCCGGTTCTGCTCCCGGGCGTCCCCCCGCTGGCCGCGCTGGATCTTTTTGACAAAAATGACGTTGCGGCCACCCGGAAGATACAGGAGGAATGGCTGGCCAAGGCCGGCGGGGAAGCGTTCATCCCTTGAACTCATGCCGGCGGTTCCGGACGCTCGTGGATGCATCCGTGCACAGGGCAAGAAGCCTTTATTGGGCGGTGTGCAAAAGTATATGGGGACTAGCCCGGGTGGCTCGGCGTCACTTGTTACCCGAAACCGTCGGTACGCGGGGGGCGAAGTTTGACTGAGGCTGCAACGGCCTGCGGGAGCTTGTGCGTTCTGACCGTGAAACCTTGTCCCATGAGGTCGATGGCCAGGGATCAAAATTCCGGAGGGAATGGCGACCTGTCGCTGCGGGGACCGGTTCAGGCCCGGAAGGGAGCAGACTTACCGCAGACATCCGGCGCCCATGGGGTAACGGGGCGGAGGATGAGCGCTTTGGCAAACGCAGAAACGTGCAGTCGACCGATAACACGTCCCCATTCGCGAATATCATGGCAAAAGTGACCATTATCGGTGCAACGGGCAATGTCGGGATGTTTGCCGCACATGCCATCTCCGCTATCCCGCATGTCAGCGAGATCCTTCTCTATGGGAGGAAAGGGCGTGAATCTCTTCTGAAAGGCATTACCCAGGACCTCGGGGACTCGTTTGCTGCACGGGGTACGGATATGCGGGTCACCTGGACGACCGACCTGAAAGACGCTGCAGGGTCAGACGTGGTCGTCGTTACTGCAGGAGCACCGCGCACGCCGGAACAGGACCGCCTTGACCTTGCGATGGGCAACGCACGGATCATTGCCCCGCTTGCCAGGACGATCGGCGAGATCGCTCCGGAGACCAAGATACTGGTGGTCACCAACCCCGTCGACGTCATGACCAGCGTTGCGCTGAAATATTCGAAGCTGAAGCCCACCCAGGTCTTCGGCCTCGGGACGCACCTGGACTCGATGCGCCTCAAATCGCTGATCGCTTCTGTACTTCCATGTCCACGTGAGCGAGGTCCATACCCGTATCATCGGCGAACACGGCGACAGCCTTGTCCCGCTCTGGTCCGCGACCACCATCGGCGGTATCAGGATCTCGAACCTGCCGGAGTTTGCACACCTGCCGGTTAAGGAGATCATCGAGTCGGTGAAGTGCAGCGGCCAGATGATCATCCAGAACAAGGGCTCAACCGTGTACGGGCCCGGTGAGGCGATCGCATCCCTTGTCAGGACCGTGCTGTCCGATGAAAACCGCATCCTGACCGTGTCCGCCTATATCAAGCGCGAAGTCCACGGGATCGGCGATGTCTGTATTGGCGTGCCAGCCCGCATCAACCGCGAAGGGGTCTTCCCGATCGCAATCCGGATCGATGAATCGGAAGTCATCGCGTTCCGCGAGTCCGTGGAAAAGATCCGCATCAGCACGAAACACGTGCTCGAAGCGCTGGAAGAATCCGTGATGGAAGAATAAGGTGTCCCAGGGAAAAACCGGGGATGAAAAAAGACGTTCCTGAACTGTTTTATGTCAGGGTTACTTCGATGATCTCTGCCCGCTCGACACCGGGTATGGCACCGATGGTCTTTTCAAGGGCGTCTGTTTCCCCGCCGGCGTCGTTGACGATTGCCACGAATTTGATCGCCTTGAGGCCAAAACCGATGGGCTCTTCCTTGATATCCTGGATGCCGGGTAATCTCTCCCTGAGTGCCTTTTTGAGCTGCTCGAGGTCCACTTCAGGTGACTCGGGCATGACCTTCATGATGACAGCGACACTGCCCATGGTTCACGGTCCCCCGAACCCGCACTTAGGGCAGACGTAGGGGATACTCTGCTCCCTGCACCGGTAGCACCGGGTGATCTCGACACCGCACGCGGGGCAACCGAATTCCGTAGCGCCCTCTTCTGCAAGCGGAGCGCTGCAGGATGTACACTTCTTATCTGACATTATTGCTCCTCCAAGGATTCCTATAGTATCTCTTTTGAAACCTTTAAAAGGTTGTACTGATGCGCGTGCCCGGAACCGGGTCGCCGCTGAGGTATCGGCGGAGCAGTTCCGGGCGCGATCCATTAAGAATGAACGTATCCACCCCGTTTTTAAGGACATAGGAAATAAAGAGCAGGTCGGTCACGTCTGTGGCCAGCGGGGCGTCCACGTGTTCCCGCAGGACACCCCCGCTCGCGATCCCGTCCACGGATTTGAGGAGGAGGAGGTCGAGGCAGAGGGAGGAGGCTGCCCATGCCGCGATGGTATCGGACGTGACGTCCCATGAATGGGGGAGAGGGTCCCGCTCCCGCAGGACGCGGGCGGGGAGGAGGACGACGGTCTGGTCCGGCACCGCGAGCCGGTCCGAGGCAGGAATACCCTGCGATGCGATATCAGCTGCCGTACTCGTCCATGGCCGCGATGGCTTCCCAGTGGGCGGTCTCATCATCGAGCCCCGCATCCCTGACGGCATCGGCAAACGGGCCGCCCCCGGGGACGACAAAGAGCGGGCGCACTGAGGACCGGAGGAAAGGCACGAGGTCCGGGACCCGGTTATACAGGCTCCCCCGACTTTCACTACGAGGGGTCTCTCCTGAAGTGTACCGTTGGTCTTTGCTGCCGGATCATAACGGTTATCTATTATATCATGAATTTTATATCTTCAATGGCATGAACTGGCTCTGTATACGCTGCCTCCCTGTGCTCATCCTTTTTTGCCTGTGCGTGACGCACGCGGGAGCGGCAGTCCGGATCGCTGAGTTCTGTCCCGATCCTTATCTTCATGATGATGCTGATGAGTATATCGTCCTTTCCGGGACCGGGGCGCTTGACGGTATCACGGTTTCTGACGGGAGGGGAGGGTTCCGGTTCCCGGCCGGAGTAAAAATCGACGGCAGCCTCACGGTGGCCCGGAGCGGGAAGGCGTTCGAGCAGAGCCATGGCAGACCCCGGATTTTGAATGGCTGGACACGTCCCCGGATATTCCGGACGTGATAAGCGGGGATACCCTCCGCATGGCGAACACCCGTGGCGCGCTGATGCTGTACGAGAACGGGAACCTTGTGCAGAAAGTCAGCTGGCCGGGGGACGTGAAACCGCGCGAAGGGCAGGTCCACTTCCTCGAAAACGGGCGGTGGGATCCCCGCCCCCTCATGATCGGCCAGTCACGGTTTTCTCCTGCGGTCTTCCGGAACGTCTCGGTGACAGCATTCGTCTCCCCGGACTGTTCTGACGGGCTGTTCGCTTATGTCGTGAACAATGCCACAAAGGAGATCCTGCTCAACGTGTACGAGTTCTCAAGCCCGGCGATGGGGGAGACTCTCATGGCGGCGCATAACCGTGGTGCTGACGTGCAGGTCCTCGTTGAAGGCGGGCCGGTGGGCGGGATTTTGCCCGAAGAAAAAGATGCCCTCTGGCAGATGAACCGGAGCGGGATCCCGGTCTCTGCGATGGTCTCTTCAAAGGACGTGCACGCCCCGTACCGCTACGACCATGCAAAATATGCCGTCATTGACCGGAGGGCGGTCCTGCTGACGAGCGAGAATTTCAAATTCAGCGGGTTTGCGGAAACGGGGACGACCGGCAACAGGGGGTGGGGTGTCTACCTTGAGGACCCGGCGCTGGCCGGCTATTTCTCAACCGTTTTCCTGACGGATATGAAAAGCCCGTCAGTTGTTTCCTATAGCGGGGCAGCCGGAAATCCGGAATCGCCCTCGACCGTCAAATATGCCGCTGAGTTCGCGCCCCGGACGTTCGATAATGCCACGGTCGTCCCGGTCCTTGCGCCCGATACAAGCGGCCAGATCGCGGACCTGATTAACTCGGCAGAAGTGAGCATCGAGATCGAGGAGGCGTACATAACCAATGAGACCCCCCTCGCCCTGAACCCGTACCTGTCCGCCGCCATCAATGCCTCGCGGCGTGGCGTCCGTGTCAGGGTACTGCTGGACTCGTACTGGTATAACGTTGATGGCCGGAACGACAACGACGAGATGGTTGCGCTTATCAACCGTATCGGCGCCGCTGAACATATCCCCCTGGAAGCCCGGTGTGCAGACCTCGATACCAACCGGATCGAAAAGATCCATAACAAGGGGGTCATTGTCGACGGCCGGAACGTCCTGGTGAGCAGCATCAACTGGAACAGCAACTCGCCTAATTTCAACCGCGAGGCCGGCGTCATCATCGACCATCCCGCCGTGGCGCAGTACTTCCTCGGTGTATTCGAGGACGACTGGAACCCGTCCGTGAAATCACCGGGAATAAAAACCGATCATCTCAAAATTGCTGCGGCTGTACTGGTCATCGCGGTCCTGCTGATGATCTGGTACCGCCGGCACCGGGTATGACAAGCTTCACGGACCACGGATAGCTGGGGTAATTTTTTTAAAAGAGCCGTAATTCAGAACCTTTTGAGTGCGCACTGGCACACATCGCATAAGTTGATGTCGCTCTCACCGGTTACTACGGCCATTGCCCAGCGGTCGATGATACTGTCGAGTTCGGAAGATATCTGTACTTCCCCTGCTCCCCGCTTCCTGCTGATGTACTGGGACACTGCGGCCCGGGTAACGCCAAGCCTTCTTGCGGCATCGCTCTGGCTGAGCCCCTGCCTCTGGACCAGCCGGAATACCATCTCCGCTCTCATCGGGGGCAGAAGGTTCCGGACCATGGTGTCACAGTGCATCAGGGTACAGGTATGCTTCATCATACGCACGCCGGTTGCAGCTTTCCCGTCTCGGCAGGTCTCTGCTGGTAGATGATCTGTCTGGCGTCGCGGAAATTGAACTTCTCGATGATGAGCTGGTGCTCTTTGAGTTTTTTCAGGGCATATCGCACGGTCCGCGGCGCGAGGTGGCTCTTCTGCACGAGGTCCTTGTGGGTCATCGCGCCACCGGCATCCAGGATCTCAAGCACCGTCTTTGAGGAGGGTGGTAAGGTTGTAGGATACATGATAAAATGTTAACACTGTTAACATATCAATCTGTCGGTAATTTAAACCCGGGTCCTCAATACACGATCATGTTCGTGCGCCAGGAACGGATAGCAGCGCTGCTTCTGGTCGGTGTTGCAGTCGTGGTGATCGGGGTCCACCTGGTACTGGATTCTGTCGGGAAACAACCCTTTGCCCGGATGTTCACCAATGCCTCTGCGGACGGGGAACTTGTCTATGCCGAAGGTACCGTCAGCCAGGCCACCCTTACCCGGAGCGGCGGGCACCTGGTCCTGAGCCTAGACGAGGTGACGGTTTTTGTACCTGCACAGGCTGCGGAAGGGCTGACCGTGCACAAAGGGGACCGGATATCGGTGTACGGGACTGTCCAGTCGTACCAGGGGAAAAAAGAGATACTCGTAAGCTCGGGCAGGGATATCCGGATTATGCCGGCGGAGTGAATGATCCGGAATCGGTGCTGCCATATGAGGAACCCTGACCGGCTGGAACGGTGCCGGCGGTTCAACCCGCCTTCTGTTCAGGACTCCCCGCGTTCTTCTTTGCTTTTTCCTTCCCGATCGATTCAAGGGCGTTTCGTGCGGTCTCCCGGACTTCCGCATCAGGGTCCGTAAGGATTTTTGTGAGAGCGGCAGCCGCCTGTTCATCCGCGATAGCGCCGAGCGCCCACGCCGCATTCTTCCTCACCTGTTTTTTCTTGTCCTCGAGCAGTGGAATGAGCGCAGGAACAGCGGACGGGTCCATGAGTTTTCCGAGTCCCCATGCGGCCCCGGCCCTCATCCATTTTTCATCGGATTTCAGCGCGCTGATGAGGGGCCCCGCGGCGCGGCGGTCCCCGAGTTTTCCCAGGGACTTCGCTGCCAGCCACTGGACGTCGACATAAGGATCGCTGAGCGCCTCGATCAGCGGCCCGACGGCAGTGCTGTCCCCTTCGTCACCCAGGGCCTCTGCGGCACGCCAGCGATAATTGAGGTTATCGTCCTTCAGGAGGGTGATGAACCCCCGGACCCGCAGCTTCTTCGTTCTTCAGTTCCGGCAAGCTCTTCCGGTGTTGGTTCCGGTGGAGTTCCTGCCGCAGGAACCGGTGAATCAGCGTCCCCCATCCAGACTCAACAGCCACCCATACGTGGTGTCGGACTATTAATTTTTTCTCTTGATTCCCGGGCTATTTGAGAGGATCCCGCACAGGTTCCGTGCAGAAGTATGACTGCGGGCTGCCCGGCTATTTTTTCTCTTCCGGGAAAATTTCGAGATTTACGGAAAAGTTTTTCACAGTATGGGTGAGTGCCCCCATGCTGATGACGTCAACCCCGCAGGCCGCATATTCCCCGATGGTGGACTCATTGATCCCGCCGGAGAGTTCGATGACTACACGGCCTCTCAGCCCTGCATCGTCAAGCGCAGCGAGCGTCTCCCGTACCTGCCCGGGTCCCATGTTATCCAAAAGAATAATATCTGCTCCGGCTGCTGCAGCGCTGAAGGCATCGCCCGGGGTCTCGACCTCAACTTCGATCTTTTTGTAGGCCGTGCTCTTCTTCGCAGCATGTATCGCTTCTTCGAGTGGGATGAGGGCGAGGTGGTTATCCTTGATCAGGAACCCGTCGCTCAGGTTCATGCGGTGGACCTCCCCTCCCCCGATCCGGACCGCCTTCTTGTCGAGTGCCCTGATCCCGGGGCAGGTCTTACGGGTCGCTGCCACCCGGCAGTGTGGGTTCTTCGACCTGACGATGCCGGCCATCCTGGCGGTCTGGGTGGCTATCCCGCTCATCCTGCCGATGATGTTGAGCGCGGTCCGCTCGACAAGCAGGATCTTTTTTGCACTGCCGGTGAGCGATAGCACAATGTCTCCCGTGTTCACAACATCCCCGTCAGTTTTCCCCCGGGCGACAGAAATACCGAAATGGGAGAAGAGTGCGGACGCTTCCTCAAGCCCTGCAATGATCCCGGCCTGCTCGGCCCGGATCGCAGCCCGGCAGGTGACGTCCGGTATGATCGCGTCCGAAGTGATGTCCCCTCCCGGTGCATCTTCCTCTATAAACTTCAGCAGGTAATCGACTGAAACCATGACTGCTGCCACCGGCTTTTTCGTCATGTCCCGAGGACTATCGGGTCACTCAGTTTTTCAAGGAGCGAGAGGATGGAGAGGGCGGCAAGGTAACTCGTCGCAGGATTGTCGGGGCTCGGGAAGTTGGTCACCCGGATGTACGCCTCCCCGAAATCCCCTTCAAAGAAGAGTTCGTGCACGTTCCGGTCTACCGACGGATCGACCCAGAGCTCCACGTCGGTTTCCTGGCCGGCCGCAAGACTCATGGCAACCGAGACGTTCACATTTTTTGGGAACGCCTTGATGCACTCGTTGGCCTTGCCGCTGAAGATCCTCTTTTTTGTGTCTGCTTCAATCCCGAGCGACGCCGGGCTCTTGGTGGTCTTGAGGAGCAGCCGGCTGATCGTGGAAATCCGCCCGACCTTGAGATTGTCGAGCCCGAAGATTGCCCCGCTGGGGACGTAGACCTTTTTTGCGGATGCCTGTGCGGCCGTACGGATCTTCTCCCTGAATTCCGCATCTGTCAGGGCGCCGACACTCATGATGACCATGTCCTTGCGGTGGGCCAGGACTTCGATCGCATAGGCCTTTGCCGCACTGACAGACGCCGCTTCTACGACAATATCAATATCTGCATTGATGAACGACCCGAAGTCCTTGCAGACCCGTGACCCTGAGATCGCCGCGATCTCCTGTGCCCGTCCGGGCACCTTATCGAATACGGCAGAGATCTCGAAGCCGCTGGCATGCGTTGCAATAATATGCCCGATATTGCCGCAGCCGAGCAGCCCGATCTTTATCATGGTTAACAGATTATGGGTACAATCGGTTAATGGTTGCGTTCACAACCGACTGCGTCGTGAAACCGGTTTTTTCCGGTACCCTTTGCCGGGTTGGTACTCCCTGCACCTCCGGATGGTGTCCCTCTCTCCTGAATACCTGCTGGCGGGGGCTCACGACCGTCTGCCGGGTCGAAGTGCCAGCTTCAAGACTTTATACGCATCGCGTTCAATGGATCCGGTGGCTGTGCTATGGCGACACCTTACCGGGGCAACCCGTCAGGAAATTTTTCCGGAGAAGGGGCGATAGATTTCCTTCGCGACCGGCGGGTCTTTGTCGAGACCTACGGGTGCCGCTACAATTTCGGCGACACCGCAAAACTCGTCGAGGTCCTGAAACAGAACGGGAATGCGATCGTGGGATCAGAAGACCTGGCCGACACGATCATCATCAATACCTGCACGGTGGTCGGACCTACGGAGCGGCGGATACTGAGGCGTCTGTCGCAGTTCCGGGACCGCAACCTCTATGTTACCGGGTGCATGCCGGCGGTCCAGCTCGAGGCGATCCGGGCTGTCTGCAGTCCTGTTGTCATCCCCCCCGAATCCATCCATGAAAGCTACCGGAAGGTAAGGACCGTACCGGACGGGCCGGTCGGAATAGTCCAGATCGCCCGGGGGTGCTCGGGAACCTGCACCTACTGCATCACCCGCTCCGCACGCGGCCAGCTGAAAAGTTGCCCGGAACGGGAAATCCATGACGAGGTCCTGGCATTTGTACGGAAAGGCACACCGGAGATCCAGACTGACTGCACAGGACGTAAGTTCCTATGGCCGGGACACCGGGCGGTCGCTTCCGGAACTGTTGCACCGGATCGGGGACCTGCCAGGGCATTACATGCTCCGGGTCGGTATGATGAACCCCGCGACCGTCAGGAGGGATCTTGACCGCCTCATTGAGGCTTTCGGAAGCGACCATATCTTCAAATTCATCCACCTGCCGGTCCAGTCCGGGTCGGATATGGTTCTCGGGCGCATGGGTCGGGGGTATTCAGTCGCCGATTTCGAGGAGATCGTTGCCGCATTCCGTGAAACGTACCCGGAAATGACGCTGATGACCGACATGATCGTGGGGTTCTGCGGTGAAACCGATGACGACTTCAACCAGTCGCTTGAACTCATCCGCCGTATCCGGCCGGACAAAGTGAATATCACCCGCTATTCCCCGCGCCCGTTCACCCCGGTTTTCCTGGAAAAAGATTTTCCCGACTCGGTCAAGAAGGACCGCTCGCGCAGGATGAACTCCTGTGCGGAACAGATCTACCATGAACTCAACCGGCGATACCTGAATACGACCGTGCCCTTCGTAGTGACCGAATCCGTCCGGGAGGGGTCGGTCATGGCACGATCCCCGGATTATCTCGGCATCGTGATCAACGAGGACCTGCCGATGGGCTATGAAGGGCGGGCAGTCCTGAAAAAAGCCCGGAACTATTTCTTTATCGGGGAACGGGTTGCCTGACCTGCATGGTTATTGCCGGATGCGGGGGGGAGTCCCGATGCGGAAACGAGCGGTTTTATAGGCAGAGCATAAAACCTTCTTATCTTTTTATGAAAACCGCCGGAATGAGGGTGAAGATATGGACGAGATAGAAAAAGGCTTTGAAAAACTGATGAAGAAGATCGAGGAGCTGCAGGAAAAGAACGCGACGCTTTCTGAGAAGGTCAGGACAAATGATGCAAAACTTCTCGCGAAGATGAGTGCATCCGCGGTCCCGGTCGTAAAAATAGTCGGTCTCAATATGCTCAGGATGGGCAAGCAGGACACCAAAGGCGAGATCTACGACCCGGTGTACTACCCGCAGAAGATGATCCTGCTCGGGAAGTCCGAACCCGCCGCGTTGCGTCCCGATGACCCGTCAAAAAAAATAACCGACCAGTTCTGCGTGCTGTCGGAAGACGGGGATTTTTTCGAGCTGATGTACAGTTTTGACGGGTTCCTCACGGATTCGTATCTCAACCCGGTCGATCCGAAGACGGCGCTCGACCGGTACGGCTACGATATCCTGTTCATGCTCTACCGGGCAATGCATGACTACCTGAAGGGGGAAGAGGCACTCATTGAGGCTCTCGAAAAAGTGGTAGGATACGTTTTTGCCCGGGCATAACGGCGGAATCCAGATCTCTATCTCATCTTTTTTCCAGAAGAACGGTGCCCTGCCCGGATGGTTCCGTATGTTCACGCGCTGCTTTTCCGTGTTCCCCCGGCGAAAGCGGACACTACGGGTTCGGGAAAGAAAAACAAAAGAAAAACCCTGATGGGCCCGATGTGATTCGAACACATGACCTCCCGGTTATCGAGCCGGGCGCACCACCTGGCTATGCTACGGGCCCAAAAGCTACTGAATTTACCCTAATATCTACTGCATCAGAGTTTTTATAGGTTGTGAATCCATGGGCAGGCTTCCGGGAACCTTCAGATAGGGATATGTGCAAAAAAACTACGATACTAGTACGGGAATGGGATCATGGAACGAAGATATCTTCTCGGGAACGAAGCGATTGCACATGCCTGTCTTGAGTCGGGTGTCGACTTTGTAAGCGGCTATCCCGGTACGCCGTCATCGGAAGTGATCGATGTGCTGCGGGCCCGGCCGGACTGGTCGTATTATGTCGAATGGTCGGTGAATGAAAAAGTGGCACTGGAGAACGCCCTTGCAGCAGCATGGTGCGGCATCCGCGCACTCTGCACCATGAAGCATGTCGGGCTGAATGTGGCTGCCGATCCCCTGATGACCAGCGCGTACACCGGCGTGACCGGCGGTCTTGTGATCATGAGCGCGGACGACCCGTTTGCCCACAGTTCCCAGAACGAACAGGACACCCGCTGCTACGCCCATTTCGCCCGGGTGCCGTGCCTCGACCCCGCAAGCATCCAGGAAGCCCATGACATGATCCGGTCCGCGTTCGAACTTTCCGAGGAGTTCGGGCTCCCGGTACTCTTCCGGCCCACGACCCGCATCTGCCATTCGAAAGGTGACGTGGAGCTGGGGCCCGCTGTCCCGGGCCTGAGGAAAGGGGAGTTCCACAAGGACCCCCGGCAATACGTCGTGATCCCTGCCCATACCCGCGTCCTCCACAAAAAACTCAACGAAAAACAGCCGGCGATCCGGAAGCGGCTCGTCGGAGCGGGTTTCAACCGGTACGAGATCCGCGGAGAGACCGCGGTCATAGCTGGCGGGATCGGGGTATCCTATGTCCGGGAACTGTTGCCAGAGGGCGTTTCCTTCATGAAGATCGGTGCGTACCCGATCGACGAGGAGTGGATGGGGGATTTTGTCAGGAAGCACGAAAAAGTCCTTGTCATCGAGGAGCTTGCCCCTGAGATCGAAGAGACGGTGCGTCAGGTCGCCGGGTGTACCCCGGTATTCGGGAAGAAGAACGGGTACGCCCCCTATGAGGGGGAGTTATCGCCCCAGGTTGTTGCGGCCATCTTGGAGAAGGCAGGATTCCTGAAAAACCCGTTCCCGCCCGCTGAACCGGTACCGGGCCTGCCGCCCCGCCCCCCGATCCTCTGTGCAGGCTGCCTGCACCGCGGGGCATTCTATGCGATAAAAAAGGTCTTCAAGGACGCGATCTATCCAAGCGATATCGGGTGCTACACGCTCGGTCTCCAGCTCGGGGTAGTCGACACCACAATCTGCATGGGCGCATCGATCACGGTCGCGAGCGGCATCGCGCACTCCGGTGAGACCCGGGACATGGTATGCACGATCGGCGACTCCACGTTCCTTCACACCGGCATCCAAGGCCTGATGAACGCCGTCTATAACGGCGCGGACATGACCGTCGTGATCCTTGACAACCGGATCACGGCGATGACCGGCCACCAGCCGAACCCGAATACCGGTGCAACGGCCTGCGGTATCGAGACGCCGCCGGTCTCGCTCGATGCCGTCTGCCGTGCGTGCGGCGTCAGGTTTGTCGAGACCGTCGATCCTTACGATATCACCGGCATGGTGAACGTGCTCCAGGAGGCAAAGAAGCGGAAGGGCGTCAGGGTCGTCATCGCCAGACAGATGTGCGTCATCTCGGCCCGCCGGGCCGGGGTAAAACGCGGGAGGTACCTGGTTGATTCCGAAGCCTGTACCGGGTGCGGGACCTGCGTGCGATTCGGCTGTCCTGCCATCGAGTTCGAAGATGAGAAAGCCCGGATCAACGAGCTGTGCAGCGGGTGTGCGGTCTGTGCCCAGCTCTGTCCCGCGGGTGCCATTGTGCGGGAGGGGAAGCGATGAGCGGCAGTTTCGATATCCTGATCGTCGGGATCGGTGGGCAGGGCACCATCCTCGCTTCGAACATCCTTGGCGAAGCCTGCCTGATCGAGGGGAGGCACGTGAAAGGTGCTGAGACCCACGGCATGGCCCAGCGCGGCGGTTCGGTGGAGAGCCACATCCGGATCGATGGGCGGTACGGCCCCCTGATCGCCCCCGGGCAGGCCGATCTCCTCATCTCGTTTGACCTCCTCGAAGCCCTCCGCTACTCGCATTACCTCAAAAGAGGCGGCAGGATCGTGGCGAACAGCCATCTCGTGCTCCCGACGTCCGTCTATACGCAGAAACTTCCGGCCCCGACTGAAGGCGAGATCATCGCGGCCCTGAAAAAGTACGATCTCTGTCTCCTCGATGCGGACAGGATCGCGACCGGGGCAGGCAGCCCGCTCTCCCAGAACGTCGTGATGCTCGGCGCCTCGTCCCGGTGGATGCCCCTGAAACCGGCAACCCTCCTTGAATCGGTCAGGCGCCTCGTCCCGAAAAAGACCGTGGAGATCAACACGAAGGCCTTCGAGATGGGCAGGGAAGCCGGCGGGACGGGCTGATGGAACCCCGGCTGGGTGCATTCGAAGAGGACACCCTCTACGAAGGGGACGCACTCAGGCTCATGCCGGAGATCCCGGCCGCATCCATCGATCTCATCGTCACCGATCCCCCGTTTGCAATCGATTTCAAGGCGCAGAGGCTGAATTACAACCGGACGGGGAGCAACGTGCTCGAAGGCTACCGGGAGATCCCGGAGGCCGAGTACCCGTGAGTTTACCCGACAGTGGATTGCCGAGGCCTACCGCGTGCTTTCACCCGCAGGAAGCATGTATATCTTTTCCGGCTGGAACGGCTCCGCGACATCCTCGAAGGAGTTGACGATGCCGGGTTCACGACGGTCAACCACCTGATCTGGAAATACCAGTTCGGGGTCTTCACGAAGAAAAAATACGTCACCAGCCACTATCACATCCTGTTCGTGGCAAAGGACCCGAAACGCTACACGTTCAACAAGATCGACCATTACCCGGAAGACGTCTGGGTCATCAACCGCGAGTACTGGAAGGGGAGGAAAAAAACCCCGACCAAACTCCCCTCCGAACTGGTGAAGAAGATCCTTTCCTATTCCAGCAACCCCGGCGACCTTGTCTTTGACCCGTTCCTCGGTTCCGGGACGGTCGCGGTTGTTGCGCACCAGTTGGGACGGCACTTTCTTGGTTTCGAGGTAGTCCCTGAGTATTGTGCCTTTGCCCGGGCAGCCCTCTCAAAAAAAGCCGGTACCCGCTGATCTTCCCCGCACCCGGATCGCAGGATTCCATCCGGCATCAAAACGGAAAGGGCAGACTGATCCCATTAAAAATAGACGTTGGGGGGGGGGGTGCCCGGCTCCCGCCTTCAACTTACATTTCCACCAGATATTGGCGACAACACTCCTACCAACTCTGGTACCAGACGGGGGGTCATGCCCTACTTACAATCCGGAATGTGGGGGGGTCACCCCCCTCCTGAAAAAAAAGTGGAGGGGGGGTCAGCGGTCGACCCCCCGACTCAATCGTGAGTAATGTATATTTTTTCGTATGCGTGACTCTTGCATTTCCTCTGGGACTCCTGACGTGCTGGACAAAATTCCAGTAATACCCACATTTGAGTAGGGGGGTCAACCGGGCCTGAGGGGGTGGGGGGGTCGGATCGCATTTGAAAACCAATTGAAGGGGGGGTTACCCCCCACGTGAAAATGAAACAGGTGGGGGGTCAGCAGCCAACCCCCCCCCCTTCAAAACCAGAAAATAACAAAAACGCTGAGGAGGGGAATTGAACCCCCGAGGCACTTTCGCACCACAGGCTTTCCAGGCCTGCGCCTTACCGCTAGACTACCTCAGCAAAAAGTGTATCCTATGTGTACGCCGGGTATTTTTTTAATGGTATCTCTTTTTCCGGAACTGCCGGTCGGGTTTTTTGCCGGGTTTTCTGTCCGGTTGCGCGGCTTGCACGGAGTCCGGCTCCCCCGTTTTCTTTCCGGAAGATGGCCGCGGTATCGCCGCGAATTTCCAAGGTTTCTTCTGCGCAGCCGGTGCCGGCTTTGCTTCCTGTTTTTTCTTTTCGGGGAACTCTTTTCCGGACTTCGTCCACCCACGGGGGTACGTGCCGGGCGACATGAAAACCGTTGTCGGCGCGATAACCAGCCCGGTCTCGCCGGGCCTGAACGAACCGGAAGGAACGAGCGCCTGCCCGAGACAGATGAACTCCTTCTTCTGCGAGAGGACCGCAACGGTCTGGTCTTTGCCAAACTCCATGCAGCTGACAACACCGACGCCTGCAAGGACGGCCCCATGGCAGAGCGCGTCGATTGCGGAGTCGCGGACGACCACGATCGGCAGGTCGGGGACCGCTGCGTCCACCGGGAGGATCATGGCCGCAAGCGCGGTACAATCGCCGTCCCGTGCAGCAATTGCTGCATCCTGCACGTCGTGGAGCGTGTGCATCGATTCCTCCCCGAAGGTACCGGAACGGGTGCGGCGCAGCTCCTGCATGTGGGCGCCGACCCCGAGCGCCAGCCCTGTGTGGTGGCAGAGCGAGCGGATATACGTGCCGGCATCGCACTCCACCCGGAACAGGACGAGGCGGTCTTCGATGTCGAGGATCTCCAGCTTCCGGATCTCCCGGATGCGGAGGTTGCGCCTGACCGCACTCTTGCGGGGAGGGCGCTGGTAGAGCCTGCCGGTGAACTCGGCTGCCATCTGGTCGATCCTTGCCCGGTCGACTGTTCCGTGCAGCCGCATCAGGCAGATGTATTCCTTGTCGTGCTGGAGGAGCAGCGGGGCGAGCCGGACGGCATTCCCGAGCATGACGAGCAGCACGCCGGAGACCTGCGGGTCGAGGGTGCCCGAGTGGCCGACCTGGCAGCCCAGCATCCTCCCCACCCATGCGGCGACCTCGTGGCTGGAAGGGCCTCGTGGCTTATCGATGACGAGGATCCCCGCATGGCTCCACGCGTGGACCGGTTCCTTTTGTGCTGAATCTCCGGTCATCGTGCATTCCCCGTACCGGCGAGGCGGGCATTCAGCGCTTTCAGGGTTCCTTCAAGCGACCCGTCTCCCACCACGGCCGGATCGGTCCCCCCTTTGCGCATGGCGGCAGCCGTGATATCCCCGATTGCCATCACCAGGAGGCCGGGTCGCGGTATCCACTCGGCTTTTGCATATGACATGGCGCTCGTGAACAGGATCGCATCGGCCGGTTGCAGGTCGAGAGGATCTCCGGTCGGCTCCAGCCCGTAACACCGGAACTCGTGGGCAATCCCCCCGGCAGCACTGATGGATTCGATCAGGGCGGGGTTGGGGACATCAGCCCGGGGGATGCCGATATGTTTCCCCCTGATCCATTCTCCAAGGAAGGGCACGAAATCCCGCGAGTAGAAACCGGGAAGCGTTTCGCAGCCGATATGAAACTGCCGGAGCTCACCTGCCGTCTGTGGCCCGATCGCAATCACGCGGGGATATCTTTTCAGGAGGGGTGCGATGATCTTTGCCGGGAGGGCGCTCGTGAAGAAAAGGCAGTCAAACGCGCCGCTGTGCACGGCATCCACGAATGCCGTGATCTCCTGCTGTCGGATCTCCGACCGGAGCGGGTGGACGCTGTAACAGGAGTGCCCGAATTCCGCGCAGCGTGCCGCATCGCTCTTCTCCTTTCCAGCAAGACGGGTGACTGCGATTTTCATGTGGGATGTGTCGCCCCGGTATGATATGATGGTATGCATTTCGGTTGATTTATGTCCATTCTCCCGCATCTCTGATCCATGATAGAGATCCTGCTTGGCACGGCCCTCGGTGTGGTCCTCGGTACTGCCAGCGGGATAATTCCCGGCGTGCATGCGAATACGCTTGCCGGTGCCCTGCTCAGCCTCCAGGTCGCCCTCCTCTCGTTTCTTGGACCCGTCGCGCTTGCCGCGGCAATGTTTGCCGCCCTTATCACGCACACATTTGTTGACGCGATACCCAGTACGTTCCTGGGAATACCGGATACTGATACCTCCCTTGCCGTGCTCCCTGCACATGCTCTCTGTCTCCAGGGCAATGGCGAGGAAGCCGTCCGGATCGCCGCTCTTGGCAGTGCCTGCGCCATGATCATTGCCATCCCGCTCTCGGTACTCTGTTTTTTCCTGCTTCCAGCTCTCCAGCCGTATTTCGACTGGTGGATTGGGATCCTGTTGATCGCGACGGTCGGCTTCATGATAGTCACCAGCGAGTCGCCGGCCTGGGCGCTTGCGATCTTTTCCGTGTCCGGCATTCTGGGGTTATTTGCACTCCGGTACACATTCCTCAGCTGGCACACCATTGGAGGAGGCAGCGCGATCCTGATGCCCCTGCTCACCGGGCTGTTCGGCATTTCCGTCCTCCTCACGGCGTCCCGCGGGTCATTGCCGGAGCAGGTGTTCCGGGGGATCCGGATGGAGGACGGGACCGTGATGAAATGTTCCCTCCTCGGTACCCTGGCCGGCGTTGCCGTCGGGTGGCTCCCCGGGCTCTCTACGGCTTCTGCCAACGGCGTTCTTGCATCTGTCATCGGCTATGAGAAAGACCGGCGGGCGTATATTCTTGCAACCAACGCGGCCAATACCGCGAACGCTTTCATCGGGCTGGCGGCTCTCTTCGCGCTCTCCCGGATGAGGAACGGGGTGATGGTCGCGCTCTCCGAGCTCCCGCTCCCATCGATGAGCGAGCTCATGGTGACCGGGGTGCTTGCCGCATGTGCTGCATACCTTATCACCGTTCGGCTCTCCCGTTCGGCTCACCGGCTGTGCGGTATTGACAGCCTGCTGCTGAACCGGGCGGTGATTGCATTTGTTGTACTCCTTTGCATCGTCCTTACCGGGCCCTTCGGTGTCGTGATTCTTCTCCTGGCAACAGCCACCGGGCTTGTCCCCTATCTCGTGAACGTCCCAAGGGTTTACTGCATGGGTGCCATCATGTTCCCTGTAATGCTCTACTCATTCGGGGTGGCCGGCGTATAACCCAGGGTGTCCGGTGGGAACGGCGATCTATGGTTTTATACGGGTGCAAACCCCTTAGTTTCCTATCATGCCATCCTACTGGTTCGGGGATATTGAGGACGGGCGTTGCACACCGTTCACCGGAGACCCGCCCGCTATTGCCGGCCGGGTCCGTTCCATCCATACCGACATGGACACGTTCGTCCCGCCGGACTGGAAAGCGGCAGTAAGGTGTGGTGCCTGCAAAGACCGGGGAGAATACCTCTCGCGGCTCCGGGAGGTATGTTTTGCCGCTGCAGAACGGGGGATCCGCGACCAGTACGCCGGGAAAGATGCCGAACTGCTCCAGATGGTAAGAACACTGGACGGGATGGACGAGGCGATCAACCTGCTCTCCGGGCGGGTGGCGGAGTGGCACCAGATCCTGCACCCGGCCTTCTCCCGCAAGTACCGGAGGACACCGGCACATGTCCTCGTGAAAGGGATCTCCCGGAACGGGAGGGGGGCACTAGGGAAAGTCGCGGCCCAGATCGAGGAGCTTGCGGCTGCACGAACCGAGCTTGCAAAAGAGGTCTCTGCACGGGCAAACCGGGTCATGCCCAATACGAGTGCCCTGATCGGCGGGCTGGTGGCAGCCCGGCTCATATCCCGGGCAGGGGGGCTCCTCCCCCTCTCCCGGCTTCCGGCGAGCGCCATCCAGGTCCTCGGTGCACGGACGGCCCTCTTTGCCCACCTGCGGACCCGGTCCCCCTCACCAAAGCACGGCATCATCTTCCAGCACCGGCGGGTCCACAACGCCTCCCGCCAGCTCAGGGGCAGGGTCGCCCGCGTGCTCGCCGGGAAACTTGCTATTGCCGCACGTATCGATTATTTCCGGGGTGTGGCTGCACCGGAGTTCCTCGAATCGGCACAGGCCTCTATCGATGCTGCCGGGAAAGGGGCAGGTGCGACGAGCGCGGGGGAGGGTGAACCGTGATCTGGATCGGGGACGTGCTGGTCTCCCGGGGCGAGGGGGGTGTCTATAATGAACGGATGCTCGGGGGTGCACGGGTCTGGGACCCGTACCGGAGCAAGCTTGCAGCCCTTTACTACACCGGGACCGGCAGAGAGATTACTCAGGAAATGCGGGTACTGTACCTTGGTGCTGCGAACGGTACAACCGTTTCCCATGTTGCAGATTGTGCGGAGGTGGTCTATGCCGTGGAGTTTGCACCCCGCCCGATGCAGGACCTGCTGGAAGTCGCACGGCGGCGCAGAAACGTTGTCCCCATCATGGCCGATGCCGCCCGCCCTGAACAGTATGCCCCGCTCGTGGAAGCGGTCGACCTGCTCTACCAGGACGTGGCGCAGCCGGAACAGGCAGCAATTGTCCTCAGGAACTGTGCATTTTTAAAAACCGGAGGCGACCTGATCCTTATGCTCAAGACCCGGAGCGTGGACGTGAGAAAGGAACCGGGGGAGGTGTTCCGCGACACGGCTGACGCGCTTGAAGCCGGCGGGCTGGAGATCACCGAATCCGTCTGGCTTGCCCCGTACCACCAGGACCATGCCGCCATCGTCTGCAGAAAAATCCGCACCGGGGGATCCGTGTGACCGACGGGATCCGGTTGTATCCGGGAGGGGCGCTCCCGTTCATCGCCATCCTCCTCCTCATAGGGCTGGTCATCGTCATCATCCCGCTGCTCTTCCTCGGGCTGGTCGGCGCTGCGTTCACCCGGCTGGGGTTCTCCTGGACTGCAGCGCTCGCGGTAGTCCTGCTGATGCTGTTCGGGAGTTTTATCAATATACCCCTCTCTACGGTTCGGCGGGAGATGGTCCGGGCAGGGCACGGGGAGTTCTCCTATGACGGCACGAATACCCGGGCCTCAGCGCCGGTGTGGGATACGGTCATCTCGCTCAATCTCGGCGGGGCCCTCATCCCGGTCATCGTATCATTCTATCTCCTCTCCCGTGCGGTTTCACTTATGGGCCCATCAGTACCTCATACCGGTGGTAACCGGCATCGTGATCGTGGCAGTGATCGCGTATGTTGCCACCCGTTCAGTGCCCGGGTACGGTATCAGGGCACCGCTATTCATCCCCGGGCTTGCAGCACTGCTCTGCGGGCTGCTGCTCACCGGGGGGACCGGGTTGCCGGCAGGTGTCACCGCGTTTGTTTCCGGCACGGCCGGCACGCTTCTCGGTGCCGGTATTGCCCGGCTCCCTGCTATAAAGGATCTTGAAGTCCCTGAAGTGAGCATCGGCGGGGCCGGTATGTTCGGTGCTGTGTTCCTCGCATGCGTCCTTTCAGCTCTTGTCGCATGATACAGGACGGGATGCAGATTTAAAAATCGGGATTTTCCGTCAGGAAAACTGCACAAAAGAAGTAGCCCGGAGCAGATTCGAACTGCTGTCGGGGGATCCAGAGTCCCCCATGATTGACCGCTACACTACCGGGCTGTCTGACCCATATTTTTTGCCGCTGTTGCCTAATTAAGGTGACGGACAGATGCGGGTCACACGGATTTTGCCCGGTCGCAGCGCCCGCAGGCCCGGCAGACCTCCCGGACCGGATGGATCAGCGTCCCCTTCCCGCAAAACGGTTCGATGTCATGGACGTCCCGCAGGTAGTAAATATGGGGGACAAGGGAAATGTGGGTGTAGGTCCCGCACGGGACCCCGAGCTGGCCGGCGATGGATCCCTGGAGCTGGACGAGCGCATACATGTTCGCACCGGCTGCGGTGAGCATATCGTTTGAGCGGAAGACCACCCGCATACCCAGCCTGCCCTGCCGCAGGACACACTGGACGAGCTGGAGGCAGGGGCAGTCATCGAGTTTTTCGTCGATGACCGGGTTCCAGGTGATCGCGATCGCACGCCGGGATACCGGCGACGTTTTGAGTTTGTCGACAATATAGGCAATCTGGTCGATATGCACGGGCTGCCCGCCAGTCACCAGCCGTTCTCCCCAGTCAAAGAGCCTGCCATGGTAGTCGTACTCGAAGGAGGCATGGGAGCCGTGGAGCAGGTCTTTTGCATACTGTTCCACGAACTTCTGCTGGAACCGGGAGTGCGGGCTGGTCATCGGTTCCGCAAGCGGGGTATCGACCTGCAGGGCGACCTCTTCGAATTCGACCGTCGCTTCGGCATCCTCGGTCTGGAGCACCCAGCCCTTCTCCAGGATCATCCTGATGACCTGCTCGTGTGCCAGCCCGATGCTCGGTGCCCGGATAATTCTCATACCCAGGTATTTGTCATCCGATATTGTATATTTGTTGAAATCAGAACCGGCCACTACATATGGTTATTGCCTGCACCATATAGTCTGAATATTGAGGAACAGGCGATATTGGTCCACAACAAAAGTGCCGGTGTTGATTTAAGCATCCGTAGTAATTCTAATTCTCTTATAAAAAAATTGAATATTCACCAGACTGTAATACTGTACATACAGTCCCCACAATAAACAGTACCAGCATGCGCGAGTTATATACTCTGCACAGTCCCGTCAAAGTGGCATTCCCGGTTTATCATGGGGCCGGGTGCGGGACAAAAAATTTGATTTTATTGTCCTGATTGCCAAAAAGGGGACGCATCTCCCCCGGAATTACTAGAAAAATCAACCACAAAGGATATATTGGCTCTTTTACAAATACTGTTTCATATTCCGTCTAAACGGAGTATGGGGCTCGTAGAACCGTTATTCGGCATTTGTCGAATACTGTTCCCGGCTTGAATTGTATGATGTAAACTTTGGAGGAATTGAACACATGACTAAGCGATTAACGATTGCACTTGTTGCACTTGCGTTGTTCGTTCTCGTTGCAGTACTGCCGGTAGCGGCTACTGATTACATTATGAATACGGGAGTCAACCAAGGCGCACAAGTGTTCATTGGGGAAGAACATTTAAACCTGACCCATGCATTTAACGCGGCTCAAGGCATTGGACCCGCGAGTGCATTAGATACCACTACGCCGAATACGAACAACATGACGATCGGCTGGTGGGCATCAGCAGCGTCCATTACCCAGACTTCACCCAGTCAGACGGCCAATCTTGGCACCTCTTACACCTCATTGACCGTTGCACCGTCCACCTTCGTCGGGTACACCGGTGTCTGGTATCTCGTGAACCCGGCTACGGGTAGTGCATGGGCAGGTCCGATACCGGTCATCAGCGTGCAGGACCCATCCCTTACTCTCGGAGTCTGGGACTTCGACCAGTCGGTCGATGTAACCGGAGGCTCGGTCCCCCAGGGAGAGAACCTCGGGTTCACGGTTGGAACCAACATGTATGGGGTCTACCCAAGCCGTTACACGGAAACGTTTTCAGGGGTTCCCGCACAATCTGCAGGATACATTACCATCAATGCTATTCCCGCTTCGGGAACAACGCTTGTTGCACTGTACAATGCGAGTTACACCGGCAGTCCTTCCGGTACCACTTTCGGTATCCAGAGTCTTGTCCAGTTGCCCGTTGCCACCTCGCCGTACCGATGGGGTGCGTCCAACGGTAACAACGCCCCATGGGCTACCGGCCTTGTTAACAACGTAAATGGTAATGGCCAGTACTATTACCCTGCAGGGACGTACACGCTCTACGCAGAGTCGGACCTCAACAACATGAAGGCCAACTACCTGAACGGCGGAGCAAGCTTCACCGGGAAGACCATCAGCGCGACCCAGACCGTCACCCTTGTCTCCAACACGGTGAAGATCGAGGCCAACATGGATACCGTCGTCCGGACCAAGCCATTCTCAGTCACCATCACGGGTAAGCCCTCGCAGAGCTACAATGTCTGGGTCAAGGACACCCAGGGCTTTAGCAACGCGGTTGACAGCGCGGCCCCGTTCATCGACACCAACCAGAACAGCGTCAATGTCACTGACCCGATAACCGGTGCGTACACCTACCAGAACTCCCAGCAGACTGTCGCACAGGATACACAGGACAACACGCGCTATGCGAACGTAACCCTTTCCAGCTCCGGTACCAGGACCGTCCAGCTCCTCACGACCAACTGGACCAAGGCACAGCAGTACACGATCCGTGTAGAACAAGACTTCGGATCCGCTGCAGCAGGCCACAACTACAAGTATGACGAAGTCACCGTGACTGTCCAGAAGGGTACCGTTACCGTTGTAGCGGCAGGCGACCAGAGCTACTACCTCGGCGAAGAGATCCTGTTATCAGGTACCAACACCGAGTCAGCCACGACCTACCTGCTCCTCTTCGGCCCGAACCTCGGGACCACCGGCGGGATGCTTTCCCAGCCGCACACGGCAATCGCTACCGGTGTTACAACCAACTTCGACACTGCTCCTGTCCAGGGCGACAATACCTGGTCCTTCAACTGGGGAACAGCAGGCCTTGAACTCGATGCAGGGACCTACACAGTCTATGCAGAGAGCCAGGCTGTAGCAGCAGGTGACCAGAAGAACCTCGCCAATGAAGCGTACGGAACCGTCTCAATCGTCATCAAGAAGCCGTTCGTCTCTGCAACCGCATCCTCGTCAGTAATTGCACAGGGTGACACCATAGACATCACCGGTACTGCAGAAGGCAACCCGACACCCGGCATTGCAATCTGGCTCATCGGTACGAACTATGCATTCTACACCACCCAGAGCGTGAACGCTGACGCATCGTTCGACTACCAGCTCAAGCAGGCCAATACCGCCGGTCTTGCGGCAGGCCAGTACTTCGTCGTTGTCCAGCACCCGATGCAGAACAACAAGTTCGATATCGTTCCGCAGACTGCCTCCGGAGGATCCATAACCGGTCTGCTGTCCGGCACCCCTGTCTGGGTTGTCAACCTGCAGTCGACAGTAAGCACGGGTACCAACTACAACGCATCCCGCATCTTCCAGATCGCAGGTGGAAGCAGCCTGCAGGGATCCGATGCAGCCGAGGCACTTGTCGAGGGCATTACCAACGCTAATGTCGACGACACCTACACCAAGCTCCAGTTCCTCGTCGAGGTACCTGCCATCACGATCAACCCGATCCCTGATGCGCACGTAGGCGACAAGTTCACCATCACTGCAACCACCAACCTCGCAGTCGGTGACCAGGTCCTCGTCCAGGTCTACTCATCATCATTCAAGCCCACTGACAAGAGCCAGAGCGGCGAGTTCAGCGGCGCAACCGGCACGGTCGCAGTCGCACAGGGCACCAATGGCCTGAACACGATCTCGTTCCCAGTTGACGCATCGACGTTCAAACCGGACGAGTACATCGTTCAGGCATCAGGTGTCCTCCAGCAGGCCACCGGCACTGCACTCTTCAACGTCCTCGAAGGCGCTGCCCCGACGGTAGCACCAACGGCCGTTGTAACGACCGCAGCAGCCGTCACGGCTGTCCCGACAACCGTTGCAATGACCGCCGCACCAACCCCGGTCCCGACCACCAAGTCGCCCGGCTATGGTGCACTGATCGCATTGATCGGTCTCGGTGCAGTTGCATTCATTGTCGTGCGCAGGCACTGAACTAACATCAAAATCTCCTTTTTTTAAAGTCCCGTTCCACAAAAAATTATCCGGCTTATTCCGGGCCATCTGGTGCGAAAGCAACCGGTTATGTGCTTCCCGGGTTCCGGCTGCCTGTGTGGCATCGTTTTTTAATGTCCCGGGAGTCAACGTAGATGTGAAAAATGTATCCTGCCGGATACGTTGTCATCTGTGGTGATGTGAACAATGAAACTGGTTGCAAAAATTCTCGACATCGCGACGCGGGGTGTGTTGTTCAACACGCTCGACGCCCGCAGTATGGGCGTTCTCAACGGCGATCGTGTCCAGGTGATAAACCCGAAGAATGGCGTTTCAGTCGCCGCATTTGTAGAGACGACATCCACCATTATTCAACAGGGAACAATCGGCATATACCGTATAACGAACGAACGCATGCATATCGAAGAAGGCGCGGAAATAGAAGTCCGGGAAGCCGGCCGGCCCCTGTCACTCGATTATATCAAAAAGAAGATGGATGGTGGCAGGCTTACCAAGGAGGAGACCCTGACAATCATCAAAGATGTGGTGAGGGATGACCTCTCTTCGGCAGAACTCACGGCATTCATCACAGCATCCTATGTAAACTCCCTTGATATGGATGAGGTGGAACACCTCACGAGAGCCATGGTAGAAACCGGTGAACAGATCAAGTTTGCATCACGCCCCATCGTCGATAAACACTCCGTCGGCGGAGTCCCCGGCAACAAAATCTCATTGCTTGTTGTCCCGATAATTGCCGCAAGCGGACTGAAGATCCCGAAAACGAGTTCGCGTGCAATAACCGGTGCCGGTGGAACGGCGGATCTTATGGAAGTTCTGGCGTTTGTCGAATTCTCATCCAGTGAAGTGCAACAGATGACCGAAAAAGTCGGTGGTTGTATCGTATGGGGCGGTGCCACCAATATTGCTCCTGCCGATGACCGGATCATCATCCAGGAATATCCCTTCAAGATCGATGCCCGTGGCCAGATGCTTGCAAGTGTGATGGCAAAAAAGTTTGCCGTTGGTGCAAACCTTGTGGTGATCGATATACCGGTCGGGCACCTGACCAAAGTTGCGACTATGCAGGAAGGAAGAAAACTAGCGCGGGAATTCATTGAGCTCGGGGAACGGCTCAACATGAAAGTCGAATGCGCCCTGACGTACGGGGACATCCCCGTAGGTCACAGCATCGGCCCGAAACTGGAAGTGATCGAAGCCCTGAGGGTGCTTGAGGGTGCGACCGAGCCCAATTCTTTCCTCCAGAAAAGCGTTTCAATCGCCGGTATTGCACTTGAGATGTCCGGCAAAGCACAACGGGGCTCAGGGTGCGGCAATAGCACAGGACATTCTCACCAAAGGCAAAGCACTTGAAAAATTCCGGAAAATGATCGAGATCCAGGGGGGCGATCCCAACGTAAAATCGTCCGATATTGTTCCGGGTGAGCACCAGTTTATTGTGAAGTCTCCCGCATCCGGATATATTATCGATATGAACAACCGGTCGCTTATCAGTCTTGCCCGCACGGCGGGCGCTCCCCACGACACGGGTGCAGGGATCCTCCTGCATGCAAAGAAGGGAAAACTGGTGAAGGAAGGGGAACCGCTCTTCACGATTTATGCTGACAGGAGCTGGCGTCTCCAGAATGCGATTGAGGAAGGGCGTCGTCTTATGCCGGTATTTGTAGAGGGAATGCTTCTGGACCGGGTCCCTTCGATATCGGAGATTTGAACCGATGTCCTCAAATATGAGCAGTGGGCGATATTTTAGTATGTATAGGTATAAATATCGTTTGCTTTTTGCTTTGCTGTGCATTATCCTGCTCTTCAGCGCTGTACAGGCAAACACCCTGCAGGTAACCGTGCAGGATCGTTTCGATAATTCTACCATCCCTCATGCTTCGCTCTTCCTTAACGGAGTAAATTACGCCCTGACTGACAACAACGGCCAGGCCCTGATAACCGACAATGGTCTGAACAACCTCGACATCCGCGTCTCCATTGCCGGGTATAATACCTGGGAAACGATGGTGGATCCAAACACGACGAATCTCATTGTCAGCCTGACCCGGCAGGGTCTTACCCTCAAGGTTGACCTCATCGACTCTGATACACTCGCGCCGGTCTATGGAGCGAACGTCACGGTCTCAGGGACAAATCTGACACAGAAAGAACAGACGGATGTCTCGGGTTCTGCAAGCTTCGGCGTTACGGCCGAAACGTTGTATTCAATCGATATCACAGCGGCAAATTATCAGCCGCGGAGCACCACGCTTGCCATGGGCACCGATGATCAAGAGGTCCAGTATTATCTGTTGTCCAGTAACCGCTTCTCATTTGTTGTGATCGACAAGGATACCAGTTTACCTGTTGTCGGCGCGGAAGTCCTGCTCAATTCAGTTCCTGTCGGGATGACCAATACAAAGGGAACGCTCATAACACAGGTCACCCGCGGGAAATCCTATGTCATTGAAATAACGGCTCCGGAATACCAGACATTTTCCGAAACGCGGACAATCAGTGAGACAGATGCACTGGATTCCGTGGTATCTCTCGAAGGTCCCTGTCGGCGCATTTATCTACGCAGTTGATGAAAGTCAGGCCCCTGTTGCAGGGGCGAACGTCTACGTCAACGGAACCCTTTCAGGCACCACGAACCAGTACGGACGGGTAAGTTTACCGGACCTCGTTTCCGGCTCCTATCTTATCGAAATCGGAAAACCCGGATATGTTACCGTGAGCCAACCGATATCAGTCTCGAACCAGAGCGAGGATTATCCTTTTACCCTGCAGCCTGAAAATGCAGCTCTTACTGTCCTGGTCCTGGACAAAGACCAGCAGATCGTCCCCAATGCCACCATCGCCATAGATGGCAGCATCGTCGGGGCTACCGATGTTCACGGCCAGTACGCTACTCAGGTCGAATTCAATACATCCTATAATATCACTGCGTCCAAGGACGGGTATCGGCCATCATCCGTCCAGGAACAGGTAAGCCCGGTGAATTCATCTGCTTCCGTCACCCTGACCCTGGAGAAAAGTATGGATTTTGGGCTTATTACCCTGATTGTCGTCGGCGTCATTTGTATCTTGGTCCTGTTCGCCGCCATCAGGATGTTCGGTCACCGGAAACGCCGCCATGTGGTGAGAAGGAACGAAATTTGACCTCTCATCACAGGAAACCTGTCATTTTTCGATCCGGGTGAAATACAACCCTCATAATTTTTTTAAAATAATATCATCGGACGTGAGCGAAAGTTCTGACGGATCTATAGAAATCATTGGCTTTTATTATAGACGCTCTTGGGGGAGACTGCTGTTCCCGAAGGGAAGAGCAGGCTGGAGAAGAACTCGTCAGAGTTCTTCGATTTTCGAGGAGGTTCATCAGAACCTTGAGGATAAGAAGAAGTCGTCAGAGTTCTTCGACTTGGGAGAGGGGGTCACTCTCATAACCGTTGAAAAATGTAAGCGAATCACACGATATAATAGGATTTCTAGAGAAGCCGTTCTGACAATCATTCCTGTTTTGGTAAAAACGGACCCAGCGGGAATCGAACCCGCGTCCTTGGGTTCGAAGCCCAAGAGGATATCCTCTACCCCATGGATCCTTCTCATCTTCTTTACATCAAAAGATATTAAGTATTTTCTCCCGAAAAACTAAGCAATGATTCTTTCTGCATCTGAGTTTGTCCGCCGCCGCGATCTGGATTCTATGGCAGGAAAACTTGTGATCAACCCCTATAATGGCGATTGCCAGCAACCTGCCTCCTACGATCTTCGTTCTGCGTCAGATATGACTCTCCCCCGGGGAACCTGTACTCTTCTGCCGACCCTCGAGTGGATTCGAGCTCCCTGCCGACCTTGCAGGAACACTCCGGTGTAGATCATCGTTCGGGCGGCGCGGGATCCTGCTGGGCGCCGGATACATCGACCCGGGATTCCGCGGGCAGCTGACCTTATGCCTTTCCAATCTGGGATGCGCTGATATTATTGTCCAGAAAAACGACCGTATAGTACAGATTATCCTCCATGAAGTCCGTGAGGGGAATGAGAGATATTCGGGGCGGTACCAGGACAACCTTGGCATCGTAGAGGCGAAGTAATATGATTCGTACAGAAAGAAAATATATTGAAATTTTACGGATTCTTAAAGAGCACAAGGATCCGATGGGAGCAAAACGCCTTTCTGAGCTTATGACTGAAAGGGGATTTATCCTGAGTGACCGCGCAGTCCAGTATTACCTCAGTTACCTTGATACCATGGGCTTCACCGAAAAAGTCGGGAACCAGGGAAGGATACTGACTGCCGCGGGAATGAAAGAGACCGATAATGCTCTTGTGGATGACCGGATTGGCTTTGTTATTTCAAAACTTGAACGACTAGCCTATCGCAGCACATTCGATCCTGCAACCAGCACCGGAGACGTGGCATACAACCTATCCATTGTACCGGAGGAATTCGCTGAAAAGGTGAAGTCCGCTTTTGATGAAGTTGTCAGGGCAGGATGCGGTTTTTTTAATTCTTACCGTATCATAGACCATGATCCCCGGGTCCCCTCAGGCTCGGTCGGGTTCATTACCCTGTGCAGCATCTCAATGGATGGTGTATTCCAGCGAAAAGGCATCCCTGTCAGGATGGCGTTTGGCGGAAGACTTGAGATTGAAAACGGCGTCCCCCGGCAATTCAGGGATCTCATCGCCTACCGCGGGACAACCATCGATCCCCTCGAACTATTCATTTCGGCCGGTCTCACCTCCATATCCGGTTTTGCCCGGTCAAAAACTGGTATTGCTCTTGCAAACGTCAGACAGGTACCGTGTGCTGCCAAAAAGCACGTGGAGGAGACAATCCGTATGATGAACGCCTGCGGATTTGTTTTTCCGGTGACCCTGGGAAACCAGGTTTTTAACCTGCCCAGCAGCCCTTACCGTCTCTCCATTGTTGCCTTCAGCGGAATGAATTACATCGGGAATACTGTCGAACATGGCATTCCGATAAAAACGGAGATCGGGGCTGGCAATATTCCCTTCTCAAAGGTGATAGGACCGAACTGATCAGATCCAGGAAATATCATCATGTTTTAATGTTTTTCCCCTCTTTTTTCTGGGGTTCTGACACTGCTTCGCCTTCAGCAGTCCGGACCGTGTCCGCGTCAGGACTCTTCGCACTCCTGTCCGGTCTTTTCTGTTTCAGGCTCGTGTGCATAAGCGAAGTATCCCTTACCTTTGGAATGGCACTTCCCTGGATTTTTTTCCCGTCGAAAATTTCATCTTTTACCCTGAAGCCCGGCTCCTTCAGATCGACTGTCATTTTATCCGGCGCCTCCTCCGGCACAGAGTTACCAGATACCCTTTCTGGTATACGTTCATCCGTAGCTGCACTTTCATGTACCGGGGTATCCGGGACAAGATTTTCCTGCGAATGCAACACGGGTTTTCTCTTTTGCAGAATAATCGTCTTTTTTTCCATCTCGGACGACCGCAGTTTTTCGGATGAGACGGTTGCGTTCAGAATCTCCTGCGTCAATCCGGAAGTTCCCGGAGTGGTTCGGTCAGGTTCTGAATTGGCATTATCAGGTTTTGCTGCTTTGCCTGAGATTGCAATCATCCGCTGCCGCTGTAACTCCTGTTCGATTCTGTGCCGTGCGATATCTTTCGTCCGTGCAGCTGAATCAGACACCGGCCGGGCCTCACGTCCCTCATCTGGGCCATAGGAGATTATTTTTCCGGTCTCTTTTTTCGGGAGATGCGAACTCATTGAGGAGGACTCTCGTATCCGCTGGTCACGTGGGTCATTTCCAGGTGTATTATCTTTTCCCAGAGTAACAATGACCCGGCGCTTTATTACTTGGGGACGGTCATCCGTCACGTGATATATTTTCTCACCTGCTACTTTTTGTGATAAAAGCTCTTCTTTCCTCTGGCTTGTCCCCGATATTGGACGCTGGCTGCCTTGTGGCAGAGAAGAATCCGTTTCAGGTACGCGCCCCCGAAGCCCTCTATATTCGCCGGTCTCCCGGCCGTGTCCCGGATTTCCGGCATCATCAGGAGAATCGTAACCGTATCGTTCCTGCTTCATTTTCGTGGGAAGGATGATCATCTCGTCTTTGCCGTTTCCCGCACTACGAATCGAGGGAGATATTTTACCACGGCCTGTTTTCGGATCTGCGTCCTGTCCCGGTGCTCCTTTCCCTGCAGGCGCCGACCGGATATCGCCATGCCGGGATCTGGTACTGTATTGTGCCCGGATTTCCCGGAGCTCGCTGATACGGGGGATATTTTCAAGTCCGGACAGCATGATGATGATGGCAACATTCTTGGTATTCATCACCGGATAATCCCCGGACGGGTCTCAAGTCCCCTGATGCTCCGGTCTATCCATTTCCTCACCGTCATATATCCTTTCATGGAGAGCTCATGTGAAGGGCCCGCTACAAGGATAAGCGCCTTATGGGCGCTCGTCATGTCACATGGTGTTGATATCTCGTGATAAATTGCCTGTTTTGCGAGCTCAACAATACGCGAGGCCTTCTTTTTGCTCTCTTCATTGAATATTCCCGCCGGTTTCCACTGGGTAAGGAAACCCAGCGGATTGGGAGAGAGACGTTCAACAGCATATCCAATTGTGATGAACCCCATCCCTTTGATGGTGTTGAGTACCTCACCGGAATCCAGGACTACCTCTGCCAGATCAATCCCGCCATCGGCCCTGAACTCTCCTGCACGGAGGATCAGACTTATTCTCCTGACTATCGTTTCATTGAGGAGGAGGTAGGTAGCAAGTTCCGATGAGATTTCCGGCTCTGCCTTCCCGAACCCGAATCTCCTTGCAATTCCAGCCTCTTTCTTTCGAAGGTGAGTGCTCCGTGCTTTGATTTTTTTATACCATGTCTCATTATCAAAGAGGATCATGCCGTCAAGGAGTGGTGAAAGGATATCAATATCATCTGATGCTTTTGCAGATCGCTTCTCCCCTTCGGCAAGGCAGGGCAGGGTGACCAGTCCGAAAATGGGTTCCACGATCGATGCCCGCAGGCTGGTAATGACATGCGGAACAATGTCTGCCATGCTCCCGCCAAGCCCGCAGCAGATAAAAATCGCGTCAGTTTCCCCGGATTCAAAATTATGGATCCTTGAAACAATCTCTCCGATATCGATGGTGGCGGTCGGACCTGCCCCTCCTGAAGTTTCATGGCGGTCCGGATCGAGCGAAGGGAAGAATATCTTTGAAGGTTCCGGAAGACCTTCGAGCTGTTTTAACGTGGTTTCGTCAACGTCTACAGCAAGGCCCTGGATACATGCCACTTTACTGCTGTGCCGGTCAGTCGTGTAGAGACTATCGACTATCCTGCATCCCGCCCCGCCAAATCCGATTGCCACTATCCGCATAGAATTGACCTATAAAACCGATCGACCCCGGGGTCTACGTATTCATTCTATATATTTTCCAACCGGAGTTCAATATCTTATAGGATAATTGTTCCGGCAGAAAAAAGGTTTTCCTGCAGAACGGCGCTCATGTGTTCAGATCCGGTCGTGAGGAAACCTCAAACGATGCCTGAATGGTGAGATCATCCTGCGTTCAACCCGGCTGTGAAGGGGATTCCGGAGGATATTTCGGAACTGGGGCAGAATTGGCTGATTTGTGAACGGATCATCAAAAAGTGCCAACGTAAAATGATAATTTATTTAAATACGTGCACGGTAATACTCAATGAGGTGAACAAGCCTTGACATATGGAATAGAATTCGTACCAGGAAATGTCAATGTAAAGCAAGTTGTCAACTTCTGTAAACTTGCAGAATCCAAAGACATAGATTTCGCATGGATCACAAACCACTACAACAACCGCCACTGCTACCCCACCCTCGCCGCCATCGCGCAGGCGACCACGACCCTGAAGATGGGCCCGGGTATTATGAACTCATTCACGGACACCCCTGCCGCAATGGCATCGTTCTTCTGTACGCTGAACGAGATCTCCGACGGACGCGCAGTCCTCGGTATCGGGCCCGGCGACCTCTCCACCCTCCCAAAACTCGCGATAAAGGCTGAAAAGCCGGTCGCCCGTCTGGAAGAAGCGATAACACAGATCAGAGCTCTCTGCGCTGGTGACCAAGTGAACAAGTCAGGGAAGGTATTCTTTGACTATGATGGTGCCAAGCTGACCGGTGTCAACCTTCCGGACAAGAAGAAGGGAGTCCCAATCTATGTCGGTGCACAGGGACCCAAGGTTCTCGAGCTCGCCGGAAAAGTCGGAGACGGTGCGCTGATCAACGCATCCAACCCCAAGGACTTCGCAATCGCGATCCCGATCATCAAGGCAACCTGCGACAAAGTCGGCAAGAAGAACTTTGATATCGGTGCATACACTGCAATGTCCATTGACCGCAGCGAGAAGAAGGCACGCAACTCCGCAAAGATCGTTGCAGCCTTTATCGCCGCCGGCTCCCCGCCCGACCTTCTGACCCGCCACGGTCTTGACCTCAACAACGTTGCCAAGATCAAGGCAGCACTCGCAAAGTTCGACTTTAAGACGGTCGGAGAACTCGTCGGAGACAAGGAGATTGACGCATTTACCATTGCAGGTACCCCTGAAATGGTAAAGGCAAAGTGCGATGCCCTCACCAAGGCCGGTGTGACCCAGATCATCTTCGGTTCACCGCTTGGTCCGGACATGACCACCTCTATTCGCCTTCTCGGCAAATACGTCGTATAAGTGCGGAACTCGGTTTCTGCCGGCTACGACGAACAAGGCAATGGTGCCTTGGAAAAACCTTTTTTCTTTGGTGTGTCCCCCTCCAAACGGGAACGTCTGCCCTCAATAGCCTGTTCATTCATGTGCAAATGACTATCTGTTCCTGTCGGAAATATAACCATGAATGGGAATGTTTTCAGTCAGAGAAGTGATCACCCCTTCAGGGACGTTACAATACCGTGAAGAGCAATTTACCGGGCTGAGATGCAGGATCAGTCCTGATCGCTCGAAGCGACATATCGATCAGGCATCGTATAATCCCCCGGACCCGGGGGACTGCCCTTTTTGCCGGGAGAATGTTTTTTCTGTCACACCGACATTCCCGGACGGTTCACGGATAACCTGCGGAGAAAGCGTGACATTTCCCAACCTCTTTCCTTTTGGGGAAGGACATGTTGTTACCGTGATTACCCGGGATCACTGGGTGACATCGTTCACCAGACACCAGATTATCGATGCACTCTCAGGGCAGATCGAAGCTCTTCGCCGTTACAAGGGCTATGCCAGCATCAACTGGAATTTTCTCCCGTCAGCAGGGGCAAGCCTGGTGCATCCTCATATGCAGGGGCTTTGTGATTCAACGCCATCCAGGATTGTCGAACGGTATCTGGCCGCCGGCAGGCAATACCGGCACCAGTATGGCAGGGCCTACTGGGAAGCCGTAAGGGATGCGGAGAAGGCATCTGACCGCTATTTATTCGGGGAGGAGATCGTCTGGTCAGCCCACGCTGTCCCCCAGGGAGAACGCGAAGTGCGGGGGATCCTGCCGGTCTCGTCGCTCGGCGAAGTTGATCCGTACGTGGACCTTCTGGCCGGTGGGATCCTCGAAATTCTTTCCCTGTACAGGAAGTTCGGGACCTGCGCATTCAACCTGTCTCTTTTTTTCAACAAGGACGGAGAGGACGGCGATCTCTCTGCATTCTGTTCTCTTATCTCCCGGATCAACCCGAATCCGTTGGCGACAAGCGACTCCGCGTTCATGGAGCGGCTGCACCTTGAGCCGATCATCATGACACTCCCTGAAGACCTGGGAAATTTCTACAGAAACACAAAAAAATAAAAAAATTTACTCGAATTTTGCAACGAGTTTCTTCTTGTTGACGATAATACCATCTTTCTTGTGGGGCTGGCGGAAGACGCTGTCTCCTGCCTTCTCGAGCTCCCGGGCCTGGTCGCAGAGTTGTGCCGCGACCTTCATCATCTCGTGAGCGCTTGCAACGATCGGGATGTATTTCTCCCATTCCTTGGTCATGAAGCAACCCTTGACGTTCTGGCCTGCAACAGCCATTGCAATTTCGTGGGCAGCGCGTGCCTTTGCAAGCGCGTAGGGGTTGGTGAACTCGCCATCGACAGCCTTGTCAGTGGTCATGATGACCTTCGGCAGCTCAATTGCGTCGCCTTTCTTTCCGGCCTTGACCTGGTCGATGACCTTGTCGAGGGCAAGCTGCATCTTGCGGAATGCACCGGTAAGTGCCAGCACTTTGACGAGGTTGCCGTTGTAGTCGGCCATCTCGACGGGGTCGAGGAACTCGCGGCGTGCACCGATCATGGAGTCTGCCTTCATGATGATGTACCCGAACTTGCTCGCCTTGACACCTTCCCACTCCTTCTTCGTGGTTACATCATCAGTGATGATGACAACCGGGATGCCTGCTGCAGCGAGCTGTTCGCGGGCACCGGTCGGTCCTGGAAGAACCCCGTTGGGTGAGACTACAATACAGAAGTCCGGTTTATATGCCTTCAGGTTGGAGACCACGCGGTCAACATCCGCCGGCTCGAGTTTAGTCCCGCTGGTCGCCATGAATGTCTGCATATCTTCACGGTCTGCTCTCTCATCGAGGAGCAGCTCTGCCATCACACCACTTGCAATGTTGCCTAATTTGGCAACGCCTACTTTAACAACCATCTAATATCACCTCGATATTTTTTATAACACGTTATATGACCCGGTATTCATATAAACATTTTGAAATGTCCCGTCTCCCAAAAAACGGGGAAAATCTATTTTTGATTTTATTAAAGACTTTCCCTGCGATTCTGGCAGTCAAAGGATCTGAATTGCGATGTTAACGAAAAGTGTTTAAGTTCAGATGGAAAAATTGATACTATGAAGGAGGGGTTGCTCACCGATCGCCAGATGGAAGTTCTCAGGTATCGAAAGCAGGGTCTGACCCAGCAGCAGATAGCTGACATCATCTCCACATCAAAGGCGAATGTCTGCACTATCGAAAAGAGCGCCATGGAGAACATCCGTCGGGCAAAAGAGACGCTCGAATTCCTCTACACCCTTGATGCGACACACCTCTGTACAATACCGTCAGGAACGGACCTTTTCAACGTTCCTGCAATCATATTCGGGGAAGCAGAGAAGATCAATATCAAGGTCAAATACGATACCATTTCCCTGATAAACCGGTTGAGGGAGTCGAGGTCCCAGGCATGCAAGGCCCGTGTTGTGTGCGAGGATATCAGCGTATACATAACCGACCAGGGAGAACTGTATTTTGGGTAAAAGATACAGCGACCTTCCGGATTTGATGAGGAACCTCAGAACCTCTCCCCAAAACTGGCATATATTTATATTCTTTTCTCTGCAATAATTATGGAAGCCGATATGAGGTTATCCTTTGCGGAGTCCGCGTGCCTGACGTACGGTGCATGCCGGATTTTGCATACGGCGGGACCTAGCCTCCGGACACAGGAGCGGTTCTGCCGTGGGTATACCTCGATTGGTGGAGACCCTCCCGGGCGGGAGGGTACCCGAGAAGGAGTTGTGATTTATCACAACAGGCTGACAGAGTGGGTCTGATCAGGCGCATGGGCGGACGTTCGTGCAACGAGCCCGGTTCTTCTGCTGTGAAATACGGCAGAAGGAAGCGCAATAGTCAGGATCTTCTTTCGCGAGACAGGGACGCTGGTGCACACCAGCAGAGCGATGAGCTGGTCTCATACGCATAACCAGAGCCGGGTGAAGCATTCGTCCAGAACAATCGTGCAATCCGTCAGAATGACTGCACGGCATCTGCACTCGATGAAGCACCCGTGTCGCGTGTCGGCTTCTAGAGAAGCGGAGTTATCACACAATCTCGGATTCATCTCAATTCGTGTCGCAATGAGAATAACCTACACGCAGAAAGGATTGATTTACACATGCCAAAAATAAACAGACCACGCCGTGGTTCTCTTGCATTCAGCCCAAGGAAGCGTGCAAAGAGCCCAATCCCGAAATACCAGTCGTGGGCCCCCAGCCAGGGAGCACCGATCCTGCAGGGGTTTGCCGGATACAAAGTAGGTATGACGCATGTTGTCATGGTGGACGATCACAAAAACAGTCCTACCGAGGGGAAAGAGATCATGGTGTCCGTCACCGTTATCGAAGTCCCCACCATGAAAGTTGCCGCAATCCGTGCCTATTCACGGGATACCTATGGCAAACACGCCTTGACGGAGATATGGGCAGATCAGCTTGACAGCGTGCTTGGGCGCAGGATTACCCTGCCCAAAGACTACGACAAGGAAGCAGCCCTCAAGAAATTTTCGGATGCCTTAAAAGCAGGTACGGTAGCCGAGATCCATGCTCTTACGTATACACAACCGGCATCTCTCTCCGGTGTTCCCAAGAAAGTTCCCGACCTGATGGAGATCAAGATCGGGGGTGCAGACCTCGGCAAACAGTTTGAATTTGCCCAGGGTCTTCTCGGGAAAGAAGTATCCCTCGAAAGTGTGGTCCAGACGGGTGCCTATGCGGACATTACCGCAATAACAACCGGTAAGGGGACACAGGGCGTCGTAAAGCGCTGGGGAGTCGCCCTGCGAAAGCGCAAACACGCAGTCGGCGGCAAAGAGCGCCACATCGGCACTCTTGGCCCGTGGAACCCGCACCACATCCGCTGGGAAGTTCCCCAGATCGGACAGATGGGATTCCAGCAGCGAACCGAATTCAACAAGCGGATCCTGAAAATCAGCGAGGATGCCAGTGAGGTAACCCCGGCCGGTGGATTCCTCCATTACGGTGTACTCAAGAACCCGTATGTTCTCATAAAAGGGTCAATTCCCGGCCCGGTAAAACGGCTCATCCGTATCCGTCCGGCAATCCGCCAGGGTGAACATGTCGTCAGGATGCCGACAATCCAGTTCGTGAGCGTCCAGAGCAAGCAGGGATGATCAGAGATGAAAGCACAGGTTAAATCACTTGACGGCGGAGTCACAAAAGACATCGAACTCCCGGAGATCTTTTCCGAGGATTACCGCCCCGATCTGATCAAGAAGGCAGTGATGGCCCTCCAGAGCACACGGAGACAGCCTCACGGGACATACCCGTATGCAGGTATCTGTTCATCGGCAGTCGGCTGGGGAAGCGGTCGCGGTTCATCCCACGTTCCCCGTATCAAGAACGGGTCGCGTGCAGCAAAAGTCCCGCAGGCAAAAGGTGGCCGCGAGGCACACCCCCCGGTCGTTGCGAAGATATTGATCAAGGAGATCAACCAGAAGGAAAAACAGAAGGCCTTCCGGTCCGCTGTTGCCGCAAGTATCAGCCAGGACCTTCTCAAACTCCGGGGACACACCTTCGAAGGTGCAGTACCGATCGTCTTTGAGGATACGTTCGAGTCACTCGGCCGCACGCAGGACGTCATCTCTGCACTTACCACTGCAGGTGTCTACAACGACATCGAACGGGCAAAGGAGAGCAAGAAGGTCAAGGCAGGAAGAGGCAAGATGCGCGGGCGCAGGTTCAAGCAGCGCAAGAGCCTCCTGATCGTGACTGCAGAAAAACCGCTTGTTGCAGCACGCAACCTTTCCGGCGTGGATGTCGTTACCGTTGACCAGCTGAACGTTGAGCACCTCGCACCCGGCATGCAGGCCGGACGGTTGACCGTCTGGACAGAAGGTGCACTCATACGCCTGGAGGGGAGGTAAATGACCCTCAAGTACCCGTTTGTGACAGAGAAAGCGATGGTCCTCCTGGAGAACCAGAGCAAACTCCAGTTCCTCGTCACCCGCGAAGCAAGCAAGGACGACATCAAGCGTGAGATCGAAAAAGCATTCGGGCAGAATGTCAGGAGCGTCCGCACCCTGATGAACACGCACGGCCAGAAGAAGGCAATCGTGAGCTTTGAGAACGACAAAGCCGCCGAGGAGATCCTCAGCCGGCTCGGTATAATGTAGGTGGGGAACATGGGACATCGAATCACAACACAAAGCCGGGGCAAGGGAGGCCCGACATACCGGGCACCATCCCACCGGTACAAGGCGGAACTTAAGCACATCGGCGACGACACGCTGAAGATCACCGGGACGGTCATCGATATCGAACACGATCCCGCCCGGAATGCGCCGATCGCGCTCGTAAAACTCGAAGACGGGGAAAAAGTCTACATGCTCGTCACCGAAGGGCTCGGAATCGGCGAAGAGATCGTCTGGGGATCCAGCGGGGAAGTCAAGAACGGCAACACGCTCACACTCCAGAATATTCCCACCGGTACATTCATCTGCAATATCGAAGCCCGGCCCAACGACGGCGGCAAGTTCGTGCGTTCATCGGGAGTCCAGGCCGTCGTTGTCGACAAGATTGAGGACCGCGTCGGCGTCAGGATGCCCAGCGGCAAGACGAAATGGTTCAACCACCGCTGCCGTGCAACTGTCGGAATCGTTGCCGGTGGCGGCCGTGTCGAGAAGCCGTTCGTGAAAGCAGGCAACAAGTACCACAAGATGCAGAACACCGCATCCAACTGGCCACGCGTCCGTGGTGTCGCGATGAACGTCATCGACCACCCGTTCGGTGGCGGCGGGCACCAGCATACCGGCCGCCCCAAGACCATTGCGCGGGGAACCTCCCCGGGCAGGACCGTCGGCCATGTGGCAGCACGCAGGACAGGTAAGAGCAGGAAGTGATGGGTATGGCAGCACCTAAAAAGACACAGAAGAGAATGCCAAGACGGCGTGAGGAGTTCACCTATCGCGGCTACAAGATCGACGAGCTGAAAGCGATGGGGATGAGCGAACTCCTCCCCCTTATGCCAGCCCGTCCCCGCCGCAAGATCGTCCGCGGGTTCTCCCGTGGTGAAGAGACATTACTCGCTAAGGTTCGCGAAGGCGACGAGAAGATCCGGACTCACCTCCGTGAAATGATCGTCATGCCGGAGATGGTAGGCAAAACCATTGAGATCTACAATGGCAAGGAATTCGTGAAAGTCGAGTTCCAGCCGGAGTCGGTCTTCCACTATCTCGGAGAGTTTGCACTGACAAGGAAGAGGGTCTCTCATGGGAGTGCCGGTATCGGTGCGACCAGAGGCAGCAAGTACGTTCCGCTGAAGTGATGGACATGGCACGCATTGATTATTCAAATAAGATCAAGGGCGACAATGTGGCAAAAGCAAAGGCCAACGAAATTAACGTGTCGCCAAAGCATTCGATAGAGATCGCCGGGTTCATCAGGAACAAACGGGTGAATGAAGCAATTGCATACCTGAATGATGTCGTCAAGTTGAAAAAGGCGGTCCCTTTCAGGTATTTCAACCGGAATGTTGCGCACAAGCGCGGTCTTCCCGGTAACTGGGATGCAGGCCGGTACCCGGTCAAAGCGTCAAAGGAATATATCCGGATCCTTGAATCGGTCAAAAAGAATGCCGAGTACATCGGCCTTGATGCAGAAAACCTCGAGATCATCCATGCGTCGGCGAACCGCGGGCGGGCACAGAAAGCCTTCTTCCCCCGTGCGATGGGAAGGGCAACCCCCAAGGTCCGCGAAACCGTAAACATTGAGATCATTGTCCGAGAGGTGGCGTAATGGCGGTAGAGAGAAAATTCATCGATGAGGGTGTCAGGAAAGCCCGTGTCGAAAAGTACCTGTCCAAGGAACTGAAACGCGCCGGCTACGGGGGTATGGATATCGCCCGGACTCCTCTCGGTACCCAGGTCACCATCTTTGCCGAGAAACCGGGGATTGTGATTGGCAAGGGCGGCAAGCTGGTCCACCAGCTCACCCTGGACCTTGCCCAGAACTACGGTGTCGAATCGCCGCAGATCGAGGTCCAGCAGGTCACCAACCCCAGTTTCAATGCCCAGATCATGGCCGAGAGACTTGCAAACGCCCTTGAGCGCGGCTGGTACTTCCGCAAGGCCGGAACAAGCATCCTGCGCCGCGTCATGGACTCCGGTGCGCTCGGGTGTGAAGTCGTCATCGCCGGGAAACTGACCGGGGCCCGCGCCCGTACCCAGAAGTTTACCGAGGGGTACATCAAGCACTGTGGCGAACCGAGCAACACACTTGTCGAGAAAGGATATGCGGTGGCGATAAAGAAACTCGGCGTCATCGGCGTCCAGGTCAAGCTCGTTCCTGCCGGAGCAAAACTGCCCGACCACTTCTCGGTCATCGAACAGGAGAAGAAGAGACAGGCCCCGGCTGCCGTGGTCACCGCCGTTGGCGATACCGATACCGAAGAGCCCGCACTTCCTGATGAGAAATTAGGGGAGGAACAGTGATGGCGATATTCAGGGCGCATGATGTCCAGCAGCTGTCAGATATCGAGCTGCAGGAACAGATGGGAAAACTCCGGATGGAACTTATCCAGCACTACGGCAAGGTGAGTGCCGGTGGCGCTACCGAAAACCCTGGACATATCCGCGAACTGAGGCGGACCATCGCCCGTATGTTGACTGAGCAGAACCGCAGGAGAACTGCATGATCTCTTCCCAGAATGTCCTCCGCCACGAACTGATCGGCCTGGACGTTCTGGTCTCTGGAGCCGCAAACCCCCTGCATAAGGGAATATCCGGTCGCATCGTCGATGAGACAAAGAACATGCTCGCAATCCAGACAGGCCGCGGGATCCGGCGCATCCCCAAGATGCACAGTACATTCCGCGTACGTCTTCCGGGCAGTGAACTTGTTGAGATAGATGGATCCGTGATGGTTCTGGCTCCTGAAAGAAGGATCAGCCTGCACGAAAAGAAGAGGATACCATAATGGCACTAAACATTGGATTGAACGTCCAGGCACCAAAAGAGGCGTGCAAGGACGTTAATTGTCCGTTTCACGGCACTTTACCGGTGCGCGGCCAGGTGATCACCGGTAAAGTCGTGAGCGATCGAATGATGGGGACGGTCGTGGTTGCACGGAACTACATGCACTACGTCCGTAAATACAAGCGGTACGAGAAACGAAGCTCGAAACTCCATGCCCACAACCCGCCCTGCATCCAGGCCAAGGTCGGGGACATGGTGAAGATAGCCGAGTGCAGACCGCTCTCGAAGAGCACGACCTTTGTCGTTGTGGAGGTGCAGAAGCCATGAAGGCAAAGCAGTCCAAGACGCCGAGATCCCTTGCGACGGGGACGAGACTTGCATGCGCCGATAATACCGGTGCAAGGACCGTGCAGATCATCTCTGTCTTCGGCTACCATGGTGTCAGGCGCCGTCAGCCCAAGCTGGGGCTGGGGGATCTCGCCACCGTGAGCGTCCAGAAAGGCACCCCCGACATGCGCCGCAAGCTGGTGCGTGCAGTGGTCATCCGCGCGAAGAAGGAGATGCGCAGGCCCAACGGCATGCGGGTCTCCTTTGATGACAACGCTGTTGTCGTCGTGGATGAGAAGAACGAACCCAAGGGAACTGAGATCAAAGGACCCGTTGCGCGTGAAGTCGCGGAACGTTTCCCCAAGCTCGGTTCGATGGCAACGATCATCGTATGAGGTGTGCAGCATGGTAAGAATCAAAAGCGAACAGCCAAGAAAACAGAGAAAGGCCCGCTACAGTGCACCGTCACACGTGAGGACAAAATTCCTGAACGCACCCCTATCAGAGGACCTGAAGGAGAACTACAAAAAGAAGACGCTGCGTGTCATCAAGGGAGACACCGTAAAAGTGACCCGTGGGGATTTTGCAGGAGACGAGGGCCTGGTCGACGCTGTCGACACCGTAAAGGCAAAGATCGTCGTCCACGGAGTCTCGTCCACCAAAGCCGACGGCACAGAAGTCCCGCGCCTGATTGACGCATCGAACGTGCAGCTCACCAAACTGAACCTCGCAGACAAACGCCGCGTGGCAAAACTCGGGGAGGCCGAATAATGTCAGAACACCTGAAGCGACTGAATGCCCCGGACTCGTGGCACATCGCAAAGAAGACCACGAAATTCATTACCAAGACCGCGCCGGGCCCTCACAACGCAAATGCGATGCCGATCGCCGTCTGGCTCCGTGACCACATGGACTATGCACGGAACATGAAGGAGATCAAGCAGATCCTCGGCCAGAACGATGTGATCATCAATGGCCGGCCCTGCCGCAATCCCAAGATGGGGATCGGCATCTTCGATATCATCGCCCTGCCGAAAATCAACAGGTATTACCGCATCCTGCGCGACAGGAACGGCCGCCACGTCTCCATCGAGATTGATGCAGAGGCTGCCAAGACCCGGCTGTGCAAGGTCACGAACAAGACCGTTGTCACCGGTGGCAAAGTCCAGCTGAACCTGCGGGACGGCGCCAACCTGCTCGCAGACAATACTTACAAGGCCGGCGATTCGGTCGTGCTCTCCCTGGAACCCGGGAACCGGTTCACGATCCTCGATCACTTCCCGTTCGCTGTCGGCAACATGGCCATGGTCATCGGTGGCCGCCACTCCGGCAACGTCGCACGGATCGTTGAGATCGTCAAGATGCCCGGGAGCGTCCCCAACAAGATCGTTCTCGAGGACGAGAAGACGGGCACCCGGTTCGACACGATCGCTCCCTACATTTACATGGTAGGAAAGCAGACACCTGCGATTGCAAAATGGGGGCATGAAGAGTGACCTCGATGCGCGATGTCTACATCGACAAGATCGTCGTCCACATGGGAGTAGGCGAGAGCGGTGAGAAGCTGGTGAAAGCGGAAAACATTATGAAGACAATCACGAAGCAGACACCGATCCGGAGCATTGCCAAGAAGACGCAGCCTGCCTTTTCCATCAGGAAAGGTGCCCCGATCGGCTGCAAGGTAACCCTCCGCGGCAAGCCTGCCCGTGACTTCTTCGAGACCTCCTTAAAGATCGTCGACAAGACGCTCTTTGAGAGCCAGCTTGACACGAGCGGGAATTTCTCGTTCGGTATCGAGGAGCACACGGACTTCCCCGGTATGTCCTATGATCCGCAGATCGGTATCTATGGCATGGATGTGAACGTGGTGCTCGAACGCAGAGGTATACGGATCACCCGCAGGCGCATGGAGCAGAAGAAACTCCCGGCAAAGCAGCGCGTCAGCAAACAGGATGCGATCGCGTTCCTCAAGGACACCTATCAGGTAGAGGTGCGCTAATGGCTGGAGAAAGGAAGAAGATCTACGGTCGCGGTGCGAACGAATGCAAGATGTGCGGCCGGAAGCAGGGCCTCGTGCGCAGGTACCATATCATGTTCTGCCGGCAGTGCTTCCGCGAGTGGGCCCAGAAGATGGGTTTCAAGAAGATGAGCTGAGGAGTGAGCAAGAATGACACGACTGAATACAATAGCAGACGGGATGTGCACCCTGAAAAATGCAGGGGATACCGGGAAGTCCGTATGTATCATCGAGCCCGCAAGCAAACTCCTTGGCGCAATGCTCCGCATTATGCAGGATGCCGGCTATATCGGCAGCTTCGAGTTCGTGGAGGATGGCAGGGGCGGACAGCTCAGGGTCAATCTCACGGGCAGGATCAACCGCTGCGGTGCAATAACGCCGCGGTTTTCCGTACAGCTGGACGAGATGGAATACTGGGAGAAGCAGTACCTGCCCGGCAAGAACTTCGGGCTCCTGATGCTTTCGACCTCGCGTGGTGTCATGTCCCACGAACAGGCGAGGAAAGAAGGTATCGGCGGCGAACTGCTCGGGTACGTCTACTAGGGGGTGCGAAGATGTCAGCAGTACGAAAAGTGAAGATTCCCGAGGGTGTAAAAGCCCAGCTTGACGGAACGCAGCTCAAAGTGACAGGTCCCAAGGGGCAGCTCACCCGCAATATGCGGTTCCCCCAGGTCACCATGACCTGTGACGGCAGCGAAGTCACCATCTCGACCGATTCCGGGAGAAAGGAGATCACGGCAATGGTCGGTACCCTTGAGGCACATACGAAGAACATGTGCCGTGGCGTCAGTGAAGGGTTCGAGTACCGAATGAAAGTGGTGTACAGCCACTTCCCCATCCAGCTCAAGCTGCAGGGAAACCGGCTTGAGATTGCCAATTTCCTTGGCGAGAAGAAGGCGAGGTACGCACGGATCGAGTCCGGCGTTGTGGCAAAAGTGGCGAATGACGAAGTTGTTCTCACCGGGATCGACCGCGAACTTGTCGGGAACTCGGCAGCAAACATCGAACATGCCACTCATATCCGCAACCGTGACCCGCGGGTGTTCCAGGACGGAATTTACATGGTCCAGAGAGGCTGAAGGGATGACAACAGAAGTAAAGCGACTGATCCGGGTGCGCACAGAGAAGGGCGCAAGCTTCAAGCGCGACGGGTTCGGTAAGAAACGACAGCTCTCCGACTCATGGAGAAAGCCCCGTGGACAGCACAACAAGCAGCGGGAGCAGAAGAAGGCAAAGGGCGCTCTCCCGAAGCCGGGATTCGGCAGCCCTCTTGCCGTGCGGAACATGCACCCGAGCGGCTTTTTCGAAGTGCTCGTCTCCTCCGTAAAGGAAATCGAGGGCCTGGACCCGAAGACCCAGGCGGTGCGGATTTCAGCGACCGTTGGCGACCGGAAACGGGTCGGACTTCAGGAAGCGGCAATCGGTGCAGGTCTCAAGGTCCTGAATGCCCGGAACGTAAAGCCCAGGGCAGAGAAAGAACCGGGAAAGGCAGCCGCAAAGGACGAAGTGAAGCAGAAAAAAGAAGAGAAGAAACCCGCAAAGTCCAGAAAAACTGCCGCCCCGGCAAAGAAGGAAGCCAAGAAGGAGAAACCGGCTCCTGTGACTGATGAGAAGAAGAAGGCACCGGCAGCCGCAAAGAAGTCTTCCCGGCCGAAGGCGGAACCTGCCGGGAAGCCTGCAGAAAAACCCGCAAAGAAAGAAAAGGCAGCGGCAAAGCCCGCAGCGAAGGCTGCAAAGCCAAAGGCCGAGAAACCTCAGGAAAAGACTGAAGCAAAACCCAAAGCAGTCTCAAAACCGAAGGCAAAAAAGAGCGGTTCAGGAGTGAAGAAGAATGAGTGACGTCGCCAGCCAGAAACGCATTGCCGCGTCCATCATGAAATGCGGGGTGAACCGCGTCTGGTTCGATCCGGCCCGTCTCTCCGATATCGAGAACGCAATCTCGCGTGAGGACCTACGGGGACTCGTAACGGATGGCGCGATCAAGGCACGCCAGAAGAAGGGCGTCAGCCGCGGCAGGGCCCGCGCACGGATCGCCCAACGGTCCTACGGGCACCGCAAGGGTGCAGGAAAACGGAAGGGTGCAGCAGGTGCCCGCAACCCGAGCAAGACCGCATGGGTCCAGAAGATCCGTGCGATCAGGAAAGTGCTCGTTGAACTGCGCACGGCCGGTACCATTGACCGGCACATGTACCGCCTCCTCTACCGTAAAGCGGCCGGGGGCCAGTTCAGGAGCGTCGCGCACATGAAGGCGCAGATGGAGATCCTCGCAGGGAGGATGAAGTAAATGGCAACAGGACCACGGTACTTTGTCCCCTTCCGGAGACGGAGGGAAGGCAAGACCGATTATTACCAGCGGACCCGGCTCGTGGTCGCGGATGTGCCCCGGATGGTTGTCAGGAAGACAAACCGGCACATCATCGTCCAGCTCGTCGTTGCAGAGATGGAAGGCGACCGCACGCTCGTTGCAGCAAATTCCGCTGAACTCGAGAAATACGGGTACAAAGGATCGACTTCCAGCACACCGGCAGCCTACCTCACGGGCATGCTCTTTGCCGTAAAGGCAAAGAAAGCCCGGCAGGACAGTGCAGTCCTGGACATCGGGCTCAACCGTGCAACACCGGGGGCCCGGGTATTCGCTGCCCTCAAGGGTGCAGTCGATGCAGGGCTGGACATCCCCTATGGCGAGGAGATCCTCCCCTCGGATGAGCGCATCAAGGGGGCGCATATTGCGGCATACAACAAGGATGCAGGCGATATCGTCAGGGTTGTCGAGCAGGTGGCAGATGCCATAAAGAAGGAGATGGCGTAAATGGCGTACGAACGAGAAGAATGGCATCCGGTCACCGGTCTTGGCAAACTTGTCGCTGAGGGAGATATCAAGAGCATCGATCAGGTCCTCGCAAGCGGCAGACCGATCAAGGAACCCCAGATCGTTGACACGTTCCTTCCCGATCTTGAGGACGAAGTCCTTGATATCGCGATGATGCAGCGGATGACTGACTCGGGCCGCCGTGTCCAGTTCCGTGCAGTCGTCATAGTCGGCAACCGCAACGGCTACATCGGGTTCGGCCAGGGCAAGGACGTGCAGGTCGGCGATGCAATCAAGAAGGCGATCGTCAAGGCAAAGATGAACCTCATCAAGGTCCAGCGCGGCTGCGGCAGCTGGGAATGCGGGTGCGATGTTTCCCATTCGATTCCCATGCAGGTCACCGGTACCGCCGGCAGTGTCAAGGTCACCCTCAAGCCCGCGCCCCAGGGAATCGGGCTTGTCACCGGTGACATCAGCAAGAAAGTGCTCGAGCTCGCCGGTATCAAGGATGTCTGGACATTTGCACGGGGACAGACCCGCACCACCATCAACTTTGCCAAGGCGACCTTCAACGCACTCAAGGAGACCAACATGATCAGGACAGGGAGGTCTCAGTAAATGTACGCAGTAGTTCAGGTCCGCGGGGTAGTGAAAACCCGGCGGGACATCAAGGACACGCTCAAGATGCTGCGCCTGCACCACATCAACCACTGTGTGCTCGTGCCGGACTCTCCCGAAAACCTCGGCATGATCCGGAAAGTAAAGGACTATGTCGCCTATGGCGAGGTCGATGCAGCGACCATCGAGACGCTGCTCCAGACCCGGGGCCGGGTTATCGGCGATGCACCGCTCACGGATGATTACATCAAGTCAAACTCAACGTACAGCGGTATTGCCGAATTCGCAAAAGCGCTAGCAGGCGGGGAGACGAAACTGCGCGATGTACCGGGGCTCAAGCCAGTACTCCGGCTTCACCCCCCGCGCAAGGGATACAAGACCACCAAACGCACCTTCCCACAAGGCGGAGCGCTTGGCTATTATGGTCAGGAGATCAATACTCTCCTCTACAAGATGAGGTGATGAGGATGCCAACCAACAAACGTTCAAAATACCGCGGATCGCGGACATGCGGTGGCGGCACCCACAAGAACCGCCGGGGTGCAGGCAACCGCGGAGGCAGGGGCCGTGCCGGTATCAACGCCCACCACTTTGTCAAGTGGTACAAGGAGATGGGTGGACCGGTATTCGGTAAGGACGGGTTCTGCAACCCGACCGGAACCGAAGTAACAGCCATCGATGTCGGGGCACTGGATCAGATCGTTCCTTCGCTCCTTGCACAGGGTATTGCCAGGCAGGAGGGGGACGCAGTCGTGATCAATATCGCCGATATGGGCATTGAAAAAGTCCTTGGAAGCGGGAAGGTCACCCGAAAGATCAACATCTCTGCCGAAGCATTCTCCGATACCGCAAAGGCAAAGATCGAAAAGATGGGCGGAAAAGCACAGGTTGTTTAACGACCATACAGACAATTTTTTGGTGAAACAATGGGAAACCTGCTGGATCGAATGGAACCCCTGCTTGCTGCGATGCCCGCAGTCAAGAGCCCTGAGGGACACGTTCATTTCAAGAATAAACTGATCTGGACGCTGGGAATATTGATTCTGTATTTTGTCCTGACGAATATCCCGATTTTCGGTCTTTCTCCCTCAAGTCAGGATTTATTTTCGGCATGGCGTGCACTCCTCGCCGGTGCCAGTGGATCGATCGTTCACCTTGGTATCGGGCCGATCGTCACTGCGTCCATCGTTCTCCAGCTGCTGAAAGGTGCAGATATCCTTCACATTGACACGAGCGAGACACGCGGGCAGGTCATGTACATGGGACTGCAGAAGATCCTCATCATGGTGATGATCGTGATCGAGGCAGCGCCAAACCTTGTCGGCAGTTTCATGCAGCCCAATCCGACCATTGCCACCCAGTTCTTTGGCGGCAACCTGTTTGCCGTATCCCTCCTCATCTTCATCCAGATCTGCATCGGGGGGGTCCTCATCTTCTTCATGGATGAAGTGGTGACCAAATGGGGCATCGGATCCGGTGTCGGTCTCTTCATCATTGCCGGAATCTCCCAGGCGCTCGTCAGCGGGTTCATCAACTGGGCAAAGGTACAGGACCAGTATCCGACCGGGTTCTTCCCGCGACTCATCGCCATCGGGTTGGACGGGGGCAGTTATCTCACGTACTTCGGTACGAATATCCTCGCGTTCATCACGACGATCGCCATCTTCCTCATCATCGTATACGTGGAGTCCACGCGGATCGAGATCCCCCTTGCTCATGCGCAGGTGCGGGGCGCCCGGGCCCGTTTCCCGGTCAAACTGATCTATGCGAGTGTCCTCCCCATGATCCTCGTGCGGGTACTGCAGGCAAATATCCAGATGGTCGGGATGTTCTTATCCAATGTCGGTATCACCATGTTCGGGACGTTCAGCGGCTCGACACCCCAGAATGGTATCATGTGGTACCTTGCCCCGATCAATGGTCCGAGCCAGTGGATGTGGTGGACGACTGATCTCGGGCATGCGGTATGGCAGGTGCTATTACGGATGGGAATAGATATCACATTCATGGTAGTCGGAGGTGCGATCTTTGCACTCTTCTGGATCAAGACTGCCGGGCTCGATTCAAAGGATGTGGCCCGCCAGATCCAGCTGTCCGGCATGTCCATCCCTGGCTACCGGCGGAACCCGCAGGTGCTTGAAAAGTACCTTGACCGGTATATTCCCCGTGTCACCGTTATCGGTGGTGTCTTTATCGGTGTGCTCAGTGTCATTGCAAACCTCTTTGGTGTCATCGGTGCGGTGAGCGGGACAGGGTTGCTCCTGACCGTAAGTATCACGTACCGTCTCTACGAGGAGATTGCAAGCCAGCAGATCATGGAAATGTACCCGTTCATGCGGACCTTCTTTGGCAAAGAGTAACAGGAAAGGGACGAGGATGGTTGGAAAAAAGGTCATCATAACCGGCGTACCGGGTGTCGGTAAGACAACGGTTGTCAACGAGGCATTAAAAAAACTCAAAACAATAGGCGTGGAGTACCAGTCGATCAATTTCGGCACCTTCATGTTCGAGGTTGCAAAGAACGACAATCTCGTTCAGGACAGGGACCAGATGCGCACCCTGGACCGTGCAGACCAGAAGCGTCTCCAGCAGCGGGCAGCACAGGCTATCGCGCAGGTCCCGGGAAACGTGCTGATCGATACTCACGCGTCGGTCAAAACACCAAAAGGTTACCTTGCAGGGCTGCCCGAATGGGTGCTCCGCGAGATCATGCCGGATATCATCATCCTTGTTGAGACCGATGATGACCAGATCCTCATCCGCCGGCTCACGGACGAGACGAGAGCCCGGGACAAAGAGGGGTCCCGGTCCATCTCAGAGCACCAGCAGTTCAACCGCTCCATTGCCGCGGCATACGCGATGATGACCGGGTGTACGATAAAAATTATCACGAACGCTGATTTCCTGCTCGAACGGTCCTCAACCGAACTTGCAGAAGTCCTCAGGTGAATAAATGAATTTCCACAAGATCTGGGATCAATACAGTATCTGGCTCACCTTCGGCTTCATGTTCCTCATGATGTGGGCATATACGGTCCCGTGGCTGCGTCAGGATGTCGGCCAGAACATGGACGCGGCGTTTGCCCCGTTTGTCACAGAATTCAATATCCCCTTTTATGTCCTGATCATCGGCCTCTCAGGTCTCACGGGCCTGTACTCGTCTATCGTCCAGAAGTACACGATCGATTATGAGAAGATGACCGAGTCACAGGAACGGATGAAGGAGTTCCAGGCAGAGTACCGTGAAGCCCAGCTCTCCCAGGACGAAAAGAAGATCAAGAAACTGGAAGCGAAAAAAGACCGGGTCATGAAGGAACAGCTCGAGATGTCCCAGCAGCAGTTCAAGCCGATGGCGTATATCCTTGTCCTGACCGTCCCGATCTTTTTCTGGCTTCTCTACCGCCTGAGCCAGATAAAGAGCACGATAACCATGCCGTATCTCGGGACCCATAACCTCCCTGAAGCGGTCATCTGGGTGATCCCGGCGTGGATGATCTGGTACATGGTCTGTTCTATCACCTTAAGCCAGGTCATCCGGAAGTCCTTAAACATCGGAGGACTCTAAATGAGGATCACCGTGAGCGGGCTGCCCGGAAGCGGGACAACCTCACTCTCACGGTACCTTGCGGAGCGCCACGGGTTTTCCATGATCTCTGCGGGAGAGGTCTTCCGCCAGCTCGCACAGGAACACAACATGGAGCTGGCCCGGTTCGGCAACCTTGCCCGGCAGGATCCCTCCTATGATAAGATGATCGATGCCCGCCAGAAAGAGATCGCACAGGAGCGGGACGACATCATTGTTGAAGGCAGGCTCTCCGGCTGGATGGTTGATGGTGCGGATCTCAAAGTCTGGCTCTATGCCCCCATCGGCTGCCGGATACAACGGATTGCCACCCGCGACAACGTGGCTGATGAAAAAACAGCAGCGGCGCTCACACTGGAACGGGAACAGTGCGAGGCTGACCGCTATCGCTCGTACTATTCCATCGATATCTCGGATCTCTCCATCTATCACATCATCCTGAACTCGGAACACTGGGGTGTCGAAGGATTGGGTGCGATCATTGATACGGCGATCGCCCGGCTGAAACCTGATGAAACCCGATAACCGTTTGTTCTGCGGTAGAGCCGCAGGCCCGATGACTTCTCTGCAGGCCGGTGATGGTATATCCGGAGAACTTTTTCGTGAGCACGCACATAATCACTCCTGCGGAAGGTGACTGGATTGGACGATGAAATTGCCATCCGGCTGGTTGATACCTGGGACAAGGACGAGATTGTCCAGCTCTATCGCGCAGGCGGGTGGTGGAAGGACGAATATGATCTTGACTCGCTTCCCGGCCTGATCCGGGGCAGCTTCGCCTTCGCTGTCGCGATCGATCGGAAAACCGGGCATGCGATCGGGATGGGGAGGGTTATCTCTGACGGCGTCTTTGACGGGTACATCCAGGATCTTGTCGTTCTTCCCGCCTACCGGAAGAGGGGGATCGGTGCGGGGATTATTGCGGCGCTGGTCGCTCGATGTACCGGTTCGGGAATCTCCTGGATCGGGCTCATCGCGGAACCCGGCACCCAGTCATTTTACCAGCCCCTGGGGTTCTCTCCGATGAAAGGGTATATCCCCCTGCTGCTGAAGAGGGATCCATGATGCTTACCCAGGATAATTTCAGGCCCGTGACCCTTGCAGACCGGGAATTTTTCGAGAAGCACTATGCCCATTACCCTCAGGTCCACAGTGATAACACCTTCACCAACATGGTCTGCTGGAACCATTATGCCTCATACAGTTTCGCCTATGTTGAGAAAAATGTCGTAATTGCAAGCACGATCGGCAGCGTCACGAGGTTCCGAGCCCCGATCGGCCCCCGGAACCCGGCACTTCTCCGGTCCCTGATCCGCTTGGCATCGGACGTCAGTGACAACGAGCCTGTCGTCCTGATCGATCCCGAGACCGCCATCTGGATGCGGGAAGTCTGTCCCGGGATCAACCTGGTCCCCGACCGGAACCACTTCGAATACGTGTACCGCTCCCTCGACCTCGCGGAGCTTCCCGGAAAAAATTACCTGACTATCCGCCGCCAGGTCAACAAGTTCCGTCGTACCTGCGCGAACACGGTCGAGCCGATCTCACGGGAAAACTGGGAGGAAGTAAAACGGTTCCTCATCGAGTGGTGTGAATGGAAAGGCTGCGAAGGCGACCCGGTCCTTGCGCACGAGAAGGAAGCGGTTTTTTTTGCCATCGACCATTTCGACGAGCTCCCGCTCAGCGGGCTTATTATCCGGGTCTTCTCCAAGGTCGGCGCCATCGCGCTCTTCGAACCCATGACCGAGGATACGGCGCTCGTGCATTTCGAGAAAGGCCTGCCCGACTGCGAAGGCATCTACAAGGCGATCAATACTGAGACGGCCGCAATTCTTGCAAAGCGGTTTGCCTACATAAACCGCGAAAGCGACCTCGGCGTCGCCGGCCTGCGGGAGGCGAAGATGAGGTACCACCCGCACCATATGGTGGAAGTCTTCTCGATGAAGCGGGATTCGTAACCGGACCTGTTTTCAAAAAAAAAATATCCGGTCAATGAACGGTTGCCATTGCCATCACGCCCGAAGCGATGATCTTGATGGCAATGGCCGCAACGAGCATGCCGAGAACCTTGCCCATGATATCGGTGACAACTTCGCCAAGTACGCGCTGGATCAGTTCAGAATAGTACAGGATGAGCCAGGTAGCGAGGAGCGAGAGGGTGATTGCGATAAATGGGATGAGGAGCCCGTAATCCTTTGAAAGGAGCATCACGGTAGTGATCGTCCCCGGTCCGCAGAGGAGCGGTGTTCCGATGACCACGCCCGCTGCGGTTTTTGCCCGATCTTTGCAGTGGCCTATCTCGATCCCGAGCGCCTCCTGGATCCCGAGGAGGAAGAGAAGGATGCCGCCGGCTATCTGGAAACTCGGCAGGGTCAGCCCGAGGATATCAAAGATCGTTTTGTTGAAGATGAGGAAAAGGTACATCAGCCCCCCTGCGACAGAGACTGCAATGAACGCCTGTTTATGAATTTCTGCCGGGGTCTGCCCTTTCGTCATCGCAGCAAATATGGGTACGGAGAGGAGAGGGTCCAGGATGATGAACAGGGCGGCGAAGGAGTAGATAATACCGGGAATGAGGTCCATTTTCGTCTGATCAGGAATATACGCTCTTATCTGGGATAAAATTAGGGTTCAGCCGTCCTGCGGACCCGTGCGGGCTGCACGGTACGGTCCGGCCGTTTTGCATTATTCATAATATATAAAAGCCGGCACTCTCTATGTTCAAGTAAAGCGGAACCTTTCCTGCAATGGCAGAAGAGAGAGGCCGCGATGGTGAAGTTTTCATGGCAAAAGCAGCAACATCGTCGAAAAAAGGTGGTCTGAAGAAGGCCACGAAACCTGCGGCAGCGAACAAGCGATCTGCATCCGCGGTGAGGAAATCCGTACCTGAGAGGAAGGCCCCTGCGAAGAAAACGACCGCGATAAAGAAGGGGGCGACGAAAGTCTCCCCAAAAAAGAAGGCTGGAAAAGCGGCATCAAAGGATATGACACGGTACAAGTGCAGACTCTGCGGGTACGTCTATTCGCCCTTCCGTGGGGAACCGCACAACGGCATCCCTGCAGGTACTGCTTTTGAAGATCTCCCGGAGACATATGTCTGTCCGGTGTGCGGAATGGAGGGAAAGGGGAAGATTGGCAAGTGGGGCTTTGATGAATGGCGGTCCGACCCGCTATATCTGTTCCATGTGCGATTATATCTATGATGAAAAACGCGGCGAACCCCATCGTGGTATTAAACCCGGGACAAAATTTGAGGACCTTCCGGATGATTATGTCTGTCCTGTCTGTGCAACTGATCCTAAAATTGTATTACGATATGGGAATGTTGTCAAGCAGGGTTTTTCACCGTTGTATGATTGAGATAATCCCAAATCTTTTTCACGAAATGTATTTTTTGGTTCTGGAGAAATCATTGGCTTTCATCACAAACGCTCTTGGGGGAGACTGCTGTTCCCGAAGGGAAGAGCAGGCTGGAGAAGAACTCGTCAGAGTTCTTCGACTTGGGAGAGAGGGGGTCACACTCATAACTATTTAAGAATATAAGCGAATCACACGATAAAACCGGGTTTCTACAGAGCCCATTTTTTTAATACTCGCACAATCATGCTCTGAATATGAACAATCCCTGCACTTCCCCGTTGTATCCGTCTCCTTTTCCGGAGTGATATTCGGCAATTCCCGAGTGAACCCGGCTTCGTGTTCGAATGTGTCGGACTATGGATGTATCGAAGTCAACACCGCCCCTGTCCAAACCCGAACCTTTTATTGGGTGGACTGGTTTACAGTAAAGGTACAGGATTGGCTGTCAGGAAGACTGACGATGACACTCTGCACCACAGAAAACGAGGGGGAGATCATTTTTGTCCATATGCCCCCCCAGATCGACCACGTTATGGCGATGGGCCTGGACCTTGAGCTCAAAGGTTGGGTTCTCGAAGGGCCACGAGTGCTGCTCTGTGACTTTTCCGGGACCCGGTACATCTCGAGTTCCGGGCTCCGGGTCATCCTGGCGATCGCAAAGATGATGAAGAGTTCCGGAGGGAGGTTCGGAATATATTCCCTTTCGCCGTTTGTTGCCCACATCTTCAGCATGTCCGGGTTCTCTCAGCTCATTTCCATCTATGCATCCAGACCTGACGCGGTCCGGGCTGTATCCACCTGACAGTCCCCCTGTGCGGTATGAAAGAGCGACTGGTCTTCCGGAGAGTACCCGGCCCTCCTGAATTTTGCGATACCTCACCGGACAAACCCTTCCGGGCAGGGAATAACGGGCTGCCGCCCGTTGTCCCGGTGAGCCGGCGAGGGTGCCTGGCTCATCGTCACACTACTCTTCATTTCCTTTATGCCTGAACGGAGACTCCACAGCTGTCACGTATCCGCGTCAACTCCAACGATTGTATCGAACCATATCTCAGGGTTGCGCCGGTATCACCATAATTATAAACCTCCTGGCAGTTTAAATTTGAAACGAGGGATCTCTATGGGCCTGTTCAATACCTTTCGGAGTATCGCGCCGGGTATAGTTTTTCTCTCTCTTCTCGTGAGTGCCATTGTGCTCATCGTCTGGGTCTCGGCGGCGGACACGAGTAATACCTACGAAGGGTATCTTGGGGATACCATCGACCTCCACGGAGTGTCCTACAAAGGAGATCAGGTATACCTGTTCTTTACCGGCCCGGGCCTGCCTGATAACGGGGTCACTCTCGATGATCCTTCATTGCGTGCAGACCAGGGACATTTCACGATTGTCGGCCTCAACAGCAACCAGCAGTGGGCGATGACATGGGACACGTTCAGGATTGAAAATCAGATCAGTCCCGGTTCGTACACCGTCTATGTGGTGACCAGTCCTGTCGATAAATCCGGTCTCGCCGGCGCCAGCTACCAGACCCTGACCGTGGATCTGAAAAATCCCGAATCACCGGGGTATTCTTCATCTGCAGGGACCGAGTATACGCTCAATCCGGAAAAGTTTACCAGGGATTCTGAGACACCAGTTCCCCCAACGACAACCATCGCCCCTGTCAGAACGCCGCCTACGGTCGTACCGGTAAATCTGTCAACCACTCTCTCAGCGAGCACAGCCCCCACCACGCAGAAATCCGCCCTATTCCCGTTCCAATCTCTCCTTGGTGTGACCTGTGCCCTTGTGGCATTCCTGTACAGAAAAAGTTGAGGCCCCAGGGCCAGCCCCTCCTTTTTGCCGGTTATTCAGAAGGATCTTCGGGTTTCGCTGCATTTCCACTTCTCCCTGAGAAGGGGGAATCACCAAAAAGAAATTTCCCTCCATACAACAGGAAGGTATTATCATACCCCGTGTGAATGGTAATATGAGTGGTATGGACATCCCCGCAATGCTTGACAAGGCGCACATCCTCGCGAAGACCGGGCGTTATGACGATGCTATTTCCCAGTATGACAATATCCTCAAGATTGACGGGAACAATACGGTGGCGCTTGAAAACAAAGGCAAGGTCTATTACTACCTCGGCAGGCACGAGGATGCCATTGCCTGTTATGACAAGGCGATTGCCATCAATCCGGACCTCGTCACGGTCTGGTACGAAAAAGGCTACACCCTGCGAAAGATCCGCCGGCATGAAGAGGCGATAGACTGTTTCGATCATGCCCTCTCGATCGATCCGGAGTACAGCTTCGCTCTTTCCAACAAGGGATATTCCTTAAACGAGCTGGGGAGATACAAAGAGGCGATCACCTGCTTTGATCTCATACTCGAATCCAGTCCGAAAAACATCCGGGCAATGACGGCAAAAGGGATTGCCCTCCGGGAACTCGGGAAAAATGAAGAAGCCCTCAGATATTTCGAAAAAGCGATTGAATCCAACCCGATCAATTCGTTCGTCTGGTACAATAAGGCGATAGCGCTCCGCAACCTCGGGAGGTTGAAGGAAGCGGACGAGGCGATAAGGATCGTGAACTTCCCGCAGCGAACGGGGAGAACATAGGGAAATCGCTCATCCCGGCACCCGGGAGGTTGCCAATTCATTTTTCAGATCAGTTCCCTGATGACAGTGATTATGGCAAAACCCTTCGCAGACAGATAAACGGAGGGAGCAAAAACCGGAATCAGGTCTCGGATGTAGTGACAGTCTAATAATACATCTTGCATCCAAGAAACCCGAGATACAGCCCGCCTGCTATAACAGTCAACGAGGTGAAGCCTGCAAGGAGGAATGCGAACCATACCATCCCTCCGCCGATTATCTCTATCTCGTTCTTTGTCTGTTCATTCATCTGAATAGGACCACGGTTATGCCGTCGTAAAAATGGTATACGGCCAGGATCTGATGCATCTGCTGGTGGTTTGTGAATTTTTCCCCTCGAAAGAATTTTTACATCAACCGCAGACGCGCCAGAACCGATGCCGGGCAGGTTATGCTCCCGCCCTGCGTTCATGCGTCCAGTTCCCTGCACCTGTGAACCCTGGGTGCGATGAGGTCTGGTTGCCGGAGCCCGCATGGTGCGGCTGGAACGAGCTTCCCTTCTGCCACCGGGTGCTGTTGCCGCCGTGCCAGCTCGTCCCGTTCGCGTTGGGATGTGCCGTATGGTACGCGGCCATCCACTGCATCACTCCATTCACGTTGCCGGAGGCGAGATCAGCCTGTACCCCGCTCACATCAACCCCTTGCTGTGCAATCTTCGTGACTCCGCTCTGGAGCCGCATCGCCAGCTGCGTGCTGTTTGCCATTATGCCCGGATGATCCTTGTGCAGGGCCATCAGCTCCTGCATCGCGCCGGTGATGTTACCGGCGGCAAGGTCGGCCGTGGCCTGGGATACATCCACTCCCTTCTGGCTGAGGTTTGTGAGAACGGTCTGGAGACGGGCTGCCTGTGCTGTGGCATTCACCGCGTATTGCCGTGGGCTGTTTATTGCAATATCCGGGTGATCGTTATGATAGGCCATGAGCCACTGGGCAGCCGCCGTTACATTGCCCGCCGCAAGGTCAGCCTGGGCCGTGCTAGTGTCCACGCCCTGCTGGGTGAGGTTGGCAAGGACCGTCTGGAGCCGTGCCGCCTGCCGGGTGCTGTTGAATGTATGATGATAGGCGGTATTGCCCGCTGGAGTCCCTGCAGGGTCTCCTGAGGGAGAGAAGGCAGTCGCCGCGCTGACCGGGCTCATAATAAGTCCGATCACCGACACTACAATTGCAATGATGGCGACTACCCGGTAACTGGGTGTAGGTAGTTTCATTCGTGTATCATCTCTCTGGAAGAATTCCTGATGCGGGCTGAGTGGTGTGTACCCGCATCTTGTAAAGTATATGTTACATTTTGTAATATAAACTTTATGTTGTGTTGAATATCACACCCATACCGGATCCTGAAGAAGGGTTTGAAGGCAGGTATGCGGATTGTGGGTCGAAACTACCCGATAGTCGGAATTCGCAGAACTCTGACGAGTTCTTCTCGTCCTCGAATTTCACTTCGCTCAATTCTTCGCAACTCGAAGAAATTTGAGAATTTCTTCTCTAGCTCGAATCGCACTACGTGCGATTCTTCGGAATTCGAAGAAACCTGATGGTTTCTTCTCGAATGAATCTTCTCGCTACGCTCGAAAATTCATTTAAAAAAATTTTAAATGAGTTTGAAGATTGGATGGTTATCTGCCTTGACATCGATACCGAGCGGGCGCACTGCCTCAAGGACAGCGATGTCTGTATAGGCCTGTGCAGTGATCATTGCTTCTACGTTCTCAATGGGACCGTACATAATGAGGTCTGCACCAAGCGTGCTTGCGATCATGTTGCAACCGATATCGGGTGCAGACCATGCAGCCTGCTTGATACCTTCTATGCCACCAAGGTAGTGGTGGGACATCTGCTGGAGGAGGGCGTCTTTGCCCGCATATCCTGCTGCCAGTAAGGAGGGGGTTTTGCTCGTCCCCTTCCAGCGGCGGAGCCATGTCCAGGCAACGGTCATGTTGTGGTACGCTCCACCGGTCGGGTAGCCGTGGATAGCCTTACAGGCAAGGATCTCACGGTATGCACTTCCTGAACCGAGACCGAGCGGGGTCGCTGCAGTGTCGAGGATCGGGCGTTTGATACCGCACTCTTCTGCAATCTGGAGCATTCCCTTGGCCTGCCCTGCCACGCCACCCTCTACGAGCACTTTCTCCCTGCCTGCGACCGACGGGTCTGCAGGGTTGAATGCGAGGACGATGGCTGCGTCCACATCACTGTTCTTTAGTGCCTCAATGCTCTCCGGTGTGATCGAACCGTTGATTGAGTTGTAGATCGCACGGTGTGCAAGCCCGACATCAGTCACATATTTGCATGCATGGGCAAGTGCCTTCGGTACCGATGAGTCCATCAGGAACGCGGTCTTGTTGTCGATGCTGTCAAACCAGCTGATGTATTTCTCGAACGCCTCTGGATATTCTGCGAGGATCTGGATGAAATGCGGAATTCCTACGGTATCAGAGAGTACCTGACAGCGGTTCCACAGTGCTTCTGCCTTTGCCTTGTCAATCTGTCCTGTCTTGTCATCAAGCACGACCTCATGCTTGTTGTAGAATATTGAGGCCGCTAATACGGTCGGGTACTCACCGGGCTGTCCACCGATCTTGGTGCCGTTGAAGTCCCAGACACTCTGTTCTTTCTCGAATTTGAACATGTTATTTTACACCTCCATTACACCATTGTCATCAATTTCTGGTACAAAAACAGCAGCATCACAAATACGATAACGCCTGCCATGAGGCCGTACAGTATGCCGATATCCCGACCAATCTTTCGTCCAACACGCTGTGCAACCTCTGCATCCACGAACTCGATCTTCTTCTCGATCTTGTCGAGTTTCTTCTCGAGTTCGAGGAACTGCGGGTTTGCAGCTGCAGAGGCAGCTTCAGCGCCACCTGCTTCCTTGACTTCAACGACGATGGGGTCAGCAGCGAACGCGCCCGGGTCACGGGCCTTGAGTTCGTTGATCTTCGCCTTGATGGCGCCCAGGTCTTCGCTTTCCATGATATTGACGACTTCCGTCTGTTCCTGGAAACGCTTGATATGGACGTCCGTGAGGTTTTCGATGAAGGGAATAGCACCTTCAGCGCCGACGACCCTGCCTTCCTTGACACCGTTCTTGTGGAGTGCCCCGAAGGTCTGGCCAGAGAGGTGGCCCTTGACTTCCGTACCGCAGAACAGGACGAACCTGATGTTGGGGTTGGAGATAACGTTGGCGATGACTTTCTCGAGGCCGAGGTTTTCCGTCTTACAGGAACCGCAGAGAGCGGCGCCTGCATCGCAGAGGCCCTTTTCGTCGAGGTGAGATCCCATGGTGACAACAGCCACGGGGCTGTTGGCGTCACCGGAGATAAAGTCACCCTTGATGAGCGGCCATCCGCTTGCTGGTGATTTCTTGTCTGCCATTTCTTTCACCTCATCCCACCAGTAATGCAGGCAGCACGATCAGGATCAATGCAACGAGCAACCCTGCCATAAAGCCGATCAGACCGGATGCAGTGACTGCTGAGTCAATCTTGTTGGTCCTTGCCAGGATCTGCGACTTGTAGCGGATATTCTCCACCATGTTTTCGATCGCCACCATCCTGACGGGTCCTGTTGATTTTGCTTCTTCTGCCATCTCATCTCACCTCAACATCAGGAATCCGACCAGGGCAAACGAGATGATCAGACCGATCATCAGGCCTTCGATCTTACCTGCATAGACCCCGGCGGCAAACTTGTCCCGGTATCCGATATCCGTGACCATCTTTTCGATGACTTTGATGCGGGCAGTGATGAGTGCCATCTCGCCTGAGAGCGGACGGACTTCGCCGCCTGCTTCTTCAGCGCCACCTCCGGCTTCCTTGACCTCGACGACGACGGGATCGCCGGCGAACGCACCCGGGTCGCGGGCCTTGAGTTCGTTCATCTTCGCCTTGATGACGCCCAGGTCTTCGCTTTCCATGATATTGACGACTTCCGTCTGTTCCTGGAAACGCTTGATATGGGCTTCAGTGAGGTTTTCGATGAAGGGAATAGCACCTTCAGCGCCGACGACCCTGCCTTCCTTGACACCGTTCTTGTGGAGTGCCCCGAAGGTCTGGCCAGAGAGGTGGCCCTTGACTTCCGTACCGCAGAACAGAACGAACCGGATGTTGGGGTTGGAGATAACGTTGGCGATGACTTTCTCGAGGCCGAGGTTTTCCGTCTTACAGGAACCGCAGAGAGCGGCGCCTGCATCGCAGAGGCCCTTTTCGTCGAGGTGAGATCCCATGGTGACAACAGCCACGGGGCTGTTGGCGTCACCGGAGATAAAGTCACCCTTGATGAGCGGCCATCCGCTTGCTGGTGATTTCTTGTCTGCCATAGTTAGCCCACCTTGATCAGCTGGAATGCAATGATTCCTGCAATGAATAGTCCAACGGCAAGCCCGTACCAGAACGACGTGATGGTGCCACCGATCTTCAGCCCGTGATCCCTGTTGGGGAACGACGCGAGGAAATTGCCTTCTCCCGAGAGCATGTTGACGAGATCGTCACTGGTTGCTTCAATGACTGCGACCTTCTCGATGACGGGTGAGAGCGATTCCCCGGCTGATGTCACGAGACCGACTATCGGGTCTGCGACAAGCCCGAATTCCGGGAGTACCTGAATGTATGCCATGTCAGTGTCCCTCCACTTCAGGAATCGGTTTTGCATCGAGCCATGCAGCGGCGTCGCGCTTCGATAATATCATGTACTCCTTATACGTGTACGCCCAGCCGATGAGTGCAATGATCAGCGAAATGATAGCTGAACCGGCACTGATCAGGGCAAAGGACATGATTGCGGCAACGGCCATGCTCAGGAAACCGCATTCCGCGGTGAGCATGAGCATGCGGTCCTGTTTCCAGCCGGGCCCGAGCGTTGCGTTGAACGGGTGCTGGATTGCGATCGCACCGAGCAGGAAGGCTACGGCGATCAGGCAGCCGCCAAGGAATGACTGCTGGTTGGTGAGCAGGGTCTGTCCGAGAACAGATACTGTTCCGGTCGTCAGTCCGGCAAAGGTGAATCCACCGGTGATGAGCGCTGCAAATCCCATAAGGGTGAGTGCACCAACGACTGCCATCTCCGTGAGTGCCTGGACCATTGCCGGGATCCTCATGTTCAGGATGTTGTTTGCCGTATACCCGAGGATGAACCCGATGACGGCCGCAAGGACCAATGCTACGACTGGAGCGAGGTTACCGAACTTGGTTGCCAGCAGCATTGCCATCACACCCGAACCGAATGCGATCATACCTGCGGACGGCACACCGGTACCGATACCATAGCTGCAGAGCACCTTGATGGTGTGGCTGCCCCAGATCAATGCTGCAACCACGGCAAGTCCACCGAAGAACGAGAACATCTCGGTGTTGGTGAGTACATTGAGGTACGTAAGGTAGAGACACACGAGGGTGCTCACGAGGCCCGCGATCAGGATCTTATTGTGCGGAACGCCCCCTTCAATTACTTCAACTTTTACTGTCATCTTCAACACCTCACCATGCAACGATCAGGACCGCCACGAGACCGCATAGCGCGGATGCTACGGCGGATGCAACGATCGCCCGTGGCCAGCGCTTGAATTTCGGGTCGTGGGGACCTTCGATGGTTCCCGTGATATTGTAAGCGGTGAGAACCGCGTTCACAAGGAATAAGCCCACGGCAAATATCCCTGCCATCGATACGGCGATAGGGGTCACCTGGGCTGCAGTCACGGTCATGACACCGGGGAGCGTTGCCTTGTAGAGATTGAGGAGCTCGAGGTAAATGAGTGTACCGCCGGCACCTCCGAGGATACCTCCTGTAACGCCGCCGACGAATGAGACGAAGGGAAGGCCGTGACCTTCGGTACCCTGGGACTTGTACTCTGCCTGGGTGTCACCGGTGATCGGGTCCCTGGCAACCTTACCGGATGCTGAAGGGATACCCATGCCGAAGACGTAGACAAAGTTCACCATCATACAGGTGATGGCCATCATGAGGTCGCCGCCGACTCCGCCGGATATGATCACAACGGCCATACCCTGGCCCGAGGCAGCTGCCCATGCGCCACCAAAGAGACCGGCGAGGCCGGCACCGGCTGCGAGCATCGCGACACCGGTCGCAATACCGGGGGCCTGTCCCATAGCTGCGGGAGCACCGCCGACCGGGACGAAGTGGGTGCCGAAACCGATCAGGACACCACCGATGACTACACCGACGAGTGCCATAAGGCCCATGCCCGGCGATACGTACCAGCAGATTGCGAGCAGGATGATGAGCAGGACAACGCCGACGCCCATTGCGGTCGGGTTCATTGCTGCACCTGCCTGGGGTTTTGCTGCTACTGCGGTCATGCTGATGCCTCCTTGGCCTCAGTGTATGGTCCGTAGTTCCTGCGGGCCCAGACCTCGATGTACCGGTCTACGACCGTGAAGATGAGGATGATCAGGATACCGGCGATGATTGCACCCCACCCGGCGCTGACCTGCTCGAAGAGGACAGTTCGCCAGAGTTCAAGGAAGACAATCAGACCGAAACAGACACCGGATGCGGAACCGCCGATCTTGGTGGTGAACCAGCCGTTGTCAATCGAGTTGCGCTCGCCTGCTTCGGCATAGCGGACGATGTTACCGGACGCCGAGATCGGGACACCTGCACCGAACTTCTGGTTCTGGTACTGGCGTTCCTTCCCGTAGTACGGGTTGCCTGTCGCAGATCCCGCTGCACCGAGAGCGATACCCCAGACCAGACCGAGCAGCGGCAGCGGGAACGGGTGTCCCAGTGCGCTGTTCATCAAGTGACAGAGTGTAACGGTAGCGAAAATTGCGATAAAGGCATGTGCCATGGTAACCGTCGTCATGGACTTGAGGATGTCCACGTAGATCGGCTGCCCGAACTTGGCGAGACTTGCCGTCCTGCCCAGGTATGCTGTGGTAGCATAGACGCCCTGTACCAATACTGCGAGTACAGAGCCCAGGACGATAGCAAGGACCGCGTTCATCTGCATCGCCATGAATGCCCATGCCAGGCCTGCGCCCAGGCAGCACCAGAGACCGTATGCCGGGGGTTCACCAGCAACCGCCTTGTTAAAGATGCGGTGCAGGAATCCCATCTGCGGCGCGAGCTGAACCTGTGAGTTCGGGTCACCCTGGGACCCGATGTTGGATTCAGTATCTTCCGCAGCACCGGCTACAGTGGCAAGAGCTCCAGCCAATGCAGTAATTCCAATGCCAAATACAATATGTTCCATTTAGCCTCCTCCCTACGTGCGAATGCACGAGAGTATTCAAAATGCAATGCCACGCACAACGAGTAGATACTCTTTGTGGTTAGTGTAAAATTGGCGACCGCCCGATTAAAAGGTTTCGAATTTATTTCGGCGATAGAAGAGTATATTAAGCCCGAATTAAAAATTAGGCGCCGTTTTGGGATTTTTTAATCATGTGGATTTGTGTTAAGGAAAATTAAGTTGTGTTGGAGTCAATAGGGGTTGCGTTATCGACGGAAGGTGTCAGGTGATTGAAAATCCTGAAAAAACAGGCCGGGAAGAGGGGGTGTAGGACCTCTCCTCCCGGGCAAAACCTTGGGGGCTAGTCGAAGAACTCCGTTCACTCGAAGGCCCTCTGCCTTCTCATGTCTCGGGCCCGACATCCCTCAACAGGTCGAAGAACTGCGTTCTTCTCCTGCTTCGGGTCTGATGACCCTCAGCATTCTCCAGCCTCACCCTTTCAGGGTTCGGCTCAGGCCAGCGCCGTCACCCCGTCCGCCCAGGTTTCGATCCGTGTGCGGATCGCGTCGTCCTCGTAAGACGAGATGGTCACCTGCTGGCGGGATCTCTCAATTTGAATTCTCCTCAATATCAGATTGAACGATAGATTCCGATGAGGTTAGAAAGAAGATCCTCTCAATTCCTTATTCGGAATGGAAAAAACATGGATTCTCCAAAGGTGGCTCAAATTATATGAAGAAGAATGTGGAGAGTGATAAGTCGTTTACTCTAAATAAGCATGTCAGGGTGCGGTTGGATCAGTGGAATGAGGGTGTAAAAACTCAAACATAATGGCTAATATCGGGTTCGCAAATTGAGAGAGGAGTGTCGGCGGGCTAACGAGAAAAATAATATCGAAGAAAAAGTCTTTCATCGATTAAAACCTTTTTTATCGTAATGGTAATTAGAAAGAACATCAAGAAATTTCGGGAGTCTATCAATAAATTTGATATAAAAAGGCTGAAATTAGGGAGAAGGAAAGATGGAAAAAATGGGGCTGCCCTTTCCGCGTCTCCTAATAGCAATAGAGAAACGACAGACGATGGTATTTTTTTATTTTTTCGAGAAAATGCTGATATTTTAGCCGCTATTGGTCTAATCGGGACAATGATATCGCTGATGCCTTCATTTCTTGAAAAACTTAATGACGATGTTTGGTTAGGAACATTTTCTAGTTTTCAAATAACTTCTTTATTCTTATCAATAGTTGCGGGTATTATCTTCATTTTTTTACTTTTTTTAACCATTTGGGACAAATATTATCAAGCAAATGTCGAATTACCGTTCGCGATTCTTCTTTTATTTTTTAGTATTTTTTTGATAGCCTTTTTACTTTTAATTTATTCAGCGATCCTGAAATATTTGTATGTTCAAGTTCTCCTTTTGGTAATCTACAGTTTCTTGGCGTATTTTTTAATATGTAATCTTAAAAACGAGACGAAAAAATCTAAAATTTTTTCAGTATTAGTGATTATTTTTTTAGTCATTTTGATTCTAATTAGCAGTATTGCTGGTTCGATTACAGTGTTTTCTATTGGAGTTGCGATCCCAGATTCAAACAATACAAAAATTCAAGCGGACGTGAATTATTATTCCCCGTTAATTCCTCAAACATATGGAATAGGGTTTTCACCGACTACGAACAAAAAAATATCTTTTAATAATTATAACATAACTTGGACGACTGATTTTGGATATTTTTTCATTTTCGACGCAAATTATGACAGAATTAAATATTTAGGAAATTCTACAATAAATCATGGTCAAGTAGTTTATTGGACTTATGATAAAGAAAAAATTGGGCAAAATAAACCCGTAGTTAACGTATCAATGATAATAAAAAATCAATCCAATGAAACTTTGACAACATCATTCTTACAAATAAATTGGTCTAATATTGATATGGCGCATGTAATTACATGATACCATTTTCTTTTTTACTTTGATACTTTTGCAGAACAGTGATATCAATCGCGATGTAGAATGTGACGTGTGGCATTTTGCAGATACCTATAACCCCCCTTAGTTAATGCGAGGGTTATGATTCGAACCTCCAGATTTTCCATCCCCCTCCAGACCCCCTCCTCAGAGGGGTCCCCTACCCCCTACTCCTCCGGGCATGGGAGGGGTACCCCCCGCTCTGCTGAGGGAGGGGTAGCTACCCCCCTGTCTGACAGCCCCAGCACCTGCCCTTCCCCTGGAATATCCGACGGTATATTCTGTTTTTGCCGGCCCAGATAAAAGGGGGGGATACCCACCCCACCTTGCCTGAGGGGGGTACCCCCTTGTCCTGTGCAGGGAGGGGTACCCCTCCCCCCTGCCCCCCTTTGCTCAGACCACTCCCTCCACCCCACCCGTCCCTCAGTGAGAGGGGTAGGTACCTCTCTCGTGTTGCATGCCCGTGATCTTAAATTCGCGTGGAGTTCCCGTCGGTGAATCCGGTTTCCGGGCGGGTCCTGATCAAGGGGGTACCCACCTCTCATATGCTAAGAGGGGTACCTACCCCCCCTTCCCCTGCCTCATTAGAAGGGGCACCCCCATCCCCGCAATCCAGCAGCAGGGGGGGGTCACCCCCCACGTGAAAACCAAACGGAGGGGGGGGTCGGATTGCGTCTGGAAAAAAGTTGGAGGGGGGGTTACCCCCCTGTTGAAAAATAAACGGGAGGGGGGTCGACCGTTGACTCCCCCATTGCTTTTGGGCCGGGCGGGGCCAGCCAGTGTATCACAGAGGCATTATGGTAATCTGTATGACAAGGTAATATACGAAAAGACCGGGCGTTTGCATGCTTGTCAAATTCGAGTTCTATTCAGATGGTACATTCTGGTGCGGCCGGGTACCGGGGTCGATATCTTTACGCAGGGAAAGACTCTTGACGAGCTTGCGGCGAACATCCGGGAAGCGGTAGAACTCCGTTTTGCAGACGCACTGGAAAAGGGGGAGACCATCCGTATCCTCTCAATATCCGGGGCTGAGGTCGATAATGATGTCCAGGCTTGATGAAATCGTAGTGGAGGAATATCCCCCCGATGCAGATCTTACTGACGAACTTCTGTCCGATGAAGAGATCGAGGATATGAAGGCAAGCACGGACGATATCAGAGCCGGGCGGGTAAAGACGCTCAAGACCGTCCGGGATGAGCTCCATATCTGATTACACAAAAAGATCTGCACGGATTATTGATCCGGTTTTCCAGGCCCCACACCCTTGCACACAATCGATACCTTAATGCCGATGCATGTATCCGATATTCAGTACCGCAACCATTCTCCTTGACAGAGGTGCCCGAAATCGCTCAGCAGGAAAACCGACCGGAGAAAAACCACACCCCCTTCATTGACTTCCCGGGAAAGGGGGACGATACCCGGCTCGGGGCCGTTATAGCATTCCTCATCGCGGTCATCTTCATCTTCGATATCGTGACCCCGCTCAGCCTCGTGGTCTGGACGCTCTACCTCCTGCCGCTCTTCCTGACCGTGTACGCCCGGCAGCGGTTCGCCCCTGTGTACGTCGCATTCGCGGTGATCCTGCTCTCCATCATCGGTATTTTTCTTTCGTACCCGGATGTCCCGATCACGAATGCGCTGGTCAACCGCGTCTTCTTCTCCATGGTGCTCGTTGTCCTCGCCTACTTCATCTGGAATTACCGGGAAAATGTATCGGCCCTCGGCGAAAGCAGGGAAAGGCTCCGGCAGGCCAACGCCCTGCTCACCAGCCACATGGGCAACTCCCCGCTTGCCATCGTCGAATTCGATGCGCAGTTCCGGATCACCCGCTGGACGGGCGAAGCCACCCGGATTTTTGGCTGGACAGCGGATGAGGTGATGGGGAAGGCTATCGGTGAGTTCCCCTGGGTCTACGAGGAGGATGTCTCCCGGGTGACCGCGATCTCTGCCGCCATGCTTGAAGGGAAGAGCCCCAGCAACATGCACGCCAACCGCAACTACCGGAAGGACGGAACGGTAATCGAGTGCGAATGGTACAACTCGGCCCTCCGGGACAAGGAGGGAAACCTCGTCTCGATCTTCTCCCAGGTACTGGAAGTGACGGCGCGAAGGCGTGCGGAAGCAGAAATCAGGAAGAAAAATACCGAACTGAACGCCGCCAACGAGGAGCTGACGGCTGCACAGGAAGAACTCAGGCAGAACGTCGACGAACTTGGGAAAAAAGAGCAGGAACTGACCGAACAGAACGAGGAGATGAAGGCGCTTAACGAGGAGCTCACCTCGACTCACGAAAAACTGGTCCAGAACTTCGATGAACTCGCCCGGGCGGAGACTGCCCTCAGGGAGTCAAACGAGCGTCTTGAACAGCGCGTCGCGGAGCGGACGTTGCAGCTGGAAAAAGCCGTGAATGTTGCGGGAGCCGAACGCAAGCGGCTGTACGACGTGCTCGATACCCTGCCGGCCTATGTCTGCCTGCTTGACGAAAATTACCATATGCCCTTTGCCAACCGGTACTTCCGGGAGACGTTCGGGGAATCGCACGGCCGGTGCTGTTACGATTTCCTCTTCAACAAGACCGCGCCTTGCGAAACGTGTGAGACGTACACCGTCATGAAGACACGGGCGCCCCATCATTGGTACTGGACCGGCCCGAACGGCAGGGATTACGACATCTACGACTTCCCCTTCGCTGACACGGACGGCTCGTTCCTGATCCTCGAGATGGGTATCGACATCACGGAGAGGAACAAGGCAGAAAAAGCCCTCCGGGAAGCGCACGATGTCCTCGAGGCCCGGGTGCAGGAACGGACAAAAGAACTCCGGCAGAAGAACGAAGACCTCAATGCGCTCAACGAAGAACACACCGCAACGCAGGAAGAGCTCCGGCAGAATCTCGAAGAACTCACCCTCAGGGAGGAGGATCTCAGTAAAGCGCTCGCTGAAAAAGAGGTCCTCCTCTCCGAGATCCACCACCGGGTCAAGAACAACCTGACTGCATTCATCTCCCTGCTCAGCCTCGAAGGTGCCTACCAGGACACACCCGACGGGCGTGCGCTCCGCCTCGACCTGCAGAACCGGGCGCGGAGCATGGCGCTCGTCCACGAGACCCTGTACAGGACACATATGTATAATGAAGTCGATATGGGGGTTTACCTCACAAACCTCATTGACCAGATTGAAAATTCGTTCAAGACACAACGATCGGTAAAAACAGTCGTCGACGCTCACGGGATCATGCTCGATATCCCGCGGGCAACTCCTGCCGGGCTCATCGTCAACGAGCTGATGACCAACGCCCTCAAGCACGCCTTCCCCGAATCCGCCACGTGCGGGACACCGGGGTCGGAACCGTGCACTTTCCGTGTCGAATTCGCCCAAAGCGACGGGTTCTATACGCTCTCGGTCAGCGACAACGGGATTGGTCTCCCGGCCTCGATTGATATCAAAACAACGAAGTCCCTCGGGCTCAAGCTCGTGCACTTCCTCGCAAAGCACCAGCTCCGGGCCACCATTGACATCGACACGTCAGGCGGCACAAAATATACGTTCCGGTTCGAGGCGTAAAGACTTTTTCCGGAGCCGGAAACGGCCGGATCCGGCCTCTTCTCTCGGAAAACTCCCCACAACCGCTATCATGCATCATGGTTGAAGAACAGGGTGCCACCATCCCAACCCCTAAATATGATCCAGCTCACATCACTGCCCATGGCAAACATTGCATACTTCGATATCCCGGCCGACAACGTCGACCGCGCGAAGCACTTCTACCACGCCCTCCTCGGGTGGAAGATCGAACCGACCGCGGTTCCCATGGACTCTCCGAAGATGGCAGCGATGCAGTACCAGGATGTCACGACCGGCAAACCCCTAGAAGGGACCATGCATATGGGCGGACTGTACAAGCGGCAGATGAACGAGCCGATCAAAAACTACGTGATGGTCGACGACATCGACAAGGTGCTCGCCAAGGTGGAGAAACTGGGAGGGAAGATTGCCATGCCGAAGGAGGAGATCAAGGGGGTCGGGCTGGTGGCGATGATCCAGGACTCCGAAGGAAATATCATCGGCCTCTGGAAGCCGGCGATGCGGTAGGCCCGGACCTGCCTTAAAATCCAGGCACTCCTAGGAGGAGCAGACCGGCAAAAACCGTAAACCCTGTTCTGACTACCGCTCCACAACCGACCGCATCAGCGCCATGATGCCCGGCTTCGCCTTCTTCCGGGGCGCACCGAACCCCACCCCCGGCTCCTCGAACATCTCTTTGTTCAGCCGCTCGTTGAGCTCGTCGAAGATCCGCTTGTAGGCCGTGCAGTGGGGGTCAACCCCGTCGAGCGATCCGCCGGAGGGGGCGATCGCGTTGTAAGGGCAGCCTCCCCGGCAGTATTTGATGTGCGAACAGTCCCTGCAGGCCAGATCCACGTACTCAGAGAACGCCGTCATGCGCAGCCCGGGTCCGGACTGCATGAGGTCCTCCATCTTCGGGCGGTCCCGCACGTTGCCCATCACCCACTCCGGCATCCCGACAAAGCGGTAGCAGGGGTAGATGCTCCCGTCGGGGCCGATGGCGAACGTGTTGCCCATGCAGTTGACGAACGTGCAGACACTCCCCCGCCGGGTGAAGACGCAGCGGCAGAGGTCGTTGATGTTCATGACTTCCATAGTGCCGATATTTTCCAGCGACTTGTCGAGGAGGTAGACGAGAAGTTCGCCGTATTCCGCCGGTTCGAGCGCCCACTCCTTCGGGTTCTCCGAGCGGAGCGATGGGAGGGCAGGGTGCAGTTTCAGGACGAACCCTTTCTCCCTGAAAAAACTGAAGATCTCTTCCCGGTGTTTCACTGATTTGTTGGTGAACGTGCAGATGAACCGGACAAAAAGACCGTGGGATCTCGCGATCCCGTAACCCTTCATGCACTTTTCATAGTACCCCGCCCCCCGCTGGGAATCCGTGATCTCCTCCGGGCCGTCGATGCTGGAGCCGATGGGTATCCGGTACTCTGCGAGGACCTCTGCGATCTCCGGGGTCATCCGCCAGAGGTTCGTCTGCATCGCAAACTCGGGGGTGAGTTCCTTCAGCTCCCCCGCGAGCAGGGGCAGGGCCTGCCGGTAAAAATCAGCTCCTGCAAGGAGCGGCTCCCCGCCGTGGAAGGTGAAGGTGACCCGGTCGGAACGGAAATTTTTGAGCCAGACCACGACTTCCTTTACCGTGTCGATGCTCATGATTGGAGATCCTTCCTCCGAGCTCCAGCAGTACCTGCACTTGGACGGGCACCCGAGCGTCGGGATGAGCATGATGTGGAAAGGGCTCTTCATCACCCAGTTTTTCCCTCCGTCAGGGTATAAGGGTTATCATCTTTCCCGTTCAGACGAAAGCGGATCCGATGGGGGACGTTACCCGCCGGTTTTTTAGCCTACGCAACAACAGTACCTTGATACATCCAGTCACCGATTGGTCTGAAAACCGTCCGGAGATGATCACCCACGGTTGAAAAAAAGACGATATCCATCTCATCGGATCCCGTTTTCCTGGAGGAATTATCTGAATACCTCGAGGCGCTCTCAAATCCCCTGCGGCTGAAGATCCTCACGTTCATCGGGCGCGAACCCCGTGAGATCACGGCGATTGCAGAACATACCGGCATGAGCTACCAGAACACCAAAAAACACCTCGACCGTCTGGTCAGTACGGGCCTTGTGCAGAGGGCAGCCGGGTTCGGGAGGGAGACGGACCGCGGCATTGCCCCGGTCTGGAAATACTCCCTTGCAGAAGGGGGCCTTGAGAACATCACCCGCACGCTGGGCGTCTTTTCCAGTATTGTGACGCCCCTCGGGTACAGCGACATACGGGAGCGGATCAGGGCCGTGCGGTCAGCGCTCGCTGGGAACGGTGAAGAGGCAGGACCGATCCTGTACGTGATCGGCGGTGCTGCGGACGGGAAAGCATTTGTCCTGAAAAAGGAGCGGACCCCGGTGGGGCGCGAGGACCCTGAGCACCCACCCGCTGGAGACGCCGGGGTCGTCGTCCTGCCGGACGAGTACCCGGGCGGTGACAAGAGTGACAAAACCCCATGCGGTCCTGATCCGGACTCCTGAGTCCTGGCAGATCGAGGACAACGCAAGCACTGGCGGGACGTTCGTCAACTCGCGGCGCCTGGACCCCTTGAAAAGGACGAAGCTTGCAAACGGCGACGTGATCGACCTGTCGGTCGGTGCGAACGCCGCACGGTTCCTGTTCATTTCGGATGAGTGATGGGCTGATGGGAGACGACAACCGGAAAAAACCTGCACGGCACATACCAGGCCCCTCCGTGCGGGAGACCTTCGTGCTCCTGTCCCTTTCGGTGCTGGTGCTCATGGTTGTACCGGCCGCGGCACTCATCCCTGTGGGCATGGTAAACGACCCGGCCGTTTCCTCCGGCAGCGCCTCCATCAGGGACCCGGGTGCAGGGGCGTCCCGGATAGTAGCAGCATCCAATACCCCCTTCAATGTGCATCCGGTCCCGACACCACCTCCCGCCCGGCTGAACCGGACCTCCCTTCTCCAGCTGGCTGCACGAGCTGTGGCTGAACGGCCGAGAGTGGCGTTCATTCTCATCGTCGCTCTCGCCCTCATCGGGCTTGGGGCAGTCCTGTACCTCCTCTTCCGCAGCAGGAGACGACCGTTTTGGGGAAGGGGGAAAAGCGCAAAAGGACCGCCGGGTCATGCCACCGTCATCGAGGCGCCGCCCGCTTCAAAGCCGGCGGGAGGAACCACCGCCGGGTATCCGGAGCCTGCCGTACCGTTTCCCCCGTCGCTGGAGAAACGGTTCCTCAGCCCTGTCTTTATCGGGGAGGGGGGGCTTGCCCGGATCTTCCGTGCGGAGAACGCAAAGACGCATCAGACCGTTGCCGTCAAGATACCCGTACGGTTCGACGAGGTCACCGGCACCCACTTCACCCGGGACATCGTATTCTGGCAGGGCCTCGAACACCCGAACATCATCAGGATCTTCTCCTCCAACATCCTCCCCGTCCCCTACATAGAGATGGAATATGCACCCTCATCCCTTGCAGCCCTCCCCCTTCCGCTGCCGGAGGAGAGAGCGGTTGGGATGGTACTGGGGATTGCCCACGGGCTTGCCTACGCCCACTCCAGGGGGATCGTCCACCGGGACATCAAGCCGGAGAACATCCTGATCGCTGCCGACGGAACCCCGAAGATCACCGACTGGGGCCTTGGCAGGGCCATCGGCGACACCCGCCAGTCCAGTATGATCGGCTACTCACCGGCATATGCCGCCCCGGAACAGATCGCACCCCGGCGGTATGGCAGGCCCGGTCCGGCGACGGACATCTACCAGCTCGGGATGCTCCTCTACGAGATGCTGACCGGCTCCGTTGCGTTCGACAGCAAGGGGATGCATGACCTGAACCTGGCAATCCTGAACGACTTGCCTGTCCTGCCTTCATGGCATGGCAGTCATGAAAAGGAGCTCAGGGAGATCATCATGAGGTGCCTTGCGAAACGACCGGAAGAGCGGTATGGGTCGGTTGCGGACCTTATCCGGGCCCTCGAGTCGATCCGGTTCCCTGCGTAAATGCGTACCAAAAAAGCCGGGCCGGCAGGGTATCGGGCAAAAAAAATTATCAGGGTGATTATCGTCGCCGTTGTCAGTCGCGCTTCTCGTCTTCGGTAACCTGTGCAAGGATCTCCGCGGTCGGACCGATCCCGATGATCTTCCCGCCCCGCATCATTGCCAGCCGGTCGCAGATATCCCTGACGAAATCCATGTCGTGAGAGACCACGATGAAGGTCTCATCCATCTCGTCGCGGGCATGCAGGATGGAGTGTTTCACGTCCTGCTTGGTGATCGGATCCATGGTGCCGGTCGGCTCATCGAGGATAACGAGGCGCGGCTCCCGTATGAGCACTTGCGCAAGGGCAACGCGGTGGCGTTCCCCATCGGATAGTTCGCCCGGGAACCGGTTCAGGATCTCCCTGGATTTCTCTTCGGTGAACCCGGACATCCGGAGCGTGACAATCGCTTTCCGTATCGCGAGTTCCTTGGGGAACTCCAGGCCGATCGAGTCGGTCAGGTTGTCGAGCACGGTCCTGTGGGGGAAGAGGTCATATTCCTGGTGGAGGAGCCCGATATACTCCTTCGCCCTTCCCCGCTCTTCAATCCCTGGTTTTGTCATGTCCACCCAGGTATCGCCGATCAGGATGTTCATCTCCCCCCCCGTGGGTTCGATGATACCGGAGATGATCTGCGAGAGTGTCGTCTTGCCGGCCCCGCTTTTCCCGATGATGCCGAAGATCTCCTTCCTTGCGACATCGAACGTCACGCTGTTCACGGCCTTGATTACGCCACGATCAACCGAGATGTAGCGCTTGGATATGTCCCGGGCGGCGAGGATCTTCTCCCCGAGTTCGGGTGGCGCCGATTCCTCGATGTCATGATAGTCCCGCGTAAACGAGCGGATGACCTGCTTTGGCGAGCCGATTGAGGCGATTTCGCCATCCGCCAGCAGGATTGCGCGGTGCGCCATGTCCTCGATCACCTGCGAGAAATGCGAGGTCACGACCATGCCCATCGTGGTGCGCTTCGCTGCTTCGGTCAGCATCCCGTGTACCAGCCGGGCGGTTTCCGGATCGAGCGTGCCCGTGGGCTCATCGGCAAAGAGCATGGCCGGGTTCTTGGCCAGCTGCCGGGCAAGCACCACCCGTTGTTTTTCCCCACCGGAAAGGTCGCGGGCGATGTGCATCATCCGGTGGGAGAGTCTCACCTGGTCGATGAGGTCGGCAGCCCGGTTGATCGCGTGTTCAGGCGGGTAACGGATGTCATCGAGTGCATGGAGAACGTTCTCGATCACCCGGTCGTCACCGTACAGGGCGAACGTGCGCTGGAACATGATTGCGGTCCGGTTCATGACCCGGGACTTCATGCCGTCGCTCTTTTCGTCCCAGAGATTGACATCGGCAGCCACGAGTTCGCCCCCGCACTCGGGACAGGTGGTGCCGGCACGGCTCTGGACATCCATGAAGGTACAGCGGTTGCAGGCAGCCATGTGGTAGACGATCGAGCCGCTGGTCGGCGGCCGCTCAACACCCCTGAGGAGGTGCATGAGCACGCTTTTGCCGGCCCCGCTCCTCCCTATCACCCCGACGATCTCCCCTTCCGGGATCTCGAACGACACCCTGTTCAGGACACGGGTGTCGTCGAAGTCCATGCAGAGGTCGTTTACGCTGATGAATGGTTTTGGCATGATCTTCTCTCCCCGGAGTCCGGCTATTTATCAGGTCTCTCTCTCCTCTGGCAGATCCGGATCCGTATCCTGTCGCGGGCACCTGTCAGCGTCCTGCCTGCAGGGTCCTCGTCCCCGTCCGATGATCCGTCCCCGTTTCAGCGGTCCTGTTCCATCAAAGTCCGGCATCAGCTTGTGCTCCGTATCGTAGTTACGTAATATTTACACATATGCGCATAAAGATTTACGCATAGCGGATCACGAAAAAGAATTGAGCGGGAGGGCCGCCGCCTCCGTCACCGCATCGGTGCCGGCACTCCGGGCCCGCCCTTCGGCAGAATGATATGGTCGCAGCTTGTTATTTCGAACCGGCTGCACCGACCACGATGGGAAGTGCTGAAATAATCTCGGGGAGCATCTCGGCCGGCAGACCCATGACCATCTCGTCATCGGCAATCCCGGAGAATCTCCTCGACCCGTCACAGCCGAGCGAGAAGTTCGGTCGTCCGGTCAGGTAGGTCTGGGCTGTTGCGTCCGAGCAGACCGACTGGATGCCGGAGAACTCGGCATAAATTCTCCCGCCGAGCCGGAAGAGCGAACTCTGCGCAAGTTTGAGCATTATCCGGGGGTTCGCGACGATCAGGATGACCTGGGGGGTGAACGGGGTCTTCTCCAGCGGGGCATAGAGCGTTGCATACGTATCGCCCGGGTTGAGGTGGGAGACCTTGTCGATCGTCCGCTTGCAGGCCGCAGCACTGTCAAACTTTCCCAGTTTGAAATAGAACTCCCCGCTCTTCAACGTCGGGGTTATCTCGCGGAGCCCCAGCGACCAGGCACCGCCGTTACACTCGTGCTTTCCCGACGTCGCGTAGAAAATCTTCCCTTCGGTTCTTGCCAGGTTCACCATCGAACAGTGCCGGATGGTCTTGTCGAGTTCTTCCATCCCGGCCGGGATCTCTTCTTTTGTTGTTGCGAATTTGAGTGCAACAGGGGATCCTTTGAGCCCGAGTACTCTTTTGAGCGTCACTGCTGCTTCAGGATAATCTATGGCTATTTTCATTGGTTCGTTGCTCATATCGTTACCTCAAGCCTCCCGTTATGGAATGCCACAATTACCCATATGGGTAAAAATACTTAAACGTACGTAAGCGCGCAAAAAATGATTTTACGGGAGTCGCAGAGACCCCTTACCGCGGGCATTTCGGGCATCGTCCTTCAGACGCTTTCCGGCAGCCTGCCATCTCGATACTCTTCCCGTTGACGAGTGCATCGGCAATCTTGCGACGGGTTTCGTGCAGGTCGCGCCACGCCGTCTTGCGCGAGACCCCGAGTTTTTCTGCGGCCTCTTCCTGTTCAAGTCCTTCGAGGTCGATGAGCCGTATCAGTTCGATCTCTTCAGGCTGAAGCGAGATACCCGTTCCTTCCTGCTCCGGGCAACAGCAGGGGGTGTAACAGCATGATTCTGACGTACTGTTGATGGTGCGCCTGAGCCGCGGCCTTCCCCGCCGGGGACACGGTGTCTCCACGTTACTGTCGCTGGTCAATTGCTCTCCCTTACGGATCAATATGGCATCCTTCATGATTTAACGTTCGTATGGATTCTCATAAAAATGCATTCCGGACTTCGCGGCAGGGAGTTTTTTCGGGATCCGGAGCGTCTTTTCCACCCGGTATCTCCCGACAAAGCGGTACGGATCGGAAGGATCCCGTACCCTCTCGATTTTTGTCACCCTGTACGGGCAGAGGTACGTCGGGTTCTGGTAAATCCGCTGGAAATACCCGGCTATGACCGGGGAACACCTTTTTTTCAGGTGAAAATAGGAGCGGAATTCCTGGACGGTGACCCAACGCTCCGACCGGGGGTCTGCCTCCATATAGTCTTTGAGCAGTTCGTAGATCTCCGGATGACTGGTCATAGCCGCGACAGAGGGTCAGGAATTGTCATGGCAGGGACCGGATCTGACACCGGATCACTGACACCTCGGCCCGTGGCCGCAGCGGTGCTGGTTGCCCTTCGGGAGAAAGCCTGACTCGCAGCAGCAGGTATCGCCGAATTTTTTGGGAGACGTGCATTCTTCACGGTGGCTGGGGGTGCCCGGGCGGTGCCGGTGCTGTTCTCCGCACGCGCAGGTGTGCAGGGTAGTAGATTCGTCGTCGGTTTTTTGGATATCACTGGGTGGTTGCTGTGTATCTTCTGGCATGTGTTCACCAACCGTACGGTTGCCGTACGATAATTACTCATATGCGCATAAATGTTTAAAACCTTGTTATCCGGGCACTCCCTTCCGAAGCGGAATGAACCGGTATCCCAATCCGGTGCAAACGGAGAACGTTTCAACCCCAGATCGGGTCATTCCCGAACCGGTTCATCCAGAACTCCCGGGAGTCATAGTCAGTGCCTTTCCTGATATCTTCTGCAAGAAACGAGATCTCATAATTCATGCTGTACTCCACCAGGATGTCATACGCTTCCCTGATACGGATAAACGTCTCGTGGGAGAGATCAGGATCGTGACCGGAAACATCCGGGTGCCACTCTTTGGCCAGTTCCCGGAAACGGGCGTGTATCCCATTCAGGCTTCCCCTGCCGGGGATACCAAGGACTTCGGCAGCTTCCGGAACGGTCATGGTCGGCCGGGTTGTCATCAGGAAACTGTTAGTGAACACCCTCCATAATAATTTCCGGTATCCCGGGCGAAAACGAAAGAACTAATCTCTGACCTGCCCGATGGTTCTTGATGAACAAGCGGCTTACCCTCACCGTCCTTGTCGATAATACCACCCTCACGGATAACGATTTCTGTGGTGAGGCCGGGCTCTCGTTCCTCTTGGAAACTGACGGAAAGAAGATCCTCTTTGATACCGGCTTGTCAGGGTTGTTCCTCACCAATGCAGCGAAGATGTGCATCGGCTTATGGGACCTGGACTTCATCGTCCTCTCGCACGGACACATTGATCATACCGGAGGGCTTGCCGCGCTCGCCCGGCACCTTGTCGATGCAACGCCAGAGGAGAGGCAGCCCCGGGTGCCGGAACTCATCGCCCATCCCTGCTGCTTCTGGCCCAAAGAAAAAGATACCCGGAAAAACGGCTCGGCTGTGAGCGAGGAGGAGGCCCGGCGGCAGTTCCCGGTTAACCTGTCCGTAAAACCGGTCTGGATTACGGATGATCTGGTCTTTCTCGGGGAAATCCCCCGGAAGTTCGCGTTTGAGCGGATGGACCCGGGGAAGCGGACGGTTATACTGCCCGATGGCAGGATGGAACCCGACCAGCTCCTAGATGATTCCGCGCTTGCCTATCGTTCCGATAACGGACTGGTCATCATAACGGGATGCTCCCATGCGGGAATCTGCAATATCACAGAATATGCCCGGGAGGTCTGCGGGGAGAGCCGTGTTGCGGATATTATCGGCGGCCTTCATCTCCTCTCCCCGGAACCGGAACGGATGAAAAAGACGGGAGAATACCTTCAGGAGCTTCACCTTAAAACCCTGCACGCCAGCCACTGCACGTCGCTTATGGCAAAACTTTCGCTTGCAAAATATTGCCCTGTGCAGGAAACGGGTGTGGGTGTGAAAATTGCATGGTAGGGTTCCGGCAGGGTTATCCCGCCCGTTATTAAAGAAATTTTCATTCAGGGTACGGCAAGAAATTATCATGAAAGGTCCCTGTCATCGCGTCCATTATCGTTGTGGCGACAAAATCATCGTGGATCTGCTGCTGGTCGTGCAAACCCGGAATTTTTCTTTCGGCACGAGAATTTCGAACCGGACACCTTTCCCATACACACCCGACTCTTTGATGGAGAGGCCGGTGATGGCAAGGATCTCCCGCGAGAGGAACAGACCGAGACCGGTATTTTTCCCGAATCCCTTCTCGAAAATCCTTTCTTTGTCCGACTCATGGACCCCGATGCCATCATCTTCGTACACGATTGCGAGGGTATCCTGACCATACTGCAATGAGGAAAATGAGATATGCCGGACCCGTTCCCCATGCCGGCGTGAGTTGTCGATCAGGTTCTCAAAGACTTTTTCGAGGAGCGGATCGGCAAAGATCTCAAGTCCCTCAACATTTATCGAAACCTCGATCTCCCCGCGGGGAATGAGAGATTGCAGCGCCTTCAGATGCACGCCGATATCCTGCCAACGGGGGGAGTGGACCCCGATATCCTCGTAATTTTTCGTGAATTCGATCTGCCTCTGGATGGCCTGCGCTGCGAGATCTTCCCGTTCAATATAATTCTGTATGTTCGGTTCCGTACACTCCTCCTTGGAAAGTTCAATGAACGCCATGAGCCCCATCAGCTGGTTCCTGATATCGTGGCGGGTGATACTGGAGAGAAGGTTAAGCTTTTTGTTGGCAGTCTTAAACGCGCTCTGCGACGATTCGAGCTGGGAATTGATCTCGGTCAGTTCCCGGTTCCGTTCAATGAGCTGGTCGCGGTAGCAGTTCATCCGTTCTGCAATATAACCGACCACGGACGCTACGATTACGAACATGCAGGCGCGGATGATTGCATCGGATGAGATTATCCCCATCGTGAGATATGTATCCGCAATGTGGAGGGCTCCAAAGAAGAGCGCTATCAGGATGGCCTTCCTGCCGTACCACAGCCCGGCAAGAACGATGATGAGGTAATAGAAATGCGTGTATACGACCGCGATGTGCATCTGGTAATGGACGATAAATTCAAGGAGGAGTCCCAAGATGATCAGGAATGCAAACGCATAGGGTTTGGGCTCATTCAGGGACTTCCACCACGGTCCTCCTATGTCACACTTTTGCAAAACCGAACCTCGTTCATCCTGTCTCTCTGGATAATTATGGGACATATGGGTTAATAATAATCACCTTGAACAATCCCACGGCTCTTTCACGTCCGTTTCGAAATTCCTGTGAATATTACGGAAAATTCCAAGGGAACGTCATGGAGCAGCCTTCCTGCGGAAAAAAAACCACGTTCCGCCGATCAGGAGCCCGATACAACCGATAACCCATGAATCCGGGCTGAGAAATGCGATAAGCCCGATACAGCTCACCGCCCCCATGGCCGGGACCCATGAGGGATACCGCTGGTGCTCCTGCGGCAGCCTGAGTGCGGCGAGGTTGGCGATCAGGTAGTAGAGCAGCATGGCAAACGTGCCGACCGCGACGACCAGCGCAAGGTCGGCGAGAAGGAGGGCCGCGATCATGCAGGCACCGGTGATCGCGATGGCGTAATGCGGTGTGCTGAACCGGGGATGGATCCTGCCAAAGAGCAGGGGAAGATCCTGGCTGCGGGCCATGGAGAAGACGATGCGGGATATCCCCATGATGGTGGTCAGCAGCACGCTTGCCGTTGCGATCATCGCCCCGGCTGAGATGAGGAGGACGGCCCCTGAACTTCCGGTCACCGCGATTGCATCGGCAAGGGGCGAACCGGAGTGAGCGAGGGCGGGGGCACCGGCAAGGCCGACAGCGACCATGCTCACGAGCAGATAGATGACGGTCGAGATCCCGAGCGCGAGGTAGATGGAGCGCGGGATGGTCTTCTCCGGGTTCTGTACTTCCTCGGCCATGATGGTGACCCGGGCAAAGCCGGTATAGGCAAAAAAGATGAGGGCCGCGCCGCCAAGGACCCCCATCGATCCTTCGGGGGCAAGGGGGGTGAAGTTCCCCGGCCTGAAAAATCCCAGCCCGAAGGCCACGAAGAACAGGAGGATCAGAACTTTAAGCGTGACAAGGACGTTGTTGAACAGTACCGATTCCCTGAGCCCGACGTAATTGATGAGAATGAAAAAAAAGCAGATGACAAGGGCGATGATTTTTACCGGCACGGCAGGGAAGATGGTGACAAAATAATGGGCGAAGCCCAGCGAGACCGCCGCCCCAACGAAGATGTTGGAGAAGATCCAGATCCAGCCGGCAATAAATCCGGCGAAGGGGGAGATGAGCTTTTGCGCGTATGCATACGTCCCGCCCTCTTCCGGGAGGCAGGCGCCGAGTTCGGCCACGCTCATGGCCGAGAAGACGGCAATGACCCCGGCGATGAGTACGGACAGGACCATTGCAGGGCCTGCAATACCGGCGACAATACCGGTGACGATGAAGATACCGGAGCCGATGATCGCACCGATGCCAAGTGCTGTGGCGCCAAAGAGGCCGATCTCGCGTCTCAGAACAGGGGGCTTGACCCCGGTATCGGGCATCAATTACCCTTTTTCCTGATGGTTATTAATGATGCAGGTAGGTGAACGGCACCGGGACGCCCGGGGCAGGAAGCGGGCGCTCTGGAACTTCTGCCGGTTATTGATCTGGATCTTCCCATATACATATAACAAAAATTGAATTATATTCTCCATACAGTGGTTGTCTGAGAGTGTCTGTGAAGAAAAGAGGGGAAACAGTCGTGCCCGGGACGAAAAAGAAAAAAGCAGAATTGAAAATTTCAGGAATGAGCTGCGCGACCTGTGCTGTCAACATCGAGGATTCCCTGTCGAAGATCAAGGATGTCTCAAAGGCTCAGGTGAATTTTGGCACTGATACCGCCCATGTCGAATTCGATCCGGAAAAAGTCACGCTTGCCGAGCTGGAAAATGCGGTCAGGGACGCGGGGTATGAGATTGTCAACCGTGAGGTTGTGATCAAAGTGGGGGGGATGGTCTGCGCCACCTGTGTCCAGACCATCGAAGCAGCTCTCCGTGCACTTCCCGGGGTCGTAAGCGTCTCGGTCAATCTCGGCAACGAGAAGGCCTATGTCACCTACAACCCCTCCGTCTCCGGAATAGATGAGATCAGGAAAGCCATCGAGGACTCGGGGTACCAGTACCTTGGGCTTTCCGGAGAGGTAAGCGACGAGATTGAGAGGAAAGCACGGGAAAAGGACCTGCACGACAAGCTCGTGAGGTTCTCCATCGGGTTTGCCGTGAGCATCCCGCTCATGATCGCCATGTGGATACCTCTTCCCGTATCCATGCAGGCACTTGCGTATGTGATGCTGGTCATATCCACCCCCGTCTTTGTGTTTGTCTCGTACCCGATCTTCAGGGCGGCTCATATGGCATTGCGCAACCGCTCCCTCAATATGGATGTTATGTATGCGATGGGGATCGGTGTCGCATTCGTATCGAGTGTCATGGGCACATTCGGGATCGTGCTCACGACCGAGTTCATGTTCTATGATACGGCTATCATGCTCGCTGCGTTCCTGATGCTCGGGAGATATCTCGAAGCCCGGGCAAAAGGCAGGACTTCGGACGCGATCAAGAAACTTGCCGGACTCCAGCCAAAAACTGCGATAGTGCTTCGCAACGGCAACCGGGAGGAACTATCGGTCGAGGATGTCGTCGTCAATGACATTGTCGTCATCAGGCCGGGCGACAAGGTGCCGGTGGACGGGATCGTGGTGGAAGGAGAGAGCTATGTCGATGAAGCGATGATAACCGGAGAGCCGGTCCCCCCTCTCAAAACAACCGGGAGCAAGGTCGTCGGTGGTACAATCAACCAGAACAGTGTCCTCTCGGTGAAGGCAGTAAAAGTTGGCAGAGAGACCATGCTTGCCCAGATTATCCAGCTCGTGGAAGATGCCCAGGGTTCAAAGCCCGCGGTCCAGCGGGTCGCTGATACCGCTGTCACCTTCTTTATCCCCGCAGTACTCGGGATTGCGGCTGTCGCATTTGTTGTCTGGTACTTTTTCCTCGGTGCTACGCTCCTCTTTTCCCTGACCGGTCTTATCTCCGTCCTCGTGGTTGCCTGTCCCTGTGCGCTCGGACTTGCAACCCCGACCGCGGTCACTGTCGGGGTCGGGCGCGGTGCGGAACTGGGGATCCTGATCAAGAACGGTGAAGCGCTGGAGGTCTCCGAAAAAGTGACGACGGTTGTATTTGACAAGACCGGGACGCTCACCAGAGGCAGACCGGAAGTAACTGATATCCTCGCAACCGGGATTTCCGAAGCGACTCTGCTGTCTTTTGCCGCGGGAGTGGAGAAGAACTCCCGGCATCCTCTGGCCCAGGCAGTCGTACGGATGGCCGGGACCAGGAATATACCGATTGAAGGGGCGGAACGGTTCGATACGTTCGGCGGTAAAGGTGTCTCCGCTCTCATCCTCAGGGAAGAGGTACTTGTTGGTAACCGCACCTTCCTGCAGGAGAAGGGAATAGCAATCCCTGAAGGGATCGAGACCGCGATCTCCCGCTTTGAACAGGATGGAAAAACCGTAATTCTGGTCGCCGTCTCGGGACAGATGGCGGGAGCACTCGCTGTTGCGGATACCCTGAAGGAGACAACACAGGCCGCGGTCACCCGATTGAAAACGATGGGACTGAAGGTTGTCATGATTACCGGCGACAACAGGCGCACTGCCGATGCAATCGCCCGCCAGATCGGGATCGAAAACGTGGTCGCCGGGGTCCTTCCGCAGGATAAGGCAGCACATGTTAAAGCACTTCAGGAAAAAGGGGAGGTCGTTGCCTTCGTGGGTGACGGGATCAATGATGCCCCGGCCCTCGCACAGGCCGACGTGGGCATAGCGATCGGGGGGGGAACTGATGTGGCAATCGAGAGCGCGGATATTGTGCTCATCAAGGACAACCTTCTCGATTCGGTTGCAGCTATCCAGCTCTCAAAGAAGGTCATGGGAAGGATCCGGGGCAACATCTTCTGGGCATTTGCCTATAACTCGGCCCTGATCCCGGTTGCAGCAGGAGTACTCTACCCGTCCTTTGGTATCACCTTCCGTCCGGAACTCGCCGCTCTTGCCATGGCGCTCAGCTCGGTGACCGTGGTCAGTCTCTCGCTCCTGCTCAAAACGTATATACCCGAAGCAAAAAAGGGTAATGAGTGAGGTATCGTATGGCAATCGACCCGATCTGCAAGATGACCGTGGATGAGAAGACCGCGAAGTTCATGAGCGAGTACAAGGGGAAGAGATACTACTTCTGTGCCCCGGGCTGCAAGAAAAAGTTCGACTCGGACCCGGCCAAGTACGCCTGAGCGATCCGGTGGCTCCGGAAGGGCACTTTCCCGAGCGGAGGTTCTTTTCGGGATCCCCCTTTTCACTCCCTTTTTCCCAGCGTGTTCGTACCTGGGTGTTTCACCATCCGGGCCGGGTCTTGAATGAAGGTCTCATCCCGGGCCGGTAAAGGCCCGCAGAGCGGCTTTCCGGGTTCCGGTAACCGGAAAAGGAGTCAGATTCAAAGGAATTTTCACGTACTGTCATGGCATCAGCGGGAGGACACTTGACAGGAAAACGGAGCAAAAAAAAGGTTGGATTGATCTTACCTTGCTGGGATGATCAGTGAGCGCTCGCCGGCGGGCATGAACTCGCGGATTGCACCCTTTGCGAACTCGCGGCGGACTTCTGAGAAGTCGAACTTGAGCGACGGGTCTGCGAATGTGATCTTCATCAGCGGGGACAGGGTCCATGCATCTCCGCGTGCAATGTGGGCGGATCCGGCAATAGCGGCGTACTCTCCCTGGTGACCGACGTTCATTGCATAGTTCGGGTAGTTCGGTCCACGGAGCTCGCCGACCAATCCCTCGTCGGGACGGATCGACATACAGTTTGCGGAACCGCACTGGTCCTGCAGGTCGTAGCCGAAGAAGCCGAGACGTGACCAGCCTTCCTTGTGCATGAGCATGGAGAGGTACCAGCCGTTCAGGCCTGCGTTGGAATTTGCGGTTGCAAGTCCAACGGAGATACCTGATGCTGCTGCAAGGACGGAGGCACGCTGGGAACCACCGAAGTGGCTCTCGAGAGCGGTCGGGAACTGCTCGTACTGCTCCATACCGTAGAGGTTGACCTCGGTTGCGATGTCGCTGACGACTTCCTGGGTCGCCTTTGCCTTGCCGATGCCACCGTGCTTCTTCTTGACGTAGTCCACACCATACTCGGTGTAGTCATCAAGAATGTTGTCGGTGTATGCAGCGGTTGCATACTGGGTGAACCCGACACCACCGGACATGTAGGATCCGAGCCAGATCTGGTCGAAGAGCATCGTGCCTGCTGCAACGATCTCAAGAGATGACCTGACGGGGTCGTTGGGGTACTTGCGGTCTGACTGGACCATGTCGCAGAAGTGTCCGAACTTGATGCCACCTGGCTCGTTCGGGCCACGTGCACGGCGGGCGGGCAGGATGTCTGCCATCTGGATGACACCGGCGTGTTTCGCGGCGAATGCAAGGTCGGCGACTGCTGCCTCACCGGCGCACATCTTGTACGCGCCGATGAAGGACATACCGATCTGCATCGCGGACCACCGGGAGGTGGTTCCACCATCGCAGGTCCTGCTGACGGTCGTGGGGATGTGTATAGCCTGCCACATCGACTTGCCGACGGCTGCCTTCAGCTGTGCTGCCATCTTGGCCGGGAAGAGCTTGTCGACGTTGAGCACGAACTGGGGCTCGAGGTCGTCTGCCATCTCGTCGTCGCCCGTGAAGACTTTCACGTAGCAATCGTCGACGAGTCCCGGGTGGGTCTCGACCATGTGTTCCTGGACAACGGCTGCACCGGGCATTGCGTGGTTCAGCACGTGGAGGTACTCGTTGATGGTCTCAGGGGTGACTTCCTTGCCGAGACGCTTCTGGAGCGTGCCGTGGGCGAGGTCGAGGCCGACGATGATCGTGCGGCGGATGTCGTCCCACATCTGCTGCATAGCGGCGTTGTTGACAAAGTGCAGGTCATCGCCTTCGACAAAGACACCGGTGGTGCTGACTTCGTAGGATGTCAGCTGGCGCTGGCCGAGCGGAATACCGCCGCAGTGGCAGCGCTTGGGGTCGTACATGGAGATGCCGCGGTCCATCTCGGCCTTCTTTCCGGCCTTCATGAACTCGACTTTTCTCGGGGACTGCTCAAGGCCCTTGCGCAGATAGACGGTGGACATTGCCTGGGGGTCTTCTGCAAACTTTGTCTTCATTGCCTTCAGGAAGAGCTTCTGGGTCCTTTCGATTTTAGCTGCTTTTGCCATGTTCAGGCCTCCTTGGGCATGAAGCCGTATTTCACTCTCAGTTCATGGATGCGCGTGATGTACTCAACGTACTCGGGGTCATCGCGGAATCCGGTACCGACGACAGAGTGGAACATTGTGGTGTTTGCCTTGAGCCACTTTGCGTCCATCGGCTTGCCGACCTTGACTTCTGCGTCGAGGGGTACACCGACCTGGTCCTTGACATACTTGACAACGCCTGACTTCTTGTCCATAACAAAGCGCTGGAGCATGTCGAACATCATCCCGTTCTCATCGAGACGGAGGGAGTGCCCGTGCACCGTGCAGCCACGGATACCGGTGAGTGCTGCGTCAAAGAGGCTCGGTGTTGATGAGTTCCTTTGCGTATTTCTCGAGGTCGCGTTCGCGGCACTCGACAATCTGACGCCCTGACAGGGTACCCGGGTCAATACCGCGGAAGCGGTAGGACTCGAGCCATGACCTCTGGTAGGGCTGGCAGGGTGCATTGTACATCGAGTCGGTAAACTGGATGTAGCGGACGCGGTCGCCGGCCTTTGCGCCGTCGGTCGGAGTCACGAGCTTGCGGATTGGGCAGTTGGGTTCCTGCTGCTCTGCGAGCGGCGGGTGTGCACTCTTGTAGGCTGAGCCTGGTGCACGGTGTCCCATGACGAGGACGACGTCCTTATCAGTGACATCACGAAGTTTTTCCAGCTTGTGCGTCGGGTCCATCTGCTTGCGCCTGTTCTCGGCGATTTGGGTCTGGCCGGGACAATACTGGGGTTTGTATGCCATTGTTTTATCACTCCAATAGTTCCTTCTTTTTCACGATTCTCATAACTGACGAAATGACTTCTGCCATTTTCTCGCGTGTGGGGGTCTGACCCCGGGTCACGCCGCTCACGATGGCCATCACCGTACCTTTTGTACGGATTTTGTCCGCCGGCGGCATTACCACCGTTGTCTTCACGCCCTCCTTTGCGAAATCCTCGTAATCGACAGGTGACTGGGAAACGACAATCGCCTTCACATCACAGTGCTGGAGAATAAACCTGACCTTCTGCACGACATGGGAACGGACATTCCCATGGTGAAGGATGGCGACTTTGTGTTTCTCGATCTGCGCGATCTCTTTCTCGTTAATCCCCATGGAAGCGCCAAGGACGCCCCCGGCAATTTTCGGTGCGTCCGGCGGCACGCCGCTGCCAGCATACAACACCAGTGTACTGATACTGTATTCGACGCCCTGTTGCCTGAGACCTGAGGTGATATCGCACACCGGCTTGGTCACATGGCGGCGTCCGGGAGACATCCCGACCACGATGACGTCCGGGTACCGGCATTCGGAGATGGTGCCCCGCTGGGCAATCCCTCCTCCTTTTCCCATGCCCAACGCCTCGCGGCAGTCAACAACCTGGGTTACTCGTCCAATCGGCATGATTATTTTGTTCCCTGGAGGATTACGGGCCTGGACTTGCTGCTTGGATCAGCAAGTCCGAGCATTTCTTTGTCCGCGTTCGGGCCGTACTTGCAGTAATCGGCAAGCGACGGCTCGGTCTTCATGTACCTGCCTTCCTGGATGCGGAAGGTGAAATCCGTAAAAACCGGTTCGATAGCGGCTTGCAGTGCGGGGATGACGTCGCGGTTTTCGATCTCGAGCACGACAGTGCCCACGTGAACCTGGAGATCCAGTTCCTGGTCCCCGACATGGATCTTCTTCCTCATGATATGAGGATTGGCGAGTCCTTTGGCGGGTCCGTACGTTACGGTAGCGGGAAGGCGTGGTCCGTTGAGGACCATACGCCTTACTCCGGGAACGCTGACGATCTGGTTCAGCAGGCGTTCTGTGGTCTCGGGATTCAGCAACCGCTCTGTGACAATCCTGCACTGGGGGAACGTGGCTTCGGTCATTCGTATCCGTGGGGTTTATACACCCTTTGCAACTGCCTGGATCGGCTTCTTGAATGCATCGAGCTGCCCGAAGGTGTCCTGGTAGATCTTCGAGGTCTGTTCGGGGCCGAACATCTGGGTACCTGCATCAAGACAGCATGCTGCTACGATACAGGGCATACCGACACCGGCTGCGTGCCTGGTAACGACGTGGTTACCGTTGAACCCGCCGGGGCCGCCACCACCGTAGATCGAGTGGCTGAAGAACGAGAACCCGACTGCTACACCCATGGTACGACCGAAGTCGGAGCCTGGGAGGCCGGTCTCGTGCTCGAGCAGGTCGTTGAAGTAGAGCAGGGTTGCAGAGACTGCCTGTGCAAACCGTCCTGCACCACAGTTGACCATGGTTGCTGCGAGAGTTCCTGCCGATGCGTAGGCGTTCCACATCATCGGGTCCTTGGTGTCGTAGAAGATATAGCCGCTCTTGCCCTTCTTGCCTGCCTTGATGACCTTGTCTTCAATGGCCTGCTCAACAAGGCTCTGCACGACAGTACCGATGGTACCGGTCTTGCCGTTCTTCTTGACGAGGTCGTAGACAAGGTTGTTCGCGTTCAGGCCCTGGTATGCGTAGAGCAGGAGCTGGGCGCGCTCAAACGGGCCGATTGCCATGCCCATCTCGAACTCGCCGGCCTGTTCAAAGGTTGAACAGAGCGCTGCACCCTGCATTGCATTCCGGTGGGTCATCATTGCCGCATGGTTTGCGGGAATGTTCCTCAGTGCGTAGCCGAGACCTTCATTGTTCTGCGGGATGGACATGATAGTGACGATGTTGCCGCCATCCATGCTCATGGTCTGCGGGTAGGTACCCCAGACTGCACTCTTGACATAGGAACCGTCGAACATGCCGACCTTGTACTGGTCAACCAGTGCATAGGTGGTGGCTGCTGCAACGGCGGTTGATGCCGCATCGTAGGTTGCCGCTGCCTCCATACGGGAAGTCGGGACCTCGACAAGGATCATCTTGCCACCGCCGATCTTAGTGATCTTGGTGTTGTCACCGTCAGTGACCTGGACCATGTCCTTGATCTTGGCTGAAAGTGCGTCACAGTCCTTGACACAGCTGCAGTTCATGCTGCGGCCGAGGATCTGGTTCGACTTGCCGCCAAATTTTCCGGTCTTTAATGCTTCCTCGATACCGGCGAGGTTGACTGCCACGGTCCTCTTGGTGAGGTCGATGACATTGAGTGCACCCTTGTTGACCAGCGGACTGATCTTGTCAAGAGTTACATTGCTCTTTAAGAGCTTACCCTCATCGTCGTAGAGGTCGATCGTATCTTTATATTTTGCCATTTGAATTCCTCCAAATTTCCATTTAACCGCGATACAATACTGTCAGTGAGCGAAAGTATTCCCTATAAGGGATACTGGTAATGAGTGAAAGTCGCTATTGCACGTCCCCTAAGATGGGACATTGAATACTTCCCAATTTTGCCATATAAGCATTCCTATTTTTTACCGAAACCTTTTTTTATAATACATAAAAAATAATTATTAAACATGAAGCAATGTTCAAATATTGCATAAATGTTCCAGTTCGTTGTTTTACGCAGTATTACAATTTCAAAAAATAGTAGCATTAACTGTTATATTATATGTGAAAAAATCTGATTATTGTATGCGCTCTCTATAAAAAAGGTGGGGTCGGGGACATGGTTCCTGGTGTGCCGGTGCGGCATCCCGTTCCCCCGGTCATTTGCAGTGCGTTATTTCTTGAATTCTGTGATGGGGCTTGGTCCAAGCTCGTTGATGGTCTTGACCACATCCGTGATGACAGCGCCCCACTTTGCGCCTTCGGACGCGGAGACGAATGTCATCCTGAAGCGGCGGTCGTCGAGCCCTATGCTCTTCATCAGCCGCTTCACCATGAACATGCGTTTTGCTGACTTGAAGTTGCCCTCAAGGTAGTGGCAGTCACCAAAGTGGCATCCTGATACGAGGACACCATCGGCACCGTCAGCGAATGCCTTGAGCACAAAGAGTGCGTCAATACGTCCCGTGCACATGACACGGATGATCCGGACATCGGGTGGGTACTGGATACGGCCGCCGCCGGCAAGGTCAGCACCGGCATACGAACACCAGTTGCAGAGGATACCGATAATCTTTGGCTGCCAGATACCGGGCCCGCGTTTGGGGATCTCAAAATTTCCTGGTGCTGACATTTACTGCTCACCTCCGAGCAGGAATGCATCGATCTGCGCCACGATCTGCGGGGTTGCAAAGTGGTTCATCCAGATTGCACCGCCGGGGCAGAAGCCCCCGCAGGTCCCGCAGCCTTTGCACTTGGCTTCGGTGACCTCCATGACCGTGCGCCCGTCCTTTTCGACGAGGGCAAGAGCGCTGTACGGACAGAGGTTCACGCACATGCCGCAGCCTGCACACTTTTCCTCAATGCAAGTGGCAAAGTACGGCTCAAGCTCGACTTCACCCTTGTGGATGGGGATGCTTGCTGCAGATGCTGCGCCCTCTGCGGATGCTACAGTGTCGGGGATATCCTTCGGTCCCTGGCAGACACCGGCAAGGAAGACTCCGGCAGTGGTTGTACCGCACGGGTTCAGCTTCGGATGGGCTTCCAGGAGCCAGCCGTCCATCGAGCAGGAGACACCGAAGAGCTTGCGGGTCCTGTTGGTGTCTTCCTTGGGCTGCACTGCTGCAGCGAGGACCACGAGATCGACTTCCATATCGACCGGGCGGTCGAGCAGGGTGTCATCTGCCATCACGTGAAGGTTCTTGGTGCTCTTGTCTTCAAGGATGTTTGCCACACGTCCGCGGATGAACTTCGCGCCCTCGTCCTGGATGCGGTAGTAGAACTCTTCGTACATCTTGCCGAATGAACGGATATCCATGTAGAAGATGTAGGGTGTGCACCCGGGTATCTTCTCGATGATCTGGTGGGCGTGTTTCAGCGAGTACATGCAGCAGAACCGTGAACAGTACGGTTTCCCGGTACCAGTGTTGTCACGGGAACCTGCGCAGAGCACGAACCCGACTCTCTTGGGCGTCTGGCCATCGCTCGGGCGGACAAGGTGGCCGCCGGTCGGACCGGATGCACAGATGAGGCGTTCGAATTCGAGGCTCGTGATGACGTTCTCGAATCTCTTGTATCCCCACTCCTCCTTCTTCTCGATCGGGAAGATATCAAAGCCGGTTGCAAGGATAGCGGTTCCGACTTTGACCTTGACGAACTCGTCTTTTGACTCGAGATCGATTGCCCTCTTCTCAGGTCCGCAGGCAGTGACGCACAGCCCGCACTTAATACATGAATTGAAGTCGATCGTAAAGATCAGCGGAACGACCTGCGGGTGGTTGATATAAATCGCTTTGCGGGGCTTCATGCCCACTTCAAAGTTGTTCGGCTTTACCACCGGGCAGACCACGTCACAGTCACCACAGCCGTTACAGCCTCCACCGACAATGCCCCGTGCTTCGGCTTCTGTGGGGGTGAGGACACCACGGGCCTTCTTGCGGATGGTGACATCAAAGTTTCCGATGTAACCTTCGACAGAATCCACTTCTGACCAGGTCATCAGTTCGATGTTTTGGGCCCTGCCGACATCCACCATCTTTGGTGTTAAGATACACTGGGAACAGTCAAGGGTCGGGAACGTCTTGTCCAGCTGGGACATACGTCCGCCGATACTGGTATCGGACTCAATGAGGTAGGTCTTGATGCCTGCACTTGCCAGATCGAGTGCTGCCTGCATACCGGCAACCCCGGCTCCGACAACCATCGCCGCTTTTTCAACCGGCACGGACTTCGGGAACAGGTCCTGCAGGAGCGATGCCTTTGCGACTGCAATCCTGATTGCATCCTTTGCCTTTTCCGTGGATCCTTCCTGGTCGTGCATGTGCACCCATGAGTTCTGTTCACGGATGTTTGCCATCTCGAACCGGAACGGGTTCAGTCCGCCTTCCTTGGTCGCAGTCCTGAACGTTGGCTCGTGGAGACGGGGAGAACATGCGGCGACAACGACACCGGTGAGTTTTTGTTCCTTGATTGCCTTGTTGATCACACCCTGCCCGGGCATCGAGCACATATACTTGTAGTTGTCAACATAGGCTACATTCGGGATGGTTTTTGCATATTCCTGTACGGTAGGGATATCCATCGACCCGGCAATGTTGGTACCGCAGTGGCAGATGAAGACACCGATACGTGCCTCCTGCTTGGTGGTGCTGCCTGCTGCAGCCGGTGCCGCTGCCTGGGGCTTTGCTGCCTGTTTCTTGACTTCCTGTTTTACCGGGGCTTCCTTCTTTGCGTCCTGCTTCTTTGTCTCGGTCTTCTTGGTAGTTGTTTTCTTCTTTTCTGCCATTCTTACCACCTCACAGGACCTTCTGCAGGAACGGTTCGCAGCTGATACCATGGAGGTCCAGCCCGAGGTCCTGCGGGCTCATTCCCTGTGCCAGTCCGAGGAGTTCGGCGAAGTGAAGTACGGGCAGTCCATAGGAAACGCCGAACTTCTCCTGGATCTCGATCTGGCCGCGGTCGAACTGAAGCTGACAGAACGGGCAGATGTCCGTGAGTGCGTCCACCTTCTCTTCTTTCAGGTTGATCAGCTTCTCGTTGGTGATGTCCAGTGAGTGGACGATATCGTACCCGCGGACACCGCCACCGGCACCACAGCACTGCATCTTGTTGCGGTATTCCACCGGGGTTGCGCCCAGTGCGGCAACAAGCTCTTCCATCCAAGTCGGGTGCTCGGTGTTCAGCATGACTTCTTTCTCAAACTCACGGTCCTTGTGGGGCTTGACCAGGTGGCAGCCGTAGTGGACTGCGATGCGGGCACCTGTCAGGGGGTTTGTGACGCTGTCCCGGACCTTGTCGACGCCGATAAACTTGTCGTTGTAGAGGAGTTCTGCCGTGTGGTACACGTTGATAGTACCTTTGTACTCCATGTCTACTTCCTTGAGGACTTCATTGACGGCATCGCGGAGATCCTTGTTGTGCTTGAGCTTGTGGTTGACTTCCCAGATCGACTTGTAACAGCCGTTGCAGACAAGGGCGATATCCATCTTCATCTGCTCGGCGAGCACGAGGTTCCGGGCTGCCATTGCATAGAAGACACTGAGGTCGATCGAGCCAAATGCACCCGGGGCCGGGCAGCAGCTTGCGCCCTTCAGGGGGACGAGCTCAACGCCAAGCTTTTTCATCGCTTTTATGGAGGCGGATTCGACACCGGGGTAGCGGTTCGGGGCAATACATCCGAGATAGAATGCAAACTTATGGTTTGCGCTTGTTTCTGACATGGTATCTTACCCCTCCCTCTCCTTGACGATCCGGTCTGCATTCGCCTTGAGCTTGTAGTGGTCAAGGATCTTCCTGATGCCGGGGATATATTCCGGATACATGTGGGTGGTTGGCGGGTCGCGGGTGAGGCCGAGCCGCTCGCGGGCTGCACGGTTGACATCGTTGTTCGGGACACCGTGACCTGATGAGTAGATCGCCTGCACGGTCTTGAGGAAGTTGACGGGGACGATGTCCCTCTTGAATGCGAGATTCCTCATCGCCATGATGACATCGGTAGGCAGGATGTCACGCGGGCAGCGGTCCGAGCAGCTGTAGCAGGTTGTACAGAGCCAGAGATCGGGATCTGTCAGGGACTCGTTCTCGAGCCCGAGAACAGCTCTCCTCATGAACTTGCGGATGCGGTACGTGCTGCGGGGGGCCGACGGGCATGAACCTGTGCATGTTCCGCACTGGTAGCACATGTGGGCGATGGTACGCGAGATCCCCTTCACTTTCGTGGTGAATTCGGGGTTTGAATCCTCGCGGTAGTATCTCTGATCGTGGAGTTTTTTCTCCAACGCTTCGGGGTAACCTTTTGTTCTTGCCATAGTCCGCTCACGCCTTCTCCATAACTTTGAGGTTGACCTGCCCGGTAATCTCCTCTTTCACTTTCGAGGTTCTCCTGGTGCAGAGTTTCTCCTTGATCCGCTTGAACAGGTCCGTCTCCGTTCCCTTCATGCGGATACCAGTCCTCTGCAGGACGATGATGTCCTCACCGGGACATGCATTGACGCAGGCGCCGCAAAGGATACAGTAATCCTTGTTGACGGCAATGGTTGCCTCAATCTCGTGCTTCATCTCTGCTGCAGGTTTTGCTGACGGCAGATAGATTGCATTTGCCGGGCAGATCTCGACACAGGTCGAGCAGCCGCCGGGGCATTTGTCGGCATGGAATTCGATATCGCCTTCAAAAAGCTTCTCAACCGTGATCGCTTCAGTCGGGCAGTTCCGGGAACACCATGTGCAGGTGCAGCAGTTGTCCTGGATAATGTCGACTTTGCCGTCGACCTTGTCGGAAACGACTTCACGCTCGACGGTGATGCACTCTTCAGGGCATGCCTCTACGCATACCTTGCAGGCATCACACTTGGTCTCGTCCCAGATCACGTCACCCTCCACTTTTCCGGTCTCCGCGGTGAACCCCTTGTGTTTCACCACGAGTGCCGGGCAGAGTGCACCACACAGGCCGCAGAGAGAACATTTCTCCTTGTCTACGGTAAACGTTATCTTCGTCTTGATAGCGGTCTGCCGGTCCTTGGCGCCTGCCACGGGTCCCTTGTAGGTCCCTTCAAATGCCGGGACGTTGCGGTCGATGGCGTCGCGCGGGCATACCTCTTCACAGATCGTACACCTGACGCATTTCCCGTCATCGATCTCCGCTTTCATATCATACTTCGGGAACCCTTCCTTCTCGATAATCGGGAGTCTCTCTTGTCCGTCTACCTTCAATGTCAGTGCATTGAACGGGCACATGATGACGCAGACGCCACAGTAGGAACACTTGGTCTCGTCCACGTCCACTGGAGCAGCGTAGTTGATAGCGCCACGCCTTGTCGCCCCGACAAGCCCGAGGACAATTGCATCCTCAGGACAAGCCTCGACACATATGCCGCATCCCGTGCAGGTCTCTGCATTGAGTATCAGGTTATTGACGTTCTGAAGGAGTTTCTGCTCCATCACAACGTTAACACCATCCTTCTTCTTGGAAAATTTTGGATACAATGCCATGAATTAACCCTCACGCTGTTTTCTTATTGCACGCTTGCCGCTGTTCTTGATTCCCGGGGGCCTGCAAATCTGATAAGGCCGTACGGGTTTGCCTGAATACCTACGCCGCATCCGGCAGAGAGTTTACCTATTAAATCAAGAATCACGGATCTTCCATCCCTGACTACGTAGATCTTTTCTTCTGATGCAGTATCTACTGTATGAAGCGTTACCGCATCAACAGGACATGCAATCACACAATTATTACAGCCGGTACACCTTTTCATGTGTATGTGCACTGCAAATGCCATTCGATTTTCACGCACCAGCTATGATCGATTCTAAAAATCGACTAACAAAAAGTGGTAGAAGAATGTAGATAAATGTTCTGAAATTGCGTGTGAGAAAACGGATGTTTTATACGGGTTTTCATTATTTTAGTTTATATACTCTTCAGGGATGTTAATGTATAAATCCAGATGGTTAACAAGTTATCTTATACTTTTCCCCGTCTTTTTTTATTTTTTCTCGTGCGCTCCCGAATTACAGGTTCTCGTCAAAATCAAATTAGAAAATTTATTCAGTCACCATCATGGTACCTTTTAGTACCGGAGGTTATTTATGGAAATCAACGGCGTTACGATCGATAATACCTACGCAGAGGCATTCCCGACATGGGTCTGCCGGATTATCATCACTGCGGTCACCAAGGAATGGGCAAAGAAAGCAGCAACGGAAGCAACCGGTTTTGCAACATCCGCGATCGGTTGTCCCTGCGAGGCAGGCATAGAGGGATATGTCCCGGCAAGCGGGACTCCGGATGGAAGACCCGGTGTAGCCATCCTGATCTGTGCCAGCAAGAAGAAGCTCAAGGAGCAGGTTGTCGAGCGCCTCGCAGAATGCGTCCTTACGGCACCGACAACTGCTGTTTTCAATGGCATCACCACAGCGGAAGAAAAGATCCCGGTCAAGCTCCACTTCTTTGGTGATGGCTACGAGTACCAGAAGGAAGTTGGCGGCCGCAAGTGCTGGGTCATCCCGATCATGAACGGCGAATATGTTGGTGAAGAGGAGTTCGGTATCGTTAAGGGGGTAGCTGGCGGCAACTTCTTTGTGATGGGAGAAAACCAGATGGCGGCCCTTATGGGTGCCGAGGCAGTTGTTGAGGCTATCGATCTGGTCCCGGGAACAATCACCAGTTTCCCCGGCGGCATTGTCGCGAGCGGCTCGAAAGTCGGCAGCCTGAAGTACAAGTTCATGCCAGCCTCAACCAATGAGAAGTACTGCCCGACACTCCGCGAGAAAGTGCCGGACTCCAAGATCCCTGCAGGCGTCAAGGCCGTCTACGAGATCGTGATCGATGGTATTGACGAAAAGTCGGTCGCGGAAGCGATGGCGGCAGGTGTGAAAGCTGCGGTTATGGTTCCCGGTGTGAAGTTTATCTCTGCCGGTAACTTTGGTGGCACGCTTGGGCCGTACAAGATCGAGCTTCACAAGGTTCTGTAAAAATTTCCCTTTTTATTTCCGTGGGTACATCGATTCATATATATAATGTCATTACCGATTATTTTGTTAACGAAAATTTCGGCGACAATATGATCTCAATCAGATCGGATGATGCAAAGAAGCGGTTCGGGCTGCTCTTCTCACAGATTCCTGGTGAAAATCGACTGGAGGAGTGGCAGGGCGGAAATAATCGAGGCGGCGGGACTCTATGGTGAACATCTCGGAACCTTACATCATCCAGTACCCGAAGATCGTCGCAGTGGCCGATGAGACCGGAGAGCGGGTGGAGCTCATCGAGTTTTTCGAATGTATTGGCGGGGCTATGTGGACCCAGCACCATTACGCGAAGAGCCAGATTGTGGATGACGTCCGGTGCGTGGGTTCAACAACCCGGTACCTGATCACCCCGGGATCAGTCGATCTCGCACTGGAAGGCTCCCGGTTCCCCGCGGGCATTTCCGGGGTTGTCGTGGATGATACCGAGATTGCGATCACCTATATTGGCATGGGGGGAGGGGGCGTTGGCGCCGCAGCCTGCAGGTCGGATGCTGTCGGTGTCCTGCGGAGCAGGAGTGATCCGGCCGGTGGGGGGAAAGTGGCCGGTGCCACCCTCTGGATCCCCCGCAGGCAGCGGGTGCTGATCGGGGTCGATGATACCGACACCCCGGAAGAGGGTGCGACATGGACCCTCGTCCATAACATTGCAAAAGCCGTGGAAGACGAACAGTCTGTCTATCTCTCCCATACGATCGTCCAGCTCTTCCCGGTACCTGTACCGCACCAAGAACTGCGTGAGCCTGGTTGCGGAATTTGCATCAACGGATCCTGATGGTCTTATAGACCGGTTTCATAGCCTTCTTAAGCGGTACACCCTTTCGCAAAAAACCGGGATGGCGGCTTATACCGGATTTTCCCTGTCCGAAGAACTGCTTGCATTCGGGAGGAAAGTCAAGCGTGGGGAAGTAGAGCCCGGACTCCTGGAAAATCTCGGGGACGATAACCTCCGAATCATCATGAAGGGGCGGGGGATCATAGGGGCAGTCGCGGCCATTCCCTTCTCCACCAACTATAAAGAGGCACTCGAATTATGCAATGGAAGGATGTAAAAGCCCGGCTCCTTGCCGCAGGATCAGCCCGGCTCACCGGAGAACCTGCGGACACGTTTATTGCACGCTCCGCTGCAGGACCGGGCGCCGGCGGAAAGGGATCGGTTTTCTTTGCGATGGGCGGCCACCGGGTAAAATTCGTCCTCAACCCCACAAGCGGCATTGAGATCGCCCACCGGGGCAATGGCGTGGCTGACCTGTATTTCGAGGGACAGATTTTCCCCGGCCGCCTCCTCGAGCCCGGGTTCCACTGCCCTGACCAGGCCTTCATCACGGTGACGGGCAGCTGCATATTCAGGTGCCGGTACTGTAATGTGCCGGGAATCGGGGGCAGGCGCAAGACGATCGAAGAGATAATGGACATGGTTGAATCGGTGAGGCACCGCATCCATGCGATCTCCATAACAAGTGGAGTCCTTTCAAGCATCGGGGAAGAGGAAGCCTATGTTCTCGAAGTCGTAAAACACCTCACGTTCTTCGGGCTCCCCATCGGTGTTTCCATCTATCCGACCGAAAAGACGCCCGATCACCTGCACGAACTCGGAGTTGCGGAAGTGAAGTTCAACCTTGAGGCGGCAACACCGGATCTCTTTGAACGGATGTGCCCCGGGCTAGACTACGACCGGCTCTGGCGCGTGCTGGATCGCTCCGTTGAACTCTTTGGCAGGGGACGGGTTTTTTCCAATGTTATCATCGGACTTGGCGAGACTGATGAAGATTTGGAGGCCTGCATCCGTACACTGACCGGCCACGGCGTGATCCCGGTGCTGCGCCCGCTCAACCCGGTCGCGGAATTCAGCGGAACACCCCGCCCGTCCGCCGAGCGACTGAAGAAAGCCTTTACGATACACAGCAGGGCTCTCTCTGATGCCGGCCTCGATACACGCCAAGCGCTCACGATGTGCACGAACTGTGCAGGCTGTGACTTGGTTCCCGGGAGGGATGAATGAAAGGAGTTACCGGTCTGGCCGATGCCCTTCTCCGATATACCGACCGCCGGTATACTGTCCCGGGGTTCCCGATCACCAACCTTGGTGATCTGACAAAGGCTGAGATGGTGATCAACGAGAAGACGGCACTTGAGTATGCCCTCGGGGACTCCCTTTCCAGACGACGTGCCGCGGTGATCATCAAGAATGTCGGGGTGAATGCCTGTGCAGACCCACTCCTCCAAGCGACGGCACAGGGCCTCATCGGCGGGGTCGTTCTCGTGGCAGGCGATGACCCTGACTCCATCGGGTCCCAGACCGCCCAAGACTCGCGATACTACGGTGAACTGGCGGAACTCCCGGTGATCGAGCCGGATGAAAACACCTGTTATGCGGCCGTGGAGTCCTCGCTTGAGGCTTCGGAAAAATTCTCCCGCGTAGCAATCCTCCGCCTGACCCCTCAGATACTTGACGCTGAGATCGCTTCGCATATCGTCCCCCGTCGGGACCGGAAGGGCAGGCTTTCAGAGCGCACCTGGACCATGAACGGGCGGATCACGGCGGCAGAACAGCTCTACCGGGAGATGTTTGCCTGGTCGGACAAGTCACCCCTGAACACCTGGAACGGGGAACCGGCAAGTGCCGGTGCCGCACCGGGCAACACCCGGATCGTGACGGTTCATCCCCTGCCGGGACGGGCAGGAGAGATCCGGGACATTCGCGAGTTCGGCCGTACCTTTGTCCGCGACCACCGCGGTCTCCGGCCCCCCGTTCCAAAGGAACGCCCGGAGGTCATGGAGGACCGGGGGTATTACCGCACATTCTGTGCAGACTGCCCGTTCAGGCTGGTGCTGGACATCCTCAGGGAGCGGGGGTTGAAGCTTATCTGTGATGCCGGGTGTTCAGTCTTCGGCATGACGCCGCCGTACGAACTGGGGGTGGCAAGTTACGGAATGGGTGCGAGCATCGCCGTTGCAGCCCAGAGCACCGGGGTTGCCCTTATCGGGGATTATGCGCTGCTCCATTCTGGCCTGAATGCCTTGATCGATGTCTACGAAAAACGCCGGGCTCTCCTGTGCGTAGTGATGAAGAACAACTGCACGGCAATGACCGGCGGACAGCCGGCATATGACCCCGTCCCCTACCTTTCGTGGGCGGACCCGGTCATCTGCCGCGCCGAAGACGAACGGGTGCTGGAAGAGGAACTCGTGGCCGGGGACGGGCCGCGGACAGTTGTCGTTGAAGGGGAATGTCCGGAGGGAAGCCACCATGAAACCGTGGAATGTTGAGATCTGTGATGTGACGCTGAGGGATGGGGAACAGACGCCGGGAGTCTCGTTCTCGTGCAGGGAGAAAGTGGATATTGCCAGCACGCTGGATGCGATAGGGATTGAAGTCATCGAAGCGGGTTTTCCTGCCGTATCCGCGAACGAAAAGGAGTGCGTGACAACGATCGCCGATCTCGGGCTTGACGCCCGCATCTGTGGTTTTGCCCGGGCCCGGGAAGGTGACATACAGGCAGCGATCGACTGCGGGGTGGACATGGTGAGCATTTTCATTCCGACATCCGAACTTCACGTCCGGCTCAAGTTCAGGAAGCCCCGGGAGCAGGTCCTCCAGGATGCCCTGAAGATGATCGATTACGCGAGGGAACAGGGTGTTCAGGTCCGGTTTGCAGCCGAGGACGCATCCCGGACCGATCTGCCTTTTCTCAGGGAAGTCTACCGCGGTGCGGCGGACCATGGGGCCGTCCTCCTCAGTTTTGCCGACACGGTAGGCTGCCTGATCCCAAGCGAGATGCGAGTTGTGATGGCGGACCTCGTAGCATCGGTCGACCGCCCATTCTGCGCCCACTGTCACAATGACATGGGCTGCGCCGTGGCAAACACGATCACAGCGGCTGAGGCAGGGGCCTTCCAGCTCCACACCACGGTCAACGGGATCGGGGAACGTGCCGGGAACGCATCCCTTGACGAACTGCTGGTCGCGCTGAGGATGAAAGGAGGTGTTGACCGGTATGATCTCTCGCACCTCAAAGACCTCTCCCTCATGGTAGAGAAGTATTCCGGGATAACCCTCCCCCGGAACAAACCTGTAACCGGGGAACTCGCCTTTTCGCACGAGAGTGGCATCCACATCGCGGCGATCCTCGAAGACCCGCTCGCGTATGAGTACTTCCCGCCCGGGCTTGTTGGCGGAGAACGGCACTTCATTCTCGGCAAGCACACCGGAAAAAAGGCGCTTGAGCATGTGGTGGCTTCCATGGGCTGCGAGCTCTCGGAAACGCAGATCTGCCGTGTTCTCGACATGGTCAAGAACCATTCGGAACACAAGTGCAACATCACGCCGGATGTGCTGAAAAAACTGATCCGGAAAGCACAACATGAACAGGAGAATGCCTGAATGAGTACCCTTTCGGAACGGATCCTTGGTGCATCGGCCGGGGAATATGTGGACCGGAACGTGGACCGGGCCTATGCCCACGATGGTACCGGTGTCCTTGCCCTTGAAGCATGGAAGAACATGAGCGGAAGCCGGCTTGCAAAAGCAACCGAGCTCTATCTGCAGTTCGACCATATTGTCCCGGCAAACAACAGTACCACCGCTACGCTCCAGCACGAGCTCCGTGAATTCGCCCGCAGTTCGTTCATGCACTTCTCCGATATCGGTGGAGGCATCTGCCACCAGCTGATGAGCGAGGGGGTCGTCCTGCCCGGGGAGATCGTTGTCGGTGCCGACTCGCACAGTGTTACTGTCGGGGCATTCGGCGCATTCGCGACCGGGGTCGGAGGCTACAGATATGGCAGCGATCTGGCTGACCGGTGAGACGTGGTTCCGGGTCCCGGAATCTGTCGGGATCCACCTCTCGGGCAGGTTTACCGGAGCTGCGGAAGCCAAGGACCTCGCCCTTACCTATGTCGGAAAGCTCGGAACTGACGGTGCCACGTATCAGGCGCTCGAGTTCGTGGGCGAGGGGATGCGGCACCTCTCTATGGATGAGCGGCTCGTGCTCTCCAACCTCTCGGTGGAAGCCGGGGCCAAGGCTGGGCTGTGCTATGCGGACGATATCACCGTCCGCTATCTCAGGGAACGGGGGCACGCGGTGTCAGCCCAGTTTCCTGAACCCTGCACGTACGCACAGGAACTGGAGATCGATCTCTCCGACGTCGTCCCGCTTGTTGCCGTACCCCCCCGTGTGGATATGGTGCAACCCGTCCACGAGCTCGAAGGGCTCCCGCTCGACCAGGTCTTTGTCGGGACCTGCACGAACGGGAGGTACTCCGACCTTGCCCGGTTCGCCCGGATCGTGAAGGGCAGAAAAGTGGCGGTGAGGACCATAGTTATCCCGGCCTCTGCAGAAATTCTCGAGAAGACAATCCGGTCCGGCGTGCTTGCTGATATCATCGGCGCAGGCTGCACCATCGGGACTCCCGGCTGCGGCCCCTGCATCGGCTACCATATGGGTGTCCTTGGTGAAGGGGAAGTATGCCTCTCTACGGCGAACCGGAATTTCAAGAACCGGATGGGCGTGGGCGGCGAGATCTATCTCTCTTCTGTGGCCACCGCCGCAGCGAGCGCTCTTGAAGGTGAGATAACCGCGCCCGAGGTGATCTGATGCAGGGTGAAGGGCACGCTGTCTGTCTCCCGGCGGATATCGATACCGATTTGATTATTGCCGGGCGGTACCTGAGGACCAGAGACCGGAGCCTCTGGGCAGCCCACGTATTCGAGGACCTCGATCCCGCCCTTGCAGCCCGGCTCAAAGGCGCAGTGATCGTTGCCGGCAAGAATTTTGGCTGCGGGTCGTCGCGTGAGCAGGCCCCGATCGCAATCCGCGAAGCCGGTGTTGCTGCGGTCATTGCCCCCTCATTTGCTCGGATCTTCTTCCGCAACGCGGTCAACATCGGGCTGCCGCTCATTGAATCGAATCTGTCCTGTGAAGAAGGGAATTCTGTCAGGTTCAACGTGGCTGAAGGCTGGGTGGAGAGCGGAGGAAAACGGTACGGGATCCGTCCCCTCTCACCCCGCATGCGGGAGATTCTTGCTGCAGGAGGACTCGTGGAATACTGGAGAGGACACCAATGATATTCCCGGAACACTGCAAATACGTGGGGATCGCCTCGACAAAACCCTGCGGAGAACGGGTCTATTTCCTGAGCCGGTACCTTCTCCGGGAGACGGATGGCGGGTATGAGTTATCGGAAGTGACACTCGACCCTGAAGAGAAAGGGATGATGCGGGACATCGTCTCGTCAAAGGTACTTGCCCGGCCCCATGAAGTGTACTGCTATCTGGAAAAAGTGCAGCTCCACGACCGCACACGGCTTGTCCGGCTGGCCCTTGAATCAGGACGCCGTTGCACGGTATTTACCGGCCTTGACGAGCACCGCACGTTCGTCCTCGACCCCGACCTTTCCGGATTTCTGGAGATCCATGTCTATGACGTGACCCCTCCCCGCCCGAGCCTTTCCCTGTGCCTGCAGGAACTGGAATCCGCGGGGCTCTTCGGTGACCTCTCCGTTGTATTCAGCCACCATGTGCGGGACATCACGGATATCCATGCCGATGTTTACCCGTGCCGGGCAGCAGGATTTGCGAGAACGCTCGATGCCGATCCGATGTGCGGCGGTGAGCGCGTTGCAGGCTGTCTCACCGGCTCGCAGTTTTATACCGAGTCCTATGGGCACAACTTCAGGCTCGAGAACATCTGTCCCCTTGAAAGCGTGAACGAAGAACCTTTCATCGCCAGGTGCTGCCGTGCAGAACGTGAGGGCCCCGGGAGCTGGAACGGGAAGTCAGGATCCATTGTTCACTGGGGGGCAAACCCTGCGCAGATCGCCGGTTCGGTCAGGGAACTGGTCAGCCGCTGGAGGGCGAAGTGAAAAAAATTGCGGTTGTCGAAGGAGACGGAATCGGGCACGAAGTGATTCCGGTTGCAAAACGTGTCCTCGAACTCCTGCATCCTGAGTACGAGTATTTTCCGGTTGAGGTTGGCTATGGGAGGTGGGAGCGAACCGGGTGCCCCTGTACCGATCCTGATATTGCGGAACTGAAGACCGCTGATGCAATACTTTTTGGGGCTGTCACCACTCCTCCTATGAAGGACTACCAGAGTGTTGTCCTGCGAATCAGGAAAGCGCTCGATCTCTATGCGAACCTGCGCCCGGTGAAGGATGGCGGGTTCGATATCATGATCGTACGGGAAAATACCGAAGGGCTCTACTCCGGCATCGAGGAGTCCGGTCCTGACCGGGCGACGACGCTCCGGGTCGTGACCCGGAAAGGGTCTGAACGGATCGCGAAAACCGCAGTCCGGCTTGCACGGGAGCGGGGGGGCAGGCTGACGGTCGCGCACAAGGCAAATGTGCTCAAGTCCGATGTCTTCTTCCGGGATATCTGCCTTGCAGAGGCAAAGGCTGTCGGAATACCCTGTAATGACAAATTCATTGATGCCCTGTCGCTCGACATCCTCCAGCATCCGGAGTCGTATGACGTGGTCGTGACCACCAATGTTTTCGGGGACATCCTGTCCGACGTGGCTTCGTACCTTGTCGGCGGGCTGGGATTCGTGCCCAGTGCCAATATCGGCGACCGCTACGCCCTTTTTGAGCCGGTGCACGGGAGTGCGCCCGATATTGCCGGGAAAAATATCGCGAACCCAATTGCTGCAATCCGGAGTGTGGCACTGCTGCTTGCATATCTGGGGGACAAGGGTGGTGCAGAGCGGACGGAATCTGCCATCAGGGAAGTGGTTGCCCAAAGGATTCGCACCCGGGACCTTGGCGGATCAGCCGGGACCCGCGAGTTCGGTGATGCGGTCATCCGTGCGCTCAGACACGGGCAATGACCAGAAACGTTTGCAGAAAAAAGTGGAGGCGGATATGTGCCGTCTGTGACGGGATAACCCGTTTCCTATTGAGGTTTATAAAAGCGGAGCATGGTCATCAACCTCTTCGTGCACCCGTGACCCAGGTACATCTGTCAGCACCTGCTTTATCTCAAGGGAAAACGGTGTCAGGACCGTGTCTACCGTTTCACCCGATTTAACAGCGAGCTGGTAATCGACATGGTAGCTGGCGTTTTCCGGTATCCCGACCGTAAACGGGAAGAGGAGCAGATGGTGACTGGATCTCCGTATCCGGGTCAGGGTGATTGACATGATGTTTTCATACAAAATTTCCCGGGCAGCCTTCACATCTGCAAGGATCTCGGCCGGGTCACTCATCATATACTGGTCTGCCAGCGTCCACGATGAACCGACTTCTCCTGAACCTGAAATGCAGAACGGCCACCAATTATTGCGTTTCTGTTTTGGGCGATCCTGCATGGTGGATTCAGGAAGAGGGGAGATGATGAGCCGTACGTTCGTAAGGATCAGCATGCAGTCCCGGTTTTTCTTTCCTGCACCGGTTAGTTTCCGGCACGGGGCTACGTGAAGGACACGATCCTTTATCCCGGGACCTTTCAATTCATCCACGATACTAGTGGATAGTTACTCTCCATAAATAACGTTTTTCTGCAGTTATGGTCTCCTTTTGCATTCAGACGCATCTTCAGGGTCCGGGCATCCGAAGGACAAGAACCCCACCATCTTTTACCGGATACCTGGTACCAAAACATTTCCATCAGATCCGGAAACCGACTGCAGAATGCCTGTTTATCTGAACCCCTGCTCTGGCTGCCAGCACCCGGTCCGGACAGATCCGAAAGAGAAGGAAATTCCTGTTTTGGCTCTGGCATTGTCCGCCCATTATTCTCATCACCCCTATCTCGTTCACGGGAATCCGGCAAAAGACGCATGTATCCGGTATCTTCCCGTATCACAGATAGAATAATTTCTGAACCGCAAGGTTTGTGACGGGGGGCCGGCTGGGAACGGCGGAATATTTCCGTTAACTATTCAAGATCTACGGGCAGATTCAGCTTGTTCAGGAGCGTGTTTATTCATCGAACCGGTCATACTGGGGACAGCCGCGATGGTGTGCCCGTCCTCATTTTCTTTGCACGTGTAGCCGAGGCGAGCCTAGAGTCGCTCAGGACGATCTATATCAGCAAAGGGCATGCGAACCTTGCAGCCTACGTCGGGATCGTCAAACCGGCATCTGGCTGATATCAACCGGTCTCGTGCTGACCGATCTTACTGATTTCTGGAACCTGTTTGCCTATCTCGCCGGTTATGGTATCGGGACAGTGCTCGGTATGCAGATTGAGAATATCATATCCATCGGGTACGTGATCGTACGGCTCATAACTCCCGACGACCCGCAGCCGCTCATCGCCCAGCTTTCCACGCTCGGCTATGGGATGAAGAGGATCGAAGGTTCGGGCAGTTTCTCCCATACGGTGAATATCATCTTTATGATCGTCCCCCGCACCGAGCTGGCCCGCCTGCTCGGTATCATCTCCCGGGACTACCCGGATCTCCTGTACACTATTGAAGACGTACGGAACATCAAGGACGGGGCACGAATTTTCTACAAGGACCCGAAACGGCGGGTCCTAAGCTTCTTTGGGTTATAACTTCCCCTCTCCTTCGTTTTTAGCTCTATCCAAAGGTCTATTTCCCTTCCCTCCCATCCATCATGCAGGAAGTCCCTATGAACACCGGAACTGGCAGGAAAACCGGGGACCGTATCCCCATCTATAATGCCCGAACAGGAAACGTGGACCAGGTCACTCCTGTCATCCGCACAGATGCAGAATGGCAGGCGCTCCTCACGCCGGAGCAGTATCAGGTTGCGAGAAAACAGGGTACGGAATACGCGTTCACCGGCAGGTTCCACAACTGGAAGGAACACGGGATCTATGCCTGCGTCTGCTGCGGTACCGACCTCTTTTTATCGGACACCAAGTTCGATTCCGGGACCGGTTGGCCCAGTTTTTACGCGCCGGTCTCCGGGATCAATGTCCTCACCCGGACCGATACCTCGCTGGGCACGCCCCGGACCGAAGTCCTCTGTGCACGGTGCGGTGCCCACCTCGGTCATGTCTTCGATGACGGGCCTCCCCCAACCTGGAAGCGGTACTGCATGAACTCGGCGGCTCTCGATTTTGTAAAGACGCCGTGAGCCGGGCGGACACATTCCTGCGTATCGGGTATCCCTTCATCAGCCGCTCGATCGGCTTCCCGCTATCCCACATGTTCAGACTTGCTCCTACCGCCCTGTCCGCGGATCGGTTCGACCCACCACTTACGTATTCCGTCTGTATGCTGTTGACATGGAAGTATCGGAGCCGATGGACGGGCACACTCCTCTCAAAGGTCGAATGTATCACTACGTTCGGGAGATATTTTTTCTTTTTGCCAAGAGTGAAAGGTACCTCGCCTCATATATTGTATGGTGAACAGTCTGTTGCAGGACAAAATCCGTAATGCTAATAATGATGACCTCCCCAACAATCCGCATGAAGAAGTCTTATTCCGTTGGACTCGCAGTTATTGCACTTGTCCTGCTGGCGACATTCATCGCAGTTCCGGTATCAGCAGATGTTACCGTCAATGCAAGCACGGCAACGAACACCGCCGTGCAACCCTCAGTCTCTGCAACGGTCTCATCCGCAATCCCGACAGTCGGGACACCGGTAACCATCAGTGGTGTGGCAACCGGTGGCAACCTGTCTGCCGGGATTCAGATCTGGGTCTTTGCCGGCAATTATGTAAATGTCTCTATCGTGCCGGTCAAACCCGATGGAACATTCTCCAATACGTACCCGACAACCGGGTTCCCTCCCGCCACGTATTATGTATTTGTCCAGAGCCCGGGAAATGACGGGGTGTTCAATATGGACCTGCAATCATCAGGAGTTTATTCGGGTGATGTGGTAAATACCCAGACCGGGGCACTCCTCTTCAACTTCACCGGCGCCGGGAGCGTCCAGGACGCAGCTGCTTCCAAAGCGCTCTCGGACGCAATCAACCAGCAGTCATTCGATGATGTGTACACGAAGCTCACATTTCAGCTCGTTGCCGCAGGAACGACGCCCACAGAGATGATACCTGCCTCGTCGATCAGTACGACTGTAACCCAGACCCAGCTGCCTGCTACCACCCAGTCCCCTCTTTCGACAGCGACAATCCTTGCGGGGCTCTGTGTTGCCGGACTCGCGGTTACATGGTTCGTTCGCCGGTAAACTATCTTTCCGTTTTTTTTCTCCTCTCGAGCGATAGTTTTTATTGACTGTCTCTCAAAGGTGAATTAAGCGGAAGGGAGATCTCTATGAAAATCCTGCATCTTATCATCGTTCTTGCGATAATTTTTATTCTGGCAGGCGTGCCGTTGGCGTCCGCGGATGAATCCGCAGCAGGGAACCAGGGATGGTATGTCATCCATTGCAATGTGTATGGGGCGGACATTTATTTCGATGACAAATACGTCGGGAGATTCCAGGCAGGAACCATGACCGTTCCGGCATCCACCACCGGGACCCCGTACAAGACAATCAGGATACAGAGATATGGATATATGACCTACACCAGTTCCCTAACGCTCGTTCCGGGGACCGACCAGACCGTTGACCTGAACGTAACCCTCAATCCGATCAGCAGCGTCACCCCCACGCAGACCACGGCTGGCAGTGATACTGGCTGGTACGTGGTCCACAGCAACGTTGAAGGGGCTACGGTTCTTTTCGATGGGGTGAATATGGGAATAATTTCAGGGGGGAATTTAACAGTGCCGGTCTATTCTACCGGGACCATTTATCAGTCTTATACGGTTCAGAAAGACGGATACACCACGTATTCCGGGAAGATTGCCAGTGTACCGCAGAAAGGGGAAACAGTTGATCTCTACTCCACCTTGACCCTGGTGGCTGCCGTATCAACAACTCCCTCGGGAGCCCTCGGAGCTGTGGGTTGGTTTGTGGTCCACAGTAATATTGACGGTGCAAGCGTCTCGCTGGATAACGATCCCAAAGGGGTGATAACGAATGGCAATCTCCTGATACGGGTCTCTGCGACCGGAACACCCTATAAAACCTTCACAGTATATAAGAGCGGGTATATCCCATTCACCAGTATCATTGATACGTATCCTGCGCAAAACAGGACTGTTGACCTCTATGCAACCCTCAACCCGCAGACAGCGACGACCCCGAAATCTACTCTCCCTCCGGTGATCCCCCTCATTTCCCTGATATCCGGTGGAATTGCCGCAGCAGTACTTTCACGAAAATAATTTTTTCTTGCTTTACTATAGTCATTACGCTTCGTAACCGGTTTTTTCAGCGTCCGCCAGCAGGTGACAATACCGAGGATGAACATCGCCCCGGCGAAGATCATCTGGAGATTGTGCTGGTATGCCAGATCTCTTTTTCACCAATAATCCGGTGATGCCGGTCTGCCACTATTGTTCCGGATGACCCGCATTTTCTTCCAGCTCCCGCACCGTTCCCTCCCGCAAGGATTTATCATGTTCATGGTTGTTCATTATTGCAGACATTCTGCGATGATGCCGGAAGGAGAAAAGAGAGCATGATTGCACTCCGTTTTTACCGGATTTATGATATCGGAAGGGAGATCGACCTCAACTGGCTGGAGCAGGCTCTCGCCAAGAACTATTTCACCGCACGGACGAGCTTTGTCCGTGTCAAGCCGAAATCGATTATGATCGAGGAGCCCCCGCTCATGATCCAGATGAACCCGATCCGGGTCGAACGGGACGGGCGGCAGTTTGAGTTTTCCGTTGCTGCAAGGGTGTACGATATCGGGGTTATCAGTTTTTGTTTCATTTACGAGAACCCGATTGCGAATCTCGCCGCGCTTGAAGAACTGGCGTTCCTGTTTGCCGGCCAGGAAGGGCTTACGGACTTCTATGTCCAGTACCTCAAGACTCTCGGGGAGATCATACGTCCCCACATCAGGAACTTTGCAATCAACCCGGACTTCTACGAAGATTACACCATCTATGTGACCGACCGCCGGGACGATTCCATCGATCCGGTCGCCCTCCTGATAGGAGAAAAGACCAGTATCTCCTCCCAGATGCGCGAGGAGATCATCAAGAACTCCCTCAGCTATACGACCGATGACCTGGCGATCCTTTCATGGGATACAGCACTCCTGTGCAACCCTGAGAGCCCGACCGACCTCATCGACCTCATCGAATTTGCCAATGTCCAGGTCCTGGAACTCAGGTACTATGACCGGGAACTGACGCGGGAGATGGAGAAGATGTACGATGACATCGAGCATGCCGATCAGATGGCCCCCTTCCGGAGGGGGCGGCAGTACCATGCAATCATGTCAAAGCTCATGGAGACCTCAGCAGAAATTTCCGAGATCATCGAAAAAGTCGACAACCTGATCAAGGTCACGGAAGATGTCTATTACGCCCGGGTATACGCGACAGCTCTCAAGGTGCTCAGGAGCAGCCAGTGGAGCGAGAGCGTGAGCCGGAAGATCGAGGTGATCCAGGAGAACTACTCGATGCTCTCGGACGAGGTACGGATCCAGCACTCCAACTTCCTCGAATGGGTCATCATCATCCTCATCGCCCTCGAATTCGTGCTCGCTATCTGGCAGAGCATACGGTAGCGGGGGGTATCCTGACCTTCGAATGTTTCCAGTGCGGGGACTGCTGCAGCCACCTCGGCTGGGTCCATATCATAAAGGAAGATTACGGGGAGTACCGTTTCCTGATCCGCAATACGTATACCGGCGAGGAGACCCCGGTAACTGTCGACCCTGACAAGAGGGAACTCTTTGATGACATGAGTATTTTTGAAAAGCTCCCACACACCTGCCCGTTCTTCCGCCATCGCCCCGGGAGCGAGAAGGCGTACTGTACCGTTCACCTGACACGGCCGGAAATCTGCCGCGACTATGGCTGCTGGAGGCTCCTGATCCTCGACCACCGGGGCAGGCGGGCGGGAAGGGTCAAGTATATCCGCACTCTCTGTTCCGAAGATACCCTCCTCAACCGGCTGTGGGAGAGCTGCATCGAAAATCACCGGGAACCGGATGATAAAAAATGGGAGGACGAGATGATCCGGATCCTCCGGCGGGCCGGGTACAGCGTCCGGAAATAAGGGAGCACCACGATGGAACCGGGACCGGATGCCCAGATAATCGTGTATGAGCACTGTTCGAACCAGCTTCCCGGGTAAACCTGTTCACTTTCTCCCCGCGCACCTCCCCATTAAAAAGTCCCGTGTCCGTATCCTCACGCAGGAATGATCGGTAAAGGTGCATATCTCAGGCAACTGACGGCAGCGACCATGCCGATGAAGTCCGTTGCTGTGGGAAAGGAGCTGGAGGGAAGTTCTCCCCCGTCCGTTTTTGTCGGAAGCTGGAACTACCCGGATGTGTATGCCGGACCCATGGTGACGCCCGTGCACGGGGACACAGCCGTCATGGATATGCCCGAGTCATGGATTCCGGCAAACAGGACGCAGGAAGAGATCATCGGGTACCGCCTCAACCTCGTCCGGGGAAAACAGCGGGTGCATGCCAGCGATCTCACGAACCGGTTTGTGGAGAAACTGCAGGAGATCTCCCTTTCGGCATCGTCCATAGAGAGCGAAGTCTCCTTCACGGATACGCCGACTGGGCAGTCGTTTTCCGAGGAGCATACCCCGTTCGGGCCCAGCGCCCCTGTGGAACGTTTTGAGATCCAGGGCGGGAAATGGGACCGGGACCTCGAAAAGGTTTTTTATGATACCGACCTGAGAGCTGCTGATGCTGTCATCGACCTGCACCGGAATGGTCTGCCGTTTTCAAGTATCCAGAAAGCTTTTTCCGTCGGCACGATGGGGCAGGAACGGGGGCGGCACCTGGTCCCCACCCGCTGGTCGATAACTGCGTGCGATACCCTAATCGGTGATCGGCTCCTTTTCCAGGTGAAAAAAAACCCGGTAATCGACAGACTGGCGGGTTCACGAGTTCTCTAGCCTGCACAACAACTATGCGGTCATCCTCATGCCGACCGGCTGGCAGTACGAATGGTCGGAAGCGTTTCTCCGAGTACTGGGGAATGAGGAACTGGTATTTTCGGATCATGAAGGAAACAGGAAAAAAACCGAGTACTCATCCCTTGGCGGGTGCTACTATTCCTGCAAGATGGCAGTACTGGAAGCCCTTGCCCGGGAAGGGAAACAGGCCGGTGCGATAATTCTCCGGGAAGCGCTGAAGGGATATGTCCCAATGGGCGTATTCAACGTCAGGGAAAACGTGAGGAATGCGATGCAGCAGCCGGCATCCGAGTTCGAAGACATAAGGGCCGCACTCTCGCACATTTCGGAAAAGTTCATCCTTCCGGTCCAACGATTCATCGATGAAGGAGAGCTTCTCAGTATGATGATCCGGGAACGGCAGTGCACCCTGAAAGAGTTCACGCAGTCAGTGAATTGACATGGTCCCCGGCTCCGTACCTGAAGATACTGCAGGATCCCTCAAGGAAGCCTGTCCTGCACACGATCCCGCCGGCAGGATTATCCTCCATCTTGACATGGACAGTTTTTACGCGTCGGTTGAGGTACGGCACCGCCCGGAACTTGCAGGGAAACCGGTGGTTATCGGTGCTGATCCGAAACAGGGCCGTGGGCGGGGGGTAGTCTCTACGTGCTCGTATGAGGCCCGGGCATTCGGTATACTGTCCGCAATGCCCATCTCGCAGGCATTCGTCCTGTGCCCCCGCGCCATCTATCTCCCGCCCGACTTTGCCCGGTATTCCCGGGCCTCAGCAGAAGTGATGCGAATCCTCGGGTCGTACGGGTTCCGACTCCAGCAGGTCAGTATCGACGAGGCGTTCCTTGACCTGACTCCCGTCGGGAGTTTTGAGTTAGCCCGGTCCGTTGCATCCTGGATAAGGGCCGCGATAAAAAGCCAGCTCGGCCTTACTTGTTCAGTCGCCTTGCAAGCTCAAGGGTCGTTGCCAAGATCGCGTCAGACTTTAAAAAACCTGACGGCCTTACGATAGTCCAACCCCACGACCTTCAGGAGTTCCTAGACCCGCTGCCGGTCAGAAAGATCCCCGGGATCGGGAAAAAGTCCGAGGCCGGACTCTCCGCGCTGGGGATCCGGACCATCGGTTACCTTGCACGATATAACATCCAGGTACTTATCGGGAGGTTCGGGCGGGGGGCACTGGTGTTGCACCAGCTCACGCAGGGAATTGACGACACTGAGGTGGAGGAATACGGGGGAGTGAAATCCGTATCACGGGAGATGACCTTCGAAGCAGATACGGACGATGCCGGTGTCATCGTATCGACCATCGATGACCTTGCCGGAGGGGTTCATGAAGACCTCGTACAGGAGCAGCTCCGGTTCAGGTCCTCTTCCGTGCATGCGTGCGGAGCCAGTCTTCGATATCGTCCATCCCGGCCGTGAATGACCCGATACTTTTCGTCAGTTGTACCATATCTTCGCCCTCAAGGTCGGCCTCGTACCCTTCGGATGCAAGAACAATGCCGGTCGCGAGGAGGGCAGTCTGCCGGTTCTCCTCCCGGAAGACCGGGTACGTGATGAGCCAGTACAGTACGCACGCCGCACGGCGGAATACTGTATTCGTCAGGTTTGCCTGGAAGATCATCTGGTGCAGGCCCGCTTCCGATAGAAGCCGCGCATCACCGCCGTCCCGCTCTATGATACCCGCGTGGAGTGCGATTATTGACTCCGCAGTCAGCTCGTCCATCCGTGATGGTACTGGGAAGGGGATCCTGCAAAGGTTGCGATGCATCTCCCGGGCGCAGAAGAGTCGGGGTTAGGATGTTTCGGATATGGTGAAACCCGCTGGTCGGTGCTTCTTGTCAATCACCTCCAGCGGTACCCGGCAGGAACGGAAAAAAATCGTTTCACTATCTTCATATTGCCCCCCAAAGAATCCTGATCCTCAGCCGGGTGATCCAATGAGCTCGATGAACCTTGACCTGTTTGACCGGATGTCTGATGCAGAAAAACACCAGTACCTGGAGTTCCTCCTCTGGCATTACCGCGTGGTAGACGCCTTCTGGTTCATCACGGTTGCCGATACCTATGGCCAGACCGGTTGCAGAGGCGATCAACGAACAGGTCTGGGGGCGGGTAGCCGGCATGGCAGCACGGGACATCGTGCGCCGGTTCGGTATCACGGAAAAAGGCCTCGCCGGGTTTGTCCAGGCGCTGCGCCATTTCCCCTGGGCCATGATCGTGGGCTACACGATCGACGAGCAAAAGGACGAGGTCACCATCTCGGTGCCGTCGTGTCCGTCACAGGAAGCCCGGCTCCGGAGGGGCCAGGGCGAATATGTCTGCCGCGAGATGCACCGGGCCGAATTCACCGGCTTTGCTAGGGAGATCGATGATCGCATCCACGTGGAATGCATCTTTGCCCCGCCGGACCCCCACCCGCCGGATATATTCTGTACTTGGCGGTTTTATCTCAAAGAATAGAGCCTCAGGGAAATCCCATGAACGCGGGGTTTACACAAGAAAATGACAGCCACATCCCTCCCCCTCATTATCCTCATTTTTTACTTCGCCGTCAACATCGCAGTATTCCTGATCTTCGGGTACGACAAGAGAAATGCTCCGGGGAATAGATTGAGGATCAGCGAGAGCATGCTCCTTACCCTAGCGTTTTTCGGGCCGTTCGGCGCCATTGCCGCGATGAAGGTGTTCCGCCATAAAACCCGGAAGATAAAATTTTACCTTGTCCCGCTGTTCGCTGCCATCCATCTGGCGATCATCCTGTACGGAATTTCAGCAATCGCCTGATCCTATAAACAACGCCTTTTCCGGACCGTACCTCTTTAATATCGCCTCTGCCATAATTTCTTGAATGCGGACCAACAGGCACCAGTATTTTCTCGACCTTGCCACGCGGTGTGCCCACCAGGGCACCTGCCTGCGGCGCAACTTCGGCGCCATCATCGTAGATGAGTTCAACACCATCGTATCCACCGGCTATACCGGAGCCCCGAGAAAACAGATGGACTGCACGGAACTGAACCGTTGCTGGAGAAAGGATCACAACATCCCCTCGGGATCCAACTACGAGCGGTGCAGGAGCGTCCACGCGGAGATGAACGCGCTCCTGCAGGCAGGAAAACTCGCCCGGGGCTGCACGCTGTACCTTGCGGGGTTCGATGTCGAGACCGATGAGACCACGCAGATCTGGCCCTGTTTTCTCTGTTCGAAGATGATCGTCAACAGCGGCGTGGCAAATGTCATCATGCGGACGGGTAAGGACACACACAGGGAGATGGACCCCATGGTGCTGTACCAGATGAGGAGCCGGGAAGCACTCGGCGAAGACGCAAAATAAGAGGGGGCCGGGCTCCTGACCGATGGATATTATTCCCTATTTTCCTTTCTGGTTCTACCAGGAACTCTCAAATCAGATGGATCTCGTTGTAGATCGAAACAAGCGAGAGGCTGATCAGGTTCATCGTAGTTGCAGCATACCACAGGTACAGTTCACCTGAATGCAGGTTGGCGATCCAGCCCGACCAGAGCATTGCGCAGATGATGGAGAAGGTCAGCAGGGTATCAATTGCAAGAAAGACCATCGGCCTGCCAATAACGCGGCCTGCCTGAGCAATCGTGCAGTACTCGAAGGGTGCAGGGAGATGGAGGAGATCGAGGAGTGATCGGGCGATATTCATAAAGAGATCGGCCATCGCCCAGACGATGATGATATCCCCCAAAACCATGAGGTACGGCCCGCCCTGCACACCTCCCCTTACCGCGCTCAGGCCGAACAGGAGCTTGAACGCGCAGAAGGGAATCCCTATCGTGAAACTGAGGAAGAACGGCCGCCGGAAAAACCGCTGGATTGCGTCAGCCTCCTTCTCACCTGGCGGTTTCTGGATTTCGGAGACATCGTTCGACATAACTGGCAACCCGGGAGTCTGATAAAGGATCAATGAGCTGTTCGCTCTTAAGGGATACGATGCTGTCGCCATCAAGAACGACTTCTCACACTCGTTTCATAATTTTTTTGGACCAGATTATCCGGCTGGCATTCCGCGCTTCTTCCCCGCTCCGGACATTAAGATCGTTTTATCGCCGTGAGCAGACCCGCACCTATGGCAAGAGCAACAAGCCCGCTCTCAAGGGGAGCTGACCGGGTCGTTGTCCGGGTTGAAGGGGGGATTGTTGTCGGCTGAACGGTTATCGCCAGGGTTGACGATGTCGGAGATGGCAGAACAAGGGTTGTTTGGGTCGTAGTCGGTGTGATGATGACTGGCGTAGGGGGCGTTGTGCGTGAAAAAACCGTTTCCTGCAGGTAAACGCCGACTCCTGCAGCAGACTCGTGGTTTTCTGCTCTCACGGAGAACGATCTCGTGGCAGTTGCGGAAGATGTAAGGAAGGTGACTATGGCCTGCCCGCTGGAATCCGTAGTGACAAGCCCGTAATAATTCGTGTTCGACATCGACGCTGACGAGGGGGCGACGTCATCAAGGATAGTCCGGCCTCCTCCATTGGAGTACTCATAGGAACCGATGGTATAAGGCCCGCCGGGCGGGTCCTGCCGGACATTTGCCTGGTTGGCCATGACGACCGGTGGCTGGTCGCCCGGTTCCCCGCTCATCGAGAAGGTGCCTGTCAGCCAGAAATAATATTGGGTGTTGGGCAGGCCGGTAACTTTGACCGAGAAGCTCCCCCGCGTGTCAGCGTACTTCCGGAATTGTCTGCCGATACCGGAATACCCGCGATAAGAATGCATGCGATGATGACCGAAACCGTCACCGTGCCGAAGTGTTTCATACTCCAACTCCATGGAACCGAAAATATTGTCCTGAAGTGTCCTTGGAACGTACATGAATAAAAGGATGCACCATGGGGGCACTGCAATGAGTAAAAGGCACCCTCCACGTAACCCTTCGTTGCTTTTATCTCCCGGGAACCGATTACTGATTATGTCACCCAGAAACCCGAAACCCCCGGAAAAAACCAGGAAGGGCGTCGTTCCCAAGACCGGGCCGAGCAAGGACCGGGAGCGTCAGCTGGAGGATACCCGGCACCACCCGCTTGATCATCCCCTGCCGCATCCTGCCCACAAGACGCTGAAAAAACCTTCGCTCCCTCCAAAACACACCCCTCATTCCCATCCCCATGGAGATGAGCTCCCTGCCCACACGAACCCCCCTGGGCCGATCAAGCCCTCAAAGAAAGTGACCCGGACCGGTTCAAAGACATAGCCGTGTCCTCCCTGCGGCGCTCGTATTGCGGACCTGAAGCGGACAGGGGCAAATATACCCTTTTCGGAGGAAGTGAACCCGACAAAACGGATTTTCTTTGAGGAAAGGGACTGCTACCACCTTATTCCTGCCTAATTTTTTTGCAACTCTGACCATCATCACCCCGCCAGATTGGCATTCAGGTTCCCGCTCTTAAAAAATGGCGAATTCAGGAAGATATTTACCCTTATGGGATAGTCTATCCATTATGCAGGAAGTCCGGTTAACCATCAAAAAGCGGGCATTCCCTAGCCAGGGGCGGGTACGTTTCAATGTTGCACACCTGCCCGATCTGGGAATACTTGAAGGGGAACACGTAGATCTCATCAATGAATCCACCAAAAAAACGGTCACAACCTCGGTTATTGCTGATACCATGGTTCGGGAAGGGCAGATCCGGGTGAGTGAGGAGGATCTCAAGGCGCTCGGTCTCCAGGATGAAGAGGAAGTCCTTGTCAGAAAAACTCCGCCACTGGAAGAAAAGATCAAAAAGGCAGCGGCAGATGCCAACAAATCGTTCTCAAAGGGTCTTGACAAACTTGATGAGAAGGTAAAAAAGACCACCGGCGATGTAAAGGCCAGCACAGCAAAAGCTACGGACACCGTTAAAAAAGAGACAAAGAAGGCATCCGGTAAAATCGGAAAAACTGCTGTAAAAACTGCCAATACCGTGAAAAAAACGGTGAAGAAGATAACAGGATCCGGGGAAGATCTGTAATATGGTCTGCTCATATGCAGGTCGTGTGGAAGAAACCCGTGATGTGGTGAAGTAACTATGGCAGCAGAAGCAGTTGTGGCACAGGGAGCAGGAATCACCGATACCGTTCTCATGGGAATCCTTGTTGTTCTCGCGATGGTTATCGTATATTTCATCATCCGTGAGATACGGATTATGAAGACGGCTAACCGCACGATTGAACTGGAACTGGAAAAGGACAAGCTTAAGCTCCTCCAGCAGCATGAAGCATCAAAGGCATTTCCGTTCACCCGGTTCTCTCAGGAACAGACCGGGGAGATCAGAAATGTTGAAGATGAGAACACGATCCTTGAAACGAATATCTTCGCAAAGGAAAGACTTATTGAAACGCGGTTGACCCGGCTCGAAAACCTGGTAAAAACAAGGAAACTGGATGATCTTCTGGGAAATATCCAGGAACAGGAAAAGAAGGTGAAGTAAACCATGTACCCGGTTATCAACCAGAATCCGGACCAGAATGTGACCGGAGATTCGTTTTGGGATCAGTTCTCGCATATCTCCGAAACGATTGAATCCCGTATCCCTACGTTCGATAAATCGCTCGACGCTTATTTCGATCACAACTTTGCTGCCATCATCGAGGAATGGGATCTTGTGACCGACAGCGATCTGCACCGGCTTGAAAGCCGGCTTGCACGCGTGAGCGACGATATCAGTGGTCTCTACGCAGGAAAAATGAGCATCGAAGCGCGGGCAAAAAAATTGGATGGCCTGATCTCATCGCTGGAGAGATCGTTATGATCGGCATGAACACGTACCTCAACACCTACGTTGACCGCCGGATGAAATATATCGTTGACGAATGGGACCTCTCCACGGGGACAGATCTCGCTGATTTTGTGGGCCGGCTGGATGCACTGGATCAGGAGACCACACGGCTGAAAGCTTTTGAACAGGCAGCATCGGACAAACTGACCGAGCTTGAAGATCGTGCGAGGAAGCTGAAAGGGAGGGCCTGAAATGGACGTACTGGAGTTCATCATCATCGTCATCATCCTGTGTGCTCTCATTTTCCTGATCTATTACTTCATTCGGGGTGCGAAAGGCGCGATATCGCTCACCCGTCCGGTAGAGAGCCGGGTGGACGAATACCTTGACCGCAGGTTCCAGAGCATGGTGGACGAGTGGCAACTGGTTTCCCGCCCAAAGCTCCAGAAGTTCAAGGAACAACGCTACAAGGAGATCGAACAGGATGAAACACGCCTTGCTGAATTGAAGAACTACGAGTCCGGGATGCAGACCACGCTGGTATCGCTGGAGGCACGACTTGACGCTCTGGAAAAAGAACTGGCCCAGAAAGGAAGCGCCAAAAAATAAGGATACTCCGGATCGCCTGCGTGAGCTGAAAAAAGAGATCACCGTGATGCGCAAGCAGGGCGAGCCTCCTGTAAAGGATCCCCACAGCTTCGCGCAGTACACGTGCGATCTCTGCAGCACACCTCACCCGGTATCAGAACTCCGCCAGTGCGTCCTCTGCGGGCGATGGGCATGCGATGCCTGCTGGAAAGATGAGTATTACACCTGCAAGTCCTGTTCCGGTCTCATAAAAATTCACATGATGAAGGGGTAAACGGAGAATTCAAATAGGTCTCCGCTCTTTTTCAGACTGTTTTGGCATGAAACACTCGAGGGTAGACCCTCACAAATAGTGTTTACATTCAGGTTCGGAGCTGACAGTCGGGTCCGGGCTTCGGTTTTTAAATCTACCTGCAGGTTATACCAATTTTTAAATGTCTTTTTCTGTTCACCGCTGCCGGTTGAAATGAATGACGAAGGCATTGGGATCGGATGATCTCTATGCATCTCACGCATCGCCTTGAAAAACGGAACCGGTATAGTGGAGATAATTCTGCCCGTATCAGACTGATTTCTGGATTTGATTATATTTTATTGAATATTCTACCAATCCGGCAAATTGATAATATTTTTATACCCCCTTTCTTCCACTGGAGCGGACTATTAAAAAGCCCCAATAATGTAAAGAAGTCTTTACAACGATTTTAGTACCAGTTGGTTTTGCCGGGTTCCTGCATGCCAGCACGGACAGGAAATTGTGGCATATCGCATCCATAAAAAAAATTTTATTACCCCCCTTGGAAAAGGAAGCGATGTACTGTCCACCTGATGTCTCCAGATTTGACAGCGCATGCAACGCGAGAGGCAGAATGACCGGAATTTCCCGAATCCGCTTCCATGAACAGGCAAACAGACAATAGTGTCAAGCCGGCCGCATAACAATTCCGGAGATGGGAAATGAGCGGTACCATTTACCCCGGCGGAGCGAGACCGGATTTTGCAGGAGGCGGGGAAATCCTGAAACGGGCGTGAACCCATAGCTCTGAGGGGATGGTGCAGGACGCTCAAAAGCCATGAACTTCTTCTGAAATACCGGCATGATGCCCGTTACACATTCTCTAGGATCGTCGTCTGGTATGTCGATCGCGGGGCGCCGGATGACCGCTCGTGCGTGGGAGGTGACGATATCCTTGTGCTGGATGCGTATTATTTTGAGATCGCGTCTGCACATGGCACCAAATATATTCCTTACCACCGCATCAGGAAAATTGCCTATGACGGCACTACCGCGTGGGAACGGTGAAAGAATTTCCTGGCGAGTGGTTTTTCCTGTCAGATTGTTGATGTATGACTTTTCTTCCTGCCAAAGCAGCGCCACCTCCGCATCGCCTTGTCTCCTGCCGCTGTCCCGACCCAAACCTTAACAAAAGACACGACCGAATGTTCTGTTACGGTGACAATGCGCTACCCTTTCCTGATCTCGGTTCCTCATGGAGGCGTTGAAGTCCCCCCGGAGGTTTCCGGCAGGCTCGCACTCGGGCCCGGAGAGTTGTCCTGGTACTGCGATCCAGGTACACGGACCCTGTTCGATTTCGGCACGACCGTTGAAGCGTTCATCGACACTCCGGTCTCCCGCATGGTTGTCGACCTCAACCGCCCGCCGCTTCCCCTCCCCCCCCATGATCCGGATGGAATCATCAAGGTGCGTACTATCGATGGCAAGAGTGTCTATCTCCCGGGGCAGTTCCCGGATACCGCCCTGGTCCACCGTCTCCTGATGAAATGGTACTTCCCCTTCCACCAGCAGGTTGACGACCTCATAGATCGTCGCGGGGTTGCCATCGCATTCGATTGTCACTCGATGCTGCCTGTCGGGTCACGCGAGCAGAAGGATGCCGGCCGGCTGCGCCCGCTGATATGCCTCGGGAACAACGGGGACTCCCGCGGCCGCCCGCGAAAGAACAGCATTGCAACCTGCCCGGAGTCCTGGGTGACCTCTCTTGCAGACGCGTTCCGGGAAGAGTTTTCCCTTGACCGTGAAGTGGCGATCAATAACCCTTTCTCCGGGGGATTCATCTCAAACGCCCATTACTGGCGCAAGGGCGTTCCCTGGGTTCAGGTCGAGATCAACCGCTCGCTCTATGAACCCGGAGAGAAAACCGGCAGCAGTATGGAGAGCCACAGGAATATCCTCCGGTTACGGGAGACGATCTGGAAGGCGCTTACCCGGTTCTGGGAAAACGCCAGACGTGAAGCGGTCCCTCACCAAGCCACCTGAGCACGCGTCACGGTCTCTTCAGCTTTTCGGGAGTACGGCTTTTACTTCCCCGGGCCGATCCCTGCGCCGGACGGCAACGATCGTTCCGTTCCGGGCCGGGTCTCTCCCCATCCTGAAGATGCTCATCGAGGCCTATTGCGGCAGGGTACGGGCGGACGACCGCGTACCCGGCGATCCCGGCCAGGGTACAGCGAACGGTTTACCCTATAAAGAGCCGGTCCAGTACCCGGGGCCTGATCAGGCTTTTCTTCGGACCCGGTGTTCTTCGAGGCGCCCATCATAAAATACCTGTATACGGATCTCTTCGCCACGTGCAAAACCCCGCATCCGGTCATCGTAGACCTTCTGCACGTGCCTGAGCCGGTGCAAGGTGAAATAGTCCTGCATGAACCCAAGGAATGAGATCTGCTGGTCGAGGAACGCATCTTCGTACTCCTTGGTCTCACGGGCGAGATCGAGGCACATGCCGTCCGGTATCGCTTCATCGTATTCGCCGTGCTGGTCGGGACCGGAGATCTGGCGCCAGTCCACGTTTCCCCGTTCATCGGGTTCGCGATGGAGCATATACGGATAGATCCGGCAGATGGCAAACCGCCGGTCGTAGATCCGGCACCTGCCCTCATCGAGGAAATAACAGGATCCGGATTCATCGTCTTTTGCCCGGAGCGCGTATCCCGAGACGTAAAAAGTGCCGTTCTGGTCGCAGAACTCCGGTTCAGGGGCCGGTTCACATGCATCGGGATCTATCGTCTTCAGGGCGGTCACATCACGGTCAAGCAAAAAGACATGCCCGTTGAATACACGGGTGCAGCACTTCGCGCATCCCGTACACCGGAACCCGATCTCTTTTATTACGCCGGCAAGATCTTCCAGCGGATAAGCCAGGAGGCTGTTGCGTTCCTGCGTCAGGGCGGCAATACGGAAAGGAATGGGCACGAGGGAAACAGTTACCACCGCGGTCTGATCTACTGGAATGTATGACGGTACTCGGTATTGTTTTTTTGTAACACGCGGTTTCCGGCAGTTCAGGCTGAAATACTGGGTATTGCTATCGTCAGAGCCGGGCTTGCTTACATGCACCTGCACTGTAGGTTGCCCGGAAAGACGAGGAATCAGAAGCCTGATACCTGCCGTAAAAAAAGAAAAATCAGTTGTACGACCGGAACGGGACGTATGCATCGTAAATTTTCAACTTATCACCCTGAGGCGTGTATGCCCAGACTTCGACACGGTCCTTGTTCTGGGTCGTGCCCTTAAGCGTCAACGCCTTACCGATCGAGAAGGGCTGGACCATCTTTCCCTCTTCGACAACCCCGTCTGAACGGGTAATCATGACGTCAATCTCCGGTATGACGTTCATTCCCTTGCCCCCGCTGATCGTTGTGGTGATCTCCGGGTCGATCGCCTCGCCATTGTTTGCCACCTGGATCTGGATCCCCCAGATATCAGAGAGCGTCTGGGTAGGCCCGGGTGTGATCGAGGAAGTCGTGGGTACCGCTGTTGGCGTTGGTACTGGCGTTGCCTCGGTGGTCTGGACCGTTGTCGGTGCAGGTGTAGCAGGGGGAGTCGCCGGCTGCGAGCACCCGGCAGCAACCGCAAGCACAAAACAGAGCATAAGTGAGAAGACGATAGTCAGAATCCTGTTCATACCGGAAGGTTTCCCGGGAGGGTATTTGAGTGTTGTGCCTTCCGGCAGGAAAGGGTTTACCGGAACGGGACAAAAGAACAGTACCTGTCGCGGAGCAGCAAAAAATGATTTTTGAATGAACGGGAATTACGCCCGGTTGCCGGAAGCCGGCTCGATCCCTGTCGGCTGGTTGCGGATCGTCCGCTCCTTCATGATGGTGTAGACCTCGGCGGCGTGCTCTTTTGGCACTTCCACGAAGGAGTAGGAATCAAGGATGCGGATCGCGCCGATCGCCTTTCCCGGTATCCCGGTCTCCCCTGCGATTGCACCGACGATGTCCTTGGGGGCGACCTTGTGCAGTCTGCCGACGGCAAGGAAGAACCTGACCATCCCGTGCTCGGCGCCAGTGTCGCCGAAATCCACTCCTGCTGGTTTTTGCTCCGGCTCCCCGCTGCCCTGTTCCATCTGCAGTTTCAGGAGGGCTGCTGCAATCTCGACGGAGGACAGGTCCTCCTCACTCTCGTTCTCGACGATACGGACGTAACCTTCGATACCACCTGCTTTTATCGTCTCGCGCACCTTTTCGAGCACCGAACGGGTCCGGGTCTCGGCCACGTCGCTCTCGGTTGGGACCGGTATCCGGGGAATCTGGACTTTTGCATACTTCTGGATCTCATGGAGCTTGGTGTAGTCCCGTGGCGACACAAAGGTGACCGCCCTGCCGCTCTTGCCTGCCCTGCCCGTCCGCCCGATGCGGTGAACATCGTACTCAACGTCCTGCGGGACATCAAAATTGATGACAATATCCACGTCATCAACGTCAATTCCCCGCGCCGCCACATCGGTCGCGATCAGGATATCGATCGAACCCTTGCGGAACCCACCCATAACCCGGTCGCGCTGGGACTGCTTCATGTCGCCGTGGAGCTCATCTGCACGGTATCCCCGCGCCCGGACTTTCCCGGACAGTTCCTCTGCCCGGCGCTTGGTGTTGCAGAAGACGATGGCCAGCTGCGGGTCGGCAAGGTCGATGAGCCTGCAGAGGACGTCGAGCTTGTCGCGGTCTTTCACTTCAATATAGGACTGTTCGGTCTGCGGCACGGTCAGCTCGGCGTACTGGACCCGCACGAACTCCGGCTTGTTCTGGAAGCGTTTTGAGATATCGATGATCGGCTGGGGCATGGTTGCGGAGAAGAGGAGGGTCTGACGGGCATGCGGGACGTTCTTTAAGATCAGTTCGATGTCGTCCCGGAAGCCCATGTCCAGCATCTGGTCGGCTTCGTCCAGCACGACGGTCGTGACATCCCGGAGGGAGAGTGTGCGGCGCCGGAGGTGATCCATGACGCGCCCTGGCGTGCCGATCACGATGTGCACGCCAGCCTGAAGTGCACGCAACTGGCGTTCGATAGGCTGGCCCCCGTATACCGGTAAAACAATAATCCGCGGGAGGTGAGCGAGGAGGCTGGAGAACTCTTCTGCGATCTGGATAGCGAGCTCCCGGGTCGGGCAGAGGACGATGGCCTGCACGGCGCGGTTTGCGGGGTCGATCTTCTCGATGACGGGGATGCCGAATGCGGCGGTCTTGCCGGTGCCGGTCTGTGCTTGGGCGGTCACGTCGCGCCCGGCCTGGATGAGAGGAATGGCGAGCGCCTGGATGGGCGTGGGCTCTTCAAAGCCCATATCTTCTATGGCTTTCCCGACTTCCTTTGAAAGGTTAAAGTCGGAAAACTGTATACGGGAATTCATATCGCACCACCATTTAGCGCGAGGGGTCTTAAGATGGCGCACTGAGAGTGCGTTGTTTTCACCGGCTTTTTATTCCCGCAGGTGAACATGGGTGTGAGGACTATGAAAGTCGTAGCATTCAATGGCAGCGCGCGGAAGGACGGCAACACGGCCATCCTGGTCAACGCACTCTTTAAGGAGCTGAAAAAGGACGGGATCGAGACCGAGCTCGTGCAGCTCGCGGGAAAGAAGATCCCCGGGTGCATCGCCTGCATGAAGTGTTTTGAGAAGAAGGACCGGCAGTGCGCGATCAAGGGCGACATCGTGAACGAGTGCATAGAAAAGATGGCGGAATCCGACGGGATCGTCCTTGCGTCCCCGACCTATTATGCCGATATCTCGGCGGGCATGAAGGCGCTGATCGAGCGGGCGGGTTTTGTGGCGCGTGCCAACGATGACCTGTTCCGGCGCAAGATCGGGGCATCGGTGGTCGCCGTCCGGAGGGGCGGGGCCATCCACGCGTTCGACTCGATGAACCACTTCTTCTTCATCAACCAGATGATAGTCCCGGGCTCGTCCTACTGGAATGTCGGGATCGGGCTTGCCCCGGGGGACGTGAAGCACGATGAAGAGGGGATCGCCACGATGAAGACGCTCGGGCAGAATATGGCGTGGCTCCTGGAAAAATGCAATAAATAATTTTTATTCAGATTTCGATTGTCAGGTCGTCGGTCGAGACAATGAGGCCGGGGAATTCCTGCCCGAACTGCTCCTGCACGGCCCGCCTGTCGTCAAGCGTCCGGTAGACTTCAGCACCGAAGTGCACGAGGGCGAGGCAGCGGGCGTGTGCCTCCCGGGCGATCCGGATCGCGTCCTGCGGGTTGAGGTGGGGCCACAACGGGCTCTCCTCACCGGGTTTCAGCCCGCATTCGGTGATGAGCAGGTCGGCGTCCCGCCCGAGCCTGACGGCGTTGTCGCAGACGCCGGTATCCGTACAGTACGTGATCACCTTCCCGTCCAGCTCGACCCGGTACCCGTAACAGGGCGCCGGGTGGACGAGCGGGCGGCACTCGACCGTGAACGGGAGGTGGTGGACCCCTTCTTCGAGTTCGGTGGCCTCTGCGGGAAACGGGAGCTGGGCAAGCGGCACCGTGAACGGTTCGTTCACGAACGTTGCAAGGAGAGCCGAACTTCCCGGCAGGCTGAAGATCTTCAGTCCTTTTCTGAGCCGGAACTTGCAGAGCGTATGCAGCCCGGCGATATGATCGATGTGGAAATGGCTGAGGAAGAGATACACGGGCTTCTTCTGGGTGATGTACCGGTCTGCCTTGGCAATGCCGTTCCCCGCATCAAAGATGATATCATATTCAGCCGATTGGACGAGGACGGAACAGGTATTGCCGGTAACAGTGTCGTACCAGCCGTTGGTCCCAAGGAATGTCACCTTCATGAGAGAGCATTGGGCCTTCATGAACAAAGAAGTTTCAGGTCATGTGCGTTGCCTTTTTATCTGTCCGCGTCGATGCTCGTTCTGTCTGATATCCTGTGGAGAAAGAACCATGAATCTTTTGTCATCCCTGTCCATTCTTGTTGCGATCATTGTACTATGCCTGTGTATTATGCCGGCGAGCGGGATCATTCAGGAAGTCACCATCAGAGGCTCGGTCACTTCCCCCGATCAGCCGAATAACACCCTGTCCATCGGGAACCCCCAGCAGTACGGGTGCAGTTATCCGGCGACCAGCGCTCCGGTCTGTTCCTATTCGCCTATGAACATCCCGGCCCTGACCGGGACGGTACCCAGTAACCTTGCGTACTCCATCTTCAAATCCGGAGACCCGGTCGTTGCGACGAGCCTCGGAGGCGCCGGGGGAACTTGGATCGGCCTTGCAAAGCTCTACGGGGCAAGCCCGGACGAGGAGTACGTGACCGATATCGTGGGAGACCCGGGCACGATCCCGACACCGCTGATCGGCGGTTACGCGCTGGACGTGACAACGACTCCCGACTGTTCGGCCTGTTCCGGGACGACCTGCACCGCACTATCGTCGGACGTGAAAGTGATGAGCAGTGGAACGGTGGTCCATGAAGAGACCCTCCAGCCGCGGCAGTCCCTGATGTACAACGGAAGAAACGACGGCTCGAGCGTTGCGGTAACATTCGTAAAAGGGGAGGCATCGTCCACGACCTGCGCGGGCAGGACCGGCATGACCGGGCCGCAGGCGGTCTCGGTGTATATTGTCAATATCGTCCCGCCGATCGGCTATGGACGGAACACAACCAGTCCGGGTGAAGCGCTGACACCTCTTCCACCGACCATTGTTACCACGGCGCCGGTCACCACGGCAAAGTCAGGCGGCCTTCCGATTGCCGTGATTGGTGCGCTTGGAGTGCTGGCCCTGGTAGTTGCGGAGCGGAAGAGGTAGACCCGCGGGCTGGAACGGTTTCTTCATTTTCCGGAAAGGACTGCTAGGGATCGTATGCCTGTCAGTACCTGTTTTTTGCCCGCACCGGTACATGAGCGAAGGGATCTTTTTTGGAATCTGACGGAAAATCTGTTGGGCGTTTTTCAGAGAGAGGCCTGTGTCCGCGCGGCCATAGCCGGGATGACGGAACATGCCGTGGGGGTCACCATGAAAATGACCCCCGGAATCGCGGGGATGCCCATACCCTTCCCGGCACCCGTGCACCATCACCCGAAGGTCCTCTCCCTGATCGACTTGCCTGTCCTGGCAGAAAGGCTCATCATCAGACCCAATCAGACAGGATCGCAGGAACATGCATGACAGAAAACCTGAGAGAATCAGAGCGGGTCGATGTGACCGTACTTGTCGACAATTACATCGACCTGTTTGTCCCGCCCGCTATGGCGGGAGATCACCGCCCGCCGTTCTCCCCCGCCCGCCCCCTGCTCGCAGAACATGGCCTGTCCTGCCCCGGTGGGAGCGGACCCGGTAGCCGATGGCGAGGATCATGTCGAGGTTGTAAAAGAGCGTGCGATAATTCCTGCTGTCAGCGGCAGTTGTTAAGTATTCCTTAATAACTGAACCCGCTTCCAGCTCGCCACCCCTGAGAATATTCCGGATATGCATGCTGATATTTGGTATGGAGGTCTGGTAGAGTTCCGCGATGCGGGCCTGGGTAAGCCAGACGGTTCCCTCATCGAGCCGGACTTCGATGCGGCTGCTCCCGTCTTCGGACTGGTAGAAGAGGATCTGCGACCGGGTTACCGGCTCCGGGAGGGGATTGCTGCTCATTGTCCAACCATGCGCCACAGTGTACTTATTCTTAACCGGATGTTTGGCTTTTTATAGTGTGGCACCATGGGGTGAAAATAACCGGGGGTGGAAGGAGGGGCTGAAAACTGATGCGCGGGTATCCCATAATCCACCTATCTGTTCCTCTCAGTCCCGGTGCAGCCCCGGCAAAAGTCCCGGCATCATTTCACCGGCCCCACTTCTCTATCGTGTCGATCTCCGCTATGAACTCCTTCAGCCGTTCGCGTTCCGGCCCGAACCATCGTTGTTTTTACTCCTGCCCCTTCGCCCACCGCACCAGCACCGCGAGGACCGCGACCAGCACCATGTCGAAGATTTACTTCGTAAATCTTCTCCTCTTCGAATTTCGCTTTGCTCAATTCTTCGGAGATCGAAGAATTCTTGCGAATTCGGTCGAAGAACTTCGTTCAGGAGAAGATTCTTCTTCTCCTGTCTCAAGTCTGATGACTTTCGACATTCTGATGACCCTCAGCATTCTCCTCCTCCAGGTCCTGATGGACCTATCGGATGTCGGAGAAACCTGAAGGTTTCTTCTTTTCCTCCAGGTCTGATGACCTGTCGGACAAAAAAAACGACCGGCATGTGCGCCGAACCCCTGGACACGACCAGCACCATGTCGAGCACCATCCCGAGGGCCAGCCCCGCAGCGATGCCGACGATGAGGCGCCTGATCGTGCGGTCTTCGAAAATGGGAATACCCGAATAACCCGGATTTTAACAGCAATTTTCAGCAAAAAAATGATGACGGGGAAGAGATAATACCTACACAGAAAAGTTATGGGAGAGCGGGTGCGATGGCTGGACGGACATTGAAGAAGAAGATCCAAGATTCTATTGTCTCAATCCTGACCCGGTATGATGCCGAGCGGATCGCCATCTTTGGTTCCTATGCCCGGGGAGAAGCCGGCGAAAACAGCGATATTGACATCCTTGTAAGGTTTGCCCGGCCAAAAAGCCTGATCCAGATTGTACAGATCGAAGACGAGATCAGGAAGTTCATCCATATGAAAGTCGATCTCGTAACCGAGAAAGCCGTCAGCCCCCATCTTGCCGGCACCATTTTCCGCGATGAAATGGTGATCTATGGATGAAACCGGAAGACCCGGCGTACCTCCATCACATGCCTGATGCTATTATCCATTTCGAAGATTTGATCCAAATCTTCTCGTCTTCAGGGTTCTGATAAACCCCTCAGACATTGAGAAATTTTCCAAGGGAATCACATCTGCCTCTTCTCTTAAGGACCGCCCGCTTGAACGCGCCGGTATCACGCTAAATACGTTCAGCGAGATCCCGGGTTGAATAGATCTTCAGGATATCCTGTTTAAGAAAATGCCGGTCTTCTGTCCAGATACCGTCGATACCAAGGGAAATGCCGACAGCAAGGAACACAGAATCGTTTTCATCCACTGTTTCCATGACCTGCATTGCATGATTAAACTCGGCTGAGAACTCTTCAAAAGGAACAAGGACGACACGGTTAAGCAGGGTTTGCATAAGGATATCAAAGTCCTGTTCAGAGATTTTTGCCTTTTTCAGAAGGTAGGGCCGGTGTTTGTACAACTCGGTCTCAATATAATCCGGGGCGTAAAATGAGAAGGACTTATGCAGGATAATTTTCCGCGAGACTGAATCCCGAAGGAGATCAGCCATGATCCGGTTGGTATCTATGACAAGTTTCATCGGGTTCTGCCTTTGGCGTCAGGAAATAGTCTTAGGCTGCACTGCTTTTTTAAGAGAGATCTGCTTTCCTGGCGGGGCTTCGCGATGCTTTACCCTTGTAATGTTTCAGGATTCCCGCCTTCGCCTTCTTATCGAGAGCCATGATATCATCCTCAGTAAGCTCGCTCTCCCGGGTCATGGCATTCAGGAGCGCAATTTTTTTGGCGTAATCCTCGATTGCCCTTCGGGCGATCTCACTCCACCGGACCTCATTGTGAGCTTTTACAATCTTGTAGACATCTTCCGGGAGCGACAGCGTCATGTTTGGCATAACATCACCACACATATCTATGTGTATTCACATATTTAAGAGGATTGGGGCCAGATAGGTGGCTGCAATAATTTTTCTGATAAAAGAGTCACGATTTTCCCGCGTCCAAAAGCCCTTTGGATTAACTTACTCCAGCCCGTTCGACCACCACACCAGCACGGCTAGGACCACTATGAGAACTAATAAAAAATAACCGGCATGTACGCCGAACCCCTGAACACAACCAGCACAATGTCCAGGATCATCCCGAGGGCCAGCCCCGCAGCGATACCGACGATGAGGCGTTTGATCGTGCGGTCTTCGAATATTGTTACATCCACCATGTTCTTTACTGAACGTGGATCGTGTTATGGTTTTGGGAGCGGGGTGGCATCGCCAATAGCCCTGAGGAGAATGCCCCCCGTTTTCAGGGCTTTGTCATGGCGGGGGCCCGGACCGAGGAAACCGTCACACAAGTTCACCGGGATCAATACCGGCATCCTTGCAGATCTGTTTTACGATCTTCGGGTGCAGGATCTTCCCGGCATGATCCGGTACGGTTACCCTGACACCAGCATCGTTTTTAAAAATTTTGTGACTCCCACTTTGCCGTACGCAACTGAACCCTTTCCTTTTCAGCAGGGTGATGATCCGTTCAGCCGGGATCCGGGGGAGTCTTTCACTCATACCGTGACATCGACTGTGGTTAAATTGATCAGATGCGCCTGGGGGATCTTCTCTCCGGAATTGATGCGATCATCGAGATGGAGGCGGATGGCATCCCGGATATTGTCAAGGACTTCTTCATAGGTCTCTCCCTGTGCATAGCATCCCTGGAGTTCCGGGCAGAATGCGGTGTAGCCATCTTCATCTTTTTCGATTACTACGGAAAAACGGAAATTGTTCATACAGTAACCCCTTATGCGTCCTCTCGTGAATATATCGTATCGGCCAGTGCAATAACTTTTTGATTGCCTGCCATGAGTTGATGGCAGCCAGGGAGGGGATTTGGGTCTGGGCCGGCCCGGTCCCCGGGGACGAGATTCATCCTTGGTACCGAAAGGGAATCCCACCTCACTCCAGCCCCTTCGCCCACCGCGCCAGCACCGCGAGGACCACAACCAGCACCAGATCGAAGAATTCTTGCGAATTCGGTCGAAGAACTTCGTTCAATCGAAGGCGTTCCGCCTTCTCGTGTCTCAAGTCTGATGACTTTCGACATTCTCCTGCCTCGGGTCTTATGACCCTCAGCATTCTCCTCCTCCAGGTCCTGATGGACCTATCGGATGTCGGAGAAACCTGAAGGTTTCTTCTTTTCCTCCAGGTCTGATGACCTGTCGGACAAAAAAACGACCGGCATGTGCGCCGAGCCCCTGAACACGACCAGCACGATGTCGAGCACCATCCCGAGGGCCAGCCCCGCAACGATGCCGACGATGAGGCGCTTGATCGTGCGATCTTCGAATATGGTATAGTCTGTCATGGTTATTTCCTTACTTATCTTGCGTCGTCCTGGTTCCAGAAATTTCTTGCGGGGTCCGGCTTTTTTATTTCCATCACATCCAGACACCGGACTGTGCCGGTGCACGGGTCACCATGTATCTCAGCCATCCCCATTCCCGCTCCCGAACACGTCCGGGAAATATTCCCGGATCCGGTGGCGTTCCCGCTCGTTTAGCCCGCGGAGCTTCCGGCCTGCCAGCCCTATGATGAATGCCGCCGCATCGTACCGGTCCGCGAACGGGCTGATCATCGGCCGGCCCGAAGGCCCGGGCAGGTAGCAGAGATAGAAGGAGGATGCCCTCCCCGGTACCGGATGTGGGGCGAAGAACCCAGGGGGTTCTTCTTCTCCTCGAGGTCTGCTAACCTCTCGGACATAGAGAACTGTCTCCCGTACTGCCGTGATACCGGTGACTGGTGAACTGTGCTGGATACGGAGGAGCGCCACGTCTGAACAGGGATTTGGTTCCCGAGGTTGTCCCTCCCTGTTCCGGCTGGCATCCGGCCGTTTCGTTTCCATCTTCACCAGGCACCAGTGCAGGTATTGGCGGGAGGTGGGGATAAATTTGTCGACTATAGTCTGCGATAAACATTACCCTCTTTTCAACTGAATCTCATTTGAGTGAAAATGCACGAGGAAGAAATTTTTGGCAGGATATTGCAGGAAGAGCGGAAAGCCAAAAAAATTTCCCAGGAGAAACTTGCAAAACTCGCCGGCCTCGACCGGACCTTCATCAGACCTCATCGAAAACGGAAAACGGAGCCCGACTTTTTCTACGATTCTGAAAATTTGTTCTGCTCTCGAAATCGATCCTTCTGAACTCTTCTCGATTTACGAGAAGAAGGATCCTGAATATTCCGTGAAGAAAGGCGGGAAGCGGGAGAAATTTTGATGCTCACTAGGACTCCGCAGTCCAAGATTCTCTTATGAGAATCTTCTCCACTGCTTTCTGGCAATCCTAGCCGCGTGGGCTTGCCCCCGACGAAATTATCTCGTTCTCATCCTGAATTTATCTATCTCCGGGAAAAAATTATGTTTTTCCAAGAATGCCTTGACACCCCCAATTCCCTTTTCAAGATAAATTATTCCTATCAGCATCTCGAAACGGTCCGCCAGGATAATGGTCGCTGGCTGGTTCCACACGTGCTTATTCTTCTCATCAGACCCCCACAAAATAACATTTTGTAAACGGATGCGTTCTTCTGAGAACCACTGCAGGATCTCATTGTTCCCATAAAATTCCCGGAAATCGTTGATCTCTTTTGGAGTAGTGTTCTCTTTCCGGGAAAAATGTTCCATGATTGCAAAATCCAGGACATAATCTCCGAGTGTCGCCAGGCTCTTGTCCTCCGGGATTTTCCTGAGCTGGTCAAATCTTATCTTCTCATTCAGGAAAGCGTTGCTGATGATTGCACTTACCAGTCGTTCTTTATTCTGGACGGGATATCCCAGAAGTAATTTTTCAACCGGAAAACATATTTCGTGCAGGTACGTCGCCCATTCAGTGTTCTTCTCCATAATATCTCCCGTTTTGGTATGAAGAGCAGAAGTATCGCTGAGGGCATAATCTTTATCGCTCCCTTTAGGCAAATCCCGGGGAATCATGGGTAGGTCTGACGCCCATCGCTCCCGCCCCTCGCCGGGTGGGCTAGCCCCGGAAGTTTCCAAGGATTTTATGTAATGATAGATACAATTCAAGAATAATTCTGAAATGAGCGTGAATAGATCCCATGAAAGAAAAATTTAAAAAAATCATCGATGAATTACCAATTTTGATGAAAAAACTAAACGAATCTCCCCTTTGCCACCGGTTAGAAACAGAAAAATTTCCTGAAAAAGGAATTTACGTTTTTTACGAGAATGGAAAGCCGATGTATACCGGCCGCTCTGAAGATATGAAAGAACGCCTTAAAGCACATGGTCGTCCAAGTTCTGGTCATAATTCGGCAACTTTTGCATTTATTTTAGTTAAAGAGAACGTGATAGGCTCTGAAATTGATCTCACACAATCTAGAGAAGATCTTGAAAAAGATACAAAATTTAAACCGATTTATCGAGCGATGAAAGCCCGAGTTGCAAAAATGCAGATCAAGACCGTTGAGATTGACAATCCTATCACACAAACTTTTTTCGAAGTCTATGCGGCTCTCGAATTGAATACACCTTATAACGAATGGGGAACTCACTAATCGATTTTTTCTGAGGTATATTTATCGCTCGCACCAGGCTACCCACTCATTATCACGAGTTGTTTCCCGAATGGATCATAACAATCCCTGCGGCTGGTCTGGCACCGTTACCGATTTTCTCTCTCGCGAAAGCTGAATGGCCTGCTTCACTCCTGCCCCTTCGCCCACCACACCAGCACCGCCAGGACGACGACCAATATTCCAATGAAAATCGCCGGCATGTACGCCGAACCCCTGAACACGACAAGCACGATGTCCAGCACCATCCCGAGGGCCAGCCCCGCAGCGATGCCGACGATGAGGCGCTTGATCGTGCGGTCTTCGAATATGGTGGAGTCCGTCATGGTTGTTTCCTTACTTATTTTGTATCATGCTCATGGTTTTGGAATTTGTTTGTGATGTTCGGTTTTTTATTTCCATCACATCCACAACGGGTTGGCGCGGGAGTGCTGCCTTCAATTCCGTATGCCGGTGACTGGTGAGATTTCCCGGAACGGCAGAGTACCGTGTTCAGACCAAGCGTCTAAGCCGGGGGTGTCCGATCGGGAATTTTCTCCGGTCCGGGAATTGACGAACTGGGTTCACCAGGCACCGAAATATAGATCGGTATGCAAACAGGATAAATTTATCCAAAGGTATGATGATTACATACTTGGTATATTCCGGTATAAAAGTATGAGATGGCTCTGACTACGATCAAGATCCAAACGGAAACACGGGACAAACTTGCGGATCTTGGGAAAAAATCGGAGAGCTATGATACTATCATCAACCGATTGATTGAATTTTACCGGGTCAATGCAAAGAAAGAATAATCTGATTTTTCCTCCATCTGCTTGTGTTACATGAGCGTGCGGAGGGTCTGACGCTCAACGAGGCTTGAAGTGATTTGAAAATCGCTTCTCAAATCTGCCATTCATTCTGAACGGCAGATACTCCGCCCTAGCAGCGTGGGCTTGCCCTGGATGATTAAGCTAAAAATGAAATAATAATTCTTTCGTTCCGATATCGTACAGAAAATTTAGTTCTAAAAATTATTTTACTAATAGTCCATTCCGCTGTAAAGCGAGAACAACTTCCATTTGTCCATTTTGAATGATCTTTGTTTTAACAACTTGATTCCATAAATTGTCCTCATTCGAACACGTTGGTTTTTCTTTTAGTATCTTGGCGGCATCAATTGCATAATTTTTGTTTTTCTTAGAATTTGTATATGCTCCCTTCGGAATCCCATGGATTAATCCAACTTCACAAAGACCCAGAAATGCAGATTTAGGACAACACTTCTTTCTCACTGATTCACTATTCGTCTGGGTTTTTATTGCTTGTTCCCACGCCTCAATGGGATCCCCCACCTTTTTTTCGGCGAATAACTTGACTGCTAAAATTGCACTATCCCCAAAAATACCCAAAATTATCACCTCTTTAAATTTTCAATTTTGATATTGATTATCCTTCACGATTAAATTGCTGCATATTTCGAATCTTCAAGACGATATATCTGAATTAATGCTGATCCCTCAGCTAGATTGGAATCAGTGAAGGTTTTTAACGGCACTAAATTGTTTTCATCAATTTTGCTTTCCATATACGGTTTTTGGTGTGAACGATAATTCATACCAGTTCGCCAACTCTTCGGAATTGGTCTTCGAATGAAAATCGCAGCGCCGAAGACCGGAACGTGCCATTGGGCAGAAGCTCCGACAAAACCTTTTCTTACAAAATCCACGACACCTTTCGGGCCTTCTTCGGATAATGGAACAAAGTAATGAACATGGCTTAGGATAACATCGACTCCTGGATTCTCCAGCTTATATTGTTGGGGTCGTAGGTATCATAACAGATTGCTGGATAAAATCGAATTCCGTTTAAGGAAAAAATTCGTGGTTTCCCTAATTCTCCTAAACGAAAATCGGTTGTCAGTTTTACACACTTTTTTTTTTCAGTAGTTTTTACTTGATATTTTCTACCAATGGAAATAATTCCGGATTTATCAAGGGAGATTGAAATTTGATCTTCATCGAACCCTTCACGATTAAATGATCCATCAATTCCAATACTCACGACAATATGCGCTGGAAATTTTTTTAAGCAATTGCTAATTTCTTTTTCAATAAACGGAAAAATGGACTCAGCAGGATCTTTACCGGTATGAATCCATCCTCCCGGGAACAAGATAATACCATCCCCAGATATTTCGAATGAAACTTTTTCGACGACTCGAAATAACCCTCTGAGTCGGTCTATATTTTTTCCAATGTATGGATTGGTTTCTGAAAATCTATCATCAATTGTTTCGAGAGTTACCGTTGCAATCCATATTGATATACGAGAACGATCCGAAGTCATACTGGAAAATTATTGATATTCTACTGGATCCTTGATTCCAGCTTCACGAAATGCGGCTAATCGTTCGTCACATGACCCACATTTTCCACATGGTTTTTCACCGCCTTTGTAACAAGTCCAGGTCATAGAATAATCCACATTGAGCGACATACCTCGTTTCACGATATCTCCTTTGGTCATGTGCAAGTATGGGACATCCAGAATTATGTCGCTCCAATCACAAAGATGAAACGCTGTCGTCATTGCGCTGACAAATGCGGGTCGACAGTCCGGATAAATCGTGTGATCGCCTGCGTGAGCACCATAAAACAGATGGTTCGCTTTTATCCCAATCGCATATGCTGCCGCGATACTGAGTAAAACCATGTTCCTGTTAGGAACGACGGTCTGTTTCATATTTTCATCTGCATAATTTCCTTCCGGAACGGCCCAGTCCTTCCGAGTGAGTGATGAAGGTGCAATGTCGTTGAGGATTCCGACATCGATAATTTTGTGAGGGATGTGTAGTCTTTGGCAAATCTTTTGTGCACAAACGATCTCGTTGTTATGTTTTTGATGGTAATCAAACGTTACGGCGTTGATTTCATATCCTTGATCGATCAAGTCATAGAGTAAAGTCGTGCTGTCCATGCCACCGGATAAAATGAGAACTGCCTTCCTGATCAATGAAAATTTATTCGTTTTCGTCATGGGATTCTTTTCTAGTATCTTTCATAATGTCTTCAAATTTCACCTTATTTATCTGGTAGATCCGTTTTCTGCCATCGGTGGGATCCCTTCGCTTAGAGATGTACCGGATTTCCCGAGTTTCGATAAAATTTGATTTGAATATCTTACGTCATGCTTGAGCAGCTTTCTGCATCCGGGAAAATAAAATCTTCATTCCCAAATTTTGAATGTAACAACGAGAGATCTTTAAGGAGAAATTTGGGAATAAAAACTGCCATGTTGTCCAGAGCAGATTTTATTCGAAATATACTTATAGTTATGAGTAGTCAAATCATTAATTAGTCTAATGATTTGTTTGGGTTTTTATCATGTTATCCAGTATCAAAATTATTGAGACGGCTCATGGAAATTTACAGACACCTGCATTTTTTCCGGTTTATCATCTCAACAAACGGGGAACGGTATCGTGTCCGAAATTTTGGAATGAAATTCCTGAGTTAAAAACTATGCTCGTCAATGCGCATGGTATAAAAGAATGTAAACGGTTTAAAAAAATTCTCACCCATGGTCTGGATAAACACCTCCACTTTCCCGGGATAATTTTTGTTGATAGTGGGGGTCTGCAAAACCGTCTCTACGATTTGAAATTGGATCCATTAGAGATGTTAAGGGTTCAGGAAAAGATTGGTGCAGATATTGCCGCAACTCTCGATGCTCCGGTCTTTTCAAATGATAATATTTCTTCTATGGATCATTCTGAGCGGATCAGAATCACCATTCAGAATGCTTTGCTCTCGTTGAAAAATCGTGAACGGGAGGATATGCGACTCTACGCCGTAATTCATGGTAACGAAATTAAAGTCATGACAAACATGATTGATTATCTCAAAAGGAAAGGCGATTTTGACGGGTTTGCCATTGGGGGCCTGATTTTCAAACGATCGAATTATCGGAGTCTTATTGATCTTGTCATCGCTCTTCGGAAACGAGCCGGCGGTAAACCTCTACATGTTTTCGGGCTCGGCGGACCGACAATGATCCCTTTGCTGACGTATCTCGGTGTAGATACATTCGATTCATCATCGTTTCTTTCGGTTGGCTCGAATCGCGTTTATTTTACTCCCGAGCAAGGGTCATGGGAATTCAAAGAGATGCCCGAGATGGAATTTTTACCTTGCGTCTGTCCTGTCTGCAGTAAGAATACCTTGGAACATGTTCGCTCTGAACGAAGATTGATCGGGATGCACAATTTATGGATGATTTCTTACGAGATTCGAAAGTTGAAAATGCATATTCAGGAGGGAGACATGGATTCATATCTTGATTATCGGTTTGCAAATAACCCCCAGATAAAAATTGCGTACAAATATGCAAAAGCAAAAATCAGAGGTTTTGTATGAGGCAAACAATGCGTCCGGTCTCATTGAGTCGAGTTGTCGAGACAGCGGATTTCGCGAGAAAAAAAGGAAAATTTAGTAGTAAGGATTTAGCCGAATTTTTAAAATCTTCACCGTCAAGAGGAAAAGAAATTGCAGAAGAGTCAGTAAATATTGGCATTCTGGCAAAAGAGAATGAGTTTTACATTCCCACAGTGTTGTGTTCTCTATTCCTTAACGCTCTACGACAAAATGATTGGAAAGGAATTCACCACATAATGATGGATTACTCCTTTTACCGGAAATTTTTTAAAATTCTTGAATCGATTGAACCGTCAAATCCGGAAGAGATTCTTTCAGCATTAGGAAAATCAACAATCCCCTTCAATGAGGTTTCCCGTCAGGTTCTCTGCGACTGGGGAGAGCGTATAGGTTCGGTCCAGCGCAATATTTTCACGAACCAGTATTTTACAATCAGGGATTCAGGTCAGTCAATTATTCCCTCATTCCTTGATACGTACCGATCACTGAACGTTAAAACCGGGTTGTCACTTCGACAGAGATATGTCGAGATTCCAAAGGTACGGGAATCTGTTTGCCAGGAATTGAAGATCTCCCGTGAAAATTTTGATCTGCGTTTCATAGATTTATGTCAAAAAAACATCGGAAAGATCGAACTTGCGGGAGCTCCAGTAACAACCCATGCAAAAAAATCCTCAAAAAAAGTGAAAAATGTGCAGTTTCTTGAACTTCAAGACAAAATCACGATGAAATTGTCATCGAATCAGTTTCTTAACGGCGTAATGGTTGGAAGAAAATCATATTATTTTGTAGCATATCATGGCGGTGAATTGATTGACTGAATTTTCTCTGACTTTAAAAAATAAAGATTACTCTAAATATGGATTAGCTGGGAATCCCTTCCCTTTCTCCGGAGTGCCTGACGAACACCCGAGTATCTACATTGGCCAGGATGAAGTGCTCGAACGAATTAATTCTGTTTTGTCTTCGACAGTGTTATCGCACCAATCAAGCCACCTCATTATTACCGGATCGTATGGGAATGGTAAGAGTCATACCCTCAAATTTATCAAATCCCATATTCGTGACGAATTTTCTGATAAGTCGCCTAAGAAAATATGCGTCGGTTATGTTTCACAACCCGGGGAGACCTTCCTCGATATATATACGAAATTCATGTACGATCTCGGCTATCATTTCGTGAAGCAGTTGTCGCAATCATACCTTGGCCAGATCGCGTATCAACTATCCAAAGAGGGTCTGATCGATGCCAAAATCCGTAAAGGCCAAGGGTGGAAACGAATAGAGAATGGCGACGTTTTGATATCCGATATTGTTCCCAAGGCTATTGAACGATTGAATGACAGGATTAAGTTCGTAGATTTTACCCGAGCTTTCATCGCAATGTCGTACGAAGAAAATTCCATTTACTCATGGGAGTGGCTCTGTGGTGAAGGGGTCGAGTACAACAAACGGCACGAATTGTCCCTCGGAAAAAATCTCAACGATACGAATTCCATCCGTGCATTTGGAGCATTGAAATTTATCCTGGAAGATCTGGACTACTCTTCGATCGTTCTTCTGATCGATGAATTCGAATATATCGAGACGCTCCCCCCGCTCAAGAAGCAGAAATTACTAAATTCACTCCGGCACATCATCGATATGAATGGAGAAGGACTCTCGATGATTATTGCCTGTGCGCCGGAAGTCTGGCAGACGATTGTCGCCGAGTATCATGCATTTTCCGAACGTATTGCAAAGGAGACGAATCTCAAACCTCTTGACCAGGATAAAATCCGGTTATTGCTGATGTCGTACCTCAACAACAAAAGAGAGAAAAATCAGAAATCGCTTCTCCCCTTTACTGACGATTCAATTGAAGAGATCTTCCAGATTTCGCAGGGAAATACCCGTCGTGTGATCTCCCTTTGTAGTCAGGCCCTCGATGCCTCATTGCAATTTAACAAGCCAACGATCGATCGTGAGATTCTTGATTCGGTAATTGCCGGATAAGAATTGAAATCTAAAATTTTTGAAAGACCAGGAGAACATATTCCAATGTTCATATTCCGGGATAATGCAACAATCTTCACGGACATCACTGGAAGGTTGAGGTTTGGGTCGATGGGGAAGTTGATGAAAAGACACAGATTGTTGTCGATTACAATACAATCAAGAAAGTGATTGAACGGTTTGACCATATGGTAATCCTGAATCGAAAGGACCCAATGATCTCCTGCCTCGAACGATATCAATCGGTCGTATCGGCAGATGGGGATCCAACGAGTGAGCTCCTGGCTCTTCACTTTAAAAATATGCTTGAAAATGATGAGGATTTCAAGAGGGCTGATGCGAAGGTGACGCGGATTAGAGTTTGAGAATCACCGACGAGTTGTGCGGAGATCATATAAAAATCTCATTTTCATTAAAAAAAATCATTGGGAAAAAAATGATTGCCAAAGCTCTTGCAAAAGAATTACTCCGATGACGTGTTCTGCATTTTCCCTCTTTAAAATGTAGTTACATCCATAATATGGCCGACTTTGAGAATTTTCTTGAGTGATTTGTTGCAATTCATAGTCCATCAAAATTGCTTGAGTGTCCCACGCAACAATCAAATTAACCTGATCGAAGTACTTTTTTGACGGTTCTGATTCAGACCGCATCAAAATTTTCAATAATATCATCTAAAGTTACTTTTACTTCACACCAATGACCGTCTCGTTTGTACCGGTTATGATTATCAAATAATCCTGAATATAATCCCAAGGGGTTGCCCTGTGAATATTCTGTGATAGGATTTTTCTCTAATAAATAATTAAAGAAAATATCATATCGGGAACTTGAACCAGGTATTCCATTTACTTTGTATCCTAACAATTTATCTCGGGAAATTAGTTCGAGAAATAAAGTTAAAACCTCACTTTCATAAATTGGTTCTTTACTTAAAATTTTTGAATTTGTAAGATTTTGGCGATTTGAATTAATTTGTTCTTCGAGTTCTCGTAGTTGTTGACGTGCAGACGCAAGATCAGTCGTTCCATGTCGGGTTTCTTCACCAACATGGATTAAATTCTTCTGATACCGATTCAGTAGTCGGTTAATTGATTCATTGATAAATTCAATCAATTCGGTTAGTTCAACGGGATATGTTTTTCTGCCGATATCCGGCCGCAATTTTTCATTAAAATGATACAAAACAAAAAGCCTTTTTTGAATTTGAGGAGGTAATGTAACGGGAATTAAATCATTTACAGCACCCACGGGCATTGATGTTGTTCCAATTAAAAAACCACCTTTTATCTGAATATCATATTGATTTCCATTAAGTGCCCCGTATTTTTCTTTATAATACGTATTTTTATGAGATAAGCAGAAGTAAATTTCGGGCCTATATTTTTCCAATAGTTCATTGATTTTTTGAAACTTATTGAATCCTTCAATTTGCTCTTGTGTTGAGGATTCTCGCTCTAGACTCGATAAATAATTTCCGAATACCAGTCGTATTCCATTATAATCTAATTCGTCCCAAATAACTTCGTACTGTCGAGTGACTGAAGTCGTTACTAATGTTGTATATTTTACTTGTTTTCCTTCAAGTGAATATGAATGAGGATAAAACATGCCCGGCGAAAATAAAATCGGCGTACCATCCGAAATTTCAGATATATATGATAAATAAATTTTACATTGTTTAACCCATTCAGGAAGCGATTTATTTATATTTATATAACCTGCAGCTGTTCTCGTCAAAAGAAGATGTTTCCAAAATTCTAATTTATTTCTTCCACCTATCACTTTAATTTTTTTAATCCCTGATAAATCACCAAATATAATCTTTGCATAGGTACCTTTCGAAGTTGTATCAAGTTTATTTGTAAATAGAATTCTCCTATTTAGCGGGGGAATTGCAGTCGTTGAAATTTCGTCATGAGGTGTGTTGTGCAACCAAGAGGCACCACCTTCATATTTCGCTTGATTTTTATCAGTTTCACTCACTTTCGAGTGAAATTCAATATAATCATGCCCATGTAAAACATAAGTCATTGCAACTCCTTTATGTCCGCGCATTGGAGTCGTATAAATTAAATTTTTCAAGGATAAATTTGGTTTAAAAACATCTTTGAAATGAGTTGAATCAACACCACATCCGTTATCAATTACTTCTATTAGATTTTGACCAGACCTGGCATCAATGTTAATTTTAAGCCATGGATATAGGTTATCGTCAGTTTCATCAAAATGAGTTTCGTCTTTCCACCTTTTTTCTAAGGCATCAAAACTATTCTGAACTAATTCAATAATAATATCGAATTTGTCGTGATAACTATCTACGATATTTTTCACCATTGTGAAATACATCACATTTTTTACATCTTCGGAAATATCCGCGGAATCAAATGGTAAGAATTGATCATCAGGCATTTTTTCCCTCTTTTAAACCTGTTCATTTATTGCTTAGTTTGATTTTTTACACTTTACTCAGGTTCACCTATCTATATATTCCTATTTTGAATAGAGCTGGTTTAACAAAAACGAGATCGTAGAACAAAAAATTACTGACGATCTATGCGAGATCAGGTATTTTATAGGATGAATAAAAAAATTATTTTGATAGATACTGTCCTAAAGTACTGTTCTCAAACAGTACAGGTTTTTTTATGTGAATCGTGTTGATGTCGAATTTTCCACGATGTAATTCCAAATAATTTTCCTTAACCAATTTATTAACAATTTTTTGAAGTATGTCTAAAGAGAGGGTTCCTTTTGAGAAAAATAAATCAAGATCCGAATAGAGATTGCTCTCTTTTACAGCATCCATCTCCAATTTATTGAGCACGGTTTCCAAATCTTTCATTGAAAGAAGGTCAATTGCTTTTCCTTCCAATCCTGGGTCAAATTTCACTACAGGGCCAGAGGTATAATAAACACTCAAAGATTTTGACCACGATCTTAAACCCCCCTCAGCATATTTATTCAAGCCATGTAGTTTTTTAATTTCATCAATAATTTTTTCGTAATCTGAGAACCCTTCTCGAATCATTTTTACAAAATCGCGGAAAACTGCATTATGGCTATACATATTCTTGAAAAAAGTAAATGAGACAAATGAATCCCATTCACCATTTGCACAACGAGATGCCACTCGTTTGCCAAGTATGCTTAAACTTTCATTTTCGATAAACTCCAATTTTTTTAATAATTGAATTTGCGAGGAGATATGCTCACGAGAAACATTTTTAAACAACTCCCCCTCAGTCCTCCTTTTCTTCTCGTTATAAAAATTAAGAATATCATCTTCAAAATTCTGAAGAGGTTTGGAATCCAATTCAATATTCAGGAGTATTTCAAGAATTTCACAACAAGTACTCATTTTAGTTATTGAAAGTAAATGTTTTGAGATTTCAGAGGTGTTTTGTCGTAGAGCCATTTACGATACCTTATAAGTCGCACAGAGCACATCACTCTCTTCTAAAAATCTCACAAATTCCCTTGCCTTTTTATCATCCAAGCCAAATTCCTCTCCAATAGATTCGATTGTGTATACTTTATTTGGTTTAAAAAGTGATTTGAAGGTTGGACCCAATCTTTTGAATTCATCATCGAGAGTCACTTCAAGGGCTTCATACATTTTTCCATTATTAATCAATGTTCTGCAATTTGCAATTCTCTTATCCATATCATCAACAATTATTTTTATTTTTTGAAGGTGGGATTTGTTTAAAAATTGTTCATAACGACGGAGAAGTAGGTTTGCTTCACCATATTTTTCTGATAAAGATTTAATGTGTGCAGTTGCTCTTTGGCCAAGGTCTGCATAAGTACCATGCAATGTCGATAGTTTCGTCTCAACGATATTGATATTATCACTTTTTCTAATTATTTCCCAATCTTCTTTCAATTTTTTTTCGTCGAGGTCAAGGACCTTCTTTTTCGATGCAGTAATCAATTCAGCAATATTGAAGTCTTTTAAATCACGTTCTAAATTTTTCCCCTTTGACGAAAACGCATTATATTTCGCTATCAGTTCCTCAAAAACCGGTTTAGATGCGAGGATGTATTTTTCGAGATCGCTCCGATCCAAACTCTGTTCAAGTTCCTTATCGAACTTCACTAATTCCTTTTCTAATTGTGAATCTTTGAATTTTAATTTCTTTAAATCTTGAATTGCGGAAGTTAGTGCAGTTTTTCTTGTATTATACGTCTGGGAGATTTCAAGGATAAATGATATGAATTTGTTAGACCGTGCAACAACATCCTTTACTCTGACATCGTAGGTATACAGGTTGATAAAATTAGTGAAAATATTATCAGTAGGTTTGAACGCGGTGATCTCTTTTTTTATCTGAGAAAGCTGATTATCGAACGCGGAGATTTTGCTATCAAATTTTTCAATTAATGTATCTCCAGCAACCTCCCGACTTGCTTCAATTGAACTACTCATTTCTTTGGAATATGCAATAATTGAATTATTTAACAATGTTCTTCTATCTTCGAACACTCGAATTTTTAAACCATCGGTAATCTGTAATTTTTTTAATAATGAAACTGCAGCCTCGATAGGTCGGTTTTCTGAATTGAGATAAAAGACTTCTTTCCATAAGTGATCCGGATTAAAAATTCCCCGAGACACAATCTGATTATACCAATAAGGGGTTGTAAAACCAGCACCATCGAAAAATCCACACTCCATTAAAATATCAGTATTAATTTTCTGTGTCTCACACTTTGATAAACTCTCTAAATTTTTAATAAATATTTCATAGTCTTCATCATTTTGCAGCTTGGCTCCCAACAAATGAGGGATATAGTGCTGCTCCCTATTTTTTTTATAAAATGCATTTATCTTTTCAATTATTGATGTGATTTGAGGGGATATCTCTTCACGCCCTTTGTTTAACTCACCTACGGACAAGAGATTTTCATCAAACAAAGAATATCGAATCATCATCTCTGGAGATGAAGGTAAGACGAGGATTGCTTCATTCTCACCAACTTTTTTTGATTTGTTTTCTTTATTCAGGACATATACACAGAAAATGTCCGTACTGGTTTTGGGGTCACTTCCCTTTTTTACAGTAAGAGGAATCTTTGCTTTTTCACCAGGAATCGAGCATGCAATTTTCTTTGTTTTATTATCAATACTGAAGCGATCGGAACAGTAAGGTAAAATTTTACTCATTTTTTCAACAGCTAAATCAAGCTGCAATTCAGGATTTGTTAGGAGACCCTTGCTTGCATATTCCTTGTATTTCTCTCTCGCAGGTCGAGTATCCTTTAACTCTACAAGGTCAATTTCAGATTCTTTACCTTTTTCCTCATGTTTCTTCGTATCGACGCGATGACTTCCGCTCTCTAACTGCCATTCGTTAACTTTCGCTTTATCAATATCTCCTCCTCCACGCCGATTTATATAAAAAAGAATGTCATGGCAGTTGATGATAAACTGCCTGAACGAGAAATGATCATTCGAATCTTTTGAAATTTTAATTATAAGGTGGATACTCTCCCGTGTAAAAGGATTAAAGTCATCGATTCCCGTTGTTTTTATCCTGCTCTTCTCTAACCGGATTTTTACATAATCTAAAGCATCTTGTTCAGAAAATGAAGATAAGGGAATTATCCGTTTGAGGCGTGTCTCTAATGCGTTATTAATACTATGAATACGCTGATAGGTAATATCGGTCATATAGAGGAACAATGCAACAGGGAATTTCTGGTCCTGTTTTCCTTCCTGAATATAGCCAAGTAAATCTCTTAAATATTTCAAATCTCGTTCAATCTGGGATGTTGTCATGGAGGCCATGCCCCAACGATCTTCGACCTCATCGATATGAATTACGACGCAGTCGTGCCTACCAATCGTCGTAAGAGCATCGATGTACCCGTACCAAGTGCTCATAAGGTAAGTCGCTCTTCGGAGCTCGTCTTTATTGGATTTTTCAAGTTTTAATTCTTTAAAAGATAATTCCAGAGCATTTTTCAAACAGGTGCTGACTTTTTCCTGGTCCAGGGTATTACAGGCAATTTCAAGGCGGTTTACGATTAATGCAAGAATAAAAAACGGGTCATCATAGGTCCCACTTTCCATGCGGATATAGATGTGTTCCGTTGATGGGTGGTATTTACGGGAGCGATCTATTAATTTATAAGCGAGATGTGTTTTCCCGGCGGAGGGCTCTCCTTTGACAACAGCGGCGATAAGTTTCCCGCCCCGTCGGGCCATATCAATGATTTCATCGCCTTGTTTCAATTCCGTTTGTCGTAATAAAGAATCTTCAACAGATATGGTGGGATCAAACTCTCCCTGAGGTTCAAAAGGAATGTATTTTAGATTTAAATTCGCAAAACCGTTTGCTGATTCTTGAATTATCTTCTTGACCGCCATGATTTCGCCTGATTTTACCATTGATGATGTTAATTGATTAATTTTTTTAAGTTGTTTTTAATATGAAGTGTGAGAGACACTATGTCGTGACATCGGATTTATCATCAGATGCTTATGATACATCGCGGTTAGGTATTATCATCCGTGATTCTGAGGGTGCATTTTACCAATCCAGAATCGAATGTGAAAAAACCGTCCGGCAAATAGAATCTGAACTGGATCGGCATGCACTTCTTATCGATCCCGAAATCTCAAATCCGAATCCTGAAACAAAAATAAATTATGTAGCGATTGACGGAACGCGGGATATTCTCGAAGGTCAGACTCATGCGCGTCTGTTCGCAGGGGCATTTGCGGTGTATGGAGAATTCAACAAGACCGTGGATATCACAGAAATTCAACGTAGTTGTGCTTTCAGTGTAGTATCATTGCCTTACAAAATATTGACATCCGGAAATGATTACATTACAGAGAGTGCAGGTTCTGTTACGAATCTACTCATGCTTTTAGCGGAAATTTATGTTGCAAAAACATACGCTGATAATGATAGCAAGGATCTTGATTTAATATTACTCGATCGCCCCCTCTGTGGGACGCTTGCACATACTCGCACCGCCCTATCCCCGCATAGTATTCTCAAAAAACTGGGAGCTGAAAAATATTCAAAATGACAAAAATCTCGATTCAGCTATTCCCATTTTTGAAGATATTTGCAAACGGCTATTTGTTGAATCGCTTGCGGAACCTCTTAAAATTGAGGGGGAACACCTGTCTTCCGATGATCTAATGTATCTTTGTCGGGTGGGAATGAATGCCTTGTTCAGGATCTGTAAAGAGAAAAATATTGAATTGATCGGGGTCACAAAGACCACGAATGACTGCTCCTTTTTACGGTTATTGATAACACTGAATGCGATGGAAGGTCGCGATACTAAGAAAATCTATAAAATTCTCTCCCAGATCGATGATTGCAAAATGCTCGGCAGTTGGATTAGTCCCTATCAGAAACTTGTCTGCACAAGGGAGTATGATACTGCCTTGATGACGATAATGGTTGACGAGTCAAAAAAATTGAGAGAACTTGGGGGTGGGGGGCAGGTTCCCCAAAAACTGATTGTGCGTTCATACATGAGTTTTGGGTTACCAAACAAGGGGGGATTTATTTTTGCTGTTGAGCGACTGGTTTTGAAAAATGAAAAATCATCGACTATCATGTTACCCAAAAATACCGAAATTTACCTCTATGCAAAAGAAGGAAATAAAAGCCAGTTAAACATATTTCATCTTCTCAAAAACATGTGCACCGGGGCATTTCCCGAAGCATTGTACTATCCGCTGCCCCTTGCACTCGCACATAGGTTTGCAAAATCGAATTTTGATTATATCAGGCCCCGGTTAAAGGCAACAAGCCGAGTATTCGGAACAGAGTACGGGTTTAATGACCTGAAGAGAGAGTTCACATGACAGAAGAGATTATTGAACCGTTCAGAAACGTCGGTCGAGTAATTAAGATTACCGGAAGTGGATCGTCTACCCTGGTGGAAATTTTCTTTCCCTATACTAAAGAAGCAATTACGAATATCCGGGAAGGAGCCTTCCTGGCTCTAGAAAATGTTCGATCGACATCCCAGAAACGAATATATTCATTATTCAATGTTGTCAGTTACGATGTTTTTCATTCGGGATTATCTGATTTAGATCCGACCAAAGTACCCTTCCCTGAAACGGTCATTGAAGTGGCATCCCGTGCCTACAAAGAACTTGTGGAAGGGATGCCGGATAAGATCAGTCTCGCGGGAATCAAGGTTCGGTGCATTCCTGCGGGATATGAGATTATCGACGATGACGCCTTGACAATCAATCCCAGTAATGAAAAGCCACTCATTGGAACTGAAGTGTACAATCCATCTGAAAAAATTTTAGATAAAATGTTCAATCGTGGACTCTCTAAAGAACGCGGCGCCATTGAGATTGGGCATTATCATCATGGTAACAATAAAATCGAAATTCTCCTTGATCCAAGAAGGTTAGTTCAGCATCATATTGGTGTTTTTGCGTCGACGGGCGCTGGAAAAAGTTTCTTGATTTCTAATTTATTAAAAGAAACTCTTGACCAAGGGATACGGAGTATTGTTTTTGACACCGTCCCTGAATTTCCAGCATTATTAATTGATGTCATTCACGAATATTCTTCAAAATATAACGACGATTACAAAACCTCGATAATTTTTAGAGATCGGCAGGATATTGCAGCAATCAGTGATCCTGAAAAATTAATTGGACGTATGACCATCCCGGAAACAATCAGAAACAAGCACCGGAATAAATTGCTTAGCATCATGTCAAACTCCCGGTTTTTATCGGATCCGGTTCCAAAAATAATGCTACCGTTTTTAACCTCAACTGAAATTATTAACCTCGTAAATTATACAATGTCAATAAAACGACTTCCTCAGGCAGAAACTGTTGCTCAGACTATCGAGCAGTTAATTGAGGATAAATATCCTGATGCGATTTTTGCAGGAAATGTAAGAAATCTCGACACCTATGTGACAGATTATACTCATATTCAGAAAGTTTTTGATATAATCCTTAGTGAGCAAAACCGTATCGGTGATGATAAGGATATCACCTACAAATTCTACGATACAGTTTATCAGATGTTGCGGAATAAGGCCGACCGCCGTGATCGCGAACTCGAATTGTATCTGTCTGAAATAGATCAACTCAATATTAAGAAAAACCAGGTTACAGAACCCCGCAATCTTGTACGACCATTGATTGATGGGGATAGTAAACTGCATATCGTAATTAGTGATACGACAGACGAGACAAAACACCTGATCTCAAACTCCATATCAAATGCATTCTCTCTGCAAAAAGGAAAAGCAGACAAAAGCCTGATGTTTGTTGTCGATGAGGCGCATAACTTCGCGTCAATAGATCCCACACCCAGCTCTAAGGCTCTTGAAAAATTAGCACGGGAAGGGAGGAAGTTCAACATTGGATTATGCATGGCCTCACAACGATGCACTTACCTCAATACAAGTGTTATGGCTCAATTGAAGACCTATTTTATTAGCAACCTCAGGATGAAAACGGATAGAGATCGGATCCGTTCTATCTTCGATATTAATTCTGAGATTCTCGATAGTTCCGCAAACTTAAGCGGTCAAGATTGGTATCTCGTATCGGAAGTTGCAACGGGACTCCGAAATACTCCCATGAAAATCCGTGTTCATGATGTAAACAAGAGGATTGAAGATTCAATAAACTGACTTGATAAAAATAAACAATACACAAATTTATTCCCTTTTTCTATCTAATGTGTGAATGAATCATGCGTTTCTTCATTCCCGAATGGGACGACCGGGTAGACCCTGGCTACGATTTTCATTCCGATATGCACTCCCCGTCTCATAAGGCGAACCCAACAAAAAATGGCGCATACATGTGGGATATATTTGGAATAGAGAACATGCCTTTTGATGGTGTTCTGGTTTCAATCGCCACATTACAACAAAATAAGACGAAATACCAGTCTCTTCTCGGATCCGGAATTCACGAATTGCTTCACCTTCCAAAAAAAATTGAGATTTTAGCAGATTGTGGAGCATTCTCTTACATTGATAAAAAAATTCCCCCGTACAGAACCTCTGATGCCCTTAAACTCTATCGTGACGGTGGATTCGATTACGGTGTGAGTGTCGACCATTTAGTTGTCCCAATGTATAAAGAGCAGAATCAAGCGAGGATAAAAATCACGTACGAGAATGGGGTTGATGCTTTTCAACTGTGGAGAAAAAAGTACAAATCGGACTTTCAATTAATTGTCGCCGTCCAAGGATCGGAAATTAATGATTATATCAACATGTTTGATAAGTTCTATAAAAGGGGAATTCGCCATTTTGCATTCGGAAGTCTGGTTAGGGCTCCAACTTTTTTTATCATCAAACTCATAACAAGCCCTCATGGAAAATATTAAGTCAACCAATAAACATCCAGAATTCATACATTTTTTCGGAGTAGCCCGATGTGCTCTTTTTCCAAAATTCAAGGAACTTGAGGAACTCACAGGAATTCAAGTTTCTTTTGATTCCGCCTCGTATCTGAGAAAAGCTTGGTTGACTTCAGCAAATACGCAATTCAATTATATTGATCAAGCATGGGAGGGTTACTCAGCAATTCGGATCCCCCCAAAACTTTCACGATCGAAGGAAGAAAATCTCGATCATACTGAATATGAGATGATGTCTCAAAAGTGTCTAGAAGCATTACGAAATTTTGACGATGATAAAATTAGTCTTGATGATGCACTGAATGAATTAAAAACATTCATCGAAAAAAGAAAGGACGATCCAAAATTACTCTCATATTACGAACGAACTCTAAAGTCAAAACCCTGGAAGACCTGTCCCTGCCCGATTTGTAATGATATCGGAATAGATGTTATGATATTCCGAGGAAATAATCGTAACCGCCGCCGTGGTTTTCACAATATTTATACCTTCAATCAATTGGTGAAAGACAATTCTAAATGGGGAATATGCCAGAAAAAAGAAACCGCTAGACGAATGAAATTACAAGAAAGAACAAACCTCGAATTCCTGAAAAAAGGAATGAAGGTCTTAATCATCACAGCATGCAGTAAAAACAAACTCGGCTGTGATAGCTCAATATCAGCTCCAGCAAAAGAAATGTACCTGGGCACACTCTTCAAAAAAGTGAAATTATATGCAGAAGTAATGAAATTCGAATATAGGATAATCTCAGCAGAACATGGCCTGGTAAAACCCGATCAAGAAATTGAAGGTTACGATAAAAAACTTCGAACGAATGGAGATATCGAATATATTCGGCCAGGTGTCGAAGAAAAGATTAGAGAAGAATTTTCTCACTATGATAAAATCGTTGTAGTTGCTGGAGAGAAATACCGGGAAGTTTTAGTGAATGTTTTCGATGAGAGATTTTATTTTTTGAAGGCAAGAGGGATCGGAGATCTTATCAGTATAGTTTCAAAGGCGATTCCGAAACATAAATCATTGAGCAATTTTTTGGTTTCTGAAACAAAAGAATAGGATTTTCAATAAGGTTTGTAGAAATGGACATTCCAAAAACCACCCAGGACCAACCTATTCAGCAAGTGGCTCCGGCCCCGTTCGCGCCAGACCTCTCACGCTTTCGTCTTATACACCCGCTCGTATTGTAAAACAAGATTGCCCTTTTCTTCCTTGACAATCAGCCGGAAAACATCGCCTGGATTAATTTTGACAGACTTAACCACGTCAGATGGAATAGTGAGGTCGAGAGAATTGGAACCATAATGGAACCGGGACTTGACGATACTTTCCCTCTCAACCATACTTCCCAATGGGGGCTATGCACATTTAGGACTTAATGCACATTTAATATAAAGTGCACATTATGTGCATTAATTTATTTATTCTCATCTCATGCAAATCTCTACACCGATGCCTGGTGAACCCAGTTCGTCGTATCCCGGATAAATAAAATAATCCCGAGTGCCCGCCCCCCGGCTGTAGACCTCGAATCTTACGTGGCACTCATTCGTCCGGGAAAATCTCACCAGTCACCGGTATACGGGACAATGACGACACGATATTCTGTGACTCCCGGCGCCGGGAATAGAGATCTGTTTTATCACTCGCGGTTTGTGTATCCAGGTTCAGGCTATAGGAGACTGGTCCTCCCCGAACTGATCCCGCCGGGAGAAAAGCCACCCCGAAAAAACCAGGAAAAACAGGAAAAACTCAAGGGTCAGGTACCCCCCCACGTTGAGATGGTGAGTCCGTGCGAGCGGGCTGAAATAGAACAGCCAACTGATCCCGGTGATTGCAATTATTGCACCGGTAATTCCGTTTGTGGTAAAGAACCAAAAGAGAAATTTTTTTGACACGATCATTACCTCACCGGTTCCGGATACTTTCACAGTATACCGGTAAGCGGATTTCGGTATCCGGCATTTAACGTTTCTGACGCATTCGTCTACTATTGTTCTCATACCGATCAAAATGGCATTTTCTCAACCGGAACCCGGTTCAAATGTTATATATAGTTATATAACAAAAATTATCTCATGACATCGGAAGCCAGAGCAACCCATTCCCCCCAGCTTGATACGGTCCTGATGGTCGAGTCCTTCATCCGGGAGCATAGCGGGGAATATAAGAAACGCGCCCTGTGGGAGAACCTGCCCAAGAAGATGATGTACCAGACATTTTCCACGATCATCGGCTACCTCCAGGACTCCGGGAAGATCGCAGCCGACGCAGACAAAAAAATCTGCTGGATATATAATCCGGAACTTATAAATCGCTACCTCAGTAATAATAACCTGAAGATCCGATGAAATCTGCCCTCTACTTTGCTGACGATCAGGTCAGGCAGTCTTTTTTACAACTCCGCTCGGGAAGGGCCGAAGAGAAAGAGATTTACGATCAGCTGAACGGGGTTTTCGATATCATCGCCACAGATCCCTTCTGCGGGATCCAGGTCCCCAAACGGCTTATCCCGAAAGTTTACCTCACGAAATACGGGATTGACAACCTTTGGAAATTTAATTTCCATAAGAACTGGCGGCTGATGTATTCAGTTGCCGGTAACGGGACAGAGCTCGTGACCCTTGTTCTGGAATGGCTTCCGCATAAGGAATACGAGCGAAGGTTTCGGTACTGATCAGGAGGATCTCCGCCCGCCCGCTGTTCACCCGCTTCAGGTGATGGTATTCCGGAGAATCTGCCACCGCTCCTCCATCACTCCCCGCGTCCTCTCCTTCACCAGCCGCCACACCTTCCACGCCGAAACCGCCCCGATAACAATAAAACCCCCCGCAAGGCCGGACCAGCCATACCCGACCCCGCAGTCGTCCCCGCTGATGAATATCTCGTTGCACTCACGGGAAACGGTCACATAGATCAGGATAAGGCACAGGATGCTGAGGATAATGGCACCTGTATATGCGGGAAACGATCTGCAAAGCATGTTATCCGGCAAAAAATCTATTTCATATACCAGACGAAACGTAGTGAACAGGTACGGCTCCATGACGACCATGATAAAAAACCGGACACCGGTTCAGGTTCCTGCAGGCACCGGAAAAAAATCCCGGGCTACAGGGAAAAAACCCGTAGTAAAGGGCTTTTTCGGCCTGCTCCCGGACTGGACGATCGATACCCAGGCCCTTAAAGATGAGCTGCGGGACTAAACCATGCCCTCTTATGAACGACCCGGGGAGCGAAAAGATCAGGTCATATTCCCGGGAAAGGGAATAGGTCCCGAAATGCCGCATCAGCGCATCGTGGCAACCTGCCGGTGAACAACATTTCAAATAGTTCCATAGAAATATATTAATCAGGAAGCCAGAGGTGAAGAGTATGGCAAAACCCATCGAGATCGGGCTGGTGCTGGAAGGAGAAGACGCCCGGCGGTTCCACAAATACATGGAGAACCCGAAGATCACAAAAGAAGGGCGCAACCTCATCCGCGAAGCCATCCAAATCGCAAAGAAAGAAAAGCTCTATGCCTGATCTTTCCTATTCTGATATCGTCTTTAAGCCGCTTGACGCGTTTGATGATGTCTCTTCTTTTCATTCAACGGAACAGGAGCTTGACGATTTTTTAAAAGAGGATGCCCTCAATAACCAGACGAACCGGCTCTCCGCGACATTTCTTGCCTGCTGGAATGACGAACTGGCAGGATACTTCACGTTAATCAATGACAGTATCGTCGCGGAAGCAGTACATGAATCGGACCGTGAACCCTCCTGGGAATACCGCAAATATCCTGCCATCAAGATCGCCCGGATGGCCCGTCACCGCGATTTCGACGGCCATGGTATCGGGACCATCATGCTTCTCCGGATTTTTATCATTGTACTGCATGTCTCGCAATTCACCGGCTGCCGGATCATTACGGTTGATTCCAAACCCGGTGCTGTCGAATGGTACCGGAAGAAGGGGTTCACGCTTGCGCAGCTGAAACCACGCGATGATACCATTCCACTCTACATGGACTTCCACCGGTTTGTGTCCCAGGAAGAGCAGCGTGTACCTGCGTCTCTTCATGACGTTTCTGAATGATTTTTTATCCGGGATGGATCTTCAGCATATCTTATCCGTAGCACCGGGAACGGAGGATAATGCAGCATACCCACGCAATGGTCTCGAAATCCTTCCACGAAGGGTCGTACATGATAGCTCAAAAGAATTCTCTGGTTATGAATATGCTCGCTCATCCGTCTACACAACATACTCCCGGCTCAATAAGCTCGGTCTGAATGCGGGCAAATCGGTCCGGGAAAATCTCACCAGTCACCGGTATACGGGACAATGACGACACGATATTCTATGACTCCCGGCGCCGGGAATAGAGATCTGTTTTATCACTCACGGCTTGTGTATCCAGGTTCAGACTATGGGAGATTTGTCCTCCCTGAATTGATTTCGCCGGGAGAAAACATACCCTGAAAAAACCAGGACAAAAATGAAAAACGCAAGGGTCAGGTACCCCAGTACGTTGAGATGGTGAGTACGTGCGAGCGGGCTGAAATAGAACAGCCAGCTGATCCCGGTGATTGCAATTATTGCACCGGTAATTCCGTTTGTGGTAAAGAACCAAAAGAGAAATTTTTTTGACACGATCATTACCTCACTGGTTCCGGATACTTTCACAGGATACCGGTAAGCGGATTTCGGTATCCGCCACTTAACGTTTCTAACGCATTCATCTACGATTGCTCTTAAAGAACGGATAAAAATACAGCAGCCATTTCCCAGCCAGCAGCCCGGGATACTCCAGTACATTGAGATGGTTAGACTCCCCTCACCTTACTTTCACCCCGCCAACCGGGTTCCTTATCCTTTGCGAATCCCGACACTTCATGGAGAGAGACATCATCCGCTTATGACCTTGCAAGAATCCGATACTGCTGAATTCAAGGAATCCTTCGATCGGGATGCCGTCGTTACTGCCGGTGCATTTGCAAACACCCAGGGCGGCACGATTTTTATTGGAATCACCGATAGGGGAAAAGTCGTCGGGACTCTGATCGGTACCGAATCTTTCAAAGAATGGGCCAACACCATCTCCCAAGGCACCGAACCCCGCCTGATTCCGGAAATCGAGGAACTATCCCGTGAAGGCAAACCTGTTGCAGCGATCCGTATCAAAGAAAATCCTCTCAAGCCAGTGTCAGTCAGGGGCAGGTGCTACCGGCGCGTCGGCTCCAGCAACCGGGCGATGCAGCCCCACGAGATCGCCGGGATGCACCTGCAATCCATTGGAAGCAGCTGGGATCTGACTCCTGCACCGAAAACCACGCTTGCTGATCTGGACCCGGCAAAAGTCGCCGATTATATCAGAAAAGCAAACGAGACCGGGAGACGGAATATCGCACCCGGCGAATCCCCGCCAACCGTCCTCGAAAAGATCGGACTGGTCCATGACAACAAACCAACCTGGGCCGCAATCCTCCTCTTTGGAAAAGACCCGCAGCGGTACCTGTCACAAGCGACCATGCACTGTGGGCTCTTCGATCCAGACGAGATCGGCGTACTGGATGACCGCATGGTGAGGGGCGCGATCCTTGAGCAGGTCAATGATTCGATGGAATTTATCCGGAAGAATATCCGGGTCGCCTTCGTGATGACCGGGGAACCCGAACGCAGGCAGGTCTGGGACTACCCGGTCGAGGCACTCCGCGAAGCCGTCATCAATGCCATCTGTCACCGTGATTACACGATCAGTTCAGCAGTGGAGATACGGATACTCAGGGACTCCCTGAAGGTCTGGAGCCCCGGCCGCCTCGCACCCGGCATCACATTACCCGAACTGTTTACCTCGCACGCATCAGTCCTGCGGAATAAAGGAATTGCACAGGTATTGTATGATATCGGCTGGATTGAACGGTGGGGCGGCGGGATCCAGAAGATGCGCAGTGCGAGTGTTGAGGCCGGGATACCAGAACCGGTCTTCCAGGAAGACCAGGGCTTCTCGGTGATATTCCGGAAAGACATTTTCAGTAGCGAATATCTCAGTAAAGAAGGACTGAATGCCCGCCAGATTCAGGCAGTTGGATACATTCGGGAGAAAGGAAAAATAACCAATTCAGAACTTCAGGTCCTTGCATCAATTAAAAAACGTCAGGCGACAACAGATCTTAATGATCTCGAACAACGCCAGATCATTTCTCGTGTCGGGAAGACCGGCAAAGGTACTCATTATATTCTCAAAGGGGCACCAAAGGGGCTAAAGGGGCACTGAAGGGGTATCATCGGGGGCAGAGACTGGAGAGATCCACGGTGAATGGGACGAGAGATGAACCGGGCGTCTCAAGAAACGCAATTAGCTCTTTGCCCCGTATGACCGGAAGCATTATGCCCCCGGGACTATCTCAACCTCGCGGAATCCCACAAATGTATTGACAGGGTCAGAAGCTTGTGAATCCCGCCACGTAACGTTTCTAACGCGATCGTCTACCCGTCAGGCGTCCGGTAGATGACTGCGTTAGAATCGTTATATATCGGGTAACGAAATCCCCATTCGTGGACAGCCGGGGGTTGTCCCGAAAAGAAATGACGGGTTCACCAAGAGACGAACTTCGCTGGACCCGGTCCACCCGCAGGCATGCGATCATTATCGTAAATTCTCACGAGGATCTTCCCGTGCCCGGGTTGACAGCAAGGGAAGTGATAGCATAAACTCCACACACGGAAAGCAGAACAAAACCGGCGGTATCCGGCAGGATACCGTTCCGGTTAACGAAGAAGAGCGGGCATTTGCGCCTGACCGGGATGTACTCCGGAAGACGGAGATTCCCGTCACGGGCTTCCGGACAGGATCAAAAAGAAGACCGGGCAGCCCGGAATGCGGGGATCACGGGCCCGGGAAGACGGAGGCGGGCACAGGATGCCGAAGAGTAAATCCGTGACTGAAGGTGGTATTCCTCTCTATCTCCTGCCCCGGGCAATCGCCCGGCAGATCACCCGGATCGGGGACCCGGTGTACCGCATCAGCGTGAAACGGACGCACTGGCATCATTACAACATATCCGTCAGGACAAAATCCCTGCCAAAGGAGCTTGCCCCGGCACGGGTTACGGGACTGGAGGGTCCCGGGGATTCCGCCACGGAACACCGGCACAGTACCGGTGAGCCGGGCCTGGGGTGCGACGCATGACACGCGGGCCGCTACCGACAGAGGCGATCAGGCAGGCAATAAAGAACGCGGCAGGACGCGGGACCGTGATGGACCGTGACCTGCTCCGGGAATCCTGGCTTGAATTCATCCTTTTCTGCCTAGGCCTTACGGTCTTTGTCCGGGTCCGGCGGTGCCGTTCGCACCTCATGAGTCCGGAGGATTGTGCCGCGGAATGTAAACAGGATATCCTGCATCTCCGCAGGGTGCCACTGACCGGCGTCACCGCCCGCGAACTCTGGCTGTTATCACCGTGGGGGACCTGGCAGTATTTCCGGATTCTCGACGACCGGCTCATCGAGATCCGGGCGGATGGGACCCCGGTACTACAGGGAGTGGTGCCCGGGGTACCCCCGTCCTGCCCTGTATCATCGTCGGAGAGTGGGAAATGAGATCCCCTTTTTTGACGTATGGGGGTCTCACCCCCTTATTTTGGTGAAAAAAGCCAATCCGGGCTCGTATAGGGCTTCTTTTCCCTTTTTCCGGATTTCGCCGACCGGCCTGTTTCGGCCCTTTTTTGGGAAGGTTTTTCTGGAAATGCTGATACTGCCCCGGATTACCAGACCGGGCTTATTACGAGGGATAAAACCGGCCTGTGTAGATCTGTTTGGTTCGAGGATAGGTCATGGATACGGGATTTAGGATGCGGGAGGCCAGGTGAAGGAATCGTTAAAACGGATTTTTGGGGGATCAGCCATCGGCGGATTTATGCTCCAGGTGTTCAATTGGAGATACATATTTTTCACGCATACTACCGGTCGTCCGGCACTTCCTCCACGCTTCGTGTCGGGGGACGGGAAGTGCCAGATCTGCCCCCCACCCCCACACTTTCACCATCCCCCTGCCTCCGCCATATCCCCTTCTCCACCCATTCCCTCATATGAAAATCCAATCCGGGCCCCGGCACAGGCACTGGAATGGCGGGAAGCCTGATTTTTTTGAAAACTAAAAAAATTCACCGGGATTTCTTCTTCCGGCGCTCTTTGATTCCGGCCATAACCGTATCGAAATCCTTGTCAAGCCACTGCTTGCGCTCTTTCGTATAATCACCGCTCCCGTGTGAATAACTCTGGATGAACCGGATTGCATCGGCAGGCCCGAGGTTCTTCACCAGCAACCGGAACCCCTTGATCCTGATCTCATTCAATGTCTTCGCTTCCATCCTTCGTCACCTCCATCAGCCACTGCACGGGATTATGTACTCTGGTAATGATCTTGTCTTCGTGCCTCTTAATAGATTTTATCAGCGAGTCATCAGTGGTCAGGAAGACTGCACCTGCAGATCCTGCACAGGCAAGGTGAAGGGCATCAAAAGGATCCAGGCCGAACCGGTGATATCCCCGTGCAATAGCTTCGACCTCTTCATCGATCACGACACGGCTCTTAATAAACTGGAGAACACTCTCCACACTCTCCCTTCGTTCTTCATCAGATATCTCAAAAATCTCTGATTCTATTGCTTCGCTTCCCACCAGTTCCCAACCGGTCATACAATGTTTGAGAATCTCGGTGATTGCCTCAGTCTCCATCCGGATCCGGTGAACCGTCTGGTCATCGAACGGCCTGCACAGGCAGCAAACGTCCAGATAGATCCTTTTTGGGGTCATCCTGATCCTCTATTCTCATGCGGTACCAATAAATGATTGGATCGGCCCGGAGATCAAGAAACGAATCCTCGCGTGTATCGCATCTGCCGATGTGGATATTGCCTACTGTGTGCTCCGGAAAGAACAGGTCTACCCGCATCTGCGATCAAATCACCAGATAGTATACAATTACCTGACCGGGTCTCTCATCTCCCACATTGTCCAGCGATTTTATGATGGCGGCCCTGTTGAGATTACCGTGGATAAATCCCTTAATGGGATCCAGCGGGAAGCCTTCGATCAATATCTCGTGTACAAAACGTTTGAAAAGAACCTGGGAACTGATCTCACTGCAATTCCCCTTGAGATCGAGCATGCCGATTCAAAGAATGAGCCCGGTATCCAGGCCGCCGATTTCATTGCGGGAGCATTGCATTATTATTACCGGACAGATGATGACACATTCTCCGGTATCATCGATGAAAAGGTCACGCTGGCATTTGATTATTTCAAAGGTCCGCAGAAATGAACAGTGAACCCTTCCCTACTTCGTCCCATCCACCTCAGGGTGGCATCATCCTTTTCGGGAAGGACTTACTCACTGATCTATACATATGTCACTCAATATTAATAAATTTCCATAAGTTACCTATCCCGGATTTTACGATGACATGCTCTCCCTTTTGAGCGTCAAACCTCTCACGATTCAGGCTATGGGAAATTAGTCCTCCCCGAATTCATATCGCCGGTAAAAAACCCACCCCGAAAAAACCAGGACAAAAATGAAAAACGCAAGGGTCAGGTACCCCAGTACGTTGAGATGGTGAGTGCATGCGAGCGGGCTGAAATAGAACAGCCAGCCGATCCCGGTGATTGCAATTATTGCACCGGTAATCCCGTTTGTGGTAAAGAACCAAAAGAGAAATTTTTCTGGCACGATCATTACCTCACTGGTTCCGGATACTTTCATAGGATACCGGTAAGCGGATTCCGGTATCCGCCACGTAACGTTTCTAACGCATTCATCTACGATTGCTCTCAAAGAACGGATAAAAATACAGCAGCCATTTCCCAGCCAGCAGCCCGGGATACTCCAGTACATTGAGATGGTGAGACTCCCCTCACCTTACTTTCACCCTGCCAACCGGGCTCCTTATTCTTACCGGCAACGACTTTCCGGGTACAGGTACACGAGTCCGCTATGAAACCCACGTCACCCGTCAGGGATCTCCCGGAAGACTACCCGGAATTCATCGTCTCCCTGAAAAACCGGATCCGGTCAGCACAGGTTAAAGCCGCAGTATCCGTGAACCGTGAACTGGTCCTTCTCTACTGGCAGATTGGGCGAGAGCTTCTGGAGAAAGCGGATGCTGGCAGCTGGGGTGCGAAAGTGATCGACACGCTCGCCCGGGATCTTCAGTTGGAATTTCCCGGTACCGGGGGGTTTTCGCGGACCAATCTGTACCGTATGCGGGCGTTCTATGCAGCATACCCCGTAACTCCGGCAATTGTCCCACAGGTTGTGGGACAAACTGAAAGCCAGCTGCCAGAACCGATCCTGCGTATCCCGTGGGGTCACAATGTGATCCTTATCGAGAAAGTAAAAGAACCCGCAGAGAGGGTATGGTATGCCCGGCAGGCGATCGAACATGGCTGGTCGCGTGCGGTTCTCCATCACCAGATCGAATCAGATCTCTCTGCGCGACAGGGAAAGGCAATTACCAACTTTTCAGATACGCTTCCTGCGCCCCAGTCAGACATCGCCATGCAGACATTCAAGGATCCCTATATCTTCAGTTTTCTGACCCTTGATTTATCGGCACGGGAACGGGACCTGGAACAGGGCCTGATGGATCATATCCAGAAATTCCTTCTTGAGCTGGGTGTCGGATTCTCTTTTGTCGGGCGACAGTACCTGCTTGAGGTCGAGGGCGGTGAATATTACCTCGATCTCCTCTTCTATCACCTCAGGCTCCGGTGTTTCGTTGTAATCGATCTCAAGATGGAAGAGTTCACACCGGAACATGCCGGTAAAATGAATTTCTATCTCTCAGTCGTGGATGACCGGCTACGCCAACCCGGGGACCAGCCATCGATCGGTCTTGTATTATGTAAAACCAAAAAACATCTGACGGTCGAGTACGCACTGCGTGATATGGGGAAGCCTATCGGGGTATCAGAATGGCGTACCGGCATCGTGGCATCGCTTCCGGAGCAGCTGCGGGGGAGTCTTCCGACCATTGAAGAGCTGGAGAATGAACTTACAAAAGAGACTGTTAACGGGAGAAAATGATCGCAATGCAATCATTTTTACGACGAGCGCCCGACGGGAATTCAGGCCCGGCCCCGGTTCTCATGCTTGATGGTTGAAGAGGTTTTTTGAAACCTCGACAATGAGAAGGGAGGCATCAGCCGACCTTCGAATTCAGCAAGGATATCAATCCTCGATGAGGAGAAGATTGGTGGAGCCGACCTTCGAATTCAGCAAGGATATCAATCCTTGATGAGGAGAAGATTGGTGGAGCCGACCTTCGAATTCAGCAAGGATATCAATCCTTGATGAGGAGAAGATTGGTGGAGCCGACCTTCGAAGTGTTGCCGGCAGCATTCCTGCGCAATCTCCACTGCCGCACGGTGGAGGGCGTACTTGCAGGGCATGTCCTTGCTGTCTGGCTCAATAATCGTGTTGATCGTTTTCACCAGCCTACTTCTTCGTATCATCCCCGGCCGCCGCGTTCCCGGGCTCCATCCCGGCCTCCTGCCCGCGGAACCGCCTGAAGATATCCGCCCCCGCGGGGCAGAGAATATAACGGACTGCTCTCCCTTCTTTACAGGTGGTGATAATCCCGTCGCCGGACAACCGCTTCGTGTGCCAGGTGATCGACGGGCCGGCAATGCCCACGACCTCTGCGATCTCCTTCCGGGAGACTTCCGGGGAAGAGGCAAGGATCTCGAGGATCCTTCGTGTCGTCGGGTTCTGCAGGTGCAGGAACACCTTCTTTTCCAGTTCGCTGTACCGCCCGTTGTTCTCAAAATACCGTACTGACCTCCCGCTGCCAAAGGAAACAATCCTCCGCTTCATCCCGAGGACCAGCACGTGGTACTTCAGGGTCCCCTCTTTTACCCCGGTCAGCCGTTCCAGTGCATTGAACTTCACGCCCGGGTTTGCCGCTATGCAGTCGTAAATATTCTGGCGGTTCCGGTTCCACAGGATGGCATTCCGCTCGACTTTCCGGTACCCGAGGGCCGCCAGCATTTTCAGGAAGAAGAAGATCTCAACCGGATATACGAGCACCGGGCAAAAAGACAGGGATACTGCAATGAGCATCTCCCGCACCGTGAGGTCCCAGAACGATACCGGCACGGGGTCCTGGAGGTCAGCCGGCAATGCACCGGCCAGGCCCGGGGCCGCGCTGTATCCGCCGGTACCAGCTGCGGCGGACGGCACGGCAACCAGAAAAAGGGAAATGATGAGGGCGACAGCCCTCACCGGAGAGGATTCCATCAATGACTATTTCTCATGACGGAATATCAGTTTTATGGTTTTGTTTTAATAAATAACAAAATTATAACTCTGGGTCCCCAGGACACTCACTCCATACACCCTGAACTTCCATGTCCCGGGAGCAATCCCGCCGGTCCTGCTGATCGTAAGGAAGATTCTCCCGTCCGTTACCCCGTCAGATGCATCATAAAACGGGCCGATGGTCCCGTCCGGGGCGATGGCCGTGAGCGAAAGCGAATTAGGGGCATATCCCCAGTTCAGGTCCACTGTCAGGGACGCCTTTCCTGAGGGGACCACTACTGAATACCAGTTTGTCTGCCCCTGGGTGATAGTACCAGCGGTCATGGGTGACATGACCGCAGGCAGGTGCAGGTCTCCGGCCGGGGTTGCTGAATACGCGGCACTGGTGTTGGCATTCTGTGCAGAAACTCCCGATACGAGCACGATGGCGCAGACCAGGATTACCAGACTGATTACGGATACTTTCATAGTATACCGGTAAGCGGGTTTCGGTATCCGGCACTTAACCTTTCTAGCGCGATCGTCTACCGATCAGGGTCCGGTAGATGGCTGCGTTAGAATCGTTATATATCGCGTAGTGAAATCCCCATTCGTGGACAGCCGGGGGTTGTCCCAAAAAGAAAGGACGGGTTCACCTCAGGTCGAATTGCGGTTGAACCCGGTCCCGCCCGAAGGCATGGGAGTGTCATCTTCTGATCCTATGAAGGGTTTCCCATGCCTTCGAGCATAAAGCATGGAAAAAATGGAGGAAAAACAAATGAGCCTACACAAAACAGTTGTCATCCTGCTGGCACTGCTGCTGGCAGGGATAGCACTGGTACCGATAGTAAGTGCTGAAAGCAGCGATCTTGGTGTAACTACACAATATCTGTCCCCGGAAGAAGGGGCAAAGTTTACCGGAGCCAATCCTGCAAAGGACATAGGGGTTGGGGGCATGCTGAAGACGAAGACTGCTGTCAAATCGAATCCCGCAACATTTGCGGCAACTGAAGCACCTCACTGGAGTGCTTACACAGATCTTTGGAGAAACTGGTGGTCAGCAAGTCCCGTGTATTGTGATGCATATTCCCGTTCAAGAACCAGCTCAGGTTCAGCATATGATATCAATAAAATCGGCTTGCGAGAACGTGTCTGGAGAGATGGTTCACTCTACAATGACCAGACTGACACTCATTATAATTCTGCTGATGCACAAGTGAATTATCAGTACCTCGGCCGTGTATACCGGAGGAACATGGACCGCCCAATCCGATCACACCTTCGAACTTTCAGGGTATTCATCCTGGTATCCGGTTACAACCGATACCTTAACCTAATTTATTTTTTAATACTTGGTGGGAACACATGGAAAAAATAAAGGTACTTATTTATCCGGCTCTTTTTGGTTTTGCTATCATTCTTGTGACTATAGGTATTATGGGCGTCCCCAACGCGGAAAAATCCCCGCTTTGGGCGATGACATTGAATTCTTCAGACAATAATACGACATATTCGACAACGTATAACAAGAATCAGGTTACGGAAAGTTTCGGTGTTAATATTTTCCCGGGTCCGGTAAAACAAAATGAGACTGCGCAAACGGCGTTAAGGACAATTGACTCAAATGAGTCATTTGAAGGATATCTTTGGGTAAACAATCAGATGACAAAGGGTAATGATTTTCTCATTTTCGGACTCTTGGATTACCAGCAGATACCGTTTGAATTCAATAATTCGGGTACAAACGTTCACCACGTAATTCATATGGCTGCCTTCGAAGAATCCTTCTATCACTTCAGGATTCCGCCTATGAACGACGGGAGCCATGATTTTGAACTGTTCCTGGTCATGAAGCCGGATGAACACTCACTGAATGATTCATTCCGACTTAGTACCTGATCAGGCACTTCTCGGGAGCCGACGTGTGAATATTATTGTGGGAAATACTACGGGATTTTCCGCGCCTCATAGGAAAAATTACGATGGCCCGACGCAATCCTGCGGTTCCGGTTATGTTCTCAATGACGGATTACTTGTCACAACAAAGCCCTGCGATACCAAGGCGTTGTTTTCGGCTAATGTGACCCCGTCTGAGATATATGATTATTCCATCAATATCGCAGCGGACAATAAATACCCGGTCTCTGTTGCGATTGTTCCTCTGCTCGATTATTACCAGGTCCCCCTTGCAAATAATATGAAAGAGAATGTGGCATTTTTTAATCTCCGTCCCGGAAAAAAATTAGCGGTCCCTGCAAACATTCTTATCCCGCAGGATGGGGGTGTTCATGAACTCATGGTACTCTGGATTCCGCAACCGTACATTTCTCTTGATGATGATTCACGGAGCGTAAAACAATACCATCAATGGGCAACATCTGAACCAAGTATCCGGGTAGGTCTTGATGGGAGATCTGATCCTCAAAACAGGAGGTCCCGGTAAAACGTGAGAGCGGATCTCTCCACCGGATATAACTCATAAAAGGGTGCTGATGACAGCAATCATAAAGAAAACGGGAAATCGAAATACAGTTTCTACTATCGGTATCCTGATTTCTCTCTTCATTCTATTTATTATTTTTACCGGGTGCATCACCAATACCCCGTTCACCAATTCTACCCATCCGTTCCCTCCAACAATGACAACGAACCAGTCTCCGGAACAGGCTTCCAGTTTTAATTATTCTGATATCCGGTTATTTTCACCGGATCCCATTAAGACGAATGTAAGCTGATATTGCAAAAATCGCACTGAATGATGAACACGCCAAAGAATTGCTGATGCATGGTGGAATAATTGATGACAGAGCTGGAAGATTTCACTCATGTCCAAAAGGAGCAGTCCAATGTTATTACCCGACACTCGTCATACGATACGGAGTGATACCGTTCTATATCGAAGTTGATGAAGACACCGGCAAAATAGCCCATGTAGATGCTCAGGTTGCTGATTATCCAGATCGTTATTCCAAAACATTAGGTTTGTACCCGTACAAGGAACAGCACTGATAATACCGTAAGCGTCTACAATGACACGACGCTCATCATGACGTACAATGACTCATCCTTCGTATACTTAAAAGAACTGGGAGAGGGGAATCCTTAGTTCTGTAGAAAGACTTTGAAAATCCCAGCTTTGAGATCCCGGACTTCCATACACTGAATCAGCAGTCAGATGCGGTTTCTGCTACTTCATCTCAATCCGGAGAATCGCATAAAACTCTGGTATCCCCTTCAGTAATAGTGTATGTAGCGACTGCAAACAGTGCCACATCAGCTATTCCTGGAGTTATTAACTATTGGGCAAGTACGTCAAATACACCCACCGCATTCCCTGTTACGAACATTATTGCACAACTTTTGAGGTGGAATGGATCGCGAGTGGGTTATGGTTGATCAGGGAACCGATAGCGAATATTATACAATGTTCGCTGAAGTCTGGAAGAACAAACTGTTACCTTCATCAGGGCAGTACATAACATATTCTCAGCACTACGGCGATTTTCCCCCGGGTGCAGTTCCAGCGGCGTATTATTTAACCCGTTGGTCAAACCAGGTAACCTATTAATTCCTATTTTTTTTCGAACTGTTGATCATTAACCTATTTATCAAAACCATATTTTTTTGCATTTTCAAAACTGGTCTTTGATTCATTATTTTGGTGCATGTTTTGAAGGGTAATCCCTTTTGAATACCACGCATATCCGTTCGCAGGATCTATTTCAAGGGCCCGATTGTAATTTTGCAAGGCTTTTTCATATTGGTTATTAACATCGTTGTAGTAATTTCCTCTCAGGACCCAGGCTGTCGCATTCATGGGCTCAGACTGTACCAGAGTATCGTAATAACTTTGACTTTTATTGAGATCTTCAACAATTTTCGTAGTATTTTTTTCGATTACTGCGGGATTTTGCAGCGTGCACCCGGAACTAAAAAAAACTATACAGAAAATCAGCGAAATTGGAAGATAAAAATTCATATTCATCTTTTTTCTTTCCAGACAATAATATTTCCGGGAGAGGCATATCGGGATAAAAAGACAAATCCCGGATACTTTCATAGTATCGCGGGCCGGTTTTGCACCATGATCCCCCGCACTTCAGGGGCCTTTTGTAAACAAACATGTGCCTGCCCGTGAAGGTCTTCTGACTGCAGGCCCCCGTGTGATCCTGTATCCGGTAGATGAATGCGTTAGAACCATTATATACGCCTCAACGAAACACCACCGGCGGACTTCGGTAAGAAGTCCTGAACGGGTTGTATGGCCATGGAACGGATTGCTCGTATTATTGGTTACCGGATGTATCGTGAGTATTGTTGGATTTGCCCTTGCCCAGTATCTCCCGGCACTTATCATCGTTGCTCTTATAGTCATTGCGTTTCTCTACTCGGATTTTCAGGAATCGCATAAATCAGGCCGGAGGGATCTCAAAAAAAATGCAGTCTGTTACCGTATTCGTGATCGTGACCGCCTATTGCATGATAACAGGTTTGTGGATTTTCTGGGCAGGGATCACAGACTATCCTCTATGTTGATACCCTTGTTGACTCGATAAGGGAATGGCTTGATGCCCGTCACCAGGCCTGTCTCGATGCGTTAAAAACAATGCAGTCACCGGGATCAGAAAATACTATGCAATCCCTCCAGCAGTCCATTCTCCATCTTGAGCAGCGGATGAATGCACTGGAACGAGAGAAGAGTGGATAATTTCAGAAGCCAACGGCGACATACAGGATATTGGTAACCAGACATGTCACCGGAAGCCCGGAACCCTCAAAAATCCTTCTTTTTTTTCTATACATCGTTGATTTCATGTGTAATTCTCATCCTCTGGCTGCTTCCTGATCTTGTAATAATAATGCATGGAGGAGAAGGGGGACCTGGACTGTGGGGTCTTTTTACTATTATCGCTTTACCGGCTACCATCATCGCCCCGCTTGTTTATGGCTGGTATATGAAGGATATGAAAGGTGCAGTACTCATCGGAGTATTACCGTTCCTGCTGACGATGATGGTTGTGAGGATATGGTCCGGTTCCGGGAACGATAGTTACCTGATAAGAACCGTTCTCTGGATCGGTTCTCTATGTGTCATCGGGGGGTTGGAAGGTTTTTTTGCTGCAAAGAAAACTGCAGGATCTTTCCTGGTCGCACTGCTTCTTGCAGGAATATGGGCGGGAATATTTTTCAGCGGAATACGGTGAGTTTTTTCCAAGTCGTCCTCTTTTATTGGTTCATCGGGTTCCAGGTTCCTGCTTTCATAACCAGTGTTGTCAAAACACTATGAACGAGGACGATTTATTTTATTCTCCCCGTTGGATTATCGCGTTCAGTAGAGGGTTGCGCTAGAATCGTTATATACCGGGTAACGAAATCCCCATTCGTGGACAGCCGGGGGTTGTCCCGAAAAGAAATGATGGGTTCACCAGGCGACGAACTTCGTTGAACCCGGTCCGCCCGCAGGCATGTGATCATTATCGTACATTCTTATGAGGATTTTCCCGTGCCCGGGTTGACAGCAAGGGAAGTGATAGCATAGACTCCACATACGGAAAGCAGAACAAAATGGCGGTATCCGGCAGGATACCGTCCTGGTTAACGAAGGAGAGCGGCCACTTACACCTTACCGGGGATGTACTCCGGGGGCAGGGATTCCCGGCAGGGGTATCCGGTCAGCCTGCAGGAAAAAACCGGAAGCGGAGGCGGGCACAGGATGCCGAAGAGTAAATCCGTGACTGAAGGCGGTATTCCGCTCTATCTCCTGCCTCAGGCAATCGCACGGCAGATCACCAGGATCGGCAACTCAGTGTACCGCATCAGCGTGAAACGGACGCACTGGCATTATTACAACATATCCGTCAGGACAAAATCCCTGCCAAAGGAGCTTGCCCCGGCACGGGTTATCCAACGTGCTTCCCCGCAGGAGAGGGAACCGGACAATCATTATCCTGTCATCCAGGAGGATAAACGGTGTACGGTATGAGCCGGGGACCACACCCGGGAAGGACGCTCGCCGTTGCCATCCCGATCGCAGAAATGCGGGGGACTGTCCATATCGTCCGGCAGGCCCGCGGGAGCCTGTATGATTTCGTGATCTCGACTGCGGTCCCGGTCGCGTTTGTCCGCGTGAAGTATACGGACTGGATTCTCATGACGCTCCCGGAGGCAGAAGCATACTACCGTGATGTGATCAATGGCCTCCGTGCCATTGCATCAACAGAGAATGTTTCGCGTGAACTCTGGCTGCGTTCCCGGCATGGGACCTGGCGGTTCTTCCGGGTTGGCGAGAACGGTCCCGTTGAGCTCTCACGGAACGGCATGGTATTCAATACACCCGGTAAGGAAAAAGTCAAATCTCGTCAGGTATAGGGAAGTGAGGAAGAAGGGATCTCCCCTCTTTTACCTCTCTTCTGATGGGGGGGATCCTGATCCTCTTTTGGGGGCACCTCCCAAATCTCCCCTATACGGGCTCCGATTGGCCATTTTTCCGGATCCAGAGGAGGTATTTCGTCAAAATGAGACATTATTTCGCTAAGATTTGCTCATTTTCACGTCAGTAATCCAGAGACGCTATTTGGGTGTATTTGGAAGGCGAAAAACAGCTTGGATCGGCCTTCAGGCCAGGAGCGCCGGGAGGATGGTTAATGGGGCTTTTCAATTACGATCCCATTTTTGCGAAACCCTCCGGCAGATTTCCTGCCACGGATTATCTCCAAATGCCAGCAAAACCCTCCGTTTTGCCCTCTGAAAATTTATTCAGCCAAGCCCATCTGCTCATAAAACCCATACTGATATGTCCAAAGGAGTTCTGCAGAACCCCGTGGACGAGAAGAATGACGAAGTCATTCTTCACTGTCAAAGGGGCCCTGGAGACACCAAAAGAAAACGAGGTTCGGTGAACCTTCGAGAGGTCGAAGAAATGTTTCACATTTCTTCTCCTCTTCCTGGTTCTGATGAACCAGTCAGAGGTCGAAGATTTGATCTAAATCTTCTCCTCTTCGAGGTTCGAATCGAACCTCTCAGAAACAAAAGGAGGAACCAAAAACATGGCAGATTTCGTACAGAAAACAACCGTAAAATCCGCGGTTCGCATCCTCGCGAACCCGATAGCAGACGCAGCGGCGTTCAACACGATCGTCCAGTCGGTCATCACGACCAACCCGTTTGCATGCACAGCCTATGAGACCGCCGGCGTCAGCCACCAGCCGGTAGAGAAGACCAAGGAGTCCTACGTGGCGAAGATCGTGTACCAGGATTCCGACGCGAAGACCGTCGGGACCGACTCCGGCAGGTTCAGCTCCATCGCCGGGTTCAATGCCGGCGCCACGGCACTCCTCGGGAATGCAGCCCTCACCGCAGCCCACGGGGGCACCCCGGCCCGGGACACGGCACACGAGACCTACTCGGCCACCCTGAAGTGCCACGACGCGAACGGGGAGATCTACATGGTCACCTTCGGCCGGCAGAGTGTGAGCCTCACCTCGTACTCGGACGATGCGATCCGGACCAAGGTCGATACCTGGGCCGACTCGGTGGGAGCTCTCGCGTAAGGTAGTAAAGAACAGTAGCGGGAAATCAGGAACGCGATCCGATCGCCCCCCTCATGCGCCACCAGAGTCGAAGAGCCTGATGGCTCTTCTCCAGGCTGCCCGTCTCTTCGGGATCGGCAGCCTTCCCCCATCGGGGGGCGGGGCGCATCAGGATGGGACTATTACGGAGATCTGGATACCTCAAAAAAATTACAGACCCGGTAATACGTCGTTATCCTTATGTGGGGGATGCCCACGCGGCGGGGAGGCAGTCGTCGCGTCAGCGAGGATTGACTGGAGAAGAATCCTTAAGGATTCTTCGACTGCGGATTTACGAGTCGAAGAGCCTGATGACTCTTCTCCAGCCCGATACTTCGTATCGGTCTCCCCCAAGAGCGTCAAATTTCTTCCGGGGCAACCGGAGGAAATCCCTCTTCCCGCTCAAAAAGAGGCACACATCATGGAAACCGAAATTCTTGGGATATCGAACCCCGGAGGGGTGAGATTAGAGAAGACCACAAGTCTTCGAAATATCGAAAGTCGTTCAGACTTGAGACACGAGAAGACTGCAGGTCTTCGAAATATCGAAAGTCGTTCAGACTTGAGACACGAGAAGACTGCAGGTCTTCGAATGGAGGCGCGATAATGGACACAGAGATTATCGCCATCATCCTCGGGGCCCTGCTCCCGCTCTATCCCCTGCTGTTCGCCATCTACCAGAAGACCGGCAGGTATGACGAGATCGTCGAGGAGTTCAAAAGGCTCCGGGACGAGCACGAGCATTACCGGGAGGCGCACCATGGAAGCTGAGACCGTACCGGTCGCGACCGTGACCGGCCTCTACCGGGGAACATTCAGCGGCCTCGAACCGCTCACGAAGGACACCCCCCTCACGCTCGACGAGGTCCGGACAAAGCCGATCTTCTACGAGCTGGAACTGCACCCGGAGCAGGAGAAGGAGAACCTGATCATCGACGTGATCTACGACAACATGTCGCCGCTGCGGCTGCAGGACCTGATGCGGGGGACGGACCTCCCGCGGGGCGTCCGCTTCTGGACGGACTGGTTCGAGGTCCCGCCCTACCGGGAGATGCACGATGTGGACGGCCGCAGGGTCTACCCCCGCTCGCCGGGGATCCACACGGTCCTGATCCGGACCGCGAAGCGGAAACTGGGAAATGTCCGGGATTTCAGCCCGGCAAACGGCGGCTCCACGAGCCCGGTATTTGAGTTGTCGATAGTCGCCAGACTTGAGACATGAGAAGAATGCATCAGCATTCTTCGAATTTGCCATCGCGGCGGACGTGAAGTAAGAACACGGTGCAGGCCCGGGCCGCCGCGTGCGGTACCGGGCGCCTGCCCTCAGTGCAGGGTCTTCGGAAGTTGAATAAACAGCGATACCGGAAAAATTCCCGTTACAAAAGAATTATCGCCCCTCGGCAGCACAGTACACTACCATATCACGGATGTGCTCTCATGCTCGTCAAGTTTGAAATTTATTCTGATGGCAAATACTGGTGCGGGCGGGGCATCGGTGTCGATATCTTCACCCAGGGGAAGATTCTCGATGAGCTGAGCTGATGGCAAATATCCGTGAAGCCATTGACCCGGGGTTGCGGGGAGATGAAGATACCTGAACATCACCTGAGAGACCGGAACCGTGACATTCCCGGGGAAACAGGATTGCCCCCTCCCAATAATTTCCGAGGCTTTACATAAAGTGAAGTATATATCAACTCCCTTCACACATACTCGCGATGGGAAATAGCCGGCGTGCCCTTCCGCTTTTGCCCCCGGGTAAACGACCGGAGGAGCAGGATTCATCGCAGGTATCATTCAACTACCCACAATAGTCCGGCTCATCTTGGCAGCCCGGCCCGGGTCGTGGAGTCCGCGAGAAGGTGCGCCGAGTATCCAAGGAAAAAGCAGGAGGCGCTGAAGACGAGCAGGAAATGGGGCATACCAGGGTAGAGCAACGCAGGAATCGCCGTGAGCACGAAGATCACGGCAACGGATTTCAGCGCCCGCCGGCTGTGAAAGATGCCCCGGTGCTGTGCGCTGGTCGGTGGCTCCAGGATATCGGGGAAAAGGGAGCCGGTGGCAACAGCAATAATCCCGAATACAAACAGTTCTGTTGATGTGCCGTGAAAGGAACCGATAACGTGTACGTATGCCAGAAACAGTACCACGCCGATTACGAAGTGCGCCTGCCGGTTCATGATCCATGTGCAGTTTACGTGGGCCGGTATTAATACCCGGGAGCGGGGCGGGTGAAAGTATTGGACTCACCGCCGGGATGAAGCTGGATTCCCGTTATCAGGGTCTTCACTTCACGCACCAGCAACGAGGCGGTTCATGATGAGGAGCGCCCCGATCCAGATCCCGTACGCCCCTCCGAGGCTCGCAAAGAGACTGAAGCGGTACATCAGGAACCAGAATGCCAGCAGGAACAGGAGAGTGGGGATCGCGAACCAGAATGCCGAAATGACCAGCTGCTGGGTCGTCTCCCGCCCTGCCTCGGAGTAGGTGAAGAGGAATGCGAGGGTCGTGATGATGGGCGCTGCTGCAAGCATGCCGCCGTATCTGGGATCTGCATGCTCGGCAAGGAGGGTAACCCCGACTATGACGCTTCCGCCGACAACAAATTTCAGGAGCGCAGAGAGATAGTCCATCTCTTGGATCATTTCCCCGTGAGGGTTAAATAGCCGGTCATTCAGAACGGCTGCCCGGGCAGTTCTACGTCAGTTATTTCCGCAGAGCGGCCCGGAGCACCGGGCAGATCCCGTACCGGAACCCGGGTCGGATAGGACCGCCGGGTCGTTCGCTGTGATGGACCGGGCCACCTTACTGGAACCGGCTTTGCCGACAGCAGCGCCCCATGGGCCTGGCCCGCGTCCAGTTTCCGGAAAAGCCCTTCCTTTCCTGCAGATCTCAGATCTCAACGATCTCGGCAGATCTCTTCGTGGTATCGACCAGCGCGACCGTACTCCTGCCAGTCAGGTGCCCGTACACCTCCCCGGGGTTGACAATCAGCAGGGAGACCTGTTCCCTGACCTCCGGGCGGTGGGTGTGGCCGTACACGAGCAGATCAAGGGAGGTGCACCCCTCAAGCGTCTCCAGTAGCTCCCGGTCATTGCCGTGCACGAGCGCGATCCTCATCCCGCCTGCATCGATCCGGGCGAACGTCCCCGCTATCCTCAGGTGCGGGTATGCGGAGGATTTCTTCTCCAGCAGGGAGCGGTCGCCGTCGTTGTTGCCGAACACGGCAGTAATGGGGGCCGACAGTTCTTTCAGGGTGTCGAGCATGAACGGGGAGACGAGGTCCCCCGCGTGCAGCACGTGCTCCACGCCCTCTCGGTTGAAGCGCGATACGGCTTTTTTCGTCTGCACAATATCATCGTGGGTATCGGACATGACTCCAATAAGCATACCGTCCACCACGGTTCCTTCGTCCTTCGGCCTGATAATCATTTCCGCAAACGGCGTCTTCCTGCCGGCGAAACGCTCATATCCTCCCATACGGAATCTCCTCCCGGTGATCGCATGAAGACGGGATTTGGATGGATAGAGAGCGGGGGCACCCGGTACGAGCATGACATAGTCATCCATACCGACGGCTCGGTCTCAAAGCGCAGGAAGAAACTTTCGAAACCCCATAAAGGGGAATACGGGCACACGCCGCTCTCGGCCGGAGAACTGGAATTCCTGGAAAAGGAACGCCCCGAGGCAGTCTATATCGGCACCGGCCAGTACGGCGACCTCCCGCTGACCCCGGACGCTGTCACGCTGCTCGAAGCCTACGCACCGGTTGTCAGGCCGACCCCGGAGATACTCCGCCTGCTAGAAGAGGAACAGCGGAAGTATGCCGCCGTGCTGCACGTGACCTGCTGAGATGGGACTATCCGAATATCCTAATAGTCCCCGCACCCGATTGATGATGAGAGGATCCTGTTCGTGCAGGACAGCATGTCAGCATGGTGAAAGTCGGAGTCCATGTCTCGATTGCCGGGTCGCTCGACCTCGCGGTAGACCGGGCACAGGATGCAGGGTGCGACGTCTTCCAGATGTTCTCCCGCAACCCGCGGGGGTGGGGGTACCAGCCGCTTGCCGACGAGGTATGCGATGAGTTCAGGACAAAGATCCGGACGACCGGCATCGTCCCGGTCGACCATATGCCCTACCTCCCCAACCTTGCATCCCCCAAGGAGGACATCTGGGAAAAATCGGTGGCCGCCCTCACCGCTGAGCTCGGCCGTTGCGGCAGGCTGGGCATCCCCTACCTGGTGACACACCTCGGCCACCACCTGGGGGACGGTATGACCGGGGGGAGGGCGCGGGTTATCAGGGCTATCAATACCGCTCTGGGGGTATCGAATGATGATGTCATGCTCCTCCTCGAGAATACTCCCGGCGAGAAGAACAGCGTGGGCAGCAGTTTCGAACACATCCGCGGGATCATGGATGGCATTCAAAAAAAAGGCAGGCTCGGGATATGTTTCGATACCTGTCACGCGTTCGGGGCGGGGTACGAGCTCAGGACAGAAGAGGGGCTCCGGGAGACGCTTGCCCGGTTCGACGAACAGGTGGGACTGAAAAATCTCCGGGTTGTCCACCTCAATGACAGCAAGGGCGACCGCGGGAGCGGGCTCGACCGTCACGAACACATCGGCATGGGGTTCATCGGTGAGGACGGGTTCCGGCGCATCCTGCATAACCCGGTCTTTTCTTCGCTCCCGCTGGTCTGCGAGACTCCCGTGGACGAGCGGCGGGACGACCGCGGCAACATTGCGAAGGTCCGGGAACTCGCGCAGTAACGGTCAGTACCTGCGGAGCGTTTCCCCGGTGTGCACGTCCGCAGCCTGCTCATAGTATTCCGGGAGCAGTGCCCGCTCCTCGACGACGCCGACCGCCTCTTCGATCTTCCTGGTAAGGTCGATGCAGTCTTCCCCGTGGCCTCCCCTGACAGCAACCCGGACCCTTCCTTCCCGGTCAATCGTGATATCCAGTTCTTTCATATCCATGAATTCTTCTCCTGTTCCTTCATGTCAGCCGGTACACCGGCTCATTCGTCTTTACCATCGTTCCCGTCATGAGGTCCCGTGCGGTGACGCAGAGGTTCCGGTCGGCATCGAGGGTGAACGTGCATTCAAACCGTGGCTCTCCCTTCTTCGCGGGCGGTGCCGCCTCAAGGAGCGTCAGGTCTTTCCCGTTCACCGGGACCGGTTCCCGGCTGTCACCCGGTTCAGGAGCGGGCCCGGCAAGCCTCATTCGCCCGCCCGTATCGGAGACCAGTTCGATGCCTGCCGAATGGTCATCCGGGGACCCACTGCTCTCGCAGAGCGGGATGCCAAGGTACGCCTGCCCGTCGTACGCCGCGCTGATGACGATGCGGGCGACCTGTCCGGCGCTGGGATACCGGGTCCCGCTGCGCACGAGGAAGCGGTACCGGTGCTCCCGGCTCTCCGGGTCCCAGTAGCGGAGCGTGTAATCGTTCCGGATCCGGTCCTTGGCCCGGACGGGAGAGCGGTAGAGTGCTGCGCCGTGTGCCACGGCATCGAGCGGGCGATCGCAGTGGACCGGAATGGACGGGAACCGGCGTTTCACTATCTCCTGCACGGGCGGCATGGCGCACCCCTCACCGCTCATGACCACGGCGACAACCGGCATCTCCTCATGCCCGCTTGTGCGAAGGGACGAACTGATGCGCCCGAATACCCGGTCCACGGCTGCCGCCAGCCCCTGGTCATAAAGGATGCGCCGGAGATCAGCCTGCCCCATCCGGGCGCGGAAGGCAGACCCGGATACCGGGTCGGTAAGGTCAAGTTGAACCTCATCCATAACCGGAAGAAGCTCCCGTACCCGTTTTGCTTCCCGGAGAAGGTCGGGGTACAGCCGGACTGCCCGGGGGTCGGTCTCTGCCAGCCGCTGGTGCCGGAGCAGGTCACGCACTATCCAGCCGTCGACAGCAGCACACCCGGCAGGCTCCCCGGAATATGCGAGGGTGCGCACGCCCCCATGTTCCACCCCGGTACCCTCGTGAGCGGGGGTGACGGCTGCACCTGCAAGGTCCGTCCCGTCCATCCGGACCACCATGACGACCTCCCCGTCGTCTGCGGATACCCCGTACGCGGTGATCGCAGCCTGGTATTCGCCGACAAATGAGCATGAGCCGAATCCTGCCATCCGGGCGACCCGGCCAAGCCACTCCGGATAATCCACAGGAGCATCGGGAGGAAGGGAAAAAACAATTCCGGTTTCCCCATCCCGGTCCCTGGCAGCATGCGCACCCAACAGGACCCGGGAGAGAAAATCGGTTGCGGCTTCGCTATACCCGGTCCTGCGGACCCCTCCCGCCGGGATACGGACCGTGCTCTTCTCGCACAGGTATTTCCTCATCCACCGGGCCGTGGCAGGATGATTTTCGCACCGCTGCCGGACGACTTCTTCTCCGGCAAGGACCTGCCCGTCATCCTTGTAGTGGACCAGCGACGGCACATAAAAGAGCCCCTCAACACCCCTCCCTGCAGGAAATTCTGTGGACAGACCATTGAACCCGAGGGTGCGGGCCTGGCCGGATTCCGCCATGAGAGCAAGGACCGTGCTGCTCACCCCGAAGTCCACCCCGAGCCGCATTCTTTCGTGTGTCTGATTTCCTGACCGGTCCATCGTCTTCACCCGCAGATCTGGATATCGTACGCCCCGGGGACCTGCCGGCAGTCGCAGAGTTCGATCTCGGACCGGAAGCGGTACCAGAGCATCCGGTCAAGGAACATCCAGGAGCCTGCATCGCTCTTTCGTCCGGCCGCCGCTGCCTGTTGCCGGACCGCCGGGATATCCTCAAGAGTCGTCTCGGACAGGGGCCTTGTCCAGGGAAGCGTCCAGGACCGTACCATCCCGTCAAGCCCGCCGGTTGTCAGCTCCGTCCCGCCCGCGGTCAGCACAATCCCGCTGATGGCTGCGGAATGGGCGGGGACCGTCCGGATGAGCCGGTTTTCCTGAAGGGAAATGAACGCGAGGGTTCCGGTGTCATAGCCCGCGGCGAGGACCAGCCCGCCCGGAGTAAATAAAAGCGCCGTCACTTTTCCGGGAAGGGCATTCAGTATTCCGTCAGGAGTGCCATCCGGTAGCCGGTAGAGACGGACGACCGTATCGGCACCAGCCGCAGCAAGCAGAGAGTCTGTCAGGGCTGATGGCAAGGGCGCTCACCTCGCTGCGGGAGTCCCTGACGACCGCGTACGGCACCTGCTCGTTCGTTCTCCAGAGCCCGACCGTGGTGTCATTGCTCCCGGTCGCGAACAGCCGGCCGTCCCGCGAGAGCGCCATGCAGGTGACGATACTCGCATGTCCACGGCGGGTCCTGACCTGACGGCAGTCCGTAACGCTCCACGTCCTGATCTTCCCGTCCCAACCCCCTGAAATGAGCTCGGACCCGTCTGGCATCCATGAAAGGCAGCGCAGGGTTGTGGAGAGCCTGTCTGCACCCGCCACGAGGCTGCCGCCGTCCAGGTCCCAGATGCGCAGGGTGGCATCGGTGCCCGCACAGGCAAGGTGGGTACCCCCGGGGCTGACCGCCACTGCCCGGATCCCGGGGGTGTACATATCGACCACCCGGGCAGGGTTCAGCTCCCCGTCCGGGTAAACCCGGGCAAAACCGTCTGACATTGCCGCGATGACCGCAGGACGGTCTGGGGAAGCGGCAAGCGATACGACATCGCCGGCATGGTGTTCGAGTGTCCGCCGGATCTCTCCCGAAGGGAGATGCCAGACTTTGACGGTCCCGTCCCAGCTCGCAGTCGCAAAACTCGTACCGTCAGGAGAGATTGTACAGCAGGTGACTGCTTTTTTGTGTCCTTTGAACTCCTTCATCAAGGCGGAGGCGGGCATAGTGTATAGGCGGATGGTGCCGCTCGAATAACCGGTTGCAAGGAGGTTGCCATCCGGGGCCGGGGCACAGCAGGTGATGTGGCGGCTGTAGAACGGCACCGTAGCAACCGGCACTTTCCCGGACCAGTTCCAGCAGCGGAGGGTATGGTCGCTGCAGCCGGCCGCACACCACGGGCCAGCAGGAGAGACCGCACTGCACACGACGCTACCGCACTGCCCGGAAAATACCCTCACCTTCGTTCCGGATACCGTGTCCCACAGCGACGGTGGGGCACGATCGTACAGAACCAAGACCCGGCTGCTGTCATCACTGAAGGTGATTGACCTGACAGCATCACCGGCACCGTTCAGCACGGACAGGCAGGTGCGTGCAGGAAGGTCGAGAAGGGATACGGTGCCATCGGTATGGCCGGCTGCAAGCCTGATTCCGTCCGGGGAAAAGGCGAGACAGGCGATCGGGGACGGGTGGGCCGGGATCGTGCCGGCCATCTTCCCGCCATCCACGAAGAGAACGTTTACGATCCCTCGGGTATCTCCGGTGATGACCGTCAACCCGTCCCCGGAGAGAACCGCTGCCCCGGCTTCACCGCTCCCGTTACCGGGCCATGACCAGGTGCGGCGCCCTGCCTGCAGTTCGTGGCAGTGGAGTGCGCCGTCGTCGCTGCCGAAGATTATGCGGGTGTTGTCCGGTGGTATGGCAAGGAACCGGGCAGACCCGGTACCCGTGCTGATGGTTACCCGGTTTCGTGCAGTGCTGATCTGCCAGACCGAGATGATCCCGTCGCAGCTGCCGGTGGCGAGCAGCGTGCTGTCCGGGGAGAAGGCCAGGCGCACGACCCTGCTTGCCGGGCGTCCGATACTGCGGGTCAGCAGCCCTGCTGCAGGTACAGGATAACTCCACTCACTGGGGAGGACTGCCAGAATGTCTGAAAAGACATTCCCGGCGTCCCCGGGGGGTGTCCATCCGGAAGATTTGATCGCGGCGATGGCAGTGATTGTCAGTTTCGGGGGTGCAAACGGGGCGAGCTGCCAGAGGTCCGCCCACCGTCTGTCCTGGATGAGCCCGCTCACGACGACCTCCCACTCGACAGGTGACCATCCCCCGGCAGACCTGGTGACCGGGTCCCCGACAAGTGCGGCGGCAAGAAGGTTGCACGTCCTGCTATCACGTGCGCGGCGCAGGGCATTCCTCCGGGCCGCAGGGTCTGCCCGGGCATACCCTCCAGCCAGCAGCGGGCAACCGGCAGCCGTGTCTGTCCCGGACAAGCGCTCCTTCTGCCCGGTCACAAAAGAGAAGAGTGCCTGATCGGCAGGATCGTGGGGGGTGTACCCGCGTACTATTACGAGGTTCACCAGCTCAGGAATGCCATTCCTGAGAACTTCGCGGCAGATCAGGTCTTCCTGTTCCCGGGACACGAGAGAACCGAGGCCGTCGATGACAGCGGCGCGGAGGTCCGGCGAGTCCGTTGCGGTGAATAACGATAAAAGTTCCTTCACTGCCAGGATATCTCCCCTTTTTACTGCATTTGTATACTTCCTGGCTGCCCGGCTGCAGAGCCAGGAGTTGATGAGAGGGACGCGGCAGGGACCGTCCATGGTGTTCAGGTGTGGACCGGGTCGAAGGTCTCGAGGGCAATCGACCGTCCTGCGTCTGCGCAGGACCGGGCCGGCCGGGAGGCGGAGACCGCCCGGCCCTCTGCGAGGTACTCACGCAGTGCGGCCACCGTCTCGCGCTGTGAGATCGAGAGCGGCACCTGCTTTTTCAGGCACCCGAGGATGTCTTCGGTAGTGACCCGTCGCAATCCCTCGTTGAACGCGAGGTACATGGCATCGATGACGGTCTGCTCAATCTCGGCGCCAACGCACCCCTCGCCCTCTTTTGCAAGAAGGTCGAGGTCGTATTCTGCGGGGAGGCACTTGCGTTTCCGCAAATGGACCGAGAAGATCTCCCGCCGTTCCTCGACCGTGGGCAGGTCGAGGAAGAAGATCTCGTCGAACCGTCCTTTCCGCAGCAGTTCCGGGGGAAGGGCCGCGATGTTGTTTGCCGTCGCCACCACAAAACAGGGGGAGGTCTTGTCTTGCATCCAGGTCAGCAGGTGGGCAAACACGCGCTGGCTGGTGCCCGCGTCCCCGCTTCCGAACGCAAACGCCTTCTCTATCTCGTCCACCCAGAGGATGCAGGGGGCGATGGTCTCGGCAAGGGACAGGGCCCGCCGGGTGCGCTCTTCTGATTCTCCGACAAGGCTGCCGAAGAGGGCCCCCACGTCAAGCCTCAGGAGCGGGAGGTGCCAGAGGTCGGCGATCATCTTTGCGGTCAGGCTCTTCCCGGTGCCGGGAATACCGATGAGGGCGATCCCCTTGGGGGCAGGCAGGCCGTACTCCCGTGCTTCTTCCGTGAAGGCCCGTTCCCGGAGGCGGAGCCATTCCTTAAGTACCGAAAGGCCCCCGACATTCTCCGGGATCTCAGTCAGGCTGTAGAACTCCAGGGCATCCGAACGGCTCAGGACATCTTTCTTGTCAGCTATGACCGCGTCGATGTCCCGGTCGTCGAGAGTGCCGTGCGTGACGATCGCTTTTGAGAACGAGCGGCGCGCCTGGTTGAGGGTCATGCCGAGTGCGGCCTGGATGATCTTCTCCCGCCCGCCCTTCGAGAGCGAACTTGCAATCCCGCTCGTGACAAGGAGCATGTCCAGCTCGTTCCCGAGCTCGGCAGCAGCGGGCGGCGGGAAATGGATGACCACTGCATCGTCCCGGATCTCGTCGGGTATTTTATGGACCGGCGTGATGATCACGATGGTCCGCCGGTTGTACCGGAACTTCTGGGAGAGGTTGCGGACCCTGCGCTTCACCTGCGGGTTGTTCCAGAACTCGTGGAAGTCCTTGAGTATGATCACCGCGTTCTCGTCGGTCTTGGTGATGTCCTCCAGTGCCGCTAGGGGGTCGCGGGACTGGGTGAGGAAATTCCTGTTGCCCGAAATGACCGCAAAGCCGTCGGCGCTGTCCCAGGTGATGCACTGCCGCGCGGGTTCCCATGTGTCGCAGACCTCCCGGATGCGCGAGACGACCCGCTCTTCCTCCGGGCTCATGACCACCACGAGCGTGACCCGTGCCCGGAGCGAGACGTTCAGCCGCTGGGAAAAGTCCGGTTCGGGCTGCTGCATCCTAGTCCCATCTCCTCATGACGATCCTGATAGTCCCGTCCGTCTCGCTGGTCTGGGAGACCAGCTCGAAACCGTCCGCCAGGGCCTGCGAAAGGACCATACTCCGCGCATATTCCTTTTGGATGGCCCCGGCCTGATCCTTCAGCTGCTGCGCTATCTTCCGTTCGCCGGCTCCGGTAACCCCCCACCAGTCCGCGACCATGTCGTAGGTCCCGTCGCCGTTCCGGACAAACCCGATGCCGTACCCCTTGGTCTGGGTGACGGCGATATCCACCGTGTGTTCCCCGTGGTGTCCCCGGATAGTAATATCGGTCTCCACTTCATACCCGAGGTTTTTCAGGCAGGCGATGAGCGCCTCCCGGTGCCGGAACAGTGTCTTTACGCGGCTGTAATGCGACATGGTCTTACCCTCTCCTGCAGCGTGCTGCCACCCGTCGGGTGACGTGCGGTCCCGGGAAGCCGGTCACCGTGATGCTGCCGTCCGGCAGAATGGTATACTCTGCCTGCCTGCAGGGAGTCCCAGGCACAGCGGTACTGGAAGCAAGGTTCCCGTTCAGCGCGATGGCGCACTGGTTGCCCGACCCCGTAAAAGGGTGGACTGATGCGCATGAAGGGATATAGGGCCCGGCTATCAGGAGGTCGGTCATCATCAGGAGGCGGAGGTACGATGGCCGGCCATCCCGCAGGATACGGTCGTGCGTGTACCCCGTGAAGGTAACGATACTCAGTCCTTCGCGTTTCAGGCTGCGCCCAAGATCTGCAAGCGCGGCTGCCTGTGCAAACGGCTCACCACCGGAGAATGTGACACCGTCAATATCATCAAGGGCGAAGATCTGCTCTGCAAGCTCATCGACAGCAACTAGGTAGGCGGGAGAAAAAGACCATGACTGCGGGTTGAAGCACCCCCTGCACCGGATCGGGCAGCCCTGCACCCAGACGACTGCCCGGAGGCCCGGGCCGTTCACTTCCGAGCGGGCGAGAAAACCCGCGAGGTTGAGAACGCTCTTAAGTCGGCATCCGGGATCGCTGTTTTCATGCACCATCATTTTTCCGCCATGATGTATTGGCCGGTCAAAATGTTCCGGTGTGGGGGATCGATGTATCTTATAGTATTACCCAATCATCCCGGAATGAAGATCACCCTCGGGGACGTGCAATATCAGCATACTTATGAGATACGATCTGACTATACAGGTTCGGTTTTCACCTTTTTATAGCCATTGTCCCCGCTGTTTGTAATTCATAAGGATTTCGCCCGGGCCGGTCCCGGGCGCGCGGCGTCCCCCTGTTCTGCCTGCCCACGCCATTATCATCCTCAAGAAATAATAGATCAGGCAGTGAAAGCGACATTTGACGGCACATCAATACGCCTCGGGAAGGAAGGGCGCGCACTGTACGAGCAGAGCGGGTACGGGAGGCTGGACCCGCAGGGACTGCGGCTATCCCCGCAGGAGGCCCTCTACCTTCTCCACCGGCAGAAGATCGCATTCGAAGACTTCACGTTCGACACCCTTTTTGCCGAGTTTGCCGAAGAGCGCAATTTCCTCCGGAGTTTCCTCGTTTACCGCGACCTCCGCGAGCGGGGGTACGTGGTCCAGACCGGCCCGCACGATTTCCGCGTTTTCCGTCGCGGCGAGAAACCCGGGACGGGGGAGTCCCTCTACCTCGTCCGCGTCCTCTCGGAGCGCGACCCGATCCGATTCGAGAAGCTGATCGAGGAAGTGGTCGCTTCGAGGAACATGCGCAAGCAGTACATCCTTGCCGTCGTCGATGATGAGGACGAGCTCACCTATTACGAGATCAAGCTCCAGAAGCTGGCCGGGGCCGGTATTCCGTCCCAGCCGCTCTCGCACCATGAGGCGATGCTGGTCGGCAAATCCGCGATGGTCCGGGTTCCCGCACACTCGGATCTCGAACAGGCTGGCTACGGGAAGCGGCTCGATGCCGAACGCCTTATGCTCTCCCCGGTGGAACTCCTCTATCTGATGGGCGAGAACGTGCTCACGCTCCGCCAGGGCAGTGAGACGATAAGCACGGCGGACCTCCTCGCGCTTGCCCGGGAGAGCGACCGGGAAGTCGTGGAGAAGCACAAGGTCTATACCGAGCTGCGGGGGCATGACTTCACCCCCAGGACCGGCTACAAGTTTGGCCACCACTTCCGGGTCTACTGCGGCAGGAATGTCCACTCGGACATGCTGGTCCATGCCGTTGAAAAGGAAGCGGTCATGCCCATGAGCGTCATCTCGCGGTCGGTGCGGATGGCGCACAGTGTCAAAAAGAAGATGTTGTTTGGGGCTGTACATACTACCGGAATCCAGTTCGTCGAATTTGCACGGATCAAACTGTGAGCGCTCACCATGCAGGAACCTCAGATCAACCCCTGGTCAAGCACCCCGTCCCTCGATATCGGGAAGGCCTTTGCGGATTTTGGTATCGAGCCCATCGCCCCGGTGATCTCCGATCTTCCTGACATCCCCTATTTCATGCGGCGGGGGATCGTGGTCGGCCACCGGGATTACCTCCCCATCGTGCAGGCAATCCGCAACCGCATGCCGTTCCATATCCTCACCGGCTTCATGCCGAGCGGCCACCCGCATCTCGGCCACCTCATGGTGATGAAGGAAGTGGTCTGGCACGTACAGCAGGGCGGCAACGGCTACGTAACCATCGCCGACCGCGAGGCACACGCGGTCCGGGAGATGCCGTGGGAGAAGTGCCGGGAGTACGGGAAAGAGTACCTCGCCTGCCTGTTTGCTCTCGGATTCGAGGGGCAGACCTATTTCCAGAGCAGGAACGACCGGCTCAAGGACCTTGCGTTCGAGGCTGCCACTAAGGTAAATTTCTCGGAACTCGCCGCAATTTATGGTTTTTCTCCAGAGACGGACCTTGCCCATGCAGACAGCGTCATCACGCAGGTCGCTGATATCCTCTATCCCCAGATCGACCGGGAACCGGCACCGACCGTTGTGCCCGTGGGCGTGGACCAGGACCCGCACATCCGGCTCACCCGGGGGATCGCCCACAAGATGCGGATGTTCACGGTCGAGGAGCGCGACGGCTACATCAGCGTCCGCTCGAAGAATGCGCCGGACAAGGCGCTGGATGCGGTGAAAAAAGCCTTCCCGCACGCGAAAAAATACGAGGGGCACGTGGACATCAGGGGGGCACACTGTGCGGACGTGAGCGCGAAGGTCCGGCGGATCGAGCGGGAGTGCGGAGGATATGCCTTTTACACCCCATCTTCCACATACCATATCTTCATGCCCGGCCTGACCGGTGGCAAGATGTCGAGCAGCATCCCGGAGAGTATCATCTCGTTCTACGAGCCTGAGGCAGCGGTCAGGAAGAAGGTGATGAGCGGCATCACTGGCGGGAGGATGACGCTCGAGGAGCAGAAGCGGCTCGGAGGCGAACCGGACAAGTGCTCGCTCTACCTCCTCAACCTCTTCCATATGGTGACGGACGATGCGGAACTTGCGGAAGTCAGGAGGAGATGCGTCTCGGGGGAGATCACCTGCGGGCAGTGCAAGAAGGAGACCGCGGAGCGGGTCGTGGCCTTCCTGAAAGACTTCCGGGAGAAGATGGACGCGGCAGCAGAGACGATCGAGGTATGAGATGGCAGAACTGACGCAGAACGAGAAACGGCTGCTGGAGAAGTTGGCTGAGAAAAATAAAGCGGATGTTCAACAACTTGCGGATGAATTGGATGCGACTCCGGAAGTTGTCGTACAGTGGGGGCTGCTCGGAAAGGACCATGGTCTGGCAGATGTCTTACGAGGCGTTAAAAAAACTCTGGAATATACTGAAGAAGGAAGGAACTATTTAGAAAATGGCCTTCCCGAGACGCAGATTCTGACTGCAATAGGTAATTGCACCACTCTCTCCGCATTACAGAAACACCCGGCTTTCAAGATTGGTTTCGGGCAGCTCCGGAAAAAAGGCCTTATTACCGTGACCGAAGGCAATGTCACTAAAGTTTCAGGTGCTTCGACTGAAAAAGATGAATCTGCACTAAAAAACCGAGATAACAATAACCCTCTTATAAAGGATCTTATAAAACGAGGCCTTTTGCAGGAAACTGAAAAGGTTCAGTATACTCTGTCTATCACTGAAGCAGGGACCTTAAAAGTCAAACAAGGGCTCGACCTCCGCGAAGAGACCGGCACCCTCACCCGCGAGCAGATCATATCGGGTGAGTGGAAGAACGCGAAATTCCGCAAATATGACGTGACCAAACTCCCGAGAAAGGCGTATCCCGGCAAACTCCACCCCTACCAGCGGATCATTGCCGAGATGCGGGAGATCCTTCTCGACATGGGATTCACCGAACTCTACGGCAGCATCGTCCAGCAGTCTTACTGGAACTTCGACGCCCTGTTCCAGCCGCAGGACCACCCAGCCCGCGAGATGCAGGACACCTTCTACCTCGGCGAGACTTTGCCGCTGCCAGCAGGGTACGAGCGGGTCAAGGCCATGCACGAGTCGGGCGGGGAGACGTCCTCAACCGGCTGGGGAGGTACTTGGAAGGAGGCGAAGGCCGAGCAGTGCGTGCTGCGGACGCACACGACCAGCCTCTCCATCCAGCACCTTGCAGAGAACCCCAATCCCCCGGTCAAGGCCTTCTGCATCGGCAGGGTCTACCGGCGCGAGACGATCGACACCACCCACCTTGCCGAGTTCGAGCAGCTCGAGGGGATCGTGATGGACGAGGGTGTCCATTTCGGGAACCTTCTCGGGATCCTCCGAGAGTTCTACCACCGCATGGGATTCGAGGGCGTGCGGTTCAAGCCATCCTATTACCCATATACCGAACCGAGCCTCGACGCTGAAGTCTATGTCGACGGCATCGGCTGGATTGAAATGGGGGGAGCGGGCGTCTTCCGCGAGGAGGTCACCGCGCCGTTCGGCATCCAGTACCCTGTCCTCGCGTGGGGGCTCGGGGTGAGCCGGATCGCCATGCTCCGCCTCGGCCTCAAGGACCTGCGTCACCTCCACCGCAGCGATGTCGCGTTCCTCCGGGAGACCCCGGCCTACCGGCGGCCATTGGGAGGCGCCTGATGGCAGTCATATCCCTCCCCTACCGCTACCTTGAGCGCCTCACCCGGATCGACCGGAAAGCGATCCTCGATAAGGTTGCCCTCATCGGTTCGGACGTGGAGCGGATCGAGGAAGACCATGCAGACGTGGAGTTCTTCCCGGACCGCCCCGACCTCTTCTCGCCGGAAGGTGTGGCGCGGGCCATGCGGGGTTTTCTCGGGATCGAGAGTGGCCTGCCCTCGTACCCGGTCAGGCCCTCGGGGATCTCCTTCACGGTCGACCCGGCCCTTGCGGATATCCGCCCGGTCCTCGGGGCGGCCGTCATCCGCGGGGTCTCCTTCGACGACGAATCGATCCAGAGCATCATGGCCCTGCAGGAATCACTCCACTGGGCGGTCGGGCGGGGCAGGTCCAAGGTCGCGATCGGGATCCATGACCTCGACACCGTGAAGCCCCCTTTCCACTACATCGCGTCGCGCCGCAGCCGGAAGTTCATCCCGCTCGACTTCACCGAAAAGATGAGCCTGGACGAGATCCTCGAAAAGCACCCGAAGGGAAGGGACTATGCAAAGATCGTGAAGGACTTCCCCCTCTTCCCGCTGATTGTCGACGACGACGACCATGTCCTGTCGTTCCCTCCTATTATCAACGGCGAGCGGACGCGGGTGACTCTCGATACGAAGAACATCCTCCTCGATACGACCGGGACCGACAAACGGGCAGTCGGGGTTGCCGTGAATATCATCTGTACCGCGATGGCCGAGGCCGGGGCAAGGATTGAGAGTGTCGAGATCAACAGTATCCAGACTCCGACCCTGGCGCCCGTGGAGAGGACGGTGAGCGTCAGGGAGTGCTCCGCCCTGCTCGGCATCGACCTGACGGCGTCCTCGATGGCAGCACTCCTCGGAAAGATGCGGTTCGGTGCACAGCCCGATGGCACCGACCGGCTGACGGTTCAGGTCCCCTGCTACCGTGCGGACATTATGCACGACTGGGACATCTTCGAAGACGTTGCAATCGCGTACGGGTATGAAAACCTCCAGGCAATGCCGCCTGCAACATTCACGGTCGGGAAACCCAACCCGGTGCAGATGTATGCGAATATCGCGCGTGATATCTTCTGCGGCCTCGGGTACCTTGAGGTGATGCCGTTCACCTTAACAAACGAGGACACCCTCTTCAAAAAGATGCGTCGGCCGGAGGTCCCCGGGGTCCTGCATGTGCTCCACCCGATCAGCATCGAGAACACCGTTGTCAGGACGGACCTGGTGCCCCTGCTCCTCGAATTCCTGGCCCTGAACCGGCACCGCGAACTTCCCCAGCGCCTCTTCACGGTCGGCGACGTGGTGGAGCGCTGTGCCACCCACCAGCAGGCGGCCGGTGTCAGCACGCACCCCGATGCGGACTTCTCGGAAGCATATGCGTGCGCCGATGCAGTCCTGCACGAGCTCTCTATTGCCTACACGGTGAAAGAGTCTGAAGACCCGGCCTTCATCAAAGGCAGGAGAGCGGATATCATCGTCGCCGGTAAAAAAGCAGGGGTTCTCGGGGAGATCCATCCTGCAGTGCTGAACGCCTTTGAACTGGAACACTCCGTGGCAGCGTTCGAGCTCGATCTCAGAGCCGTACCGGGATACCCCGCCCTTTGAGATACTCTTTTACGTCCCTGACCGTGAATTCCCCGTAGTGGAAGACGCTTGCGGCAAGGCAGGCATCGGCTTTTCCCTTTACAAAACCGTCGTAGAAATGCCCGAGCGTGCCGACTCCGCCGCTCGCGATCACCGGGATCCCGGCGGCATCGGAAATGGCCGAGGTGATCGCGATATCGAAACCGTTCTTCGTGCCGTCGGTCTCCATGCTGGTGAGCAGGATCTCGCCCGCCCCGCGCTCTTCCGCCTCCTGTGCCCAGGCGACGGCATCGATGCCGGTCGGCCTGCTCCCGCCATAAATCACCACTTCGTACCAGCACTGCGTCCCGTCTTCGAGAAAAACGGGGATCGCTTCCGGGTTGGGCGTGAAGCTCCGGCGGACGTCCATTGCGACGACAATGCACTGCGTCCCGAACGCCTCCGCCCCCCGGGTGATGAGGGCGGGGTCATGGACCGCGCTCGTGTTGACACTCACTTTGTCCGCGCCGGCCCGGAGGATCTGCTGGATATCCTCAAGGGACCTGAGTCCGCCGCCGACAGTAAGCGGGAGGAAGAGCTGGTCTGCTGCCCGCTGTATCAGGTCGATGATGATGCCCCGCTTCTCCTTCGACGCGGTGATATCGAGAAAGACCACTTCGTCCGCGCCCTGGTCGTTGTACCTCCCGGCAAGTTCGACCGGGTCGCCGGCGTCCTGAGCCCGAGGAAATTCGTGCCTTTCACCACCCTGCCGTTCTTGAGGTCGAGGCAGGGAATGATCCGTCGCGTGAGCACCATGGGTACAGAATCTGGGCGTGCAACCCCTATCTATATTTCCACACGGTGGTTTTGTACGCGTTCACGGGCCTTCACGGAGTTTTTATCTGATATGGGGTGCTTACTCATAGGGTAATCAGTACCGGGGACCTGCGGGTCGTTCCGGATACGAGGATGTTCATGAGTTCAGGGATGCTGAAGATCGAATGGGCGGCGCAGTACATGCCGGTGCTTGCCGCGATACGAAAGCAGTTTGAGAAGGAGAAGCCCTTTGCCGGCATGACGATCGGCATGGCCCTCCATGTCGAAGCCAAGACTGCCAATCTCGTTACTACCCTCGCGGCAGGCGGAGCCGTAGTACATATAACCGGGTGCAACCCGCTCTCCACGCAGGACGACGTTGCCGAAGCACTCAATACCGTAAAAAATGTCCACTGCTATGCCAGGCGTGCCTGCACGGTTGAGGAATATTACGAAGCGATCAACAGGGTCCTTGACGCACGACCGGTCATCACCATCGATGACGGGATGGACCTGATCCATTACATCCATACGAAACGGCGTGACCTCATAAAGAAGGTGATCGGCGGCTGTGAAGAGACGACCACCGGCATCCACCGCCTCCGCTCCATGGCTGCGGAAGGCAAGCTCGAGTTCCCGGTGGTCGCAGTGAACGACACCCCGATGAAACGGTTCTTTGACAATGTCCACGGCACCGGGGAGAGCGCTCTCACCTCGATCATGATCACGACCAATACCCTCATCGCCGGGAAGTACGTGGTGATTGCCGGGTACGGGTACTGCGGCAGGGGGCTTGCAAAGAAGGCCCACGGCCTCGGGGCAAAGGTCATCGTCACCGAAGTCGACCCGCGGCGGGCCCTCGAGGCGCACATGGACGGGTATTCCGTCATGACGATGGAGAATGCTGCAGCGCTTGGGGACATCTTCATCACGACCACCGGCAACACCAGCGTCATCAACGGAAAGCACTTCAAAAAGTTAAAAGAAGGTGCCATCCTCTCCAATGCCGGCCACTTCAACGTGGAGATCGACATGGGGTGGCTCCACGACCATGCGGACAATGTTGTCCAGCGCGAGGGTATCGAGACCTTCATGCTGAAAGGAAAAGCAGTCCACGTGCTTGCCGAGGGGAGACTCGTCAACCTAGCGACCCCGAAGGGCATGGGGCATCCCATCGAAGTGATGGACCTGAGTTTTGCGCTCCAGGCGCTCTGCGCCCGCTATATTGCAAAGTCGGGCAAAAAACTCAAGGGCGGGGTCTACGATGTCCCGCAGGAGATCGACGAAGAGGTCGCAAACCGGAAGCTCTCGTCGCTCGGGCTCTCCATCGATTCGATGACAAAAGAGCAGAAAAAATATCTCTGCAGCTGGGATATCGGGACGTAATTGTATTGGAATTTTATAAAAACATCCGCGTGTTTCATTCCGGGGCTTGTCCATCACTCAGGTGACCTCGTAATTCTCACCCCCCGCCCACGCGATCCGATCGCGATATTCAGCCATTGCCACTTCCGGACCTGACAATTTTTTTTAAAATGATTTCTACAGAGCCAATTTTTTAGCAATATTCACCGTTGTTGATTATGTACTACTGTTAAAAAATCCTGAACTGTGAAGCCGCAGGTGCAGCTCCCGAGAGCGGATTATGTCCATGATTCACCCCTCCCTCGCCGCGTACAGGTATTCCTGTGCATACCCGCAGTATTCCCCGAAATGATCGCGTGCAAAGCGGCGGATGATATCGTATTCCCAGCCGGTGAGGGCAGAACCGGTGCTTAACGTTGGGAGATAATGCTTTTGCATGATCCGGCGGATCCAGACATCTACCGGGAAGGCCTCGTATTTCCGGAACGCGAAGAGGAGGATACAGTCTGCCGCTTTCGGCCCGACGCCGGAAAGTTTCATGAGAGCCCGACGGGCATCCTCGCAGGGCATGGCCGCGATCGAGGTCTCCCAGCTCTTTACGTCGGCAATATCGCAGGCAGTACGGAAAACATACGGCCGGCGGTACCCGAGCCGGCAGTCCGCGAGTGCGTCGTTTCCGGAACAGGACAGGGCGCCCGGTTCCGGGAATGTGTAATAGACCCTGTCTTCAAATGTCACCTCTTTTCCGAACTTTTCGGCGATCGTTGCGATCCGCCGGCGGATCATGGGGATATTGGAGTTGGTGGAGCAGATATACGACATGAGGCATTCCCAGGGAGGCTGCCAGATAAGCCGCAGGCCCCGGAACCGCTCTATCGCAGTATGAATGAATGGGTCGCGGTCGATTGCCGAAAGGATCGACCTGAGATCCAGGTCAAGGGAGAAATAGTCCCGGATGAACTCTCCCGTTGCACCCTCAAACGAGAGATGAGGGCCATCCTGCCGTATCCGGATGACGTGGCTGCCAACGATACCATACCAGGTCCCATCGTCAATGCGGTCCCAGCGGAAGACCTGGCCGCAGGCAAGGGTCTGGTCCAGAGAGAACGGCTGGTCCGGGGAAAGGGTAATGACAGGCATGGGTTTCTGATCCGGAACTATCTTTAGTACCTCCCCTATTGGGGTTTAGGGAATTTAATCCCGCGTTGAGGGCAGGAAATTCCGGAGAAAGGCTGCGTGGACACTGGATCACAAAATAGTTTCGCATTGGAACGAATAGCCTTTTAATATATAAATCAATAGTTCTTCTCATGGAATTGACAGAAATCCTGAAAACATTTATTGAGGAAGGGCAGGACTGGGAGCGCAAACAGACGTCGGTGAAAGGTGTTTCCATCATCCGGCTCCCGGCGACCAAGAACCGTGCGGCCTCCCTTGCAATCGATATCAACCCTATCGGCGACAACGGTCTCCCGATGAAGAAAAAAGGCATCATGATCATGAACCGCGCCGAAATTGCTGCATTCAGGACGGCGTTCAACAATGAAAAAGTCGACGGCCTGGTTGCAGCTCTCGAAGAAGTCCTGCCTGAACGCAAGACCTCAGGAAAACCTGCAAAGGCAGATGTCCTGCAGATTTAACGTCCCCGGATGCGAATTCCCGACTGAGGAGTGATACGTATCAGGAACTGGATAGCGGCGTGTGTAATTTTTCTTGTAGCAGCAGCAATCGTGTCCGGATGTCTTGGAGTGAAGACACCGTCGGTGTCCCGGGCAACCCCCCCCGCGATACTGGTGGATTATCTGCGCACCGGCGGAGTTGCAGGTCTGGATGAGAGGCTCGTCGTATTCGACAATGGGGTTGCGGCCTTCTCGGGCAAGGATGTAAATAAAGAGATACCGATCAACCAGACTGAGCTTGAAACTCTCTCCAGTCTCTTCGACCAGGCACAGTTCTCGATGCTCGAGAACAATTATACGTCCCATCGCCACGGGGCTGATTTTATACACTATACCATAAGCTATCACGGGAAGACGGTGAATACCGAGGATTCCGCTGTGCCTCCTGCACTCCAGCCGCTGATTGATGAATTGAACCGCATCATTCTTACCGGCCAGGAGCAGGAACTGGGGGCGCGGCAGTTTGCGAACCTCTACACGTAACCGTTACGTGGGGATTCCCCGCAAGGCTGTTTCGTGGTACAGAGGAGGAAAGAACTAGGAACTCCACTCTTTTCTGCGTTGACGCATTCACGGAAAAACCGGGTTCAGGAAATCCCGCCGGCGTCTGCATGCTCTCAGAGCTGGCGGATTTATTGTGGATTCGGGCAGTGGCACGGGAGATGAACCTGTCCGAAACTGCATTTATCGTCCCGGAGCACGACGGATTCGATCTTCGCTGGTTCACTCCCCGGGTCAAGGTGGAGCTCTGCGGGATGCCACGCTTGCATCGGCCCACGTCCTGTGGCAGCAGAGGTACCTGGGCACCGGAGAGTGTGCCCGTTTCTTCACGAAGAGCGGCACGCTCACGGCAGAATTGAACGGCGACTGGATCGCCATGGACTTTCCGGACGAGTCGGACCAGCCCGCACCGGCACCCCCCGGCCTTGCAGATGCTCTTGGCATCCGGCCCCGGTATGTCGGGAAAAACCGGTTCGATTACGTGGTTGAAACAGGATCGGAACGGGAAGTCAGGGATATACGGCCTGATTTCAGGTGTCTTGCTGAAGTTCCCGCCCGGGGTATTATTGTAACTGCCCCGGTGGATCCCGGACACGTTGATTTTGTCAGCCATTTTTTTGCCCTTGCTGTCGGTGTGGATGAGGATCCTGTTACCGGTTCGGGCCACTGCTGCCTTGGTCCGTTCTGGGAAAAAGGCTGCACAAAAACGAGTTCCTTGCGCACCAGGTGTCTGAACGGAGTGGTGTGCTCAGCGTAAGGATAGGCGCAACCAGCGGGTTCTGATCTGCGGGCAGGCGGTAACGATCTGGCGGGGTGTCCCGCTCATCTGACCGCAAAAAGGTTATTTGTTCTCGTACATGCAGGACTGGACGTCGTGCCCGAGCTTGCCGATCGCGTCCGCGCGACAACGCTGGCAGTGCCGCATCTGCCTGACATATTTCCCGCACTCGTCCTGCATCTTCCTCTTCATCTCTGGGGTCGGCGGGGTGATATTGGCGAACTTGTACTGGGCTATCAGCGGGATGAGGTTGAAGGTATAGACCCCCATCTCCCCGACTTTTTTGGCGATCGCGGGGATGTGGTTCTCATTGATCCCGGGGATATAGACCGTATTGATCTTGACGATCATGTGCCGTTTGACCGCCTCCTCGATCCCTTTCAGCTGCTGGGAGAGGAGGAGTTTTGCCGCTTCTATGCCTTCGTACCGTTTCCCCTTGTAATCCACGAACTGGTAGATTTTTGCGCCAATCTCCGGGTCGATCGCGTTGAGGGTTACCGTGATATTTCCGACATCGTATTTCTGCAGGAGATCGATCTTGTCAGGGAGGAGAAGCCCGTTAGTGCTTATACATTTGATCACGCTGGGGTACTGTTCATGAAGCCTGCGGAGCGTCTCGAACGTCTCTTCGTTTGCCAGGGGGTCGCCGGGCCCGGCAATACCCACGACCTTGATGTAATTGTATTTTTCCACCACTTTTTTGACCATCTCCATGGACTCGTCCGGGTTGAGGATCCGGGTGGTGACCCCCGGGCGGCTCTCGTTGACGCAGTCGAAATCCCGGATGCAGTAATTGCACTGGATATTGCATTTGGGTGCAACGGGTAGGTGGCACCTGCCGAAGCTGTGACACGCCTTTTCAGAAAAGCAGGGGTGCTCCTGTATTTTGCGCATCTGCGCCGGGTCCCACTGGACTTTTTTGCCTTGGACGTCTGCGATCCTTACTTCATCAGACATATACAACACCACTAGATGCGCTTTAGTGGTATAAATAGAGTGCAATCGCGGTAGTACTTCTTTTGATTGTCTCTCATACAGGATAGAAAACAGGAACGGTTTTCCTCATTCTCATCGGTGTCAAAGAGCGGAAAAGAGAAGTGTATAATTGTCATACGTTTTAGGTACTGGTGGATACTATGAAGAAATCTGAGAAGGAGAAAGGGAAGGCGGAAGTCGTCACCCGAAATAAAAAGAGGAAACAGTACGCGATGGTAGCAGCAGTCATACTGATTGTCATTGCGGGGATTCTATTTTACCTTTACAACCCGTTTTTTGCAAAAACCGGGGATACTGTTGCGATTTATTATACCGGGACGCTCGATAACGGTACCGTCGTGGGATCCAACACCAATTCAACACCATTTGTGCTTACCATCGGCAAGACGGATATGATCCCCTACGGCCTGCCGGATGCCGTAATCGGTATGCAGCCGAATGAGACAAAAACGGTGATACTGCCTCCGGAGAAAGCCTTTGGCGTCTACCAGCCCTCTCTTGTCCAGACCGTGAACCGATCCTCATTGCCGCCGAATACAACTATCGTTGCGGGACAGGAATATGATATCATACGGAAATCCGATAATGCCGTCGCGCGTGTGAGGATCATCAATGTCACTCCCACGACGGTTACATGGGATGGGAATTCTGATCTGGCAGGTCAGAACCTGACCGTGAAGATCACGCTCGTGCAGATCGTAGGAAAATAACTTTTTTGCAAGAATTCCTGCGAAATTTTCCCGGGACGGGAAACAATCCTGTGTTTTTACCCATCCATCTGAAAACTGATGGGCCCGGCCGGATTCGAACCGGCGACCTCCGCCGTGTAAGGGCGACGTCATAACCGACTAGACCACGAGCCCGGTAACTTACTAATGTCGACCTTGGGATTATTAACATTGCTGATTTCCGGATCCCTTATTGCGGAATGGCAAAAAAGGTGACAATTTCATCCCGCTGTAGCGTCCCGTTTTGTGCCGGCGGGAATTATTCTTTTTTTGGGATCTTGATATCGATCCCGTATTTTTCCGCGTTTTTGTCCGCTATGACCTGTATGGCGGCGATCTCCGCGTCCTGGCGCTTCGGCTTGAAGAGGTGCCGGAACCGTTTCTGGGTCTTGAGGTACTCTTCAACCGGTTTGCGCACGACCTTTTTGACTTTGGTGATTTTTCCTTCGACCATCTCGTAGTTCACCCAGAGTCCGGTCTCGATCGCGAGCCGGGCTATGGCGAGGGTCTGTTCCCCCTCGAACCCCCAGCCGGTACAGCACGGGGCATGCACCTGCACATAGCAGGGCCCGGGAGTATTGATGGCCTTCTCGACCTTCTGCATCAGGTCGGCGGGATACACGATGGAGGTCGTAGCCACGTAGGGCGCACCATGCGCAGCAAGGATCTGCGGCATGTCCTTCTTGGGACGCTTGTTGCCGAACGAGTGGGAACCGGCCGGGCTTGTTGTGGTGCTTGCATCGTACGGGGTTGCACCCGAACGCTGGATCCCGGTGTTCATGTAGGCCTCGTTGTCGTAGCACACGTACGTGAAGTCGTGGCCGCGCTCGAATGCGCCGCTGATGCAGATCATTCCGATATCGAAGGTCGCCCCATCGCCGGCCATGATCAAGACCTTCTCTTTCCGCCCCTGTTTTTTGAGGGCTGCCTCGATGCCCGATGCCACTGCAGACGCGTTCTCGAAGAGGGAGTGGATCCACGGGACCTTCCACGCGGTCTCCGGGTACGGGGTTGAGAACACTTCCATACAGCCCGTGGAGGAGACCACAATCGTCTCGGTCCCGGCCGCCTGAGTTACCAGCCGTGCGGCAAGCGCCGCACCGCACCCGCCGCAGGCACGGTGGCCGCAGTCGAACAGGTCGCACACCTTTTTCTCTGCCATGGTTCAGAGCACCTCCTTACGCAGGCCATAGAACTGGTCGCCCTCTCCTCTTTCGAGAAGAGCTACGATCTCCCTGATATCCTTTTTCCGCACGTCCCTGCCCCCAAGGCCTAGGATGTAATCCCTGACCGGGATTCCGCTCCCATAGAGGGCGTCCCTGACTTCGAGCGCCACAGCCCCTTTCGAGCCGAGCGAGATGTTCTTGTCCAGCACGGCGACACGCTTCGCACGGGCAAGCGCTTTTGCCACATCTTCTGTCGGGAACGGGCGGAAGACGCGTATCTTGAGGAGCCCGACGTTCTTTCCCTCTGCACGCATCTCGTCGATTGTGTCCTTGACCGTCCCGCAGAGGGAGCCCATGGTCACGATTACTGTCTCTGCATCGTCGAGCCGGTAACCCTCGACAAGGGCACTGTAGTCCCTGCCAAAGAGGGAGCCGAACTTTTTTCCGGCCTTTGCGATAACGTCCTTTGCCCGTCTCTGGGCAAGATCCATCTCGTACCTGAACTCGAGGTAATACTCGGGGGTCGCGTACATCCCGAAACTGATCGGGTCCGCAGCATCGAGGCGTTCAGCGGGGGCAAATTTCGGGAGATATCTGTCAACATCCTCCTGCGAGAGCATGTCAACGGGTTCGTACGTGTGGGAGAGGATGAACCCGTCGAAGCAGACAAAGGCCGGCAGGAGAATTGAGGGGTCTTCTGCCACCCGGTACGCGATGTAATGGAGGTCGGTTGCCTCCTGGTTGTCCTCGGCATAGAACTGAAGCCAGCCCGAATCCCGCAGGGAGATCGAGTCCTGCTGATCGTTCCAGATCGAGAGCGGGGCGCCAAGGGCACGGTTCGCGATGGACATGATAATGGGAAGGCGCATCCCCGCGGCATTGAAACAGACCTCGAACATGAGGGCAAGGCCCTGTGAGGTCGTTGCCGAATAAGCGCGGGAACCCGCGGCGCTGGCCCCTACGCAGGCCGAAAGAGCGGACAGCTCATTCTCGACCGTGATGTATTCGGCATCCAGCTTGCCGTTTGCGACAAAGTCGGCCAGCGCTTCCACGATATGGGTCTGGGGGGTGATCGGGTAGGCTGAGATCACCTGCGGGCGACAGAGGCTGACCGCCTCTGCCACTGCATGCGATCCCTCGGTTATCTCCATCATCTACTTCTCCTCCTGTTTCATCTCGATCGCTTCCTTCGGGCACTCTGTGGCGCAGATCCCGCACCCTTTGCAGTACGTATAGTCCGGAATGAAGAACTCATCCTTGTCCTCGCTGATGCAGCCCTCGGGACAGAGGGTCCGGCACATCCCGCATTTCGAGCATTTTTCGTGATCGAAGATCGGTCTGAACACCCGCCACGACCCGGTCTTGTTGTCCCTCGCCTTTCCCGGCCGTGCCCGGCAGCCGACAGCCAGTGCCATTATGGGGCCCCCTTGACGGCGTTGTAAGCCTGCCGTGCCGCCTCGATGTTCTTTACCGCCAGCTCTTTCGGGAACCGGTGGTTGAGCGCATGTTCGAGCGCCGAGAACTGGATCTCGCCCGTCGCTGCCGCAAATGCACCCATGAGTGAGGTGTTGGTAATGGGCAGCCCGAGGGCTTTGAGCGCGATGGATGTCGCGTCGATGGTGATCAGTTTCACGCCATCCGGCACCTGGTAGTCCGGTGTCTTTTCCGTGTTGACGATCACGATGCCGCCGGGTTTCACACCCAAAAAGACGTTCACGTCCTTGATCAGCGTGCTGTCCTGCACGATGATATAATCAGGTTCGTACACCTGGCTGCGGAGCCGGATTTTTTTGTTGTCAAACCGGACGAATGCCTGGACCGGGGCCCCGCGCCGCTCGACCCCGAACGCCGGGAATGCCTGGGCATAGACGCCGCCTTCGAACGCGGCGACTGCGATCAGTTCGGCGGCGGTGACAGACCCCTGGCCACCCCTACCATGGATACGTAGTTCTCTCAAGAAAAATCCCTAATAATCTTACATGATAAATCAATATAAATCTAGAGATCCACATCGAGCCCGAGGATCTCCCGCCTGCCGGAAAATACGTCGCGGGCGATCTTGGCAAGCCCGCGGGAAGCGCACCATTCATCGTATACTGCGATATTTGAGCCCAGAAGCGATCCGACTTCCGGAGCGACAACCGGTGCAAGACTGCCGGCAAGCGCAATCCGGGCACCGGGGTTCAGGAGCCTCATGGCAGCACATTCCATGGCGGCGAAGAGGGCTATGGTCCGCAGGCGCTCCTCATCAGGAAGCGAGAAGTTCACCCCCGCGTGCTGGAATGCCTCATTTGCCGTACATTCCCCTGCATCGATCTTCCGGATCGCATCCACATCAAGAGCGCCATGCAGGGTGCCCGGCGCGAAGATGCAGGCATCGAATGCCCCGACCAGTCTCCCGCCTGAGACGAGCAGGGTGACTGTGTTCGAGCTGATATCGGAAACGATCACGTCGCTGCCGAGGTCCCTGCTGACCTCATACGCGATCCCGATCTTCTCCGGGCTTGACTGGTGCGAATAGGCCTTGAACCTCGGGTCGGTGGGGGATCCCCGGTGGAGGTCTGGGATGGCGATGGCCGGGATCCCGCTAGCGGCCACCTCGTCAAAGACCCGCGTGCCACCCCCGACATGCTTCCCTGCCCCCTCCCGGCTGACGAGCCCGCGGTCCCGGACCTTCCCGACACGGGTGATCCGGGAGAAGTTGTCGCCCATCGAGTAGCAGACCGCGATCCCCTCGATCTTGTTGAGCGGGCAGATGCGGCCGAGATCGGCGATGACAAATTCCTTTGCTGCTTCACGCGAGAGCTTGAACTCACCCGAATCACCAGCGAACCGCATGGCGGTGGTGCCGTGATCGATCCCGATGAACATAACAGTAATCCTATAGCATGGATGACATATTAGGTATTGATGTTTGATGTGGTGACAGGCGGGGCCGGGTTTATCGGCTCGCATCTGGTTGACACGCTCGTTGCCCAGGGCAACGAAGTCCTCGTGATTGATTCGCTCTGTTCCGGGCGAAGGGAGACGATAGCCCGGCATATCGATTCCTGCAAGGGAAGGTTTGTGCAGAAAGATCTGCTTGGCGACGGCTGGCAGGATTCAATCAGGAGTGCTGACAGACTTTTTCATCTCGCGGCTGACCCCGATGTGCGCCAGAGTGCCGTAAACCCGGACCCGACGATGCAGAACAATATCATGGCCACGTACCGGGTCCTTGAAGCCATGCGTCAACACGGGGTTCCCGAACTGGTGTTCACCTCCACGTCAACGGTATATGGCGATGCCGCGGTAATCCCAACACCAGAAAACTATACCCCGCTCGAACCGATCTCGGTCTATGGCGCGAGCAAGCTCGCGTGCGAAGCACTGATCTCCGCGTACTGCCACTCGTTCGGGATGAAAGCGTGGACGTTCCGGTTTGCGAATATCATCGGTTCCCGGAGCGGGCACGGCGTTATTACCGATTTTATCCGGAAACTCGGGGAGGATCCCGCTGAGCTGGAGATCCTCGGCGACGGGAAGCAGACCAAGTCCTATCTTGAGGTGCACGAATGCGTTGCGGCGATGCTCTTCGCGGTCGGAAAGGCCCGGGGCACCGTCAATACCTTCAATATCGGGTCGGAAGACTGGATCGATGTCAAGAGTATCGCGGAGATCGTTGCGGAAGAGATGCACCTGACCGGGACAAGGTTCAGGTTCACCGGAGGCGACCGTGGCTGGGTCGGGGATGTGCCGAAGATGCAGCTCTCCATCGACAGACTCAAGGCGCTTCGCTGGAAGCCCCAGACCGGTTCACGGGAAAGCATCCGGATCGCCGTAAGGGACATGCTGGCAGAACAGCAGCACGGCGTATCATGAAATATATTGTTGTCTGCGGGGACGGTATGGCTGACGAGCCGATCGCGGAGCTCGGCGGGAAGACGCCACTCGAATATGCGAGGATTCCGAACATGGACCGGATGGCAAAGGAAGGCGCCTGCGGGATGCTCAGCACAATCCCCGACAATTTTGAGGCGGGCAGCGATATCGCGAACATGTCAATCCTCGGGTACGCCCCTGAGAAGTATTACACGGGAAGGGGTCCGCTTGAAGCACTGAACATGGGAGTAGACCTGGCTCCGGGCGATGTTGCCTACCGCTGCAACCTCGTAACGGTCAATGACGGGATTATGAAGGATTTCTCTGCCGGGCATATTTCCAGCGCTGAGGGGACGGCACTACTGGCTTCCCTCCAGGGAGCGCTCCCCGGCGTTTTGCTGAAAGCCGGGATCAGCTATCGCAATCTCCTTGTTGTCCGTAACGGCAGGGGGGCAGAGACTGCGCCGGCTCATGATATTGTCGGGGAAAAAATTACCGATCACCTGCCTTCCGGAGGTGACGCGGAGATCCTCCTTGGCTCCATGGAGAAAAGCCGCGAGGTATTCCACAATCATCCGGTGAATGCTGCAAGGATGCATGCAGGAAAAGCCCCGGCCACCCAGGTCTGGCCCTACAGCGGGGGTAAAAAGCCGGCATTCCCCCTGTTTAATGAAAAATATGGTAAAAAGGGAGGAATAATATCGGCTGTCGACCTCCTCAATGGGATCGGCCGCTGTGCCGGCATGGAGATCATTACGGTACCGGGAGCGACCGGCTATCTGGATACAGACTACGCAGCGAAGGGACGGTATGCCCTCGACGCGATCAGGCACCTCGACTTCCTCTACCTCCACATCGAGGCCCCGGATGAGGCGGGGCATCTCGGGAGCATAGAAGAGAAGGTGAAGGCGATCGAGAATGTTGACGGGGTCGTCGGCATGATCCGGGAACAGTTCGATGGTGTCCTTGCGGTGCTCCCCGATCATCCCACCCCTATACGAGTGAAGACCCACACCCGCGACCCGGTGCCGTTTGCGGTTGTCGGGAAAGGGAAAGACGGGACTTCAGAATTTTCGGAAAAATCTGCCCGATCGGGCGGGCTTGGAACGAAAAAAGCAACCGGTTTCCTTGAGTTCCTGTTCTCATGAGGAGTGCGGCATCAGTACCCTGCATCATCACAGATCAGTGGGGGTAACTTTCATCATCTGCCGCACGCGGCTCGTTTTGTGTTTCATGTCCATGGGGATATAGATTTGGACAGGGAACTTCATCCTTCTGGAACCTTTATCGTATTTAACCCGGAATATCCAATGCAGTTATTACCGATCGCGTAGAGGTGTAGTGAGATGAAAAAGAACCTGCTGATGTGGGACGAAACTCTCTTCCGCGACCCTGAAGTTCTGGAGATCGATTATGTGCCCGATCAGTTCGAGTTCCGGGACGACCAGATGCGAGAGCTGGCATTCCAGATCCGGCCAGGCATGAGAGGCGGCAGGCCCCTGAACACGGTCTGCAAAGGCCTTCCCGGCACGGGGAAGACCACCAGTATCCGGAAACTCTTTTCCGAGATCGAGGAGACGACCAAGAAACTGGTACCGGTCTACATCAACTGCCAGATCGATAACACCAAGTTTGCCATCATCTCCCAGATCTACAAAAAGCTCGTGGGGCACCTCCCCCCCGCAAGCGGCACCTCGTTCAAACAGGTCTTCGATGCCGTGGCACGACACCTGAAGAAGGAAGAGATTGTCCTCCTGGTGGCGCTGGATGATGCAAACTATCTCCTGTACGAAAACGAGATCAACAAGGTGCTCTACACACTGCTTCGCTCGCACGAGACGTACGAAGGTACCCGAATCGGTGTCATCGTGATCATCAGCGACATGGATGTTGACCTCACCCGTGCTGTTGATGCCCGGGTCGCATCGGTCTTCCGCCCGACCGAGATCTACTTCCCGCCCTATGGGGACAAGGAAGTCCGCGAGATCATGAACGCCCGGGTGATGCAGGGGCTGTTTTCCGGCGTCCTTTCCGAGGAACTCCTCGACCTTGTTGTGGAACAGACCCTGAAAAGCGGGGACCTCAGGGTAGGTATTGACCTCCTGAAACGGGCGACCCTGAGTGCAGAGAGGGCCGCACGGCGCACTATCGAGCGTGAGGACATCTGCGGAGCTTACGAGATCTCAAAATATCTGCACCTTGCGTATACCGTAAAAACCCTCAAGGACGACGAGCGTCACATCCTCAGATCATTTGCAGAGAGGAGTGCAAAGGCGCATGAGATGAACGCGGGTGAGGTGTTCAAGGCAATCAAGGAACCGCTTGCCATAGGATATACCCGGTTTTATGAGATTGTGAAGAAGATGGATGCTATGCGCCTGATCAACCTAGAGTACCGGGAAGGGAAAGGACGGACGCGGGTCATCACGCTCCGCTATGACCCGGCAAAAGTGATCGAATATCTTTCCTGAGACAGGATCATTTTGAAAAATATTAATTATCCCAAAGCCCTCTTTTTATGAGACAGGGGTTTTTTATCATGCTGAGTGTTAACGAACTGGCACTGGAAATTTTTGATAACCTCGCCGACCTGGCCGAGGAATTCAACTGCGCTTATCATGAACTAGACAATGGCGCACGGATCGTAGATTGCGGGGTAAGCGTCCGGGGCGGCTACGCAGCCGGGAGGGCTTTCACCGAGATCTGCATGGGCGGTCTCGGCGAAGTGAACTTCCGGATGGGACAGATCAAGGAATTCCCAATGCCCTTCATCGACGTGAACACGGACTTCCCGTCCATCTCGTGCCTCGGCGCGCAGAAGGCCGGATGGACAGTCAAGGTGGGCAACTACTTTGCCATGGGAAGCGGCCCGGCCCGGGCTCTCTCGCTCAAGCCAAAACACACCTTCGAGGTCATTGAGTATGAAGATGACTACGATTGCGCCGTGATCTGCCTTGAGAGCGACCACCTCCCGAATGCGGATGTGATGGAGAAAGTCGCGGAAGAATGTCACATCGATGTGGCGAATGTCTGCGCGGTTGTCGCCCCGACCGCTTCGATCGTGGGTTCCATCCAAGTCTCCGGGCGCTGTGTCGAGACGGCGATCTACAAGCTCAACGAACTCGGGTTTGATACAAAGAAGGTCGTCGCCGCCATGGGAACAGCTCCCGTCCCGCCGGTCAAGAAAGACGCGACGAAGGCGATGGGAACCACAAACGACGCGACGATTTACCATGGCCGCATCATGCTCACAATGAAGGCACCCGAGATCAAGGATTATCTCGAGAAGATCCCGAGCAATAAGTCCAAGGGCTACGGCAAGCCGTTCTACGAGATCTTCAAGGAAGCCAAGTTTGACTTCTATCAGATCGACACTTCGCTCTTCTCTCCGGCAGAGGTTATCATCAACGAGCTTACTGATGGTGTCGTATATCACGTCGGTGCGGTCAACCCCGAAGTCACACTGAAATCGTTCGGGCTCCAGTAACAATACCCTATTTTTTGGCTCCGAAGAGATCATAAGAAAATTCTCTTAACACTCTTTGGGGCTTCGGCATGTTGAATCTCGAAGAGATGAGACATGAGAAGAACCTGTAGGGTTCTTCGAACAAAGGCTCCGCAGTCCAAGATTTTCGAATGAAAATCTTCTCCACAGCCTTCGGCTGTCCCCGCCTCTGCGGCAGCTCGAAAATGTCGAAACATTTTCTCGAAGCATGCCATACCTTTGGCGATGGCTGCATCCCCTATATTGAGATAGTCCCTCAGAAGGTTAGTTAAAATCCCGCCGAAAATGGGGTCGAAGATTTACTTTATAAATCTTCTCCTCTTCGAGGTCTGAAAACCTCTCAGAGATTCAAGGGAATGCCCCCCTTGTGTTGCTCTCCCTCTGAGGGAGACTGCTGTTCCCGAATGGAAGAGCAGGCTTGAGAAGAATTCGGAGAGTTCTTCGATTTGAGAGAGGGGGGTCACACTCATAATCGTTGAAGAATATAAATGCATCACATGATAAAATAGAATTTCTGCAGAGCCTATTTTTCTGCGTTTTTTCAGCTTCTTGATCAAAAAAGAGAGACTGGCAAGGTTATCCCTTTTGAAGTGAGGGTATTTCCGGATCGCGTAAGGAGAGATTGCCTTTCCCGTAGCAGATCATTTCAGATCGTATCCGTCTCTCGACTTTACGTGTCCTATTCTGGACTCGCCATCATTGTATCTCGTATCTGAATTAATTTTATTCATGGAGTATCCCACTAATAATTCTCCAGACCAATGACAGACTCATTTGAGAATCCCAGAAAATTGTGGATGATTATCAAATTTTCCAAAAAGTGTCTTCATTAGTTCCCTTTCCTGTTTATCAGGAACGGCAGGAGCATAACGATGGCGATAATCACAAAGACCTGCAGGAAAAAATACAGGAGTTCTTCATGACTCTGGTCATAGAACCTGAGGTCAAACGAAAGGATTTTATTCCATTGCACGGTTGTGGAATTATCCGGGTGCCGGGTGACGTTTGCCCCCGTGCTGATTCCTGCCAGCAGAGGGTTACGGATATCGAATTCCTGAGGTATCGTTACATTCACGTTGTATGGCACTTCAAAGGAAGCCTGGAGATCATTATTTTGCAGAGGTGCGATGTATGAAACGGTATAATTCCCCTGTTCAAAGGTGATGGATGCGGGACTCCCCCAAGGTCGGTTCCAAGCGTATGTACAGACTGAACAGTTCTCACCTGACAAATTCACGTTCCCTACATTGACAGGGACATTTTCACCCATGAGCCCAATACTTGCGAACTGGTAACTGGCGGTATCGTTAATCTCAATCGCCGCCTGGTAAGCGGTACCATTGGGCAAAACCACGTAGTCTGCTGACAACGCCCCTGCTGACGGGATTATAGCAAGTGCGATTACAACTGCAGTGCAGAGAGCAGCGAAGGTATGTCTGCATCGATCTCTGTCGGAGGCTCGCATTGTTTGATCACCGTTTCAGGATCTTTCAGGAGATGGCCGGTGACTACGCAGACTATCCGCTCGTCCCGATCAATCATGCCGGATTCAGCCAGTTTCCGTATACCCGCTACGGAGGCGGCAGATGCCGGTTCGACACCGATGCCCTCCTTGCGTGCAAGGTCCCGCTGCATTCGCAGGATCTCTTCATCGGTTACCGATTCTGCAAGCCCACCGGTATTCCTGATAGCCGTGAGGGCTTTTTCCGCATTCACCGGTGCTCCGATGCGTATTGCCGTTGCTACGGTCTCAGGATGCGGTTCAGGCACCACTACAGAAAGGTTTTCACGGATTGCACGGACGATGGGGCTTGAGCCCAGTGCCTGGATGCCGGTCATCATAGGCAACCGGTCAATGAAATCAAGTTCCTTCAGTTCCATCAGTCCCTTATAGACTGCCGAGATATTGCCTGCATTCCCCACAGGAAGTACAAACCGGTCCGGCACATCCCCCAGCTGGTCGATGGCCTCGAAACCGATAGTCTTCTGCCCCTCGAGCCGGTACGGGTTGATGGAGTTCAGCAGGTAGAGGCCGTGTGATAGGCAGAGATCGTGCGCCATCTCGAGAGCACGATCAAAGTTGCCACGGATTGAGATGACTTTTGCGCCGTGCATGAGTGCCTGCGCTACCTTACCCACAGCAACTTTCCCTGCAGGTAAAAGGACGACGGCAGGGATGCCGGCTTTTGCCGCGTATACCGCAAGGCTTGCCGATGTATTTCCGGTACTTGCACATGCGACACTCTTTTTCCCGAGCTGGAGTGCCATTGATACTCCCACCGTCATGCCCCTGTCCTTGAATGAACCGGACGGGTTCATCCCCTCATGTTTCGCGTACAAATGGGGAATTTCCATCTCCCTCCCAAGTCTTTCGAGATGGTAGAGTGGAGTGCCCCCCTCGTGCAGCGTAACCGGATTTATACGAACCGGCAGCAGTTCCCGGTATCTCCAGACGGAGAGTGGCCGCTTGTTCCATTCTTTTTTATTAATATTGAGTTCATCGATCGGATATTTCACAGCAAGAAGGTGGCCACATTTTTTACAGTTATACAGGATCTCGTCAGCGGGATAGGTTACTCCACAATTGACGCATGCGAGATGATACATGCAGTAGTATTGGTCTTTTCATTACATATAGGAATGCAGCTTTCCGGCATGGTGCCAGACTCGTCAGAATTGTTTATTCCTTTAAACGACTGTATCGGATATTCTATATGGACAACCTGCGATAGATCTCATCTTTCCGGTCCTTTTGGGCGGGAAAAGATTGTCTGGCAGTCTCAACAGCAGACACGTCAAGATCGCAAAAGAGCAGCTGTTCTGCATCGTTTGCACGGCCGATTATCGTCCCATCCGGGTCTGCAGTCATTGAAGATCCAGAGTATGAATCAACCGGTGTTGTGCCGGTTGTATTTATACCAACAACATACATCTGGTTCTCGAGTGCCCGTGCTTTGATGAACAATTCCCAGTGATGAATGCGGTTTTCCGGCCATGCAGCAGGAACAAGAACCGCATGAACGCCTTTTTTTGCATAGAGTCTGAACAGGTCCGGGAACCGCAGGTCATAACAGATGGCAATCCCAAACGTGAGTGAGCCCAGCGTGAACATGCCCAACTCGGTACCTGGGGCAAACCTGGTATGTTCATTCCTGTGACTGAACAGGTGCATCTTTGCATATGATGCGATGATCCTGCCGTCCCTGTCGATAGCGACTGCAGTATTTTTTGGAAACGGATCATGTTGCTCGCGAAGCGAACCCAGAACGCCGATCTCGTTCTCTTTGGCATAATCCCTGAGAGAGGATATAATATTCCCGTTGAGCGCCTCTGAATTTTTATTCGATTCCGGGTCCCAGCCGGTTGCGAACTGTTCAGGAAAACAGATGAGTGCAGCGCCGGAAACTGAGGCATGCCTGATGAATACTTCAGCTTTTTTTAACGTTTTTTCCGGGTCTTCCCATATGCCCGCGATCTGTGCACTGCATATCCTGACAACAGGGTCTTTTTCCATAAAGAGGCCTTTTCAGGTCGGCGGGGGGTTTTTGGGAGTGCTGACGACGATCATGATGGCACTCATCACGATCAGGACGGCAGTTGTGAAAAGGAGAAAGGGAGCCATACGGATGGTAATCCCCAAGAGCAATGCCGCCATGATGGTGCCAGCAGCAGTAATACTGCTCCCGATAAGTACCAATCCGACCGATGTTAAGTCCCAGTCACTCATGTTTAGCCTCCGCTGATCAGGGGAAATGCCATTTTGATGCCGTTAATGACAAACTGCACGGCAATGGCGATGAGCAACATACCCATCAGGCGGTTGATTGCCCGGTATTCCCTCTGGCCAATTCTTTTCATGATATAATCTGAATTCCTCATCATATAATAGGTGATCGCGATCGAGATCCCGATGGATAAGAACACAACGCCAATGGCAACTGGCGTGAAGACGATTGCCTCGTTCATCAGCACAATTGTCGTGGTTATCGCCCCCGGCCCCGCTATCATCGGGATAGCGAGAGGCATGATCGCGACATCATCGTTGTCTCTCGATTCATACCTCTCTGTTGCCGTAAGTTTGGTACGGGATGTTTTTGCATACACCATCTCCATCCCGATGCCAAAAAGCAGGATCCCCCCGGCAATCCGGAATGCCTCAAGGGTTATCCCGAAAAGCTGGAGAATCCAGGTGCCAAGGACTGCGACGAAAAGCAAGATCAGGAGTGCAAACCGGCATGATTCCTTTGCGATGACCTCCCGTGCGGGCTTGTCGAGATTTGATGTCAGAGAAACATAGATGAGGGTCGAGCTGAGTGGATTAACGATAATAAGCATCGAAGAGAGCGACAACAGTATAAAACTGACAAAGTCCTCTGCCATTAAGGATAGTGCAGCGTTAAAGGATAATAGAGATTATGGTGGAAAAAGAATCCGGGTTAGTATTCATACAACACGGACTCATCAATCCGGGTGTAGGTGAATACTTCGTTGGTTTTGAAATGGATGCCGATCTCCCGGGCTGCGCTTTCAGGGGAATCGGACGCATGAATCACGTTCCTACCGATATCAATGCCGAAGTCGCCACGGATCGTGCCGGGTGCTGCTTCCTGGGGGTTCGTGGAACCGATCACCTTGCGGACGATCGCAACCACGTTCCTGCCTTCCCAGACCATGAGGAAGCAGGGACCTCCCATGATATACTGCTTCAGCGACGGGAAGAACGGTTTTGAAAGGTGCTCCCTGTACTGTTCGGTCACCCGCGGCTCCGGTAATCTTTCGAACCGTGCTGCGATGAGCTTGAGCCCTTTTGCCTCGAGCCGGGAAACAATCTCGCCCACAAGACCGCGCTGGACCCCGTCTGGCTTGACCATTACAAAGGTGCGGTCCATGGCAGGATCACTCCTTGTTTGCCGCTTTCCTGCCGGCGTTCGTCCACTGGACACGGCGCGGTACACGGCCGAGCTTGTGATTGTTCTGGCACTTTGTGCTGCAGAAGTAGAAGATGGTACCGTCTTTCTTCACGAACATCTTGCCGGTGCCGGGCTCGAGCTGGCTTCCACAGAAACTGCAGACATGTTGTTCTACCATCCTTTACCGCCTCGAAAGTTTCTTTGCCTCACGCTCGGTTTCAAGAAGCATGACGATATCTCCTTCACGGATCGGGCCTACCGTGTTGCGGGTAATGATCCGTCCTTTGTTGCTGCCGTCAAGGATGCGGCATTTTACCTGCATTGCCTCTCCATGCATACCGGTTGAGCCAACAACCTCGATTACTTCCGCTGGCGTTGCATCATCTGCCATGATGAAACCTCACGCCTTCAGCGCGACAAGCTGCTTGGCAAGATCATCGATCGATTCTTTTGCTTTGCCGGGCTTGACAATTGCAGCTGCGGCTGAGCCGACGTCAAGGCCGCTTGCGGCGCCGATGTCGTTCTGCTTGTTGATGAAGATATACGGGACCTTCTTCTCTTCGCAGAGCGGTCCAAGGTGCATCACAATCTCTTCGGGTTCTACATCGGCACCGATCAGCACAAGCGCTGCAATACTGCGCTCAATGGCTTTTGTTGCTTCGTTGGAACCTTTCTTGATCTTGCCGGTATCTCTTGCAACTTCAAGGGCTTCGAGTGCCTTGTTCTGGAGCTCCTCTGGAGCCTGGATTTTTACGTAACCTTTTGCCATAACTCACCTCATTCAGGAGTAGAATGCTCCTTCATTACTCATCAGTCAGCAATGATGTAGCCATATCAATTCGACAGGAACGGAAATAAATGTTTGTGAATGGGGGCGGTGATCGTCAAGGGCCGTCAGGCCCTGCCCGGGAAATTCGAAGGGAAGTTCAGCCTGCAAGCCGGTAGATATCCGTGTTGTCTGCCGAATAAATATTCACAAGACCAGTTTGGGGAAGACTGACATTGTATTGTTCGCGCTCCGGATCACCGACATAGAGCAGGGTGGCATTGTATTTTTTCATGAGCTGGACAGTCTCGTTAGACTGTTCGTAGATTGCCTTCACGTCGTCTTCCCTGATACTCAGCCAGCTAGTATCAACACCTCTCCACATGAATTCATGGAACGGCTGCCCGATGATGGTGGGAATTCCCGTAAATGACGAGATCCGCGAGTAGTATGAATAATCTCCCTCTTCAGCTTCAACGATGCGTTCGTCCCCGGGCAGTGCCCTTAGGTACGCGACTCCTCCTGCATCCCCGGGATGAGTGACTGAGAGATATGCAAGTCCGTCAAGGGTCCCGGTCCCATATCCTGCGTTATACTGGATCACAAATGGCAGTGCAAACAGGATCAAGATAACTGTGAAGGTCATAACGGCGGTTTTGCGGGAAGAAAAAACAGGAATCTTTTTCCAGTCCGCTGCTTTTTGCGCTACCAACTGGAAACTGGAGAGGCCCAGCATCAGCCACGCGGGAAGGTAACACTTGAAGACAGTATTCATCCGGAAATACGTGTCCCCCATATTGTCCTTAAGGTAGACCAGCTCGCAGAGGATGATAATTACAAGGCCTGCCATTGCGAGTATACCGGAGAAATCCTGCTCTTTACGGGCAAGTAAATAGACAAGGGGAATCACTGCAACTGCTGCGGCAAGGTAACCCGTGATGACAAACGGGACAACCACGAGAAGGAAGATCGGGCGGTTGATGATATCACGGTGAAGGACTGCTACAAAGATGGCAATGAACAGGCCGTTGACCAGCAGAAATTCGGGGACACTGGATGATAATGAGGCAGGCACAATCCCGATCCCCCCGGTATTGGTCTGCAGCTCAAGGTAGAACGGTAGATAGCACAGGATGGCAAGGGGAGGGACCACGCAAAGATAGAGCCATGACGTGATGCTGCGAAGGGAGGACCTGTTCCTCCAGAGAATCAACAGACCGAAGAGCAGGGTTATGGGCGAGTAAATTAACACGTCCCATGTATTGATCAGCGGCATTGATCCGAGACTCAATGCAGACAAGATGCAGATGAGCCATTTTCCCCGCGAATCGAGAGATTCCCACCGTTTGTATGCGAAAAGGAGCAGGAATATCAGGGAGACCTGGTTGAAGATGGAGACAACATGGGCGTGGACATCCCCCCAGATGAATGAGAAGAACGGGTATTCGTTGATCGTATTTGCAATTGTCCGGGTACTGTCCCATAGGATGGAAGTCAGGGGCTCACCGAGTGCCAGGTTGTAAAAGAAAGAAGGATTCGGCAGGAAGAATATAAGCAGCGTAACCCACCGAAACCGCTCGAGCAGCAGGGTTCCTATCGCGTATGTGACTACTCCGGCAAGAGCAAAGACTGTCGGTAAAGCCAGGTTGAACGCAACATTCGACGGGACACCACTGGTAATCGCCAGGCACCCGAACATCCAGTACCCGAGATAATAATATACATTAAGGGTACCTCCTGAAAACCAGGGATCGAGCGGAGGTACAACCGGGTTTCGTATCACGGATGCAAGAAACCCGTGGTCCATGAATTTCTCAGCGTACGAGATGGTTGGGTTTACAAACCTCACATCCAGCATGAGGAAGAAGAGGATAAGGAAGAGTGCCACCCAGTGCCATTCACCTTTCAGTTCCTTGATCCGGTAGTTGCGATGGAGGAGATGCCAGACAATGAGAGCAAGGAATGGCACAATTGCTACCTGAACGGGAATTCTGGCAAGGCCGCAGTACCATGATACAATGGTGAATGCGAGCACCGATACCGGAAACGCGATGGGAAATGAAAACGCGCCAAACGTCTTTTTCAATGAAGGGTACACGGAAAGCTGTAACAGGAAGAGGACAACCAGCCAGCTGGCAACGGAAAATATCTGCTGTTCAGGAGTCAGGTTCTTTCCCCCCTCCGAATTTTTCAGCAAGCGCCTCTTTTATGCTGGGAACCACCCAGTCCCCGAAATAGTAAATCGATATGACTCCTCCGACAAGGGTAACAAGGTTTTTGACAAGGTGATCAATCACTGCGATCAGGGTGGCAATTGCCGGGGCAACACCGGCGAGCTCGAAGGTTATTGCTAGGAAGAGCTCATAGGTGCCGATGCCCCCCGGTGTAAATGGGACTGCCTTGAAGAGATTTCCGATGACGACGGCAAGAACGATGACTGCAAACGGGATCTTCTGTTCAAACATCATCACGACAGCAACACATGCCAGGATGTCCAGCAGCCAGACCCCCGCAGATGATATTCCCAACAGCGCGAGGGATCGCGGGCTGAGTGACGCACGCTTTATTTCGTGAAGCATGTTGAGAATAATGACGAGATATTTATTGCGGGATGAGAACTTTCCGATAACCAGGAGAACTCCCAAAAATATCACTCCCGCCGCCAGAGGTACGATAATAAGTGTTGTAAACCAGGACGGTGCGTTGAGGACAAAAAACAGTGAGATCGCACCAAGAAATGCTACGGTAACGACATCAAAGACCCGTTCAACGACAAGGGATGATACACCCTCCGAGTACGTAGTGTTGTATTCGTGCTTAAGGATGAAGACCCGTACGAAATCCCCCAGCCTGGCCGGGACAACGAGATTGACGGTCTGGCTGACGAAAATGCAGGCAGTTGAGACCTTCACACTCACTGAGTAATTGAGGCTTTTGAGGATCGTATGATAGCGCCAGCCGCGGAGCCACCAGGCACAGAGACAGATCCCAACTCCAACAACGAGGTATTCCGGGATGATATTCTGGAGTGCGACGAGGAGCTGGTCCCTGACGCTATACAGCATATACCCTATTATACCGACGGCTATCAGTGTTGGGACAACAATTGCGCTAATCTTTCGATACATGGATCTGCCACCAGAGTCTCATGACTGCCGAACCCATTTCAAATACATCTCTTGGTCTGACCGTCGTTCCTTTTCCCGCACGCCATTGCACAGGAAATTCCCGGACACTGTAGCCTTTTTTCTGGGCCCGGACAAGAATCTCCGTATCCCAGAACCAATGGTTATCGCGTATAGCGGGGAGAATGGGGAGAATACGTTCACGGTTAAACGCCTTAAAGCCGCACTGGTGATCAAAAACCCTGCTCCCAAGCAGGCTACGTACTAGGAAATTATAGGACCTGCTGGCAACTTCCCTTCCCCCGCTTCGGACAATATCGCTATCCGGCATGAGCCGAGACCCTGTGGAAATATCATATCCATGGCGGATAGCGTCGATCAGTTCCGGCAGGTGATGCATGTCAGTTGCGAGATCAACGTCATAATAACATATGATACTCCCCCGCGCATCGCGGATAGCCCTGTTCAATGCCCGTCCCCTTCCTTGTCTTTCATCACTATGAAGGAGATGTATCCTGGGATCCTGCCTTTTGTATTCAGTAACAAGTTCTGCACTGCCATCGGAGCTTCCATCTTCAGCAATAAGTATCTCGAACGACAGGGTGATTTCCGAAAGGGATTTTATTGAAGCCGGGATGGCAATTTCCAACGATTTCCGGTCATTAAAAACCGGAATAATCGCTGTTACCTCAGTTCCTGTCATGGACGCTCCGCTGCCTGATCGTTTCAGCAACTTCCAACCCGGCCCTTACGGATCCCTCCATACTTCGCTCGGGATAATTCGTTGCTGAAAACATCCCCGCTGAATACATGCCCGCATTTTCGTAACCCTGGATGAGTGACCGGTACCCCGTGGTATAGACCGGACCAGCCCAAGGATCTACGGCCATCCTGTGCCAGTGGATCTCGTGTCCGGCTACAGAAAAACGCCGGCAAAAGTCCAGAAGCATTCTCTCATCCAGCTGAGGGGGTACGAGTCCAGAGAAGTATGATGCAAGATAGATAAGATGCTCACCGTATCGTTCCCTGGGAATGAAATTGGTATGAGTGACGACTGCACCATAGGGTGCAGGATCTTTCATATTCAGCCAGTAGATGCCATCGGTAACCTCTCTGTCCATGGCAAGAGTCATGCAGGCGGCACCTTGGTAGGGGATGTGAGGAGTTGCAGGTCCCCCGAGCCGCTCCAGTTCCTGCGGAGGAATTGTGGAAACCGCTGCATCATACCGGGTTCCGTTCATATGCCACGAATTTCCTGTATGGGTCAGATTACTGACAGGCTCCTGCTTGTGAATTCTTCCACCTTTGTCAGCAATCGCGGATTCCAGTGCTCCGATCACTTGGTGAAATCCCCCTTTGAGATATCCGAGCCGCTCCCCTGAAACACTTCGATTAGAACGGATAGCAATGCGGCTGAAAAGCCATGCAGCGGAGACTTCTTTCCTCTGTTCACCGAATTTACTTTTCAGGAGGGGTTCAAAAAAAGAGGAATAAATATTCGTACCTAGGTTTTCAATGATGTACTGGTCTGCAGGGATATCGTCGAGAGTGCGGAGATCCTTTTTCTTTGCTCTGATAGTAAGCCAGGCAAGTTTTGCCTTATCGATGATAGTGAGTTCCGGATACTTGAGGATCTCCAGGGGTGTGTTCAGGGGAAAAATTCTGGATTGTGCGAAATATCCCGTCGTACCCGTCCACCATTCCAGTTTATCGAAAAGGCCTATTTTTTCAAGGAGTGAAAAGAGTGCCGAATCTCCTGAAAAACAATGGTGATAGTATCGCTCGATCCAATAATCCTTCATATTGTATGATGAGAGACAACCCCCGAGATGAGGCATTTTTTCAAAGAGATCAATCTCATGCTCTCCCGCAAGTGCATGCGCTGCGACAAGACCGGTCAATCCCCCTCCGATAATTCCTATCTTCATAGTGATGATCTATAGTACTTTTCAGAGCGAAATGAAAAAGGCTCCGGAAAAAAAGCCGGAATTATGTATGCCACCTCGGAGATATTATAAGAAAGTTTTTGTATTGCCGAGATAAAGGTTCATATCAGCAAAAGGACTTAAAAGAATTAAAATAAATAATTATCTGTTACCCATTGGATGGTGTCACCGGATGCGGGTATTTTTCATAGGTTTTGGTCAAGCGGGCGGCAAAATTGTCGATATGTTTATCGAGCAGGATAAAAAGCTCGGTACAAACAACTTCCGGGGAATTGCAGTCAACACTGCGCGAACGGATCTGATGGGTTTAAAGAATATCGAAATGAAGGACCGCATCCTCATCGGACAGACAATGGTAAAAGGTCACGGTGTGGGCACTGACAACGTGACCGGCGCCCGCGTCACAGCTGATGAAATCGACAGCATCATCAGTGCGATTGATATGCGGGGAACACATGATGTGGATGCATTCGTCATTGTTGCCGGCCTTGGTGGAGGGACCGGGTCCGGGGGGTCACCGGTACTTGCCCGGCATCTTAAACGCATCTACCGGGAACCTGTCTATGCCCTCGGTATTATTCCAGCGCCTGAAGAAGGGAGACTGTACTCATATAACGCCGCACGAAGCCTGACAACTCTGGTGAATGAAGCTGATAACACCTTTATTTTTGATAACAGTGCTTGGAAAAACGAGGGTGAAAGTGTCAAGTCCGCGTTCCAGCGCCTGAATAATGAAGTTGTAAGGCGGTTTGGGGTACTCTTCCGTGCCGGCGAGGTGAGCCGGATGGGCGTTGGGGAGATGGTTGTTGACTCCAGTGAAATTATCAACACTCTCCGTGGCGGGGGGATTACATCCGTTGGATATGCCGTAAGTGAAGTCATGAGCAAACGCACAAAACAACAACGGGGAATTCTAGGTGGACTGAAGGATAAATTTGGTGGCAAGCGGGAAGCAAATGAGGAAGTACTGATGGGTGAAGACCGGTCTGCGAAGATAGTTGCCCTTGTACGCAGGGCAATGCTTGGCAGATTAACATTACCCTGCGATTACTCCACGGCAGAACGTGCGCTTGTCCTCCTTGCCGGGCCTCCGGATGAGATGGATCGGAAAGGTGTAGAGAAGGCGAAGAGCTGGGTAGAAGAGAATATTGCCGGTGTAGAAGTCCGTGGAGGAGATTATCCGGTGAACAGTGAATACGTCGCGGCTGTCGTAATGCTGGCAACTGTTGGCAACGCACCCAGAATCAAGGAACTTCTCGATATCGCTAAAGAAACAAAGGAAGATGTTATTAAGTCAAAAGAGAAAAAATCGAGTATGTTTGAAGAAGGTATTGATCCTTTGTTCGAGTGAGGTTGATGATGAAGGGATTAGTGAAATGGATTATACTTGCGATAATTCTCATTGTGTGCATTCCGATAGTATCTGCATTCACTGTTACAGGTGTCACCATAAATCCTTCGGGATCTTTGACACCAGGGACCCCGGTAACGGTCTCGTTACAGGTTGAATTTTCAGCGTCTTCAGGGGAAACGTTCCCTTCCGGCGATGATCTTCAATTCATTACTGATTTGACCAGCCCACAATGGACATATACGATTGTTCTCGATGGTGTTGATAATCCAAGGCCTCAGAGCACATCCCGTTCACTCGATTTAAGTGGTTTTGAACTTTCCTATCCATCAACGGTTGATGAATCTCTTCAGATCACTCTCCAAGGAACGGCCCCTTCCGTTGATCAAACTACCAATAAAACAATAATCACGGTTCAGGAAAATGACCAGAACGGAAATCTTATCGCAAGCTCCGTATTCACCCAAACCACGATGGTAATAAATGTTAATGATGTAGCGACAGCAATATCCGGGATAAAGAATAACCTCACAACATTCAGATCAAATATTGACGAAAAGGCTGCAATGGGGATTGATACCAGTGCCGCTGAATCAAAATATAGTGAAGCATCCAGTGATATTAATGCAGCTGCAGCTCTCCCCTCCACGCAATATTCTGCTGCTTTGAATGATTTAACCGCTGCACAGACGGCAATCGATGCCGGGGGAAATGCACTCGACCTCGCGTGGGCAAACGAAGAAGTTGCAGCTGCTCAGACGCCGATAACAAATGCAGATGCGGTAATCGCATGGTTTAAAGGTAACCAGACCACCGCAGATGACCCCCAGCTCGGTGCCATTATTGCGATGCGAGAAGTTGCCGTTGGTTATATCTCGAGTGCCAACGATTTTATCGCCAACGGACAATATGATCAGGCCCGGGCAAAAGCAGAAGCAGCATTTACGGAAGGCAACGAGTCTTACACGAATGCCCTCCAAAGGCAATATACACTTATGCACAGTGGAGTTGATATCGGCGCAATGATCACTGGGATCTTTAAATCTGGGGTATTGGTGATTGTTGTCGGTATTATTGTAGTAGTCCTGATCGGAGTTGGAATTGTCGTCTACCGCAAACGTTCACGATGGGATGAACTGGGTTAATCCTTTTTTAAAGCTCTTTTTTATAACCAGAGAATTCAAGTCCGTAATCAATACGTAAAAAGATGGAAGAGACCGGATCTTTTCCCTTTGCAAGCAGAATCGCACATGCATTCTCTATGATTTGGCAGTTGTTGATATCATAAAAACTTGAGATATTTTTCACCATATCGTATTCTCGATCACAACGAGACAGTTTTATGTTACTTTTTGAGAGTAAAAACATCAATATTGATGCTGCCCATCTTCCCATCGCGGTGAATATAGTAATCGATTAGCCTGTTTTCGTTATCGTAAAAAGAGAACCAATAGTCCAATTTATATGTCTTTTTATCATAGCCTTCAATCGATGGGTAACTTTCAGTATCGTGAAGGATAATTACTCCCGGATTATTTTGTGTTAAAATGGCAATTTCAGGAAGATCGCTGTACAATTGAATTTTATCCCAGCGATGACCACGATAATACCACGGAAGAGGCCAATAGTCTTCCGACGCGATGACGACATGACCTGAAGCGTCGATCAGCTGCATCACCTGACGGAGATCCTCCGAGTTCTGGACTTGCACGATCGGCTCGTTGATATCTGCCGGAATGAAAGCGACATGCCATGTCATTGCAATAAGGAAAATACATCCAATAAGTGCAATTGCAGTCTTTTGCCAGTTAATCTTATACACTGCAACAAAGCACATCGGGAGCAACTGATGAATCAGAAGCCAAGGTACTTTCTCACCAACGTAGGCATAGAATGCCATGGTGAGGATCATCCAGTAAATACAGAATCCGAAAAAGAGATCGGATTTTGAATGTATCTCATCTCCCTTTTTTAACTGTTCCAAGCTGACCGTTGCAAGTTCTTTGGTTGAGAGAACAAACCCTCGGTGCAGTACCCAGTTTCTCGTCTTTTTTACTAGTATTGCAATGTCCTCTCCAGCCAGCAGGTACTGGAAGGTTCCGATGATTGCGAGGATAAATATCGGAAGCTCATAGAGCAGGTAAAGTGGGATATAAAAAAACCAGGGCCCGCCAAGACGCTGCTCGTTACTCATTGAGATCCAGTGATCAACAGCCTGGTACCACCCGGTTGTATTTGCCTCGAACTGGACTCCGGTGACAGATACCTGAAAGTTTTGTCCTACGAGAGTCTCCGGATGGGTCCCGAATGCTGAGTAGAGGAGAGCCGTTAATGCTACAACAAGAATTAAAAAAATAATGCTGTGTTTTTTCCAGTGAGATGGGAGAACCAGACGACCTCTCCAAACAGCATAGATGAAAAATGAAGCAAAAATAATCAGAATTACTGGAGTCTCCTCTTTGCAGCACAATCCCCCCGCGGTTGCAATAGCCGCAATTATCGCAAATCTGACCTGTCCACGGTCAAAATAATAAAGAAGGGATACAAGAAGCAGGAACGTGAAAAAGAGCATAAAGATGTCGTGCCTGAGAAACCGGGAAAAATATACCATATCCGGGGATATGGCCAGAAATAAAGCCACGAGGAGTGTCTGATTCTTATTGATATACCCAAGACGATAGACATAATACACAAGCGGTATCAGGAGGGCTCCAAAGAGGGCGGGAAGAAGACGGGCGACGAGGTCTGAAGCTCCGAATAATGAGAACATCCCCGCTGTAACATAATAAAGGAAAGGTCCATGATAACTTGGATCATATACCCATGTTCCTTGGGTGAGTAACTGAAAAGAGAACCAGGAATGAATTGCTTCATCATGATGAAATAACTTGAGATCGAGCTGCCAGAAACGCAGAAAAATTGCAATGAGGATAATTAATAAAAAAACTCTTTCAAAAGTGAATACCTGTTTGAGTTTACTGGAAAAATGAGCGGCCTGTTTCACGCCGCACCTTCAACTTTCTAAAACTATCTCAATGCCAATATCTTTTGGCACCTGGATGCGCATTAACTGGCGGAGCGCACGTTCATCAGCATCGATATCAATGAGGCGCTTATGTACACGCATCTGCCAGCGGTCCCATGTTGCGGTCCCCTCTCCATCCGGACTCTTCCGTATCGGCACAACCAATCTTTTGGTTGGGAGGGGTATCGGGCCGGCCAGATTCACACCTGTGCGTTCGGCAATCTCCCGGATCCTGTCACAGACCATCTCTACTTTCTTGAAGTCTGTCCCTGTCAGGCGAATTCTGGCTTTCTGCATGTTGTTCACCAAAAATAATATTATCTCATCTGTTTCGGCTGAATGGCAATGCACATTCCAGCAGCGATCGTTGAACCCATATCACGGACAGCAAACCTGCCAAGCTGCGGGAGTTCCTTGACATTCTCAATGACCATCGGTTTCGTTGGCTTGATGACGACAATGGCGGCGTCACCTGATTTAAGAAATGTCGGGTTTTCTTCCTTGGTCTGACCGGAGCGTGGGTCGAGCTTCTTCTTGAGCTCGATAAATGTACACGCAGTCTGGGAGGTGTGGCAGTGGAAGACCGGAGTATAACCTACCGTTAGTGCACTCGGGTGCTGGAGTACGACAATCTGTGCAGTAAACTCATCGGCAACCGTTGGCGGGGCATCTGCGGGTCCACAGACATCACCACGGCGGATATCTCCTTTGCCGATACCACGGACATTGAAACCGACGTTGTCACCAGGTACTGCCTGGGGTATCTCTTCATGGTGCATTTCGATGGACTTGATCTCTCCATCCTTGTTGGCAGGCATGAAGGAAACTTTCATCCCCTTCTTCATGATACCGGTTTCAACGCGGCCGACCGGAACTGTGCCGATACCGCTGATGCTGTACACATCTTGAATTGGGAGGCGGAATGGTTTGTCGGTTGGTTTTTCGGGCTCTTTGAAGGTGTCAAGTGCCGGAATAAGTGCCGGGCCTTTGTACCAGGGCATTTCAGAACCGACTGACTTGATGTTTGCCCCGCCAAGAGCGCTGATCGGGATAAAAAGAGTCTCATCGGGTTTATATCCGACCATCTTGATGAGATCGGAGAGGTCCTTCTTGACTTCGTTGAACCGCTTTTCATCGTATTTTACTGCGTCCATCTTGTTGATGGCGATAATGATCTGGGTAATACCAAGGGTTCTTGCAAGGAATACATGCTCCTTGGTCTGCTCCATTACCCCATCTGCGGCGGCGACAACGAGGATTGCAGCGTCAGCCTGGGAGGCACCGGTAATCATGTTCTTGACAAAGTCTCTGTGTCCTGGGCAATCCACGACCGTGAAATAATACTTCGGCGTATCAAACCGCTTGTGGGCAATATCGATTGTGATGCCTCTTTCACGTTCTTCCTTGAGGTTGTCCATAACCCATGCAAACTCAAAGGTTGCCTTGCCCTTGGACTCGGCCTCCTTTCTGTAGCCTTCGATAATGTGTGCAGGTACTGCACCGGTCTCGAACATCATTCGTCCGACGGTGGTAGACTTTCCGTGGTCGATGTGGCCGATTACAGCCAGATTCATATGGGGCTTGTCAGATGCCATTTAATTGATCCTCCAAATGTACGGGACTGTCCGCTTACAGTCAGTTTATGCGAGTATTACTTATATGAGACCCATCTATATAAAGTATTTCGATTGGCGAGAGCATTTTTCCGATGTAAATCATACATCGGCATCATGATATCAGATGCTTGAATATCTTCATTACATGAAGATTCTGCCACTTCAGCGGGATGAAAAAAAGAGCCGGGTTACGGTAACCTGTGCTGAGGGTAACGTTTCGGTCTACAACCACTGCGCGTATTGTAAGCACTGTAAGGGAGTTCAAACGACAAGCCGGATAGTACCCACACCTCAGATGCAGGCACTAAATGATATGAAACGTGGATCCGCAGCAGATGAAAACCTGATGAATGCAGCAATGATGTTCAATTCACTCATCCGTGATGGGACCGCGATTCAATGCGAAGATGATGCAGGACATGGATATGAGAGATTATATTGACTCTTTCCCATGTGTGTTTTTGATATTGATATCATAGTTTTTACATCTGAATCTTTATTTAAAACTGTCAATTTGCTATTATACCATCTTTTATTGTCTGCCTTCGATAACCTGATATGGAAAGATATTTTTGCGGTTAACACCTAGGTTGGATTTATCTACTTAGAATTAATTTTAATCTAAAAAATTTGGGAGGGTCCTGTTTTGATCGCCCGTCGCTAGATAAGTGCTATTGCAAGAATCACGCAGGCACGGGTGATCTCATTTGAAGCACCGACTACATCCCCGTTTACCCCTCCAAAGAGATGCTTGGAGATAACAACCAGCACTATCGGACAAAGGAACATCACGATGAGAGATCCGAAGATCTTTATCGGTTCTACGGGCAGGAAAAAAAGTGGGAGGCAAAGGAGTAAAGACAAGAGAGGGAAGGACTTCTGGGAGAATTTGTGAAGATAGCTGTGTATCCCCTCACGAAATGGAGTTCCGTACGTTGTTAAAAAAGACATGGAAAACTTTGCGCAGACCTCGCCGGTAATTATCGCAACAATTAAAGAAGGGGACTCCTGAAGCCCCGCAAATAAGAGGATTGTAATTGTTATCCCAAGTGCTAAAGCTCCGGCCCCGATATTCCGGTCGAGCAAGGCCTTCACCCTTTTCTCTCTGTTCCCATGAGCCATCAGGCCATCACCAAAATCAAGCAATCCGTCGAAGTGGTGAGCACCGGTGATTAACATCAACATTGCAATAGCGACTGCCGCAGCAACTGTCCGGTCAGCAATAAAGAACACCGGTAGTGCTACGATCAATCCGATGATGTAACCTGCAAGAGGATAAATATAGGAATGCCTGCCGAAATTTTCAAGATCCTCTACCTTACCCAAAGGCAATACTGTCGTAAATTGCAGGAGGGAAATGACCGGTTTCATAAACATTCGCCATACAATCGCGAGGTGCAACCGGCGATCAGTCCAGCAATGGCATCATCAAGGAATGGCCCTAATCTTGCAAGGATGCCTGGTTTTTTTTGATCGTAACGGGTAAATTCGAACCGTGCATAGGTACCTCCAATGCACTCAGCGATGGCCATACCAATGATTTCATCACTTAGCAAAAAAATAGGATCATCAGCAATTTCAGAATTTTTTCTTTTTTTATAAAGTTCATCTTCAAGGAGAATTGCTCCGAGAATCAAGGAGGCGACGTTTGGATCACCAAGATATTTTTTTATTTTATGCTTGATTTCAACTGCCGCCAGATCCTCTGGCATTCCATGAGAGACGTACAATCCCATGGCGGCAGTGACAATGTCATCAAGTGTGATTCCATTATCTCGTAATCGCTGTTCGATCTCAAACATATGAATAAGAGTTGGATTTTTTGGACTATTATATCGTTGTGGAATTTTTAACCGATATCTCTAAACTGAAAGAACGGTGATGTATGAGTTGATAATTATGGGGTTCTTTTCAGCCATTTCTCCTGTTACATTTGATAAACCACTATTCTGCAGCATTCTTGGCAATACTCTGCTTTCTACTGTTCCAGGAATCTCAGGTGCAGGTCCCACACCGGAAAAAACTCTTTTAACCCCAATACTTGATGCGGAACTGATTACGTTCGGCACTATAAAAAGTCAGCCGATAAAACCGAATACTCCAACTGGTTGTCCGACTCCAGACCACCATAACCCGGGCAATGATGGAATTGACCGGGTTGCATCCGGTTTTCATTAATTCGGGTCTCCAAAATCAGCCGACAGTCCCTTGTATCGATGCTTACGGGAATGTTGGGGAGGATCCGCGTTTCCGAGATGCCGTACCTCATGCACAGAACCTTTTCCGCCAAGGGGAATTGATAGGTACTTTTCTTTCTGCATATAGTGACCTTCTTGTGCTTGGTGAATGCGTGCCTGGGGGAACCACGACAGCATTGTGTGTGCTCCGTGCATTGAATTATGATGCCGCTGTTAGCAGCAGTTTTACAAACAATCCTGTTACGAAAAAAAATGAGATTTGCCGCCTCGCTCTTAAACGAATCAGCGATGATGGAGTGTCACTGCCACTTGATATAATCAGATATACTGGTGATCCCATGATGCCGGTTGCTGCAGGTATCGCACGTACCTATGCAGGTAATATTATCCTAGCCGGTGGAACCCAGATGCTTGCGGTAAGTGCAGTGATAAAAGCTATTGGAGGGTCACTCCCTAACATAGTAACGACAACATATGTCAGAGATGACCCAACGGCTAATGTTGTTCATCTGGCAAAACAGATTGGAATAGGTATATCCTATGTGGATCCGGGCTTTGACGACATCGGGCATATCGGACTAGCACGATATTGCATTGGTGAGGTAAAAGAAGGGATGGGTGCCGGTGGAGCGATGTGTCTTGCTTATCTCCTTGGCTATAGTCCTGAAGCGATCAGAAGTAATATTCTTACAACCGTAAATACCTATAGTTGAACAGACTTAATAGGATCTCAAAACAAACCTCAGACTAATGCTTCCTATCTATATTGTCAATAACTTCGGGCAATTTAATCATCTTATCCTTCGGACACTCCGGGATATGGAAATTGACGCTACAATGATTCCTAACTCAACTCCCCCACAAAAAATAGCGGAGGACTGTAGGGGAATAATTCTGGGCGGGGGCCCATCTTTAGAGCGTTCCGGTAATTGTGATACCTACCTTGATCTTGGACTGCCGGTTCTTGGAATCTGCCTCGGGCTCCATATAATCGCAGTAAAATTTGGTGGGGAAGTGCGTACCGGGCGAAAAGGAGGGTATGGACCGGTCGATGTAGATATTTGCGAACATAATGATATCCTGAAAGGTTACCCGGATAAGATAAGTGTTTGGGCATCGCATGCCGATGAGGTTACTAAGATGCCAGAAGGATTTACACTCCTTGCTCATTCATCCATCTGCAGTGCAGAAGCGGTTGCTTTTCAAAAAATGCATATCTATGGACTTCAATGGCACCCGGAAGTAAGTCATACGTTCGAGGGAAAACGCGTTTTTGAAAATTTTAACCAAATAATTCTTGATACTATGTAATCCATACGTTTTATGTCTATCAATTTGCCGTGTTAAATATATATTCGGAGACAATAAGGAAGATCATGGAAACCAAAACGTTCATTCTATTTTCATTCATGATTACTGGTATTCTTTTTTTTGTAACTCCCGTTACTGCAGCGGCTCCAATCAGGTACTATCGCTCCCGGAAATACTGTTTTTATTGGCGAACAGGGACTTGATGTAACCTCGGTGATGAACGGGGATTCACAGATCGGATGGTGGGCATCAGGTGCTTCGATTGCAACAAGTTCACCGGACTATACCGTTTCGATATCTGACCTGAAAAATTTCTATGTCTCTCCAACCGATTTCGGATCCCATCAAGGATCCTGGTACAGGTTCTCAGCATCAAGCAAGGCAAATGGTACTGCTTTTCTTGTTGCCGATCCTCACCTTGGCATCCGTGTTGAAGATTCAACGGTTAATGTTGAGGTAACTGACAAATGGGTGCCATCAGGTGATGATATCAAGTTCAGTATTGAAACAAATCTGGTTCAGATGACGCAGAGAACCGGCGTCAATTCAGTTCCTGTAACAATCTATGTCCAATCTCCGACAGGTGGAACCTTCAACGCCCTTTTGAATTCATCGGGAACGCCCAATTCGATTGTTGACATTCCTGTTACAACCAACCCCTTTTCCCCTTCATTCAGCTGGAATACGGGCAAGCGCGATATCTATCCTCCGGGAATCTATTATATCTGGGCAGATTGTGATGTGAACTCCATGAAGGATAATTACGGCCAGATCGGGAAGGCTATCAGCCAGCAGGTTAGTCTTCTCAATCAGGATCAGAACCCCCTGATTGCAAACAGCGGGTATATAACAAATCCCACAACCCAAATCACAGTTTTACCTACTCAAATAACTACAGCAATCGCAACCCCTGCGGTTACTTCCTTCACCACTACTCAATATCCATCCAGTGTTCCAACGGTTATGACAACATCACCTCTTGCGGTAATAACTTCGACAACCCCGTCTACCAGCACTCCGGTTCAGACAAAATCCTCTGGATTTGAGGCCGTCCTTGTGGCAGCCTCTATCCTCTTTGCGATAGTCCTCTTTTTCAGGAAGCAATGAAATCCTCTTTTAGTCGCAACAATTTTATTGCATGAGCCTCTCATTCCGGTGTATGAATATTGTAACAACTATTATCAAATCCCGTCATAGTATCCGGAAATTTAAAACCGAAAAAGTCGATGAAATAGTAATCAGGGATGCAATAGAATGCGCTTCACTTGCACCTACTGCAAGGAACATCCAGCCATGGTTGTTTGGTGTAATCCGGAACCCGGAGAGGCTTGCGAATATTGCAGATCTTACCGAGAATGGAAAATTTATTGCAGAGTCTTCAGTCTGTTTTGCAGTTTTTGGAGAACGGGATGAGATGTACTACCTTGAAGACTGTTGTGCGGCAACAGAAAACCTTATTCTGGCACTTCAGGCATACGGGGTTTCATCATGCTGGGTAGCAGGGGATAAAAAATCTTATGCCGAACCGGTTAGAAAATTACTCAATGTACCAGAAAAATATACCCTAGTATCATTGATTGCTGCAGGCAATCCTGCTGAAATAACGATTTCAGAGAAAAAAGACAAACGTCATATCTTCTTTTGCGAAGAATTCAAAATGGACTGACCCCCGAATCATAATCTCTCTTTTTCCTGAAACGCCCACTCCTGTCATAAAAATGGAATGACTAAATATGTCAGATAATTATTGAGATTATCGCAATTTCAGATGAAGAAAGATCGCTATTATAGAATATTATGGCACTCATACTACCTGGGCAATAGAACTCATTTGGCGAAACTGCATTTTGTCTTCCAATCATAATTCCGTCATTTACTCGTAAATCCAGGTCCTTTTTCTCGTAATCATTAAGCATCAGGCAAGACACATCTTGATTATGAAAAATGCGATTCTGCAAGTGGCACTTGATCTTCTTGACCTCAAAAGGGCATTGCAGATCGCCTCAGAATCATTGGATGGTGGTGCCGACTGGATTGAGGCCGGAACGCCCCTTATCAAAAGCGAGGGTATGCAGGCAATCCGATCCCTGAAAGAACAATTTCCGGAATCGATCCTTGTTGCAGATATGAAAATTGCTGATACTGGTGCACTTGAAGTGGAGATGGCAGCAAAAGCGGGTGCGGATATAGTCTGTATTCTTGCCGATGCTGATGATTCTGTCATTTCTGAAGCCATAAGAGCTTCACGACTTTACGGTGTCCGGATTATGGCTGATCTGATCAATGTCAATGATCCGGTGACTCGCGCAAACCAGCTTGAAAAAATGGGAGTGGATATTATTTGCGCCCATACAGGTATTGATCAGCAGATGATTGGAAAGGATTCCATCGATCTCCTTACGAAATTATCAGGAGAGATTCATATCCCCCTTGCGGTTGCCGGTGGGATAAATGCTGATCGAGCCGGAGAAGCTATACAGCGTGGTGCTGAAATTGTGATTGTTGGTGGGAATATTATCCGTTCTTCGGATGTAGCCGGCTCTACGAGAAAGATCCGTGAAAAAATGAATGCACCTTCTTTCGGACCACATAACCTAAGATCCTCTGATGAAGAGATCCGTATTCTTCTGACGCAGGTATCTGCACCAAACGTGACTGATGCCATGCACCGCAAAGGGGCAATGGTCGGAATAAATTCTATCTGTGGCAATGTAAAATTGGTCGGTAAAGCTGTAACCGTTCAGACGTTCGCAGGTGATTGGGCAAAGCCCGTTGAGGCAATTGACATTGCCAATAAAAATGAAGTCATTGTTATCAATAATGACAACGGGACCCACGTTGCTCCGTGGGGGGAACTTGCCACGCTGAGTTGTATAAAAAAAGAAATTGCCGGGGTTGTTATTGATGGCGCTGTGCGGGATGTTGATGATATACGGGGAATGAAGTTCCCCCTTTTTGCAAAAGCTATAGTCCCCAATGCAGGCGAACCCAAGGGGTCTGGGGGAGATCAACACTGAAATACAGTGTTGTGGACAATATGTCCGACCCGGTGACTGGATTATCGGCGATGAGAGCGGGGTGGTTGTAATTCCTTCGGAACGTGCCTATGAAATTGCACGCAGGGCGCTCGAAGTGAGAAAGAATGAAGAGAGAATACGTGAAGAGATTCGCAGAGGAAGTACGCTGTCAGAAGTTGCGCAACTAATTAAATGGGAAAAGAAATGATTTTATTTTAATGGAAAACGGATCTTTCCAGCAGTGTTGCACCGGAATTTTGTATTTTTCGTATTGCATCGTCGATTTGATCAACGCGGAGAATGAGTACCGCACCTTCTTTTCCCGAATAAGCATAGGAATATTCAATATTAATCCCTGAATCTCCCAGAATTTTTGCAACCTCGTACAATCCTCCAGGCTGGTCTTTCATCTTTACTGCGATAACCTCGGTAAATGCGATATTAAAACCAAGCGATAACAGCTTATCATGAGCTTTTTCCGGATGATCTACAAGCGCTCTGACAACTCCAAATCCATTTGCCTCAGCGATACTAAAAGCAAGAATATTGATATTCTCTTCGCCAAGTGCATGGGCAATCGCTGCAAGTCTCCCCGGGCGGTTTTCAGAAAATATCGAGATCTGTTTTATCACAAATTTTTTTGTGTCCATTTATAACAACCTCTTGTCTATGACTTTTTTTGATTTTCCTTCAAATCTGGGCAATGAACCCGGTTCGACCAGTTCCACATCAACGTTCACATTCAACGAGTTCCTGAGCCGGTGCTCCACTTTCTGTCGAATCTGCATCAAATCATTGATTTTGTCGCTGAATGATCCTTTGGTCAATTCAACACGGACGAGCATATCATCAAGTGCCCCCTTTCGGTCGACAACAATCTGGAAATGCTGTCCCACTTCCGGAATTGCCATCAGCGCATACTCTATCTGTGATGGGAATACATTGATTCCCCTTATTATCAGCATATCATCAACCCTGCCCTGGATCCGCTGGATGCGCGGATGTGTTCTGCCACAGGCACAGACGTCATCGTCAACCGATGAGATATCCCCAATACGATACCGGATCATGGGAAGGGCTTCTTTCTGGAGAACTGTGATGGTGAGTTCACCCTTCTCTCCCGCCTCAAGCGTTTCTTCGGTCTTAGGATCAATGATCTCAGCGAGTGCCAGATCTGACCAGAGATGAAATCCTTTCTGTTCTGAACATTCAGTGAACATCGGACCTGAAAGCTCACTTGTCCCATAGATATCATAAGCCTTGATACCCAGCCAGTCTTCGATTCGGTCACGCATGCCTTCAGTCCAAGGTTCGGCACCAAGAATTCCTGTGCGAAGTCTCGTGTCTTTTTTAATGTCAACCCCCATCTTTTCTGCTGCTTCCCCGATGTGCAGGAGATAAGATGGAGTACAGGCAATGGCTGTCGCACCAAGATCCTGCATCAGTTCGATCTGGCGTTCTGTGTTCCCGACACTTGTGGGAAGCACTGTTGCGCCGATACGTTCTGCACCATAATGCATACCAAGACCTCCGGTGAACAGACCGTACCCGTAACTTACCTGAATCACATCTCCCCTGCCGAGTCCGAGCGAAGTCAGGCCGCGGGCAAGAGAGGTTGTCCAGGTATTCAGATCGTTCTGGGTATATCCGACAACGGTAGGTTTTCCCGTGGTTCCGCTTGATACGTGGTATCTGACAAGTTCATCCTGTGAAGCCGTAAAAATTCTGTCAGGATAATTATCTCGTAAATCCCGTTTGAACATAAAAGGGAGTTTTTTTACATCGGCAAGTTCACGAATATCGTCCGGATGAACATGTTGATCTTTCATTCGATCATGATAAAATGGAGAGAAACTATAAAGACGATATACAAGGCTTTTAAGCAGTTTATATTGCATTCTCTGGAGATCCGCCTTTGGCATCTCCTCAATACGGGGGTCCCAGCACACCATTATATTGCCTCTCTTCGATCTATCACTCGTTTTGCTTTGCCCTCAAATCTAGGCAGCGATCCGGGTTCGACAAACTTCACCGTAGTCCTGAGTTCCAGTGCATCCCGCAATTCCTTGACAACGTTTTTCTGGAGTTTTGCAAGGTCAGCAAGTTCTCCGCTGAAATAATCTCTGTTGATCTCCACTTCTACAGTCATCTCATCAAGATGATTAATTCTGTCAATATATACCATAAACTGATTTCCCACTTCGGGTATTTTCAGGAGTACATGTTCGATCTGGGAGGGAAAAACATTAATTCCTCGAATAACAAGCATGTCATCGCTTCTTCCTGTTATCCGGGCAATCTTTTTACCTCTCCTGCAAATGCACCCGTCTTCCATGAGCATACTCACATCTCCTGTGCGGTACCGCAGTAATGGCATCGCCTCTTTTACTAAGGGTGTTACTACAAGTTCACCCCGTTCTCCATCTGCCAGTTGATCTCCCGTTTGTGGATCGATAATCTCAACAAGATAACAGTCATGCCAGATATGGAGGTCGTCCCTTTCCTGACATTCGAATGCGACGCCCGGCCCGAAAAGTTCGCTTAACCCATAGGAATCATATGCAGTGACACCCAATCTTTTTTCAAGCGTTTTTCGTATGCTTTCTGACCAGGGTTCAGCACCAAAAAGACCCGTCTTCAGTGAGTCAAGGGAGGTGTTCATCTCTTCCGCGACTTCTGAAAGGTGCATAGCGTAACTGGGAGTGCAGTGGATTGTAGTCACGCCAAAATCATTAATCATCTCGATTTGGCGTTTTGAATTACCTGTTGCACTCGGGATAACCATCATACCGATTTTTTCCGCTCCGTAATGAAACCCAAGTCCACCGGTGAACATCCCGTAATTCACCATGTTCTGGAAAACATCATTTTTGGTGATCCCTACCATGGTCATATTCCGTGCAATGAGATCAGACCAGATGTCTAGATCGTTGCGAGTATAGCCGACAACAGTGGGTTTTCCCGTGGTTCCTGAAGTCGTATGAATCCGAATAATTTTTTTTAGAGGAACTGCAAAAAAACCAAATGGATATCCGTCCCTGAGGTCTTGCTTTTTGGTAAATGGTATTTTTGTTATGTCTTCCAGCGTCCTGATCGAAGAACTTTTTATTCCCACTTCAGCAAGGCGTTTCCGGTAAAACTCAACATTTTGAACCTGATTCAACGTTTTTTTCAGACGTTTCAGCTGAAGCGCCTGCAAATCGCCAGGTTTCATGGTTTCAATTTTTTTATCCCAGAACATAAACGCTCCCCTGTTATGCTATCACACGCTAAATGTAAGTATACCGCTTTCTACGGTTTATATTCACCGAAATTGATGAAATACCCTCCTGGTAAACTCAGTAAGACTCTTAAGAAAATTGGCAGAGAACCGCGCAATACGCTAAAACGATGAATTAATCTGTGGAAATGTGATAGTATTTAGATAACTATATTGTATTTTCTGGAGTTGATTGGAACGGACTATCCTTGGTTGTCGGTAACTGGGTTTGGCGCTCATATCAAATCGACCCAGAAACTATTGATTGTCCAGAAAAAAAATAATTACGAACAATTTCCGATAGAAACTGTCAAGAATCTCCTCGTTATTGGCGGACATACTCTCAATACAATGACTGTAATCCAGCTCGTAAAAAATGGCGCATTTATCTCCTTCTTTGAAGCGGATGGCAGTCCTGTTGGAACAATCCAGCCATTTGGTGATCGGAGCATAGCAAAGATTCAGGAGATCCAGCAGTCTATTCCACGGCAGCGATATGCAATAAAAATTGCCCAAAGTTCAATAAAATCCAGGCTGATGGCCATTGAGCGAATCGAAGAAAATCAAAGAATCTCTCTTTTTTATGAGGGTGAATTAGAATTTCTCCTCAAGTCTCATGATGAACTGGCGTTTCTTATCAAGCTGGATGAGATTCGCCGGCTCCACAGGCTTACGTCAGATATGTATTATGAAATAATGTCGCGAAATACGCCACCGGAATTTGGGTTCAGAAGAAGGACGAGCCGCCCCCAGTTAGATCCCATCAACGCCATGCTCTCAATTGGATATGCGATGTTATATGGGAATTGTTGCGTTCCCGTCGTGGGTTTACATCTCGATCCCGATATCGGCCTTATCCATGATAGCAGGGGGAGCCTGGTTCACGATCTTATTGAATCCTTAAAAGCAGAAATGATTGATCCCATTGTGTTTCAGGTTGCACGCGAGAAACTTAAATCCAATGATTATGAACAAACAGCAACCCGTTGTATACTGTCAGATGATCTCATTAAACAGATGATCGGGATGCTATATAATACAATAAATAATAAAAAAATCAACGAGCAGGTGATCAATTTCTGCAATTCGATGCAGAATAACACGGAATTCAAAGTTCTGTACTGATGCGGCCGTCGCTTTTAATTATCGAAAAATCATTAAATTGTTTATGAGGAATTTCAGTGGTCCGCAGGTCTCTGATTATTGCACGGGGACAACCATAAACCATTGAAACAAACTTTTCAAGGATTATAGGTTCTCCAGTAGCGCAAATATGCACTCGCCCATCAGCAAGGTTGATCACGGTTCCGGTTACATTCAAATCAGTTGCAATCCGTCGCACGCAAGCCCGGAATCCTACTTTCTGAACTCTGCCACTTATGAGAATCTCTATAGTGTTCACATTATAACCCCTGCATGATTTTTATTGCAATTCCAAGTTCGTCGAACACTTCGTCCCGTATAGATGATTGCCGGATATTTGTTGCAGCATCTATTGCAAAATCAAGAATTTCCTGTGCTGTGCGGTCGCACCCAGCGGAATAGATTTTCAAGGCGATATCGCACATCACAAAGGATCTTCTTGAAAGCGGCCGAATTATACGGGCTTCTTTTATCGAATTCTGGATCATCCGGCGCGAAACCTTTTCTTCCCCTTTCTCTCTGAAAAAAACTGCAAGATTGCAGAAAAAAATTGCTTCTTTCCCCCGATCCGCAACTGATCGAACCAGTCGTTCAAGCGATGTAATCTGATTTGGATGAATACCGTCTGTCACCATCTTTTCTGACAGTGCCTTAATTTTTAAATAAAGCGGGGGAATATCGTATGCTTGAGTGTATCCCATTTTTTTAAGACGGTCAAACCGCAAATCATCATCCTCAATTGATTTTGTAATCTGGATAGCCAAAGAGAGGAACTTATTATCGTTATTTTTTTGGTAGAGCATGGAATAGATCCGGGCAATATTGTCGCGGAATTTATCGCCAATTGATTGAATGTTAATTTTCTTGGTTAATGTATCAGTTTTTTTAAGAAGAGCAAGGGATGTAGCATCGTCAGAGCTTTGTAATGGAAGAGGGATGATATTGAGGAGGGTGATAGCTTTCTCGTATGGTGAAGAGATCTTCTCTGCTGCGTTTTCCATAAAATGTAACAAATTACTGCATTGATCTTTGTCTTGCCGAACTATACCATAAACTGCAATAAGGGAATTAATGTACTCTACGGGATCGGAAATTTTTTGAACAACTTCCAAAGCGACATTAATCCATTCAGAATCCGGCTCAACTGCATTCAGACTGACTATTGCGAATACAACCTGCCTGCGAGCCATTGCATCTTTGTCAAACTCGACCCGGTCCAGTTGCTGTATTCCTTTTTTTAGGCATTGTGAGGCAAATTTTGCATCGAATCTGCAATACAGTGTTGTCAGATCAGAGAGGATCAATACTTTCTGGTATTCTGCAGGCAAACTCACGAGATCTTTAAAAATATTGTCCAGAATCTGATATGCCTTGTTATAATCATGGATTATTATCAAGGAATCCGCCAGGTTGCATAATCCCTTTAGTTTTAGATATGGATCGTTGACTAACTGAAGAACCTGAAACCGCAATCTGAAAATGACCGGGTTTGATTTGGATGCATCATTTCTGTAGAGGAGTGATGCCAGAATCTCATAAGGATCGGTAGAGTTAGGGCTGAGGATATCATCATCAAGACTTGAAATAATCCGGGACATCATTGCATCCCGTTCGTACGAATTTTCTATTTCAATGGCATACATTACCATGGGTATTATATAATCTCGGTTATTGCTGGCTCTTGAATATGATATGATTATATCAATTATACCGGCAATCTTGAGCGAGATTTGAGGGGATTTGATATTGTGTTTGATAATCTGAAGTCCCCGTTCGAATGGTTGAAGTGCTGATATGAAATAATCCTCTAATTCTGAAAATCTGGAGTCTTTGATAAGAATGCAACCGATTTTCACGAAACATTCAGTCTATCCGCTCAAACAATTGTGCTTTGAGCGATGGATCGTTAATATCCGAGGCAATAAGATGAGCATCTTCAAGAGCATCGGGAGACTTTTTATCGATTGCATATTTTATAACTCCATCGATTATATTTGCCATTGCATATGTCGCAAGATCCTTTTCGAGAAGAGAACTGCTCCAAACTTTCATCCTTAAAAGAAGATCCAGATCTCCCTGCTGTGCAGCGAGAATTGAAGCATCATCGATTATGCTACTCAATGTTGCGGATCTTGTGCTCTGCCCATCAATCTCGCACGTGAGGCCGACTGCTCTCTGGAGGAAATCTCGGTTTTTTGTTCGTACCCCTATTTTTGCTATTTTAATGACGATATTCGAAATTGCTCTTTCTTTCAATGATTGTTCGTCAATCGATTCGGCAAGTTGAATGAGAATTTCGGGATCATATATTTCCAGAAATCCACGATCAATAAGAATCGTTATGCTTTCAAGAATGAGATTGTCCTTTTTTGGATGCATACCGATAAGATTTTTAATCGACTGACTATGTTCTATAACATCTTTGAAAGAGTTCTCCTTACTAACTTCAATTATTGCCCTGTAGATTGCATTATTGGCAACGTCTTTTTTCAGACTTATAAGAATGGCATTTTTAATTAATGGAATGCTATCATTTGCTATCCCTTTTTTCAGCAAATGTGACAGGCTGTCCGTAAATTGGGGGAGGTTTTCAATCTCATGAGAAATTTTTCCAAAAATTTCAAGAGCGGAATTAAAATCACCCGAAGAAAGCATAATCTGGGAAAAATGAAGGTAAATCCGTGACAAAATTAGACTATTACAGTTTTTTTCGATGAGAGGAATCAGATCCGTCAAGACTTGCATTTCATTAGAATTGAGGGCAACTGATATTCCAGCACGAACGATCTCTCTGGTTGGACACGTCTCCGTCTCAGATTGGTGCTCGTGAAGTTTCAGTGCAGAGGAAAGGAACCATTTATCCCCCGATCGTTCAGCCTTTTTCAGGAGATCCAGGACAAGGGTAGCAGCTACCTCGGGTTTATCATCGCACAATGTCTGTAGTATATTGATAATTTGTTTCTTTTCTTTGACACGTTCCAGTAGCTGTTCCGTCAGAGAACTTATTATTTCGAGATATGCATCGTGAGTGACGTCGTTAAAATTATTCATAAAGAGGGGAATATCCGTCATCTCTTTACTGAAACCGGATTTCGCCCCTTTACCTATGATGAATGAAATACAGTCATGACGTCGTATTTTCTGATGAATATCTGTTGCGCTGCTGATGCTCTTAAAAAATGACGATCGATCCTTTTTCAAAATGGAAATTGTTGCCAATGCTTTTGCAAGTTCTGCATGGAGTACTGCCCGTTTTGATATATCCCCAATATCTTCAATTAAATGGAGGGAGGTGTAGAGAAGTTGTTGATCGCGTGTGGTTATTGCCCATACGATTAGCAAAGGAATAATATCAATCATTATATTAGATCGATATTTTCTGAAACTTATCCGATCAAGCATAATCATGCCAGTTCCTATAAGTTCAGGATCCGTTTTTGACACTCCTGCTTCAATGAGATCACGGGCAATCATTGCGAAAACTCGTGACTGATCGCTTTTTTTATTCAGTTTTTCAGAAAGAGAAGATACAGATTCTAGCCAGGCATCATCTTTTGTTAAAATATATTGTTTAATAATCTGAGAAAAAAGATTATCAATTTCATTATTTTGGGGATTGGGGAGAGATAATAATAATGTTGGTTTATTTTTTTTCAGTGCAATCTCAATAATTGCCTTATTAATATTGATAATTAGATTCTTACGGCCTTTGGATCCTTTCGTATGTTGGATATTTTCAATAGCCGCTGCAATATCTTTCCAATCCTCTACAGGAAACGCACGTTGTATTTCGTCAAAAATTTCTTCGGATCGGACCATTCATTATCACAAGTTCAATATTGCTGAGTAAACTCAATTTGACTGAAATATTAAATAAATTTTTTGATATCATTTGCGTGCAAATTTTTTTTTTTGGTTATAATGGGCATTTATTATCGAATTTGACAAAACGTTCAATAATATTGATTAAATTTCAAAATACCGATTTTTTTGAATATTTTCAAATTTCATTTTGACGATAATAATCAGGATTAAATCTGGAAAAATAGAATTTGATTTTTGCCCGATGATCGTTATTTCTTATTGAACGATCTTCTGTATCTCCTGTTTGAGCTCCTCGTGAAATGCAATACCCGTTTCACGTTTTTCAGAATCTATAATAATCCGTAAAATTGGTTCGGTACCGGAAGAACGGATCAGTGCCCAAGAATCACCCTTAAAAACTTTTAAGCCGTCGGTGCGATCAATCGGGTTTTGAGAATAGAATACGCTGAGGGCCTCTAATATTTTTTCACCCTGTGGAGTGGCAATCTTGTCTTTTATAATATGACGTTTGGGTAACTGTTTTACGAGTCCTGATAGTTTTTTTCCGGTTGAAGCAAGAATAAAGACCATCATTGCAGCGCTCATCCCCCCGTCGCGACAGAACTGGTGATCAGGGAAAATGAGCCCGCCGTTACCCTCACCCCCGAATATTACGTGCTCTCCCTGGGCAATGAGTGAGAGCATTGTACGGGCGACATAAATGCTACCGACCGGGGTAAAAGTAATAGAGCAATTTTCTTTTTTGGCTATCATCTCCACTATCTGTCCCGTACTCACAGGTGTAACAATTGTTCCTTTACTCTGGCGGCAGATATGTTGGGCTACAACCGCGAACTCCTGATTTTCTTCAACAAATTGGCCTTTTTCATCGATGAATACAGCGCGGTCAGCGTCACCATCATGGGCTATACCGAATACCGCCCCGCTACTGACTACCAGAGAAGACAAATTCCGAAGTCCTTCCTCAGAAGGCTCCGGTAAACGACCGGGAAACGTCCCGTCCAATATACAATTGATGGTAATCACGTTGCATCCCATCAGTGAAAGTATTCGTGGGGTAGTAATACATGCAGGACCGGAACCCGGATCTACAACTACTGTCATTCCTCTTCCAGGTTTACCAGTGAAGTGGTTCGCCACCGCTGTAATATATTTTTCAATAAGGCGGGGAGCGTTCAGATCGTGGCCAATGTGATCCCATGTGTGTGTTGAAAAGGGTTCATCGAATATCAATTGTTCTAGTTTCAGGGTCTCCTCATCCCCCATTTCTGTTCCATCCGGTTCAATGATCTTGATGCCATTATATTCCGGGGGGTTATGGGACGCTGTAATCATTGCACCCCCATCAAACTGTTCTTTGACAAGGTATTGGAGTGCCGGCGTGGGAAGAATGCCGCAGTCTACGACATCGCAACCTGCCGCAAGCAAGCCCGATTTGATGGCATTGATGTAGGTTCGACCAGACGTACGGGTGTCCCGCCCGACAGCAATTCGCCCTTTCCGCATTGTTCCAAGGGATGCCCCGATCTTCATTACAAGTTCCGGTGTAAGTTCTTTACCGGTAATACCCCGAACCCCGTTTGTCCCGAACAACCTTTTCTGGATCTTTTTCGTTATCATTTTTATCCCCGCTATTTGTTTCAAGCCTGAAAATCTTCAAAATGATGAAGCGATTTAATTACTTCGTCTACCGTGGGATTACGCAAAATATACTGATCGACCGTAAGATTACCGATTACAATTTTGGGGAACGACCGCTCCTTGTAACCTTCAATGATAGCGTAATCTATCCGGTGAAAAAATAGCATACGTAATGTATCATCAAGTTGGTTTTTCCGGAATGTAATAACGGTCTTGTTCGCATCTATCCCGACGGTGATATCTGCCCCGGCATCATAAAAGATCGTCGTGTCTTTTCCCTCTTCAAGGAAATAGTCATGATCCCCAAGATGCTTTATAACCGCAACCTTGCCATATTTTTTGAGCTCGGGAATAAGATTTTTGATAAATGTGGTTTTGCCGGAGTTTGATCTTCCAACAACCTGAATCACTTTCACGGGTTATTTCTCCTCGCTTACGTGCTTAGTTTTTTGAGAATTTGCATCATCTCTTTCTTTACATAATACCATTTTTTCTTCATTTTCGTGAACACTCGTACGTTCTTGATCTGTTCTTAAAAAAATACTATGTGCTGATAGTCGATGAGATTGTGCTTCGCCAATCATGTCCTTATCAATACCAACAGTAGACAATTCCGTCTTTTCAATCAGTACTTGGACCGCATCTGTATCAATTACTGTCTTATTTCCACCATTTTTTCCAAAACCAGAAGGATCTGCAGGATCAGTCTCAGTCCCTTCAATTGACGTTGTTCTGGTATCTGCCATGTCAGATTCAGGATTCGGGAGGTGATCGCGGGTATCGGTCTCTTCACTCCGGGTTTTGAGGATGGTTTTTGCCGCTTCGCCGACACTCCTCATTACCTTGGTAATGCGATCTTCAATATCGATCTCTTCATCGATGTCCAGTGTTGTCCCCTCTACTTCAAGGAGGAATCGCGCCACTTCGCTCGCTTCAAAAAGCAGATCGTCAAGTTCATCAGTGGTAAAAAATCCGCACATAGCACCATAGAAAAAGGTGGCGCTTGCTTTACGAACTTTCTTTTTAAAAGAATTCCGTGCCTGATTTACAGCCTGAGGTGTATAGGTCTCTTCCATGAATGGAACAAGTTCCGGAAGATTTTTCCCGATAAATGTCATTTCTGCACCTCCGGATGTGCGAAAATCCGTACATAACCGGGCTAATGCCCACTCCCTCGCCGTGATGTACGTGCGCTTACGTAAAAACTGGTTAACTTTCCGATATGTTGCACCATCCACTTTTTTAAATTTTTTATATTTGTTGAGCTCCTGCCGGATATTTGCTTCGTCCATAAATGATACTCCAGGATATCCTATTTGAGGCTCGGTTTAGAGATCAGTGGATTATTTGACTGTTTTGTATATAGCAATATGTGGTTTATTTCTTAAATAAGATCAATTATCATCCTGGCAATACTTCGATTTTCACATAGTTTTCAAACATTTTATGATTCACTATGATGATCTGCCAATGATCATCCGGATTTTATTCATTCCTGAAATCAGGAAGGCAAAACGCAGATGGGAAAAGTCAGGGTTACTGCTCGTTGTTCTTTATAGCAGTTTGAATTTCTCATCGTGTCAGAACTTTGATGTGGCTCGAGTGGATGTGTAAATGGGCTGATGATCCCAGGAAGTTGCCCCGGGGAAGATAGTCAGCGATCATCATGGTTTCAAACATTACACCAGGAAAGGACGGTCATGCAGCTGGGAGGGTCTCGTGCGCCTTCATCTCCTTCCGGTCAGTTTTGCGAACCTCATGTTAAGTGCCTGTTGCCGGTTTCATGGTACTGAATGGAACAGGAGTATCCCAGAATCAAAAGAAGGCCTATTTGAGAGCTCTTTAGTGAGTGGGTCCGGTCGAGTCACGATCGCGGGATCTCCGGCAGAGTCCTGCAGTGGGATCCGGCAGTGTTTGTGTATAGCAGCCGGCAGTTTACTATGGTCTGATAAACAAAAATATCTTGAAACGGGGCTCAATTTAGCCTCCGTTTTAATACGACGACCACATGTTTGATCGTTTCCACCTAGAGGAATTCTACAAAATGGTCCAGTCGTTCATTTGCAACAAGGAGCATCTATATGCACAATCTTGCAGGCTGAACGGCAGGGCCTATATGCAGGATTGGAAAATCTGGAAACAGGGAAAATCAACGACGTAGAAAATAAATTGATAAATTTGGAAAACGGGAAACACAACGACAAACGACAGATTTGAAAATTTTGAAAACTTCGAATTAAAGAAATTTATCATCTGAAAAAACGCCTATAATTTGTTGATGAATTTTCTTAAATCAAAAATTCGGATAAAGAATGGAATCTTTTTTTAAAGTAGGATCTCCATTGGGAACGTGATCATTTTTTCAAAAATTGATCTTTTTGTAAGGCGTGAAGGAGGTCCTCGTTTGCCAGGATGCCAGGGCCCTGGCCCCCTGCAGCAGCGGGGACCCGATTTTTGCATTTCATTTCCAGTGGGGCGATCGCCAGATTCACCCAATAGTGATAATAAAATCGCTCAGCAGAAGCGATATCCACAAAAAATTAACCTTACTGGGTAAATAGAATTTCATCAAAAAATCCTTAATAGTATATATCATCTGAGGGATTTATGTTACTAAATTCAATATGGATAAAATTCGTTCTTTCGATATGGGTTTCTGGATCCTTTTATTGGGTATATTTTCTATCTTTTGGGGGTGGATTGGTTTATTATTGGGTTTGAAGGAATTTTCAAGTTCCGGATTATATGATAGCGGGATTGGGTTAATCGGTGTTGGCGTGGGATTTGTGGCCGTAAGTCTTTCTTTAAAAACCGATAAATTGGTTAAATCAATAGCTGATTTAAATTTTGATGAAAAAATAGCAGCGATAAAAGGATATAGTAAAGAATTCAACCGTCATAAAATTGAAGACAAAAATGAAATTAAAAAAGGTTTAGATCGATTATATTGGGATTTAAAGGCAGTTTCTCATCTTAAAAAGTATGCTTCGAAAGAACAAAAGACTGAGTTAAGTGATACAGTTGAAGCAGCTATTTATCCGCCGAGAATTGATCCTGATGATGAAGACCTTTACGATATTGACGATGATATCGAAAACTTAATTGAAAATATTAAAAAATTTATTGATCCATATGACTATAAAGCTCCTGCCATAGAATCAATTTCTATTATGGAAAAAAAAGGATCTTTAACAGATAATCAAAAAATGATTGAATTGCAGATTGCCCAATTTGCTGTTACAATGATGATAGCGGTCGCTGCATTTTTTTATATTACATTCCCTGATGAATGGCCCTATTGGTTACGAGGGGGAATATCAATTGGTTCAGGTATAGTATTTGCAATTATTATTGCATTTATGTTTGAAAAAAAGTATATAAAGTCCTGACAATGCGGAGAATCAGGGCCTAGTGAGGCTCATAGTTTGATTCTATTGGCTTTTCCTGGTCCAGATGATGAAAAGAAGGACAGAACTGAAAAGAAGCCTCATTTTGAAGGGTCGATATAAAGACTATAATAAAAAAATTTTCTATTTCCTTCAAGCCAATCAGCAACCGGCACAGCGCCAGGTTGATCACCTGAGGGTATTCTTTTGCCACGACCGGGGTCAAGTAAGTTGCTGTACAGTAGTCGATTGTGAGATGCTAGGATCTCTAAAATCTGCGGAGCAATTGAAAATTCGACTTTGCGCAGAATGTCTATTCTGCGCAAACCTTTATTTATTTGAGATAAGATAGAATAGAGCATGGAAAGCGGGTATTTTTCGGAGTGGCTCAAAAGCTACCGGAATTACCTCCGTATGCGAAACTACTCGACCCGCACACTTGACAGCTACGAGCAGGTTATCAAGCATTTCGCATATTACGTCTGGTTGCGTCGGCATACCGAAGTGTCAAAACTGGTGATATACTGGAAAGATTTTGAAAAAGCCAGGCTTGATACCGATGTGGATGTAACTCCAGTTATGGTCAATGATTTTCTCTCGTTTGTATCCTCGATGCGGACCTATAAGCCAAAAACATTCCATCGCATCATCTCGACACTCAGTTCGTTCTACCGGTTCCTTTATACCCAGGGCGCAGTTACATCAAACCCCCTGACAGGGATTGATCGGCCACGGATTAAACAGCAGGAGATCAAGTACCTGAAACATAACCAGGTATTACGCCTGATCGAATCAATCGAGGATCCCCGCGATAAACTCATTGTGAGGACCATTTATGCTACGGGAGTACGGGTATCGGAGCTCTGCAATATGAATATCGAGGATATTGACTTCGATGAACATACCATCCGTATACGCGGAAAAGGAGACAAGATGCGGATCGTTTTTGTCGATGACGATACCCTGGCAGAGATTCTCAAATTCATTGGAAACCGTCTTGCCGGGCCCCTCTTTATCGGGCAACAGGGAAAACATATCTCCTCCCGTGCCATCCAGCATATCTTCAAGCATTATGCTCCTTCAGGGATCACTCCCCATAAAATCCGGCACAGCTATGCAAGTGAACTCTATAAACGTTCGAAGAATCTCAGGGTCGTCCAGGAAAACCTGGGGCATACCTCTATCAAGACTACGGAGATCTATCTGCATACTGATATCGATGAGAGAAGGCAGGTATATCAGCAATATTTCCCTTTGTTCGGTTCGAATGAAAAGGCATAAAAAAGGGTGATCGTGCCGTATTCTGGTGATTTTTCCGAACTGATAATCTGATAGAGATTTTAAGTGATCCTCTTTGGGCGCTGTAGAAATCCTATTATCTTGTGTGATTCGCTTACATTTTTCAACGGTTATGAGAGTGACCCCCTCTCTCACGTCGAAGAACTCTGACGAGTTCTTCTTATTCTCGAGGTACTGATGAACCTCTTCGAAAATCGAAGAACCTGCCGGTTTTTCTCCAGCCTGCTCTTCCCTTCGGGAACAGCAGTCTCCCCCACGAGCGTCTATAATGAAAGCCGATGATTTCGACAGAACCCCGCCCCACTTTGTATAAATTTTAAGCAATCCGCCCCATGGTTTTCTTACCTATAATTGCTCCAATAATATGATAGATCCTGTTTTGATCATGTATTGAGAGATTTTGATATTTACGCTATTTCTCGTCGTAGTTTTCCAATTAATTGGTACCAATTATTTTACTATAAACCGTATGATGCTATATCTTAAAATTACTTCGGAACTGATGAACCGCTCTTGTATAAGCAGAATGAAAATGCTGTCGATCTAAATTTTTAAAGAATTTTCACTCATTCTATTTTACCAGAAAATCATAAGAATTTGATAAAAACATAAGAATTTGAAAAAATCCGGAAATAGCACGTCTCTGACAAGTCCAGAGTGCATTACATCAGTTTCCAATTAATAAGGAAAAATTCACCGGAGATTCTGTTTTATCAGGATCTCACCTCTATCAGAGAACATCCTTCTCTGATCAAACATAATTATCGATTGATAAAATTCAAAATTCCGATATTCCCGTCATAAAAATGGATTTCCAAATATTTGTAATTTCGTTTGTTTCATCGATAGCAATCAAATCCGATTTATCTGAATTTTTTCAGATTGCCGGATTGTGGATTATGCATTCCAATAATTCCATTTTTAAGAATTGCTTGAAAAATTGAATAAAATTTCAAATTTTTCTATTTATTCGAATAAAAATTCTATTATCAAATGTTCAGATTATCAAATTTTCGTCGATACATTTTCGACAATGAAATTATTCCAGATTTCACTAATCTGTAGTGACCAATTGGATTTCCAATCTTTTGGAATTAATAATTGTCCACAATAAAAATTTTTATAGAATTAAAATATTCCATTTTTTCCAATCAAACAACGATAATATTACAATAAAATTTTTTGGATATCTCAATGTCTCATCTGAAATTTGTATCAAATCCAATGATCCAAAATTATTCTAATTCATCGTCCGGATATAAGGAAATATAATCTTTTTAAATTCAGCTTTCACTTTTCAAAACTAAAAAATTCGATTTTTTATTCGAATTTATTGGAGAATACAGATGAATTTTTTGTTAATTCAATTCATTACTGTATATCAAGAAATTTCACGATCACTTCCGAAAAATACGTAGCTTTATTTTCATTTGACTACGAGGTAAACTATCAAACCGTCTGAAAATATCACTCCGGACCTCCTACCGGAACAGGGTCCCCAATTCCAAAATGGATTTGTATGCAACCGCAATACTTTTTTCTTGTTCTGCCGACATATTGGAGCGATGCATATGGCAAAGATCCAGAAACGAAAATACGAAAAAACGGATGATGAGGAAATCGGCCTTGTCCTCCAGTGCAATGACAGCCATGAATTTTACGAAAAGTACCGGGAGATGTTTCCAAACCGGAAAAAAGGCATAGACAGTATCAGCAAGATCTGGAAACGCCGCAGCGAATTTTTAAAAAAGCAGCAGGCAGAAACGCAGTCTTCCGAATCAATAGATAGATCGGCACATGAATTTGAAAATCTCGTATCAGCACAAAACAAAATACTGGCCGAATTGTCCACAGTGATGAAAGAACAGCTCAAGGTTAGCAGGGAAATCCTTGCGCGTCTGCCAAAACAGATTCAGAAACCAGAGGAGCATACCCAGAAACCTGTGGAGATACGACAGCCCGAACAAAAAGAACACGCAAAGAAACCGGGTACGGAAAGACCCAGTGATATAATGATTGGGTCCTGATCCCGTATGTGCAGCCGATGAGCGTACAAACCGGAATTAAACAGAATACTGTCAAAATATTATTTATTATAAGATACTCTCCGCAAATTCCATTCGTGGACAAATTCGTCTTGAGTTATATGGTGGTGAAAGGTATTCTTATAGTTACCAAATGCAAATAAATTATGGCTCCAGGTACAGGAAGAACGCTGGAGTGACAGACTTTTGAACCTGAACCCCCGTAGTGTAGCGGTCAATCATGCAGGACTTTGGATCCGGCGACACCAGTTCGAATCTGGTCGGGGGTATTTTTTGTTCCCGATTGTTATCATAGCCATATGTTACTATTCATGCCATCACCATCGGGAATTCATGACATCTGCTCTTATATTCTGTGAGCGGGGATCCCGGATTGATGACTCTCGAAAATTTTTCTCCTCATAGTGTCCTTTATTGGACCGATGCAACTATTTCAACGGCTGGGTAGGGAGATATGAAATATCTGAAACAGAACTATCCTTACCTCTTCATTTTTCCAAGCGGAACACTCTATTCGACGGAAATGTATCTCATCTTCTTCCCTGTTTGTAATTCCTGAAGATTCCGGGTAATCTGTATAAAAAAATGCGGGTTTATTCCAGGATAGCAAGGAGATTATCACAGCAGGAACTATCAATGATCCCGGGCGCAGAAAAAACCGGGTCGGTCTGAACCCTTGCCAGTCTCCGCATCTCTTTTTTCGAAAGGCGGAAGCCTTCTTTTTCCCTCATGGAAGTACGGTCCAGGATTGCATTTCGCAGGGATGTGGCAGCGATGTTGAATGCCGCGTTCACATCTGCATGTGCCACGAACCCGCAGTGCGGGCATTCAAAACGCTTGCGCATCCTCCGCCCGAAACTCCCGCAGCGGCTGCAGCGTTTCGATGTATATTCCGGATTGATGTAGATTACCGGAATGCCTCTTTCTTTCGCCCGTTTCTCAACCTGGCGTTGGAGCGAGAAGAACGATCCATTTTCAAAAGAGAACATGAACGGATCGGAGATATTTTTTTGATTCGAGTAACGTGCCGAGAAGAGTCTCTCGAATTTTATACCGGAACCGAGCGATTCCGCAAAGGAAACGATCTGTCTGCAGATGGCATGAAGGGCTGACTTGAATCTTTTCCGTTCGCGACTTTTGAATTTTTTAAGTTTCCAGAGTTTGCCTTCCCTGTAGAATTTCGTACAGTTTTTCAAAGAATGGCTGTGGACATAGTGGATATTTTTCCCCAGTTTCATTACTTTCCCGCTGTATGGGTCGGCAGCGACGGCCACATGGCCGGTCGTGTTCAAATCAACACCGATCCAGCGGGTCATGAAGAGTGTGGCTTGATGAAATCTGATCACCTTTCCCCTCGTGATAATTCAACCGCTGTACGAAATGCCTGAACTGGTGAGCGCGTCCCGGTGTCTGATCATCCCCTGCTACATGAGAATACACTCCTGACTACGGATATATCTTCTGGTCAAAAAACCCGGATTAAAAAAGGGATGACGAATCGCGCAGATTCTTCTGGAAAACTGGCGGCACCTATCCCATTACTGCATAGGCGACGAGGGAGAGGAGGAATGCCAGGAGCAGCATGGCGAGCGAAAGGGGGGCAACGAATACCAGCATTGCATTCACCGTGCTTGCCAGCTGGGAGATCCGGTTGGAACCGAAGACAACGATATGCTCGCAGTGTGCCGTGCTGGCAGCAGATTCCGCAGGTGCAAGATCATCAATCGCCGCCTGGACCGCCTGCATGACATAGGGAATAAGATCAGAAACAGGGATATGCATACCAACCGGGTTCTTTCCGGTGATGGTGTTCACGACATGGGAATCGGTGGTCATCACTTCAGCATGATCGACGAGCGTAAGGACTTGTCCAAGGAGGGCTTCCCGTACCCCGGCCGCCATATTGTTCCCGTCAATCAGGACGTATGCAGTGCACTGTCCTTCCACATCGATGACCATGACCTGGATCCCGAGATCCCCGAACCCCTGCTCCCTGCTGTAGGGCAGGGTCAGGTGGGAAACCCCTGCGCGGAATGGCAGGAGCGGAGTGGTCCGGCAGACCTCCATGGCATCGACAGATCCACGCTGGTATTCCGTCGCCGTCAGGGTCGCGAGAAGGACGGGGGACGAGAGGTCAGTCATGCAGTTATGCGCATCAACCACCGCGACCTGGGGGAACCAGCGGTGTCCTTCCGCCATGATCGTGGACCCGATCGAGAAATCCAGATCCTCGGTCTTCAGGGGCGACCGGGTAGTGACGAGAAGGACTGAGTCCCCGAACCTCTGGTAGAGAAGCTGTACCGATCCAATCGAGAGACGGCCCGACTTTCCTGCCCCGGCAGTATATACGAGATCCCGCCGGGATTTATTGAGTGCATCGATGACCTTGTTGCTCTCGGATTCGGAAACGAGGTTGAAATCATGGGTTGCGCACCCGTGCGCGACCAGGGTCTCGTCATCAAAACTGTCGTGCAGGATCTTGGGGAGGTTGCCGCCACCGATCTCCCCCATGGGCCCGGGATGCAGGTTCGGGACCGTGAAGATGAGCGGTTTTCCCTTATCCCTCCGGAAGAAAAAGCTCACCTGGGGCACAAAGATCTCTTCCCCTATTTCACGGAAGAAATCCTCCATCCCCTTCGAACCATCGGTCATGTGGGCGATGAACGCGTTGACGAATGCAAGCCCCCGGATCTTGAATGCCCTCCGGAGCGGGCGTTCTATCATCCAGATCAGGATTGCAAAACCGAGCCCGAAGACGATATGGAGCACCAGGGCAAAGATGCCGAAGTACGGCGAGAAGAGGAGCATGCCGGCAAGAATGCCGACCCCGCTCTGGGTGAGTGCAGGCAGGATCATCCGTGGGATCCGGTAATCCGCAATAGCGACCAGCACAAACAACCTGAGCCCAAAGATAAAACCCAGGGAGATCGCGTAAAAAAGAGGGATCAGTTTCACCGAGATTGCCAGCGCCGCGAGGGTGATAATGACCCCGAAGACCGTGCAGGAAAGCGCCAGAAGCCCGGAACGGTTCCAGGTCATGGTCTTCCCGCTGGACTCGATCATCGGTTTTGTCAGTGCGAGCGCGGCGATGGCAGGGATCGTGAAGGCGATGGTCCCGGAGAACAGGAATTTTTCCGGTAGTGCCAGGTAACTGCTCAGGACCACCGGCAGGGTGAATGCGACATTACCCGAAACGGGGAGGCTCAGCCATGCCCGGGCGTTTGCCCCGTCGATGATCAGGCCGAGGAGAACGATGAGTACAAGGGACTGCTTCCAGTTCGGGGCAGTGAAAATGTACCGGGTGAGCTGCCCGAGTTTCACATCACTGCCCTGGGCCATTATGTAAATCCTCCAAGGACCAGTTCATGGCGGTCGGGTGTCGAATGTATCGCTGCTGTAGAGTATGTTACCGGGCGCGAGTAAAACGGGGCGTCGAGCGTGATACTCTCATACTCGCCGCCCTCTCCTGCGAGGTTAATACGGCGGGTTGCGGCAACGCGCTTGAGCCGCTGGATCAGGTTCTCATCGATGCGGGCTCCAAGATAACTCGCGTCGAGTCCCTCTGCCGCCGTGACGATTATCCTTGCATCCATCCTCACCGCCACTTCCCGCAGCAGGAGTTCAGTATCCATGTGCCAGAGCGGGGTGAAGAGCTCCAGACCGAGGCGGTCCGTGATCGCCTTCACACGCTCCGCCTGGTATTCCGAAGCGACAGCACCTGCGATTACGCCTTCAATGTCCAGTGAACCGAGCCCCTCTTCGAGGTCGGCAAGCTCTTCTTCCTTTCTGCCCTGCGTTTCTATCTCAACATACTCCATTCCTGAGACCCGGGCAATGACCGGAACGACATCGAGATTTGCGGAATGGAACATATAGGAATCCCGGTTCTTCGGGCGTGCGGTGACCAGGTACCGCACGTTTTTCCCGCTTTCAATTGCTTTCTGGCACGACAGGTACCCGAGTCCTTTCCCCCGGAAGTGAGTGCAGCCCAGGTCATGGGAACGGTCTCCTCTGTTCCGGGACGCTTATGGTGCCAAAATGCTGCCGGTAGCGTGAAAGCATCGCATCCCAGTCAGGCAGGTGTGTCTGGCAGCCAACATGTTCCACGATATAGGATGCGGTTACCGTGCCGACCTTACAGCAGGTCAACGGGTCATGACCCTTTACGAATGCTGAAAGGAACCCGGCACGGTATGAGTCGCCGGCACCGGTCGGATCGGAAAGCGTGACCGGAACAGCCGGAATGAACTGCTCGTTTCCGCCGGAATAGAGCGTACTTCCGTCCCCGCTCATGGTGAAGATCGCCATATCAACCTGGCCGATGAGTGCCTCCCTTGTAATCCCCAGCGTTGTGCACATCTGTTTTGCCTCATGCTGGTTGGCAAAGAGGATGTCGGTATATGCTATGATCGATCCGAGCTGCTCCTTTGTGTACCAGAAGACATCCTGCCCGGGATCGAACGATGTGAACTCGCTTCTCTCCGCAACCCTGCAGTTGAACTCCGGATCCGCCGTTGCCATGTGCACGAACGGGAGGGACGGGGCTTCCGAGGTTGCGAACGCCCTGGATGCTCCCCATTCAAAGAAGGTCATCTGGTCGCCGTGATCGTCCGTGAACATGAACGCCGTCGGCGTATGTGCATCGGGGACCGTGAAGAACTGCTGGTGGATCCCGAGCTTGTTCATCCAGTGGTCATAATCCCCACCGGCAAAATCCCCTCCGGTACAGGAATGCAGGGTCACCTGTTCGCCCAGCATCGCGATCCCTGCCGCAATGTTTGCAGCGCCGCCGCCAAAATAGATCTGCCTGTCGGTAATGTGGGTCGAACAGTTCTTTTCCGGGAGGTGGGGCACCCGGGAGATATGATCGATGGCAGTATGCCCGACGATATGGATCATTGTTCCTGCACATCCACAAGTTTGAGGGGGACATCCCGCAGTGCTTTGCCGATAACCGATTTGGCAATCCGACCGGCATGCTCTTCAGATTCAGCCCGGAACACTTTCATCTCAAGGACAAGACCCACGAGCGCGGTATCTGCCACCACGATAGCGCTCGAGAGAGTCTCCTCGCAATAAGGACAGGTGAGGAACCCGGCATCGACTTCCACGTACTTTGCGGCCGGGTTGAGGCGTTTTCCGGCCTCGCTGACAGCAATCCCGATCGCGTCGTCAAGGGACTTGACATCGCGAACGATCCATGCAGACTCCAGGGTCACTACGTAATCCGGCATCTTCTCACCATCACCATGTTTCCCGGTGGACATGCTCCCCGACTTCCATGCGCCCGGTCAGGTGTGCCGGGGGATTGCTCCTCCCTACCGCGAGCAGAGCGATGGGTCGGATATGCTGCGGGAGATCGAGGACTTCCCGTACTCCGTCATCATCAAAAGCACCCGTCCAGCAGGAGTGGATATCCATCGCATGGGCTGCAAGCATCATGTAGGTACAGGCAATTGTGGCGTCTTCCAGTGCATAGAGAATCCCCCGTTCGCCATATCTCGACATCGAGCGGACATAGTTGGAGCAGACCACAAAGATTACCGGGGCCTGCTCCAGGTGCTGCTGCCCGTATGCACCTTCTGCAAGCGCAAGACGTGTGTCCTCCCCGGTGACAACAATGACATCCCACGCCTCGAGATTGCCGGCACTTGGTGCAGTACTGGCACATTTCAGGATGTACGTGATCTCTTCGTCAGTCAGCGGTCTGCCGTCGTACTCGCGGACCGATGATCGCCTTGTCAGGAACCCGAGAAAATCAGAGGAGTCCATGTTCCGAGAGTACCTGCCATGCTTCCTGTGCCGGGGTTGTGGACAAGCTGATCGCCGAAGCAATCTTCTGGGAAGCTTGTTCCGGCTGGTTGCTTTCTGCAAGGGAAATGGCTTCGTTCAGGGAATTGATCGCTTTCTGGAACTCAGGCCTGCCGGTGCTCTTTGCCGCAAACTGGATCTCATTCCGTATCGACTCCATCATCATGAGAAGCATGCGGCGTCCTCCGGCGCGCTCCTGCTCGGCAAATCCCGTAAGTGCGAGACAGAGCTGGGATGCAATGATCAGCTCCGACTTTGCCCGTTCTCCGAACTGGTAACTTTTTACTGCGGTTGGAAGATCCATACTCACCATAGTTGTTGGGATAAAAGATAGTTATCCCTGACGCATTATTTCTGAAAAACAAAACACACCGCAGTGTGAAAAACTAAAGAGGTTCATTGAACCTCTCAACCCATCACGGGCCCGGACGCGTTTTGGTACTTACCGCGATGACTTCGCTTTGGCGCCGAGCGCCGAGACTTTTGCGCGGCGCATGCGGCGGCGGATCATCGGGTTTGCTGTCGATTCGTTCATACCGGATCCTCCCGAGCGGTCTCCGCCACGCCTGCCCCCGCCACGACGCCCGCCGCGTCCACCGCGTCCGCCCATCGCTTCTGCGGCCTGGTCAATCTGCTTGACATTTGCACCGGCTTTGAACCGCTGGTTGGGACCGGGGGTCTTCGCCTCTCCTTCTTTTTTGGGGACGAGACGGATCTGTCCTTTGACACCTTTTACCTGCGCCCAGAGGGTTGTACCTGTTTTGCCCATAATGAAACTCCTTATCTAATTCTGCCGCCCCACTCATAAATGTTAGGGAGGGTTCCCACGGTATCTCTTGTGGAGTACGGGAAACAACACCTCGGTGAACAACACCAGCCTTGGGTTCTTTCATTTCGAGACATCGCAGGAGATGATGTCGATCAGGAGGCATGGAACCCCCCACTCAGTTTCCCGTTGGCTTTACCCCGGCTTCGCAGCAAGGGCCCGGTCGATCTCCCGTCTCAGGATCTCGCTCACCACTTTTCCGTCAACGGATCCCCGTACTTCCGCCATGACCACACCCATGAGAGGGCCGAGTGCTGCTTTACCTTTTTCGGCGACAAAGTCCGGGCGATCGGCGATGATCTTTCGTACAATCGATTCGAGATCGTCACGCGATACGGCGGGGGCGAGCCTGGAAAGTGCAGCATCCACGGTGCTGCCCGAAGCTACGCCACGGAGGAGATCTGGGATCGCTTCTTTTGCAGCCCGCCCCTGTTCGACAGCGTGCCAGATAGAGAGATATGCATCATCCGGTATGGTATGTATTGCCACTCCTCCCCGCCTGAGCTCTGTGGAGGTCGACAGGATAGTGAACACGGCGAGCTTGGGTTTTATCCCTTCCTGTATCGCGCGTTCGAACAAGGGGAGTTTGTCTGATGATACCAGCTGAACTGCATAATTCTTTTCGATCGCATACTTCTGTGCATAGCGCTCGGCCTTTGCAGTCAGCAGTTCGGGTACGGTGACCGAGGCCCACCGGGGATCATCGATGAATACCGGCAGCACGTCCGTCTCCGGGTACATGCGTTCGGCCCCCGGCAGCGGGCGCATATATGCCGTGCTCCCGCTCTCGAGCATCTTGCGCGTCTCCTCCGGTACGGGTTTGTCTGAAAACGCGATCCGGGCCCGCATGATGACCTGCGCGATCGCGCACATGGCTTGTTTCTCGTTTGCTCCTGAAACGAGAATTACACAGTCATGCTTCCCGGCGCCGATATGCGAACGCAGGCTGGCTACTTCTTCCGCGGTAACCCCGTACGCCGGGAGTTCGTCCGTATGGAAGATACCCCCAACCCCGCACTTCTTCGCATAATCTGACATCTCGCTACCCAGACGGCGCTCCGGCTGGATCTCCCGGCCTACGAGATCTGCAAACCCCTTCAGGGTAAGCGCACGGATCTTCTTTGCTTTTTTCAGCACCGCCGATCTGGTATCCCTGAAGAGATCGGTGACGTCCTTATCGCGTGAAACGGAAGCCCCCCTGGAACGGAGCTCGTCGCGTATCTCCAGGAGGTTCTGCTGCCGCTGCACCTCGCGCCTGACAACTTCGGCTATGAGATCGAGCTCCTGCACACCTTTGATCTCGACCCGTGCACCCCTGGCGATCGAGATGTTCACATCCTGCCGGATGGTACCCAGGCCGCGTTTCACGTTGCCGGTAGAACGGAGCACCATGCCGATATACTCGGCGACCTTCTGTACCTCCTCCGGCGTGTGCATACATGGAGAGGTCGTTATCTCCACCAGAGGGATCCCGAGCCGGTCCAGCGAGAAGACCTCGTCTTTCACCCGCTGCGCCGCTTCCTCCTCGAGACAGATCGTCTCTATCCGCCCCCCGTCCGGGAGCACACCGTTGAATGCCACAAGTGCCGTGCGCTGGAACCCGCTGGTGTTCGACCCGTCGATCACGAGCTTGCGCATGGTATGCACCTGCGGGACCGGTGTCATCCCGAACATCTTGCCGATCGTCAGGCAGATAGTAAGCGCTTCGTCATTGATCGGCGCCGGGGGTTCCTCATCGTTCTCGACAAGGCAGGTCGTGTCGTAGGTGTAGTACTGGAATTTGCGGTGGTGTTTCATCTCTTCCAGCGCCGCGCGATCGATCCCTCCCATCTCGCTGACCGTTGCCCGGAGATACCGGGAAAATTCACCACTATGCTCAGAAATCTCACGGAGTGCGGTCGGGCAGTGGCAGAACAGTTTCTCCTTCGTGTCCAGCTGCTGGTGGATCTCGATACCGGCAACCAGTCCGAGGGCCTTATAATCCATAGGCGCTCCTCCGCATGCATTCCCCTTTGAGATCCCTCTGCATGAGGGCTGCAGATCTCTCCCGGTTCTTCTCGTTCCCAAGCACCCACATAAGCTTCACCAGCGCCGCTTCCGGCAGGGTATCCCCGGCTTCAATGACCCCTGCGGCCAGCAGATCGCGGCCGGTATCATAGACCCGGTCGCACACCCTGCCGTTCATGCACTGGGAGGTCATGACGACCATGGTCCCCTCGTGGATGAGTCGCGCGAGACCCGGGATGAGCGCTGTGCTGACATGACCCAGGCCGGTCCCGGAGATAACGAGGCCCCTGTACCCTTTATACGCCTTCAGGACATCCGGGAACATCCCCGGGTAGAACTGGACAAGGGCGCAGTGCGGCTCCATTTTGTCCCGGAGTGCGAGGGAATTCGTACCCCGTCGTACGGCAGCATGTCCCAGCGTCACTTTCCTTGAGGGGAATTCAATCCCCCCGATGGGTGAAATACCCAGGCTCCGGAAGGCGTCCCTTCTCGAGGTGTGCATCTTCCGGACCCGGGTGCCCCGGTGGATGGAGCAGACATCATCGCTGGTCGTCGCATGCATCACAACCGCGACTTCCCCAAGATCGCTCGTTGCCGCCGCGGCAGCGCAGACCGCGTTCATCGCGTTGTCGCTGGACGGCCTGTCCGCGGAGCGCTGGGAACCAACAAATACGATCGGTACCGGGGTGTCGATCATGAAACTGAGCGCAGCGGCACTATATGCCATGGTGTCTGTCCCGTGGGTAACGATGATGCCCTGAGCGCCGCCACGGATCTCGTCATACACTGTCCGGGCAAGGTCCTGCCATATCGCCGGGGTCATGTTCTCGGAAAGGATCGTTGCGAGAGGGATGGTCCGGTAATTTGCTATCTCCGCAAGTTCGGGGATGGCGAGCAGGATATCGCTCGCATTGAACTGGCTGGTGACCGATCCGGTCCGGTAATCGATCCTGCTTGCAATGGTCCCACCGGTAGAGACAATGGAAAGGTTGGGGAGCTTGCTGTCCTGGACCACGTCAAGATTCCTTCCTGGCGCAGGTTCCGGGTGCCCGATGACCGTACAGGAGCCCGGGATAACCCCGATGTTGTAGCCTGAATCCAGCTTGACTACCGCCATGCCGTCGCGTTCGGTGATGTAAATGCCGTTCCTGCTCATCCCGCCATGATCGCACCGGACAAGGTCCCCGGAAACTAACCGTGCCGTTATGCTACCAGCCTCCGCGCTTCAGCTATGAGGTGCTCTTCTGCAGTTGCAAGTTTTACCTGTTTTTTGCTGACTGATTCTGCATCACGGTGATGCTGTTTCCTCCGATCAGCAAGTGCAGCGCTCACTGCTTCCGGTGCCGGCCCGCCAGGAGCCTTCCGGAGCTCAAGAGAATATTTTACGTCGAGCATACTGTCAATATCCTGCTGTGTAAGGCCTTTTCCTGCAAGCGAGATTCCTCCGCCGACCTCTCCTGCGGCTTTTTCGAGCGTGGCAAGGGAGAGATCCCCTTTCCGGGCTGCCCTACCGACGATGTTGTGAGCCGTGCGGAAGGGAAGACCAAAGGACCTCACAAGGGAATCGGCAAGTTCGGTTGCCGTTGAGAACCCTTTCCCTGCCTCCTCTCTCATCCGTTCTGTATCGAACGATGCGCTGGCGAGCATATCGGCAAGGAGCCGCAGGCTCTCACCGGCATCCTCCATCCCGCGCCAGAGGTTCGGCGTGAGTTCCTGGAGATCGCGATTGTAACTCATCGGCAGGCCCTTGACCGTTACCAGTGCCCCGCTGAATGCCCCGAAGACCGATCCGGATTTTGCCCGCATGATCTCGGCAGTATCCGGGTTCTTCTTCTGGGGCATGATAGATGAAGTGGAGCAAAACGCGTCATCAAAGGTCACGAACTTCACAAACGAGGTGCTCCAGAGGATCAGTTCTTCGCAGAGCCTGCTGGTATTGGCCATCAGGATGGTGAGGTCTGCGAGGGTTTCAAGCGCAAAGTCGCGGGCAGCTACGGCGTCCATAGTGTTGGTGACAAGGCCATCGAAGCCCAGAAGTGCAGCGGTGAATTCGCGGTCTATGGGATAGCCGGTGGATGCGAACGCGGCTGCGCCAAGGGGGGACTGGTTTACCCGTGCGTATGCCTCGTTCAACCGGTCAAAATCGCGGGAGAATGCCTGTTCGTACGCAAGGAGGTGGTGGGCAAGGGTGGTGGGCTGGGCATGCTGCAGGTGAGTGAACCCGGGCATTGCGCTCTCCGTATGGTTCTCCGCGAGAGTCAGGAGCACTTCCCGGACTTTCAGTACCGCGGCCATCTGTGCGATCAGATCTTCGCGCAGCCGGATCCTGATGCAGGTCACGACTTCATCGTTCCGCGATCGTCCCATGTGCATCCGCCCTCCTGCCTCAACCCCCAGCGATTCGATCAGGAGCGACTCGATCCCCGCATGCACATCCTCGAACCGTTCATCGAACACCTCTTCCGGTATACCTGCGTCATGGAATCTGAGTAATGCAGGAAGGAGCTGGCGTGTCGTGGCACGATCATTGATCTTCTGCCTGTCCAGCATCAGAACATGGGCAATATCCACGAGGATATCCGCTTTGGCTATATACCGGTCTGCACGCATCGATGAGAGGAACTGCATCATCTCTTCCGTCCTCTCACCGGAAAGGCGCCCCAGACCTCACAACGTCGCTTCGCATCCGTTTCACCATCCGGGTTTATCTTTACCTATTGGCTGTCAGTTGATTAAAGCCACGCCTTGCGTGCGGCCGGTTCTATCGCCTGCTGGCTGGATGCGCTCAGGATAATCGTTGATGGCTGGGACAAATTCCTCATCTGAGATGAGAGCAGCGCGCATGAGTCGAAGGATCAGGTCAGATTGTGTCATATATCTGATACACCCGTTTCAATCGAGAAATTTTTTCCCGATTGTCCGAAATAATGCCAGAAATTTACCATATTGTGAACAATTTTATTTCAGAGGCTGTTTTTTTGTCCATTTTTTTACAATAAATTATGACAAAAGGAGAGGAAAAATATTCTTATTGGTCACTTTTTTATTATTGACAGAACAACTCTCCCCCATGAAAGCAATGAGGATTACGGTAATAGCATTCATCGCCATTGGCCTCGTATTGTTCACGGCAGGCTGCACCCAGCCTGCGGCGACACCGGCAGGCACGACCCCGGGTCCGGCATCAACAGCGGCACCTTCAGGAACGGTAGGGATTCTCTACACGCAGGGTGTCGGACCGATGCCGGGCCTCCTCGCCACCAGCCAGGTCGATGGCTACATCTCTTGGCAGCCGGTCGTTGAGGCCGGTGTGGAGAGCGGGATCGGACAGGTTGCCTCCTATTCAAAAGACCTCCCGCCTGCGGGAAAGTGGAGCGATCACCCCCAGAACGTCTTCGTCGTCCGCCAGGACTTCTATAACAGTAACCCTGATCTCGTGAATGCGTTCAGTGCCCTCAACCTCGCATCGAGCCAGTACATCACCGATCACCCCCGGGAATCGGCGGCGATCGTCGCCGACTGGCTGGCAGGCAAGCAGAATTTCACCTACGGCAACGTAAGTGTCTCGTCTGTCACCGCGGTCAATAACTCCCTCCCGACCATCAGGTTCACCAACGAACCTTCGGATGCATGGAAGGGCAGCATGAATGACTTTATCCAGGCAGAGATCGACCTCGGCTCCATCAACGGATACTTAAAGAACGGCACGGCCGGAGACAAGGAATCGCTGCTCTACAACTTCACTCCGTACCAGACTGCGCAGACCATCATCGCAACAAAGAGTGTTCCTACTCTGCCTGTCGTGAAAGCGCCGGTCACGGTCGGTTACCTGATGGCAGTGGATCACTCCGCTCTCTTTGTCGCGGTCAAGAACTACCAGTACTTCAACGACACCTATGGTATCGAACTCAAACCCCAGGATCTAACCAAATCCAAACCCGATGTGGCAGACTTCATCGTGAACGGCCAGAAAGTCGCCGAAGTGCACCTCGTGTCCGCTTCGGCCGGCCCTGCCCTGATGCAGCTCGCGGCTACCAATGGGATCCAGATGTCCTATGTCGGTGCGCCTCCGGCTATCGCCGCAATCGACCAGGGTATACCGATCAGGATCACCTACCCGATCGATAACCTCGGTACCGGCCTCGTCGTGACCAAAGGGGCGCCTGTCCAGGACTGGCAGAGCTTCACCGCCTGGGCAAAGCAGCGATCGGAGGCCGGCAAACCGCTCGTCATCGCTGCTCCCGGCAAAGGCTCGATCCAGGACGTCATGCTCCGCTATGCCCTGCAGGACAGCGGATTTGCAACAACGGAAGTAAAAATTTAATCAGGACAGCGGGTCATTATCATAGAGAACGATGACGCGACGCCTCGGCCTTGTATTGCCCCTCCTCATCATCCTTGGATGGGAGGCTGTGGCAATCATCATCAACAACCCTTTTTACCTGCCGAGGATCGAGTCGGTCATCCCGGTACTGCTCAACCCCTTCAGCACGGATTATACGCTCGGGACGGGGAGCCTCGTTGACAATGCCCTCGTCAGTATCGAGCGGGTGATCATCGGGTTTGGCATCGCCGCTGCCGTGGCCATCCCTCTCGGGATTGGCATGGGCAGATCGTCACGGATCAACGATTTCTTCGATACGACCATCGAGATGCTCAGGCCCGTCCCCCCCCTTGCCTGGGTCCCCCTCGCGCTCGCCTGGTTCAAACTGGGCATCGCCTCGATCGTGTTCATCATCTTCATCGGCTCGGTCTTCCCCATCCTGCTCAACACGATTGACGGGGTCCGCGGCGTGAAGAAGACCTGGATCGAAGTAGGAACAACGCTGGGAGCGAGCGAACGGCAGGTGCTCTCCAAGATCGTCGTGCCCGGTGCCGCCCCGACCATCTGGACGGGGCTTCGCGTCGGGTTCGGGGTCGCGTGGATGTGCGTGGTCGCAGCGGAGATCCTTCCCGGGCCGACGTCCGGCCTTGGATACCTGATCATGTACGCCTACAACCAGGGACAGATGAACGTGATCATTGCCGGGATGATAACCATCGGTCTGATCGGGCTCGCGGCAGACCAGCTCTTCAAGATCGTAGAGAGGCGCCTTTTCAGCTGGAGGGGGCTTGACCGATGACACTCTCCCTGAGGGAAGTCTCCCGGATATTCACCACGGAAAAAGGTGAGACGATCGAGGCGCTCTCGCGCATCTCCCTTGAGATCAGGGACCAGGAATTCATCTGCATCCTCGGCCCGTCCGGGTGCGGGAAGACGACGATCCTCCGCATCATTGCCGGGCTCGAATCTGCGACCTCGGGGACCATCTCCCTCAATGGCATGGCAATAACAAAACCGAGCCCCCTGATGGCCATGATCTTCCAGGAATATTCGTTGTACCCCTGGCGGAACGTCCAGGACAACGTCACGCTCGGGCTTGAACTTAAGGGGATGAAAAAGGCAGAGCGGGAAGAGAACGCAGAAAAGTACATCGAGCTCGTGGGACTCAAAGGTTTCGAGCACAGTTTCCCCTACGAATTGTCCGGGGGGATGCGGCAGCGGGTAGCCGTTGCACGGGCGCTTGCCCTCGATCCCTCGATCCTCCTGATGGACGAGCCCTTCGGGGCGCTCGATGCCCAGACCCGGAACCGGATGCAGCACGAGTTGCTGCAGATCTGGCAGAAGACGAAGAAGACGATCCTGTTCGTCACGCACAGCGTCGACGAAGCGGTCTTTCTCGCTGACCGTATCGTTGTCCTGACCCGCCGCCCCGGGACCATCCGGGAGATCGTCACCGTTCCCGGGGAGAGACCCCGTGAGCGGACCGGCGAGGAGTTTGTCCATATCCGCCGCCACCTTCTCGACATGATCAGCGAGGAGTCGGGGACCGCGTCCAGTAAGGTTTAATACGCCCCATCTCCATTTTATAAAAGCAGTTTGTGGAGCGTACCGGCATGGCTGTCCGTTCATTTCCGGACGATTATGCCCGCTTTTGACAACATACCACAGGAGTAGGACGCGATGGTAAGAAAACCGGCAAAGATGTACAGGAACATCTCGAAGAAAGCCTATACACGGCGCGAATACATGGGCGGTGTCCCGGGGAGCAAGATCGTACAGTTCGAGATGGGCAACCTCTCGCAGGAGTTCCCGACCGAAGTCGACCTGATCGTTGAAGAGGCGTGCCAGATCCGGCACAGTGCACTGGAAGCTGCCCGCATCACGGTCAACCGCCGCCTGCTCAAGGAAGTCGGCAGGTCGAACTTCCACTTCAAGGTCCGTATCTTCCCCCACCACGTCCTGCGCGAGAACAAGCAGGCGACCGGTGCCGGTGCCGACCGAGTCTCTGAAGGCATGCGCCTTGCGTTCGGCAAGGCGGTCGGTACTGCCGCACGGGTCGAACCCGGCCAGAAGATCATGACGGTCTTCTCGACCCCGCAGTATCTCGAGAAGATCAAGGACGCCCTGCGCCATGGCGGCCACAAGCTCCCGACCCCCTCGCATCTCAAGCTCAGCACGATCAAGGTCAGCGGCAAGATTGTCGCGGCACCGAAGCTCGTCGGCGAGAAGGTCGTTGCAGCGCCGGTTGTCACCGAAGAGGCAGCAGCAACCGCAGCCGAGCCCGTGAAGGGAGCAGAGGCTGCAAAGGGCGGTGCGAAGGGCGGCAGGGAAGCGGCCAAGGGAGCGGCACCGGCAGCTGCAAAGGGTGGCAAGGAAGCAGCAGCACCCGCCAAGGCCGAAGAGAAGAAAGGCCCGGCCCACGCAAAGGGCGGGAAGAAGTAATATTTTTTCTTTTTCTCTCACATTTTTTTACCCGTTTCCGGCAAATGGATATCGTATTTAATCCGGAAAACGGTTGTCTGAAATCTCAACGCAATTATATGATTAAGGAATATATTATTGATCATGCCATGTGAATTGACCGACATGGAAATACAGATTTTATATATCTTATATCGTAACAAAAATTTCAAAATCAGCGCCGGATACCATAGTGAGAAACTCAAAAGAATTCTTCGGAAGAAATATGAGCAGGACTTCGATGAAGACATCGCGAACCTGAAGAACAGGGCATATATTGCGACCGTCAAAAAAGACGATCCCAAATATTACATCGCTGACCTCGGGAAAGTGTACATCCGTCCTGAAAAACCACGGCCTGAATGTCACTCCTCTTGGGCGAGACAGGGTCCGCCATCTCGATTGATGGTACTGATTCTGTTAATTTTTTTTAACAATTCTTTTATACCTTGCTTACCAACAGGATGGTGACAAGAATCCTCCGGGTGGTACCCGGTGCCGACCCGGATGAATACGGCATGCCCCGGATAAGGAAGATGCGATTATCATGAGACAACCATTCGAGGGTTTATTCGGCGACACCTGCGAGACCCGGCTCATGCAGTTCCTGCTGCCGATGTACGGCATCGAATTTGACATGGCCGATCTGACTGACGAAGTCAGGCTCACCCGGCAGTCCATTTCAAAAGCGATGAAGAAATTTTCGGACAGGGGCATGGTGAAGATCCGGAAAGAGGGACGCACCTGGCTTTATTCCATCAACGAAGAATCTCCGCTGGTAAAACGCCTCGAGGACTTCGACAACTCCCTGATCGAAGCGATGGTCGGACCCGGCAAGTTCGCCGGAATACAAAAAAATAACGACAATCCGGTCCAGGCTTCACCCCGCAAGGAACGAGGGCGGCGTACAGAAAATGCATCCCTGCGCTACCATGCCACCCGGGAGGAGGTCCCGTGCATTGCAAGCAGTCCCGGTACTTACCCGGATAAAAGGACCCGGGTCGGGATTCACGAGTCGGTGAAGGGAGCAGCCCCGGCAAAGGGCGGCAAGAAGTAATATTTCTCAAAACTTTTTTGCAGATTTTTTTCTATCCGGCCCGGGTTTTTTGGCTACGTGCATCAATGTCATGGTGACTTTGTGCACGGTTTTCTGAATTGCCAGATCAGGACCTGAGGATTTTTCTAAATTGCCACCAACTGATCCGGTAATTTTTCTAAATCGTCACATCCGGACCTGACAATTATTTTTAATTGCCACCTCCGGATCCGGGAATTTTAAAAAATTGTCACCAACCGATCTGGCAATTATTCTAAATTGTCACCTCCGGACCCGGTAATTATTTTTTATTGGCAGTACTGCGGGAGGGGCACTCCGCCGGAGACAGCGCGGATTTCCCGGATTTTCCCGGCAACATTGCCGCAAACCGATCCGGCAATTTTTCTTAATCGTCACCTTCCGGATCCGGAAATTTTTCAAAAAGATTCTTGTCCGCGAGCTTGCGGTTGGCGAACCCGGGTGGTGAGAACCGAACGGTTACACGAACCTGCATGCTTGGTGAGGTGCCCCCGAAACAGGATCGCCCCTTCTTTATCACGGGGGCAACCTGCCGGACGGTAAGTCTCCCATGTTCCATTCTCCGACGGAGACTTCTCAGGCAGGATCCGGCTTTGGAAATTTCCAGTGGAAGTGGTGCCAACGCCCGGCGAAATCCCTCTTTTAAATCAGTATTTTGGCAAAATCTTCATTTTAAGCGGGAAAAAACCGTGCAATTTAGCGGCCTTATACGGACCGCGAAAAACCGGCAGTCTGCAGGCTGTCCGGGAACCCGGCACGGCCCCGGAGGGCCATTATGGCCGAAATTAAAAGGGGGTCCTGTAAGGGGTTGGAAAAAACAGGTTTTTTCCCGAAAATGCTGAAAACTGCCCGCCGGCGTTCCCGGCCCGTTGCCGGAGGGCATCCGGATGGAGGGATACGGTTTTTTGCCTGTTTTCTCCCCCGGCCATCGGTCGAAAACCGATCCCTGAGAGAAAATGGTGCCACCGATTTCTCCGGGAAATTTTTCAGAATCCGCCTGTGATTGCCCGGCTGGGTCACCTTGCACGAAGCAGAGAAACCATCAGGCTTCTAAGGTATTGCACGTAGGAAATCGCAACAAATTCTTTTCCGGAGACCAGCAATTTTCTAAAATTCCCGCCAACCGATCTGGCAATTATTTTTTTTGGCACATCCGGATCCGGGAATTATCTTTTATTGGCAGGACCGGTGCACGTTCCGGGAAGTTCACCAGAACCACGTGTATGATTCATCAGAATTCTTCGTACTCTTTCCAGCCCTCCCCCCTTTGGGATCGGTGGTCAAATCGAAGAACGCTGATGCGTTTCATCGAAGAGCCTTCGGCTCTTCTCCTGTCTCAAGCCTGATGACTCTCGACATTCTCCAGCCCGCAATTCCCGGTGGGGAATTGCAGTCTATCCCAATCTCTATATTACCCCCCGCTCACCAGTATAGATAGATGCAGAAACCGGATAGCGATCCCGTCTGGTCAGCCCTTGCCGATGCCACGTTCCGGGCGTTCCGCGAAGCCGCCATCACGCTCCCCCCCGATGTAATCCGGGCGATCGATCGGGCCGCCGCTGCCGAGACCAATCCGGTCGCCCGCGGGGAGTTTGCCAATATCCTGGAGAATGTCAGGCTGGCAGCGGAGCTCGGTGTGCCTCTCTGCCAGGATACCGGTGTCCCGGTCGTTTACCTCACGCTCCCGCCCGATGTCCCGCTTACGCAGGGACTCTATGACGCGGTGAGCGAAGGGGTCAGGCGGGCGACAAAAGAGGTACCGCTCCGCCCGAATGTCGTGGACCCCCTCACCCGCCACAATACCGGGGATAACACCGGCAACGGCATGCCGGCCATCCATATCCGGCCCGGCGAGCGGTTCACGGTGACGGTGCTTCCCAAGGGCGCCGGGGCGGAGAACAGTTCCCGGATCGCGATGCTGCTCCCTTCCCATGTCTATGGCATAGAGGGGTTCGTAGTCGAGACGATGCTCCATGCGGAGGGCAGGCCCTGCCCGCCGGTATTCCTCGGGGTTGGGATCGGGGGCACCTTCGACCTTGCGGCATCGCTCGCGAAGGAAGCGCTGCTCCTTCCGGTCGACGAGATGACCGCATTCGAGCAGCAGATTTGCGACTCGGTCAACAAGCTCGGGATCGGCCCGATGGGGCTTGGGGGGGACACGACCGCACTCGCGGTCAGGGTGAAGACTGCCGGGTGCCATACCGCCTCCCTCCCGGTTGCCGTGAACGTCCAGTGCTGGGCACACCGGCATGCAACCGTGGAAGTGAAGCTATGAGCAGGGAGGTGGTCCGGCTGCACACCCCTCTCGGGGACGAAGTCCTCGATCTCCGTGCAGGGGATCATGTCGAGCTCTCCGGCACGGTTTACACGGCACGGGACGAGGCGCACTTCCGCATGCAGAAGGAGGGCATCCCCTTCGATCCCCGGGGGGCGGTGATCTACCACTGCGGCCCTGTCGTCCACGACAACCGCATCCTCGCCGCCGGCCCGACCACCTCTGCCCGGATGAACGATCTCTCAGGTTTTCTCATTGACCGGGGCATCCGGGGGATCATAGGCAAGGGGGGGATGGGGGCGGCCGTGCGCGGGCAGCTCAGGAACAGGGGTGTCTATTTCGCGTTCACCGGTGGCTGTGCCGCACTTGCGTCGTCCCACATGACCCTGAAGGGTGTTCTTTTCGAAGACCTCGGGATGGCGGAAGCGGTCTGGGTGATCGGGCTCGACCGGCTGCCGCTCGTGGTCGGAATCGATGCGGTCGGCAACGATATCTTCGACGCTGCACGGATGCATGCGGCTGAAGCCTTCCGCGAGTTCTCCCGCACAAAAGGCCCGGGCAGCCCGGGTGAAAACACATAGGTTTTTTTCAGCTCAGGGAAAAACTAATACGACAGGACTCGGTTTCCCATGAAACTCGCTATCGACGAGACCCGGTGCAAGGGCTGCAACCTCTGTACAAAGGTCTGCCCGTATAAGATCTTCCGGGAGGGCAAGCGGCCCAACCGCCGTGGCATCGTGGTGCCCGAACTCGACCGTCCTGAACGCTGCACGAACTGCCGGCTCCGGCACCTCTACGGCCGGCAGCTCTGCGGCGTCTGCCAGCTCACCTGTCCCGACCAGGCGATCCACTGGATCGATGAAGAACCCTACGAACCCCACAAGGTGGCGATCGAATATTGACGTCGAGACTTGAGTTCTGGCAGGGGAATACGGCCTGTGCCGAGGGAGCGCTTGCGGCGGGCTGCCGGTTCTTCGGCGGGTACCCGATCACTCCCTCAACGGAAATTGCCGAGCACATGGCGGTAAAACTCCCGAAGAAGAACGGGGTCTTCATCCAGATGGAGGACGAGATCGCAAGCATCGCCTCGGTAATCGGCGCCTCGTGGACCGGAGCCCGGGCGATGACGGCAACGAGCGGTCCCGGCTTCTCCCTGATGATGGAGAACATCGGGTTCGCCGCGATGACCGAGACCCCCTGCGTTATCGTCAATGTCCAGCGGGGAGGACCCTCGACCGGCCAGCCCACCATGGGAGCACAGGGTGACATGATGCAGTGCCGGTTCGGATCGCACGGCGACTATTCCATCATCGCCCTCTGCCCGGCAAGTGTCCAGGAGATGTACGGGCTCACGGCAAAGGCATTCAACCTTGCCGACCATTACCGCGTCCCGGTATTCCTGATGGCGGACGAGATCGTGGGCCACATGCGGGAGAAGATCGTCATCCCGGATACGGTCGAACACATCCCGCGCCGGGAACTGGCGAGAGGCACTCTCCCGTTCCACCCTGACGCGGACCTCATCCCAGGTTTCCCGCAGTTCGGCAAAGGGTACGGGGTCCACGTGACCGGTCTCACCCACGATGAACGGGGATACCCGTGCGCCACCAACCCGAAACTCCACGCGGCGCTCGTCAAGCGGCTCGTGGATAAGGTCGAGTCAGCCCGTCATGAGATCGCGGACTATGATGCGATCAACCCGGATGCCGAGGACGTCTTCATCGCGTACGGGGCACCGGTCCGCACGGTCCAGCAGGTCATGCACGACCATGCCGGAAAGGATATCGGGTTCCTCCGGCTCCGTACCGTCTGGCCTTTCCCGGAGAAGGCACTGGCTGCGTTCAAAAACGCCCGGCGGTTCCTCGTCCCGGAACTGAACCTCGGCCAGATCGCCCGGGAGATCGAACGGCACGTGGATCTCCCAGTTGTCAGCATCCCGAAACTTGGCGGGGAACTCCATACGCCTGCCGAACTTGTAGCAGCACTGGAGGCAAAACAATGAGCTTCGAAGACTGGTTCCGCCAGGACCGGCTCCCCCACATCTACTGCGCCGGCTGCGGCAACGGCACGATCATCAACTGCACGCTCGCGGCAGTCGACCAGATGGCGTGGAAGAAGGAGGAGACGGTCTTTGTCTCGGGAATCGGCTGTTCCTCGCGGGCTCCCGGATACATTGTCACGGACTCGCTCCACACGACCCACGGGCGGGCAATCGCGTTTGCCACCGGCGTGAAGATGGCTAACCCGGACCTCCACGTCGTCGTATTCACGGGCGACGGCGATCTGGCGGCCATCGGCGGGAACCATTTCATCCATGCCTGCAGGCGCAACATCGACCTCACGGTGGTCTGCATGAACAACCAGATCTACGGGATGACCGGAGGGCAGGGCAGCCCGACGACCCCGCTCGGGTGCCTCTCGTCTACCACGCCCTACGGCTGCGCTGAAGCCCCGTTCGACCTCTGCGAGCTGGCGATAGCAGCTGGGGCCAACTATGTCTCGCGCTGGACATCCTACCATGTGAAGGAACTCGAGAAGGCCGTGAAGGCCGGTCTCGAGACACCCGGTTTCTCCTTCATCGAGGCGCTGGTCCAGTGCCCGACCGCGTTCGGGCGCAGGAACAAGTTCAGGCAGGTCGCGGATCACGTGGAATACCTGAAGTCGCACTCGCTCCTGAAAGCAAAACGCGACCGGATGCTGGAGCAGGGCGAACCCATCCCCGAAGATATGTTTGTCGTCGGGGAACTCACCCGCAGGAACCGCCCCGCCATGGGGGTGAAGCCATGAGGAACGAAGTACGGTTCTCGGGCTTTGGCGGGCAGGGGATCATCCTTTCAGCGGTTATCCTCGGCAGGGCCGCCGTCATGTACGACAACAAGTATGCCGTGCAGACCCAGGTCTACGGGCCGGAAGCCCGGGGCGGGGCATCGATGAGCGCGTTGATCATTGACGACGCGCCGATCCTCTACCCGAAAGTGGCGACGCCCGATATCTACGTGATCATGTCGCAGGAAGGGTTCGAGAAGTACGGCGGTGATGCGGTTGACCCTGCCGTGATGCTGGTCGATACCACGCTCGTCCACTCCCGCCCGAAATGCACCTGCTTCGAGATCCCGGCCACCCGGGAGGCAAAAGAGACGCTCGGGAGGGACATTGTCGCAAACATCGTGATGCTCGGGGCGCTCGTGGCATCGACGCACGTGGTGAGCGAAGCGGCGCTCGAAAGAGCGATCCTCGACTCCGTGCCGAAGGGCACCGAGGCGCTCAATATCAGGGCGATGAAAATAGGCTTTGAACTGGCCAAAGGGCTGAACACACCATGAAGTTACGGGAATACGAGGCAAAAAAGGTCCTGCGGGAGAGCGGGATATCTGTCCCGGCAGGCTTTCTCATACGGTCTGCAGCTGAACTTGCTCCCCATCTTGACGAACTGGGCGAAGGGTTTGTACTGAAGGCGCAGGTGGATGTCGGCGGCAGGGGAAAGGCCGGGGGGATCCTGATGGCAGACCGGAAGAACGGTGTTGCGACCGCAGGAGAGCTCTTCAGAAAAGAGATCAAGGGCCTGCCCGTGAAGGAGATCCTTGCCGAACAGCGCCTGTCCATCCAGCATGAGTATTACCTCTCGATCACGGTCGACCGGGCAGGCAAGCAACCTCTCATCCTCTTCACCGAGGCTGGTGGAGTGGACATCGAGATAACGGCCAAAGAACGGCCCGATGCGATCCGGAGCGTGCTGGTTTCTCCGCTTTTGCGGGAGATTCCGCCCTTTATGCTCCGGGACCTCGTGGGCAGCGCGCCTAAGGAGATCGGGCCGGTCATCAGCAAGCTCTACCGGATATTCCTTGACAAGGATGCCCTCCTCGCCGAGATCAACCCCCTCGTCATGACGCCGCAGGGAGTCTTTGCGGCCGACGCCAAGATCATTGTCGACGACAATGCGCTGGGCCGCCAGGGCATCAGGGTAAACCGGGACCTGACCGACCGCGAGCGCGAGGCCGGGACGCATGGCTTCTCGTATGTCGAGGCTCGATGGTGCGATCGGCGTCATCGGGAACGGGGCAGGGCTCACGATGGCGACCCTTGACCTGATCGAATACTATGGCGGCAAGGCGGCGAATTTCCTCGACGTCGGCGGTGGTGCCGAGAGCGATCGGGTGATGCATGCGGTCAGGCTGGTCGCAAGCCTGCCTTCGGTCAGGGTGATCGTCGTGAACCTCCTCGGCGGGATCACGAAATGCGACGAAGTGGCAAAGGGGATCATTGCCGCAGGAATCCCCCAGAAGGTGATAGTCCGGCTTGCGGGAACGAACGAGGCCGAAGGGAAGAAGCTCCTCTCGGAGAAAGGCTACGAGATGCTCGACACGATGGAACTTGTCGTAAAGAAAGCCGTTGAGGTGACCGCATGATCTACGGCGACAGGAATACGGGAATCCTCGTGCAGGGCGCCACCGGGAAGCAGGGCGAGTTCCATATCGGCCTGATGAACGCCTACGCACGGCAGGTCGGGGGCAAAGGGGTCGTTGCCGGTGTGACGCCGGGAAAAGGCGGCCAGCAGGTGCACGGCGTCCCGGTCTTCAATACCGTAAAGGAAGCGATGCGCGAGTATGACATCGGTGCTGCCGTTATCTTCGTCCCCGCCGCTGCGGCAGGCGATGCCATCATGGAGGAGGCGAATGCCGGTATTCCTACCATCGTCTGCATTACCGAGCACATCCCGGTGCACGATACGATGAAAGCGATCGCCTATGCGCGGATGGAGGGCTCCAGCGTGATCGGGCCGAACTGCCCAGGCCTGTTGTCTCCCGGCGAAGTGAAGATGGGGATCATGCCGGCGGGGCTCTTCTCCCGCGGGAACGTGGGGGTGATCTCCCGATCCGGTACACTGACCTATGAAGTAGTGGACGAGCTCACCCGGGCCGGCATCGGCCAGAGCACCGTCATCGGCATCGGTGGCGACCCGGTGATCGGCCAGACATTTGTCGATGTCCTCGCGCGCTTCGAGAACGATTCCCAGACCAAAGCCGTTGTCCTGATCGGGGAAGTGGGCGGGAACCTTGAAGAAGAGGGCGCGAAGTCAACGGACCTCCCGATCGTCTCCTATATCGCCGGGGTTTCCGCACCGCCCGACAAGAGGATGGGCCATGCGGGCGCGATCGTCGAGGGCGGGGAAGGGGATGCCCGCTCGAAGATCGCCCGGCTCAAAAAACACGGCGTCCCGGTCGCGTCCCGGGTATCCGAGATACCGGAGATGGTGCGGGACCTGTTCCGGTGCCGGTGCTGAAATTTTTTTGAAAAAGGGGAGAGGTTATACCGGCTCCTCAGTGAAGGGGTGCCGGACCTTCGACCCGTCGGGGATGCCATGGGTTACCGGGGCCGCCTTTGCTTTGGTCATAAATACCCCCGGCACCCGACCCTTTCGAGATTTCGGCGTGCATGACCGAGGCCGGCCTTCATTACCCGCCTGAGATTCCGTTCTGCCCGGCCCTGCCCGGCGTCCATCACTTTTTTAAGATTTTGCTTGGCGCGTTCCTGACCGCGAGCAAGTAATACCACCAGCTCCTTTGCCTTTTCCGTTGTATCCGCAGCACCGGAGGCCCGTGCCATATGAATGGAAATCCCCATCATGCCGGCACCCCGACGCCATTCTTCCGGGCGTAATGCAATACGGCCTTCCGGAGCACAGCACTCGCGCTTGTTTCATCAGTCTTCCGTCGGATTTTCTCGACAATCCGGACATCCTTCTCTGTTGCACGATACCCAATGTAAAGGTCCTTTCCCATCGGTCACCTCAGTTAGATTTTGTTAGACAATGATAGATGACTTCACTATAAAAAAGTTGTCTAACAACTTTTGCAAGGTGCTAACAGTAATTGGCGCAATCTAATATGGTTTTAATAATAAAGACAAAATAGGTACAACAGGATCTATAGGTTTTAAAATGGAGCCGAAGGATGGCAATACGTATATCGGCTGCCGGGTTTCCCCTGAATGGTTAAAAGTAATAGAAGAGAAATATGTCGGTCAGGGCAAAGAGTTCGAGAATATGTCCGACTTCCTCCGTTCTCTCATTCAGGATAAAATAGATCCGAAGCGCCGGCGTGAAAAGCTTAAGAGTGAGGTTTGGGAGATTCTGAATGATCCAGACTCTCGCCAGTTAATTGGTCTGCCTCCCAATCCAGGTCCATAACTAGTTCCCGTATAATCTCAATAAGCTCATCCCTCTCTTCCTTTGAGATCGTATAAGGTCATCTCTTGATCATGGGACTGATTGTATTACCTTACGAATAATGTTTCTACGAATCAGTATGAAAATGAAATAATCAGCCTGAGAATTTTGGCTCTTTCAGGTCATCGGCAGCTTCCTTCCTACTGCCGACCCGAGTAACCAGCGGGCATTTCCGCAATCTCTTTTGAAACCATGAGCGATAACTGGCTGATGAAAAATTTTCTGAACTGGTGATAGTGTAATTGTTTTCTTATGAGTTCTTCTTATTCTCGAGGTCCCGCTGAAACTTCTCCGGAAATCGGAGAGGTTTCTTAAACCTCGACGAGGAGAATCAGAGAGGTTTCTCGTAAACCTCGATGAAGAGAAGTGAGGCAATGAGCCAAACTTCGAATGAAGGCGTGAACCTACCTTCGACCTAAACGAAGAACTCCGATGAGTTCTTCTTATCCTCGTGGTCCTGATGAATCTCTCCGGAAATCGAAGAACACTGATGCGTTCTTCTCTTGTCTCGATGACGTTGTCGTGTCGACATCCCCAAGAGCGACTGCATGGTTCCCTGCGAATCTCAGCAGAGCCGACGGAGCATGAAAAATGTATCAGCTCCCTTTCCGGACTCCTGCAGAAAATCCGTATGTTTAAATACGAACGGTGATAACTGACTGACTAGTCAATTTACAGGGTGTCCCTGATGCTTTACCGAACAGTTCCAAAAACCGGTGACAACCTCTCCATCCTCGGTTTCGGCTGCATGCGTCTTCCCTCAACACGGACCGGAGGAGTGGATGAAGCACGCGCCATCCGCCAGATCCGGCACGCGATCGATGGCGGTGTCAATTATGTTGACACAGCCCCTGTCTACCACCTCGGGAAGAGCGAGCAGGTGCTGGGCAGGGCGCTTGCCGGCGGCTACCGGGAGAAAGTCCGGATTGCCACGAAACTCCCCCACTGGTCCGTGTACGAACGTGCCGACATGGACCGTATCCTTGATGCGCAGCTGAAGACCCTGCAGACCGACCACGTCGACTACTACCTGCTCCACAGTCTTGGCAAAGGCAGTTTTGAAAAACTTCTCGGTCTTGGCGTCCTCGAATTTCTCGACGCCGCAAAGAGAGACGGGAGGATCCGGAACGCCGGCTTCTCGTTCCATGACAATCTGGCGGCCTTCAAGGAGATCGTCGATTCGTATGACTGGCAGTTCTGCCAGATCCAGTACAACTATCTCGATGAGCAGAACCAGGCAGGGACCGAAGGGCTCAGGTATGCGGCAGAGAAAGGGCTGGCCGTCATCGTCATGGAACCTTTGCGGGGCGGGAACCTTGCCGGCAGGATCCCCCCGTCGATCCAGAAGATCTGGGACGAAGCACCGCTCAAACGGTCTCCGGCCGAATGGGGCCTCCGCTGGGTCTGGGACCACCCGGAAGTGACCGTTGTCCTCTCGGGCATGAACGATGAAGCACACATCGATGAAAACCTCCGGGTTGCGGGCAGTGCCCTCCCGGGCTCCCTTTCCGGCGATGAACACGCACTTATTGGCAGGGTGAGGGATGAGTACCGGCGGCTGATGAAGGTCGGATGCACGGGCTGCGGCTACTGCATGCCATGCCCGGCCGGGGTCGATATCCCCGGTTGTTTCGCAAGCTACAACGCCCATGCACTCTTCCCCCATGACAGGACGGCAAAGTTCCAGTATATCGGAAGACATGGCGGCCTTATCGGTGACAGGTCCCATGCCGGGTTGTGCCGGCAGTGCGGGAAGTGTGCCAAATCCTGTCCGCAGCACCTCCCGATCCCATCCCTGATGAAAGACGTCTCAAAGGAGATGGAAGGGATGATGGGCGTCGCCGTACCGGTCCTCCGGGGGTACTCTGGTGCGCGAACAGGGCCGGGAGGTACGCCGGGCAATAACCGGTGAGAACCCTCATGCCTGATAAGGGGAATGACAAACAGGAGGCGATCCTGGATACGGCACTCACCCTGTTCACCGAACGGGGCTTCTTTGGCACACCAACATCCCTGATATCGAAGGAAGCAGGGGTCGCGACCGGTACCCTTTTCTTCTATTTCAGGACCAAGGAGGATCTCATCGATACCCTCTACTGCCGGATCAAGGCTGAAGCCGCGGCAGCGATGTGCCGGGGGCTTGGAGAGGAACCCGGGGTCAGGGACAAGCTCCACCGGATCGGCAGGAACGCAGTATCGTGGGGGGCAGCATACCCGGAGAAGATGAAGTTTCTCGAACTCTTCGCGCACTCGCCGTTTGTATCCACAACTGCCCAGGAGGAGGGGATGTCCCGGTTCCTGTTCCTGAAGGATCTCGTGGCGGACGGGATCCGGGAGGGCGTGATCCGGGACCGCGATCCCCACCTCATCTTCAGCATGATGGCAACATCCCTCTCCGGACTGGGCTCCCGGATCTCCTGCACGGAAGACCCGGGCGAGCGGGAGAACCTCATCGAAGAGGGGCTTGACATCATCTGGAACGGTCTCCGGGCAGGACCGGATGGAGTACGGAAAGGAAGCAGGAATACGGAAAAGAGGAAGATGACACCATGACGACAATTCTGGAGACAAAGGACCTGTCGAAAACCTATGGCGAGGTAAAGGCAGTCGACCATGTGACCCTGGCTGTCGGGGAAGGAGCCCTGTTCGGCCTTCTCGGCCCCAACGGGTCGGGCAAGACGACGATGATCAGGATGCTGACGGGCCAGACCCGGCCGACCGGCGGCTCGGCAACGGTTCTCGGCCTTGATGTGGTAGAGAACCCGGTCAAGGTCCGGGAGAAGGTGGGGATAATCCCCGAACAGGAGACCCCGCCCAGCTTCCTGACTGCCATGGAGTACCTGGATTTCGTAGGGGCGATCCGGAACATACCGGACGTGACGAAACGTGCAGACTGGTGGTTCGATTTCCTTGATTTCGGGGACAAGAAAGATGTGCTCTGCAAGGACCTGTCCCGGGGGACCCGGCAGAAACTGATGTTTGCCCAGGCGTTCATCCATGAACCGGCGCTCGCTCTCATCGACGAACCGCTGATCAACTTCGACCCGATCATGCAGGACGTGGTCAAGGAGTACCTGTCGGGGTATGTCAAATCCGGCAGGACGATTTTCATCTCGACCCATATCCTCGAGGTGGCTGAGGAGATCTGCTCGGGTTTTGCGATCCTGCACAAGGGAAAACTGCTGCATACCGGGCCGGTTGCCGAGCTGACCGGGAGAAACGAGCACCTGTCCGACTTCTTCCTCTCGCTTGTCCGGAAGGATCGCGATGCCTGAACTGTTCATCGGCATGATGAAAGAGGAGTGGCGTATCCATTCCACCATGTTCGGGAGCTTCTCCTTTGCCATGTTCCCGGTCATGATCTTCGGGATCGCGTTCATGGGCTCGTTCCTCCTCCCCCTGATGCGGACAGCGCTTCCCGCCGGCAACCTTGCGCTGGTCATCCATGCAAACTTCCTCCTGCTCGGGTTCATGGTCGGGGCGTTCGGGCTCCTGGCGGGCGAAGTCATGAACCGGCGGTTCGGCCAGGCAAGCCTCCTCTCGTATTCCGCCCGGAGCCTGCCGCTCCCGGAGCGGTTCATCTTTCTCAATTTTGTCATCAAGGACACGGTTTACTACTTCTTCCTCTGGGTCTTCCCCTTCGGTCTCGGGTATATCGCTGCGTCCCCGTTCACCGGTGTAACCCTGGTGCAAGCCCTCCTGCTCCTTCTTACCCTGACGCTCTCGTTCCTTTTCGGCCTGTGCGTGATATTTTTCCTTTCTGCAGTCTATGCCTATTCAAAACGTGCACTCTGGCTGCTCGTTCTCGTGCTCGGTGCAGGGTGGGGGGCCCTTGTTGCGGTGACCGGTATAAACCCGGCGCTCTTTTCCCCCCGCTCCTGCTCTATTCGTCGTTTACGCTGGTCAATCTCCTCGTTTCATGCGCGATCCTTATCGTCCTTTTCGGTGCGTCAATCATGCTTTTCAGCCCTGAATATTCGGGGCCCGCAAAAAAATTCACCAACGCATTTGCACCTCTTGTACGAAACCTGTCATTCTTCCCCCACCCGCCCCTTGCCGCAAAGGACATGATCGACATGTACCGGAGCGGGAGCGTGGTCGGCCAGACGCTTTTCTCGTTCCTCATCCCGCTCGGCGTGATCTGGTTCTTCCTCTCCCTGCTCGGGCGGTACCTGCCCCCTCATGGCCTGTTGTTCATGTTTGCCATTCTCACCGGCGTGATCGGGTCGACCATGTACACATGGGTCACGATGTTCGACACCTTCGGCCCGTACGCCTGCCTGCCGGTCGCTGTCAGCACGCTGATCGAGAGCAAGATCGCCAGCTTCTCCCTGCTGCAGCTGGTGCCCGCAGTATTTATTGCGGTTGTCGCGACCCTTTCCGGAGAACTGCTGTATCTGGTTCCTGCCGCAGTCCTCTGCCTTTCGGTCTCGTTCTATTCGGTGGCGGTTACCGTCTGGCTTACCGGGCTCTCCCCCAGTGTGCTGGTGTATGACGTGAAAGTTCTCTTCACGTATCTCGTCGGTGTCGGGATTGCCCTCACGATCCTTACCGGGTTGGCATTCGCCAGCCCGGATTACGCATTTGTGTCGGCAGTTCTATTCGTGCCGGCGTGGCTGGTCGTCAGGAAAGCAAAGGTAAAGTGGGATGCTGTCGACCCGGCGGGATTTTAATCCTTTTTTGCTTTGGAGTATTTTTCCGGTAAAATCCCGGGGAACTGCAGTCCCCGGTTTCATCTACGCTGGAGAAATTATCAGAAATTCTCTCAGCGCTCTTGGGGGATGTCGATATGACGGAGTCATGGAGACAAGGGAGGAACGCATCAGCGTTCTTCGATTTCCGGAGAGGTTCATCAGGACCTCGAGGATAAGAAGAACTCATCGGAGTTCTTCGACTAGGTCGAAGGTCGGCTCACGCCTCCCTTCGAAGTTTGGCTCATTGCCTCACTTCTCTTCATCGAGGTTTTTGAGAAACCTCTCCGATTTCAGAGGTCTCCTCCCCGGTGGCGTCCGCGCTGTTCGGGTTTTTTCCTGAGCAGGTGAAGTATTCCGGCACCAATGAAGAGAATGACGATGATGATGAGGGCCGGAAGAGCCCAGGATGAAAGATCCGGTGCGGGGGAAGCAGGACTGTTCTGGCTTGTCGTCGGTGCCGGGGCTGTTGTCGTGGTACTCACTACAGTTGACGTCGGGGAAACCGTTGTTGTTGTTTGTTGGGCTGAGGGCGCAACAGCAGTTATATACCCGGTCTTTGTCACTGAATCGCTGCCTCCGCCATTGACCGCGATGAGCGAGACCGAATATTTTCCCGGGACGGAATACGTATGCGACGGGTTCTGCCGGGGAGATGTCGTTCCGTCACCGAATGCCCATGTCCATGCCGTCGGGTTGTTGGATGAAGTGTCCGAGAAACTCACCGTGAAAGGGGTGGGTCCGGAAGTCAGATCGGAAGTGAAGGAAGCGACAGGGCGTGCCGGGTTCACGGTAGTATAGTTATACTTGGTCACGCTCTGGTTACCGCCATAATTTGTGGCCGTAAGCGAGACCGTGAACGTTCCCGGGGTCGTGTAGGTGTACACCGGGTTCTGGAGGGCTGACGTGCCGCCGTCACCGAATGACCAGGCCCACGCAGTGGGGGAGTTGATGGAGGTATCATTGAAGGTTACTGAAAGGGGTGCTGATCCGGAAGTTATGTTCGATGTGAATGCCGCAACCGGAGGCGGTTGTGCGGTTACTCCCACATACCCTGAACTGACCGTGGACGCACTCCCGCCATAATTTGTTGCCGTGAGCGAGACCGTGTACGTTCCCGGGGTTGTGTAGGTGTGGACCGGGTTCTGGAGGGTCTGACGTGCCGCCGTCACCGAACGACCAGGCCCACGCAGTGGGGGAGTTGGAGGACAGATCCGTGAAACTGACTGCGAGGGGCACCGTTCCCGAGGTTGTATTCGCGCCGAACGAGACTACCGGAGCCAATGCCTTATTTGCCGTGATGAAGTTCTGGTCAGAATAGGTGTTACTGCCACCATAATTGGTCACGGTGAGCAATACCGTGTACGTACCGGGGATCGTGTACGTATGCGACGGGTTCTGGGAGGTATTCCACCCACCGTCACCGAACGACCAGGCCCACGCGGATGGAGAATTGGAAGAAGTATCGGTGAAATTAACCGTAAAAGGCACGGTACCGTAGGTTATGTTTGCGGTGAAGGAGGCAACCGGAAGTACCGGCTTGTTCGCCGTAATGTAATTGGATACCGTATCCGTGTTACTCCCGGCCGCATTGGTAACGGTGAGCGAAACTGTGTACGTTCCCTGCGTCAGATACGTGTGCACAGGGTTCTGGAGCGATGATGTTCCTCCATCTCCGAATGTCCATGTCCAGGAAGACGGCCCATTGCTCGATACATCGATGAACTGGACCGTCATCGGCGCCTGCCCCGTGGTGATATTTGATGCGAACGCCGCAACCGGGGGGGTCTGATCAGCTGACACAGGGAGTATGAGCAGCATGATGGCAAAGAGCACAAGCCAGATACCTGTCGTCTTCATAGGTCCCCATCCAACAATCGTTTTACTCCGGATACATAACACGACAAGGTCTGCATATCTCCATCTCTCTGGAAATTAGATATTACGAATTGTTATTAAATAGTTGCCGATGGCGTTTGAGCAATCCGGGACCGGAAACCCCGTGGGGATACAGCGTATCTGCCTTTCTCTTCCATTTTTTCATCAGAAACCCGTGCGTGATCCTGTATTGGCAGACAATCCTCAGGCATAGGCCGCAGCAGAATATAAGCGAATGAGCAGAAAAATAAGGTTTCAACAGAGCCCGCGAATTCTATTGCCTCGCAAAAGGACCCAGGGCTGACCCGGGTCCGGCCCAGGTAATCTCTTTGTCAGGTACTTGTTCAAGGCGAATGGTTATCCTGATGGAGGTCAAACGTGAGAAATACACCGAACATGACAGCGCCGCAGTTCTTCCCGATCCCACGCGACCTTCGCGCTCTTGCATGCGATGCCGTGAACAGACACGTAGCACCACTGCCATTTGAACGGGACGGAGTCCGGGTGACTGAGGAACTGGTGGGCATCACGCTTGAGTGCCTCAACGCGGAATTCTCAAAGACTCTCGCCATCGTAGCAAAAGCAATGATTGCATCCCATATGCCGGAAGGACTTGACCGGTGTCTTGAGCAGCGGCTGAACATCGACGGGCGCCCGACATCCGCGGTGATCGCTGAAATAGTGTGCCGTGCCAGCATCGCTGAAAAGACCGAGGTACTTGACCTCAGCACGCACCGGAAGGTCCGGGGGATACGGTTGCTGCCATCCTGGACCTGGCATGGGTATTCCGAACCGCTGAAGACCGTCATGACCGTTGCCGACTCCGGATCCAGTTCCCTGTCATTATCATGGATGAATCTCTGTCCGGTCTGCAGGACCGGATCACTCAGCCGTGTCTCCGGCAGGCAGTTGTTTGGTCTGCCTTATACAGAATATTTCATCGAGTGTTCATATTGCGGTGCGAAATTCGTCCCTGCCGGGGAACAGTTCCGCCTGGTATCGGTAGCCTTTGTGCGGGACCCGCTATGGAAATCCAACCTTGACAAGACATATCCGCCTGAGACCTGGTCGGCCATCGCGCGAAATACCGGCCGGGTCTCACAAAAACCAAGGAAAGATCCCGACAGGGAAGAGCTGCATGAACCGGGCAAAAAGGCCAACTTCGGGGTTTTTCTCCCCATGAAGGACGGTTCCGGTGCAGTCCAGTGCGGACAGAAAACCCTCTATTTCAGACCCGCCCGGCTGGTATTTTCCGGGGGGGCGAAGAACGATATTTTTACCTGGGCACAAAAGTCACTCCATGAAATTCTTGAACTGCCCCCGTATCGTCACCTCAAGGAGCCTGTCCTTGCCCGGTACTCCCGGTACCTTTCTCTCAGGGTCGGTCTGTTCCTGTGGGAACGCAAGGAACGGCACGACCCCTTCTATCGTGAATTCCTCAATCCTTATGGCGATGAAAAATACGGCAGTTTCCGGATGAAGGAATGCGATGAAGCAGGAAAAAAAGGAATCTTTCTGGTAGTCGAAGACGGGAGAATTGTCCATGCAGGCTGCTGCGATGACAGCTTCCGGAAGATGATCGATGAGTATCTGGGCCGCGTATCCTCGCATGACTGTTATCGTGACGGGGACAGCATACGGTGCAGGATCAACTCCCTGCTGGTTGCCAGAAAAAAAGATGCCGGGATATTTCTCCACTGCGTAGCTGATGATCAGGAGCGTCTGCACATTGCCGAAACACTTGGAGCTGCTTCAACCGGTGCTCATGACCCTTGAAAAAATGGCAGAACACTCAGGAGTACCGATCAGAGAATTTTTCTTATCCAATGAGAACATTATAGTTATCCAGTCCGGATACCGTGGATCGGAGCTCACTGATGAAATGCCCATATTGCGGGATGAATGTACGGGATAATATCGTGGAATGCGGCTATTGCGGCAATAAAATACCCGGTCATCCGGGGAAATCTGCAGCTGCAGGGAGTAAACCGCCCGTCTCCGAAGGCACTCCGGGCCGTAAAGGGGGGGAGCATATACAACAACATGCAGATGAGCCCGGAAATGAGGATGAAGAGGGAGGTGGCCTTTCTGCATACCTTCAGCCTGGCGAACAGATCCGTATCGGTTCCCTCAATGTATCAGTCAAAAAATTTTTCTTCCACGCATACCTGACCGACAAGCGCATCTTCCTGATCGATACCCAGGAAAAGAAACTCAAGGTTACCGCCAAGGATGTCGCGCTCGATACGATAGCAGGAAGCATCGTCGAGCTCTCTGAAAACTCAGACCCTGTCCTCGTCCTGTCCATCCGGTCGCCGGATGACGAGATCAAGACAATGAAACTTGTCTTTGTCCAGAACGGTATGGATCGTTCGGCCGAGATTGACGAATGGATCTCCCTGCTCCAGGACAGCCACCCCCCCGGTAAACCTGCAAGGAAGACTTCAGCTGAGCCCGCAATGCCAGCGGAAGAACCGATATCTGACCGTCCTTTTGAAAGACCGGCGCGTAAGCAGGAACTCCAACCGACAAGGAAGCCGGTGAAGGATCACGAAAAGCAGCCCCCGGTCAAACGGCTCCTTTCGCTGTATAAAGTCCCCCAGGCAGAACCGGAATCCGGGCCCGGGCAGGAACCTGAACCGGAACCTGAGCCTGAAATTGTGACGCCTCCAAGACGGATGCAGGTGCGGCAGGTGGCTGAACCTGTGAAGAAAGTCGTTGCCACGGGATACACTAGGGAGGTCCCTCCGGTCAAGGGTTCAGAGGTCAAACCGGTAAGAAAGCCCGAAGTCCAGTCTGCCATGAAAGTCGCAATGAAAGGGGCTGTCAAGCCATTCCCGCAGCAGACTCCGCAACCGGTGAAACGTTCTGTTGTTGAACCTGTGCGGCGACAACTGGAGGACACCGAGCCCGGGTACGAACCCGTCCCTCCCCGTCGTCCTGTTGTGGAGGAAACGTATCAGGAAAAGCCTGCACAGGAAGAGGGAGGAGATACGCCCCAGTTCTGCCATAACTGTGGAAAAAAGCTCCCCCATGCAGCAAATTTCTGCCCGGGGTGCGGCACAAAACTGAACCAGGGAAGGACGTTGCCGCATACCAGCCATTCGGTGACGACCCCTGAAAAGCGAGCGACAAGAACAAATCCGCCCCCCCATGAACACCGGCAGGCCCGGGAAGAGGAATCCGACGAAGATGAACCCGGGGAGGAGAGAGCGGTGAGGTCTCCCGTCAGGAAGGCGCCAAAAGGCAGCGAGATGACAATCCTCCACAAATTTTTAAGAAGATGAGGGGGATTTTCGCTCTGTTGAAACCCTATTTTTCTAAATCATTTTCTTATACTCTGCTGCGGTCAGGAGGGTGACCCCCTCTCTCAGATCGAAGAACTCTGACGAGTTCTTCTCCAGCCTGCTCTTCCCTTGGAGAACAGCAGTCTCCCCGGAGGGGGAGGCATCCCAAGGGGGCACCCCCTTGAATCTCTGAGAGGTCTTCAGACCTCGAAGAGGAGAAGATTTACAAAGTAAATCTTCGATCCCATTGTCGGCGGGATTTTCATCAACCTTCTGAGGGACTATCGCTCTATGGGGGATGCCACAGTGGCGGGGGCGTAGGCATTATATGCCGTAGCCCCCAAGAGCGTCGTAGTATATCTTTGAGCATTTCTCCAAAGCCGAATTCTCTTCTTGTTCTGCAGATTTATTCCGGAAAAATAAATTCATGTGAGTAAAATGTTTTCAGTTATTCCTGTCTCGTTAATTCAGATCTTATTTTTTACTGACCGTGGCCGATGGCAAATCCATACCTGAACAGAGAAAAAAAATTACTCACAATAATAAAAATAAGGCAACAATTGTATTTTTAGAAATTGTTATATGAACTCCAGTCCCTTGTACTATTACGAAGTTCCACGAGGAAATCAATGAAGAGAAATATCAGGATCGAAGCACTGGACCAGATACCCCTGGAAAAGCAGCGTATTGAACTCGTTGAGAGAAAATGTCTCGGGCATCCCGACAGTATCGCCGATGGTGTTGCAGAGGCGATCAGCCGGGCCCTCTGCAGGGAATATCTCGACGAATTCGGGGTAGTCCTGCATCACAATACGGATCAGGGAGAAATTGTTGCCGGCGAATCCGTGCCAAAATTCGGCGGCGGGAAAGTTATCCGGCCCATCTTTATCCTGATTGACGGGCGTGCAACAAAACGTTTCAACGATATTTCGATCCCGACGGATGCTATTGCAGTTGAAGCAACACGGGACTATCTTCGTACTCATTTCAAGACCCTGAACCTCGAACGCGATGTCATTATGGACTGCCGGCTCGGGACCGGCTCGACCGACCTCCGCGACGTATTCAAGCCCAAGAACGGGAGAGTACCCCGGGCGAATGATACGTCATTCGGTGTCGGGCATGCCCCGTTCTCCGATGTCGAAAATATCGTGAAAGGTGTCAGCGATTTTATCGATGAAAAACTGCGCCCGAAGTATCCTGCCATCGGACAGGACATCAAGATCATGGGTCTCCGGGACGGCGAGACCATAACCCTGACGGTTGCCTGTGCCGTTGTGGATAAATACTGTGCCGATATCCACCAGTACAAGGAATATATGGAGATCCTCAAAGAGCAGATTGGCAAGATCTCAAAGAAGTTCACCAGACGAAAAGTTGTCGTCCACCTCAATACCGGCGATGACATCAAGAACAACAGCATCTATCTCACCGTCACCGGCACCTCGGCTGAAATGGGTGACGACGGATCGGTTGGGCGGGGCAACCGCTGCAACGGGCTCATCACCCCGAACCGGCCGATGAGCATGGAAGCGACGAGCGGCAAGAACCCCATCAACCATATCGGCAAGATCTACAACCTGCTCTCAACCCAGATCGCCACAGACTGCGTATCGAAGGTGGACGGGATTGAAGAGATGTACATCCGTCTCCTCTCCCAGATAGGCCAGCCTATCGACCGCCCGCTCGTAGCCAGTATCCAGGTACTCCCGGCCTGCGGTGTCATGATGGAGAAGATCCAGGATGAGATTGACGGGATTGTTGACGAATGGCTCGAGAACGTAACTGACATTACCGAGAAAGTAATCCGTGGCGAGCTCAAGACATTCTGATAGAACAATGACAAAATCTGCAAAATCTCCAAAGAAACCCCGTGACACCCCTTCTTTTTCTGATGTCGTACGGCTCGCGATCCCCAATAAGGGGAGGATTGCAACTCCCATCATGGACATCGTGGAGAAAAGCGGGCTCCACCTTGCAGAGAACGGTGAACGACGTCTCATAACGCGGACGCTCGATCCCCATGTGGAGATCTTGTTCGCCCGCCCTGTTGATATCCCGGAATATGTTGCCACGGGGGCTGCAGATCTCGGGATCACCGGTCATGATATGGTTGTTGAACGGCAGGCAGATGTTGAAGAACTTCTTGACCTCGAGTCCGGGAAAGCAAAGCTTGTGCTAGCCGTTCATGAGGATTCTGATATCACCTCAGTGAAACAGCTTCACGGCCTCAAGGTCGCCACCGAGTTCCCGGTTATTGCCCGCGCATATTTCGAAAAACACGACGTGGATGTAACTATTGTCCTCGTTGGCGGTGCATGCGAAGCGACGCCCCACCTGGGAATTGCCGATGCCATAATCGATCTTTCAAGTTCGGGAACTACCCTCAGGACAAACCGTCTCCGCGTGATCGACGAGGTACCTGGAACCTCAACCTGCCTGATAGCGAACAGGGCGTCTCTCCGGAATAAAAAAGAGAAGATCGATGAGATCCACCTTGCGCTGGAGAGCGTGATCCGGGCTCGCGGCCAGTGCTACCTCATGATGAACGTAAAACGCTCGTCACTCGATGCGGTGAAACGCGTCCTGCCGGGGCTGTCCGGTCCGACCGTGATGGAAGTCGCATCGAACGAGAACCTGGTCGCGGTTCATGCGGTGGTAAACGAGGAACGGGTTTACTCCCTTATCAACGCCCTGAAGCGTGCAGGTGCAAAAGATATCCTCGTCATGGCGATCCAACGGATGGTCCGCTGATAGCATGAGAATTTTTCCTGCAGTCGATATCCTCGGAGGTCGATGTGTCCAGCTGGTCCAGGGAAAACGGGAGAGCGCCACCACCTATGGCGATCCGCTTGCCTGTGCAACACGCTGGCTCGACCAGGGGGCGGATGCCCTCCATATCGTCAATCTTGACGGGGCATTTGGCAGTTCTTCAAAAAATGCCGGGCTGATCGTCGATCTTGTAAAAAAGACCGGTGTCGAGATCGAGCTGGGCGGCGGGATCCGCTCGGTGGACGACGCTTCCCGCTGGCTGAATACCGGTGTTTCACGGGTTATCATCTCAACGCTTGCAACAGAGGACCCGGGTTCCATCGGGGCCCTTGCGGATGAGTTCGGCAGCGAGCGGGTGATGGCAGGAGTTGATGCTAAAGGCGGGCAGATTGCCGTGCACGGATGGCAGGACTCTGCGGGAGATTACCTTGACTGGGCGAAACGGTTCGAAAGCTCCGGGGCAGGATCGCTCCTTTACACCAATGTGGATATCGAAGGCCTGCAGCAGGGTGTCCGGTTCGGGCCGGTGAAGCGGCTGATAAACCAGGTACACATCCCTGTCGTGGTCGCCGGCGGAGTTTCTTCCCGGTCGGATGTCGCAGGCCTGCGGGACGCCGGGGCCTGGGGTGCAGTTCTTGGCTCTGCGCTGTACAGCGGGAAGATAGCATTGAAAGATGCACTGGAGGAATGTACATGAGAGCGGTGAATGTGAAGCGGGAAACAAAGGAAACGAAGATCGCGATTCGGTTGAATCCTGACGGAGCGGGGAACGTTTCAGTCGACAGCGGCGTGCCATTCTTTGACCACATGCTCACAGCGATGGCAAAACATGGCGGATTCGATCTTACCTGTACAGGTACAGGGAGATCTCGGCGTGGACAGTCACCACACTATCGAGGATATCGGTATTGTTATGGGAGATGCCATTAAAGAGGCAATCGGCGACGGCCGCGGGATATGCCGTTTTGCGCATGCTGTTATTCCGATGGACGAGTCCCTTGCACAGGTCGCACTGGACTGTGGCGGCAGGGGATACCTTGTATTCAGCGGTACTTTCGGCAACAAAATCGTAGGCAGCATTCCGGCAGATCTCTTCGAGCATTACTTTTACACGCTCTGTTCGAGAGCCGGTATCACCGCCCATATCGCCTTCTCCGGCAAAAATGACCATCATCAGTGCGAGGCGGTCTTCAAGGCGTTCGGCATTGCGCTCGGCGAGGCGCTCTCACGGAGCGGAGACACGAGAGCGGTCCGGAGTACGAAGGGGAAGTTCTGAGTGCCGGTTTGGAACACTGAAAAACGGCAGCAAATTTTTCGGCTGTTTCGGGATTGGAGAGGTCGGAGACCTCGACAACCTGAAGGGAGGCGTAGCCGACCTTCAGATCTGATGACCCTCAAGAGAAACGAGTTGGCGCGAATTTTTCGAATGATGTCGAAGAACCTTTCAGGTTCTTCTCCTGTTTCGGGTCTGATGACCCTCAACAGAAAAAAGAGTTGATCAGTTGGACTTTGCTGCTAGGTCAACGTCTTCTTTCTTGATCGTCTTTCTGCCTGCGTGTTCGGCAAGCTTGTTGGCTTCCTTGGTGAGCTGGGCGATGTATTTCTCTGCTTTTGCAACAAGTGCCTCAGCAGCATCGCTTCCCACTCTTTCGGCTCCGTTTTTCTTTGCAATCCGTACAACTGCGGCAATAGGTAAATCTGCCATGTTTCTTACCTCAAAAAGAAATCCTCTTGGTATATATAAATACTTTTTGGGAAAATGCTGTAATTTATCCTGCAATACGATATTGGGGGACGCACTGCAAAGCAAGTGAAAAACGGAGTTCAAAATTTCGCAGAATATTTTTTTATTCGATTATATCGTTTTTTAAGGAAAAATAAGGATTTTTAGAAGTTTTAAATTATTCCAACAAAGATGCTGCGAGCAATAGCGCATTCGCATAATTTGGTGAGGCGCGCGAAGTATCCACGAAAATTCTGCTGATATTTACCACAGGCGCGCCATGACCATGGCCGCCTCCCAGAAATGTGAGGGTACGGAAGACAAGGTTGCCGGAAATGCCGTCCGGTGCGATGATGAGTCCGCAGGTCTCTACGGCATCCTCGATCAGGATCTCACAGTGTGTCGCACCCGAAAGCCGTGCTACCAGTTCCGCTTCCGCCATGCTCCTGTCAACCTGCTCGTGACGACCGATATCTCCGAGCCGCCCCCCGGAAAGGATGCCGACCTTTTCCGGTAATCCGAATCTCCTTGCGATAGCCCGCCCTTTGTCGATCAACTCGAGTTTTTCGGCAACGGTCCAGCCCTCGTCAACACCAACCGGAGTGAGCAGGAATTTTTTGCCGTTGACTGTTTCAAGCAGTGCGATGCGTTCAAGATGGTCCACCCCCTCTGCTTTTTTCAAAGCTTTCAGGGTGGCATGTGCAGGGAGGGTCCCCCTCACGGCAGCATCGATTCTTCCTGCAGACAGGTCGTCGACGATCGCCTGTTCCGGGTGTGCGTGCTCGGCAATATCGACTGCATTTTCCGAAATACGCGTGGTGATGGTCCCGGGCCTGCAGTAGCAGATGATCCTGAATTTTCCGCCAATACTCAGGACGCTTTCAACGACTTTTTCCGCATCGCCGTCGATACCGATCCCGATTCGCTTCAACGCCCCATGCATGCAATGTCCTCGTCAGTCAGGTGCATGATCCCGTTCTTGATGAAATCGAAGACCTGCGTCTCATCCCCGTCATAGGTGATGCGCAGGGATTTTACACCGTCAACCACCCCGATGACCTTTGCAGTCATGCCGACGCCGGAAAAAAGGCTGACGAGTTCTTCCACGTCCGCCCTTTTTGCAGTCAGGATGAAACCCATCCCGGGATACATCCTGACCCACTGCTCGAAGGTCATGCCGTGCTCCGCAAGGGCGGGTTTCGGTATCAGGCCAAGATCGATCTCGGCCCCTTTCCCGCTCACTTCGAGCAGCATGCCCAGTGTTCCGATAAGGCCGGGATTGCTGATGTCTTTGCCAGCGGTTACGAGATGTCTCCTGCCGATAGTCTCGAGGACCGCTATCTGTGCCCTGACCTCCGCGGCAGACTTCATAGTGACAGAATCCCAGTTAAGGGCGCAGGAGGGGTGAACCCGGCCGTTCAGGTCGATTGCAGCAACAACGCAGTCCCCCTCCTGTGCAGTATGGCTGTAGATTATTGAGTCGAGTTGTGCCGATCCCAGGATCGAGACGTCGATAACGCTGTAGGGGGCATCCGGGTGGAGGTGGCCTCCGACGATAGGTACGCCGAACTGGGCCGATGCATCATGCATGCCTCGAACGACCTGTTCCTGTATGGTTGTCTTGGCAATGGAAAAGATGTCTACCATCGCGATGGGCCGCCCGCCCATGGCAGCGATATCGTGGATATTGACGAGAACCGAGCAGTAGCCGGCCCAGTACGGATCTGCTTCCATGAGCCTGCTCCATATGCCGTCGGCTGCAAGGAGAAGCGCCTCGCCGTTGTGTTCTATCACCGCTGCATCCTCGCCGAATGAAGCGACAACATGCGGAGCATCGATCTTCAGCGCTTTGACCATCTCGCCGATAGCATGCTTCCTTTTGACGCCTTCATATTCCCGGACTACTTTTGCGATCGTCTCTGTGGAGCAGCTGTGGACCACGGCATCACCTGAATGAACACTCAAAATTATTGCGTGTATGCTAGTTTCGTTTCATCAGAGATAATTTATTTGATATACGGTCAACGTGTTGGTATGGACTGGGCAGAGAAGTACCGCCCCGCACACCTTGCGGATATCGTCGGAAATACGACTGCGGTACGGCAGATAGCGGAGTGGGCCAGGACATGGACGAGAAGATCGCGGCCCGTGCTCATCTACGGCAAGCCCGGTATCGGCAAGACCTCCTGCGCATACGCTCTGGCGAATGACATGAACTGGGAGGTCATCGAGCTGAACGCCAGCGACCAGAGGACTGCAGCGGTGATCGAACGTATCGCGGGCGAGGGGAGCACGACGGCGAGCCTGACCGGATCATCCCGGAAGCTGATCGTGCTCGATGAAGCAGATAACCTGCAGGGCACTGCAGATCGTGGCGGTGCCAGGGCAATCATCGAATGCATCAGGGGGGCGCGGCAGCCGATGATCCTGATTGCAAATGACCTGTACGGGCTTTCCCCGGAAATACGCGCACGCTGCGAGCCTGTCCAGTTCAAAGCGATACCGGCACGCTCTATTGCCCCCAGGCTCAAATATCTCTGTTCCGCTGAAAAGGTTGCCTGCAGCGAAGCTGCCGTGCATGCAATAGCAGAGAGCGCAGAGGGGGACATCCGGTCCGCGGTGAATATGCTCTATGCTTCTGCGATTGGAAGGGACAGTCTTGACGATTCAGAGGTCCACACTTCGCAGAAGGACGTACGCGTCTCCATTTTTTCCCTGATCGCGGCAATTTTTGGCAAAACCCCGGATGATGAGCTGATCCGTCTTTCCTACGAAGTCGAGGATACTCCAGAGACGGTTGAGCAGTGGGTCGAAGGGAATGTACACCTCATCCCTGATATGTCAGCGGTGGAATCGGCGTACCGGTACCTTTCCCGGGCTGATGAATACCTCGGCTATACGTACCGCAGGCAGTATTATACCCTCTGGAGGTATGCCACCGCGGTAATGTTGCTGGGGGTGGCCGATGCGGCAGGGGGGAGAGGGATCCACGCCCGTATTATGCCACCGGAGCGGTGGCAGAAGATGTCGACAGCGAAAAAACAGAAAGCGATCCGGGTTGCGACCCTGAACAGGGTTGCAGGGTTGATTCACGTCCCGCAGAGCACCCTGAGGGAGGAGTATCTTGGTACTATTTCCATGCTCATCGAGCATGACCCCGCAGGCTACTCAAAGGAGATGTCGTTTGATTACGACCAGCTCAATTTTTTCCTGAACGACCGGGCGCGGTCAGCAGAAATTATCAGGATGATTGTCCAGGAAGAGAAAGGGAAAGAAAAGGAGCTGCAGAAAGAGCAGCAGAAAAAACCGAAGAAAGAAAAAATTCCCGGAGAAGAGATCCCACGCGGGTTACCCGCAGAACATGCGGACCCCGAAGAACCGGCCGAAAAAAAGGCCCCCGCAAAGACCCAGTCAACCCTCTTCGACGGGTTCTGATCCCCGGTAATACCGGTGGAGGATCACTCCGCAGTCAATCCTCTCCCCGCCACCCCCATACGATTCGAATCCCAGGTGGTAGACGAGGAGATCGCAATCGATCTTTTTTGCAAGGGCAATGAGTGGCGGGATCATCTCTTCAGCCGGACGGATTGCGTAGATCACGTCGGTTCCGGAGTAAACCGTGAGATCGGGATCGAATATATCATCGACGGTAAAAACAATCTCCGGCAATACTTCTTTCCGGTGAATGTCGGTACATCTGACAGGAATCCCTGCCTTGTGAATCCGGAGCGCTGCGCCCGGGTTGTCGCCGATACCGACCTCGACGGCGCTTTTGTAATGCTCCGAGATGAACCTGCCCACGCACGTCTCAATATGTTTATAGGAGCCCATTCCAACAGAATATAGCGATGCATATCCATATCTTTTGGGATGCCCTCTCCCCGGCCGGCCTCCAGACGCCGGTCAGGCGCATGATCTCTGCCGTTCTCGGCGTTCAGTCTACGGTCTCCGAGAACCAGATCAGGATGATGGGATATGTGGTCAGCAGGAAACAGATAGACGCCCAGGCGCTGCTCGACAGCATCCAGAATTATAAACACAGCCACGGTATCACGGAACCAGTCCTCCTCGTCGTACATCAGGATCTCTTCCGGAACGGCAGCAGTTTTGTCTTCGGCCTTGCCCGCCAGCAGGTGGGTGCAGCGGTTGTCTCTACCGCCCGTCTCGGCAACGAATATTACGGGAGACAGAACAACGATGACGACCTGATCGACCGGATCACGAAAGAAGGTGCCCACGAGATAGGGCATCTCCTCGGCCTCGATCACTGCGGGAACAGGGAATGCATCATGTTCAGACCCGATACCCTCGACGAACTTGACCGCAAGAAGAAGATGCTCTGCCCCGTCTGCCGCGAACATCTTGCAGCAATTCTTTCAGCGTGCTGACGTGACCCGGTATTCTCCATTCTCCCTGAATTCCCGGTCTCCACTCCTCTGTTCTTTTCCGGGCCTGTTCAGCATCCGGAAATGGTTCCGGAGGGCCGGCACGGTCCTGTCATCCCTATCTTCTGGAATACCGGGTGGTGAAGAACGCCGGATACACAAAACGGATTAACCGGGACCGGCAATTGTCCCGTATCCGATCCGTATGATCCCCGGTGGAGGGGGAGCAATGGGAAACTGCTGCATTATCGTCAGCCCGGCCAGTGCGGGACACGATCTTCCGGGACATCCCGAATGTAATGCCCGCATGGTGAATGTCCTCGCCGGTGTTCCCCCGGATATTCCCCGCAGAATCGCAGGGCCTGCAGCGGATGAATCTGTGCACCGGGTGCATACCCCGTACTATACCGCATGGCTCCGGCAGCGGTCTTGTGCGGCGGCAATTCCCGGTTTTCTCGATGCCGACACCTATGTGACCCGGGGCACTTTTATTGCCGCCCGGTATGCGGCCGGCGCCGCGATCATGGCCCTCGATCGCACGCTTGACGGCGAGCACGCATTCGCCCTCGTCAGGCCGCCCGGCCACCATGCCGAGCATGACCGGGCAATGGGTTTCTGTTTTTTCAACAATGCTGCGATCGCCGCTGCTCACGCCCTTGACGCTGTTGACCGGGTTGCCATTGTTGACTGGGATGTCCACCACGGTAACGGGACCGAACACGCATTTTACGGCACGGATACGGTACTGTACTGCTCAGTGCACCAGGAACATCTGTTCCCCTATAGTGGCAGAATCGAAGAATCGGGTACCGGAGCGGGTGCAGGGTATACGATCAATGCCCCCCTTGCGGCCGGCGGAGGACGGGCAGAATATGTGGCGGTATTCTCAGAACTGTTTGCCCCGGCCCTCGAACGGTTCCGGCCCGGTGCGGTGATAATCTCGGCGGGACAGGACAACCTGTCCGATGACCCTCTCGGGAATATGAACCTGCGGCCGGATGATCTTCTCCACCTGACCGGAATTCTTCTGGACGCGATCGAATGCCCCCTTGCCCTGGTGCTGGAAGGCGGTTACGGACCTTCTCATGGCGCTGCGATCTCCTGTATTCTTTCAGCACTATCCTCCCCGGTATCATGCGATCAGGAGGAAAAAAATAAACCCCTCCCCGGTACGGAACAGATGATTGCCCGGGTAAAAAAACACATCCGCCTGTTCAGGTAAGGAACGGATTCAGGTTGCGGGAAGGATTTCAATTTCCATCCTGCTGATCTTCTCATACGTTGCTTTCAGCTGGAGGATAGGCCAGAGCTCGTAGAGAAGGACGGTAACCGGCTCCCACATGGCTGCCCACCCGATGACAAGGAGTGCATTCGCGAAGAGCTGGGGCAGGAGGGCATTCCCGAGCGATGCAAAGAACTGCCTGGCGAGCAGCGAGAGGGTAAGGAAAGGAAGGCCGATCAGGAGGGTTGCCCTTCCGTGACGGATGCGGGCCCGGTATTTCCTGTCCGCCACCAGCATCTTGTACTGGAAATGGTTGTGGATTGCCGGGGCGATCTTCGCCGCCTGTTCCCCGTGGGCAAGATCTTTTGGGAGGTAGATGATTATCTTGAATGCAGTTTTGGCGGGAAAGTCCTTGACCGTCTCGACGATATACTGCTCTGCTGCAGGATCAAGCTCTTTCTCGTGGAATGGTGCCGGATCGAACGAGTTGAAGAGCTGGATTATGGACGTGAGTTTGATCTCGAGCAGGATCTTCCCGTCAACCTTCCGATACAGGGATTCGATATCCTCCATGGTGCCGTTCCATTGTCCTATAGCCCGTGGAAGCGGATAAACTTCACGCGGGAACCTTATCCCATCGATCTCCGGCGGTTGATCGCATCGAGTGCTTCCCTGATGATCTCCTGTGCCCCTTCATTCTCCATCCGGTACAGCCGCTGGAGCGGGTGAATCGCCCGGGCATCCCCGATCTGCCCGAGAGCCCAGGCCGCTTTCAGCCTCACGCGGGCATCGTCATCCCAGAGCGTGCCGATCAGCTCCTCAACCGCATCGTCATCCCCGATCCGGCCCAGCATCTCCGCGGCCTTCCACCGGGTACCTTCGTCGTCGTCCGAGAGCAGCGCTATGAAATGGGCGAGCCTCTCCTCATATTTCCGGGAGTCATCCGGGGATTCTGTCCCCTCCTCGGGCTCGATACGTTCCCCGGGTTCCTGGTCATCCATGATGTACCGGAATGTGCGCAGCTACAAAAATATTGTGAATCCGAGAGGTCTTCAGATCTCGAGGAGGAGAAGATTTTATCAAAAATCTTCGACTTTATTCCGAGAGGTCTTCAGATGTCGAAGGTCGGCTTTTGCCTCCCTTCGAAGTTCGCTGTGGTTCTTCAGAACCACGAGGACGAGAAGAACCTGTCAGGGTTCTTCGCTGTCGATGTTCGGCTTTCAGCCTCACTTCTCTTCGTCGAGGTTCGCAAGAAACCTCTCCGATTCTCCTTCCCGGGGTTTGATAACCCCTCGAACCTCGAAGACAAGGAAAAAATCCGGTAGGGGAATTACTCCTTATCCTTGACGTAGATGATCCCGGCCGGCTCCCGGTAATCGGACCTGATCACTATCGTATGCGAGATCCGGTTGAACACCCTCAGCTTGGTATCCGGCATGGCCAGCCACCCGATGAGGCAGTCGAGCGGCAGGAGGAACGCTTTGCCGAAACTCTCGATTGCGGCAGTACTATAGGTGATCTTCGACCCGTCCCGGTTGACAACTTTCAGATTAAAGCACATTTTACCTATGGACTGGCCGCGGAACCCCTCCATGACCGTCCAGTAGGCAAAGAATAAAATTGTCTGGAACCAGAACCCGATGGGTTCCCAGTGCCAGAGGTCCCAGTACGGGGGGATCGACCAGAATGGATTGAAAATGCCGCGGACGATAGCCAGGAAGAGGATGATGAGGATAAAATCGATGAGCCATGCCCAGAACCGGGCACTCCACGCGGCAAGGTACAGGGTCTGGCCGCGATCCTGAGTAATGGGTGAAGGAGAGGGTATATCAGGTAGGACTGCTGTGGGTCCCGGATCCTGTGCCGGACCAGTGTGGGATGCGGATTCTGAAGGTTCTTCTGCCATTTCAGGATCTCTGTTGTCTGCCGTAATGAATGAAGGTTACTCTTGTATAGAGTGCATATCATCCGCATGGTCAAAGATATCCTGTGGAAAAACTATTTCCCGCCGTAATTGATAACGTTAAAAACAATCCTGAAACGGATTACCTTGATCCTATGGAGTGATCGGTTGCAATGACAGATGCAGTCATAACCGAATTTGCGGGCACGCGCAAGGGGACCATCGCCCGGTTCTACCAGTATGGAAACGGGGGCGTGCGGGTGCTGGATGCCAAGAAGAACCTGAAGAGACTCTACCTGTTCGATCCATCCACGAACATAATGACGGAACGGGATCCGGCGAGACAGGATACGATCATCCGGAGGTTCGTCTTCGATCCGTACGGAATGCTGGAAGAGACGTTTGCATTCGGGCAGCGGCCACGGACATTCCGCTACGAGGACGGTGCCCGGAGGATCGCGGTGCGGGAAGGCGGGGAGTACGGGGCAGTGGGGAAGCTCTTCACCTTCGAGGATACCGGGATTACGGAGACCAGCTGGGGCCGGAACGGCGAGATCGAACGGGTGTACGTCTTCGAATCCGGTGATGAGGTGATCACGGAACGCGCAGGAGGGTGGTATGGCGATGTGGACCGGACGATCGTCTTCGGGGGGATTCGCGCCTCGGTCTTCCGCGAGCCCGAATCGTTCCTCCAGTTCCTGATGTTCACGGAATGGAGTGCCAGCGACCGGGAAGAGGCGGTAAACGAGCAGGTGGCACAGGTCCGGGGGGAAAGGGAGCTTCAGGCCGGAGCCGGTACGCGTATACCGGAGCACCGCATCCATCAGCGGACACCGGTGCACCCGGACGCGACCAGCGGCCCCGTATGCCTCCCCGCTCTTCCGATGATGCCGGTATCGATTTTATTCCGAGTGCCGATTCACCCGGGTCGGTAGTCCCGCGGGGGCCGGCAGCCTCAGCCCGCCCCAGCCGCGAGATCTCCTTTGATGAACGCAGGCCGCGTGGCCGGAACGAGAACGAGCGGATGCCTCCGGGAAGGAGTGCCGAGATCCCGATTGCGGAACGGTTCGAAGGTGCCCGGGAGAAGGAACAGTTATCCCGCGGGGGTAGTGTTGATATCCCTCTTGAAGACCGGTTCGAGAGTGCCCGGCGCGAACGGGAGAAGCTGTCCCGGGGGAAGAGTGCGGATATACCCTATGAAGAACGCAAGGGCGGCGGGGACCGGTAAAAAATTCCAACGATTTTTTTATTACCAGCTTATCAAAAAAAAAAAGAATTTACTCGTCGCACCGGAGTCTTCCGCCCTTCGCAATATCCTCGAGCTCCTTCTCTTCGAAGAAGATCGTGACGAGTTCCTTTTTTGCGCCCAGGGTGCTGACAAGGGTCTCGGTAAATTCCCTGGCGATCCTTCGCTTCTGTTCGATCGAGATGCCTCTGCGGCTTTTCAGAATAATGACGGGCATGGTGGTACCTCACATCAGTTTTTGCCGCAGATCGTTAAACGGGCTTCGGTTCTGTGTTTCCGGGACCGGCAGGCACCCCCCCACCCTATTTCCTACCCTACTCTCACCAAACCCGGGAAGTTCCAGGATCCCGGACAATTTCAAACCAGTTTAATTTTTTTTGATCGACCCCACTACCCCCGCTTGAAAATGTCTGAAACTACCGTGTAGTTTCAGCAGCCGCTCGGGAGCGGCTTTTTTCATCGACCCTGCTTACCGTGATCGGAAATCACCCTATCTCTTTTCCGGTCGGCTTTATCCGGGTCGACCAAACTCTTCCATATCTGCCGCGTGTGGAACGGACCCGGAACCGGATCGGTACGGAGGTCGTCGTCGCATCTCTGGTAATGAGGGCACTGAGGATTTCACGGTACCGGACAGGACGTACGCTGGTAAAAAAGTTCTGGTTATTCATCACACTTGAACTCGATCTCGTCTCCCATATGTTCGGATCCCCAGTCGCAGAGATCGTCGAGTATCGGCATCAGGGACCATCCCTTCTCCGTGAGCGTGTACTCTACCTTCGGCGGGACCTGCGGGTAGACCTTCCGGATTACGAGGCCGTCTTTCTCGAGTTCCCGGAGTTCCTTCGTGAGCATCCGCTGGGTGATCCTGGGCTGTACTTTATCCATGATCTGGCTGAACCGGAGCGTCCCGTCCTTGAGCATGTACATGATCAGCGGTTTCCACTTGCCTCCGATAACGTCCAGCGTCGCCTCGATCGGCCAACTGTATCTGTATTTTTTCGGCGGAGTTTCCATTGGTATCAAACCTGTCAGTATGTCACACGTTTGTTTGTATGCGCTATTTATGCCATACCTATTTTACGTATACTATAATCGTTCCACGAACCTGAGCACCGTTCGGGGAGATGCGCACATGACGAAGAGGAATGAAAATAATTCAAAGTACCTGGTTGCGTTTTTTTCGCGCCCGGGGAATAACTATGTCAACGGGACGATCGTCGACCTGCCGGTCGGCAACACGGAAGTCCTGGCAAAGATGATCCACGGGATGGCGGGAGGTGACCTCTTCCGCATCGAGGCGGTGAAGCCATATCCCCGGGATTATACCGATACCACCGAAGTGGCACGGGAAGAACTCCGCAGGAATGCCCGGCCGAAACTGAGCGGCCGGGTGGAAAACATAACGTCCTATGGTACGATCTTCCTCGGCTACCCCAACTGGTGGGGAACGATGCCGATGCCGGTCTTCACCTTCCTGGAGGAATCCGATCTCTCCGGAAAGACCATTGCCCCGTTCTGCACGCACGAGGGGAGCGGTCTCGGCCGGAGCGTTTCCGATATCCGGAAGATCTGCCCGCGGTCGACCGTCCTGGACGGCCTTGCCATCCGGGGCGGGGACGTGAGGAATGCGAAGGACGCGGTGGCCGGGTGGCTGCGCGGACCGGGGATGAAGAAGGAGACGTGACCGCGAGGTCCCGCCTGAAAGATCTGGTGAAAAAAATGCTGTACAGGAAAATGCCGAAGAACGGCGATGAACTCTCCGTTCTCGGGTTCGGCTGCATGCGTCTGGCATCAAGGGAGGACGGCTCGATCGATGAAGCGAGGGCGGCAAAACAGCTGCGCTCCGCGATCGACCAGGGTGTGAACTATGTCGATACTGCCTGGCCTTATCACATGGGGCAGAGCGAGCCGTTCGTGGGGCGTGCCCTTGCGGACGGGTACCGTGCGAAAGTAAAACTCGCGACAAAACTCCCGTCCTGGCTCATCGAAAAGCGGGAGGACATGGACCGGTTCTTGAATGCCCAGCTGGAGAAACTCAAAACCGACCACATCGACTATTATCTCGTCCACGCTCTCGTTGGGGACCTGTGGGACTCGGTCGGGAAGCTGGGTGTGGCGGATTTCCTCGACCGGGCGAAGGCCGACGGCCGCATCCGGAACGCGGGCTTCTCGTTCCATGGTGCATCGGAGGACTTCAGCCGGATCGTGGACGCGTACGACTGGGGCTTCTGCCAGATCCAGTACAACTTCCTGGATGAAAAGAACCAGGCCGGCACCGCAGGGCTTGAATACGCGGCCTCAAAAGGTCTTGGCGTCATCATCATGGAGCCCCTCCGGGGAGGGAACCTCACGAGGACCGTGCCCCCCGCGGTGAGAGAGATCTGGGACGAGGCGCCGGTAAAGAGGACTCCCGCCGAATGGGCCCTCCGCTGGATATGGAACCATCCCGAGGTCACGGTCGTCCTCTCCGGGATGAATGACGAGGCGCATATCCGGGAGAATCTCAGCATTGCGGACCAGGCGTACCCCAACTCGCTGACGAACGCGGAACTGCAGCTGGTAAAACGGGTGGAGAAGAAGTACCGCGAACTGATGAAAGTGGCCTGTACCGGCTGCCAGTACCTGCATGCCCTGTCCTTCCGGGGTAAATATCCCGCTCTGTTTCGAGCATTACAACAACCTGACCCTCGCCGACAATCCCGACGGGGAAAAATTCATGTACGCAGCCCGGCTCGGCGGCGCTGTCGCCCTCGGGACGCCCGAGTTTGCATCCCTGTGCGTGCAGTGCGGGCAGTGTGCCGAGAAGTGCCCCCAGCACATCGATATACCCACGGTCCTCGAATCCGTTGTGGAGGAACTCGAGGGACCTGATCTAAAAGAGAGGGCTGCCATGGCAAAGAAGATGTTCAAGCAGGTGTAAAAGCGGAACGGTTCATAAGAGGAGGTTCGATATCATGGACTATGTGAAACTGGGAAATACCGGGATGGATGTGTCCCGGATCTGTCTGGGCTGCATGAGTTTTGGCGGGGAAGGAAAGGGATTATTTCCCTGGGCACTTGACGAGAAGAGCAGCCGCCCGATAATCAAAAAAGCCCTTGACTACGGTATCAATTTTTTTGATACGGCCAATATGTACTCTGACGGAAGGAGCGAAGAGATCGTTGGCCGGGTGTTAAAGGATTATGCAGACCGGGATGAAATTGTCCTCGCGTCGAAGGTTTTTTTCCCGACGCGAAAAGGCCCGAATAGTGCCGGGCTCTCCCGGAAGGCGATCCTGAGCGAGATCGACAGGAGCCTCAGGAGACTGGGAACCGACTACGTGGATCTCTACTACATCCACCGATGGGATCACCATACTCCCATCGAAGTGACGATGGAAGCACTGCACGATGTCGTGAAGTCCGGGAAGGCACGGTATATCGGTGCCTCTTCCATGTACGCATGGCAGTTCCTCAAGGCAAACCAGGTAGCGGAGAAGAACGGGTGGACGAAGTTTGTGGCGATGCAGGATCACTACAGTCTGATGTACCGCGAGGAGGAAAGGGAGATGCTTCCGCTCTGCAGGGAGGAAAAGATAGCCGTCGTTCCATGGGCCGCGCTCGCATCGGGAAGACTGGCACGCGAATGGGGGGCATCAACCCCCCGTTCGAAGATCGATGAGATCGGCAACCATCTCTTCGCCGCAACATCCGGGACGGACAGGAAGGTTGTTGATCGACTGGGGGAGGTAGCGAAAAAACGAGGGGTGCCACGGGCCCAGGTCGCGCTCGCCTGGCTGCTGAAAGACCCGGTCATCACTCCCATTGTCGGTCCCACGAAAATCTCTCATGTTGAGGATGCGGTAGCTGCACTTTCGATAACGCTGACACCGGAAGAGATTGCGTTGCTGGAAGAACCGTACGTGCCGCACCCGGTGATTGGGATAGATGTATAGACTCGTTTACCCAGAACGGAAATGACCACCAGAGTCTCGCGAAAAACGAAAGAACAGATTATGAACAAACCGGACGATGGATGTGAAAGGGTAATCTTCCCGAAAGGCGGGAAGGTTTCGAACGACCATTTTATCGGGGATGTATGGCTGGAAATGCTGATCCCGGACGACCGCATGTTCAACTGCCCCATAGGGAACGTAACGTTTGCACCCGGTGCGAGGAACAGCTGGCATACCCATCCCGGGGGCCAGATCCTGCTCGTTACCGGGGGCAAAGGATTTTCGCAGGAAGAGGGAAGGAAGGCACAGGTAATCCGGGGAGGGGATGTTGTGAAGGTACCGCCGGGCGTGAAACACTGGCACGGTGCCGCGCCCGACAGCTGGCATACCCACCTCGCGATCATGCCCGATTCCCGGAAGGGAGACGCCGAATGGTTCGAGCCGGTAACTGATGAAGAGTACCGGAAATTACTATAACCTGTTTTTTTATCCCTTCCCAAATACGTTCTTCAAAAAAGGCCCCCAACGAAATCCCCACCTACACGGACTTTTGCCCTCCAAACGTGGCTAAACATGTCCTCAATTTTTCCCGTCGACAAACTTCTGCAATTTCCGGGCCCTGTTCCGCCTTTTTGCGAATTATGACCTCTAATCCGGGCGATTTTTGGAAAAGAAGTACAACCGGCAACGTCGCGGGTTCCATTGTACCAGAATTCCCTCAGGGAGTCCCATGCCCATATGGGTCTCCTGTAAGAGGTCCTGACAACGGAGCCTCAGGGAAGATATGGGAACAGGTCCGTGACTGATTCATGTGCCGGCAGAATCCCGGCCGGGAAAAAAGATTGGATGAGAATTTTCCGGTGAATCACGTTGACGGAAAATCCTGAACGGTCAAAAATAGTACCAGGAAATTTTCCCGGCACTCACCCTGCCAACACCATGGCCGCGAGCGGCCTCCCATCCCGGTCGATCTCGATGAGCCCGGCCGCTGTGACGAGGAAGAACCGCCAGGTCCCATGCTTCGACCGGAGCCAGAGCTCGGCCGAGACTGCCGCGTTCCGGGCGATGATCCGGAGCTGTGCGATCTCGTCTTTGAAGTCGTCTGCAATCTCGCTCGCCGCCCCGAGGATCCGGGCCGCGAACATCACCCGGATGAACGCGATCGGGAGCTTCGAGACGATCGAGATGTCGTAGATCCGCTCGGGGCTGAGGCCCGCGAGCTGGACGACGCCACGCAGCTGTGCGATGGGTATCGCCTCAGCGAGCGCCCGGTGCGGACGCGGTCCGCGGCTCACCGGCAGCACCTCCAGGTGGTTTCTGAGTTGGTTGCCGGATTTTGTACCGGCGGGGTTTTGGATTCTCTCATGCGTTGTTACCTCCTTTCTGTTGTAGTGTCGCGGGGCCCTTTGACAGAACAGGATTAGCTCTGGGTATATAAGCGCTTGTATGAATAAATTGGAAAACGCGAAAACGGAGGATTTTGGTGGCGATTGGGAGCGAACGGAGCGTAATGGGATGAGATTGATGTGCGCAAAAATGGGAACCGGATACAGGTTCACCGGCGAGACCCTCTTACGGGGCCTTGTCCGTAAATCCTCAATCCGGCCATCCCGACCCACGGTACCCTGACCGGTCCGGAGTCCGGGCCCTGAAACACTGCTAATTATTACCTCCATTATTCCCGTGGGAGAACGCCCGGGAATTCCGGTCTCCATTCCGCGTTTTCCGGAATTATGACCTCCCGAACCGGGAGATCCAGGGAATAGCGGTACAACCGGCACCGTTCCGGGCCCCGTTGTACCGGAATTGCCTCTGGCACTCCCTGACCTCACCGGGTCTCCCGGGAAGGGGCATTACGACGGAGGCGTCCTTCGAGAACCCGTGCCGGGGCAGGGGTGCGACCGGTCTGTGTTGAGCCCGGATCAATACGGAAAATATTTTTTGCCGGCACCAGATCCGGCTGGAAAAATTCCGGCACGAAGAGAGTTCAGAGCCCGGGAAATTTTTTACTTGGGACTCTTGTGCCGGCAAAAAATTTCCGATTCGTCCGGTTCTGCCGGGAAAATTTTTCACCGCGAACGCGTCTGGCGGCCGGACATTTTCCGGTCGGGGGAACATATCCACTGAGTTGGCTGGGCCAGATTTTCCAGTGGCCGGCCGCAATTGCTGCTCCGGTGTCGGCCGCATGGGTGGTGCAGGCCCGGCCTCTCTTTTGATTGACGGACCCGGAACCGGGTTGGTACTGAGGCCGTCGTTCTTCTCCGGAACCGAGGGCACTGATAAGCGCCGTACTATCTGGTCAGAGCGAGAAGGTTCAGACCATGCATTTTTTACCGTCAGAAGACTATCATCTTTTATCGGAACCATGACATCGGCTGGGGAGATACGGGAAATCCTGAGGAAGTGCCTGCCGGAGATCCGTGAAAAATACGGCGTGACATCCATCGGTATCTTCGGATCCTACGCACGCGGAGAAGCAGCCCCGGCCAGTGATATCGATATTATTGTAGAATTCGACCGGCCGATCGGGTGGGAACTTGTCGACCTCGCCGATTATCTCGAATCTATTCTCCATCACAAAGTAGACCTGGTCATACGGAGATCCCTCCATCCTCTTATCCGGGATACCATCCTCGCCGAGGTACAGGTACGCATGACCGCCCGGTCTCCCGCGTTGTACCTTTCAGAAATCCTCTCCTCGATGGATAAGATCGAACGTTACGTTGCCGGATTATCCTACGATGAATTCATCTTTAGCGAGCAGACCGTCGACGCAGTTGAACGAAACATTGAGAAGATCGGTGAAGCTGCGGCGGCGATCCCGGATGATGTCAGGGAACGGCATCCGGAAGTGCCCTGGAAAACGATCGTGGGCCTGAGAAACAAAGTTATTCATCATTATTTTGCCGTAGATCACGAAGTCATCTGGCAGATTGTCACGAAGAATATCCCGGCGACCAAGGGAAAAATTGCTAAGATCCTCCGGGAATATTCCCGGTAACCGGCGGGTCATCCGCTTCCATACCGGCCGCGTGCGTGTGGGGCGGGGCCGGGCTGGTACTGATTGGGCGGACCCGGCGCCGGATCGGGTTGAGGCCGTCTTCAATCTCCGGGACCGAGGGCACTGAGAATTTGCTGGTACCGATGATGTCGTTGAGTGCAGGATGAAACAATATATTCATCTGACAACATACGCGAGATAGAGAACAGCAGGAGGTTTTCCCAAACAATGGCTCCCGACTCTGGCGAATGATTCCGGCAGGCTCAATACGATCTCGGTACTGCCGAATCTCTCATCTCCGCCGGGCGCTATCCTCCGGTGATCTTCTTCTGTCACCTTGCACTCGAAAAAGCATTGAAAGCGTTGTACGTCGAGAAATTCAAGGATAATCCGGATAAGACTCACAGCCTGATCTTTCTCGTTGAAATCCTCGAACTCGAAGTGCCTCAGCAGTATATGGACTCTTTGTTTGTCATTAATCGTATCGGAATTACCGGACGATATCCGCATAACCTTGATGTGGTTCTTGAACAATATACCAAAGAGAAGATGGAAAAAATCCTCAGCGAGTCAAAGGAGATTCTCACATGGTTGACGCACAAATCCTCGAAGCGGTAAATTTTTTCAGCGCTGTCGTGAGAAAGAACGGCGTTCATATTCACGATATTATCCTGTTCGGGTCTTCGAGTACCGGAACATCATCACCAAATAGTGATATCGATGTCGCGATCATTTCCAGCGATTTTGCTGGCAGGGATATTTTTGAGCGGGCTCTCATGACGAAAGATGCAGAGATCCAGACCGTCAGGAAGTTCAAGATTGCCCTTGATGTGCTCACCCTGACCCCGGAAGAATACCAGGATCCGACGTCCCTGATTGCTGGTACACTCAGAAAGGGAATCGTTGTGCCGATCACTTCATCTGCCTGAGATAATCCGACACGTGCGTTCAGTCCCGGATCTCTTTCCAGCGGGGCCGCGTGCGGGGGGGCGGGGGCCGGATGCGGAGGGGGGCTGCCGTCAAGTGCCGCGACCGGAAATAACCCCCTCGACTTTTTGAAAAACCCTCGTTCACAATCCCCAGTCCTGGCCAACAACCCAGACCACGTCCCGACCCGACTTTTCCACCTGTAATTGATTTATAGCGGCATATTTTTTGGACGAGAATTATGGGAATTCTGCCAATACGAGCCCAAAATCGCCTCCTCTGAAAACAAGCGACAGATGTTTTTACGTTATCGGCCGAAAAAGTGTACCGGATCAGGCCATCGGAGGCCAGAATAAGCCCCGATGGCTTTACCCCTCCGGACACCGACGTTTCCGCCGGAGACCCCACTCCGGCGATCGCGAGGGTAGCAACCCTGAGTAATCCACGACGACAGCAGATACGGGGATATTTTAAATTGGAAAAGAACCAATGAGAACCAGCCAAAGAAGCAAGCGAGGTGACAATATGCCAACGAGTAAGAAACAATTGGTGAAGCTGAACCAGGCGAAGAAGGCCAAGGCAGAAGAGCTCTCGAAGCAGGCGGCTGGTGGCAGCAAAGAGGCCCAGAAAAAGCTCAAGAAGCTTGAGAAAAAGCTCAAGTGAGCCGCCGGCGCCTTGCTCATCTTTTTTATGGTTTTTCAATGCGTATACCGGGGGCACTAAGCAGCGCCGGTACTGACGGGTCGTGCCGCGTGCGGTGGGGCGGAGCCGGGCTTGTCGTGGTTGGGCGGACCCGGGACCGGATTTAGTACCGACCCGTCGTCAATCTCCGGAACCGAGGGCAATAAGGAGCGCCGGTACTGATGTATTACCATGAAACGTGGGTTAAAGAACGAATAAGATTTGAGCACATTTTCCTTCAATTCGGAAATAAGGAGTATATAAGACGAGTTAAAAGCGAGGATTCATTTTAGGGGCTGTACTAGATTAGAGTTTTATATATCCCCCCACAGCCTCAACATTTCGAGTTGTTGCATGGGTGTTCTGTAATTAAACATGAACTCACACTTTGACGAGCCGCCGAGTGTAGCTCAGCTGCCCCAGCCGTTGACAATCCGCCGAATATCCCAGCTGCCTCACATCACCGCGCCATCAGCGCGAACACACCCCATCCAAGATATTCACGCGTGTACGCGGCGTAGCGTTTTGGTTCCAAAGTCAGTTTGGTTCTAACCTCTTTCGCGAAGTCGTCGTCGGGATTCGCTTCGAGCCATTGGCGCATGGTGAGCCACTTGGCCGCTTCGTACCTGTCCCAGCCTTCCTGGTCAGCCAGAACCATTTCCACAACATCGTAGTCGAGGTCGCTAAAAGACGCGAGAAGTTCTGGAAGCATGAGAAAGTCGGAGATAGAATTGGCAAAGCATTCCCTGGCAACGTCTTCCGTCGGGGGTAACCGCACCCAGTAGGGCTCGCCGATGAGGATGATTCCTTCGTGGCGGAGACTCTTCGCCAGAAGCTCGATGGTGCCGGCGACGCCCCCACCGATCCACGTGGCACCGAGACAGGCTGCCACACCGACCTTTTCGTCGGCGACGTAGCCGGCAGCATTGCCCTGGATGAACTCGACTCGATCGGCAACTCCGAGTTCTTCAGCGCGGTGTTTCGCCTGCCCGGTGAACAACGGGCTCATGTCGATGCCGACGCCGGTGATTCCGTAATCGCGTGCCCAGGTGCACAGCATCTCGCCCGAACCGCTGCCGAGGTCGAGCACACGAGCCCCCGGTTCCAGGCGCAACGCTGCGCCGAGAGTGGCGAGATTTTCTGGTGTGAACGGGTTATGGATGCGGTGAGCACTTTCGGTGATGTTGAAGATACGTGGGATGTCCAATGCACAACCTCCTTGTACTAATCTGTGTAATAACTGGAATATACCCTTAGTGACTGTTGTGGATAAGGGTTTTAAATATCACACAACAGCCTCAACGTTTCGAGTTGTTGCTT